>NZ_LT629791.1:4000000-6400000 GCF_900105925.1 Jiangella alkaliphila | reverse complement strand
CGGCGGCGTCCGATCAGCGACGCGGCGAACGCCGGCTCGCTCGCACCGCCGGGGCCGGGGCGCGACAGCGTGACCGACAGCCGCAGCCGGCGGTCCGGGCGGGGGACGGTCATGGCATATCCGCCGTCGACGGGGAAGAACGGCGACACGTACAGCTCCTTCGCGGTCGTCGCCCGGTCGTGTTCGTCGGGCCGCAGGACGTAGGCGTGCCGGCCTCCGTAGGTGTTGTGCACCTCGGTGACGACGCAGCGCGGCGCGCCGTCCGCGTCCAGGCACCAGAACACCGTGATCGGGTTGAACACGTAGCCGAGCACGGCGGCGTTGGTGAGCATGAGCACGCGGCCGCCGTCCAGAGACGTACCCTTCTCGGCCAGCCACGACTCCAGCCCGGCCCGGATCGTCGGCGCAGAGCCGGCGAAGTGGTCGCGGGCGCGGAACGCCGCGAGCGCCCGCAGCGCACGCGGCAGCCGCGGCAGGTCGTCGAGGTCGACCAGCCACAGGAAGGTGCGGTACCGGAACGTGCGGCGCACCCGCTCGTAGCGCGTGTGCGTCACGGTCGCCGCATACAGCGCCGGCGCCGTCACCAGCGGGCCCCCAGGTGCGCCGCGGCGAGGGCGCCCGACGCGCAGCCGTCCTCGTGGAAGCCCCACCCCTGCCAGGCGCCGGCGTACACCGTCCGGCCGGTGGCCAGCTCCGGCAGCCGCTGCTGCGCCGCCACGGTCTCGACGGTGTGGATCGGGTGCTCGTAGACCATTCGGGCCACGACGGCGTCCGGGGCGACCTGCTGTGTGGCCCCCAGCGTGACGACGTACTCCCGCCCACCCGCCGCCACGCCCAGCCGGTGCAGCCGGTTCAGGTGGTACGAGATCGCGACCGGCGCCGGGACCGGCCGACCGCCGGCGCGGCACGCGGGCACTCGATGGTTCCACGACGCCCACGCCCGCCGCTCCTTCGGCAGCAGTGTCGCGTCGGTGTGCAGGACGGCCTCGTTGACCGAGAAGCCGAACGCCCCCAGCACGTCCCGCTCGGCCGGCGTCGGGTCCTCGAGCAGCCGCAGCGCCTGGTCCGCGTGGGTCGCCACCACCCCGTGGTCGAACCGGTGCACCGTGTCCGACTCCTCGCGCACCAGCACGCCGTCGCCGGTGCGTCGCAGGCCGCGCACCGGGGTCGACGTCCGCACCGAGGTGAGGTTCTTGGCGGCACGCTCCACGTACGTGCGCGACCCTCCGCTGACCGTCCGCCAGCGCGGCGATCCGCCGACCGCGAGCATGCCGTGGTTGTCGAGGAACCGGAACATGAAGCGGGCCGGGTAGGCCAGCGCGTCGGCCCGGCCGGCCGACCAGACCGCCGACACCAGCGGCACCATGAAGTGGTCGGTGAAGTACGCCGTGTGCCCGTGCCGGGCGAGGAACGCCCCGAGCGTCTCCTCTCCGTCCAGCCCGGATGAAGACGCCAGCAGCGCCCGGGCCTGCCGGTGGAACGCCGTGATCTCGCCGAGCATCCGGATGAACCGCGGCCGGGCCACGGACCGGCGCTGCGCGAACACGCCGTTCGGACCCAGCGCGCCGGCGTACTCCAGTCCGCAGGACGCGCAGCTCACGCTCATCGACATGTCGGTCTCGGTGGTCGCGATCCCGAGCTCGCCGAACAGCCGCAACAGCAGTGGATAAGTGCGCTCGTTGTGCACGAGGAACCCGCTGTCGACCGCGAGCGGCGCGCCGGCGCCGTCGACGTCGTGCGTGTGCGCGTGCCCGCCGAGCCGGTCGTCCGCCTCGAACAGGTGCACGTCGTAGCGGCGCTGCAGCAGGTAGGCGGCGGTGAGGCCGGCGACGCCGGACCCGATCACGGCCACGGACGGTCGCGAGGGCTGCTCCATGCGACGGGTTCGGAGCCGGTGCCGGACCGGATTGGTGCCTGTATCGACCCATCCGGAACCGGCGGGGCTCCGAATGGTTACTCAAGCCCCCTGTGGGGATTCCCATGAATCTGGAGGACGCAGCTATGCGACGCACTCGTGCGTTCCTTGCCGTTCCGGCTGTCGCTGCTTTGTCGCTCGGTGTCTTGGCGCCTGTCTCGGCGCATGAGGGGCACTCAGGCAGCACCGGCGATACCAGCGAGGGCGAGGCCGGTGACTACAGCATCACGCTGGGCTCGCTCAACGACAGCGGCGCCGGCGGCTCAGCGGTCATCACCCTGGCCGACAACGGTGACCTGACGGTGAACATCGAGGCCACCGGCCTGGTGCCGAACCAGCCACACGCCCAGCACATCCACGGTGCCACCGACCTTCAACAGGACTTCACCTGTCCCACGGGCGACGCGGACGCCGACGGCGACGGCATCGTCAGCACCGCCGAAGGCCTGCCGTCCTACGGCGACATCTTCATCTCCCTGACGACCGAGGGCGACTCGTCGCCTGACTCGGGGCTGGCCGTGGACCGGATGCCGGTCGCCGACGCGGACGGCAACGTGGCCTACAACCGGACGTTCAGCTCCGGCGAGCTGCCGGACGGCACCGCGGCCGCGGTGCGGAACCTGCACGTCGTCCAGCACGGCATCGACGTCAACGGCAACGGCGAGTACGACGCCGAGGCCGGCCCGAGCGAGCTGGACCCCGCGCTGCCGCAGGAGGCCACCGCGCCCGCGTCGTGCGGCATCATCGAGGGCTCCAACATCGGCGACATCCCCGACGGCGGTGTCGACACCGGCGCCGGCGCCATCGCGTCGCACTCGGACAACGGCACGGCTGTCCTGGCCGTCTCCGGCGCGGTGCTGCTGGGCCTGGCCGGCGTCGCCGGCGCCGGCCTGCTCCGACGCCGCCGGGCCGTCGCCCGGTGACGATCACGTCCGCGACCACGGCCCGCTCCGGCAGCACGCCCGCCGGAGCGGGCCGGTCGGCGCGTCCGGCACTGCTGTCCGCGGCCGCGTTGCTCGCCGTGGTCCTGGCCGGCTGCGCCGACGACGGTTCCGGCTCGGCCGCGGCGACGGCGCCGTCGCCGGTCCAGCCGCCGCCCAGCACGCCGTCGCCGGTCCAGCCGCCGCCCAGCACGGCGCCGCCGGCCAGCACGGCGCCGCCAGCCACGGCGCCGCCGGCCACAGAGTCGCCGGCACCGGCCGAGACACCGTCGGAACCGGCGGTTCCACCCGCACTCCCGGCGAGCCGGCCCGCCGTCGTCGAGATCGAGTCGCTCGGGGTGCGCCAGGAGGTGATCGATCTCGGTCTCACCGGCGACGGCAGCATGGAGGTTCCGCAGGGTCCGGACCCGATCGGCTGGTACGACGAGAGCCCGACGCCGGGGGAGTCCGGGCCGTCGGTCTTGGCCGGCCACCTGACTTGGAACGGCACCGACGGCGTGTTCCGTCACCTCGACGAGCTCGCCGAGGGCGACGAGGTCGTGGTGACCCGCGAGGACGGCACGGTAGCGCGGTTCGCTGTCACCGGCGTCGAGCAGTACGCCAAGGACGCGTTCCCGAGCGCGCGGGTCTACGCCAACACGCCCGGTCCCGAGCTGCGCCTCATCACCTGCGCCGGCGACCTGGAGCCTGAGTCCGGCGACTACAGCGACAACGTCGTCGTCTACGCGCGGCTCCTGCCCGGCTGAGGCGACGGGACGGCTCAGCCAGAACGGTGCTCGGCCTCGGCGGCGGCCTTGAGCCGGGGCAGCGTGGCCTGGATGCCCCGGCGGTTGCGTGCCGGGAAGCGCAGGACGTGCAGGATCGCGGTGGCCAGCGGGCCGACGCGGGAGTAGTCGAACGACTCGACGACGCGGGTGCGCCCGGCGCCCTCCGGCCGCAGCTCGTAGCGCCACCGGTGCCCGGCGAAGTGCCGCCACGCGATCAGCCGGTCCTCGTCGTACTCGACCACCCGGTTGGTGATCACATAGCGCACGCCGAATAGGCGCATGCCCACCGAGAACGACGTACCCAGGGTCAGCCGCGCCGGGGCGGAGACGATGGACTGGACCGACCCGGACCCGTCGATACGGTGATGCTGGCGCGGGTCGGCGAGGATCGCGAAGATCACCGCCGCCGGCGCTGCCACCACGATCGACTCGCTGACGGCTCGGGTCGTCAAAGGTGCTCGTCTCCTCGGTGCGGCTCCAGGACACCCATGGTTCGTACCCGAAGCGGGCGCGGATGGGTCGGGACACATCGGCATGTGCCGCCCTGCGGTCACCGTCGGGCTGTTCGCCTTGCCTCTCGAACGCGGTTGCTGACCGCAGCTCGCGAGCTTCCGGCCTCGGCCGTTCAGCGCACGACGGGCTAGGGCGCCGGGTTCCGGTTCTGGCAGCCGCACAACGCCTGCTGGTGGGTGTATGTGGCGCTGGTGGTCAGCGGCAGCTGGCACGTCTGGCACCTGACGGTGGGAACGACGTCGGCGTATGAGGACGCCTACGTCGCGGCGCTGCTCAGCTCGGCCGCCTTCGCCGCGGTGTTCCTGCTGTTCCTGCGCTGGGTCGACCGGTGGGAGCGCACGCCAGCGAGCCTCGCGGTCGCAGCGTTCGTCTTCGGCGGGTTCGCCGCCACGTTCGCCATCGCGCTGCCGGCCAACGCGGCGATGATGTCGCTCACGCGAAGCTCTTCGGGCAGGGCTGGGCGGCGGACTGGAAGGCCGGGCTCACCGCGCCGTTCGTCGAGGAGACCGCCAAGGGCATCGGTTTCCTGCTGCTCCTCGGACTCGCCCCCGTGGTCATCCGGACGGTGTCTGACGGCCTCATCGTGGGCGCCTACGTGGGCTTGGGCTTCCAGGTGCTGGAGGACGTGCTGTACGGCAGCAACGCCGCGGCCGAGCACTTCGGTGCCGACCAGGTCGACAGCGTCCTCGGCACCTTCGCCCTGCGGGCTGGCACCGGTGTGGTCTCCCATGCCCTGTTCACGGCGCTGTTCTCGGCCGGGCTGATCTACCTCATCGGGACCGTGGCCCAGCGGCGGCGGCCCGGCCACGGGATCGCGCTCGTGCTCGCCGCGGTGGTGCTGCACGGCGTGTGGGACTCCGCCCTGGCGATTGGCGGCAGGAAGCGCCGTTACCTTCCTGGTCATGGCCGTGACAGTGGTCGCGGGCATCGTGGCGATCATCGTCGCGGTCCGGTGGGCCGGAGGGCCGGAGCGCGCATTCATGACGGCGATCTTGCGTCCCGAGGTTATCGGTTGCACCCTCACCGAGGCCGAGCTCGACGCCGTCACCGGATACCGCCGGAACCGCCGCGCCACCGTGAAGGCCCGTCCGCCTGGCACCAGCCGCCGCCGCGAGAGGCACCTGATCCGCGCAGCCCGCGACCTCGGGCACGACCTCGCGGTGGCGGACGGCGAGACGTCGCCGGCGGTCGAGCACTCCCGCGCTGAGATCGCCTGCCTCCACGGCCGAGTCGCCGATCGGTACCATCCGGCTGACCCCTGCCAGCGGGCGCCGCCGCGTACCTGATCGGCGTCAGGCCGTGGCGGGCGGGAGCTCCGACGCCATGACAGTGTCGCCATCGGCGTCGCGGATCTCGATGGAGGCCGCGTCCTGGCGGAGGACCGCCGCGTTCATGGCACACGTCACGGGAACGGTCGAGCCGATGAACTCGCCCGACGGGAACTCGTCGCCGTTGACGGCGATGACCACGACGGTGTACGTCTCGCCGGCTGGCAGTCCGTCGACGTCGAGCAGCGTCTCGGTGCCCCAGGTGTGTGCGACCACCGACGCGTCGACGTCGATCCCGGACGGCTCGCCGTCGAAGGCGATCGTCTCGGTGGCTCCGAGCGTTCCGGGCGGGCCGGTCGGAGCGTCGTCGTCGAGCAGGGTACCGATGACGGCGTTGCCGGCTGCGCCGAGGGCGATCAGCGCGACGGCAGCCACGGCCAGGAGCGGGCGCGACCAGCGGCGTGGCGGACCGGCGGCCGGGAGCTCGGCCGTCGCGGCGATCCGCTCGCGCAGCGCCGGTGCCGGCGGCTCGTCCAGGATCGGCCCGGCTCCGGCGAGTGCAACTAGCTCGGGCGCGAAGTCGTCGTACTCGACGCCGGGGTGCTCGTGCAGCAGCCGGGTCAGCTCGTGCTGCTCGATGGTGGTGAGCTCGCGGTGCGCGCCGAGGTCGAGCAGTTCGCGGGCGCGCTCGCGTCCGCCGGCGGGGGACCGGTCGTCAGGCATGGCTCTCGCCCACCTCCTTCAGGGCCGTCCGCAGGGACCGCAGCCCGTAGTACATCCTCGTGCGCAGCGTCGCCACCGGCACCTGCGTGACCCGCGACAACTCCTCGTAGGACAGGCCGTTCAGCTGGACCTCGACGATCACCTGCCGATGCTCGTCGGACAGCCGGGTCAAGGACTCGGCGACGAGGAGCCGGTCGAGGCTGGCCCGGACGTCGTCAGCTGGATCGGCCCGGTCCTCGGTCCGGGTGGTGTCGACCGGGCGCGGCCAGCGTTGGCGGGCCCGCAGCGTGTCGATCACGAGGTTCCGCGCGATCGCGAACAGCCAGGTCCGGACAGAGGCGCGGTCCGGCCGATAGGTCGTTCGGGCCCGCCAGGCACGTACGAGGGTGTCCTGGACGCACTCCTCGGCCTGCGCGCGGTCGCCGAGCGCGTGGAGTGCGAACGCGTACAGCTCCCGGCCGTGCTCGTCGTAGGCGCTGACGACGTCGAACGGCCCCTCCTGCTGGCGGCGCAGGTCGATCACGCTCCTCGTCATGAGTGCCCGGGTCCGGCTCGCCTGGTCGGCGGCTGCGAATGTCACGTGAGGGTATACGCATACGAGCGTCCGGGTATTCATCCTCATCTGCTTCCCTGTCGAGTGGGACGGCGCCGACGGCCACGAGCGGATGACCGCTGTGGTCCAGGACGGCGTCGGTCAGGGCGGCGAGGCTGGGCGTGACGGAGCCGTCCTCGACGCGAGGCCGCACTGTCTGACGTCTGTGAGCGCCTCGCGCAGCTCCGACGACTGGCCCAACCGCGGCGGGCATGGTCCTCGCCGCAGGGATCGAGCTGCTCGCAATCCGGTGGCTCTTCTCGATGTGCACGGGTTGCGAGCACGGAGGTGGTCGGGCACCGTGGTGTACGTCGCCGGTCGATGTCTGATCCGAAGTTTGCCGGTTCCCGGCAGCGAGGGGAGGAGCGCGGTGCGTGTCGCCGTGACTGGTCATCGATCCCTTGACGAGGTGACTGCGAGCCTGATCAGCCACGCCATTCGCAAGCACCTCGCCACGATCGACAGACTCGTAGGGATATCCTGCCTGACCGAGGGTGCTGATCGGCTCTTCGCTCGCGCCGTCCTCGACGTCGGCGGTCGGCTAGTGATCGTTGTTCCATCGGCGCGGCACCGCGACCTTCTACCGGTGAGTAGTCTGTACGACTACGATGCGCTGCTCAACCGCGCCTTTGATGTGGTTCGCCTTCGATTCGACGAGTCCGATCCGGAGGCGCTTCTGGCGGCCAGCAGGCACATGCTCGAGCGTGCTGACGAATTGGTCGCCGTCTGGAATGGCCGACCTGCGTGCAGGCTCGGTGGGCCTGCCGATGTCGTACGCGAAGCTCTCCGGCTCAGGGTCACCGTGAAGGTGATTTGGCCGGCTAGCGCTCCATCGTGAGCACCCATGGCCTCCTGACTAGGAGGACGGGAGAGACGTCGCGTTCGCGTCGTCTCGCGAGCCGCACCAAGCGCCGCGTCGGGCGGCGACGTGACGCATGAGGGTTTCTCATGTCGGTGGACGCGGGGTGGGGCCGAGGCCCGATCGTCGGCGGCCATGGTGCGGGCTCGTGCGCCGAGGTTGCTGTGCCGATGGGCTTGCGGTCGGGCCGACGAACCGGTGGACGGGTGGGCCTGGATCTGCGCAGCCTCGAGGCGCAGGTCGAATGCACAGAGGCATCGCTTCGACACCACCGTGGCAGCCAGTGCGCCATTCCGTCTGGTGTCCACCACACGTGACGGTTCACGACTTGGTGTGGGCGAGCTCGTGTCCCGCGCCCGGTCCGCGCCCGGAACGGCCGCCAGGCCGCACGCCTGGCGCCAGGCCGAAGCGGGAGCGCGGGCCGCGAAGCGGCCCGCCTTGACGGAGTACAGAAAATTCTCACCACGCTTGTCGTCACACACCTGTCGTCACACACCTCAAAGCACACCCTCAAGGCACATGTCCTCCGTCGACAGATGCGCGCCACGACGTCCGCGAGGTGATCTGCGACAGGGCGACCGTGGATCGCGGCAGATCCGGTTGTCGCTCGGTTGGCCCCGCAGGGCCGACCCACACATAAGCGCCATCGTCTATTGCCTCGTTGGCGATTGAGCACTAGATTGACGACATCGCTTAACGCTTCTATGGGAGGGGAACCCGATGTCCCGAGTCACTGTGTACCGGTACCGCGACAACCAGTCGGCTGTGGCGGAGGGGTGGTTCTCCCCTGATCGCGCCGAGGCCATCGTCGAGGCCAACCCCATGACCGCCCAGCGCTACGCAGATCTGCAACGTCAGGGCGGATCCGCGCGAGGAGTCATTGAAACGCTTTACCGGACCGAGGGCGGCCAATGGGTGCACAAGGTGGCCTGGCAGACCGACGAGCGCGGACGATGGGTCGGTGAGCGCGACGCCTCGCCGCTCGCCCCCCCGCGGTATCGCTTCCTGATTGACGAGGAGGCGCTGGACTGGCTCAACAGCAACGGTCACAGCGATCGAGCCGAGCAGTTCTTCGGTGACCTGCCGGCCGAACAGGGACCTGGCCGTCCAGAGATCGGTGGTCGGGTACAGGTGCGGCTGGGCGACCTGTTACCCAGCGTCGACGTGTTCGCTGAGAAGCAGGGCTGCTCCCGGGCCGAAGCCGTGCGCCGCTTGGTCGCAACCGGACTCGGTCAGCACCAGTAATCCGTCGGAGGCAGACACGCCACCTGCTGGGCATGCTGGCGCTCGCCGAGAGGATGAGTGTCGGGGACGCTCGCCGAGCCCTCGCCTCATGTACGAGCCGTTCATGTGAAGGTGCCCACGGGCACGCTAGTTCCTATCTGTCACGAGATGAACCTAGCGCACTCTCATCTGTGGACCCGTGCGTTGCTCCTCACGTGGCCGGCAGGCTTCTGGCCTGGAGGTGTCGCTGGCAGGCCTGCTGCCCGATGCGGCGCCTCCGAGCGATGCACAGCCGGGTCAAGCTGATCTACTGGCCGGGCTGCGATCTGACAGAGCGAATGATCCGCAAGGCCTACGAGCGCGACCAACCCTGACCGAACTGCGGGCTGCCGGCTGGCGTCATCCAGCAGATGCTGGCGGCTCGTCGACGCGCGGGAGCACCGTAGGAGTGACCTGCCGCGACACCCACCCCCTCACTGCGCGCAATGTCTGTGGTCGGGCACACTCGTGCCACGATGTCCGACTCGCCGGCCTCTTTCGCCCAGGTGCTTGCCGTGCCGCAGTTTCGCCGGCTGTGGGTGGCACACGTGCTCTCAGTGGTCGGAGATCAGCTGGCCCGCGTGGCGTTAACGGTGCTGGTCTATGAGCGCACGAACTCTGCCGGACTCACCGCGTTGACGTACGCCCTGACCTATCTGCCCGACTTCGTCGGCGGCGCCGCGCTGGCCGGTCTGGCGGATCGGTTTCCGCGGCGTACCGTCATGGTGTCCACCGATCTGGCCCGGGCCGCGCTGGTGGCTGTCATGGCGGTCCCGGGAATGCCGCTGCTGGCGCAGGCGACGCTGCTGTTCGCGGTACAGGCCGCGGCGAGCCCGTTCGCCAGCGCCCGACAGTCGGTACTCGCGGACATGCTGCCCGGGGACCAGCTCACCGCAGGCCTCGCACTGGTGTCGATGACCTCGCAGGCGTCCTTCGCCATCGGGTTCGGCGCCGGCGCCGCTCTGGTGGCCGAGTTCGGCACGAGCGCGGCCCTGCTCGTCGATGTCGTCACGTTCGTGGTGTCGGCTGCGATCATCCGGCTGGGCATCCAGCTGTACAGGCCGGCGGCGGTGGCTGGGACGCGGGGTGCCGAGGCGGGGCCACCGGTTCCCGGGTACTGGGCGACGGTGCGTGCGGGGTGGGCTGTGGTCGCCGGCGACGCACGCCTGCGCACACTGTTGGCGGTCGCCTGCTGCAGCGGCTTCTACGCTGTTCCCGAGGGTTTGGCGGTGCCATTCGGTGACCAGCTCGGCGGCGGCACGGCCTCGGTGGGTTGGCTGCTGGCGGCCAACCCGGTCGGGACCGTGCTCGGCATGATCGCCCTGCGATTTCTCGGCCCGCAGCGGCGTCTCGCGCTGCTTGGGCCAATGGCCATCGGCAGCAGCCTGATCCTGCTGCCGACCGGATGGGCGCCAGGCCTCGCCGTGACGGTGGTGCTGTGGACGTTGAGCGGAGTGCTCTCAGCACACGACATCGTCGCCCAGTCCACCTACGTTCGCCTGGCGCCGGCGGAGAGCCGCGGGCAGGCGATCGGCGTCGCCGTCGCCGGGCTGCGGGCAGCACAAGGCCTGGCGATCGTCGCCGCAGGACTGCTGGCGCAATTCGCCAACGCAGCAGCAATCGTCGGCGCCGCCGCAGCGGCAGGCACCGTGGTGACCGCCGTGGCGGTCCACCGGTGGCGGCGTGCGGTCTCGGCCAGCCCGGAGCCACTCACGCCGTAGTTGCCGACTCAATCGGCAGGAACGCACCTCGGGTGCATCAGTCCCAGGAGTTGCCGCGCACCGTGCTCACCTCCCCCGGCATCGTCGTTGTGGACCAACATCGTCATTCACCCGTCAGTCCCAGCTGTTTCCGCGCACGCTGCTCACCTCCTCGGCATCGTCGTCCTGGATCACTATCGCGACTCATCCGTCAGTCCCAGCTGTTACCGCGCATGGCGAAGCCCTCCCCTCGACATCGAGACTGGGCAGGCGTCGGCTCGGTCCGTAGTGGACCTGGCGAGCAACTCGGTGTTCGCACCTTCGCCCCCAACCGTGGTAGCAAGCCGTAACCGGCCGACTGCGCCACCCTTGTCTATTTTGTGCCCTACGTGTTGGTTACACTGTGCCGCACGTCCTCACATTGGGTTGGCGGAGCCCCACCGGGCGGAGGAACCTTGCACCGATGGCGATCTTGGCTCCAGGGCTGGGCGCTGTGGCGCACGCCCCGGCCGAGCCGGATCCTCATTCTGGCCGTCAATGCAATGGCGGTCGCGGTCGGCTGCGTGACGGTAATCCTCGTCCCGGTCTCGATCGGGCAGGACGACCTGATCCGCTTCGGAGTGCTCGCCGGATGTGCCTGGGCGGCCACCGAGCTCACCCGGCACGTCGAGCAACGCCGCGCGGTCGCGCATGCGCCCGCTGTCGCCCACATCGATTCCGCCGCCGTGTGGGTCATGGCCACCACCATCGTGCTCCCGCCGGTACTGGCCCTGGCCATGGTGATTCTGACGAACGTGCTGCTCTGGGATCGCGTCAAGCGTCGACGGACTCCTCCGTACCGGGCCGTCTACACGACTGCGACCATCCTGCTCGGCACCAGCCTCGCCATCATGATCCTCTCCACCGGCCTGGGCACCTACCCTGGCCTGCCCGCCACGGCCGTGGAGTTCGGCGTCATCGCCCTGGCCGCCACCCTCGCCTGGGCCGTCAACTTCGGCCTCATCGTGGCCGCGATCGCCACCCACAACCCCACCACCTCTGCCCGTGACCTGTTCTCCGACCTCTCCGGCCAGATACTCGAAGCCGGCGCGGCCGCGCTCGGCGTGCTCGTCGCCATCACCATCATGACCACACCCGTGGCGATGCCGGCTGTCCTGGTCGTCATCGCGGCACTGCACCGCGCCAGCCTCGTCACCGGCCTGGAGAAGGCCGCTAGCATCGACGCGAAGACCGGCCTGGCCACCGCCGCCCGCTGGCACCACCACGCCGAGCAGCTGCTGGTCCGCGCACAAGACGCCGGTACCGGCATCGGCCTGCTCATGGTCGACCTCGACCACTTCAAGAAGATCAACGACACCCACGGCCACCTGTTCGGCGACCAGGTACTACGGGCCGTCGCCGACGAGCTGCGCGGCGAGGTGCGCGAACTCGACGCCTGCGGCCGGTGGGGCGGCGAAGAGTTCACTGTGGTCGTCGCCGACATCGACAGCGACCAGAGCCTGCAGCGCATCGCCGAACGGATCCGGCTCCGCATCCAGGCCATCATCCTGGACGCCCCATCCACCGAAACCGCGGACCCGGTGACCATCACGGCCTCCATCGGCGGCGTCCACCACATTCCGGACACCTCCACCACCGTCGATGACCTCGTCGCCGCCGCCGATGCGGCACTCTACGAGGCGAAGAGAGAACGAAACGTCAGCCGGGTGTACCCCACCACGCCGCCACCGCAGCAACAACCCACCGCTCAGGCGCGGGAACGAACCGACACACCACCGCAATGAAATGCAGGTTGCGGCCCGGCAGCCTTCCTCGACCCTCCCCATCCGACCAAGGTCCAACGTCTGGACGCACCTCGGTGCCAACGTGCACCGCCACCGCCACGCTCCACAACGACGACGGTGGCCACAATCCGAGGTCAGCTGGGACACCATCTCGATGGAGAACTGTCGCCAATCGAGGAGCCGCCCCGACCGGTCCGGTGGCGTGTGGTGAGGTTCCCCCCGAAGTGTGGAGGCATCGGCTATAAGGAGTGGCGATGCCTGAGACGAGACGAAAGTTCGATCCGGAGTTCCGTGAGGGAGCTGTTCGGATCGTTCGGGAGACGAACAAGCCGATCGCGCAGGTCGCTCGTGACCTGGGGATCGGGTCGGAGACGCTGCGTAACTGGGTGAAGAAGGACCGGGTCGAGCGCGGCGAGGCCGATGGCCTGACCAGCGACGATCGGGCCGAGCTGGCCCGGTTGCGCAGCGAGGTCGCGGAGTTGCGGATGGAGCGTGACGTGCTCAAGCGATCCGTGGTCCTGTGGGTGAAGGAGGCGACGCGGTGAGCCTGGCTGCGTTCATCGCCGACCAGAGGACCAGCCACCAGGTACCGCACGCGGTGACGTGCCGGGCGTTGGAGGTGTCGCAGTCGTGGTTCTACAAGTGGCACGACCGGCCACCCACACACCCAGGCAGCAGCGCCGCGACGAGCTCGACGCCGCCGTGAAGAAGGCGTTCACCGAGTCGCGTGAATTGCACGGATCGCCGCGTATTCACGCCGATCTGCGTGAGGCCGGCTGGACGGTGGGTGAGAAGACGGTCGCCGATTCGATGAAACGACAGAGCCTGGTCGCGCGGGCGAAGAAACGGCGGAAGAACACCACCCGCCCGGATAAGCGGGCGATCCCGTTCGCTGATCTGGTGAATCGTGACTTCACCGCCGAAGCACCGAACTGTCGGTGGGTCGGCGACATGACCGAGATACCCACCGACGAGGGCAAGTTGTATCTGTCCACGGCGATCGACCTGTTCTCCCGGCGGCTGCTCGGCTACGCCACCAGCCCGCACCCGGATGCCGTCCTGGCAGCTGACACCATCAAGATGGCCGTCGCTGCCCGTGGCGGGGTCGTGGCCGGGGTGGTCTTCCACACCGACCGCGGGTCCACCTACACCGCGCACGACTTCACCGAACTCTGCCGTGATCTGAAGATCACCCAGTCGATGGGAAGGGTCGGGTCGTGTTTCGACAACGCCGCCGCGGAATCGTTCTTCTCCACCCTGGAACACGAGGTATTGTCGCGGCACCACTTTACGACCCGCGACGAAGCGAAACGCGTCATTATCGACTGGGTCGTAGATTTCTATAATTGTCGTCGGCGTCACAGTTCGTGCGGCATGAAATCACCCATCGACTACGAGAACTCCGCTATGCTGGAAGCAGCGTAAAGGGAAACCCTCCACGATTTGGGGGAAGCTCATGGCTCATGAGCGATCCTGCGCGGCGCATGCACTCGATCCCAACGGCTCCCCGGGAGCCCCACATGATGGCCAGTACGGGTGCCCTTGACGGCCTGATCAGACACCTGGAACCATCGTTTGGCCCTCTCCGGAGTCCCACCTGGCGCCGATTGGGCATGTAGGCGGCCCCGTCCCAACCCCTGCGAGGCGAGGTCGTCCGTTGGCGTCGCGCAAGCTTGACGGCATCGGCCGCGCGGGCGCCACACCATCCCGACCTGAGCGATCACCTGCAGCTGACCGACCCGCGACGATCGTCAGAGCATCGGTCACCAGCGGCTCGTGGGTTGACTAGCGGGAACAGCCGTGGTGGGTGCGTCGGTGACCGGGGGCAGAGGTGGGACAACATGCGGGATCCGGAGCCTGTTGGCCAACGTCGCGCTGGACGTCCTCATCATCGCGCAGTCCGTGCTGGCGCTTAGCGGCAGGCCCGCGCACGCCGATCCGGCCAGGCGGATCAGGGTGATGGCGGACCCGCAGACGGACCACCCACCGAGACCGGAGGTTACGGCTCGGCGTCGGCGCGATTCTTCTCGTTGAGCCGTGCCTCCACTTGGTCGAGCTGATCCCAGCTCATCCCAGCAGCGTTGGCGAAGGTGCGACCGGTGATCACCTCGAACTCGACATCGTCCAGCCCGGCGAACCTCCAGCGCACGATGAGATCTTGTGCCCGCTTGTGTCCGATAGCCACAACCTCTCCTCGCTCTTGGTGATGATCCATCCTGCCTCCGCTGCGGAGCCGCCCGCCCACCGGGTCCGCCTCCGCCAGCCGGCCGCGATCCGAGCTCGCGGTTCGCATCCGGCGGGCCGACCGCGTCGCGGCCCGAACTGTCGATGACGGCACGACATCAGCTTGCCAGCCGCATGCGCCCGGCCGACCGGTGTAGCGTCAGCCCGGTCGGGGTGGCACTTCCCCGTTGCGCCGCCCCGGCGCTACCCGCGTCACCGCGCGCCGCGGCGCCCGAATGCAGGTGTAGACGGCGCACTGATCTCTGTGTTGTCCGGTGAGCGCTGTCTCGACCATCGCTTGAACGCGCTGCAACGCCCCGACGTCGACTCCAGGGACGCCTTCACCGGCCGTCACCCGAGGTGGCAGGCTGCTGCCATGGCCACTTCCGGTGACGGCGAGGCGCTGGACTTGCTCGTCGCCGGTCCGGGCCGACCGGGCTGGCGCTGGCCGCCACCTGGAGCGGTATGGCGCGCGGTTCCGGGTCGTCGACCGCGCACTCGACCAGGTGCACGAGTCGCGGGCTGGCCATTCAGCCGCGGACGCTGGAGGTCCTGGCGCCGCTCGGCGTGATCGATCAGTTCGTCGCGCAGGGGAACCGCCTACCTCTACGCGCACTGGCCGGCATCGACTTCGTCGGCGTCACCTCCCCGCAGACATTCTGGCCAGGCGATCCCGCGAGGTGACGGCCGGCCTGGACTGTTCGGTCAGGGGTAGGAGGATTCCTTGGTCTTCGGCAGGAACTTGCTGGCGCTGAATGTCGCGCCCTGCGGATCGCCGATGACGGTGACGCGGATGGTGTAGGTGTCGGTGGACCAGGGCGCGTCGAACGGCGGGACGATTACCCGTCCGCCGAGTTCGGCGGCCTTCGCGGCCGTGGCGTCGGCGTCGGCGGTCGCGAAGGTCACGCTCCAGTGTGGCGGCAGATCGGGCTGGTCGCCGGCGATCGGAATGATGCTCCCGACGACGTCTTCGAACCCCTCCGGGGCTCCTGCCTCCGCCATGTTCCGGCGCAACCCCGGATGGTGCTCGCGCTCGAGCCAGTCGCCGTATCCGGGCAGGGTCCACCCCTCGGCCCCGCCGCCGATACCGGCCGTCCGCCACCCGAAGACCGATCCGTAGAATGATCGCGCCCCTTCGACGTCACGGGTGTTGAGGTTGTTGAAGACCACTGCGCCTGGGTCGTTGACCAGCCGCGCGCCGTTGTGCTCCCGCGCCTCCCAGACGGAGAACGCCGCGCCCTCGGGATCGGTGAGGACGGCCGTCCGGCACGCGCTGCGCAGGTCGAAGGGCTCAGCCACGACGCCCCCGCCGGCACCGCGGACCTTGGCCGCGGCCTCGTCGGCGCTGTCGACCCAGAAGTAGGTGCTCCACATCGCCGTCGGCGGCGCTCCCTGGGGTATCGAACGGATGGCCGCGACGTCGCCGCTGCGCAGCTCGCCCGACGTGTCGAAGATCGACGAGCCTGGCGCCCTGCCCCGCGCGATGCAGTACCTGTCCTCCGACGTCGGCGGCAGCACGTCCTCGAAGTCCCATCCGAACAGCGCGCTGTAGAACTCGAGCGCCGCCTCAGGTTCGGGCTCACTCAGCTCCACCCAGCAGGGGACGCCGGGAATGTATCCGTCGCGCTGGGGCATCGGTGTACTCCCTTCGAGGCGTTGACCGCTCCGTGCACCCTATCCGCGCGGTCCGTCCTCGACAGCGGCGGCGAACTGAACGGAGCAGCGCGCGGGCGATGGCGGCGCACTGACGCTCGCCACCGGAGCGCTTCATGCCGCGGTGCCGCACGGCGGTCTGTACCGAGCATCTGGCGTTCGTACGCACCCAGCGGTCGGTCTGCTTCCTGCAGACTCCGGCCTGGAGCCGGGTCAAGACGGAGTGGCGCAGCGAGTCCCTCGGCTGGTACGACGGCCGGCAGCTGGTCGGCGCCGGGCTCGTCCTGCACCGCGCGGTGCCTCGGCTCGAGCGCTTCATGCTGGCCTGTCTGCCCCTGGGTCCGATCATCGACTGGGCCGGCCAGGTCGGCGCGTGGCTCGGCCCGCCGGTGCGGACGAACACCTGGAGCGCCGCCCAGGTCAAGGACCGCATCGCCGACGCCGGCAGCAAGCGGCTCGCCGACCTGCCCACCCGGCAGGCCGACCCGGTCGGCGCCGGCGTGACCAGCCGGCTCAGCGACGCCGGTTGGCTGCCGCAGAGCCCGGAGGACGGGCAGAACTGGTCACCGTCCGGCCCCAGCCGTCGACCCAGGCAGGAGCCCGAGACTCGCGGGCGTGCTCAAGCTTATTATCGACGGCGCTGCCCATCCACGAGGGGATGGATGGATCACATGGGGGTCTGGTCGATGGCCTGTCGCGTGGCAGGTCGGCCGGCTGTGATGTTCTCGTCGCGTCTACTGGCCAGGAACTCGAGCTCGGGTTCGGTTGGCGCCAGCTCCGCAGCGCGGGCGTACGCCTCGGCTGCCTCCGCGGTCCGTCCGAGGCGCTCCAGCATCGCCGCCCGAGACGCGTGCAGCAGGTGATAGCCGTCGAGGTCGTCCGCTACCCCGTCCAGCAAGACGAGCGCGGTCGCGGGCCCCTCGGTCTCGGCTACGGCAATGGCGCGGTTCAGCACCACGACCGGTGTCGGCATGATCGCCACCAACCGGTCGTAGAGCCGGACGATCGCTGGCCAGTCAGTGACGTCGAACGTGACGGCCGCACAGTGGACCCCGTGGATCGCGGCCTGGAGCTGGAACGGTCCCATCCGACCCCGTCGGATGCAGGCCAGCACCAGCCGGTGTCCGTCTGCGATGAGCGTTCGGTCCCACAGTGATCGGTCCTGGTCGTGCAGGAGAACGATGCCGCTGCCACTGCGCGCCGGGACCCGGGACTCGCACAGCAGCATCAGCGCGAGCAGACCGAGCGCCTCGGGCTCGTCCGGCATCAACGCCACGAGTACTCGCGTCAAACGGATCGCCTCGCGACGGAGGTCAGCGCGCGCTTCCCGGTCATCGGCCCCCGCGTTGTAGATCAGGTACAGGACCGACAGCACCGCGCGTAGCCTCGCGGGGAGTTCCGCATCACTGGGCACACGGTAAGGAATGTTCGCCGCCTTGATCTTGTACTTGGCACGCACCAGCCGTTTGGCCATGGTCGCCTCGCTCACCACGAACGCGCGAGCCACCTCACTAGGGGACAGCCCACCGATCAGACGCAGCGTGAGCGCCACCTGGTGCTCCACTCTGATCGCGGGGTGGCAACACGTGAAGATGAGCCGGAGCTGGTCATCACGTCTCAGACCGAGGTCCTCTCCTGGATGTGCAGCGAGCTCGCTCGCCGCTGCGGCGGCCAGCTGCCGGTACAGCTCCCGGCCGCGCTCGTTGCGTCGTACGACATCGGTCGCGCGGTTGCGGGCGATCGTCACGATCCATCCCGCCGGGTTGTCGGGGATGCCGTCCCTCGGCCACCTGTCCAAAGCGGCGACGAACGCGTCCTGGACCGCGTCTTCGGCAAGCGAGATGTCACCGAAGACGCGGACCAGTGTTGCCACCGCACGACCATGAGCCTCACGGAATGCGCGCTCGACCTCGTTCATCCATCAGGTCCGAACCGGGGGCTGCTACGCCGGTTGGACGCGACCGGTGGCCCGGAACGGTCGGACCTCGATTGCGTGGTTGGTCGCGTCCAGGACCTTGCCCGCCCACTCCAGGGCATGGTCCAGGCTGTCGGCGTTGATGATGTAGAAGCCGCCGATGTGCTCCTTGGCCTCAGTGAAGGGGCCGTCGGTCATGACCTTGTCCAGGCCGGTGCCGACGCTCACAACGGTAGCTGCGTCCGGCCCGTGCAGTGCGCCACCGAACACGAAGGCACCCGCAGCCTCCATCTCCTCCTCCAGCGCGACGACCCGAGCCATGAACGACCGCATCTCCTCCGGCGTCGCCGGGGCTCCTTCGACCCTGCCCTCCACCTCGTACACCGACAACAGGTACTGGTTCATCCGAACTCCCAACCACGTTGACGCAGGCGCGTCCCTCTCCGACCTACTGACGAACGGGGGTACGCCGATCAGGACACCCCAGACCGAAGATTGCCAGGAATCTCGCTCGCACGCGCCTCTGGCGGAGCGGCGCCAGGCCTCACTTCTGGCGGCACGCTGTCGCCGCATAGTCGATTCGGCGGCAGCCGCTCAAACCTGAGAGGTGTTCTCCTCGACCGGCGCGGACGCGGCATTCACCTCGATCACCGGCGGCGATGCGCGGCAGAAGGGGTCTGCGGGTGACGATCGCCGGGATACAGGTCGCACATGCCTGCAACGTCGGCTACACCCCGGTCATGTGGCCCGAACTCGTCGGCATTGGGCTCAGGCGGTGGCGGGGATGTTGTGGGCCGGGCGGTACTTCATGAGGACGACTCCCGAAGGGAAGGGCTTGGCCGAGAGCAGCTCCAGGCGGGCAGGAGACTGATCCTGGTCGAGCAGGGCCTTACCGTGGCCGAGGAGTACCGGATGCACAAGGAGCTGGAACTCGTCGATGAGTCGATGGCCGGCCAGGGCGCGGATCACCGCGAGGCTGCCGTAGATGACGATGTCACCGCCAGTTCCGCGTTTGAGCTCGGTGATCTCGTCGGGATCGATGCGCTCGAATCTGCGGGTGTTCTTCCAGGGCGCGGTATTCCCCGAGGCGGAGATCACAATCTTGTCCATGGCGTCGATGCGGCGGGCGTAGGCCCGCACCTCATCCGGTTCGGCGGGATCGTCGGCGGCCCGCGGCCAGTAGCCGGCGAAGTCGCCGTGGGTGATCCGGCCCAGCAGCAGGCTGTCGGAGCTCTCCACCAACTCCTGCTCGTACCTGAGCAGCTGGTCGTCGATCAGTAGCCAGTCCATCTCGTCCTGCGGACCGGCGACATAGCCGTCGAGGGTGGTCCACATGGATACGACGATCTTGCCCATGGTTCGTCCTCAGTCGTGGGTGCGTTTGCTCTTTGTGACCTGCCGGTCTGCGGCCCCAGTGGCACTCCAGGCGCCTTCGGGAACCAGGGGAGCGCCGGTGTCGGCTAGTGGTCGGTGCCCATGGCCGCGCGGACGGGTTGGGGGATCATGCTCGGGGACCGCTCATGGGGCGCGGTCTCGTTGGTGTGCCGGTGGCCTTGACCAGCTGATCCTCGGCGACCTGACGAACTTCCACCGGCGGATCAGCTTGCTGCGCGTTCTTCTCCCCGGCTTGGCGCCGAGCTTCGCCCGACTCACCTCTTTGCCCGTCAGGCCCTTCTCGCCCACGACGCCATCGTCACACCGACCGACCCAGAGCGGCGCACCGAGGGCCGACGCTGGCGACGGTGCCCGGCATGCCGCCCGAGTCGAGTGCTCGCGCGGGATTCGGGTTTGCCCTCGAGAGTTGTGGTGGCGGCCGGGCGTGGGTAAGAGCACTCTCATGATGTAGCAGGAATAGGTCGTGGCGGAAAGGGAAATTTCGCACCGGGCGTTGACCCGGCCGCGATTCGCCCATGTTCGCCAGCTTGAGAGCTCAAGCGGATTACTGAATCAGTAATAGTTGACGGGGAAGCGATGACCAGGATTCTGATCGTCGAGGATGAAGACCAGATCGCGGCGTTCATCGAGAAGGGGCTGCGGACGGCAGGCATCGCGTCGACCGTGGTCGCGGATGGCAGGACGGCGCTGGACTACGCCATGTCCGGTGAGTTCGATCTGATGATCCTTGACCTGGGGTTGCCCGTCATGGACGGCTTGGCCGTGCTGCGGGAGTTGCGGGCCACGCGGATCGATCTTCCGGTGATTGTGTTGACGGCCCGTGACGGCGTCGACGACACGGTCGCGAGCCTGGAGGGCGGCGCGGACGACTACATGCCCAAGCCGTTCCGTTTCGATGAGCTGCTCGCTCGGATCAGGCTCCGGCTTCCGGACACGCAAGAGTCCACGACCATGGTCCTCGCCGAGGGCGGCCTGGCGCTGGATCTGCACACCCGGCGGATGACGGTCGACGGGCGGACGATGCAGCTGCCAGGCCGCGAGTTCCTGCTGCTCGAGACGCTGCTGCGGCATCCCGGACAGGTGCTCAGCCGTGCGCAGATCCTCAGGCAGGTGTGGGGAATCGACTTCGACCCCGGATCCAACATCGTCGATGTCTACATCAGGTACCTGCGCCGCAAGCTGGGCGAGAAGCGCATCGAGTCGGTGCGTGGCGTGGGCTACCGGTTGGTCCTCCAGCCGGACGACGACCCGTCGGCGGGCCGTTAGGCACGTAAGGCCGGCGAGGCACCGACCGCCGCAGGCTGCGCAGTGGATCCGGCAGGATCAGATGACCCCGGGCGCTCAGGGGCCCGGCGACCACGGCTTCGAGGAATGCGGTTGGCGTGGCGAGCAGCCCCAGAACGGTGCCGTCGCCACCGGTGTCCGGAGTCTCCCCGGGTTGTCGATCCACGCGCCGTACGATCCTGAACGGGGTGCTCGTGGTGCGCTGTCCGAGCGGGTTGCCGGCCAGGATCGTGCGCAGCAGCTCCGCTGGTAACGCGTGCGGTGAGACCGCGCGAATGGTGCCGCCGAAGTCGTTCAGGTCGACCACAGCGACCCCGACGCCGAACTCCGCGGGTTCAGGGTTCGATCCCCTGGGGGCCCACCCCACAGCAGGTCAGCGGCTCGACCCAGCGCGACCAGCAGCAGAGGCCATGCTTACCCATGGTCTTCCACCACCGTCGTCTGTAGCGCGTCATCGAGCAGGCCCGCGGCTGTCGGGTTCAGAACGCGCCGCGCCATGTAGACATCTTGCGTCATCGACGGTCGCGAGTGCCCGAGCTGATCCGCCACCTGACGAGCGGACTGGCCAGCATCGTCGAGAACGGTCGCCGTCGTCTTGCGGAACGCGTGCGACGTGATCCACGCCAAAGCCCCGTCGCCGCGCACCTGACGGAGCACCTTCCGGACGTTCGACGGATCACGCAGTCCACCGCGAGTCCGCCTGTTTCGGAGCGAGCAAGCTGTCCGGACCCGATGGCATGCTGCACCACATGTCGATCCCGAGAACCGCCGCAGTCGTAGTCGACGCGGGCAAAGTACTCATCATCAAGCGCTACCTCCGGCACGATCACGCCGACGCCTGTGTGATGTGTGAGGCCAGCAACTCACCCGGCCCAGACTGCAGAGGTCACCACTACGCTGTCATCCCCGGCGGCCACGTCGAACCAGGCGAATCACCCGGCACAGGGGATCGAGGCCGACGAGCACTGGGAAGACCTCGGAATCGTGTGGCTCATAGACGAACCCGCCGGCCAGGTGGCAGTCCGGCGGTTCTGTTCGCGCTGCCAGCCGCAGGGTGCGGTCGCGGCTCTAGCGTGTCGCGTGTGCGGCGACGGCCCGATGCTGGCGGGCGCGTGGGCCGTAGCGGCCTTGGCCGGCCAGCTCCCGGACGCGCTCGACGATCTCCTGACCGCCAGAGGGTGGCGTCCAGCGCGCGACGGTGACGGCTGGGTGTGCTGTTGTTGAGGGGAATGCGGCGCGAAAGGACGGGATAATGCCTTGACCGAGCTGGCGAACGAAGGGACCAAGCGATGACTGCGAAGACCTACCGCGACCACGGTGCCGCCGGGCCGCAGGCTGATCAGGCGGTGTGGGACGACGCCACCGACCAAGCCCGGATCACCCAGACGTTGCACGCCCTCGACTGGCCGACCAAGGTCAAGGCCACACTGGCCGGATTCATCAAGGGGCCGGCGGACACCGTCCCCACCGCGACCGCGACCGCGACCGCGACCGAGGCCGACCCGTCCTCCCGCGTGCTCGCTCAGGCGATGGCATGAGCGGTGGTTCCATGAACGGCCCGGCCCCCGACCAGGCCTGGGCCGAGATGGCGAAACGCCTGGCCCGGGTCTGGGCGGTCGTCACCATCATCCTGTTCGTGACCGCGGCCGTCGTGACCTTCGCCTGGTGGGACGCGCAGGTCAACGACCTCGCCGGTGGCCCCCGTGGTTCCTTCAGCTCGGGTGCCATGTTTCCCTGGTACGTCGTTGTACCTACCGTGCTGGCCGGACTGTGGACCATGGGCAGAGCCGTCGCCTCGGGCCGGCTGTACGCGCGCTTCAAACGCCAGTCGGGCTGAGACCCTCGGCCGTCCCCGGCCCGTCGAGATGCGCTGAAGATCACGCCGTCAGCCTGTGGGCAACGCACGGCCCAGGCCGTGTCCTGTGAATCGCGGAGCCAGAGGACGATGGCTGCGAGGGTGACCTCGGCTCGGTAGTAGGCGGCTCGTTTGGCGTATCGGGTGGCCAGGGCACGGAACTGCTTGAGGCGGTTGAAGCTCCGCTCGACGACGTTACGGCACTTGTAGGCCTGCGGGTCGAACGCTGGCGGTCGTCCGCCGCGGCGGCCTTTGCGGAGCCGGTGGGCGGCGTGGTCCTTTCTCCGGTCGACGACGTCCATCGGGGCCGCTGGGACGAGGCCGGCGAACTCGCGGCGGAGGGCCTCGCGGTGATCGAGCAGCGAGCGGAACGGTTCTTCGGGTGGTACTTCCGCTATCACCAGGCCTTGCCGGCCGGCCTCGGCAGCGGTGACTTTCGAGATCGCCCGCGTCGCCGCCTCGGGCTTGGCCGCTTGACGAACAAGGAAGTCGCCGCTCGGCTGTTCCTGTCACCCCGTACGGTCAGCGGCCATCGCTACCGCATCTTCCCAAGCTCGGCATCACCACCCGCGCCGCACTCCGCGACGCGCTGGCCGCACTACCGGATCCACCGAACTGAAGGAACGACCGACGCATGGCGAAACTCATCTACTCGATGGTCACCTCGCTCGACGGCTACGCCGAGGCGGCCGTGGGCGACCTCGGCACCGGAGCCGACGACCCGGCGAGGAAGCTGCCCTCCGCGAGCTCGAAGAGGAGATGACACTCACCGCCGAGATCGATCGACTGCTCTGGACCAGCACGCACAACCGGCGCCCCGCCCACTACTTCCTCATGACCAATGTCGCCGGAACAGCCCAACTGTCCGGCGACGAGGCGGCAGCTCACAGCAAGAACAACAGCTTCGAACTGGTCTGGACAGCCCTTCCCGACCTTGACACCTTCGGCATCTACCCGGCCGACATCCAACCGAACCTGTCCCAACTCATCGGTGGCGAATAGCTCGGATTACCAGCTGTGCCTCGGCGCCCTGGTCACCGGGGGCATCGTCGACTACAGCACGGAGGGCCGCGGGTACGCGCTACCGGCTGAGCACGCGCTGTGCCTGACCGGCGGAGGATCGTCCGACCTGTCGCCGATGAGCCGCATGGTCACCCACCTCGGCACCCACGTGGACCAGTTGTCGGAGATCTTCCGGAACGAGGCGGGATCCCGTACGAGGAGTGCCGCCCGGACTTCACCTCGGTCATGGACGGCATGTCCCGCGGGCTGTTCGACGATCAGTTGATCACCGGCATCGTCGAGCCGGCCGGCCTGGCACCACGGCACCGGGCACAGCACAAACCCTGCTCGCCCGCGCCTACCCGCGGTCGACGTTCGTGCGCTACGACCTGGCCGCCGACGCCGTCAAGACGGGCCGCACCGAGCCGCGGACTGGTCGTTGCGCAACAGCTCCTTCGTCTGCCTCGATCTGGTCGAGCTCCCGGCCGAGCCGTTGCTCGATGCGGTGTTCGCGTTCGACGTGATCCACGACCAGGCCGATCCAGCGACGGTGTTGCGGCGGGCGCACGACTCGCTACGACCAGACGGCGTCTTCGTGATGATGGACGCCAAGGCGGCCAGCAACCTGGAGGACAACGTCGGCAACCCGTTCGCGCCCCTGCTGAACTCCATCAGCACGCTGCACTGCATGACGGTCTCGCTGGCCCAGGGCGGTGCCGGGCTGGGCACGGTCTGGGCGAGCAGACCGCGCGCCGCATGCTCGCAGACGCCGGATTCACCCGCCGTCGAGATCCGCGACGTTCCCGACGCCCCGCTCGACTCGGTCTACCCGGCCCATCGCGCAGCGGTCTGAGCCGCCGCAGACATCCTGACGTCGAAGGGGGTGGGCGTCGCGGTGACGCCGGAGGCGACGGTCCCGCCGGCGTTCCTCGTTCTCACGTTCGAGCTGTTCGAAGGCCACGGTGTGAGCCGAGGTCGGCTGATCGGAGCCCTTCGGCGGAGGACGTACTGGGCGAAGATGCCGTCGTCGGTGTAGGTGGCGTCCTCGATGGTGAAGCCGGCCCGCAGCATCATCGGCTCCAGCAGCCAGGTGAAGGTCGAGTGCTCATCGCGGACGTGTTCCTCCAGGTCCGCCCGGTTCCACCGGTCCGCGTCGCCGGTACCGGCATCGGCACTGGCGTCGGCACTGGCGCACCAGGCCTCCAGCCGCTCACCGGCGTCGGCGGGTCGAAGCTGTAGACGACGTCCCACAGGCGGAGCACACCGCCGGGACGCAGCATGGAGGCGAGCCGAGACAGCGCGATCGCCTTCCAGAAGTCCGGCAGGTGGTGCAGCGCGTACCGCGAATAGACGAGGTCCGCCGGCGGGCCGTCGTGCTCGTAGGTGAGGAACCCGGCCTGCACGACCAGGACGTTCGACAGCCGGGCGTGAGCGAGGTTGGACCGGAGCGCGGCCAGCATCGCCGGTGACACGTCCACGGCGATCACGCGGGTGCAGGCGGGAGCCACGGCGAGGGTGAACTGGCCGGTTCCCGGACCGAACTCGACGACGACGGAGTCGCGGGTCAGGCCGAGCCGCTGGCACAGCCGGACCTCGTCGGAAGCGCGGGCGTTCTCCTTGACGTCGTAGCGGGCGACGTGGTCGCGGTCGAGGTTCTCGCGACCCGCGTTCGCGACCTCGTCCAGCAGCCACCCGGGCCGCCGCCCGGCGTCACCGTCAGCCGTCATGACATCCATTCTGCATGCAAGCGCGGATGCCACCGGTCGGTAGCGAAGGTGTGGTGCGCCGGCGGGATCGCCGGGGTCCGATCCCGTCATCGTTGTCTGGCATCGTCGGGCTGCTCTGGCCGATGACCGTGTTTGCGAGCGAGGGCGAACGGCGAAGCCAAGCCCGCACGCGCGCGACCCGCAGGAACACGTCCTGCTCCAGATCACCGGCGGCGCCCTCGTCACCGAGCCGCCGCAGCGCGAACCGATCCGGTTCCACTCTGTGCGCGCCGTAGGAAGGACCATGCAGTCCTCGTCGCGCAGGTCGAAACCGCCTGTTCGTGCTCGGTTCAGATCGCTCACTTCTTGTCCTGCCGGGGGGCACGTAGCGGCCGCGTCCCGTGTTCATCGATCGCGCGATGAACGTAGGCGTGTTCCCGGACGTAACACCAGACGTCGCACCCGAGAGAGCGGAAGGAACTCGTGATGAGAAGAATCGGAATGGTGGTCGCCGCCGTGCTGGCTGCCGGTGTGCTGGCCGCGCCGACGGCCTCGGCGGCGCCGGCGTCCGCATCGACGCACCAGGACCGCAGTGACCTGCTGGTACTCGGCTCGGACGGTGTGCTGAGCCGGCACAACGGAAACGTGCCGCTGCTCGTCGAGCATCGGGTGCGGATCACCGGTCTCGCGCACAAGGACCGGTTGGTCGGCATGGACGTACGGCCGGCCAACGGCGCGGTGTACGTCATCGGCGCGTCCGGTCAGCTGTACACGGTGGACGCCAGGTCGGGGAGGGCCACGAAGGTCGGCGCGCCGATCGAGCTTGCCGGGAGGGCTGTCGGCCTGGACTTCAACCCGACGGTCGACCGGATCCGACTCGTCACGGACACCGGCCAGAACCTGAGGCTCCACCCTGACACGGGCGCGGTGGCGGCGGTGGACGGCACGCTGGCCTACGCCACGGGCGGAGGCAAGCCCGAGGTCGCCGCGTCCGGCTACACGAACAGCGTCGCAGGGGCCACCTCGACCGCGCTGTACGGCGTGGACTCCCGCACGGACAGGCTTGTGTTGCAGGGCAGCGTCCCCGGCGCGACGCCGGTCGTGTCGCCGAACACCGGACAGCTCTTCCCGGTCGGCCGCCTCGGCCTGAACGTGGTGGCGACCAACGGGTTCGACATCGACGGCGCCGCCCCGACCGGCGAGTACCAGCCGAACGACTACCGCGCCGTGGCCGCCGTGCGGACCGACGGACTTCTCGGTCTGTCGCTGCTGGTCGACGTCGACCTGCGCACCGGTCGCGCGAAGGTGCTGGCGCCGCTGCTCACCTCGCCAGTCGGCGTCGCCTTCATCGGCTGACCGGGCCCGGTGGGGTGATTCCGCACGGCGGCTCACCCCACCCGGTCAGCTCGCAAAGTCGCGGTGGGTTTCCAGTGCCTCATCGGCATGGACCCCGGCCTCAGCTTCCGCCCGTCCACCGGCTGGGCGCGGACGAAGAATGAACACGAAATTCGTCTACGCCCTCGCTCGTCGGCTCGATGGCAGCACCGAGCCCAACGGGTTCCTGAGTGGAATTCGATCCGGCCACCGGAAGACCAGCTGTCGCTGACGTGACGCCACCTATCGCGACGGCACGGCCGCGCTGGCTGTCAGGCAGTAGCGCGTCCTCGAAGCTCGCGCCGTTTGGTCGGGCTATCGCGATCCCCACCTGTGGGCTGATGAGTTGTCGTCAACGATCTCGTTGTCGAGTTGCCCAACACCGTCGATGTGAACCGGCCCGGGTGGCCCAGGTGGCCCGGGTCGCCGGCCGGGGCAGCCACGCCGCGACGCGCTGGTTCGCGCTCGGCGGCAACCTCGGTTTCGTCGCCGCTCGGTGGCCGGTCGCGGCCGTCGTCGGCGCCGCGGCCTGTGCGCTGGCGCTGCGGAGGATCGGACCCGTGACGACGGTGGTGGCGCGCCCCAGCCGGGCCGGCCGGCCCGGCCGGCCCGGCGCGCGGGACGACTGGCCGTCCTTCACCAGACTGGCCGGCGCCATCGTGTGCCGCTCGATCGTCTTCGCCGGCTTGAGCGCGTTCCTCCCGCTCTACGTGCGCGACCGGGTCGGCGGCGAGGCGGTCGCCGGCACCGTCGCTCTGTTCGTCCTGTACCTCGTCGGTGCCGCCGGCACGGTGGCCGGCGGATGGCTGGCTACGCGGTTCGGGCGGCTGCGCGTGGTGCGGTGGGCGTACGCGTCGACCGTCCTCGCGGTGGCCGGTGTCGTGCTCGTTCCGGGTCCGCTCGTCTACGTGTTCGTCGCGCTGAGGTCGCTCGGTCTGCACGTGCCCTTCTCGCTGCACGTCACACTGGGCCAGGACTACCTGCCGAGGCAGGTGGGCATGGCCCGGGGGCGTCACGCTGGGCCTGGCGGTCAGCGTCGGCGCCGCGGTCAGCCCGCTGATCGGGCTCGTGGCCGACGTGTCCTCGTTGCGGCTCGCGCAGGCGCCGCTGGTGGTGCTGCCGGCCGTCGCTCTGCTCCTGCTGCGCATCCTGGCCGAACCGGAGCCGCCCTACGACCTCACCGGGGCTGGTGGCCCAGCCGGGTCGGACGTATCGAATCGCCGCGGACGGCGGGGTCGACCCGTCGCTGCCCGGTGGCCGCGACGGGCGGGGCCGGCTCGATGACCGGTTTGGCCTCGCCGGCCTCGACCATGCGGCCGCTCAGTCGTTGCCGCAGTTCGTCCGCCACTTCGCGATGCGTCTCCACACCGGCCAGATTGACCAGCTCGTACGGGTCGTGCACCAGGTCGTAGAGAGCGGTCTCGACGTAGCGATCGGCGGAGGCGTCGTGCCACGGGTCGGCTTCCGGTGCGGCGACGTAGTACTTCCACCGCGAGGTGCGCAGGACGCGGCCCAGCTCTGACTCGCTCACCTGCACGAACACGTCGTCGGGCCAGGAGGCGCCGGGGGTGCGGAGCAGCGGCAGGATCGAGCGGCCCTGCATCCGTGCCGGGACGGGCAGGCCGGCGGCGTCGAGCAGCGTCGGGGCCAGGTCGACGCCGCTGACCGGCCGCGACACCCGGCCACCGCCGTCGAACCCGGGCCCGCGGATCGCCAGCGGGACCCGGATCGAGGCGTCGTGGCAGGACCGTTTGTACTCGCCGTTGCGGGTCTTGAAGTGGCACCCATGGTCGGAGGTGAACGCGACGATGGTGTCGTCGAGCACATCCAGGCTGCGCAGCGCCTCGAGCAGGCGGCCCAGGCCCTCGTCGACCCGGCGCACCTGCCCCCAGTAGCCGCCGATGTGCTGGTGTACGGCGCTGCCCGGCCCGGACAACGCCGCCAGGTCCGGCGGCAGCCAGCGGCCCTGGTAGCGCTCGGCGTAGCCCTCCGGCGCCGGGTAGGAGTCCACCTCGTTCTGGTGGTGCGGCTCGATCAGCGACACGAACAGGAAGAACGGCGCGGGGCCGGTACCCGCGTCGCGCCGTGCGAAGGTCGCGTCGCCGGCGAACCGGATCGCCGCGTCGATCAGCGCGTCGGAGCGGTAGCCGGGCAGCAGCACCGGCTCGCCGTCGTCGTCGTACACGACGGTCCGGTAGTCGTCGGAGCTGAACTCCAGCAGGTTCGCGCCGAGCCACTGGTCGTAGCCGCCGCGCTGTCCGGACGGGACGGGGTCGGCGTCGGCGAGGTGCCACTTGCCGATGTAGCCGGTGCGGTAACCGGCCGCGCCGAAGTGGTGCGCCAGCGTCGGCTCGCCGTCAGGCAGCGGCAGCGCGTTGCGGAACACCCCGGTGGCGGTGCCGTACCGGCCGGTATGGATGGCCGACCGGGCCGGCGCGCACACCGGGTTGGCGGTGAACGCCTGCTCGACGTGGGTGCCCTGGGCGGCCATCCGGTCGAACACCGGGGTCAGGTCCAGCGGGTTCCCGTGCACGCCGGTGGAGTCCCACCGCTGCTGGTCGGTCAGGACGACGATGACGTTCGGGCGCCCGGGACGGTGTCCGGCATGTGCTGGTGCTCTCCTTCGATCCGGCGACGTGGTCATTTCAGGCCGCTGAGCGTGATGCCGCGGACGAAGTAGCGCTGGCTGAACAGGAACAGCAGCACCGTCGGCACGAACAGGATGACCGACCCGGCCGCCGTCAGGTGCCAGAGCGTGAAGTACTCCTGGTTGAACAGCGTGAGCCCGACCGGGATGGTGCGCATCTCCTCGGTCGAGGTGGCGACCAGGGGCCAGAGGAACTCGTTCCACTGGAACACGAACGTGAACAGGCCCAGCACCGCCAGCGCCGGCTTGACCTGGGGCAGGATCACGCGGGCGTAGATGCGCAGCTCCGAGGCGCCGTCGATGCGGGCGGCGTGGATGAGGTCGTCAGGGATCGGCTGGATGAACTGGCGCATCAGGAAGATGCCGAACGCGTCCATGAGGAAGGGCACGATCAGCGCCTGGTAGCTGTTCAGCCAGCCCAGGTTCGACATCATCACGTACAGCGGGATCATCCGCACGAACAGCGGGATCATCAGTGTCGCCAGCAGCGCCACGAAGAGCGTGTTGCGCAGCGGAAACCGGAACTTGGCGAACACGTAGCCGATCAGCGGGTCGAAGACCAGGTGCGCGACGGTGATGCCGCCTGCCACGATGAGGCTGTTGAGGATGAAGTGGCCGAACGGCGCGCTCTCGAACAGCTCGACGTAGTTGCCGAACTGGAGCGATGCCGGCCACAGGACGGGGTCGGCGGCCAGCGTCTCGGCCTCCGTCTGCAGCGACAGCGACGCCATGTAGAGCATCGGCACGACCATCACCGCACCGACCACGCCGAGCACGGTGTAGGCGGCCCAGCGGGCCGGTCGCGAGGGAGCGGACGCCGCCATCAGTACTGCACCTCCCCACGCCGCCCGGCCCGCAGCTGGACCACGGTGAACAGCACGATGACGAGGAACAGCAGGAACGACAGCGCCGAGGCGTAGCCGAAGTCCCGCGAGGTGAACGCCACCTCGAAGACGTGGAAGATGTACAGGTCGGTCCGCCCCGCCGGGCCGCCGCCGGTGATGATGTACGCCTGCCCGAACGCCTGCAGGCCGCCGATCACCGACATCACCGACACGAACAGCGTCGTGGGCGCCAGCAGCGGCAGCGTGATGCGCCAGAACCGCTGCCACGACGACGCGCCGTCGACGGTGGCGGCCTCCTGGTACTCCTCCGGAATGCCCTGCAGTCCCGCCAGGAAGAGCACCATCGTGTACCCGACGTTCATCCACAGCGTGACGCCGACGATCGTGGCCAGCGGATGGGTGTTCAGCCAGGTCTGGGTGGGCAGCCCCAGGTCGGTGAGCACCCGGTTCAGCACCCCCAGCTGCGGGTCGAGGATGTTGCGCCACAGCAGGCCGACGATCGCCACCGACGTCAGGTACGGCACCAGCACGATCGCGCGGAACACCACCCGCCCGCGCAGCTGCTGGTTCAGCAGCAGCGCCAGCCCGAGCCCGATGACGATGGCCCCGATCGTGGTCGCGGCACCGAAGATCACCGTGACGGTGAACGCGTTGTGCACCGCCTGGTCGTCGAAGGCGCGGCGATAGTTGTCGAGGCCGGCGAAGACGTCGGCCCGCGGCCCGGTGTTGAACGAGTTCGCGATCACGTTGGCGATGGGCAGGTAGAACATCAGCCCGAAGAACGCGAAGGCCGGCAGCAGGAACAGGTACGCCGTGATCACGTACCGCCGGTTCAGCGAGCGCCGGAACGGCGACCGGCGCCGCCGCCCGCCCCCGGACGCGCCGGGCGGCGACGGCGCCGTCGTCGTCGCCGTGGCCATCAGGACTCCAGCACCTTCGCCGCCTCGGTGAGGAAGGCGTCGACCGCAGTCGCGGCCTCGCTGTCGTTCATCACGACGTCCTGGTAGAGCGTCTTGAACAGCTCGGTGACCTCGCCGCTCCGGCCGGTCAGCCGCAGCTCCTCGGAGGTGTCCACGGCGTACTCGAAGCCGCCGGCGAACGCCGCCAGCTGCTCGTCGCCCCGCACCATCGGGTCCTCGGCCCAGGACAGCCGCGGCATCAGCATCCGGGCCTCCTCGGTGGCCGCCTTCTCGACCTCGAGCGCGGTGATGCGCTTGACGAAGTCCCAGGCCAGGTCCGGGTTCTTCGCCTTCGCGGGGATGAAGACGCTGGTGCCGGCCTGCAGCGTCGCCTGCACGTCGTTCGACAGCGCCGGTGCGATGCCCAGATCCAGGTCGGGGCTGGTCTGCGCGATGGGCGCGAGGTCCCACGGCCCGGTCAGGATCATCGCGGCGCGGCCGGCCGACAGCAGCTTCTGCGGCCCGGAATAGTCGGTGCCGGGCGTCGGCACCGGTGCGACCTGGTGCCGGTGCACCAGGTCGGCCTGGAACTGCAGCGCCTCGACCGCCTTGTCGCGCGGGACGAGCAGGTCGCCGCTGTCCGGGTCGTAGTAGCGCACGCCGTTCTGCAGCAGCCACGGCCAGGAGTACGCCGGGTCCTGGTTGAGCGCCACCCCGTGCACGCCGTCGCCGGTCAGCAAGGTCGCGGCGTCGAGGAAGTCGTCCCAGGTAGCCGGCACGGGAACGCCGGCGGCGTCGAGCATGGCGCGGTTGTAGAGCAGCATGTTGCAAGTCAGGTGCAGCTGGATGCCGTAGACGTCGCCCTCGTGCGAGTTGCGCGGGATCGTCAGCGGCTGCCAGTCGTCGGGGAAGCCCATCTCCTCGCCGTCGGCGTCGACGAACTCCTGCAGCGACAGCGCGTCGCCGGAGATCGCGAACTCCTGCAACCAGCCGCCAGGCTCCTCGACGACGTCCGGCGGGTTGCCGGAGGCCAGGTCCGACAGCAGCCTGGTGCGCAGGTCGTCCCACTGGTACTTCTGCAGGCTGACGCTGACGCCGTGCTCCTCCTCGAACTCCGCGATGACCTGCTCGTAGGCGGCGTAGGTGTGCCCGGCGTTCCAGTAGACGGTGAGGTCTCCGCCCCCACCGCCGGATGCGCCTGACCCGCCGGTCGACGTGTCGTCCTCGGGCGCGCCGGCGCAGCCGCTGAGCCACGGCGCGGCCACACCGGCCAGGGCGCCGGCTCCGGTCCAGCGCAGCAGTTGACGTCGGGTGGGCTGGGGTGTCGCCATTGACGTTGCTCCTCTCGGGGCTGCGGTCCTTCGTGAACTCAGGTGGAACCGCGGGGATGGAAGGTCCACGGATCGCTGATCTCGCGTCCCTCGGCCGGGACGCCGGCAGCGATGCGCTCGAAGATCAGGCGGGCGACCTCGGTGAAGTCGTCGGCGGCGGACGGTCCCACGGTGCTCAGCGCCGGTCGCGTGATGAGGCTCTCCGGGAGGTTGCCGGCACCGACGACGGCGACTTCGCCCGGTACGTCGAGCTGGGCATCGCGCGCCGCCCAGATGGCGCTGATCGCGCCCCGGCCGGACGCGGCGAAGATCGCGTCCGGCCGGTCCGGCCGCGCGAGCAGGGCTTCGACGCTGCAGTAGGCCGCGACCCGGTCGTTCGCGCCGGGCACGATGATGCTGTCGTCCCGTTCGGCGCCGTGCCGCTCCAGCGCGTCGAGGTAGGCGGCGAATCGTTCGGACGGGCTGCCGGCGGCGGTCTCCAGCTCATGGCGGTGACCCAGGAACGCCACCCGCCGGCGGCCGGTGCCGAAGAGGTGGTCGAGCGCCGCGGCGCACGCCGCGGCCTCCGGCGCCCGGATCACGTCGAACCCGTTCGGTGCGGCGGTGTTGCTCATGACGACGAGCGGGAGCCCGCTGCGGGCCAGACCGGTCAGGTCCGGCTCGGTCAGGTCGGCGATGTCCGGCGCGATGACCGCGCCGTCGGCGATGCGCTGCTGTAGCAGCTCCATCGCCTTCTCCGCGCGTGCTCGCGAGTCGACGACGATGGTGATCACGCCGTAGCCGGCGTCGTCGGCGCGGGTGTGGATGTCGCGGGCGAGCTGGTCGTAGGCCGGCACGCCGATGGACCCGACGACGAGGCATACCTGCTCGGTGCGCCGGCGGCGCAGGCTGCGCGCCGACCGGTTCGGCGCATACGAGAGCCGCCGGGCCGCGGCGAGCACCTTGTCGCGCGTGTCGTCCGGGATCCGGCGGTCGGTGCGGCCGTTCATGACGTACGACACGGTGGCCACCGAGACACCGGCGAGTGCGGCGACGTCACGGGACGTCGGCTGCTTCCGTCGCGACATGGTTATACGTTTAAGCATCGAAGGCCGTTTGGTCAAGAGGGTGGGCCGGAGGAAGTTTCGCTGGTCTTGACGGTCCGCCGGCCGGGCTCTAGGGTCCAAGGCCATGCGGTCGGTTAATCGAGTAACCACGGATGGCTGAGACCCGTCGCCCGCCCACGGCCGCCGACGTCGCCCGCCTGGCGGGCGTCTCGAGGGCGACGGTGTCGTATGTGCTCAGCGGCCGCAGGTCCGGCGGCAGCCGGGTCCGCGACGAGACCCGCCAGCGCATCCTCGAGGCCGTCCGGGCGCTCGACTACGTGCCCGACCAGTCGGCACGGGCGCTGCGGCGGCGCAGCACCGAACGGGTCTGCCTGGTGCTGCCGCGGCTCGGTGTCCCGTACTTCGACGTGCTGGCCAAGGAGTTGCAGGAGGCCGTGGCGGGGCACGGGTACACGCTCGTCATCACCGTGAGCGACGTCGTCGACGCGCGGTCGGCCGTCGTGGCGCAACTGCGCCGCCGGCTGGCCGACGGCGTCGTCATCGTGGCCGGCGCCAGGGCGGCCAACGAGGCCCTGGCCGGGCTGGTCGACCTCGGCATCGCGGTCGTGCTGGTGGCGGACGAGGCCGCCCGCGACGGCATCGACGTCGTCCGCGGCGACGTCACCGAGGCCTGTCGCGGCGGGGTCGAGTACCTCGTGTCGCGGGGCCACCGGCGCATCGCGTTCGTCGGCGAGTTCCCGCCGCACGCGGCACGGCACAGCCGCTTCGACGGCTACCGGGCCGCGTTGGAGGCCGGCGGCCTGCCGCTGGACCGGCGGCTCGTGGTCGCGGGGGCGTCGTCGCGCGCCGAGGCCTACCGCAGTGCCACGCGGGTGCTCGAGTCGCCGGACCGGCCCTCGGCGGTGTTCGCGGCCACCGACATCGCCGCGGTCAGCGCCATCTGGGCCGCCCGTGACCTCGGGCTGCGGGTGCCCGACGACGTCGCCGTCATCGGCGTCGGCAACATCGACGAGGACCTCGTCATGAACCCCCCTCTGACCAGTGTCGGCCCGTCGTCCGTCGGGTCGGCCGAGATTGCCGAACTGCTCATCGGCCGGATGGCGGGCGAGGCGCCGGCCGCCGGCCGGACGCGCCTGCAGCCCTGGGAGCTGATCCGCCGCGGCTCGGCCTGAACCTCGTGAGGAGACCATCGTGGACGGGATACGACGATGTGATCTGCTGAAGGCCGCCGGGGTCGTGGGTGGGGCCTCGGTGCTCACCCTCGGCGGCCGGCCGGCGGCGGCGACAAGTCGCCGGGCCGAGGAGACCACCGTGTTCGAACGCGGTGAGACCGACGACTTCCACACCTTCCGCATCCCCGTGCTGGTGCGCGCCGCCGACGGGTCGATGCTGGCGTTCGCGCAGGGACGCGTCGACAACGCCGAGGACTTCGGGCACATCCAGCTCGTCCTCGAGCGGTCGGCCGACGGCGGGCGCACCTGGGGCGCCTTGCGCGTGGTGGCCGCCGACCCGCCGCACCGCATCGCCAACCAGTCCGTCGTGCTCGACCGGTCGACGGGGCGGCTGCACCTGTTCTTCGTCCGCACCGGCGGCGACGTCACCGACCAGGACATCGTCGACGGCACCGTCGGCCCCGAGGACGTGCCCCGTCCGTTCGTCATCCACAGCGACGACAACGGCGTCACCTGGTCGCCGTGGCGGGAGCTCACCGACGACGTGAAGCTGCCGCAGATGCGCCACTACGTGGGCGGGCCGACGCACGGCATCCAGCTGGCCCACGGAACGCACGCCGGCCGCCTGCTCGTGCCGGGCAACCACAACATCCTGCCCGCCACCGCGGACCGGCCGGCCGTCGTCGGCATCCACACTGTCTACAGCGACGACCACGGCGAGACCTGGCGGCTCGGCGGTGCGCTCGGCGCGTACGACGACGGCATCGTCGTCCCCAACGAGACCGCGGTGGTCGAGCTCGGCGACGGCACCGTCTACTTCAACACCCGCGACCACCAGGGCACCGCACCCGGCAACCGCGCGGCCGCGACCAGCAGCGATGGCGGTCAGACGCTGGACGGGCCGTTCGAGATCGTGCCGGATCTCGAGACCCCGATCGTCTCGGGATCGCTGGTCCGGCAGAACCGCCGCACCGACCGCGGCGAGCGGATCGTCTTCGCCGCGCCCTGGCACCCGTCGTCGCGTGACCGGCTCACCCTGTGGTCGAGCCTGGACGCCGGCGCCACCTGGGCGATCAGCCAGGTCGTCCACGACGGACCGGCGGGCTACTCCGACCTCGCCACGGTCGACGACGACACGCTCGGCGTCCTGTACGAGAATGGCCCGCGACTGTCCGACGAGACGCCGCTCACCTACCACCAGCGCATCAGTCTCGCCCGGGTGCCGATGGCCACCATCGACCGTCCCGTCCCGCGGCCGGGCCACCACGCCCGACGAGGCCGGCGCCGGGAACCACGCCGTCGTCAGCGGCAGCCCGCGCCGGGCACGCGGCGTCTTCGGCCAAGCGCTGGAGCTGGCCGGCGACTACGTCGAGCTGCCCTACGACCCGTCGATCGACGTGGCGGACCGGCCGTTCACCGCCGCCCTGTGGTTCCGCACCGCCGAGCCCCGTCAGCAGCGCATCCTGCCGGCCGGCTCGCCATCTTCGTCGGCACCCTGGCGGCCTTCGCGCGCGTCCAGCCGCTGCTCGCTCCACGCGGCACCCCACGCCACGTCGGCGGGCCCGGCGGGGCGCGGCCACCAAAGTGGTCGTCAACCTACTCTCGGCGTAGCCATCACGGCGCTCGGCGAGGCCGCTCCGGCTGTCTGTGGAGCTGGCGCGAGTACCTCCGTTGTGGCGCCGCCGACGCTCAGCCCGCGAGCACGATGACGAGAGCACATACGACCTACCTGGTCGACGAGGACGGCCTGCGGGTGCCCGGCTCGACGGTCAGGCCAGGTGAGGGTCGGTCTGACCCGAGGACCGGCAGTGCCCTGACCGGACCGATTGAATCCACCGGTTCGAAGTATTTACGTCGACACCCTTGCCAAGCCATTCCGCGCTTGTGAAGATGACAACCTGTCCGGCAGCCAGGTAACAGGTCTGGCAGGCGAGCGCCGGGTATCGGACGCGGTGCGTGCGAAGCCGCGTAGCAGTCGGCGCCTTGGGTGCTCAGGCGCAAGGACCTTGGGTCAGATCTGGCAACGGGAGGAAGACGATGGGTCGATCGAGGCAACGCGTTGCGTGCCTGGCCGTCGGTGCCACCGTGGCATTGGCCGGTTGCGGTGCGGACGACGACGCTGGAACACAGGAACGGGAGCTCAGCGTATGGTTCAACGATCCGGGCACCGAGTTGCAGGGTGAGATCAACGATGTGATGTCGAGCTTCGAGGATGCCAACCCGGGCATGAGCGTCAACCTGAGGTTCGTCGGCGGCGCTGACACTCACCAGCAGTATGTCACCGCGGTCGCCGGGGGTGAGCCCCCATGCGTGGCTCAGCTGGGCAACACCTGGACGCCGGAATTCGCTCAGATGGGTGCCCTGGCGGAGGTGGACCTCAGCGAAGACGAGGCGCGAGAGCAGTTCGTCGGCTCCATGGTGGACAGCGCGACGCTTGACGGCGCGGTCTACGGCTATCCGTACAACGTGGCCAACCGCGCGTTCGTCTACCGCACGGACCTGCTGGATGCCAGCGGCCTCGAGGTTCCGGAGACCTGGGAGGACGTGAAGGCGGCCGCGATCACGCTGTCCGAGGACAACGCGGATGAAGGCATCGCCGGGTTCGGCGTCATCGGCGGCGAGATCTGGTACTACCTCCCGCTGGTGTGGAACTGGGGCGGCGAGATCGCGGTCCAGGACGGCGATTCCTGGGAAGCGACGATGGACAGCCCGGAGGCCAAGGAGGCATTCGAGTTCTACGGGAGCCTGCTCCGGGACGACAACGTCGCGCCGGCCGAGTCGGCCAGTTGGGTGGGCGCGGACGCGGTCCAGAGCCTGAGCCTCGGCAAGATCGCCATGGGTGTCTTCGCCAGTTTCCAGGTCAAATCTGTCATCGCCCAGGCGCCTGAGCTCGAGGAGCACTTGGCCGTGGCTGAGCTTCCCATGGGACCTGGCGGCAACAACGACACGTTCGCCGGTGGAAGCAACCTGGTGATCTTCGAGGACTGCGAGTACAAGGAGGAGGCCACCGAGCTCCTGCACCACATGGTGGAGCCGGAGAACGTCGTGGGGTACACGTCGAGCATCGGCATGCTGCCGGCCTCTCTGGAGGGCATGGAGGCGGAACAGACGACGGGTTCCTTCTCGACCGAATTGCTCAGCCCGTTCGTCGATCAGGCCAGGCACACGCGTTACGTGCCGGCGGATCCGGCATGGGGCGAGATCGAGGGCAGCGGAGCCATCATCAACGCGATGCAGGCCATCATGGGCGGCCAGCTCGATGCGGACACCGCGATGGACGATCTCAACGCCGAGATGAACTCGATCTTCGACGAGTGACGGTGGACGGCCCGGCATCGTGGCGGCGAGTCAGCGGAGCGACATGACATTTCTGGCATCACGGACGTCTCGGCGTCGTTCCGGCCACCGGAATTTGAAGATCGTTCCATGGCTGCTCATGGCACCCGCAGCCATCGGCATCTTGGGAGTGATCGGGTACCCGCTGGTCCAGACCGTCTGGATATCGCTGCATGAGGGCAGAGGACTGCGAACGGGCGCCTGGGTCGGCTTCGACAACTACGTCGAGATGTTCACTGACCCAGGCGCGCAAGCGGCCTTCCTTCGTACGATCATGCTCACGGCCGTGACGGTCGTCGGGTCGATGGTGGGCGCCTTGATCATCGCGCTCGTCCTGAACTCGAACCTGCCCGGCATGAAGCTCTTGACGATCCTGGTGATCTTGCCTTGGGCGATGCCCAGGGTCTCAGCTGCCATCCTGTGGAAGTGGGCTTTCGACAGCCAGTACGGCGTGGTCAACTGGGTGCTCAGCAAGCTCGGACTCGACATGTTCGACGGGTTCGGCTGGTTCAGCTCCGGGCCGACCGCCCTGATCGTGGTGTCGATCGCCATTATCTGGGCGAAGATCCCGTTCCTCGCCATCGCGTTGCTGGCCGCTCTCAAGGCTGTGCCCGAGGACGTCAACGAGGCTGCGAAGCTCGACGGCGCGTCGCCGTTCCAGATCCTGACCCGAATCAAGATCCCGATCATGCGGCCGGTGATCATGGTCTTGTTCGTCTTGGCCACCATCCAGGCGTTCCAGGCGTTCGACCACATCTTCGTCATGACGGTTCCCCCGGGCGGGCCCAACCACTCGACTGAGATCTTGTCGCTGCTGACCTACCTCGAGGCATTCGCCTTCCTGGACGGCGGGATGGGCTCGGCGCTGGCCATGCTCTCGTTCTCGGTACTGGCCGTGGTCACTTTCCTCTATGTGCGAATGCAGCGAGAGGAGACCGTATGACCGCGACGTCGCCGTTGACCCACCTGCCCTACCGGGCGAGAGTCGCGCGCCGGGGTCGTCGGGTGCTGCTCGGTGCCTTCGCCATCCTCATCGGGCTGTTCAGTGTCTTCCCGTTCTATTGGATGATCCTGACCTCGCTCAAGCCGGAGACCGAGATCTTCACGGTCACCCCGCAATTCTGGACATCGAACCCGACTCTGGAGCGCTATGAGACGTTGTTGAGGGGCGCGATCGGTGAGCAGTTTCTGAACTCGTTCATCATCGCCATCGGTGCGACGTTCCTGGCCACCTTCTGCGGGATGTTGGCGGCCTATGCGCTGTCACGATTCCACGTTCCGGCCAAGACGACCATCACCGTCGCGCTCCTTGTGGTTCAGCTACTGCCGGCGATCGTGGTGGTGATCCCGCTGTACGCGGTGTATCGCGAGATCGGCCTGCTCAACACGTACTCGGGGGTGATCATCGCGCATACGGCGCTCGCCCTGGCGCTCGCCGTCTGGTTGATCCGGGGGTTTCTCGCCGGAATTCCCATCTCCCTGGACGAGGCGGCGATGGTGGACGGCGCCAATCGAGCGCAGATCCTTTACCACATCATCGTGCCCTTGGCGCTACCGGGGATCGCCGTCAGCGCGATCTACGCGTTCATCACCTCGTGGAACGAACTCCTGCTCGCCATGACCTTCCTGCAGGACGAGTCGATGAAGACCTTGCCGGGAGCCCTCCAGCAGTTCTCCAGCCAATACGGCACGGACTGGGGCGGGATCATGACCGCCAGTACGATTTTCGCGATCCCGGTGATGATCTTTTTCATCATCGTGCGCAGGTATATCGCTTCCGGCGCCACCGTCGGTGCGATCAAGGGATAGCAATTTCGCCGAAAGGAAGACACTGAGCATGGAGCCGATGAAGTTTGCTGTGCTGGGAGCCGGAAACATCGCGGTTCAGCCCAACGGCGTGCTGCCCAATCTCCATCACATCGCCGACAAGGCAGTGGTGACGGCCGTGGCGGATCCGGTCCAGCGGAAGGCCGAGGAAGCTGCGGAGCGCTTCGGCATTCCCAAGGTGTTCACGTCGCTCGACGACATGCTCGACGATGGCGAATTCGACGCCGTGGTGAATCTGACCCCCATTCCGGTCCACGGCGAGACGTCGTTGAAGATCTTGGAGGCGGGCAAGCACCTGACGACGGAGAAGCCGGTGGGCGTCACCATCGAGGAGGTCGACGCGCTCGAGGAGGCGGCCGCGGCGAGGAACCTCACGGTGGTCTGTGCGCCGCCGAACATGCTCTATCCGACCAGGCGGGAAGCTCGCCGGCTGCTGGCGGCCAACACCGTGGGCCAGCTGTGCTTCGTGCGGCACCGCAGCTCCGGGCCTGGCCCGGGCAGTATCGCCTGGCCGAGCGATCCGAGCTGGTTCTACGAGAAGGGCTCCGGCCCGATGTTCGACATCGGCGTGTACAGCATGCACGAGATGATCGGCATCCTGAACCGCCCGGTGCAGCGCGTGTTCGGTTTCTTCGGCATCACCGAGGCCACGCGTACCGTCCCGGCCGGGCCCTATCGCGGACTCACGTTTCCCGTGACGGCCAACGACAACAACCTGGTGCTCCTCGACTTCGGTGACTCGCTCTTCGGTGTCATCGACGGCACCTACAACGTGTGGGCCGCCAAGTCGCCTCGGATGGAGGTGTTCGGCCGCGAGGGGACCCTCAACATGTGGCACAACCTGAACGTGACCGGCGGCAAGCAGCTCGAGGTCTTCAGGGTCGATCACGCTCACGGCGTCCGTGGCTGGTGGGACGTGGAGATCGGTGACCTCGCCTTCGCGCAGCGCCACGTCGACAACCTGAAGCGTGCACTGATCGTCGAGCACCTGGTCGACGTGGTCCGAGGCGACCGGCCGAACGAGCTCACGCTGGACCAGGCCCGGCATGCACTGGAGATCATGCTCAAGGCCGAGGAGGCCGGCCGGACCGGTCAGGCGATCGAGCTCACCACCACGTTCGAACCGGCGAAGTTCGATCCCAGCATCAAGGAAGAAGCGCTCGTCCATGGCTGATCCCGCGGGCTCCGCGCCGATTCGGTTCGGTGTGGTGGGCCTGATCAGTGACCATGTGTGGCCGCTGATCGAGGCACTCCGCGACGTCGACGGGGTGCAGCTGGTGGCAGTCGCGGAGCCGCGCTCTCAGTTGCGAACGCGGCTGGCGGCCACCATCCCCGGTGTCGCCGAGTACGAGTCGCACTCCGACCTCTTCGACTCCGCCGACGTCGAGGCGATCTTGGTGTGTGTCGACAACGCCGCCAAGACCGAGGTGGTGCCCGCCGCGCTGGAGCGCGGGATCGCCGTCTATCAGGACAAGCCGCTCGCGGCGACCGGGACGCAGGCGGCCACCATCGCCGACGCGGTGCGGACGACCGGCGGAACAGTGATGTGCGCGTTCCACACCGCGTTCGATCCGCTGTACGACGAGGTCGGTGACCTGATCAGAGGCGGCCTGATCGGTCGCGTGCGGTTCGCCCGCGGCCTGGCGGGGCACGCGGGGTTCCAGGCCATGGGAGTGTCGGCCGAGTTCGCGGACTGGCTGACCGACGTGAAGCGTGGTGGTGGCGGGTCCTTCGTCGACCAGGCCGGTTACCTCCTGACGACGCTGACCGACTATCTCGGCCCGGCCGCCCGGGTCGTCGGTTTCGGCGCGAGGGACGACGACGACCTGCCCGAGGGGATCGAGGACGGCACCGCTGCCCTGGTGGAGTTCGAGAGCGGTGCGCTGGGCTCTGTCGACACCCGGTGGGGTCAGGTCGGGCCGCTTCCGCTGAAGTACTCCTTCCACGGCACCGCCGGCACGCTGACCTGTTACCACGACCGATACCAGGTGGTGACCAGTGAACGGACCGTACTGGCCGGCTGGTCGTCAGTCCCCGCGCCGGCCGGATTGTCCGGCTGGCGGCGCGATGTGGAGCCTCGGACGAGCTACGCCGCGGAAGCGGAACACTTTGTGGCACACCTCCGGTCGGGACGTGGCTTGAAGAGGGCCGTGTCGGCGGCATCCGCCCTTCACGTCCAGCAGATCATCGACGCCTACTATGCGTCGTTGAGCAGTGGGGCCGTGGCCGGGGTGTGAGTACCCCCGCAGGGCTGGACCTGCGAGCGGCACCGGAACGCTCAGCTCTCGCGATGGCCGAGGCCCTCCTCGACGGCGTCGAGGTGCGCCTCCATGGCGCGGGCGGCGGCCATCCCGTCTCCGGCGGCGATGGCCGCGTAGATGGCCATGTGCTCCTTGTGCGCCTGGCCGGGCCGGCCCTTGATGGTGGTGAGGCGCAAGGCCTGCTCCTGGAGCACGGCGCGTAGATCAGCGATCAGCCGTTGGAAGAGCGGGTTGTTGGTGGCCCCCGCGATGCTGATGTGGAAGTCGGCGTCGACCTGCACCCGCTTGGCGGCGTCGGTTGTCGCGCCGAATCGCTGCACCAGTTCTTCGAGTGTCTGAAGGTCGCCTTCCGTCCGCCGCTCTGCCGCGAGACGGGCCGACGGAACCTCCAGCGCCCTGCGCACCTCGCTGAGCTGGGACGGGAGATAGCGTCCGATCAGCAGCTTGGAGCTGAGCTGCCTCGACGCGACGAACGTGCCCTTGCCCGCATAGGACTTGGTCAGGCCGAGCGCATTCAGGCTGTGCAGCGCCTCGCGGATCACGGAGCGACTGACGGAAAACGACTGGGCCAGCTCCGCCTCGGAGGGGAGCCGGTCGTTCAGGGCGTACTCGCCACTCTCGATCAGATCGATGAGCTGGCTCCTCACAACCTCTGAGGCACGCCGTTGCTCCACAGGTCTGATCGTCACAATGGCAAGCTACCCGTCAGGTCGTCTGACAGCAAGTAGCCTCGGTCGACTGGCGCGGCTCACCGTGCGAGCCCGTAGCTCCTCCAGTCGGCCTCGCACGGATTCCCGGCCGCCACGTGCATCGTCCGTTCGGTCACGTCGAGAATCGCGCCGGCAACGGTGCAGGTCCGCTCGGGTTCCGGCAGGTCCATGTTGGGGTGCTGGCAGACGCTGTTCGGTTCGAAGCTGTGATCGGTCAGCGCGGACTTGACCGTGTCGAGTGAGTGCGATCCTGCCGTTCGCAGACTGCGGTCGATGGAGCGCAGTCGATCGAGGGTGTGACGCTTCCTCTCGACGTAGACATCGCGCGCGGTCAGCTCCGCCTTGAGGAAGTGATTGGCATGGGTGATGACGCCGGCAGAAGGACCGAGTCGCTCGACGCCTCCGGCTACGGGCGTGGTCTCGAGGTCTTGGCAGAACCCGGAGTCGTCGACGATCAGATAGTTGGCCGAGTTCGCCCGGGACGCCTCGATGATCCGCTTGGCCGCGTCATCCCCTGAGTCGCTGTCGAGCACCGAGCGCAGGAGGACGTGGTAGGGGACGGCAGGTCTCCCTTCCGCATGGCTGCTGATCAAGGTGTTGGTGCAGATGCCGACGCCGCTCTGATTGAGGCCGACCTTGGCGAGCAGACCCGCCTCGACAAGCGTGATGAAGTCGGGGCCGTCCTCACGGCGTACCTCCAGGACGACCGACGTCTGGCGAGCATGCAGGAGCCAGTCCCAGTTCTGTCCGGCGATCAGCCGCTTGCTCGCGGTGACCTCGGGAGTCAGGCAGAACGACGTGCACTCTGTGGGGATGTTCGCGGGATCCCCGCTCGTGAACATGATCTCGCTGCGGGTGTTCAGAGCGAGGATGTCCGCGACCTCGACCCCGGCGCCGTCGGCGATCCCGACGATCTCCTGTGCTGTCGCGGGGGAGAACTCCTCGATGATCGGCATGAAGACCGTCGCCCTGCTCTGGACCTGGTTCCAATCCCATCCTTGATAGTGCCGGAAGACCGCGGCGTATCCCTGGATCGAGCCGTGGATCTGGCGCTGGGCCAGGCGCCCATAAGAGCGCCCCCGCTCGAGCGGGGGCCCGGATGCCTGGAGCCTGGGGAAGGTCGAGGGCGCGGGGTTCATGGACATGCAGTGCTGACCCTTCGCGTGAGGTCTCAGGTGGCCAGGCTGCCCGACAAGTGTCGAGCATGGGTTGCGCTGGCGGGCCAATCTAAGCATGATGTCAGGCAGCGGGACAACTGGACAGCTTCGGTACGAAACACCGCCGTTCGACACGAGGAGGGGCATGCCAACGGCTCTCATCGCGGGAGGCGCCACCGGAATCGGGCGTGCCACCGCGCGACGCCTGCTCGAGCAGGGCTGGGACGTCCACATCGCCGATGTGGCGGTGGAGCTGGCGGAAGAGGGCATGGCGGAGGTCAGCGCCCCTGGAGCCCGATCGGTCGCCTATTGCGACCTCGCGACCGCGGACGGCCCGGGCCGGGCCGTGGCGGAAGCCCTGCTATTGACCGGCCGCCTGGACGCTGTGGTGGTCTGCGCCGGCATGCTGGTGGAGCGCGAGCTCGCCGACTTCACCATCCAGGATTGGGACGCGACCATGGCGCTGAACGCGCGCGCGCCGTTCCTGCTCACTCAGGCCGCGGCGCCGCACCTGGCCGAGTCCGGGGCGGGGCGGGTGGTGCTGACCGGCTCGACGGCGGCCTTTCGGGGTGGCGGCGGCTCGTTCGCCTACGCCGCGTCGAAGGGGGCACTCGTCGCCCTGGTCAGGTCGCTGGCCGTGGCGTTGGGGCCAGAGGGCGTGTGCGTCAACTGTGTATGCCCGGGGTGGATCGACACGCCATTCAACGATCCATACTGGTCGCGTGTCGGCGGTGAGCGCGCCTCCGCCGAGCGAGACCTGGTGGCGCGCATTCCCCTGGGCGTACTCGGGCAGCCTGGCGACGTGGCCGGGTTGATCTGCTTCCTCGCGTCCGCGGACGCGGGATACATCACCGGACAGTCATTCGTCGTGGACGGTGGCCTGCTTGCGTCATGAACCCACAGGACGGGCCAGGACGAGACGCCGGCGCGGCGGCTCTCCGGAGCGTTCACCCGTACGAGCATCCCGACAGAGGCGACGATGACCTTGCAGATCGTGAGTATCGACCTGGACCTGGCGCGCCGAGTGCTCGAGGGCGCTGAGCGCGAGGCCGCGCGGCGCTCAGTCGCTCTTGCGGTCACCGTCACCGATCCGGCCGGGGCGATCGTGGCGGCGGGCCGGATGGACGGCGCGAACGATGTCGCGTTCCAGTTGGCTCACGACAAGGCGTTCACGGCCGCGGCGTTCGGAGCGCCGTCACACGCCTGGGCGGAGGCAACGGCGCCAGGTGGCGCGGACTGGGGCATGGCCGGCAGCGCGAGAGGGCGGATCCTGGTTCTCCCCGGCGGGGTGCCGCTCCGGCTGGGCGGAGCACTCATCGGCGCGCTGGGCGTGAGTGGCGCCGCGCCCGTGGTCGATCTCGCATGTGCCGAGGCGGGTGCCCGTGTGCTCGAGGACAACTGAGTGCGGGGGCTTGCCTCGCTGATGGTGCCGAGTGATTATCAGGCAAGCGGACAGGATGCCAGGCGCGGGACAGCTGCGACTGCTACGAGGAGTCAGCCCATGTCGTTGGAAGGTCGGAAGATCGCGGTGCTCGCCGCGGGCGGATACCAGGAGCTCGAGCTCTGGTACCCGGTACTACGGGCGCGGGAGGACGGCGCGAGTGTCTACGTTCTCAGCTCGGACCCAGCCGGCGTCACGAGCAACCTCGGCTATCCGCTGATTCCAGACGCAGCGGGCGCGGACGCCGCCGATGTGGACGCCGTCGTTCTCGCCGGCACGGTCACCGGGGTACCTGCCTACTCCGACGAGCAGCGTGCTTTCGTCCGCGCGGCCCATCAGGGCACAGCGCGCATCTATTCGGTGGGCACGGCGACGACGGCGGTCGCCTCGATCTTAGCCTCGATCCGTGGACTGGCTGGCTGGTCGTTCGGTGTGGTGACGAAGAAAGTGCCTTCTGTGCAGGGAGGATCTGGATTGTCTAGGTCCTGATCGCCACTGCTGCGGAAGGCACTCTCGGTGCGACTATCTCACGTCTGGTCGAAGGCGATGCCGAGGTTCGATGACGAGAATCTCGTGTCGTGCGCGGGGCTGGTGCCGGTGATGGCCTTGGCCGAGCAGGCTGGCCTGTCCGAGCTGATCTCGTCCAAGGTCGCGGTCGGCTCGGTGAGGGTGAAGTCGGCCGGCGTGAACCCGGCGGGCAAGATCACCTCGATCGTGGCGGGGATGGCTGCCGGCGCGGACTGCATCGACGATCTGGACGTGGTCCGTTCCGGCGGGATGGGCCGGTTGTTCGGCGGCGTGTATGCGCCGGCCACGCTGGGGCAGTTCCTGCGGGAGTTCACCCATGGCCATGCCCTGCAGTTGGCCTCGGTCGCGCGGGCGCATCTGGTCGGCCTCGTCACGACGACGGGGCTGTTGCCCGGGATCGGGACTCGGGCGTTCGTCGACATCGATTCGCTGCTGCGCCCGGTCTACGGGCACGCCAAGCAGGGCGCCAGCTTCGGGCACACCAAGATCGCCGGGCGGCAGGTGCTCCGCAAGGGCCTGTCGCCGCTGGCCACCAGCATCAGTACCGAGCACGGTGCGCCGGTGGTGGCCGGGATCCGGCTACGGGCCGGGCGGGCCGGTTCCGGGAAGGGCGCGGCGACGATGGTCGCCGAGGCGATCCGGACCGCCCGCGCCGCCGGCGCGGCGGGTGAGATCCTGGTCCGCGGTGATTCGGCCTACGGCAACAGCGTCGTCGTCGGCGCCTGCGTGAGGGCGGGGGCCCGGTTCTCCGTGGCGCTGACCAAGAACCGTGCGGTGAGCAGGGCGATCGCGACCATCCCCGCCGACGCGTGGACACCGGTGCACTACCCCGGCGCGGTCGTCGACCCGGACACCGGGCAGTTGATCTCCGACGCCCACGTCGCCGAAGTACCGTTCACCGCGTTCGGCTCCAAGGCCAAGAAGCACCAGGTCACCGCCCGGCTGATCGTGCGCCGGGTCCGCGACCGCGCCAAGACCGATGAACTGTTCCCGGTCTGGCGGCACCACCCGTTCTTCACCGACAACACCGAACCGACCGCCGACGCGGACATCACCCACCGCGCGCACGCGATCATCGAGACCGTGTTCGCCGACCTCATCGACGGGCCGCTGGCCCACCTGCCGTCTGGCCGGTTCGCCGCGAACGCCGCCTGGGCGACCTGCGCCGCGATGACCCACAACCTGCTCCGCGCCGCCGGCACCCTGACCAGTCCGCGGCATGCCGTCGCGCGCGGCGCGACACTGCGCCGACAGATCGTCACCGTGCCCGCCCGGCTGGCCCGCCCGCAACGCCGCCGCGTGTTGCACCTGCCCACGCACTGGCCCTGGGCCCAGCAGTGGACCCGCCTCTGGAACCACGTGCTCGCCACCGGGCCACCCGCCGCGGCGGCCTGACCGTCGACCACCGCCCGCACCGGGCCCCGACCGGACACCGACACGTGGAAGAGCTGGGCAGACCAGCCGACCAGCCCTGCCCACGACCCCGATCAAGATCAACAGTCAGGAGCGAAGATCACCCGATAGCCCTTCCACGGATCGAGGCTTAGCCTCGATCCGTGGACTGGCTGGCTGGTCGTTCGGTGTGGTGACGAAGAAAGTGCCTTCTGTGCAGGGAGGATCTGGATTGTCTAGGTCCTGATCGCCACTGCTGCGGAAGGCACTCTCGGTGCGACTATCTCACGTCTGGTCGAAGGCGATGCCGAGGTTCGATGACGAGAATCTCGTGTCGTGCGCGGGGCTGGTGCCGGTGATGGCCTTGGCCGAGCAGGCTGGCCTGTCCGAGCTGATCTCGTCCAAGGTCGCGGTCGGCTCGGTGAGGGTGAAGTCGGCCGGCGTGAACCCGGCGGGCAAGATCACCTCGATCGTGGCGGGGATGGCTGCCGGCGCGGACTGCATCGACGATCTGGACGTGGTCCGTTCCGGCGGGATGGGCCGGTTGTTCGGCGGCGTGTATGCGCCGGCCACGCTGGGGCAGTTCCTGCGGGAGTTCACCCATGGCCATGCCCTGCAGTTGGCCTCGGTCGCGCGGGCGCATCTGGTCGGCCTCGTCACGACGACGGGGCTGTTGCCCGGGATCGGGACTCGGGCGTTCGTCGACATCGATTCGCTGCTGCGCCCGGTCTACGGGCACGCCAAGCAGGGCGCCAGCTTCGGGCACACCAAGATCGCCGGGCGGCAGGTGCTCCGCAAGGGCCTGTCGCCGCTGGCCACCAGCATCAGTACCGAGCACGGTGCGCCGGTGGTGGCCGGGATCCGGCTACGGGCCGGGCGGGCCGGTTCCGGGAAGGGCGCGGCGACGATGGTCGCCGAGGCGATCCGGACCGCCCGCGCCGCCGGCGCGGCGGGTGAGATCCTGGTCCGCGGTGATTCGGCCTACGGCAACAGCGTCGTCGTCGGCGCCTGCGTGAGGGCGGGGGCCCGGTTCTCCGTGGCGCTGACCAAGAACCGTGCGGTGAGCAGGGCGATCGCGACCATCCCCGCCGACGCGTGGACACCGGTGCACTACCCCGGCGCGGTCGTCGACCCGGACACCGGGCAGTTGATCTCCGACGCCCACGTCGCCGAAGTACCGTTCACCGCGTTCGGCTCCAAGGCCAAGAAGCACCAGGTCACCGCCCGGCTGATCGTGCGCCGGGTCCGCGACCGCGCCAAGACCGATGAACTGTTCCCGGTCTGGCGGCACCACCCGTTCTTCACCGACAACACCGAACCGACCGCCGACGCGGACATCACCCACCGCGCGCACGCGATCATCGAGACCGTGTTCGCCGACCTCATCGACGGGCCGCTGGCCCACCTGCCGTCTGGCCGGTTCGCCGCGAACGCCGCCTGGGCGACCTGCGCCGCGATGACCCACAACCTGCTCCGCGCCGCCGGCACCCTGACCAGTCCGCGGCATGCCGTCGCGCGCGGCGCGACACTGCGCCGACAGATCGTCACCGTGCCCGCCCGGCTGGCCCGCCCGCAACGCCGCCGCGTGTTGCACCTGCCCACGCACTGGCCCTGGGCCCAGCAGTGGACCCGCCTCTGGAACCACGTGCTCGCCACCGGGCCACCCGCCGCGGCGGCCTGACCGTCGACCACCGCCCGCACCGGGCCCCGACCGGACACCGACACGTGGAAGAGCTGGGCAGACCAGCCGACCAGCCCTGCCCACGACCCCGATCAAGATCAACAGTCAGGAGCGAAGATCACCCGATAGCCCTTCCACGGATCGAGGCTTAGGCCCGGACGCCGAGCCCGAGGCGTCCTTCGGCACTGCCGATGATCTGCCCGACCTGATGAGAAGACTGACCGAAGATCTAGTGCTCGACAAGGAGAGATGACGTGAGCGTTCTACGCACGGTCCTCGGCGACGTCCCGGCCGAGAACTCGGGACTCATGCTGTCGCATGAACACCTCCTGTACGGCTACCCGGGCGCCGAACTGGACCCGCGCGCGGCCCTGGACTACGACGCCGCGCTGGACTTCGTCTCCGGACAGGTCGCCAAGGGCAAGGAGAACTACGGGTACGGGACCATCGTCGACATGACGCCACCCGAGGTCGGCCGCTATCCGCAGTTCATGGCTGACGTGTCCAAGCGGACCGGGATGAACGTCATCGCCATTACGGGCTTCTTCCCCGAGCGGATGGGCATTCCCTACTACTGGCGTCGGCAGACCCGGGAGGAGCTGACCGAGTTCTTCGTCGGCGACCTCACCGACGGGATGGTCTTCGCCTGGCACAAAACCCCGTACCGGGCCGGTGCCATCAAGATCGCCACCGGCCAGGAGAGCGTCACGCCGATGCCGAGCCCCGTCGGGCCCAACGGCCGGCACATCCATGAGATCGAGGACCGGGTCATCCGGGCCGCGGCCCATGCGGCCACACAGGTCGGTTGCGCCATCAACACCCACATCGACCCGATGGACTTCGAGGTCACGAATCCGCTCCGCGAGCAGTTGGAGATCCTGCTGGAGGAGGGCATGGATCCGGGCAAGGTGATTCTCGGACACGCTTTCGTGCCGCCGCAGCTCGACGCGATGCGTGAGGTGCTCAAGATGGGCGCCAACGTCCAGCTCGACCACGTGGGCATCCCGTGGCGGGTCGGCAGCGCCGAGGAACTGGACGAAGCGATGGCCAACGCCCTGGTCGTCCTGCTCGAGGAGGGCTACGGCGACCGCATCGTCATGTCGTTCGACCGGTGGTTCATGAATCCCCGCGCGGGGGTCACTGAGGACGATCCGCAGCTTCTGAACGAGAAGGTGGACCTGAGCTACATGTTCACCAGCTGGGTGCCGCGGCTGAAAGGCAAGGGCGTCACCGACGAGCACCTGCAGAAGATCATGGTGGACAACCCGCGCCGCATCTTCTCGATCGACGTCTGATCTCACCTGACATCCACACGGCCCTGACGAGGGAGTTGCGCGAATGAAGGCGTCCGATGCACGGGTCGCGGTTCTGGTGGAGAACCAGTATCAGGAGCTCGAGCTCTGGTATCCGGTTCTCCGGCTTCGTGAGGCAGGTGCCACGCCGGTCATCGTGGGCCCGGCGACGAATGAGGTGTACGCGAGCAAACTCGGGTACCCGGCGGTGGCGAACGTGGCTATCGGTGATGTGACGCCGGAGCACTTCGACGCCGTCGTGATTCCGGGTGGGTTCTCGCCGGAGTATCTGCGCCGCAACCCGGCCATGGTCGAGTTCGTGAAGAAGAGCGTCGCCGATGAGAAGCCGGTGGCCGCGATCTGCCATGCCGGCTGGCTGCTGGCCACCGCCGAGGTCGTTGCCGGCAAGCGCGCGACGTCGGTCGCGACCATCCGCGACGATGTCCGGCACGCCGGCGCGACGTGGGTCGACGAACCGGTCGTGCTCGACGGGAAGCTGCTGACCGCGCAGCTGCCGAACGATCTACCGGCCTTCATGGCCGGCGTCCTGGAGTTTCTCGACCAGGCCGAGCCGGCCGATCGCCCGGATCTGCCGGCGACCCAGCCGAGTCCTGCTCACTACACGCGGCCCGCGGTCCTGCGGAGCAGGGCAGCGGGGCCTGGCTCGGCGAACTACCGGGCTTACGCCGAACTCGCGTGAGACGGCCGTCACGGCGAGCGCCGACCAGAGGGGATGCGCGTGCAGGTCGACCTACCCATCGAGGAGCTCGAGAAGTTCCACTACCAGGAGCCGGAGCCGGCCGACTTCGACGAGTTCTGGCAGTCGACCATCGCCGCGGAGACGGCCCGTCCACTGGACGTCGCCTTCACACCGGTGGTCACCGAGCTCCAGACCATCGATGTGTTCGACGTCGAGTTCACCGGCTACGGCGGTGCGCGGATCAAGGGCTGGCTGCTGCTGCCGGCGCGCCGCAGCGGCCGGGTTCCCGCCGTCGTCGAGTTCCTGGGTTACGGCGGCGGACGAGGACTGCCGGTCGAGTCGCTGGCGTACGCGTCGGCCGGGTTCGCCCATGCCATCCTCGACACGCGGGGCCAGGGGAGCACCTGGCGGGCCGGCCACACCCCGGATCCGGTGGGCAGCACCCCGGCCATTCCCGGCCACATGACGCGCGGGCTGTTGTCCAGGGACGACTACTACTACCGCCGGCTGTACGTCGACGCGTACCGGTTCGTCGACGTCGTGCGCTCATCGGCCGAGGTCGACACGGATCGGCTCGTCGCCAGCGGTCGCAGCCAGGGCGGCGCATTGTCTCTGGTGGTGGCGGGCTTGCGATCCGACGTGACGATGATCGTTCCGCACGTGCCGTTCCTGTGCGCGTTCCGGCGGGCGCTGCGGATGACGGCGGAGAGCCCGTACGGCGAGGTGTCCCGGTGGCTGGCGATCCACCGCGACCAGGCTCCGGCGGCGTTCGCGACGCTGGCCTACTTCGACGGGGTCTCGTTCGCGCGCCGCGCGACCTGCCCGGCGGCGTTCTCGGTGGGGTTGCGCGATGTCGTGTCGCCACCGTCCACCGTCTTCGCCGCCCACAACGCATACGGCGGCCCCAAGGAGATGGTCGTGTGGGAGTTCAACGGGCATGAGAGCGGCGGCCCGGAGGACGTGCTGCGCACCATCCGCGCCGTGCGGGGGCTGCCGTGACGCGTGGCGGGCTGGTCGACTTCCACCAGCACGTCGTGTCGCCGAGCTACGTGCGACGCCTCGAAGCCGTCGGCATCCAGGCACAGCCCGGGATCGGGTTCCCTGAGTGGAGCGCGGAGTCGTCGCTCGCGGCCATGGACGAGCTCGGCATCGAGGTGAGCGTGCTGTCCACCGCGTCGCCCGGCTTCTATTTCGGCGATCAGGAGTTCGCCACGGCACTCTGCCGGGACACCAACGACGAGCTTCACGACGTGGTTCAGTCGTCGCAGGGCCGGTTCCTGGCTCTGGCCGCCGTTCCGCTGCCGTCGGCCGACAGCGCCATCGCGGAGATCGAGCGCCTGCTGGACGTGGACGGCTTCGCGGGGGTCAGCCTGCTGTCGAACTACGGCGGCAGCTACCTGGGCGACCCGGACTTCGACGCCGTGCTGGCAGTGCTGAGCGGCATCGGCGCGTTGGTCCACGTGCATCCGACGCTTCCACCGTGGTGGGCGCGCGACGCCGTCGCCCTGCGGCCGTCGTTGCTGGAGTACGTGTTCGACACCAGCCGATCGCTGATGAACCTCATGCTCACTGGGGCGCATGACCGGTTTCCCGGCATCCGCTGGGTGTTCTCGCACTGCGGCGGTGTGCTGCCCTATGTCAGCCGGAGGCTGGAGATCGCCGAGCCGCTGCCGGAGCTCGAGCAGGTCCGGGCCGCGGGCGTGCAGGCAACCTTGAGCAGGTTCGGGTACGACTGCGCGCTGTCGGCCGGCCCGGCGGGTCTGGGCTCGCTCCTCACCGTGGTTCCGCCGTCGCACGTCGTCTTCGGATCCGACTTCCCGTTCGTCGATCGGCAGACGATCCGGGCGGAGATGGCCCGACTGGACGCCTTCGCCCAGGTGGGCGGCCTGGACGGGCTGAGCGCCAACGGCCGGCGGTGGCTCGGCCTCCACGAGGGAAGGGCCATGACAATTCGCGGATCCGCGAATACGTAGTCGCTCTAGGGAGTAACGGTTGTGAAAGCAGCATTCTTGTACGGCGCCGGCGATCTGCGTGTCCAGCAGGTGGCGGATCCGGTCCCCGGGCCGGGCGAGGCGACGATAGAGATCCATGCATCGGGCGTGTGCCCGAGCGACATCCGGGGATACACCGGCGCCAAGTCGTACGCGTCACCCTGGACGCCAGGGCACGAGATCGCCGGCACCGTCACGCAGCTCGGCCCGCAGGTGGAGGGCACGTGGCGGGTCGGCGACCGGGTGGTCGTCGACTGGCGCGGCGTGTGCGGCACCTGCCGGCAGTGCCGCCGTGGCGCGGCCAACTTCTGCGAGTCCGTGGTCAAGCATCCGATCGCCGGATTCGCCGAGTTCACCAAGATGCCGGTCGGTCAGCTGCGGCTGATCCCGGACCCGGTATCGTTCGAGGCCGCGAGCTTCTGCGAGCCGCTCGCCTGTGTGCTCAACGCTCACCGGTCGGTGCCGATGCCGCTCGCGGCCGACGTCCTCGTGATCGGAGCCGGGCCGATCGGGCTGCTGCACACACAGGTGGCGGCGCGCAGGGGCGCCCGGGTCATCGTGACGGACCGGATCGCCTCGCGGCTGGAGGTGGCGCGCTCGGTCGGCGCGCACGATGTGGTGCTCGCCGGCGACGACGGAGGCGCCGGCGAGGTGCGCGCGCTCACCGACGGGTACGGCCCGGACGCGGTGGTCGTGACCGTCGGCCACCCCGCGGCGATCAGGTCCGCGCTCGCGATGGCGGCCAAGAACGCCACGGTGAACCTGTTCGCCGGAACCCACCCCAAGGGCACGGTGGAGCTCGATCCCGACATCCCGCACTACGAGCAGGTGTCGATCAACGGCAGCCACGACTTCAGCCCGCACGACTTCAGCACCGCACTGCGGCTGCTCCAGTTCGGGATGGTCCAGACCGACCCGCTGGTCAGCCACCGCTTCGGTCTGGACGGCATCGCGGAGGCCTTCGAGACGACGAGGTCGCAGGCCGGCCTGAAGTCGCTCATCACGGCGTGATCGGACCGGGCGTGCCCAGTCCGGCGCGGACTACAGGAGGGACGTGAAAAGGATGACCACGACAGTAGATCCCACGGCATCCGAGTCGGACCGGGCCGATGGTCCGTACTGCTTTCCCGATCAGCTGCCGGCCTGGCCGTTGCGCCGGATGCATCACGTCTTCGGCAGCGACGGCAAGGCGGTCGTCGCGGCCATGGACGCTGGACTGAAGTACGGAGTGAGGCCCGGTCTCGGCGATGCTCGCGCCTCCGTCCGGCGCATCGTGGACGGCGGGGTCGACGCGATCCTGGCGGGCATCGGCTTCGCCCGCGCCGTGGTGGGCGACCTGGGCGGCCGTGGGCTGATCCTGGCGTTGGACAGCGAGATTCCGTCGGCTGGATACGGCGTGGAACAGGCGCTGCGGTTCGGTGCGGACGCACTGGAACTGAAGGTGTTCCCGGGCAATCCGGAGGTCACCAAGCTCGGTGAGCTGCGAGAGCTCGCCGCCGTGGCGGATCGGTGGGGGATGCCGCTCATGGCCGAGCCGATTCCGGTGGGCTTCGCGAACGTCGAGGCGCACACCGTGGAGAACGTCTCCAATGGGGCGCGGATATCGGCCGAGGCCGGCGCCGACTTCGTCAAAGCGCAGTTCGTCGGCGATGTCGAGCAGTTCCATTCGGTCGTCGCGTCCTGCCCGGTGCCGCTGCTCGCGCTCGGCGGCCCCATGAAGCCGACGCCGCGCGACGCCCTTCAGCTCGCCGCCGATGCGGTCGAGGCGGGAGCCCGCGGTGTCGTCTACGGACGTAACATCGTGGAGGCCGAACGGCCCGACCGGATGGTCGCCGCGCTGGTGGAGATCGTCCACGGCGGTGCTTCGGTCGACGTTGCGGCCAAGCTGCTGAACGCCCCGCTCTAGGCAGGAGTCTTCATGGATCTGCTGGTCGGGGAGGTCATGCGGGCCGCCGTGTTCCGGGGTGGCCGGAACATCCGGGTGGAGAACGTTCCGGTGCCGCGGCCGGGTACGGGTGACGTCCTGGTGAAGGTCGCGTACGCCGGCATCTGCGGCAGCGACCTGCTCTCCTACCGAGGTCTGGGTCCCTGGCAGCACAGCGCCGAGCGTCCCGATCGCGACGGCCACGAGCTCAGCGGCTGGGTGGCGGCGGCGGGGCCAGAGGTCGACGACATCGCGGTCGGGGATCGGGTGGCGGTCGAGCCGGTCCATCTCGTCAGCTGCGGTGGCTGCACCTTCTGCGCGTCCGGCCGCACCTATCTGTGCGCCGAGCGCGGGCTGCAGGGCGGAGTGCACCAGCACAGCCGTGGTTTCGCCGAGTATGACCTGGTACCCCGCGACCACGCCTACCCGCTGCCGGACCAGGTCAGTCTCGAGGACGCGTCGATCCTGGACTGCTACGCATGCGGAGTGCACGCGCTGCACGTCAGCGACCTGCCGGCCAAGAGCCCGGTGCTGATCCTCGGCGCCGGTGCCATCGGCCTGACGCTCGGACAGGTGGCCAGGGCGGCCGGGCACCGGGTCACGGTCTTCGGCCGATCGAATGCCTCGCTGCACCGTGCGTTACGCGCGGGTGCAGCGGACACGGTGTACGACACGGCCGATCCGGTGGAATGGCAGCGGGCGCTGGCCGAGCATGCTGGTGGGTTCGGCGTCGTGTTCGATGCGGCCGGCAACGCCGACGGTTCGCTGCGGGACGCGATGGCGTTCGCGGCGCCGGGCGGCCGCGTGGTGGTGGTCGGCGTCTACGCGCAAGCACCGGCGTTCGACCCGCACGTGGCCTACCAACGCGAGCTCACGGTGCAGTGGTCGAACAGCTACGGCTCGTGTGTCGACGGCGTCCCGGACTACCGGCGTGCGCTGGACCTGCTGGCCGCCGGCCTGGTCCGGGCCACCGAGCTGATCACCCATCGGCTGCCGCTCGAGCGCATCGGCGATGGCTTCAGCATCATGCTCGATCGCTCGGTGGAGTCGATCAAGGTGCTGGTCGAGCCGGGCGACGAGACCGCATGAGCAACGACGTCGGCCCACTGGCCCTGGTCGTCGATCAGGGAACGACGTCGATCAAGGTCACCCTCGTCGACCGCCTCGGTCAGGTGGTGTCGCAGGCTTCGGCGACGACCGAGATCGAACGCGGACACGGGACGGTGACGGCCCGACCGCACCGCTGGTGGCTGACGCTCACCGAGCTCGTCCGGCGGCTGGGTGGGGACGTCGACCTCACGGCGGTATCGTCCGTGGCGGTCGGTGGCTTCATGCACACCCTGGTGCCCGTGGCGGACCGCGGGCAGGAGGACGTTCTCGTGCTCCTGCCCGGTGACGTTCGCAGCGTGGAGCGTGAGGGTGGGCTCGCCGGCGTCCCGTCGGCAGGCGGGCGAGCCGCGTTGGCGCGACTCGCGGCGTGGGGCGAGGGAGGCGGCCGGGTCCGTGGTGTGCTCACGGTGAAGGACTACCTTCGGTACCAGCTCACGGGGGTGCTCGCCACCGACGCCTACGATGCCGGCGGGTGCGGACTGGTGGACGTCGCCACCGGGCGTGTCGTGCCGGCGGCGGCCGCCCTCGTGTCCGAACTCGGCGGGGAGATTCCGGCGATCCTCGACCCGGCGGCGCGGGCGGGCAGCGTGACACCGCAGGCGGCCGCGGCAACCGGCCTGGGCGTCGGCACGCCCGTCGTGACGGGCAGCGGCGACTGGCTGGTCACGTGTCTCGGTGCGCAGGCGGCGATGCCGGAGCGCATGTGTCTCTACCTGGGATCGTCGGCCGCGTACGGCGGATTCGACGGGCCGGTAGCACTCGCCGACGCCGAGCCGCCGCGCTGTTTGTCGGTGGCGGTCGGAAGCGGCAGCATGCTCGCTTGGGCCGGGAGGAGCTTCGCCGACGCTTGGCTCGACGACGGTGACGCCTTCCGGTCACTGCTCGACTCGGCGGCGATGAGCGAGCCCGGCGCCGCCGGCGTGCGCTTCGTGCCGCACGGGTCGGCGAGCTCGGGTTCGCGCGAGGTGGGCCTGGGTCGCGGTGAGCTACGTGGCCTGAGTCTCGACGTCGGGATCCACGACATCGCCCGGGCCGTCCTCGAGGGCGTCGCGCTGTGGATTCGGCGTGGCGTCGAGCCCGTGCTTCGCACCCATCCTTCGCAGGAGATCGTGGCGTGCGGAGGCGGCGCCCGAGACCGCCGATGGCCCGAGCTGCTCGCAGACGTGCTAGGCCACCGGGTCACCGTCGCCGCCGAGTTCGACACAGCGGCCCTGGGGCTGGCCCGGCTGGCGTTCCAGGGCACCGGCCAGGACGTGGCCTGGCCGACACCCAGGGTGCAGGCATCGGTTGTGCCGAAGCCCGCAGACGCGGCGATCTACCAGCGGATATTCGACGCCGAACGTGCGGGCGCGACCAACTCACCGTGATTCGAGTTCGGCGCGCTCCTTGTAGGCCGTACGGGCGGTGAGGATGTCCTGTACTGGCTTCAGCGCGTGACCTTGCTCTTGTGTTCCCTTCAGATGACCGGTGCGGCACACCAGCAGATCAACGCCGTCGTACCCGACACGCCTGGCTGGTCGGCTACGCCCAGGTGAGGCGTTCGTGCATGATCGCTTGCTCGGCTGGGTTGCGGGTGAGTCGCAGGGCGCGTTCGTCGGCCGCCCGGGCCTCAGCGGGCCGGCCGAGGTCGCGCAGCAGTTCGGCCCGGGTCGCGTGGAAGAGGTGGTAGCCGTCGAGGCGGTCGCCGAGCCCATCCAGCTCACGCAGCGCCGCCGCGGGCCTGGCCGTGTAGCGCAGTGCAATGGCCCGGTGCAGCCGGGTGACCGGCGAGGGCGCGAGGTGCAGGAGCATCGCGTGGGCGCGATGCACGATCTCGGTGTAGAGCGGCTTGTGGTGCCACTGGTCGCTTTCACCAACGATGATCGACAGTCGCAGTGAGCGTCCCTGCTCCTTCACGGATCCTCCCGAACACGGTTCCGGCGCCGTACACAGCGTAGGAGCCATCAGTCTCACGAGGAGGCGGCTCGAGCCGACAGGGCTCCGGCGGGATCCATCACCGATCTTCAGTACAGCGCGGTCGGGCGTGCGGGGTCAAGGGCCGCGGCTGGCGGCCGTCGCGCCGCCCTCGACCGGGCCTTTGGACAAGCCCGGGCGCCACGGCACACGCCACGTTGTAGTCGTCGATCTCCCGCCGGGCATGTCAGCAGGGGTGGGCCGTCAGCTGCCGGCGTTCTCGTCGGACGCTGGGCTCCCGCGAGGGTCAGCGTCGTCGCGGGTCTCGTCGTGTTCGTAGACATCGGGGACGCCGTCGCGGTCAGTGTCGGTCGTCTCGGCGAGCTGGATGAGCCGGTGCGCCCGGTTGCGGATCCGCAGCACAACGGTGGCAAGGAGGGCGGCGGTCACGGAACCGGTCAGGACGGCCAGTTTCACATGACCGTCGCGTTCGCTGCCGAGGCCGAAGGCGAGTTCTCCGATGAGCAGCGACACGGTGAAGCCGATGCCGGCCAGCATTGCCAGCCCGAACACGTCGGTCCAGGTGAGGCTGGGATCGAGCCGGGCCTGTGTGAACCTGCTGACCAGCCAGGTCGCGGTCATGATGCCGACCGGTTTGCCGAGGACGAGCCCGGCCATGATGCCCAGAGCCACCGGGTCGGTGAGGGATGTCGCAAGCCCGCCGCCCTGGTCGTTGATGGCGACACCGGCGGACATGAAAGCGAAGATCGGCACGGCGACGCCGGCGGAGAGTGGCCGGAACCGGTGCTCGAAGTGTTCGGCCAAGCCCGGGCCGGCTTCGGGGCCGCCGGCCCGCTGGCTGCGCAGCACCGGCACGGCGAAGCCGAGCATGACACCCGCGACGGTGGCGTGGACACCGGAGGCGTGCACCAGTGTCCAGGTGGCGGCGGCGAGCGGCAGCAGCAGCCACCAGGAGCGCACCCGCTTCTGGACCAGCAAAGCGAAGACCGCCAGCGGCAGGAGCGCGCCGAGCAGGGGCGCGATGGATAGGCTGCTGGTGTAGAAGACGGCGATGATGATGATCGCGACGAGGTCGTCGACCACGGCGAGGGTGAGCAGGAACGTCCGCAGCGCCGTGGGCAGGCTGCGTCCCACGACGGCGAGGACGGCCAGGGCGAAGGCGATGTCCGTGGCGGTCGGGATCGCCCATCCCTCGAGTGCGCCGCCGTCCTGCAGGTTGATGAGCGTGAAGATGATGGCGGGGATCGCGACGCCGCCGAGGGCCGCGGCGATCGGCACCGCGGCGCGCTGAGGGGATCGTAGGTCGCCGGCGACGAACTCTCGCTTGAGTTCCAGTCCGGCGACGAAGAAGAAGATCGCGAGCATGCCGTCCGACGCCCAGGCGGCCATGGTCAGGTCCAGATGCAGTGCTTCCGGCCCGAACCGGTAATCGCGGATCGACTCGTACAGATCGGATGGGGGCGAGTTCGCCCATACCAGGGCGAGGACGGCACCGGCCAGGAGCAGCGCGCCGCCGATGGTCTCCTTGCGCAGGATGTCCGCGATGCGGTGTGCCTCGACCCACGAGCCCCGCCCGAAGAGGAGGGGTGTGCGGCGAGGCTGTTGAGTCATAGGGGTGCTCCTCAGGGATCGGGGCATCGACTGCCGACCAGACTTCCCGGCGCACCATGTCCATCCTACGGATCCGGGCTGTTCGGTCTGCGCACGTGGTCAGCCCAGCGGCTGGTCGGCGACCTCGGCTACCAGCGACACCACGTCGTCGAGGTGGCTCGGGGTCGTCAGGTGGCCCATGCCGGGGAGGACCCGCAGGTCGAGATTCATGGTCCGCGCCAGTGCCGGTCCCAGCCGCTGGGGCGGGAGAAACCGGTCGTGCTCGCCGACGGCGACAATGCAGGGCCGGTTGGTGCGGCGGGTGAGCAATTCGGGCGGAAGGGGAGGCGGGGCCAGGGTGGTGTGGCAATGGGTGGCCACGAGGGTCATCCATGCCACTTCGGTCTCGGGCGGCTCCTCGCCGGGGGCGACGAACGATCGGAGCACGCGGCGAGCGTGGTCGGCTGTGGGACGCACCAGCCAGCGCGCCGAGGCCAGTGCCAGCGTCGGGTCCACGGTGAGACGAGTCACACCGGCCGGGGAGATCAGTGCGCGAACCGCGATCCGGGGTGAGTCGGCCGCCAGGGCGACCGCTGCGCCCAGGGAGTTGCCCACGAGCACGACACGGTTCAGATCGGCGGCCGTCAGGACCTCGTCGAGGACTCGGCCGTACCAGGCCATGCGGCCGGACCGCGGCCGGTGCGGGTCGCTGAGTCCGGGTTGGCCGGGCAGATCGACCACGGTGGTCGCCCACCGATCCGACAACGCCCGCAGCCACGGCAGGGTCACCGCGGCGTTGAAGTTCGTGCCGGGCACTACGACGACCTGAGGGGTCCGGTGCCCGGCCGACACGAGCGACACGCGACCGACGCTGGTGCCCACGCTCGCGGTAGTGAGCGGGAAGTCTGCGCGCGCCAGGGTGTCCGAGCACCACTGCTGCACCGCGAACTGGCCGCGCGGGCTCTTGTACACGGTGGGCACAGGGCCAGTGTGCCCGACGGCGCAGGCCCCGGTCAGCCTCCCGACCGGCCAGAGTGTCCAGGGCACGTCCATCACGATCCGGCCGCCGTCCACCTGGGACTGGGGTCCGGCGAGTTAGGTTGGTGGTAACCGTCCTGGATGTCCGGGAGGTCGGTTCCATGTCGTGGATCGTGTGGCTGCTGGTGGCTGCGATGCTGGGCGCGGCGGAGTTCTTCACGCTGACGTTCGCTCTCGGCATGCTCGCCGGCGCGGCGCTGGTCGCGGCCGTCGTCGCGGGGCTTGGCGGTGCGTGGCTGCTGCAGATCGCGGCGTTCGCGCTCGCCGGCGCCGCCGGGTTGCTGGTCGTCCGGCCGATCGCTCGCCAGCACATGAGTCACCCACCGCTGACCAGCGAGGGCAGCGATGCGCTGGTCGGGAAGCGGGCCGTGGTGATCGAGGACGTCACGACCGACCGCGGGCTGATCAAACTCGCCGGTGAGACCTGGTCGGCCCGCGTCCTGGACGGTGACCAGGTGATCCCGGCCGGTTCGGTGGTCGACGTGATGGAGATCGAGGGCGCGACGGCCATCGTCTATCCGCGGGAACTGCTGCCCTGACACGACGACGGAGGACACATGGAACTGCTGGTGCTCATCATCGTCCTCGCTGCCGTGGTGGCGTTCGGGGTCGCCTCGACGGTGCGGGTGGTGCCTCAGGCGCGCCGCTACAACGTCGAGCGATTCGGCCGCTACCGCACGACCCTGCAACCCGGGCTGAACTTCATCATCCCGATGGTCGACCGCATCAACACCAAGCTCGACGTGCGCGAGCACGTGTTCACGTCGCAGCCGCAGCCGGTGATCACTCAGGACAACCTGGTGGTGAACATCGACACGGTGCTCTACTACCAGATCACCGACCCCCGCGCGGCGGCCTACGAGGTGGCCAACTACCTGCAGGCCATCGACCAGCTGACCGTCACCACGCTGCGCAACGTCATCGGCAGCATGGACCTGGAGAGCACGCTCACCTCCCGTGAGGTGATCAACGCCCAGCTGCGGACGGTGCTCGACGACGCGACGGGGAAGTGGGGCATCCGGGTGAACCGGGTCGAGATCAAGGCGATCGATCCGCCGTCCACCATCAAGGAGGCCATGGAGAAGCAGATGCGGGCCGAGCGCGACAAGCGCGCCGTCATCCTGCACGCCGAGGGGGAGCGGCAGTCGAAGATCCTCACCGCCGAGGGCACCCGGCAGCAGGAGATCCTGGAGGCGCAGGGCAACCAGCAGGCGATGATCCTGCGTGCCGACGGCGAGGCGCGCGCCATCGAGCGGGTCTTCCAGGCGGTGCACCAGAACGACGCCGACCCGAAGGTGCTGGCCTACAAGTACCTCGAGACGCTGCCGCACCTCGCCGGCGGCGAGAACAACACGTTCTGGGTCATCCCCGGCGAGTTCACCGAGGCGATCCGCACGGTCACCAGCGCCTTCGGCGACCACTCCGGCTCGGGCGCCGCTCAGGCGTCCGGCAGCGAGGACGGCGACGGCCGGGCGCAGGCCGAGCTCGACCACGACGAGCACCGGGAGCTGACGGCAGGGGGCGTGCCCTCCGGTGATGCCGCCGCCGCGGCGCATCAGGTCGCCCAGCAGGCCGCGGCCGCCGTCGAGGACGCCAAGGCCGAGGCCGCGGCGGCCGAGAGCGGTGTCGGTGCAGGCCGTATCGGCGTTCGCGCAGCTAGGGTGGCCGGCCGCCCACATGGGGATGAGCCGGCCGTCTCCGCCCCGGATGAACGCTCAGATGGCTGAGGCGAGGTTCGAGGTCGGGATGCTCGTCAGACCGGTGGGGTGCTGGCAACAGAGATGGTTGATGAGGACCCTACCCGCCCTGATCCTCGTGCCGTTGTCGGTCAGGTCCTCATAGCCCTGGACCGCAACGGTGACGTTCATGTGCAATTTCCGCGGACGGGCGTTGGAGTATTCCGGCCTGACGAGCTTGAGATCGTCGACGACCCGTCGCGGGATGAGGCACAGACTGCGACGTGCTGGGATCCACCGCGTGGCGCGTGTGCTCTGGTCAGAGGGTGCGCGGGGCAGGGTTCGAGCCGGTGGCATCTCCGCTGGTCGCCGGACGATGCTGACTTTCCATGATCGTTGTGCCGCCATTGTCGTGGGCGGCCTCGTTCCGCACGGTGAGTAGCGTCACCATGCTCGCCATCAGGATGAGCAGCAGGATGGCGATCACCTTCGGTGGTGAACCGGGCTGGATCAGCCACCGACGCAGCGGAGCCAACACGTGGCGTTCAGGCATTGGTGCCCCCTGGCCGTCTGTTCGGCCACACCGTAGGTATCCGGTGTGGCCGAACACAACCACTTGTCATGACCGCCATCCGGCGGCCGTCAGTTGACCGGGATGTCGCGGCGGCGCAGGCCGGCCAGCCCGGCCCAGGTGAACGCTGCGGCGACGGCCAGCAGCACGAGTACCGGAACCGGTTCGAAGTCGCCGGCGGGGAGCTCGGGGACATGCCCGAACGGTGACAGGTCCCTGGTCCAGTCGGGGAACTGCAGGATCTGCCCCATGTAGACGACCGCGATTCCGTGGGCGGGGACGAGCCAGGCCAGCGGGCTCAGTCGTGGTGCCAGGCCGACGACCGCCATGGCGAGGCCGGCGGCGACCCAGATCGCTGGGAGCTGCACGAGGCCGGCGGCGAGCATGTCGCCGAGCCAGGCGGTGTCGTCGGTGGCGATTGCGGTGGAGACGCCGAAGCCGAGCCCGACCAGGACCATGATGGCGGTACTGCCGCCGAAGGCCATGGTGAGGTGGCTGGCGGCCCAGCGGTGGCGGGACACCGCGGTGGCGAGCAGTGGTTCGGCGCGCCCGGCGGTCTCCTCCGATCGCAGGCGGAGCACGGCGAGGACGGCCTGGATGGAGGCGAGCATGCCGGTGAGGCTCAGCACGGTGACGAGCCAGGACTCGATGAGGGTCGCGCCGGCGATGTCGCGGATCATGTCGTCGAGTGACGAGATCTGGTCGAACATGTCCTGGATGCTGTCGACCAACGATCCGTAGGTGACGGCGAGGACGAGCAGCCCGATGGACCACGCGATGAGGCTGGCGCGTTGCAGCCTGAACGCGAGCCCGAGCGGGCCGCTCAACGCTGGTGAGGCGGTGGGGGAGCCGAGCCGGGCCGGACGCAGACCGGCGCCGACGTCGCGGTGCACGCTCAATGTGTAGGCGACGGTGGCCAGCAGGACGGTCAGGGCGACCATGAGCAGCAGCGGCCACCACCGCTGGTCGGCGGCGAAGGACCGGGTGGCCTGGCCCCAGAACAGCGGCGACACCCACGACAGGCCGCTCGCGGCGACGTCGCCGACCGCCCGGATCGCGTAGGTCACGCCGAGCACCGCCAGCGCCATCCCGGACGCGCCGCGGGCGTACTCGGTGATCTGGCTGGTGACCGCGGCGACCGCGGTGAACACCAGACCGGCGGCGACCAGGCCGACACCGAACAACAGGGAACCCTCACCGGAGACGCCGTCGGCGCCGGAGCCGCTCAGCCCGGCGGCGATGAGCAGTCCGGTCACGGCGTTCGCGCCGCCGACGACGATGAACGCCGCGGTCAGCTGGGCGTGTCGGCCCAGGACGTTCGAGCGGACCAGTTCGGCGCGGCCGGTCTCTTCCTCGGCCCGGGTGTGCCGGACGAACAGCAGGATGCTCATCAGTCCCAGCAGGATCGCCATGAACACATACATCTGGTGACCGGTCATCACGCCGTAGGTGTAGTCGTCGCGGCTGTAGATGCGGCCCACCATGGCGGTGACCGCCGGCAGGCTGGACAGGTCCGCCGCCGTCGCGCGGTCCGCGGCGGTCGGGTAGGTCTGCTCGAAGCTGCCCACCGTGCCGACCCCGAAGAGTGTCAGCGCGGCGATCCATACTGGCAGGCGGACGCGGTCGCGGCGCAGCATGAACCGGGTCAGCGTCCAGGTGCCGGCCAGTGTGCTCCGCGATCTCGACGATGACCTGGCCTGCGTGGGCAGCGTGGTGGCGGTGCTCATCGCGCACCCCCGGCCCCGTTGCCGGCGAGCTCGTCGCCGTAGTGGCGCAGCATGAGCTCCTCGAGCGTGGGCGGGCGGCTGGTGATGCTGCGCACGCCCAGGTCACCGAGCCGGCGGATCACCGTATCGAGGTGCTCGCTGTCGACGTCGAAGCGTGCCCGGCCGTTCTCGTCGTGGAAGTCGTGCACCCCGGGCAGCTCCGCCAGCGTGTCCGCCGGTCGCAGCGTGTCGGCCTCGATGGTGGTTCGGGTCAGGTGCCGCATCTGCGCGAGGGTGCCGGTCTGGACGACCTCGCCGCGGCGGATGATGCTGATGGTGTCGCACAGCTTCTCGACCTGGGCGAGGATGTGGCTGGACAGCAGCACGGTGCGCCCGTCGTTCTTGGCCTGGGCGATGAGCTGCTGGAACACCGTCTCCATGAGCGGGTCCAGGCCCGCGGTGGGTTCGTCGAGGATGAGAAGGTCCATGTCGGAGGCGAGCGCGGCGATGATGGCGACCTTCTGCCGGTTGCCCTTGGAGTAGGTGCGGGCCTTCTTGGAGGGGTCCAGGTCGAAGCGTTCGATCAGGTCGCGGCGGCGGTCGGGGTCCAGGCCGCCGCGCAGCCGGGCCATCAGGTCGATGGCCTCGCCGCCGGTGAGGTTGGGCCACAGCTCGACGTCACCGGGGACGTAGGCGAGCCGGTGGTGCAGGTCGACGGCGTCGTTCCATGGGTCGCCGCCGAGGACGACGGCGCGGCCGGCGTCGGCGCGCAGCAGCCCGAGCAGGATCCGGATGGTGGTGGACTTGCCGGCGCCGTTCGGGCCGAGGAAACCGTGGACCTCGCCGGTCTCGACACTCAGGTCGAGTCCGTCGAGGGCCGTGACCGGTCCGAAGGTCTTGCGCAGTTGCTGGATCTGGATGGCAGGAGTCATCGTGTACCTCGATGCGTGGAGCCCAGGCCGATGACCTGGGAAAGATGTCATGACGGATGGAGGGCCCCGAAGCTCGGGGCGTGCGTCGGTCGCTAGCTCGCGGCCGCGGCCGCGGCCGCGTCGCCCGCCGACGGCGGATCCGGCACGTACATGAGGTAGTCGTCCAGCATGGAACGGTCGACGAACAAGCCCTGGCTGAACAACTCCAACGCCGGCGGCGTGATCTCCTCGGAGTAGCGGCGGAACGCCGCCCGGAAGTCGTCCGGATGATCGTCGAGATGCATCGAGGACCACAGCAGCAGACCACCGATGTTCTGATAGGCGAGGAAGCGGGTCCGCGCCTCCGGATCGCGGCTGGGGAGTATCACCCCCGCCGCGACGCCCGCGGCCAGATACTCCTGGGCGTCGGCCAGCATCTGCTCGACCAGCTCCGACGCCAGCGCACCGCCGGCCTGCAGGCTGCGCAGGAGGTAGCGGGCCAGCGGCGCGAACTGCTCCACCTCGGCCAGCTGCGCGAACAGCATCGCGGCCGTGCCCGTGGTCACCGCCTTGGTCTTCTCGGCGCGGATGACCGCCAGGGCGTGCTCGTCACACGAACGCCGCAAAGCGTCCTTCGAGCCAAAATGGTGCACGACCAGTCCCGCTGTCACGCCGGCGTCCGCGGCTATGGCCCGCAACCCCACCCCGAACCCGTCGCGGCCGAACCGCGCGATCGCGGCAGCACGAATCCGCTCGGCCGTCTCCACACCGGCCGGCCGGGCCTCGCGCTTCACGCTCGCGTCGCGCATGATCCTGATTAAACAGGTGTTCAATCACAGGTACAAGCCTTCCTGCATCGCCCAGATGCGTGGGGACGTTCTGGCGGCGAGGTGGCGCAACCGGGATGCAAGGCGGCCGCGAGGGCGCGAACGCCGGTCAGCACCCCGGCCCTCTCGGTCACTGACCCGACACCGGCGGTGCCGGCACGTAGCGGTGAGGAGGGTCAGCGAGGTGCCGAGGCCGTCCCAACGCCGGCTGCGCAGGAACTGGGCCCTTGCTGACGCGTCGACGCTGAGCTCGAGCCGCTCCAACTCGCCGGCCAGCGCCGTCCGCACCTGGTCCTGATCATCAGCGGGTCATGTCCACGCCGTCGTGCCAGTACGGAGCTCGCGGCCGTACATCTGCGCTTTAGGAGTCCGAAGGCGTCGCGCGGTCGCGGTATACGGCCGCGATTCGCTCGTACCCGCGGTCCAGCTCGTCCCAGGCCATCCCTGAGGCCGAATCAAAGGTGTGACCGGTGGTCTGTTCGAACTCGCTTTCGTCCAGCCCCGCGTACCGCCACCGCACAATCAGCTCACGTGCCCGCTTGCGTCCGACGAACGCCACCAGCTCGACCCTCCTCGCCCGGCGAGCATACCCACTAGGTAGCCCGGCCGCACAGAACCGGTGCCCCGGCCACGGGGGACGAACGCGCGGAATCAGCCGAATCAAGGAATCACGCAGCCGGGAGGGATCCGGCCAGCCATAACTGAATGCCCACCCTGATGGCCCGCACCGCCCTTTGCCAGCGGACCAGGTCGCATATCAGCCACAGTGCAGGCAGCGCCGCGACCGCGAAGCATCAGCCACGGCTACAACCGCTTCCAGTGGGACGTGATGATCGTCTGCGTGGTCCTCATCGTGCTGCTGGTCCCGATTGCTCCAGATCGTGCGCGACCTGGCCTCCCGCGCGCTGGACCACCGCTGAACCCGTTCCGTCACCCACAGAGAAGGATCACCATGCGGAAGACCCTCAGCGCCGCCGCCCTTGCTGTCGTCGCCACGCTGGCCCTGACCGCGTGCGGGCCCGACGACGGCGGCGACCCCACCGACACGGCCGACGGCGGAGTCACCACTCTCAGCATCGGCGCGAGCATCACCCCGCATGCGGAGATCCTGCAGTTCGTCACGACGAGGACCACATCCTGCCGAACGAGAACCTCGCCGACGGCTCGCTGGACGTCAACTACTTCCAGCACCAGCCGTCCTTCGACGGCCAGGTCGCCGCCCGCGGCTACGAGTTCAGCCACTTCAACATCCTCCACCACGTGAGCGACGGCTCGCGTTCCGGCGTTCCCGTCCACGTCGTGGCCCGGCGGATCCTCGACGAGGCGACGACCCTGGACGAGGCCGTCGCCGTCGCGCGCATGGCTCCCGTCGCCGCCTCGTCGGTGCTCACGGTCGTCGCCGCGCAGGCCGGGTCGCCGCGGGCGGCGAGCATCGAGCTCACCCCCGCGGGCGACGCCGTCGTCGAGGCGACGCCTGGCCGGGTGCTCGCGCACACCAACCATTTCCTCGATCCCGGCCTCGCCGCGGGCCAGGTGCTCCCGCCGGCCAGCACCACCGCCGAGCGGCTGGCCTGCCTGACCGAGCACGCGCCGCTCGTGGCGCTGCCCGATCCGCTGGAACGCGCCCTGGCGCTGGGCGCGCTGCCCGACGCGCCGATCACCATGCGGCCGCGGGCGGACGCACCACCGCACCAGCGGTGGTCCTCGAAGGCGACGCTCGCCCTCGACGTCGTGGACCCGCGATCGAGTTCCACTCTGGTGGCCCTGCCGACGTCACTGGAGCCGGCTGGCGTCGGGTGTCCGTCGCCGGCCGCACAGGGTAGGCGCGCAGACACAGTGCCGATGTACGTCTCCTCGACGACCGTATGGGCTCTGCTGCTGAGCCGATCCAGGACGACGAGGGCCGGCTCGATCGCGACACGCGCTTCGCCGGCAAGGCTGGCAGGTATTCGTCGACCAGGTTGGTTGTAGCAGAACCCGCAGGGGCGTCGATACAACAGATCCCCGTGCCGGCGTTCGCCGCTGGAGTCCTGGCGGCGCCTCGACTCAGCTCCGGCTCACTGGTCGGTCTCGAAGCGGCGCGTCCGTGATCACCCACATACGCGCCCAATTGTCGGCGCTCATCGAGTGCTCGGCCGGCCTCGTCGGCGCATGGAGGCGTTGCGTGGCGACGTGGCCCCAGGTGAGGTGATCGGAGCGCCCGCGAGGAGCTCCGCGTACTCGCTGACCAGCAGGTATCGCGCCGGTGCGTCCTCGTCGACGGACGGGTAGCGCGGCGACGGGTCGAGGAAGAGGTTGTCGTCGACGTCGTCGTTCACCGCCGACACCTCGCCGGCGAGCACGGCGCCGCCGTCGGCCCAGAACCGGTGGTAGACGCCGGCCGGCACCTGCACGCTCTGCCCGGGCTCGACGCGCAGCGACTCGCCGGCCCGGACCGCCCGTTCGAGCCCGTCGACCAGCGTGATGATGTCGCCGTCGCCGGTCTCCGGGCGCAGCTCGACGACCAGGGCCGCGCCGCCGCGGTTGATGATGTCCTCGGCCTTGCGCCGGTGCAGGTGCATCGGGGTTTCCTGGCCGTTCTGCGCGACCAGGAGTTTCTCCGCGTAGGTCTGCCCGGAGCCGGAGTCGCGCTCGGCCAGTGTCCCGTTGCGCAGTGTGCACAGGATCAGTCCGACGCGGTCGAAGTCGCCGCGGCCGAAGTCGGTGACGTCCCAGCCCAGGCCGCGTTCCAGCGCCGGCCGGGCGGCCGGCGTCGGCGCGGCGGCCAGCCAGTCGGCCCGGGACCAGGCGGCGAAACCGGGCAACGGCATCGCGGCCGCAGCGGCCAGTTCACGGGCACCGTCGATGACAGCGTCGATGCGGGATCGTTTCACGTCATTCCCTCCACGACCGAAAGATCAGGTCTTCGATCCCGACAGAGCGATCCCCTCGACGATCTGGCGCTGGGCGATCATGAACACCAGCAGCATGGGCACCGCGGCTATGGTGACGCCTGCCATCAGGGCGCCCCAGTCCGACGTCAATGCACCCTTGAACTGGTTGACCACCAGCGGGAGGGTGAAGTTCTCCGACGAGTTGAGGAAGATCAGCGGGTAGAAGAACGAGTTCCACTGCGCGAGGAAAATGAAGATCCCGAGGGCGACCATGGGCGTTCGCAGCAGTGGCAGCACGATGGTCGCGAAGACGCGGATGCGGCCGGCCCCGTCGATCGCGGCGGCCTCTTCCAGCTCGACCGGGATGCTCTTGACGTACTGCCGCAGCAGGAAGACGCCGAAGGCGTTGAACAGGCCAGCGGGCAGGATGAGCGACCACAGCGTGTCCAGCAGTCCGAGTTCACCCATGATGACGTACAACGGGATGATGGTGAGCTGCTGCGGCACCATCATCGTGCCGAGGAACGCCGTGAACAGAACACCGCGGCCGCGGAATCGGATCCGGGCGAACGCGTACGCGGCCATCGCGCACGTGAGCAGCGACAGGACGGTCACTGCCACCGCGACGACGACGCTGTTGGTGAAGGCGCGGACGAAGTCGACCTGCGCGAACGCCGTGTCGTAGTTGCGGGTGGTCCAGTTCTGCGGGAGCAGCGACGGCGGGACCTGGAAGATCTCCTCAAGTGGCTTGAACGAGGCGAGCAGCATCCAGACGAACGGCACCGCCATCAGGGCCGAGAGGACGATGAGGACCGCGTGCAGCGGCACGTTGGACCAGCGGAAGGCGTGCCGGCCCTTGACGAGCGGTTCCGGCCCGCGGGATCGGGTGTCGCGGACGACTGCGTGAGGCGTTGTGGTCATCATTCGGCGTAGTACACCCATCGACGTTGAGCCAGCAGCTGCAGGCCAGTGAGCAGGAGAAGGCAGACGAACAGGTTGACGGCCAAGGCGGAGGCGCGGCCGAACGAGTTCTGCTGGAAGGCGATCTGCACGATCTCGTACACGATGGTGCGCGCCGGCGAGGCGGCATTGGTGTCGAACATGACGTAGACGATGTCGAACACCTGGAAGGAGGCGATGATCGACGTGATCGACAGGAACAGGATCGTGGGCGACAACATCGGGATGGTCACCCGCCAGAATTTCTGCCATTCGTTGGCGCCGTCGATCGACGCCGCCTCGATCAGCGACCGGGGCACGTTGGACAATCCGGCCACGAAGATGACGACCTGATAGCCGAGGCCCTGCCAGACGCCGACGATCACCAGCGCGGGAATGACGGTGCGCGGGTCCTGCAGCCAGTTGGGCGCCGTGATGCCGATGGAGCTCAGGAAGCTGTTGACCGGCGAGATCTGCGGATTGAACAGGTAGAGCCAGATCGCCGCCACCGCCACCGACGACGTCACCTGGGGTGCGAAGAAGAGCAGCCGGTAGAAACCGGTGACCCGGCCGGCCCGCTGCAGGAGGTAGGCCACGGCCAGCCCGGAGAGGAGCAGGCCGGGGACCTGCAGCACCGTCAGCCACAGAGTGTTGCGCGCCGACGCGCGCAGCTGCGGGTCGGTGAACACGAACCGATAGTTGTCCAGCCCGGCGATCGAGAGCTCGTTGAACCCGTCCCAGTTGGTGAAGGACAGGTAGAACGCGAACACCATCGGCCCGAGGACGAAGACGGCCAGACCGACCAGTTGCGGCGCCAGGAAGCCGAAGGCCCACCAGGTGTCTCTGCGCCGAGTCCGCCTGGCGACAGCACTGTGGGTCGGCGCCGGCGAGGCGGGAACGCCGCCAGGTGGCGCCGCCACGTCCAGCGCTCCGCGTGGCTCGTTCACGCGTCACCGTTGATCACGGCGGCGGTCTGCTCCGCGAACGTCTTGTAGTCCGTCTTGTCGCGGATCAGCTTGTCGATGGTGTCCGGGAGTGCGGCGCTTCCCTCCGGGTTCCGTGACAGGTAGAGCGGGTGGTAGGCATTGGCGGCGATGTCGGTGTACCAGTGCCCGTGGGCCGGCACCTCGGCCTCGGCGACAGCGGCGACCAGGGACTCGTCGTCGATCGTGGGCACGACGACGCCCTGTTCCACTCGGTACTTCTGGCCGCGGACACCGCAGAAATCTGCGACGAGCTCACTCGCCGCTTCGATGTTCGGGGACTCCGCGTTGACGCAGATCGCACCGACCAGGATGCCGACCGGAGCGAAGTCCCCTCCGGACTTCGACGGGAAGGGCGCGATGTCGTAGCTGAAGCTCTGCACCTGTTGGAGGTTGGAGGCGATCCACCGGCCGTACTGGCACGTCGCGAGCTGTCCGCTGTAGAACAACGCGTCGACGGCCTGACCCTCGGGAAGGGTCCCCGCATAGATGAGGTTCCCGTTGGCCAGCTGGTCGAAGAGCCAGCTGAGCGCGGCGAGAGCGTCGGGATCGGTGTCCCAGACGCAGCGGCCGCTCTCGTCGAACGCCTGCCCGCCCAGAGCGGTGACCCAGCTCGTCCAGTACCACCACTGGGTCTCGATGGCCATCGGCGTCTTCTGCGTGCTCTTCAGCTTCGTGAGGATCTCGGTGGCCGACTCCATGGTCCAGTCGCCCGACTCCTGCAGCTGAGCCGGATTGGTGTCGACCCCGGCCTGATCGAGCAGGTCCTGGTTGAACCAGAACGAGACCGGGTTCGAGTCCTGCGGGACGCCGTAGAAGTCGCCGCTGCCGTCCTGGCAGAACGCCGACAGCGCCGGATAGAACCGGTCGAGCGGGATCGTGGACGTGTTGTCCCGCCACCAGGAACTGAAGTTGGTCGCGAGACCGGACTCGATCGCCTGGCCCATGATCGAGTCGTCGGCCAGGAAGACGTCCGGCGCCCGGCCGCCGATCAGCTGGGTGCGCATCTTCGTGACGTAGTCGCCTGTGACGTCCGTCAGGTCGACGTCGATGCCGGTGCTGTCGGTAAACTGTTCGAGGAACGTGTTGTACGCCGCGGTGTTCGCCGCGCCGACGAACGTGCCGAAGCTCACGCTCTGCGATCCGGTCGACTGTCCGCCGCCCCGGCCGCAGCCGGTCAGGCCGGCCAGAGACAACCCGGCCATACCCAGTGCGCCAGTGACGATGAACCCGCGGCGGGAGATCCCCGCTCCATGGTCCGGCATGTCACACCTACCTCGTTGTGGTGGTTGCTTGGCTGTCGATGTACTGCCCGACCATCAGGGCCGTCCCGCGGTTCGGTGGCCGTGCGTCAGGTTCGGGAGGACCAGCGCCCGCGGTGCCACCGCGCGGTGCTCGTCCCCGGACCCGGCCTGCGGACCGAGCCATGCACGACATTGCTGGGAATCCCGCGCCAGGAGCGCTCGGCGCCCTTCCCGGACGATGGCGAGGAGGTGCGCATCGTGTGCCCCCTCCTTCGTCATCGAGCTGCGGATGTCCTCACGCGCCGGTCGATCGATGGCGCCCGAGAGTTGCCATTCGCGTCGCTTCACGAGATGCTGGCGACAGTTCAACACGGGTTGCGCAAGCTGTCAACACATATTGCACGGCCGGTCCTAGCCACCTAGCGGAATGACGAGGAGCCATGACGAGATCTGCGCGGTCCGATCCGATCAGGGGCGTGGCGGTCGGCGAACCGTTCGTGTACAGCGACAACTCCGGCGACAACTGGATCGCGGCGCTCGGCGACGACGGCACCCTCTACCTGCCGTCGAACGACTCAGGCGGCTTCAGGCTCTGGCAGCGGGTCGCCGAGGCGCTGGGTCTGCCGGGGGAGGAGGGGGAGCGGCTGAAGCAGGCCGACGACGCCGTCTACGACCCCGACGAGACGCTCAAGGGCTACCTGCGCGAAGCCGAGGCGCTCGGTGTCGCCGGCTCGACAGTGGTCTTCAACACGCTCACCGGCGACGACCCATACACGCTGGCCGGCACGACGATCACGACCATGCCGGAGTTCTACGCACTCGACCAGCAGACCATTCGCGATGCGCAGTACTTCAAGGCCAACGGGCGGCTGCCGGCGCAGCAGCTCAACGATCGGCTCACCTGGAAGTCGAGCGGCTGCACCTACGCCGACGGCCGGCTGTACTGGGCACTCACCCGCAACGGTTATGGCGAGATGGCGGGCGACCCGCACCACCGCGAGACGCAACAGAACACCAGCATCATCGTCTCAGCCGACGGAGGTCACACCTGGTCGCCGAACGCCGAACAGGCGCTTGCGCACCCGATGTTCCCGGGCACGTCCTTCGCCTCGCCCTACTTCATCGACTACGGCGAGGGCACCGAGCGACCGCACGGAGCCGACCGATACGTCTACGCCGTCTCGAACAACGGGTTCTGGGACAACGGCGACTACCTGGTTTTGGGCCGCGTCGCCCGGGACAGGCTGGCCCGGCTCGACGGCTCCGACTGGGAGTTCCTGGAAGGTGACGACGGCAGTGTCGACACGAGCTGGGGTCACGACCCCGCTCGTGCACGGCACATCCTCGAACGCCGCGGCCGGCTCGGCCGGTCGGGCGTCAGTTACCTTCCCCACCGCGGTCGCTACGTGACTATCCGCTGGCACTACCCGGCCGGGAGCGGCAAGGTGGACTGGCCCGAGTCGACGGGTGTGACCGACGAGACGGTCTGGGACTTCTGGGAGGCGCCGACGCCATGGGGTCCCTGGGTGCAGGTGGGTGCGCACGCGTTCTTCCCGGCCGGCTACTACGTCCCGGCGATCCTGCCGCGCTGGCAGTCCGCAGGCCGGGTGTACGTGCTCACGGCGGGCGACTTCAGGAAGCCGGCCGAGCACTACAAGCTGACCGTCGTGCCGGTCGACCTCCGATAGGACCCTGCTCGCTTCCTCCGATGTCAACCCGTATTGCACAGGTGTCAACTCGCGTTGAGAGTATGATCTCTCCGCGAACGAGTTCAGAACCAAGGGAGTCCCTGTGGCGAGCAGTGTGATCGTCGTCGGTTCGGCGAACCAGGACTACGTCATGTCCATCGACGCCCTTCCAGCGCCCGGCGAGACCCGTCTCGCCGAGTCGTTCCAGAAGTTCCCGGGCGGGAAGGGCGCCAACCAGGCCGTGGCATGCGCCCGCCTCGGCGTGCCGGTCAGCCTCGTCGGCGCCGTCGGCGACGACGCCGACGGCGCCCTCATCATCCGTGACCTGCGCTCGGAGGGAATAGACACCAGCGAGATCGAGATCACGACGAGCGAGCGGACCGGCATGGCGATCGTCTCGGTGCTGCCCGGGGGTGAGAACACGGTCACGGTCGTGCCGGGTGCGAACTTCACGCTGGCGCCGGCGCGCATCACGCGGGCGGTCCAGCGCCTGGCCGCCGACGAGAGCATCGTCGTCGTGCAGGCCGAGATCCCGGTCGAGTGCATCGAGGCGACCGTGCTTGCCGCGTCGGCCGTGGGCGCGCGGCCCGTTCTCAACCTCGCACCGTTCGTCGAGCTCGACGCCGAGACCATCGGCCGTGCCGACCCGCTCGTCGTCAACGAGGTCGAGGCGGCGTTCCTGACCGGCTACGTCATCGACGGGCCGGCGCTGGCCCAGCGGGCGGCCGAGGACATCGCGCGGCGCGCGCGGTCGGCGGTCATCACGTTGGGCGCAGCGGGCGCCAGTTGGGCGTCCGCCGAAGCCAGCGGTGTGGTCCCGGCGCTCCCGGTGGCGAACGTCGTCGACACGACCGGGGCCGGCGACGCCTTCATCGGCGCTGTCGCGGCGATGTTCACCGAGGGCAGCAGCCTCGAGAACGCAGTCCGCGTCGGCGTCGAGGTCGGAGCGCTGGCCGTCACCCGGGTCGGCGCACAGGCCTCGTACCCGCTGCGCGAGGAGGTCCGTCAACTTGCGGCGACCACTCCTCGAGCGTCTGCGGGCTAATCTGCGGGGAGCGTGGTGGAGTTGTCGCGGCCCCGGTCGCCAGGGAGGGACCCGCAGCATGACGGGCGGAGCATGAAGATCACCCGGTTGGACGTCGCCCGCATGGCCGGCGTGTCGCCATCGGTCGTCAGCTATGTCACCAACGGAGGCCCGCGGCCCGTCTCGGCCTCCGCGCGGGCCCGGGTCGAAGCCGCCATCGATGCGCTCGGGTATCGTCCCAACGCCCTGGCCAACGCCTTCCGCGACGGCCGCAGCTCGTCCGTCGGGCTGCTCATTCCCGGCCCGCTGAACCCGTTCTACGCCGAGATGGCGCAGGTCATCGAGACCGAGCTGGTCCGGCACGGCTATCTGCTCTCGATGGCCATCAGCACGTTCAACGCCGGGCGCGACGAAGTGCAGCTGCGCTCGTTCGACGATCGCCGCATGGCGGGTGTCATCGTCGCGTCGGGTGCCGTCCCGTCATCGCTCGACCTGCAGGAATGGAGCATCCCGCGGGTCGTGCTCGACGACGTGCCGGGTCTGGACACCCCGTCGGTCTTCACCGACGACTTTTACGACGCCGGCCGCGCCGTCGACCATCTTCAGATGCACGGCCACGAGGTGATCGGCTGCATCGCCGGCCCCGCGGTCTGGCGCGACTGCGCCCTCCGCGTCGACGCGTGGCGGGCGCGGCAGGAGATGGCCGGGCTGCCGGCGGACCGCGAGCTGGTCGCCTACTCCGACGTGAGCGAGCAGGGCGGATCGATGGCGCTGCGGATCCTCCTGTCCGACGAGTCCTACCGCAGCTCACGCCGGCGGCAGAAGCCCACGGCGGTCTTCGTCAACAGCGACGTCCAGGCTCTCGGGGCGTTGCGTGCCTGCCACGAGCTCGGCATCCGGATACCGGATGACCTCGCGATCGTCTCCTTCGACGGAGTGCGGTACGGACTCTTCAGCAACCCCCGCCTGACGACCATGCGCCGGCCGCTCCAGGAGATCGTCCGGACCGCGGTGAGTCTCCTTCTCGGCGACGCCCGTGACGACTCGGACGGGCAGCCGGCCGCCCCGATCCGCGTGGCGCTGCGCGGCAACATGTTGATCGGGGAGAGCTGCGGGTGCGTGCCGGCCATCTCCTGGCACGGCGGGATGATGAGCTGACGTCCCACCCGGAAGCCCGCTCGGGCTTCTGACGCGGCGATCATGCGGCCGGGTGCCTGGGACCTCTCCCGGCGGCTGGCGGTTGCGCCGGCATCTGCCGTCCCGCCGGCACGGTACAAAGCGCGCCGTCGCCTTTCCGTCGGAGGCCGCGATCGGCGTGCAACGCGTGTTGACTTTCCAACAACGCGTGTTGATACTTCCTTCCAAGGGTTCGCTGCGCGGTCCGCGCGCCCCTCATACGGCTCCGTTCTCGAGAGAAGGCAGGCGACCTGATGCACGGTGCGCTCAACCCCCGTCATCTGCTCCGTGCGGAGCTCGCGCAGCGCGAGGAGAGCGGCTACGACGTCGGCGACATCGCGCAGCGGGTGGCCCGCGGCGGCGGGGTCGACGCGTTCGGCCGAGACGAGGCCGAGGCGCTGCTCGACGAGCTCGAGCGGGCAGGCCGCCGCGCCGGCTGGGCCTACGACGAGCCCGAGGAGCTCGCGGAGATCATCGAGGCGGCGCGCTGGCCGGTCGCCGGGACGGCCGTCGAGCTGGGGGACGAGTGGCGCGCCACTCTGACGCGTGCATGGACCGGGCGCATCGCCGGCAACATGCTGGGCAAGCCGGTCGAGGGCTGGCCGCGCGACGACATCCGGCGGCTGCTCGACGCGTACGCGGCCTGGCCGCTGCTCGACTACTTCCCGGCCCCGCTGCCCGAGCACGACGACCAGCGCGAGTACAACGCGTGCTGGGTCGAGACGACCCGGGGACAGATCGACGGATCGGCCCGCGACGACGACGTCGACTACACCATCCTCAACCTGCATGTCCTGAGCACCCTGGGTGCGGGCTTCGGCACCGAGGACGTCGCGGCCGCCTGGCTGTCGATGATGCCGTTCCTGCAGACCTATACGGCCGAGCGGGCGGCGCTGCGCAACCTTGTGCGGGGTCACGAGCCGCGCCGGGCGGCGCTGTGGCGCAACCCCTACCGCGAGTTCGTCGGCGCCGCCATCCGTGCCGACGTGTTCGGCTACGTGAATCCGGGCGACCCGGGTCGAGCGGCCGAGTTGGCGTATCGCGACGCGGTGCTGTCGCACACGGCGAACGGCGTGTATGGAGAGATGTGGTGCGCCGCGCTCGTCGCCGCAGCGTTCGCGGCGGGGTCGGCCGAGGAGACCCTGGACCGGGCGCTGCAGGTGGTGCCGGAGCGATCGCGGCTGTACGAGACGGTCGGCCGGGTCCGCGACTGGTGGGCGGCGGGCCTCGGCTGGGACGAGACCCTCGACCGGATCCGAGCCGAGACCGGCGATCTGAGCTGGGTGCACATGCTGCCGAACGCCGCCGTGCTCACCGCCGGCCTGCTGTACGGCGACGGTGACTTCGACCGGACTATCGGGCTGACGGTGTCCGCCGGCCTGGACACCGACTCCAACGGTGCCACGGCCGGCTCGATCGCGGGCATTCTCGCGGCGTCGATCGACGAGCGCTGGAGCGCTCCCCTCGATGACCGAGTCAGCAGCGCCGTCTTCGGCTATGCCGAGTCGTCCATCGGGACGCTCGCCGAGCTGACCGCCGACGTGGCCGAGGCCGTCCGCCGTGGCTCGCTCGAGGCGGTCCGGCCCGGCACCGCCGGCCCGCGGGACCTGTGGTGAACGGGTGCGGCACCGATGAGACCAGGATCGATCTTCGAGGAGGAAGACATGTCTGAGCTGATGGCCCGACCGAGCCTGGTCTCACGCCGGACCGTGCTGGCCGGTGCGCTCGGCGCGGCTGGAGTGTTGCTCGCGGGGTGCGGCGCCGGCGGTACCCGGTCCGGGTCGGCGGGGACCATCTCGTGGGCCAGCTGGGGCAACCCGGGCGAGGTGGAGCGGCTGGAGCAGTTCAACGAGCACTACTCTGACGAGACCGGCGTGCAGCTGGACTACCAGTTGGTCACCGGCGACTACGTGCAGAAGGTCCGCACCCAGCTGGTCGGCGGGCAGGCGCCGGACGCGTTCTGGGCCGACGACTCCATCATGGGCCAGGCGATCCAGTCCGAGCTCACGGTGAACCTCAGCGAGCTGGCCGGTGACTCCGGCGTTGCGTTCGCCTTCGACGACTACTACCCGGCCCTCGCGAGCTTCTGCCAGGCGCCGGACGGCTCGTTCTACGGCGTTCCCATCGACGCCAACCCCATGGCGTTCTGGTTCAACAAGGACCTCCTGGCCGAGGCCGGCATCACCACCGACCCGGCGCAGTTGCAGGAGGCCGGGAGCTGGGACCGCGCCGCGCTCACCACCATGCTCGGGCAGCTCAAGGACGCCGGCATCACTGGCCTGATCTACGAGGCGACCTGGTGGTCGATCTTCAGCTGGATCAGCACTTTCGGCGGCGCGACGTTCGACGACACCGGCCGGGCCGTCTTCCACGAGGATCCCACCGCGCTCGACGCACTGGAGTGGCTCTTCGACCAGACGAAGGAGGGCACCGCGGTCTTCGCGGGCAGCCTCCCGGAGGGCCAGGGCGTCGATGCCCTGTTCTACTCCGGCCAGCTCGCCACCATCCAGTACGGCCGGTGGATCCTGCCGAACCTCGAGCAGCTGTCGTTCGGGTACGACATCGCGCCGCTGCCCTCGGTCACCGGCGCGGATGTCTCCAGCGTGGCGGTCCTGGTGGGCGCCATGTGCGTCAACACCGATGCGGGCGACGTCGACGCCGCTGCGCGGTTCGTGGCGGCGTTCACCGACCAGGACGGCGCCCGCTTCCGCCTGTCCGACGGCGGCAACGCCGTCCCTGCGCTCAGCGGGATCAGCGAGGTCGTGACGGAGGGCGGCCTGCCCGAGCACGGCAGCTGGTTCAACGACATCGCGGCCAACGCCTTCCACCCCACGTTCCTGCGGGACTACCCGGACCGCAACGTCGGCCTGCCCCAGACGATGGACGCGCTGTTGCGCGACGGCGTGGACGCCAAGACGTTCGCCGAGCAGACCGCGGCGATGGTCAACGGTGAGCAGTGATGCCGTCCGGCGGTGTCACCGCACCTGACCGGACGGCCTAGGCCGGGCGATGCGTCCAGGGATCATCGCCACCCTCCTCGTGTCGACCGTGATCGTGGTGCTCAACGAGACCATCATGGTGGTGGCGCTGCCGCACGTCATGGTCGATCTCGCGATCAGCGCCAGCGCTGGTCAGTGGCTGACGACGGCCTACATGCTGACCATGGCCGTGTTGATTCCGACGAGCGGCTTCGTGCTCCAGCGGTGGTCTGCTCAGGCCGTCTTCGGCGGCGCGCTGGGGGTGTTCACGCTCGGCACCCTGCTGGCCGCCGTCGCGCCGGGCTTCCCGTTACTGCTCGTGGCACGGGTCGTCCAGGCGGCCGGCGCGTCGATGATGGGTCCGCTGCTGATGTCGACGGTGCTCAGGACGGCAACGCCCGGGCAGCGCGGCCGGCAGCTCGGCACCGTGGCGATCGTCATGGCGGTGGCGCCGGCGCTCGGCCCCGTCGTGTCGGGCCTGCTGCTCCAGTTCGTGTCGTGGCGCTCGATGTTCCTGCTCGTACTGCCGGTCACCGTCGCGGCCCTCGTCCTCGGCCTGATCCGGCTGGCCGGGGCCGATCAGGCACAACACCGGCGTCTGGACGTCGTCTCGGTGGCCCTCTCGATCCCCGGGTTCGGCTGCCTCGTCCTCGGACTGAACAGGCTGGCGGAGTCCGGCGAGAGCGGGGTACCGGCCCAGGGCCTGCTGGCGCTCGGGATCGGCGTCGTCTGCCTGGCCGGGTTCTTCGCCAGGCAGGTCCGGCTGCAGGACTCCCGGAACCCGCTCCTGGATCTGCGGGTGCTCGGGTACGCCAGCTACCGGTGGAGCATCGGCGTGCTCCTGCTCGCCATGATGGTGAACTTCGGCGTCGTACTGCTGACCCCCCTGTTCCTGCAGAACGTGCGTGGCCTCGACCCCATGACGACCGGCCTGGTGATGCTCGGTGGCGGCGTGCTGTCGGGCGTGGTCGGACGGGTCTCCGGCAGGCTCTGCGACCGCTACGGGCCGAGGTGGCTGATGACCCCTGGTGCGGCGATCCTCACGCTCGCCACGTTCACCTTCGGGTTGTCGATCTCACAGGGCCCGGTGTGGCTGCTCGCCGTCCAGTACGCGCTGATCGTGGGCCTGGGCATGGGCCTGATCGCCACCCCCGCCCTCACCAACGGCACGAATCCGCTGGAGCCGCAGCTCTATCCGCACGGCATCGCGTTCGTCTCGACCTTTCAGCAGGTCGCCGGCGCGGCGGGGAACGCGTTCCTGGTCACCGTCATGACGGTCTACGCCGGCTCCGCCGCCGGCGCGCACCAGGGCGACGCGGCGGGCATCCGGGCCAGCATGTGGGTGGCGGCGGGCATCGCCTTGATCGCCCTCGTGCTGTCGCTCTTCGTGAGACGCGGAGCCGCCGCCGGCCAGCCGCTCGTCAGCCACCCGCTTCATCACATCGTCACAGAGGAGAACTCACCATCATGACCGACGTCATCGTCGTCGACGAGCCGTTCGAGCGGCACTGGTCCTTCACCGCTGAGCATGCGATGAGGCGGTGGGGCGCCGGCCGGACGCGGCTCCTGCGGCTCGCGCCGGGCGACGACCGCCCGCTTGCGATGCTAGACCTGCCGTCGAGCACGACGCGGCTGCTCGTGCTGGCCTTCGGCCGCGACCTCGCGCTCGACGACGGCGCGCTTGCCCGCTGGCCCGGCCTGAGCGAGGCCGGGTTCGCCGAGCCGCCGCCGGACGAGACGCTCCAGCGGCTGCGGGCCCGCGGGATCGCCGTCTACCAGCAGCGCAACGAGGGCTTCTGGGCGCAGTCGGTGGCGGAGTTCGCGCTCGGCCTCACGATCGCCGGGCTGCGCCGGATCCCGCAGACCTACCAGGCCATGCAGACCTCACCGGATCCCTGGAGCTACATTCCGCCCGAGGGCGGCGGACGCCCGTTCACGCGGGCGGCGCAGTTCGGCGACGACCCGGCCTTCGTCTCGGGCACCGTGTCCGGCAAGCGGGTCCGCGTGGTCGGCATGGGGAACATCGGCACCCGATACGCAGCGTTCTGCTCCATGCTCGGCGCCGACGTCGCCAGCTGGAGCCGGTCTGCGCCCGACCCGGTGTTCCACCGCTCGGGCACGCGTCGCGAGCCGCGGCTCGAGGAACTCGTCGCCGACGCGGATATCTTCGCGCCGATGGTGCCGCACCTGCCGGCCACCGAGGGACTGATCACCGCCGGCCTGCTCGACGCCCTCCCCGTAGGCTGCCTGGTCGTGTGCGTCACCCGGATGCAGATCCTCGACGCGGACGCACTGCGCCGCCGCGTCCTCGCCGACGAACTGGCGCTGGCCGCCGACGTGTTCGACATCGAACCGCTTCCGGCCGGCGATCCGCTGCTCGGACGGCACAATGTCGTCCACACGCCGCACAACGCCGGACGAACGATCGACGCCAACAACGCCTACGCCGACGACCTGCTCGACCAGTTCCGGCGCGTTCCGACGACTGAGCTGACGGCATGAGCGGCGACCTCACCGTCGCCGTCGTCGGCCTGAACTTCGGGGCGCTGTGGGCGCCGCTCTACCAGCTCCACCCGGACGTCGGCAGAGTCGTGCTCTGCGACCCGTCATCGGAGGCCCTCGACCGCGTCGGCGCCGCGACCGGGATCACTGATCGGAAGGCGGATCTCGCCGACGTCCTGGCCGACGAGCGGGTGGACGCCGTCCACCTGCTCACGCCCTTGCACCTGCACGCCGAGCAAGCGTTGGCGACACTGCGCGCGGGCAAGCACTGTGCCGTCGCGGTAACCCCCGCCCTGGACCTGACCGGGCTCGAGGAGCTGGTCCGGGCGCAGCAGGAAACCGGCCTCAACTACATGATGATGGAGACCGGCGCTTACAGCGATGCCGTCATCCACCTGCGTGACCTGATCACCAGCGGCACCTTCGGCGAGGTCACCTTCGCCCGCGGCGAGCACCACCAGGACATGGAAGGCTGGCCCGGCTACTGGGTCGGGCTGCCACCGATGTGGTACTCGATCCACGCACTCGCCCCACTGCTGGCGATCCTCGGCGCCCGGCCCGTGTCGGTGCGCGCCCTCGGCTCCGGCCGGCTACCGGACGATCGGGCGGCGACCTGGGGTAATCCATATCCACTCGAGATCGCGCTCTACGCACTGGCCGGCAGCCCCGTGAGCATCGAGGTCACCCGTTCGATGTTCCAGACGACGCGCAGCCCGGTGGAGTCGTTCTCGATCTGGGGCGAAAAGCACGGCCTGGACTGGGGGAGGACGACGGACGAGACCCCGCTGTTCTACTCGTGGGGAACACCTGGTCCTGGCGGCCGCGGCCGGACGGTGATCGCCGAGCCGTTCACGCCGCCGGACCTGTCACACACCGTCCCTGCCCGGCTCCGGCCTGTCCTGCGCCACCCGCACAACTACCAGGGCGCCTCACCTCGGCTGGTACACGAGTTCGTCCAAAGCATCATCGACGGCCGTCGGCCGGCGTTGGACGCGGTGGTCGCAGCGCAGTGGACGGCGGCCGGCTTCGCAGCCCACGAGTCGGCGATGAACGCTGGCGCTGTCGTCGAGATCCCCGCCTTCGACGTCAGCTGATCCCACCAGGCCCAAGGCACCGAACGGCGAGTTCGACGCACACGCGGCGTCACGAGCCGGCGCCGGTGTCGGCGCTCAAGCCCGCGGCGACAATACCGGCGACCGCGCAGGCCTCGTCGGCGTCGGGGAGGTGGCCGCTGACCCCGACGGCGCCGACGAGCCGGCCGGCGTCGTCGGAGCGGATCAGGACGCCGCCGGGTACCGGCACCAGTGCGCCGCCGGCCAGGACGGTGACCGCGTTGATGAACTCCGGATGGGCGGCGGCGCGGGCCTGGAGCGTGCGGCTGCCCGTGCCCATGCCGAGCGCGCCCATGGCCTTGCCGCGCGCGATCGCCTCGCGGTAGAGGCTGGAGCCGTCCTCCCGGACGAACGTCACCAGGTGCCCGCCGGCGTCGAGGACGGCGACGGTCATCGGCGGCAGGTCGAGCGAGCGGGCGTGATCGAGCGCCTCAGCGACGATCGTGCGGGCGGCGGCGAGCCCCAGCATGCGGGCCTCCTCGGCAGGTCGACGTGAAATGGCACAACACCCCTGTAGACTTGGTGACCAAGCTACCAGCGACAGCCGGGCACGGCACCTCGACCGAAAGGCGCGACCGTGAGCACCGAGACCTTCCCCCGGGCCGGGTTCCAGCGTGAACGACTGAGCGTCGCCGACGAGGTGCTGCGCGACCTCCGGTCGAAGATCCTCTCCGGCGAGGTCACGAAGGGCTCGAAGCTCCCCTCCGAGCGCGAGCTGGCCGCCTTCTACGACGTCAGTGGCCCGACCGTGCGCGAGGTGATCCGTGCGCTCAAGGCGATGAGCCTGGTCGAGGTGCGGCACGGCTCGGGCACCTATGTCTTCGCCGACTCCGCGACGCTGCTGTCCGAGGCGTTCTCGGCGGTGGTCCAGCTCGACGAGATCGACCTCGCCAGCGTGCTGAGCCTCACCGACGTCGTGTACGAGCAGGCCGTCGGGCTGGCTGTCGACGCGGCCAGCGACGCCGAGGTGGGCGAGCTGCGACGGCGCGCGGAGCGGTTCGCCCAGCCGATCGCCGGCGCCGACGAGTTCGAGGTCGCGCTGGAGGGCTTCCTGACACACCTGGTCGACATCTCGCACAGCCGGCTGCTCCAGGCGATGTCCCGGTTCCTGGTCCAGGCACACCTCACGCTGGCTAGAAGTGCGGCACTGACCAGCCCGCCGATGTGGGACCGCATCGCCGGCCGGCTGATCCCCGAGCGGCTGGCCATCGTCGAGGCTCTGGAGCAGCGCGACCGCGCCGCGGCCGCCGGCGCGGTGAAGGCGTACACGTCACACGGCCGCAACCTGGTCGGCGAGCACGCGAACTGGCCCGCTCCCGTCGCCCAGCCGGGCTGACGCGCCGCCCGAAGCGGCAAAGAGAAAGTCTCCTGGTCTCTTGCGCACCAAGTCACCTTGGTTTAACTTGGGCGTGATGTGACCCACACCACGCACGGCGACGACGCGCGGATCCCGCGGAGTCGCACCCGCACGGTCCGCGCCCACCGGCGGCGACCTACGCCCTGCGCGCACCGCGACGGCGATCCCTACAGGAGTCTCGGATCCTCTGAGAGGACACCTCATGAAGCTCTTCCACACCGTCACGGGGCGCCGGCTGCGGGTGGCGGGCGCCGGTGCGCTGGTCCTGGCCGCGACGGCGTGCGGCGGCGCGGCCAGTGGCGACACCGGCAGCGGTGACACCCTCACCGTCGCGGTCCCGACGCTGGGGACGATGGACTTCGCGCCCGCCACGTCGGAGGGCGACAACGAGAAGTTCCTGATGATGCTGGGCGACAACCTCGTCGGGGCCGACCCCGGCACCGGCGAGATCGTGCCCGAGCTCGCGGAGTCGTGGACGCTGTCGCCCGACGGCCTGGTGTGGACGTTCACGCTGCGGCCGGACGTGCAGTTCCACGACGGCTGGGGGACGGTGACCGCCGACGACGTGATGTTCTCCTGGGGCGAGTGGATCTCGGAGGAGTCGCTGCACCCGAACGCCGACCAGTACCGCCGCGCGGTGGGCGGCACCATCGCCGGCTTCCGGGTGATCGACGACCTGACCTTCGAGCTGCACGCCCAGGAGCCGGTGACCGAGCTGCTGCGCCTGGTGTGCTCCTGCAACCCGGGCATGACGGTCTTCCCGCGCGAGTACTACGAGCAGGAGGGCGAGGCCGCCGACGACCACCCGATCGGCACCGGGCCGTGGCAGTTCGTCAGCGCCTCGCCGGGCGACGAGCTGGTCTTCGAGCGGTTCGACGAGTACTGGGGCACCGTGCCCGAGGCGCAGCGGCTGGTGATGAAGGAGGTGCCGGACGACTCCGCGCGGCTGCTGCAGGTGCAGTCCGGCGCCGTCCAGATGGCGCAGCTGTCGGGCTCGCTCGTCGGCGAGGCCGAGGCGGCGGGCGTCGCGATCATGACGATCCCCGACATCGCCAACGCCTGGGTCGAGCTCGGCGGCTCCTACTGGGGCGAGCCGGAGCTGGACGCCGGCAGCCCGTGGATCCAGGCCGACGAGCCGGAGAAGGGCCTGGCCATTCGCGAGGCGCTGAGCCTGGCCATCGATCGGGAGCTGATCCTCGAGGAGGTGCTGTCCGGGTACGGGCAGCTGACGACGGCGCCGCTGTTCCAGTTCCCCGGCAACCCCGGCCTCGCCGACGAGTCGCTGGGCTACCCCGAGTACGACCCGGACCTGGCCCGGCGGAAGCTCGCCGAGGGCGGCTACCCGGACGGCTTCGAGGTCACCATGCCGATCTACAGCGTCGACATCGACACCGCCGCGATGACCGAGGCGATCGCCGGCATGTGGGAGGAGATCGGCATCAACGTCACCCGCAAGCCGACCGAGGAGGGCCTGCAGCGCGACCTGGAGATGGAGTACGCGACGCAGGGCCTGGCCTACGTCCGCCTGACCGGGCCCAACCCGGAGATGGTCCGCTACGTCAAGGGCCTCGGGCCGTTCGCCATCATCACCCACCCGCTGATCACCGAGGCGTACGAGGCGATCACCGCCGAGCCGGACGAGGCCGCCAGGTCGGCCGTCTACCGCGGCGTCAGCGCGGCGCTGCGGGAGAACGAGATCGCGCTGACGCTGATGACCGGCGACATGCTGTTCGCGGCGAGCGACGACATCGAGTCGTGGACGCCGATGCCCAGCATCAACGCGATCAACCGGCTCGAGACCGTCACGTTCGCGGATTGACGGGAGCGCGACATGGTCGTCCGCATGATCGTGGCGCGCGTGGGTCAGGCGGTGCTCAGCCTGCTGTGCGTGGCGCTGCTGATCTTCGTCCTGGTGCGCCTCACCGGGGACCCGGTCAACTTCCTGCTGACCAGTGAGGCGTCCCAGGACGACATCGACCGGGTACGCGCGGAGCTCGGCCTCGACCGGCCGGTGTGGGTCCAGTTCCTGACGTTCCTGGAGAACCTCGCCCAGGGCAACCTCGGCGTGTCGCACCGGCTGGACGCCTCGGTCACGGAGGTCGTCGGGCTGCGGCTGCCGGCGACGCTGTCGGTCGCCGGGCTCGGGCTGCTGCTCGTGCTGGTCATCGGCGTGCCGCTGGGCGTGTACTCGGCCGTGCACCGCGGCGGGCGGCTCGACGCCGTCGCCCGGGGTATCGCCGCGCTGGGCCAGGCGACGCCGGCGTTCTGGCTCGCGCTGATGCTCATCCTGGTCTTCTCGGTGAACCTGGGCGTACTGCCTCCCGGCGGTCAGGACGGGCCGCGGTCGCTGATCCTGCCGGCCGTCGCGGTCGCGTTCGAGCCGCTGGCCCGGCTGATCCGGCTGCTGCGGTCCAGCATGATCGAGGAGCTGCAGTCCCCGCACATCCGGTTCCTGCACATCAAGGGCCTGCCCGAGCGCAAGGTCCTGTGGGTGCACGCGCTGCGCAACGCCGGCCTGACGTCGCTCACCTACCTGGGCATCCTCAGCGTCAGCCTGATCATGGGCTCGGTGCTGGTGGAGACGGTGTTCAGCCTGCCGGGGGTGGGCCGCCTGCTGGTCGAGAGCATCTACTACCGCGACTTCAACGTCGTCCAAGGGATCGTCATGCTGATGTCGGCGGGATACATCGTGGTCAACCTGCTGATCGACCTCGCGCAATTGGTGCTCGACCCGAAGCTGCGGACGGCGGTGCCGGCGTGACCACCAGCATCGTCGCGGCGGAGCCGCTGGCCCCGGCGAACCGGCCCGGCGACCGGAGGGAACGCCGGCGGCTGGTGCCGGCCGTCCCGCTGGCCGTCCTCGGCGTCCTCGTCCTGCTGGGGCTGCTGGCGCCGTGGCTGACGTCGTACAGCCCGCTCGACGGCGACCTCAACGCGCGGCTGGTCCCGCCCGCCTGGCTCGACGGCGGGTCGGCGGCGCACCTGCTGGGCACTGACACCGCCGGCCGCGACGTCCTCACCCGGCTGCTCTACGGCATCCGGACGTCGCTGCTGGTCGTGGTGCTGGCGCTGGCCGTCGCGGTCGTCGTCGGCACCACGGTCGGCGTGGTGTCCGGATTCTTCGGCGGCTGGGTGGACGGCGTGCTGATGCGGCTGGTCGACGTGGCGCTGTCGGTCCCGCCGATCCTGCTGGCGCTGTCCGTCGCGGTGGCGGTGGGCGCGTCGTTCCGCAGCATGATCCTGATCCTCGGGTTCTTGGTGTGGCCCGGGATCGCCCGGCTGATCCGGGCCGAGACGCTGAGTCTGCGGCGCGGCGAGTTCGTCCGCTACGCCCGGGCCGTCGGCCTGTCGCGGCGCTGGGCCATGGGCCGGCACATCCTGCCGAACATCCTCCCGACGCTGCTGGTCGCGACGACGCTGGAGGTCGCGACGGTCATCATGACGGAGGCCGCGCTCGGCTTCCTGGGCGCCGGGGTGCCGCCGCCGCAGCCGTCGTGGGGCGTGATGATCGAGGAGGGCAGCGCGCTGATCGCGACCGGCTGGTGGATCGCGCTGTTCCCCGGCCTCGCCATCGTCGCGACGGTGATCTGCACGAACGCGCTCGGCGACTGGCTGCGCGATCACCTCGATCCGCGGACGCGGGGGAGCCGGGCCCGATGAGCCACCCACTGATCGAGGTCGACGCACTCACCGTCACCGTCCCGGGGCGCGCCCGCGGGAGCCGCGCCGTCATCCTCGACGACGTCTCGCTCACCCTCGACGGCGGCGGCACGCTCGGGCTGGTCGGCGAGTCGGGCTCGGGGAAGTCCATGACGGCGCTGGCGATCATGGGGCTGCTGCCGCCGGGCGCCCGGGTCGAGACCGGCGCGATCCGGCTGGACGGCGACGACCTGGTGGGCAGGTCGAAGCGCGAGCTGCAGCGGCTGCGCGGCCGGACGCTGTCGATGGTGCTCCAGGACCCGATGACGGCGCTCGACCCGGCCTTCACGATCGGCGCGCAGCTCCGCGAGCCACTGCGCCAGCACCGCGGCCTGCGGGGCCCGGCACTGGGGCGGGCGGCCGTCGCGGCGCTGGAGTCCGTGCACGTGCCCAGCGCGGCCGAGCGGGTCCGCGCCTATCCGCACCAGTTCAGCGGTGGCATGCGGCAACGGGTGACCAGCGCCATCGCGCTGGCCGGCGAGCCGCGGCTGCTGATCGCGGACGAGCCGACGACGGCGCTGGACGTCACCACGCAGGCCCGCTACCTGGCGCTGCTGCGCGAGCTGCGGGAGCGCACCGGCTTCGCGCTGCTGTTCGTGTCGCACGACTTGATGGTGGTCCGCGCCGTGTGTGAACAGGTCCTGGTGATGTACGCGGGCCAGGTCGTCGAGTCCGGCGAGACGGCGTCGGTGTTCACCGACCCGCGGCACCCGTACACCCGGGCGCTGGTCCGGGAGATCCCCGCGCCGGGCTCCGCCGAGTGGCTGGTCCCGATCGAGGGCCAGGCGCCCGACCCGCTCGACCACGTCGAGGGCTGCCGGTTCGCCGCGCGCTGCCCGCTGGCCGAGGCCGCGTGCCGCGAGTCCGTCCCGCCGCTCACGCCGCGCGCGGGCGGCGGGACGGTGCGCTGCTTCCGCGCGGACGCCGAGGGGTGATGGCCGACATGAGCCAGTCCAGCGCCGTCGAGGCGGCGACGTCCGCGCCGACCGGGCCGCCCGCCCTGGAGGTGCGCGGCGTGACCGTGCGATACGGCGGCAGCGACCGGCCGTGGCGCCACGCCGCCGGCGTCCTGGCGCTGGACGACGTCAGCCTCACCGTGCCGCGGCACGCGTCGCTGGGGATCGTCGGCACGACCGGGTCGGGGAAGTCCACGCTGGCCAAGGCCGTCATGGGCATGGTCCGCCCGACAGCCGGCACGGTGCTCGTCGACGGCCGCGACGTGCACGCCCGGGCCGCCGCCGACGCCGCGCTGGTGCGGCGCCGGCAGCTGGTGCTGCAGGACCCGCACTCGTCGCTGGACCCGCGGATGAGGATCGGCGACATCATCGCCGAGCCGCTGCGGGCCGGTGCGCGGGTCTCCCGCGACCGGCGGCGCGAGCGCGTCGCCGAGCTGCTCGAGCTGGTCGGGCTGCCGCCGGGGAAGGCGTCGATGTATCCGCACCAGTTCAGCGGCGGCCAGTTGCAACGTGTCGCCGTCGCCCGCGCGCTCGCGCCGGAGCCGAGCCTGATCGTGCTGGACGAACCGACCTCGGCGCTCGACGTCTCGGTCCGGGCACAGGTGCTCAACCTGCTGCGCCGGCTCCAGGACGCGGTGCGGGTCTCGTACGTCGTCATCTCGCACGACCTGCTGACTGCCTCGTACCTGGCCGAGCGGATCGCGGTGTTCCACGAGGGCCGGGTGGTGGAGATCGGCACGCCGGAGGAGGTCTACACGGCGCCGGTGCACCCCTACACGGCCGAGCTGCTGGCCTGCGTGCCGACGGCGGACGGGCGGTTCGTCCAGGCGCCGCGGCCGGGGCCGCCGGTGCACGCGATCCCGGCGGCGCCGTTCGTCTGCGCCTTCGCGCCGGATTGTCCCGATCATCCGTCGACGGCGCCCAGCGACGATCCCGGAGGGCTGCGCCTCCGTCCGTCCGGCCGCCAGGTCGCCTGCTTCGCCGCCGGCGGCCCGGAGTGAGCGGCGGCCCCGGGGCGCCGGAGATCGTCGACCTGCACGCCCACCTGCTGCCGGAGGAGTGGCTGACGACGGTCTCCCGCGATCCGGACGCCTACGGACTGGCCGCCGTCGGGGGCGACGACGGCGCCTGGATGCTCGTCCGGCCCGACACGGGCGAGGAGTTTGCGCTGCCGCGTTCGTTCTGGTCGGTGCCGGACCGGCTGGCCTGGATGCGTGAGCGCGGCATCGCCAGGCAGCTGGCCGCGCCGCCGACGTTCGCGCTGTTCTACGATCTGCCCCGGCCGCAGGCGTGCGCGGTGGCCCGCCTGTTCAACGAGACCGTGGCGGCGGTGGCGAAGGCCGCCGGCGACGCGTTCATCCCCGCCGCGACGGTGCCGCTGGGCTGGCCGGACGCCGCCGTCGCCGAGCTGGAACACGCCGTCGAGGTGCTGGGCCTGCCGATTGTCTACGTCGGCAGCAAGGTGCGCGACGCCGACCTGGACGACCCCGAGCTGCGGCCGTTCCTCCGCCGCGCGGCCGAGCTGGGCGTCGCAGTGCAGATCCACCCGGCGCAGCATCTCGCCGACCCGCGGCTGCGCCGGTACTTCTTCGAGAACCTCATCGGCAACCCGATGGAGACCGCCGTCGCCGCCGGCAAGCTGATCGCGGCCGGCGTGCTCGACGAGCTGCCGGACCTGCGGATCGCGTTGGTGCACGGAGGCGGCGTGCTGCCTTACCTCGCCGGCCGCCTGGACCACGGCTACCGCCACGTGCCGCTGGCCCGGCACAGCCGGGACCGGCCGAGCAGCTACCTCGGCCGGTTCCTCTACGACACGATCACGCACGACCCGCGGGCGCTGGAGTACCTGGTCCGCACCGTGGGCCCGGAGCGACTGGTGGCCGGCACCGACGCTCCGTACGCGATGGGCGACGACGACCCGCTCGGGACCCTCGCGGCGGCCGGGCTGGACCCGCGGCGGCTGGCCGCCACCGCGGACCGGTTCGTCACGGCGCCGGCGTGAGCCGCGTTGCGGCGCTGTGGATCTGGGCGTGCACCCGGGCCCGCAGCTGCGCGAACTCAGGCAGCGCCCGGGTGCGCAGCTGATCGCGCCCCGGCCCGAACGGCACCCGGATCGTGTCGACGACGACCGCGGGGGAGCCTCCGAGCACGACGACGGTGTCCGCCAGGTAGATCGCCTCGTCGATGTCGTGCGTGATCAGGATGACCGCCTGGCCGCTCTCGTCGCGCACGCGGAGCGTCAGGTCCTCCAGCTCGGCGCGGGTCTGGGCGTCGACCGAGGCGAACGGCTCGTCCATCAGCAGCACCGGCGGGCCGAAGGCGAGCGCTCGTGCGATGGCGACGCGCTGCTGCATACCGCCGGACAGCTGCCACGTCCGGCTATCGGCATGCTGGTCCAGGTTCACCTCCGCGAGCGCGGCGCGCACCCGCTCGTCGCGCTCGGCGCGAGACGTGCGGCCGAGCAGCGGGAGCGCGACATTGTCGGCGACCGTCATCCACGGCATCAGCGAGCGGCTGTAGTCCTGGAAGACCAGCCCGACGGAGCGGCTGGGGCCGGTCAGCCGCGCGCCGTCGATGAACACGTCGCCGTGCGTCGCGAGCTGCAGGCCGGCGATGCACCGCAGGATGGTGGTCTTGCCCACCCCGGACGGCCCGACGATGCAGACGAACTCGCCCTTCCCGGCGGTGAAGGAGATCCGGCCGAGGACGCGCCGGCGGTCCCTCCCGACGACGTACTCGTGGCCGACGTCGCGGACGTCGACGAGGCGCGGGTCTTCGACGGCCATGGTCACGCTCCTCGCTGGCGGGTCGTGGTGGCGGGGTAGCCGCGGAGCAGAGCCCGCTCCGCGGCACGGAACAGCACGCTCAGGACGTAGCCGGTGACACCGAGCACCACCATGCCGCTCCACATGTCGACGACCGCCCAGGTGCGCTGCGAGGTCAGCACGAAGTGCCCGATGCCGTGGGCGGAGCCCTGCATCTCGCTGACGACGATGAGCGCGATGGAGACGTACAGGGACACCCTGGCGCCGGCGATGATCTGCGGCAGCGCCACGCCGAGCCGGACCCGGAACAGCCGGTTCGCCGCCGAGATCCCGTACGCCGCCTCGAGGTCGCGGATGCTCGGGTCGATGCCCCGCACCGCGGCGACGGTGTTGATGAGCACCGGCCACACCGCGCCGAACGCGATGACGGCGATGCGCATGCCCTCGTCCAGCCCGAGCACGAGGATCGCGATCGGCAGGAACGCGACCGCCGGCATCGCCCGGGCGAACTCCAGGATCGGCTCCAGCGCGTCGCACAGCCGCGGCGCGCTGCCGATGAGCAGGCCGGCGAGCGTGCCCACGGCCACGGCTAGCAGGAAGCCGAGCAGCATGTTGCGCAGGCTGGGCAGCAGGTCGGTCAGCGTGTGCTCGAAGATCCACAGCTCGCGCACGGCGGACAGGATGTCGGGGAGCGGCGGGAAGTACAGGCTGTCGCTGCCGGACGAGACCAGCCACCACAGCGTGACCAGCCCGGCCGGCAGCCAGGCGTAGGTGACGACGCGGCGCAGGGTGCGGGTCATGCCGGCCGCCCCCGCACGGACGGGTGCCAGCCGATCAGCGCGCGCTCGGCGTAGCGCATGGCCAGGTTCAGGGCCACGCCGAGGAGCGCGGTCGCGATCGCCAGCGCCATGACGTCGTCGACCCGGCCGGCCTGCTGAGCGCTGATCAGCTCGCCGCCCAGGCCGGCGGCGCCGCCGACGTACTCCGAGGCGATCGACAGCAGCAGCGCGATCGTCAGCGCGACCCGGACGCCGACCAGGATGCCGGGCAGGCTGCCCGGCAGGTACACCCGCCACCAGCGGACCCGCCGCGGCACGTCGAAGCCGTCCAGGACGTCGCGCTGCAGCGGGTCGACGTCGCGGACCGCGTCGGTGGTCCGGTTGAGCAGCGGCCAGCAGGCCCCGTAACCGATCAGCAGCAGCTTCATCGGCAGCGTCGGCCCGAACAGCAGCAGGCCGAGCGGCAGGAAGCAGACCGCGGGGATCGCGCTCAGGAAGTCGAGCAGGATCCGGCTGCTCGCGAACGCGAACCGGCTCACCCCGATCAGCAGGCCCAGCGGGATCGCGATCGCGCTGGCGATCGCCAGCCCCAGGAGCGTGCTCCACAGCGTCTGCGCGAGCGCGCCCCACAGCACGGTCCCGGTCGCCAGCTCCGCCAGCGCCGCGATCGTGTCCCACGGCGTGGCGATGCCCGCGACCAGGGCGCTCGCCGCGGCCCAGGCCGCCAGCAGGGCCGCGACGGCGAGCAACCGCCGCGCCAGCCCGGCCGGCCGGAGCTCGCCGCCGCGGCGCCGCGCTCCGCCGATCACCAGAGCGCTCATCGGGTCAGCCGGTCAACTCGACGATGAGCGAGTCGAAGTCGGGCTGCTCGTCGAGCATGTCGTACTCGAGCGCAAGCTCGGCGAGCCGGTCGAGGCTGGCGAAGTCGGTGACGCTGTCGGTGAAGGTCGGGAAGCGCATGACCTCGATCACCTCCAGCTCCACGGTCATGTAGGTCGCGGCGACGCGACGGGCCAGTTCGCGGTCCTCGTTCACCGCGTGCCCGGCCGCCTCGACCGCCTCGGAGAACGCGGCGAGGACGTCGGCGTTCTCGGCGGCCTGCTGCTGCGTCGCCACCCACAGTGTCCCGGACACGCCCTGCGTGCCGACCGCCTGGGCCGCGAGCGGGTACAGCCCGCGCTGCTCGGCCTGGGTCGCGTACGGCTCGGTGATGAGCGCGGCCGCGACGTCGCCGCCCTCGATCGCGTCGGCCATCGTCGCCGGCGTCAGCTCGACGTACTCGACGGCGCTGGAGTCGCCGCCCAATGTGTCGATCGTCGACTTGGACGACAGCTCGTGGTAGCCGGCCAGCGCGCTGACCGCGAACCGCTGGCCGGCGAGGTCCTGCGCCGTCACGGACTCGTCCTTCACGAAGATGATCGCCGGGTCCAGGGCGACGTCACTCGGCTGGATCGTCGCGATGCCGAAGACGGCCAGCGGCAGCCCGTTGGCGGCCGCTGTGATGGTGCCGAACCCGTCGCCGAGGGTCACGTCGATCTGGTCGTTCATCAGCATCGGGATGGCCTCGGCGCCGGAGAGGACCGGCACGAACTCGACCTCGATGTCGCGCTCGGCGAACGCGCCGATGTCCTCGGCGACGTAGGCGGACAGCGCGTTGGCGGTGGTGGGGACGCCGACCCGGAGCTGGACGGTCTCGCCCGTGGCCGCCGTCTCGGTGGCCGGGTCGTCGTCGCCGCAGCCGGTGAGCAGCGCGAGGCCGATGGCCGCGGCGCCGAGCACGGCGAGAGTGCGGGAGTGGAGTTGCACCGGTACCTCCTTGTACGCGGGTGGTGGGACGTGCGGGGACGCCGCTAGGCGGCGTCTGTGAGCCAGCCGACGATCGTGGGGACGGTCGCCGGCGTGAAGCCCATGTGGCCGGCCTCGAACAGCCGGATCGACTTCGGGCGGCCATGGCGGGCGAGGAGGTCCATGTCCTCTGGCGAGATGGTGCGGTCGTGGACGCCGTTCACCAGGAGCATCGGCGCGCTGGGGCCGTCGATCAGCCCGGTGTCGCGCAGCGACAGCGCGGGCAGCGCCGCACCGAACTCCTCCTCGGTCGAGCACCCCATGACGGTGGCCAGGGCGCGGGTGAAGGCGGCGGGATACTCGCCGCGGTCCACCCACCCCTCGAGCCAGCCGTTCTGGAAGCTGTGGTGTGCCGGTCCGCCGTGGTCGATGGCCGCGTGCAGTCGCTGCGGGTGGGTGTGCGCGGCCCTGGCGGCCCAGTAGCCGCCCAGGCTGGTGCCGAGGACGGACCGGAACCCGGTGAGGTCCGGCCGGGTGTCGGCCCAGGCGAGCACCGCGTCCCACATGACGTCGGCGGCGGGCGTCATCGGGACGGGGGACTGGCCGGTCCCCGGCGCGTCGAGCGCCAGTACGGCGAACCCGGCCGCGCGGTACGGGGCGGTGACGACGGTGACCAGCTCCTCCTTCCAGACGTCCAGCCCGCCGACGGCGATCAGCAGCGGGAACGGGCCGGCGCCGGCGGGCCGGGCGAGCACGGCGGGGAGGGTGCCGAGCTCGGTCGCGAGCTCGGCGAACTCGACGTCGTCGCGGCCCTCGTGCGCCCGGTGGAAGTACTCGACGGAGGCCGCGTACGCCTCGCGCTTGACCTCGGTGTCGACACATGGGTAGCGGGCGATGTGCGCGTAGTCGTAGGCCATCGCCCAGTCCTCGCCTCCGGCCCGTTCGTCCGCGAGCGCGAGGAACGCCGTGGCCCATTCGTCGGAGGCCGGCGCCGCGACGCGGTCGAGCGCGGCGACGCTCTCCTTCGCGTCGGAGCCGCCGAAGAACGGGTTCAGGCCTAGCAGTGCGCGCCGGCGCAGGATGGCCAGCGCGTGGTCGTCGGGGCGTTCGAGGATTCTGGTCACGGGGCTCCCTTCGCCGGCGGCGGTCAGGCCGCGCCGAGGCCGAGCTCGGCCCGGATCGCGTCAGCGTGCTCCGCCAGCCGGGGCGCCGGCCGTCCGAGCATCGGCTGGTCGTCGATGCGCGCGGGCGAGGCGACGATCGTCCGCGGCGAGCCCTCGCCGGGCCGCTGCACCACGGCGTCGAGCTGGATGACCTGCGGGTCCACCAGCGCCTTCGCGATGTCATTGAGGGGAGCGGCCGGCACGTCGTGCGCGTCCAGCCGGCGCAGCCAGTCCGCCCGGGGCCGCCGGGCGAAGGTGGCCCGCAGCTCGTCGCGCAGCTCGGCGTAGTGGTCCTTGCGGTCCGCCCAGGTGGCGAAGCGCGGGTCGTCGGCCAGCTCCGAGCGCTCGACGGCGGCGAGCAGGCCCTTCCAGAACTTCTCCGGTGAGGACAGGTGGACAGTGAGGCGCAGCCCGTCGCTGGCCTCGACCATGTAGGACTGCGAGAACGACGGACGCGAGCCGGAGTGCGGCACGATCCCGCTCGCGAGGTAGTCCTGCACGTCGGCGGCGAGGAACGCGAGCATCGACCCGAGCATCGTCACGTCGACGACGCCGCCCTCGCCGGTCCGCTCGCGCCGGACCAGGGCGGCGAGGATCGCGTGCGAGGCGAAGATCCCGGTGACCGTGTCGCCGAAGTTCGGTCCCACCGGCGTGGGCCGGTCCGGGTCGACGATGAGGCTGTCCAGGCCGCTCAGCGACTGGACCACTTGGTTGTAGCTGGGCCGTTCCGCGTACGGCCCGGACTCGCCGAAGCCGCTGATGCGGCAGTAGACCAGCCGCGGGTTCAGCTGCCGCGCCTGCTCGGCCCCGACGCCCAGCCGGTCGGCGACCCCCGGCCGGTAGTTGTGGATCAGGACGTCGGCCGTGGCGATCAGCGCCCGCGCGACGTCGCGGTCGCCCTCGTCGCGCAGGTCGAGCGCGATGGACCGCTTGCTTTTGTTGTACGCCTGGAAGTAGGGGCTGTAGGCGTCGCCGCTCCAGCCGCGCATCGGGTCGCCCCGCGGCGGCTCGATCTTGATCACGTCGGCGCCCATGTCGCCCAGGAGCGCCGCGGCGTACGGGCCGGTGACGAACGTGCCGAGCTCGACGACGCGGACGCCGGTCAACGGCAGTGCGACTGGCTGGTTCGCCGCGGTCGGCATGGGCATCTGCGCCCGCCCTCCCTCGTCCGTTCGTCCGATGCTAGGAACGGTAGCGTCAAGACTCAAAGTGAGCAAGAGACTTTGAGACTTAGATAGTATGTCGTCCGGGCGGTGATGATCGGTATAGTCGAGGTCCGCCCCGGAGGGAGCACCTGAGATGGCCACGACACCGTCGACCGTCTTCGGCTCCGACGGCTTCCGGCGCGCGCGCTCCGGCGCCGCGGACCAGGTGGCCGACGACCTGCGCGCCAAGATCTACTCCGGCGAGCTCGAGAAGGGCGCCCGGCTGCCGTCCGAACGCGAGCTGGCCAAGTACTACGGCGTCAGCGCGCCGACGGTCAGCGAGGCGATCCGCGCGCTGAGCGCGACCAAGCTGCTGCAGGCGCGGCACGGTTCCGGCACGTATGTCACGGCGGAGTCGTCCGAGCTGGTCGACCAGGCGTTCCAGGCGGTCGTCGAGCTGGAGAGCGTCGACCTCGAGAGCGTCCTCGACGTGTCCGACCTCGTGTACGAGAAGGCGGTCGGCCTCGGTGTGACACGCGCGTCGGACGACGAGGTCCAGGAGCTGCGCGACGCCACCGCGGGGTTCGACGAGCGGGCGCACTCGGCCGACGAGTACGCCGCCGTCCTCGCGCGCTACCTGACCGTGCTCGTCCAGATCTCGCACAACAGCCTGCTCGTGGCGATGTCGCGGTTCCTCATCCGCAAGCACATCGCGCTCGCGCGGGAGTCGGCGGTCATCAGCAGCCAGACGTGGGCGCAGGTCGCGCTCAGCCTCAACGGCGAGCGGGCGGCCGTCGTCGACGCCGTCGCCCGGCGCGACCAGGCCGCCGCCGACGCCGCGATCCGGACCTTCCTCCTGCGCGGGCGCGAGGTCATCCGGGCGAACCGGGGCGCGGCCGGCTGACGGCGCCGGCGCCTGACGCCGTCAGCCGGGGAACGGGGCGTAGACGCGGACGCGCCCGCCGTCGGGGGTGGTGACGCTCGCCGCGCAGCCGCTCAGGCGGCGCGAGATCGCCGTCCGGTCCAGGCCGGCGGCGTCCCAGTGGGTGGCGAGGTCCTCCAGGTCCTGATAGGAGGCCAGCTGGAAGGACACCGCCTCGGCGCCGAGCCAGGTGCCGTCCGCGGCCAGCAGCAGCTGGACCGGCACCGCCACGCCGGGCACCGTCAGGACCACCGCCACGAGCGCGCCGGACGCGTCGACGTGGTCCAGGTCCGGGTCGCGCCGGGCGCCGAACGCGGTGCCGAAGAACTCCAGGGCGGCGTCGAGCGACCGGACCGCGAACGTCACGTGATGCAGGCCGCGGAACCGCGGCACCTGGGTCATCGGGGGGCTCAGAACGTCGCCGAGATCATCACGACCGCCAGCAGGCACGGCCGGTCGGAGCGGTTGCTCCAGGCGTGGTTGCCGCCCCGCAGGACGACGGTGTCGCCCGGCGTCATCCTGACCTCGTCGCGATCGGTGACGAGGTGGATCTCGCCCGAGACGCAGGTGGTGAAGTCCAGCGTGCGGGTGCGGTGCATGCTGGGGTGCCGGGTCAGCTCCTGGACCGTCGGCAGCACGGGCTGCCCCACTTGCTCGTGCAGCCGCGCCATGGCGGCGCGGTGGCGCTCCGGGTCGGCGTCGTCCGGCGGGATCTCGAGGGCCCGGAACAGGAAGCCGTCCGGTGCCGGCTCGCGGGCCACCCAGTCCGCCGACAGGTCGACGTCGAGGGCGTTGTCCGGCGGGAACCGGTCGGCCGCCCACAGCGTGGACCGCCAGTAGAACCCGTCCTCCACCTGCTCGTTGGTGAGGTGGTCGCTCAGCACGCCCGACCGCCCCTCGTCGTCGATGCCCACGACGTAGCGCTTAATCCTCGGCATGCTTCTCCTCAGGTCCGTCGTCGATGTCGTCGGCGTCGTCGGCGCGGGCGATGACCCGGTAGGCGCTGCGCACGTTGGCGAGGTCGAGCATCTTCCCGTCGTGCTCGATCACCCCGACGCCCTGCTCCGCCGCCCGCCGGTACGCGGCGACGACGCTCGTCGCGGCCGCCAGCTCGTCCGGCGAGGGGACGAACGCGGCGCGGATGGCGGGCACCTGGCGGGGGTGGATGGCGACCTTCCCGTCGAAGCCGAGGACCCGGGAGTTCCGGCACTCGGCCCGCAGCAGCTCGTCGTCGGCCAGCGCCGCGCACGGCCCGTCGATCGCGACGACGTCGCCGGCGGCGCGCAGCTCGGAGACGAACCGGGACTTCGCGTAGTGCAGCGCGCGGCCGTCCGGCGTCCAGACGCCGCCGAGGTCGGTGATCAGGTCGCCCTGCTCGGCGCTGGCCAGGCCCATGGCGGTGACGCGGGTGGAGGCGCGGGCGATGTCGTAGACGGACCGCAGCGCCGCGTTGCTCTCGACGACCGGCGCCAGCGCGATGCGGCCCGCCGGCAGGCCGGCGGCGCGCTCGGCCGCGGCGATCCGCTCGTCGACGGCGCGCACCTCCGCCGCGGACTCGGCCTTGGGCAGCATGACGACGTCCAGCCACGGCCCGACGACCGCATCGAGGTCGGCTTCGTGCCGCTCATCGCCGGCCGCGTTGATGCGGACGATCCTGGTCACGCCGCGTCGCGCCTGAGCGAGGGCCTGGGGGACGGCCGCACGGGCGTCGTCGAGGTGGCTCGCGTGAACCGCGTCCTCGAGGTCGACGATGACGCCGTCGGCGCCCGCCGCGAACGCCTTCGCGACGCGGTCCGGACGATCGCCCGGCGCGAAGAGCAACGACCGCCACCGATGTCGAGCCACGGCTGTCCTCCTTGGGTCGCCCGCTCCGTCACCCGGTGCCGGACTCGCTGACCTGCGCCGACCGGTCCGCCAGCGTGCAGCGAGCCTAGCGCATCGGTCACTTGGTACACAAGAGACCAAGAGACTTGCCGAATTGGTCTTACGGATCGCGACAGGGGTCTTGCGGACGGCGGGGATCGACTTGTAGCCTCCGTCACACATTCCACATCAACACGAGTTGAAGGGTGAGCATGCCGGTAACCCGACGTGACGTGGCGAAGCTGGCCGGGACCTCCCCAGCGGTGGTGAGCTACGTCCTCAACGGCGGCCCGAGGGGCGTGGCGCCGGAGACCCGCGAGCGGGTGCTGGCCGCGATCGAGGAGCTGGGCTACCGGCCGAACCGCATCGCGGCGTCGCTGCGGCGGAACCGGACGATGACCATCGGGCTGGTGGTGCCGGACAACACGAACCCGTATTTCGCCGAGCTCGCCCACGCGGTCGAGGACGCGGCGTTCGATGCCGGGTACACGCTGTTGTTGGGCAACGCCGGCAGTGACGTGAAGCGTGAGACGTCGTATGTGAGGACGTTCCTGGACAGCCGGGTCGATGGGCTGGTGCTGATCCCGTCGGGTGAGGTGGTGGCGTCGGCGGGGGAACTGGCCGAGTCGGGCACTCCGTGGGTGGTGTTGGACCGTCTGGTCGATCATGTCGACGGGGTGGCCGGGCAGTTGGTGTCGGACAACCGTCACGGTGGGCGGCTGGCGACGGAGCATCTGCTGTGGCATGGGCGTACCCGGATCGGCTGTATCACCGGGCCGGGTCATGTGGCCAACTTCAACGAGCGGGTGCTGGGTTGGCGTGACGCGTTGGGTGGCAATGGCCGCGACGCCACGGCCGCGGCGCTGCGGGAGACCGAGATCAGCCGGTTCGCCGCCCGCGATGCCGCCCGTGACCTGCTGCAGGCAACGCCGGGTATCGACGGCGTGTTCGCCGTCACCGACGAGCAGGCACTGGGCGTGCTGCGCGCGCTGATGGAGCTGGGCCTGCGCTGCCCGGACGACGTCGCCCTGGTGTCCTTCGACGGCATCGACGCCTCGTCTCTCACCACGCCCGGCCTGTCCACCGTGGGCCAGTCGATCCGCGAACTGGCCACATCCGGCGTCTCCGTGCTGCTTGACGCGATCGAGCGCGACGACGACGCGCCGGCGGAGCGCGCGGCGGACCCGGCACGGCCGCTGGTCTTCCCCGTCCACCTCACCCCGCGCGGCTCCTGCGGCTGCCCGGACGTGTTCGAGTCGGCCACCCGCCGCGACACCGGGGGCCGCCGATGAGCCAGGTGACCGTCGCCGTCGTCGGCAGTGTCAGCACCGACCTGGTGGTCGGGGCCGACCGGTTCCCCGACGTCGGCGAGACCGTGCTCGGGTCCGACGTCGTCTTCCGCTCCGGCGGCAAGGGCGGCAACCAGGCCGTCGCCGCCCACCGCCTCGGCGCCCGGGTCGGGCTGTTCGCCGCTCTCGGCGCCGACCAGTTCGGCTCGCGGCTCCGCGCCGGCCTCATCGACGCCGGCCTGGACACGTCGTACCTGCAGACCACCGCCGACCGGCCCAGCGGCATCGCGATGATCGTCGTCGGCCCGCAGGGCCAGAACACGATCACCGTGGCGGCCGGCGCCAACCGGGCACTCTCGCCCGACGGCCTGGACGGCCTGCGCGAGTTCCTCACTCAAGCGCACGGCCTGATCCTGCAGCTGGAGATCCCGGCCGAGACCACGCTGGCCGCCGCGGCCGCCGCCGTCGCGCTGGGCGTCCCGGTGACCCTCAACGCATCCCCGCTGCCCGAGCGCGAGGACGACAGCCTCGCCCGGCTGCTCGAACTGAGCGACGTCCTCGTCGTCAACGAGACCGAGGCCCGGATTCTCGGCGCGAGCGGGGACACCTGGCCCGGCCGCGCCCGCAGCCTCCTCGCCCGCGGCCCACGGGTCGTCGTCGTCACCCTCGGGGAGGACGGCGCGCTCGCCGTCAGCCACGACGACGTCGTCGTCCAGCCCGCATTCGCCGTCGACACCGTGGACACCACCGGCGCCGGCGACGCGTTCGGCGGCGCGCTCTGCGTGGAACTGGCCAGCGGCGAGTCCCTCACCAACGCGCTGCGCACCGCGTGCGCCGCCGGCGCGCTGGCCACCACCAAGCTCGGCGCCCAGGAAGCCGCGCCCACGCGACGCGAGGTCGAGGCGCTGATCGGAACGGGAGGTCGCCGCGGGCTCTCTCCGCACTAGAAGCAACTCGTGTTGACCGATGCAAAGGAGTATCGATGAGGATCAATCGGCGAGCCTTCGGCCTCGCGGCGGCTGCTGCCGCGACCGCGCTCGTCCTGGCCGCCTGCGGCCAGGAGTCGACCGGCACCACGGACACCGCGGACTCCGCCGCGGACGACGGCGAGACGCCGGTCATCGGCCTCGTTATGAAGAGCCTGGGCAATCCGTACTTCCAGGCCATGCAGACCGGCGCCGAAGCCTACGACACCGAGAGCGAGGACTTCGAGCTCCGTGCCGTCGGCATCCAGTCCGAGACCGACATCGCCGGGCAGGTCGAGGCGGTCAACAACCTGGTCGCGCAGGGGGTCGACGCGATCGTGATCGCGCCGGCCGACTCGATCGCGCTGGTCGCGCCGCTGATCGAGGCCGACGCCCAGGGCATCTCCATCGTGAACATCGACGTCAAGCTGGACGACGACGCGCTCGAGCAGGCCGGACTGGACATCCCGTTCGTCGGGCCGGACAACGTCGAGGGCGCCCGGCAGGTCGGCATGGTGCTGGCCGAGGACCTCGGCGAGGGCGCCAAGGTGGCGATCCTCGAGGGCATCCAGGGCGCCGCCAACGCCGAGCAGCGCAAGGAGGGCTTCGAGGCGGCGGTCGCCGAGGGCGGCCTGGACCTGGTGGCGTCGAACACGGCGAACTGGGAGACCGAGCAGGCCAACACCGTCTTCACCAACATCCTCGGCGCGAACCCCGACATCCAGGGCGTTATGGCGGCGAACGACTCGATGGCGCTCGGCGCGCTGGCGGCGCTGGAGGCGTCCGGCCAGCTCGGCGAGATCAAGGTCGTCGGCTTCGACAACGTCCCGGAGGTCGAGCCCTACCTCGCCGACGGTTCGATGCTCGCCACCCTCGACCAGTTCGGCTCCGACCAGGCCGTCTACGGCATCGACGTCGCGCTGGACCTGCTGGCCGGCGAACAGGCCGAGGACTGGGTGAAGACGGACATCGAACTCATCACGGGAGAGTGAGACCGATGCACGGCGCGGCGACGCCCGGCCCGCGACTGCGGGTCGAGGGCGCGACCAAGCGTTACCCGGGCGTCGTCGCCCTGGACGGGGTGGAGCTGGAAGTGCAGGCCGGCGAAGTGCACGCCCTGGTGGGCGAGAACGGCGCCGGCAAGTCGACGCTGGTCCGGATCCTCGGCGGCGTGCACCCCGCGGACGACGGCTCGCTGCTCCTGGACGGCGAGCCGTACGCACCGCAGTCGCCGCAGGACGCCCTGTCCGCTGGCATCCGGGTGGTGCACCAGGAACTGGCCACCCTGCCGAACCTCACCGTGGCCGAGAACCTGTTCCTCGACCAAATGCCCCGGCGGGCCGGCGTCGTCCGCTACGGCGAGCTGAACGCGGCAGCACGCCGGGTGCTCGAGACGGTGGCGCTCGACGTCGCACCGCAGACGCGGATGGAACGGCTGAGCCTGGCGCAGAAGCAACTCGTGGAGATCGCCCGGGCGCTGGCCACCGAGGCACGCCTGGTGATCTTCGACGAGCCGACCGCGACGCTGACCATCCCGGAGAAGCGGCGGCTGCTGTCGATCATCCGCGACCTGCGCGCGGGCGGCGTGGCCGTCATCTACATCTCGCACCACCTCGACGAGGTGTTCGAGGTGTGCGACCGCGCGACGGTGCTGCGCAACGGGCGCAGCGTCGGGACGCGGCGGATCGACGAGCTGAGCACCGAGCTGCTGGTGCGGATGATGGTCGGCAAGGAGTTGGCCGACGACCATCCGTTCCCGGACGATGTCGCACCCGGCCCGATCGTGCTGGAGGTCGACGGGCTCACCGCCCCCGCCGTCGCCCACGACGTCAGCTTCACCGTCCGCGAGGGCGAGATCGTGGGGCTGGCCGGGCTGGTCGGCGCCGGCCGGACGGAGGCGGTGCGGACCATCTTCGGGGCCGACCGCGCCCGCGCCGGCACGGTCAGGGTGCGTGGCCGAGTCGTGCCGGCCCGCCACCCGCGCGGGGCCGTCCGCGCCGGGATCAGCCTCGCGCCGGAGGACCGGAAGGAACAGGGGCTGGTCCTCGAGATGGGCTGCGACGTGAACATCAGCCTCGCGTCGCTGCCGAAGGTCAGTCGCTACGGCCTGCTGCGGCGGCGGGACGAGCGCCGCGAGACGGCCGAGGCGGCCCGCCGGATGAACGTCAAGGTCGGCGACATCGGCACCCCGGCCGGCACGCTGTCGGGCGGCAACCAGCAGAAGGTCGTGCTCGGCCGGTGGCTGTACCGGGAGTCCGACGTGCTGATCGTCGACGAGCCCACCCGCGGGATCGACGTCGGCGCCCGGCACGAGATCTACCGGCTGCTCGCCGACCTCGCGCGAGCCGGCAAGGCCATCGTCATCGTCTCCTCCGATCTCAACGAGCTCATGGGGATGAGCCACCGGATCCTCGTCTTCTCGCGCGGCCGGATCGCCGCCGACGTCGACCGCGTGGACTTCGACCAGGAGCGGATCCTGGCCGCCGCCTACAGCGCGTACCTCACCGAGAAAGCCGAGAAGGAAGCCCATGTCGTCGACTGAGATCGCACCGCCGCGCACCACCACACGTCCGGCCCGGCTGCTCAGCTGGACCCTCGGGGACACCGGCATCGGGCTGGCGCTGATCGCCCTCGTGCTGATCTTCATCGCGACGGCGGAGAACTTCGCCACCTCGCAGAACGTGTCGAACATCCTCACGCAGATCACCCTCAACACGATCCTCGCGACCGGGATGACCTTCGTGATCCTGGTGGCCGGCATCGACCTCTCGGTCGGCTCGGTGCTGGCGCTCAGCGCGATGGTCGGCGGCGTCGTGATCACCAGCGGCATCGCGGACCCGCTGGCCATCCTGCTGGCCCTGCTCGCCGCCGTCGGCGTCGGCATGGCCTGCGGGTTCGTCAACGGGTTCGTCTCGGTGCGGTGGGCGGTGCCGAGCTTCATCGTCACGCTCGGCATGCTGAACATCGCCCGCGGCGCCGCCCTGCAGACGACCGACGCGGCCTCCGTGTTCGGCTTCCCGGACTCGTTCAACTCCTTCGGCACCGCCACGCTGCTCGGCCTACCGGCCGTGTTCGTGGTGGCGCTGGTCTTCGTCGTCCTCGGGCACTTCGTGTTGACCCGCACGGTGTTCGGACGGCTGCTGTTCGCGATCGGCAACAACGAGGAGTCGGTGCGCCTGGCCGGGCACCGCACCTCGTACTACAAGGTCGCCGCGTTCTCCATCTGCGGCGCCATGGCAGGGCTGGCGGCCGTCATCTACATGACCCGCCTGCACACGTCGAGTCCGATCATCGGCCAGGGCTACGAGCTCAACGCGATCGCGGCCGTGGTGATCGGCGGTACCAGCCTCTTCGGCGGCAAGGGCTCGATGATCGGCACGTTCCTCGGCGCCTGTCTGCTGGGCGTGCTCACCAACGGCTTGCTGCTGCTCGGCGTCGGCGACTTCGCCCGGCAGATGGTCACCGGAGCGGTGATCGTCCTGGCCGTGATCATCGACTACTACCGCCAGAAGGTCTCGGCGAAGCTCACCCTCAGTTCCCTCGATTAGGCAAAGGGAAAGGACTTCAACGATGAAAGATCTGACCCGCAACGTCGCGCTGAGCCTCGCAGCGCTCAGCCTGGTGGCGACGGCCGCCGCGGTGAACGTCACCGCGCAGGCGGCCGGCGCGCAGTCGAACAAGGGGTCGTCGACCCAGCGGATCGTCATCGACAAGGACGAGTACGCGGATCGCCTGGCCGCCATGTGGGAGGCGGAGTGCCTGGCGAACTGGACCGGCCTCACCACCGAGGGGATCAGGCCCAACGGCAGCAACTTGTACGGCACCCAGGACCCGTTCTTCACCGACGCGGACTGGGGCGCCATCGGCGCCGGCCGGCAGGGCGCGGACATCGACTGGGCCAACCCGGACCCGTGCGGTGCTGACGACGACACCGACATCGAGTACTCGTACATGAACGAGATGGTCAACGAGGCCGGCTCGGTCAAGCTCACGCCGGAGCAGGTCGCGCACATGTGGAACACGAACGTCGACTCGTTCGTGTGGTTCTCCAACAGCGCGGCGGACCTGCTCTCGCAGGACGGGGTGCTGCCGCCGTCGACGACGCTGAGCGCGGCGAACCAGCACCGCAACATCATCGACGCGCAGCTGACCACCGAGTTCTTCGGCGCACTGGCACCGGGCCGGCCCGACGTCGCGCTGGACATCGCCCAGCTGCCGATCCGCGCGTCGGCCGGCGGGTTCGCCACCCACGCGGCGCAGTTCAACGTCCTGCTCTACTCGCTAGCACCGCTGGTCGACCAGCGCAAGGACTCGGCCGAGCAGGTGCGCTGGCTGATCGACGAGGCGAGCAAGTACCTGCCGCGCGACTCGCGCGCCACCGAGATCATCGACTGGGTCGTGGCCACCTACGACGCGAACCCGGACGAGCCGTGGGAGTCGCTGCGGGACAAGATCTACGAGCGCTACCAGGTGAACTCGGTCGCGAACGGGTTCAAGTACATCATCAAGTACGAGGCCGCGATCAACTTCGCCGCCGAGGTGGCCCAGTTCCTGTACGGCGAGGGCGACCTGACCCGCACGATCCAGATCGGCACGCTGATGGGCTGGGACTCCGACAACCCGCCGGCCTCGCTCGCCGGCCTCATCGGCCTCATGCGCGGCTCCGAGTACGTGGCCGCCGAGCTGGCCGAGGAGGGCATCGCGCCGACCGAGCGGTTCAACGCCTACCGCACCCGCGACAACCTGCCCGACTACCTGCCCGACGACCCCGCGGCCACCGACACGTTCACGATGATGGGCGAGCGCGCCCTGACGCTGATCGACGAGAGCGTCGAGGCCGCCGGCGGCCGCGCCACCGCGAGCCAGTGGACGATCCCGCTGAAGTCGGCGCCGAAGGACGACTCCTACGAGGAGCTGGCCAAGGTCAACCCCGACGTCGACACCTACCTGCGCAGCGCCAACAACCAGGTGCGCCGCGATGGCGGCAAGGTCACCGTCAGCAGCAACCTGACCGGCAACACGGCCCTGTACACGCAGGACACCAGCGGCTACCCGGCCGGCCGGATGTGGCCGACCACCTTCCACGGCACCAACATCTCCGTCGTCGCGGACGGGTTCGACCACGACACGCGCGGCCTGGAGGAGTGGAACCGCAGCTCGTTCTTCGCCGGCACCGCCGGCAGCAGCAAGCCGCAGGTCACCGTCACCTACAACCGTACCGTCGAGGCCGAGAGCATCCGCCTGATCGGCGGCGGCGTCGACACGTCCGGCGGCTGGATCATCGGCGCGACGGTCGAGGTGCTGAACTCGCGGAACAAGTGGTCGACGGTGCCCGTCCGGGCCAGCGAGGCGTTCGACCCGGCCCAGCCGTTCCAGCAGGTCGACCTGGACTTCGGGGACGACCTGGACATCCGTGGCTTCCGCGTCACGTTCACGACCAGCGACGGCCACCTCAGCCTCACCGAGGTGGACGCGATGGGCGAGAGCAATCTCTCGTTCGACGGCTTCGAGGACGACCGCCGGTAGCCCCGGGGCGCTCCGGCCACGGTTGCCCAGACAGCCGTGGCCGGAGCACGCTGGACCTGGCGCCGGCCGCGGGCGCCCGAGCCGCTGGAGCGGCTGATCCACTCACCGTCAGGTGGCGAACACCATGACGTTCGGGGCGGGCAGTGCGATCGACTGGTCGGTCGGCTCCAGCCGGGCGTCGTGCGGTGCGATGGCGAACTGGACAACGGTGTGCGCGAGGTGACGCTGACCGACATCGCGACCGGCATCGGCAAGCACTAGTCCACGATGCCGCGCTACTTCGAGACGCGCGAGGAGTTCTTCCTGCGCCTGGCCATGCTGAGCCGGGCCGATTGGTCTGCCGCAGCGGCGGCCGAACTCGACACGCTGCCGGCCGGGTCGGCAGCCGGGTCGCCACTCCAGCGGTCACCGGCCTCGCCCCGTCACGGGCCGGCATTGTCATCTCGACGGCAACCGCGATGGCCGGAGCGCTCTGGCAGACGGCGGCTCCCGGCACCGCACTGCGTCAGTTCTACAAGACCGATCCGGAACTGGCCCACGCCATCGTGGACGTCGGCCCCCGCTTGGCCAACATCCTTTGCGGCCTCATCCGCGGCTACGCCGCCGGTGCGTGAGCCGCGCCATCCGGTCGTCGTGATCGCGTGCGGTCGGCGCCGCAAGTCGTTTTGCGTGTCGATCGTGAGTCCCATCACGCCAGGGCGTCTGTGCAACGCCGCTGCATGTAGAGGGACCAATGCTGATTCGTGCCCTAACAGCGGCGTCATCCCTTGACAACCTGAGCTGATGGGCGGAAGGCTATCCGCCACTCGATGCCAAACGTTTTGCAAACCTTTGGGCGGGAGGTCACGTGGCGCCGGGGCCCCGGCGCCGTCCCAGGCAGGTCGTCTTCAGGGCTGAGGTGAGGAGAACAATGAGGTCATCCAGATTCGGGAAGGGACTCGGCAGTGCGTTCGGCTTGGTCCTCTCCGCCGCCGTCCTGGCGAGCACGTTGACATCCGCCGCTGGCGAGACACAGGTCGTCGCGGCGAAGCAGCACGCGGCGAAGGTCTCCGACCGGCCGGTCGACAACAGCAGCTTCCAGAACCTCAACGGGTTCATGTGGTTCTACAACACGTACTTCGACTACAAGTTCTCCGACATCGAGGACGACCTGCGCGACCTGAAGTCCCGGGGGATCCGGGTGCTGGGGTTCTTCGCGCCGTACAACGGGGGCAAGCACTGGTGCGACGGGTGCGCGCCGTACGACTTCTACTCGGTGCCGCCGCAGAACGGCACGATGGAGGACTGGGAGAGCCTGGTCGACGCCGCGCACAAGCTGGACATGAAGGTGGTGGCGTACTTCGCCAACATCTACATGGACGAGGACGGGCTGTTCTTCCGCACCGCCGAGCAGCAGTACGCGGCCGGTGACCGCACCTCTCGCGAGGTGGCGTCGTTCCGATGGACGGACGATCCGACGGATCCGCTGCCGAGGTTGCAGAACGGGCCGCCGTCGTTCAGCAAGTGGGAGTTCAGCGAGGAGGCCGGCGCGTACTACTGGAAGCTGTGGTTCGGGCCGGGCTTCGACTTCGACCTGCCGGGTGCCCGAGCGGAGCTGGAACGGATCGAGAAGTTCTGGCTGGACACCGGCCTGGACGGCTTCATGTGGGACGTCGGCCGGGTGGACGAGGCGATGCGGTACTTCGCGGTCGAGCTGCCGAAGACGTACACGTCCAACGACAAGTGGCTGACGTACGAGCGCGGCGGTTCGGCCAGCGCCGACGCGTTCGCCGAGTTCGGGCTGAACGCGTGGTTCAACGGCGCTGACACCGACACGGTGAACGACTACACCCGCATCGTCGACGGGACCACGGACGCGGACGGCCTCGAGGCGGGCCTGGCCAACACCGACCGCGCGCGGGAGCTCGGCGCCACCACGCACACGTGGAGCATCTGGGGCGACGAGGAGTTCACGAACCTCATCCCGCACCAGTACCCCACCTACCCGAACGACGAGGTCATGCGGGTGCAGGAGGCCGCGTTGCTGGCCGGCGCCGGCATCCACTACGGCGCCGGCATGTACGACCAGTACACCCGCTGGTCGTCGAAGCTGCGGTCGAACTGGGAGCGGGTGCTGCGCACCGTCAACGCGAACAAGGCGCTGCTGCCGTCCGCCGACCGGGTCCGGGTGCCCGCCGGGTCCGACCCGAAGGCTTACGCGATGCGGCGGACCAGTGAGGACGGCCGGCAGACCGCGCTGCTGATCTACAACTTCAACAGCACGGCGACGAACGTGACGGTCGACCTGACCGGCACCGGCATCCAGACCCGGCAGACGCCGAAGGACCTGTACAACGGCGGCCGCGCCACGGCGATCAACGGGACGAGCTACACCGTGCGGCTCCCCGCCTACGGCTTCACGATGCTGGAGGTATCGGCGACCGCGCCGCGCACCTGACGGCAACAGCTCCGGCCGCGGCGGTCACCCGCCGCGGCCGCAGCGCGTTCAGGGCGCGACGAGCGCGTCGGCGACGGCGGTGAGGGAGCGGCCGGCCAGGTGCGGCAGGCAGTGGCCGCGCAGTTCGTCGACCTTCTCGCGCCACCGCGACGGCAGCGCCGCCTCGCCGTGCAGCGCGCCCGACAGGGCGCCGACCATGGCCGGCATGCTGTCGCTCTGCTTGGCCACCATCCCGGCCAGCGGGATCGCCGTCGCCGGGTCGCCGCCGGTCGCGAGCACGATCGCGTAGGCCGAGGCGAGCGTCTCCGGGGCGACGGTGCCGAAGCTGTAGGAGGCGTTGGCGATCTCGTCGGCGAGGTCGGCGACGAGGTCCAGCGGCGTCGCCGCCGCCTCGGCCAGCCCCAGCGCCCGGGCGACCTGCCGGCCCAGCCAGCTGTCCGCGGGGATCCGTGCGATCCCCGCGTCCACGACCGCCGCCGTGGACGCCCCGCTGACGGCCGCCGCGACGCTGGCCGCCATCGCGCCCGCCGCCCACACGCCGTCCTCGGCGTGGGTGATCTCCGCTAGCCGGGTCGCGACGAGGACAGCGCGCTCCGGGTCGTCCGCGTGCCGGATCCCGGCGGGGACGGCCCGGGCGACGGCGCCGTCGTCGAAATGGGCCGGGTTGTCGTTCCCGGTGGCCGGCGGCGTCAGCCCGGCCTCGGCGTTGACGATCGATGCGCGCTCGGCGATGCCCGACCACACCTCGGCGGCGTGATCGACGACGTGCCGCCGCCACCCCTCGAAGAGGTCGGCGGCATCGTCGAGCAGGATCAGCGCCGCGGCCGCGGCGAACTCGGCGTCGTCGGTGCCGGACAGCCGCAGCGGCTCCGGCCGGCCGAGCGTGAACGGCAGCATGAACCGCAGCACCCGCTGCTGGTCCAGTTCGGCGCTGAACCGCCAGAGGACGTCGCGCCGCCCGCCCAGCCGGGTGGTCCGGTGGAACAGCGCGGGCAACCCGGCGGCGTCGCCGATGGCCAGCCCGAGCAGGGCGCCGCGGGCCCGGTCGCGACGCGACGGGGTGGAGGGGACGGTCATCGGGCGGCTTCCTTCCGGCGCAGGGCCTCGTGCAGGTCGTGGGCGAGCTCGGCCAGGTCGGTCCCGGCGACCGCGGCGATGCAGTGGCCGCGCACGACGTTGATCCGCCGCCGCCACGGCTCGGGGACGGCGTCGGCGCCGTGCAGCGCCCCGGCCAGGGCCCCGGCCATCGCGGCGATCGTGTCGGCGTCGCGCCCGGCGTTGGCGCCGCCGAGGACGGCGGGCACGTACTCCCCGCGGGCGGCGGTGAAGACGCCCAGCGCGAGCGCGGTCGCCTCCGGCGCGACGTCGGCCCAAGGGTAGTGGAACAGCGAGATCCGCTCGTACAGCTCGTCGACGGCTGCGGCCAGGTCGGTGTGCGTGTGGCCGATGTCGACGGCCCGCCGCAGCGTCCGCGCCGCCCAGGAGTCCGCCGGCACCGCGGCCAGCGCCGCCTCGACGACGTCCTCCCACGCGTCGGCGACGACGGCGACGGCGACGCCGGCCGCGACCGCCTGCGCGCAGTGGATGCCGTCGCGGGCGTGCGACACCTGCGCGTCGATCGCCGCCAGCCGGGCCGCCTCGGCCGGGTCGCCGGCGCAGTAGACGCCGACGGGCGCGATCCGCATCGCGGCGCCGTCGCTCCACAGCTCGTGGTTGTCGCTGCCGGTGGCCGGCGGGACGAGGCCCGCGCGCAGGTTGTTGATCGCCGTCATCTCGCTGAACCCGCCGCCGTGGAAGCCGCCGACCTGGTTGACCAGGTCGTCGGTCCAGGCGGCGCCGACGTCGGCGGGGGTGAGGCGGTCGCCGTGCGCCAGCAGCAGCCGGGCGGTCAGCACCGCGTACTCGGTGTCGTCGGTGCCGGCCGGGTCGTCGCTGACGAAGTCGCCGACCCACCCGTACCGCGCGACGATCTCGGCCCGGGCCAGGCCTTCGGTCGGCGCGCCGAGCGCGTCGCCGACGGCCTGGCCGATGAGAGCGCCGTACACACGCTCGAATGTGGGAACCACAGGCAGCCTCTCTGCAAGACGTTTTGCGGTTCACTGTGGATGACGGCTCCGCAGTCCGTCAAGGGGCGAGGGATTCGTCCAGCGAAGGCCCTTGACAACGCGGTGGTGTCGGCGGGAGGCTGACCGGCACAGCATTGCCAATCGTTTTGCGGAGGTGGCCAGTGGTCCGGCCGGTCAACATGACGGAGGTGGCGTCCCGCGCGGGCGTCTCGGTCACCACGGTCTCACACGTGCTGTCCGGGCGGCGGCCGGTCGCGGAGGCCACCCGGGCCACCGTCCTGGCGGTCATCGAGCAGCTCGGCTACCGGCCGAACACGCTGGCCCAGGGGCTGCGCACCCGCCGAACGATGACGGTCGGCCTTGTCGTCCCCGACCTCACCAACCCCTTCTACCCAGCGGTGCTGCAGGGGATGGCCGACGTGCTGCTGCCGGCCGGCTATCACACGGTCGTCTGCAACACCGGCGGCAGCCGCGACGAGGAGCTGTCGTTCCTCACCGATCTGACGACACGCCAGGTCGACGGCATCGTCATCGCCGCGTTCGGGCTGAACCGCAAGGACCTGCTGGCGCACCGCGAGGTGCCGCTGGTGCGCCTCGGCGGCGGCCGGTTCGACGCCGACCTCGGCGACCTGGTGCGAAGCGACGACGAGGGCGGGATCGCGCAGGCGGTCCGGCACCTGATCGAGCGCGGGCACCGCCGCGTCGCCTACATCGGCGGCGCCGCGCACGCCGGCCCGAGCGACCAGCGCGAGGCGGGCTACCGGCGCGCGCTGGCCGAGGACGGCCGCCCCGTCGAGGACGACCTCGTCGTGCAGACGGCGTACACGCGCGACGCCGGGCGGGCGGCGGCCGAGCGGCTGCTCGGCCGCGACGACCCGCCGGACGCGATCGCCTGCGCGAACGACCTGATCGCGATCGGCGTCCTGGACGCGGCCCGGGCGCGGGGACTGACCGTCCCGGACGACCTGGCCGTCACCGGCTACGACGACATCGAGGCGGCGTCGCTGGTGACCCCGGGCCTGACCACCGTGGTGAACCCGGCGGCCGAGATCGGCCGGGCCTGCGCGGAGTCGCTGCTGCCCCGGCTGACGGCCGACGAGCCCGGCCCGCCGCGCGAGATCGTCATCGCCACCACGCTCACCCGCCGCGAATCCGCCTGACAGGAGACACCTGTGCTCAACCCCCACGACCCGGTCGAACTGCTGCACTGGGAACTGCTCCAGCGGCAGGAAGGCGGCTACAACGTCGGCGACCTGGCCGCCGCCGGCGCGACGGTGGCCAGGCCTGCCGAGGCCCGCGCGCTGCTGGACGCCTTGTCGGCGACCACCCGCAACGGGCGCTGGGCCTACGACGAGCCGGACGAGCTGGCCGCCATCGTAGCGACCCTGCCGGCGGCGCCGGCCGTCGCGCCGATCGGTGACGACGAGCTGGCCGACCGCGTCCTGGGCGGCTGGCTCGGCCGGTGCGCCGGCTGCGTGCTCGGCAAGCCGGTCGAGAACGGCGACCACTGGACGTCGGAGCACCTGCGCCGCTACCTGACGCTCGCGGACGCCTACCCGCTGAACGACTTCGTCCCCGTGCTCGACCCGATGCCCGACGGCTTCGAACTCCGCGAGAACTGGCCGTTCACGACCCGTGGCCGGGTCGTCGAGAGCGCACGCGACGACGACCTCGACTACACGATGCTCGGCCTGCACATCCTCGAGGAGTACGGCTTCGGCTTCACCAGCGCCGACGTCGCCGCCGAGTGGCTCGACCGGCTCCCGTACACCCAGACCTACACGGCCGAGCGGGTCACGTATCGCAACCTGGTACTCGGCCTGGACCCGGCCGCGGCGGGAACGGCCGACAACCCGTACCGGGAATGGATCGGCGCCCAGATCCGCGCCGACATCTACGGCTACGTCAACCCGGGCGATCCCCGGGCGGCCGCGGAGCTGGCCTACCGCGACGCGACCCTGTCGCACACCGCCAACGGCGTATACGGCGCGATGTGGTCGGCGGCCCTGGTCGCCGCCGCGTTCGCCGGTCACGCACGGCAGGCGGTCGAGACGTCCCTGACCTGCATTCCGCCCGGCAGCCGGCTGGCCGAGGCAATCCGGTTCGTGCTCGACCAGCACTCCGGCCGTGCCAGCTGGGACGACGCCCGAGCCGCGATCGAGAGCCGGTACGGCCACTACTCGTGGGTCCACACCATCAACAACGCGGCCGTCGTGGCGGCAGGGCTGCTCTGGGGTGACGGCGACTTCACCGCCACCATCGGCCTCACCGTCCAAGGAGGCTGGGACACCGACTCCAACGGTGCGACCGCAGGCAGCGTCGCGGGAGTCATCTGCGGCGCGCAAGGCCTTCCGTCGCACTGGGTGGAGCCGCTGAACGACACCGCGCGCAGCGCGATCCGCGGTTTCGACCGCTCCAGTCTCTCCGACCTCGCCGACCGGACCGTCCGGCTCGCTCGCACCACCCGACCCGGCACCGGTCCCGGCAACACCGACACCTGATTCGGAGGTTTCCCGTGTCTGCACATCTCTCCCGCCGGCGGTTTCTGCAGGTGACCGGCGGCTCCGCCCTCGGAGCCATGTTCGTGAGCTCCTGCGGTTCCGGCTCCGGCACCGCAGGTGACGACCAGATCGAGTTCTGGGGGGCGTTCCCGACCGAGGACGTCGAACGCTACTTCCAGCAGAGCTTCGTCGACGCCTACAACGAGACCACGTCCGGCGCGACGGTCGAGATGTCGGTCAAGCAGATCGAGACGATCGACCGGTTGACGCAGACCGCGGTGGCATCGGGGAGCGGCCCCGACATCATCGCCACCTTCGGTCCCGCGCAGGCCGTCGCGTACGTCGGCAACGGCAACCTGTTGTCCATGGACGAGTACGCGGACTCCTTCGGCTGGTCGCAGTCACTGCAGCCCTGGGCGCTGGACGCGGGCCGGGTCGAGGGCGCGCTCTACTCGGTGCCGGCCAACCACGAGACGATGGCGGTCTTCTACAACCCGGCCACGTTCAGTGCGAACGGCTGGACACCGCCGACCACCAGGGCCGAGTTCGAGGCGATCTGCCAGGACGCGGCCGACAAGGGGATCATGCCGGTCGGCGCCGGCAACGCCGAGTGGAAGCCCGCCACGGAGTGGCACGTCACCTGGATGTTGAACACGTTCGCCGGGCCACAGGCGGTGTACGAGGTGTTCACCGGCGAGCGGCCGTGGACCGACGCGGTCGTCGTCGACGCGGTCACCCTGCTGAAGGGCTGGTTCGACGACGGCTGGTTCGGCGGCAGCACGGACCGCTACTTCACCAACAACTTCACCGACCTCTACGCGATGCTCGCCGCCGGCGAGGTGGCGATGATCGTCAGCGGGTCGTGGACGTTCTCGGAGATCGGACCGTACTTCGGCGAGGCGGCCGGCAACGACGCGGAGTGGGACTGGGCGCCGCTGCCGTCGACGAACACCGGGGTCCCGGCCGGGGTGCTGCCGCTCTCGGTGGGTGGCGCCTACTCCATCAACAAGGACTGCGCGGACCCGGACGCCGCGGCCGACTACCTCAACTTCCTCGTCACCAACCCGCAGCGTCAACTCGAAGCACTCGCCGCGACGGGCCTGCCACCCGCCCCGGTCGTCGCGGCCGAGAGCGACTTCCCGGCCGACATCGACGAGCGGATGAAGCGGCTGTACCTGCTGCTGAGCGAGAGCGGGTACGTCGGCTACACGACGTGGACGTTCCTGCCGGCGAAGACCGACACCTACGTCTACGAGGAGATGGACAAGGTGCTGGTCGGCCAGGTCAGCCCGGAGGACTTCTGCGCCGGCCTCGACGCGGTGTTCCAAGAGGAGCTGGCGACGGGCCAGACGCCGCCGGTGCCGGCTCCGACGGGAACGTGACGCCATGGCCGCCACCCATGCCGCCCGGCCGCAGCCGTACCGGTCTCCTGCGGCCGGCCCCCGCCGGCGGGCCCGGGTTCGCCGGGCCGCGGTGGGTCTGGGGTTCATGGCGCCGCTGCTCCTGGTGAACCTCCTCGTGATCGCGGTGCCCGGCGCGTTGTCGGTCTGGTACTCCTTCACCAACTGGACCGGGCTCGGGTCGGCCGACTTCGTCGGGCTGGACAACTACCGGCGGCTGTTCGCCGACCCGGAGTTCCACGCCGCCCTGGAGCACAACGTGCTCTGGACGGCGTTCTTCCTGACGGTGCCGATGGCGATGGGGCTGTTCGGGGCGTTCCTGCTGTCCCGGATCCGCCGCTTCCAGATCCTGTTCCGGGTCGCGTACTTCATCCCGTACGTCGTCGCGACGGTGGTGTCGGGGGCGATCTGGCAGTCCCTGCTCAACCCGGACCAGGGACTCGGCAGCGGGCTCGCCAAACTCGGGATTCCCTGGCTCGACGGCGTCAACTTCCTCGGCGACCAGGATCTCGCCTTGGGTGCCGTCGCCTTCGTCAACAACTGGCAGTGGTGGGGCTTCCTTGTGGTGATCTTCCTCGCCTCCATGCAGTCGGTGAACCCCGCGCTCTACGAGGCGGCCCGGCTCGACGGCGCCAACGCGTGGCGCGAGTTCTGGCACGTCACCCTGCCGGGGATCAGGCCGACGCTGATGTTCCTGGCGCTGATGACCGTCATCTGGTCGTTCCTGATCTTCGACTACATCTACATCCTGACGCAGGGCGGCCCCGCCGGCTCGACCGACGTGCTCGGCACCCTGCTCTACCGCAACGCGTTCGCCAATTTCGAGGCGGGGTACGCCGCGTCCGTCGGCATCGTCATGGCGCTCGTCAGCCTGACCGCCGTCTCCGGCTTCCTGCTCCTGCGGCGCCGGGGGTGGGAGATATGAGCGTTCTGGTCCAGCGAGCGCAACCCGCGGCGCCCGCCGCCGCGCCACCGCCGGCGAGGAAGCGACTGACGCCCGGCCGGTACGCGGTCTACGTCGTCCTGCTGCTCCTCGCGATCTTCGCCATCGGCCCCATGCTCATCTTCGGGTTCAACGCCCTGAAGACCCAGTCGGAGCTGGCCGGCGATCCGCTCGGACTGCCCGCGAATCCGCAGTGGGGCAACTTCGTCGACGCTTGGCAGCAGGCGAACATGGGGGTCGGACTGCGCAACAGCGTGCTGATCGTGGCCGCGACCGCGCTCGGCGTCTGCGTCATCGCCGGGTGCGCCGCCTACGCCCTGGGCCGGCTGCGCGTGCCCGGCAGCAACTTCTTCATCATCTATCTGCTGGTCACCTCGGCGCTGCCGATCCAGCTGTTCCTCGTGCCGCTGTTCTTCATGTGGACCAACCTCGGCCTGTACGACAACCTGTTCGGCCTGGTCATCATCTACTGGGCGATCTACAGTCCGTTCGCCACGCTGCTCATCCGCTCGTTCATGGTCGGCGTGCCGCGCGAGTACGAGGAGGCCGCCCGGCTCGACGGGGCGGGCAGCATCCGAGTGCTCACCAAGGTGATCATGCCCCTGGCCTGGCCGGGCTTCCTGACGGCCGCGCTGGTCGCCGGACTGTCCGCCTACAACGAGTTCCTGCTCGCGGTGACCTTCATCCAGAGCAGCGACAAGATGCCGGTGTCGACGTCGTTCTTCTCGTTCCAGGCCGGTTACACGCGCGACTACACCCTCGTCAGCGCCGGCGGCATGATCATGGTGATCCCGGTGCTGGTCCTGTTCTTGCTGCTCCAGCGCCGATTCATCGACGGCTACTCGTCATCCGGGATGACCGGATGACGGGCGAGAGCCGGCCGTCGGCGCCGGTGGTGATCGTCGTCGGTTCCGTCAACGTCGACCTCGTCGTCTCCGTCGACCGTCTGCCCACGCCGGGGGAGACGGTGATCGGCGGCCGGTTCGCCCGGCACGCCGGCGGCAAGGGCAGCAATCAGGCTGCGACCGCCGCACGGCTCGGCGCGCGCACCTACTTGGTCGGGCTGGTGGGCGACGACGAGTTCGGGCGGAGCGCCCGCGCCGATCTGGCCCGCGCCGGCGTCGACACGAGCGGACTAGGCACGTCGAGCGGCCCGACCGGCGTCGCCTCGATCCTCGTCGACGCCACCGCCGAGAACAGCATCGCCGTCGCCAGTGGCGCGAACGGCGACCTGACGCCGTCGCACGTCGTGCAGGCACTCCGGCGGATCGACGAGCCGCACGCGGTCCTCGTCACCGGGTTCGAGATCCCCGAGGCCGCGGTGCTCGCGGCCGCCCGGATCGCGCGGGAGCGCGGCTGGCCGGTCGTCGTCAACCCGGCGCCGGCCCGGACCGTCTCGGCGGACCTGCTGGCCATGATCGACCTGCTCACCCCCAACGAACACGAGCTGCGCGCGCTCGCAGGCGACGCCGGCGAGCTGCTCGGGATCGGCGTCGGAGCCGTCGCCGTCACCCGCGGGAAGTCCGGCGCCACCGTCCATATCGGCGAACGGACTTGGCACCAACCCGCCTTCCCAGTCGACGCCGTCGACACCACCGGCGCCGGCGACGCGTTCACCGGCGCGGCGGCTGTCGGCCTCGCCCAGGGGCTGCAACTCCCTGAGGCGATCCGCCGGGCCGCTGTCGTCGGAGCCCTGGCCACCCGCGCGCCGGGCGCTCGGGCGGCGCTCCCCACGCACGATGAGGTGGACGCCGCGCTCGCGGATCCGGCCGCGATCTCCATTCCCTGACGCGGGCGCGCAGGCAGCAGAGCCGGCTTGTACGAGAACGCACGTCCGATTCGTACGAGTGACAGGAGCCGCTCATGAGCACACGCGTTGGCGCGCGACTCCGTCTGACCTTGGTCGCCGCTCTCGTGGCGGCAGCGACCGCCGCTGTCGGCACGTCGCCGGGGGCGGCGACGGCCGCGCCGTCCAGCTCGCCGGCCTCCGGCCATGGTTCCCCGGACCGCGTCCCTCATCAGTGGTGGCAGAAGTTACAGGGCAACCGTCAGTTTTACCCGGGCTGTGAAGGGGGTGACGTTTCCGGAGATCACCGCGCAACTCGACACGCTGTACCGCCAGGGCTTCCGCGTGGTGGAGATCCTCGCTCCCTACGACGGCCAAGACTCGCTCGACCACGGTGTCGACGGATTCACCATCGACGCCGCCAGCGTCAGCCGCGACATGGGCATGACGCCGGAGATCGAGCGCCACCTGATCGTCGATGTATTCATCCGATGAATCTCGTCTCTTCGGGCGCCACGATCGAGCGCCGGCCGACGCGATGCGGCAACCGAGCCAGTCCAGTGTGCGGGTGGATGCGTCCGAGTCGCCCGGGGTGAAGGACGGTGGAAATGCGTCTGGCGGGCTCCTTGCCATTGGTAATGTTCGGTGAGGAACGGAGGCGCGTGGCATGGCGGTGAGCATGCATGACGTGGCGCGTCATGCCGGGGTGTCGCAGCGGACGGTGTCCAACGTCGTCAACGGCTACGCGCATGTGGCACCGGCGACCCGCAAGCGGGTTCAGGCGAGCATCGCGGCGCTCAACAATCGGCCGAACCCGATCGCGCAGCGGCTGCGTCGCGGCCGCACGTCCACCGTCACGCTGGCGGTGCCGAGCTTGCACGAGCGGTACTTCGCCGACCTCGCGGCCGCGGTGGTGGCTGAGGCCCGCCGCCGCAGGCTGAAGGTGCTGGTCGAGACCACGGAGGGCGACCGCGACGTCGAGTTGGGCATCCTGCGCGGGGGAGAGCTGCTCACTGACGGCGTCATCATCAGCGCGGTGGCGCTGACGGCGAAGGACGTGACGATCCGCCACCCCGACTACCCGCTCGTGCTGGTAGGCGACCGTGAGTTGCACAGCCAGATCGATCACGTCGGCGCCGACAACCGCGAAGCGGCGCGCGAGGCCGTTGCGCACCTGCTGGCCGGCGGGCGGTGCCGCATAGCGCTGCTGGGTACCGGGTACGGGCCGCCTCGGACGGCCGAGCTGCGGCGGCAGGGCTACGCCGACGCGCACGCGGCGTACGGGGGTGTCGGTGGACGAGGGGCTGTTCATCGACTCAAGCTGGGCGCGCCTCGAGGGCGAGGCGGCCGTCGCACGCCACCTGGACACCGGCCGGTCGCGCTTCGACGGTCTGTTCGCCATGAACGACTCCTCGGCGCTGGGCGCCATGCGCGCCGTCCTCCGGTTCGGGCTGCGCATTCCCGACGACATCGCCGTCGTCGGGTTCGACGACATCGACGAGGCCCGCACGTCGGTGCCGTCGCTCACCTCGGTCGGGCCGGCCAACGCCGACATCGCTCGCTCCTCGCTCGACCTCCTCGAGGTGCAGGCCGACGCGGCCGAGGGCCGGCCCGCTGAGCAGCGCCGGGTGCCGTTCCGGCTGCACGTCCGTGAGAGCTCCGCGCCGGTCACGGTCACCACTGGCTGAGCCGCACCGTCACCGGCTCGGACCCCCGCAGCTCAGGTTCCAGCGGTTTGGCCGCGCGCTCCGGCAGCAGCCGCTCCAGCAGGTCGGTCGCACGGCCGCGGCCATCTCGAAGCCGGCCGTCAGGTGGGTGTGCGCGCGCCACGGGCCACGTAGAGCCACGCGACGACGTTCGCCGGAACCGTTCTCGGCCAGCTTGATCTTCTCGATCACCACACGTTGACCGGAAAACGCCGCGCCCTGCCGCCGCGCGAGGCGGGGAGCCGGACAACCCGAGGCTTCGCGAGCACGCCCGCGAGGCCGCCGTCGAAGCCGGGCGGCAGTTCGAGCGCGACGCGCCGAAGGAGATCCACGACCGCGTCGCGCCGCTCTACGCCGATAGCTGCGACGCCTACACCCTGGTCGGCCGCGTCAAGGAGATGATCACCCGATGAACATCGAAACCGCACGTCGCACCGCGTCGTCGCCCGACGCGTACCGGCGCTTCGCCGGCCAGGCCGGCCTGAGCTTCGCCGAGTTCACCGGCGACGTCGAGCAGGGCGGCCTCAACGCCGCCGTGCGCCGCCGCGCGTGCCGAGCGGCGCAACCGCTCCCCTCGTGCTCGTCAGCTGCCATCCTGGCCAGGAGACTTCCCGCCGCGTAACCGGCGTTCACGCGGCGGGAACCGCGCGAGTCTTGATCCCGTCTGCTCGCGCGGCTCGGCCCCGGCAACCCCCTTGACTCCGGGCTGCCGGGGCCGAGCATCACGTCAGAACTCCCGCCCCGGCGACGACCCAGGGGCGGGGTCCGTGCGTGTGGCGAATGGCTGCGTACCGCGCACGGCATGCACGGCCCCGGCAACCGCTGACGATCCGGTTGCGGGGGCCGACTTATGCGGCGCCGCGACGGCTCGCCCGGTGCCGACGTCCGGCTGACGCCAACGGGGCCGCCCACGAGCCGCCCAGCGGCTCCCACGGCCGAGAACGAGACCGAGCACCCGGCACCGACGGGGGAAGCGGCGAACCGGGTGCTCGGCGTCTAGGGGGTCACAGCCCGCCGACGAACAACTCCCCCAAGTGGTCGAACGACGGGGTGACCTGACACACCAGGTCGGCGGGATCGGTGACGGCGAAGCCCTCCATCCAACTGACCGACTCGCCGGGCAGCACCGGAGTCAGCGGCGCCCCTTCAAGGCCCTCGTCGAAAACGGCGCTCGCCTCCGCGCCGCCAGACGACACGGTGACGAAGGTTGTACTTGGATCGAACGGCTGGCCAGTCCCGTTCGTGATGGTGACGGTGAACCGCACATACGCAGGCGCCTCTTCGAAGGCGGCGAACTCGGTCGGGACGAACTCTTCCAACCCACCGAGAGTGACGTTCAGGTCGTCGTCGTAGGTGAAGCCGGGACCATCGAACGTGTTGTACTCGGGCTCGGGCTCTGGTTCCGGCGGGCAGGGGGTGTCTCGGCAACGCTGGGCGTCGGCTCAGCGGCCGTCTGCGGCGGCGTGGTGGCCTGTTCCCCGCCGATCTGCTCCGAGCATCCCGCCACGGTGAAAGCCGCCAGAACGGCGACAAGGGTTACGCCCATCTTGATCATCTTCCTTCGGCATGGGCCTACACGTGGAACTCGATACCGAGCCAGGCCAGGAGCCAGGACGTGTCGGTCGACACGAACTCGACCCGGTTGCGCTCCTTGAACAGAACGAGCGCTTCGTCACGGTGACGCACGGCCTCGGCCCGCGACCAGTCGTTGACCCTCATCAGATGACGCATCGCGGCGTCCGGGTCGCCGCGATGGACCGTGCGGCCGAGATGCTTGACGGCGTGGCACGGCGAACACAACGCCTGCAAGCCGTCCAGGCGCCGCACGTTGCCGTCGTAGGACCAGATTTCATCGCACTCCAGGTCGCTCTCAGATCCGCAGGCCCGGCACCGGAATTCGTCGCGCTTGAACGTCCACCCTCGGCATTCCTGCCACTGGTCGGCGGGCATCTGTTCCGCCAGGCTCGACCGCCAGAACTGCCGGGGCACGAGATCGACCGTGAGCCGGGGCGTCTGATAGGCCGTCATTTCTTGTCGATCGCTTCAAGAGCGGCCATGACCTGTCGACTTACCAGCACCACCGGCCGGAATGTGACCCGGAAATACGCCTCCACCCTGTGCCATTTCTCGACGTTGGCGCTGTTGTTCAACGCCGCCTCGACCTCGGCGCGTGTGAATGTCGGTGCCACGCTCTGAGCCTGGACCGTCGGCGTCATCCGTTCGGCCGTCGCGGCGACGCCCGCCATCGCGCCCATGACCCACATCGCGGTCTCCTTCGTGTCCGGCCGTAGCACGGTGCCGTTGCCGAGCACGAGCACCCACATGCCGAGCAGGCGCCGCTCGTAGCTCATGATCACGCCGAGCTGTTGTAGGTCGTCGAGCATCTGCCGCATCGTCTCGACGTCAACCTTCGCCATCGTCGGTCTCCGTTCTGGCCTGCCGTTCGAGGTCGGCGAACGTGAGCCCGTTTCGAGCGAATGCCGCGCGGATGATCCGTGCCGCTCGGGCCAGCGAATCAGGGTCTTCGGTGGCGCGCCGGGGCCTTTGTTGGCCGGTCGTCATGCGTCTCGCCACCCGAGCGCCGCCGCGACCTCGCCGGGCAGCTCGCGCACCTGTTCGCCGACCTCGACGTGAACGCCCTCGCCCTTTTGCACGATCTCGCCGACGACGCATTCATGCGCCGTGCCGCCGACCAGGACGGCCAGCGCGACGAACGAATCGGCGTTGAATTCGTCGAGCCGATCGATCAAGTCGCCGACGGTTATCACGGGCGGCCTCCCTGAATGTGCGCGAAGGCGAACACGATGAACGCGAAAATCGCGATGGCGACGGGGATCGGCGAGCCCATCGAGATTCCGCCGATGAGGAACACGACGCCGATGACGAGGCTGACCCATTTCACCTGGTCGGCGCGGTCCGATTTGCTGTTGATCACCTGAATTACCTCCCTAGTCGATCGGATTCAATGCGAATCCCCTCGACGCCCCTCGACTGGTCCCGGTGACGAACATCGCGATCATTCCCCGTCTCGTCGCGGCGAACACGCCGTCACCGTGCCAGCCCGAGCAGCTTGCCGAGCGTGTTGAGATCGGCCGACGTCGGCCGCAGCGTCACCGCGTGGCCGTCGTCGGCGACCACGACCTCGACATGCCGGTCAGCGGTCGACCAGCCGACGTGCATCACGGTGACCGTGACGTCGTGCTCACGCGTGCCGCGCACCGTCGTCGAGCCGACATAGCGCCGGTGCTGCCCGCGGTGGCTGGAACGTTCGTCGCACCACCTGATGCCGCATTCGTCGTCGGCAGACCACGCGAGCGCCGCCGTCATCGGCGAACCCACCGTGCACCGCGCGGCGCCGTTCCCGGCGTTATGCCAGTCGTCGACGCGCTCGAAGTCGAGCGCCGCCAACGCGACGTCACGAGCCGTCAGACCGGAGCCGTAGGCCAGCGGACAGGTCGCGACGACAACGAATGGGACGCAGAGATCCGTCTACATCCGCGAGGATGACGTCGAGCTGTGGCAGCGCGCCGAGCGCTACGCGAAGGCGCGCCGGTTGCCGATGAGCGCGCTCATCATGACGGCGCTGGAAGGCTACCTAGCCGAGCACGACGACGAGGGCTAGCGTTCGCCTATGACTGAAGCGAATGAGGTCCGCGCCGAGGCTCCCGAAGCGACGACTGAGCCGACCGCTGATGCACTCCATCTGACCTTGGTGGCGCAGTGGATACTCGGCGACGACGACGCATGAGACGGTCCCCAGCATGGCCAAACAGAAGGTGATCCCCGGCGTGTGCCGCATCTGCGCAGCGCAGGTCGCTGACCTGTCCCGGCACAAGCGCTGGCACGACATCATCGACGAGCGTCTAGGTGACGGGAAGACGTCGATCGACCTGCTCGCCGACGCATGACGCGGCCAGCGGCGATGGTCCGGACCGGCCTCCTGTGGAACCTTCAGCGGCGCTCGTAGGCGGCGGGCCGCTGCTGGACGGCGCGGATCCTGGCGACGTCGAACTTGGGGGTCCGGTCGAACAGGTAGATGCCGTTCTCTTCCTGGAAGGTGTCGGTGAGCTGGGTGTAGCAGTACCCGAACATCAGGTGGTCGTCGAGCAGGACGTCGGTCAGTCCCGCGAAGCGGGCATGCCACTCCTCCTCGGAGGCCACCCGCTGGCCGTATCCCCAGGACTCGGCCCGCTCGGGGTCGTCCTGCGCGGCGCCCTTCGCCGCCAGGTCCGCGTTCCACCAGATGCCGCCGTACTCTGACACGAAGTAGGGCTGGCCGGCCTAGGCGACGGAGATCGGCCGTCCGTCGGCGGTGTTGGTGAACGGCGCGCCCTCGGCCAGGCCGGCCTGCTGACGGCGGAACCGCTGCGGGTCCTGCTCGTAGTCGTGCGAGTCGTAGACGTCCGCGCCGGGCACCCGGTGGGAGTAGCCGGACGCGTCGAGCACCGGCCGTGTCGGGTCGGCGAGCTTGGTCGCCAGGTACATGCCGTGCGTGACGTCGTCGAGTTGGGTGATGTGGTCGGTGATGACCTGGTGCGTCTCGTTCAGCGGGCACCAGCCGACGATCGACGGATGGTTGCGGTCGCGCTCGAGCACCTCCAGCCACTGGGTGAGGAACGACGCGGTCGGCTGCTGGTGGTCGCCGTCCGGGCCGAGGCCGGACACGCCCCAGTCGCCGAACTCGCCCCAGACCAGGTAGCCGAGCCGGTCGGCATGGTAGTAGAACCGCTCCTCGAAGACCTTCTGGTGCAGCCGGGCGCCGTTGAAGCCGGCGGCGAGCGCTAGTTCGATGTCGCGGACGAGGGCGGCGTCGCTGGGGGAGGTCATCAGCGTGTCCGGCCAGTAGGCTTGGTCGAGGACGAGCCGCTGGAAGATCCGGCGGCCGTTGAGCAGGAGGTCGCCGGCCCGACACCGACACCGACCGCAGGCCGGCGTACGACTCCACCCGGTCCACGACGCCGTCCGGGCCGGTGATCTCCACGACGAGGTCGTAGAGGTGCGGGTCCTGCGGGCTCCACGCGCGCACCCGGTCCTCGGGGATCGCGAGGACGAGAAGCGGCGCGAGGTCCGTCGCCGGCACGTCGGCCGCCGCCACCGCACCGTCGCCGTCGGACAGCACCGCCCGGACCCGGTGGCCGGCGGGTGACCCGGTGAGGCGGGCGACGACCGCGAACGTCGCGTCGGCGAGGTTCGGCGTGACGTGCAGGTTCACGATCCGGTCGCGTGGCGCCGCCTCCAGCCAGACGGTCTGCCAGATGCCGGTCGTCCGGGTGTAGTGGCAGTCGGTGTTGTGGTACTTGAGCGCCTGCTTGCCGCGAGCCTGCGGTTCCCGCGGGGTGTCGCGTGCGCGGACGACGATCGTGACCTCCTGGCCCGGCGTGGCCACGCCGCGCAGATCGGCCGTGAACGAGCTGAAGCCACCTCGGTGCCGGGCGACCTCGACGCCGTTCACCCAGACCGTGGCGTCGTGGTCGACGGCGCCGAAGCGCAGCAGCACGTCGTGGCCGGCCCAGTCCCCGGGGAGTTGGACGGTGCGCCGGTACCAGACGGCGTGCAGGAGGTCGACGTCGCCGACGCCCGACGCCGCCGACTCCGGCGCGAACGGCACCAGGATGCGGGAGCCGAGGTCCCGGTCGAGCAGGCCACGGTCGAGCCCGGAGTCGCCCGGGTCGATCTCGAACTGCCACTCGCCGTTGAGGTTCAGCCAGAGGGGCCGGCAGGCGGGCGAGCCGGTCGGCGTCGGCATGGACGAGAACAAGACCGTGGAGCTCTCCGACGGCCGGGTCATGCTCAACTCCCGCGACTCGCACGGGTCCGGCTACCGCAAGGTGGCCATCTCCACTGACGGCGGCGTCACCTACGGCGAGGTGAGCATCGACCGGGAACTGCCCGACCCCGCGAACAACGCCTCGATCGTCCGCGCCTTCCCCAACGCGCCCGCGGGCTCGGCCCGGGCGAAGGTGCTGCTGTTCTCCAACGCCGCCTCCACGTCGGCCCGCAACATCGGGACGGTGCGGATGAGCTGCGACGACGGCGAGACGTGGCCGGTGGCACGGGTGTTCCGGACCGGCAGCATGAGTTACTCCACGCTCGCCACCCTGCCGAACGGCAACGTCGGCCTGCTCTACGAGCCCGGCTCCGGCATCCGCCTCGCCGAGTTCAACCTGGCGTGGCTCGAGGGTCTGTGCCTCGGCGTGGCGGCGCCGGACGCCACCGTCGAGAAGGGGACCACCGCGACCGTGGACATCGCGGTCGAGGCCCAGGGCTTCACCGCCACCCGGATCACCGGTGCCGAACTGGCCGTGCCGGCCGGCTGGGCCGCCGAGGTAAGCGGCGCCCTGCCGGTGACGCTCGTCCCCGGCCGCACTGCCACGCTCACGGCGAACGTGACCGTCCCGGCGGAGGCCGCTGGCGGTACCTACCCAGTGCCGGTGACGAACAGCGACCGCGCCGGCCGGACGGGCCGTGGCACCATCACGATCACCGTCCCGAAGGGTCCGGATGACGTCGACGGGCGCATCACCGTCTCCGGCGGGGAACTGCAGAACCCGCAGACCGACGGCTACCAGGTCGGCGACGTGCTTCGGTTCCACTACCAGGTCACCAACCTCAGCGACGCCACGACCACCGTCCTGCCGACCGGTAACCTGCGCAACCTCGACCCGGCCGTCGACGCCGTCAACTGCCGGTTCCGCAATCTCGCGGCACGAGCGTCCTACACGTGCACGTTCGCCAACCATGTCCTGACCCGGGCCGACCTGGACGCCGGGCACTTCACTCCGGTGACCCGGTGGACCTCGACGTCAGGGGCCTCCGTCAGCGTGGTCGACCACACCGGCGAGCGGGTGGACCTCACCGGCTGACCTCCGCGGGCCGGGGCGTCGCGGGCGGTTGTGCTGCGCGCGACGCCCTCAGTCCCGGGTCGTCAGTCGACGTGCTGTTCGACGGCGGTTTCTGGACGGACGCGGTCACCGTCGGGTATGTCGCCCATGAACGCCAGCCACTGGGAGAACCGGTCGCCGCGGCGGACGAGCTCGGCGTAGAGCAGCCGGCGCAGGGTGCGTGCGACGGCGGCGTAACCGGGCACCGCGATGACGTTGTGCAGCTCGTGTGCGTCGGTGCGCAGGTCGTAGAGCTCGTCGGTGCCTTCGGGGTTGGCGACGATCTTGTAGCGTTCGGTGCGCAGCATGCGCTGGGCGTAGGGGAAGTGGTGCCTGTGCAACTCGCAGAGCACCTGATGCGGCCAGTCCGGCACCTGCTCGCCGCGGCGAGCAGGACGAGGCTGCGTCCGCGGCAGTGCTCGGTGGACGCGCCGGCGAGGTCGAGCATGGTGGCGGTGAAGTCCAGCAGCGTGCAGAACTCGTCGCGTCGCGTCGCGTCGCGTCGCGTCGCGTCGCGCCGCGCCGGCTCCGCCGGACGATGCCCGGGATCCGGTAGATGTCCAGGTACATCGCCGGCCCTTGTCGTTGAGCCGTTGGGCGCCGGTGAACTCGCCGTGGTCGGCGGTGAACATGTTCGAGGTTCGCGCCAGACTGTCCGATGGACTGGAAGACGCTGGCGCCGCCCAGGCCACCGGGCCGGCCGGCGAAGCCGGCAGCTGGGTCAGGGCCAATGCCCAGTGGCTGCGGGTCGCCGTCGGCGTGCTGGGATCCATCGTCCTGCTCTGGGGCAACGAGGTCACGGTGCAGCGGCTGCTCTGGTCGCTTTTGCTCACGGTGGCGCTCCTGGGCGCCATCCAGGTGTTGATCGGGGCCGGTGGCGGAGGGACTCGTTCGGGCCCGGGCCTGCAACCACCGGTGATGCACGGGAGGCTGCCGCGGTGACGGTCCCTCATGACCGGAGCGTTCTTCTGAGGGCTCGTGGCGGGCTTGTCGTTCACAACGCCGGTGGCTCGGTACTTGGTCGCGACTCGATGGGCATACTCGTCCGGTAGACCTCGGTTCGCTCGGCACCCCGATCGAGAGCTGGCCGTCGCGATCTGAGCCTCTCGGGTTGTCGCCGGCTCAACGTCTTGCGGCCTGACGGTGTACGCCCGGCCTGGTCTTGTAGGAGCTCGTTGAGCGCAGTCACCGGTGAAGTCGGGTGCATCGCGTAGCGTGCGGCCAGCGCAGCGTTCCACTCGCTGGTCAGAAGGTCCAAGAGGTCGTCGCGCATGGTGGCGGTGATGTGGGAGTAGACCCCGCCGATTCCTTCGAGCTGATGTCCGAGACGTTCGTGGGACAGGATCTCAGGTACGCGGTGCTCCACCATCAGCGTCTTGTGGCTGTGGCGCAGCCCGTGTGGCGTGAGGTCTGGTTGGATCGGCAGCCAGCATGCGGTGGCGCGGGCGGCGTTGCCGCGACCGCGTTGAACCGCGCCTTCACTCCAGCCTACGCAGCCGGACGTGGACCTGCCCTGGGTTCTCCGGTGAGCGGAAGCCTTCCAGCGCCCACGTCACGTCGGTCGTGGCCGACAGCTCGTCGGTCGATAGGGTCACGGTGCCGCCGTGCCGCTGGACCAGCGCGACCAGGATCGCCCGCTCGACGACCGGCGTGATGACCAGCCACGGCCGGTGCTCCGCGTCCGAGCCGTCCGTCGTGGTCACGTCGTCAGGTTCATGGTGTGGGACGGGTGTGTCAAATCGATCTCCGCGGGCGGCGCGAGGGCTCTTGGCTAGTTTGGGCGCAGCCGCCGTCATGAGAGTGTGGCGTCGATGCCGAGGGTGTCGCGCAGCCAGGTCAGGTCGGTCCCGGCCCAGCTGACCTGGTTGCGCTGGTCGAACACGGCGAACGCGGCGGAGATGTGCACGTGGACCTCCCGGCGTGACCAGCCGTTGACCCGCATCAGGTGCTTCACCGCGGCGTCGGCGTCACCGCGGTGAAGGGTGCGGCCGAAATGCTTGACCGCGTGGCAGGGGTAACACAGGGCGCGCAACCCGGTCAGGACCCGCATGGGGCCCTCGACCCACTCCTCGAACGACCACACCTCATCGCACTGTAACCCGGTGACGCTCCCGCACACCGTGCACCGCTCGTCGGCCTGGTCGAACGCCCACGCCCGGCAGTCCGCCCACTGCACCGGGGGTAGCGCGCGCGCCAAGCTGGACCGCCAGAATCGGCGCGGCACAAGGTCGATCGTGAGCTTCGGTTCTTCAATCGTTCGTCCCGGTTCCACGTCCACTCCCCGGAGTCGTCGGCTGCCTTTCTCCGCGCTGTAAAGAGGGGCTCGCCCGCACCGGGGAGCTGTGGAACCCGTCCGCGGGGCAAGCGTATCGGGGGTCCCATGGTGCCGCTGCCCGCTATGCGGCAACCCCTTGAATCCGGGCCGCGGGCCGGATAGCTCGGGGACGTCCCCGGCCAGATGCTGATCGACATCTCTTCGGTTACGAAGCTTGCCCTCGCCGGATGAACGGAAACTCTGTCGGCGGGGTGAGCACGGCCCCCTTGGACCACCCGGCACCGCCGCGCCGCGGGATGAAGGCGTGCCTGTGGTCTGACCCGGAGGCGCTCGCCGGTTGATCCCCCGGCGAGCCCGCTCCCGGTCGGGTGGCGCCAGGCCCTGTCGGTGCCGCCGTACGTGTCGCGGGCGAGCGGGGCGCTGCTGATCGTCGCCGGCGCCTACGTCGCCTACGAGCTGCGGGTGCTCGCGGGCGGCGACCCGGCCGATCCCGTCGTCGACGCCGCACTGACCGTTCAGCGAAACCTCAGTGGCGGGGTGAGCGAGTTCGGGCCGGGGTGGATCACGGCCGCCGTTGTGGTCCTCGTGAGCGCCGGATGCTGACTCGCGTGGCCCGCCGCCGCGCTGGCCGATGACCTGCGCTGATGTCGCGCCGCGCGGTCGTCGGCACGGGTCTGATTGGCTCCCCGACGTACACGGGCGCGAGCCATGGAGCATGGGCCCAAGCACCTACGCCGTTCCACCTGCCGGTTTCGAACAGCTCCAACGTAAGGACGTCGGCACTTGACGTTCGGTCCAAGCAGATCACGCTGTCGGCCCGATCCGCTCGCGACGGGGCTTCGCCGCGGGCGGTCACGGCATGTGGGGCCTCACGCTCGGCCCGGTCACGGGCTGACTGAGGGCCGACATTGTCGCGACGAGCAGCGGCCTGCCGTTCTCGCCCCGTTCAACTCACTAGGCTGACAGAGATGGCCGGTTCTCGACCGGGAGCAGATCCGTCCTGTCGACGACGGCGGTGACCTGCTTCGACGAGGATTCCCCTCCTCGAAGAGAATGTCGACGCCGATCGCCGCGAGGGGCGGTCGCGGCAGGTCGAACTCGCGCGAGGCCTGCTCCACGCTGGCGAGGAAGTCGTCGTACATGATGCGCTCCCAGTTCGCGATGTACCAGGTGAACCGGACGACGTCGTGGAACGTCGCCCCCTGCCGCGGCCAGTCCCTTCGCGACGTTGCGGTAGATCTTGGCGACCTGACCGGCGAGGGTGTCCGCGACCAGCTGGCCGGGTCTCGTCCCAGGAGACCTGGCCCGCCAGGTAGACCTGGGTGTTTCCGGTCGCGATCGCCACATGGTGGTCGAGGGGGATCGTGACATGGCCTTCGGGTTTGAGCAGTCGTACGGTCATGGTGGTCTCGCCTTTCACTTGTGCGTTGCGGCTTCGAAGGGTTCGGGTCGCGCGTAGTCGTAGGTCGGGCGGCGATCAGGACTCACACGACGCCGATCGTCCCCGGCCTTTGTCGCGGTCCTTCCAGATCCAGCCCATGTGGGTGTGCGCGAATGCGTCCGGCAGTTTCAGTCCGTAGCCGAGCATCCGATCGACTCCGACGTGCAGGGCACACGCGAAGGCGACGAGAGTGAGCCACTTCGACAGCGTCGGCGAGGACGTGCTGGTCGCCAGCGCGATCACGCCAAGAACTGCGGGCCAGGCGTGGGTGTGGATGGCGTTGTACCAGACCGCTCCGGCGGTGGGGAAGCCGCCGAGTTGCGACAAACGAACACGAGGAAGGCGGCCAAAGGGAACCACCACAGGCTGGGGGCGATGACGATCGTCCCCGTCATTGCGAACACGACGATTAGGCCGTTTTCGATCTGCTCGATCGTCCGGGGCTTCACGCCACCGCCTCTCATCGAACTGCCGCCGTCATTGCTCGGGGCCGTCTCGGTCATGTGGAGCCTCCTTTCGTGCTGGATGCGTGGCGCCCGAGCCGAGCGCTGCTGTACGTGCATCGCTGGCCGACGGCTGTGCCGGTTAGTCGTGAATCGAGGCGAGGAAGGGTGCGTAGTGCGGTGTTGACCTCGTCGGCGTGTGTCCAGAGCAGCCCGTGCGGGGCGCCTTCGATCTCCACGTAGTGCGCCTCGGGCAGGGCCTGACGGAAGCGGCGGGCCGTGGCGTCGATGGGAAGGATGTTGTCGGCCGTGCCGTGCAGGATCAGCGCCGGCTTGCCGCTCGCGCGGACCGCCTCGACATCGGCGCGGAAGTCCTCAATCCAGGAGGAGACGACCGCATAGGCCGCCACGGGAGCGCTGGAGATCGCCGCTGCGGCCGGCCGTCGCGACCGGCCTCGGCGATCCGTCACGTTTTCCGGCAGCACCGCGACCATGGCCGCGAGAAGCGGCCTCGCGGACATGCTCCGCTCTCTGCACGTCCAGTGCCCGACTCGGCCAGCTCGCCCGCCGACGGCACCGCCTCGCCGGATGGGATCAGCACCAGACCGTCGGCCCGGTTGTCCAGGAACGTCTTCGATCCCCGCCGTCCGCAAGACCCCTTGTCGCGATGTGTCCGGGGCGCGGCCCGCCGGGTTCATGGCTGCGGTGTGGTGGCGAACTGTGCGAGCAGTGCGTCGGCCCAGGGGGTGCCGTCGAGTCCGGCCTGGTCGGCGAGGCGGGCCGCTTCCGCGGCGCAGGCGTCGGCGCTGTGGAGGTCGCCGCGGGCGTGGTGGGCGTGGGCGAGCTCGATCAGCGCCTCGCAGGTCGCCTGGACGTCGGGCAGGCCGAGCAGGAGCTGAAGCGCTGCGGCGGCGGTGTCCTGGCTGTCTTGCCCGGCCAGCCGGCGAGCCCGGGCGAGCAGGACGGTCGATTGCCCGGTCAGCTGGTCGGAGCGCATCTCCCGGGCCGCCGCGATCGCCTTCTGGGCCGCGAGGATCGCGTCGGCCGGCCGGTCGCCGCCGAGCTGGAGGTAGGTTTCGGCCGTCCGGAGCATGTGCGCGTCGAGGGAGCCGGGTTCGGGCAGGTGCACCGCCCGCGCCACCGCCAGCGCGTCCCGTGCCTCGTCGAGATCGCCTTGCCGGGCGAGGACTTGGGCGAAGGTGAGCTGGCAGCGGATCCGCAGGGCGACCGGCTGCGCCTCGACGGCCGCGACGCAGCGGCGGGCGACCTGGACCGCCGTGGCGTAGTCGCCCATCCGCTCGTGCAGGACGGCGAGGTTGTTCAGCATGGCCCCCTCGCCGAACCGGTCGCCGAGCTGCCGCCAGAGCGCGATCGCCCGCTGGGCAGCCGCCTGTGCCTCCATGAACTGGCCACGCTGGGATTGCACGGTGGCGAGGTTCTGCCACGACGCGGCGACGAAGTGTGCGGCGGCCGGCGGCAGCGGCGTGCCGGTGACGGCACGGAGCAGTTCCTCGACGCTATTGCGTGTGCCGCAGCACTCGATGAGGACGGCGTCGAGGGTGGGCGTCAACGCGGCCGCCTCGACCGCCTGGTCCTCGTCCGGAGAGGTCAGGGCGTCGCGGGCCAGCGTGAGGATCAGCGGCAACCGGGGGTGCAGCCAGGCGTGCACGTCGCCGCGCTCGGTGAAGACGACGCCGTCGGCCTCGGCGGTGATGGCGGCGACGATCGGCTGGTGTGGGCGGTCGCCGGGGCGGAGCCGATCGCGGGCGTTGGTGATCGAGGCGATCGCTTGGCGCAGCATCCGCCGCCGGGCGGCGTGGTCGGCTGGGCCGGGCTGGTCGCGGAGGTAGCTGCCGATGAGGTCGTGCCAGCTGTAGCAGCCGGGTACGGCTGGTTCGAGTAGGCGGATGTCGCTGAGGTGTTCGAGCAGGTCGCGGGCGTCGGGGCGGCCGATCTCCCACAGCGCGGCGGCGGTTTCGACGTCGACGAGGTTGACGGGGAGGGTGGCGAGGGTGTGGAAGCGGGTGGCGTCGGTGGGGTCGAGGGTGCTGGTGGTGGCGTCGAGGACGGCTTGGACGGAGTGGCCGTCCAGGCGCAGTTCGGCCAGCCGGCCGGGTCCGGTGAGCCGGTCACGCAGGTGCGCGAGCGGCCAGGCCGGGCGGGTGGCGAGGCGTCCGCCGATGATGTGCAGCGCCAGCGGGGAGCCGGCGCAGGCGTGGATGATGGCGGCGGTGGCGTCGGGTTCGGCGGCCAGTCGGGCGGCGCCTGCCAGGGTGGCGAGTAGTTCGTGTGATTCGGCGGTGGTGATGGTGTCGAGGTCGAGGGTGAGGTTGGCCGGGACGGCGATGCGGCGGCGGCTGGTGACCAGCACGGCGCAGTCGCCGGCGCCGGGCAGTAGGTCGGTGATCTGGTCGGCGGAGTGGGCGTCGTCGAGGACGATCAGCAGCCGCCGTCTGGCGCAGAGGGAGCGGAACAGGGCGGCGCGGTCGGCCAGTGAGGCGGGGATGTCCGCGCTCGTGGTGCCGAGGTCGCGCAGGAAGGTGCCGAGCAGGTCGCGGGCCGGCACGCCGGTGCCGCTGTTGCTGCCGGCGGTGTAGAGCTGCCCGTCGGGGAAGCGGGCGCGGGCGCGGTGGGCGGCCTCGATCACGGTGGTGGTCTTGCCGACGCCGGCGGGTCCGGACACGACGGCGACGCGGACCCGGTCGGCGGGGCGGTCCAGCAGCGCCGCCAGCTCGGCCAGTTCGCGGCGGCGGCCGACGAACGCGGGCGACCCGGCCGGGAGCTGCGCGGGCGGCTCGGCCGTGGCCGCCGGGGGAGCGGCCGGTGCCGCTGGTTCGAGGAGGTGGGGGTCGGTGGCGAGCATCCGCTGGTGCAGCTGGGTGGCGTCGGCGCCGGGGTCGATGCCCAGGCCGTCGCGCAGCACACCGACCAGGTCGGTGAACGTGGACAGTGCCTCGCCTTGGCGGCCGGTGCGGTACAGCGCCAGCATCAGGTGGCACCAGGTGCGTTCGCGCCACGGATGCTCCGCGGTGAGGCGGCGCAGCGACGCGATGAACGCCTCGTCGAGGTCGCCCAGGCGCAGCCGCAGTTCGTTGCGTCGTTCGGCGACGTTGAGGATCTCGTCGAGCAGCGCCGGCCGTTCGACCTCGGCGAGCTGGTCCACGCCCAGCCCGGACAGCGGGGCCCCGGTCCACAAATCGAGAGCCTGGCTCAACGCGTCGAGTTCCTCGCGTGGCGAGTCGGTGTCGGTGTCGACGAGGCGGCGGAACCGGTACAGGTCGACCCGGTCCGGGTCCAGTTGCAGCCGCAACCCGTCCCCATGGGCGACGACCGCGTCGCGCCCGATCACCTCCCGCAGCCGGGAGGCGTAGGTCTGGATCGCCCGGCGCGGGCTGGCCGGCAACTCGTCGGGCGACCACAACAACTCCGCGATCACGCCGTAGGACACCGGCACGTTCAACCGCAACGCGAGCGCGGCCAGCACCGCGGCCGGGCGGCGGGCCAACGCGACGCGCTCCGTGCCCTGGAGCACCTCGACCGGGCCGCCCAGCAGACGGACGAAAACCTCCGACTCGGGCACAGCACCGAGACTACCGGCGACCGCGCGTCATCAGGCCGTCCCGGCCGATCCGCTGGGAGCGGTGCATGATGACGACCGAGACCGCGGCACCGCCGCCGCGCGGTGGGCAGGCGACGTCGTCGGAGGCGTCTCCCGCACCGGCGTCGGCGTCGGGCGCCGCCGTTGGCCGGGCCGACGGTCATCGCCGGTCACGTCGAGCTGCGGCTCATCACCTGCCACGGCGACTACACCACGGCTACACCGACCGCACCGTCGCCGAGTACCTGCTGGCCGAGATGATGGATCGGCAGCCGGACGAGGTGCGGTGGCTGCTTCTGCGCACCTCGCTGGTGGACCGCGTGAACGGCGAGCTGGCCGACCTGGTCACCGTGAGGAGAACTGGTCGTCGTAGTCGGGCGTGGCCTCGATGGCCTTGGCGAAGATCGTCGGGTTGGCGATGACTCCGCGGATCCCCTCGGCGACCATGCGAGACAGGGTGCCGTCGTGCAGGTAGCGGCGGGTCAAGTTGTCCAGCCAGGGACTTTGGCCGAACTCGGCGTACAGGCGTTGGAGCTTGCTCATCAGGTGTTCCTTCCGGCCGGAGCCGACGCGGACCCTGAAAGCTGTCGGGCGGCGTAAGTGCGTTCAGAACCGTAGCTCCGTGTGGGCGTGGGTCATGGTTGGCGTCGCAGAGCCCGGACGCAGCATCGCCCGGTCCCGGGGTCGAGAACCAGGGTGTGCCGTTTGTCGTTCGAGCCCTCCGCGGCGCCACTGAGCAACTCGAGGTTCAGGTGGCAGACGGTGTCGGTGTGTTGCCGTGCCAGTCGATGAAATGGGCAGTTGCCGAGCGTGATCGCGCCGTCAGCGTCGGGCCGGGGTTCGTATCCGTGGTCCTCGAGCACCTGCTCCAGCGATCTGGCGTCGGAGCCCAGGGCACGTCCGGTTTCACGCGCCACCCGCAGCAGTGTCTCCGCTGCCGGGCCACCGGTGCGGGTCGACTCCTCGATCGCTGTCAGAAGGAGCTGAGCGGCGAAGTCGTAGCGACGTTCGGGGACCGTGACCGCGACCTCCTCAGCCGTTCGGGTGTACAGCTTGGAGGGTCGTCCCGAGCCTGGCCCCGTCCGGCCGTTGAGGCGCTTGAACTGGACCGTCAGCAGGCCCTCATCGACCAGCCGGTCGAGGTGGAATACGGCCGTCTGGCGCGTTAGGCCCAGCGCCTGGGCGGCCTCGTTGCGACTGACCGGTGCGTCACGGCGGGACACGTAGTCGAACAGTTCCCGACGGGTCGGATCGTCGAGCGCGCCGATGGCTGCCACCCGATCCGTCAACGGCCGCCGCTCCATGCACACATTGTAAAGCATGAAAGTCTTGATGAAAGAAACTCCGGTGAGACTGCCGACGACCGGCAAGGGAGTTCGATCTGAATCGGCCGGCGGCGCCCGCTGCGGAGGGGTGGGTGTGCGGGGCAGTCTTGGAGTTGTCGGACGCGGCCGACCGGCAAGCGATCGCCGGCCCCCCGTGATCCAGTGTCGGCTCCCTGTGGTTGGGAACACGGTCTCTTTCGTCTGGCGGTCAAGCCAAAGAGGGCCTGGTCGGCCGGGCTGCTGCGGTGGATCATCGAGCGCCCACAACCCCCCACCGTGGCCACCCAGATTTTCTAAAGTAGAAGAAACTTGACGAAAGACTTCAGGCAGAGTCTAATGCAGGAAAGAATCGTTTTTAGAAACGGAGTCCACCATGGCCATCATCCGTCGGTCCGGGAGCCTCGAGGCCCGTGGCGACCCGGCAGCTGCACCGTCGCGTCAAGCGTTCCTGCTCTTGCGCACGGTCTTCACCGTGGCGCCGATCGTGTTCGGACTGGACAAGTTCGCGAACGTGCTGGTCGATTGGCCCGGCTATCTGGCTCCGCTGATCAACGACATCGTCCCCGGCACGGCCCAGCAGGCGATGTACGCCGTCGGCGGGGTGGAGATCCTCGCCGGAGTCGCCGTCGCGCTGCTTCCGCGCTATGGCGGCTTGCTGGTCGCCGCTTGGCTGGCCGGCATCATCGTCAACCTGCTGCTGATCCCCGACTACTACGACATCGCTCTGCGCGACTTCGGCCTGCTCGTCGGGGCGTTGGCGCTGTCCAGGCTCGCGGTTGCACACGACGGCCGGAGGTCCAGATGACGGCCGCAGCGGCACGCCTGGCCCCGGCGGGCGTCGGGACGCACCGGCTTCGAATCGTGGGCGCGCGGAGCGAACCGGACCGGCCAGCTCTCGTGGCGGCGGTCGCCGATCTGCTCGTCGCGTTGGGCCGTGACCCGACCGACGCGCATCTGGCCGAGACGCCGTCTCGAGTGGCCGACGCCTACGCTGAACTGCTCACCCCGCGCGCGTTCGACCTGACGACGTTCCCCAACGACGAGGGGTACGACGAGCTGGTCATGGCTCGTGACATCCCCATCCACTCACTCTGTCAGCACCACCTGCTGCCCTTTCACGGGGTCGCACATGTGGGATACCTCCCCGGCCAGCGGATCCTGGGCCTGTCCAAGCTGGCCAGAGTGGTGGAGCTGTTCGCCCGAGACCTGCAGGTCCAGGAGCGGCTCACCCAACAGATCGCCAACTGGCTACAGGACAACCTTGCACCCAAGGGCGTCGGCGTCGTGATCGAAGCCGAGCACCTGTGCATGTCCCTTCGCGGTGTCCGCGCTGCGGGAGCCCGCACGGTCACCTCTGCGCTGCACGGGGCGCTGCGAGACGACGACCGCTCCCGGCAGGAGTTCTTCGCCCTCGCGGTCGGCGCCCGCTGAAAACCTCGTTCGACCATCACCGACCCAGGAGTTGCAACATGGCACAGCAGACGTTCCTCATCGTCGGCGGAGGCCTCGCCGGGGCCAAGGCCGCTCAGACGCTGCGCGAGGAGGGCTTCACGGGTCGGATCAAGATCGTGGCCGCCGAACTCGAGCGTCCCTACGAAAGACCACCGCTGTCCAAGGGCTACCTCACCGGCGCCGCCGAACGGGACACCATCTACGTCCATGAACCAGGCTGGTACGACGAGCACGACGTCGAGCTGCGTCTCGGCAGCCGAGCGGTGGACCTCGACACTGCCGGCCACCAGTTGACACTCGACAATGGCGAAACACCTCGGGTACAGCAAGCTGCTGCTCGCCACCGGCTCCTCGCCCCGCCGGCTACCTGCCACTGACCTGCAAGGGCTCTATTACCTGCGCGATGTCGGCGAAGCCGACGAGCTACGCGCCGCGCTGGCCACCGCGGGCCGCCGGGTGGTGGTCGTCGGTGCCGGATGGATCGGGATGGAGACTGCTGCCGCAGCACGCGGCTACGGCAACGCGGTCACCGTGGTCGACCCGCAGCCGACGCCGTTACCCGCCGCACTGGGTGATGAACTCGGCCAGATGTTCGCCGACCTGCACCAGGAGCACGGCGTCGACCTGCGACTCCTGTCCGGGGTACGCGAGTTCACCAGCGCCGCCGGCCACGTCACAGGTCTGATCACCGAAGGGGGTGAGACACTCTCCGCTGACGTCGTGGTGGTCGGTGTAGGTGCCCAACCCAACGTTCAGCTCGGCGAGAGCGCCAGGCTCACGATCGACAACGGGATCGTCGTCGACCAGGCCCTGCGCACATCCAGGCCGCCCACTACGCTGCACGAAGCCGTCTCCTCCCGACCGGGTAGAGACACGATCCGAAGTGTCCGGACATCCCGGGGCGGTTCAGGCCGGAGCAGCCTTTGAAGCCTTTCGCGCGATGGACCGCGAGGGGTCGATCGGGTTGATCGACGCCGCGGTCGTCGTGCGGCGCGCCGACAACAAGGTCACGTTCGAAGAGACCTCGGACCCCAGCGGCAGGAAGTGGGCCAAGCGCGGCGCCGTGGCAGGCGGCCTGGTCGGCCTGATCTTCCCGCCCAGCCTGCTCGCCTCAGCCGCCGTCGGCGCCGCAGGCGGCGGCATCTGGGGCCGCATCAGGGACAAGGGCATCAAGGACGACGACCTCCACGCCATCGGCGACAGCCTCGAACCAGGAGCGTCCGCGATCATCGCCGTCGCCGAGGACCGCATGGTCGACCGTCTGATGAGGAGCCTGGAGGGGTACCGGAACGTCGCCCGCCACGCGGTTAGCGCGGAGGCCGCCGCATCCATCGTCGCCTCCGACGCTGAGGGCGAGCCCGTGTAGGACCCCGGTTCAGCCGGCGACCGTGACGACCGAGAAGAAGACCGTCGAGCCCCGCAACGTGGCGGTGGGCCAGCACGGATTCGGTCTTCCGCGGGGCTACGAGGTGGATGCTCTCACCTGCCGAGACGGCTGGTGAGGCGCCTGTGTCGGCTGCTGGCGTTGACTCATCAGGTGTGCCGCCTTGTGCGTGCTTGGACGGCTTGACCTGGCGTTGCTGGAGGACCGAGCCGGCGACGGCGAGTGCTATCCAGAGCGCGCCATTGACGATCGCCTCGACGCTCGTCTCTGGGTCGTGCACCTATGGGTCAAGACGAGGGGCGACGTGAGCGAGGCCGCTCAATACAAGTCCCGCAGCGCCGATGGCGCACAACCAGACGAGTACCCGACGAGAACAGCGCGGAGCGCGGGTGCGGGTCTCCAGCCGAGCGCGAACCCGCATGCTGGGACCGCGACGTGGACCGACGTCATGCCGAGGAAGCACAGCACGAGTCCGGCGGCCACCACATCCAATCATCGGGATACGTCCGATTCGTTGGCGTGTGGTTCCGGGCACACCCGCTGGAAGGCTGCAACCGCGTCCAGCCAGGCCGGCCACGCGAGCCACGACGCAGCCGTGCCGGAGTCCGTCCCTTGCTCACAATCCGATCAGACCCTTCATGGTGAAGGTGGTCCCGAAGACCAGCAGGACGGTGATGTTGATGGCGCGGTCGTGTGCGCTGATCGCGGTCTTGACCCGGTCGAGCCGCCCCGGCGCGCTCCGCGGTGCCAGCCATCGCCACAGGATCGGGATGAGCATGCCGGAGATGGCGGCCAGGACGAGGAGGCCCGCACCGAGTACGTGTCCGGTGTCGGAGGCGGCGACAACGGCGAGGCCGGCCACCAGGATGGGGATGTTGGGGTTGATGATCGCCAGGGCCAGCCCGGCGCCGAACGCGAACGGCGGGGTGGCCTCGTCCAATCTCGCGGCGAAGCTCTTCTTCGCTCGGCGTGCCCGGGGTCGGTTCGCTCGGCGGGCGATCAATGTGAGTGCGAGCAGGAGCAGCACCATGCCGACGACGCACTCGACGGTCGCCTTCGCCCGGGCTGACAGCAGAGGCTCGGAACGAGCCGCTGCGACGGTCACGACGATCGCAGCGATGATCCCGTAGGCGAGCAGGAAACCGGCTGTGAAGGCCATGGCATTGGCGAACGGCCGCGCCGTGCTGAGAAGGAGGATCGCCCCGGCGATCGCGGCCGGTGTGACGAGCAGCCCAAGCATCGACGGGATGAGGTCTACGACGAGGTCTCCCATGCCCGGCCACCGTCCGTCTCGTCCGTGTGGGTCTCAGACCGCGGCGGCCTCCTCGCCGTGGACGACGAGCGCGTAGATGACGAGGGCATCGAGCGCGATCACGATCAGAGCCCAGATCGGGTAGACGGGCAGGATCGTGAGCTGGGCCAGGACGCTGATCGCGGCGACGATGACACCGAGGATCCGGCCCCAAAGCGTGCCCCCGAGCACGCCGACGCCGGCGACGACCAGCAGGCCGCCCATGATGAGGTGAGCCCAGCCCCAGGTGTCGAGGTTGAACACGACCAGCTCGTCTCCGATGGTGACCGAGAAGCCGTCGTCGAACAGGGCGATGAGTCCCTGGAATGCCTGGAATATCCCGAGCGTGACGAGCATGATCCCACCGAACCAGACCCACCCCACCCAGCCGGTGACGGTCTGCTGACCTGCCGGTTGTGTTGCCATGGCTCCTCCTCGTGGTGATGCGTTCTCGCTGCTGCCACGCGCACCGAGGGTGTCGACATGCCGATCCTGATCGTTTGGCGCTGCTCATGCCCTCACCCCAACAGGGTGAAGACCCGCGCGGTAGCCGAGACGGAGGTTCCCGTGTGGCCGACACGTTCCCCCGCAGACCGGCCACTCGCAGTTTCACCCCGATGGGGTGAGCCGACAGGACCGACCGCTCGCGCACGGTCGTACTGGAGACGCAGGTGTTGCGCCTGGCTTTACCCGGGTGACCTGTTCGAGCTCAGACAGGGGATTCGAGAGTCATGACGACGGTGCGGCCGGACAACGACGTAGCACCTCGAGCGACCGTGCGGGGACAACGTGACGGAATGCGATGGATCGCGGGCGGCCGCTTCCGCATGGGCTCAGAGGACTTCTTTCCGGAGGAGCGACCCGTTCATGAGGTCTCGGTCGACGGCTTCTGGATTGACGCCCATCCGGTCACCAACGCGGAGTTCAGCCGCTTCGCGCATGCCACGCACTACGTCACGGTGGCGGAGCGCCCGCTGGACCCCGACCAGTATCAGGGGGCCGATCCGGCTCTGCTGGCACCTGGATCGTTGGTCTTCCACAAGGCCACCGGTCCGGTGGACCTGCGTGACTATCGCAACTGGTGGGAGTGGGTTCCGGGCGCTCAGTGGAGCCATCCCGGCGGACCAGGCACCGGCGTGCGCAAGCGGCCCGATCATCCGGTGGTCCACGTGGCCTACGAGGACGCGGTGGCGTACGCGAGCTGGGCGGGCAAGGAGCTGCCGACCGAGGCCGAGTGGGAGTTCGCCGCCCGTGGCGGGCTGGACGGTGCCGCCTTCGCCTGGGGCGACGATCATGTCCCGGACGGCAAGGCAATGGCGAACACCTGGCAGGGAGAGTTCCCCTGGCAGAATCTGCGCCTCGATGGGTACGAAGGCACCTCACCCGTCGGCAGCTTCCCTCCCAACGGATACGGCCTGGTCGACATGACGGGCAACGTATGGGAGTGGACCTGCGACTGGTACGCGCCCCGGCACCCGAAGGCGTCGACCAGTTCGTGTTGCGCTCCGGCTGATCCACTGATCAACCCGCGGGTGACGTCGCCGAACCGCAGCTACGACCGGGGCCGGCCGGGTGAGCACATCCCGCGCCGCGTGATCAAAGGGGGTTCCCATTTGTGCGCCCCCAACTACTGCCTGCGCTACCGGCCGGCGGCGCGGCAGCCGCAGATGATCGATTCGTCCATGGCGCATCTGGGCTTTCGTTGCGTCGTTCGTCGATCCGATCCGCCACGGGAAGGACAGACACATGGCTGACAAGCCCAACATCCTCGTCATCTGGGGCGACGACATCGGGATCACCAATCTGAGCTGCTACAGCCACGGATTGATGGGATACCAGACGCCGAACATCGACCGGCTCGCCCGGGAAGGGCTGATGTTCACCGACTCCTACGGTGAGCAGAGTTGCACCGCCGGGCGGTCATCGTTCATCACCGGTCAGTCGGTGTATCGCACCGGGCTGAGCAAGGTCGGGTTCCCCGGCGCCGATGTCGGCCTCCAGGCAGAGGACCCGACCATCGCGGAGCTGCTCAAGCCGCTCGGCTACGCCACCGCGCAGTTCGGCAAGAACCACCTCGGCGACCTCAACCCGTACCTCCCGACCGCCCACGGTTTCGACGAGTTCTACGGCAACCTCTACCACCTCAACGCAGAGGAAGAGCCGGAGCGGCCGAACTACCCCACCGAGGAGGAGGCACCCAGATGGCGCGACATGATGCTGCCGCGCGGCGTGATCCACTCCTGGGCGACCGACACCGACGACCCGACCGAGGAGCCCCGCTGGGGGCGGGTCGGCAAGCAGCGGATCGAGGACACCGGCCCGCTCACCAAGAAGCGCATGGAGACCATCGACGACGACATCGCCACGCGCGCCAAGGAGTGGATCAGGAGCCAGAACGACGCCGACACGCCGTGGTTCTGCTGGGTCAACTTCACTCACATGCACCTGTTCACGCACCCCAAACCGGAGAGCGTCGGCCAGGCGGGGCGCTGGCAGTCGGAGTACCACGACACGATGATCGACCACGACCGGAACGTCGGCGAGATCCTGGACCTCATCGACGAACTGGGCATCGCCGAGAACACGATCGTCGTCTACAGCACCGACAACGGCCCGCACATGAACAGCTGGCCCGATGGGGGGATGACGCCGTTCCGCAGCGAGAAGAACACCAACTGGGAGGGCGCGTTCCGGATCCCGGAGCTGGTCCGCTGGCCGGGGAAGGTCGCGGCGGGCGTGGTCTCGAACGAGATCATCCAGCACCACGACTGGCTGCCGACGTTCCTCGCGGCAGCGGGAGAGCCCGACATCGTCGACAAACTCAAGCAGGGCCACCAGGCCGGCGACACGTCGTTCCGGGTACACATCGACGGGTACAACCTGCTGCCCTACCTGACCGGAGAGGCGGACAAGAGCCCGCGACGAGGGCTGATCTACTTCTCCGACGACACCGACGTGCTCGGCGTTCGCGTCGACAACTGGAAGTTCGCGTTCATGGAGCAGCGCCGCGCGGGGACGGTGGCGATCTGGGCCGAGCCGTTCACGGAACTGCGCTTCCCCAAGATCTACAACCTGCGGACCGACCCGTTCGAGCGGGCCGACATCACGTCGAACACGTACTGGAACTGGGTGATCGAGAACGTCTATCTCTTCACGGTGGGCAACATGCTGACCACCGCGTTCCTGGAAACCTTCAAGGAGTTCCCGCCACGCCAGGAGGCGGCTTCCTTCACCGTCGACCGCGCCGTCGAGAAGCTGCACGCCTGGCTCGCCGGCCGGGACTGAACCGAGTGCCTCGTGAACGCTGACCTCGCTTCGTGGCGTGACGGTGCGGCCCGCTCGGCGATCGTCGACTTCGTCCGGCGAGTGACGACCGATGGAAGTGACGACTACGTCGACCCCGTCGATCGGGTCGCCGTGGCGGACAATGACGGCACCCTGTGGACGGAGAAGCCGATGCAGATCGAGATCGGCTTCATCCTCCAACGGCTGGCGGCGATGGCCGAACAGGACCCGGACCTGCGAGCGAAGCAGCCGTGGAAGGCCGCATCCGCGGAGGACTACGCGTGGCTGGGCGGTGCCATCACCAAGCACTACGGCGGCGACGACTCCGATCTGAAGGTGCTGATGGGCGGGTTCGTCCGGGCGTTCGCCGGGATGTCCGCGGAGGACTATCTGGCGGCTTCGGGGGAGTACCTGCGCAACGGATCGCACCCCACGCTGGGCCGGGGATTTCGTCAGTGCGCGTTCGGGCCGATGGTCGAGCTGCTGCGCTACCTGGAGGCGCATGGCTTCACGCTGTATGTCGCCTCGGGCGGCGACCGGGACTTCATCCGGGCGATCAGCGACGAGGCGTACGGGATCCCGTCCGAACGGGTGATCGGCAGCTCCAATGCCCTCGCCTATCAGGAGGACGAGCACGGTGCTTCGGTCGTGTACCAGGCGCAGCCCGACGTGTTCGACGACGGGCCGGTCAAGGCGGTACGGATCTGGAGCCGGATCGGTCGTCGGCCCATCCTGTCGGTCGGGAACGCCAACGGTGACATCCCGATGCTGGAGTTCACCGGCGGGCCCTCTCTGCCCGCCCTGCGGCTGGTGGTCCTGCACGACGACGAGGAGCGCGAGTTCGCCTACACCGACGGCGCCGACGAACTCCTCGATCGGGCGAGCGACAAGGGATGGACGGTGATCAGCGTCCGGAACGACTGGACGACCGTGTTCTGACCGACGAGAGGACGGCACATGCTCGCGCCTGCTTCCGGCGACCCCGATGTCGTCCGGTCGTTCTACGACGCTCACCCGTACCCTCCGCCGGTCCCGAGCCTCGACCTCGACCGCGAGCTGGGCGCCGACGAACGATGGCGGCTCGCCGACCACCACCTGTTGTGGCCGGCGAGCCGGGTTCGCGAACACGAGGAGATCCTGGTCGCCGGGTGCGGCACCTCACAGGGGGCCAGGTATGCGGCCCGGCACCCACACGCACGCGTGACGGCCATCGACGTCAGCTCGGTCAGCCTGGAACACGAGCGACGGCTCCGCGACCAGTACGATCTCAGCAACCTCGAACTCCAAGAGTTGCCGATCGAGCGCGTCGGAAAACTCGGTCGCGGCTTCGACCGAGTCGTCTGCACCGGCGTGCTGCACCACTTGGCCGACCCCGATGCCGGGCTGTCCGCCCTGCGCGACGTCATGAAACCCGGCGCGGCGGCCCATCTGATGGTGTACGCGCCGTACGGCCGGGCCGGCGTCCACATGCTGCAGGAGTACTGTCGCCGGCTCGATGTCGGCACCACCGTGGCCCAGATCCGTGATCTCGCCGCCATGCTCGATGTCCTGCCCCAGAACCATCCGCTGACCTTCCTCCTCCGCACCTCGCCGGACTTCCAGAATCCGGACGCACTGGCCGACGCCCTGCTGAATCCGCGCGAGCGGGCCTACACGGTTCCCGAGCTGCTGGCGTACCTCGAACGCTGCGGTCTGCGGTTCGGACGCTGGTATCGGCAGGCGCCCTATCTCCCGCAGTGCGGTGCGATCGCGCGGTCGCCGCATGCCAGAGCGCTGGCTCGGCTGCCCGGACCGGAGGGCTACGCCGCGGTCGAGTTGCTGCGCGGCACGATGGTGCGTCACAGTCTCATCGCCTACCGCGACGACCTCGCGCCGGCTCCGTGCGCGCAGCCCTTCGAACGTGCCGACTGGTCCGCGGCCGTGCCGTTGCGGCTGCCGCACACGTTGTGCCTCCAGGAACGCCTGCCGCCGGACGCCGCCGCCGTCATGCTCAACCGGGCCCATCAGTACTCCGATCTCGCGCTGCCGATCGGGTCGGCTCAGAAACGGATGTTCGACGCGATCGATGGTCGTCGCACGATCACCGAGGTCGCGCTCGAGTCCGACGCCGACCTCGGGACCACTCGCACACGCGACCGGGTGAGAGCGTTCCTCGAGCGCCTCTGGTCCTATGACCAGGTGGTCTTCGACCTCACGGGGGCCGGGGCGACGCCGACGACCCGCACCTGACCGATCTGTCGAGCGGACGCCTTCACCCCAGCAGGGTGAAGACCAGGACCGTCGTCGCGAACGAGGGTGCGGGCATGGCCGGGCTGCGGGACACAGTGTCGAGGGCCGTCACGTCGACCGGCGCATGGCTTCGGTCGGTACGTCCGGACCGGCGGCACCTACGTGCGGACACGGTGGCGGCGGTGCCGAGCGCGGTGGGCAGCGTCCCCGACGGCATGGCGTCGGCGGCCCTGATCGGCGTCAACCCGGTCATCGGCCTCTACGCGAGCATCATCGGGCCGATCGCCGGTGGGCTGACCACCAGCACCCGGATGATGGTGGTCGCGACCACCACGGCCGCTGCGCTGGCGGCGGCGTCAGCGCTGGAGGGCGTCGATGCCACTGACCGGCCGGCCGCACTGTTCCTCCTGACGATCATCGCCGGCGTGCTGATGATCGCGGCCGGGCTGCTGCGGCTGGGGCGATATGCCCGGTTCGTCTCGCACTCGGTCATGACGGGCTTCCTCACCGGCGTCGCGGCGAGCATCATCCTCGGCCAGCTGTCCGAGCTGACCGGGGCCGAGGTGTCCGGGGCGACGAACGTGGCCAAGGCCATCGACCTGATCACGCACCCGGGCCGGATCGATGTCGCCTCGCTGGGCATCGGTCTGTCGGTGCTGGGCATCCTGTTCGGCCTGATGGCCACCCGATGGGCCACGATGAGCCCGTTCGTCGCGCTCGTCGTGCCGACCGTCGTCGTCGTGGCATTCGGGCTGGACAGTGTGGCCCAGGTGCGCGACACCGGGGAGATCCCGCGGGAGATCCCCCTTCCCGCCCTGCCGGAGCTCGGGCTGCTGTCGCTCGACGTGGTCGTGGGCGCCGCGGCGGTGGCCGTGATTGTGCTCGTGCAGGGAGCCGGCGTGAGCGAGGCCGCGCCGAACCCGGACGGGACGCCATCGCGGGCCAACCAGGACTTCATCGCCCAGGGGGTGGCGAACGTCGCGGTGGGGTTCTTCCGCGGTCAGCCGGTCGGCGGCTCGGTCAGCGGCACCGCGCTGAACGTCGCCATGGGCGCGCGGACGCGGTGGGCGGCGATCCTGTCCGGCGCGTTGCTGCTGCCGATCGTGGCGATCTTCGCGGGACTCGTCGGGCTAGTGCCGATGCCGGTCCTGGCCGGGGTCCTGATCTTCGCGGCCGTCGGCTCGATCAAGCCCGAGGTCATCGCGGCGATCTGGCGCACTGGTGGGACATCGCAGATCGCGCTGGTCACGACGTTCGTCGCGACCCTGTTTCTGCCGGTGGCGGCCGCCGTGGGCATCGGGGTGGCGTTGTCCCTGCTGCTGCAGCTGAACCAGGAGGCCATGGACCTCAGAGTCGTCGAACTCGTGGCACAACCGGATGGACGGTTCCTCGAGCGGCCGGCGCCGAGCCGCCTGACCAGCGGCAGAGCCACCGTTCTCGACGTGTACGGCAGCCTGCTCTACGCGGGCTCCCGGACGCTGCAGGTCCGGCTGCCTGATCCGGCCGGGTCCGCGGGGGCCGCCGTCGTCATCCGGCTGCACGGCCGCACGACGCTCGGGGCGACGTTCTACCGGGTGGCCAGGGACTACGCGCGCAAGCTGGCCGCTGCCGACGGCCGTCTGTATCTGTCCGGGCTGGACGCAGACCTGCTCGACCAGCTCCGCCGCGCCGGAGGCCTGGATCTGGCCGGTCCGGTGCGCGCCGTCGCAGCGACCGACGTCATCGGCGAGTCCACCCGCCAGGCCCTGCACGACGCGGACGCCTGGCTGGTTCGCCATCGGGCGGAGGCCGACTCACCCGGATCGGGTGGTGATGGCTCCGGCCGCCCATCGAATGATGAAGGCACCGGACAACCACCGGTCGACGGGTAGGGGGTCGGATGCCGACGTGGCTGCTGGGCACGGTGCGCGGCTACCGGCGTGACATGACCCGCGGCGATGTCGTCGCCGGGCTGACCGTGTGCGCCGTGCTGATCCCGGAGTCCCTCGCCCACGCATCGATCGCCGGGGTGTCTGTCCCCGGTGGTGGGCTTGTACGCCGCGATCCCGGCCCTGCTGCTGTATCCGGTCTTCGGCAGTTCGCGCCACCTCGTGGTCGGTCCGATGTCCGCCACGGCTGCCCTGTCGGCGGGTGTGGCCGGCGGCATCGTCAGCGCGACCGGTGACGACTTCACCGCTTACACCGCCGGACTGGCGATCGCCGTCGGCGTCATGGCGGTGGTGGCCGGGCTGCTCCGACTTGGCTTCCTGGCGAACTTCATCTCCGAGCCCGTGCTCAAGGGCTTCATCGTCGGCATGGCCCTGGTGATCATCGTCGGGCAGCTGCCGAAGGTCTTCGGCATCGACGGCGGTGAGGGCAACTTCTTCGAGCGGCTGTGGGCGGTCGTGACGTCGATGGGGGACGCCCACGGGTGGACGATACTGGTCGCCGCCGTGTGCCTCGCCGTCGTGCTGGTTATGAAGGTGGTGGCGCCGCGCGTGCCCGGTTCGCTGGTCGCGGTGGTTCTCGGCATCCTCCTCGTCACGATCCTCGACCTCGACGCGAAGGGCGTCGCGACGGTCGGTGAGATCGACGCGGGACTGCCCAGCTTCGCGGCGCCCGATGTCGCCGCGGCCGATCTCTCCCTGCTGATCTCCGGGGGAGCGGGCGTGATGCTCGTGGGCTTCGCCGGAGGGCTCGGTGCCGCAAAGACGTACGCGCAGCGCAACGGGTACCGCATCGATCCGAACCGGGAGCTGCTGGGACTGGGCTCGGCGAACCTCGGCGCCGGGTTCTTCTCCGGGATGGTCGTGAACGGCAGCCTGTCCAAGACGGCCGTCAACGGTGGCGCCGGCGCCCGCTCCCAGGTCTCCGGTGACGTGGTCGCCGGGCTGACCGTCCTGACGCTGCTGTTCCTGACCCCGCTGTTCGCGAATCTGCCCGAGCCCGCGCTGGCTGCCGTGGTCATCGCGGCGGTGATCGAGCTCGTGGACTTCGGTGCGTTGCGGCGGCTGTACAGGGTCAGTACGACGCGGCTCGCGGCGATCTATGGACACGCCGCCCGGGCAGACTTCATCGCCGCCGTCGGGGCGATGCTGGGTGTCCTGATCTTCGACACCTTGCCCGGCCTGGTGATCGGCGTGGTCCTGTCGGTCCTCCTCTTGCTGTACCGGATCTCGAAGCCGCACGTGGCCGTGCTCGGTGAGGTGCCGGGGGGTGCCGACCAGTGGGCCGACGTCGACCGCCACCCGGAGAACCGGCCGGTGCCTGGCGTGGTCGTCGTGCGGGTCGAGAGCCCCATGATCTTCGCCAACGCCGACACCGTGCAGGAGCGGCTGCGCGAACTCGCCGAGTTCGACGGCGTCCGGGCCCTGGTCCTCGACGCCGCGGCGGTGCCGGCCATCGATGTCACGGCGGCACAGATGATGCGCGACCTGGCCGAGGCTCTCCGGGGGCGGGGCGTGGCGTTCGTCGCGGTCGGCAACCTTGGACAGGTGCGCGACGTGCTGCGCGAGTCCGGCGCGGCGGAAGTCCTCACCACGGTCTATCCGACCATCGACGCCGCCGTCGCGGCGGTCACTCGACGCCCGGAAACACCCGATCACGCCGCACCGGACAGGTGAGGCGACGCCGCCAGGACCGGTGGACCGGTGGTGCCGTGATCAGGAGCGGGCATCGGCGGAGTCGTCGTCGGCCGCCGCGTGCACCTCCGACGGCGCCGGACCCCGCGCCGCGAGACTGTGCCGGAACGCGTATCGGAAGATCACTGTGACGGTCGCGGCGACCGGCAGCGCCAGGATCGCCCCGATGAAGCCGGCGAGGGTTCCGCCGACGAGCACGGCGAGGAACACCGTCATCGGTGAGAGCGACACCGCTGAGGCGAAGACGCGCGGGGCGATGACGAAGTTCTCGAACTGCTGGTAGGCGATGAAGAACACGGCGACCGCGACGGCGGTGCCGATGCTGACGGTCAGCGCGACGGCGGTCGCCACCACGGCGGCCATGGTGGCGCCCACCTGCGGGACGGCGTCGAGGACGGCGACGACCATGGCCAGCAGCGCCGCGTACGGCATCCCGACGATGAGAAAGAAGATCGCCGACGCGACACCGGCGCAGGCGCAGATGCCCAACTGGCCGGTCACGTAGCCGCCGACCCGCCGGAACACCTCGGTGACCACGTCGACCCGATCCGGGTTGCCGGCGGCCCGACGCGCGAAGGACCGGATGCGCGGCAACGCCAACATGACGTAGACGGTGATGGCGGCGACGGTGAACCCGGTGAACACGGCTCCCGCGACGCTGGCAAGGAACCCGACCACGGTACCAAGCGAATCGGCGGCGAAGGCGACGACGTCGTCGATCGCCCCACGCAGTTGCTGCTCGACCTCGGGACTGGCCAGGTAGTCGGCGAGCGCCGAGCCGCCGAAGCGCCGGGACAGGCGGTCGAGCAGTTCCGGGAGGTCGGCGACGAACTCGCCGGCCTGTGCGATCGCGGGCCGCAGCGCCACCGTGACGAACACGACCAGCCCGAGCAGTAGCGCCACGACGACGACCAGGACGGCGGCCCCGCGCCGGCGCACGCGACGCTGCACCGCTCCCACGAGAGGGTCGAGGCCGGCGGCGAGGAGGAAGCCCACGATGACCATGACGATCACACCGCGGATCACCCATGTCGCGGCGGCGAGAGCGACGACCGCGATGACGACGGCCGCGGCCCGCGCCACGTAGCTCAGCGGCGGTGGCCCAGGGCCGGTGCCCGTGGTGTCGCACTCCTCCGGTGTGGTCATCGCGCTCCTGGGCAGGTCGGCCGGCCTCCGCTGACAGGATCCGTGGCCGCGTGGTGGGCAGCCCTCACCCGGCCGGGGTGAATGTCGTCGGACTTCACCTGGGCTGGGTGAGGGCGCCGTGGGCGGATCGGCCGACCCTGGCGTTGCGGGCCGGATCGAGGAGGCACCATGGTGAGGTTCGGGCACGACCGCAAGCGCAGGCGTCGAGGCAGGCGATCGCGTACCGCGCGTGTCGGCGCCGGCGTCGCGGCCGGACTGGTGGCCGGTGCCGCCGCCGTCACCGTCGTGTGGCGGCGTGCGCATCCTCCCGCCGAGGACGAGCCCGGCGGATGAGGGATTTCTTCTCCGGGCTGTCGCTCACGGGCTGGGACGCGGTCCTGGCCCTGGTCTTCGTCGTCGGCGCCTGGTTCGTCGCGCGATACGCCCGTCGGGGCGCCGACCGGGTCCTGGCCCAGGTCAACGTGCCCGATGACTGGCGCGACCTCGGCGCCAGTGTCACGGGCTACGTCGTCATCTTCCTCGGGGTCGGGGTCGCACTCGGCTTTCTCGGTGCGTCGATCCAGCCGGTCCTGGCCGTCGTCATTCTGGTGGCCGCCGTCGCGTTCCTCGCCCTGCGCGGCATCGCGGACAACGTCGCCGCGGGCGTGATCATCCAGACCCGCCGCCCGGTGCGCCTCGACGACCTGATCGAGGCGCTCGACTTCACCGGGCGGGTCCGGGAGCTCAACAGCCGATCGGTGATCATCGAGACATCGGACGGCCGCACGGTGCACCTGCCGAACCGGAAGCTGCTGGACAACCCGCTGGTCAACCACACGGCGGCCGGCCGGCACGCGTCCGCGATCCAGGTACGGATCGGTGGCCCTCATCGCGCGGATGCGGCCGAGCGGGTCGCCGAGGCGCTGTCGCGGCTGCCGAGCGTGCTCGCCGAGCCGGCTCCGACGGTCCTGGTCTCGGCCGTCGAGGCGGACCGCACGACGATGACGGCCACGTGCTGGCACGATCCGCACGTGGGGGCGACCGTGACGTCCGCCGCGGTGGTGGCGATCAGCGAGCGGCTGGCCGATCTCGGCATGCCGGTGTCGGTCGTCGCGCCGCCTGCTCCGCCGGCACTCGTCTCACCCGCGGAGGTCTGAGGGATCAGACCAGGCCGAGTTCGCGGGCCTGGGTGACTGCCTCGCGCCGTGAGGTGACACCGAGCTTGCGATAGACGGACTTCAGGTGCGACTTCACCGTGTTGATGCTCACGACGTGCGCGTCCGCGATCTCGCGCAGCGACAGCATCGACGGCAGGTCGCGCAGCACCTCCGCCTCCCGATCCGTGAGCACCAGCCCGGTTCCATCGAGACGATGAGGCCGGTCCTCCGCGAACCCCAGGAGGTCGGTAACGAACGTCTCGTGCCGGCCGAACCGGCCCCGGTTGCGCAGGAGGAGCCCGCGTGCCGACGGCGTCGCGTCCAGCAGACCGCGCATGAGGCGGCCGGGCTCGGCCAGTCGCAACGCCTCGAGCAGCGCGTCGTGAGCACGGGCCGGCTCGCCGGCCTCGTCGGCGAGGTGTGCGGCGACCGTCCAGGCGATCGCGCTCGTCCATGGCGTCATGCAGGTGAGCTCGTCGTCGAGGACCGGTTCGAGATCCTGCCGTGCCGCGGCCTCATGTCCCTGGTAGAGGTGCCTCATCGCCCTGAGCACGTGGACGTCCGGTGCGTCGGGGATGATCTCCTCGGCCCGGCGGACGATGGCGCCGGCCAGTTCCATCTCGTGCGATCGGAGGCTGACCATCAGCTCGAAGCAGGCGTTGAGGGCCACCGTCGGCGGGGGGAGCAGCGGCCACAGCTCGTTGAACGCGTGCAGGTGGCCGGCGGCGGTGAGATCGAGTCCCGTGTCGGGTACCGCGACGGTGAGGTCGTAGATGCATCGGGCCGCGGCGGCACTGAGCGGATCGGCGTCGGAATCGGCGACATCGGCCGCCGCACGCGCATACTCGGCCGCCATCGCCTCGTCACAGCGCTGCCACTCGGCGGCGGCCAGGTCCCCGTAGAACTGTGCCAGCCGTGGATGCCGATCCCAGCCGCGTCGACTCGCCAGGTCGATCGCCTCGTGGGCGTACCCGCGGACGGCGACGAAATCACACCCGAAGGCGCTGACGGCGCAGAGGGCACTGAGAGTCTGGAACAGCAGGAAGTCCAGCCCATGGCTGCGGGCGATCTGTGCCGTGGCGCGAGCGGTCCGGTCGGCCGCTTCCAGGTCGCCGGTCATGGCCAGCGCCATCGCCGCCAGCGACCGGCCGAGTATCGCCAGGTCCGGTTCGTCACCTGGCACGAGATCCAGCGACCCTAGCGCGTCGGCCACGGCGTCACGGTCCGCCGGCCGGGTCCGTGCCGAGGACAGGGTGGCGATCGCCCGGAACGCGAGACGCCGGGCGGCGTCCTCGTCCGCTGCGTCCACGACAGCAAGGTCCAGGTCGGCGGCGGCCTGGTTGTTGTCGAGGATGGCCGTCAGAGCGGCGGCGCCCGCGATCGATGGCTGGGTCTGGAGCCAGGCCGGCAGCTCGCGCAGGATGTCGCGCATCGCCTGCGGCCCGTCGGTCATGACGAGGCGCACACAGGGCGTCGCGATCAGCGACTCGACCCGGGCCCAGTCGGTGGCGGCGACGGCATGGTGGATCGCGCGGCGCACGTCGCCGGCCCGTTCGAACCAGTCTGTCGCGACTGCCTGGTGGCGCCGGTGCCGGGCCTCGTCGCGACGCCGCGACTCCGCCCGCAGGTAGCTCCTCAGGAGCGGGTGTAGTTCGTACCAGTCCGGATCGTTGTGGACGGGCTGCACCAGCGCGTTGGTCTCGACCAGCTCCTGGATCAGCGCGCCGGCGCTGGGCCGCCCGGCCAGGAGCCGGGCGAGGTCGAGGTTGACCCGGTCGGCGGCAGACACGTCGAGCAGGACCTCCATGTGGTCCGGAGGAAGGCGGGACAGCACCTCCGAGACGAGATAGTCGCCCACCGTCCGGTCCGTGCCGGCGAAGTTCCGGACGAAGGTCGGCCGGTCGGACTCGTGGGCCAGGGCGAGCGCGGCCAGACGCAGGCCCGCCGCCCAGCCGTCGGTCCGCCGCAGCAGCGTGTCAAGGTCGCCGTCGGACAGGACCACCTCCTCGAGCGCCAGGAGTTCGCGGGCCTCGTCCCGATCGAAGACCAGGTCGGCGAGCCGGTACTCCTTGGCCACGCCTTCGAGCAGCAAGGTCGACAGCAGGCCATGCGGGGTATAGCGGGCGCCGATGGCGACGCGCATGGCCGGTTGAGCTGCTGACAGGACCCGGCTGAGTTGCTGGAGGGCTCGCCTGTCCGACCATTCCTGGGCATCGTCGACCAGGATCCAGATCGACGACGGCACATCCTGGAACGGCTCCGTCGTCCTCGGGGGGACGCCGGCCGCGGAAGCGTGTACCACCTGGCTCAACGCCCTCCGGATCGCCGGATCCTCGGTCGGCGGAGCATCTGACCGGATCGCGGTCACCAGACTAGGCCAGAGGTCACCGGCCGCGTCGGCGTGAGCGCTGGGCAAGGCCAGCACCACGTCCCCGCACTCGCGCCGCAAGCCGAGCCACTGCTCGAGGGTCGTCGTCTTGCCTGCGCCGGGTGGCGCCGACAGCGTGATGATGTTCGCCCCCGCCTCCACGTCGGTCGCGATGCGTCCGAGCAGCCGGCGTCGTTGGACTCGCGTCGATAGCGTGTCGGTCGCTGTCACAGTGCCGTCACCCCCACCAGGTCTGGCCCGCCCTATATGACATCGAACCGCGCCGTTGCAACAGGAACCACCAAATTCGCGAAATTGGTCGGCCAGCCGGAGCAGGTTCACCCGTTGCGGGTGAGGGGAACAGCCGTGGATGACGGCGACCCTGACGATACCGGCGGTGCACGGAAGGTGGGGGGTCATGCGATACGAGTTCCTGGTCGCGGGCACCGTCTCCGAGACCGTCGAGGCCGCGTTCCCCGAGCTGACGGCCACCAGGGCGCGGACCGGCGGCACGTCGTTGCACGGCCCCGTCGAGGACGACGCGCGGGTACGCGAACTGCTGGAGCGCTTCGAGGACCTCGGCATCACGGTCGTCGAGATGCGCCAGCTGCCGGACTGACCGAGGTTCCCGCCGGGAACTTGTCCGGTGCGGCTCTCACCCCGTTGGGGTGGGGTCGGGGCCGGCTCGGTCCACGCACGATGTGGACGAGATGACGATCCGACGACAAGGAGCCCGCCCATGGCCACGTTCACCGTCTGGACGTTCGACGATCCCACTGCGGCCGACCGTTCCGTCGACCTTCTCGAATCGCTCCAGAAACAGGAACTCATCCGAGTCCACGATGCCGCGACCGTCTCGTGGGAGCCGGGGAAGAAGAAGCCCAAGACCCGTCAGCTGAGGAGCATGACCGGCGCCGGCGCGCTGGGCGGTTCGTTCTGGGGGTTCCTGTTCGGCTTGCTCTTCTTCGTCCCGTTGCTCGGGGCGGCCATCGGCGCGGCCACCGGCGCCCTCGCCGGGTCCATGACCGATGTGGGCATCGACGACAGCTTCATCAAGCAGGTGCGCGAGCAGGTGACGCCTGGGACCTCGGCGCTGTTCGCGCTGACCGGAGACGCCGTGCAGGACAAGGTCCTCCAGGCGTTCGAGGAGTCGGGACTGCACCCCGAGCTGATCCACACGAACCTCTCGAACGAGCAGGAGGCGTCGCTGCGCGAGGCGTTCGGCGAGTGAGCCGATCCTCTGCGCTGGGGGTGCGCGACGGCCGATCCGCCGAGGGGCGGATCGGCCGGCCGTTCGTCGTGCGGACCTACGGGCGCTGCTGGGTGTCGCCGCGTCGTCGCGCGGCTCGCATGGCGCTACGCGCGACGGATGTCACCAACGTCCCGATCGCGATGCCGAGCACGACGTTGATGACACTGGTCGCGACCTTCGCCGAGAGCTGAGCGTCCGGCACGAACGGAGCGACGCCGGCGATGACGGTCGCCAGCCCGATCACCCAGCTGAAGAACCGCAACGGCTGAGGGGTGCTCACGATCAAGGCATGCACGAGGGCAGTCGCGAGCAACGCGACGCACGCCGCCGCCGCCGCGTACCACCAGGTGTTCGCGTCTCCCCACGCGCCGTCACCCTCCGGCGCCAGCACGGGCACGTCGAAGACGCCGCGTGCGATCACGATGCCGGCAACTGCGATCAGGGCGGCGACGAGCGCGGTCGCGCCACCACCGGACCAAAGCCGGGCCGCGTCCACTGGCCGCCGAGGCGGTGTTGTCGCGTCGGTCATGACTGGTGCCTCCTGATCGGATCGAATCGGCTACTCGCCACACGTTCCTGGCAGACCGATGCGGCCGAACCACCCGGCCGGGGTGATAAGGGCCTGTCGACGCCGCACGTGCGGGGGAACTGGGCGCGCGCCTCAGATGATCTTCGGGAAGGCGATCAGGAAGCCGATGCCAACCAGCAGCAAGGTCATCGCGCCACCGAGTACTACCCAGGTCAGGGTCCGCGAACGCAGTCGCTGCGACACCGCGGTGAAGAACAGCACGAGCGCGAAGAGCACGGTCAGCAGCGTGTAGTCGTCACCACGCTGATTGTTGTCCAACGCCTTCGCGAACAGTGTGTCGGCGCGAGCGTCAGCCTCGACTGCCTCCGCCTCGCCCGGTGGTTGGTACTCCGGAAGCGCGAACGGGCCCTTGGGCGCGTCCGGGTTCTCCAGCGGCGACATCGCCGTCCAGGCGTCGAAGGCGACGGCAAAATGATCGGTGAACCGGGTCTCGACGAACTCGCGCAAGACGTCGTCACCGTCGGCGACCGCCTGGACGTATACCCCGAAGATGTCGAGGTCGAAGTTGCGTGCCGCATCGGCCTCCGCCGCGAAGCGCGAGGCCTCGATCCGCGCGGCCGACGCCTGAGAGAAGGCGATGGACATCTCGCCGCCCCACTTGCTCGCCTCGAAACCGCTCCACGCGGTGAGCACCGCCGTGACGGAGAGCACCACGACGGCCACCAGTTCACGGACGTCCGCGCGGCCCCCGCCGCTCGCGTCGTCATCGGCCTCCGGCATCGGCATCCCCATGGTCAGGCCCGCAGGGTGGCAAGAATCCGGAACAGGTCCAATTGCGGATCGTTCTCCATCGGGCCTCCTCCGGCGTCGGTGGGCGCGCCGCGCCCGGCTGCTCGCGATGTCGCCAACAACCTTGCGCCACGTCCTTGCGGCCTGAATCACCCCGACGGGGTGAGTCGACGGCATACGCCGCGACCGGTGAGTCAGGCGATGCGGCATCGACGTGCCGCATCCCGGTCGATCGGATCCTCGGGGCTCAAGCTCCGCGCAGGTAGACGGTGGTCGTCTCCGTGACGAAGTCGCGGGCCGTGCCGCCCTGTTCGCGGGGTCCGAGGCCGCTGCCCTTCATGCCGCCGAACGGCACGTGCAGGTCCGCTCCGGCCGATTCGGAGTTCACGTGCAGGACGCCGACGTGCAGATCGTCGATCGCGGCCAGGGCCTGGTCCAGGTCGCGGGTGAACAGCGCGGCCGACAGTCCGTAGTCGCTGTCGTTGGCGAGTCGCATCGCGTGTGCGGTGTCGTCCGCGCGGCGTACACCGACGACAGGGCCGAACAGCTCGCGTGACCACAGTTCGTGGCGCTCGTCGGGCAGCTCGAACACGGCCGGCGGGACGAAGTGGCCCGCGGCGAGGTCGCCCTCGGTGTACGGCGCGGGGACGTACACGCCGGCCAGGCCGTCCGACCTCGCCCGGCCGATCGCCTCGGTCACCCGCTGCTTGGCCTGTGCGTGGACCAGTGGTCCCATGTCGACACCGTCGGCCAGGGCATCGCCGACCCGGACCGCGGCCGCGCGCTCGGCGAACCGGGCGAGGAACTCGTCGGCGATCGTCGTGTCGACGATCACCCGTGACGTGGCGGTGCACTTCTGTCCAGTCGCCCGGAACGCGCCGCGAGCGACCTGCTCGACGGCCAGCTCGAGGTCGGCGTCGGGCAGGACGACGGCGGCGTTCTTGCCGCCCATCTCGCCGGCGAACGGGACGCCGCGTGCCGCCAGCCGGGCCGCGACCGAACGACCGACGGCGGTCGACCCGGTGAAGGTGAGGGCGTCGATGCCGGCGTGGTCCACGAGGGCCGGCCCGACGTCGGGCTCGCCGATGACGAGGTTGAGCACCCCCGCAGGCAGTCCGGCCTCCTGCAGGGCCTGCGCGAACCGCATGGCCAGCACCGGCACCGAGATCGACGGCTTCCACACCAGCGTGTTCCCGTAGACCAGGGCGGGCGCGAGCTTCCACGCGGGGATCGCGATCGGGAAGTTGAACGGGGTGATGGCGCCGATCACGCCCACGGGGCGGCGCACGACGAGGATCCGTTCCCCCGGCCGCGGCGACGCGAACACCTCGCCCTGCTCCCGGGTGGCCTCGCCGGCGAAGTAGCGCAGGATGTCCGCCGCGTGGGCCACCTCGCCGACACCCTCGGGCCGGGTCTTCCCTTCCTCGCGGGACAGCTCGGCGCCCCATTCGGCGGCGTGCTCGTCGATGATCGCGGCCGCTCGGGTCAGCACGCCGGCGCGCTCGGGCATCGGCAGGCGCGCCCATGACGCGACGGCGCCGCGCGCCGCGGACACGGCCGCGTCCACGTCCTCGACGATGGCGGCGCGCCCGGTGGCTAGGAGGTCGTCGGGACGGCTGGGGTTCTCGTCGCGGATCTCGGCACCGGATCCGGTGCTGCGGCGGCCGTCGATGAGGTTCTCGATGGTGACGGTCATGGCGGTCCTTCCGACGTGGTCGCGATGGACGGGTGGACGCGGCTCAGCGGAACGCCGCGATGCCGGTGAGGTGGCGGCCGAGGACGAGGGTGTGGATCTCGTCGGTCCCCTCGTAGGTCCGCACCGACTCGAGGTTGTTCGCGTGCCGCAGCGGCGAGTGCTCCGCGGCGACGCCGTTGCCGCCGAGCACGGTTCGCGCCTCCCGCGCGATCTCGATCGCGGTACGCGTGTTGGCGAGCTTGCCGAGGGAGATCTGCTGCGGCTCCAGCCGGCCGGCCTCCTTCAGGCGGCCGAGGCGCAACGCGAGGAGCTGGCCCTGGGTCAGCCCGATCGCCATCCGCGCCAGCTTCTCCTGAGTGAGCTGGAAGGAGGCGATGGGACGGCCGAACTGCAGGCGCTCGCGCGAGTAGCGCAGCGCAGAGAGGTAGCTGTCCCGCGCGGCGCCGAGCACCCCCCAGGCGATGCCGTAGCGGGCATCGTTCAGGCAGGCGAACGGGCCTCGAAGGCCGGCCGCGCCGGGGAGCCGGGCCGCGGCCGGGACGCGGACGTCGGCGAGTTCGAGGTCGCACTGGATCGACGCGCGCAGCGACAGTTTCGGCGTGATCGGCGTCGCGGTGAACCCGGGCGCGTCCGTCGGCACGATGAAGCCGCGGACGCCGTCCTCGGTCTGCGCCCAGATGATCGCGAGGTGGGCGATCGAGGCCAGCCCGATCCAGCGTTTGGCGCCGTTGATGACCCAGTCGTCCCCGTCGCGGCGAGCGAACGTGGTCATGCCGGCGGGGTCGGATCCGGCGTTCGGTTCGGTGAGGCCGAAGCAGCCGATGATCGTCCCGGCCGCCATGCCCGGCAGGTACTGCCGCTTCTGCTCCTCCGAGCCGTGGGTGTGGATCGCCGACATCGCCAGCGATCCCTGCACCGAGACGAAGGTGCGCAGGCCGGAGTCGCCGGCTTCCAGCTCGACGGCGGCCAGGCCGTACTCGACGGCCGAGCGGCCGGGGCACCCGTAGCCGTCGTACACCATGCCGAGCAGCCCGAGCCGGGCCAGCTCCGGGATGATCTCGGTCGGGAAGTACGCCTTCTCGTACCACTCCGGGATCGACGGGCGGAGCTGGTCGACGAGCCCGCGCACCTCGTCGCGTACCCGGAGCTCGGCGTCGCTGAGCTGGTCGTCGAGATCGAGCAGGTCCGCCGGGCAGGTCATGCCGCGGCCTCGGTGGTCGCGGCGCGGATCGCGGCCACGAGGACGTCGACGCCGGCGGCGACGAGTTCGGGGGCGGCGACCAGCGGCGGCAGCAGCCGGATGACGTTGCCGTGCGTGCCGGTCGTGAGCGTGAGCACCCCGCCGCGATGACAGGCCTGGGACACGGCGGCGGCCAGGCCGGGCAGCGGCGTCAGGCTGCTGGGCTCGGCGAACTCGATCGCCAGCATGGCCCCGCGGCCGCGCACGTCGGCGACCGCGGGGATCTCGTCGGCCACCGGGCGCAGCCGGTCCAGGACGACGCGTTCGATCGCGGCGACGTTGCGCAGCGTCGCGGGGTCGTCGAGGATCTCGAACACCGCGAGGGCGGCCTCGCAGGCGAGTGGGTTGCCCGCGTAGGTGCCGCCCAGACCGCCGACGTGCACGGCGTTCATGATCTCGGCGCGTCCGGTCACGGCACTGATCGGCAGGCCGGCGCCGAGCGCCTTCGCGGTCAGCGTGAGGTCCCCGGCGATGCCTTCGTGCTCGCTGGCGAAGAGCCGGCCGGTCCGGCCGAGACCGGTCTGGATCTCGTCGACGACGAACACGATCCCGTGCCGGCGGGCGAGCTCGGCGAGGCCGCGGAGGAACCCGGCGGGCGGCACGTTGAAGCCGCCCTCTCCCTGGATGGGCTCGACGACCAGGGCCGCGAACGTCTCGGCGCCGTGCGCGTCGATGACGCGCTCCACCTCGGCGAGGGCCGCGGCCGCGTCGAGCCCGCTGCGCAGCGCGTTGGCGTTGGTGGCGCGCACGACCTCGCCGGGGAAGGGCCCGAACGCGGTCTTGTACGGGTGCTCCTTCGCCGTCATCGCCATGGTGAGCAGGGAACGGCCGTGGTACGCCTCGTCGAGGACGAGCACGCGCGGCCGGCCGGTGTGGCTGCGGGCGATCTTGACCGCGTTCTCGACCGCCTCGGCGCCGGTGGAGAACAGCGCGGTCCGCTTGTCGAAGTCGCCGGGGACGTGCGCGTTGAGCCACTGGCCGACCCGGACGAACGACTCGAACTCGGTCACCATGAAGCAGGTGTGGGTGAACCGCGCGACCTGGCGGGAGACGCGGGCGACGACGCGCGGGTGGCTCGCGCCGACGCTGGTCACCGCGATCCCGCTGGCGAGGTCGATGAACCGGTTGCCGTCGACGTCGACGATCTCGCCACCCGAGGCGGAGTCGACGAACACGGGCAGGACGGTGCCGAAGCCGTCCGCGATGGCCTCGGTGCGTTGCGCGTGCAACTCGCGGGAACGCGGGCCGGGCACCTCGGTGACGAGCAGTGGAGCGGTCATGGCGGCACGGTAGCGCCCGGCTCCCGCTCCCGGGAGGACGGAACATCCAGTGTGGACGCAGAACTGGATGGTCTGCACAATCAAGTATGGTCTCGCTCGCGCGACTCGTCGCCGATTCCGGTTCCGATCTGCTGCCGGTCGGCCGCCTGCCGGTGCCCTCGCCGGAGGTGTCCGGCGTCCACATCTCCGAGCTCGCCGACCCCGTGCCCTACCTCGACGGTGGTGAGCTGCTGCTCACCACCGGGTTGCCGTTCACCCTGCGCGGCGTCGCCTACGACGCCTACGTCGTCCGGCTGGCCGGGGCCGGCGTGAGCGGTCTGGTGCTCGGTCTCGGCGAGGGGATCGACGAGGTGCCCGACGGGTTGAGCGCCGCGTGCGAACACGCGCGCCTCGCTCTGCTGGTGGTCCCCGACGGCGTGCCGTTCCAGCGGCTGACGCGGACCTACTGGCGGCAGGCGACGGGGGAGGACCGGGCCAGCCTGACCCGGTCGATGAGCGCGCAGGCGCGGCTGATCCGCGCGCTCGTGGAGCCGGACGCGGGGGAGCGGACGGTGCGCATCCTCGCCCAGGCGCTCGGCGGCTGGGCGGCCTACGTGCCGTACGACGACTCGGGCCGGGCGGTCGTGTGGCCGTCCTCGCGAGCGCCGCTGCTGCCGGAGGTGCGTCGCGAGGTCCGGCGGCTGTTCGCCGGGTCGCGGCTGGGCGCGGCCACGTTCCCGGTGCACCAGCACGACGTGGTGGCGTATCCGGTCGGCCTCGCCGACACGCAGCCGGGGGCGCTCGCGGTCGGCGCGGGGCGCACCCTGGCCGCGGCGGATCGGCTGCTGGTGACGACCGCGCAGGCGGTGCTGACGAGCGTTCATGCCGGCGTCTCGCGACCGGATCCCGGGTCCGGGCCCGACGACCAGGCGTTCGACGACGTCCGGATCGACCTCGTCGCGCGACGGCTGCGCGGCCGGGACGACGGGCGGCCGCGTCCAGCGGTGACGACGGCGTCCGTTCGGGTGCCTGACGTGGCCGGCGTCGCCCTGCACCTCGCGCGCGAGGTGATCCGCGGCGCGCGGCCGGGCGAGAGCGAGGTGACCGGCTGGGTCGCGGCCTTGGAGCAGGCGCGGCCGCCGCTGGCGGAGACGGTGCGCGAGTACCTGCGGGCGCGGGGCAGCTGGGAGGAGGCGTCGCGGGCCCTGGGGGTGCATCGGAACACCGTGCGTGCCCGGATCGCCGCGGCCGAGCAGCTCATCGGGGTGGGGCTGCGCGACCCCGACATCGCGGCGCAGCTGTGGCTGGCCCTGCGCGACCGTTGACGCCACCCGTCCACCGCCGGGCCGCCACCCGAGTTGATCTTGGAGTTGTGCGGGTATCAATCGGACAAAAGCCGCCGCAATGGCCGAACAACTCCAAGATCAACTCGGTGGGGTGTCGAGCCAGGCGCGCAGTGCGCTGCCGTGCTCGTCGAGCCGGGGTGGTGCCTGCCGGCGCGGAGCGAAGGCGGGCGCCCAGGTCACCGGAGGCCGGATCTGGCGCCCGTGCGACTCGCCGGCCGCGTCGTACACCTCGATGGTCGGGTCGAGGCCGGCCGCCTCGGCGACGGCGATGCCCCCGGCGATGTCGTTCACCTGCCCGGCCGGCACGCCGACGCGGGTCAGTTCGGTCTGCCAGTGCGCCGCCGGTCGCGTCCGCAGCGCCGCCTCCAGCGCCGAGCGCAGGGCCGGGCGATGGGCGACCCGATCGGGGTTGGTCGCGAACCGTGCGTCGGCGGCGAGCTCGGGCCGGCCCAGCGCCGCGACCAGCCGCGCGAACTGCCCGTCGTTGCCGCACGCGATCGCCAGCGGGCCGTCGGAGCAGGCGAGCAGCTCGTACGGCGCGATCGACGGGTGCACGTTCCCGAGCCGGGACGGCGAGGCCCCAGCGCCCAGGTGTGCGGCCGCCTGGTTGGCCAGCGCCCCCTGCAGGCTCGACAGCAGCGAGACCTCCAGCCGGGCGCCGGAACCGGTGACCTCGCGCCGGCGGAGCGCGGCCAGGATGCCGATCACCGTGTCCTTGCCGGTGAGCACGTCGACCAGGGCGACGCCGGCCTTCGTCGGGACGCCGCCCGGTTCCCCGGTGACGTGCATGAGCCCGCCCACGGCCTGCACGATGAAGTCGTACCCGGGGAGATCGGCGCCGGCGCCGGACCCGAAGCCGCTCACCGACGCGTAGACGACGCGGGGATTCGGCGCGGACACGTCCGCGTAGCCCAGGCCGAGGCGGTCCATGGTGCCCGGCAGGAAGTTCTCCACGACCACGTCGGCGCGTCCGGCCAGGCGCCGGGCACGGGCCAGGTCGGCCGGATCCTTGAGGTCGAGGGCGAGCGACTCCTTGTTGCGGTTCACGCTCTCGAAGTACGTCGCGGCGTGGGCGCTGAACGGTGGTCCCCAGGCGCGGGTGTCGTCGCCGGTGCCCGGTCGTTCCACCTTGATCACCCGCGCTCCGAGGTCGGCGAGCGTCATCGTCGCCAGCGGGCCCGCGAGCACGCGGGAGAAGTCGGCGACGAGCACGCCGTCGAGGGGTGCGGTCGTCACGGCGCCATGGGGTGCAGCCGCTGCGAGGTGGACGCACGCGGGATGATCTCGACGTCGTGCTCGCGCTCGGTGCCCGGCGTCGCGGAGCCGTCCAGCAGGTCGATGAGCAGCTCGGCGGCGGTGACGCCGGCGGCGTGGGGCCGCAGGTCGATCGCGGTGACGGGCGGATCGACGAACTGCAGCGCGGCGTAGTCGACGCAGGACGCGACGGCGAGGTCCGAGCCGGCGCGGCGACCGGAGCGCCGCAGGACCGACAGCACCTCCACGGCGCCGCCGTCCGGCCCGACGATGATCGCGTCGACGTCGGGCACGTCGGCGAGCAGGCGCTCGGTCGCGGCCCGCACGTGGTGCGACGGCGCCTCGAACGACGTGTGCCGCACGACCGGCTCGAGCCCGCGCTCGGCGCAGCCGCCGCGGAAGCCGCGGCCCAGCGACGCCGACCAGTCGGTGTCGTCCTCGGCGACGATGAGGGCCGGGCGCCGGAAGCCAGTGCCGTCCAGGTCGTCGAGGAGACGGCGCAGCGCGGCCTCGTGGTCGGAGAACACGACCCCGTCGGGCGGCGGGCCGGCCAGGACGTGCTCACCGGTGACGACCGGGCTCGCGGCGGCGATGAGCGCGTCGACGACGGGGTCGCCGCGCCGGGGGTCGGCGATGACGACGCCGTCCGCGCGCAGCTCGCGCGGGCGCTGGTGCCCGTGCGGCCGGGTGACCACCGTGACGTCGAGGTCGGAGTGGGCGGCCCGGCTGATCACGCCGAAGGCGAAGGCCGTGTAGTACGCCGAGCGGGCCGAGACCTCCGGCAGCACGACCGCGATCGTGCCGGTCGCGGACAGGCGCAGCTGGCGGGCTGCCGCGTTGGGCCGATAGCCCAGCTCCTCGGCGGCGGCCAGCACCGCTTGGCGGGTCTGTGCGGACACACGGCCGGTGCCGGTCAGCGCGTCGGATGCCGTGGTCTTCCCGACCCCGGCCCGGCGCGCGACGTCGACGAGTCTCACCCGGCCGGATTCGCGCACGTCGGCGATTCTTACACACCGCGCCACGACATCCCGGCGCTGGACAGGGTATTGCCGGAACGATCCGACTCCCCTAGGGTGGCCCGCACGCCGGAACGTTCCGGCGCAGGATTCGGAGCGGGAGATCTGCTGTGGCCTGTACCTGTTCGACGTCGACCGCGGCCGGCACCGTGGGTGACGAGCGGCATCCCCTCTCGTCACTCAGCCGGCGAGAGATCGAGCGCGCGGGGCGGATCCTGCGCGCGGCCGGCGTCCTCGGCGATACGCAGCGGCTCGCCCTGCTCACCCTCGACGAGCCGGACAAGCGCGCGCTGGCCGCGGGGGATCCGCCCCGGCGGGCGATCGCGCACGTCCTCGACGGAGCCGCCGCGGTGGAGGTCGTCGTCGACCTCGGCGACGAGATCGTGGTCGCCACCACGCCGATCGATCCGCTGGTCACCGGCCAGGTGCCGCTGCTGAGCGAGGAGCACGACCTCATCCGCGAGCTGATCCGCGACGACGAGCGCTGGGCCAAGGCGCTGTCGGTGCGCGGCATCGACGACCCCGGGACGGTCGTGCTGGCCGGGCTCAGCGCCGGGCGGTACGAGATCCCCGGCGAGGACGGTCGCCGGCTGGCCCGCGTGCTCGGCCACCATCAGCCGCACCCGGGCGCGATGCCCTGGGCGCACCCGGTGGACGGCCTCGTCGCCTACGTCGACCTGGCCGCGCGCGAGGTGGTCGAGGTCATCGACGCCTACCGGGTGCCGGTGCCGGCCGAGCCGGGTGACTACCACGTGCCCGGCACGTTCGGGCCGGACCGGACGACGCAGCGGCCGATCGAGATCAGCCAGCCCGAGGGCCCGAGCTTCGCCTTCGACGGCGACGCCCTGAGCTGGGAGAAGTGGTCGCTGCGGCTCGGCTTCGACATGCGCGAGGGGCTGATCCTGCACCAGATCGGGTTCGACGACGGCGGCCGGATCCGGCCGATCGTCCACCGCGCCTCGATCGCCGAGATGCTCGTGCCCTACGGCGACCCCGGCCCGGTCCGGTTCTGGCAGAACTACTTCGACACCGGCGAGTACCTCCTCGGGCGGCTGGCGAACTCGCTGGAGCTGGGGTGCGACTGCCTCGGCGAGATCGCCTACCTGGACGTCGCGATCCCCGACAGCGCCGGCGGCGTGCGGACGATCAAGAACGCCGTCTGCGTCCACGAGGAGGACGCCGGCGTGCTCTGGAAGCACACCGAGCAGTTCACCGGGACCACCGACGTGCGGCGGCAGCGGCGGCTCGTGCTGTCGTTCTTCACGACCGTCGGCAACTACGACTACGGCTTCTACTGGTACCTCTATCTCGACGGCCGGATCGAGTTCGAGGCGAAGGCGACCGGCATCGTGTTCACCGCCGCGTTCGACGAGCGCACCGCGAGGTACGCCTCGGAACTCGCGCCGGGCCTGGCGGCCCCGTACCACCAGCACCTGTTCTGCGCCCGCCTCGACATGGCCGTCGACGGCCCGGACAACGCGGTCGACGAGGTCGACGTCGTGCGCATCGCGGCCGGGGCGGACAACCCGTACGGCAACGCGATCGGCCGGCGGGTCACTCGGCTGCGCACCGAGCGCGAGGGGCGCCGCCGCGCCGACGCCTCGGCGGACCGGACCTGGCGGGTGTCCAACCCCGGTGTCCTCAACCGGATGGGCGCTCCCGTCTCCTACGTCCTGCACCCCGAGGGCAAGCCGGTGCTGCTCGCCGCCGACGAGTCGGTGATCGCCCGGCGCGCCGCGTTCGCCGGCGACCATCTGTGGGTCACCGCCTTCGACCCCGCGGAGCGCTACCCGGCGGGCACTCTCGTGAACCAGAGCGCTCCCGGGCAGGGACTGCCCGTCTACATCGCCGGCGACGCGTCGATCGACGGAGGCGACATCGTCGTGTGGCACACGTTCGGCCTCACCCATTTCCCACGGCTCGAGGACTGGCCGATCATGCCGGTGGACACGACCGGGTTCACGCTCGTGCCCTCCGGCTTCTTCGACCGCAACCCCACCCTCGACGTGCCGCCGAGCTCACCGGTGAGCGGCTGCGACTGCGATCACGTCCACCACCATGCTGGTCACGGACCCGAGGAGCCCCGATGAGAAAGCGCGCTCTGGCCGGAACGGCCGCGCTCGCCCTGCTTGCCACCGCCTCCTGTACGACCGCCGCCTCCGACGGTGGAGCGGCGTCGTCCGAGGAGGCAGCACCCGGATTCCTCGCCGTGGCCGACCCTGAGTCCGGCGCCGGCGGCGAGCTGGTCGTCCAGGTCGACTACGACACCGCCGAGGCGAGCGGCCTCGATCCCCAGGGCGCCGCGGCCGCGCGTGCCTGGATGATCGAGGGCCTGGTCTACGAGACGTTGACGACCATCGACGAGAACCTCGCCGTGCGGCCGGGCCTGGCGACGTCCTGGGAGCAGCCGAGCGAGACGGAGTACGTCTTCACCCTCGACCCCGAGGCGACGTTCTCCAACGGCCGCGCCATGACCCCCGATGACGTCGTCGGCAGCCTGCGGCGGCTGATCGACAACCCGGCGGTGTGGACGGGCCAGCTCGGGCCGGTCACCGCCGTCGAGGCCACCGGCGCGGACCAGGTCACCGTGACGCTGGCCGAACCCTACGAGCCGTTCCTCGCCGCGCTGGCGAACACGCCCGCGGCGGTGTTGCCGATGGCCGAGATCGAGGCGGGCGAGATCGACCCGGCCGCCGAGATGCTCGGCACCGGGCCGCTGGTCGCCGCCGACCACCGTCAGGACGAGTACTGGGTGTTCGTGCCGAACGAGCACCATCCGGCCGCCGCCGACCTCGGGTTCTCCAGTCTGCGCCTGGAGATCGTCGCCGACGAGGCGACCCGGGTGGCGGGGCTGCGTGACGGCAGCGCCGACGTCGCGCTGCTCAACGCGGTCGACTCGGCGGACCTGCTCACCGACGATGCCGACGTCGAGGTCGTCCATCAGCAGAACACCGACTTCCACTACCTGATCGTCAACTCGCTGTCCGGCGACCCGGCGCTGCAGGACGAGGACGTGCGCTTCGCCATCAACGCCGCGATCGACCGCGACGGCATCAACGACCTCGTCATGGCCGGCGTCTCCGCCGCCACCGGCGTCACCCCGGTGCCGCTTCCCGACGCCTGCGCGGTCGACGATCTGCCGTCCAGCAGCGCCTCCATCGAGGACGCCAGGGCCGTGATCGACGAACACGGCGGGCTCGAGCTGGACCTGCTCATCTACGACTCCGAGGCCGTGCTCGCCGACATCGCCCAGGTGATCCAGCAGAACCTGGCCGAGATCGGCGTCACCGTGGAGATCGCGACCTACGACTACGCCACGTACTCCAGCCGCGTCTACGCCGCCCCGGCCGACTTCGACCTCGCGCTCAGCTGGTTCTCCGGATACGCCGATCCGGCGATGGTCACCGGCTGGTGGAATCCGCGGCTGGCCGGCTTCTCGGCCGGGTACAACCACGGCTCCGAGGAGCTCGACGCGCTGATCGCGGCCGGCGCGTCGACCCCCGCGGGCAGCCAGCGGGCCGGCGTCTTCGCCGATCTGTGCGTGCAGGCCGACACCGAGTCCGAGACGATTCCGCTGGTCCTGCGTCCGACGATCATCGGCTACCGCGGCGACACCGTCAGCCCGACGTTGTACAGCAACGAGGGCTACGGCGACTTCCTGCGGATGCTCACCGAGTTCCACGCCGCCGAGTAGCGCCGCGCCGACGCCAGGGAGCCGGGACCATGCAGACCGCGCTGTGGACGCTGCGACGCGTCGGTGTTTCGGTGCTGACGCTGCTCGGGGTGTCGATCCTCATCTTCGCCTCGGTGCGGCTGATGCCCGGTGACTACGCCGACCTCGCCCTGGGGCCGCTGGCCAGCGACGCCCAGCGCCAGGAGGCGCTCGCCGAGGCCGGCCTCGAACAACCGGTCGTGGCGCAGTTCGGCCAGTGGCTCCTGGGCGTCGTGACCGGCGATCTCGGGCACTCGTACGTGTCGGACGTCTCGGTGGGTGAGGAGCTGGCCCGGCGGCTGCCGGTGACGGCGACCATCGCCGTCGCGGCCATCGTCCTGACCGTGCTCCTGGGCCTGCCGCTCGGGCTGGCGACCGCGCTGCGGTCCACCCGGCGCGGCGGGGGCGCCGGCGGGCGGCTGCTCAGCGCGTTCGGCATCAGCGTGCCCGAGTTCGTCCTGGGCGGGCTCGTGGTGTTCCTCGTGTCGAGCACGGCGATCGGCCTGTCCGTCGGCGGCTACCGGCCGCCCGGCGAGGACCTCGCGGCGTTCGCGCGGTCCCTGCTGTTGCCGACGCTGGTCCTCGCGGTGGCGTGCAGCGCGGTGACGGCCCGCAACACCCGCGACGCCGTCCTGAACGTCCTGGTGGAGCCGCACATCGCGGCGTCCGTCGCGCGTGGTGAGTCCCCGGGCTTCATCGTGCGCCACCACATCGTGCGCAACGCCATGCCGCCGGTGCTCACCCTGCTCGCGACCATCGTGGCCACGCTGCTGGGCGGCACCGTCATCGTGGAGACGATCTTCAACGTGCCGGGCATCGGCGCCTATCTCGTCACCGCGCTCGGCCGCCGGGACTACCTCGTCGTCCAGGCCGTGGTCCTGCTCGCCGCGATCGTGTTCATCGTCGCCAACCTCGTCGTGGACCTGGTCGCGACGGCGCTCGATCCGCGGCTGCGGGCCGCGAGGATCGCCGCATGAGCGCCGCCACGACGACCGCCCCGGCCGGGCCGGCGTCGCGCACCGGACGCCGGAGGCGTCGCGACCTCGTGCTCTGGATCTCGTGCGTCGTCCTCGCCGCCCTCGTGCTCGCGGCCGTCGCCGCGTGGCTGACCGGTTTCGCCGGGTCGGCCACGCAGACCGCCGGCGGCCGGCTCGAGGTTCCGTCGGCCGCGTTCCCCCTGGGCACCGACAACCTCGGCCGGTCCGTTCTGCCGCGGCTGCTGGAGGGCATCGCCACCACGCTGGCGCTGTCGCTCGTCGCGGTCGCCTGCTCCGCGGTCGTGAGCACCGTCGCCGGCATGCTGGCCGGATCGTTCGCCGGAGCGGTGAGCGAGACGGTCATGCGCATCGTCGACGTGCTGTACGCGTTCCCCGCGCTGGTGCTCGCGATCCTGGTGTCCGCGCTCGTCGGGCCCGGACACCTCGCGGCGATCGCCAGCATCACCCTGATCACGATTCCGCTGATGACGCGGATGGTGCGCATGGCCACGATGCGGGTCGTGTCCCGCGACTACGTCGTCTCCGCCCGGATCAGCGGGGTCCGCACCGGTCGCATCTTCGTGCGGCACCTGCTGCCCAACATCGCCGGCACGATCGCCGTCCAGGCCAGCTACGCGCTGTCCGTCGCGATCCTCGTGGAGGGCGGCCTGAGCTTCCTCGGCTACGGCGTGCAGGTGCCGGACGCGTCACTCGGCCTCCTCGTGCAGGAGGGGATGCTCTACCTGACGCGGGCGCCGTGGCTGCTGCTCGCGCCCGGGGCGACGCTCGTCGTCTCGATCCTGTGCGTCAACCTGATCGGCGACAGCCTGCGCGATCGGTTCGAGCCACGAGAGACCAGGAGCCTGACGTGAGCGCCCTCGAGATCGACGACGTGGCCGTCGAGTTCGCCACGGAGTCCGGCCCGGTGCGCGCGCTGGACGGCGCCAGCCTGACGGTGCGGCCGGGCAGCTCGGTGGCGATCGTTGGCGAGTCCGGCTCCGGGAAGTCGACGCTGGCCTCGCTGATCGGCCGCCTGCAGCCAGGCAACGCGCGCATCGTGCGCGGCAGCGTGCACGTCGACGGCCGCGACGTCGCGCAGTTGGACACGCGCGCCCTGCGAGAGCTGCGACGCACCATGCTGGGCAGTGTGCCGCAGGACCCGATCGAGTCGCTGGACCCGACCCTGCGCATCGGGCGGCAGCTGCAGCTGGTGCTGCGCCTGGCCGGGAAGGACTCGGGCGTGCCGGCGCGTCGCGCGCTGCTCGAGGGCGTCCGCATCGACGACCCGGACCGGGTGCTCCGGCTCCATCCGCACGAGGTGTCCGGCGGCATGGCCCAGCGCATCGCCATCGCCATCGCGATGTGCCGGTCGCCGCGGATCCTCGTCGCGGACGAACCCACCGCCGCGCTGGACGCGCAGGTCCGCGAGGACGTCATCCGGCTCATGTTCGAGCAGGCGCGGGCCACCGGGACCACCATCGTGTGGTTGAGCCACGACCTGCCGACCGTGGCCCGCTGGTGCGACGAGGTCGCCGTGATGTACGCCGGGCGGATCGTCGAGCACGGCCCGGCCGCCGAGGTGCTCGGCTCGCCGGTCCACCCGTACACCCGCGCGCTGGCCGCGGCCGACCCGACCCGCGTCCGCCAGGGGGAACGGCTGGCGTCGATCGGCGGCGGCCCGCCCGTCCTGCACGCCGAGGCCGACGGGTGCGCGTTCGCGCCGCGGTGCGCGTTCGCCGACGACGCCTGCTCGGCCGGCCGGCCAGGCCCGTCCACGCTCCGCGGGCGGGTGCATCTGTGCCGGCGGGCGGAGGCCCTCGAGCGGTTGGAGGTGAGCTCGTGACGCCGATCGTCGAGCTGGACGACGTCACCGTCGTCTTCCGGTCCGGCCGGGGCGCCCGCAGGCGTGAGGTCGCCGCGATGCGCAACGTGTCGCTGCAGGTCGCGCCGGGGGAGACGCTCGGCCTGGTGGGTGAGTCGGGGTCCGGGAAGTCGACGACCAGCGCCGTCGTGCTCGGGTTGCAGCCGGTCACCGAAGGGCGCGTCCGCTTCGACGGCGCACCGCTCGACCGCAGGTTGCGCTCGCGCGCCGGGCGCGTGCAGGCCGTCCAGCAGCACCCGCAGTGGGCGCTCGACCCGCGCATGCGGGTGATCGACTCGGTGCTCGAACCGCTCCAGGTGATCGCGCGCGGGCGGCCGGAGAACCAGCGGCGCGCCCTGGCGATGCTGTCCGACGTCGGGCTGCCCGAGTCGTTCGCCACCCGCCGGCCGCACGAGCTGTCCGGCGGGCAGCGCCAGCGCGTCGCCATCGCCCGGGCGCTGGTGACGAACCCGTCGTTCATCGTGTTCGACGAGGCGGTCAGCGCGCTGGACGTGTCGGTCCAGGCGCAGATCCTCAACCTCATCCTCGACCTGCAGGCCGAGCACGGCTTCGCGTCGTTGTTCATCTCGCACGACCTCGCCGCGGTCCGCTACGTCTCGCACCGTGTCGCCGTGATGCGCCACGGCAGCATCGTCGAGGTCGCCGAGACGTCGGTGTTCTACCAGAGCCCGTCCCATCCCTATTCCCAGATGCTGTTCCAGGAGCTGCACTCGTGACCGATCCTCGCCTCGCCCCGCACGTCCCCTCGTCGCCGGGGATCACCAACGCCGACGTCGACCTGAAGCCGGTCCACGGCGCGGGGAGGGAGCGGCTCGCGTTCGACTTCCCGGGCGTCTCGGTCGGGTCCGCCGAGTACGCGGAGGGGCCGACGGGTGCGACCGTCATCGCGGTCGAGGCGGGCGCGCGGACGGCGGTCGACGCGCGGGGCGGCGCGGTCGGGCAGATCGGGTCGTACGCGTTCAACCATGCGATCTGCCTCGCGGGCGGCTCGGTGTACGGCCTGGCCGCGGCGACCGGCGTCTCGCACGCGTTGCTGGAGCGGACGGGCGGGCGGGCGTCGTTCGCCGACCTGAAGACCGTGTCCGGCGCGATCGTCTACGACCTCGCGGTGCGGGACAACGCGATCTACCCCGACGCCGCCCTCGGCCGGGCGGCGCTGGAGGCGGCCGGCGCGAGCGTCGAGATCGGCCGGGCCGGCGCGGGCGTCTCGGCCACCTGCGGGAAGATCGAGTACGACCGGTCCGAGTTCGCCGGGCAGGGCGCGGCGTTCCGGCAGGTCGGCGACGTCAAGATCCTCGCCGTCACGGTGGTCAACCCCGTGGGCGTCATCGTGGACCGCGACGGCACCATCGTCCGCGGCAACTACGACGCGGCGCTCGGCCGGCGCGAGCACCCGAACGTGCACTACGAGGCCGCACTGGCCGAGCACGTCGCCCCGGCCACCGCGGCGGGGAACACCACGGTGACCGCCGTCGTGACGAACGTCGCGCTGACCGACGCCGAGCTGAACCAGTTCGCCACGCAGGTGCACAGCTCGATGCATCGCGCGATCCAGCCGTTCCACACCGCCGTCGACGGCGACACGCTGTTCGCGCTGACCACCGACGAGGTGAGCCTGCCCGTCTCGCCCGAGACACGGCACGGACGGCTCTCGCTCAACGCCACGGCCGTGGGGTCTCTGGCGGGCGAGGTGCTCTGGGACGCCGTCCTGTCCGCGGCCCGGTGAGGAGGGCCTGATGCACGAGTTCCCGAAGTACCGGGCGCCGTCGGGCGGCGACGTCGTCGAGCTGGTCCGGCGGCATCCGTTCGCCCTCGTTGTGTCGGCGCGCGCCGGCGACGCACCCGTCGCGACGCACACGCCGGTGGTCATCCCGGCGTCCGCGACGCCGTCGGACACGCTGGTCGGGAAGACCCTGCTGGGGCACGTCGCGAGGGCGAACCCGCAGTGGCGGCTCCTCGCCGGCGGCGACCCGGTGCTGCTCGTCTTCAGCGGGCCGCACGGCTACGTGTCGCCCACCACGTACGAGTACACCCCGGCGGTCCCGACCTGGGACTACGCCGCCGTGCACCTCACGGCGCGGGTCGAGGTGCTCCAGGACCGCGCGGACTGCCTGCACGTCGTCACCGAGACCGTCCGCGCGGCCGAGGACCTCATGCCGAGCCGCTGGGACATGACCCCGTCGCTGGACGTGTTCGAGAAGATCGTCGGCGGCGTGGTCGGGTTCCGGTTCGAGGTCACCGACGAGCGGGCGGTGTTCAAGGTGAGCCAGGACCAGCCCGACGACGTCCGGCAGCGGGTGGCCCGCGACGCGCGCGAGCGCGGCGACGCCCACGGGGACCTGGCGGCGCTGGTCGACAGCGGCGGCGCCTTGTGACCATCCAGGTGTGGTCCACGGACGAGACCGACGCCGGTGCGCGCGGGGCCGCCTTCGGCGCGGCGTTCGCGGCGGGGATCCGCGCGGCTCTGGGCGAGTACGACACGGTTCTCCGGGCGGCCGCGATCGACCTCGCCTCGAGCCGGGACGTCGTGGAGGACTGCCTCGCCCGGACCACGGAGCATGCGCCGGACGTCGCCGCCGAGGTGACCGGGATCGCCCGCGGCGCCGGGCTGGAGCCGTGGCGGGTCATGCTGCTCAGTGCGCGCACCGAGGTGTTCGCCCTGATGAAGCTCACCGGGTCGGAGTGCTCGACCGGCGTCTTCCTCCCCGCCGACGGGTCGGCGCCGCGCTCGATCCAGACCTGGGACTGGCTCGACGTCATGTCCGCGGCCACCGTGGTGCGGCGCTACCCGTCTGCCGAGGGGCGACAGGTGGTGACCTTCGCCGAGGTGGGACAGGTCGCGAAGATCGGCGTGAACTCGGCCGGCCTCGGGCTGCACTTCAACATCCTCCACCACGTGAGCGACGGCTCGCGTTCCGGCGTTCCCGTCCACGTCGTGGCCCGGCGGATCCTCGACGAGGCGACGACCCTGGACGAGGCCGTCGCCGTCGCGGGCATGGCGCCCGTCGCCGCCTCGTCGGTGCTCACGGTCGTCGCCGCGCAGGCCGGGTCGCCGCGGGCGGCGAGCATCGAGCTCACCCCCGCGGGCGTCGCCGTCGTCGAGGCGACGCCTGGCCGGGTGCTCGCGCACACCAACCATTTCCTCGATCCCGGACTCGCCGCGGGCCAGGTGATCCCGCCGGCCAGCACCACCGCCGAGCGGCTGGCCTGCCTGACCGAGCACGCGCCGCTCGTGGCGCTGCCCGATCCGCTGGAACGCGCCCTGGCGCTGGGCGCGCTCCCCGACGCGCCGATCACCATGCGGCCGCGGGCGGACGCACCACCGGACCAGCGGTGGTCCTCGAAGGCGACGCTCGCCCTCGACGTCGTGGACCCCGCGATCGAGTTCCACCCGGGTGGCCCGGCCGACGTCACTCGCGCCGGCTGGCGCCGGGTACCCGTCGCCAGCCGCACAGTGTAGGCGCGCCGAGAGCGCCGCCCGCACGCTGCGTCCTGGAAGCTTGTGAGGTGATCACCGGGGTGCCGCTTGCCGCTGGTGAGCAGTTGACCACGAAGTGGGAGTTCCGCCCGTTGATCGAGAACGACCTCATCGACCACGCCCGCATCGACCTGGCCAACACGGGCATCAGCGAGGGCCGCAAGATCGCCGCGATGGCCGAGGCGCACTACATCAGCGTGGCCGCGCACAACCCGCTCGGCCCGGTCTGCACTGCCGCCTCGGCCCACGTCAACCTCAGCCTGCCCAACGTCAGTGTGCAGGAGCAGAGTCGGCGGCACGGCTGGGACGACGCGCTCGTGCTGGCCGCACCGCGCATCGAGGCCGGTTCGGTGGTGCCGGCCGAGCTGCCGGGACTGGGGGTCGAGATCGACCTGGCGGCCGCCCGCACGGCGGCGTCGTCCTTGCGGTTCGCGCCGACGCCGCGGTTCGGCCGTGCGGACGGCTCGGTGATCAACTGGTGATGTCTCGTCAGCTCGGAGCGGTGACCGGGACTCCGTTGCTCTGCGCGGCCTCCGCCAGGCGCTCGTCGTAGGTCACGATCGTCTCGAGGTCGTCACCGAGCTCGAGGCGGTTCCGTCAGGTGTCGAGCGGCGATTCGGAGGGTGCCCGGCCGTCCACGGCTCTGGGCGGGTCGCTACGGCTGTTCCCGGCAGATACGTGGCCAAGTTTCGTAGCTCGGGCTCATGCCACCTGGAGGACGAACTTGCCGGTGCTCGCGCCAGATCCGATCCGGCGGTGTGCCTCGCCGGCGTCGGTCAGTGGCAGCACGGCGGCCAGGGCGACCTGAACGTCGCCGGACGTGACGGCACCGACGGCGTCGCGAAGGGCCGCGCCGACCGTGTCCGGATGCGTGTCGGACAGCCGCCCCAGGCTGTACCCGAGCACGCTCCGGCTCGTGGCGAACAGGTCGTTGGTGCCGACCGCGACGTCCGGCGCGCCGGAGGCGTTGCCCAGCAGGACCAGCCGCCCACCGGCACCCGTCGCGTCGAGACTGGCCCGCCGCGTTGGTCCGCCGATGGAGTCGACGACGACGTCGAAACCGGTCTCGGTGAGATCGTCGCGAACGACCACGTCGTGGAAGCCGTGCTTCATCGCCTCGGGCACCTTGTCGATCCGTCCGACTGTGCCGACGACACGACGGGCACCGCGCAGCCGCGCGACCTGACCCAGTTGACCGCCGACGCCACCGGCCGCGGCATGCACGAGCACCGACTCGCCGCCGGCCAGATGGGCGACCGTCCCCAGCGCCATCACCGCCGTCGTGGTGTTGACCGGGATGCCGGCGGCCACGTCGAGCGAGAAGCCCTCGGGCACCGGCGCGACGAGGCGGGCATCGACCACGACGAGCTCCGCGTACCCACCGCCGGCCACGGTCGTGAGCGCTACGACCGGCTGGCCGACACGCAGCCCTGTGGCGCCGTTGCCGAGCTCGCGGATGTGGCCGGCCACCTCGATCCCGGGGATGAACGGCAGCGGGACCTGCGCCAGGCCCTGCCGGAACATGATGTCGGCGAAGGTGACACCGGCGTAGGCCACGTCGACGGCGACCTCGCCGGGACCAGGGCGGGGAACGGGGACATCGGCAGCGGTCAGCACCTCAGGACCACCGAAGTCTGGAATCGTGACGGCTCTCATGGCAGCGAGCCTCGTCCCGGGATGCCCCGCGAACCAGATCACGTTGGTACTAGTACGGCAAGGGCCACCCAAACGCCCCGAGGAGACGCATGACGCCTGCCCGAGAACTCGCCGAGTTCCTTCGTACGCGACGAGCCAGGCTGAAGCCCGCAGAGCTCGGCCTCCCCGTGACGGCGCGCAGACGCGTCGACGGGCTGCGCCGCGACGAAGTGGCGCAGCTGGCCGGCGTGAGCGTCGAGTACTACATCCGTCTCGAGCAAGGACGCGGCGGCCATCCGTCGGACGCCATCCTGGACTCTGTCGCGTCCGCCCTCCGCCTCGGCTCCGCCGAGCGCGACCACCTCTTCCACCTCGCGCGGCCGCGCCGGACGAGGTCCCAGGCGGCGCCGGCCCAGGTGCGGCCGGCGATCGCCGAGCTGGTGGCGGCCATGCCTCAGCCGGTGGTCATCGTCGACCGGCGGCTGGACGTCCTGGGCCGGAACCCGCTGGCCGAGGCCGTCTTCGGCGGCGTCCACGAACAGACGCCGTACGCGGCGAACTGTGCCGCCAACACGTTCCTCGAACCCACGATGCGGCACTTCTTCGCCGAGTGGGAGCAGGTGGCGCAGGATGTGGTCGCGCTCCTACGCCGGCTGACCGGGCAGTTCCCGGACGACGTCGAGGTGACGGCGCTGATCGACGCACTCCTGGCCCACAGTGCTGACTTTCGTCGCATGTGGGCGGCGCACGACATCCGGCAGAAGCTCCACGGGCAGAAGCGGCTACGGCACCCTCTCGCCGGCGAGTTCACCCTGCACTACGAGATCCTCACGTTGCCGGACGACCCGGGGATCTCGCTGACCGTCTACACCGTGGGCCAGGACGATCTGGCACAGGCAGCCCTGGAGCTGCTCGCCGAACGCGACGGCATGCCAGCGGTGTGAGCCGGTCCCGCGCCGTCAGGGCAGGGGACCGGCGATGGTGCCGTCGCCCACCAGTTCCTGCCGTGAGGAACGACAACCGCGCGGACAGCACCAGCGCGGTGGCCTCCGCCACGTCCTCGGTCGGCGCACGTGTGCGACGGCAGTTTCCGTAGGGGCCAGGCCCGGGCGGCCGTCGACCAGCCGCCCGCCACAATGCCGCATGGTGCCGCAGTTCAGGTGGTGCGCGCGGGTACCGCGCACGGTGGTCAAGGCGCTGTCGGGCGCTGATACTGGTGAGCATGGGGAAGTCGCGGGTCACGATCGAGCTCGCGCCGTGGGTGCTGGCGGCGCTGGAGCAGGACGCTCGTGACGCGGGACTGTCGTTGGACGAGTACGTGGAGCGTGAGCTCGGCGTCGCGTACTTCCGGACACGGTTGGCCCAGGCGGAGCCAGTGGAGTTCGCGCCGGCCGAGGAACAGCTGATTCGGCGGGCGCTGGACTGGCAGCACCGGCACCCGTGAGTCGAGTGTCGGAGGGATGAGGTCATGACACCAGCTGATGCGCCAGTGCCGTGGGCAGAGATCGATGCTGCGTACGTGCGGCTCCGGGCAGACCCGGAGCAGTGGAGTGACTACCTCGCCGAGCTGGCGGCTTGGGAGGTCGGCGGCCGTCCTGACCCCGCCGCGGCGGGGGAGTAGCCGGAGTACCAGCCCACTCGGTGAGGCCCGGCGACGGCGCGGCTGTGGTGGCGGGATGGCCGATGCCAGCCAACGCCTCCGAGTGAAGAAGGCCCGGCCCTGCGGCTGGCCAGGGCCAGGCATGCGACCGTGACGGCCGATCTGCGCAGGTTTTGGGTCATGCCGGACACTATAGAGAACGATTCTTAAACCTATTAAGTGATGGATCGGGCTCGCTGCTAGGGTGTGGACCTAATGAGTTTGGTTCTCGTTAGAAAGAGTTCCGTATGCGTCCAACTCCTGTGGTCCTGGTGACCGGCATCTCGCCGGACGCGATGGCGTCGGCGACGGTCGCGCTGCAGTGGGACCTGCCCGGCGCCGTCGTCGTCCACCACAGCATCGACGTCGAGCGGGGCCGGCTGCTTCGCACCGTCAGTGACGTGACCGGCGTGCTGGAGAGAGCGGAGATCGACCTCGAGCACGCCTGTGTCAGCTGCGCCATCCGCGAGGACGTCGCGCCGACGCTGGCTCGGCTTGCCGACGCTGGCCGGTGGGGCGCGATCGTGGCGCATCTGCCGGTCGGTGCCGAGGGTCAGCAGGTCTGCCGGGTCGTCGCCGAGGACCCGGCGATGCGGCACGTGCGCATCGCCGGCGTGCTGTGCGCCGTCGACGGTGAGCGGCTGGTGGACGACCTGCTCGGGGACGCCCTGCTGAGCGAGCGAGGTGTGCATACGTCTGAGGACGACCGGCGCGGGGTGGCCGAGGTGGGCGCGGCGCAGGTGGAGTACGCCGACGCCGTCACCGTGGTCGGCAGGGCTGACGACTCGGAGCTGGAGCTGGTCCGAGCCCTGGCCCGGCCGGGCGCGACGGTGTTGGGCGACGGCGACCCGCTGGAGTTGACGCGGCTGCTGGCCGGCATCCACGTGCACGCGGCGGCCGAGTCCTGGGCGGCGCAGGTGCGGAACGGGCCGCTGCCCGAGCTTGCCGGCGAGCACGTGTGGCGGCTGGACCTGATGTCGGAGCGGCCCTTCCACCCCGACCGGCTGCACGAGGACATCGAGGCGATCGGCGGCGGCCCGCGGCGCTCGCGTGGCTGCTTCTGGCTGCCGACGCGGGCGGCGGTCGCGTGCGCGTGGGACGGCGCGGGCGGCCTGCTGAGCATCGGTGTCGCCGAGCCGTGGGCACGGCGACGCCCGTTCACACGGATCGTCGTGACCGGTATGGACGACGGCCGCGACGAGGTGGCGGCGGCGTTCGAGCGCTGCTTGCTCAGCTCGGCCGAGGTGCGCCACCGCGGCAAGTATTGGGAGGCCGCGGGCGACGGCTTCGAGGCGTGGCTCGGCGACATCCACAGCTCGCTCTGACGACGAACGGAAGGCAGGAGATGAAGGTTCGCAACTCGCTCAAGTCGCTGAAGGCCAAACCCGGCTCGCAGGTGGTGCGCCGCTGTGGTCGCGTCTTCGTGATCAACAAGCAGAACCCGCGCTTCAAGGCCCGCCAGGGCTGACGGTGACTTCGGCTTCCAGGAAGCGACCGATGCCCGGCCGGCGCAAGCGCACGAACCCGCTGCCGGGTTGACGCCTGAACAGCAGCGCGCGGTAGCCCGCGCGATCAGGAACGCCCGCGAGATGGCCCTGCTGCCGTACCCGTCGGGACGCTGACCACGGAAGGGAACTCTGCATGTCCGCACGCTGCCAGGTGACCGGAGCCCAGCCGGGCTTCGGGCACTCGATCTCACACTCGCATCGCCGCACCAAGCGCCGGTTCGAGCCGAACATCCAGCGCAAGCTCTACTGGGTGCCGTCGCTGGGCCGCAACGTCACGCTCACGGTGAGCGCCCGCGGCATCAAGACCATCGACAAGCGCGGCATCGACGCCGTCGTCGCGCAGCTGCTTGCCCGCGGGGAGAAGCTGTAGATGGCCCGCAACGACCCTGACCGCATGGTGCACAAGTACGACCCGGTCGTGCGCCGGCACGTCGACTTCCGTGAGGAGCGCTGAGCCGTGGCGAAGAAGAGCAAGCTCGTCAAGAATGCGCGGCTGCAGGAGATCGTCGCCCGGTATGCCGAGCGCCGGGCCGAGCTCAAGCGCGTCATCGCCGATCCCGTCGGCACGGACGACGAGCGCGCCGCGGCCAGGCGGGCGCTGGCCCGGCAGCCGCGCGACGCGAGCGCCACCCGGCTGCGCAACCGCGACCAGGTCGACGGGCGGCCCCGCGCGGTCTACCGGAAGTTCGGACTCTCGCGCATCCGGCTGCGCGAGCTGGCCCATCGCGGCCAGCTGCCCGGTGTCACCAAGTTCAGCTGGTAGCCGTCGTGTCCACCACTGAGACGGGGTACGAGCAGCTCGCCGAGTTCCACGACCTGTTCATGACCGAGCCGTGGGAGCGGCTGCGCCCGCACGTGCGGGCGGCGTTCGCCGACCTCGGCGCGGAAGCGGTTGTCGTGGAGTTCGGTGCGGGTACCGGCATCGGCACGCGCGTCATCGCCGCCGAGACGGCCGCACGCATCGTGGCGCTGGAGCCGGCCCTGGTGATGCGCTCGATCCTGACCGCACGGGTGGCCGACGACGCCGACCTGGCCCGGCGGATCACCGTCGTCGCCGGCTCCGCGCCGGCCGGCCTCGGCCTGCTCCCTGACCGCGTCGACGGGTTCGTCTGCGCGCACATGCTCGGCCACCTCGGCCAGGACGACCGGCGCGGCCTGTTCGGCTGGCTCGGTACCCACCTGTCCGAGGACGGGGTCGGCGTCGTCACGACCCAGCGCCCGCCCGACACACCCCACGACGGCGAGCCCGGCGGCGAGATCGTCGAGATCCGCAGACTCGGCGACTACGAGTACCGCGCCCACCACCTCACGGCGGCCGGAGCGCAGGAGTACTCCAGCCGCTACGAGGTCTGGCAGGACGACACCCTGATCCGGTCCCACTCGTTCGCCGGTGACTGGCGGTTGGTCACCATCCAGGACGTCACCGCCGACTTGCCGACCGGCCTCGTCCTCGAGCCCGTTGACAGCGCCGTCGCCCTGATTCGGAACGCCGACAGGTGGCGGCGATCCGTCGGCGCCTGGCGCCAGCGCAGCAAGGCGTCCCAGAGTCGAACCATGAGGGAGACCATGAAGAAGGACATCCATCCCGACTACCGCCCGGTGGTGTTCCGCGACGGCGGCGCCGGTATGGCGTTCCTGACCCGGTCGACGGCGACGTCGGAGAAGACGATCGTGTGGGAGGACGGGCAGACGTATCCGGTCGTGGATGTGGAAATCTCCTCGGCGAGCCACCCGTTCTACACCGGGCGGGCGAAGATCTTGGACACCGCCGGCCAGGTGGAGAAGTTCCGCCGCCGGTTCGGCTCGCGTTAGCCATGAGCCCGGGTCTCGGTGCCGACGAGTACCAGCGCTCGGCCGAGTACGTGGACATCCTGCTGGCCGAGCCGTGGCGGGTCTTCGGTCCGCTGGTTGCGGCCGGCCTCCAGGGAGTCAATCCAGCGGCAGGCCCGGTGGTCGACCTCGGCGCCGGGACCGGGCGCGGGGTGCTGGCGGTGGCGGCCGCGTTGCCGGAGGCGGAGGTCCTCGCGGTCGAACCGTCGCCGGCGATGCGGGCCGTGCTGATGGCGCGCGTGGGGTCCGACGACGATCTGCGCCGCCGGGTGAGCGTCGTCGCCGGCGATCTGGCGTCTGTGCGTTCGGCGGAGCGGTTCGGTGCCGTGCTGGCGATGAACATGATCGGCCATCTGGACCGGGCCGCCCGGAAGGCGTTCTGGGCGACCCTGGCGGGGCGGCTCGCGTCGGGAGCGCCGGCGTTGGTGAACCTGCAGCCGCCGGCCGAGGCCGTCGAGGTCGCCGAGACGCCGGGATCCGAGGTGACGGTGGGCCGCTACACGTATCGGGGTTCCGGCCGGGCGATCCCGACGGCCGCGGACCAGGTGACCTGGCACATGACCTACCGGACCTTCGAGGACGGCGTCATGGTGGCCGAGGAGCGAGTCTCGTATGCGTGGTGGGTGCTCTCCGAAGACGGTCTGCGCGCCGAGGTCGCGGCGGCGGGCCTCCACGCCGTGCCACTCGGCTCCCCTGAGATGGGGCTCCACCGGGTGGAGACGGTCGTGTAGTCTGCGGCTGTGCGAATGAGAACAATTATCGTATTCACTGGCATTCTCGGCCTAGCGGCCCTGGGCGGGTGCTCGTCGTCGACGCCGGCGGCGGAGGCGGGTTCGGCCGCCGAGGCTCCAGGTGCGGGCTCTACCTCGTACCCGCTCACCTACGAGAACTGCGACTTCGAGTCCACGGTCGAGCAGGCGCCGACGCGGGCGGTGTCGCTGAACCAGTCGGCGACGGAGATCCTGATCCGGCTCGGGTTGTCCGGCCGCGTCGTCGGGACGGCCTACGAGACCGACCCGGTCCCGGCTGATATCCAGGCCGAGTACGAGGCCATCCCGCTGCTCACCGACGGGCTGCTGAAGCACGAGACGCTGCTGGAGGCGCAGCCGGACTTCGTCTACTCGTCGTTCGCCTCGTTCCTCACCGCCGAGAACGCCGGCGAGCGGGCCGAGCTGCAGGAGCTGGGCGTCCCGACCTACCTGACGGAGTTCGACTGCACCTACCACGAGGCGGTCGAGGGTGGCGCGACGTTCGAGATGCTGCAGGAGGAGATCGAGGCGATCGCCGAGATCTTCGACGTATCGGCGGCTGGGGAGGCGCTGGTGGCGCAGCAGCGGTCAGTGATCGACGACGGCCTGGCGACGGCCGAGGCGATCACCGGCTCGCCGCGGCTGGTGTGGTTCTATTCGACGGCCGCCGATGCATCGACGCCGTCGGTGGCGGGACCGGGTGGGTTGCCGCAGACGGTGACGGAGTTGCTGGGCGCGCAGAACGTGTTCGCCGACGCGTCGACGAAGTGGCCGGAGGTCAGCTGGGACGAGGTGGCGGCGCGCAACCCGGACGTCATCGTGCTGGCCGACTTGACCCGCGGGTACCCGGGCGACACCGCACAGGAAAAGATCGACTTCCTGAAGAGCGACCCGCTGACCTCCACCATGGACGCCGTCCGCAACGACCGGTTCATCGTCGTCCCCGGCCAGTACATGGACCCGTCCGTCCACAGCGTCGAGGCGATACCGGCGGTGGCCGAGGGCCTGGTCGAGCTGGGGTTCGCGTGAACGCTCGACACGTAGCGACCGGCATCGACGAGCTGGTGCGGGCCTGGGACGAGCAGCAGGCCGCCTACGTCAACCGTCGGGAGCAGCGGTTCGACATCCTGCTGGACGTGGTGGTGCGCCACTGCGCCACGGCCGTCGACCAGGGCGACGACGGGGCCGGTCTGACGATTCTGGACCTCGGGTGCGGCCCCGGCAGCCTCTCCGGGCGCCTGCTCGAGCGCCTGCCGTCGGCGCGGGTGATCGGGATCGACTACGACCCGGTGCTGCTGGCGATCGCCGACGCGTGGGTCGGCGCGCGACATGGCGACCGGTTCGCGCCGGTCGACGCCGACCTCGCAGCACCGGGCTGGGAGCGCAGGCTCCCGTCGACGGCGAGCAACGCGCGGGTCGTGGTCTCCTCGACGGCGCTGCACTGGCTGCAGCCGGCACAGCTCGTCGCGCTCTACGGGACGTTGGGCAGCCTGCTGCCGCCCGACGCGATCTTCCTGAACGCCGACCATCTCCGCTACGACCCGCGGACCCAGCCGTGCCTCACCGCGGCCGCCGCGGCCGACGACGCTCGGACGCAGCGCGATGCGCACGAATGCGGCGTGTCGACTTGGGACGCATGGTGGGCCGATGCCGTCGCCGTGCCCGAGTTCGGCCGCCACCTCGCCGAACGCGAGCGACGGTTCGCCGACCGCCCGCCCACTCCGGACGCGCCGCTCGAGCTGCACCTGCAGGCTCTGGCGATGGCCGGGTTCGCCGAGACCGGCACCGTCTGGCGGCACTACGACGACGTCGTCGTCTTCGCCCGGCGGTGATGCTGCGAAGGGTCGCCCGCGGCCCGGGCCGGCCGCTGCGGCCGCTGCTCGTCGTCGTGGCCTGCGCCGGGATGCTCGGCGTCTCGATCGTCACTGCGGCCTTCGTCGGCACGGCGCAGATCGGCCCGGCCGACGTGCTCGGGATCATCGTGCGCCACGCGGGACTGGGCGCACTCGCGCCTGCGCCGCCGGTTCCGCCGCTGATCGACTCGCTGATCTGGGAGTCGCGGCTGCCGCGAGTCCTGCTGGCGGCGACGGTGGGTGCCGGCCTGTCCGTCTCCGGCGCCGTCCTGCAGTCGGTGACGCGCAACCCGCTCGCCGAGCCCTACCTGCTGGGTGTTTCCTCCGGCGCCTCCACCGGGGCGGTCGCGGTGATGGTCCTCGGCGTCGGCGCCGGCGCGGTGACGCTCTCGACCGGCGCGTTCGCCGGTGCGCTGACCGCGTTCGGGATCGTCCTGCTGCTCATCGGCGGCGGACGGGTGGCCGATCCGGCGCGGGTGGTGCTCACCGGCGTGCTCGTGTCGCAGTTCTTCTCCGCCATCACGTCGCTCGTCCTCATGCTCGACGGCGACGCGGACGCCACCCGCGGCTTCACCTACTGGTTGCTCGGATCGCTCAGCGGCGCCCGGTGGGAGCCGCTGCTCGCCGCGGCGGCGGTGATCGTCCCCGGAACGCTGGTCTGCCTGCTCTATGCGGCAGCCTTGGACGCGTTCACGTTCGGCTGGGACGCGGCCGCGTCCCTGGGCGTCGACGTCGCCCGTGCCCGGGCCGCGCTGATGATCCTCGCGGCGCTCATCACGGCCGCGGCGGTGGCGGCATCGGGCGCCATCGGCTTCGTCGGCCTGCTCGTCCCGCACGTCGTGCGGCTGCTGACCGGACCCGGGCACCGGCTGCTGCTGCCGCTCTCGGCGCTGGCCGGCGCGACCTTCCTCGTCTGGGTCGACACCTTCGCGCGCTCGGCCTTCACCCCGCACGAGGTCCCCGTCGGCGTCATCACAGCACTGCTGGGAGCGCCGGCGTTCGCGCTCATGCTCCGGAAGACAGGTGGACCATGACGGTGCTCGCGGCGAACGGCCTCGCCTGGTCGGCCGGAGGCGTGAGAATCCTCGACGGCGTCGACGTCGCGGCGCACCGGGGCGAGGTCCTGGGCGTCCTCGGCCCCAACGGCGCCGGCAAGACCTCGCTGCTGCGCCTGCTCGCCGGGCTGCGGCGACCGGATCGCGGCACCGTCACACTCGACGGACAACCCATGCACGTCTTGCCCCGGCGGGCGATCGCTCAGCGGCTGGCCATCGTCGAACAGGCACCAGAGGCGCATACCGATCTCACCGTGTCCGATGCGGTGGCACTTGGCCGCACCCCACACCGCCGCCGGTTCGCCCCGCTCCGTGCCGCCGACCACGCGGCCATCGACCGCGCTCTCGACCTCACCGGCATGAGCCCCTATAGGACGCGGTCGTGGCGCACGCTGTCCGGTGGCGAGCAGCAGCGCACGCAGCTCGCCCGGGCGCTCGCCCAGGAACCCGCGGTCATCGTGCTCGACGAGCCCACGAACCATCTCGACATCCGCTATCAACTCGACGTCCTCGCGCTGCTGCGCCGGCTCGAGATGACGGTGGTCACCGCATTGCACGACCTCAACCTCGCCGCGCGCTTCTGCGACCGCCTCGCGGTGCTCGACGGTGGCAGGGTCGCGGCAGCGGGCGACCCGGACGCCGTTCTCACCAGGGCGCTCATCCGCGACGTCTACGGGGTCGACGCCGTGGTGGAGACCTCGCCGCACACGGGCATGCCCGCGGTGACCTACCTGGGTGCGCCGGCCCGCGCCGAGGGGCGCGTCCGCCCGTTGCCACCCAGCGTGTAACCAGCTGGAATGGGTCGCCGACGACGTGGTGGCCGCCGGCGGCGCGGCAAGCGTGTGGCTGGCCCGCTGCCAGTCGGCATGGGCCGACCTGGACATCCGGGTCACAGCTCCAGTCTGGCTAGAACGTGGGGTCGAATGCGTCCCGACCCGCCGACGTCACTCACCCTGACCCAGAAAGCGATCGGCATCTGAGCCGCTTCCAGCGCGATTCACCTCACGGGCGCAGCTCCAAGATCGTGTGCGGTCTGTGTGCCGATCTTGCTCGCCAGGCCGCGTCAGCCAGGGCCAGGCGTGGCGGAACCAGGGCTTTTGAACTGCAGCGACTCGATCCGACCCAGGTGTGCGAGGTGTGGGTTCGTCGTGCACACCGAAGAGGTGACTGGTTCGATCCAACCGCTGAGTGGACCGACGCCCGCTGTCGCCGGCCACCTCCGGCTGTCGACGACCCTCGTCGGCTACTCCGTGGCGAGTACGTGTCCAAGTCGCCCGGCGTGATCAAGGAACGGATGCGTTGGTGCAGGTCAGCGCCTACGACCGCTGAGTGAGCACGCCGCCCTCTCAAGGCTGTAGCGCGGGTTCGAATCCCGTCGGGGTTACCAGTGAAGCGCGGCGTCGATCTTGAGCAGCACCTCGAGGAGGTTGGCGGCGGTCACGGTGCCGTCACCACCGGGTCCTGGTGGGCCGCCACGGCCAGCACGGCCGCGGCGAGGGCCTCGATGCCGCGATCGACGTTGGTCGCGCGGACCTGTTCGTCCGGGTGGTGGCTGATGCCGTCGTGGCAGCGCACGAAGACCATCGCGATGTCGGTCACGAGCCCGATCGCCATGCCGTCGTGGCCGGCCGGGCTCCACAGTCCCATCGGCTCGTCTCCGGTCGCGGCGATCCCGGCGATCACGGCGTCGGTGAGCCAGCCGGCACACGGCATGGCCGAGGCGGTGTGGGTCTCGACCACCTCCAGCCGCAGGCCGCGTGCCACGCAGATCCCGTTCATCTCGGCGTGCAGCCGTTCCCACATCGCGTCGCGCTCGGCGTCGGTCCCGGCCCGCAGGTCCAGCGTCAGGTCCGCCCGGCCGGCGATGACGTTCACTGCGCCTGGCGAGACCTCGATGTTCCCGACGGTCGCGATGCAGTCCGAGGCTCGCCCCAGGCGCTCGACCGTCGTGACGATCTCGCTGGCGCCGGCCAGCGCGTCCTTGCGCCGGTCGTATGGTGTGCCGCCGGCATGCCGCGCTTCGCCGAGCACGCTCAGCGCGAAGCGGCGAGCGCCCGCGATGGCGGTGACATAGCCGAGCGAGGCGTCGGCGGCCTCCAGGGACGGCCCCTGCTCGATGTGTGCCTCCAGGTATCCCACCAGCTCGGACGGGTGGCGGGCCGCCTCGGCGACGCGCGCGGGCGCCAGCCCGAAGCGCTCGAACGCCTCGGCGAGGCTCACGCCGTCGTCGTCGGTCTGATCCCACCACTCGGGGCGCCAGCGGCCGGCCACCGGGTAGCTGCCGAGCAGCGCGGTGTCGAAACGCGTGCCCTCCTCGCCGCCGAAGGCCACGACCTCCAGGGCGAACGGCAGCCCTGCCGCGAGCGGCGCCAGGCGGTCGACGGCCTCCAGCGCCATGACGACGCCCAGCATGCCGTCGTAGCTGCCGGCGTCCGGCACGGTGTCGAGGTGAGAGCCCAGCAGCAGCGCCGGCAGTCCCGGCTCGCGGCCCTCCAGACGGCCGTACTGGTTGCCGGCGGCGTCCACCCAGGTGCGCATCCCGGACCGGCGCATCCAGCCGGCCACCAGCGCGCTGGCCTGCGCGTGCTCGGGTGTCAGGTGCGACCGCTCGAGCCGGTCCGGCGCGGCGGAGAAGGCGTCGAGCTCGGCGCAGCGCGCCAGCGCCCGGGCGGCGCTCACGACAGGCTCCCGGCGAAGGCGTCGTCGTAGACCTCGCGGGCGGCCCCGAATCCTCCGCCGGCGACGACCGCGACGCCGGCGACGCGGAGCACGGCCTCCAACGCGACCAGCGTGGTGAGCACGGCATCGGTGCGGGCGTTGTAGCCCATCGTCCCGATCCGCCAGACGACGCCGTGCAGGGGACCGAAGGAGGTGCCGATCTCGATGCCGAAGTCCGCCAGCATGGCACGGCGCACCGACTCGCCGTCGACGCCGTCGGGGATGCGGACGGCCACGACGTTGTTCATCCGGTGCTCGGCGTCGCCGAAGGTCTCCAGGCCCAGGCCGCCCACGCCCGCCAGCATCGCGGCGCCGTGCAGGCGGTGCCGGCCGATCGCCGCGTCGATGCCCTCGGCGACGACGAGACGGGCGCACTCGCGGGCGCCGTAGAGCATCGTCGTCGCCTCGGTGTGGTGGTTGAGGCCTCGCTTCCCCCAGTAGTCCATGATCATCGCCAGGTCGAAGTAGGCGGAGGCGATCCGCCGTCCCCTGGGGACGTCCTGGTCCGTCCGCAGCCCGAGCTCGACGTGACGACGTCCCTCGACCCGCCGGACCGCCGACCCGCTCAGGCTGATCGGCGCGCTTCCCGGCGGTCCGCCGAGGCACTTCTGCAGTCCCGCACTCGCCACGTCCACGCCCCAGTCGTCCATCTCGAAGGGGTTGCCGCCGAGCGAGGCCGTGACATCGGCGTAGAACAACGCGCCGTGGCGCGCGCAGATCTCACCGAGCGGCTGCAGCGGCTGGCACATGGTCGTGGACGTGTCGCCGTGCGCGACGGCCACCACGACGGGCTGGACACGGGCGACGACCTCCTCGATCCGCTCGGGCGGCACGATCTCGCCCCACGGCGCCTGCACCTGGTGGACCTCGGCGCCGACCCGCTCGGCGATCTCGACCAGCAGTTGCCCGAACCGGCCGAAGACCGGGACCACGACGCGGTCGCCGGGCTCGCACAGCGACACCAGCGCCGCCTCGATGGCCGCACGCGCCGTGCCGTCCACGAGGAAGGTCTGCTCGTTGCCGGTACGGAACACCGCGCGGAACAACTCCATCGTCTCGCCCATGTAAGCGGTCATCGCCGGGTCGAACTGACCGACCAGCTGCGCGGACATCGCCCGCAGCACCCGCGGGTCGGCGGAGATCGGTCCCGGCCCCATGAGCAGCCGAGCCGGCGGGGCGATCTGGTCGTAGGGCATCGGTTCCTTCCTCGTCGATGCGCACCGTCACGCCCCCTCAAAGTCCCGCCGTCGCATGACATCGCGCGGAACAGATGTTTCTGCAGCGTAAAAGCAGGAAACCTGTGTATCGGCGGGCGATGGCTGCGGCGGAGAGGACACGAGAGATGGATGGGCGGCCGAACGTGAATGACCCGGACCTGCTGCGACGGGCGGCCGAGCTCGGCGCCTTCGTGGTGGGGCCGGCGGTGCTCGCGGAAGGCGCGTCCGACGGGCCACTGGCCGGCGTCACGCTCGCCGTCAAGGACGTGATCGACGTCGCCGGCACGAAGACGTGTGCCGGCAACCCGGATCTCGGCGCCGCCCGCGAGGTGGCGGATCGTAGCGCCCGCGCGGTCGAGGCGCTGACCGGCGCCGGTGCCACGGTGATCGGCAAGACCGTCACCGACGAGCTGGCCTACTCGCTCGCGGGGACCAACGTCCACTACGGCACGCCGATCAACGTCGCCGCTCCGGGGCGGACTCCGGGAGGCTCGTCGTCCGGGTCGGCCGCAGCCGTCGCCGCCGGCCTGGCCGACCTCGCCCTGGGCACCGACACCGGGGGCTCCATCCGAGTCCCCGCCAGCTACTGCGGGATTCTCGGCTGGCGTCCGACGCACGGCCGGGTCGACCCGGCCGGGATCACGCATCTCGCCCGCTCCTTCGACACCGTCGGGCTCCTCGCCCGGGACGCTCGGGTGCTGACGGCGGCGGCACGGGCCCTGGCCGGGGACGATCCCTCATCGACGCCCGAGGTCACCGCCGCGGCCGTCGTGCCCGAGCTGATGCAGCTCGTCGAGGATCCCGTCCGGGAAGCGGTACTCCGCGGGGTGCCGGCTCCCGTCGAGCCGCTCGGGGTCGACCTGGAGGAGTGCGCATGGGCCTTTCGAACGCTGCAAGGACGTGAGGCCTGGCTCGAACACGGTGAGTGGATCCTCCGGGCCCGCCCGGTCCTGGGGCCCGCCGTCCGGGCCCGGTTCGAGGCGGCCGCCCGGGTGAGCGACGCCGACGTCGAGCGTGCGCAGGACATCAGGCTGGCGGCGGTCCAGCGCATCGCCGCGGCGACCAGGGACGGGCGCGTCCTGGTAGGCCCATCGGCCGCGGGTGCCGCTCCGCCGATCCATGCCGACCCGAGCCGACAAGACTCGACCCGGCAGACGAACCTCGCGCTCCATTGTCTCGCCGGACTCACCGGCGCACCCGTCGTCTCGCTGCCGCTGGCGCGCGTGGAGGACCTGCCGCTGGGGGTCGCGTTCCTGGCCGCTCCGGGGAGTGACCTCACCCTGTTGCGCTGGGCGGCCACGCTGCTCCCCGGACGGGAAGCCTGACGACGGCGCGTGTGCCGGCCGGGGACGACTCGAGGGCGAGGCTGCCGCCGTCGTCGACAAGTGCCTGCTCGACCATGGCCAGCCCGATGTGGCCGGCGGCGCGGGCCTGGGCCGGATCGAAGCCGGCGCCGTCGTCGGTGACCGTGGCGGTGAGGTCGGCGTCATCGGCGCGTACCCGGACGCCGAGATGGGTGGCGCCGCTGTGCCGGACGGCGTTGCGCAGCAGTTCGCGGACGGCCCGGAAGAGCAGGGTCGCGGTGTCGTCGTCGAGCGTGAGCCCCGGTGGGGCGTCGGTGCTGATCGGCAGCTGCTCGGAGCCGAGCTCCGCGGCGAGCCGGTGCATCAGCGCCGCGGCATCGGCCGGCAGCGGGCCGGCAGGGGTGAGTTCGGTGAGCATCGAGCGCAGGTGGCGGACGTTGGCGGCGATCAGCCCGCGGACTCGCTGCAAGGTCGGGCGGGCCGGCTCGTCCGCGGTCACGGTGTCGAGGAGCAGGCCGGCGCCGGCGAGGTCCTGGATGACCCCGTCGTGCAGCCGGCGGGCGAGGTCGCGGCGCTCCTGATCGGACGCGGCCAGGCCGTAGCGCAGCAGCTCCTGCCGGCGCTCGGCGTCGCGGTGCATGCGGCGGGCGAGCGCGACGGTCAGCGGCAGCGTGACCGCGGCGAGCAGGAGCAGCGCGCCGAGGACGAGGGGGACCAGCGAGCCGGCGACCTGGCGGACGGTTCCGCCGATGTCGACCGGCACGTAGAGCTCCAGCCGCATCGGCCGGTCCAGCGCGTCCTCGAACCCGATGAACACCTCGACCAGCTCGTCGGCGCGGCTGGTCTCGAAGCGGTGCTCGTCGTCGAGCGGCACGCGATACGTGACGGCCTCGCCCGCGTCCAGCCGCCGGGCCAGCTCGTGGTCGACGGGCCGGGTCTCGCCCTCGATGCGGCGCTCGTCGGACACGACGATGGTGGCGACCTCGCCGTCGAGCCGCCAGATCTTCACCCGGTCGACGAGCCCGGAGTCCAGGTACGGGTCGAGCGTGCGCATCACCCGGCGGCGGTGTTCGTCGTCGGCCGGCGCGTACTCGTAGCGGGCCAGCGCGACGATGACGGTCTCGGCGATCTCCGTCGACACCTGTTCGGCGCTCCGGTGCGCCTCGTCGTTGGCGTAGCGCCAGATGCCGAGCATCGTGACGCCGGAGACAAGCACCAGCGCGACCGCGGTCAGCGCGGCATGCCGCGCCAACGCCCGGCCGAGCCCGCGCGGGCGGTCGCTCATACCTGCTCGAGGTCGACCAGTCCGCGCCGGGCGGCGGTGACGACGGCCTCCAGCTGAGTGCGGGCCTGCAGTTTGGCCAGCACGGCCTTGATGTGGTCGCGGACGGTGTGGATGGACAGGCCGCACGTGCGGGCGATGTGCCGGGCGTCGTGGCCCTGCGCGAGCAGCCGGAGCACCTCGTGCTCGCGGGGCGTCAGCCCGCCGTGGCCGGGCGGCTCGGCGAGCGCGGCGACGACCGGCCGCTCGGGGGTGGCGTCGCGCACCGCGGCGACGATCTCGGCCAGCGGGCTCTCTTTCGCGAGGAATGCCGCCGCGCCGGCGGCGAGGGCGTCGGCGGCCAGGTCGGCCCGGGGGTACGCCGTCAGCATGACCACGCGGGCGGCCGGTCTCGTCTCGAGCAGCGGGCCGACGAGCCGCAGCCCGCTCTCGCCGGGCAGGTGGTGGTCGACGATCGCGACGTCGAACGGGGTGCGCTCGGCCAGTCGCAGCGCGTCGGTGACGCCGTGCGCGACCCCGGCGCAGCGGGTGCCGGGGCCGGCGTCGAGGGCGAGGCCGAGCGCCTCGGCGAAGACGGCGTGGTCGTCCACCACCAGCACGGAGAGGCAGTCGGGCGGCGCCGCGAGCTCGGGAGTCACCCCCGAATCTTAGGGATCCACCCCGCCGATCAGCAAGGTTAGCCTGACCTTACCGGCGGTCGCCGGCTCCCCACACACCTCGAGGAACCCCATGCGCTCTCTCCGTCCGGGCCTGCTCGCCGCGACCCTTGGTGGGCTGTTGCTCCTGTCCGCCTGCGGCGACGACAGCGAGCCGGCCGCCCAGCCGGGCGACGACGCCACCGAGGAGCCGGCCGGTGACGACGCGGCGGGCTCGGTCGTGGTCTACTCCGGCCGCGACGAGGAGCTCGTCGGCCCGCTCATCGAGCAGTTCGAGGAGGCGTCGGGGATCACCGTCGAGGTGCGCTACGCCGGCACCACGGAACTGGCCGCCCAGCTGCTGGAGGAGGGCGAGCGCACCCCAGCCGATGTGTTCCTCTCCCAGGACGCGGGCGCGCTCGGCGCGCTGGCCTCGGCCGGACGGCTGGCCACACTGCCCGACGAGGTGACGTCCGCCGTCGCCCCGGAGTACAGCTCGCGCGACGGGTCCTGGGTGGCGCTGACCGGCCGGGCCCGCGTCATCGCCTACGACAGCCAGACCTACACCGCCGACCAGGTTCCCGGTGATGTGCTGGCGCTGACGGATCCGCAGTGGCGCGGGCAGGTCGCCATCGCGCCGACCAACGCGTCGTTCCAGTCGTTCGTCACGGCGCTGCGGGTGACCGAGGGCGAGGACGTCGCGCGCGCCTGGCTCGAGGGGTTGATCGCCAACGAGGCGCAGATCCACCCGGGCAACGGCCAGATCCTGGAGGCCGTCAACGCCGGGACGGCCGGGCTCGGCCTGATCAACCACTACTACTGGGCCGGCTACGAGAGCGACCCGGCGGCGCTGCGGGTCCAGCTGAAGTTCGGCGATCCGGGCAGCGTGAGCGCCCTGGTCAACACGTCCGGGGTGGGCATCGTCAGCGAGGCGGCCGAGTCCGAGGCGGCGCATGAGTTCGTCGACTTCCTGCTGAGCGAGCAGGCACAGACCTACTTCGCCGAGGAGACCGCCGAGTACCCGCTGATCGACGGCATCGATGGTCCCGCGGGCGTGCCGGCCCTGGCCGACCTCGGCGCCCCTGACCTCGACCTCTCCGAGCTGGAGTCGCTGGAGGACACCGTCGCGCTGCTGACCGAGGTGGGACTGCTCTGAGCCGGCGCCGTCCGTCCGTTCCGCTGCTGGCGGCCGCCACCCTCGTGGCGGCCGCCGCCGCGATCCCACTGGGCTACCTGGTCGTCCGCGTCGCCGAGGCCGGCGCCGACCGCGCCTGGCAGGCGCTGTGGCGGGAGCGGACCTGGGACCTGGCGGTCAACTCCGCCGTCCTGGTCGGGCTGGTCTCGGCCGGTTGCCTGGTGCTCGGGGTGGCGCTGGCCTGGCTGCTGACCCGGGCCGAGCTGCCGGTGCCGCGGCTGTGGTGGGTGCTCGCGTCGCTGCCGCTGGCGATGCCGTCGTACGTGACGGCGTTCGCGTGGCTGGCCACCTGGCCCGGCCTGCACGGGCTGTGGCCGCTGACAGCCGTCATGGTGCTGTCGTGCCTGCCGTACGTGACGCTGCCCGCGATGGCGGCGTTCCGGCTGGCCGACCACGGGCCGGCCGACGCGGCCCGGACCCTCGGCCGGGGCGCCGCGGGCACCTTCCTGACGGTCACGCTGCCGCAGGTGCTGCCGGCGGCCCTGGCCGGAACGCTGCTGGCGGCGCTCTACACGCTGTCGGACTTCGGCGCCCCGTCGCTGTTCCGCTACGAGGCCTACACCTACGCGATCCACGCCGCCTACCAGGGCACCTTCGACCGCACCCTGGCCGCGGTGATGGCGCTGGTGCTGGCGGCGCTGGCGCTGATCGTGGTCGTCGCCGAGCGGGCCGTCCGTCGCCGGGCCGGCCGGGGCGGGGTGGCCGCGGTCCGGACGGCGGCGCCGGCGCCGCCGCTGCACCTCGGGCGGGCGGGAACCGCGGTCGCGCTGCTCGGCCTGGCCGCGCTGGCGGCGATCTCACTGGTGTTCCCGCTGACGGCGCTGGCCCGACGGCTCGTGCGCGCCGCGCGGGTGGAGGTCGACTGGGCCGAGCTGGGCGAGAGCGCCTTCGCCACCGTCGCCCTCAGCGGCGCAGGCGCGCTGCTCACCGTCGCGCTGGCGATGCCGATCGCCTACCTGGCTGCCCGGCACCGCGGCCGGTCGGTGGCGGCGCTGGAAGGGGTCTCCTACCTCGGCCACGCGCTGCCCGGGATCGTGGTCGGGTTGTCGCTGGTCTTCTTCTCCCTGCGAGTGGTCCCCGGCCTCTACCAGAGCGCCGCCGTGCTGTGCTTCGCCTACGCGGTGCTGTTCCTGCCCAAGGCGATCGGGGCGACCCGCGCCGCCGTCGAGCGCACGCCGCCCGCCGCCGAGGAGGTGGCCCGCACGCTGGGCCGCTCCGCGCTGAGCACCTGGTCGGCGGTCACGATGCGGCACGCCGCGCCCGGCGTCGCCGCGGCCGCGCTGCTGGTGGCGGTCACGGCGATGAAGGAACTGCCGGCGACGCTGCTGCTGCGGCCCACCGGCGTCGACACGCTGGCCACCGAGCTGTGGCAGCGGACCGCCGCCGGGGCATACGGTGCGGCGACCCCGGCGGCGCTGGCCCTGGTGCTGGTGGCGGCCGTGCCGGCGTGGCTGCTGGCCGGCCGGTTGGGGGCGCGGCCATGACGCTGGAGCTGGACCGGCTGGTGGCCGGGTACCGCAACGGGCCGGTGCTGCACGACGTGTCGCTGACCGTCGCCGATCGAGAGCTGCTCACCGTCCTCGGCACCAGCGGCAGCGGCAAGACCACGCTGCTGCGCACCGTCGCCGGACTGCACCGCCCGGACTCGGGCCGGATCACCCTGAACGGCCGCGACGTCACCCGCGAGCGGCCGGAACGGCGGCGCATCGGGCTCGTGCCCCAGGAGGGCGCGCTGTTCGGCCACCTCACCGTCGCGCAGAATGTCGGGTTCGGGCTGCGCGGCACCTCGTGGCCGGTCCGGTCGCGGCCCGGCAGAGTCCGGGAGCTGCTGGAGCTGACCGGGCTCGAGGACCTGCCCGACCGCATGCCGCACGAGCTGTCCGGCGGGCAGCGCCAGCGCGTGGCGCTCGCCCGCGCGCTGGCGCCCGAGCCCGAGGTGGTGCTGCTCGACGAGCCGTTCGCCGCCCTCGACTCCTCCCTCCGGGCCGGGTTACGCGCCCAGGTGCGCGCGGCCTTGCGCGAGAGCGGCGCCACTGCCGTCCTCATCACGCACGACCAGGACGAGGCCCTGTCGATCAGCGACCGGGTGGCGGTGCTGTCCGAGGGCCGGGTCGTCCAGGCCGGCACACCACGCGAGCTCTATCGACGGCCGCGCACGCTCTGGCTGGCCGGCTTCGTCGGCGACGCACTGATCCTGCCCGGACGAACGGACGGGCGCAGCATCGTGACCGTTCTCGGCCGGCTCGAGCACGACCCGGCGGCGGCGGGCGACGCGACCGCCGTCGTGCGGCCGGAGCAGCTGACCATCGGCGCGGCCGCCGCGGCCGGTGTGACCGCCACCGTCGAAGCCGTCGAGTACTTCGGCCACGACCAGCTGATCCACCTGCGGCTCGCCGACGGCACGCCCGCCCTGGCACGCACCACCGGTGACGCCGTCGCGACGGTGGGCGCGCGAGTCGGCGTCCGGGTGACCGGGCCGGTGCACGTCATCGACGACTGAACCGACCACACCCGTGCGGCGAGAACGCCGCCGACCGCGCCGGCCGCCCGCGGTGGCCGTCGTCGAGCCCCACCTGCGGTGAAGCCGGTGGTACGTTCACGGCATGGGCAGCGGCGAGCATCGCGTGGTGGTCGGAGGTTCGTCGATCCAGACCCCTCGACTCCTGCTGCGTCCGTGGTCGCCGGCCGACGCCGAGGCCGCTCTGGCGATATTCGGGTCGGATGAGGTCGCGAAGTGGCTCGCTCCGGCCATGTCACGCGTGCCGGACCACGCGGCGATGCGAGCACGGATCGAAGGCTGGCTCGCCGAGGCCGCCGACCTCGAGCCGCCGCAGGGTCGATGGGCGGTCGGACTACGGGACAGTGACGCCGTCGTCGGCGCCGTGACGCTCCTGGCGATGCCGCCGCATGGTGTCGATCTCGAGATCGGGTGGCAGCTGGCCCCAGCCGCCTGGGGCCGCGGTCTGGCCGCGGAGGCCGGGCACGCCGTGGCTCATCACGCCTTCGCCTCAGGTGTGGACGAGTTGTTCGCTGTGGTCCGTCCGCGCAACAAGCGTGGCGTCGCGACCGCGCGGCGGGTCGGCATGGAGTGGGTCGGCGAGACCGACAAGTACTACGACCTGCATCTTCAGGTCTACCGCCTGCGGAAGGGCGAACTCGACGTGCCTGGTCCGACGTCGCCCGCAGGCTGAGGGTGGTGAGTGTCCGCCTGCCGTATCCACGATGCGCGAGCGAGAAACTGGCCGAGATCGAGGCGAGGAGACATCTACGGTGCGAGTCGCTGTCTGTGGCCATCGTCGATTGGACGGGCCGACCGCGGACGGGGTGGACCAGGCGCTTCGAGAGCACCTCGCCACAGTCGACCGGCTCGTCGGCATCTCCTGCTTGACCGACGGCGCCGAGCAGATCTTCGCCAATGCCGTTCTCGAAGCCGGCGGTCAGCTCCTCGTGGTGGTTCCTGCGGACGGGCATCGCGAGAACCTGCCCCCATCCGCCAGGCAGGATTACGACGCCCTTGTGCGGCGGGCATTCGACGTGGTGAGCCTTCGGTTCGGTGAGCCCACCGCCGAGGCATATCGTGCTGCCGCACGCCACATGCTCGAACGGGCCGATCAACTCGTCGCGGTCTGGGACAGGCGGTCCGCGGATACGGCAGGCGGACCCGTCGACGTCATTCGTGAAGCGATCCGGCGCAGGATCCCGGTGAAGGTCATCTGGCCATCCCGGCCCGCAGTGCCCTCACGATGAGATTCGGCATCACGGATGCGACGGTGTCGTGGTTGGATCGTGTCACCGGGGGTCCGGAGCCCGGCGGACGGGAGGTCGATCATGGCCGAAGTGTTGCTGTTCCACCACGCTCAGGGCCTCACCCCAGGGATCGCCGGCTTCGCCGCGGACCTGCGAGCCGCCGGGCACACCGTGCACACGCCTGACCTCTTCGACGGCCGGACCTTCGGGACGATCGAGGAGGGGATGGCTCATGCCGAGGCGATCGGGTTTCCCGACGCGGTCATCGAGCGCGGCGTAGCGGCGGCCGAGGAACTGCCCACCGACCTGGTGTATGCGGGTTTCTCCCTCGGGGTGCTGCCGGCGCAGCTGCTGGCGCAGACCCGCGCCGGGGCACGGGGTGCGCTGCTGTTCTACTCCTGTGTGCCGGTGTCGGCGTTCGGTCCGCGGTGGCCCGACGGCGTGCGGGTGCAGGTGCACGGCATGGACGCCGACCCGATCTTCGTCGGCGAGGGTGACGTCGACGCCGCCCGGGCGCTCGTCGAGGAAGCCGACGACGCCGAGCTGTTCCTGTATCCGGGTGACCAGCACTACTTCGCCGACAGCTCGCTCGCGTCCTACGACGCGGAGGCGACCGCCCTGCTGACCCGGCGGGTGCTGGACTTCCTCGACCACGGGTGACCATCGCCTTGATCATCGGCGTTCCGTGACCATCTCCGGATCGACGCCGAGACCGATGCCGACCTGTTCTGGGCGCTGCGAGGGGCGGCGGCGACTTCGCGATCCAGGCCGCCTACCTGGGCGATGCGAGCGCGGGGCGCGGTGACTGCCCGGTGTGGGGCACCTAGCCATGATCGAGGACCCGGGCCTCGTGCTCGAGCACCTCCTCCCGCACCTTCGCGCCGCGGACGCCGCGCCCGCCTCCGTGTAGCGCCGGCCTCCATCAGTGGTGAGGCCATGGTGACGCCAGGTGTCAGAGCCAGCCTCGGCGCTCGGATTCGCGTCCGGCCTGGAAGCGGCTGGTGGCGCCGAGGCGGTCCATGATGCCTGAGATCCGACGCCGGGCGGTACGGATGCTGACGCCCAGCTGGCGCGCCACTGCCGCGTCCTTGACGCCCATGGCCAGCAGCGTGAGCAGATCGGCGTCCTCAGGCGGGATGGGCGCGGTGTCGTGTGGCCGGTCGAGGACCGGAGCGGACGACCACAGCGTTTCGAAGAGTGCGAGAAGCGCGTCCAGCAGTCCGGACTCGTGCACCAGTGCGACCGACTCGGACACTTCCTCCCGGGTCAGTGGCACGACCGCGGTGTGCTGGTCGAAGATCGTCAGCTTGAGCGGAACCTTGGGCAGCACGCGGGCCTGCTCGCCGTGTGCCGCGAGGGTGCGGACGTTGGCCAGCCGCAGCGGGTCCTGCAAGGCCGTGGAGTCATAGACGACCCGGATGGTCACGCCGCGTTCGAGGAACGGCAGTTCGCCTTCGACCTCGCCCGACGGGTCGTAGGCGTAGGGCGGGCGGTCGAAGATGAGGAACTCGTTCGCCGTCGCGGCGAGCGCGGCCGTTCTGTGCCGGATCTCCTCGCTCCCGACGATGACCTCCACGGCCTGGTGGTGGGCGTCGCCGAACGCGGCGAGCCGGTGCTCGGCGGCCAGGGCGGGCAGATGGGTGGTGACGTCCTCCAGCTGTTCGTGCCGCTGGCGCAGGAGCACCGGGATGGCGATCTCGGGGTCGGCCGCGGTGGGCGGCTGGCCAGGTGCGCCCGGCTGGAGGAGGCCCAGGGCTCGCAGGTGCTGGATCGCCTTCTCGACGCGGTGCCGGCTGAGCTCGAGCGTGCGTGCGAGCTCGGCGATCGAACCCGGCCGGCGCCGTAGCACGCTGCGGTAGACGCTCTCGTCGACGTCGGACAGACCGAGACCATGCAGCACCGTCGCAGCGTAGCGGCGTCCTATGACGCCGTGGTGACGCTCCCCGGCGGCTACCTGGCCGAACACTGCCCGCCGCCCCGGCCTCCCGCCTCGTTGGGATCACCGAGGTCGATGGGAGCGGGTGTGTTGTCCGTGCACGTCAGCGGTCCGTGCACGTCATTGCCTGAGACGGCCGCGGGCAGGAGAGGGGCGTTGTCGTCGACGGTGAGCGGTCCGGTGCGGCTGCTCACGATCGACAGAGCCTGTGTGACGCCGGTCGCCGTGACCGGCCCGGAAACAGACGCGTCCGTCAGGGCGAGGACCGCGGGACCGGCGGCCGTGACCGGTCCGGTGATCGACGCTCTCGTGGCGAGGAGACCGGCGCCGGCCTCGACGGTGACGCCGCCGGTGACCCGGGCGCCGTCGCCGAGGCAGGTGGTCCCGGAGGATACGGTCAGGAGGCCACGGTGTTGGCCGGTCAGCGTGCGGTCGCAGGCGACAGCCAGGAGCTCTGAGCTCGCGGCGCCGACCCGCAGCTCATGCGTGCCCGCTGCGATCTCGGGCAGGTCCCACCCGACGGTGGTGCTCTCGCCGGGGCCGAGTGCGACGTCGGTGGTCACGGCGACGACGCCGTCGAGCACCAGGGTGGCTGCGTACGAGCCGGTGCCCACGCCCACGTTGGTGACCTCGGCGACGGTGTGCAGGGGATCGCCGGCCGCGACGACCGGCGGGACGGCGCGCACGTCGTGGCTGACGAACACGGGCGTGCGGGCGTTGCCGGCCGCGTCGTAGGCGAGGGTCGCGAAGTCCGACGGCGCGACGAGCGGGTCGTCGCCGATGCCCAGGTCGCTGCCTCCGGTGACGAACACGCGCTCGCCGTCCGGGCTGACCGTGACCGCGGCCGCGTCGTCGTCATCGCCGGCGGGTCCGTCGTAGCGCGCGGCCCAGCGTTGCGTGCCGTCGGCCGGCTCGTAGGCGACGGTGGCGAAGTCGTCCCCGCTGCCGTCGCCGGCGCTCGTCCCGGTGACGACCACCTGCGAGCCGTCGCGGCTCACGGCAACGGCTGCGGCGGCGTCGGCGCCCTCGGCGTCGCCCGAGTACCTGGCGACCCAGGACGTCGCTCCGGTGGCGGCGGCGTACCGGACGGTCGCGTAGTCGGCGGTGGCGCCGGTCGAGCCCGCGGAGCTCTGTCCGGTGACGTACACACCGCTGCCGTCGGGGCTCACGGCGAGCGCGGTCGCTCTGTCGAGCGAGCCGCCCGGCCCGTCGTAGGCCGCGGTCCAGAGCCTCGCGCCGTCGCTCGTGTCGTAGGCGACGGTCGCGTAGTCGGGCAGGCCCCGGTCCCCGGCCGTGGTGCCGGTGACGAAGAGCCGGTCGCCGTCCGGGCTCACGGCGAGGGCGCCGGCATCGTCGCTTCCACCGGCCGGCCCGTCGTAGCGTGCCGCCCAGAGTTGCTCGCCGGTGCGCACGGCGTAGGCGACGGTCGCGTGGTCCCAGCCCGAGCCGGCGCCGGGGCTGTGACCGGTGACGAAGACGGCGTCGCCACGTGGGCTCACCGCCAGGTCGTTCGCCGAGTCGAAGCCGACGGCCGGGCCGTCATAGAGCGCGACCCAGCGCTGGAACCCCGATACGGCGTCGTACGCCACCGTCCCGTAGTCGGTGTGCGAGGTGGTGCCGGTGCGCAGTTGCACCTGACCGGTGACGAGCACGGTTCCGCCGTCCGGGCTCACCTCCACCGCCCGGGCGTTGTCGAAGTTGTCGCCGGGTCCGTTGTAGCGGGCGAGCCACAGCTCGTCGCCCGTGGACGCGTCGTACGCGAGCGTCGCGTAGTCGCCGCCGGACGGTCCCACGCCCTGGCCCACGCTCAGACCGGTGACGTACACGCGGGCGCCGTCCGGGCTCAGCGCGATGTCGTTGACGCCGTCCTGGCCGCGCGCCGGGCCGTCGTAGCGGGCCTGCCACAGTGTGCGGCCGGTCGCGGTGTCGTAGGCGACGGTCAGGTAGTCGACCTGGCTGCCCTCGCCGGAGCTCGTGCCCGCGACGTACAGCCGGCGGCCGTCGGGGCTGACCACTGTGGCGCTTGCGCTGTCCTGCCCGGCGGCCACCGGGCCGTGCTCGCGGGCGACCCACAGCCCGGGGCACTCGCCACCGCAGGCCAGGGTGAAGTCCACGGTGCTCGCGCTCCCGGCCGTGGTGGTCACGTCGACGGGCGCGGGTTCGACGAACAGCTCGGGTTTCGCGACCACCCGGTGCGTCCCGCGCGGGACGTCCTTGATCGTGTAGCGGCCGTCGGAGTCCGTGACGGCGGAGCGCGGACCGTCGGCGAGCTCGACGGTGACGCCGGGAACGCCGGTTCCGCTCGCGGCGTACGAGACGACGCCGGTGATGGTGCTCGTGGGCAGTGGCGACAGGGCAAGGTCCCGTGAGGTGACCTGGCCGTCCGTGACGCTCGCACCGGCGCCGGCGAGATCGGCGTAGCCGAACCTGCGGGCGGTGAGCGTGTAGGTGCCGGGGGAGAGATACAGCCGGTAGCTGCCGTCGCCGGCGGTCGTGGTGCTGACGCCGGTGTCGCCGGCGGTGCCCTGTGCGGTGACGGCGGTGTGCGACGCCGGCTTGCCGGTCACGGCGTCGATCACGCGTCCGGCCACGCCGCTCAGTGCGATGTCGGCGGACCGGACCGTGTCAGTCACCGTGAGGGCGTCGACGGTGGCGACGAGCCGGCCCTCCCAGGCTGCTTCGAGCGAATACGTTCCCGGAGGGAGGCGCAGGTCGAAGCGGCCGTCCGTCGTCGTTCGCTGGGAGACCCCGAGGCCGGGCACGCTGACGACGACGTCTGGGACCGGCGCCAGGCTCGCGGCGTCGACGACGGTGCCGGCCACGCCGGTGTGGAGCGCGACGTGGGCCACGGCCCGGCGGGCGTCGACCCGGCCCTGGCCGTACCGGGTGTTGGGCCGCGCGAGGCCGTAGCGGTCGTCGAAGGACGATGTGTCACGTAGTGCGTCGGTGATCTGCCCGACGGTCAGGGTCGGATCGGCGGACAGCATCAGCGCGGCCACGCCGGCCACATGCGGGGCCGCCATGGACGTGCCGTTGTTGCGCGCGTAGACGATGCCGCCGAAGGCGTTGGAACTGGACGAGTAGACGTCGACGCCGGGCGCGGACACGTCGGGCACGACCCAGGACTGCGGCCAGTCGGCCGGCGGCTGCTGGAACTCCGCCGTCGTCACGGTGGCGCCGCTGGAGAACGCGGCCACGTCGTCGGCGACGTCCGTGGCGCCGACGGTGAGCGCCTCCGGGATGTCACCGGGGCCGCCGTGGCAGCCCTCGCCGCAGTTGCCGGCGGCGGCGACCGGCAGTACCCCGGCGGCGACCATGTTCCTGAGTGGCTGGACCATGGCGTCGATGACGCCGCCGGTGGAGGGGCTGAACGACATGTTGACCACGCGCGCGGGCTCGCCGGCCGGGTTGCCGGCGTGGTCATAGGGATCCACTGCCCATTGCATGCCGGCGATGATCTGCGGCGTGGTGCCCGAGCCACTGGGCAGCACGCGGCCGCTCATGAGCCGAGCGCCCGGCGCGACGCCGATGTGAGTGCCGCTCGCGTCGCCGCCCAGCACCGTCCCGGAGACGTGGGTGCCGTGCCCGTTGGTGTCGGCCGGGAGAGTGTGCCGGGGGACGCCGTTCGTGTCCCATTCCATCCAGCCGCCGGGGAAGTACGGGTCGCCGGGAACGTCGGTCGCGAGGCGCGTGGACAGGTCAGGGTGCCTGGCGTTGACACCGGTGTCGAGGACGGCGACGCGCACGCCGGACCCGGTGACGCCGAACTCGTCCCAGACGTCGTCGGCGCCGATGTGGCCGAGACCCCAGGTGACGTCCTCGGCGTCGGCAGGCGCCTGGTCCGGCTCCGGCTCCGGGACGGTCATCTCCTGGACGGCCAGGACGCGGGCGACCGCGGGCTCGTTGCTGAGCGCGGCGAGCACGTCGGCGGTGGACCGGATGAGGATGAGGTTGCCGATCCAGAAGGTGTTCAGGACCTCGGCGCCGCGGTCCTCGATCTCATCGATGACGGCGGGCTGGCTCGTCGCGGCGACCTCCTTGAGCGCGGCGACCACCGCATCGTGGTCGTTCTCGATCACGGCGAGGTCGGGGGCGGCGCGCAGCGAGAGCAGGTAGTCGAGCTCCTCACCCGGCGCGGCATCGGCGACCTCCGCGCGCAGCGCGGGATCGACCACGGCCGCGCGCAGCGTCGGCGCCTGGCCGCTCGCGGTCGCCGCCGGGACGAGCCCCGGTGCGAGCACCACGAGTGCGCCGAGGAGGCCGGCCCCCGCCCGCACTCGGGTGGATCGGCGGGCACGGCGTGGACGACTGCGCATGGCTGACCTCACTGGTGAGTGGACGGACCTGCCCGGGCGTCATCGCCTGTGGTCAGTTCGGAAGCGTGATGCGGTGCACACTGCCGCCCAATGTCCCGGCGTAGAGGTGCTGCCGGCCGTGGTCCAGGGCCAGGCTGGTCACGTTCGAGTTGGCCAGGCCGGCGCTCATCGACGCCCACGAGGTGCCGTCGTCGTCGCTGCTGAGCACGCCGCGGCCCGACTCCAGGACACCGAACTCGTCGTAGAACGAGCCCGCCGACGCGAACACCCGCCCGCCGGGGCCGGGCTCGTACAGCAGGTCGGTGATCCACATGTCCAGACCGGGCGTGACCGCCGGCACGAGGGTCGCACCGCCGTCGGTGCTGGTGTACAGAGTGCGGCCGCCGACGGTCAGGTGCCCGGGCTCGTCCGGGTCGGCGGCGATGGCCGTCACCGGGAGGTCGGCCAGCTGCTCGAACGTCACGCCGCCGTCGTCGGATCGGTACAGGCCCTCGTGATCGCCGGCCCAGATGCGGTCCGGGTCGGCCGGGTCGCCGGCCAGCGATTGGAACACCCGGCCCTGGTCCAGCTTGCGCCAGGTTTCGCCGCCGTCCTCGCTGACCACAAGACCGGCACCGGTCAGGCTGGAGTAGCCCGCATAGATGCGATCCGGGTCGGCTGGATGCACCAGAAGTGAGTGGGGGAACTCCGACGGCTGGGAGACACGCTCCCACGTGGCCCCGCCGTCGGAGCTGCGCTGGATGCTGAACGTCAGCACCGGGTCCTTGCTGACCTTGTAGACGACTGACGGGTCCGTCGACGACACCGCCACGTGCTCTGCCGCCACGCCGACGAGGCCCTCGCCACCGGACTCCCACTCCAGGTCGGCCGGGCGGATCGAGCTGCGGCCGGTCAGCGGCGTGCGGAAGGTGTCGCGGTAGGTCCCGGCCACCAACACCGGCCCGGTCCGGTCCTGCGCGATCGCCAGGTCGTACACCTGCGTGGCCGGGATGCCGACCCGCTCGAACTCCCCCGGCGCGCCGGCTCGGTAGATTCCGGCGCCCGACGACGCCACGTACAGGTCGCCCGTGGAACCGGGCCAGCTGCCGATGTCGAACTCGACCGACGGCGGCATGGGGTCGCCCCACTGCGCCCAGACGGCGCCGCGGTCGCGACCCACCCAGGTACCCCTGCCACTGATGCCATAGAGCGTGTCGCCGACCAGGTCCAGCGCCTGGAAGCTGCTGCCGGTGGACTGCAACACCAGCTGGAACGTGGCACCGCCGTCGTGCGAGGCGTAGATCCAGGCGCTCGGGTAGGCGGTGACGAAGATGCTCTCGGTGTCGCCGGTGACGCGGCCGGCCCAGCCCAGCACGCCCGGCCGGTACAGGACCTTCGCCCCCGACGGCGCCGGTCCGAGAGCGTCACGGATGACGACCAGGCCGCTGTTCGTGGCGGCGTACACGTCCGGGCCGATCCAGTCCAGGTCGCGGGGGTTCGCTCCGACGCTGGGCAGCTCGGCCCAGGTGGCGCCGTCGTCGCGGGTGATGCGCACCATGCCGCCGCCGCTGACGACCAGGGCTCGGCCGGTGGCGTCCAGCGCCAGCTCGTCGATGTGGGTGTCCCAGCCGGGCAGCACCCGCCACGACCTGCCGCCGTCGGTGGTGTGCACGATCCTGCCCTCGTAACTCGGGTCGGACCCGCCGCCGTTCATCGCGACGTACATGGCACCGCTGCCGCGCGGGTCGACCTCGACGTCCGCGGCTGTGCCGCCCGACATCGGCATGGTGCGCAGCTCGCGCCAGCTGCGCATCCGGTCCTCGGTGACGAAGATGCTCGGTGAGCCGGTCGGGACGACGGCGGTGCGCAGCCGGTCGCGGCTGGAGCCGAACGCCAGCCAGCCCGCCTCGGCGTTCGGCCCGACCTGCTGCCAGGTGGAGGCGCCGGTGTGGCCCTTGACCGGTGCGGCGACCTCGAACGCCGCGGCGCCGGTGAGGCCGGCCGCTGCGTACTCGGCGATCGCCGTACCGGTGACGGTGGTGTCGCACCGGCCGGCGTCGGCGACCGTCATGGTGGCGCGCCAGGAGTCGGTGCCATAGGGCGCCAGCTCCGGCCGCTGCGGCTCCAGCCCGGGGCAGGCGACCTCCAGCACAGGCGGGCCGGCGAGCGGAGCCGGGCTGTTCACATACAGGGAGGTCTGCGCGCCCACCGGCACCGGGTCGGGGGTGACGTGGACGGTCAGGTGCCGCGCCGAGAGCAGGAACGGCACGCGGGCGTGGCCGTCGATCTCCACCCAGCCGGTGACGTCGGTGTCGGCGGTGATCTGGTCGGTGGTCAGCCGGACGGTGACGGTGGCCGTGTCGCCGGGCGCGAGGGTGAGTTCCGCGGGTTCGACGGTGACGGTGCCGGCCCCGTCCGCGACGTTCGCGGTCAGGCCGAGCGGCCTGGTTTCCCCGCCGAGGTTCTCGAGGGTCAGCTGGGCCGTCTCGGTGACCTGCTGCTGCGCAGCCGCGCCCAGGTCGGCCAGCCCGAACGACAGCGTCGTGGGAGTCGCCAGGACATCGGCGTCGACAGCACGGGAGACGTCCAGGCGACCGGCGCCCTGCGCGAGCGGGCCGTCGTCACCGAGCAGCGGCCGGGCCGTGCCGGCCAGCGCGGCGCCGACCTGCGCCGGTGTCCAGTCCGGGTGCCGCTGGTGCAGCAGCGCGGCCGCGCCGGCCACGTGCGGGGCGGCCATGCTGGTGCCGCTCGAACGGCCGTACTGCCGGCCGGGCAGCGTGGACAGGATCTCGACCCCCGGCGCGACGAGGTCCGGCTTGGCGGTGAAGCGGGCTGTCGGCCCGCGGGAGCTGAAGTCGGCCAGCAGGTCGGTCCCCTCGCTGCCGGTGATCTCCACCTCGACCTGCGCGTTCAGATGCGACTGCAGCGCAGCGGCGCTGGCACCGGGGATGCGCAGCGCCACCAGCGATGCGACCCTGCCGTCGTCGGCCATCCCGGTGGTGAACTCGTCACGGGGCGCAGCGTCGGTGACCGCGCCGCTGGGCAGCGGGTCTGCCGTGGCCGGTTGCGGGCGCCAGAAGTCGGGGGTGTAGATGAGCGCCGCGGCCGCGCCACGTGCCTCGGCCTCGGCGGCCAGCCCGAACGCGTCGCCGTCGTCGATCACCAGGACCGCCTTGCCGGTGACGTCGACGCCCTCGTAGTCCTCCGACCGGCCCGCGCCGACGTCCACCACGGCTGTCCGCAGCGGTGCGGCGGGCGGGGGCGCCGAAGCTTCCGCACGCACGGCCCGCAGGTCCTGCTCGTCCGGTCCGACCATTCGGGCTCGCGGGACCCAAACCCCGCTGGTGCTGGCGCCGACGGCCAGGGCACCGTCGGCGGCGCCCGGTGACTGCACCGAGTGCGCGCCCGGCCCGGCGTTTCCGGCCGAGACGGTCACGACGACGCCGGCCTCGACGGCGCTGCGGACGGCCATCGAGAGCGGGTCGGTGCCGTCACCGGGGCCGCTGAGACTGAGGTTGACGACGTCGGCACGATGCGGGTTGTCCGGCGCGACGGCCGCATCCAAGCCGGCGATGATGTCCGACAGCTGGCCGTTGCCGCCACTGTTCATCACCTTGTACGCGGTCAGCGTCGCACCCGGCGCCACCCCCTGGACGGCGCCGTCGGCGGCCACGATGCCTGCGACATGGGTGCCATGGCCGTTGTCGTCCATCGGGTCGGCGTCGTCGTTCACCAGGTCGTAGCCGGCCACGACCTTGTGGTCAGGCCCGAACCCGCCACCCAGGTCCGGATGCGAGTAGTCGATGCCGCTGTCCAGGATCGCGACCGTGGTGCCGGTTCCCGTGACAGCGCGGCCGTCAGGCCCGGTCGTGTCCCACACCCGCGGTGCGCCGACCAACGGCACGCTGTCCTCGAGCGCCAGTGCGTAGGACGTGTCCGGGTGCACGGCGCGGACGCCGTCCAGGCCGGCCAACGCCTGGACCTGGTCCGCCGGCACATCCACCACGAGGCCGCTGTATGCCGCGGTGAGCCGGTGCACGACGGTGACGTCCAGACCGGTGTCGCCGGCCTGGCCGAGCAGGGCGTCCTGGGTCCGCCGCAGCGTGACGCCGCGCTCGCGAGCGCGATCCCAGGACGCGTCAGCCCGGACCGCGGCGAGAGCGGGCGGAGCCGTCAGCTCCACGATCACCCTGGCGCTGCCGGTGATCTGCTCAGGTGCCGCGGTGATCGGAACCGCCAGCGCCGCGACCAGCACAACAGCCGCTGCCAGGCTCGTTCGGGTACGCCGACTCATGAGTGCTCCCGCGGTGGTGAACATCGATCGCCCATGACAGGCTGGGGCGGCGCCCAAGAGACTATGGCGTGCAACGACCAGTGGCGTGACTGGAGCATGTCAATGACACGAAGTGGTCATCGTGGACCGGCTGCTGCCCGAGTGCACGTCAGAGCATGTGGGCCCGCCGGCACGCGCGGACGTCAGAAGGGTCCGGCGAGTCGCGTGACGTCGCCGGTGTGGCTGTCGCGTCGAAGCTACGGGCGGTCGTCCGGGCGCCTTCACCCGGCGGTCGCGCGCGCAGCGGAGGTGCTGGAGCGATCCCGGGAGCGCCCCTGGACCCTCGCCGAGCTGGCAGACATCGCCGCGGTCGAGCTATCTCCGACACGTTGAGGAGTCGGGCCTGGCCAAGCACGGGGCCTGTGGGCGCGGGAAGATCGCCGAGCCGGCGCCGTTGGCGGCGGGCCCGGATCCCGTCGGGGCTACCAACGAAGCGCCCCTCACCTGCAGAAACGCAGCTGAGGGGCGCTTTCGTCTGTCCGGCCGTCGCCGGAGTGAGCCACGTCGAAACGCACGGGTGGCAGAGGTCTGGCGGGACCGGCTCGATCAGCAGTGCAGCGTCTCGTTCACGTCGACTGCTCGAGCGCCACCTCGATCTGCTCGAAGAGCGGCAGGTGGAATCTCGACAGGGAGAGAAGCGTACGGTCGTCGGACAGGTGGTGCTCGACCTCCGAACCATCGGTGGTGCGCCGTGCTCCGACGATGCGGTAGCCGGCCGGCGCCGCCACGTCCACGTCGACGAGGGCGACGATGTCCTGCTGATGATCACCGTCGTAGTTCAGCAGGCTGAGCACCATACGCGAACGGTCGAGCTGGTCGAAGAGGGTGATCCACACCTGTGCCGGCGCCGGGCTCTGGATCCGGGGCCGGCCGTCGATCAGCGACCGGACGAGGCCGGTGAACAGGCGCCTGGTGGAGGAGAAGGACGACGTCTCCAGCGGGGCGGCGGAGAAGACGGCCAGGCCGTCGCCGAACCGGTGGCGAACCAAGGCTGCTCTCTCCGTGTCCGTCCAGGGAGGCGAGGAGTGAATGCTGGCGAACTGGTGGTCTTCCGCAGACCCGGCGTGGGGATAGGCGTAGGGGAGCGAGAACGTTGCCAGCGTCTCGGTGTCCTCGGCGAGGTCGGCCAGGAACGGCACGTCCAGCGCTCGCGGTGGCTCCCTGAGCGACTCGCGCGTCCCCCAGCTGACGTGGGTTTCGGGACCGATCGCGTCGCTGACCTCGTCCGCGGCCGGCCGGTAGTAGACGATCCCCGCCTCATAGCGTCCGCCGGCGTGGGCGCCGAAGACGTCGGCGAGCGCGAAGTCGTCGGACCGGTGTCCGGTGGTGTCCGCCAAGGACGTCGTGCCGCTGGCGTAGATGCGTCCGCCGGCGGCGACGAACGCTCGGATGGCCTCGACCTCCTCCGGCGCCAGGCGCGTGACGTCGGGCAGGACCAGCACCTGGTGCCGCGCCAGTTCATGCAGCGTCGATGGCGTGACGACGCCGAAGGAGATGTGCTCGGCCTGCAATGCCGAGCACGCTCGCGCCGACCGTGATCGGGCTCGCCCTGGCCGCGGTCCTGTTCGACGTCATCGGCAAGCGGTTCGGCGCTCGCAGCGCCAGCGCGCTGCGAGCGATGTACTACCTGCCGCAGATCATCCCGGTGGCCGTCGCGGGCATCGTCTGGGGCTGGATCCTGCGCCCGGACAACGGGGCGCTGAACGGGCTGCTCGAGGCGATCGGCCTGGACGGCCTGGCGCAGAACTGGCTAGGGGATCCCGATACCGCGATGCCGACCGTCATGGCGATCATGGTCTGGGTCCAGATCGGGTATCCGGTCGTCATCTTCATGGCGGCACTGCAGCGGGTCGACCCGGAGCTGTACGAGGCCGCCGAGATCGACGGCGCGGGCTGGTTCCGGCGGTTCCGGGCCATCACCCTGCCGCAGATCCGGCCCGAGACGTTCGTCGTCACGCTCACCTGCACCATCGCGGCACTCAAGGTGTTCGGCCCGATCTTCGTCCTGACGAGGGGCGGGCCGGGCGACGCCACGAACGTGCCGTCGCACTTCGCCTATCAGAACTTCTTCGAGAAGGCGCGGGTCGGCTACGGCGCCGCCATCGCGACCGTGCTGACGCTGATCATCATCGTGCTCAGCATCGTGTTCATCCGCGCCCAGGCGGCGAGCGAGCGAAAGGACCGCGGGTGATGGCCACGCTGCAGTCGATGCCGACGGCGGCCGGGCCGGCCGCGGAGGAGTCCCCGGCGCCGGGCCGCCGGCGCGACCGTCACCATCGCGGCGCGGTGCGCTGGATCGTGCTGGCGCTGCTCGTCGCGGGCGCGGCGGTGATGCTGTTCCCGTTCGCCGTCATCGTCCTCAACGCGTTCAAGTCGCCGGGGGAGTACTCCACGTCCGGGCCGCTGAGCCTGCCCACCGAGCTCTACACCACCGGCATGGTGGACTTCTGGAACCGGGTGAACTTCGGCCAGAAGCTGTGGAACTCGTTCTTCATCGCCGGCTCGGTCGCCGTCCTCGGCGTGCTCATCTCGCTGTTCAACGCCTATGCGCTGGGCATCGGGCGGGTGAAGGGCCGGCTGTCGATCGTCGTGCTGTTCCTGATGGCGAACATGCTGCCGCAGGAGACGCTGATCTACCCGCTGTACTACATCTCGAAGGAGATCGGCCTCTACGACACCCAGCTCGCCGTGATCATCATCTTCACGGTCATCCAGAGCGCCTTCGGGACCTACCTGCTGGCCTCGGTGTTCGGCACCTTCCCGAAGGAGGTGCTCGAGGCCGCCGCGCTCGACGGGGCGAGCAAGTGGCAGACGCTGTGGCGGGTCGTCTTCCCGATCAGCCGCCCGACGCTGTCGGTGCTGCTCATCTTCTTCTTCATCTGGACGTGGAACGAGTTCTTCATCCCGCTCATCTTCCTGATCTCCAACGACAACCAGACGGTGCCCGTCGCGCTCGGCGTCCTGGAGGGCGACCGGCTCATGGACGCGACCACGACCAGCGCCGCCGCGTTGCTCGGCGTGGTCCCGGCGATCGTCTTCTTCCTCATCTTCCAGCGCACGCTCGCCCGGGGCATCACCGCCGGCGCGGTCAAGTGAGAGACCCGAAAGGAACCGCAGCGTGAAGTTCACCGACGGCTACTGGGGCATCCGGCCCGGCGTCACCGCCCTGCACCCGGCCGAAGCGTACGACGTCGAGGCGACGGAGAGCAGCGTCACGGTCTACGCGCCCACCCAGCGCATCCGCCGTCGTGGCGACGTGCTCAACCGGCCGCTGGCGACCGTCAGGCTCTCGTCGCCGATGCCCGACGTCGTCGCCGTCCGGATCGTCCACCACGCCGGCGGGTTGCAGCGGCCGCCGGCGTTCGAACTGCCCGGCGCCACCGCCGCGCCGGTGACGACCCGCGCCGGCGACGACGTCGCCGAGCTGACCTCGGGCGGGCTGACCGCGCGGGTGGTCCGCGGCGAGGACTGGCGGCTCGACTTCGTGGCCGGCGAGCGGGTGCTCACGTCGTCGAGCACGAAGGGCATGGGCTTCATGACCACGCCCGACGGCATCCACCACGTGGCCCAGCGGCTGGACCTGGCTCCCGGCGACGTCGTGTACGGCCTGGGGGAGCGGTTCGGCCCGCTGGTGAAGAACGGCCAGACCGTCGACATCTGGAACAACGACGGCGGCACCGCCAGCGAGCAGGCCTACAAGAACGTCCCCTTCTACCTGACCAACGCCGGCTACGGGGTCTTCGTCAACCACCCCGGCCTGGTGTCGTTCGAGCTGGCGTCGGAGCTGGTGTCGCGGACCCAGTTCAGCGTCGCCGGTCAGGAGCTGGAGTACCTGGTCATCCACGGCCCGACGCCGAAGGAGATCCTGCGCCGCTACACCGCGCTCACCGGCCGGCCGGCCCGGGTCCCGGCGTGGTCGTACGGCCTGTGGCTGTCCACGTCGTTCACCACCGACTACGACGAGGCCACCGTGACGTCGTTCGTCGACGGCATGGCCGAGCGCGACCTCCCGCTGAGCGTGTTCCACTTCGACACGTTCTGGATGCGGGAGTTCAACTGGTGCGACTTCGAGTGGGACCCGCGGACGTTCCCCGACCCGGAGGGGATGCTGGCCCGGCTCAAGGCCCGTGGGCTGCGCATCTGCGTGTGGATCAACCCGTACATCGCGCAGCGTTCGCCGCTGTTCGCGCAGGGCGCCGAGAAGGGCTACCTCGTGCGGCGGCCCGACGGGTCGGTCTGGCAGTGGGACCGCTGGCAGGCCGGCATGGGCCTGGTCGACTTCACCAATCCGGAAGCCCGCGCCTGGTACGCCTCGCACCTGCGCCGGCTCATGGACATGGGCGTCGACGCCTTCAAGTCCGACTTCGGCGAGCGGGTGCCCACTGACGTGGTGTGGGACGACGGCGCCGACCCGGAGCGCATGCACAACTACTACACGCTGCTGTACAACCAGACCGTCTTCGACGCGCTCGCGGAGCGCCACGGCGACGGCGGCGCGGTGGTGTTCGCCCGCTCGGCCACCACCGGCGGCCAGCGCTTCCCGGTCCACTGGGGCGGCGACAACGACTCCACCTTCGCCTCGATGGCCGAGAGCCTGCGCGGCGGGCTGTCCCTCGCGATGTCGGGGTTCGGGTACTGGAGCCACGACATCGGCGGCTTCGAGAACCTCCCGGACCCGGCGGTGTTCAAGCGGTGGATCCCGTTCGGGCTGCTGTCGTCGCACAGCCGGCTGCACGGCTCCACCTCGTACCGCGTCCCGTGGGCCTTCGACGACGAGGCGGTCGACGTGCTGCGCCGCTTCACCAAGCTGAAGCTGCGGCTGATGCCGTACCTGTCGGCGATGGCCCGCGAGGCCTACGAGGACGGCGTCCCGATGCTGCGCCCGATGGCGCTGGAGTTCCCGAACGACCCGGCGACGACCTACCTCGACCGCCAGTACCTGCTCGGCGATCGCCTGCTGGTGGCGCCGGTCATGAGCGCGGACGGCTCGGTCTCGTACTACGTGCCGGCCGGGACGTGGACGTCACTGCTGGACGGCGCCCAGGTCACCGGGCCGCGGTGGGTGAGCGAGACGCACGGCTTCGACAGCGTGCCGGCGCTGGTGCGCCCGGACACCGTCCTGCCGCTCGGCGCCGTCGACGACCGCCCCGACTACGACTACGCCGACGGCGTCACGCTGCGCCTCTACGAGCTGGCCGACGGCCACGACTCGACCCTGGTCGTGCCCGCGGCGGAGGGCGAGGCGCGGGCCACCTACCGCGTGCGACGCGAAGGACCGCGCATCGAGGTCAGCTCCGACCGCGACGACGTCGCCTGGCGGGTCGAGCTGGCCGGCACCCGCACCGTCGTGCACGCCGAGCCCGGGACGTCGCGCGTCACTCTGAGCCTCTGACCCGGCGAGCGACGCAGCCTCTCGTCGCCGCCGTGTCAAGGTCAGTTGCGCATGCCGGACACATGCGTTGCGCATGATGCAATCAATCACAACGTTATAAACGCCACGCCAGAACTATTGACACCCTCCGATCGGCGCCGCCAGCATGGGCGTCGGGCGAGTTTGCCGACGTTGTAAATGAGCGAGGGGCCCCGGACGTCGCCAGCAGCCCGCCCGCACAGCCGAGGGTGATCGGCTCTCTCTCGGTGGTCGCATCCGTCGTCTCCTGCGCCGCGCCGGACGTCGGCGGACTCAGGACAGAGAGGATCAATGGTGATGGCATCTCGCCAGAGACGAACGCGCCGTATCGGGATCGGGCGGCGCTTGGCGGCGCTCCTCGTCGGCACCGCGATGGCCGTGGCCGCCTTGGTGGCCGCGCCACCCGCGGCGACGGCGGCAACGCCGTGGGTCACCGTGGACGAGAACGGCTTCGTCACGTTCACGATCTCCGCTGACGAGGCACAGAGCACGTTCGGCGACGTGACGCAGATCGTCGCCGAGGGCAACTTCGGCCCGTCGGCCAACTGGGCACAGTGGGGCCTCACCCGCCGCGGAGCCAACTGGACGTCGGTGATGGGGCCGCTCGAACCCGGCCTGTACTACTACCAGTTCACCGCCGACGACACGAACGTCGTGAAGGACCCGACGAACCCCACGAGCGTCGCGTCGGAGCCGGAGTGGAGCACGTTCTTCGTTCCCGGCGACTCCGCGAGCCTCCTGGCGGACGTGCCCGAGGGGGACGGCGGCTCGGTCGAGACGATGACCTACCGCAGCACCGTCACCCGCGGGGAGCGCTCCGCCCTCGTGTGGACGCCGCCGGGCTACGACGCCGACCGGCGCGAGCCGTATCCGGTGCTGTATCTGCAGCACGGCAGCGGACAGGGCTACCGCGACTGGGTCGAGGTGGGACGCGCCACGCAGATCTTCGACAACCTCACGCTGCGCGGCGAGATGGAGCCGATGGTCGTCGTGATGGGCGACGGCAACGTGCCGGACTTCCAGAAGGAGCTGCTGCGCAACATCATGCGCGAGGCCCGGCACGACTACAACATCTCGCACAGCCCCTCGCAGCAGGCGCTCGCCGGACTCTCGATGGGCGGGTACCAGACGCTGTCCACCCTGTTCGAGCGCCCCGGCGAGTTCGCCTACATCGGCTCGTTCGCGGGATTCGTGTTCGGCAGTGCCAGCGACGTGGACGCCGAGAAGATCAACGAGGGCACGGAGCTGCTGCGGCTCTACACCGGCAACGTCACCGACCTGGCCTACAACTACAACTACCGCCTCATGCAGCAGTTCGACGAGGCCGGCGTCGAGTACCAGTTCGACGGCGTCAACCCCGACCGCGGCCACAACTGGAACGCCTGGCAGGAGAACCTGATCGACTTCATGCCGCGACTGTTCCGCGACGCGCCGGACGACGGCCCGAGCCCCGGGCACCTGCCGCTCGAGGCCGAGTTCCAGCAGCCGCCGGCCGGCACCACCCCGACGCCGTGGATCACCGAGGACGGGTTCGTCACGTTCGAGACGACGACGGAGTTCAAGGACGCGCAGAACGTCACCGTGTGGGGCAACTGGGCGCCCGGTGGCAGCTGGATCCGCGTGGAGATGTCCCGGGTCGGCGACCGGTGGCGCGCCACCGTCGGCCCGCTGAAGCCCGGCTTCCACTACTACCGGCTCATCGTCGATCGCGTGCCCACGAAGGACGCGTCGAACCCGACCCACGTCACCACGGAACCGGCGTGGAGCACGTTCTTCATTCCGGGGGAGTCGGCGCGGCTGCTCGCCGACGTGCCCGAGGGTCAGGGTGGCACCGTCGAGACGATGACGTACCAGAGCACCGTCGCCGGGGCCGAGCGGAAGGCGTACGTCTGGACGCCGCCGGGGTACGACCCGGACCGGGCCGAGCCGTACCCGGTCTTCTACCTGCAGCACGGTGGCGGCCAGAACTACACGGACTGGATCGAGATGGGCCGCGCCAAGCAGATCCTCGACAACCACTTCCTCGACGGGAACCTCGAGCCGATGGTGGTGGTGATGGGCAACGGCAACTCCTCGAACTTCACCAGGGAGCTGCGGGAGAACATCGTCCCGGTGTCGCTGGAGCGGTACAACATCTCCGACGACCCGTCCCAGCGGGCGCTGGCCGGCCTGTCGATGGGCGGCGGGCAGACGTACACCGTGCTCAAGGCCTTCCCGGGTGAGTTCGCCTACATCGGCGCCTTCTCGGCCGGGTTCGGCAGCGCCACCGGGGTCGACGCCCAGGCGATCAACGACGGCACGACGCTGCTGAAGATCTACGTGGGCGACCCCACGGACTTCGTGTACCCGTCGTTCATCAGCTCGCTGACCGTCATGGATCAACTGGGGATCGACTACGAGTACGACGGGCCCACCCCGGGGCCGCACGGCTGGGACGCGTGGCAGAAGAACCTCATCGACTTCGCGCCGCTGCTGTTCCGGCAGGAGTGACGTGAGTCGTCGCGGGCGCCGGCCCTCCGCAGCAGGTGCCGGCGCCCGCGGTCAGCTCGACCCGCCGGACCCGGTGGACTCGCGGGCGACGATGCGGAACTTGGACTTGACCAGGAGGGGCGGCAGCGGCTCGCCGTCCTTCTCGTTGATGCGCTCGACCAGGAGCTCGACCGCCGTCTCGGCGATCTCCTGCCGGCCGGGGTCGACGCTGGACAACGACGGAACGGAGAACCGCGCTTCGTCGATGTCGTCGAAACCGATGACGGCGACGTCGTCGGGGACCCGCACGCCGGCGTCGCCGAGGGCGCGCAACGCACCGAGCGCCAGGGTGTCGTTGAGCGCGAACAAGCCGTCGAACGGAACGCCGGACGCGATGAGGTCTCGCATGGCTTCCGCGCCGTTCTCGCGGTGCCACGGCGCCACGGCCCGGATGAGCTGCGGATCGACGGGGATCCCGGCCGCCTCGAGGGCGCCCTTGTAGCCGCGCACCCGCAGGTCGGCCGACCGTATCTCCTCGCGCCGGTCAGGGTGTGCGCCGATGAGCGCGATGCGCCGCCGGCCGATCCCGATCAGATGTTCGGTGGCCGCCTGGGCGGAGCTCACGTTGTGCATCGTCACGTGGTCCGTGGGGCCGCCGAAGATCCGCTCGCCGAGCAACACGAAGGGAAACCTGGGTTGGATGAGGTGACGGTCGTCCTGACCGAGACGTTGGGGACTGAACAGCAGGCCGTCGGTGAGGCGGAGCCGGCCGGCGCCGGTGACGGCGGCGATCTCACGCTCGCGGTCGCCGCTGGTCTGCTCGACGAGAACGCCGAGGTCGTGTTTCTCGGCCGCGCGGATGATCGCGTCGGCCAGTTCGGCGAAGTAGTTCTGCCGCAGTTCGGGCACCGCCAGCCCGATGACACCCGTGCGGCCGGACCGCAGACCGCGCGCCGACAGGTTCGGCCGGTAGCCGAGCTCCTCGATGGCGGAGAGGACTCGCATGCGCGTCGACGGCCGGACGTGGGGGAAGTCGTTGATCACGTTGGAGACGGTCTTGATGGAGACTCCGGCCACCCGCGCGACATCGTGCATCGTCGGGATCACGTAGTGCCTCCTCGTTCCGGCGTCGCGGCCGCGACGCCTCTGCATTGTAGGGCCCGACCTGCGCTCCGACCGGGCAGGCGAGTGCCGGCCACGTCGGTCTTGACAGGGCCGAAGCCCGTTGCCATAGTCGGCTTTATCGCTAAACATACAACGTTATAAATGCTCTTCGCGGCCAACCGCCCGATGTAGGCGAGGTGCTGGGAGCATCCGGCTCCGGAGCTGGTTCGAGCCGCACGGCGACGCGCCGACAACGACGTCCTACGCATCCCGAAGGGAACTCACGCAATGAAGCGCAAGCAATTCCTCGCAGCGGTGGCGACGCTGGTCCTCGCCGGCTCGCTCGCCGCCTGTTCGTCCGATGACGACGGAACCAGTAGCAGCAGCAGTGACGGGGGCGGTGGCGGTGGCGGGTCCGACGCCAACTGCACGAACACCATTCCCAAGACCGACCTGCCGGTCGTGACGCTGTGGGCCTGGTACCCGAACACCGAGCTGGTCGTCGACAACTTCAACGAGGGCAACGACGAGGTCCAGGTGTGCTGGACCAACGTCGGCGAGGGCGGCGACGAGTACGAGAAGTTCCAGACCGCCATCGCCGCCGGCACCGGCGCGCCCGACGTCATCATGATCGAGGCCGACCGCATCCCGACCTTCCAGGTGCAGGAGGCGCTGGTCGACATCAGCGACTTCGGCTTCGAGGACGTCCGCGACGACTACAGCGAGGGCGCCTGGCAGGACGTCTCGGTCGGCGACGCGGTCTACGGCGTCCCGGTCGACGGCGGCCCGATGGGCATGATCTACCGCAAGGACATCTTCGACCAGTACGGCATCACGCCGCCCACCACCTGGGCCGAGTACGAGCAGGCCGCGCAGACGGTGCGCGACGCCGGCGGGCCGCTGTTCGGTGACCTCGGCGCCAACGTGCCGGCGGTGATGATGGCGCTGCAGATCCAGAACGGCGCGGACCCGTTCGCCTACGACACCGACAACCCGGAGAACATCGGGATCGCGCTGAACGACGATGCGTCGAAGGAGGTGCTCGACTACTGGGGCGGCCTCGTCGAGAAGGGTCTGGTCGGCACCCAGGACCAGTTCACCCCCGAGTACATCGCCGGAGTGATCAACGGCGACTACGCCACCTACATCTCGGCGGCCTGGGCGCCGGGCTACCTCACCGGTGCCGGCGTGGGTGCGGGCGCCGACTCCGGCCAGTTCGCGGTCGCGCCGCTGCCGCAGTGGGACCCCGCCAACCCGGTGCAGGTGAACTGGGGCGGATCGGCGTTCTCGGTGACCAGTCAGGCATCGGACCCGGAACTGGCGGCGCAGGTCGCCTTTGGCATCTACGCCGACGAGGCGTCGCTCACCGACGGCTGGACCAACCAGGTCATCTTCCCGCTGAACCTCAACGCGCTCGAGGATCCCGCCTTCGCCGACCTCGCGGTGGAGTTCTTCGGCGGTCAGCAGGCGAACAAGGAGGTCTACGTCCCGGCGGCGAACGCCTACGAGGGCTTCACCTACAGCCCGCTGCAGCAGTACTACTACGACGCGATGACCGAGCAGCTCGGAGCGCTCAACCAGGGCTCGACCACGGGCTCCGAAGCCGCGGACCAGCTGCAGGACGACGTCGTGGGCTACGCCGAGGAACAGGGGTTCACGGTCCAGTGACCTGACGGGTGGGGCCGGCTCGTCCCCGGCGCCGGCCCCGCCCACCGCCCTCGCCGTCCACAGATTTCCGGAGCTCGAGAATGACCCTGCAGATCACCGAGACCGCGCCACAGCGCACCGAGAAGGCCAGACGCAAGAAGCGCAAGATCCCCCTGCGCGAGCAGCTCATCGGGTGGCTCTTCATCGGGCCGTTCGGTGTGGTCTTCCTCGCGTTCCTCGTCGCGCCGCTCGGCTACGCGCTCTATCTCAGCCTGTTCCGCAAGGCGATGATCGGCGGGACGAGCTTCGTCTTCCTGGACAACTACGCGAAGGCGTTCACCGATCCGAGCTTCCTCGACGGTGCGTGGTTCGTCGTCCGGTTCTCGCTCGTCCTCATCCCGGTGCAGATGCTGATCTCGCTCGCGATGGCGCTCATCCTCGACATCGTCACGTCGAGGTTCGCGCGGTTCTCACGGCTGATGATCTTCCTGCCCTATGCGATTCCCGCGGTCATCGGCGCCCTCATGTGGGGGTTCCTGTACAGCAAGAACTTCGGCCCGCTCGGGGACGTCTTCGGCCTGTTCGGCGCCTCGGCTCCGGACTTCCTCAGCAACGACCTGATCTTCTACGGCCTGCTCAACATCGTCACCTGGCAGTGGGCCGGCTACTACATGATCATCTTGTACGCCGCGCTCCAGGGCATCGACCCGACCCTGTACGAGGCCGCGCGGATTGACGGTGCCAGTACCTGGCAGATCACGCTGCGGATCAAGATCCCGCTGATCACGCCGGCGCTGCTGCTCATCCTGGTGTTCGCGCTGATCGGAACGCTGCAGTTCTTCAACGAGCCGAAGATTCTCCGTGACCTCGCCGCCGGCGCGATCGGGCCGGACTTCACGCCCAACATGTACGCGTACCAGCAGGCGTTCGGCCTGGCGAACTTCAACTACGGATCGGCCATCTCGTTCGCGCTCGGAGGCGTCGTCTTCGTCTGCGTCTACATCTTCCTGTTCGCGACGCGCAAGCGGGGGAGCTTCCTGTCATGACAGTGCACATCGACAGCGCCGCGCGTCGCCGACGGCGGCAGCGCTACCTGCCACTCCAGGTCCTCCTCGGCTTCCTGCTCGTCTACTTCCTGGTGCCGTTCTGGTGGGTGATCGTCAACAGCTCGAAGGACGCCGCCGGGCTCTTCGGCGGCGGCAACTCGCTGTGGTTCGCCGACGACGTCGACTTCATCGGGAATCTCCGGGAGCTGTTCACGTACAGCGGGGGCATCTACGCGCGCTGGCTGTTCAACTCCGCGCTCTACGCCTTCGTCGGCGGCATCGGCGCCACCGTGCTGGCCGTGCTGGCCGGCTACGGGTTCGCGAAGTACCGCTTCGCCGGCCGGCGTTTCAGCTTCGCCGTCCTGCTGGGCGCGGTGATGGTTCCGGCCACCGCGCTGGTCATCCCGACGTTCATCATGTTCTCCCGGCTGGGCCTGACGAACACGATCTGGGCGGTGATCCTGCCTTCGCTGCTCAACCCGTTCGGGGTCTACCTGATGCACGTCTATGCGCGCGACGCCGTCCCCGACGAGCTGCTCGACGCCGCTCGCGTCGACGGCGCGGGTGAGCTGCGGTCGTTCCTCCAGGTCGCGCTTCCGCTGATGCGGCCCGCGATGGTCACGGTCCTGCTGCTCTCGATCGTGGCGACCTGGAACAACTACTTCCTGCCACTGGCGATGCTGTCGGACAACGACCTGTACCCCGTGATCGTCGGCATCGGTCAGTGGCAGGGGATCGCCTCGGCCAACAACTCCGGCGGCACGTCGCTCTGGAGCATCATCATCATGGGGTCTCTCGTCTCGGTCATCCCGCTGATCATCGCCTTCGTCACGCTGCAGCGTCACTGGCGCGGAGGCCTGGCCATCGGCAGCTTGAAGTAGGCCGCGCACGTTGTCGCCCGACCGTCGACCGATAAGAGGATCATGACCCGCGCTCATCTGACCATCGACCCCTATTTCACCGTCGGCACCGTCAACCGCCGCCTCTTCGGCTCCTTCGTCGAGCACCTCGGCCGATGCGTCTACGACGGCATCTACGAACCGGGCCATCCGACCGCCGACGACCACGGCTACCGCGAGGACGTCATCGCGCTGGTCCGGGAGCTCGGCGTCACCGCCATCCGCTATCCCGGGGGCAACTTCGTGTCGGGCTACCGCTGGGAGGACGGCATCGGGCCGCGTGAGCAGCGGCCGCGCCGGCTGGACCTGGCCTGGCACTCCACCGAGACGAACGAGGTCGGACTGGACGAGTTCGCCGCCTGGCTGCGCAAGGTGGGCAGCGAGCTCATGTACGCGGTGAACCTCGGCACCCGCGGCATCCACGAGGCGCTGGACGTTCTCGAGTACGCCAACGTCCCGTCGGGCACGCGGCTGTCGGACCTGCGCATCGCGAACGGCACGCCGGCTCCGCACGACATCAGGATGTGGTGCCTGGGCAACGAGATGGACGGGCCGTGGCAGCTGGGCCACGGCGCCGCCGAGGAGTACGCGAGCCTCGCCGCCAAGACCGCCCGGGCGATGCGGCAGGTCGATCCCGGCCTCGAGCTCGTCGTCTGCGGCAGCGCCAGCGCGCAGATGGCGACGTTCGGCAGCTGGGAACGGACGGTGCTCGAAGCGACCTACGACGAGGTCGACTACATCTCCTGCCACGCCTACTACGAGCCGAAGGACGGCGACTACGCCAGCTTCCTCGCCTCGGCGGTGAACATGGACCGCTTCATCGAGTCGGTCGCCGCGACGGCCGACCACGTCAAGGCCGAGCGCCGCAGCTCGAAGACCATGTACATCTCCTTCGACGAGTGGAACGTCTGGTACCAGTCGCGCTACCGCGCTGAGCGCCACACCGGCATCGGTGACTGGCCGATCGCGCCCCGGCTGCTGGAGAACACCTACTCGGTGATGGACGCGGTCGTCTTCGGCAACCTGCTCATCTCGCTGATCCGGCACGCCGACCGCGTCACGTCGGCCAGCCTCGCCCAGCTGGTCAACGTCATCGCGCCGATCATGACCGAGCCCGGTGGTCCGGCGTGGCGGCAGACCACGTTCTTCCCGTTCGCCCTCACCTCACGGCTGGCCCGCGGCGAGGCGCTCGAGGTCAAGCTGGACAGCCCGGCATACACGTCGGCGCTGCACGGCGACGTCACGGTCGTCGACGCGGTGGCTACGCACGACGCCGGCAGCGGCGCGACCGCGGTGTTCCTCGTCAACCGCGACGAGGAGTCGGAGGCGGAGATCGAGATCGACGTCCGCATGCTCGGCGACATCCGGGTCCGCGACGTGTGGACGGTGAGCGACAAGGACCCGCACGCCGCCAACACGCTGGAACAGCCGGACCGCGTGCGCCCGGCGGCGAACCCGACCGCCGCCCTGAGCGACGGAACTGTGACGGTCTCGCTGCCGCCGGTCTCCTGGACCGCTCTCACCCTCGGATGAACGGAGTCCCCATGCTCAAGATCGACGGAAGCCGGATCGTCGCCGGCGACCAGCCGGTGGTGCTGCGAGGCGTCGGCCTCGGTGGCTGGATGAACATGGAGAACTTCATCACCGGCTATCCCGGGACGGAGTCGCAGCAGCGCAGGGCGCTGCGCCGGGTTCTCGGCGACGAGGGCTACACGAGGTTCTTCGACCGCTTCCTCGCCGCCTTCTTCACCGACGACGACGCCGCACTGCTCGCGGGACTGGGCCTGAACTCGGTGCGCATCCCGTTCAACTACCGGCACTTCGAGGACGACGCGGCGCCGTTCGAGCTCAAGCCCGAGGGCTTCGCCCTGCTCGATCGCGTGGTCGACGCCTGCGCGCGGCACGGCATCTACACGATCCTGGACCTGCACGCGGTCCCGGGCGCCCAGAACCAGCACTGGCACAGCGACAACCCCACCCAGTGGGCGCACTTCTGGAGCCAGCGGCATTTCCAGGACCGGGTCGTGCACCTCTGGGAGCGGCTCGCCGAGCACTACAAGGGCAACGCCTGGGTGGCGGGTTACAACCCGGTCAACGAACCGGGCGACGCCGAGGGCACGACCATCGGGCCGTTCTACCGCCGGCTCGAGGCGGCGATCCGGGCCGTCGATCCCGACCACATCCTCTTCCTCGACGGCAACCGCTACTCGACCCAGTTCGACCAGCTCGGCGACCCGTTGCCCAACTGCGTGTACACCGCCCACGACTACGCCAAGCCGGGGTTCGTCGACGGCGGCCCCTACCCGGGGACCAGCAGGGGTGAGTACGTCGACCGCGACCGGGTCGAGGAGACCTTCCTCGCCCGCACCGAGTACATGCGCCGGACCGGTACCCCCATCTGGGTCGGCGAGTTCGGGCCCGTCTACACCGGCGACCCGGCGCGGGACGAGCAGCGCTACCGGCTGCTCGAGGACCAGCTGGAGATCTATCGCCGCCACGAGGCGAGCTGGGCGCTGTGGACCTACAAGGACATCGGCCTGCAGGGCCTGGTGACCGTCGATCCCGCCTCGCCCTACGCGCAGCGGGTGGCGCCGGTCATGGAGAAGAAGGCGCGCCTCGGCGTCGACTCCTGGGGGTCGACGGACGCGGGGATCCGCGAGGTCATGCAGCCGATCGAGGACCTGTTCGAGCGCGAGTTCCCGGACTTCCAGCCCTACCCGTGGGGAGCGGCGCGGTGGATCCACGGGCACGTCCGCCACGTCATGCTCGCCGAGGCCATGGTGGGTGACTTCGCGACGGCGTTCGAGGGGGTCGGCCCGGACGAGGCCGAACGGCTCGCGGACTCCTTTGCGCTCGGGCAGTGCGAGGTGCGCAAGACGCTCGCCGAGGTCCTCCGCCAGGCGTCGGCGGCGGGGAGCTGATCCGGGCCAACCCGCTGGACGGCGTGGTGCTGCTGTCCGGCTGCGACACGACGACGCCGGGTCTGCTGATGGGCGCGGCCAGCGTGGACCTGCCGGCGGTCATGGTACCGGCGGGCCGATGCTCAACGGCAAGTTCCGCGGCCAGGACGTCGGCTTCGGCCGGCGCATCGTCGCGATGGTCGACGAGGACCTGTGGCCGAGCGCGATCATGACCCGCGCGGCGTTCGCGAACGCGATCCGGGCCAACGCGAAACTGCTGCGCGCCGACGACCCCGCCCTCGACGTCGCGGACCGCGCGCTCACCCTGGACGTCGACGACGACGAGCTGGAGCGGCGGCGCGCGGCGTGGAAGCCGCCGGAGCCTGCCCACGCCACGGGCTACGGCTGGCTCTACACCCAGCACGTCGTGCAGGCCGATCGTGAGGCCGACGTTGTCGGTGGGTCTGGCTAGGATAGTTCACATGTTCGACTTGACCGATCGTGCAGCGTCTGGCCACCCGCTGGTCGTGGCGCTGGACGCGGTCGAGTCGGCGATCTCCAGCGCCGGGGATGCGCCCATGTGGGGTTTGCGGTCCGATGAGCTGGCCCGGCTGGTGGTGGCGCATGAGGCGCTCACCGCGCGGCTGGCTGGTCTGGGTCTGGGGTTGGTTCGCGAGGCCGACCGGCGCGGGGCCGGCTCGGCCGTGGGGGCGCCGTCGACGGCGGACTGGCTGCGTGATCGGCTGCGGCTGGACCACGGTGTGGCGAAGGGACGGGTCGAGCTGGCCGCGGTGCTGGATGTGGACGCGGGGTTGTTCGAGGCTGCCCGCACCGTCCATCAGGCCGCGGGTGGTGGCGCGGCGGTTGGTGACCACCGCGTCGGCTATCCCGATCCCGCGGGCGACAGGGCCACCGGACCCGAAGCCGGCGCAGTCGATGCCGTGGCTCGGACGGGCCTCGGTGTCCCGGTGGCGGCGTTGCGCGAGTTGTCGCGGGCGGCTCGGCGCCTGCTGCCGTGCACGGCGTGGGCCCTGCGCGAGGGCCGCGTCTGTGTCGAGCACGCGCAGGTCATCCGGCGCGCGCTGAAGCGGCTGCCGGCCGGCATCGACGCGATGGTGTGGGCCGAGTGCGAGGCGTTCCTCGCCATACACGCCACCCGCCACGACCCGCGCAGCCTGGCCCGGCTCGGCTCTCATCTGGCCACGGCGGTCACCGGAGCACACGACCTGGCCGGTCAGGACGAGCGCGTGACGGCAGCGTCCCGCGCGGGCGAAGTCGTCGATGCCGCCCGCGGCGACGGCGGGCTGGACGGCGATCGTGGCGAGGAGCGGGCCGAGGCCACGACGATGTTCGGGTTCGCCGACAACGGCGACGGCACCGTGCGGGCCTACGGCTGCTTCTCCGCCGAAGCGGCCGACCTGATCACCACCGCGCTGGCGGCGCTGGCCGCTCCGGCTCCCGCGGCCGACGGCACCGCGGATCCGCGTGGACACGCCACCCGGATGGGCGACGCACTGGTCGAGCTGTGCCGGCGGGCCATGGACGCCGGCGACCTGCTCCCGGGCGCACGGGGAGCCCGGCCACACCTCACCATCACGGCGTCACTGGGAACCCTGCGCAAGCAGCCCGGCTGCCCGAAAGCGGTGTCCATGTGGGGCACCCCGATCACGCCCGAAGCGCTGCGCCGGCTGGCCTGCGACGCCGGCGTCTCCCGGGTGCTCACCGACCCCGCAGGCGTGCCGCTCGACGTGGGCCGGCAGCACCGAACCGTGACCCCCGGGCAATGGGTCGCGCTCGTGGCTCGCGACCAGGGGTGCGCGTTCCCCGGCTGCGCCCGCCCGGCCGCCTGGACCCAGGCGCACCACATCACCCACTGGGCCGACGGCGGAACCACCGACCTGGACAATCTGGTGCTGCTCTGCGGGCACCACCACCGCAGCGTCCACCACCGCGGCTGGACCGTGCGCATGGGCACCAACGGCCACCCCACCTTCATACCGCCACCGTGGATCGACCCCGCTCGACAGCCACGACGCAACATCTACCATCGCGTGCTCGACGCCGTCGGTACTGATCCACTGCGCCTCGACGCCGTAGCCGGGTCGCGCCGCGCCGGCCCACCCAAGGATCCACCCGAGCAGGTCCGAGCGGCGTGAGCCACCCGGCCAGAAATGCCGACTCCGCAGCTCGACCGCCTCGCGGCAGGCCTCGAGCCGTTCACCGCGGGCGCGTCGCCGGCTCGCGGTCGCTGTGTGCCCGCGCGGCGTGGAAGCCGCCGGAGTCCGCCCCACGCTGACGTCCGGTGGCTATAATCAGTACAGTAAATGTGGACACCTGGAGGAGGTCGTGCCATGGACGTTGGTATCCGCGAGTTGCGTGACGGCCTGAGCCGGCATCTGGCTGAGGTCCGTTCGGGCCGTGTAGTCACGGTCACTGATCATGGCCGTCCGATCGCTCGGATCGTTCCGGTGGGCCGGTTGACGAGGTTGGAGCAGCTGCGGGCTGAGGGTCGGGTGCAACCGGCGCGGAGGCGTAAGCGGCCGGCGCCCGAACCTGTGGCGTCGACGGGCACGGTGAGCGATCTGGTTGGTGACCAACGTCGGTGATCGGCTACCTGGACACGTCCGCGTTCGTGCCGCTGTTGGTTCGAGAGTCGGCGAGCGACTCGTGCCGGCGATTCTGGGACGACTCCGATGTGGTGGTCTCGAGTCGGCTGCTCTACGTCGAGACGGCCGCGGCGTTGGCTCAGGCGTGCCGGATGGGCCGCCTGACCGAAGATGAGCTCAACGCGAGCCTCCGGTTGTTGGACGAGCTGTGGCTCGACATCGATGTGGTGGAGGTCGATGACATCGTCGTGGAGCGAGCCGCGGTGCTGGCCCGCCGACTCGAGCTGCGTGGGTACGACGCGGTGCATTGCGCCTCAGCCGAGAGGCTCAACGAGGACGACCTCGTAGCGGCCACTGGTGATCAGAAGCTGATCGATGCCTGGGGGAAGCTCGGCGTGGCGACGTTCAACACCAACAACCCCTGACTCGTCGCCCGTCGACGACCGCGGTCATGCGAGGTCGCCCGCGCCGTGGGCCACGGGGGAGCGCGGCGCCGTGCTCGCGCCGTCGATGGCGAGGCGCAGCACCGGGGCGAAGGTACCGCCGAATCGGGATCGCGCCTCGTCGGCGGGTGCAGACCGCGGATCGTCACCGTCGGCTGCGAGGTAGTCGACGAAGCTGTGGACGTCGAGGGTGGGGAGCACCAGCCAGGCGTAGGCCTGGTCGGGCTGCTCCGGCGGGTTCTGGATGACCAGCCCGGATCCGTTGAGCGGTTCGTAGGGGCCGCCCAAGGCGGGCGCGACGAAACCGTACAGGCCGGTGGGCGCGGCGCCGGCCGGGTGGAACGACCGCCGGCTGGTGCAGATGAACAGGTAGTAGTGCGACCGGTGGACGACGACGTGCGGTCGCTCGATCTCGTGGTTCACGCCGTCGGCGACCAGGGGAGAACCGAGCTCCCAGCCGCCGGCTGTTGCCCGGGCCAGCGCGATCGCGCCCATGAATCGGTAGCCCCAGGGAACCGACGCGGCGACGAGGAGGTACTCGCGGCCGTCGGCGGGGTCGCGGAAGCGGTAGGGGTCGCGGAAGCGGTAGGGGTCGCGGAAGGCGCGGATGCGTCCCGGCCCGCCCTCGGTCTCGTCCGCCGGCAGGTAGTGCGGCCCGTGTGCGCCGAGTAGCTCGCGGTGCTCGGCGCTGGTGTCGAAGCGGGGGCCGCTCGCGGCCTCGACGAATGCCGACCAGGCCGCCCGGATCGCGGCCCACCCGACGCCCATCTGGATTACCCACGGCACCAACGACCACCTGCTCCCGGTGGCGTTCGCCCGCGACTCCGCCGTCCTGCTGCGCGACGCCTACGTGACCGCCGGCGTCGACCCCGCCGAGGCCGCGGACCTGATCCGCCACACCGAGTACGGGAACGACGCCTTCTCCGAGCCGGACTACCACGCCGCCTACGGACCCACCTACGAGGACGCGTCGATCCTGCAGTGGCTGCTCGCGCAGGAGGGATGACGATGTGCTCGGGGCGGTATCGCGGGATGATGGGTCGGTGGTGCGGATGATCGATGTGGCCAACGCCGCCGGCGTGTCGGCGATGACGGTGTCGAACGTGATCAACGGCCGGCCCGGGGTGAGCGCGCAGACCCGGCTGCGCGTGCTGGCGACGATCTCGAAGCTGGGCTACCAGGTGAACCTCGCCGCGCGCCACCTGCGTGCGGGCCGCACCGGTGCCGTCGGGCTGATCGTCCCGGACATCGACCGGCCGTACTACGCGCAACTGGCCAGCCGCCTCGCCAAGGGCGTCGAGGAGCGTGGCCTGCACCTCGTCGTCGAGCGGACCGGCGGCGACGCCGAGCGCGAGCTCGAGGCCATCTCGTTCGGCCGGCTGCGCATGTACGACGGCGTCGTCATCAGCCCGCTCCGCGTCGAGGCCGCCGACCTGGACCAGCTGCGGTTCGAGACACCGGTCGTGTTCATCGGCGAGCGGCCGGTTCCGGAGACCTTCGACCACGTCATGATGGACAACGTCGGCGGTGCTCGGCAGGCCACCCGGCACCTGCTCACGACCGGCTCGCGACGCATCGCCATCGTCGGCGGGCGGCACGACGACCACGTCGACGACATGCCGTCGCTGCGGACCAGGGGCTACCGTCAGGCGCACGTCGAGCTCGGCGCCGACGTCGACGAGGACCTGGTGATCGAGGTCGAGTCCTTCGACCCGGCGTCCGGGTTCCAGGCCGTGAAACGGCTGCACGAGTCCGGCATCGCCTTCGACGGCGTCTTCGCGCTCACCGACGCCGCCGCGACGGGCGTGCTGAGGGCACTGGCCGACCTCCGGCTCGAGGTGCCGCGCGATGTCCAGGTGATCGGTTTCGACAACGGCAAGGAGACGGAGTTCCTGGTACCCCGGCTGTCATCGGTGGAACCGGGCAACGACGCGATGGCCGACCGGGTCCTGGAGCTGCTGGACCACCGGGTCGCCGCGGCCGGGGACGGCGGAGACGCACCGGACCCGATGACCACCATCGTCACCGCACGGCTGGCGCTGCGCGAGTCGACTCGCTGATCCCGGTTGATCAGGCGTTGACGCCCTGCGGCACGAGGGCGTCGGCGAACCGCCGCCAGTGCGGCATCGCGGAGTGGCCCGGCTCGATGCCGATCACCTGGATGCCGACGTGGTCGGCGCCGGCCTCGACGTGGCGGTGCAGCTTCTCGACGATGGTGTCCACGTCGCCCCAGAACACGAGATCGTCGACGAGCCGGTCGCTGCCGCCGTGGGCGAGGTCCTCGTCGGAGTAGCCGAGCCGGCGGAACTTGGCGAGGTTGAACTCGCCGTTGAGGTAGGTGTCCAGGTGTCGGCGGGCGATGGCTCGGGCCGTCGCCGGATCGGACTCGCACAGCACCGCATGCTCGACGCCGAGGAACGCGTCCGGTCCGAGGAGTTCCCGCGCCTGCGCCGTGTGGTCCACCGTGACCTTGTAGCTGTGGGCGCCGGCCGTGCGGTCGCGGGCCAGCTGGAGCATCTTGGGGCCATAGGCGGCCAGGATCCGGCGGACCGGGGAGCTCGGTGCGGGGTTGGGGGACTGGGCGGCGTCCAGCTCGTCCAGGTAGGAGGTCATGGCCGCGATGGGCGTGACTCCCGGCCGCCGGTGGCCGCCGAAGCCCAGGCCGAGCACGTGCCGGCCGGCGTAGGCGTCGGCGAGAAGCAGACTCGCGCCGTGCGCCCACCTGGCCTCGCGCGCCCAGATCTGTGCGATGCCGTTGACGACGTGGAGCCGCTCGGTGCAGGAGAGCAGGAAGCCGGCGTGCGAGAACGCCTCCCGTCCGAGCAGTTCCGGAATCCAGACGGTCGGCCATCCCCGGTCTTCCAGCTCTTGGATCGAGTCGCGGATCTGTGCCGCCGGCTGGTCCTCGAAGTCGAAGGTCCAGATGCCGTAGGGGCCGAGATCCAGCCCGTCGATCCTGCCCATCGCGTTCCCATCGCCGACGTCACTCTGATGAATCGAAGTATCGCAGTATCTCGATGTGACTGCAACCAGTGGGATATGCTCCTGCCATGGTGGACGCCGCGGTCGCACCGGAGCCGAGTCTGGACCCGGAGCTGGTCAGGGCGTTGCGGGCGCTGTCGAACCCGGTCCGGCTGCAACTGCTGTCCTGGTTGCGCGAGCCCGAGCGCCACTTCGTGCTGGACGGCGCCATCGCCGATCCAGCCGAGGTGGGGGTGTGCGTGACCCACATCCAGGCCACGGTGGGCCTGGCTCAGTCGACGGTGTCGGCCTACATGGCCGAGCTGCAGCGAGCGGGCTTGGTCACGGCGACGCGGGTGGGCAAGTGGACTCACTACAAGCGCGATGAAGAGCGAATCGCCCAGCTGGTCGCCACCCTCGGCCGCACGCTCTAGCCGGATGCGTCACAGCAGTCCTCTCCTCGCGAGATTGCCCATGAGCGCGCGGACGCCGAAGTCCCACGGCTCGCACTCCTCGGCGTGCCGGACCCGGTTGACCAGGGTGCCCAGCGCCGGTGAGCCGATCCGGACGACGTCGCCCAGCTTGTGGGTGAACCCCTCGCCAGGACGGTCGCGGTCCTGGATGGGGGCGAACATGGTGCCGAGCATGAGCACCGCACCGTCGGGATAGTGGTGGTGCGGGCCGATCAGCTGGCCCACCAGAGCTTCCGGATCGCGCGAGATCCGCGACATCTCCGAGACCGCGTCGAGGCGGAACCCGTCGTCGCCGGAGATGTGCAGCCCCACCTCCAGCCCGCGCACGTCGTCCAGGCCGAAGCGGTCGTCGAAGAGCCGGATGAACGGTCCCAGCGCGCACGAGGCGTTGTTGTCCTTCGCCATCGGCAGCAGGAGCGCGGACCTGCCTTCGACGTCGCGCAGGTTCACGTCGTTGCCGAGGGTCGCTCCGACGATCCGGCCGCTGGACTGGACGACCAGCGCCACCTCCGGCTCAGGGTTGTTCCAGGTCGACGTTGCGAGCACCCCGACGGGCACGGCCGTTCCCACGGCGGACAGGATCTGGCCCTTGGTGAAGATCTCCGCATCGGGACCGATGCCGACCTCGAGATACTGGCTCCACGCGCCCTCGGCGACGAGCAGGTCCTTGAGCCGTCCTGCCTCCTCGGAGCCGGGCGACAGGTCGTGGAAGTCCGCGCCCACGCCGGCGAGCATCCGGCGGCGGAGGTCCGCCGCGAGCGTCAGGTCTCCTCGGGCCCGCTCCTCGATGACCCGCTCGATCATCGACACGGCGAACGTCACGCCCGCGGCCTTCAGCACCTGGAGGTCGACGGGAGCGAGCAGCCGGGGCCGTGCGTCGTCACGGAGGGCGGCGCCGGTGTTGCCGAGCACCTCGTCGACGGTTCCGACCCGCCGCCCGTCGAGTCCGGCGGCCACCGTAGCGGGCTCCGGCAACTCGCAGAGGTCACGCACCGTGGGGAAGCGCGAGCTGATGTCGACGACCTCGCCGTCGCGGACGACCACGGGCGACGGCCCGGCGGCGGCGGGATCCCAGATCCGGCCGATCAGGACGCTGTCCGCGGCATCGTCCGGCAGTGCCTCGGCGGCCGTTCCGAACCACGGCGTCATTCGTCGGCTCCCAGGTTGAAGAAGGAACGCTCGTCGTGGGGACGGATGTCGTAGACGGCGTCGTCGAACAGGCGCATGGGGTGCGGGGTGAACGGATGGCGGGCGATCTCCTCGAGGTCGAGCTCGATGCCCAGCCCGACGCCGAGTGGGACGAGCACGTCGCCCTCCTCGGTCAGGGTGAGACGTTCGTCGGTGACGTCCGGACGCCACGGCACGTCGGTCGCCATGATCTCCAGGTACCGGAAGTTGGGCAGGGTGGCGCCCAGTTGCAGGGTCGCGGCCGTGCTCAGTGGCCCGCTCGGGTTGTGCGGCGCGAAGCCCACGTAGCTGGTGGCCGCGAGCGTGGAGATGAAGGCCAGTTCGGCCAGCCCGCCCGCGTGCGTGACGTCGGGCTGGACGAAGTCGACCGCCTGACGTGCGAGGGCGGGGACGAAGCCCTGCCGGCCGAACCAGCGCTCGCCCGCCGCGATCGGCACCGGCGACGCCCGGCGCACGTCGACGAGGGCGTCGAGGTTGTCCGGCGGGCACGGTTCCTCGAACCAGACCGGATCGAACCGCGCGATCTCCCGCGCGACCAGGATGGCGTGGCGGACGTCGAAGCGGCCGTGCCCCTCGATGAACAGCTCGACGTCCGGGCCGACGGCCGAGCGGACGGCGTCGATCTGCGCCAGCACCCGGTCCAGCTGCCGTGAGCCGATGACGAGGTCGTAGTTCTCGAACGGATCCCACTTGAGCCCCCGGAACCCGGTGGCGACCGTCCGGGTGGCCGCCGCCGCGTAGTCCTCGGGTGTGCTCGCGCGCGAGAACCAGCCGTTGGCGTAGGCGCGCACCCGGTCGCGCGTGGCGCCGCCGAACAGGCGGGACACCGGCACGCCGAGCTCACGGGCCGAGATGTCCCAGAGCGCCATCTCCAGCGAGCTCAGCGCCGTCATGACGACCGGGCCGCCGCGCCAGTACCAGTCGCGGGCCAGCTCGTAGAGCGTGCCGGAGATGCGGGTGGGATCGAGGCCGGTCACGGCCTCGGCCAGTTCGGCGATCGCGCCCTGGACGGCGCGCTCCTTGCCTTCGAGGGTGGCCTCGCCGAGCCCGGCGACGCCCTCGTCGGTGCACACGCGGACGAGGACGAGGTTGGTGCGGTAGAAGTCGACGACGAAGGTGTCGACCGAGGTGATCTTCATGTCATCCCTTGACTGCGCCGGCGGTCATACCGGCGACGACGTACTTCTGCGCGAACAGGTAGAACGCGACGGCGGGCAGGGTGAACATGAAGGCCACGGCCATGACGGTCTGCACCGGGGTGCCGACCTCCCCGATGAAGTTCGCGATGCCCACCGAGGCCGGCTGCGTCTCCGGCGCGTAGATGAACGTCACCGCGAACACGTACTCGTTCCAGGCGTGGAAGAACGCGATGACCGCCGCGGCCGCGATCGACGGCCCGATCAGGGGCACGTTGATGCGCAGCAGCATGGTGAGCGGCCGGGCGCCGTCGACCCGTCCGGCCTCCTCGAGCTCGCGTGGGATGCCGTCGATCGCCCCCTTGAGGATGAGCGCGACGATCGGCAGCACGAACGCCGAGTTGGCCAGGATCAGCCCGGTGAGGGAGTCGAGCAGGTCGAAGCGGTTGAACAGCGAGAACAACGGCACGACCATGAGCGCTTCGGGGAGCATCTGGGTGAGCAGCAGGACGACCGCCGTCAGGGTCTTGCCGCGGAACGAGAACCGCGAGAGCGCATAGCCCAGCGGGATGCCCAGGCCGATCGACAGCGCGGTCGTGCCGAGCGCGATCACCAGGCTGTTGCGCAGCCAGCCCAGCGCCTCGCCGTCGGCCAGCGCGTCGGCGAAGACCCCGAACTCGGAGAAGTCCGGAAGCAGCCGGGCGTCGGCGGCGAACAGGTCGGCGTTGCTCGACAGCGCGGTGACGAACATCCAGTACAGGGGGAAGACCGCGATCCCCATGACCATGAGGACGGCGACGATGCGCAGCGTCAGGCCGATCCGGAGCCGGCTCATCGCAGGCCCTCCTTCTCGGCGGCGCGGGTGACGAGCCTGCTGCCCGCGATGACGATGAGGGAGATGACGACGCCGACCATGCCGATCGCCGCCGCCGTGCCGAGCTGCTTGGAGTCGAACGCCTGCGCGTAGAGGTCGATGACGAGCGTCTCGGTGGAGCCCACCGGCCCGCCCTTGGTCATCAGCCAGATGAGTTCGAAGCGCCGGATCGACCAGATCGTCATCAGCAGCGCGAGCAGCCCCACCGTCGGCTTGATCACCTGCCAGGTGACGGCCCGGAACGTCCACCAGCGGCCGGCGCCGTCCATCGTGGCCGCCTCGGTGAGGTCGCGCGGGACCGCCTGCAGCGCGGACAACAGCACCACCGAGGTGAGCGGGAAGAGCTGCCAGACGGTCGTCACGAGGATCGCCGGCAGGGCGTAGGTCGAGCTGTCCAGGATCGCGCCGCCCGGAACGCCCAGCCCGACGGCATTGAGGAACCGGTTCACGATGCCGTACTGGGGGTTGAGCATCCAGGTCGCGATGAGGGCGACCGCGATGCCGGGCGCGGCCCAGGGCACGGTCACGAGCGCACGCACCACGCCCCGGCCGCGGAAGCTCCGGTTGAGCAGCAGAGCGACCAGCAGCCCGGCGCCCACGGAGCCGACGACGCAGGCGACGACGTAGACCAACGTGGTGCGCAGGGTGCGGCGGAAGTCCTCGTCGGCGAAGATGTGGGCGTAGTTCTCCAGACCCACCCACGTGCTGTTCGTGGGGTTGAGCAGCGAGGTCCGGGTGAAGCTCAGGAAGATCTCCTGCGCGAGCGGAACCCCCTGGAAGAGGACGATGAAGATGGCGGCGGGAGCGAGGAACAGGTAGGGCGTCCACCGGCTGCCGAGAGGGCTGCCCCGTCGCCGGGTCGCGGCGCGGGGCGCCCTCGTCTGCTCGAGCACGGTCATCGAGTGGTGTCCTTCGTGGTGTCGGCGTTCATCCGACCAGGTCGGTCGCCTGCTCCTGGGCGGTGTCCAGGGCCGTCTCCAGGTCGACGTCGCCCTGCAGCGCGGCGATGACGTTCTGGACGACGATCTTGCGGATGTCGGGCGTCTGTGCCTCGAAGCCGAGGACGACCTGCGGGAGACTGGACTCGGTGAGCTCGTCGAAGGCCGGGAGGAACGGCATGGCCTGCAGCGACTCCGGGCTGCGCTCGGTCGCCGTCGCGACGCTGCTCGCGCCGAGGATCTCCTGGAGCGCCACCTGGTTCTCGGCCTCGAGCGCCCACTGGATGAACGTGGCCGCCTCCTCCTTCGCCCCGCTGGCCTCGTTGATCACGATGGGCGCGAGGATCGCGCCCTGGCTGCGGACCGGGAAGGGGATGGGCGCGACGCTGAAGTTCAGGCCTGGGCTCTCGGCCAGCAGGTGGGTGGCGTAGCCGCCGTTGTTGAGCTCCATCGCGACCTTGCCCTCGGCGAACATGCGGCGGAAGGTCGCCGCGTCGGCGCCGCGGGGGATGACGTTCGCGTCGTACAGGTCCTTGTAGGCCTGCAGGCCCTCGAGGTTCTCGGGGGCGTTGATCGTGAGGTTCTCACCGTCGGACCACGCGCCGCCGAAGCCGTAGACGTAGTTGAAGATGTCCTGCCAGACGCCGGCCTCCTCGGCCTCCGTCTGGCGGAAGGCCAGCCCGAAGACGTCGCCGGCCGTCAACGACTGGGCGGTGGCGAAGAAGTCGTCGTACGTCGTCGGCGGCTCCGGGATCAGGTCGGCGTTGTAGAACATCGCGTAGTTGGACGCCTCGAAGATGACGCCGTGACGCACGTCGTCGTGGACCATGAACCGATCGGGCTCTTCGAGCAGGTCGTACTCGCCGACGTCGATCAGGTCGTCCAGCGGCGCGATCAGGCCGGCGTCCGAGGCCGCCTCGAACTCGGGCATGTCGAAGCGGACGAGGTCGGGTCCTTCGCCGCCACCCATCTGCGTCAGCACCGTCTGGCCGAAGGTCGGGTAGGGGACGGACGCGGCCTCGACGCGAATGCCGTCCTGGCTCGCGTTGAACACGTCGAGCCACTCCTGCAGCTGTGGCCCGCGGCCGGGGTCGCCGAAGGTCGAGGCGGCGAAGGTGAGCGTCGTGACGCCGCCGTCCGAGCCGGAGCTCGAGTCGGAGTCGGAGCCGCAGCCGGTCGTGACGGCAAGACCGACGGCGGCGGCCGCGGCGACCATGGCGCGGCGAACGCGAGTTGTCCTCATCGGGTGCTCCTCAAGGAGTCGTGGCTCTCTGGTTGAACGTTAAAGGTCTGCAACGATCGTAGGAACATCTGCAACGCTGTCAAATCACGGTTGCGCATCGCTACGCATCCGTTGCGTATAGTGCAATCCGGAGGTGGTCGTGGCTCAGACGATCCAACGTGCGATCGAGCTCATCAGGAGGTCGGCGGAACACCCGCTGAGCCTCACCGAGGCATCGGAGGTGCTCGGCGTCCACAAGTCGACGGCGCTCCGGATGCTCCAGACGCTCGAGGCGGCACGGTTCGTCCGGAAGACCGGCGTCGGGACGTACGTGTTCGGAAGCGGACTCATCGAGCTGTCCGAGCTCGCTCTCGGCTCGATGGATCTTCGTCAGTTCGCCTCGGCGCACCTGCGCCGGCTCCAGCGGGAGACCGGTCACACGGTGCACCTCGCGCAGCTGACCGGCGACGAGATCATCTACATCGACAAGGTCGACAGCCCGGCCTTCGACGCCGTGAAGCTGCCCTCGAGGGTCGGCCGCGCGGTGTCGATCTATGCCAGCGCCGTCGGCAAGGTGATCCTGGCCCATCTGCCTCGAGAAGAGCGCGATCGCCTGCTCTCGCACGTCACGTTCGAGCGGTACACCGACACCACCTTCGCCGACCGCGGGTCGCTCGAGCTCGAGCTCATCGCGGTACGCGAGCGGGGCTGGGCGGCGGACAACGGCGAACACGACGCCTACGTGATGTGCGTGGCCGCACCGATCAGGGACACCCGGGGGCGGGTCGTGGCCGCCGTCTCGATCACGGCGATCGAGGTCATCGCGACCCTGCCGCAGCTGGAGGCGCGGCTCCCGCTGCTGCTCGACACCGCGGCCGCGATCTCCGCGGAGCTCGGCCACAGCTCCGGCGCCGCTACCGAGACGGCGGCGGAGCCGGCGGCCGGCTGAGCACGCCTGGCGCCCCTGCCTGGGGCGGCGGCACCTCGGCTTCGAGGAGCGCCGCCCCAGACCGGGTGGAGGAGGTCAGCCGGCGTCGGCCGGTGCGCTGCGTGACTCGTCGAACAGGTCGTCGCCGCGGTAGTGCGCGACCACCGGCTCGTCGAGCAGTGCACGGTCGACCGGCTTGTGGAACCGCGCGACGCCGTCGCGGACCCGGGCGGAGCCGAGGTACTCGTCGCCCGCGTAGAAATCCACCTTTCCCGACGGCGAGGCGACGCTGGTCGTCACGGGATCGACCGTGGCGACGGCGGTGAGGCGCACATGGCGCCCGACCGGCTCGGTGGTGGCCTCGAGTTTCGTCGTGGTGCTGCGGAACGCGAGCTCGCGCAGGTAGTGGTTCAGCAGCGGCCGCCAGACGTGCCAGGTGTGCACGCCCGGGAGGTTGAACTCGTCGAGGTCGACGCCGGCCGCCCTCAGCGCGGCGGCGTTGCGCTGCGAGTTCTCGGCGATGTTGCCCAGGCGGTCCTGCAGGCCGGTGCCGATCATGATGCCTCCGGCCACGTCCTTCATGCGGTCGATCTGCTGCTGGCCGGCCTGCGGTCCGCCCGCGCTCCAGGCGGCGTGGTAGCCGAACAGTTCCGTGTGGTCGTACATCAGCGTGTAGGCGCGGCTCCCGCCGGCGGAGAACCCGCCGAAGGCGCGGTCCTCGGCCCGGGTGGAGACGTTGTAGTTCTGCTCCACGAACGGGAAGACGTTGTTCCTGAGCTCGTCGACGTAGCCCTGGTTCCCGCCGGGAAGGCCGTTGAAGTCGGTCGACACGATGACCATCGGCTGGACCGCGCCGTCCTGGATCGCGTTCTCCAGGATGTGGTGGGCCACGCCCTGCATCGTCCAGGCGGTCGAGTGGTCGCCGCCGCCGTGACTCAGGTACAGGGTCGGGTACGGCGTCGCCCGATCCGGGTCGTAGCCGTGCGGCAGGTACACGACGATGTCGTGGACGCCGGCCGGGTTGGTGGACAGCGGCGACGGGTAGCGTCGCGTCTCCAGGGTGCCGGCCTTGTTGGCCCGGGGCGGGGCCTGGTAGCCGGTGTCGTACGTCGGGAACTTCCTGCTCTCCGGGACGTAGATCGTGCTGCGTACCGCGCCCGGCGCGCCCGGGTACTGAGGCTGGATCTGCCACGGGTTCGCCGGGTCGTCATGCAGTGTGCAGCCGGTGGCCAGCGGGTTGGTGCAGTCGTGGGTGAAGGCGTAGCGGAAGCTGCCGGCGGGCAGCGGCACCGTGATCGACCAGACGCCGTCGTCGCCGCGCTCCATCGGCAGGATCTGCCACGGTGTGGCCGCGATGTCGCCCGGCATCCACTCCGACGGGTGCCGCCCGTCGCCGCAGTCCTGACAGGTCACGCTCTCGGGGCGCGAGTAGAACCAGTCGCCGTAGATGTGGACCGACTCGACGCCTTCGGGCGCCTCGTACCTGAAGGTCACGGAGTATCCGGACGGTGGCTGATCGGTCCGGACGACCTCCGGTCCGAGCCGCTGCGGGGGCGCGGCCGTCGCGGGCGGCGCGAACGCTCCGGCGGCCATCGCCGCGGCGACCGTGAGGCTCGCCAGCAGTGATCTCGTCAACCGTCGGCCAGGTGGGGATGCCGGCGAACGGTGGGGGCGTGCGAGGCGCATGTATCTCTCCCTCCATTGGGCGAGTCGATCAGGCCGGGGGGACGGCTGATCGATTACATCGTTGGAACCATTGCGGAGAGTGCCGCACGCTGTCAAGGGTCGATTGCGTATACTGAGAATGACGTTGCGCTGTATGCAACCCACCGACGCCGGCGGCTTGGCGTCAGGGCTGCTGCCGGAACGACTGGCGTGCGACCGAGCCGTTCACGGTTCGGCGGTACTGCCCGGGTGACGTGCCGGTGTACTTCTTGAACGCGACGCTCATGTACTCGGAGTGGCTGAAGTCCAGCCGTTCGGCGATCTGCTGGAGCGTCCAGTCCGTCGAGGAGAGCAGCTCGGCCACGTGCCCCATCCGGACCCTGATGATCTCGCCGTGCACCGTCCGGCCGAGGGTGGCCGCGAACCGGAGGTCGAGGGCGCGTCGCGACAGTCCGACATGGCGCAGGACGGTGCTGACGGCGATGTTCTGGTCGGACCGGGAGCGGATGAACCGCAGGGCCGCGGAGACCAGCGGGTCGTCGACGGCGAGGATGTCGGAGGACTGGCGGGCGACGATGCGGGTGGGTTCGATCAGCCGCAGCCCCGGCTCGAGGGTCTGGCCCTGCATCATCAGGTCGAGCAGGTGCGCCGCCATGTACCCGGTCGCCGTCGTGTTGGGCTCGATGCTCGACAGCGGCGGCGTGGTGAGGTTGCCGATCAGCTCGTCGTTGTCGACCCCGATGACGGCGACGGCGTCGGGTACCGCCAGTCCGGCGATCTTGCAGGCCTCCAGGACCTCCTGACCCGCGATGTCGTAGCAGGCGAGAACGCCGACCGGCTTCGGCAGCTCCGCGAGCCAGGCCGCGATGCGCTCACGGTCGGCGGCGCGCATGCCTGACGACGTCATCCGGAACTGGTGCGGCGTCGCGCCCCGCCGGCGGACGTGGCCGGCGAACCACTCGCTCCGCTTCACCGACCAGGCGAACTGCTCGTCGCCGCAGAAGGCGAAGTTCCGCAGGCCCCGCTCGGCGAAGTGGCCGACGGCCCAGCGTGCGATGGTGCCGTCGTCGGTCTCGACGCCGGGAAGCTCGGGGACCAGCCGGGCCGCGCTGAGGTCGACCGTCGGGAGGTCCAGCCTCCGGATGAAGCGAGCGGTGCCCTCGTTCTCGATACGGGCCAGGACGCCGTCGCCGTGCCAGCCTTCGAGCCAGGAGAAGTCGGTCTCGTGCCGGCTGTGCTCGGCGAGGTAGAGCGACCAGTGCGGGTGTTCCTCGACGTATTTCTTCACGCCGACGAGCAGCCCGCGCGCGTAGGCGTTCGAGGTTTCGACCAGTAGCGCGACGTGCCGCGTCCTCATGACGACCATGTAAAAAATCTAAGCTCTGCTGCTGGATTGCGCATGGTTCGTCCCGTGGTGTCCTCCGTAGCCTTCACGGCACAGGAGGTCAACGATGACGCAGAGAGTGCGAGTGGCCATCGCCGGACTGGGGTTCGGGTCGGAGTTCGTGCCGATCTACCAAGCCCATCCGGACGCCGAACTCGTGGCTGTGTGCCAACGAACCGAGACCGCGCTGAACGAGACGGCCGACCGCTTCGACGTCGCGGGCCGCTACACGGATTTCGCCGAGCTGCTCCGGAACCCGGACATCGACGCGGTGCACATCAACACCCCGATCCCTGACCACGCCGGCCAGACCGTCGCCGCACTTCGGGCCGGCAAGCATGTCGCCTGCACCGTGCCGATGGCCACGACGCTCGACGAGTGCCGGTCGATCGTCTCGGCCGTGCGGGAGTCCGGCAAGAACTACATGATGATGGAGACCATCGTCTACTCCCGCGAGTTCCTGCACGTCAAGGACCTCGCCGAGAACGGCACGCTGGGCCGCCTCCAGTTCCTGCGCGGGGCGCACCACCAGGAGATGGCCGGCTGGCCCGGGTACTGGGAGGGTCTTCCTCCCATGCACTACGCCACCCATGCGGTGAGTCCGGTGCTGTCGTTGGCCGGTGCGCTGGCGGAGAGCGTCGTGTGTCTCGGGTCGGGACGGATCTCGCCCGAACTCGCCGCGAAGTACGGGTCGCCGTTCGCGGTCGAGAGCGCGCTCATCACCTTGCGGGACTCGCCCGTCGGGGCCGAGATCGCCCGGTCCTTGTTCCGGACGGCCCGCGAGTACGTCGAGAGTTTCACCGTGTTCGGAGAACTGGCGACCTTCGAGTGGGAGCAGACGCAGGGCTCGGGGCACGTCCTGCACGTCGGTGAGATTCCCAAGCCCGTCGAGATCCCGGACTTCGCCCACCGGCTGCCGGCCGAGATCGCGCCCTTCACCACCCGCGGTGTCTACGACGACGAGAACGAGCACCTCTCGTTCGTCCAGGGCAGCGGTCACGGCGGATCCCACCCGCACCTGGCACACGAGTTCGTCCGCAGCATCGTCGAGGAGCGGGCGCCCGCCGTCGACGAGGTCACGGCCGCGAACTGGACGTCCGTCGGCATCTGCGCCCACGAGTCGGCCATGAACGGCGGCGCCCGGGTGGCGATCCCCGACTACGCGCACTGACACTCCGCCGCCACCGCACAGGTCGTCCGACACCACGCGCCGATCGGCGCTCAACCGTGGGAGGTACCGATGACGCCTGCCCTGATCGATGCGGAGCGGAGCTCGCCGAGGCGCCGGTTGACTGAACTGCGCCGGCCTCCGGTCTGGGCCGCCGCCGTCGTCGTGGTGGCCGTCGCCGCCTGGGTGCTGTTCCTCGCGGACGGCTCGCCGGCCGGCGCTGCAGTGGACGACCCGGGCAAGTTCCTCGTGACCGTCCTCGACGCGGTGACCTTCGCCGGACTGCTCTTCGTCGCGGCGTCCGGGTTCACGCTGATCTTCGGGCTCATGCGCACGGTGAACATGGCGCACGGATCGTTGTTCCTGCTGTCCGCCTACGTCGCCATCCGCGTGCAGGAGGCCATGGTCGGCCAATCCCGCAACATCGACCCGGCCGACGTGGGCCTGCTCGACTGGCTGGTCCCGCTGCTGGCCGGGGCGGGCGTCGCGGCCGTGCTCGGTCTGCTGATCCAGCAGGTGTTCCTGCAGTGGAACGAGGGCCAGGAGATGCGTCAGACGCTGCTGACGCTCGCCATCACCGTCGTGCTCGCCGACCAGATGCTGCGTGAGTTCGGCGGGCTGGCGCAGCGGGTGGTCTGGCCGGGCGCGGTGACGCACTTCTTCTCCGTCATGGGGGAGCGCTACGCCCTCACCAGGCTCTTCATGCTCGGCATCGCCGTGCTGGTCGGCCTGCTGCTGTGGCTGTGGCTGACCCGGACGAGCGTGGGCCTCGTCATCAGGGCGGGCGTGGACGACCGGCAGATGGTGCGCGGGCTGGGCATCAACATCCGCCGGGTGTTCGCGCTCACGTTCCTCGTCGGCTCGTTCCTGGCCGGGGTCGGCGGCGTGCTCGGCGCGTCGTTCGCCGGGGCCGCGCCCGGCACTGACGGCAGCTGGCTGCTGAACGCGCTCGTGGTCGTGATCATCGGCGGCCTCGGCTCACTCAAGGGCGCCGCGGCCGGTTCGCTGCTGTACGGCACGGTGGTCGCCTTCTCGCCCGCGTACCTGCCGAGCCAGTACTCCTACTACGCGATCATCATGACGTTCGGCCTCCTGGCGCTCGTGCTGGCCGTGCGTCCCTACGGGCTGTTCGGGAGGCCGGCATGAGCCTGCGCGAACGCCTGACCGCGAAGACGCTCGCCCTTGCGGGCCTGGTCCTCGTCCTGGTGCTGCTGCCAAGCCTCGCCACGGCGTTCTTCGTCAACTTCGTCATGACCCAGACGCTGATCCTGGGCCTGGCCGCGGCGACCATCGTGTTCCTGTCGAGGTACGGCGGCATGACCTCGCTGGCGCAGCTGCTGATGTTCGGGATCGCCGGCTTCATGTTCGGCAACGCGGCACTCGACGGCGGCGCCCGCGGAATGAACCTCGGCTGGCACCCATGGGCCGCCGTGGCCTTCGCGATCGTCGTCACGGCGCTGGCGGCGTTCGCGCTGGGCGCGATCGCGAGCCGGACCACGGGCATCTACTTCCTGATGCTCACCCTGGTCTACGGGGTCATCGGCTACTTCGTGTTCGCCCAGATCGTCGAGATCTCCGGCCCCGGCGGCATCACCAGCATCCAGCGGCCGGACCTGCTGGGACCGCCGGTCCGACTGTACTACGCGGGCCTGCTGCTCTCGGTGCTCGCCTACGCCGGTTTCCGGTCGGCCCGCCGGACGGCGTTCGGGCTGGCGCTCCAGGGCGTCCGCGACGACCCGGTCCGGATGGCGTCCCTGGGGTTCAACGTGCCGCTGCACCGTGCCCTGGCCTTCACCCTCGCCGGGTTCGTGGCCGGGCTGGCCGGACTGGTGAACGTGTGGTGGAACGGCCAGATCGATCCCTCGTCGATCTCCATCGGGCCGACGCTGATCCTGCTGATCATCGCCGTCATCGGCGGTATCTCGTCACTGGAGGGCGCGTGGCTCGGCGCCTTCGTCTACGTCCTGGTCTTCACCTACCTGCGCGACCTGCCGCTCGTCGACCGCATCGGCATCACCGAGGCCCGGTTCAACACCGTCATCGGCGTCATCGTCCTGGCGATCATGGTCCTCTCACCCGAGGGCCTGACCGGGATCGTCCAGCGGCTGCGCGGCGGATCGCCATCCATCCGCACGACCCAGAAGGAACTCGGAGGAACACGATCATGAGCAGACGACGAACGGCGCTGGCCGTCTCCCTGACGGCGGGCCTGGCGCTGGTGGCCGCGGGTTGCGGCGGGGGAGACGACGACTCGGCCGGCCTGCCCGCCGATCAGGAGAACACCGCCGGCGACGGAACGGGCTCGCCGTCCGGTGACGGGATCCGCCTGGGCATCCTCGGCCAGTGCGAGGGGCCGTTCGGCGGCTTCCACGAGGACGTGGTCGCCGGCACCACCCTGGCGCTCGCGCAGTTCGCCGGCGCGACTCCCAACTCCACGACCAGCGCGCTGGAGGGATTCAGCGGTGCGGAGGTCGCGGGCACGCCGATCGAGCTGGTCGGCATCGGCTGCGGCGACGACACCGCCGACCGCATCGTCCAGGAGGTGCGCCGGCTGGTCGAGCAGCTCGGCGCCAACGTGATCATCGGGCCGCTCTCCGGCGACGAGGGCATCGCCATCGCCGAGTACGCCAAGGCGAACCCCGAGCTCACCGTCCTCGCCGGCATCTCCGGGTCGCAGGAGCAGACGCTGCAGGTCCAGGCGCCGAACTACTTCCGCTTCTACGGCGACGGCGCGATCTGGAGCGCCGGCCTCGGCGACCTGCTGCACAACCAGGAGGGCTGGGACTCGGTGGCGGTCATCGCCGACGACTACAGCTTCGGCCATACCTCGGCCGCCGGTTTCGTGGCCGACTTCTGCGCCGCCGGCGGTGAGGTCACGCACCGGGTGTTCCCGCCGCTGGGCACCACGGACTACTCGTCCTACATCGCGCAGCTGCCCAACCCGGACGAGGTCGACGGCTACTTCTGGGCCGTCGGCGGCACCGGGACGCAGGCCGCGCTCGAGGCCTTCGTCAACGGCAAGGGCGATCTCACCGGTGACCAGCACGCCGGGAACCTGTTCTTCAACCCCGCCCTCGCCCAGGCACTCGGCACCGGCATCGCCGGGGCGTACGTGGGCGGCTTCGCCACGCTGCCGGCCGACGTCCAGACCCCGGAGATCGAGGAGTACCTGGCCGCCGCAGACGAGACCTGGGAGACCATTCCGGGCTCGCTGAGCGGCAACGAGCCCGCGCCGCCGTCCGTCGCCGCCGCGTTCGGCTTCTTCTACGGCTACTACACGGCCGGGGTGGCGCTGGTCGAGTCGCTGGAGGCGGTCGGTGGCGACGTCTCCGACCTCGACGCCTTCCACGAGGCGATCTCCGGCCTCACCCTCGACCTGCCGTACGGCGACATCAGCCTGGACGAGAACCGCAGCGGCATCGTCGACGTCGGCCTGTCGCGCCTGGTGCTCGACGACTCGGGCGAGGTCGTCCAGGAGACCGTCGCGATCGTCCCCGGCGTCGACCAGACCTTCGGCGGCACGTTCAGCCCCGACACCCCCTCGCCGGGCCGGGACTTCCCGGCCTGCGAGGAGCGGGACCTGCCGTGGGAGGGCAACGCCATCCCGGTCGTCGACGGCGTCCCGCAGAGCTAGGGGGACCGTCATGGCGCCCGTCGTCCAGGTCCGCGCGGTCACGGTGGCGTTCGGAGGCCTGCGCGCCCTGCGCGGTGTCGATCTCGACGTCGCACAGGGCGAGCGGCTGGCCGTCATCGGACCGAACGGAGCCGGCAAGACCACCTTGTTCAACGTCATCGCCGGTGACATCGCGCCGACCACCGGCGCGGTCTTCATCCAGGGCCGCGACTGCACCCGCCGGCCGTCGCGGTCGCGTCCCGGCCTCGGCCTGGCGCGGACGTACCAGAAGGCGCGCGCCTTCGCCGGCCTCACCGTGCGCGAGAACGTCTACCTCGCGCTCGCCGGTCACCGCGGCCGGCACCGGGCGCTCTGGCGGTCCGCGACCGACCGCGCGATGCGCGCCGAGGCCGCGGACGTGGCGGCGCAGGTCTGGCTGTCGGAGCAGGTCGACACGGTGGCCGGCGAGCTCGCGCACGGACAGCGACGGCAGCTCGAACTGGCGATGGCCATCGCCACCCGGCCGGAGGTGATGCTGCTCGACGAACCGGCCTCCGGCCTGTCCCGCGGCGAGCGAGAACGTCTCGTCGAGCTGCTCGAGTCCTTCGACGACCGGCTGACACTGCTGCTCATCGAGCACGACATGGACGTCGCGTTCCGGATCGCGCAGCGCGTCGTCGTGATGGCCGACGGCGAGCAGGTCATGGCCGGAACACCCGAGCAGGTGCGTGCGGACCCGCACGTCCATCAGATCTATCTCGGCACGGAGGCGGCGGCATGACACCGGACGAGGCGTTGCTCGAGGTCCGCGACCTGCGCTCCGGCTACGGGGCGTCAGTGGTGCTCGACGGGCTGAGCTTCAGCGTGGGCGTCGAGGCGGTCGCGATCGTGGGCCGCAACGGAATGGGCAAGACCACGCTCTGCGACACGCTGGTCGGCTTCGTCGCCCCGTCCGGCGGCGAGGTCCGGCTGTCCGGTCGCAGGCTGGACGGCCTCGCTCCCGAGACGATCGCCATCGCCGGCATCGGCTACGTCCCGCAGGGCCGCCGGCTCTTCCCGTCCCTCACCGTCGACGAGCACCTGGTCATGCTGGCCCGGCGAGCCCGAGGCAGGCGATGGACCCCCGACGCGGTCTACGACCTGTTCCCGCGGCTGGCCGAACGCCGGCGGCACGGGGGAGCGGACCTGTCCGGCGGCGAACAGCAGATGCTCGCCGTCGGCCGGGCGCTGCTCCTGAACGCACCGCTCATCGTCATGGACGAGCCGTCCGAAGGGCTGGCGCCGACGATCGTCGACGTCCTCGTCGACGCCGTCCATCAGCTGGTGGCCGAGGGCGTCGCCGTCCTCGTCGTCGAGCAGAACCTGCGGGCGGCCGTGCGGATGGCCGGCCGTCAGCTCGTCATGGTCTCGGGCCGCATCGAGGCGGAGTTCACCGGCGCGGAGCTGCTGGACCGGCCCGACCTGCAGCACCGCTACCTCGGCGTCGGCGCCACGATAGGAGAGCACGCATGACGAACGTCAGGGCGCTGGGCGCCAACACCTGGATCTGGACCTCGCCACTGACCGACCAGCGGCTGGCCGAGCTGGCGCCGCGGATCCGCGCATGGGGCTTCGACGTGATCGAGCTCCCGGTCGAGACCGTCAACGACTGGAATCCCGGCCGCGCGGCGACGCTGCTCGACTCGCTCGGCCTGTCGGCCACCGTCGTCGTCGGGATGGGGCCGGGGCGCGAGCTGGTGGCCACCGACCGGGAGACGATCGCGGCCACGCGCGACTTCCTGCGCCACGTGGTCGACGCCGCTGCGGCCGTCTCGTCGCCGGTCGTCGCCGGCCCGATCTACTCGTCGGTCGGGCGGACCTGGCGCATCGGCGACGCGGAACGGCGCGGCTGCTACGCGCAGCTGCGCGACAGCCTCGGGCCCGTGGTCGGGCACGCCATGGACGCCGGGGTCACCGTCGCCGTCGAGCCCCTCAACCGGTTCGAGACCAGCTTGATCAACACCGTCGACCAGGCGCTGGAGGCCCTCGACGGCCTCCCTGCCGCCGGGTGCGGCGTGGGGCTGGACGTGTTCCACATGAACATCGAGGAACGCAGCATCACCGAGGCCATCCGGCGGGCCACCGGGCGGATCGCGCACGTGCAGGTGTGCGCCAACGACCGTGGCGCGCCGGGCGCGGATCACCTGAACTGGCCCGGCATCGTCGCCGCCCTGGACGCGGCCGGCTACCGGGGCCCGCTCGTGATCGAGTCCTTCACCGGCGACAACGCGACGATCGCGACCGCGGCGTCGATCTGGCGGCCGCTGGCGAAGACGCAGGACGCCATCGCCGTCGACGGGCTCGCCTTCCTCACCGGTGTGGTGCGGGGAGGAGGTGTGGCGTAAGCGATCTGCGCACGTTCGGCTGCTGTCCCTCGGACGATCTTCGGTCCCATCCGCAACGAAGCGACGGTGAGAGATCCATGCGACGACAACTTTATCGTTACATCCCATTCGCGCTGGTGGCGGCCTTCTTGGCCTCCCTGCTCCCAGGCATCGCCATCAGCTCCGCCCACATCCCCGAGGACGAGTACGAGGTCCTGTTCTTCCACAAGACGACCGGCTTCCGGCACGACTCCATCCCGGCCGCCCTCGCCGCCGTCGAGGAGCTGGGCGCCGAGCACGGCTTCACGGTGACCGAGACGCAGGACGCGTCGGTCTTCACCGATGAAGGCCTGGGCGAGTTCGCGGCCGTCGTCTTCTTCACCGACGGCGAGAACACCCTCGACGCGAGCCAGCGTCAGGCGTTCGAACGCTACATCCACAATGGCGGGGGCTTCGCCGGCCTGCACTCGACGTCGAACATGGACAAGACCAACTGGCCCTGGTGGTCGGACCTGATGGGCGGCGCGTTCTTCCGGAACCACCCCTCCGGCGCCGACCAGTTCCAGGACGCCACGGTCCGGATCGAGGACGCCACGCACCCGTCGACCGCCGGCCTGCCGGCCGAGTGGGTCCGCGAGGACGAGTGGTACAACTTCACCGCGAACCCGCGGGAGAAGGTCCACGTCCTGGCCACGCTGGACGAGTCGACCTACAACCCGGGATCCGGCGCCATGGGCGAGGACCACCCGATCGCCTGGTGCGCCAACTTCGACGGCGGGCGCACCTGGTACACCGCGCTGGGCCACAGCTCGGAGCACTACGACGAGCCGCTGATGCGTGAGCATCTCCTGGGCGGCATCGAGTGGGCCGCGGGCGTCGCCGAGGGCGACTGCGGCGAGCCCCGCGACGGCATCCCCACCGAAGCGTCGTTCGAGAAGATCGCCCTGGACGACAACACCGCCAATCCCATGGAACTCGCCGTCGCACCCGACGGCCGGGTGTTCTATGTCGAGCTCGGCGGCGCGGTGAAGATCTACGAGCCCGAGACCGGCGCCGTGAACGTCGCCGCGCAGATCCCGGTGCACCGCGGCAACGAGAACGGGTTGCTCGGCATCGCCCTGGACCCCGACTTCGAGACCAACCAGTGGCTGTACCTCTTCTACAGCGCCCCCTCACCCGAGGTGCAGCACGTCTCCCGGTTCACCGTCGACGGCAATGAGCTCGACCTGGCATCGGAATCGGTGCTGCTGGAGATCCCGCATCAGCGTGAGGTGTGCTGCCACTCCGCCGGTTCGATGACCTTCGGCCCGGACGGCAACCTCTTCATCTCCACCGGCGACGACACCGCCCACTTCGCCTCGCAGGGCTACGCCCCCATCGACGGGCGCATCTACGACAACCAGGTGAGCGAGGACGCGAAGCGTTCCTACGACGCCCGGCGGACCTCGGGCAACACCAACGACCTGCGCGGCAAGATCATCCGGATCACCCCCGAGGACGACGGCACCTACTCGATCCCGGAAGGAAACCTGTTCCCGCCCGAGACCTCCGATCCGGACCTCACCCGGCCGGAGATCTACACGATGGGCCATCGCAACCCGTTCCGCATCGCCGTCGACGACGAGACCGGCTGGATCTACGCCGGCGAGGTCGGGCCCGACGCGGGCGGCGACAACCCCAACCGGGGCCCGCGCGGATACGACGAGTGGAACCAGATCCGCGAGGCCGGCAACTACGGCTGGCCGTACTGCATCGGGAACAACCAGGCCTATCGGGAGTGGGACTTCGCGACCAGCACCCCGGGTGAGTTCTTCGACTGCGCGAACGGCCCGGCCAACGACTCGCCGTTCAACACGGGCCTCGACGTCGTACCGCCGGCCAAGGACGCCTTCATCTGGTACCCGTACGGCGAGTCGCCACAGTTCCCCGAGATCCCCACCGGCGGCGGCCGGACGGCCTATGCCGGTGACGTCTACCACTACGAGGAGGACCTGCTGGGGGACGGGCAGTTCCCGGAGTACTTCGACGACGCCGTCTTCGTCATGGAGTGGTCGCGCAAGTGGATCGGCGCCCTCCGTCTGGACGAGAACGGCGCCTACGAGAGCTTCGAGCGGTTCATGCCGAGCACGCTCTTCCGCAGCCCGCACGACATGGAGTTCGGGCCGGACGGCGCGATGTACCTCATCGAGTGGGGCATGGACTTCAACTACGCCGGGGGCAACGTCAACCCCGACTCGGGGCTGTACAAGATCAACTACACCGAAGGCGCCCGCACCCCGATCGCCGAGGCCAGTGACGACAAGGACTCCGGGCCCACCCCGCTGGAGGTCACCTTCTCGAGCGAGGGCAGCAACGACCCGGACGGCGACGAGCTGACGTTCGCGTGGGACTTCGGCGACGGCACGACGTCCGACGAGGCGAACCCCACGCACACCTTCACCGAGCCCGGCGAGTACACGGTGCGGCTGACCGCCACCGACCCGTCCGGGCGATCCGGCAACTCGAACCTGACCGTCACCGCCGGCAACACCAGGCCCGAGGTGACCATCGAGTTGCCGGCGCACGGCCAGGTCTTCGACTGGGGTGACGAGATCCCGTACCGCGTCACCGTCGACGATGCCGAGGACGGGTCCGGCACGGCGATCGACTGTGAGCGGGTCACCGTCCAGCAGGGCCTGTACCACGACGAGGGCGGCAACGCGCACGTCCATCCGGGTCAGCCGCAGACCGGCTGCGAGGGCGTCATCGCCACGCAGCACGACGCGGAGCACGGCGATGCCGCGGACATCTCCCTCACCGTGACGGCCAGCTACACCGACGACGGCGGCGAGACCGGCTCGCCGGCGCTGACGGGCGGCGTCACGCATCTCCTGCAGCAGCGGCGCAAGGAGACCGAGCACTTCACCGCGGCCGAAGGCATCGAGGTCGACGACGCGGGCGACGAGGAGACCGGCGGTGGCGAGGCCATCAGCGGCCAGGACGGCGCCTGGGCCTCGTACGAGCCGTACAACCTCGCGGGCGTCGGCGAGCTGACGCTGCGCGTCGCGACCCCCGACGACACCACGGTGGAGGTGCGGCGCGACGGTCCCGACGGCGAACTGCTGGGCACCGCCGCTATCGAGGGCAACGCCGAGATCGGCCGGACCGCCGGCCCGGAGGGCTTCCACAGCGCCGTCCGGCTCGGTGGCTCGAGCCCGCTGGAGTACGTGGACCTGCCCGATGGCGTCGTCAGCGGGATCGAGGACTTCACCATCTCCGCCTGGGTGAACTGGTCCGGGGGCCAGACCTGGGCACGGGTCTTCGATTTCGGTTCGGGTACCGGCAACTACATGTTCCTGACGCCGAGCGCCGGTGGGACGAACAACCTGAGGTACGCGATCACGACGGGTTCCGGTGAGCAGATGATCAACGGCTCGCAGCCGTTGCCCACCGGCGGCTGGCACCACGTCGCGGTCACGCTGTCCGGCACGACGGGCACGCTGTATCTCGACGGGGCTCCGATCGGGACGAACACCAACATGACGCTGAGCCCGTCGGACCTCGGAGAGACGCCGCAGAACTGGATCGGCGAGTCGCAGTGGTCTGGCGACCCGCTGCTCAACGGCGATGTCGACGACTTCAACATCTTCGGCCGCGCTCTCACACCGAGCGAGATCCAGTCGCTCGGGGCGGCTCCGGGCGGAGGCGACGGCGGCGACGTCGCCTGGTACCGGTTCGACGAGGAGGGCGGCACCACCGCGACGGACTCGTCCGGGCAGGGCAACGACGCGACCGTCGTCATCGCCGACGACGCCGCGACGTGGCAGAACGTGACCATCGACCTGAGCGCGACCGAAGGCACGTTCCCGCTGCACCTCGTGTTCCCCGCGGGCCCGGTGCGGGTGAACTGGATGGAGCTCGCCGCAGGAGACGGGGGCACCTGCCCCGATCCGGACGACCGGGCGACGGTCGTGATCGGCGACGTCGACAGCGGCGTCACGAACCACGGCGTCGACGGCGGCTGCACGGTCAACGACCTGATCCGCGACGAGGAGCCGTGGGCGATCCGCGGCGAGTTCATCCGGCACGTTCGTGAGGTGACGGACCAGCTCGTCGCCGACGGCGTACTCACCACCCGCGAGGGGGTGGCCGTCAACCTCGCCGCCGGCCGGAGCGACGTCGGCAAGGGCTGAGCCGGCTCGCTCGTGAACAGGGTGGCCCGGGGGGACTCTCCTCGCCCCGGGCCACCCGCCCACGGCTCCGGGTGCACATTCCGGCCCTGCGGAGTGCACGACGGACTCATGACAAGCGCACACGTCGATTGATCGGCAGGTCGCTCAGTCTTGGATCATGAGCATCGTCGACCGTACGTCCGGCAGCCTGGCCGCTGCCGGTGGCCTGCCACGAGCGACCAGCCCTTGGCGCCGGTTCGTGCCGTGGCAGGGCCGCGCCACCCGCCTTGACCTGGCCCTGATGGGCGCGATCCTCGCGGTGGTGGCGCTCGGGGTGGTGTTGCGGCCGCTGAAGCCGTTCCTGCTCGCCTCGCATCCGGTCATGCTGGCGTTCCTCACCGGCGACCTCACGGCGACCGGCGCTGCCGCCGCGTTCGCCCGGATCGGCGAGGCTCCGCTCTGGCTGGTCGTCGTCGCCGGAGCCGTGGGGATGGTGAAGCTCGACTGGCTGACCTGGTGGACCGGGCGGCAGTGGGGCCCGGGCATCGTCAGGATGTTCACGACCAGCGAGCGTGCCTTGGGGTTCGCCGGTCGCGCCGCCGAGCTGCGGCCCTGGACCCTGCGCGCCGCGGTCGTCCTCGCCGTCCTGCCCGGTGTCCCCAGTGCGGTCGTGTACGCCGTGGCGGGCCTGGCCGGGATGCGCCTGGTGACCTTCCTGATCCTCGACCTCGCAGGCGCGGTGGCGATGACCGGCCTGGTCGCGGGTCTCGGGTACGGGCTCGGTCACCAGGCGGTCGGCGTCGTCCTGCTCATCGATCGGTACGCCTCGGTCGTGAGCCTCACGATGATCGCCGTCGCCGCGCTGATCCCGGTGCTCAAGCGGCTGATCAGACGCCGACGCGGTCCGCTGCGCGACGTCCTCAGTGATCTTCGCGCTGAGGGTTGATCTGCTCCTGACAGTGGCTGCGGCGACGACGCGGGGTTCAAGCTCCGCTGACCGGGCGGGGACGTGAGCGGTTTGTCAAACGGCGCGCGGCCGAAGGAAGTCGATGAGGGCAGCGGCGAGTGCCTCGGGGTTGTCCTCGGCCATGTGGTGGCCGGAGTCGATGGCGTGTCCGCGCAGATCCGGCGCCCAGGCCGACCAGATCCTCAACGGGTCGCCGTAGAGGTACTCCATGTCATCTCGGCTGGACCACAGCGCCAGGGTCGGGCACGCGATGCGCTGGCTCGAGTCGCGTGCGGCGGACTCGTGTTCGCGATCGATGCCCAGTCCGGCGCGGTAGTCCTCCAGCATGGCCTGCACCGTGGCCGGGTTCTCGATGGCGGCACGGTACTCAGCGAAGTTCTCTTCGCCCATCCGCGCCGGGTCGCCGCCGTACCAGGCCAGCGGGTCGGTGTTGATCACCCGCTCGGGGATGTCGGGTTGGGCGTAGAAGAACCAGTGGAACCAGGCTTGGGCGAAGCGGGCGTCGCAGCGGTCGAGCGCCTCGCTCAACGGCACGCCATCGAGGACGACGAGCCGGTTCACGCTCGCGGGGTGGTCGAGTGCGAGCCGCAACGCCACGTAGCAGCCCCGGTCGTGCCCGACGGCGGCGAAGTGGTCATGACCCAGCATCCGCATCAGTGCGACCAGGTCCTGCGCGACCGCCCGCTTGGACTGTTGCGCATGGTCCGGCCGGAGTTGCGGCTTGGAGGAGGCGCCGTAGCCGCGCATGTCGGGGCAGACGACCGTCAGGCCGGCCGCTACGAGAAGCGGCGCGACCCGGTGCCAGGTGGACCCGGTTCGTGGATGCCCGTGGACGAGCAGCACCGGCGGGCCGGTGCCGGCATGCCGGACGCGAAGCACCACTGGGCCGAGCTCGACCCGCTCGTCTGCGAATCCGTCGAACACGACATCACGGCGCCGGCAGCGGTGACTCGGCCAGCGCGCCGGTGTTCGACGGCTGCGGCGACAGCTTGAGCGTGCAGTTCAGCACGACGGCCTTCACGACGACCTCATGACTCCGGCAGTACCCGCGATCGCGGTTCCGCATTCACCACCGCTCGGTGACCCACCGGCGCCCGCGCGCTTCCGGCCTCGGCCGTTCAGCGCACGACGAGCGCCCGGGCGAGGCCGGTCACCACTCGCCGGGTCAGCCGTCCTTGGCCCAGGCCGAGCTCGACGAGCTCGTCGAACACGCCCTGGTCCCGGTTCGCCGCCGCGATTCCGGCGGTCAGTACTGCCGGCACCGCGGAGAGGCGAGCCGCCGTGGCAGTGTGCCGCAGGTGGCGGCCGAGGAGGGCGCGTACGGCGCTCCGGTGCCGCGCGCCCGCGGTATCGGGGCGCCCGGCCGTGATGGCAGCCGCGGCGGCCCGCCCGGCCAGGGCGCCCGTCGCAACGGCGTAGTGGAGGCCTTCGCCGGTCATGGGGTTGATCAGGCCGGCGGCGTCGCCGGCCAGCAGGAGGTGGCCGTCGGGCTGGGACCAGCGCCAGGACGACAGGGGCAGGTGGTGGCCGCGCCAGTCCGTTCCGTCGTCCGCGCCGGGCAGCAGTTCGCCCAGGCGCCGCAGCAGCGCGGCCCGCGTGAGTCCGGCGGTGCCGAAGGCGCCGTAGCCGACGTTGGCCAGCCCGTCGCCGCGGTCGAAGCACCAGGCGTAGGCCTGCGGGTGTTCATGGTCGAAGGCGATGACCTGCCGGCCCGACCACCGTGGTGGCGTCGCGACGTAGCCGCGCAGCGCGATGGCCCGGCGCCGGACGGCGGGGACGCCCGCGGCCTGGCGGACGGCGGAGTAGGCGCCGTCCGCGCCGATCACCACGAGTCCCGTGAGATCGTCGTCGACGATCACGCCGCGGCGGAGAGGCTGGACGGTGCGCACCCGGCGCCGCTCGAACCGCGCCCCGGCGGCGACGGCGGCCGCTTGCAGCCGGTGGTCGAGGACCGTCCGTGGAACGACCCGGACGGGCCGCCGCATCGGGCGCGATACGCGACGGCTGCCGTGTGAGAGCTCCAGCCGCTGCACCGGTGCCCAGTCGTCCAGCAGACCCGGCACTCCGAGTGCGGCCAGCATGTCCGTCACGTCCGGTGCGACGCCGTCGCCGCACGCCTTGTCGCGTGGGAAGGCGGCCCGGTCGAGCAGCAGCACCCGCAGCTCAGGGGCAGCCGTCAGCGCGCCGAGCGCCGCCGCTGCTCCGGCCGGGCCGGCTCCCACGATGACGAGGTCCCAGGGGTCATCCATGCGAACTCACTACCCACAGATGCCCATACTCAGCTGCGCAGCACCAGCAGCACGACGTCGACAAGGGCGATGGCCATTGCGGCGCGGAACGGTGTCGCACCGCGGCCGCGCAGTGCCGACACGACGAGGCCCCCGACGACGACCAGCCCGGCCCAGGCCCACGCCGGTGGCCGGCCCGGCCCCAGCGCCACGAGCACCGACGCGACGGCGAGCACGACCACCGCGGCCACTCGGGCGCGCCCGGGACCGAGCCGGTGCGGCAGCCCTCGCACACCGGTAGCGGCGTCGTCGTCGAGATCCGGCAGCACGTTGACCAGGTGAGCGCCTACCCCGAGCAGGGCGCCGGCCGCGATCATCCAGCCGGGCGGCCACTCCGGCGGGTCGAGGGCGAGGCTCACCACCGCGGGCAGCAGCCCGAACGCGACCGCGTACGGCAGCCACGAGAACACCGTCCGCTTCAGCGTCAGGTTGTAGCCGACCCCGCAACCGACGAGGACCAGGTGCAGCACCCCCGCGGCCGAGCCCAGGGCCAGCGACAGGGCCACGCAGGTGACGGCCGCGACGGTCAGCGCGACGCGCACTGTCCGGGCCGAGACACGGCCGGTGGCCAGCGGCTTGTCCGTGCGGCCCACGGCGCGGTCCCGGCCGGCGTCGACCAGGTCGTTGGACCAGCCGATGGTGAGCTGACCTGTGAACACGGCGGCCACGACGAGGGCCGATGTCGCGGCGTCGTGGCCGAGTCGCAGGGCCAGCAGCCCGCTCAGCGCGGTGACCGCCGCCGTCGGCTCCGGGTGGCATGCCCGTACCAGGCCCGCCGCCGACATTCTTCCTGCCACCGTCCGTAGTTTAGGGGCGGCGGAATTGCCTATAACTTGACTATGACCAGCATTCTGTCCGTTCGTGGCGCCTTGCCCGACCACAAGTACGCGCAGGCGGACCTCACTGCCGAGTTCGCCGGCCTGATCGCCCCGGCCGGCCGGTACAACCACGCGCTGCTGGAACGCTTCCACGCCAACGCCGGCGTGAGCACCCGGCACCTCGCGCTGCCGAAGGAGCGCTACGCCGCCTTGCACGACTTCGGCGCCACCAATGACGCGTTCATCGAGGCCGCCGTCGAACTGGGCGCGCGGGCGGTCACCGACGCGCTCGACGCCGCCGGGCTGGCGCCGGGTGACGTCGACCAGATCATCTCGACCACCATCACCGGCATCGCGGTCCCATCGCTGGACGCCCGCATCGCCGGCCGGATCGGGCTGCGCCCCGACGTGAAGAGGGTGCCGATCATCGGCCTCGGCTGCGTGGCCGGCGCCGCGGGGATCGCCCGGATGCACGACTACCTGCTCGGTCACCCCGGCGATGTCGCGGTACTGCTGTCGGTCGAGCTGTGCTCGCTGACGGTGCAGCGGGCTGACGCGTCGATCGCCAACCTCATCGCCAGTGGCCTGTTCGGCGATGGTGCCGCCGCCGTCGTCATGGTCGGAGCGGAGCGGGCCGCCGGGCTCGATCCGCCGGCCGGGCGGGTCGCGCCCGCCGTCCTGGACAGCCGGAGCCGGCTCTACGAGGACACCGAGCGGGCGATGGGCTGGGACGTTGGGGCGACCGGCCTGCGCATCGTGCTCAGCGCCGACGTGCCCGCGCTGGTGCGCAGCCAGGTCGGCGACGACGTCGACCGGTTCCTGTCCGGCCACGAGCTGCGCCGCGAGGACATCAACTGGTGGGTGTGCCATCCGGGCGGGCCGAAGGTGCTGGAGGCCATGCAAGACGCGCTCGGTGTCGACCGCGATGCTCTGTCGCTGACGTGGGACTCGCTGGACCGCATCGGCAACCTCTCGTCGGCATCGGTGCTGCACGTCCTCGCCGACACCCTCGAGCTGCGACCACCACGGCCGGGGTCGTACGGGATCCTGTTGGCCATGGGCCCGGGCTTCTGCCTCGAACTCGTCCTGCTGCGAGCGTGATGGCCGTGTCCGAGATCCTGTTCACCGTGCTGGTGGGGCTGGTCGGTCTTGAACGCCTGGCCGAGCTGGTCGTGTCGAAGCGGAACGCGGCCTGGAGCTTCGCCCGTGGCGGCGTCGAGTACGGCCGCGGGCACTACCCGGTCATGGTCGTCCTGCACACGGCCCTGCTGGCCGGCGCCGTCGCGGAGGTGTGGATCCGCCGCCCGGAGTTCGTGCCCGCGCTCGGCTGGACGATGCTGGCGCTCGTCGTGGTGGCCCAGGGCCTGCGCTGGTGGTGCATCGCTACGCTCGGGCGGCAATGGAACACACGTGTCATCGTCGTGCGCGGCCTTGTTCTCGTGCACGACGGGCCATACCGGTGGCTGCGCCACCCCAACTACGTCGCTGTGGTGGTCGAGGGGTTCGCACTGCCGCTGGTGCACTCGGCCTGGATCACCGCGGTCGTGTTCACCGCGCTCAACGCCGTCCTCCTCGCTGTCCGCCTCTCTGTGGAGAACGCCGCTCTGGCGGAGCTGGCCCCGAGGCCGGCGTCATGATCGACGTCATCGTGGCCGGCGGCGGTCCGGCCGGGTTGACGGCGGCGCTGCTCGCGGCGCGCAGCGGCCTCGAGGTCGTCCTGTTCGAGCCGCGGTCAGGGCCGATCGACAAGGCGTGCGGCGAGGGGCTCATGCCAGGCGCCGTCGCCGCACTCGCCGCCCTTGACGTGCACCCGGAAGGACAGCCGCTGCGCGGGATCCGCTACCTGTCCGGCTCTCGGTCCGTCGTCGCGGACTTCCGCGCCGGCCCAGGCCGCGGTGTCCGTCGGACCACGCTGCACGCCGCGCTGCGCGAGGCCCTCGACGACACCTGCGTCACTGTGGTGCCGGCCGCGGTCGGCACCGTCACCCAACACGCCGACGGCGTCGACGTGGACGGCATCCGCGCCCGTTACCTCCTGGCGGCCGACGGTCTGCACTCACCGATCCGCCGCCGGCTCGGGCTGGACCGCCCGGTCGCCACCGCGCACCGGTTCGGGCTGCGTCGGCACGTCCGGCTGGCACCCTGGACCGACTACGTCGAGGTGCACTGGGCCCGGGCAGCCGAGGCCTACGTGACGCCGGTCGGGCCCGATCTCGTCGGCATCGCTGTGCTCACCCGCGACCGCGCGCCGTTCGACCAGCACCTCGCCGCGTTCCCAGCGTTGGAGCACCGCATCGACGGCAGCCCGCTGATGGCGGTGCGCGGTGCCGGTCCGCTCCGGCAGCGGTCGCGCCACCGGGTTGCCGGGCGGACGCTCCTGATCGGCGACGCCGCCGGCTACGTCGACGCCCTCACCGGTGAGGGCGTGGCGCTGGGCATGGCTCAGGCCCACGCCGCCGTGGCGGCGATCCTCGCCGGCACGCCTGCCCGCTACGAGACGGCGTGGCGACGGCTCACCTGGCGCTACGAGGTGATGACCCGCGCACTGGTCGGCGCGACCTCGACCACCGTCGGACGGCGAGCCCTCCTCCCGCTCGCGGCTGCCTTGCCACGCGTGTTCGGCGCCGCCGTCAACGTCCTCGCCCGGCCCGCCTGAACGGCGCCAGGCGATCACCGTCGAGGCGGCGAACCGCCGCGGCCCGACGGTCGCCATCCATGTCACCACCACCCGCATGTGGCTCGCCCGAGCCACAGGACCGCCGCCCGCCGAACGGTCGGCCCCGGCCGCACCCATCTTGACGACCGAGGCCTGAGGGTGGCCGTCCACCTAGGATCGCCGGTCCGCCCCTGATGAGAGAGTTCCCCGTCCGGAGACGGGTATTCGCTCGCGGGGTACGGGTCACTCATGCTGGCTGTCGCTGTGCTCTGTCTCGCCGAGTTGGTCAATGTGCTCGGCGTGACAGTGGCGGTGCCGGCGCTGCCGGCGATCGAGCGCGATCTGGACACCTCCGGCGAGTTGGCGGTGGCCGGCACGGACGGCCACCGGTACGGCTGGCTGCTGTCCGCAGCGATCGCCGTGGCCGGGTTCGCGGCCCTGCGCCGCGGCCGGACCTGATCCGTGTCAGAGTGCATCCCCTCGATGAGGTCCCGCCGCTGAACGTCCGCATCCGCGGGCAGGACTACAGGAACAGGCAGAACGGGTGGCCGTCCGGGTCGACGAGCACGCGGATGTGCTGCTGCGGCTGGACGTCCGCCACGGTCGCACCGCACGACACCGCCCACTCCACCGCCGCGGCCAGGTCGTCGACGTGGATGTCGAGGTGTTGCGACGCGGTCTGGTGGCCGGCGACGGCCGGCCACTCCGGGCGGGCGAAGTGCCGCTCGAACTCTCCGACGGTCACCGACGTCACGCGTAGTTCCGGCTTCTCCACGACTGCCTCCCGGTGTCGAGGTCAGACCCGTACCCAGTGTGCTCTGGCGGTTGGATCCCGTGATCGTGGGGCATACTTGCGCTCAGGCCGCTGGGGCTGGAATCGAACCGTGCTGGGTCGGGTGGACCCGCAGCGGCGAGACCCTCGAGGTGGGGTGGCACGGTGAGCGGTGGACTCGACTCGGCGGACTTCTCTCGGATCGCTGCCGATCTGCACGAGGCGCCGGATTCCGAGCGCACGCTCGAACTCGTGGTCGAGTACGCCTGTCATGCGGTCGCCTGCGACCGAGCCGGGCTGGTCCTGTCCCACAGGCCAGGGCGGCTGGAGAGCGCTGCGACGACCGACGCGTGGGCGAGCAATGTCGACCAGCTGCAGGGCGAGTACAACGAGGGGCCCGCGCTGTGGGCGATGCAGCACCGGGCCACGGTTCTGGTCGATGACATCGATGCCGACCCACGGTGGCCGCGGTGGGGCCCCGCCGCGGCAGAGCTCGGGCTGCGCAGTCTGGTCTCGGTTCGGCTCTTCAGCGGTGACCGGACCCTGGGCGCGCTCAACCTCTACGCAGCGCGGGCGCATGCGTTCGATGAGGACGACGTGGCGGTGGCGGAGATATTTGCTCGGCATGCCTCGATCGCCGTCTCGACGGCCGGCGAGGAAGCCGGCCTGCGATACGCCATCGACGCCCGCCACCTCATCGGGCTGGCCCAGGGCATGCTCATGGAACGACACGGTCTGGATGCCGATCAAGCCTTCGCCATGCTGCGTCGACTGTCCCGCGACAACAACATCAAACTTCGCGACGTCGCGTCACACGTCATCACGACAGGACTTCCGCCCAAGGAACCGTGACGGCCGGGTCATCACCATCTCGCTGGCCGGCGGCGACCTGGTCGAGGTCCGTCTGCACGCCTTGATCCGGTCGATCCGAGCGGGAGGAGAAACGGTGAACGAGCCGGTGCACGTCCCCCTGGGCACCCTCCTGGGCGACTGAGCGAGCCCGGTCAGGACGACCGGCGGCGGTGCAGGACGCAGAACTCGTTGCCCTCCGGCTCAGCTCTTGCGCTGGGCCGCCTTGCCGCCCTTCCGGCCGGCCTTCTTCTTCTGCGCGGTGGTGCCGCCCTGCGAGCTGTCGCCGCCGGAGCCGCTCTTCTTCCCGCCGCGCTTCGACGCGCCGGGCGAGTTGGCGATGCGCGCGGCCCGTTCCTTCGACATGCCCTTGTCCTTCAGGGCTTCGTACTGCTTCTCGTTCTCGACGTTCGCCGACTTGCTGGGCATGGCACCTCCCGTGCTCGTTCCTCGATGACCTCCGTACCCGGCATCGGAACGCTCCATGCCAGGTGCATGTGGCGACGTGGGCCGGGGTATGGGCCCGGCCAGTTCGCGAGAGTGCAACCGAAAGGGGTGGCAGCGATGACTGACAGCCGTGACGTGGTCGACCTGATCGAGAAGGACCACCGGGAGATCGAGCGGCTCTTCGAGCTGCTGCGCACCGACCCGGGGCGGCGGGACCTGGCGGTGACGGAGGTGACGGCGCTGCTGGTGGCGCACAGCCGGGCCGAGGAGGCCGAGGTGTACCCCGTCGCGCGGGACGAGGCCGGTGAGACCGACGAGGTGGCGCACAGCCAGGAGGAGCACGCGGAGGCCGAGGCGATCCTCGAGCGGCTCGCCGGGATGGACGCGGACGACCCCGGGTACGAGTCGGTGCTGCGGGAGCTCGTCGACTCCGTCGGCCACCACGTCGAGGAGGAGGAGAACACCGTCCTGCCGGGCATGCGGCAGCGGCTCAGTGCGGAGCGGCGGGCCGAGCTGGGGGAGGCGTTCCTCGCCGCGCGGGCCGAACATCTCGGCGACCGGCCCGGCGACGCCACCCGCGACGAACTGGCCCAGCAGGCGCGCAACCTCGGCGTCGACGGCACCTCGTCGATGTCGAAGGCCGAGCTGCGCGACGAGGTCACGCCGGACTAGGCCGGACGCCGACGTACCCGGTCCGGGCCGCTTCACGCGTCGTTACCGGGCGCCGGGCCCGGGTACGGGGCGAGAGACCGACGAACCGACGAACCCCATGAGGAGCAGCGATGAGTACCGCCACCAAGTCTGTCGACGTGCACGTGCCGATCACGACCGCGTACAACCAGTGGACACAGTTCGAGGAGTTCCCGAAGTTCATGGACGACGTCGAGACGGTCCGCCAGCTCGACGACCGGCACCTGCACTGGACGGTGAAGATCGCCGGCGTGGAGCGCGAGTTCGACGCCGAGATCACCGAGCAGCACCCCGACGAGCGGATCGCCTGGCGCTCGACCACCGGCGTCGACCAAGCCGGCGTCGTCACGTTCCACAAGCTCGACCCCGAGACCACGCGGGTGACGCTGCAGCTGGACATGGAGCCCGAGGGCATGGCGGAGACGGCCGCCGCGAAGACCGGCCTGGTCTCGATGGCCGCCGCGCGCGACATGGCGAACTTCAAGGAGTTCATCGAGGCCCGTGGCCTGTCGTCCGGTGCCTGGCGCGGCGACGTCCCCCGCGAGGGATAGTCCGCGTCAGGACGCGCTGATCGCCGGCCCGAGTGGAGGCCGGGGCACCGGGGTACGTGTGCACCCATGTCGTACTGGTTGGACAGCACCGGGGACCCGCCGCTCGCGCCGTCGCCGCCGGTGGACGCGGACGTGGTCGTGCTGGGCGCCGGGATCGCCGGCATCACGACGGCGTACCTGCTGAAGCAGGCCGGGCTGACGGTGACGCTGATCGAGGCCGGCGACCGGCTGGCGGCCGGCGTCACCGGGCACACGACGGCGAAGGTCACCAGTCAGCACGGCTCGATCTACGCGTCGCTGACCCGCAGGTTCGGCCCGGACACCGCGCGTGCCTACGGCGCCGGACAGCAGCTGGCGGCGGACTGGATCGAGACCGAGGCGGCCGCTCTTGGCGCCGAGATCGACTGGTCGCGGCGCGACTCGTACGCGTTCGCCGAACAGCTCGCGTCGGTGGAAGGGCTGCGTCGCGAGGCCGACGCCGCGGCGGCCGCCGGGCTGCCGGCGACCTTCACCACGCAGACGGGCCTGCCGTTCGGCGTGGCCGGCGCGGTGCGGTTCACCGGCCAGGCGCAGTTCCACCCGCGGCGGTGGCTGCTGGAGCTGGCGACCCGCATCCCCGGTGACGGCGGCACCGTCGTCACCGGCACCCGGGCGCTCGGGCTGACCGAGGGCGACCCATGCGTCGTCGAGACCACTGACGGCTCGGTCCGCGCCCGGCACGTCGTGGTCGCCACGCACTACCCGATCTTCGACCGCGGCCTCTACTTCGCCCGGCTGGAGCCGCGCCGCGACCTCGTCGTCGCCGGCTATGCCGAGCCCGGCACCGCCCCGGAGAGCATGTACATCAGCACCGAGGACCGGCACTCAGTCCGCACCGCCCCGGCTGGCGACGGCCGCACGCTGCTGATCGTCGGCGGCGAGCCGCACCGCGTCGGCGCCCGGACCAGCGTCGCACGCCACTACGACGCGCTGGCGGCGTGGGCGCGCGAGCGGCTCGGACTCGCGGAGCCGGCCTACCGCTGGCTCGCCCACGACCTCACCACCGTCGACTCGCTGCCCTACGTCGGCCGGTTCCACCCGCGCGCCCGGAACGTGTGGGTGGCCACCGGCTTCGGGCATTGGGGGATGACCAACGGCACGCTGGCGGCGCTGCTGCTGCGCGACCTGATCACCGACGCGGAGAACCCGCTGGCCGGGATCGTCGACCCGCAGCGGGTGACCGTCCGGCAGTCGGCGGCGGAGTTCGTCAGGGCCAACGCGTATGTCGCGGCCCGGTTCCTCGGCGACCGGGCCGGTGCGCTGGCCGGCCGGGGCGGCGTCGACTCCCTCCGGCCGGGCAACGGCCGGGTCGTACGGGACGGCGTCCGTGCGATCGCCGCCTACCGCGACGACGACGGCACGCTTCGCTGCCTGTCGGCCCGCTGCACCCACCTGGGCTGCCTGGTCGTGTTCAACGACGCCGAGAAGACGTGGGACTGCCCCTGCCACGCGTCCCGGTTCGGCACCGACGGCCGGGTGCTGGCCGGGCCCGCCGTCCGGCCGCTGCCCGCCGTCCCGTCGCCGGCCGCGACCTAGGTCCCGGCGGACCTCTCGCGAAGATAGTCGGCCAGTACCGCGGCCTGGTTGAGGCGGCGATCACGGGCGCCGTACAGCAGGGTCACCGTGGCGTGCGGACGCATGGTCGCGAGAAGCTCCCCGACCGCCGGGTTCTCGTCGAGTTCTGCCCTGTAACGAGCGGTGAACTCGGCGAACCGGTCCGCGCGATGCGCGAACCAGTCACGCAGCGCCGAACTCGGGGCCACGTCTCGTGCCCACAGACCGAGATCGGCCCGCTCCTTCGACATCCCCCGCGGCCACAACCGGTCGACCAGGACCCGGAACCCGTCGGTCGGCTCCGGGTCGTCGTAGACGCGCTTGGTCCTGATCTCCATCCACCATCCCCTGGCGGTCAGTTCACGACGAACATCCTGACATGGTCGAGCGCCATGTCGAGCGCGATCTCCATGGGCTCGACATCATGAGCGGCCTGGGCCAGCAGGTAGCCCCCTTGCAGCGCTGCCATCAGCCCGGTCGCGAGCCTGCGAGGGTCGGCGTCAGCCGCGAGTATCCGGGCGTCCTGCATGCGACGCAGGCCGGCTTCGATGAGTTTCTCCCACTCGGCGAAGGTCTGCGCCAGGGCCACGCGGGCGACCTCGTCCTGGTCGGAGACCTCTCCGGCCATCGAGCCGAGGACGCAGCCGTACGCGCCCTTCTGCAGAGCGTTGCGCTGGACGAGCGCGTCCCTCCACCGCACCAGGCCGTTGAACGATCTGATCCGCTCCAGCGCGGCCTGCTCGCGCTGCAGGACCTGTTCCGCGCGGAGCAGGACCACGGCGCGGACCAGCTGCTCCTTGTCGGCGAAGTGGTTGTAGAGCTGGGACTTGCTCGTGCCACTCGCGGCGCGGACCTCGTCCAGAGTGGTCGAATTGACGCCCTTCACGTACATGAGCTCGGCCGCGGCGTCGATGATGCGCCGCCTCGTCGCCGCGCCGCGGGGGGTCAGCCGCGACTCCTGTGCGGCACTTTCCGACCTGGTCACGAAGGCAACGCTACTGGCGTGGATGATCGGCGCCGGTCGGTCCGCCGATCGGACCGCGAGCTCCAGTGGACACATCCGCCCCGGAGAGTGGACTATATAGTCCAGAAAGCGTTCGGCTGTGCAGCGAGGACCGGAACGAGGAGATGGCGCATGAAGGCGATCGTGGTGACGGACGAGGCCGCGGGAACGGCCGGGATGACGCTGGTGGAGCGGCCGGAGCCGGAAGCGGCGGGGAACGACGTCCTCGTCCGGGTTCATGCGTCGGGATTCACCCCCGGCGAGCTGACCTGGCCCGGCACCTGGACCGATCGCCTCGGTCGTGACCGGACGCCGTCGATTCCCGGGCACGAGGTGGCCGGCGTGGTCAGCGCGCTCGGCTACGGCACTCGAGGGTTGACGGTCGGGCAGCGGGTGTTCGGGCTGACGGACTGGACTCGCGACGGCACGCTGGCGGAGTACGTGGCCATCGAGGCGCGCAACCTCGCGCCGCTGCCGGGTGACGTCGACTTCACGGTGGGTGCGAGCCTGCCGATCTCGGGTCTGACGGCGTGGCAGGGGCTGTTCGCACGGCCGCTTCCAGGTCGGGCAGAGCCTCCTCGTACACGGCGCGGCCGGTGGCGTCGGCTCGATGGTGACGCAGCTCGCCCGCGAGGCCGGCGCCTACGTCATCGGCACCGGACGTGACGCGGACCGTCAGGCCGCGCTCGACTTCGGCGCGCAGGAGTTCGTCGACCTCGACAACGACTCGCTGGACGACGTCGGCGGCGTCGATGTGGTCTTCGACGTCATCGGCGGCGACGTCCAGAAGCGGTCCGCACGCCTGGTCCGAGCCGGGGGCCTGCTGGTGACCATCGCCGGTCCGCCCGAGGCACGGCCGGCCGACGGCCTGGCGGTCGACTTCGTCGTCGAGGCCGATCGCGCCCAACTGGGTGAGCTCGCCCAGCGGGTCCGGGACGGGCGGCTGCGGACGAACATCGGCACCGTGGCGACCCTCGACGACGCCGTCGCCACCTTCAACCCCACCGAGCGGGTCAAGGGGAAGACGATCATCCGCGTTCGTCCGTGACGACATCTCGACGCGGCCCGGGACCAAAACACGCACCGGGAGTGTTCTTCTGAGTGGCGGCGCAGCCAGCGACGCCTGAAGAGGAGGATCGTGCTACACGACGACAGCACGGAGGAGGACGCCTCATGACCAGTGGGATCAACCACACCGGGCAGATCACGCGCACCCCGGGCACCGAGACGGCTGTTCTTGCCGGTGGGTGCTTCTGGGGCATGGAGGACCTCATCCGCCGCCAGCCCGGTGTGCTGGACACACGCGTGGGTTACACCGGCGGCGAGAACGACCACGCGACGTACCGCAACCATCCCGGCCACGCCGAGGCGGTGGAGATCGTCTTCGATCCCACGAAGACGACCTATCGCGACATCCTGGCGTTCTTCTTCCAGATCCACGACCCGTCGACGCTCGACCGTCAGGGCAACGACATCGGGACGAGTTACCGGTCGGCCGTCTTCCCGCTCACCCCTGAGCAGGAGCAGGTCGCCCGCGACACCATCGCCGACGTCGACGCTTCGGGTCTGTGGCCCGGCAAGGCGGTCACGACCGTCGAGCCCGCCGGTCCGTTCTGGGAGGCCGAGCCCGAGCACCAGGACTACCTGGAGAGGTATCCCAACGGGTACACCTGCCACTTCCCGCGCCCCGGCTGGGTGCTGCCCAGGCGCGCCGCCGCCACCGGCTGACCGCAGGGGTGGCCGGTCCGGCCGCACGTCGACTCCGCCCGGCTCAGGTGAGCCGGGCGGAGTCAGTTGCGACGGGGAGGAGCCGCTGCACTGCGCTGCGGCTTCCGGTGACCACGACCCCGGCGTCGGCGGCGTACCGCAGGGCGATCGCGCCCTGGATCAAGCCGACCAGGGCGTGTCCCGGGCCGGTGACGACGGCGTCCGGGAGCTTCTCGAACTCGCACGGTCGCACGTCGGTCGTCCCGCTGCCGGCGATGACATCGAACCCATCGGCGAGGTCACCGAACCGGACGGTCACCGGCGGGCTGTCCGGCTGGGAGTCTCGCAACAGGTGAGCCGCGGGCATGCTGAGCCAGTGCATCTGGAAGTCGGCGTCCGCCGGAGCGTAGGGCACCGTCGGCGCGCCCCACTTCAGCAGCTCTCGCACGACGCCCTCGAGGGCACGTCCACGCTCGGTCAGCCGGTACACGCCGCCGGCGCCCGTCGCCGTGTCGTGCAGCACGACGCCGTGCCTTTCGAGGTCGCGCAGGCGCCCGGTCAGCAGGTTCGGTGCGATGCGTGGCAGCCCGCTCTGCAACTCGGTGAACCGGGCGCGCCGCCGGATGAGCAGTTCGCGGACGATCAAGAGGGTCCAGCGGTCCCCGACGACATCAAGGGCCCGGGCGACCGCGCACAACTGACCGTAGGACTTCACACGCCACCCGCTTGATAAAATCTAGTGCTTACTAGAAATTCGATAGTACACCGCCACGATCTGGAGACCTGATCATGACCGCCAGCCGCCCATCGAAGCACGCGGCACGCGACGACCTCGCCGAGCGCCTTCGCGCCGTCATGTCCGGCCGCGACGTGCGTGAGGTCGCGATGTTCGGGGGAGTCGCGTTCATGGTCGACGGCCGGATGGCGGTCTCCGCCGGACGCGACGGCGACCTGCTGGTCCGCGTCGACCCGGCGCGATACCCGGAGCTCCTCACGATCCCCGGGGCCCACGAGTCGTTCATGGGCGAACGGTCCATGGCCCCGGGATGGCTCGCCGTCGATCGCTCCCACCTCGACGGCGACGACAAGCTCAGCTTCTGGGTCGACGTCGGCCTCGGCCCTCACGACCTCGACTAGCCTCGAGCGACACCTCACCCGTGAGGTCGTCGATCGGTCCCGATGCGGGCAGATCGGGCTTCGGTAGCATGTCGCGCGTGCCGCCTCCCGGACGTGGTCTGCCGCGCTTCGTGCGCGGCGGGGTGCTGGCCGGGTTCTGCCTGCTGTTGTCGTTGACGGCGCATGTGGCCGGGGGTGGCGCACCTCATCTGTCGCCGGGTCTGCTGGTCGCCGGGGCGCTGCTCGCTGTGGTGTGCGTGGCGGCGGCGGACCGGCAGCGCGGTCTCGGCGGCATCGTCGCGGTGCTGGGGACGTCACAGGTGCTGTTCCATCTGCTCAGCGCTGGAGGCGAGCACGGCGGCACGGTGACCGCGACGGTCACGCCGGGCGCCTCGATGATGCTCACCCACGCCGTCGCCGCCGCGATCGTCGGCGTGCTCCTGGCACACGGCGAGCGGCTGGTCTGGTCGCTCGTCGCGCTCTGCGGCGTGCTCAGGGCGAGCCGGCTGGTACGGCTGCTGGTCACCCCGCCAGGCGCTCCGCCGGTTCCGGCCCTCGAGCGCGCCAATCTCCCGCAAGGGGTCTTCCCGCGGTCCGGGCCGGCCTGGCGCGGTCCTCCCGTCCTGTCGATCTGAGCGATCCGCCGGCGCGATCCCTCGCGCCGGCGTCCCGGTGTGCGCCGCCGAGCCGCCGGGCGTTCCCGCGGTGTGGCCCGTCACGCGAGGTCCACGCCGTCAGGTCGACGTGGAGAGGACTCCATGCCATGACGGTTCCCGTGCGGTCCCGAGCACCGGCCGCCCCGCCGGCCGGGCCGGTCCGCCGTTCCACTCGCCGTTCCCCTCGTACGGCCGCCGTGCTGGCGGCGCTGGTCGTGCTGCTCGTCCTGGGTGTGCTCCTGCTGCTGGGGCAGGGTTCCGTGCGCATCCCTCTCGGCGACGTCGCCTCGGTGCTCGCCGGCGGTGAGGCCAGCCGCGACGTGTACGAGACGGTGATCCTCGACGCCCGGGCGCCGAAGGCGATCGCCGCGGTGCTGGCCGGGGCCGCGCTGGCGGTGGGCGGCGCGCAGATGCAGACGCTGTTCCGCAACCCGCTGGCCGACCCGTTCGTCCTCGGGGTCAGCTCCGGGGCTGAGCTGGGCGCCGCGATCGTCATCCTCGGCTCGACCGGCACCGGCTGGCTCTTCCAGCTCGGCGTCCTGAGCCAGCTCGGCGTGACCGGAGCGGCCGTCGTCGGGTCGGGCCTGGTGCTCGTCCTCGCGCTCGCGGTGGCGCAACGGGTCGCCAGTCCCGTGACGGTCCTGATCGTGGGCATCATGTTCGGCTACCTGGCCGGCGCCATCGTCGACGTCCTCGTCTACTACACGGAGCCGGAGCGGCTGCAGAGCCTGGCCGGGTTCACCCGTGGCACGGTGCGCGACGTCTCGTGGGACGACCTCGCCGTGCTGGCGCCGGTCTGCGGCGCGGGGGTGCTGCTGTCGCTCGCGTTGGCGCGGCCGCTCAACGTGCTGCTGCTCGGTGAGCGGTACGCGGCGACGATGGGCATCCCCGTCCGTGCGGTCCAGCGGACCTCGCTGGTCGCCGTCGCCGTCCTGGCCGGGGTGACGACGGCCTACTGCGGCGTCATCGGCTTCATCGGGCTCGCTGCTCCGCACCTGGTCAGAGCGCTGCTGCGGACGTCGAACCACCTGGTGGTGCTGCCGGCGTCGGCGCTGATGGGCGCGGTGCTCGTGCTGGCCGCCGAGTACGTCGCCGGTGGGAACGGGCTCACCGACACCGCGCTGCCGCTGAACTCGGTGACGGCGTTCATCGGCGCGCCGGTGGTGCTCTGGGTGCTGCTGCGGCGCCGGCGCGACTCGGCGCAGGTGCCGGCATGACGGGCGACGTGGTCCTCGAGGCCGTGGGCCTGGTCGCCGGGTATCGCTCCGGCCGGCGGCGCTCGACGCCGGTGGTCGCGGCGGTGACGGCGGGCCTGCGCCGTGGGCGGCTGGTCTGCCTGCTCGGCCCCAACGGCGCCGGCAAGTCGACGCTGCTGCGCACCCTCGTCGGCAGCCAGCCGGCGCTGGGCGGCTCCGTCCGGCTGGACGGCACCGAGCTGGCCGCGCTGTCGGCGCGCGAACGGGCCCAGCGGCTCGCCGTCGTGCTGACCGACCGGGTCGATGTGGGGCTGCTCACGGCGCGCGACCTGGTGGCGATCGGACGGACGCCGCGGACGGGCTGGCTGCGGTCGCTGCGCCGGGACGACCTCGAGGTGGTCGAGTGGGCGCTGGGCGCCGCGGGCGCCGCCGACCTCGCCCACCGCCACGTCGACGAACTGTCCGACGGCGAGCGGCAGCGGGTCATGGTCGCCCGTGCACTCGCGCAGGAGCCGGCCGTCCTGGTCCTCGACGAGCCGACGGCGTTCCTCGACCTGACCCGGCGGGTCGAGCTCATGGTGCTGCTGCGCCGGCTGGCCGACGAGACCGGCCTGGCGGTGCTCATGTCCATGCACGACCTCGAGCTGGCGATGCGCACCGCCGACGAGATCTGGCTGGTCCATCCGGGCGGCCGGTTCCAGGCCGGCGCCCCGGAGGACCTCGGCGCCGACGGCAGCATCGCCTCCGCCTACGCCGGCGACGACATCCGGTTCGACCACGCGGCCGGGACGTTCGTGACCGACGAACAACGCGGCGGCCTGCCCGTCCGCGTCGACGGTGACGACGTCGCGGTGCTCTGGGCCTGCCGGGCCGCCGCCCGGGCCGGCCTCACCGTGACCCCGTCGGCGCCGCACCGGGTCGCCGTCGAGAGCGGCCCGTCCGTCGGCTGGACGCTGACCGGCCCCGGCGGCGCGACCAGCACCGGCTCGGGCTTCGCCGCCCTGGTCGACCGCCTGAAGGACCTCGACCGCCCGCTCATCCCCCCAGACATCGAGAAGTAGGAGACCCACGCGATGATCTCGCTACGACGAGTCGCCGTCCTGTCCCTGGCCGCCGTCCTCCCCGTCGTCGCCGGCTGTACCGGGGACGACGACCGCGCGTCCGACGACGCCCGGGCCGGGTCCGGCGGTTGCGTCACCGAGTACGACGAGGACCAGGACTACTTCCCGGTCAAGACCAGCGCCGAACAGTCCGAGCACTGGAGCATCGAGTACTTCGGCTCGTACAAGGTCATCACCGTCACCGACGGCGAGAACGCCGGCGGCGACGACCTGCGCTACGTGCTGTACCAGTGCGGCACCCCGCAGCCGGAGGCCGACGGCGACCTCGCCGACGCCCTGTTCGTCGAGGTCCCCGTCGACAACGCCTCGGTGACCTCCTTCAACGCCCTCGCGATGGTCGACCGGCTGGGCCGGAACACGTCGATCACCGGACTCAGCGGGCAGCTCCTCGGCAACGGCGAACAGGACGTCTGGTACGCGGGCGTCATCGAGCAGGCCGGCGACCCGCTCCCGATCGGCGAGTACACCGACCTCGACCGCGAGGCGCTGCTCGTCCTCGAGAACGACGTCATCTTCATGTCCGGCTTCGGCGTGGGCTTCGACGACATCACCAACGTCCGCGCCGCGGGCCTGCCCGGCGTCAGCGTCTCCAACCGGCTCGAGCCGCACGCGCTGGCCTCCGCCGAGTGGATCAAGATGATCGGCGCGTTCTACAACGCCGAAGTGGCGGCCAACATGGAGTTCGAGGTCATCCGCGGCCGCTTCAACGAGGTCGTCAAGCGGGTGACGCTCGCCGGCGCGGCGGCGGGCCGGCAGGTCGGCTACGTCTGCGTCGGGGAGGAGTTCTGCGGCGACTTCTTCTACGCGCACGGCGCCGACACCGTCAACGGCCGGCTCCTGACCGCGTTGGGCGCGGAGAACCCGTTCGCCGAGGGCAACACCGAACCCAACGGCAAGCCCTACGACTACGAGGCGGCCCTCGGCGCCGGCGCGGACGCCGACCTCTTCATCAACTACGCGCCGGTGAGCGAACACCTCGCGACGACGGCCGCTGACGAGCGCTACCAGAGCCTCGCTCCGATCGCCGCCGGGAACGTCATCGCCGTCGCGGACGAGAACTTCCAGGAGTGCCGCGCCAAGGGCTACCTCGACGTCGACATCCTGATCAGGGACTACGCCATCGGCCTGGCGCCCGGCCTGTTCCCCGGCGAGCACGGCACCTGCTTCGTCAGAGCCGGCGGCGCTTCTTGAACTCGATCACTCCGTGCGGGATTCCCCCACCTCGTTGCCGGTCAGGCGCTGCTCGAGGCACCCGAGCAGGCCGTCGGCCCAGTGGGTGCGGCCGAGTCCGGCCTGGTCGGCGAGGCGGGTCGCTTCCGCGACGCAGGCGTCGGCGCTGTCGAGGTCACCGCGGGCGCGGTGCGCGTGGGCGAGCTCGATCAGCGCCTCGCAGGTCGCCTGGACGTCGGGCAGGCCGAGCAGGACCTGAAGTGCTGCGGCGGCGGTGTCCTGGCTGTCCTGGCCGGCCAGTCGGCGGGCTCTGGCGAGCAGGACGGTCGACTTCCCGATCCGCCGGTCGGAGCCCATCTCGCGGGCCGCGGCGACCGCCTTCTGGGCGGCGTGGATCGCGTCGGCCGGTCGGTCGCTTCCGAGCCGGATGTAGGTCTCGGCCATCCGGAGCGTGTGTGCGTCGAGGGAGCCGGGTTCGGGCACGTGCAGCTCGCGCGCCGCCGCCAGCGCGTCCCTCGCCTCGTCGAGATCGCCTTGCCGGGCGAGGACTTGGGCGAAGGTGAGCTGGCAGCGGAGCCGCAGGGCGACCGGCTGCGCCTCGACGGCCGCGATGCAGCGGCGGGCGACCTGGACCGCCGTGGCGTAGTCGCCCATCCGTTCGTGCAGGACGGCGAGGTTGTTCAGCATGCCCGCCTCGCCGAACTGGTCGCCCTGCTGCCGCCAGAGTGCGATCGCCCGCTCGGCAGCCGCGCGTGCCTCCGTGAACTGGCCACGACTGGCTAGCATGGTAGCGAGGTTCTGCCACGACGCGGCGACGAAGCGGTCGGCGGCCGGCGGCAGGGGCATGACGGTGACGGCACGGAGGAGCTCCTCGACGTTGTCGTGCCTGCCGCAGCACTCGGTGAGGAGGACGTCGAGGTTGGGTGCCAGCGAGGCCGCCTCGACTGCCTGGTTCTCGTCCGGAGAGGTCAGCGCGTCGCGGGCGAGTCCGGTGAGCAGCGTCAACCGGGGGTGCACCCAGGCGTGCACGTCGCCGCGCTCGGCGAAGACGACGCCGTCGGCCTCGGCGGTGATGGCGGCGACGATCGGCTGGTGTGGGCGGTCGCCGGGGCGGAGCCGGCCGCGGGCGTTGGTGATCGAGGCGATCGCTTGGCGCAGCATCCGCCGCAGGCCGGCGTGGTCGCCGTGCCCCGGGCGGTCGCGCAGGTAGTTCCCGATGAGGCCGTGCCACCGGTAGCACCCGGGCACGCCCGGTTCGAGTAGGCGGACGTCGCTGAGGTGTTCGAGCAGGTCGCGGGCGTCGGGGCGGCCGATCTCCCACAGCGCGGCGGCGGTTTCGACGTCGACGAGGTCGGCCGGGAGGGTGCCGAGGGTGTGGAAGCGGGTGGCGTCGGTGGGGTCGAGGGTGCTGGTGGTGGCGTCGAGGACGGCTTGGACGGAGTGGCCGTCCAGGCGCAGTTCGGCCAGCCGGCCGGGTCCGGTGAGCCGGTCACGCAGGTGCGCGAGCGGCCAGGCCGGGCGGGTGGCGAGGCGGCCGCCGATGATGTGCAGCGCCAGCGGGGAGCCGGCGCAGGCGTGGATGATGGCGGCGGTGGCGTCGGGTTCGGCGGCCAGTCGGGCGGCGCCGGCCAGGGTGGCGAGTAGTTCGTGTGATTCGGCGGTGGTGATGGTGTCGAGGTCGAGGGTGAGGTTGGCCGGGACGGCGATGCGGCGGCGGGTGGTCACCAGGACCGCGCAGTCGCCGGCGCCGGGCAGCAGGTCGGTGATCTGGTCGGCGGAGTGGGCGTCGTCGATGACGACCAGCAGCCGCCGCCTGGCGCAGAGCGAGCGGAACAGGGCGGCGCGGTCGGCCAGCGAGGCGGGGATGTCCGCGCTCGTGGTGCCGAGGTCGCGCAGGAACGTGCCGAGCAGGTCGCGGGCCGGCACGCCGGTGCCGCCGTTGCTGCCCGCGAGGTAGAGCTGCCCGTCGGGGAAGCGGGCGCGGGCCCGGTGGGCGGCCTCGATCACGGTGGTGGTCTTGCCGACGCCGGCGGGTCCGGACACGACGGCGACGCGGACCCGGTCGGCGGGGCGGTCCAGCAGCGCCGCCAGCTCGGCCAGTTCGCGGCGGCGGCCGACGAACGCGGGCGACCCGGCCGGGAGCTGCGCGGGCGGCTCGGCCGTGGCCGCCGGGGGAGCGGCCGGTGCCGCTGGTTCGAGGAGGTGGGGGTCGGTGGCGAGCATCCGCTGGTGCAGCTGGGTGGCCTCGGCGCCGGGGTCGATGCCCAGGCCGTCGCGCAGCACACCGACCAGGTCGGTGAACGTGGACAGTGCCTCGCCTTGGCGGCCGGTGCGATACAGCGCCAGCATCAGGTGGCACCAGGTGCGTTCGCGCCACGGATGCTCCGCGGTGAGGCGGCGCAGCGACGCGATGAACGCCTCGTCGAGGTCGCCCAGGCGCAGCCGCAGCTCGTTGCGCCGTTCGGCGACGTTGAGGATCTCGTCGAGCAGCGCCGGCCGTTCGACCTCGGCGAGCTGGTCCACCCCCAGCCCGGACAGCGGGGCCCCGGTCCACAAATCGAGAGCCTGGCTCAACGCGTCGAGTTCCTCGCGTGGCGAGTCGGTGTCGGTGTCGACGAGGCGGCGGAACCGGTACAGGTCGACCCGGTCCGGGTCCAGCTGCAGCCGCAACCCGTCCCCATGGGCGACGACCGCGTCGCGCCCGATCACCTCCCGCAGCCGGGAGGCGTAGGTCTGGATCGCCCGGCGCGGGCTGGCCGGCAACTCGTCGGGCGACCACAACAACTCCGCGATCACGCCGTAGGACACCGGCACGTTCAACCGCAACGCGAGCGCGGCCAGCACCGCGGCCGGACGGCGGGCCAACGCGACGCGCTCCGTGCCCTGGAGCACCTCGACCGGGCCGCCCAGCAGACGGACGAAAACCTCCGACTCGGGCACAGCCCCGAGACTACCGGCGGCCCCCTGGCAGGTCAGAGGTTGCCGTTGAGCGTGTTCAGGAAGCGTTGCTCGAAGTCCACGGCGTTCGCCGCGGTCGCGAACACGACCGGCCGGCCGGTGCGCGAGAGCACGGTGCGCCCCGCCTGCGGGCCGGTGGTGACGACGTCGAGGCGCCCCGTCTCGAAGGAGACGATCCCGCGGTGGATGACGCTCATCGCGGTCAGCGGGTCCCACCAGGACATGATTCCGAGCTCGATCAGCGGCGTGACCTCGGGGTGGCTGACCAGCCCGAACACGATCTCGGCTGCGGTCGTCCGGCCTTCGGCGCCCAGCACCTGGACGAACTGCGGCGTGATCGGCACGTCGTTGGTGGCGTCGAGCGGGACCAGCCGGGCCAGGCTGCGCAGCGCCGCCCGGGAGGCGGGTGGGTCGATCCAGTAGTTGAACTCCTGGCTCCCGTCGAACTCAGGAGGCGTGCCACAGCACAGGTTGCCGGTCACCCGTACAGCCCCGCCCATCGACGTGACGCGGTCCGGTCCCAGCCGGGCCGCGGCGACGTTGGACAGCGGGCCGGTGGCGATCACATGGGCCGACGGCTCCCGGGCCACGATCTGGCGGATCAGCTCGGACGCGCGGATCCGGGACGGCGCCTCGCTCGCGGTGCAGCCGGCGAGGACGTCCTCGAAGACCCGGTCGAAGGTCTGGCGCAGTTCGTCGGGGAAGGCGTTGGGCGCCGTGTCCGATCCGTCGGCCACCCGGACGTCGTCCAGCCCGAGCCGCTGCACCAGGCAGCGGGCGTGCCGGATCGCCCGTCCGGGCAGGCCGTTGCCGTTGTTCGTCACGGTGACGGCCTGGAGGTCGATGCGGCCGAGCCGGTCCTCCTGGGCGAGGTAGGCCAGCGTCGCCGCGTCGTCGAAGTCCATGTCCGAGTCGAAGATCACGACCGGTGGACGGTGGTCGGTCGCGGCCGCGGTGTCCGCGTGGCCGGCGACCGGGGCTGAGGTCAGCGCGGCCGCCAGGACCAGCGCTGAGGCGAGACGGGTGAGGGTGCGGCTCGTGGCCACGGCGGGGTCCTCTCGTCGACGTGGTGCGATTGTGTCCGGCCCCGTCTTCACCCCGGCTTCATGACGGCTTCACCGCCGCGTCGGCCAGCTCGGTGGCGGCTTCGACGGCGATGTCGACGGCGCGGGCGGCGAGTGGTGATCGGGTGCGTCCGGCCGGCCAGTGCAGGTACAGCTCGCGGGCGGGTGACGGCCGCAGCGGGTGGATGGCGAGCCGGTCGTCGGACCAGGCGTCGGCCGAGTGAAGGGCGAGCCACGGCAGCACGGCCGAGCCGATGCCCGCCCGCACCATCGACAGGATGGTGTCGTGGCCGGCGGTCCGGAACACGATCCGTGGCCGTGCGCCGTTGCCGGCGAGCGTCCGCTCCAGCCATCGCTGGTGGTAGGTGGGAGGCCAGGCGACCATCGGAGCGTCGTCGAGCAGCTTCACCGGCGCCGGGCCGTCGGGAAAGTCGCCTGGGCGGGCGATCAGGAGGTACTGCTCGTCGAGCAGCTTGACGTGCTGGACGTCGCCGTCGATGCGGCCGTCGTGGAACAGCAGGTCGAGGTCGCCGAGCTGCGGATGCTCCGGTTCCACCTCGGAGAGCCTGATGTCGCAGTCGGGGTGCTCGCTGCGCAGCCGGCGGATGACGGCCGGCAGGATCAGGTTGGACACGCTCTGGAAGGTGCCGATGTCGATGCGGCCGTTGCCCGCCCTGAAGCGTTCGACGGCGTCGGTCAGCGCCGCCGCCCTCGTGAGCAGCTCGTGGCCGTGGGCCAGCACCACCTCGCCCAGGGGAGTGATCCGGACCGGCCTCGGGCCGCCGGGCCGGTCGAAGACGGCGCCGCCGAGGGCCCGCTCGAGCGCGGCGATCTGCTGGCTCACCGACGACTGGGTGTAGCCGAGCCGGGCCGCCGCTCGGCCGAAGGTTCCTTCCTCGGCGATGGCGGCCATGGTCCTCAGGTGCCGCAGCTCGACGTCAGCCACACGCCATAGCATAGCCAACGGCGATCGACTCGATCGGAAACCATCGCTTTTCACGATGCGCCTGCGCGCCTAGCGTCGTCGGCATGACCACCTACGACGTACCGACCCTGGCGGCGCCGCCGGCCGGACGCCGGCCGTCCCGCCGGCCGTCCCGCCGGCCGTCCCGCCGGCGTCTGGACCTGCCGGACCTGGTCTGGGCACTGGCGGCGACTCAGCTCGTGAGCCGGGCCGGCGGCCTCGTGCGCTCGTTCCTCGTGCTCTACCTGACGCAGGAGCAGGACCTCTCGCCCGCGACCGCGGGTGCCGTGGTCGCGGCGGTGGGGGTCGGCGACATCGGGTCCCAGCTCCTCGGCGGCTGGCTGGGCGACCGTATCGGCCGGCGCCACACCATGCTGGTGGGGTTCCTGGGGACCGCCGTCGCGCTCATCGCCCTCGGCTCGGCGGACACCATGCCGGCGATCTGGGCGGCGGCCGTCGGCGTCGGACTGACGACGGAGCTGTTCCGCCCGGCCGGGTCCGCGGCGGTGGCCGACCTCCCGCCGCGGCAGCGGGTCCGGGCTTTCGGACTGCTCTTCTGGGCGGCCAACCTCGGCTTCTCGGTCGCCACGGTCACGGCCGGGACGCTGGCCCAGAGCGGCTACGACCTGCTGTTCTGGATCAACGCCACCACCTCGGTCGTCGCGGCGCTGATCGTCTGGCGCCGCGTGCCGGAGACTCGTCGGCCGACGTCGACGCAGAACCGGCGCGCGCTGCTGCCGGTGCTCCTCCGCGACCGGCCGATGCTCGCCATGATGGGGATCAACGTCGCCTACTTCACCCTGTTCCTCCAGACGTTCGCGACGCTGCCGCTCGTCATGTCGGCCGACGGCCACGGCCCGGCGACGTACGGGGCGGTGCTGGCGCTGAACGGCATCGCCATCGTCGTCCTGCAGCCGCTCGCGGTACGGCTGCTCGCCGGCCGGGACCAGAGCACGGTGCTGGCCGTCTCGATGGTGCTGGTGGGCCTCGGCGGCGGCCTCGGCGCCGTCGTCTCCAGTGGCGCCGGCTACGCCGGATCGGTCGTCGTCTGGACCCTCGGCCAGATCGGCGTCGCCGTCATGTTCGGCGCCACCTTCGCCGGCCTCGCACCGGCGGACCTGCGCGGCAGGTACATGGGCGTCGCCTCCACCACGTGGAGCATCGGCGCCGTGTTCGGGCCGCTGGCCGGCACCCTCCTTCTCGACCATGCCGGACGCACCACGCTCGGCGCGGCGTGCGTGATCACCGGGATCGCGCTCTTCGCCGGCCAGCAGGCGCTCGGTCCGACGCTGCGCTCTCATATCTCGACGAAAGGGAACCCGACATGAGCACCTTCGCACTGATCCACGGCGCCGGAGACGGCGGCTGGTACTGGCACCTGGTCGCCGCCGAGCTCCGTCGCCGCGGCCATGACGTGGTCGCCCCCGACCTCCCGGCCGGCGACGAGTCGGCGACCCTCACCAACTACGCCGATGCGGTCGTCGAGGCATCCGGCGGCCGGGCGGGCGTCGTCGTCGTGGGCCAGTCGTACGGAGCCTTCACCGCACCTCTGGTCGCCGAGCGGCTCGCCGCCGACGCGTTGATCCTGGTCGCCGGCATGATCCCGGCCCCGGGCGAGTCACCGGACGCCTGGTGGTCCGCCACCGGATACAGCGGCGCGGTACGCGAGCAGGCCGCGCGGGACGGCGGCCTGACCGGCGACCCGGACCCGTACGTCAGCTTCTACCACGACGTGCCGCGTGAGCTGGCCACGGAGGCGATGAGCAGGGAGCGGGCGCACCCGTCGCAGGCCTCGATGGCCGCTCCGTGGCCGCTGGAGACGTGGCCGGACGTGCCGACCAGGTTCGTGCTGTGCCGTGACGATCGCTTCTTCCCGCCGGACTTCTTCCGGCGGCTGGTGGCCGACCGCCTCGGCATCGTGCCCGACGAGATCGCCGGCGGCCACTGCGTGGCCCTCAGCCGGCCCGAAGAGCTGGCCGACCTCCTCGAAGGCCGGAAGGAGACACACCCATGACCACCATGACCGACGACGAGTGGCGGTCCTTCGTCGCAGCGGGAACGAGGCTGGCCCACGTCGCCCTCACCCGCCCCGACGGACGACCCCACGTCACCCCCGTCTGCTTCGTCCTCGACGGCGACGAGCTCGCCTTCGCGCTCTCGCCCGGGAGCGTCAAAGGCAGGAGCCTGGCTCGAGACGGACGCGTCGCGCTCTGCATCAGCGACGAGAACCAGCCCTACGGCTTCGTGACCATCGAAGGAGAGGCGCGAATCTCCGCCGAACCCGACCAGATCAGACACGTCGCCGCAGGCATCGCCGGCCGCTACTACCCGGGCCAGCCCGCGGACGCGGTGGCCGATTCCTTCGTCCACGAAGGTTTCACCGCGGTCCGGATCACCATCACCCACGTCATCGCCCGCTCCGGTCTCGGCTGATCGGAGCCCTTCGGCGGAGGACGTACTGGGCGAAGATGCCGTCGTCGGTGTAGGTGGCGTCCTCGATGGTGAAGCCGGCCCGCAGCATCATCGGCTCCAGCAGCCAGGTGAAGGTCGAGTGCTCATCGCGGACGTGTTCCTCCAGGTCCGCCCGGTTCCACCGGTCCGCGTCGCCGGTACCGGCGACGGCATCGACGTCGGCACTGGCGCACCAGGCCTCCAGCCGCTCACCGGCGTCGGCCGGGTCGAAGCTGTAGACGACGTCCCACAGGCGGAGCACACCGCCGGGCCGCAGCATGGAGGCGAGCCGAGACAGCGCGATCGCCTTCCAGAAGTCCGGCAGGTGGTGCAGCGCGTACCGCGAATAGACGAGGTCCGCCGGCGGGCCGTCGTGCTCGTAGGTGAGGAACCCGGCCTGCACGACCAGGACGTTCGACAGCCGGGCGTGAGCGAGGTTGGACCGGAGCGCGGCGAGCATCGCCGGTGACACGTCCACGGCGATCACGCGGGCACAGACGGGAGCCACGGCGAGGGTGAACTGGCCGGTTCCCGGACCGAACTCGACGACGACGGAGTCGCGGGTCAGGCCGAGCCGCCGGCACAGCCGGACCTCGTCGGAAGCGCGGGCGTCCTCCTTGACGTCGTAGCGGGCGACGTGGTCGCGGTCGAGGTTCTCGCGACCCGCGTTCGCGACCTCGTCCAGCAGCCACCCGGGCCGCCGCCCGACTCCACCGTCAGCCGTCATGACGTTCATTCTGCCTGCGAGCGAGCGGGCCGGTTCTTATAGCGTTCACAGAAAGGCGACCCAGACTCCAGAGATGACCGAATCGAGATCGAGGACGGCCCACAACCTCGGCTGGTTGTTCGCGACCGCGGTGGTGGCCGTGTTCGCCGTCGGGTTCCAGCTCAACCTTCCGCCGGGTGAGCAGAAGGACGGTGCGCCGCCCGCGGCCGCGGAGGAGCAGACCGAGCAGACCGGGACGCCCGGCGAGAGCGGGTGAGGGTCGGCCGGCCGGAGCTCGCCGTGACCCTGCCCGAGGTGCTGGTCGTCGACGACGACCACGGCGTGCGCGGGGCGCTGCGGCACGGTCTGGCGCTGGAGGACTTCCGGGTCCGCGAGGTGGAGACCGGCGAGGCCGGGCTGGCCGCCGTGGCCGAGCGGATGCCGGACGTGATCCTGCTCGATGTCGCGCTGCCGGGCGTGAACGGCGTCGAGGTCGTGGCCCGGCTGCGTCGCGACGGCCGGACGCTGCCGGTCTGCATGCTGTCGGCGCGCGACGAGGTCGACGACCGCGTCGCCGGGCTGGCCGCGGGGGCCGACGACTATGTCGTCAAACCGTTCTCGATCGGCGAGCTGGCGGCCCGGCTGCACGCGCTGGTCCGGCTGCACCGCGTCAGGTTCGACCGGCCCCTGGCGGTGGGCGAGCTGACGGTCGACTTCGACACCCGCACGGTCCGCCGCCGCGGGCGCGACCTCGACGTGACGATGCGCGAGTTCGACTTGCTGCTGGCGTTCGCGCGGCATCCGGGGCAGATCCTCAGCCGTGACCAGCTGCTCCAGCAGGTGTGGGGCTACACGTGGGACGTCGACAGCAATGTCGTCGACGTGTTCGTCGGCTATCTGCGCAAGAAGCTGGAGGCGACGGGGGAGCCGCGGCTGCTGCACACCGTCCGAGGCGTCGGGTTCGTGTTGCGGCCGTGAGGACGCCGCGCAGCTTGCGTGCGCAGCTCAGCATCAGCGCGGCCGTGCTGGTGCTGGTGATCGTCGCGCTGGCCGGCGTGCTGGTCGCGCTGCGGATGGACGCCCGCGACCGCGCCGAAGTCGATCGGCAGCTCGCCGACCGGCTCGACCGGGTCGAGGTCGACGTGACGAAGCTGCTCGCCGGTGACGAGCACGACGAGCCACCTGCGCCGGACGGCACCGACGGCTACGGGGGACTGCTGGCCGGCAGCGACTCGCTCACCCGGGTGCTCGACGGCGCCGAGGTGCTGGTGCAGCGCGGCCAGCTCCCGGCCGCGCCGGTGCCGGCGCCGGCGCCGGCGGCGGACGGCTACTCGACCGTCGAGATCGACGGCGCGCCATGGCGCTCGCTCGTGACCACGACGGCCGACGGCGAGCTGCGGCTGCAGGTCCTGCAGAGCCTCGCGCCGGTCGAGGACCGGCGCACCGCCAACACCTGGCTGGTCGCCGGGGTGACGGTCGCGGCGACGGCGCTCGCGGCGGCCGGCGGCTGGCTGGTCGCGCGGCTCGTGCTGCACCCGCTGGACCGGCTGCGGCGCGGGCTGCAGACCGTCAGAGCCGACCGCGACGTCAGCCACCGGCTCCCGACGGTGGTCCGCCCGCAGGAGGTCTCCGAGCTCTCCGCCACTCTCAACGACATGCTGGAACGGCTGCAGCGCGGCATGTTCGCCACCCGCCGGTTCACCGCCGACGCCGGCCACGAGCTGCGCACCCCGCTGGCGAGTCTGGGCAGCTACCTCGAGACGCTGCGGCGCTACCCGTCGGTCCCGCCGGAGCAGCGCCGGCAGCTGCTCGAGGCGGCCGCCGCCGAGCACCGTCGCGTCGTCTCGCTCCTCGACGGCCTGCAGACGCTTGCCCGCGGCGACGCCGCGATCCCTGGCGGCGAGCCGGTCGACCTCGCCGACCTGGCCGCCGACGCCGTGAGCCGAGCCGCCCGCCGGCATCCCGGCGGCACCGTCCGGCTGCGTGCAGACGCACCCGCCGACGCCACCGTCATCGGCTGGCCGGACGGGCTGCGGCTCGCTCTGGACAATCTGATCGACAACGCCGCCAAGCACGGCCGCCCCGGCGGCACCGTCGTGGTCTCGGTGAGCGTGGACGGCGACCGGCTCGCGCTCGCCGTCGAGGACGACGGCCCCGGCCTCCCCGCGGAGCACCGCGACGCCGTCCGGCAGCGGTTCGCCCGCGGCCCGCACCCCCGCGTCGACGGCTCCGGCCTCGGCCTGGCGCTGGTCGAGCAGCAGGCCGGCTTGTCCGGCGGCGCCCTGCTGCTGGGGGACGGCCCGGCCGGTGGTCTGGCCGCGACGCTGCTGCTGCCCCGAGCGGGCTCTTAAGGGCGTCACAAGAACGCCGCTCACGCTGGAGGCATGGCAGAGACCGTCCTCTTCCCGCCGCCCGTCCGGCGGCGCCGGCTCCGGCCGCGAAAGCCGCCGGCGGTGCGCTGGGCCGACCTCCTGGTGCTGCTCGTGGTCGCCAGTCTCGTCGTCCCGTGCTGGATGTGGGTGCGCAACGGCGGGGTCGTCCAGCTCGCCTACCCGCAGTACCTGGCCAGCTCGATCGGGCTGATCACCGGCCTGGTGTCGTCGGACCTCATGGTCGTCCAGGTGCTGCTGATGGCCCGGATCCCATGGGTCGAGCGGGCCTGGGGCCACGACGTGCTCACCCACCGGCACCGGACCGTCGGCTATTGGTCGTTCTGGCTGATGATGGCGCACGTCCTCGCGTTCGCGATCGAGCGGACCCAGCGGACGACCGACCCGCTCGGTGCGCTGTGGGCGGTGTTCGTCACCGACCCGTGGATGCTGTGGGCCAGCATCGGCACGATCATGCTGATCGCCGTCGTCGTGACGTCGATCCGGCTGGCCCGCGTGCGGCTTCGCTACGAGTCGTGGCACCTCATCCACCTGTACGCCTACCTCGGCATGACGTTCGGGCTGCCGCACCAGATCCTCGACGGCACGCACTTCCACGGCTTCTGGACGCAGGTGTACTGGTGGGGGATCTACGGCGTGGCGCTGGCAGCGGTCCTGGTCTGGCGGGTGGGGCTGCCGGCCTGGCGGTCGGCCTATCACGGGTTGCGGGTCACAGGCGTTCGGGCCGAGACGCCGGGCGTCTACACCGTCACGATGGCCGGCCGGCGGCTGGACCTGCTGCGCGCGCGGTCCGGCCAGTTCTTCGTCTGGCGGTTCCGCGACGGGCCCGGCTGGACCCGCGGCAACCCGTACACCATCTCCGACGCGCCCCGCCCGGAGCGGCTGCGCGTCACGATCCAGGCCGTCGGCGACGGCAGCGCCCGTGTGGCGGCCCTGGAACCGGGCACCCGCGCGCTGATCGAGGGCCCGTATGGCACGATGACCGCCGAACGCCGCCGCAACCCGCGGATGCTGCTCATCGCCGCCGGTGTCGGCATCACCCCCATGCGCGGCCTGCTGGAGGACACGCCGTTCGAACCCGGCGAGGCGACGCTGCTCTTCCGCTACTCCGCCGAGCAGCACGCCATCTTCCGCGCCGAGTTGGACGACCTCGCCGCCCGGCGCGGCGTCCGGCTGCTCCACCTGCCGGGTCCCCGCCGTACGTCCGGGTCGTGGCTGCCGGACGGGCTCGGCGACGGCACCGACGCCGAGCTGCTGCGCCGGCTCGTCCCCGACCTCACCGTCAGCGACATCTACGTCTGCGGCCCGCCCGGCTGGATCCGCGCCGTCCGCAAGTCGGCCGTCGCCGCCGGCGCACGGCAGCACCAGATCCACTCCGAAGACTTCGCCTGGTAACCCGAAACCCGAGAGGACCCTTCATGCGCAAAGATCGTCATATCCGCCGTCGTCCTGCTGGCCGCCGTCATCCTGGTCGGCGCCTACCAACTCAGCGTCTCCGGCTCTTCCGGCGCCGGCGGTGAGGGCGAGGGGGATCCCGCTCCCGTCACCTGTCCGACGCCGTCGGCGTCGCCCTCGCCGTCCGCCACCACCTCGCCGGACGAGTGCGCCACCGGCGACCGGCCGGCCGGCGAGACCAACGACCAGACCACCGGCAAGCCCGGCGAGGCGCCCAAGGAGTGACCAGGCCGGCCGGCGCTCAGTGGGCATCGGGATCTGAGGCCGATGAGGATGTCTCGTCAGCTCGGAGCGGTGACCGTGACTCCGTTGCTCTGCGCGGCCTCCGCCAGGCGCTCGTCGTAGGTCACGATCGTCTCGAGGTCGTCACCGAGCTCGAGGGCGGCGGCGAGATGGACGGCGTCGAGCGTGCGCAGCAGCCTCGGGTCGAGCCGTCCTGCTTCCTCGAACGTGGAGGTGGCGAGCTGGATCAGCGTGATCGAGTCGAGCACGGCCCGGGCTTGGACGACGCGATCGGGCGCCGCGCGCCGGACGGCACGCATCAGTTCGGTGCGGGCGAGGTCGCACGACACTGGTGTGCGGTCGGTCTCCTGGAGCCAGGCTCGCAGCGCTGTCGTCTCGGTCTCGGCGACGACGAGCTTCACCAGCGCCGAGGTGTCGAGGTAGTGGGCCACGTCAGAGTCGCTCAGCCCTCATGGCCGCGAGCTCGTCGGACAGGCTCGGGCCGCCTGTGGGCGCGGGAAGATCGCCGAGCCGGCGCCGTGGGGGACGGGCCCGGCCGGCGACGAGCAGTCGTTGCAGCGGTGAGGACGGGATGGCTGAGAGCTGGGCGACGGGGCGCCCGCGATCGGTGATCTGGATGGTCTCACCGGCGGCGGCGTTGGCAACCACCGCGGAAGCGTTCTGCTTCAGCGCTCGGATCCCGACCTCAGTCATGTTCTTCATTGTAGCTCATTCGGCTGGATCCCGTCGGCGTTGATTGCGGTCATATTGCAGATCTCTCATCTATATTGTGTGGCATGCGCATCACCGAGGTCGAGACCTTCGCGTTGAAGGTCCCCATCGACGACACCTCGGCGGACACCGGTTACGGCGTCCGCGGCCCGCGGAACACGTTGTACTCGCCGCGCCGGGAGACGCTGCTGGTCCGCGTGACCGCGGAGGACGGCACCACCGGGTGGGGCGAAGGTCTCGCGCCCGTGGCGCCCGAGGTGGTCGCCGGCCTCGTCGACGTCCTGCTCGGGCCGGTCCTGATCGGGATGGACGCGACCAGGCCGCGTCCCACCCGGTCGCTGCTCGCCGACCTGATGCGAGTGCGCGGCCATCTCGTCGGTCATCAGGCCGACGCGCTGGCCGCGGTCGACACCGCGCTGTGGGACCTCGCCGGACGCATCGCCGGCTGCAGCGTCGCGCAGCTGCTCGGGGGCGCGTTCCGGACCGAGGTGCCGGCGTACGTCTCCGGCGTCGAGGGCGCCACCGACGACGAGCGGGCGGACCAGGCGCGGGAGTGGGTCACGCGTGGGGCACAGGCGGTGAAGCTGCATCTCGGCGGCGGTGTCGAGACCGACCTGGCCACCGTCGACGCCGTCATGGCGGCGGCGCCGTCGCTGCGGGTCGCCGTCGACGCCCACTGGGCGTACTCGGTGACGGACGCGCTGCGCCTCGCGCGCGGGCTGGAAGAGCGCGGCGGCTGGTTCCTGGAGGCGCCGCTCGCGCCCGAGGACCTGGGCGCCCACGCGTTCCTCGTCGATCACGTCGCTCTTCCGATCGCGATCGGTGAGCCGTTGCGCAATCGCTACGAGTTCGCGCAGTGGCTGGACGCGCCGGCGTTGCGCATTGCCCAGCCCGACTGCGGCCGAACCGGCATCAGCGAGACGATGGTGATCGCCGACCTCTGCGCCACCAGGAACGTTCCGCTCGCCCCGCATCACTCCGTCGGACTCGGCGTCGCCGTGGCCACCGGGCTGCAGGTCGCGGCCGCGGTCGAGCAGTTCGCCGTGTTCGAGTACCAGGTGGCGACCATGCAGGTCGCGTCGTCCATCCTGATCGACCCGATCCGGTTCGATCCGAGCGGGTTCACGCTGCCGGACGGACCCGGCCTGGGCGTCGAGGTGGACGTCGACGCCGTCCGCCGGCTGGCGAGCTCAAGCCGGTAGCGCGGGTTCGAGCCCCGGCCGCAGGCCGATGATCGTGCCGAGCACGTCGAGGAAGGCGTCCGGCCGGTCCAGCGGCGGGTCGTCGCCGGCGTGGTCGATGACGTGGAGCGGCCAGCCGTAGCGGCGGGCGGCGGCCTCGGCGGCGGCGACCGGTGTGGCCAGGTCGTGCCGGCCCCAGACGAGCGTGACCGGCACCTGGATCGCGGCGAGCACGGACTCCGGGATCGGGGTGTCGAACAGGGCGGACAGCGAGCCCGTCGCCGCCTGGAAGCGGGGCGTGCGGGCGAGCTCGACGGCGTACTCGGCGTAGCGGGTCCAGCGCCGGCCGAGGCGGTGCCGGGTCCGGTCGAGATCGAAGGCGCAGAAGTCCATCAGCCGGTCGAGCGTGGCCAGGTTGGGCGTCTCCAGGAAGCGGCTTGCGGCCAGCTCGAACCGGGCATCGGGCTCGAACGGCACCAGGCCGGTGGTGTCGACGAGCACCAGGCCGGCTAGTCGCCGCGGGTGGCCGGCGGCGTACCGGGCCGCGATCGAGCCGCCGGTGACCCGGCCGACCAGGACGGGCGGCTCCGAGCAGGTCGCCGCGATCAGGTCGTCGAGCCACCGATCCATCCAGCCGGGGTCGACGGCGGCGTACCGCATCGCGGACGCGCCGTGGCCGGGCAGGTCCGGCGCGATCACGTGCACGGCCCGGGCGAGCTCGCCGAGCACCGGCAGCCAGGTGCCGGCCAGCTCACCCGCTCCGTGCAGCAGGATGACGGGACGCCCGTCACCGCCGTCGAGCACGGCGGCCGGCGTGCCCGCGAGGGTCTGGCGCCGGTCGCTGACGCCGATCTCGGCCAGCAGCCGCTCGCGCGCCGGCGCCAGCGGGTCGGGTGCCGCGTCCATGAGCCCCTCCGTCCTTCGGGTCTTCGGCGGAACGCTAGGAGAACCCCCGCGCCGATGACGTCGGGCATCCGACCCAGGAACGCGAAATGGGCAGTTCTGCGTACGGCGGGCGGATCGGGGTTCGTGGCACAGTGGGTGCGCAGAAGGACCAGGAGACGTGAACGAAGCCAGAGACCTGTCCGAACGCGGCCGCGCCGCCTTCGCCGCACGCGTGTGGGACGAGGCGTTCGCGCTCCTGTCGGCGGCCGACCGGGCCGGTCACCTGGAACCGTCCGACCTGGACCGGCTGGCGACGGCCGCCTATCTGGTGGGTCGCGACGACGAGTCCCAGGACATCGCGGCGCGATCGTTCCGCGGCTGGCTGCGCAGCGGCGACTCCGCCCGAGCGGTGCGGCGGGCGTTCTGGCTCGGCCTGCACCTCCTGCTGGACGGCGACGAGACCCGCGGCCAGGCCTGGCTGGCCCGCGCCGCCGAACTGCTCCCCGCGGACGGCGGCGAACCCGAGCGCGGGTACCTGCTGACGCCGGAAGCGCTGCACCGTCTCGACGAGGGCGACGCCGCGGCCTCGCACGCCATCTCCGCCGAGGTGCTCGCGATCGGCGAACGTCACGACGATCTCGACCTGGTCGCGCTGGGCCGGCTGGGCGTCGGGCAGGCGCTCGTCGAGCTGGGCGAGGTCGGCCGCGGCGTGGCGGCGCTCGACGAGGTGATGGTCGCCGTCACGACCGACGACGTCTCGCCGCAGCTGGCCGGCATCGTCTACTGCGCGGTGATCGAGACCTGCCAGCGGGTGCTCGACGTGCGGCGCGCCCGGGAGTGGACGGCCGCCCTGACCCGCTGGTGCGACGCCCAGCCGGGCCTGGTGCCGTACCGCGGTCAGTGTCTGGTCCACCGGGCCGAGATCATGCGGCTGCACGGCGAGTGGTCCGGGGCGCTGGACGAAGCGCGCTCCGCCTGCGGCTTCCTGGACGGGTCGGCGGCGGCCGGGGCGGCGTACTACCAGCTGGCGGAGTTGCGCCGGCTCCGTGGCGAGTTCGCCGACGCGGAGGACGGCTACCGGGCGGCGAGCCGCTGGGTGGCCGATCCGCAACCCGGCATCGCGCTGCTCCGGCTGGCGCAGGGCCGGGTGGACGCCGCCGCCGCTGCGAGCCGTCGTGCCCTCGAGGCCGCCCATGGCCGCGCCGACCGGTCCCGGCTGCTCGGCGCGCACGCTCAGATCATGCTGGCGTGCGGCGACGTCGGTGCCGCCCGCGCCGCCGCCGACGAGCTCCGGGTCATCGACGAGGTGTTCGCGGCGCCGCTGCTGCACGCTCAGGCCGAGCAGGCCGACGGGGCGTGCCTCCTGGCCGAGGGCGACGCCGCCACCGCGCTGGGCGTCCTGCGGCGGGCCTGGGCGGTGTGGCAGGACCTCGATGCGCCGTACGAGGCCGCCCTGGTGCGGGTGCTGATCGCTCAGGCGCACCGGCTGCTCGGCGAACCCGAACCCGCCGAGATGGAGCTCGAGACCGCCGCCTGGATGTTCGACCAGCTCGGCGCCGGGCCCGACGCGCGCCGGGCTCGTGCGCTGTCCGAGCGTGCCGCCGCCCGAGGCGCCGGCGGCCTGACCCGTCGTGAGGTCGAGGTGCTGCGCCTCGTCGCGACCGGCATGACCAACCGCGCCGTCGCCACCGAGCTCTTCCTCAGCGAGCGAACCGTCGCCCGGCACGTCAGCAACATCTTCACCAAGCTGGACGTATCGTCGCGCAGCGCGGCGACCGCCTACGCCTACCAGCACGGACTCGTCTGAGCGGATCAGAGGAAGGGGACGTCGAGCGGCTGGCCCGCCATCGCGGCGCCGACGTTGGTGAGGGTGTCGGGCTTGAGCAGGAAGTGCTGGGCGATGACCTGCACGTCACGCAGGCGGCGTTGCACCGGGCTGTCGGTGTAGACGGCGCTCCCGCCGGCCAGGCGGAACGCCACCGTGGCCGTCTCGGCCGCCGTCGCCGTCGCCCAGGCGGCCGCTCCGCGCGAGCGGGCCACCAGTCCGTCGGGGAACGCCGCGGACGCCTCGGCGGTGGCCCACAGTTCCGCGGCGCAGTCCCACACCAGGCACCTGGCGGCACGCAGGGCGGCGTCGGCCTGCGCGAGCTGGTGTTGGAAGTGCCGGTTGGCGGCCAGCGTCCGGCTGTCGAAGAGCGGGACCTTGTCCGTCGCCAGGGCGAGGACGTCGTCCAGGGCGCCCCGGGCGGCGCCCAGCGCGACGGCGGCGAACCCCAGGGCGTACAGGGACGGCAGCGGGATCCGGCTGATCGGGACGTCGACGGCTGGCCGGGCGCCGAACGTCGGGAAGGTGCGATCGGCGACCACGACGACGCCGTCGGCGCGGAAGTGGTGGCTGGCCGTCCCGCGCATCCCGGCGGCGTGCCAGGTGTCCTCGATGTCGACCTGGTCGGGGGAGAACAGGACGGTGCGCAGCTCGGCGGGGTTGTCGGCCGCGCGGGTGACGCCGTAGATCCAGTCGGCGTAGACGCACCCGCTGGCGAAGGCCCACCGCCCGTCGATCCGGTAGCCCCCGGTGGTCTCGGTGGCGGTGCCGCCGGGGCTGAGCGTCCCGGCGATGATCCGGCCGGGACGATCGAACAGCTCGTCGAAGGTGGCTCGCGGGAGCCCGGTCAGGTCGAGCCAGGCGCCGGCGCCGATGGCCACGCACCACGCCGTCGAGGCGTCGGCCTGGGCAACCGCGTCGTACACGTCCAGCGCCGAGGCGAGCGATGCGCCGAGACCACCGTGCGTCGGCGGGAGCAGGACACGGAAGCAGCCGGCCTCGCGCAGTTCGTCGAGCAGGCCGGCGGGGAGCCGGCGAGCGGCCTCCGTCTCACCGGCCCGGGCGGCGATCTCGGGCGCGAGCGCTCGCACCCGCTCGAGCACGCCCTGAACGTCCGTCTCGGTCTGGTCGGTCATGGCTCGACGCTAGGGAGCGCGCCCGCACGGTCGCATCGGGCGAAATGACCATTCGGCTAGGCAGCCTCCGCACGCGTAGGCGCGGCGAGCCCCACAGCGACGATGGATCACTGCGCCGGCTGGGTGGCAGCACTGTTGTTTGCACGACAGCAACGCCACCCACCGCTGGGCGGCATGGGCGGGTTTGTGCTGCTCTGGCGACAACAACACCGCCATGATCATGATTCTCACGTGGACGATCACCGATGTCGGCACCCCAGAGACGTTCACCGCCGCCCGGACCCTCATGATCATCCAGGTTTCGGGGCGTCATCACAGCCTGTTGCGCTTTCGGCGGTCGACGCGCTGGAGCCGGACATCTTCCTGCCCGCGTCACGCGCCGACGGCCCGGTGCCGCCCTTGGCAAGGCTGGTCGTCGTGTCGGCGCCCGATATGCCCGGCCTGGTGCGGCGACCAGGCTAGCCAAGGCGGTCGGGCGTCGCGGCGAGAACGGCGGCCGCCGAAGATTTCTTCGGCAACGCCCGCACCGCCCGCCCTTCCGCAACAGGCTCCATCACACCCTGGAACCTGGATGATCATGAGATACGACGCGGCGCAGGGTGTCGACGATGTGGGTGGCGCGGTCGTCGTCCTCGCCGGCTTCGAGCTGGTTGGTGAGGAAGGCGAACCCGATGCCGGTGGTGGGGTCGGCGAAGGAGACCTGGCCGCCGGCGCCGTCGTGTCCGAACCCGGCGGGGGTGAGGTAGCGCCGCGCGGACGAGTCGAGCTGGAAGCCCATGCCCCACCGCGGCCACGGTGGCAGCACGTCGAGCACGGGCGGGTCGTCGGTCTGGACCTCGACCGCGCGCGTCACCGTCGCGTCGTCGAGCAGGCGCACGCCGTCCGTGGTGGTGACGGTCGCGGACCAGATCGTCGCGAGCGCGCGGGCGGTGGCGACGACGCCCGCGCCGGGGTTCTCCGCCGCCTGGACGCGGTGGTCGTTGAAGCCGTCGGCGAGGTCGGGCGGGAAGGCGCCGCCCAGCGTCAGCCCGAGGTGCGGCCAGTCCGGCACCCCTGGGGCGCGGTCGCGTGCTCGCTCGGCCACCAGGCGGGTGAGCGACGGGCCGACGTGCAGGTGTGCGACGCGGTCGCGTTCCTGCGGGGGCAGGCCGAGCCAGGTGTCGGCGCACAGCGGAGCGGTGACCGTCTCGGCGAGGAACTGACCAGGGGATCGCCCGGTGACCCGGCGGATGATCTCGCCGACGAGCCAGCCGTGGGTGAGGGCGTGGTAGGCGTGGCCGGTGCCCGGTTCCCACAGCGGCTCCTGCTCGGCCAGGGCGGTCGTCATCGTCGCCCAGTCGGTCAGGTCGGCGCGGGTGAAGGCGCGTCTGGGCGCCGAGAGACCGGCGCGGTGCGCCAGGACGTGGCGGACGAGCACGCCGGACTTGCCCGCCTGCGCGAACTCGGGCCAGTAGGCGGCGACCGGTGCGTCGTAGTCGAGGCGGCCGTCCTGGACCAGCCGGGCCGCGAGGATCGACATCAGCCCCTTGGTGCAGGAGAAGACGACCGACGTGGTGTCCTGCCGCCACGGCCGTCCGGCGCGGTGGTCGGCGGCGCCGCCCCACAGGTCCACCACCACCTCGCCGTGCTGCCGGACGGCGAGGGCGGCGCCCATGCGGGGCTTGCCCTCGAAGGCGGCGGCGAACGCGTGGCGCAGGTCCTCGAAGCCCGCGGCGGTGTGCCCGTCGACGGACGAGGTCATGCGAGGTCGCGGGCGCAGTGCGCGCGCAAGGTGGTGAGCACCAGCCAAGCCTAGGCCCGTTCTGGAGCCCTCGGCCGAGCCGTCCGGCTGAGCCGGAGCAAGGATGGGCCTTTCCTGGTGTACGCCGGTATGCGATGGTGTCCGACCACGTGCCGCAAGCAGGAGAGGGCTTCGATGGAACTCGCGCATGACGTCGTCCGGCTGGGGTTCGTCGGAATGGGCGAGGCCGCCGGAGCGATCGCCGCCGGCCTGCCCGCGTCCGCCGTCGCGCTGTGCGCGTTCGACGCGCGGGCCGACGACCAGGCCGTGCGGGAGCGGGCCGCCGCCGGCGGCGTCACCCTGGTCGCAACACCGGCGGAGCTGGCCGAACGCTGCGACGTCATCATCGCGCTCACCAGCGGCTCGTCCGCCGTGGCGGTGGCGGAGGGGCTCGCCGGGGAGCTGCGGCCCGAGCACGTCTACGCCGACTGGAACTCCGCGAGCCCGCACACCAAGCGGCGGGTGGCGGCGGTGGTCGAACCCACCGGCGCCCGGTTCGCCGACGGGGCCGTCATGGCGGCGGTGCCCGCACACGGCCATCGGGTACCGGTGCTGCTCAGCGGCGACGGGGCCGGCGAGCTGCACGGCCACGGCGAGCGGCTGGGCATGAACCTGCGCGTCGTCGGCCCCCAGCCGGGACAGGCGGCGGCGATCAAGATGCTGCGCAGCCTGATCGTCAAGGGCCTGGAGTCGCTGGTGGTCGAGTGTGCCGCGGCCGCCGAGTACTACGGGGTCGAGGACGAGGTGCTGCGCTCGCTCGACGGCACACCGGACACGTCGGACTGGCGGGCGCTGTCGGCCTACCTGCAGGCCAGGGTGCGTGCGCACGGACAGCGCCGGGCCGGCGAGCTCGACGAGGTGGCGCGGACGCTGGCCGACGCCGGGGTGGAGCCGTGGCTGGCCGAGGCGGCGGCGCGGCGCATGCGGTGGGCCGCCGAGACCTCTTGACGCTCCGAACGCGGCGTCGTACGCTGCCGCATACTTCGGTATGCAATGGTCTACGAAGGCCCACCGCCAGGCGAGAGCGAGGTGTTCATGCTCCGCTTCACCGCACGCCGGCTCCTGCACGCGATCCCGCTGCTCTTCGGCGTCGTGACGCTGATGTTCTTCCTGCTCCAGCTCGCGCCCGGAGACCCCATCCAGGCGCTCATCGGCGACTACCCGGCCACGCCGGAGTACATCGCTCAGGTCACCGAGGCGTACGGGCTCGACCAGCCGCTGCTGGTGCGCTACTGGGAGTACCTGCAACAGATCTTCACGCTGAACCTCGGTGAGTCGCTGGCCGGCCGGGTCCCGGTGGCCGACCTCATCGCCGACCGGCTCGGCAACACGCTCATCCTGACCGTCACCGCGATGACGTTCGCCGCGATCGTCGGCGTGGCCGTGGGCGTCTGGGCCGGGGTGTCCCGCTCGCGGTGGCTCGACCACCTGGTCACCGGCGTGGCCGTCGGCTCGCTCTCGATCCCGATGTTCTGGCTCGGCCAGATGCTGGTGCTGATCTTCGCGATCAAGTGGTCGGTGCTGCCGTCCCAGGGCATGTACTCCACCCGCTCGACCGCCGAGGGTCTCGACCGGCTGCCCGACCTGCTCTCGCACCTGCTGCTGCCGGCGCTGGTGCTGGCGATGCGCGAGATCGGCGTCGTGGCGCGCATCGTCCGGACGAGCGTGCACGACACCCTGACGCTGCCGTACGTGGAGACCGCGCGGGCCAAGGGCTTCAGCCGGGCGACGATCATCCGCCGCCACGTGGTGCGCAACTCGCTGCTCCCCGCGGTCACCGTCATCGGCTACAACTTCGGCTTCGTGCTGGCCGGGTCGGTGCTGGTCGAGACGGTGTTCGGCTGGCCGGGCATGGGCCAGCTGCTCTACGAGTCGATCCGCAACCGCGACAACGCGGTGACCATCGGCGTCGTCCTGCTCATCGCCGTCGCCGTGGTGCTGGTGAACCTGCTCACCGACCTCGTCTACGGCCTCGTCGACCCGCGGATCCGGGTCGGCGCCGGCACGGGAGGCCGCGCATGAGCGTCGAAGCAGACGTCGTCACGGGCGCCCGGCGGTGGAGGCCGAACCGGCGGCGGCCGGCCGCCCCCGGAGGCCGGCAGGTCGTGCGCCGCTTCCTCGGCCATCCGCCGGCGGTGGTCGGGCTGGGCATCCTGATCGTCGTCGCGCTGGTCGCCATCGCCGCCGACTGGATCGCGCCGTACGACCCGCAGGCGGTCTCGCAGGAGCTGCTGGCGCCGCCCAGCGGCGAGCACCTGCTGGGCACCGACACCGTCGGCCGCGACATCCTCTCGCAGATCATCCACGGCGGCCGCGTCTCGCTGATCGTCGCGCTGGTCACCGGGCTCGGCACGCTGCTGATCGGCGCGCTGGTGGGCGCGGTCGCCGGCTTCTACGGCGGCCGGGTCGACGCCGTGCTGATGCGGATCGCCGAGGTCTTCCAGGTCATCCCGAGCTTCGCGCTGGCACTGATCATCGTCGCGGTGCTCGGCGCCAACCTCGCCTACATCTGCGCCGCCCTTGTGATGGCGCTGTGGCCCCAGATGGCCAGGCTGGTGCGCGGTGAGGTCCTGCGGATCATGACGACGGACATGGTCGCCGCCGCCCGCACGGTGGGCCACTCCAACCGGCGGATCATCGTCTCCGACGTCCTGCCCAACGCCATGCCGCCGCTGATCGTGCAGGCGACCATCGACGTGGGCAGCGCGATCCTGCTCCAGGCCGGCCTCGCGTTCCTCGGCCTGGGCGACCCGACCAACCTCAGCTGGGGCGACATCCTCCAGCAGGCCCAGCGCGACCTGTCCGCGTGGTGGATGAGCGTGCCGGCCGGCGTCGTGATCTTCCTCGTCGTCCTCGCCGCGAACTTCGTCGGCGACGGACTCAACCGCGCGCTGCGGCCGACGAGCAGCCACCTCTGACACCCCGACGACCAGGAGCAGGCGATGAGCACAGGACTCGCGGTTCGCGACTTCTCGGTCGCGCTGAAGACCCCTGCCGGGGTGATCAGGCCGGTCGACGAGGTGAGCATCGAGGTGCGGCCGGCCCAGCGCGTCGCGCTGGTCGGCGAGAGCGGCTGCGGCAAGTCGATGACGCTACGCGGCATCCTGCGGTTCATCCCGCCGTCGGTGCTCGACGGCGTCAGCGGCGAGGCCAGCTACGACGGGGTGAACCTCGCCGGGCTGGACGACCGGAAGCTGCGCGACTACCGCGGCCGCCGCATCGCGATGGTGTTCCAGGACGCGCTCGCCCGGCTCAACCCGACGATGACCGTCGGCCGGCAGGTCGAGGAGGTGCTCGCGATCCGGGACCGGCGCGAGCGCGAGACGCAGGTGACGGCGCTGTTCCGCTCCGTCGGGCTGGACAGCTCGCCCGCGTTCCGCCGCCGCTACCCGCACGAGCTCAGCGGCGGCATGCGCCAGCGCGTGCTCATCGCGATCGCGCTGGCCGGCGACCCCGAGCTGCTGGTGGCCGACGAGCCGACGACGGCGCTCGACGTCACGGTGCAGGCGCAGATCCTCGACACCATCACCGACGTGGTCCGCGCCCGCGGCATGGCGCTGCTGGTGGTGACGCACGACCTCGGCGTGGTCTCCGAGACCTGCGAGTACGTGTACGTGATGTACGCCGGGCAGATCGTGGAGTCGGGCCCGGTCGACGCCGTCTTCGACGCGCCCGCCCACCCCTACACCCAGGGCCTGCTGGCCTGCGTCCTCGACGTCGACGATCCGGTCGAGCAGCGGGTGCGCACCATCCCTGGGGTCGTCCCGCCGCCGGGGAGCGTCACGGCCGGCTGCCGGTTCCGGTCGCGCTGCCCGGCCGCCCACGACCGCTGCGCCACCGACCCGCCGGTCGTGCCGATCGGCCCGGACCGGACCGCCCGCTGCTGGCTGCCGGCCGACACCGCGGGGGAGGCACAGTGACCGGCGAACCCGTGCTCAGCCTGACCGGCGTGAGCAAGAGCTACGGCGTCCGCCGCGGCATCCTGTCCCGCGGGCCCAGCCAGGCGCTCGCCGTCGACGGCGTCGACCTGCAGCTGCACCGGGCCCGGATGCTCGGGCTGGTGGGCGAGAGCGGGTGCGGCAAGAGCACCACCGCACGGGTGGCGCTGGGCCTGCTGCGACCCGACGCCGGGACGGTCGCGCTGCACGGCCGGCCCATCGACCAGCTGAGCCGGCGCGACTACCGGCGCGACTTCCGGCCCAAGGTGCAGGCGGTCTTCCAGGACCCCGGCTCGGCGCTCAACCCGCGCAAGAGCGTCTTCGAGACGCTGCGCAGCGCGATGGCGCTCTACGGCCGCACGACCCGCGACTCCGCCCAGGACGACGTGGCCGGGCTGCTGGACCAGGTGGGGCTGCAGCCGGGGCGGCAGTTCCTGGCCCGGCGCCCGCACGAGCTCAGCGGCGGCCAGCTGCAGCGGGTCGGCATCGCCCGGGCGCTGGCGGTCGAGCCCGACGTGATCATCGCCGACGAGCCGGTCTCCGCGCTGGACGTGTCCATCCGCGGCCAGATCCTCAACCTGCTCGCCGACATCCGCGCCGAGCGCGGCATCAGCGTCCTGCTGATCACGCACGACCTGTCTGTGGTCGCGTCGACCGCCCAGGACGTCGCGGTCATGTACCTCGGCCGCATCGTCGAGCAGGGGCCGACCGAACGGATCTTCCGGTCGCCCCGGCACCCGTACACCCAGGCCCTGCTGGCCGCGACCCCGCGGATCCGGCGGGGCGGCGGATCCGCGCCGTCCCGGCGCACGCTCGCCGGCGACCCGCCGTCAGCGCTCGCCCCGCCGAGCGGCTGCCGGTTCCACCCGCGCTGCCCCTTCGCCATGGAGGTCTGCGCGACCGTCGACCCCCCGTTGCTGCCGGTCCCGGACCACGGGCTGGCCGCGTGTCATCTGCTGTCCGAGCCCTCGGCTCATGACCGCCGCACCGTCGGTGCGGCAGAAAGCGACAGATCATGACCATCACGTTCGCGCGGCGGGCCGGCATCGTGCCGGCCATCGCGGCCGCGGCGCTGCTGCTGGCCTCCTGCGGCGGCTCCGACACCGACTCCGCCGGTGGCGGCAGCGGCGGCGAGGAGACCACGTTCGTCACCGGGCTGGCCAGCCAGCCGGAGATGCTGGTGCGCAGCTTCACCTCCGACGCCCTCACCGCCACCGTCGGCCTGGCCGTCGGGGAGGGCCTCGTGCGCACCACGAAGGACAAGGACGTCGTGCCGGCGCTGGCGGAGTCGTGGGACATCTCCGCCGACGGCCTGACGTACACGTTCCACCTGCGCCAGGGCGTCACCTGGCACGACGGCGAGCCGTTCACGTCGGCCGACGTCCTGTTCAGCTTCCAGGAGGTGCTGCCGCTGTCGCCGACCGGCGCCGTGCTGACCAGCACCATCGCCTCCGTCGCGGCGCCGGACGACGCGACCGTCGTCGTCACGCTGCAGCAGCCGCTGGCGCCGCTGCTGCTGGCGCTCGGGCCGCAGGACTTCAGCATCCAGCCCGAGCACATCTACGCGGGCACCGACCTGCTGACGAACCCGAACAACCGCGCTCCGGTGGGCACCGGGCCCTACGTCTTCGACGGCTGGAGCGGCGACACCATCACGCTGACGGCCAACCAGGACTACTGGGACGGCGCGCCGGCCATCGACCGGCTGATCTACAAGGTGATCCCGGACAGCAACTCGCGCGCCAACGCGCTCGTCAACGGCGAGATCGACTACATCAACAAGTTCGACGTCGACGACACCATCGTCAAGGCCCTGGAGGGCAACGACGAGATCACCCTGCAGAACGGCCGGGTCTCGGCGACGTTCATGACGATGTGGCTCAACCAGAGCCAGGAGCCGCTGCAGGACCCGGAGGTGCGCAAGGCGCTGTTGATGGCGCTGGACCGCGACCTGATGTCGAGGTCGGCCGACCCGGAGTTCACCGAGCCTGCGGCCGGGTCGTTCCCGACGGGGCTCTGGGCCACCGACGCCGACGTCGACTACCTCGACACCTACGGCTACGACCCCGACGCGGCTGCCGCGCTGCTCGACGACGCGGGGTACCCGCAGCAGGGCGACGGGCCCCGGTTCAGCGTCCAGCTCCGCTACGTGCCCACCCAGCCGTACACCCAGGCGCTGGCCGCGATCATCGCCGACAACTGGCGGGCCATCGGAGTCGAGACCGAGCCGCTCCAGGACGAGGCGACGGTGAACAGCGACGCGGTCTTCGTGCAGCAGGACTTCGGCGCGAACCTGCTCTCGCTCGACACGCGCCCGGACCCGGAGTTCGGCATCGGGCGGGTCTACAAGTGCAACCCGAGCAAGCTGGCGTTCAACAACCCGACCGGCTACTGCAACGAGGAGCTGGACGCGCTGTTCGCCGAGGCCGCGCGCACCCAGGAGCAGGCGCAGCGGGCCGAGATCTACGGCCAGGCGCAGGAGCTCATCGCCGAAGAACTGCCGGCACTCACCCTCCTGCAGGCCGACCAGCCCGACGCGATCCGGTCGAGCTTCGGCGGCATCGACGAGTTCCTGTCCGGCGCGCTCTCGGGCGACCTCACCTGGAGTGCGCTGGAACCGTGACGAACAGGCAAGATCGGCTAGTCTCGAATGCTCATCCTGTGAGAAAGGCAGCACCCGATGGCCACGGCGCCTAGCGACGAACAGCGACGTTTCCCGCCGCCGGACCGCCGGCCGAACCCCTACGAGAAGATCCGGCAGGCGATCCTCTCCGGCGAGCTGGAACCGGGGCAGGCGCTCGTCGAGGCCACGCTCGCCGAGTGGTGCCAGGTCAGCCGCACCCCGGTGCGCGAGGCGCTGACCCGCCTCGAGCAGGACGGCCTGATCCGCCGCGGCGACCGCGGCCTGGTGGTGCGCGAGAGCAGCCCCGAGGAGATCCTCGACATCTACGAGACGCGCATCGTGCTGGAGGCGACGGCGGCCCGGTTCGCCGCCGACCGCCGCAACCAGAACGACCTGCTGCTGCTGCGCCGGATGATCCCGCGCATGGCCAAGCTCGCCGACGCCGACCCCACCACGATGGCGGCCATCAACGCCGAGTTCCACCGGCTGGTGTGGCGGGCCAGCCACAACGGCTCGCTCATCGACCTGCTCGGCCGGCTGAGCATGCACCTGGGCCGCTATCCGGCGACGACGCTGGCCTACCCGGGCCGGTGGGAGACGTCCAACCGCGAGCACGAGCAGCTGGTCGACGCCATCGAGGCACGCAACGGCGAGCTCGCCGCCGACCTCGCCGGGCAGCACTTCACCGCCGCCCGGGACATCCGGCTGAAGCTCTGGGAGACCGACCCGGCCTAGAGCCGCACAGCGCGCGCGGGAAGCCTGGACGGCGTTGTGCGCGACGGTATACATTGGGATGCAATCGTAGACACGGAGGTTCTCGCGCATGCGTTTCGGAGCAGCCATACCGAACTGCCGCGAAGGGAAGGTCTATCCGCCCGGGTTCACCACCCCCCAGGTGCTCACCGACATCGCGGTGACGGCCGAGGCGAGCGGGTTCGACTCGCTCTGGGCCAACGACCTGCAGTCCACCTTCGACGAGGCGTTGTCGGGGCAGGCCCGCGCGACGCCGAACTTCTTCGAGGCCCAGACGACGCTGGCCTTCCTGGCCGCCCGCACCGAGCGGATCCGGTTCGTCACGTCGGCCGTCACGGTGCCGCTGCGCGACCCGATCCTGCTGGCCAAGCAGGTGGCGACGCTCGACGTGCTGTCCGGCGGACGGTACGCGCTCGGCCTCGGGCTGGGCGGCAAGCGCACCGAGCTGGACCGCCTGCGCGGCCGCTTCAGCAGCGAGATCAACCGCGGCCGCTGGCTGGAGGAGTCGCTGGAGCTGCTGGAGAAGCTGCTCACCGAGCAGGTGGTCGACCACGACGGCGAGTACTTCAGCGTCCAGGGCGCCGAGGTCTTCCCCAAGCCGGTGCAGCGTCCGTTCCCGCTGTACATGACCGGCGCCGGCGACGAGATGCTGCGCCGCACCGCCCGGTGGGGCGCCGGCTGGATCCACATGCACATCACGCCGGAGCAGCTGACCGAGCGCGTCCAGGCCCTGCACGCGGCCTGCGCGCAGGTCGACCGCGACCCGGCCGAGATCGAGGTCAGCCTGCAGTTCGACGTGCTCGTCGCGCCGACACGCGCACAGGCGCAGGAGCGGTGGGAGAACTCGCTGGCCCACGGTCTGGGAGCGGCCCGCGGCCGCTCGGCCGAGACGTCCTACATCGTCGGGTCGCCGGCCGACGTCGCGGCCCGGCTGCGGGAGTACGAGGCGGCCGGCATGCGCCACGTCGGGCTCATCCCGAGCGGGAACACCCCGGACCAGGTGCTCGAGCAGCTCCAGCTGCTCGGGAAGGAGGTCATCGCGCAGTTCGCCTAGCGCCGCCGCCACACACGCATCGAGACGGATGGGATGGGAATGAAGAGGATCGAAGTCCGGGTTGGCGACGCCACGGCGCGCTACGCCCTGCTCGAGGACGCGCCGAAGACGGCCGACGCCTTCTGGGAGTCGCTGCCGATCGAGGGCACCATCACGCACGCGCGGTGGGCCGGGTCGGCGGTCTGGGTGAAGACGCCGAACCAGCCGATCGCCGCCCTCGACGACATCGAACTGCCGGTGACGTCGATCTACCCGGGCACGATCGTGGTGCGGCCGAACCCGCGCGGCGTCGCCGAGCTGTTCCTGTCGTACGGCGTGGCCGAGTCGCGCGGCCCGGTGGGCCGCACGTACGCCACGCCGGTGGCCGAGCTGGACGGCGACGGCGCCGAGCTGCTGGCCGCCTTCCGCGCCACCTGGCGCGACGGTTCCACCGAGGTGTCGATCAGCCGGGCGGAGGACGCGTCGTGACGACCTTGCGGATCACCATCGACGGCGTCACCGCCGTCGCCGAGCTCAAGGACGCCGCCGCGCCCAACGGCGTGGCCGCGGTCCTCGCCGCCCTGCCGTTGCAGACCCGGGTCGTGCACGCGAGCCGCAGCGGCAACTGCGCCGTCGTGCACGACGGCGCGCTGCGCGACGAGGCGGCCGGCATCGAGGGCCAGGTCTCCATGTACTACCCGGGCATGGTCGCCTACGACCCCGTCCGCGGCTACCTGGTGCTCGCCTACGGCCAGGGCCAGGCGCGCAGCACCACCGGTACCCACTGGGTGACGTATCTGGGCGACGTGGTCGACAACGCGGCCGAGCTGGCGGCGAAGCTCCAGGACACCCGCGACCGCGGAGCGCTGGACGTGCTGATCGAGCAGGGGGAGTGACGATGACGCAGAAGCGGATCCGGCTGGAGTCCGGCGGCGTGGCCGCGGAGGCGCTGCTGCTGGAGGAGAACGCGCCGAAGGCGACAGCGGCGCTCTGGGAGATGCTCGCCGAGCCGATCGAGCGCAAGCTCATCTCGGCCAAGTGGTCCGGTGACGTCGGCGTGCTGCACCCGGGCGAGGGCCCGCTGCGCGACGTCGCGGAGCTGGAGAATCCGGTGACGTCCATCTACCCGGGTGCGGTCGTGATGCGCCCGCGCGGCAGCGAGATCCTCATCGGCTACGGCGTCGGCGAGTACCGCTGGGCGGTCGGCGTCGACTACACCACCCGGCTGGCCAAGATCGTCACGAACCGGACGGAGTTCCTGTCCGTCGTCGCCCGCACCGCCGACCAGGGCCCGTCGACGATCACCGTCGGCCGGGTCTGAGGGGGCTGACGATGGTCAAGTTCGCCTGGTTGTGCAGTCACGAGTCGTACCAGCCGGAGGACCTCGTCGAGCAGGCCGTCCTGGCCGAGCAGGCCGGGTTCGACACCGTCCTGGGGTCCGACCACTTCCACCCGTGGGTCGACGACACGTCCGCGGCCGGCTTCGTGTGGAGCTGGCTGGGCACCGTGGCCGCCCGCACCGAGCGGGTCGAGCTGGGCACGTCCGTCACCTGCCCGCTGTTCCACTACCACCCCGGCCTGGTCGCCCAGGCCTCGGCCACCGTCCAGCGGCTGTCCGGCGGCCGCCTGCTGCTGGGCGTCGGCAGCGGCGAGGCGATCAACGAGACGCCGCTGGGCTGGGAGTTCCCCGGCTACGGCGAGCGGATGGGTCGCATGCGCGAGGCGCTGGAGATCATCCGGCGGCTGCACGACGGCGAGAAGCTGGACTTCGCCGGCGAGTACTACACGACCACCACCGCCAAGCTCTACAGCCCGCCGACGTCGAAGGTGCCGACGCTGCTCGCGGCCGGTGGGCCGAAGTCGGCCGCGTTCGCCGGCGCCCACGCCGACGGCCTCATCACCAGCGTCAAGAACCCGCAGGACACCATCGCCAAGGTCATCGAGCCGTTCCGGGCGGCGGCCGCCGAGCGCGGCAACGACAACCCGCGCATCCTGGCCACCCGGTGGACCGTGCTGGCCGGCGACGAGGAGGAGGCCTGGCGCGCGCTCGGCCCGATGCGCGGGCTTCGCGCCCCCGGCCGGCTGGAGGCGGCCGACCCGGCCGTGCTGCGCGAGCGGGCCGACGCGATGGACCGCGCCGAGGTGCTCGGCAGTTACACGCTCGTGCCCGACGCCGACGCGCTGGTGGAGGCGTACCGGCCGCTGGTCGAGCAGATCGACGCCGAGTGGGTCTCGATCCAGGTGGCCAGCAACGACCCGGTGGCCACCATCAAGCTCATCGGCGAGAACGTGCTGCCGCGGCTGCGCGAGCTGGCGAGCTGACCGATGGCTGACGAGGCGGCGACCACCGCGGACGTGATGGCGGCCTACCTGGCCGAGGTGGGCACCGAGGCGATCTTCGCCTACCCGGGCGATCCGATCATCGAGTTCATGGAGCGCTCGCGGGTGCGCGGCATCGACGTCGTGCTGGCCCGCCGCGAGGGCACGGCGGCGTTCATGGCCGAGGCGTACGGCATGGTCAGCGGCCGGCCCGGGGTCTGCCTGTCGACGTTGGGCCCGGGGTCCACGGCGCTGGTCAACGGCGTCGCGGCGGCCACGCTGGACCGCGTGCCGATGCTGGCGATCTCGGGGCAGATCGAGTCGGCCCGCGAGCCGTTCTTCACCCACCAGGTGGTCGACCACCAGGCGCTGTTCCGTCCGGTCACCAAGTGGGCCGGGCGCATGGACGCCGGCGCCGTCGCCACCGTCATGCGCAAGGCGCTGCGCACCGCGACCGCCGAACGGCCCGGCGCCGTGCACCTGACTGTCGGGTCCGACACGTTCAAGGCCACGGCGCGCGACGCCGAGGTGTCGGTGCCGCCGCTCGGACCGGCGCGCGGGGGTGTCGGGGTCAACGGCCCCGACCCGGAGCGGCTGCTCGCGGCCGCGCGCCGACCGGTGCTGCTGGCCGGCATCGGCGCGGCGCGGTGCGAGGCCACGGAACAGCTGGTCCGGCTGGCCGAGACCGCGGGCCTGCCGGTGATCGTGGGGCCGATGGCCAAGGGCGTCATCCCCGAGGACTCGCCGATGTTCGCCGGTGTGCTCGACATGGCCTGCAACCAGGTGGTCTGGGACTTCCTGGGCTCCGCCGACCTCATCGTGGCGGCCGGATTCGACCCGGTCGAGCTGATCAAGCCGTGGCGGCTCACCACCCCGGTGCTGCACGTCGACACCACGCCGAACACCGACCAGATCTACGCCGCCGGCACCGAGGTGGTCGGCGACATCGCGGCCGCGCTGGGCTGGCTGGCCGACGGCTGGACCGGCGAGCCGCGGTGGAGCGAGCGGGAGATCAAGGAGCACCGCGCCAGGCTGCGCGACGCCTACTACGACGGTCGGGTGGCCGGCCGGCTCAACCCGACCGACGTGGTGGACGTGGTGGCCGGCCGCTTGGCGGCGACGGCGGTCGTCACGTCCGACGTCGGGTCGCACAAGCTGCTGGTCGGCCAGGGTTGGCCGGCCACCCGGCCGCGCAGCGTGCTGATGACCAACGGCCTGTCGGCGATGGGCTTCGGCGTGCCGGCGGCCATCGCGGCGAAGCTACTGCACCCGGACCGGCCGGTGGCCGCGCTGGTCGGCGACGGCGGCTTCGCCATGGTCGCGACGGAGATGCGGCTGGCGGCGGCGCTCGGCCTGCCGATCGTCGTGGTCGTGTTCGTCGACGGCAGCCTCAACCGGATCGAGCTCAAGCAGATGGCGATCGACTATCCCAGCGTCGCGACCCGCATCGAGGACATCGACCTCGTCCAGCTGGCCGGGGCGATGGGCTGCGACGGCGTCCGGGTGGAGTCGCGGGCCGAGCTGGACCGCGCCATCGAGGGCGCCGACGGCCTGACCCGCCCGCTGGTCGTCGAGGCCCGCATCGACCCGGCCCAGTACGTGTCGCAGTTCTGACCCGAAGGAGAAGCATGAAGCAGCTGCGCCCGTTCGTCGCCGGCGACTGGGCCGACGGCGAGCAGAGCGCCGTCGCGCGCGACACCTACACGCGCGAGCCGGTGGCCGAGGTCCAGTCGCCCGGCCGCGCGCAGGTCGCGGAGGCCACCCGGGCCGTCGCCGCCGCGCAGGCCGGCCAGTCGCTCTCGCCGTACGACCGCTACCGGATCCTCGCCCGCGCCAGTGAGCTGGTGCTCGAGCGGGCCGGCGCGCTGGCCGAGTCGATCGTCACCGACACCGGCTTCACCACCGCCGACGCCCGGCGGGAGGTCGAGCGGACGGCGCAGACGCTGCTGCTGTCCGGCGAGGAGGCCAAGCGGCTGCGCGGCGAGGTGGTGCCGATCGACGCCGACCCGAGCGGGCCTGCCCGGGTCGCGTTCACGGTGCGCCGCCCGGTCGGCGTGGTCTGCGCGATCACCCCGTTCAACTCGCCGCTCAACACCGTCGCGCACAAGATCGCGCCGGCGCTGGCGGCCGGGAACGGCGTGGTGCTGAAGCCGGCCGACCAGACGCCGCTCACCGCGGACCTGCTGCTGCGCGTGCTGCTCGACGCCGGCCTGCCGCCGGGCCTGATCAGCGTCCTGTACGGCGGTGGCCGCACCGTGGGGCAGTGGCTGCTCGAGGACGAGGTGCCGGCCTACTACGCGTTCACCGGCAGCACCACCGTGGGCGAGCAGATCCAGCGCACCATCGGCGTGCGCCGGGCCCAGCTCGAGCTGGGCAGCCTGGCCAGCACCATCGTCTGCGAGGACGCCGACCTCGACCGGGCAGTGCGGCTGTGCGTCAACGCGGCGTTCCGCAAGGCCGGCCAGGTGTGCACGTCGGTGCAGCGCCTCTACGTCCACGAGGCCGTCGTGGACGACGTCACCGCGGCGCTGCGGTCGGCGCTGGACGGCCGGGCGATCGGCGACCCGCGCGACCCCGCGACGTTCATCGGCCCGCTCATCGACGAGCAGGCGGCAGAGCGGGTCGAGAGCTGGGTGTCGGCCGCGGCGGACGGTGGCGCCGAGGTCGTCACCGGCGGTGCGCGCACCGGTGCCGTCGTCCAGCCGACCGTGCTCACCGGCGTCGCGCCGGACATGAACGTCATGTGCCGCGAGATCTTCGGCCCGGTCGTGTCCATCCGCCCGTACACCGACGTCGACGCGGCGATCGACGAGGCCAACGACACGCCGTACGGCCTCGCGGCCGGGCTGTTCACGTCCGACATCGGGCGGGCGCTGCACGTCGCCGGGCGGCTGCGCGTGGGCACCGTGCACGTCAACGAGACCTCCAGCGCGCGCGTCGACCTCATGCCCTTCGGCGGCGTCAAGGCCAGCGGGTTCGGCCACGAGGGGCCCGCCTACGCGATCCGCGACATGACCGAGGAGACGTTGCTGACGCTCGGTCCGTGACGCCGCGTCCGCGCGTCAGCCTGCCCACCGGAGAAGCGGAGACCACCTTGAACCGACTGGGAACCACCCAGCCGTATGCCGACGTCGTCGTCGTGGGCGGCGGCAACGCCGGCTTCTGCGCCGCTCTCGCCGCCGCCGAGCGCGGCCGCTCGGTCGTCCTGCTGGAGAAGGGCGACCGCGAGCACGCCGGGGGCAACAGCTTCTACACGGCGGGTGCGACCCGCATCGTGCACGACGGACTGCCCGACCTGCTCGACATCGTCGAGCCCGACGACCGGCACGGCGTCACCGAGGTGCCGCCCTACTCCGCCGACGACTACGTCGCCGACCTCGCCAAGGTGACCGGCGGGCGCAACGACCCCGACCTCACCCGGGTGCTGGTGGCGCAGAGCAGCCGCGTGGTGCGGTGGCTGCACGGTCACGGGATGCGCTACCGGCTGATGTACGAGCGTCAGGCCTACGAGCGCGACGACGGCACGTACCTGTTCTGGGGCGGGCTGCACGTCGGCAACGTCGACGGCGGGCAGGGCCTCATGGCCGACCACACCCGGGCGGCCGCCGCCCTCGGCGTCGACGTCCGCTACGGCCACGCCGTCCACCGGCTGCTGGTCGACGGCGGCGCCGTCACCGGCGTCGGGTACGTGACGAGCGACGGCGGCCGCGGCGAGCTGGCGGCGTCGTCGGTGGTGCTGGCAGCGGGCGGGTTCGAGGCCGACCCGCGGCTGCGCGAACGCTACCTCGGCCGCGGCTGGGCCAACGCCCGGGTCCGCGGCACGCCGAACAACACCGGCGAGGTGCTGGTCGAGGCGCTGCGGATCGGCGCCGGGCGGGCCGGCGACTGGTCCACCTGCCACGCCGTCGCGTGGGACGCCGGACACCCGAACAACGAGAGCAACCGCGAGCTGACCAACCGGCTGACCCGGCAGAGCTACCCGCTCGGCATCGTCGTCAACGTCGACGGCGAGCGCTTCGTCGACGAGGGCGAGGACTTCCGCAACTACACCTACGCCAAGTACGGCAGCCAGATCCTCGAGCAGCCCGGCTCGGTCGCCTTCCAGCTGTTCGACGCCGAGCTGCGGCCGCTGCTGCGGGCCGAGGAATACGACATGCCCGGCATCACCGTCGTCGTGGCCGACACGATCGAGGAGCTGGCCCGCCGGGCCGGCATCGACGAGCCCGGGCTGCGCAAGACGGTCGCCGAGTACAACGCCGCCATCGACACCACGGCGCGCTTCGACCCGACGGTCAAGGACGGCCGCAGCGCCGGCGTCCGCCCGCCGAAGAGCAACTGGGCCGCTCCGCTGCGCACGCCGCCGTTCTACGCCTACCCCGTGACCTGCGGCATCACTTTCACCTTCGGCGGCCTGCGGGCCGACACCCACGGCCGCGTCCTCACCGGCGACGGCACGCCGATGCCCGGCCTGCTGGTCGCGGGGGAGATGCTCGGCGGGCTGTTCAGCGGCAACTACCCGGGCGGCACCGGCCTCGCCGCCGGCGCCGTCTTCGGCCACCGCGCCGGCTCGGTCGCCTGACCCCCTCCCGCCCCTTCCCCCTCGCCGTTGATCATGGAAAAAGTCGGGTTCCGGTGCACTGAGAACCCGACTTTCGCCATGATCAACTGCTGCTGGAGGAGGGCTGCCAGTTGCGCAGCGCGATGTCGACGACGTCCTCGAGGTCGTCGTGACTGGCACCGCTGGCCGCCTGGACGGCGATGCCGTTGCCCACCGTCATGATGTAGCGCGCGAGTTGCCCCGGGTCGGCGTCGAGCGGCAGGTCGCCCTCGTCGACGGCGCGCTGGAAGCGCTGCTCGAGGTGCTGGCAGGCCTCGTTGCGCCAGGCGACGAGCACGTCGTGCGCGGGCCGGCCGCCGTCGCTGTCGGGCAGCGCGCCCTGCACCGTCAGGCATCCGTGCGGGCGGTCGGGACGGGTGGTGGTGTCGACCGCACCGCGGAGGAACGCCTCGGCCACCGCTCGCGCGGTCGGCTCGTCCAGCGCGCGGGTGGCATAGGCGGCCGGCCCCTCGCTGTAGCGCTGCAGTGCCAGGCGGAACAGCTGCTCCTTGTTGCCGAAGGCCGCGTACATGCTCGGCTTGGTGATGCCCATGGCGCTGGTGAGATCGCCGAGGCTGGACCCCTCGTAGCCCTTCTCCCAGAACACCCGCAGCGCCCGCTCGAGCGCCTCGTCGACGTCGAATCCTCTGGGCCGGCCGATGAGCGCACCCCGAGAGCCAGCCATGTCAGGATGCTACTCCTCGGTACCGATCGGGACCGGTCGGTACCGAGGAGCAGGGCTTGGGCCGGGACCCGGACGTCAGGACTCCAACTGCCGCTGCACCGCCTGGGCGTCGATCAGATAGTTCATCTCGTAGAAGCGCCCGTCGCGGACCTTGTGGAAGCTGTACTCCGCGAACTCCAAGGTGGCACCGGTCGGTGCCACGCCGAGCCACTCCTTCGTGTGCGTGCCCTTGTTGAACAGGCGGGCCGCCACGCGGTCACCGTCGATGGCGACGTCCTGGACCCGCCAGGCGAAGTCCGGCACCGCGTCACCGTGCGCCTGCAGCTCCGCGATGATGTCGTCGCGGGTGACCGCCTTCCCGTTCTCGATGAGCTCGTCGTGAACGAACTCGGTCATGCGGTGGAACTCGTGAGCGTTGAGCGCCTCGATGTAGCGCTCGAAGACCTCGCGCACCTCGGACTCGGACATGGTGGTCTCTCCCTCTCACCCCGGTCGGGGTGTGTAGTCGGATACAGAGGGGAGAACTCGACCGCGTGGACATCTATTCCAGTCGGTACAGAAGTCGTCGATCACACCAGGCACACGCCTGCAGCGCTCAGTACTGGTTGCGGTTGGGCAGGCCGAGTTCGTCGCGGAAGGCGTTCTCGGTGTAGTCGAAGTCGTAGTCGGGGTCGATCACCTCGGGGGTGTTGGGGTCGTCGTCGTGGTCGAAGGGGAGGCCGACGTTCTGCCGCTCGATCAGCGGGGTGCCGTCGGAGTACTCCTCGTCGTCGTCGAACTCGTCGCTCGAGCCGCTGCGGTACTGGTTGATGTGGCCCAGCTCGTGGAAGAAGAACACCGACGGCGGGGTGATGTCGTAGTCCTCGGTGTAGCCCATGTCGTAGCCGGGCGAGGTGTGGTTGACGTCGAGCTCGACGCGGTACTCGTCGCCGTCGTAGGAGGCGCTGTTGTTGCCGCCGGGGTGCTCGGCGATGGTGACCTTGTCCTTGCCGTACCCGAGGAAGCCGGAGTCGTCGTAGTGCTCGCCCTGGCGCTCGAGCATCTTCTGGCCGGTCGGGCTGGACGCCATCATGTGCAGGTCGGCGAGCACGCGGTCCTTGAACTCCTGCGAGCCACCCACCTCGATCTCCAGCCAGCGCAGGTACTCCTCCTCGGACGGGATCTCGACGACGACGACGTTCTCGTCGCCGGGCGCGCTGTCGCCCGCCTCGGCGTAGACGGTGTCGAGGCCGAGCTCGCCGTCGACGGTGTCGTCGCCGCCGCCGGCGTAGACGGTGTCGTTGCCGGTGCCGCCGAAGATGCGGTCGTCGCCGTAGCCGCCGGAGATGGTGTCGTGGTGGTCGCCGCCGAAGACGCGGTCGTCGCCGGACGCGCCCTCGAGGTAGTCGCGGCCGTCGCCGCCGATGACGACGTCGTCGCCGTCCATGCCGTAGACGACGTCGTCGCCGAGCCGGCCGGCCAGGACGTCGTCGCCCGTGCTGCCGTCGACGTAGTCGTCGTCGCGGCCGCCGCTGATGAAGTCGTCGCCGGCGCCGGTCTCGATGGTGTCGATGCCGTCGCCGCCGAACGCCTCGACGTCGCCGTCGGAGCCCTGGGCCATGACGGTGTCGTCGCCGGCGCTGGTGGCGAAGCGCACATGCACCTCCGTGCCGCGTGGCACGAGGATCTCGTCGTCGCCGTGGCCGGTGTTGATGACGACCTCCTCGCCGGCGGCGATGCGCTGGGTCGTGAGGTTGCCGGCGGCGTCGGTGATGTTCACGATCGTCTCGCCGGTGTTGGGGTCGACGGTGACCACGACCTTGTCGTTGCCGTCGCCGGTGCTGATGACGGTGGTGCCGTCGAGCGAGGTGGTCTGGATGTCGTAGGACGTCGCGGTCGGGATTGTCCAGCCGGGGTCGGTGCCGTCGGCGGCGTCGCTCCACGCCTCGGCCAGCGCGTAGAGGTCGCGGCCCAGTTCGAGCAGGGTCGCGTCGCGGGTGCGCACCAGGGCGATGGCGTCGTCGACGATGCCCTGCGCGGTGTCGAACTCGGTGTTGACGTGGCTGAGGTCGTCGTCCTCCTTCCACGGGGTGAAGCTGACCATGCCGTCGGCGCGCACCGCGGACTTCGTGCCGGCCGCCGCCCGGGCGAAGCTGGCGTCGAGATCGTCCTGGGCGTCGTGCACGTCGGTCTTGAGCTGGCCGAGGAGGTCGGCGATGCCTCCGTAGGCGTCGGACGCGTCGCCGAGCACGGTCGCGACCTTCGTGGCGTGCGCGAAGTAGCTGTCGGCCATCGAGCACTCCCAGTTGAGGCGGAGCTCGGCCTCGCGGTTGCGCTGGTTCGTCGCCTCGCTGCCGAAGTCGTTCGCGAGGGTCTGCCAGGCCTGCCGTGCGGTGTCGAGGTACCCGGTGTCGGCCTGCAGGTCCCAGACGTCGGGGAGTGTGACGGTCATCGGTCGCCTCCGAGTGCGCCGGGCGGGAGATCGGCGGCCGTCGAGCAGACGAGCCGGCGATCGGGGGTGTGGTCGGCCATGGTCGGTTCGCCGGGCTCGCCGGGGTCGGGCGCGACCTGGACGCAGAACGACCACGACGTGGCGTCGGCCGGCAGGGCGTCCGGGCCCGGCACCTCGAACGTGCCGGCGTCGGGCGCGATGCGCCGCAGCGGGGTCAGCGCGAACGCGCGGCCGGTGAGGGACTCGCCGGGCTCCAGCCGCACGGCGGGCGCCCGGTACGCCGTGCCGGTGTCGCCGGTGGTCGCGAAGACCTCTTTGGTGACGAGGATCGCGCCGGCGTCGTCGGCGTAGACCCAGCTGGACTCGGCGGTGTCGGGCAGCGGGACGTCGACGGACGGCGTGATGTCGGCCGGCCGTCGCTCCACCACGAGGACCGCGACGTCGGCGTTGTTGGTGACGGTGTAGTCGGCGACCAGGCCGGACGTGCCCGGCGGGTACTCCGGCCCGGTGGGCGCGCCGGTTCCGAGCCGCGCGTCGAGGGCGACGTCGAGCTCGGCCGGCGCCGTCGGCGTGCCGTCGCCGCCGTCGCCCGGATCGTCGTCGCCGCCGCACCCGGCCAGGACGCTCACGGCGACCACCGCCGTGACCGCTCCCCCCAGCCGCATCGCCGGTCCTCTCGTCGTCGCATGGCCGCTGTCCCTTCGACGCGTCACGGCTTCCTGCGGTTCAGGACCTCGTCGATGTCGCGAGAGGCGCGCTGGATGTTGTCGCCGTCGGACTCGAGGACGGCGCAGAGGTTCTCGACCAGCCGGGCGGAGGAGTACACGGCCGTCTGGTAGCTCTCGTGGATCATCACCCCGACCGTCGCCTGGCCGAGGGACGCGCGGTCGAACGTGCCCTGCTCGCCCACGGCGGCGCCGGACTCGGTGAGGTCGCGCGACGACGTGAGCATGCGGTTGCCGACGTCGTTGAGGGTTTCTGGATTGGCTTTGACTGTGCTCATGACATGGTCTCCCGAGTCCCCGTCCGTCTCGTGTAACCGTGCCCTGCGACGATCTTAACCGGTCACGCAGAATCGGGGTATTTCACTCCTGGTCGACGGGCCGGTCGTCGCTCACTCGTTCCTCGATGCCGACGTAGTGCTGCCGGACGGCGTCGCGGGCTCGTTCGGCGTCGCCGCTGAGCACGGCCTTGACGATGGCGGCGTGCAGGGCGTGGATCCGCCGGGGATCGCGGCCGTGGACCGGGGGAGCGGCGCGGTGGTACGCCTGCCAGAACAGGTCGAACAGCTGCAGCAGCATCTCGTTGCCGAGGTCGGCGAAGAGCAGCCGGTGGAACTCGCGGTCCTGGTCGGCGAAGTTCTCGCCCCGGCCGGCCCGCTCGCCCATGTCGGCCAGGACGACGCGCAGCGCGGCGACCCGCTCCGGCGTGATCGCGTGCATGGCGTCGGCGATCATGCCGGCCTCGAGCGCCTTGCGCAGCGCGACCAGCTCGCTGAGCGCGCGGCGCCCCTGCATCAGGCCGTAGGGGAGGTTGTCGAGCAGCGGGGTGAAGGAGAAGTCCTTGATGTAGACGCCGCTGCCGCGCCGCGTCTCGAGGACGCCGGTGGACTCCAGTGCCTTGACCGCCTCGCGCACGGAGTTGCGGCTCACGCCGAACAGCCGGGCCAGCTCGGCCTCGGGCTTGAGCGCGTCGCCGGGGCGCAGGTCCTGCTTGATGATGTAGTGCCGGATCTCCTCCTGCACGGTCTTGTGCAGTGGGGGAAGCGGCTCCAGGCGCCGGAACGCCGGCTCCTGCTCTGTGTCGCTCAAGGTGTGTCCGCCCTCTTGACAGTGTCGTGAGCGACATCCTACGGTCACCAACCTGTAGGATGTCTAGCAGGGTGCCGGACGGTGTTCGGTGCCCTGGCCCGAGGAGGGTCGATGGCACCAGCGCGGGCGCGGGCCCCTGTCGGCGCAGCTCAGCAGTCCACGGCCGGAGCTCGGCCGGCGCTGAGCATTCGTGACCTGACGGTCGAGTTCGGCACCTCCGCCGGTGTGGTCCGCGCGGCCGACCGGGTGAGCTACGACGTAGGCGCCGGCGAGACGCTGGGCGTGGTGGGCGAGACCGGCTCGGGCAAGAGCGTCACCGTCCTGGCGGCGCTGGGGCTGCTGACGGCGCGGAACCTGCGGCGGGTGTCGGGCGAGGTGCTGCTCGACGGCATCGACCTGCTGGCGCTGAGCGACGCCGAGCGGCGGCGCGTGCTCGGCCGCGACGTGGCGATGATCTTCCAGGACCCCATCTCGGCGCTCGACCCGGTCCAGCGCGTGGGCGACCAGATCGCCGAGACGCTGCTCGTGCACGATCGCGCGCTGTCCGCGAAGGCGGCCCGGTCGCGGGTGGTCGAGCTGCTGACCATGGTCGGCGTCCCGGACCCGGAGCGCCGGCTCGCGCAGTACCCGCACCAGTTCTCCGGCGGCATGTGCCAGCGGGCGATGATCGCGATGGCCATCGCGAACCGGCCGAAGGTGCTCATCGCCGACGAGCCCACGACGGCCCTGGACGTGAGCGTCCAGGCGCAGATCCTCGACGTCCTGCGGGTGGCGGCGGACGAGACCGGCGCCGCGACCGTGCTGATCACCCACGATCTCGGCGTCGTCGCCGAGACCGCCGACCGGCTCTGCGTCATGTACGGCGGGCGGGTGGTGGAGACCGGCGCGGTCGGCGACGTGTTCGCCGCGCCGCGGCACCCGTACACGGGCGCGCTGCTGGCGTCGCTGCCGCGACTGGACGCACCGGTCGAGCGGCTGGCGCCGATCCCCGGCCGGCCGCCGGACCTGACGCTGCTGCCCGCGGGCTGCGCGTTCGAGCCGCGCTGCCCGGTCGGCCGCGGTCGCGCCGAGTGCGTCACGACCCGGCCGGAGCCGAGCGCCGCGGGCGGCGGGTTCAGCGCGTGCCACTTCCCGGACGAGGCGGCCGCCGTGCCGGCGCCGGTCGTGAGCACGGCCCAGGCCGCCCGGGCGGACACCGAGCCCGGCGGCGAGGTCGTCCTGGAGCTGCTCGACGTGCAGAAGCGGTTCCCGGTCCGGTCCGGCGTCTTCGCCCGCGCCTCGGCCTGGGTGCACGCGGTCGACGGCGTCTCGCTGGAGATCCGCCGCGGGCGCACGCTCGGCCTGGTCGGCGAGTCCGGCTGCGGCAAGTCGACGCTGGCCTCGCTGCTGCTGCGGCTGCAGGACCCGACCGCCGGTGAGATCCAGGTCGTCGGCCGCGACCTCGTCCGGGCCGGACGAGCCGAGCTGCGGCAGCTGCGCCGGCAGGTGCAGATGGTGTACCAGGACCCGGTCGCGTCGCTGAACCCCCGGCTCACCGTCGGCGACAACGTCGCCGAGCCGCTGCGGCTGGCCGGTGGCATGCCCCGGCGCGAGCGGCAGGCCCGGGTGCTCGACCTGTTCGGTCAGGTGGGCCTGCGGCCGGAGCACACCGGCCGGTACCCGTCGGAGTTCTCCGGCGGGCAGCGCCAGCGGGTGGCCATCGCCCGGGCGCTGGCGCTGCAGCCGCGGCTGCTCGTGCTGGACGAGCCGGTGTCGGCGCTGGACGTGTCCGTGCAGGCCCAGGTGCTCAACCTGCTCGCCGACCTGCAGCGCGAGTCGGGCATGGCCTACCTGTTCGTCAGCCACGACCTGTCCGTCGTGCGGCAGGTGGCCGACGAGGTCGCCGTCATGTACCTGGGCAAGATCGTCGAGAGCGGCGCCGCCGACCGGATCTACCGCCGTCCGCGGCACCCGTACACCCGTGCCCTGCTGGCGTCGGTGCCCGTCGCCGACCCGGCCGGCCGCGAGACGCGCTCGCGGGCCCCGCTCGGCGGCGACCCGCCGAGCCCGGCCGACCCGCCGTCGGGGTGCCGGTTCCGCACGCGCTGCCCGATGGCCGAGGCCCGCTGCGCGGCGGAGGAGCCCGTCCTGCGCGAGGTCGACGGCGGACTCACCGCCTGCCACTTCGCCGAGCGGACCGACGCGGTGCTCCGTCCCGACGGGACGGTGCGGCCGTGAGCGCGGCGGTGCGCCGCTTCGCCCGGTCGCGGTCCGCCGTCGTGGGCGCCGCCGGGTTGCTGCTGCTGGTGACGATGGCCGTGCTCGCGCCGCTGGTCGCCCCGTTCGACCCGAACGAGCAAGGCGCGCAGAACCTGCTCGGACCGTCGGGCACGCACCTGCTCGGCACCGACGAGCTGGGCCGCGACATCGCCTCCCGGGTGATCTACGGCGCCCGCGCGTCGCTCGTGGTGGGCGCCGGCGCCGCGGCGTTCGGCGCGATCGTCGGGGTGCCGCTCGGACTGGTCGCGGGGTATCTGGGGCGCTGGGTCGACGCGACGGCGATGCGCCTGGTCGACCTGATGCTGGCCGTGCCGGGGATCCTGCTCGCGCTCGTCATCATCGCGGTGCTCGGCCCGGGCCGGCTGAACCTGGTGCTGGCCATCGGCATCGGCTCCGTGCCCGAGTTCGCCCGGCTGACCAGGGCGGCGACCCTGGCACTGCGGGAACGTGACTTCGTCCGGGCGTCACGGGGCATGGGCGCACCGGCCGCCGACACGATGTTCCGGACCGTGCTGCCCAACATCCTCGGGCCGATCGTCGTGCAGCTGGTCGTCACCGCGTCGCTGGCCGTCGTCGTCGAGGCCGGCCTCAGCCTGCTGGGCCTGGGGACGCCGCCGCCCGCGCCGTCGTGGGGCGGCATGCTCCAGGACGCGCGGTCGTACCTCTACCAGAGCCCCTGGTACGGCGTCTTCCCCGGACTGTGCCTCGCGTTCACCGTCTTCTGCCTCGACCGCGTCGGACGCGGCCTCCAACAGGTCGCGGGCACCGCCGACGCCGGCGACGCCACCGGCCCGGCCGGCGGCGCACGGGAAGGGACGCTCTGAGATGTACGCCTACCTCGTGCGCCGGCTGGCCCAGTTCGCCGTCGTCCTCGTCCTGGGCTCGATCGCGGTCTGGGCCTTCGTGTTCGCGCTGCCGGGCGACCCGGCGACCGTGCTGGCCGGCCCGGACGCGTCGGAAGCCGAGCAGGCCGCGATCCGCGACCGGCTCGGCCTGGACCGCTCGATCGTCGCGCAGTACGGCATCTGGCTGGGGCACGCCCTGACCGGCGACCTCGGCACGTCGTTCTACTCGGCCGACTCCGTGACGGCGACGCTGGCCGACTACGTGCCGGCGACGGCGCAGCTGGCGGTGCTGGCGATGGTCCTGACGCTGCTGATCGCGGTTCCGGTCGGCACCGTCGTGGCGCTTCGGCCCGGCTCCGCCGTCGGGCGGATCCTGTCCGGCTACCTCACCGTCGGGCTGGCGGTGCCGGCGTTCTGGCTGGGCCTGCTCCTCATCATCGTGTTCGCCGTCCACCTGCAACTGCTGCCGGCCGCCGGCGACTACGTGCCGTTCTGGCAGGACCCGGCCGAGGCGCTGCGCGTCACGATCCTGCCCGCCGCGGCCATCGCCGTGCACGCGTCCAGCGTCACCGCACGCTTCCTGGCCAGTTCCCTCGGCGAGGTGATGGGACGCGACTTCATCCGCACCGCGCGCGCCAAGGGCGTCCCCGAGCGCGACGTCGTCCGCCGGCACGCCCTGCGCAACGCCGCCCTGCCCACGGTGACCGTGGTCGGCATCCAGCTCGGCGGCTTCCTCGGCGGCACCGTCGTGATCGAGGCCGTCTTCAACTATCCCGGCCTCGGCCGGCTGCTCTACACGTCCATCGGCGACCGCGACTACGCCGTCGTGCAAGGCGGCGTGCTGTTCGTCGTGGCCACGTTCCTCTGCCTCAACCTGCTGGTCGACCTGCTCTACGCCTACCTCGACCCGCGCATCCGCCTGTCCTGACCTCTCAGACAAGGAGAACCCCATGGCACACCCGGCGCCACACCTGAGCCGCCGCACGCTGCTTCGCTCCATGGGCGTCGCCGGCGCCGGCACCCTCATCGGCATCCCGCTGCTGAGCGCCTGCGGCGGCGGCGACGACCCCTCGCCGTCGTCCGGCGGAGGCGGCGGCGGCCAGGGCGGGCGGCTGACGCTCGGCACGACGCAGATCATGCAGTTCGACCCCTACCTGACCAACTCGGCGCTGCACATCCACGCGTTCTACAGCTACCTGATCGACTACGCGGACGGGTACGAGCCGGTGCCCGCCGCCGCGGAGACGTGGGAGTTCGCCGCCGACCAGACGTCGGTCACCATCACTTTGCGCGAGACGACGTTCCACGACGGCGCGCCGGTCACCGCGGCCGACGTCGTCGCCGGCGTCGAGCGGGCCAAGAACCCGGAGGCGGCCTTCACGCTGGCCGAGCCGTCCGCGTTCATCGCGTCCGCGACCGCGGTCGACGAGCGGACCGTTCGCGTCGACTTCGCCGGCCCGACGCCCGAGGCGCTGGTGATCGACTGGATGTTCGCCTTCCCGCTGGTCCCGGCGGCGAGCAACGACGCGGTGACGCTGGAGACCGAGCCGGCCGGGTCCGGCCCGTTCCTGCTCGAGTCGTTCCAGCGCGACCGCAGCCTCGTCCTGGCGCGCAACTCCGCCTACTGGTCCGAGGGGAAGCCGCACCTCGACGAGGTCGAGTACCGCTTCTTCGACGACGAGGAGGCGCTGGTCACCGCGCTGGAGTCGGGCGACGTCGACGGCGCGGTGTACCTGGCGCTGCGCCACGCGGAGCGGCTCGAAGGACGCTTCAGCCTGGTGGAGGGCGGCGGCCGGATGGACCTGTTCTTCATGAACGCGGCCATGCCGCCGTTCGACGACAAGGCGCTGCGGCAGGCCGTGGCCCGGGCGATCGACCGCGAACGGATCATCGAGCAGGTCCGGTTCGGCCTCGGCGAGCCCATCTACACCGCGTTCATGCCGCCCTCGCCCGCCTTCGACCCGGCCTACCTCGACTCGCACGGCTTCGACCTCGACGCGGCCGCGGCGATGCTCGACGCCGCCGGCGGCGCCCGCCAGGCGGTCGCGGGCGTGGGCGACGAGCCCGGCGCCATCGAGATCCTGCAGATCATCCAGGCCGACCTGGACAAGATCGGGTTCGAGCTGACCATCGAGCCGATGGAGCAGACCACGTTCCTCGACGAGCTGTTCGCCGGCCGCCTGCAGTGCTGCGTCGCGGCCCAGCCGAACAACCTGCAGAGCCCGTCGCTCATCTCCCGCGGCCGGCAGATGCTGCCGAGCACGGACAACGTCATGCTCGGGGCGGCCGTGCCCGACGCCTACGTCCAGGCGGTCGCGGGCGCCCGCACCGCCGTCACCGAGCCGGACCAGCAGGCGGCCTTCGCCGCGCTCAACGAGGTGCTGGTCGACGAGGCGTGGGCGATCGGCATCGCGACCAGGCCGTCGCTGTCGGCGCTGAAGGACGGCGTCACCGGCCTCGCGGTCGACCCGCGCGACTTCCTGGTGCTCGACGACCTCCAGGCCTGAGACCACCCGAGAAGTTCCTTGAGAGAGGGCCCCGCCTTGACCACCTTGAACCACTCCGCCGGCAGCTCGGCGATGACCCTGCTGACGGCCGTCTTCACCCCGTTCCGCCCGGACGGCGGCCTGGACCTGGACGTCGTCGGCGACCAGGCCGACGCCCTCGCGGCCTGGGGTACACACGGCGTGTACGTGGGCGGCACGGCCGGCGAGGGTGCGTCGATGACGACGGCCGAGCGGATGGCCCTGCTGGAGCGCTGGTGCGAGGTCGCGGCCGGCCGGTTCGACGTCATCGCGCACATCGGGCACACCAGCCTGGCCGAGGCGCGCGACCTGGCCGCGCACGCCCGCGACGCCGGGGTTCAGGCGATCTCGGCCGTGCCGCCGTACTTCCACCGGCCGCCCGACGCGGCGGCGGTGGCGGACTTCTTCGCGCGGGTCACTCAGGCCGCCCCGGACGTCCCGTTCATCTACTACCACATCCCCGGAGTCACCGGTGTGACCGTGCCGGCCAGCGAGGTGCTGACGGCCGCACGGGACCGCATCCCCACCTTCGCCGGCATCAAGTTCGCCCACGACGACCTCGCCGACCTGCAGCGATGTCTGGAGCTGGCCGACGACCGCTACGAGCTGTACGTCGGCAGCGCCCGGCTGCTGCTGGCGACGATCGGCATCGGCGCCCGCGCCGCCATCGGCTCGGCCTACAACTTCGCCGCGCCCGTCTTCCTGCGCATGATCGAGCACGTCGAGCGCGGCGAGCTGCGCGAGGCGCGGGCCTGCCAGTTCCTCGCCCAGTCGGCCATCGACACGGCCGTCGCCTTCGGTGGCGAGCTGGCCGGGTTCAAGGCCGCCGCCAACCTCGTCGGGCCGGACTGCGGGCCGTGCCGGCCGCCGCTGAGGTCGCCGGGCCCGGCGCAGGTCGCCGAGCTGCGCGACCGGCTCGACGCGCTCGGGCTGCTCGCCGTCGCGCCGAGCCGATGACCGTCCGCCCGAACGTCCTGGTCATCCAGGCCGACCAGTTCCGCTGGGACTGCATGGGCGCGGCCGGCCACCCCGACGTCGAGACGCCTGCCCTGGACGCGCTGGCGGGCGACGGGGTGCTGCACACCGAGGCGTTCTGCGCGCTGCCGGTGTGCACGCCGTCGCGGTACTCGCTGCTGTCCGGCCAGGCCGTCCACCAGCACGGCGGCTGGACCAACCGCAGCACGCTGGCGCCGGGCATCGACACCTTCCCGCGCGCGCTGCGGCGGGCCGGCTACCGGACGGCGGCGGTGGGGAAGATGCACTTCACCCCCACCTACCTCGACGTCGGCTACGACCGCCTCGTGCTGGCCGAGCAGCACGGCCCCGGCCGCTACGACGACGACTACCACCGCGACCTGCGCGCGGCCGGGCTGGCGCCGGTGGTGGACCTGCTCGACCAGGAGGAGTCGCTGCGCGCGTCGGCTGGGCCGGCGTACTGGACGACGTACGGCACCGGCCGCTCGGACCTGCCGGAGGAGTGGCACTCGACCACCTGGATCGGCGAGCGGGCCCGGCGCGAGCTGGACGCCTGGACCGGCGGCGGCGGGCAGCTGCTGCACGTGTCGTTCGTCAAGCCGCACCACCCGTTCGACCCGCCCGCGCCGTGGGACGAGCGCTACGACCCCGCCGCGCTGACCGTCCTGCCCGGCTGGGCCGAGGCGATACCCGAGCAGGACCGGCCGTACGCGAACGAGTACTTCGGCTACGACGGATTGACGGAGGCGGCGCTGCGCACGGCGATGGCGCACTACTACGCCACCATCACCCAGCTCGACCACCACGTCGGGCTCCTGCTCGACGGGCTGCGCGAGCGCGGGCTGTACGACGACACGCTGGTCGTGTTCACCTCCGACCACGGCGAGTACCTCGGCTTCCACCACCTGCTGCTGAAGAACGGGCCGATGTACGACCCGCTGGTGAAGGTGCCGCTGGTGGTGAAGTACCCCGGCACCCGCGCCGCGCGCCGCGACACGTCGCTGGTCTCGCTGATCGACGTGGCCCCGACGGTGCTCGCCGCGGCCGGTGTGGCGCCGTCCGAGCCGCTGCCGGGACGGGACCTGGCCGACCCGGCGTCGTCGCGCCGGTGCGTGTTCGCGGAGAACCGGCGCGGCCCGGCGGCGTTCATGGCGCGCACGGCGACCCACAAGCTGCTCGCGTACGACGACGGCGCGCTCGACGCGTTCTACGACCTGGCCGCCGACCCCTACGAACTGGACAACCGCATCGCCGACCCGGCCTGCACGCGGCTTGCCGGCGAGCTGCGCGGCGCGCTGGCGGACTGGGTCATGTACGACACGCCCACGCCGGTCCACCTCGACGAGCACGCACCGGCCGTCGACGCGGCCAACGTCCCGTCCCCGGACCCGGCCCGGCGGGCCGAGCACCGCGACTGGTTCGCGGCCCGGGCCGCCGAGGCGGCGGCACACCCCGACTTCGCGCCGTGGCGCGGCTGAGCCACGGCGCGATCCCACCCCCAGAGGAAGGAGCACGATGTCGACGACGACACGTCGCAGAACCCGGCTGCTCGCGGTGACCGGCCTGGCCGGTCTCGCCCTGGCGGCCGCGCCCGGCCCGGCCTCGTCGCCCGCGGTCGCCGAGCCGGCGCCGGAGCGCGCGGTCGACCAGACCACGGTCTTCGACCGGGGCCAGGACGGCTACCACACCTTCCGCATCCCCGCCGTCGTCCAGGCCGCCGACGGGACGCTGCTTGCCTTCGCCGAAGGGCGCATCAACAGCCCGGGCGACGACGGTGACATCGACCTCGTCCTCAAACGATCCGCCGACGGCGGTGTGACCTGGGGACCGCTGCAGGTGGTCGTCGACGGCGGCGGGAACAAGTTCGGCAACCCCGTCCCGATCCTCGACGAGCGGACCGGGCGCGTCGTCCTGAACGTCACCCGGACCGGTGGCGACGTCTCGGGCGACGACATCCGCTGCGGCCGGGCCGACGCCGAGCAGACCCGCCGCTCGTTCGTCCTGTACAGCGACGACCACGGCGCCAGCTGGTCCGCTCCGGTGGAGATCACGGCCGACGTCAAGCCGGCCGACTGGCGGCACTTCGTCGGCGGGCCGGGGCACGGGATCCAGATCACCCAGGGCGAGCACGCCGGCCGGCTCGTCATCCCGGGCAACCACTCGGCCGCGCCGCCGCCCGGTTCCGGCCTGTCGTGCACGGACGACCGGCTGTTCGGCGCGCACTCGCTGTACAGCGACGACGGCGGGACCACCTGGCACCTCGGCGGCGTCGACACCACACCGGAGGGGGTGGTGAACCCGAACGAGAACACCGTCGTGGAACTGAGCGACGGCAGCCTGTACTTCAACGCCCGCGACCAGAACGGCACCAGCGTCGGCGCCCGAGCCTCCACCACCAGCGCTGACGGCGGGGCGAGCTTCGACGCGCCGTACCAGGAGATCCCGGACCTCGTCGCGCCGGTCGTCCAGGGTTCGATCCTCGCCCTGTCGCGCGAGGCCGACCGGCGCGAGCGGCTGGTGTTCGCCGCGCCGGGGCATCCGACGTCGCGCGAGAACCTGACACTGTGGTCGAGCTTCGACGATGCCGGCAGCTGGGTCCGCGGGCCGGTCGTCTACGAGGGGCCGGCCGGCTACTCCGACATCGTGCAGATCGACGGCCACGGGCGCGCGCGGATGCTCGGCGTGCTCTATGAGAACGGCGACCGGCTGCACGAGGGCCCGGAGCTCACCTATCACCAGCGGATCAGCTTCGCCCGGGTGATCGTGCCGACGCTGGACGCCCCGGCGCCGCCCCCGCCGACGACGCCCGACGTCTCCGGCAACGGGCTCGACGCCGTGGTCAGCGGCACGCCACGTCGGGTCGGCGGCGTCGTCGGCTCGGGCCTGGACCTGGCCGGCGACTACGTCGAGACCCCGGCCGACCCCGCCCTCGAGTTCGGCGCCGGCCCGTTCACGGCCGCGGCCTGGTTCCGTACCGGCAGCTCCGTGGTGCAGACGATCGTGTGGGCGCACTCCAACCGGGACGTCGACCCGAAGTGGTGGGTCAGGCTGGAGCCGGACCTCGGCCGGATCAGGGCCCACGTCAACACGGGTGAGAGGAACACGTTCGTGTCCGCACCGGGCGACTTCGCCGACGGCCGATGGCACCACGTGGCCCTCACCCGCGATGACGACGCCGTGACGCTCTACGTCGACGGCGAGCCGCTGGGGTCGTCCGCGCCGGTCGCCGGGTCGGTGTCGGCCGGCGCGCTCACCGGCATCCGCATCGGCTCCCGCGTCGACGGCATCAACAACCCGCTGGACGGCGCCGTCGACGACGTGTGGATGTTCGACCAGGCACTCGGCGCCGCCGAGATCGCCGCGCTGGCCGACGGCCACGCGCCGGCCGGCGCCGAACCCGTCCTGCATCTCCCTCTGGACCGGGTCACCCGCTGATCGACGGCGGCAGCGGCTCTACAGGGACGATGGTCACGGGCGCAGCAGCACTTTGACGGCGCTGCGCTCGTCCATCGCCCGGTAGGCCTCGGCGGCCTGGTCGAGCGGGACGGCGCGGTCGAAGACCTTGCCGGGGTCGATCGCCCGGGTCCAGATGAGGTCGATCAGCTCGGGGAGGAAGCGGCGCACCGGGGCCGGCCCGCCGTGCAGGTGGACGCCGGAGAAGAACAGCTCCGTGCCGTTCAGCGAGACGTCGTGGGCGACGCCGACGTACCCGACGTGGCCGCCGGGGCGGGTGGCGCGGATCGCCTGCGTCATCGACTCCTGGGTGCCGACCGCCTCGACGACGGAGTGGGCGCCGTAGCCGCCGGTGAGCTCCTTGATGCGGGCCACGCCCTCGTCGCCGCGCTCGACGACGATGTCGGTGGCGCCGAAGTCCAGCGCCAGCTTCTGCCGGTCGGCGTGCCGGCTCATCGCGATGACCCGCTCGGCGCCGAGCCGGCGGGCGGCCAGGACCGCCAGCAGTCCGACGGCGCCGTCGCCGACGACCGCGACGGTCTTCCCGGGCCCGGCCTCGGCGGCGACGGCGGCGAACCAGCCGGTGCCCAGCACGTCGGAGGCGGCCAGCAGCGACGGAACCAGGTCCGCGTCCGGCGGTCCCGGCGTCGCGACCAGCGTGCCGTCGGCCAGCGGCACCCGCAGCAGCTCGGACTGGGCGCCGCCCGCCGCGATGGGCTTCCGGTTGACGCAGTGGGTCTGGTAGCCGGCGCGGCAGATCTCGCAGGTGTTGTCGGAGGCGAAGAACGAGCCGACGACGAAGTCGCCGACGTGGATGTCGCGCACCTCGTCGCCGACCTGCTCGACGACGCCGACGTACTCGTGGCCCATCGGCCTCGGCCCCTTCAGCCGCTCGATCCCGCGGTACGGCCACAGGTCCGACCCGCAGACGCAGGCCGCGGCGACCCGGATGACCGCGTCGGACGGCTCGACGATGCGCGGGACGTCCCGCTCCTCGACCCGGACGTCACCGGGGGCGTACATCACCACTCCGCGCATGGTGCGGCTCTCCTTGCTCAGTCGGGGGACGGCACCCCTCCAGGAGACCACGCGGATCCGTCCGGTGCGTCCACGATCGGCACGTCGAGGGCGTGGAGGCGCTGGACGATCGGATGGTCCGCCGGCGCGTCGGTGACCAGACCGGCGATGTCGGCGAGGGGGAGGACGGTGAACTGGGACGCGGTGCCGATCTTCTCCGAGCTGGCGAGGACGTAGGTGTCGGCGGCGTGCCGGGCGAGCGTGCGCTTCATCGCGGCCTCGTCGGAGTCGCCGGTGGTGAGGCCCGCGTCGGGGTGGACGCCGGTGACGCCGAGCAGGAAGACGTCGGCGTGGATGCCGTTCACCGCCTCGACGGCCGCGGCGCCGCAGGTGACCATGGAGTGCTTGAACAGCCGCCCGCCGATGACGATGACGTCGACCTGCGGGTGGTCGCCCAGCGCGGCGGCGACGACAGGGCTGTGCGTGATGACCGTGGCGCGCAGGCCCGCGGGCAGCGCCCGGGCGACGGCGAGCGCGGTGGTGCCGCCGTCGAGGATCGCTGTACTGCCCGGGCGGATCAGGGCGGCCGCGGCGGCCGCGACCCGGTGCTTGCCGCTCACCTCGATGCCCGTGCGGACGGTGTGGTCGGCGATCGCGGGCGAGACGGGCAGGGCGCCGCCGTAGACGCGCTGGCACAGCCCGGCGGAGGCCAACTCGCGCAGGTCGCGCCGGATGCTGTCCTCGGAGATGCCGAGTTCGGTCGCGACATCCTTCGCGACGACCTTCCCGTCCTGCTCGAGGCGCGCGAGCAGGAAGTCACGTCGTTCGGCGGCGAGCATGCGCGATCCTCCTCGTTTCCTCCCAGTCTTGCACGGCGGTGCCGAGCACCTTCGCCTCCTTCGGCTGGAGGGTCCGCGGGTCGTGATTGCCGGCGGACGACACCAGGGTCACCCGGTGCTCGCCGGCCGGCGCCGGAGTCGGCACGACATCGTCGGAGAAGTTGGCGACCACCGTCACGCGATGGTGGCCGGCCGACCGGGTGAAGGCCAGGACCCGCGGGTCGGGCACGGGTAGCGGTGCATAGTCGCCGTGTGCGACGGCCGGGTCGTCGGCGCGGAGCCGGAGGAGCGCGCGGACCAGGCTCAGCATGCTGGCCGGGTCGTCGCGTTGCCGCGCCACGGTCCACTCGCCGCCGGTCCGGGACACGGGCAGCCATGGCGTGGCGGCGCCGAAGCCGGCGTGCTCGGTGAGGTCCCACTGCATGGGGGTCCGGGCCGACTCGCGGCTTCGTTCCGGGAACGCGACTGCCTGCGGGTCGCTCACGAGGGCGGGCGGGATGTGCCCGTTGGGCAGGCCCAGTTCGTCGCCGTAGTACAGCAGCGCCGTGCCCGGCAGCGTCAGCATCAGCACCTGGGCCAGCCGGGCCGTGCGCTGTCCGAGGCGGGACGCGACCCGTTCGAAGTCGTGGTTGCCGAGGAACCAGTTGGGCTCCGCGCCGGGGGGCAACGACCGCAGATAGCCGGTGACGGTGGCGTGGAAGGTCCGCGGCGACCAGGGCGCCAGGTCGGCGAGGCCGAAGTTGAGCGGAAGGTGCGCCTCGTCGAGGGCAGCTCCGTAGTAGGCCACCGCCCGTTCGGCCGGCAGCACCACCTCGCCGATCATGACCCGGTCGGGGAACTCGTCGACGACGCCTCGGATGAACCGTGCATGATCATGAGCTTCCGGCTGGTCCTCGGAGTAGCGCCGGACCTGACGGTGCCAGTACGGCTCGCCCGGCCGCCAGCGGTCGTTCGGCGGGTTGTCGCGCCGTGCGCGATCCTTCGCCAGGATCCACAGCACGTCGACCCTGACGCCGTCGACGCCGCGGGCGAGCCAGAACCGCAGCGCGTCGGCCATGGCCTGCCTGACCTCGCCGTTGTCCCAGTTGAGATCGGGTTGGGTCCGGTGGAAGGTGTGCAGGTAGTACTGGCTCGTCGCGGGATCGAGCTCCCAGGCGCTCCCACCGAAGTAACTCTCCCAGTTGTTCGGCGGCCCGCCGTCCGGCCGCGGATCGGCCCAGACGTACCAGTCCCGGCGCCGAGCGGTCCTGGCTGCTTTCGACTCGACGAACCAGGCGTGGCGGTCGGACGAGTGGTTGGGGACGAAGTCGACGATCACCCTGATGCCGTGCGCGTGGAGCGCGGAGACCAGCGCGTCGAAGTCCGCGAGACCCCCGAACAACGGGTCGACGCCGGTGTAGTCGCTGACGTCGTAGCCGAAGTCGACCATCGGCGAGGGGTAGAACGGGGACAGCCAGACCGCGTCGACACCGAGCCAGCTCAGATAGTCCACCTTGGCGAGGATCCCGGGCAGGTCGCCGACACCGTCGCCGTCGGAATCGGCAAAACTACGCGGGTAGATCTGGTAGATCGTCGCGCCGCGCCACCACGGCGTGGCCGTCATCCCTCCCGTCCTCCGGCGCCAGGCGTCCAGCCGGGGACGTCCTCGAGCCGGTACCAGACGGGGAGGCCGCGGTCGCGGGCGATCGCGACGTCCTGGTCGGCGCCGGTGGAGTCGCCGGGGAGGCGCAGCACGCCGTCGCAGTGCCGCAGGAGACGTTCGGCCGTCGGGTACATGACCTGCGCGGCGAGCGGATCTGTGACCCCCGTCGCGCCGGCCGAGCGCAGCACCGGGAGGGCCACCCACTCGCCGATCATCGGCACGTGGCCCGCGCGGAAGATCGGCCACGCGGCCTCCTCCAGCCGCGCCAGGTTGGCCGCCATCAGGTCCGGGTCGTCGCCCGTGCCCGAGCGGTAGGGGCCGGCGATGAGGATGAGCATCGGAGACGTCATGCCCGCACCATAACGTGCAGAATCAGGAAAGAACAAGAAGAAGCATTGAGCCGCCTGCCGAGTTGATCATGGAGAAGGTCGGCTCTGGAGAGCCTGTTGCTTTTTGAAAGATGAGAACGATGTTCATCCACGGGGCAACTTGGCCGCTGCAAAGGCGCTGGTCAGCGAGGTGGGCTTTCGCCATTTGATCAAGGGCCCTCCACTTGGGCCTATTTTCAGCCCGTTTTCGCGTTGTTCCCCCCACCTCGCCTGGACGGAGCCTCATTCAGCAACAGGCTCTGGAGCGCGGATAACCCCGACTTTCTCCATGATCAACGCGACGGTGCGGGTGTGCTGTCGTCGGCGGCGTCGGGCTAGCGGCCGCGGGCGGCGGCGCGCTGCTGGATCAGCTGCGCCACCACGCGCTCGGACAGCTCGAGGCCGCCGGGCGACGGTTCGGGCGGCGGCTGCTGCCGGTCGTCGCCGTGGACTTCGCGGTGCAGGCGCTCCATGTCCTCGTCCAGCTTGGCCGCCGTCGTCGCGGCGTCGCTGAGGCTCACGAGGAGCGCGTCGGGGACCTGGCGGTCGTACTTGTAGTAGATCTTGTGTTCCAGGCTGGCCCAGAAGTCCATCGCGATGGTGCGGAACTGCACCTCGACCGGCACCGGCGTCGGCCCGTTGGACAGGAACACCGGCACCTCGACGATCGCGTGCAGGCTGCGGTAGCCGTTCGGCTTGGGGTCGCGGATGTAGTCCTTCACCGCCACGACGTCGATGTCCTGCTGGCCGGTCAGGAGGTCGAAAACGCGGTAGGCGTCGGAGACGAACGAGCACGTCACACGCACTCCGGCGACGTCGGTGATCTGCTCGCGGATGCGCTCGAAGGTCGGCTCGCAGCCCTTGCGCCGCACCTTCTCCAGCACGCTCTCCGGCGTCTTCAGCCGCGCCGAGACGTGCTCGATCGGGTTGTAGACGTGGACGGTGCGGAACTCCTCCTGCAGGATGCGCACCTTCGTGGTGATCTCGTCCATGCCGAACTTGTACGACAGCATGAACCGCGAGAACTCGTCGCGCATCTGCCGGAACTCGGACAGGAACTCGGGGACCTCATCTGACGCCGCGACCTCGAGATCGTCGTCGGCACTGACCTGCGCGCGTTCGTCCATCGCCTTCGATCGTATGCGAGGCCGGCGCCGGCGCGGCGCCGGCGACTGACCCCGGCCGTAGCCCCGGATGAGCGGGCTCAGGTCCGCAGCGGCGCCTGGGCGAACTCGTCCACGCCGGCGGCGAAGGGGACCCGGGCCGCGAAGCCGAGGACCTCCGCGGCGCGGGCGGGGGAGGCGACGACGTGGCGGACGTCGCCGAGGCGGTACTCACCGGTGACGACGGGCGACGGCGCGGCCGGGCCGAACGCCGCGCACAGGGCGGTGGCCAGGTCGAGGATGGTGTGCGGCTCGCCGCTGGCGACGTTCAGCGCCCCGCTCCACGCCGACTCGAGCGCCAGGACATTGGCCCGGGCGACGTCGCGGACCTGGACGAAGTCGCGGCGCTGGCCGCCGTCCTCGAAGACGCGGGGAGCGGCGCCGCGAGCCAGCGCGCTGCGGAAGATGCTGGCCACGCCGGCGTAGGGCGTGTCGCGCGGCATCCGCGGCCCGTACACGTTGTGGTAGCGCAGCGCGCAGACGGCGGCGCCGGTCTCGCGCCCGTACGCGAACGCGAGGTGCTCGGTGTGCAGCTTCGTCGCGGCGTAGACGTTGCGCGGGTCGGGCGGCGCGTCCTCGTCGACCTGCGCCCAGGACAGCGGCGCGCCGCAGCGCGGGCAGGGCGGCTCGAACCGGCCGGCGTCGAGGTCGGCGGCCGGCCGCGGGCCGGGCGCGACGGCGCCGTGCCGGGCGCAGCGATACCGGCCCTCGCCGTAGACGACCATCGAGGACGCGACGACGAGGCGGCCGGCGAAGCTCCGCCGCCACAGCGCTCGCAGCAGCACGGCGGTGCCGAGGTCGTTGTCGGACACGTACTCGGCGACGTCGCCGAGGTCGACGCCGAGCCCGACCCGGGCGGCCTGGTGGCAGACGGCGTCGACGTCGCTGACGGCGTGCGCGACGGCGTCGGCGTCGCGCAGGTCGGCGACCCGCAGGTCGACGCCGCCAGGCAGATGGGCCGGCGGCTCGGCGTGGGCGACCAGCGAGTCGAGGACGACGACGTCCGCGCCGTCGTCCACCAGCTGCTCCACGACGTGCCCGCCGATGAACCCGGCACCGCCGGTGACCAGCACCTTCACGACATCTCCTCTCACCAGGGCGACCGCAGCGCCGCCTGCAGGACGACCGCGACGGCGACCTGCAGGGCCAGCCACCCCCGCGGGCCGCCGCGCGATGCGGCCAGGGCGCCGCCGGCCAGCAGCACCAGCGGCATGAACGGCTGCCAGATCCGCTCGGTCTCGGCCGAGGACAGCCCGGACAGGTCCGCGAGCAGCACGACCGCCAGACCCGAGCCGACCACCAGCCAGGCCCGCGGGTCGCGCAGCCGGGCCAGCCCGGCCGCCGTCGCCGGCCCGACGGCGACGGCGAAGACCGCCAGGTTGGCCAGCAGGAAGTACTCGTACGGACGCTCCGCGCCGACGCCGGCGTAGTACTGGACCCGGGTCGCGGCCAGGCCGTCGAGCCACCAGAACCCCCAGAGCAGCGGCAGCGTCACGACGACGGCGCCCGCCGCGGCCGCGACGGACAGCAGGACCGGCCGGCGCCGCCACAGCGCGACGGCCGCGATCGGCATGGCCAGCAGCGCCAGACCGTAGCTGAACAGCAGCGACAGCCCGAATACCGCGCCACCGGCAGCGGCCGAGGACCAGCGGCGGGCCACGACCACGACGGCGACACCGGCCAGCGCCAGCCCGCCGAAGATCACGTCGGCGTTGGTGTGCCAGACGGCGGCCGGCGCCAGCACGACGAACGGCGCGGCGGCCCGGGCGAACCGCTCGGAGACGACGTCCCGGGCGATGACCAGCACCGCCACCGCGGCCGCGGCGACCCCGGCCATCGCCAGAGTCGTCTCCCAGCCGGCGCCGGACAGCCCGAGCCGGGCCGACGCCCACAGCGTCAGCACCAGCCCCGGCGGGTGCGCCTGCAGGTGGACGGGGACGGCGTCCTGGTGCTCGACGTACGTGCGCAGGAACGCCGCCGGCCCGCCGCGGTCGTCGACCAGCCCGGTGTGCGCGCCGTACGCCTGGCCGATGTCGGCGAACCCGTGCGAGCCGTCGGCGGCAGCCAGCGCGAGGCTCCAGCCGATCGCCGTCACCGCTGCCGCGCCGAGCACCCGCCGCCAGGGCCACCGCGTCGCGAGCGACGGCAGCAGCAGCACGGCCGCCGCGCCCACCGCCACCGGCGCGGCCAGCCGCCAGACCGGAGCGAGGTCCCAGCGGCCGTAGAACGGGATCGCGCCCACGTGCAGGTCGGCGGCCGGCAGCGTCCGACCCCAGATCCAGGCGACGACCAGCAGCAGGACCCAGCCGGCCAGCGCGATGGGGACCGCTCCCGCCCACTCACCGGGAGCCGGGCGGTACAAAGGGGCGAGCGGGACGGCCGGGACCCTCACGCCGGGAGCCGGATGGTGAACCGGCAGCCGCGCTCGTGGTTGGCGACCTCGACGGAACCGGCGTGCGCCTCGACCAGGCCGCGGGCGATCGCCAGCCCGAGCCCGCCGCCGCCGGCGTCCCGCCCGCGTGCGGTGTCGCCGCGGAAGGCGACGTCGAACACCCGGTCGAGGTCCGGTTCCGGGATGCCGCCGCACTCGTCGATGACCTGCAGGACGGCGCCGTCGTCGTCGCGGCCGGAGCGGACGACGACGCGGCCGCCGGCCGGCGTGTGCCGGATGGCGTTGTCGAGCAGGTTGTTCAGGGCGCGGGAGAACTCGCGGGCGGACACCTCCGCGGCGGGCAGGTCGGCGAGCTCCTCGACCAGCCGCACGCCCTTGACCGAGGCGTGCGACGCCGCACCGGCCAGCGACTCGGCGACGGCGTCGCCGATCGAGACCAGCTCCGGCCCGAGCCGCACGGCGCCGCTGTTGATGCGCGACAGCTCGAACAGGTCGTCCACCAGGGCGGTGAGCCGTTCGGCGTCGCCGCGGATCTGCCGGTGGTAGCGCTGGACCGTGGCGGTGTCGTCGGCCACCTCGTCGTCGAGCGCCTCAGCCATCGCGCGGATCGTCGCCAGCGGGCTGCGCAGGTCGTGCGACACCCAGGCGATCAGCTCGCGCCGCGACGCCTCCAGCGCGCGCTCGCGCCGCCGCGACTCGTCCAGCCGAGCGGAGACGTCGGCCAGCTCGGTGGCGAGCGTGGCCAGCTCGCCCGGGCCGGTGACCCGCGCCGGCCCGTCGCCGCCGTCCACCATGGTTCGGGCCAGGTGACCGACCTGCAAGGTGGCGGTGCCGATGTCGTCGCCGAGCTGCAGCGCCGCGCCGACCGCCATCGACGTCGCGACCGCCACGACGATGAACAGCGCCACGAGGTCGTGCGTCGAGATGAACATCGCCAGCGCCGCGGCCACGACGCCGGCCACCGTCATCAGCAGCGACGACACGGCGACGACCAGCACCTGGACGCGTACCGGGCGGCCGCGGAACCGGCGCAGCACGGTGGCTCCGGCGACGAACGCCGCCCCGGCCCCGAGCGCCGTGACCGCGACGAGGATCGCGGTGTCGCGGGTCGGGATGCCGGCGGAGGCGGCGATGACCCCGGCGACGACCAGGCCGGTCGCGAGGATCGAGACGGTGGCGGCCTGCCGGGTCATGGCTCGAACCGGTAGCCGACGCCGCGGACGGTGAGCAGGTGACGCGGCGCCGAGGCGTCGGCCTCGATCTTCTCCCGCAGCCGCCGCAGGTGCACCGTCACGGTGGAGGTGTCGCCGAAGCGCCAGCCCCACACGGCTTCGAGCAGTTCCTCGCGGCGGTAGGCCCGGCCCGGATTGGTGATGAAGTGCACGAGCAGATCGAACTCCTTGGTCGTGAGCGCCACCAGCTCGCCCTCGCGGCGCACCTGGTGGGCGACGAGGTCGACGTCGCAGCCGGCGCCGGACAGCCGCGGCGCCGCCGATGACGCCGTGACGTTGCCCGCCGCGGCCCGCCGCAACACGGCCTTGACCCGTGCGGACAGCTCGCGCGGCGAGAACGGCTTGGTGACGTAGTCGTCGGCGCCCAGTTCGAGGCCGGCGATGCGGTCGTTCTCCTCGCCGAGCGCGGTCAGCATGACGACCGGGATCGGCGCGACCCGGCGCAGCCGGCGGCAGACCTCGAGACCGTCGAGCCCGGGCAGCATGAGGTCGAGCACGATGAGGTCGGGCAGGGTCTCGAGCGCCTTCGCCAGGCCGGTGGTGCCGTCGGCGGCGTAGTCGACCTCGAAGCCGTCGCGGCGCAGGTACCGGCCGACCACCTCGGACAGCGCCGGGTCGTCGTCCACCACCAGCACGCGCTGGCCCGGTCCGGGATCCATGGGTCCACCTTGCCACCGCCGGTGACCGCTTCGCCCCAGGTCGGGCGGGTACAGCGGCAGAGTTTCGCGCTTTGTAAGAATCATGACAGCCGGTCGAACCTACGGTCGTCACCGTGACACCCACCCATGTGCTCGTGGTCGCGAAGGAGCCGGTTCCCGGCCGCGTCAAGACCCGGCTCTGCCCGCCGCTGGACCCGGCCGAGGCGGCCCGCGTCGCCGAGGCCGCGCTCGCGGACACGCTCGACGCCGTCGCCCGGTGCGGCGCGGACCGGCGCATCCTCGCCCTCGACGGCCGGCCCGGTCCCTGGCTGCCGCCGGGCTTCGAGGTGGTGCCACAGGTGCGTGGGCCGCTCGGCGTCCGGCTGGCCGCGGCCTGGCGGTACGCCGGCGGCCCGGGTGTGCAGCTCGGCATGGACACCCCGCAGGTGACGCCGTCGCTGCTGGACGAGGCGCTGGGACTGCTGTCGGACGGCCGCGCGCTGCTGGGGCCGGCCGAGGATGGCGGCTGGTGGGCGCTGGGCCTGGCCCGCTGGCGGCGCGGCGTGTTCGACGGCGTGCCGATGAGCACGGCGCACACCGGCGCCTGGCAGGCCGAGCGGCTGCGGTCGCTGGGGCTGACGGTGACGCCGCTGCCGGTGCTGCGCGACCTCGACACGGCGGCCGACGCGGTCGCGGTGGCGCAGGCGGCGCCGGAGTCGCGGACGGCGGCCGTGGTGCGCTCGCTGCTGGCCGGTGCGGAGCGCCGGTGAACCCGCTGCGCACAGTGGCGGCGGCGCGCGACGAGGCGCTGCGGCGGCCGGTGCACGACGCGCGGACCGCCGCGATCCTGGGCATCGCGCTCGGCTGCTGCTTCCTGGTCTGCTTCCTGACCGGGCTCTACTCGCACCTGCAGCAGCACCCGGTGGGCTGGCTGCCGATCCCGCCGCGCCCGGCCTCGCTGTATCGGGTGACGCAGGGCCTGCACGTCGCGACCGGCTTCGCCACCGTGCCGCTGCTGCTGGCGAAGCTGTGGTCGGTGTACCCGCGGCTGTTCCGCTGGCCGCCGGTGAGCAACGCCGCTCACGCCGTCGAGCGGCTCATGCTGGTGCCGCTGGTCTGCGGTGCGGTGTTCCAGCTGTTCTCCGGGGTGGCGAACGTGTCGCGCTGGTACCCGTGGGGGTTCTACTTCCCGGCCGCGCACTACTGGGTCGCGTGGATCACGATCGGCGCGCTGGTCGCGCACGTGGGTGCGAAGGCGTCGGTGGCCCGGGCGGCACTGTCCCGGCCCGGCGACCCCGTTGCGGCGGCCGCGCCTTGCGCGCTCGGGCGGCGCGGCTTCCTCGGCGCGGTGGCGGCCGCCGCCGGTGTCGTCACGGTGACCACCGCGGGGCAGACGCTGACGCCGTTGCGCCCATTGACGCTGTTCGCGCAGCGCCGGCCGGACATCGGCGTGCAGGGCCTGCCGGTCAACCGCAGCGCCGTCCAGGCCGGTGTCGTCGAGGCCGCGGGTGACCCGGGGTTCCGGCTGCGCGTCACCGGTGCGGTGGCCGGTCCGGTCGAGCTCACCGCGGGGGAGCTCGACCGGCTGGCCCGCCGCGAGGCGGAGCTGCCGATCGCCTGCGTCGAGGGCTGGAGCGCGTCGGCCCGTTGGCGCGGCGTGCCGGTGACCGACCTGCTGGCCGCCGCCGGCGCCGACGTCGACGACGGCGTCACCGTGCGGGTCGAGTCGCTGCAGGCCGGCGGCCGGTACCGGGCCTCGGAGCTGAACCACCTGCAGGTCCGCGACCTCGACACGATGCTGGCGGTCGCTCTGAACGGCGAACGGCTCGACCTCGACCACGGCTACCCGTGCCGGCTGATCGCGCCGAACCGGGCCGGCGTGCTGCAGACGAAGTGGGTGCACGAGCTGGTGGTGATCCGCGCATGATGACCTCGCAGCCGCCGCCGGAGCGGACGCCGTCGGGGCCCTTCTTCTGGAGCGGCGTGGTCGGCGGCGCCGGGATCGTGGGCTACGGACTGGCCGGGTTGTGGGCCGACCGCGCCGACACCCACCCCGTCGAGCTGGCCGTCTGGCTGGCCGGCTCCGGGGTGCTGCACGACGCGCTGCTCGCGCCGGCGCTGGTCGTCGCGGCGCTGGCGACGCGATGGCTGCCGGACGCCGCGCGGCTGCCGGTGCGGCTCGGGCTGGCGCTGTCGGCGCTGCTGACGGTGGTGTTCTGGCCGGTGGTGCGCGGCTGGGGCCGGTCGCCGTCGGTGCCGAGCGCGCTGCCGCTGGACTACGGCCGCAACCTGATCGTCGTCCTGGCGCTGATCTGGCTGGTCGTCGGCGTGGCGGTCGTGGTGCGGGCGAGGCGGGGGCGATGACGGTCCTGATGCGCGGCCGGGACGGCTGGAGCCAGCCGCTCGCGCTGGCCGACTGGACGGCGGCCGCCACCCCGGCGGAGCGCGCGCTGCTGGCGTCGTTGCGCGGCCCGGTGCTCGACTTGGGCTGCGGTCCGGGCCGGCTGGTCGTGGCGCTGGCCGAGCTGGGCGTGCCCGCGCTCGGCGTCGACGCGTCCACGCACGCCGTCGACCAGGCCCGGGCCCGGGGCGCCACGGCGCTGCGCTACTCGGTGTTCGACCCGCTGCCGGGGGAGGGCCGGTGGCAGAGCGTGCTGCTGCTCGACGGCAACGTCGGCATCGGCGGAGCGCCGGTGGAGCTGCTGCGCCGGGTGGCCCGGCTGCTGGCCGGCGACGGCCGGGTGGTGGTCGAGACCGGGCCGCCCGGCGCCGGCTCCTGGTGGGGCGAGGCGCGGCTGGAGCGCGACGACGAGATCAGCGGCTGGTTCCCGTGGGCGCGGGTGGCGGCCGACGACATCGCCCGGCTGGCCGCCGCGGCTGGGCTGCGACCGGCCGGCTGGCACGTCGCGGCCGGGCGCTGGTTTGCCCGGCTGAGCCGGGTGGTCGCATGATCGACGTCGTCCTGCCGGTGCTGGACGAGGCCGCCGCGATCCCGTGGGTGCTCGGCCGGATGCCCGCCGGCTACCGCCCGATCGTCGTCGACAACGGGTCCTCCGACGGCTCGGCGGCGGTGGCCGCGGCCTGCGGCGGCGTCGTCGTCCTGGAGCGCCGGCGCGGGTTCGGCGCCGCCTGCTTCGCGGGACTGACGGCGGCGGCGTCGGACGTCGTGTGCTTCATGGACTGCGACGCCACCCTCGACCCGGGTGACCTGCCGCTGGTGGCGGATCCGGTTGTCGCGGGGGCGGCGGACCTCGTGCTGGGTGCCCGGCGCGGGCACGCGATGCCGCCGCACGCGCGCGTGGCCAACCGCTACCTGGCCGGCCGGGTGGCCGCCTACACGGGCGCGCGGGTGAGCGACATCGGGCCGATGCGGGCGGCCCGGCGCGAGGCGCTGCTCGGCCTCGGGCTCGCCGACCGGCGGTCCGGGTGGCCGCTGGAGATGGTGCTGCGGGCCGGACGGTCCGGCTGGCGGATCGCCGAACGGCCGGTGCCGTACCACCCGCGCACCGGCAGGAGCAAGGTCACCGGCACCGTCGGCGGGACGGTGCGTGCGGTGCTGGACATGCGACGGCGGCTGGCCGAGACCCGCCGCCTGATCCGTGCGGAGGAGAGATGACACCAGAGATCGGGATCTTCGGCGGATCCGGGTTCTACACGTTCCTGACCGGCGCCGAGACGGTGGACGTGGAGACCGCGTGGGGGTCGGCGCCGGTGACCGTGGCCGACGTCGACGGCGTGGGCGTCGCGTTCCTGCCCCGGCACGGACCGCGGCACGAACTGCCGCCGCACCGGGTGAACTACCGCGCCAACGTCGACGCGATGCGGCGGCTCGGCGTGCACACGCTGGTCGCGCCGTTCGCGGCCGGGTCGCTGCGCCCGGAGCTGCGGCCCGGCGACTTCGTCGTCGTCGACCAGCTGGTCGACCGCACGTGGGGCCGCGCCGACACCTTCCACGACCGCTTCGACGACGGACCTCAACACGTCTCGCTGGCCGACCCGTACACCCCGCGAGTCCGGCGCGCGCTGCTGGACGCCGGTGCCGCCGCCGGGGCGACGATGCACGACGGCGGCACCGTCGTGGTGGTCAACGGGCCGCGCTTCTCCACCCGCGCCGAGTCCGCCTGGCACCGTCAGGCCGGCTGGCACGTCGTCAACATGACGCAGTACCCGGAGGCGGCGCTGGCCCGCGAGGCCGGGCTGGACTTCGGCGGCATCGCGCTCGTCACGGACTACGACGCCGGACTCGACGGCGAGCCGGACCTGCCGCCGGTGCGCCAGGAAGCGGTCCTCGAGGTGGTCCGCGCCAACGTCGACCGCGTCCGCACACTGCTGTTCGCCGCGGTCGCCGACCTGGCGAGGCGCTGATGCGGCGCCCCGTGGTGCTCGGCGTGATCGCCGTCCTGCTCACCGCCTGCGGCGAGGCCGACGAGGGCGGGACCGCGGCACCCACGCCGACGCCGTCCGTGACGGCGACACCCACACCGACACCCACACCGACGCCGACGCCGACGCCGACGCCGACGCCGAGCGCGACGCCGTCGGCCGAGGTCCCGGAGGAGCTGGCCTTCACGGCGCCGACCCTCGACGGCAGCACGTTCGACGGCGCCAGCCTGGTCGGCCGGCCCGCCGTGCTGTGGTTCTGGGCGCCGTGGTGCCCGGTGTGCCGGCGGGAGGCGCCGCTGATCGCCGACCTCGCCGCCCGGTTCGACGGGCAGGTGGCGTTCGTCGGGGTGGCCGGGCTGTCCGGCGACCTCGGCGCCATGGAGGAGTTCGTCGCCGACGGCGGCGTCGAGGGCATCGTGCACCTCGACGACCGCGACGGCGAGGTCTACAGCCGGTTCGAGGTCACGCAGCAGTACGACTTCGGCTTCGTGTCCGCCGACGGGACCGTCGAGGTGATCCGCGGGCCGCTGGAGGAAGACGAGATCGTGGCCGAGGTCGAGCGGCTGGTCTCGGACTGACATGGGCGAGGTGCCGATCGAGTTCGCCCTGCTGCTCGGGTCGGTGGCGGCGCTGAACCCGTGCGGCTTCGCCCTGCTGCCCACCTACCTCACCCTGCTCGTCGCCCAGGGCGGGCCGCCCGGCCCGGCGGCGGCGCTGCGTCGCGCGGGCGTCATGACCGCGGCGATGACGGCCGGCTTCATCGCCGTCTTCGGCACGTTCGGGCTGGTCGTGGTGCCGGCGGCACTGTCCGTGGAGCGGTTCCTGCCGTGGGCCACCATCGTGATCGGGGTCGCGCTGGTCGCCCTCGGCTGGTGGCTGGTCAGCGGCCGGGAGCTGCCGGTGCGGGCGCCGAGGCTGGCGGGCGGGGCGCCGTCGTCGTCGGTGTGGTCGATGGCCGGGTACGGCGTCGCGTACGCGGTGGCCAGCCTGTCCTGCACCGTCGCGCCGTTCCTCGCGATGGCCACGGCCACCTTCAGGTCGTCCGGCGTCGCCGGCGGGCTGGCCGCGTTCGTCGCGTACGGCGTCGGCATGGGGCTGGTCGTCGGCCTGCTGGCCGCCGCGGTCGCGCTGGGCAGCGACGCGGTGGTGCGCCGGGCCCGCCGGCTGCTGCCGTACGTGTCGCGGGTGAGCGGGGCGCTGCTGATCGTCGCCGGCGCCTACGTCGCCTACTACGGCGCCTACGAGCTGCGGGTGCTCGCTGGCGGCGACCCGGCCGACTCCGTCGTCGACGCGGCTCTGGAGATCCAGGGCACGGTCAGCGGCTGGGTGGCCGAGGCCGGCCCGGGCCGGCTCGCGCCGGCGGCGGCCGTCATCGTGGGCGCCGGCCTGCTGGCGAGCGCGCTGCGTCGTCGCCACGTCCGGCGTTGAGGCGCAGTGCGTCGTGCAGGGGCGCGGCGCCGAACCGGCGCTTGTAGTCGCGGCTGAACTGCGACGGGCTCTCGTACCCGACGGCGTGGGCGATGCCGGCGACGTCGCGGTGGTCGGCGAGCAGCCGCACGCGGGCCTCCTGGAGGCGCAGCTGCTTCTGGAACTGGATCGGGCTCAGCGCCGTGACCGCCTGGAAGCTGCGGTGGAAGGCGGACGGGCTCATCCGCGTCATCCGCGCGAGCTCGTCGACGCGGACCGGCTCGGCGTAGCGTTCGCGCAGCCAGCGCACGGCGTGGGCGATGCGGCTGAGCCGGCTGTCGGCCAGGCCGAGCTGGCTGACGGCCGCGCCGCGCGGGCCGCGCAGGACCAGCCAGGTGAGCTCGCGCTCGACCAGCGGGGCAAGCACCGGGAGGTCGCGCGGCCGGTCGAGCAGGCGGACCATCCGGGTGATCGCGTCGACGAGGTCGCCGGGCGCGTCGTCGACCATGATGCCCGGCGGCGCGGCGCCGACTTGCGCCCGCGGCAGTCCGGCCGCCGCGGGGTGCAGGAGGAGGTCGGCGATCAGCGCCGGCTTCAACGTCAGCGCGAACCCGAGTGCGGGCGTCTCGCGGCTCGCGTCGATGAAGTGGCCCGACGCCGGCAGTTCGACCGACGTCACGAGCGACTGCCCGGCCCCGTAGACGTGCACCTGGTCGCCGACGGCCAGCCGTTTCGCGCCCTGGGCGAGCAACACGACCATCGTGCCCGTCATCGAGAACTCGGGCGGCCCGGAGCGGGTGGCCGCCGAGATGACGGCGCTGTCGCCGATCCGCACGTCGGCCGCGCGCGCGTGCCGTCCGATCAGTTCGCGCAGCTCGTCCAGCTCCATACCCGACAGACAACCAGGTCGGGCAGGATCGGGCAAGAGGTCGCCACGAATGCTCTACCGTCCGGGTGCCTGTCGCGACTTGAATTGACTCGTCAGAACGGATCTGCCGAGAGGAACGAACACCATGAGCGTCGCAGTCGTCATCGGGGGAAGCGCGGGAATCGGGCAAGCCGCAGCGGTGGCCGCCGCACACCGCGGGTTCGGCGTCGTCGTCACCTACCGCCGCCATCCGGAGGGCGCGGACGAGACGATCCGCGCGGTCAAGGAGCTCGGCGGCACCGCGGTGGCGCTGCCGCTCGACGTGGGCGACGCCGCCTCGTTCGGCGCGTTCGCCGAGCGGCTGCGCGAGACGATCGCCGCGACCTGGCCGGGCGGCCGCGTCGAGGCGCTGGTGAACAATGCCGGGATCGGTGAGATGGCGTTGCTCGGCGACATCACCGACGAGCAGTACGAGCGGCTGCACCGGGTGCTGCTGAAGGGGCCGCTGTTCCTCACGCAGGCGCTGCTGCCACTGCTCGCCGACGGCGCCGCGATCGTCAACACCACCAGCACGTCGACCAACCCCGCCGGGGTCACGCCCGGCTACTCCGTCTACGCGGCGATGAAGGGCGGCCTCGTCGTGCTGACCCGCTACCTCGCGAAGGAGTTGGCCGGCCGCGGGATCCGGGTCAACTCGGTCTCGCCCGGCCCGACCCGCACCCGCCTCGGCGACGACGCGTTCGACCGCTTCCCCGAGCTGATCGCCCCGCAGGCCGCCCGCACCGCCCTCGGCCGCATCGGCGCGCCCGACGACATCGGCGCCGTCATCGCCTTCCTCCTCTCCGACGACGCCCGCTGGATCACCGGCCAGGACATCGAGGCCTCCGGCGGCTACGACCTGTGAACGTCGCGAGCCCGATGGGTGAGCGTCTACTGTCGCCATGGCCACAGCAGACGCTCACCCATCGGGTTATCCACAGGTGGCGAATACCCGCTTTCCTCCATGGCTTCCATCGCGCAGGATCGCGTCGTGCCACATGAGCGCGCCCTCGCCCTCGCCCGGGTTCAGGATGGGCTCCTCACCCGCCAGCAGGCGCTCGCCGCCGGCATGAGTGCCGAAGCAGTGCGGCATGCCATCCGGCCCGGCGGCCCGTGGCAGCGCGTCCTGCCGGGCGTCTACGCGACGTTCAGCGGGCCTCTCAGCCCGCTGCACCGGCTGCGTGCGGCCGTCCTCCACGCGGGTGAGGGCGCCCTGGTCACCGGTCCGTGGGCCTGTGACCTGGCGGGGCTGCGGTACGGCCCGCCGGTCGACGACAACGTCGACCTGCTCGTGGACTGGGCTCGCGGCCAGCGTGGGCACGGATTCGTCCGCACCATCCGGACTCGCCGCATGCCGAAGGGCCAGCGTTGGCTCGACGACGAGCGGCTGTCCGCACTTCAGCGCTGCGGACCACCGCTGGACGAGGTGCTCGACCCGCTCGCGCCGACCGCGTCGCCTGGCGTTGTGCCAGTCGTCCCGGTCGCGCGCGCCGTCGCGGACACGGTGGTCCGCTGGGCACGGCTGCCGGCGGACTGGCGGCCGAATTGCTCACGCACCGGCGGCTGCCGCGCTTGCTGGGACGAACCAGGCCATCACCGGGCACGCGCGTTACGCAACACCCGCGCCCTCATGTGCGAGGCCGTTCAACGACGCCGCGCCACCCTCACGGACCTGCGCATCGAGGTCGGCGCCGCACCGCGGCGCGGTGGCGCTCTCGCCCGGCTCGCCATGTACGACATCGAGGCGGGCTGCCGCTCCGCACCCGAGTGCGAACTCCGTGACCTCGTCCGCACCAGCCAGTTCCTCCCGGAACCCCGCTGGAACCAGGTGCTCCCCGGCCAGCGCGGCATCCATCCCGACGCCTGCTGGGAACGAGCCTGTTTGGTCGTCGAGGTCGACTCGCGCAGCTTCCACGGTTTCGGCGACGCGCCGGCCCGCACCGAGGAGCGCCGGGCCCGCTACGCCGCCCTCGGCTGGCGCGTCCTCCCGGTCTCTCCCGCCCGGCTCCGAACCGAACCCGGCGCCGTCCTGCGCGAGATCGAGGCCGCCTACCTCTCCGGCCACCGAGATGGGTGAGCGGCTGCTGTTGTCATGGCCACAGCAGACGCTCACCCATCATCGGGCTCACTCGCGGGCCATCATGGCCACGGCCTCCTTCTCGAGGTCGACGAACGGCTCGCCGGAGACGTCGACGATGGCGGCAATGATGGTGCCGCCGGTGAAGGCGTACGGGCTGGCGCCGGGGTAGTCCTCGGTGACCGGCGACGCCGGGTCCTGTCCGACGTTGAGGCCCTCGCCGACGAGGGAGAAGTTGCCCGGCTGGGTGACGATCGTGCCCTCGCCGACCAACCGGTCGTCGATGTACAGGCTCAGCGTGCCGGTGGTCGGCAGCGCGTCGCCGGCCTTGACGAAGGCGGCCGACAGCACGACGTCGCCCGTGGGCACGGCAGCGTCGCCGACGATCGTCTGAACGTTGCTGCCGACGAAGTTGTAGACGTAGCGCAGCCGGCCGTCCTTGACGTACAGGGCGTGGCCGCCGAACCGGGCGCCGTGCGAGAACAGCACGCCCTGGGCGTCAGCCGTGTCGATGTGCGTCTCGACGGCGATGGTGAAGTCGCGGTTGCGGACGTTCACCGCCGCGGTCTCGGGCACCTCGGCGGTCCCCGGGTAGTAGACGTACCGCCCGCGCGGCGGCGCCACCTGGGGCCGGGTCGGGTCGGACAGCACCTCGGCCGCCGTCAGGTCGACCAGCGGCAGGCCGTGGTACATCCCGGCGAGGTGGAACCAGTGGCTGATCATCTCCTGCAGCTTGACCGGGTGCTCCGCGGCGAGGTCGTGGCTCTCGGTCGGGTCGGCGTCGGTGTGGTACAGCTCCCAGCGGTCCTGGTCGAAGTGGCTCCAGCCGGCGATCGTCGGGTGGACGGTGACCGCCTTCCAGCCCTTGTGCCACACCGCCCGCGACCCGAGCATCGAGAAGAACGCCGACTCCTTGGGCGTCGGCACGTCGTCGCTCTCGAAGGTCGACCGGAAGCTCACGCCCTCCAGCGGCAGCTGCGGGTACCCCTTGACGGTGTCCGGCAGCTCGACGTCCAGCAGGTCGTACATGGTCGGGACGATGTCGGTGGCGTGCAGGAACTGGTGGCGCAGCTCGCCCCGGGCCGCGATGCCGGCCGGCCACGACACCAGCAGCGGGTCGGCCACGCCGCCCTCGAAGTTGTACCGCTTCCACATCTTGAACGGTGTGTTGAACGCCCACGCCCAGCCCACCGGGTAGTGGTTGTAGGTGGACGGCGAGCCGAGCTCGTCGATGGCGCGCAGGTTCTCCTCGAGGTCGTCGGGGATGTTGTTGAAGAACTTGTTCTCGTTGACCGAGCCGTTCGGCCCGCCCTCGCCGCTGGCGCCGTTGTCGGACACCAGCACGATGATGGTGTTGTCGAACTGGCCGGACCGGTCCAGGTAGTCCAGCAGCCGGCCGATCTCGTGGTCGGTGTGCGACAGGAACCCGGCGTACACCTCGGCCATGCGGCAGAACAGCCGCCTCTCCTCCTCCGACAGCGAGTCCCACGGCCGGACGACGTCCAGGGCCGGCCACGGCTTGCCGTCCGGGGAGGTCTCCTCCGCGTTCGGGTTGGACGGGGACAGCTCGGCGCCCGCGGGGAAGATCCCCAGCTCCTTCTGCCGGGCGAACACCCGCTCGCGGTACGCCTCGTAGCCCTCGTCGAACCGGCCCCGGTACCGGTCAATCCACTCCTTCGCGACCTGGTGCGGCGCGTGCGTGGCGCCGGGGCAGAAGTACATGAAGAACGGCTTGCCCGGCGTGATCATCTTCGCGTCGCGGATGAACTCGATCGCCCGGTCGGTCAGGTCGGTCGTCAGGTGGTAGCCGTCCTCGGGCAGCGACGGCTGCTACACCGGGTGGTTGTCGTAGACGAGGTCCGGGTACCACTGGTTGGTCTCGCCGCCGAGGAAGCCGTAGTAGCGCTCGAACCCGCGCCCGATCGGCCAGTTCCGCTTCGTCGAGGCCAGGTTCATCTCGTCAGCCGGGCACAGGTGCCACTTGCCGAGCATGTAGGTGTTCCACCCGCGCTCGCCCAGCACCTCGGCGATCGTCGCGCACTCGAACGGGATGTGGCCGTTGCCGTTGGGGAAGCCGACGGTCGCCTCGGCGATGCAGGCCATCCCGTTGGTCGTGTGGTTGCGCCCGGTCAGCAGCGACGAGCGGGTCGGCGAGCACAGCGCCGTGGTGTGCCAGTTCGTGTACGTGAGGCCGCGCTCGGCCAGCCGCCGGATGTTCGGCGTCTCGATCAGCCCGCCCCACGGCTCCATGGCGGCGAACCCGACGTCGTCGAGCACGATGTACAAGACGTTGGGCGCGCCGTCCGGCGCCACCGGCTGGAGGTACGGCGCCCAGTCCGGCCTCGAGTCCCGCACGTCCACGTCGATGACGCCCTCGAACCTGTTGCCCATGAGCCGGCTCCCCTCCCGATCGATGTCTCCATCGTTCGGGGCGCCGGCCTAGGGGAGCGTCACCCGTTCGGGGTGACTGTCGGCAGCCGCGACGACGTCGCCGTCAGGCCCGATGAGCTCCCAGCGGCGCACCGGCGCCTCCCCATGCAGGACGTCGAGCGTCACCGTCGCGCCCGACCGCGACACCTGGCCCCAGGCCGTGCCCAGCGTGACCGGCCAGCTGGTTCCGTCGTCCGGGAGCCCGCCGGCCCGGCTCAGGCCGCGGCGGCGCAGGAAGGCCAGGAACTCCTCCGGCCGCCGCCACTGCGCGAGCACGGCCGCACCGGGATCGTCGACGGCGAGCACCAGCTGCCCGGCTCCGGGGTGTGCGGGGGCCAGCGTGTGGTTCTCCATGACGACGTGGGTCCAGCCCTCGCCGCCTGCCACCCGGGCACGACGTCGTCGGTGACCAGCGGCGTCGGCGCGTGCGGCCCCGGAGCCGGCCGCGCCTGCAGGACGCGGAGCTCGTCCAGCGGCGGCTCCCACTGGGTCGCCCGGAGCGCGAGGAACGAGCCGGGCAGGTCGCCGCGGTGGTTGCCGAGGTTGTGCAGCTGCCACTGACGCAGCCCGCCGTCGGCGCCGAGCGCCACCGTGCCGGTGCCGATGCCGCCGAGCGGCATGGCGACGTGCCGTCCGTCCTCGTGCGCGATCGAGCGGGGTTCCGGCATGGAGGTCCTTTCGGTTTCAGCGATCGGTACGCCGGGCCGGCGTGACGCCGAGCCCGCCGAGCGCCGTCCACGCGGCGCTGACCAGCACCACCGCGGCGACGCCCGGGACGACGAGCAGCAGTACCTGGAGCCGAAGCGCCAGCCAGGCCAGCAGCGCCGCGGCCACCCACCCGCCCAGCACCGGTACCGGACGGCGGGCGGCGGCGATGAACGCGACGACCCAGACGTTGCGCCACGGCGCGCCGGGCCGGTCGAGGATCAGCGCGACGGCGGCGGGTGCCAGCAGGACGGCGTGGGCGGCGACGACCGACCCGGCCAGCGCCGGCACCAGGGCCGCCGCCGACCCCGTCCGCCCGTACACCTCGAAGGCCACCAGCGTCAGCGCGACGGCGGCCGTGGCGGTCCAGACCACGGCGACGGCCCGGAGCCACCCGGGGGTCCACAGATCACAGGCCCGCAGGTCGCCGTCGACCACCAGCCGCTGGGCGACGACCGTCAGCCCGACGAGCGCCGGGGCACCCACCAGGCCGGCGATCGCCGTCATGACCAGCAGGTGACCGCCGCTCAGCCGGCTCGCCGCCACGACGACGGCGAACACCGGCAGCGACCCGGCCAGCACCCACGGCGCCCTGGCCCACAGCGCCCGGGCGCCGCGGGGCAGCCAGTCCTCCTCCGCGGCGGCCCCGGCCGGACCGGGGAGCGCGATCGTCCGCATCGTCATCCCCGCAACCCCGCGGTCGCCACCGACGCGACGAAGTTGCGCTGGAAGGCGAGGAACAGGACGAGGACCGGCGCCACCACCATCGCGATCGCGGCGAACACGACCGCGGCCGGCGCGCCGCCCTGGCCGCTCTGCAGCGTCACCAGCCCCAGCGGCAGCGTCATCTTCTCCGGGCTGGAGATGAAGATCAGCGGGCCGAAGTAGTTGTTCCACGACGCCTGGAAGCCGAGGATCGCCAGCGCCGACAGCGCCGGGCCGGACAGCGGCACCAGCATCCGGAACAGGATCCACAGGTGGCCGGCGCCGTCGATGCGGGCCGCCTCGTCCAGCTCGCGCGGGATCGAGTTGAAGTACTGCCGCAGGAAGAAGATCGCGAACACGTTGATCAGCGCCGGCAGCCACAGCGACGTCAGCGTGTCCACCAGGTTGAGGTTACGCATCAGCACGAACACCGGGATGATCGTCAGCTGCGCCGGCACCATCAGCGCGCTCAGCATCGCCACCAGGATCTGGTCGCGCCCGGTGAACGACAGCCGCGAGAACGCGTACGCGGCCAGGACGGCGACCAGCAGCGACCCGCCGACGCTGATGACGGCCACGATCAGGCTGTTCAGCGCCATCCGCCCGAACGGTATGAGCTCGAGTGCGTAAGAGTAGTTCTCGGTCGAGAACGGCGACGGCAGCCAGTTCGGCGGCAGCGTGAACGCCTCGCCCGGCTCGGTCGCGCTGGCGGCGAACAGCCAGACCAGCGGCGCGGCCATGAGCAGCCCGATGACCAGCACCAGGACGTCGAAGGCGATCGCGCCCGGACGACGCCGCCGGCGCCCGCGCTCGCGCGGCCGTTCGCGGGGCCGGAGGAGGTCGTTCGCGTCCACGTCGACGCGCAGGCTCATCGCTCGTACACCCACTTCCGCGCGACCAGGAACTGCAGGCCGGTCACCGCCATGATCACGACGAACACGAGGATCGCGATGGCCGACGCGTAGCCGATCTGGAAGGCCTGGAATCCGGTCTGGTACAGGTACATGACGATCGTCATCGTGGCGTCGTCCGGCCCGCCGCCGGTGATGATCTGGATCGGGTCGAAGATCTGGAACGCGCCGATGAACGTGATGATCACCGCGAAGAACAGCACCGGCGACATCATCGGGACGGTCACGTGCCAGAAGACCTGCCACCGGTTCGCGCCGTCCGTCCGGGCCGCCTCGACCAGCTCCGACGGCACCGTCTGCAGGCCGGCGAGCATGATCACGAAGGTGAAGCCGATGGTGTACCAGAAGTCGATCCCGATGATCGCCGGCAGCGACCACGTGGGGTCGACGAACCAGTTCGGCGCGTCGATGCCGATCTTGTCGAGGTAGTACGCCACCAGCCCGAACGTCGGGTCGAGCACGTACTTCCACAGCAGCGCGACCGCCGCCCACGACAGCAGGTACGGGAAGAACACCGCGCTGCGGGTGAAGTACGAGACGAACCGGTTCATCGGCCGGTTCACCGCCAGCGCCAGCAGCAGCGCGCCGAACACGTGCGTCACCACGGAGGCCAGTGCGAACAGGAACGTGTTCAGCAGCGCCTTCGGCAGCAGCGGGTCGGAGAACAGCCGCCGGAAGTTCTCCAGGCCGACGTACTCGCGCGGCGTCAGCAGGTCCCACGAGTGGACGCTCAGGAAGATCGCGAACGCGAGCGGGCCCGCGATGAAGACGAGGAACAGCACCAGCGCCGGGCTCAGGAACGCCCACCCCGCCAGCGTCTCTCGGCGCCGGGCGCGGCGCCGCGGTGGACCGTCCGTGCCGATGCCGACCGGGGTGGCGACGCCGGCCGTCATAGCAGTCCGGCCAGTTCCTCGTTCGCCTGCGCCAGGGCCGCCTCGGGCGACTCGTTCCCGCTGAGCGCCTTGTCCCAGGCGTTGATCATCGCCGTCTGCACCTCGGCGCCCCGGTCCGGCGACGGGACCGGGGTGGCGTAGGAGATGGCCTCCGAGAGCGCCGTCGTCCCCTCGGGCGCGTCGTCGGTGAAGGCGGGGCTGTTCGCGACGGACAGCCGGGCCGGGACGATGGTGCCGCCGATCGAGGCGTAGTACTCGCTGGCCTCCTTCGACATCATGAACTTGATGAACGCCCAGGCGGCGTTCTTCTTCTCCGACGCCTTGGTGATCGGCCACGCGTCCCAGCCGACCGGCGAGCCGGGCCCGGTCTTCTGCGGCATCGGCACGATCGCCATCTTGTCGACCAGCTCCAGCCGGCGCATGTCGATGACCGGCCAGCGGCCGCCCGCGATCGCGGCCAGGGTGCCCTTCGAGAGCGCCTCGCCCGCGTCGAAGGCGCCGCCGGGCTCGGGCGCGTACCCGTTGGCGATGAGGTCGCGGCAGAACTGCAGCGACTCGATCGACTGCGGTGTGTCGAACGTCGGCGTCGCCCACTCCTCGTCCAGCGGCGACCCGCCGTTCGTCAGCATCCACGGCATGATCGCGGTGAACGGGTCGGACCCGATCGGCAGGATGAAGACGCCGGCCGCCTTCAGCTGCTCGGCCGCGACGAGGAAGTCGTCCCACGTCCAGCCGGCCGTGGGGGGCGCCGCGCCGGCCGCCGCCCAGGTCTCGGTGTTGTACCAGAAGCAGACCGTGTTGTACCCGCCCGGGATGTAGTACGTCTGCCCGTCGTGCGACGCGTACTTCGTGTTCCACTCGACGAGGTTCGGGTCGATGTCGGCGAAGTAGTCGTCGACGATGTCCTGGTCGCGCTCCATGTACGGCTCGAGCGGCTCCAGCAGGTCCTTCGACGCGAAGATCCGCTGCCCCTCGGTGGCGATCTGGATGATGTCGGGCACCTGCCCGCCGGCGATGCGCGTCGCCACCGTGTTGGAGAAGTCGCCCCAAGTGTCCGCCGCGATGCCCTGGGCGCGCAGCTTGATGTCCGGCTCCACCTTGTTGAACTCGGCGAACAGCTTGTTGAACGCCTCCTGCTGGTTGGCGTCGCCGCGGTACACGAACGTCAGGGTGTCACCGCCGCCTCCGCCCCCGCCGCCTCCGTCGCTGGTCGAGCCGGGGCTCTCGCAGCCGGCCACCGAGCCGAGCACCGGCACGGTCGCCGCGGCACCCATGAGCTGCAGCAGCCGCCGCCGCGACAGCGCGCTGGTCTCCGTACCGGTGCTGGTCAGGTGTTCGCGGGTGAAGCGCATCGGATCCTCCTTGATCGACGACGGCGATGAGGCGGGTGCCCGGGATCCGTGCGTGCGGCCGGAGCGGGGCCAACACGTCGGAAATCGATTTCCGCGGAACGATATAGCCGCCCGCGACTGCCGTCAATAGGAGGCACGTTCGCCCACCTCGTGACCCACTCCCATGATCATCAACCTTTTGCGTCACTTGAGCAGCACGAAAGGTTGATGATCATGGGACGGAGGAGGCAATCGATTTCTGGCTTGCGCGACGGCCCCGGTGGCGGCGTTGCCCGGCGGCGGCGGATCATGGTCGCGTGGACGCCACGAGCGATGCCGATTCCGCCGGGCTGGAGAAGCTGGACCGGAGCACGTGTTACACGCTGCTGGCGGGCGCGCCGATCGGCCGCATCGTGTTCACTGAGGGCGCGCTGCCGGCGATCCAGCCGGTGAACTTCGTCCTCGACGGCGACGACGTCATCATCCGGACCGGCATGGACTCGAAGCTGGCCGCCGCCACCCGCTCGGCCGTCGTGGCGTTCGAGGCGGACCAGTACGACGCGGACACGCTGGCCGGCTGGTCGGTGGTCCTGGTCGGCCGCGCCGAGGCCGTCACGAACGACGCCGAGCGGCGGCGGCTGGCCGGACTCGGGCTCACGCCGTGGGCGCCGGGCGCCCGGCCGCACTACGTGCGCATCCGCCCGAGATCGTCCGCGGCCGCCGGCTACCGCCCCAGCGCGCCGCCGACTGATCGATGACGGTGGACGAGCTGCCGGACTGGGCACCGGCGTGGTGCCGGGACCGGCTGGGCTCCGAGCCGGCCGGGGTGCTGTTCGCGCGGCACTCGATCTCGGCCGTGTTCGGCCTGCGCCTGGCCGGCGGCGCGGAGGTCGTGCTGAAGGCGCGCCCCGACGACGGGCGGGCCGACGCGTGCGTCGAGGCGCAGCGGCGGCTGGCCGAGCGCGGGTTGCCGTGCCCCCGGCCGATCACGCCGGTGCCGCGCGTCGGGACGCTGGCCGTGCACGCCGAGGAGTACCGGCCCGGCGGCGCCGTGCTGGGCGGCGACTCACCGGAGGTGGCCACGCTGTATGCCGGCGTGTTCGCCGAGCTGATGTCCGGGCTCGCCGGCGTGGACGTCGCGCCGCCGCTGCCGAGCCCGCGGTGGGCGCGGTGGGACCACGCCGGTCCCGGCCTGTGGCCGGCCATCGACTTCCTCGACGAGCGCGACCGGAGCGCCGTCCCCGCCCACGTCGTCGACACGGCACAGCGGGCGCGGCGGCGGCGGCTGCTCGCCGCCGGCCTGCCGTGCGTGCTGGGGCACGCCGACTTCGAGGCGCAGAACCTGCGCTGGCACGGCCACGACGTGTGGATGGTGCACGACTGGGACAGCCTGGCCTGGCAGCCGGAGGCGGCGCTGGCCGGCGCCGCGAGCGGGGCGTTCGCCAGCGCCGGCCCGCCCACGCTGGCGCCGGTCGACAGCTCGGCGGCGTTCCTGGCCACCTACCAGGACCGCCGCGGGCGCGCGTTCACCGCCGCGGAACGGGAGGTCGCCTGGGCGGCCAGCCTGACGTCACGCCCCCGCCCCCGCCCCCGTTGATCATGGAGAAGGTCGGCTTCGGAGGCGCTCGGAGGCCGACCTTCTCCATGATCAACTGGGTGGTCGCGGGATGTCAGCCGAGGAGGTAGAGGACGGGCGGGCCGGCGACGATCAGGGCGAGGATCGTGCCGTGGAGGACCTTGTGGTCGGCCAGCAGCGCGACGAACTCGCGCAGGAAGGCGTTGGGCACGTAGTAGCGCGCCGTCTTGGCCCCGGCGACCTGCGCTGGCAGCCGGAGCTGACGGGACTGGATGGCGGCGCGCAGTGCGTGGTAGCTGCTGGTGACGACGAGCAGCCGGCCGCCGGCGCCGCGCTCGGCCAGTAGCCGGTGGCTGAGGACCAGGTTCTCGCGGGTGGACGTGGACCGGTCCTCCTCGACCAGCACGTCGTCCGGCATGCCGTGCTCGCGCAGGTAGCCGCCCATCGCGCGGGCCTCGGTGACCGGCTCGTCCGGTCCCTGCCCGCCGGACGTGACGACGAGCGGCGTGTGGCCGGCGGACAGCTCGCGCCGGTAGAGTTGGACGGCCTTGTCGAGGCGGCTGGCCAGCAGCGGCGGGACGGTGCCGCGGGAGACGCTGGCGCCGAGGACGATGATCGCGGTGTGCCCGGGCGCCGGCGTCAACCGTGAGTACACCAGCGCGTACAGCGTGACCAGCGTGAACACGAACCCGATGTAGCCGGCCACGCCGAGCAACGAGAGCAGCAGCGCCGGGAGCACGCCGGGATCGTCCTCGCGGGCGGCGATCAGGAACCCCGCCGGGACGATCACGATCACGGCGACGATGGCGAGGCCGGCCAGCAGCGACAGCGCGTTGCCGAGCCGGAACCGCTCGCGGCGCAGCACTCTGACGCCGTTGACGATGAGCAGGACGGCCAGCCCGGCGACGAGCAGCGGCGAGAGAGCGATGAGGACGATCAGCACGTCCGGGGCCAGCTCGTCGAGCAGCCCGAGCAGCACCAGGCCCGCGCCGCACAGCAGCAGGAGCCCGTTGCTCAGCCGCCGCGGCTCACGATGGAACCGCCAGGCGAAGACGGCGAGCAGGGCACCGCCGAGGACGAGCTGCGGCGTCATGCGCGCACAGTAACCGGGAAATTCGGTTGCCCGCCGCGTGGACGCGCAGGATCGTACGTGGCATGAGCGATGCGCCCGACAGGTGGACCCAGGCGACCGTCTACGCGGACATGTGGGTCGACCCCGCCGACGACCCGCGCAACACCGACGGCGTCAGCCCCGACGGCGAGCTGGCCACGCTGCAGGACTACACGACGTCCTATCGGCTGACGCTGCGGATGAAGTGCGAGGGTCTCGACGCCGAGCAGCTGGCGCTCCGCTCGGTCCCGCCGTCGACGATGTCGCTGCTCGGGCTGGTCCGCCACCTGGCCGAGGTCGAGCGCGACTGGCGCAACTGGATCCGCCCCGACGACCCCGCGCCGAAGCTGTACGGCCCGCGCGACTCCGACTTCGACGGCGCCGTCGGCGACCAGGCGGTGGCCGACGCCGCGTTCGCCGATCTCGCCCGCGAGCAGGCGGCCACCGACGCGGCGCTGACGGAGCACCCCGACCTCGGCGCCCGGGTCGGCCGCGACGGCATCGCCGTCCGCGAGCTGTGGGTGCACCGCATCGAGGAGTACGCCCGCCACTGCGGCCACGCCGACCTGCTGCGCGAGTGCGTCGACGGCCGGGTGGGCCAATAACCGGCGCCCGCTCCATGATCATGTTCCCTGGCGGCGTGTCAGCGACCGCCAGGGAACATGATCATGGCGGAGGGGCGGAGGGGACGGTGACCAGGCCGGTCTCGTAGGCGGTGACGACGAGCTGGGCGCGGTCGCGGGCGCCCAGCTTGAAGAACAGCCGCGACACGTGCGTCTTCGCGGTCAGCGGCGAGAGCACCAGGTGCTCGGCGATCTCGTGGTTGGACAGCCCGCGCCCGACGAGGGCCAGGATCTCGCGCTCGCGCGGGGTGAGGTCGCCCAGCCGGGTGTCGTCCGGCGCCGCCGGGACGGCTCGGGCCTCGCGGGCGGCGACGGGCGCGGCGGCGACGTAGGCCTCGATCAGCCGCTTCGTGACCCGGGGCGCGAGCAGCGCCTGGCCGTCGTGCACGAGGCGGACGGCCTCGACCAGCGCCTCGGGCTCGACGTCCTTGAGCAGGAACCCGGCCGCGCCGGCGCGCAGCGCCCCGAACACGTACTCGTCCAGCTCGAACGTCGTCAGCACGATCACCTTGACCGTCGCGAGCCGCGGGTCGGCGGTGATGCGCCGGGTGGCCTCGAGGCCGTCGACGTGCGGCATGCGGACGTCCATCAGCACGACGTCGGGGACGGTCTCGACGGCCAGGCGGACGGCCGCGCCGCCCTCGACCGCCTCGCCGACGACCTCGATGTCGGGCTCGGCGCCGAGCAGCGCCCGGAACCCGGCCCGCACGAGCGTCTGGTCGTCGACCAGGAGCACCCGGATCGCGGCGGTCTCGGCGGTCGCCGCGGTCACGGGGCGCCCACCGGCAGCGACGCCGCGACCCGCCAGCCGCCGCCGTCGCGCGGGCCGGCCTCGAACGACCCGCCGACCGCCACCGCCCGTTCGCGCATGCCCCGCAGGCCGCTGCCGGAGCCGGCGTGGCCGTTCGGTGCCGGGCCGCGGCCGCGGTCGTTCTCGACCTCGATGACGATCGTGTCGTCGTGGTGGGCGACCTTGACCCGCGCCGTCGTCGGCCCGACGTGGCGCAGCACGTTGGTCAGCGCCTCCTGGACGATGCGGTAGCCGGTGGCGTCGATGGCGGCGGGCAGCGCGCCGATGGCGGGGTCGAGGTCGACGTCGAGGTCGACGCCGGCCGAGCCGAGGCCCTCGCGCAGGTCCTCGATGCCGGCGATGCCCTGCGTGGGCCCGACCGGCGCCGTCACGGCGTCGGCGCCCTCCTCGCGGAGCAGGCCGAGGATCGAGCGCAGGTCGTCCAGCGACGCGCCGCTGACCCGCTTGATCTCGCGCAGCGTCGACCGCGCCTGCTCGGGGTCGCGGTCGAGCAGGTGGGCGCCGACGCCGGCCTGCACGTTGATGGCGACCATCGCGTGCGCGACGACGTCGTGGACGTCGCGGGCGATGCGCAGCCGCTCTTCGCCGACGCGGCGCAGCGCCTCCTCCTCACGGGTCCGCTCGGCCGACTCGGCCCGGTCGACCAGCGCGGCCGTGTAGGCGCGCCGGTCGTGGGCGGCCACGCCGAGCGCGAGCGGGATGACGACGTAGCCGAGGTTCATCGCGGTGTCCCAGCTGAAGTACGCGTGCGGGCTGTAGATGCGCAGGATCACCACGACCAGCGGCAGCGCCGTCGCGGCGGCGGCGATGGCGGCCCGCCGGCCGCGGACCGCGGTGAGGGTGTAGGCGCAGATCGCCGCCGGGCCGGCGACCGCGACGTAGACGTGGGCGAAGGAGAGGACGGCGAAGATCAGCGCCATGGCCAGCACGAGCGCGATCGCCGGCGCCCGGCGGCGCAGCAGCACCGGCAGCGAGGCCGCGACGATGGCGGCCACGGCGGCGACGGTGAGGTCCGCGTCGGGCGTCCGGACGACGTCGGCGCACATGAGCGCGGCGCACACGACGAACCCGGCCACGTCGACGACGCGGTCGCGGACGGCTCCGGCGGGCAGCAGGGTCACCACACCCTCACGGTAAACGGCCGGCGCCCGGCTCGTCGTCCTCCAGGGGGAGTACGTCGAGCCGGGCGCTCGGCCCGTCAGGCGCTCTCGGAGACGCCGACCCGGTCGTGGACCCGGCGCAGCCACATCGGCGCCCACCAGTTCCACTTGCCCAGCAGGCCCATCAGCGCCGGGACGAGCAGCGAGCGGACGACGAACGCGTCGACGAGGACGCCGATCGCGGTCGCGATGCCGATCTGCTGGATGAAGGAGATCTCGCTGGTGCTGAACGCGCCGATCGCGACCGCCAGCAGGAGCGCCGCCGCGGTGACGACGCTGCCGGTGCGGCCGAGCCCGACGGCGACCGCCTCGCGCTCCGGCTGGCCCTCCTCGCGCGCCTCCTTGATCCGTCCCAGCAGGAAGACGCCGTAGTCGGTGGAGAGGGCGAATACGAGCGCGGCGGCGATGAGGAAGTTGGCCGGCTCGACGCCGCCGTTGGGCGTGTAGCCGAGCAGGTCGGCGAACCGGCCGTCCTGGTAGATCCAGGTGATGGCGCCGAGCGAGACGCCGACGGTGAGCGCGTTCATCACGACCGCCTTCACCGGCAGCACGACCGACCCGGTCATCAGCCACAGCACCAGCATCGTCAGCAGCACCAGCAGCCCGACGGCCAGCGGGAGGCTGTCGGCGATCGCGTCCTGCTGGTCGATGAAGTCGGCGGCCGGCCCGCCGACGAGCGCGTCGGTGCCGCTGTCCTCGGCCAGCTCGCGGACCTCGGCGACGACGGAGCGGGCGTCCGCGCCGGCCGGGTCGCCGTCGACCTCGAGGTCGACCTGCCAGGTGCCGTCGCCGAGCTCGACGGCCTCGGCCGGTGCCGTGACGCCGGGCAGCGACGAGGCCTCGCTGGCGAACCCGGCGACGTCGCCGTCCGCGCCGTCGCCGGCCGCGATCGCGACGGTGACGGGGGTGGTGCCGGTGCTGTCGTAGTCGCTGTCGATCGCGTCGGTCACGACCCGGGCGCTCTGCCCCGGCGGCACGATGGTGCCGTCGACCGGCGTCCACTCGCTGCGCAGCGCCGGGGCGGCGAGGACCAGCATGATGGCGGCGGTGACCGCGGCGATCGCGCCGGGACGGCGCATGACGGCGTGCGAGATGCGGTACCAGCGGCCCTCGGCCGCGTCGTTCCTGCGGCGGCGGGCCAGCTTGGCGCCCCACAGGCCGAAGACGATCGGGCTGACCACCAGCGCCGCGGCGGCCGCGACGACGGCGACGACGGCGCCGGACACACCCATCGAGCGGAGGAAGCCCATCGGGAACACCACCAGCGTCGCCAGCGCGACGGCGACCGTCGCCGCCGAGAACACCACCGTGCGGCCGGCCGTGCGCATCGTCGTGACCACCGCGCCGAACGTCGCCCCCTGCCGGTCCAGCTCCTCGCGGTAGCGCGTCAGCAGGAACAGCGTGTAGTCGATCGCGAGGCCCAGGCCGAGCCCGATGATGAGGTTGAGCGCGAAGACGCTGATGCCGTAGAGCTCGTTGATCCCGGTCAGCGCCAGGAACGTGCCGAGCACGGTGGTGATGCCGACCACCAGCGGCAGCACCGCCGCCCGCCCGCCGAACACCAGCAGCGACAGCAGCACCAGCACGGGGAACGCGAGGAGCTCCGCGCGGCCGAGGTCCTGCTCGATCTGCTGGCCCAGCTGCAGGCTCGCGACGGCGCCGCCGCCCACCTCGACGCCGTCGTCCTCGGCGAACGCGTCGACCGCGGCCTGCGCCGTCTCCTCCTCGTTCGCCGACGCCTCCAACGTCCCGATGACCAGCGCCGACGACCCGTCCAGCGCCGTCCCGGCGGCGTCGGCGCGGGCGATGCCCTCGACGCCGGCCAGCGTCCCGGCGGCCGCGTCGACGGCGTCGTCACCGGTGCCCGGCGGCGTCTCCACCAGCAGGACGACGCCCGGCGACGGTTCGAGCCCGGTCGCGGCCTCGATCCGCTCGACCGCCCGCACGGAGTCGGCGTCGGGCGGCGCGAACCCGCCCTCGGTCTCGAGCGCGCCGGCGACCGGGCCGCCGAACGCGCCGGCCACGGCGACGAAGAGGAACAGGCCCACCAGCGCGCGGCGCGGGTGGGCGTAGAGGGCCCGGAGTAGCCGCCGCAGCGGCCCCGACTCCCGGGCGTCGGGCGGGGTGACGTGAGAGCCGGTCGGCTGCGTGAGGTTCATTGCACAGACCCTCGCCGCAACGGCCACCCCGCCGCGTCCGGCCGGGGGAGTAACCCCGCGGCCGCCGCGGCCCGGCCTACTCCCGGGGGTGTACACCGCCCGCGGCAGCCGGTGCCGTGCCCGGCCGGGTGGCGGCCGGGCACGACGCTGCGGCTACGGGGCCGCCGTGTAGGCGGTCAGCTCGCCGATGGACCACCACTCGGGCGCCGAACCGGTCTGGACGACGCGGAGGTACCGGGCGGTGACGGTGTCGAAGGTGATCGGCCGCTTCCAGCCGAAGCCCGGCCCGGAGGCCACCGTCGTCCATGTCGAGCCGTTCGTGGACACCTGCAGCTGGAAGCCGCGCGGGTAGTCCCAGCGCTCCCAGTCCCGGGTCTGGATGGTCACCTGCCCGATAGTCCGCGGCGTGCCCATGTCGACCTGGAACCACTGGCCGTTCACCTGCGACGTGCCGGACGCCCAGCGGGTGCCGGTGTTGCCGTCGATGGCGGCGCCGGCCGACCCGCCGGGCTCGGTGGCCGACGCGGTCGCCGTCCAGCCGGTGCGGCTCACCGCCACCGGCGCGAAGGTGCCGAGGCCGCCGGCGTAGTGCGACACCGTCTCGATGAACCGGTCGTTCGGCGTGAAGTTCGCCGTGCCGAACCGGGCCAGCCGGGTCTGGAACGACGTCGCGTCGTCGCTGTTGATGACCGGGACCTGGTGGAGGTTGGTGTTGTAGAAGCCCCAGTACCCGCCGCCCCCGGACTGCGAGCCGCGCACCTTGTACGTCCAGTTCGTCCACGAGACGTCCAGAGCGTTGAGCCCGGCCATGAACTCCGCCCACACGTCGTCGAAGTAGTAGAACGAGTACTCGCCGTACAGCACCGGGATCCCCGGGTCGGTCAGCCGGTTCGCGACGTCGGCGAGCTGTGTGGTGACGACCGAGCGCTGCGCGTTCCAGTCCTGGCCATTGGGCATGTCGTACGGGTGCAGCTCGTAGACGACGTTGGTCCAGCCGAAGTCGGCCGGGTCGGCGATCGCGTTCCAGCCGAAGAACGCGGCGAGGTGGATGGTGTGGTCGGGGTCGATGGCGCGCACGGCGTCGTAGAGGCGGTCGTAGACGGCGCTCTTCTGCGCGACGTCGGCGGCGTCCTCGCCGTAGTCGATCAGCGGCTCGTTGATGAGGTCGTAGCCGGCGACCACCGGGTTGCCCTCGTAGCGGGTGGCGATGGCCTCCCAGATGTCGACCACCCAGTCCTGGTACGTCGCGCTGCCCCAGTAGCCGTTCGGGTTCGGCCCGACGCGCCCGCAGCTGCCCCACGGGCAGCCGCCGCCGGGGACGGTGTGCAGGTCGAGCAGGACGTAGATGCCGCGCTCGCCGGCCTCCTGGATCAGCCAGTCGATCTTGTCCCACGGGTCGGCCTTCCAGGTGCCGTCCAGGTTCAGCAGCTCGCTCCACCCGATCGGCAGCCGGACGGTGTTCAGGCCGATGGCGGCGATGTTGTCGAGGTCGGCCTCGGTCAGCCAGGTGTCGCGGTGGGTGTCGACGATCTGCTGGGCGGTGGTGGCGCCGAACCGGTCGTCCAGCGCCAGCCGCAGCGAGTAGTCGTCGTTGTTCAGCGCGACGTCCAGCTCGCCGATCGACCACCACGACCCCGAGCTGCCGGTCTGGGTGACGCGCAGGTACCGGGCGGCGGTCGCGGCGAAGTTGACGGTGGTGGCCTTGAAGGTGCCGGTGCCGGTGGCGACGGTCGACCACGAGGTGCCGTTGTCGGAGACGGCGACGGTGTAGGCGCGCGGGTAGTCGGTCTCGGACGAGGAGTTCTTCTGCGTGTCCAGCACGACGTTGTTGAGCGTGACCCGGGCGCCGAAGTCGACCTGCACGTACTGGCCGGGAGCCTGCGCCGCGCCGGAGGTCCAGCGGGTCGCCGGGTCACCGTCGGTGAGCGCCGACGTGGTGCCCGCGGGGGAGCTGGTCACCGTCCAGCCGGCCCGGTCGAACTTGCCGGTCGAGGTGACGGCGACCTCCGAGATCGACCACCAGCCGGCCTTCGTCCCGGTCTGCGTGATCCGTAAGTAGCGCATCCAGGTGGCGGTCCAGAGGTCGGCGGTGACCATCCGGTTCGTCCCGGCGCCGCTGGCCACCTTGGTCCAGTTGACGCCGTCGCTGGAGCCGGAGATCTCGTACGTCGCCGGGAAGTCGTTGGCGTACGCGGCGCCGGAGTCGACCAGCACCTTCGTCACCTCGAGCACGCGGCCGAAGTCGACGGTGTAGGTCTGGCCGGCCACCTGGTTCGTCCCGGTCGTCCACGCAGTCGTGACGTTGCCGTCGAGGCCCGCGCCCGGCGTGGTGAAGCCGGCCGTCGAGCTCGCCGTCGCCGTCGCGCCGCCGTTGTTCAGGACCGGGTCGGAGAACAGGTTCAGCTCCGCGACCGACCACCACGACGACCTCGCGCCGGTCTGGGCCACGCGGACGTAGCGGGCGACCTGCGGCGCGAACCGGGTGGTGGTGATCTCGGACGTGACGGTCGGCGGCGGCGTGCCCGCGGCGGCGGCGACGCTCGACCACGTCGTGCCGTTCGTCGATACGAGCACCTCGTACGACGCCGGCCAGTCGGCCGCCGACGGCCCGGCGTCGACCAGGATGCGGTTGAACAGCGTCGGCGCGCCGAGGTCGAGCTGCACCCACTCGCCGCCGGCCTGCGCGGCGCCGCTGGTCCAGCGGGTGGTGAGGCTGCCGTCGAGCACGTTCGACGGCGTGCCGGTGGAGGCCGTGGCGGTCCAGCCGCCGCGGTCGAGCGCGAACTCCCCGAGGGGTGACATCCAGTCCTCGAACGTGAGCCAGCCGCCGAGGTTGGTGCCCCGGAGGTTGACGACGTCGCCGGTGCCGTGGTCGGTCCGCAGCACGGCGCCGTCGGCGGCGAAGAAGTCGCTCGGGCCGATCGGATCAGCGTGCGCCGGGGCCGCCGCGAGGGGAACGAGAGCGGCCGTGGTGAGTGCTGCGATGGTCAGGACATGGGCTGGTCGTCGCACCGTTGGTCTCCTTTGACGTCGACGAAGGGCGTTGTGGTCCTGAAGCGTGGCGGTTATAGTACGACAAAAAATAAGACTCAGGAAGATGCGTGATGATCTCTCTCAGCACTGCTCAACGGGCCCGTCTGGCGGCCGAGCCGTCGGCGGCCGACCCGGGCGCGTTCCCGGCGGACTTCCGCTGGGGGCTGGCGACGGCGGCGTACCAGATCGAGGGCGCCACCGCCGAGGGCGGCCGCGGCCCGAGCATCTGGGACACCTTCGCGCACACGCCCGGCCGGGTCCGGCACGGCGACACCGGCGACGTCGCGTGCGACCACTACCACCGCTGGCGCGCCGACCTCGACCTGCTGGCCGCCCTCGGCGTGACGGACTACCGGCTGTCGGTCTCGTGGTCGCGGCTGCAGCGCACTGGCCACGGCGACCTCGACCCGGAGGCCGTCGGGTTCTACCGCGACGTGCTCGGCGGGCTGCGCGACCGCGGCATCCGCCCGCTGGTGACGCTGTACCACTGGGACCTGCCGCAGCCGCTCGAGGACGCCGGCGGCTGGCCGGCCCGGGCGACGGCCGAGCGGTTCGCCGACTACGCCGGCCGCGTCGTCGGCGCGCTCGGCGACCTCGCGGCGGACTGGGTCACGCTCAACGAGCCGTGGTGCAGCGCCTTCCTCGGCTACGGCGAGGGCGCGCACGCGCCGGGCCGGACGGACGAGCGGGCAGCCGTCGCCGCCGCGCACCACCTCAACCTCGCGCACGGGCTCGCCGTCCGGCGCATCCGCGAGGTGCGGCCCGAGGCGCGGGCCGGCATCACCAACCTGATCACCGACGTCGTGCCCGGCGACGACACACCGGCGGACCGGGCGGCGGCGGATCGGCTCGACGCCGCCGGCAACCGGGTCTTCCTCGACCCCGTCTACCTGGGCGAGTACTCGCCCGCGGTGCGCGCGGCGTTCGCCGGCCTCGGGCTCGACGACCTCGTCCGGCCCGGCGACCTCGGCGTCATCGCGACGCCGACCGACTTCGCCGGCGTCAACCACTACCAGCGGATCGTCGCCCGGCACGACGAGTCGGCGGGCCGGTTGCGGGTCGCCCAGCGACCGGCCGACCCCGCGACGACGTCGTTCGGCTGGTCCGTCCTGCCCGGCTCCCTGACCGCCGTGCTGACCCGCGTCGCCAAGGAGTTCACCGCGCTGCCGCTGCACGTCACCGAGAACGGCGCCTCGTACGACGACTACGTCGACCCCAACGGTGACGTGGCCGACGTCGAGCGGGTCGCCTACCTGCGCGGCTACATCGGCGCGGTGGCGGCGGCGCTGCGTTCCGGCGTCGACGTGCGCGGCTACTACGCCTGGTCCTTCCTCGACAACTTCGAGTGGGCCGAGGGCTACGGCAAGCGCTTCGGCCTGGTGTTCGTCGACTACCGGACCCAGGACCGCATCCCCAAGCTGAGTGCCCACTGGTACCGGCGCCTCATCTCCACAACCCGTCCAGAGACACAGGAGTCTCGATGAAACGAAGCACAGCCCTGCTCCTCGCCGCGGGACTGACGGCCGGCCTGGCCGCCTGCTCGGGCGACGACGGCGACGACAACGCGGCCGCCTCCGACGGCCCGCTCACGGTCTGGATCATGGGTGACTCCGGCACGAACTTCGAGCAGCTGGTGGCGCCGTTCACCGACGACACCGGCATCGACGTCGAGGTCGTGGCGATCCCCTGGGACGGCGTCGACCAGCGCCTGACGACGGCGGTGGCCTCCGGCGACGGTCCCGACGTGCTGCAGGTCGGCCTGTCGAAGCTGCGCACGTTCGCCGACGCGGGCGCGTTGCTGCCGCTGGACGACGCGCTCGAGGACCGGCCGGCGCTCGACCCCGGCAACTTCGCCGAGGGCGTCGCGGGCGAGGCCACCGCCGTCGGCGGCGAGATCGTCAGCGTCCCGTGGATCAGCGACACCCGGGTGCTGTTCTACCGCTCCGACATCCTGGCCGAGAACGGCATCGACCAGCCGCCGGCCACGTGGGACCAGCTGCGCGACGACGCCGCGACGCTGGCCGGCCGCGGCGACGGCCAGTACGGCTACTACGTCCCGCAGTGGGACAGCCCGCTGCCGGTCATCATGACGTGGGACCAGGGCGGCGACATCGTCGGCGACGACGGCGCGGTCAGCTTCGACACGCCGGAATTCGCCGCGGCCGTCGACCTCTACACCGGGCTGTACGAGGACGGCAGCGTGCCGACCAACGCCGACTTCGACCAGACCCAGGGCTTCATCTCCGGCGTCACCCCGATGCTGATCAGCGGGCCGTACCTGGCCAAGGCGATCTCCGACGCCGCGCCCGAGCTGGACGGCGCCTGGGACGTCACCACCGTGCCCGAGGCCGAGAGCGGGACGTCGCTGTTCGCCGGCTCGAACCTGGCGCTCTGGCACGACACCCCGAACGAGGACGCCGCGCTGGACCTGCTGGAGTTCCTCTCCGCGCCGGAGACGCAGCTGAGCTGGTACGAGATCAACGGCGAGCTGCCGACCGTGACCGCGGCGCTCGAGGACGACGCGCTCACGGCCGACCCGCAGGCCCAGGTGTACGTCGACCAGCTGGCCGACGCGCGGGTGCTGCCGATGGTGCCGAACTGGGACGGCGGCGTGGGCGCGGACCTGCTCACCGCCCTCAACGAGATCGTGCTCAACGGCGCCGACCGCGACTCGGCCCTCGCCGACCTCTACACGAAGACCGGCAGTGTCTCGATCGACTGACCTCGTCGTGGGGACGCCGGCCGCGCGCGCCGCATCAGGCCCGGTGCGGCCGGCGTCCCCCGCACGACCACGCTCCCGGCTGGCCCGGGCCGGGAGCGGCCTCACGCCGTACCTGTTCGTGACGCCGGCGATGGTGCTGCTCCTGACGTTCGGCGTGCTGCCGATCGCCGTCGCCGCCGTGGTCAGCCTCACCGACATGGACATCTCCGGGCTGGCCGACTGGGGCAACGTCGGGTTCGTCGGGCTGGACAACTACGGGCAGCTGTTCGACGACCCGGACTTCCGGAACGCGCTGGTCAACACCGGCATCTTCGTGGTGCTGGGTGTCCCCGCGATCGTCGTGCTGTCGCTGGCCGTCGCGCTGATGCTGGCCCGCGGTGACGGGCGGTTCGTGCGCGCGCTGCGGGCGTTCTACTTCGTGCCCGCGGTGACCGGCATCGTCGCGATCTCGCTGGTGTGGGGGTATCTCTACAACACCCAGTTCGGGCTGTTCAACTGGCTGCTCTCGCTGGTGGGCGTCGAGCCGGTGCAGTGGCTGTCGGACCCGGAGCTGGCCAAGTTCTCCGTCGCGCTGGTCGCCGTCTGGCGCGGCACCGGGCTCAACATCATCATCTTCCTCGCCGCGCTGCAGGGCATCCCGCGCGTCTACCACGAGGCGGCCGCGATCGACGGCGCCGGCGAGTGGCGGACGATCCGGTCGATCACCATCCCGCTGTTGCGGTTCGCGATCTTCTTCGTGACGGTGACGACGACGATCGCCTGGCTGCAGTTCTTCGACGAGCCGTTCGTGCTGACCGACGGCGGCCCGCTCGGCGCCACGACGTCGGCGTCGATCTTCCTCTATCAGGAGGGGTTCCAGCAGAACCGGTTCGGCTATGCGAGCGCGGGGTCACTGGTGCTGTTCGTCCTCATCGCCGCCGTCACCGTCGTGCAGCTGCGGCTGAGGAGGTCCGATGCGGAGAACTGATCGGCGGACGGGGGTCACGGTCGCGGTGGTGCTCGCCGCGGGCGCCGTCCTCACCGCGTTCCCGCTGTTCTGGATGCTCAGCGGCTCGTTCAAGCCGCAGCGCGAGGCGATCGACTTCCCGCCGTCGCTGCTGCCGCGCGACCCGACGTTCGACTCCTACACCCAGCTGTTCACCGAGCTGGAGTTCGGCCGCTACCTCGTCAACACCATCGTCGTGGTGCTGATCGGCGGCGTCGGCGTGCTGCTCATGGCGATGGCCGGCTACGCGTTCGCGAAGTTCCGGTTCCGCGGCCAGCGGTGGCTGTTCTTCCTGGTGCTGGCGACGCTGATGATCCCGGTGCAGGTGACGATGATCCCGACGTTCCTCGTCATCAACGGCCTGGAGCTGACCAACACCCTCGTCGGCATCGCGCTGCCGACGCTGGTGAGCGGGTTCGGCATCTTCCTGTTCCGCCAGTTCATGACCACGATCCCGGGGGAGCTGCTGGAGGCGGCGCGGCTCGACGGCGCGGGCGAGCTCCGCACGTTCTGGTCCGTCGTGCTGCCGATGTCCAAGCCGATCCTGGCCGTGCAGGCCGTCCTCGCCTTCATCGCCGGCTGGAACAGCTTCCTCTGGCCGCTGATCATCGCGACCGACCAGGACTCCTACACGCTCTCGGTCGGTCTGGCGCTGCTCAACCAGCAGCTCTCCGTCGACCCGGGGCTGCAGATGGCGGCGGCCTCGCTGATGGTCGTCCCCGTCCTGGTCGTCTTCGTGTTCTGCCAGCGCTACATCGTCCAGGGCTTCGCCCTGTCCGGCCTCAAGTAAGGGAGACCACCACGTGACCATCGGCCACGCCACCACCCGTACCGTTCCGGCCCGCCCGGCCGACTTCTCCGGCGTCGTGCGGGCGCGCGACGCCGCACTCGTCGACGGGACCGGACGGGAGCTGCTGCTGCGCGGCGTCGGGCTGGGCAACTGGCTGCTGCCCGAGGGGTACATGTGGGGGTTCGGGCCCGGCGCCGAGTCGCCGCGCGAGATCGAGGCGCTGGTCGAGCGGCTGGCCGGACCGTCGGCCGCCGCCGACTTCTGGGGCCGGTTCCGCGACGTGTTCGTCGCCGAGGCCGACATCGCCCGCATCGCCGCCAGCGGGTTCGACCACGTCCGGCTGCCGATCAACGCGCGGGTGCTCCAAACCGCGGACGGCGAGCCGATCGAGGCCGGGTACGAGCTGATCGACCGGCTGCTGCGGTGGTGCCGGGCGCACCGGCTGTGGGTGCTGCTGGACCTGCACGGGGCACCTGGCGGGCAGACCGGCACCAACATCGACGACTCGCCGCGCGGCCTGCCCGAGCTGTTCATGGACGACCGGTACCGGCGCAACACGCTGCGGCTCTGGCGCGACCTCGCGTCGCGGTACGCCGGCGACACGACGGTGCTCGGCTACGACCTGCTGAACGAGCCGCTGCCGAACGAGTGGCAGCACACCTACCGCGACGACCTCGTCCGGCTGTACCGCGACCTCACCGCCGAGATCCGCGCCGTCGACGCCGACCACCTCATCGTCTACGAGGGCTCGCACTGGGCGACGAACTGGGAGATCTTCACCGAGGTGTGGGACGAGAACTCGCTGCTGCAGTTCCACAAGTACTGGTCCGCGCCCGACCGTCCCAGCATCGCCGCGTTCCTCGAGACGCGCGACCGGCTCGGCCTGCCGATCTACATGGGCGAGGGCGGCGAGAACACGGCCGACTGGCTCTACACCGCGCACCGGCTCTACGAGGCGCACGGCATCGGCTGGAACTTCTGGCCGTGGAAGAAGCTCGCCACGCCGACGTCGCCGGCCTCGGTGCGGCCGCCGGACGGCTGGGACCGGGTCGTGGCGAGCGTGTCGACGGCCGCGCCGCTGCTCGGGCGGGCGGCGGCGGGCGCCGTGCTCGACCAGCTGATCGAGGCGATGCGGCTGGAGAACTGCGACTGGCGGCCGGAGATCGTCGCGGCGCTCACCGGCGAGTCGCCGGCGTCGATCCCGGCGTGGGGGTTCGGCTTCCGCGGCCCCGGCGCGTCGTACCGCGCCGGCGGGCGGTCGCTCGACGGCCTGCGCGCCGACGACACCGTGACGCTGCGCTTCGACGTCCCCGCCGACGATCCGGGCAACCCGTTCCGGCACCCCGGCGGCCGGACCCGCACCGACGGCGACGGCATCGTCGTCGACCTCGAGCCGGGGGAATGGGTGGAGTACGAGCTCGGCGAGACGACCGACCTTCGCGGGGTCCGGGTCGTCGGGCCGGACGGCCGGGCCGCGCCGGTCGTGTGCGAGCCGACGGCGCGTGGCGTGCGAGTGGTCGCGACGGCGCGGGCGACGCTGGCCCGCGTCGTGCTCGGCGACGCCGACGGCTCCAGTACGGTGGACGCGCCATGACCGGTTCCGACAGTGCCCGCCGCCGCGCGTCCTCGGCGCCCGAGTCGGCGACGGTGGTGTCGCTGCGCCGCACCAACCGGGCGCACGTGCTGCGGCAGATCGTGCTGGCCGGTCAGACCACCCGCGCGACCATCGCCCGCGACACCGGCCTGTCGCTGGCGTCGGCGACGCACCTGGTGTCCGAGCTGATCGCCGAGGGCCTGGTGATCGAGGCCGGCTCGAAGGCGTCGCGCGGCGGGCGGCCGATCACCTTGATCGAGCCGCGCCCCGACGGCGCGTACTTCATCGGCGCCGACGTCGGCGAGCGCGGCGTCGCCGTCGAGCTGTTCGACCTCACCATGACCCGCGTCGACCGGGAGTTCCGCGGCGGCCGCGAGCCGGAGGCACCCGAGGACATCGCACACGACCTCGACGACGCCATCGAGGCGCTGCGCGAGCGCAACCCGCGGGCCTGGCGGCACCTCGTCGGCGCCGGCCTGGGGCTGCCCGGCATCGTCGAGACCGAGGCCGACGGACGGCAGGTGCTCTACGCGCAGAGCCTCGCCTGGCCGCCGGTGGGCATCGCCGACCTCGTCTCGCACGACCTGCCGGTGCACGCCGAGAACGGCGCCAAGACCCAGGCCAAGGCCGAGCAGTGGTTCGGCGCCGCCCGCGGCGTCGACTACGCCGTCGTCGTGCTGCTCGGGCGCGGCGTCGGCCTCGGGATCATCGCCGGCGGGTCGCTGCAGTACGGCTCCACCAGCAGCGCCGCCGAGTGGGGCCACCTCAAGATCGAGCGCAACGGCCGCCGCTGCCGGTGCGGCGCCCGCGGCTGCGTCGAGGCCTACGTCGGCGCCGACGCGATCCTGTCCGCCTGGGCCGCGGCCGGTGGCCGGTTCGAGGGCACCGGCTGGCACGCGCTGGGGGCGCTCCTGGACGCGGCCGAGGCCGGCGACCGCGCGGCCTCCGGCGTCGTCGACGACCTCGTCGACACCCTCGGCGTGGCGTTGGGCGGCCTGGTCAACCTCGCCAACCCCCAGCGCGTCGTCGTCGGCGGCTGGGTCGGGCTTCGGCTGATGGAGTCGCTGGCCGGCCGCATCGACGACGCCGTCCGCGCCAACGCCCTGGCCCGGCCCGGCAGCCAGTACGAGCTGCTGCCCGCCACCTTCGGCGGCGACACCGTCGCCGTCGGTGCGGCGATCATGCCCCTGGAGACGATCATCCACGCCCCCCGCGTCGCTGATTAGCTCGTTGGCGGGGTTTGCCGAGTCGGCCGTCCCCCTGCTGCCCATGGCCTAAAGAACTGGCAGCTATCAGGGGGACGGGGAAGAACCGGGCACAGCCCGGACTGTTCGCTCCGTTCGCCCGATTTGCACCGTTGGCTTCCTGGGTCTGACGCGCGTCCTGGGTGTGAGTCGCGCTGAACCGGCAAAACGGGCCCGGAATCGCGCCTCACACCCAGGACGCGCTCCACACCCAGGTTGGTGAGCGCCGGGGTCCTGGCACCCGCCCACCGACCTCGGCCCGAGTTGATCATGGAGAACGTCGGCTTCCGAGCGCCTCCGGGCCCGACTATCGCCATGATCAACTCGGGTCAGTTGTCGTCGCAGGCGTCGTCGCCGGTGTGGCCGCCGTAGGTGGCGATCTTGTACTCGGTGGCGGCGAGCGACAGGGTCAGCTCACGGATCTGGCGGCGGATGGTGTCGCGGTGCTCGAGCAGCATGTCGAGCCGCTCGGGCACCGTCTCGTCGCCGGCCTCGACCAGCGCGACGTAGTGCTGGAGGTCGCGCATGGCCATGCCGGACAGCCGCATGCGGGTGAGGAACACCAGCCGGCGCACCGCCTCGGCGCTGTAGAGGCGGTAGCCGCTGGCGTCGCGGCCGACGTCGACCAGACCGGCCCGCTCGTAGTACCGCAGCGTGTGCGGCGAGACGTCCAGCAGTTCGGACGCCTCGGCGATGGTCAGGGGCGCCTGGACGTCGCCGTCGGTGCCGGCCAGCCGGTGGATCACCTCGATCGGCAGCGGCCCGTCGAGGTCGGACAGGGCGGCCAGCGCCCGGCCCATGAGGTCCTGGACGGCCATCAGGCCGACCCCGCCCAGGAGGCGACGGCCGGGCGCGAGGACGGCGGCGCGTCGGGGAAGTCGGTCGAGCGCGCGGTGTCGGCCCAGCGGCGCAGCGCGTCGAGGTTCGCGGTGTAGGAGCCGCCGATCCGCTCGACGGCCTCGGCGCCGAGCGGGAGTCGCAGCGGGGGCGCCTCGTCGCGGTGCACCAGGTCGACGATGACGTCGGCGGCGCGCGCGGGGTCGCCCTCCTGGACGCCGTCGGCGCGCCTCATGTCGGCGCGGACCGCGGCCAGCGCGTCGCGGTAGACCGGGCCGGCGTCGACCACCCCCAGCACGTCGGGGGCGTTGAAGCCGGTGCGGAACCGGCTCGGCTCGACGATCATGACGCGGACGCCGAACGGCGCGACCTCGCCGGCCAGCGCCTCGGACCAGCCCTCGAGGGCGAACTTGCCGGCGGAGTAGCCGCCGACGCCGGGGAAGGACATCCGGCCGCCCTGGCTGCTCAGCTGCACGATCGTGCCGCCGCCCTGCTGGCGCATGATGGGCAGCGTAGCGCGCACCAACGCGGCCGGGACGAAGAAGTGCAGGTCCATCGCCTCGCGCAGGTCCGCCTCGGCGACCTCCTCCGCGGCGCCGACGATGCCCCGTCCGGCGTTGTTGACCAGCGCGTCGACGCGGCCGAACCGGTCCACCGCCGCCCGCACGAGCGGCAGCGCCAGCTCGCTGTCGCGCGCGTCGAACTGCCAGGTGGCGAACGTGCCGGCGTAGCGCTCCGCCAGGTCGGCGAGCGCCTCGGGCTGACGCACGGCCGCCATGATGGCGTCGCCGTTGCGCAGCGCCCGCTCCGCGATGGCGCGGCCGAATCCGCGGGACGCGCCGGTGATGATCCAGGTGAAGGTGTCGTTCATGGTCTCGACGCTAGGGGTCTGAGCGCGCTCGAAGGCAAACCCCTGCTCCACCCGGCGCCCTCCGTCCGCGGGTCAGCCGTGGACGACGGCGACGGGGCGGCCGGCCTGATGCAGGACGCCCCGGCTGGTGGAGCCGAGCAGCATGCTGCGCACGTCGCCGCGGCCGCGAGAGCCGACGACCACGAGCGACGCGTCGACGGCGGCCTCGACGATGACGTCCGTCGGGAAGCCCGGCTCGGCGAGGGTCGTGGCCTCGGCGGCGGCGCCGGGGGCGCCGGTGGCGGCGCGGGCGCGGTCCAGCGCGGCGTTCAGCAGGTCCTCGGTCTCCTGACGCTCCGGCGCCGTCGTGTGGCCGTGCATCCGGAAGGCGCCGACCGCCACGACCCGCGCGGAGCGCAGGCCGGCCTCCGTCAGCGCGAACCGCAGCGCCGCCTCGCTGTGGGCGGAGCCGTCGACGCCGACCACGATGGAGCCGTCGCCGGCGCCCTCGTGCGGCGGGACGACGACGACCGGGCAGGTCGCGTGCGCCGCGACCCGGCCGCTGACCGAGCCCAGGACCAGCGAGCCGATGGTGCCGAGGCCACGGGTGCCGGCGACGACCAGGCCGGCGTCCTTCGAGGCGTCGAGCAGGGCCTCGGCCGGCGGGCGCAGGACGAGGGAGGTGTCGACGTCGAGGCCGGGCGCGGTCTCCTTCGCCCGCTGCCGCGCCGCGTCGAGGACCTCCGTCGCGAAGGAGCGCAGTTCGTCGGACGGCGGCAGGACCGCGGCGCCGCCGAACGGCACGGCCGCGATCGGCATCCACAGCCCGAACACGGCCTGCAGCGGGGCGCCGCGCAGCCGCGCCTCCTCGGCCGCCCAGTCCAGTGCCACGCCGCTGTCGGGCGACCCGTCGACGCCGACGACGATCGTCTTGCTCATCTCGGTTGCCATGCTCCAGTGTCGCCCTCGGCGCCGCTCGCCGCCTAGGGTGTGTCTCCCAAGTCCATGGCCTACTGCGCGACGCCCAGGCGGCGCCTCGCTGCGTTCTCGTCAGTCGCCATAGGCACCGCTATGTCTCCTTCCTCGGCCTTGCGAGGCATCCACCTGGACGCCGCTCGCTACGGCCGAGACTTGGGAGACACACCCTAGAGACCGACGACCGCGCCGCTCGGGGCGTTCGTCACGCCGTCCGGCTCTTGCCCGATGCCGCTCCGTGGTGTGCAATATATTGCATTCTCGACCGTGAGCCGCGAGGAGTGGTGACCATGGCGCTGTCCGACTTCCCGCGGCACCCGCTGACGTTCGGGCCGAGCCCGGTGCACCCGCTGCCGCGACTGACGGCGCACCTCGGCGGCGCGGCGGCGTGGGCCAAGCGCGACGACTGCAACTCCGGCCTCGCCTACGGCGGCAACAAGACCCGCAAGCTGGAGTACATCGTCCCCGACGCGCTCGCCCAGGGCGCCGACACGCTGGTGTCGATCGGCGGCTACCAGTCCAACCACACCCGCCAGGTGGCCGCCGTCGCCGCGTCGCTCGGCCTGAAGGCGGTGCTGGTCCAGGAGCACTGGGTCGACTGGCCCGACCCGCTGAACGACCGGGTCGGCAACATCCTGCTGAGCCGCGTCATGGGCGCCGAGGTCCGGCTCGACCCGGCCGGCTTCGGCATCGGGTTCAAGGAGTCGTGGACGCGGGCGATCGAGGACGTGACGGCGCGCGGCGGGCGGCCGTACCCGATCCCGGCCGGCGCGTCCGACCACCGGCTCGGCGGGCTCGGCTTCGCGAACTGGGCGTACGAGGTCGAGGCGCAGGAGCGCGAGCTGGGCGTCTTCTTCGACACGATCGTGGTCTGCGCGGTCACCGGCTCCACGCAGGCCGGGATGATCGCCGGGTTCGCGGCGCTGGAGGAGGCAGGCGGCCGGCCGCGCCGGGTCATCGGCATCGACGCCAGCGCGACGCTCGACGAGACCCGCGGCCAGGTCGCGCGCATCGCCCGGGCCACCGCCGAGCTGATCGGCGTCGGCCGCCCGCTGCGCGACGACGAGATCACCGTCCTGCCCGGCTGGGCCGGCGACCGGTACGGCGTCCCGGTCGACTCCACGCTGGACGCGATCAGGCTCACCGGCCGGCTCGAGGGCGTGATCCTCGACCCCGTCTACGAGGGCAAGTCGATGGCCGGGCTGATCGACCTCGTCACCGGCGGCGAGATCACGCGCGACGCGACCGTCCTGTACGCGCACCTCGGCGGCCAGCCGGCGCTGAACGCGTACAGCGGGCTGTTCACGCACTGATCCCCGCCGCGGCCGCGTACCGGCGGGCCAGCGTCGCGAACGCCGTGCGGAGCTCCTGCTGCTGCCCGGCGAGACGCTGGCCGGCGTCGTCGAACGGTACGAGCACGTCGCCGAGACGGAGCGGATCGTCGCCGCCGTCGCCGACCTGTCCGCCGCGCATCCGCTGCCGGAGGGCGCCGTGGAACCTGCCGGGCGCGGAGCGCAGCGTGCGCGGGGTACTGCTGCACCTGGTCGCCGAGACCGCCCAGCACGCCGGGCACGCGGACATCCTCCGCGAGTCGCTGGACGGTCAGACGTCGAGCTGACGCGGCGGTTGTCGGTGGCGGGCGGCAGGATGAGGGCGTGCAGCCTGTCATCGTCCCGGAGCCCGACGGTTCCGTGCGCGTCGACGGCCGGCGGGTCGCGCTGGGCGAGCTGCCCTCCGTCGTGGTCGCCGCCGGTGCGTCGGCGCGGTGGACCTGGGACGACACCAACCGCTGGTACCCGGGGCTGCTGGCCGCCGGTGTGCGGGTCGAGCGGGCGTACGACCTGCGGCTGGGGCACCGCATCCTGCGTGGCTCGGCGCTGGCGTCGTGGCCGGAGCCGGGCGACGCGCCGCCCGGGCCGTGGGACACGCTGCCGCCCGCGCCGCTGACGTCGACGCCTGACCAGCCGGCGATGCTGTTCGCCGCCCCCGGCGTGGACGACTCCGCGCCCGGGCCTGACCCCGTCGCCGAGCTGGCGGTGCAGGACGCGGTGGTCGCCGCGTCGTTGGCGGCGGCCGGGCGGCTGCGGCTGCTGCTGGCGGCGGAGTCGGCGGGCGCGCTGGCGGCCGTCGAGATGTACCACGCCGGGCTGCCGTGGCTGGCCGACGTCCACGACGCGGTGCTGACCGAGACTCTGGGGCCCCGCCCGCGCCTGGGCGAGCGGCCGGCCCGGCTGGAGGAGCTGGCGCACCTCATTCGCGCGGCGCTGGACGCGCCGGCCAGCCTCAACCCCGACTCGCCGCGCGACCTGCTCCGGGCCATCGAGCGGGCCGGCGTCGGGGCGCGCAGCCTGCGCAAGTGGGAGCTGGAGCAGCTGGATCATCCGGTCGTCGAGCCGCTGCTGGAGTACAAGTCGCTCTACCGGCTGCTCACCGCCAATGGCTGGGCCTGGCTCGAGGCGTGGGTGCGCGACGGCCGGTTCCGCAGCGAGTACGTCGTCGGCGGCGTCGTCACCGGCCGGTGGGCGTCCAGCGGCGGGGGAGCGCTGCAGCTGCCCAAGAGCGTTCGCCGGGCCGTCGTCGCCGACCCCGGCTGGTCGTTTGTCATCGCCGACGCCGCGCAGCTCGAGCCCCGCGTGCTGGCCGCCATGGCCGGCGACGAGGTCATGGCGGCGGCCGGGCGCGGGCCCGACGGGCGGGGCGCGGACATGTACGCGGGCATCGTCGCGTCCGGCGCCGTGCCGACCCGCGAGCTGGCGAAGGTGGGCATGCTCGGCGCCATGTACGGCGGCACGACCGGGTCCAGCGGGCAGGTGCTGCCGCGGCTGGCGAAGGCCTTTCCTCGTTCCCTGGCCTTCGTCGACGACGCCGCCCGGGCCGGCGAGCGCGGCGAGGTGGTGACGACGCACCTCGGCCGGTCGTCGCCGCTGCCCGGCGCGACGTGGCACGAGACGCAGGCCGGCGCCTACCAGGACGACGCCGGCGATGATGACGTCGCGAAGGCCCGGTCGTATGCGCGGTCGTGGGGCCGGTTCACCCGCAACTTCGTCGTGCAGGGCACCGCGGCGGAGTGGGCGCTGTGCTGGCTGGCCTCCATCCGGCGGCGGCTCTGGGCCCTCGGGCCGTCGCCGTCCGTGTCCGACGACGGGCCCGTGCCGGCCCCGTTCGCCGCCCGTCCGCACCTCGTCTTCTTCGTCCACGACGAGATCGTCGTCCACACCCCCGCCGACCTCGCCGACGCCGTCGCCGCCGAGGTCCAGGCGGCCGCGGCCGAGGCCGGACGCCTGCTGTTCGGCGACTTTCCCGTCCAGTTCCCCCTCAGCGTCGCCATCGCCCCGTCCTACGCCGACGCCAAGTAACGGCCGGCGGTTGGTATAGCAGAAGGTGCTATAATCGACGCGTGTCCAGCCGGGGTGACGTGCTGCGTGAGGTGATGCTCGAGACGAGCACCACCCAGTCCGAGCTGTCCAGGTTCAGCGGGGTGCGGCAGCCGAGCATCAGCCAGTTCCTCTCCGGCAAGGTCGATCTCAGCGACGAGCAACTGGACCGGCTGCTGTCGTGCATGGGCTACCGGCTCGAGGTCGTCCGCCGGCCGGTCGTGCCGGACCTCACGCGCTCCGAGCGGCGGTCGTGGCGGCTGCATCGTCAGCTCTCGACGCAGCTGACGGGCGACGTCCTGGAGCGGTGGCGGCCGACGATCCGGCGCAACCTCGAGCGGTTGCGGGGGAGCGTGCGTGGGCAACCGCACGTGCGCAACCTCGACCGATGGGACTCCCTCGTCCAGCGTGGTGACCTGCCCGGCATCCATCGTGTCCTCACAGGCCTGGATCGGGGCTCCATCGAGATGCGCGAGGTGTCGCCGATGGGTGGGCTGCTCTCGCAGGAGGAGCGCTCCGAGGTGCTCGGGCTGGCGAGCTGATGCGCGCCGGCAGCCGAGCGTGTCATCGACTGGCTCGCGCCTTGGACGTGAACCGGGCGGCCGGACGTGTCCCGGCGCACGATGTTGACCGAGGTCAGGGCGTCCAGGCGGGGGAGCGGCCGAGGTAGGCGACCAGCTGGTCCAGCCGCGACCCGCCCTCCCACGGCACCTCCGGGCCGAACGCCGCGCCCGGCGCGAGCCGCAGGGGACCGGCCGGGACGATGGCGGCCACGGTGTGCGCGGCGTCCAGGACCTCGTCGTCGACGTGGAGCTCGGCGCCGAGGGTCTTCGCGACGTCCCAGGCGTGGACGACGTAGTCGACGTGGTGGAAGCTGATCGCCTGCTCGGCGGGGAACGGCTCGGGGCGGAACTCCGGCAGCGGGAACGGCCGGTCCGCCACGCCGTCGGCGGCGAACGCGTCGATGACGTGGCCGGCGGAGTCGAGGTAGGCGTGGACGGGGTCGTCGCCGAGGGAGAGCAGCTTCCACTTCTCCGGGTCGGCGTCGCCGCGCGATGCCGCCGCGAAGCCGTAGTGCTGGGTCGTCATGTGCGCGAGCAGGCCGTACAGCGTCCAGCCGCGGCACGGCGTGGGCTTGGAGAGGTCGGCGGCGGTCGCCTTCGCGGCCAGGTCGGCGCTGGCCCGGACCGCGCGGGCGTCGAGCTCAATAATCTGCATACGCCTATCGTATGCCTAAGCCTATGATTGCGCCATTGGTATTTTCTTCCCATGGAGCCCGACGAACGCCGCGACCTCGCCGCGATGCTGTACCCGCTGGTGCGGGCGCTCATCGAGGTCGAAATGCCGGTGCTCGCCACTCAGGACGTCTCGATGTGGGGCTACTCCGTGCTCGCCGCGCTCGACCGAACGCCCATCCGGACGCAGGCCGCGCTGGCCGAGGCGATCGGCGCCGACAAGACCCGCATCATCGGGACGCTCGACGCGCTGCAGGAGGCCGGGCTGATCTCCCGGACGCCCGACCCCGACGACCGCCGGGCCCGGCTGCTCGCCATCACCGACGAGGGCCGGCGCGTGCGGCGGTCGGTCACGGCGGACATCCGGGCCCGCGAGGAGCGGCTGCTGGCCACGCTGCCGGCCGCCGATCGCCGTGGCTTCCTCCGGGCACTGACGGCGCTGTCGGCGCTGCCGCCCGGGGAGTTGGAGGAGATCGCGGCCGGCCCGGTCAGTGGTTCGCCGCGGTCGCCAGCCTGATCGCGACGCCGGCCAGCAGCACGCCGGTCACCTGCTCGATCCGCGCCTTCACCGCCGGCCGTCGCAGCCACCGGCCCAGCCGGTCGACGGCGAGGATGTAGAGGCCGAACCAGGCGAGGTAGAGCAGGGCGAAGACGGCCGAGAACAGCAGCGCCTCGGCCCGCGCCGACCCGGCTCCGCCGGACAGGAACTGCGGCAGGAACGTGACGAAGAACAGCGCGACCTTGGGGTTGAGCGCGTTCGACAGGAAGCCCTGACGCAGGTGCGCCCAGCGCCGCGGCGCCGCCGCCAGGAGCTCGTCGGCCGTCTCGGGCGAGCGCCGCGACCGGGCCGCCGAGCGCAGCAGCTGCACCGCCAGCCAGAGCAGGTACGCCGTGCCGGCGATCTTGAGGACGGTGAACGCGGTGGCCGAGGCGAGCAGCAGCGCCGACAGCCCGACCGCGGCGGCGGCCGCGTGCACCGTCAGGCCGAGCACGCCGCCGACCATCGTCAGCAGCCCGCCGGAGCGGCCGCCGACCAACGCGTTGCGGGTGATGAGGGCCTGGTCCGGGCCCGGCATCATGATCAGCACCAGTGCGGCGAGCGCGAAAGTCGTCATGAAGACAGCGTGGCCCTGGCCAACGCATAGGTCCAATGTCGATTTTCACGGTGACTCATGCATAGACTCTATGGATGGTCAGCCTGGTGCAGTTGCGCGTCCTCGACTCGGTCCGCCGGCTCGGCTCGGTCACCGCGGCGGCACGCGAGCTGCACTACACGCAGCCGTCGCTCAGCCACCACCTCGCCCGGCTCGAGGCCGAGACGGGCGCTCAGCTGCTGCAGCGGGTCGGCCGCGGCGTCCGCCTCACCGAGGCCGGCCGGCTGCTGGCCGACCGTGCGGCCGAGATCATCGGCCGGGTCGACTCCGCCACGACGGAGCTGTCGACGCTGGTCGGGCTGGGGGCGGGACGGGTCCGGCTGGCCGGCTTCGGCTCGGTGCTGAGCGCGCTGATCCCGCGCGCCGCCGCGGTCCTGGCCGAGCGGCACCCGGGCCTGGAGCTGGGGCTGACCGACGCCCATCCCGAGGACGCGCTGCGGCTGCTGCGGGCCGGGCACGTCGACGTCGCGGTGATCTTCCGCTACGACGAGACCGCGCCCGAGGAGGACGGCGTCCGCCTGCGGCACCTGCTCGACGACCCGCTCCACCTGCTCTCGACCGGCGGTGGCGGCACGCTGGCCGACCACCGCGACGCGACCTGGATCGGCGGCTGCGAGCGCTGCCGCACGCACCTCGTCGAGCTGTGCGAGCGGGCCGGCTTCACCCCGCGCCTGACGTCGGCGACCGACGACATGGTGGTCATGCAGAGCCTGGTCGCCGCCGGCCTGGGCGTCACGACGATCCCCGGGCTGGCGCTGAGCGCCCACCGCGACCCTGCGGTCACCGTCACCCGGCTCGACGTCCCGCCGCGGCGGATCTTCGCGGCCACCTACGGCGACCCGCCCGACCCGCCCGCGACGGCCGCCCTGCTGGCCGCGCTCGATGAGGCTGCCGCGCTCACCGTCCGTACAACCGGGCCGTGAGCGGGGCGAACACGGCGGTGACGGCGGCCGCCTCGGCCAGGGCGAGCGCGACCTCGGCGCCGGCCGGCCGGCCGTAGAGCAGCGCCCGCACGGCGTCGACCAGGTGCGAGATCGGGTTGACGTTCACAAACGAGGCGACCGCGCCGGGCAGCGTCGACGGGTCGACGAACACGTTGCTGACGAACACCAGCAGGAAGATCGCCATCATCCCGATGCCCTGCACCGCGCCGGCGCTGCGCACGGCCAGCCCGAGTGTCGTGAACAGCCAGGACAGCGCGAACGCGAACACGACGACGAGCAGCGCGGCGGCCAGCACGCCGAGCACGCCGCCGTCCGCGTCGAACCCGAGCAGCAGCCCGGTGACGACGATGATCGCGGCGGTCGCGGCGTACCGCACCGAGTCGGCCAGCACGGCGCCGACCAGCGGCGCCGCCCGCCAGCCGGGCAGCGAGCGGAACCGGTCGACGACGCCGGAGGTGCGGTCGGCCTGCAGCGTGACGCCGGACTGGACGGCGGTGAGCAGCACGCCCATCACCAGGATGCCGGGCAGCAGGAACTGCAGGTAGTCGCCGGTCGTGCCGGAGATCGCGCCGCCGAACACGTAGGTGAACATGACCAGCAGCAGGATCGGCCCGATGGTGACGTCAACCAGCTGCTCCGGCACCCGCCGCAGCTTGAGCAGGCCGCGCCGGGTGTACGCGGCGGTGGTGGCGACGGCTCCGGCGCGTGGCGGGCGCGGGCCGCCGGTGAGCGACTCGATGGTCATGACGACACCTCCTGGCGCGCGGTGCTGGCGGTGAGGGCGAGGAACACCTCGTCGAGGCTGGGCCGGTCGAGCGAGAAGCCGGTCATCGGCGCGTGCCGGCGGGTCAGCTCGGCGAGGATCGCCGTCGCCCGCTCCGGGTCGTCGACCGGCGCGGTGAGCGCGCCACTGCCGGGCTCGTGGGCGACCTCCAGGTCGAACGCCGAGCGCAGCGTGTCCGCCGCGGCCGCCGCGGTGGTGCCGTCGTCGAACCGGACGTGCAGCCGGGCCGCGCCGACGGACGCCTTCAGCTCGCCCGGCGTGCCCTCGGCGACCACCCGGCCGTTGTCGACGACGGCGACCCGGCCGGCCAGCGCGTCGGCCTCCTCGAGGTACTGCGTCGTCAGCAGGATCGTGGTGCCCTGCGCGGCCAGCGCCCGGACGATGCGCCACACGTCGGCGCGGCTGCGCGGGTCGAGGCCGGTGGTCGGCTCGTCCAGGACCAGCAGGTCGGGCGTGACGACGATGCTGGCGGCGATGTCGAGGCGCCGGCGCATGCCGCCGGAGTACTGCTTGACCGGCCGGCTCGCCGCGTCGGCGAGGTCGAACGCGGCCAGCAGCTGCGCCGCGCGCTCGCGCGCCGACCGGCCGGAGCGGCCGAGCAGCCGGCCGATCAGCGTCAGGTTCTCGGCCCCGGTGAGGTCCTGGTCGACCGACGCGTACTGCCCGGTCAGCGACAGCCGCGACCGGACGGCGTCGGCCTCGCGCCGCACGTCGTGGCCGAGCACGCAGGCCTCGCCGTCGTCGGCGACGAGCAGCGTGGCGAGTACCCGGACCGCGGTCGTCTTGCCGGCGCCGTTCGGGCCCAGCAGGCCGTAGACCACGCCGCGCTCGACCGTCAGGTCCAGCCCGTCCAGCGCACGGACCTCGCCGAACCGTTTGCGCAGCCCGGCCGTCTCGATGGCGAGAGTCATGGCGCCTCCTCGATCGATAACCACCCTCACAGTGAAGGAGCTTCACTATATCGTGTCGACGAGGCGCGGCGCGCAGTGGGCTCTGAGCTCAGGTGCGCAGCGTCCGGCTCGGCGGCTGGCCGTACCGCTGCCGGTAGTCGGCGGCGAACCGGCTCGGCTTCCCGAACCCCCACGACGCGGCGATCGTGGCGACGGTCGCGCCGGCCGCGGGGTCGCCCGCCTGCAGTGCGTGGTGCGCGTGCTCGAGCCGCACCGCGCGCAGGTAGGCCAGCGGCGTCGTGCCCAGGTGGCGGCCGAACGCGTACTGCAGCGCCCGGGCGCCGACGCCGGCCGCCGCCGCGATGTCCGTCAGCGTGATCGGTTCGGCGGCGTGCTCCTCGATGTAGGCCGCCGCCCGGCGCAGCACCCGCGGCGCGACGTACCCGGGGCTGGGGGAGTGCGCGACGGTCATCGTCGTGTTCGGGAAGGTCGCCAGCGCCGCCGCGGCCGCCGTCCGCACCATCTCCTCGGCGATCAGCGGGTGCGCCGCCGCGGAGTCGTCCGCCGTGAGCTCGCGCCCGATCGTCGCGCACACGTTGCGGAAGTACTGGCCCAGCCGCGGCGTCACCGGCGACATCGACTCGAACCGCAGGTCGGCGGGGTCGATGCCGAACCGCTCCGCGGCGAGGTCCGCGGCGCTGGAGACCGGCAGCCGGAGGATGCCCGCGTCCAGGTCGGTCCACTGGGCGCTCACCGGCGCGCCGGGCGGGAACAGAAGGATGTCGCCGGCGCTTGCCCGGCACTCCTCGCCGCCGGCCGCGACCTCGAACACGCCGTGCACGACGGACATCGCGAACAGGTAGCCGAACGGCTCCGTCGAGGTCCGGAAGTTGACGGTGACGTGGACGCGGTCGGCGCCGAGCGGGCCGGCCCGGACCCCGGCGCGCGCCGACATCACCCTGAACTCCGTACCCGCGTGGTCGCGGCCGAGGCGCGGTTCGTGGCCGATGTAGACCTGCCGGATCACCTCGGCCGACTCGCTCATGGTGCGTGCGACGACCACGGAGCGTTCGACGGGCACGGCCGCGGAGGCGTTCACCATGGGCCACTCCTGGACTAGCCGGCCCTGATCGGCCCAGCGTACGCACGATCTGCCCGGAATGCGCAAGGGGCCAGTCCGGGGTAGTTCCGGTGGCGGGAGGGCCGGGGCTAGGTTGCGGTAGCGGCCGGTGCGACGAGTCGGGGGAATCCGCACCGGCCGCCATGTGACCCGAGGGTGTGACGAGAGGGGAGCGCCTCGGGTCTCCGTCCCCCGGTCGCGCCCGGTGCGAACCGGGGCAGAGCCGTGGCCGGGGGCTCACGGGCCCCGCCGCCGGGCCGTCGTCATCCCGCCCACACATAGCCCGGCGGCGGTCCGCGAGCCGCGTCGCTGCCACGGAAATAGTTGACATGTCAGCAATGTTGAGGCCGGCATGAGCGACCTCAGTTTCGGGCTGGACACCTTCGGCGACGTTCCGGAGGGCGACGACGGCGTTCCCGTCAGCTACGCGGCCGCGATCCGCCAGGTCGTCGACGAGGCCGTCCTCGCCGACGACCTCGGCGTCGACGCGATCGCGCTGGGCGAGCACCACCGCCCGGAGTACGCGATCTCGTCGCCGGAGACCGTGCTGGCCGCCATCGCGGCGCGCACGTCGAACATCCGGCTGGGCTCCGGCGTGACGGTGCTGAGCTCGGACGACCCGGTCCGGGTGTTCCAGCGGTTCGCGACCGTCGACGCCCTGTCGAACGGCCGGGCCGAGGTGATCCTGGGCCGCGGCTCGTTCACCGAGTCGTTCCCGCTGTTCGGCTACGACCTCGCCGACTACGACGTGCTGTTCGAGGAGAAGCTGCAGCTGTTCACGCAACTGCTGGACGAGCGGCCGGTGACCTGGAGCGGCACCAAGCGGGCCGCGCTGGAGAACGCCGACGTGTTCCCGAAGACGGAGTCGGGCCGGCTGGCCACCTGGGTCGGCGTGGGCGGCACCCCGCAGTCCGTCGTCCGCGCCGCCTACTACGGGCTGCCGCTCATGCTCGCGATCATCGGCGGCTCGCCGGACCGGTTCGCGCCCTACCTCGACCTCTACCGGCGCGCGTCCGGCCAGTTCGGCACCGTCGCGCACCCCGTCGGCATGCACTCGCCGGGCTTCGTCGCCGACACCGACGACGAGGCGAAGGAGCTGTTCTACCCGCGGTACAAGGTGATCCGCGACCGCATCGGCGAGCAGCGTGGCTGGCCGCCGATCCAGCCGGCGGAGTTCGAGCGCGAGATCGCGCACGGCTCGATGTACGTCGGCTCGCCGGAGACCGTGGCGCGCAAGATCGCCCACGCCGTCCAGGCCCTGGGCGTCGGCCGGTTCGACCTCATCTACTCCTCCGGCGCGCAGCCGGTGAGCGCGCGCCTGCGGGCCGTCGAGCTGTACGGCTCGAAGGTCGTCCCGATGGTTCGCGACCTGGTGGCCGGCTCGTGACCGGCGACGTGCGCACCATCGGGATCCTCGGCGCCGGCAAGGTCGGCACGGTGTTGGCCCGGCTCGCCGTCGCGGCCGGGTACCGGGTGCTCGTCGCCGGCTCCGGCGCGGCCGAGCGGATCGCACTGATCGTCGAGGTCGTCACGCCCGGTGCTCGCGCCGTCACCGCTCGTGCCGCCGCCGAGGACGCCGACGCCGTCGTGCTGGCCCTGCCGCTGGGGAAGTACCGGACGATCCCGGCGGATGCGCTGCGTGGGAAGCTGGTGCTCGACGCGATGAACTACTGGTGGGAGGTCGACGGCGGCCGTGCCGACCTCACCGACCCGCGCACGTCGTCGAGCGAGCTGGTGCAGGCGTTCCTACCCGGGTCGCGGGTGGTGAAGGCGTTCAACCACATGGGCTACCACGACCTCGAGGACGGCGCCCTGCCCACCGGGACGCCCGGCCGCAAGGCGATCGCCGTCGCGGGGGACGACACCGGTGACGTCGCCTCGGCGGGGTCGATCGTCGACGCGCTCGGCTTCGACCCGGTGGTCGCCGGGCCGCTGGCGGAGGGCGTACGGATGGAGCCGTTCACCGAGGTGTTCGGCGCCAACGTGGGCGCGGCCGAGCTGCGGGCCATGCTGGACCGGTTCCCGACCACGCCTCGCGGACTCGAGGTGGCCGCCGCCCGCGCCGGTACGCTGGCGCGATGAGCCAGGGGCCGGGCCGCCGCGACGAGGAGCTGCCGGCCGGCCAGCGCGCCGACATCCTCAAGGAGCGCATCTACATCACCTTCACGGCGCTCGCCGTCGTGCTGGCGCTGCGCGCCCACGCCGTGTCGGCCGGCGAGGCGGCCCTCTCGCTGGTCGTCGTCGTGGTCGGCACCGTCCTCGCCGTCTTCGTCGCCGACGTCGTGTCGCACATCGCCGTCCACGAGTCGCTGCCGTTGCGCGACGAGATGCGGCACATGGCCCGGGTCAGCTTCGGCGCACTCGGTTCCCTGGTACTGCCGACCGTGTTCATCGGCCTCGCCGTCGCCGACGTGTGGGAGATCGAGGCGGCGCTGCGGGCGGCCAGCATCGCCCTGGTCGCCGCCCTCGCCGCCATCGGCTACCTCGCCGTCCGCCGGGTCCGGCTCCCCACGTGGCAGCGGGTGATCGTCCTGTTCGCAGAGGTCGCGCTCGGTCTCCTGGTCATCGGCCTGGAGCTGCTCGCCCACAACCTCTGAGGGCGAGCAGCTCGGCCCTTGGCCCTCAGCTCTGTGGCCGCGGGGTGATGACGGCCGCGACCACGGCGGAGACCGCTGCCGCGACGGCGGCCACGACGAAGGCGTTGGTGAAGCCGTCGAGGGTGGTGCCGACGATGCTGGCGGCGGCGACGCTGGAGACGACGGCCGCACCGCTGGCGGCGCCGAACTCGTGGAAGGTGCTGACGATGCCCGACGCGATGCCGGCCTCGTGCCATGCGACCTGGCCGAGCGCCGTCGCGGAGGCGACGACGAAGATGGCGCCGGTGCCGGCCGCGCCGACGGACACCCCGGCGACGACGGCGGCGGGGGTGAGCCAGATCGCGGGCACCGCCATGCCGGCCGCCGCCACCAGCAGGCCGAGCACCGCGAGCCGCCGGGCGCCGAGGCGGGCGATGGACCGGCCGGTGAGGTTGGCGCCGACCATCGTGGCCACCGCGACCGGCAGGAACAGCAGCCCGGTCCGCAGCGGGCCGTACGAGTGCGCGTGCTGGAAGTAGAACGTCCCGAGGAAGAACACCGCGATCATCAGCGCCGTCGCCAGCAGGATCAGGAACGTCCCAGTCGCCACCGGCCGCCGGGCCAGCAGCCGCACGTCCATCAGCGGGGCGCCGGCCCGCCGCTGCCACGTCACGAACAGCACGTACCCGACGGCGGCCACCAGCACCAGCAGCCCGGTCGTCGCCGTGAGCCAGCCGCCCTCGCCGGCCTGGATGAGCGCGTAGATCAGCGTGCCGGACGACGCCGTCACGAGCAGCGCGCCGAGCACGTCCAGCCGCGCACGCGGCCCGGCCGGACCGGTCTGACGGGGGAGCAGACGGGCGAGCGCGACCGCGATGACCAGGCCGATCGGCACGTTCACGAAAAACACCCAGGGCCAGCCGGGGCCGGCCGTCAAGAGCCCGCCGAGCAGCACGCCGAGCGCCGCGCCGCCACCGCCGAGGGCCGACCACACGCCGAGCGCGCGGTTGCGCTCGTTCCCGTCGAACATGGTGACGACCAGCGACAGGGCCGACGGCGACAGCAGTGCGGCGCCGACGCCCTGGGCGACGCGCCCGGCGAGGAGCAGCTCGGACGACTCGGCCAGCCCGGTGAGCAGCGACGCGGCCGTGAACACCAGCAGGCCGGCGAGCACGACCCGCTTGGCCCCGACGAGGTCGGCCAGCCGCCCGCCCAGCAGCATCAGGCCGCCGAACGCGAGCGCGTACGCGCTGACGGTCCAGGTCAGCGTCTCGCGGCTGGCGCCGAGGTCGATCTCGATCTGTGGCAGCGCGATCGCCACCACGGTGACGTCCAGGATCAGCATCAGCTGGGCGATCCCGAGGAACCCCAGGATCCGCCAGCGCCAGGGGTGCGGCGTGACCGCCGCGGTCGTGTCGTCGTACGTCATGATCCGGCCTCCTGCCGTAACTCGTATGTGGAAGTACGAACTAGGGAACGGAGGCGGTTAACTCGTATATTCCCGTACGAGCTAAACTTCTTCGCATGACGACCCGCACGCGCCGACGCGCCGACGCCGAGCGCAGCATCGCCCGCATCGTCGCCGCTGCTCGCGAGCTGCTCGGGCGCGATCCGGCGGCGACGATCGACGAGATCGCCGCGGCCGCCGGCGTCGGCCGCATGACGCTCTACGGCCACTTCCCGAACCGCGCCGAGCTGGTCGAGGCGGCGCTGGTCGACGCGCTGGCCGACGGCGAGCGGACGCTGTCGGCCGTCGACCTCACCGGCGATCCGCGCGAGGCGCTGGACCGGCTGCTGGCGTCCAGCTGGTCGCTGGTCGCTGAGTCGTCGTCACTGCTCGCGGCCGCGCAGGAGGTGCTGCCGCCCGGCCGGGTGCGGCAACTGCACGGCGCGCCGGCGGCCCGGCTGGAAGAGCTGGTCCGGCGCGGCCAGCGCGACGGGGTGTTCCGCACCGACCTGCCCATCGGCTGGCTGGTCGGCGCCGTCCACTACTTGCTCAAGGGCGCCGCGGAGGAGGAGCGGGCCGGCCGGCTCGACGCGGCCGCCGTGCCGGACATCGTGGCGGCGTCGGTGCGGTCGCTGCTGGTGTCGCCGCCGGACTGAGCGGCTTCCCGGTCCTTTTGCAATGAGCACCTATACGCACCGGTGCGTATAGGTGCTCATTGCAAAGCGGCCGACGACAGGACCTCAGGCCTCGGCCAGCACGCCGTCGACGACGCGGCGGGACTCGGCCCGGACCCTCGGCACTTCGCTGTCGTACGTGATCAGCGCCTTCCACAGCCCCCAGCCGCGGGCCCGCGCCCACATTGGGTCATCAGCCACAGAACTCATCGCGGCGCGGAACGCCTCCCGCCCCGCACCGGAAAGGAACGTCCAGGTCAGGACGAGGTCGCAGGCGGGGTCGCCGACCCCGCAGGTGCCGAAGTCGATGACGGCGCTCAGCCGGCCGTCGCGCACCAGCAGGTTGCCGGACGCGAAGTCGCCGTGGAACCAGGCGGGGTCGCCGGTCCAGGTCGCCGCCAGCGCCGCGTCCCACACCTTCCGGGCGGCGGCGACGTCGATGCGGCCGGCCAGCTCGGCCAGCGCCGCCAGCGTCTCGTCGCCGTACACCGCGACGGGCGCGCCGCGCCGGAAGTTGTGCGTGCCCGGCGGCGGCCCGCCGGCGACGTCGGCCGTCCACAGCGCAGTCAGGAACCCCGCGGCGTGGCGCGCGAACGCGACCTCCCCGCCGAGCCCGGCCCCGGCGGCCAGCGCCGTCGAACCCGGCAGCCAGCGGTTCACCGACCACGTCCACGGGTACCCGCGCCCCGGCTGACCGACGGCGACCGGCGCCGGGATCGGGACCGGCAGCAGCGGCGCCAGCAGCGGCAGCCAGTGCTGCTCCTTGGCGACCTGCTCGCGGTAGTGCTCGGCGCTGGGCAGCCGGACGGACAGCTCGTCGCCCAGGCGGAACGTGCGGTTGTCGACGCCCTGCAGCTCGACCGGCCGCACCGGCAGCCGCGCCCACCGCGGGAACTGGTCGGCGACCAGCCCGGCGACGAGCGCGGCGTTGATCTCGGGCGGCTGCGGAGGCGTCATCGCCGACCACCGTAGAGAACCCGCCCGACGCGGCCAACCGAATTTCCGGCCGCCGCCCCGCAAACCCTCTCAGCGCAGGTCGCGGAAGAACTCGCGGACGTCGGCGAGCAGCAGTTCGGGCTCCTCGAGCGCCGCGAAGTGGCCGCCGCGGTCGACGTCGGTCCAGCGGGTGATGCGATTCTCCGTCTCGGCGTACCGGCGGATGGCGACGTCGTGCGCGAAGACCAGCGCCGCCGTCGGCACCCCGGAGATCTCCTTGACCGCGCCCCAGGCCGGCGCCTGCGCGTACCCGGCGTAGGCGGACGAACCCGCGGTGCCGGTCAGCCAGTAGAGCATGACGTTGGTGAGCAGCCGGTCACGATCGACGACGGTGTCCGGGTCGGCCTCGCGGGGGTGGGTCCACTCGCGGAACTTGTCCATGATCCAGGCGAGCTGCCCGACGGGCGAGTCGGTGAGGCCGTAGGCGAGGGTCTGCGGCCGGGTCGACTGGATGGCGATGTAGCCGAACTCCTCCTGCATGAACGCCTCGATGCGGGCGACGCGGTCGCGCTCGAGGTCGGTCAGCGAGGCGCGCTCGTCGTCGGGCATCGGATACGGCGCGATCGGGCCGGGTCCGCCGTTGGTGTGCACGCCGACGACGCGGTCAGGCGCCACCCGGGCGACGGCGGGCGAGACCGTGCCGCCCATGTCGCCGCCCTGCGTGCCGTAGCGCTCGTAGCCGAGCCGGTGCATCAGCTCGGCCCACGCGGCGCCGATCCGCTCCATCGTCCAGCCGGGCTCGTTCAGCGGGCCGGACAGCCCGTATCCGGGCAGTGACGGGATGACGACGTGGAAGGCGTCGGCCGCGTCGCCGCCATGAGCGACGGGGTCGGTCAGCGGGCCGATGAGGTCGAGGAACTCGACGATCGAGCCCGGCCAGCCGTGCGTCAGCAGCAGCGGCAGCGCGTCCGAGTACGCGTCGCCCGCGCGGACGTGCAGGAAGTGGATGTTCTGACCGTCGATCTCGGTCGTGAACTGCGGGTGCGAGTTCAGCTCGCGCTCCGCGGCGCGCCAGTCGTACGCATGCCGCCAGTAGTGCGCCAGGTCGCGCAGCCAGCCGGTCGGTACCCCCGTGTCCCAGCCGTCGCCGGGCAGCGGGGTGGGCCAGCGAGTGGCGTCGAGGCGCGCGTGCAGGTCGGCGAGGTCGGCGTCGCTGACGTCGAGGCGGAACGGGCGGATCTCCGTGGTGTTCGTCATAACTCCACGTTAGAGGCCGGTTAGGACAGCTTCGGTCCTAGCTTCGTGACAGGATTCCGGGCATGAGAGAGACGTCCGCGCGGCTGCTCAGGCTGCTGTCGCTGCTGCAGTCCGCACCCGACCGCAGCGGCGCCGAGCTGGCCGAGCGGCTCGGCGTCGACGCGCGCACCGTCCGCCGCGACGTCGAGAAGCTCCGGTCGCTGGGCTACCCGGTCGAGGCGACGGCGGGCCTGGCCGGCTACCGGCTCGGCTCCGGCGCCCGGCTGCCGCCGCTGCTGCTCGACGACGACGAGGCGGTCGCCGTCGCGGTCGGGTTGCGGACGGCCGCCGGCGGCACCGTCGCCGGCATCGAGGAGAGCTCGTTGGCGGCGCTGACCAAGCTGGAGCGGATGCTGCCGTCGCGGCTGCGGCACCGGGTGAGCACGCTGCGCGCCGTCACGGTCCCCATTCCGGCCGGGTCCGCGCCGGTGGACGCCGACGTGCTGACGGCGGTGGCGGCGGCCTGCCGGGCGCACGAGCAGCTGCGCTTCGACTACGTGGCCGCCGACGGCTCGGAGGGCGTGCGGCGGACCGAGCCGCACCGGCTCGTCCACACCGGGCGCCGCTGGTACCTCGTCGCGTGGGACCTCGACCGCGCCGACTGGCGCACGTTCCGGGTCGACCGGCTGCGCCCGCGCATCCCGACCGGACCGCGCTTCACGCCGCGCGAGCCGCCGTCGCCGGAGCTCACCGGCCAGGGCATCGCCGCCGGCGGCTACCGGTACTCCGCCCGCATCACGCTGCACGCCCCGCTCGCCGTCGCCGCCGACCGCTTCGCGCCGTCCACCGGCTCGCTCGAGGCGATCGACGGGGACAGCTGCACGTTGGTCGCGGGGTCGAACTCGCTGGACGAGATCGCGGTATGGGTCGCACTGGCGGGCATCGAGTTCGAGGTGCACGAGCCGCCGGAGCTGATCGAGCGGGTGCGCGAGCTGGCCGGCCGCCTGGCGCGTGCGGCCGGGCCGGCGTGATCAGCCGCGGGAGCCGTCCGCCTCGGCCTCGAGTTCGGCGATCAGCTCATCGAGCCAGGCGCCGAGGGCCTGCTGCTGGTCGCCGTCGGTGCCGCCGGTGCGGCGGGCGTGCTCGGCGAAGTGCGCCGCCAGGCCGACGGCGTCGAGGTCGCGGTCGTCGCCGTCCCACTCGGGGTCGGACGGCTGCGGCCGCGCCGGCGTGGTCATGCGCTCCCCTCCGCCCGCACTGGGCGGTCGACTCCAACTCAGGGATGCCATGGTATCGGCCAATCCAGACTGTGGGGATGTCCTGGACGTTCACCCCGATACCCACGAAGGTCGCCTTCGACACCTGCCGCTGGTGACACCATGTTTGCCGAACGGATCGGCAAAGGTCGACGAAAGGCCAGCGCGCGGCCCCGCGGCGGGACGAGGATGGTTCCGAGCGCGCAAAAGCAGGGGGTCGGCATGGCTGCAGGGGACATCCACACGGTGCCACGGGGCGACCGCTGGGCCAACGTCTTCGAGGACGGTGACCGGCTGATCGTCAGCGCGGGCACGAAGGAGACGGCGGCGCGCATGGGCCGCGAGCTGGCCCGGCTGCGCGGCGTGCGGCACGTCATCCACGATCGCGACGACCGGGCCGACGCCGTGGCGCGCGGCCGCGACCTCGTCCGCGGCTGACCACGGGCGGACCAGGGACGACGAGACCGCGCACACCGGCCGGAACGGCGGCCGGGCCGAGCCTGCGGTGACGCCGGGCGAACGTGTGGTCTGACCGTACCGATAGGTTCGCCTCGTGACCCCCGTCATCGACCTCGACGCGTTGCGGGCGGCCGTCGGATCCGGGCGGGTCAGCGACCGCATCGCGGATCGCGCGCGGATGGCACACGACGCCTCGCACTACCTGCTCACGCCGGCCGCGGTGGTGACGCCGTCGTCCGTCCCCGAGGTGGCCGCGCTGCTCGCGACCGCACACCGCGACGGCGTGCCGCTGACGTTCCGGTCCGGCGGCACCAGCCTGTCCGGGCAGGCCGGCACCGACGCGGTCCTGGTCGACACCCGCCGGCACTTCGGCGGCGTGACGGTGCTCGACGACGGCGCGCGGGTGCGGGCCGAGCCGGGCGCCGTCGTGCGCCGGGTGAACGCCGCGCTGGCGCCGTACCACCGGCGGCTCGGGCCCGACCCGGCCAGCGAGGCCGCCTGCACCGTCGGCGGTGTGGTCGCCAACAACTCGTCCGGCATGACCAGCTCGACGACGGCGACGGCGTACCGCACGCTGGCCGGGCTGGAGCTGGTGCTGCCCAGCGGCAGCTACCTCGACACCGCCGCGCCCGGCGCCGACGCGCGGCTGGCGGCGCTCGAGCCGGCCCTGCACGCCGGGCTGGCCCGCATCCGCGACCGGCTGCGCGCCGACGCCGTGCTGCGCGGGCGCATCGAGCACCAGTTCTCGATGAAGAACACCATGGGCTACGGGCTCAACGCGTTCCTCGACCACGAGGCGCCGGCCGACATCCTGGCCCGCCTGGTGGTCGGGTCGGAGGGGACGCTGGCGTTCGTGGCGGCGGCGACGTTCGACACGCTGTCGGTGCTGCCGTACGTCGCCACCACGCTGCTGGTGTTCGCCACGCTCGACGCCGCCGTCGAGGCGCTGCCCGCGCTGGTCGGCGCCGGTGCGGGCGCCGTCGAGTTGATGGACGCGACGTCGCTGCGGGTGGCTCAGGCCGACCCGGGCGCGCCGGAGGTGCTCCGGTCGCTGCGGGTCGAGCAGCACACGGCGCTGCTGGTCGAGGTCGCGGCGGCGTCGGCGCCCGAGCTGGTCGCGGTGGGCGGTGACGTCGGCGCCGTCATCGCCCGGCTGCCGCTGAGCCTGCCCGGCGGGCTGTCCACCGACCCGGGGCAGCGGGCCGCCGCGTGGCACGTCCGCAAGGGTTTGTACGCGACGGTCGCCGGCGCCCGGCCGCAGGGGACGACCGCGCTGCTGGAGGACGTCGTCGTGCCGGCCGGCGCCCTGGGCGGTGCGGTGCGCGACCTGCAGCGGCTGTTCGACCGGTACGCGTACGGCGACGCCGTCATCTTCGGGCACGCGCGCGACGCGAACCTGCACTTCATGATCACGCCGCGGCTGGACGACCCGCGCGAGCTGGAGACGTACGCCGCGTTCACCGAGGACCTCGTCGACCTCGTGCTCGGCGCCGACGGCTCGCTCAAGGCCGAGCACGGCACCGGCCGCATCATGGCGCCCTACGTGCGCCGCCAGTACGGCGACGAGCTGTACGCCGTCATGCGCGAGGTGAAGGCGCTGTGCGACCCCCGCGGTGTGCTCGCGCCCGGCATTGTCCTGGACGAGGATCCGCGGGCGCACCTGCGCCACCTCAAGACCGTGCCGCCGGTCGACCCCGCCCTCGACACCTGCGTCGACTGCGGCTACTGCGAGCCGGTCTGCCCGTCGCGCGGGGTCACGACGACGCCACGGCAGCGGATCGCGCTGCTGCGCGAGATCGCCGTCGCGACGCCCGAGGTGCGGGCCGAACTGGAGCAGGCCTACCGCTACGACGCCGTGCAGACGTGCGCCGCCGACTCGCTGTGCGTCACCGCCTGTCCCGTCAAGATCGACACCGGGCGGGCGATGAAGGCCCGCCGGGCCGACTCGCTGGGCCGCGTGGCGCAGCGGGCCGGGACGGCCGCCGCCCGGCACTGGGGCGCAGGCGTTGGTGCGGCCCGGGCCGGCCTGCGGGTCGCGTCGGCGCTGCCCGGACCGGTCGTGTCAGGCGCGTCGTCGCTGGCCAGGGCCGTGTTCGGCACCGAGTGGATCCCGGCGGCGGACGGCTCGCTGCCCGGGCCCGGCCGGCCGCGGCCGTCGTCCTCGTGGCCCGTTCCGGGCGCGGCCGAGGCGGTGTTCTTCCCGGCCTGCATCGGTGCGCTGTTCGCACCCGAGGGCGACGGCGACGGTGTCACGGCGGCGTTCCTCGCGCTGGCCGCGCGGGCCGGCGTCCGGGTGGCGATCGCCGAGCGGACACCGTCGCTGTGCTGCGGCACGCCGTGGGTGTCGAAGGGGCTGAAGGCCGGCGCGGCGGTCATGGCGCAGCAGGTGTTCGACGCGCTCTGGCCGCTCACCGACGACGGGCGGCTGCCGGTCGTCGCCGACGCGTCGTCCTGTTCGCACGGGCTGGCCGAGCTGGCGGCGCAGCTGCCCGCGCCCGACGCCGAGCGGTGGTCGCGGGTGACGGTGCTCGACGCGGTCGCGTTCGTGCGGTCGTCGGTGCTGCCGCGGCTCGCGCCGGTCGCCGACGCGCGGCTGCTGGACCGCGTCGTTCTGCACCCGACCTGCGCCAGCGTCCACCTCGGCGACGTCGAGGACCTGGCCGCGCTCGGCTCGGCCGTCGCGCGCGAGGCGGTCGTGCCCAGTGACTGGGGCTGCTGCGGCTTCGCCGGCGACCGCGGGCTGCTGCACCCCGAGCTGACCCGCGCAGCGACGGAGGCCGAGGCGGCCACCGTCGCCGCGCTGGGGGAGGCCGACCAGTACGCGTCGTGCAACCGGACCTGTGAGCTGGGCATGACCCGCGCGACGGGCAAGCCCTACCGTCACGTGCTGGAGCTGCTCGAAGAGGCGACCCGCCCGTCCTGACGGCGCCGCCGCTCGAGGCCGTCCAGCACGAGGTCCAGTGCGAACTCGAACTCGAACTGGTCGTCGCACCCCGGGCCGACGACGCTGCCCTGGTCGTGGCTGATGCCCATGACCAGCTCGGCGATGTGGGGGAAGCGCTCGGCCAGCTCCGGCGGCGGCGGTGGGGCCGGGGGCGCGTCGGGATCGGCGGCGTCCTCGAACAGCTCCTGCGAGAAGCCCAGCAGCCGGCTGCCCATGACGTGCATCGCGTGGTGCGTCAGATCGATCGAGAGCCCCCCGGCGCGGAAGATCCCGATCATCGAGTCCATGTACGCCATGACCGCGGGCGTCGGGTCGGGGCGCGCCCTGGTCCGCTCCTCGATGACCCGCGACGCCCACGGGTGGCGCAGCAGCATCCGGCGGGCCGCCAGCACGCGTTCGCGGACCGTCGTCCTCCAGTCGGCCCCGGCGACCGGCGGATCGATCTCGCCGACGACCGCGTCGACCATGCCGTCGAGCAACTCGTCCTTGTTCTGGACGTGCTTGTACAACGCCATGGGCACGACGCCGAGCGCGTGGGCGATCTTGCGCATGCTGACCGCGTCGACGCCGCCCTCGTCGGCCAGGGCGACGGCGGTGCCGAGGATCCGCTCCTTGCTCAAGGGCGTGCGGGTCTGCGTGGTCATGGCCCCATCCTCCCTTGACAGGTGTACGCCGTCCACCTAGCGTAGTGGCTGCTGGTGTACGCCGTACACCGCGTTCTCCCTCTCAGGTCGAGGATGGTGTGCGAGCCATGGTGACTGCCGACTTCCGCGATGACGTCTCCGCCGCGTACGAGACCCGTAAGGAGCTGGGGCCCGAGTACGAGCGCGCGGTGCTGGAGTCGTTCGTCGACCGCGCCGCCGCGGCCATCGACCAGCGGGTCGACGCCCGGCTGGCGCAGCACGGGGTGGGTGCGGCGGCGGCGCCGCGCAAGCAGCGGCCGGCGCAGCAGGCCGACAACTCCTACGTCGCGGTGCCGGTCTTCTCGCTGATCTTCGGCGTCGGCGGGTCGATCTGGCTGACCGCCATCGCCCGGGCCGAAGCCGACGCCGTCTTCGCCATGTGGCTGGGGATCGTCCTGCTCAACCTCGTCTTCGCCCGGCTGGTCAGGAACCTGCACCGCGGGTGAAGCGGGCCAGCTCGGCCGCCATGGGAGCCGGCTCCCAGCTGTGGAAGGCGCCCGGCAGCTCCTTCTCGACGCTGCCCGGGATCGCGGCCAGCACGGCCTTGGCGGCAACGTGCATCTCGTCGAACGTCTCGGTGCCGTACATGTACTGCACCGGGACGCGGACGCCGGCGAACAGCTCGGCCTGCGGCCCGGAGTCGGCCCACACCAGAGACTCGCCGTCGGCGCGGTAGCTGACCACCTGGGCGACGTACTCCGGGTACATCGGGTCGTTGCGCGACTCCTCCAGCCACACCGGCGGCATGTCCTTCATGTAGTGCGCCAGTGCGCCCTCGAGGTCGCCGGCGTCCATGCGCCGCTCGACCTCGCCGATCCACTCCGCGACGGTGCCGACCGGCGCGATCGGCGCCTCCCACAGCGCCAGCGCCGTCACCGGCAGCCCGTTCGCGGCGGCGGCCAGCGAGATCGAGCAGCCGGAGGAGTGCCCGCACAGCGCGGCGCCGCCGCCGAGCACGTCCATCAGCGCTCGAATGGCGGCGAGCTCGCGGTCGAGGCCGATCGGGGTGGTCGTGGTCTCGCTGTCGCCGCGGCCGATGCGGTCGTAGACGATCGTCGCGAGGCCCTGCTTCGCCGCCAGCTCGGCGGTCTCGGTGGTGATGGGGTCGATGGCGCGGAACGGGCCGGCGCCGGCGACGAAGATCAGCCCGGGGCCGTCGCCGTAGCGGTCGAAGGCGACCCGGTCGCCCAGGGCGGTGGTGACGTACTCGGTCATGCTGGTCTCCCTCTGGTGTGTCAGTGGCGGTGCTGGAGGTGGATGGCGACGTCGTCGCCGGCGCCCTTGCCGATGGCCTTCCGGACGGCCGCCTTGACCGGCAGGATGTGCGTCCCGTCGCCGAGCGGCAGCAGCGTGGCCGCGAACGGGTGGCCGTCCATCGTCCCGGCGACCTTCACCGGCTGACGGGTGCCGAACACCTCCGCGGAGTCGGTCATCACGACGACCGTCCAGCTGCCGGGCGCGTTGACGCCGCCTTGGGTGAGCGCGCCGGTGAACGTGACGTCGATCGGGCCGGCCTCGGTTGCGGTAGGGGGCACGGCTCTCACCTCCTATTTCGTCCAGACTGGACCGTCCAGTATGGTCAGACTAGACTGTCCAGTATGATGCCGTCAACAGGTGGTTGCTGAGGAGGGAGAGCCGATGGCGGAGGCCGGCGCACGACCGTGGGCGAGGTCCGACGAGAAGCACCGGGCGATCGTCCGCGCGGCCCGCGAGGTGTTCCTGAGCAACGGGTACCTCGGGACCAACATGGACCTCATCGCGTCCCGTTCCGGGGTGTCGAAGCAGACGGTCTACACGCACTTCGGCAGCAAGGAAGCGCTGTTCGTCGAGATCGTCGGCTCGATGACCGGCACCGCCGGCGACCGCGTCCACCACGACCGCCCCGAGCTCGGCGACGACGCTGACCTCGAGGCGTACCTGCGCGCGTTCGCCGAGCGGCAGCTGCGCATCGTCACTGAGCCCGAGCTGCTGCAGCTGCGCCGGCTGGTCATCGGCGAGGTCGGCCGGTTCCCGGAGCTGGCGAAGGTGCTCTACGAGCGCGGCCCGCAGCGGGCGATCGCCGAGCTGACGGCGATGTTCGAGCCGCTGCGCGCTCGGGAGCTGCTGGCCGGCGATCCCGCCGCGATGGCCGAGTGGTTCAACTGGCTGGTCATGGCGGCGCCGCTCAACCGCGCCATGATGCTCGGCGACTCGGCCGTCCCCGCCGACGACGACCTGCGCCGCCACGTCGCCGAAGCCGTCCGCATCTTCCTCACCGCCTTCGCCCCATGATCATCAACCTTTTGAGCTGCTCTGACGCAATGCCGTTAAGTTAGGGCGGTTTGTGCTGGTCAGCGGCGTGTCGGTGGGGTTCGTGGGCAGGGCCCTCCGTTAGAACGGTGATTGTCGAAGATCATCGTCTGCCGGAGGGCCCTGTGAGTTCTGAGTCTGCCACGTGGCGATCGGGCGAGGTGAGTCTGGGCGCACTGGAAAGTGATCTTTGTCCGGAGCTGCTGGACGAGGTGATCGAGCAGGCCGGTGTGCGCGAGCAGCGGCGGCGGCTGTTGCCGGCCCGGACGGTGATGGTCTTCGTGCTCGGGTTATGCGTGTTCTGCGGCGCCGACTCGCATTCCCCGCCGGGATACCGCATGGTGATGTGCTGGCTGACCAGCACGTTCGGGTACCTGCGGGGGCTGGTCGTGCCGAGCGCGTCGGCGCTGTGCCAGGCCCGCAAACGCCTGGGCGTCACGCCGCTGCGGCTGCTGTTCGACCGGGTCCGAGGCCCACGCGCGGCGCCCGACGCGGCGGGAGCGTGGCTGTTCGGGCGGCGGCTGGTCGCCTTCGACGGCACCGCCCTGGACCTGGCCGACACCGCGGCCAACGTGGCCGCGTTCGGCCACATCGGCACGCCCTCGGGGTTCGCACAGGTGCGGCTGGTCGCGCTGATCGAATGCGCCACCCACGCGATCATCGACGCGGTGTTCGACGCGTGCCGGCACAGCGAGCAGGAACTGACCCAGCGGCTGATCGGTGCGATGCGTCCGGGGATGCTGGTGCTCGCCGACCGCAACTTCGGTCACCGGTTGTTCGCCCAGATCGCCACCAGCACCGGCGCGGACCTGATCTGGCGGATCAAGGGCAACGCCGACTTCCCCGCCATGAAGATCCTCGACGACGGCTCCTACCTGTCAGTGATCACCGCGCAACGCTACAAGAAGCGCTGGCGCACCGCCGCCCGGCGGGGCTGGCCGGAGCCTCCGATGCCCGGGCACCCGGTGCGTATCGTCGACTACCGAGTCACCACCCACGTCGGCGATACCGTCACCATCAGCGATATCAGGCTCGTCACCACCCTGCTCGACCCGGCCGAGGCGCCCGCCCGAGCCGTCGCCGAGGCCTACCACCAGCGGTGGGAATCGGAGAACAGCTACCAGGAACTCAAGACCCGACTGCGTGGCGCCGGGTTCATCCTGCGCTCGAAGTCACCCGACCTCGTCGATCAGGAGATCTACGCCCTGCTCGTCACCTACCAAGCCCTCTGCACCCTGAGAACCGACGCCGCGGACACCGTCGGCGTGGACCCGCGCCGGATCTCCTTCACCATCACCATCCGCGTCACCCGAGACACCATCACCGCCGGCCGACTCGACCTGGCGTGCCTCCCACTTTCCGGACTGCGGACCTCATAAGGTCCGATCCGGAAAGGAGAAGTGTTCGTGGCGAGGAAGAAGGCAACATTCACGCCTGAGTTCCGCGAAGAGGCTGCTCGACTGGTGGTCGAGAATGACCGTCGTATTGCCGATGTGGCGCGTGAGATCGGCGTGGGTGAGACCACTCTCGGCAATTGGGTGAAGAAGTACCGAGAGGACCACGTCGGCGACGAGCCGCCGCTGGGGTTGTCCGAACGTGCGGAGTTGGCCGAACTGCGACGGCGGACGCGAGACCAGGAGATGGAGCTCGCGTTCCTGAAAAAAGCTGCCGCGTACTTCGCGAAGGAGCAGCGGTGAGCGAGAAGTACGAGTTCATCGCCGCCGAGTACGCGCACAATAGCGCCGACAATGTCAACGACGCTCCGTCTCTCAAGCAGATGTTCACCTGGCTGGGTGTGTCCAGGTCCGGCTACTACGACTGGCGGGACCGGCCACCGTCGGCGACCACGCGGCGGCGTGAGGAGTTGAAGCTCAAGATCGAGGCGTTGTTCGACCACAACGACCGCACCTACGGGTACCGGCGCATCCACGCCGAGCTGCTCCGCGGCGGCGAGCAGACCGGGCCCGAGCTGGTCCGTGACCTGATGCGTGAGCTGGGCCTGGTGCCGTGCCAGCCGCGCCCGTACAAGATCACCACTATCCAGGGCGACGACCGGCCGGCCACCCCAGACCTGGTGCGCCGCGACTTCACCGCCGACGCGCCGGGAACGAAGCTGGTCGGCGACATCACCTACATCCACACCTGGGAGGGATGGCTGTACCTGGCGACCGTGATCGACTGCTTCAACAAAGAAGTCATCGGGTACGCACTCGCCGACCACATGCGCACCGAACTCGTCACCGACGCGCTCGACATGGCCGCCAGGAATCACGATCTCGCCGACCGCTGCATCCTTCACTCAGATCGCGGGACGCAGTACACATCGACTGACTTCTCAGCGAAGATCAAGCAGCTCGGGATGCGCGCTTCGCTCGGCAGGACCGGCATTTGCTACGACAACGCTCTGGCCGAATCGTTCAATTCCATGTTGAAGGTCGAGCGCGTCTACCGCACCGTGTACCCGACACGGAAGAAAGCCCGCGAGGATGTTGCGAACTACATCGAACTCTTCTACAATCGCAGACGAATCCATTCAGGGCTCGGCTACCGGACCCCGCACGAAGTCCGCAACGAACACCTGAATGGCCAGCTCGCAGCATAAGAGACCGCAAACGAAGCGGTCCGGAAAGCTCGGGGCAGCCCAACCAGAACACGCGCGTCCTGGCCATCGCCGCCATCAGCAGCGACCTCAACCCGCCACGACGAGCCCGCGTCACGCAGCGCGTCAAGAAACCACCCCGGAACACCTTCAAAGCCAAACGACGAGACCAGACCCGCCCACCCAGCCACGCCACCCACAAGATCAAAGTTCGCCGGGCCAGCAAAACCGCCCTAACTTAACGGCATTGTGCTCTGACGACTCAAAAGGTTGATGATCATGGTTGTCCACAGATTGCGAACTGGGGGTGGTGGGACGGCGCCGGGTCGCGCAGGCTGCCTGGTGTGGACCTCGATGACCTGATCGCCGCTCAGCGCGGCATGGTGAGCCGCGCTCAGGCGCTGGCCGCCGGGTTGACGGCGGCCAGGCTGAGGTGGCTGGTCGAGTCCCGGCGCTGGCGGCGGGTGCATGCCCACACGTTCGCGACGACGACCGGCCCGCTCACGTTCGAGGCGCGGGTATGGGCGGCCATCCTGCGCGTGGGGCACGACGCCGTCGCCAGCCACCGCACCGCCGCAGTTCTGGATGGGCTGTGCGACGACGCCGGGCCGGTGATCCACGTGACGGCACCTGCCGAGCGGCACGTGCGCGGCAAGATTGACGGAGTGCGGGTTCACTACGCGCACCGGTTGCCGCTGACCCGCCACCCGGCCGCGTCACCGCCCCGGACCCGGCTCGAGGAGACGGTGCTCGACCTGGTCGACGTCGCGTCGCATCCGCGTGAGGCCGAGGGCTGGGTGACGGCGGCCTGCCAGCGCCGCCTCACCACTCCGGAACGACTGGCCGACGCGCTCGGGCGGCGGAAGAAGATCCGCTGGCGGCCGATGACCGAGGCGATGCTGGTCGACGTGGCAGAGGGGGCGCAGTCGCCGCTCGAGCTGCGTCACCTGCGCCAGGTGGAACGCGCCCACGGCCTGCCCACCAGCTGCCGTCAGCGACGCGTCGCCGGCCACCGCGTCATCTGGATCGACGTCGACTACCCGGAGTTCGCAGTGCGGGTGGAGCTGGACGGCCGGGTCGGCCACGTCGGCGAGGGCCGGTTCCGCGACCGCCGCCGCGACAACCGGGCCACCGTCGACGGCCACGCCACCCTCCGCTACGGCCACGCCGACATCTTCGGCAACCCCTGCACCGTCGCCGCCGAACACGCCCGCGTCCTACGAACCCGCGGCTGGACCGGACGCCCCCGGTCCTGCGGTCCGTCCTGCCCAGTGCCCATGATCATCAAAGAAACAGGGCGCCAGGACGCAATGCCGTTAAGTTAGGGCGGTTTGTGCTGGTCAGCGGCGTGTCGGTGGGGTTCGTGGGCAGGGCCCTCCGTTAGAACGGTGATTGTCGAAGATCATCGTCTGCCGGAGGGCCCTGTGAGTTCTGAGTCTGCCACGTGGCGATCGGGCGAGGTGAGTCTGGGCGCACTGGAAAGTGATCTTTGTCCGGAGCTGCTGGACGAGGTGATCGAGCAGGCCGGTGTGCGCGAGCAGCGGCGGCGGCTGTTGCCGGCCCGGACGGTGATGGTCTTCGTGCTCGGGTTATGCGTGTTCTGCGGCGCCGACTCGCATTCCCCGCCGGGATACCGCATGGTGATGTGCTGGCTGACCAGCACGTTCGGGTACCTGCGGGGGCTGGTCGTGCCGAGCGCGTCGGCGCTGTGCCAGGCCCGCAAACGCCTGGGCGTCACGCCGCTGCGGCTGCTGTTCGACCGGGTCCGAGGCCCACGCGCGGCGCCCGACGCGGCGGGAGCGTGGCTGTTCGGGCGGCGGCTGGTCGCCTTCGACGGCACCGCCCTGGACCTGGCCGACACCGCGGCCAACGTGGCCGCGTTCGGCCACATCGGCACGCCCTCGGGGTTCGCACAGGTGCGGCTGGTCGCGCTGATCGAATGCGCCACCCACGCGATCATCGACGCGGTGTTCGACGCGTGCCGGCACAGCGAGCAGGAACTGACCCAGCGGCTGATCGGTGCGATGCGTCCGGGGATGCTGGTGCTCGCCGACCGCAACTTCGGTCACCGGTTGTTCGCCCAGATCGCCACCAGCACCGGCGCGGACCTGATCTGGCGGATCAAGGGCAACGCCGACTTCCCCGCCATGAAGATCCTCGACGACGGCTCCTACCTGTCAGTGATCACCGCGCAACGCTACAAGAAGCGCTGGCGCACCGCCGCCCGGCGGGGCTGGCCGGAGCCTCCGATGCCCGGCACCCGGTGCGTATCGTCGACTACCGAGTCACCACCCACGTCGGCGATACCGTCACCATCAGCGATATCAGGCTCGTCACCACCCTGCTCGACCCGGCCGAGGCGCCCGCCCGAGCCGTCGCCGAGGCCTACCACCAGCGGTGGGAATCGGAGAACAGCTACCAGGAACTCAAGACCCGACTGCGTGGCGCCGGGTTCATCCTGCGCTCGAAGTCACCCGACCTCGTCGATCAGGAGATCTACGCCCTGCTCGTCACCTACCAAGCCCTCTGCACCCTGAGAACCGACGCCGCGGACACCGTCGGCGTGGACCCGCGCCGGATCTCCTTCACCATCACCATCCGCGTCACCCGAGACACCATCACCGCCGGCCGACTCGACCAGAACACGCGCGTCCTGGCCATCGCCGCCATCAGCAGCGACCTCAACCCGCCACGACGAGCCCGCGTCACGCAGCGCGTCAAGAAACCACCCCGGAACACCTTCAAAGCCAAACGACGAGACCAGACCCGCCCACCCAGCCACGCCACCCACAAGATCAAAGTTCGCCGGGCCAGCAAAACCGCCCTAACTTAACGGCATTGCGTGATAGCAGCACGAAAGGTTGATGATCATGGGGACTTAGCCGACCCTAAGTTAGGGTTGCCTCATGATACTTTCTGTCCGGTTGGTTCCCGTGGTGGTCGGGCTGGCTGTGGTCCTCGCGGCCTGCGGGGGAGACGACGACGCCGGGCCGGCCGCCGCCTCCGCCGACGCCGAGGCCGACGCGGAGACCGTCACCGTCGACCACATGTTCGGCAGTACGGAGGTCACCGGTGTGCCGGAGCGCATCGTCACCATCGACCTGCAGTGGACCGACGTCATGCTGGCGATGGGCGTCGAGCCGGTCGGGTACTCCGTCGACGCGTTCATGCCGGAGTCGGGGGTGCCGTGGCAGGACCTGCCGGCCGACGCGGAGCCGCTGTCGCTGGACGACGGCCCGCCGATCGAGCAGATCGCGGAGCTGCAGCCCGACCTCATCCTCGGCAGCTACTCGATCACCGACCAGGCCGTGTACGACCAGCTGTCCGGCATCGCGCCGACCATCGCCGGCGAGGACGCGCTGCAGGTGACGCCGTGGCAGGACCTGGTGCGGACGGCGGGGGAGCTGCTCGGCGAGCCGGGCCGGGCCGACGAGATCGTCGCGGACGTCGACGGCGAGGTGGCGGCGGTCGCCGACGCGCTGCCGGGGCTGACCGGAAAGACGTTCTCGCTGGCCCAGTACGTCGTCGGCGACTCGATCTACGTGGTGGCCGACGAACAGGACGGGTCGAGCGTGTTCTTCCAGCAGCTCGGCATGACGATGTACCCGGCGGTCAGGGACGAGGGCGAGGCGACCGGCGACACCCGCATCGTCGTCAGCCCGGAACGGTCGGACCTGCTGCAGGCCGACGTGCTGGCGTTCCTCGTCAACGGCGGCGACGAGAGCGACCTCGCCGACATCCCCGGCTTCGACCAGCTGCCCGGCACCGTCGCCGTGCTCGACTACCCGACGATCGTCGGGCTCAACACACCGTCGCCGCTGTCCATCCCGTACTCGCTGGAGCAGCTGCGCCCCTACCTCGAGGAGGCCGCCGGTGCGGCGGGGTGACGCGGCCGCGCCACGCGTGCCGGGCGTGCGGCTCACCTACAGCGAGCTGCGCGGCTCGATCCGGCGGCACCGGCCCGAGGAGCGACAGGTGGACGTCGATTTCGTCCTGCACGGCGACGGCGACCACGACGGGCTGTACGGGCCGCCGGTGACGTGGCGGCATCGCGGCGACGGCGTCCCGGCCGGGCAGTCGACGGCGCTCGCCGACGCCGTGCGTGAGCTGGACTTCCCGGACGGCGAGCCGTTCGCCTGGGTGGCCGGCGAGGCGTCCGCCGTCCGGACCGTCCGGCGGCACCTGGTCGGTGAGCGCGGGGTGGACCGGATGGCGGTCGCGTTCGCCGGCTACTGGCGGCTGCGGCTCACCCAGGACGACGGGCCGACGGTGGACGAGCTGGCCGATCACGCCGAGGTCGACGCCGACTCGGGCTGACGGCGGACGGCCTGCGGCTCATCGGTGCAGCGCCTTGCGCGCGAGCCAGTTCCCGAGCAGCTGCGCCAGCTGCACCATGCCGATGATCACCAGGACGGTGACCAGCGTGACCTCCCAGTTGAACCGCTGGTAGCCGTACACGATGGCGAAGTTGCCCAGCCCGCCGCCGCCCACGTAGCCGGCCAGCGCGGACATGTCCACGATGCCGATGACGAGGAACGTGAAGCCGAGGATCAGCGGCGCGAGCGCCTCCGGTACCAGCACCGTCACCAGGATCCGCAGCCGCGACGCGCCCATCGCCCGGGCCGCCTCGATGACGCCCGGATCGGTCGCGACGAGGTTCTGCTCGACGATGCGGGCGGTGACGAACGTCGCCATGATCGACATGGCGAAGATGACCGCCTGGTTGCCGATCGTGGTGCCGACGACGGCCAGCGTCACGGGCCCGACCGCGGTGATGAAGATGATGAACGGGATCGGCCGCACGATGTTCACCGCGACGTTCAGCACGGTGAAGACGACGACGTTCTGCAGCAGGTTGCCGCGCCGGGTCGCGTACAGCAGCACGCCGAGCACCAGCCCCAGCACGCCGCCCACCCCCACCGTCACGCCGACGATGTAGAGCGTCTCGCGCACCGACTCCCACAGCAGCGGCGACAGCTCGGACCAGTCGCGGTTCACGCCGCCACCCCCGCGTTCCCGAGGTCGTCGACGTCGGTGCGGCCGCGCAGGTCCGCGACCAGCGCGTCGATGGCCGCGTCGGGCCCGGTCAGCTCCAGCGTCAGCGAGCCGAACGGGCGCTCGTCGATCTCGGTGATGCCGCCGAACACGATCGTCCCGTCGACGCCGTGCGCCCGCAGCGCGGCGGTGACGTCGACGCTGCCGCCGTCGCCCTCGCGGATGCCGACGGTGATGATCCGGCCCGGGTGCCGGTGCCGCAGCCGCGCCAGCGCCTCCGGCGTCGGCCGGTCCTTGAGCGTCGTCGCGACGAACCGGCGGGTGGCCCGTTCGCGCGGCGCAGCGAACACGTCGTAGACCGGGCCGTGCTCGACCACCTTCCCAGCCTCCATGACGGCGACCCGGTGCGCGAGCGAGCGGATGACGTCCATCTCGTGCGTGATGACGACGACGGTGACGCCCAGCTCGCGGTTGACCCGGCGCAGCAGCGCGAGCACGTCCTGCGTGGTGTCCGGGTCGAGCGCGCTGGTGGCCTCGTCGGCGAGCAGGATCCGCGGTTCCGTCGCGAGCGCCCTGGCGATGCCGACCCGCTGCTTCTGCCCGCCGGACAGCTGGCGCGGGTAGGCCTTCGCCTTGTCCGCGATGCCGACGTAGTCGAGCAGCTCGGCGACCCGCGCCGCTCGCCGCTCGCGCGGCCAGCCGGCCACCCTGAGCGGGTACCCGACGTTGCCGGCGACGGTGCGCGAGTTCAGCAGGTTGAACTGCTGGAACACCATGCCGATGCCGGCCCGGACGCGTCGCAGCTCGGCCTCACGCAGCGCGGTGACGTCCTGCCCGTCGACCAGCAGGCGGCCGGACGTCACCGTCTCCAGCGCGTTGACCAGCCGGACCAGCGTGCTCTTGCCGGCGCCGGAGTACCCGATGACGCCGAAGATCTCGCCGGCCTCGACGTCCAGCGTCACGCCGTCGACGGCGCGAACGGCGCGGTCGCCGGACCCGAAGACCTTGCTGACGTCCTGGAAGCTGATCAGGGGTGCCATCAGTGCGCGGCGAGGTCCGTCTGGATGCCGTCGAGGATCTCCGACAGCTCATCGGACGGGTTGTCGGTGAACACCGCCGTGCCGCCGGACGCCTGCGACGACGCCTCCTCGACCTCCGGCGAGTGGTACAGCTCGACCAGCCGCTGGAACGTCTCGTTGTCGACCTCGTCGGACCGCGCGACCCACACGTTGATGTACGGGCGGGCGCCCGGGCTGTCGGCCTGGTCCTGGTACAGGGCGTCCGTCGGCTCCAGGCCGGCGTCGGCGACGAAGTCGTTGTTGATCACCGACGCGTCGACGCTGTTGAGCGCGGTCGCCGTCTGCTCCGCGGCGACCGGCGTGACGCTGACCCGCGACTCCTCCTCGACGACGTCCGACGGCAGCGACGTCGAGCTGCCGCCGCCCTCGAGCGTGATCAGGCCGGCGTCCTGCAGGACGAGCAGCGCGCGGGCCTGGTTGGTCTCGTCGTTCGGGATCGCGACCTCGCCGCCCTCGGGGATGTCCTCGAGCGACTGGTGCTGCTGCGAGTACAGGCCGAGCGGGTAGATCGCGGTCGCGCCGATCGGCGTCAGGTCGTCGTCGTTCGCGACGTTGTAGGCGGCCAGGTACTGCAGGTGCTGGAACTGGTTGAGGTCGAGCTGGCCCTGCGAGAGCGCCGGGTTGGGCTGCGTGTAGTCGGTGAAGTTCACCAGCTCGACGTCGATGCCTTCCTCGTCGGCGAGCTCGGTGAAGGCCGTCCAGTAGTCCTCGCTCGAGCCGACGACGCCGATGCGGATCGGGTCGCCGGAATCGCCGGACGCGGTCTCGGTGTCGCCTCCGCCGCACGCGGCCAGGACGGCGGCGGCTCCGGCGGCGGTGAGGGTCAGGGTGATGCGGCGGTTCATGGCGTGCGTGTCTCCTTGGTGAGGGTGAAGGGCGCGCGGGGTGGGCGCAGTGGAACCGTCGGCCGGCTCCGGTGGGAGGCGTGCCGCGAAGTCGACGCTCAGATGTGCGTCAGCGGCAGCGGCGCATTCGCATGCGACACAGGCCCATGCCGCGGCCGCAGGCGGCCGAGGTCATGAAGCGGGCGATGTCGGACGAAGCGCGAGACATGCGTCCATCTTCCGCATTGGACCAGTGGTCTCCAAACGGAATCCCGTGTGATCTCACATCGTGAACAGAATTCAACCAGAATGTGAGACCACGAGCCGAGTTGATCATGGAGAAGGTCGGGTTCCAGGGCAGCAGGAAGCCGACCTTCTCCATGATCAACGGTGGGGCGGGGTGTGGCCGTCGGCTGGGCGGCGTCAGTAGTTGGTGACGTCCAGGCCGAGCCGGTTGATCTGAGTGTGGCCCCAGGCGACCGAGGTGCGGAAGTAGAGGTAGCCGCGCCCGCCGTCGGTGAAGAGGTCGAAGTTGGCGCCCGGGCCGGTGCCGCCGTCCCAGTCGAAGACGGACGGGTAGCCGCTGATCTGGTCGGCGCTCAGCAGCTGCGGCTCGTTCCACGTCAGCAGGTCGCGCGAGGTCGCGTACTTGACGCCCTGGGAGTCGGTGACGAAGGCGATGTAGTGGCGCGACTCGGGGTGGTAGACGACGGTGCGGACGGCGGAGCGGAACACCGACGGGTTGACGACGGTGCACGGCTGGTTCGAGAACCGGTACGGGTCGCGCAGGTGCTGGGTGAACCCGGTGCCCGTCCAGGCGCGCCAGCTGTTGACGCGGGTGGGGTCGGTGGAGCGGAACAGGCACACGCCCTTGGGCTGACCGCCGCCGCCGGTGCTGGTGTAGGCGAACAGGTAGTACGTGCCGTCGGGCCGGCCCTGCGCGTCGCGGCCGGCGATCATGTTCGACGGTGAGCCGTAGCCGATCCAGCCGGCCTTCGGGGTCTGGTCGTGGCCGGGGTAGGCGATGTTCGGGAAGATCGCGACGTGCTGCGGGGTGGCCCGCGCGCGGTGGAACGCCAGCTCCGTCGACGACGTCGAGACCCGCGCCTTCCACACCGACACCGCCGAGTACCAGCAGTACGGCAGCCCGTCGACGACGCCGGAGCGGTGGCAGCCGGGCTCGGCGGTGCGGGTGCCGAAGTAGTCCTGGTGGCCGTACGCGTAGACGTACGGCGCCCGGTAGTACAGCGCCTGCGCGAACATCTTCTGGTCGAACGCGGCCGGGTCGTTGTCGCCGACGTAGCCGTCCATCACCATGTCGCAGTCCAGCTGCGCGGTCGTCGGGTGGGAGGCGAAGTCGTCGGGGGAGCCGGTCCACTGGTAGGTCGGCCCGTTCGGCCCGGCCACGATCAGGTGGACGACGCCGTCGGAGTCGGTGAACGCGCGCGGCGGGCTGTCGATGTGCACCGGGCCGGACGGGCACGGCGCGAGCGCGCTGTCGTGGAAGGTCTGCTGCTCGCCGACGATCCCCAGGACGGGGGGCGCAGGCGCGGGCGTCGGCTCAGGCGCCGGCGCGGAGGTGGTCGTGGCGGCGGCGACGGCGACGGACGCGGCCAGCTGGAACAGCAACATCGACGTCCCTCCCTGCATCGTGGAAGAGAGACCCACAATACAGACATCAAGCCCATCGCGGGCCGGACGGACGACGAGACGCGGCTCAGGCGATGAGCAGGCGGAGGCCGAGATCGGCCGCGTCGAGGCCGGCGAGGTCGCTGTTGCGCTCGGCCCTCCGGCCGGAGTCGAGCTCGTCGCCGAGACTGCGCACCGCCCGCCGCTCGGCCTCCGGCCCGACCCTCGTCCACACCGACATCGCCCGGCGCACGTGCTCCTCAAGGTACGCCTCCGGCCTGCGCCAGTAGGCCTCGAACAGGCCGTCGGCGCAGTCCCACGGGATGGGCACCGGCTCGGCGCGGGCGCCGATCGCGCCGGCCATCCCGGCAAGCGAGGGGAAGTCCGCGAGGACGTCGGCGAACTCGGGCAGGTAGTCGCGGGTCAGCCAGACCGGTCCGGCCAGCCGGGCTCGTCGGTGTCGAACGTGAGCACCACGACGCGGCGGGCCACACGTCGCAGCTCGCGCAGTCCCGCCAGCGGGTCGGCCCAGTGGTGAACGGTGGAAACGGCCATCGCGACGTCGAAAGGACCGGTCCTCGAACGGCAGGCTCTCGGCAGCGGCGGCCACGCACGGCGCCGCGCCGGCCGGCCGCTGTCGTCGCATGACCGCCGACGGCTCCACGACGGTCACGTCACAATCGGCAGGCTCGTAGGATCCCGTGCCGGCCCCGACGTTCAGCACGGTCCGCGCGTCCCCGAGCGCGGACCAGATCCGCGCGGCGATCCGCGGCTCGGTTCGCCGTGTCGCGGTGTAGGCGCCGCCGATCGCGTCGTACAGCCGTGCGCCGAGCAGCTCCAGTTGCTCCTCCGGTGTCACCTTCAGTCCCTTCGCCCGTGCCTCGAGCTCCCTGTCGATGGCCGCCACCATGGCGCCGGCGCGATCACGCCGCTCCAGCAGCAGGCCGCGCAGCCGGCGCAGGTGCGCGACCGCGTCGGTGGACGGGTCGCCTCGGCCACGTGTCCCACGGTCCAGTGATCCTCGACGGCAACGACTATGCGGCCTGACGCGACGTGAGGGTCAAGCTCTGCCCGGCAGGGCGGAATACCTTGCGCCGAGGTGCTGCTGTGATCGTCATGCTCCCGGGCCTGGACGACACCGCCGCCGCGACCGCCCAGCGGCGGCTCGGCGCCGAGGAGGAGATCTGGATCACGACGGTGCGCGCCGACGGGCAGCCGCAGACGTCGCCGGTCGGGTTCTTGTGGGACGGCGCCCGGTTCACCCTGCTCAGCCGCCCGGACGCGGCGAAGGTCCGCAACCTCGGCGCCAACCCGCGGGTGTCGCTGCACCTCGAGCTCGACCGCACCGACGACACCGGCGGCGGCGTGCTGACGGTCGAGGGCAACGCCGTCGTCGAGCCGGGACCGCTGGCCGGCCCGGAGGCCGACCGCTACGTCGCCAAGTACCGCGCGACGATGGAGCTCGTCGGCGTCACGCGCGAGGAGTTCCTGGACGGCTACTCCACCGTCCTGCGGGTGACGCCCACCCGCGCGCGCGTCTACTGAGCGACGGCTGGCATCCTGGGCGCGTGACGAGCCCCTTGGCCGACGGCGCCGCGCTCGAGCGGCTGTACACCGGGACCGAGTGGGCCGAGGGCCCGGTCTGGCTGCCCCGCACCCGCCGGGTGCGCTGGAGCGACATCCCGAACGACCGCATCCTCGAGTGGGACGCCGCGACCGGCGCGACGACGGTCTACGGCACCGGCGTCGAGTACACCAACGGCCGCACCCTCGACCTCGACGGCCACGTCGTCCAGTGCTCGCACGGCTGGCGCCGGGTCGAGCGCGACGTCGGCGGCGTCGTCACGCCGATCGTCGACGCCGTCGAGGGGCGGCGGTTCAACTCGCCCAACGACGTGGTCGTGGCGGGTGACGGCGCGATCTGGTTCACCGACCCGCCGTACGGCATCCAGCCGAGCGGCCGCGAGGGACACCCGGGGGAGCAGGAGTACGGCGGCTGCCACGTGTTCCGCTTCGACGAGGCGAGCGGCGAGCTGACCGCCGTCGTCACCGACATGGAACACCCCAACGGGCTGGCGTTCTCGCCGGACGAGTCGGTGCTGTACGTCGCCGACACCGGCGACCGGCCGGGCGACCCGGCGGAGCGGTCGATCCGCGCCTACGACGTCACCGGCGGCCGGTGCGGGAACGGCCGGGTGTTCGCGACGGTGCGCCCGGGCGCGGCCGACGGCATCCGCGTCGACGAGGAGGGCCGGGTGTGGGCGTCCAGCGACGGCTCGGTGCAGGTGTTCACGCCCGGCGGTGAGCGGGTCGCGGTGGTGCCGGTACCGGAGAAGGTCTCGAACGTCTGCTTCGGCGGCGACGACGGCACCGAGCTGTTCGTGACCGCGAGCACCAGCCTGTACCGGATCCGCACCACGACTCGATCGGCGACGCATCACCGCGACGCCGCCTGAGCGGCCCTCAGCTGGTCGCGGGGGTCTCGAACTCGATCAGGCCGGAGTCGCCGCCGTCCGTCTGACTGCTGAGCAGCGCGACCGACGTCGCGATCATCAGCACGGCCACGATCAGCACGACGGTGAGCTTGGCCGGGGTGACCGAATCGATGAGCCAGCGGCGCAGCGGGGCCAGGGCGTGGCGGTCGGACATCGTCGTCCTCTCGTCAACGGGGAGCGTCGCTTCGACCGTATGTGACAACCGCCCTGACTGGCTATCTCATCCGTCACATCGGGGAGAAATCAGGTCACTTCGGGCCGAATGCGGCGAGGAACGTCGCGACGGCGGCGTCGGCGTGGGCGTCGAGGTCGCGCGGCGCGGGCGTCCCGGCCGGGGCGAACAGCGACTCGTTGAACGGCCCCGCCAGCAGCAGCCAGAGGAACTGCTCGGCCGCGACGTCGAGGTCGCCGGCCAGCAGCCCGCGGCCGGCCAGCGCGCCGAAGAGCTGGCGCAGGGTCCGCAGCCCGCGCATGCGGCTGCGCTCGTCCCAAGTGCGGGCGAGGTCGGGGAACCGCTCGGCCTCGGTGGCGATGAGGCGGCGCATCCGCAGCAGGTCCGGCGCGGTGACGGTGCCGACGAACTCCCGCGCGAACGCGCGCAGGTCGCCGGGGAGGTCGGTCGTCGTCGCGAGCGCGTCGAGGTGGTCCTCGGAGCGGCGCTCGGCGGCGTCGATGTCGCGCTGGATGACGGCGCTGAACAGCGCCTCCTTGCTGGGGAAGTACTTGTAGAGCGTCACCTTGGAGATGGCGGCGATCGCGGCGATCTCGTCGACGCCGGCGGCGCCGAAGCCGCGGCGCAGGAACACCGTCCGGGCGGCGTCGAGGATGAGTGGCTCCTTCGGTGCGCCGCGACCCCTTGCCCGCTCCATGAACTGAACTGTACAGTACTCAAACACGGACAGTACTGAATAGTTCAGTATCTGAGGATGTGGTCGAGATGCAGGCACGATCCGCCGACGGCACGCCCATCGCCGTCACCCGCACGGGAGACGGCCCGGCGCTGGTCGTCGTCGACCCCGCCGGCGCGTTCCACGGGCTGCGGCCGGTGGCCGGCGCGATCCCGGCGCTGGCTCGGCGGTTCGCCGTCCACACCTATGACCGGCGCGGCCGCGGCGACAGCGGCGACACCGCGCCGTTCGCGCCGGACCGCGAGACCGACGACCTCGCCGCGGTGATCGCGCTGGCCGGCGGAGAGGCGGACGTCTACGGGTTCAGCTCCGGCGCCGCCGTGGCGCTGCGTGGGGCCGCCGCCGGGCTGCCGATCCGCCGGGTCGCGCTGCTCGAGCCGCCGTTCGTCGTCGGGCAGCCGGCCGACGAGGAGTTCGACGCGCGGCTGCGCGAGCTGATCGGCCGCGGCGAGCACGCGGCCGCCGTCGAGTTCTTCAACCGCGCCATCGGTGTCCCGGACGAGTGGATCGAGCAGCTGCGCGCGCACCCGGCCTGGCCCGGCATCGTCGCGCTGGCGCCGACCCTGCTCTACGACGCCGAGCTGACCGCGACGATGACGGCCGAGCTGCTGGCCGCGGTCGAGACGCCGGTGCTGGTGCTCGGCAGCGGAGGCAGCGACGACTACCTGCGCGGCGCCGCCCGCGACGTCGCGTCGCGGCTGCCCGCGGGGGAGCACCGCGAGCTCCCGGGCGACTGGCACGGCGTCGACGACGCCGTCCTCGCCGCACAGCTGACCGGCTGGTTCGCCTGAACCGGGGTTTCCGGGGACGCATCGGTCCCGGGCGAACTGGGTAGACTCAGGAGAATCGGCGCACGGTACGGCGCCCTTCGGGCTCCGGCGGCGCCGGTCCGAGCCCTCGGCCGTCGTGGCCGAAGACGGGCGGCGATCATGCCCTCGCCCGAAGCAAATTCGCCGGCACTGGCCGGACACGTTCGGCCGGCAACGGCGCCGGCCCGCGTCCCGGCGCGGGTCCGCCACGTCAGCACGTACACCGAACTGGCCCGGCAGGTCCGCGACGCCGGGCTGCTGCGGCGGCGGTACGGCTACTACTGGTCCAGGATCGTCGTGGCCGTGACGGCGTTCGCGGGGATCTGGGTGGGGTTCGCGTTCCTCGGCGACTCCTGGTTCCAGCTGCTCCTCGCCGCCGCGCTCGCGGTCGTCCTGGTCCAGTTCGGCTTCCTCGGCCACGACAGCGCCCACCGCCAGATCTTCGCCTCGCACCGGTGGAACGACTGGACCTCGAGGGTCTTCTCCGGGCTGTTCACGGGGCTCAGCTACGGCTGGTGGCAGTCCAAGCACAGCCGTCACCACGCCAACCCGAACAAGGAGGGCGCCGACCCCGACGTCGGAGCCGGCGTCCTGGCGTTCACCCCCGCCGTCGCGCAGGCGCGGCACGGCCTGGCCGCCCGCCTGACGCCCCGTCAGGGCTACTTCTTCTTCCCGTTGTTGCTGCTGGAAGGGCTCGCGCTGCATGTCGCGAGCATCCAGACGATCACGCGGCGGCAGCCGCTGCGACACCGCTGGTGGGAGGCGTCGTTCGTCGGCCTCCGCCTCGGCGGGTACGTCACCGTGCTGCTGCTGGTCCTGCCGCCGGGCAAGGCCGCGGCCTTCTTCGGCGTCCAGATGGCGCTGTTCGGGCTGCTCCTCGGCGCGTCCTTCGCGCCGAACCACATCGGCATGCCCATCGTCGCGCCGGACGAGAAGCTCGACTTCCTGCGGCGTCAGGTGCTGATGTCGCGCAACATCCGCGGCGGCCTGATGGTCGACTTCGCGATGGGCGGGCTCAACTACCAGATCGAGCACCACCTGTTCCCGAGCATGCCCAGGCCCAGCCTGCGCCGGGCCCAGCCGCTCGTGCGGGACTACTGCGCCCGGAACCTGGTCGGCTACACCGAGACCAGCCTCTTCGGCGCCTACCGGGTGATCGTCGGCTACCTCAACCGGGTGGGGCTGCGCGGTCGCGATCCCTATCGCTGCCCGCTGACCACTGAGTTCCGCGTCTGAGCGACGCGCCGATCAGCGCCGCCGCGACGGCCGAGCCGAGGCCGGCGCCGAGCAGGGCCAGCGCCAGCGGAGCGCGCCCCTCGACCCAGAGGAAGGCGACGTCCACGTCGGCGGTGTTCTGCAGCGTGAACACGACCAGGACCGCGAGGGTGAGCGTCGCGACCAAGCCGCCGATCCAGGCGGCGCGGCCGCGGCCCGCGCGTGGCGGCAGCTCCACGAGCGACTCCTCGGGGCCATCGCCATTGCGGCGGAAGACGGCCATGACATTCCTTCCACGGAAGGTGGGCCGGCGTGGCAGGCACCTCGAGGATGGGATGTCGCGATTCCCGGATGTCTCGACACTACGCCCCGCCGGCCGCGGCCGTTCTGAGGAACGCGTCGACCTCGGCCTGCCAGTCGCGCGCGGACGGCACGACGGCGGTCATGTCGTGCGAGCCGTGCACATGGCCGGGCCACTCGTGCAGCGTGACGGTGACGCCGGCGGCGGCCAGCCGCTCGGCGTAGGCGCGGCCGTCCCCGCGGAGGACGTCGAACTCGGCCGTCATGATCAGCGCGGGCGGGAGGCCGGCGAGGTTCGCGCCGGACGAGTCGCCGCCGATCGTCAGCCGGGCCGGGTCGACGCCGAGCGCGGCCGCCTGTGCCGCCGTCCAGGCCAGCGTGGCGTGGACGTCCTCGACCGGCACCGGGTAGCGGTGCTCCGGCGCCTGGCGGTGGGCGACCGAGACGACGACGGCGCCGGTGCTCGCGGCCCGGCCGGCGCAGAGCGCGTCACGGTGGTCGAGCGTGCCGAGCCACCAGCCGCCCCCGTGCACGTAGACGTGGCCGGGACGCGGCGCGGTGTCGTCGTCGGTGTCCTCGCCGGGGTGGTAGCTGCGGACGGTGAGCCGGTCGCCGTCCGCCAGTGAGACGGTGTGGTCGCGGCTGGTGACCCGCGGCGGGGCGGGCAGCGTGACGGTGGTGGCGCGCTGGTCCATGCCGCGGTGGATGGCGGCGCGGCGGTCGGCGACGCTCTGCGCGGGGTCGGCCGGGCACTGGCGGGCATGGGCGATCCGGGCCACCATCGGCTCCAGTTCGGGGAGGACGGGCATCGGCGGGCTCCTCTCTTGGCTACAGTGACTGTAACGAGTTCCCGGGGGTGGAGGCGTGGCCGGTGTGCGCGACGAGCGCAAGCAGCGGACCCGCGAGCGCGTCGCGGCGACGGCCCTGCGGCTGTTCGCCGAGCGCGGCTTCGAGGCGGTCTCCGTCGCCGAGGTCGCGCGGGTCGCAGGGGTCACCGAGAAGACGGTGTTCAACCACTTCGCCACCAAGGAGGACCTCGTCTACAGCGGCGACCAGCGGTTCGAGGCCCAGCTCGTCGGCGCGATCGGCGCGCGGCCGCCGGGGACGCCGGTCGCCGCGGCGGTCGCCGGGTTCCTGCTGGACCTGTACGCCGGATTCGGCGGCGACCCAGCCCGGCAGGAGCGGCAGGCCGTCCTGGCCCGGCTGGTCACCGCGAGCCCGGCGCTGCGGGCCCGGGAGCGGCGGATCCTCGCCCGGTACGCCGCGACGCTGCGCGAGCACGTCGCGCGCGAGCTGGGCGTCGACGGTGACGAGGACGACCTGCGGCCGCAGGTGATCGCCGAAGCGCTGATCGCCGCGCACGGCGTCGTCATCGGGGCGTTCCGGCGGGCGACGCTGTCGGGCGCGCCGCCGGAGGCGTACGCGCCGCGGGTGCTCGCGTCCGCACGGGAGGCGTTCGGTCTGCTGGCCGGACTGCCCTGACGCCGATGTCGAGAAACCGCGCCCGGCTCCGTCCCAGGGATGGACGCGGCCACAATGGGTCGCACCGTACCGAGGAGACACGATGGCCAAGTACCTGTTGCTCAAGCACTACCGCGGCGCCCCGGCTGCGGTGAACGACGTGCCGATGGACCAGTGGACGCCGGAGGAGATCTCGGCACACGTGCAGTACATGGTCGACTTCGCGGCGAGGATCCAGGCGACCGGTGAGTTCGTCGGCGAGCAGGCCATCGCGCCCGAGGGCACCTTCGTCCGGTTCGACGGCGCGGGGCGGCCGCCGGTCACCGACGGCCCGTTCGCCGAGACCAAGGACCTCATCGCCGGCTGGATGGTCATCGACGTCGACAGCTACGAGCGCGCCGTCGAGCTGGCCGGCGAGTTGTCCGCCGCCCCCGGCGCGGGCGGGAAGCCGATCCACGAGTGGCTCGAGCTGCGTCCACTCCTGGGCCCGCTGCCCACGGTGACCGAGTGAACGAGGCCCTGCTGCGGGAGTTGGTGCCCGCGGTGATCGGCGTCCTCGTCCGGCGCGGAGCGGACTTCGCGTCGGCCGAGGACGCCGTGCAGGAGGCGCTGATCAAGGCGCTGGAGACCTGGCCGGACGATCCGCCGCGCGACCCGAAGGCGTGGCTGGTCGCGGCCGCGTGGCGCCGGTTCCTCGACGCGACCCGGGCCGACGCCGCCCGCCGCCGGCGCGAGGACGTCGTCGAGGACGAGCCCGCGCCCGGGCCCGCGTCCGGCGTGGACGACACGCTGCAGCTCTACTTCCTGTGCAGTCACCCGTCACTGACGCCGTCGTCCGCCGTCGCGCTGACGCTTCGCGCGGTGGGCGGGCTGACGACGCGGCAGATCGCCCAGGCGTATCTGGTGCCCGAGGCGACGATGGCGCAGCGGATCAGCCGGGCCAAGCGAACGGTGTCGGACGTGCGGTTCGACCAGCCCGGCGACGTCGCGACCGTGCTGCGGGTCCTCTACCTGGTGTTCAACGAGGGCTACTCCGGCGACGTCGACCTCGCCGCCGAGGCGATCAGGCTCACCCGGCAGCTCGCGGCCGCGATCGATCACCCGGAGGTGGCCGGGCTGCTCGCGCTCATGCTGCTGCACCACGCCCGGCGGGCGGCCCGGACCGCGCCCGACGGCAGCCTGGTGCCGCTGGCCGAGCAGGACCGGTCCCGGTGGGATACCGCGGCGATCGCCGAGGGCGTGGCGATCCTGCAGGCGGCGTTGGCCCGGGACCGGCTGGGCGAGTTCCAGGCGCAGGCCGCCATCGCGGCGCTGCACGCCGACGCGGCGGCGGCCGACGAGACCGACTGGGTGCAGATCGTCGAGTGGTATGACGAGCTGGTGCGGCTGACCGGCAGCCCCGTCGTCCGGCTCAACCGCGCGGTGGTCGTCGGCGAGGCGGACGGGCCGCGCGCCGGCCTGGCGGCGCTCGCGGAGCTGGACGAGTCGCTGCCCCGGTACGCGGCGGTGGCGGCGTACCTGCACGAGCGCGACGGCGAGCCGGCGCTGGCGGCCCGGCTGTACGCCGAGGCGGCCGCGAAGGCGCCGACCCTCGCGGAGGTCGAGCATCTGACCCGTCAGGCGGCCCGGCTCAACGCGTTGCTGCGTGGCTGACGTCCTGCGCGTCAGGGCCGGTGCGGGGCGGCGGCCGTGGCCAGCTCGGCCAGCAGGTCGCCGGTGAGCGGCCGGCCGGCGATCGCCGTCAGCGCCGCGCCCCACCCGGCGACGAAGTACTCCCACCCGTCGACGGCGGTGGCGCCGTACGCCCGCGCGTCGGCGAGGAACGTCAGGTCGCCGCGGTAGTTGAAGTCCCAGGCCGTGGCCGTCGCGGGCAGGACGGCGCCGGGTGGCAGCGGCGAGCCGGGGCGGTCCTTGCCGAGGCCGGTCGCGTTGACGACGAGGGCGTGTTCTGGGATCGGCGGCGCCGGTTCATGGGCGTCGAGCAGCCGGAGGCGGTCGTTCAGGACGCCGCACCTTTCGGCCGTGGCGCGCAGGGCGGCGAGCGCGGCGGCGTCGGTGTCGAGGACGGTGATGGTGGCCGGTCGTGCGCCGCGCGGTGCCGGGTGGCCGGCGGCGAGCGTCGCCTCGACGTCGAGCGTCAGCGCCAGCAGCAGCGCCGTCCCCGCGCCGCCGGCCCCGTACACGACGACGTCGGCGGGCGGCGTCTGCCCGCGCAGGACGGCGGTGAGCGCGAGCGGGTCGCGTGCGTGCGCGTCGACACCGCCGGGCGTGCGGGCCAGCGTGTTCACCTCGTGGGTGAGGTCGACGAGGACGTCGGTGCGGCAGGCCCGGGCCGTGCCGGTGCGGTAGAGGCGCAGCTTGTGGCTGGTCACGACCGCCCCGGCGACCCGCGGGTTGGCGGCGACGGCCGCGACGAGGTCGTCGTAGGCGTCGTCCGGTGCGGTCAGCGGCAGGTCGACGCCGCGCAGCGTCCAGTCCGGCCGGCCGAGCACGGCGGCCCAGCCGGGGAAGACGTCGTGGGAGCGCGAGCCTCCGGTCGTCACGCCGAGGAATGCGACCAGCTCGCCCGGACCGTCCCAACTGCCCAGTTCGGCGAGGCCGATCATGCGGCGGTCGTGCGTCACAGCCCCAACCTATGGTGCGGCGCTGGTTAGGCTGACGAGCCATGCCGGACACCCGCATCCTGCACTGGAACATCCACTCCTGGCGCGACGACGCCGGAGCCCCGAACGTCGACGCCGTTGGAGCCCTGATCGCCGAGACCGAGCCTGACGTCGTCTCGCTGGTCGAGGTCGACGAGGCCTGGGGCGGCGCGTCGGTGCTGGCGTCGTTGGCCGAGCGGTTCGGCTTCGCCTGGGTCTTCCCGCCCACCGTCCACCACGGCGATTCCGCCGGGCCGCAGGGCGGTTACGGCAACGCGCTGCTGGTGAGGGCGCCGATCCGGGCGGTGCAGCAGCAGTGGCAGTTGCGCTGGCCGCCGCGCCTGTACGACGGGTCGGAGTCGTCGGAGGCGCGGACGGTGGTCCTGGTGAAGCTGGCGGTCGGTGCGGCCGGCCTCTGGGTGGGCAGCACCCACCTGCCCCGCCGCTCGGCCCCGGCCCGCGCCGCCGCGTTGGACCGCCTGCTCACGCTCGTGCGCGGCCTCGACACGCCCTTTCTCGTCTGCGGCGACTTCAACACCCCGGCGTCGTCCTGGGTGCCCGACGACGGCTCGGTGCGGCTGGCCCCGTCGTCGCCTCAGCCCTCCTACCCGACGTCGTCGCCGTCCGAGCCGATCGACTACGTCGTGGCGTCGCCGTCGCTGACCGTGCGCGCCGAGATCCTTGACCACTCCGGCTCCGACCACCTGCCGCTCCTCGCCACGCTCGCGCCCTGACCACCGCCTTGGCTCGGCTGACCCCCGCCTTGGTAAGGCTGGTCATCGCGCGGATGCCCGGAATGCCCGATTCTGAGCGGTGACCAGCCGTGCCAAGCTGCGGGCAGCGGCGGGACTACGTCCCGTTCTGCCCACTATCCTGACCTGCGATGACCGTGACAGAGGCACCGAGCCGGCCCGGGCTGGGCGCGACGCTGCGGTCTGCCGGCGTCGACTTGTTCGCGGTGCTGGGCAGGGCGGCGACGCTGCTGGGGCGGCACTGGCCGGTGCTGCTGGCGATCCTGTTCGCAGGCGAGGCCGGCCGGTACGCGGCGTTGTGGGCGGCGGTCGAGCTGAGCGACCTCAACGGGACGCTCGGGGTGCTCGTGCTGGTCCTGGGCCCGCTGGCGGCGGTGAGCGCCCTCATCGCGGCCCTCTACGCGCTGCGGAACTCGCTGCCGTCGCTGCAGCGGTCGGCCGACGACGCGGCGGGCGCGAGCGACGAGCCGGGGCAGCGGCAGCACGCGAGCGTCGTCTCCGTCGTCGGCAGTGTGATGATCCCGTTCCTCGCGATCTACGCGTCGTACGGGTACCTGTCAGAGGACGCGTTCCGGTTCGTGAACACGGCCGTCGCAGACGAGCTGTTCAACAACCCCGACCTGCTGCTGGGCACCGGCGAGGTGGACGTCAACCGGACGGCGCTGGCGACCGGCTGGCTGGCGATGGCGCTGGTGGCGATCGCGATCGTGCTGCGGTACGGGCTCGGCGTGCTGGCCGGGCGCCGGCCGATGCGGTGGATCCCGTGGGTCGCCGCGTACGTCGAGGTGCTGTGGCTGGTCACGCTGGCCCGCATGCTCGCCAACCACCAGGACGCCGCCGTCACGTGGCTGCGGGAGCGGGCGGTCACGCAGGCCGTCGCCGACGGGTGGGCGTCGCTGGTGGACTTCTTCGGCCCGGTCGGCAACGCCGTCGACGTGGGGAGCAGGTGGCTGTTCGAGCTGCTCGGCGACGCCGACGCGCTGCTGGTGATCCCGGTCGCGTGGCTGACGGTGGGTGCGGTCGTCTACGGGCAGCAACTGCACGAACCCGAGCGGCGCCGCCAGGCCTCGCACCGGCGGCCGCGCGGCGGGTTGGTCCGCCGCATGCACACGCCCGCCCGCGAAGTCGGCAACGAGCTCACCGGCGGCCTCGGCGACCGGTTCGGCGCGCTGGTCGGCGGCCTGCGCCGGCTCGCCGTCGCGGGGTTCGCGCCGATGCTGCTGTTCGCGCTGGCGTTCGTCATCGCGCAGCGGCTGGAGTACGCGGTCGAGCTGCTGTGGCGGGAGCTGCTCGGACCGCTACCGCTGGGCGCCTACCTGGCCTTCGTCCCGCACACCAGCATGATCTCGCACGTCATCGGCACCGTCGCCGTCGTGTGCCTGCTGGGCGCGGCGATCGACCGCGTCCTCGGCCGGGCGACGCGCACGGCCGTCAGCCTGCGCTGATCACCAGGCCGTCCGGCGGCCCCCAGCTGAGCACCACCTCGGCCACCTCGACGCCGTCGGGGAGAAGGACGACGGGGCTGACGGACCACTCGTCGGGGCGGCGCGGGCCGGTGTCGGGGTCGATCCCCTCGAACAGGTCGAGCTCCGGGCCGCGCGCGTCCGGCGGCACGCACGGCGACGTCGCCTGGCTGATCGACGGCGACGAGGACTGGTATGCGTACTCGGTGCCGTCGGCGTCGCGGACCACCAGCGTGCAGCCGGCCAGCGGGACGTCCGGCTCAGCAGACAGAGAGAGGTCGACGGCGACCGCCTGGACGCCGTCGGGCGGCTCCAGCGCGTCGTCCTCGCCGAGCGGCGCCTCGGCCGCGCGCACGCCGTCGAGCCGGACCCGGACGGTGAACGGCACGTCGCCGGTGCGGTCGTACTGGCTGGCCGAGAACGTCACCCACTCGCCGCCGCCGGCCTCGACGAGGTCGCGCGGCTTCTCCAGCCACCAGTAGTCCTCGACGCGGTACGAGCTGGCCGCCAGCGCCGCGGCCACCGCCACCGGCAGCGCGACCAGCCCCCAGCGGTTGCGCCGCCACCAGCTCGGCGGCCTCACGACGCCGCCCCAGGTCCGTCGGCCGGCTCGTCGACCTCGATCGGCTCCTCCGACGCGGCCCAGGCGCCGGCGTCGTCCGCCGTCAGCCCGAGGTCGACGACGGCGAGGTCGTCGCGGCGGTGGTTCTCCGGGTTCGACTGCAGCGTGACGACCAGCTCCGCGCCGGCGACGGCGTCGGCGGGCACCTCGATCGCGGCCGCCAGCCGCCGCGGGATGCCGGGCTGGGCCGCGCCGCCGGAGCTGTACGGGTTGCGCTCGACGCTGGTGCGGAACAGCCGGCCCTCGGTGTCGCGGATCGCGACGTACGACGGGACCTGCGGCTCGCCGGCCGCGGTGTACGTCCATTCGACGACGACGTAGACGCCGGTGGTCAGGTGGGGCGTGCCGGACGGGTCCTCGATGCGGGTGGAGCCGGCGACGGAGGTCACCTCGACGTCGCCCCAGCGGGTCTCGATGCGGTCGCCGACGTCGCCGGGCCGCTCGAACGGCGCGCCCGTCTCCTCGTCGACCGGCATCAGGCCCTCGACGGCGCGCCCGGTCGCCAGCGCCGCGACCAGCAGGACGGCGAACGCCGCCTGGCGCGGCAGCCGGCCCAGCCGGCCGAGCCGGCTCGACGGGGGACGGGCGACGCGGCGGCCGCCCATCAGGACTCGTCCTCTGACGGGGGCGGCGCCGTCACCTCGAGGTCGCCGGCGGCGACGGGCAGCGGGTCCAGCCACTCCTGGGTGTGGTCGATGGAGCTCTCCCGCAGCGTCCGCCCGACCAGCACCAGCCGCGCCTCGGCAGGGACGTCGGCCCGCGCGTCCTGCTCCCACACCAGCGCGACCTCGTACTCCAGCCCCGGCTGGACGGCGTCGAGGCGGGTGCCGTCGGCCATGACGTGGACGGCGTCGGCGGGTACCGGCTCGGAGCCGTCGCCATCGGCGGTCACCCCGGGCACACCGTCCAGCGCGACGCTGCCGGAGAGCAGCGCGCCGTACTCCGTCGCCGTCCCGGTCGCCTCCACCGTCGCGACCAGCGCCAGCACGCGGGTGTCGTCGTCGCCCTCGGAGATGCCGGGCAGCTCGTCGACCACCCGCAGCCGGTCGACGGTGAGCTCGAACGGGCCGAGGTCGACGGTCTCACCGGCGGCGAGCGGCGCGATGTCGGTCTCCGGCTTCTCCAGCGGGTCGAAGCCGCCGGCGGCCAGCACGGCCAGCACCACCGCGCCCGCCGCGCTCCCCGCGAGCGTCAGCTGCGGGGCACCCAGGCCCGCGCGCCGCGGCCGACCCCCCGACTCCGCCATCACGGCACCAGAGTGTAAGGCCCCGGCGCCGCTTCCTCAGGCGGCCGCGGCGCCGGTCATGATCGCCACCCCTTCGGCCATGGTGTGCGACTGCGGCGTGATGACCCCGGCGGACCGGCCCAGCCGCTGGACGTGGATGCGGTCGGCGACCTGCCAGACGTGCGGCATGTTGTGGCTGACCAGGATGACGCCGAGGCCGTTCTCGCGCAGCCGCTCGATCAGCGCGAGCACCTGGTTCGACTCCTTGACGCCGAGCGCTGCGGTGGGCTCGTCCAGCACGACGGTGCGGCTGCCGAACGCCGCCGCGCGGGCGACGGCGACGGCCTGCCGCTGCCCGCCGGACAGCGACTCGACCGGCTGGGCGATGTTCTGGATCGTCGTGATGCCCAGGTCGCGGACGGCCTCGGCGGCGCGCCGCCGCATGCCCTGCTTGTCGAGCATGCGGAACACCGAGCCGAGCAGGCCCGGACGTCGCTCCTCGCGGCCGAGGTAGAGGTTGCTGGCGACGTCGAGGGCCGGCGCGACGGCCAGCGTCTGGTAGACGGTCTCGATGCCGGCGTCGCGGGCGTCCTGCGGGCGGCGGAACGTCACCTCGGCGCCGTCGGCGATGATCGTCCCCGCGTCCGGGATGAGCGCGCCGGTGAGGCACTTGATCAGCGTCGACTTGCCGGCGCCGTTGTCGCCGATGACGGCGAGCACCTCGCCCGCGTACGCGTCGACGTCGACGCCGTCGAGGCCGACGACCCGGCCGAACGTCTTCACCAGGCCGCGCGCGGCGAGCACCGGGGTCCGCGTCGTCGTCATGCCCGCACCCTCCTGATCCACTGGTCCACCGACACCGCGGCGATGACGAGGACGCCGACGGCGAGCAGGCGGTACTGGTCGTCGACGCCGGCCAGCGACAGCCCGACGGCGAAGGACTGGACGATCAGCGCGCCGAGCAGCGTCCCCAGGATGCCGCCGCGGCCGCCGAACAGGCTGGTCCCGCCGATGACGACCGCGGTGATCGACTCGAGGTTGGCGTCGGCGATCGCGTTTGGGCTGGCCGCGCCGGCCCGCCCGATCAGCACCCACGCGGCCAGCCCGTAGATCAGGCCGGCGACCGCGTACACGCTGAACAGCACCCGGTTCACCCGGATGCCGGCCAGCCGCGCCGCGTCGGAGTCGTCGCCGACGGCGTACACGTGCCGGCCCCACGCGGTCTGGCTCAGCGCCCACCCGACCACCAGGTACATCAGCGCGACCATGATCACGCCGTAGGTGAGCCGGAAGTCGCCGAGCGGGAACGTCGTCCCGGTCCAGGTGAGCACGTCGGGCAGATCGGCGCCGGGCACGCTCTGCCCGCCGGTGTAGATCAGCACGACGGCGGTGAACACGCTCAGCGTGCCGAGCGTGACGATGAACGGCGGCAGCCCGACCCGGGTGACCAGCACCCCGTTGACGCTCCCAGCAGCCAGCCCGGCCGCGATGCCGACGACCAGTGCCAGCGGCGCCGGCACGCCCTGCTCGGCGGCGAGCATCGCGGCCAGCATGGACGAGCCCACCGCGATCGCGCCGACCGACAGGTCGATGCCGGCGGTCAGGATGATCAGCGTCTGCCCGATCGCCAGCGCTGCCACGATCGCCGTCTGCTGGATCAGCAGCGACAGCGCCCCCGGCGCGGCGAACCGGTCGTTGAGCAGCGTGAACACGACGCACGTCACCAGCAGGATGATCGCCGGGCTGAGCGCCGGGTGGGTGTGCAGCAGGTGCTGGACGCGCTGGGCGGGGGAGTGGCGGCGGCGCTCCAGCTCCGCCGCCGCCCCGCCCGGTTCGGTGCTCAGCCCCAGCACAGGTTCGCGCCCTCGGTGGTGTCGATGCTCTCGACGCCGTCGGCCGGCGTGTCCGTCACCAGCGCCACCCCGGTGTTGAAGAAGTCGAGGCCGTCGCTGGGCGTCGGCGGCTCGCCGCCACGAGCGATGTCGGCGATCGCCTTGACCCCTTCCGAGGCCATCAGCAGCGGGTACTGCTGTGCGGTGGCGCCGATCCGCCCGTCCGCGACCGCCTGGACGCCGTCGCAGCCGCCGTCGACGGAGACGATCAGCACGTCCTCGGCCGCGCCGGCCGCCTCCAGGGCGGCGTACGCGCCGGCGGCGGACGGTTCGTTGATCGTGTAGACGACGTTGATGTCCGGGTTGCGGGTCAGGCAGTTCTCCATGGCCGTGCGGCCGCCGTCCTCGGCCCCGCCCGTCGGCTCGTTGCAGACGATCTCGTACGTGCCGCCGGAGTAGTCGCCGGTGGCCGCCTCGTCGCCGTTGCGCTTGTCGTCGGCGATGTCGATGCCCATGCCGGACAGGAAGCCCTGGTCGCGGTTGTAGTCGACCGAGACGATCTTGTCGTTGAACAGGTCGAGCAGCGCGATGGTCGCCGGCTGGCCGCCCAGCTGCGCCGCCGCCCACTGGCCGATCAGCTCGCCGGCCTCGAAGTTGTCGGTGGCGAAGGTGATGTCGACGATGTCGGCCGGGTCGGGCGGGGTGTCCAGCGCGATGACGAACAGGCCGGAGTCGCGGGCCTGCTCGATCGCCGGGTTCACGCCCGGGCCGTTGGGCACGATGAGGATGCCCTGCTCACCGGCGGCGATGGCGTTCTCGATGGCCTGGATCTGGCCCTCCTCGTCACCGTCCTCGGCGCCTGCCGCGATGGTGAGGTCGACGTTCTCGTCCTCGGCCACCTCCTTCGCGCCGTCCTGCATGGCGACGAAGAACGGGTTGATCGAGTCCTTGGTGATGAGTGTGACGGCGACGGAGTCGCCCTCGCCGGCCGTGGTGTCGCCGCCGTCGTCGTCGGAGCCACAGGCGCTCGCCGTGAGCAGTGCGGCGGTGAGGGCGACGGCTCCGGCGAACCGGCGCCGGCTCGGTCGGAATGCGGTCATGACGGTTCCTCCTGTGTAGCGGCGGCTCACGGTTCGCTCACCTGCACGTTGTCGATCACGGCGGTGCCGTTGAACACGTTCAGGCCGAACTGGCCGCTGGTGATGGTGTCGTCGACGGCGTCGATGACCGGCTCCGCGGCGTCGTCGAGGTATACCCGGATCCGCGGGCCCACGGCCACCACTTTGAGGTGATAGGTGCGTCCGTGCTCGACGTCGAGCGGATAGGTGGCGATGTCGCGGGCCGGGCCGCCAGAGCTTGATCACGTTCGCCGTCGCGTCGACGTTGGCGGTGTAGTGCCGGCTCGCGTCGCGGTTGGAGCGGAACGTGAGGGCGGCGGCGACGCCGGAGTTCAGCGTGACGTCGGCCTCGTAGGTGAAGTCGGTGCCGGTGGTGGTGTTGAGGTAGAACGCGTCGCCGCCGCTGGCGCCCTGCTTGCCGCCGGACGCGTCGGACCAGACGCCGGAGTCGGAGTACCACCGGCCGCCGAGGTTGGACTCGAGCGTGGACTCGCCGCCCCAGATCGAGTCGAGCTGGTGGACGGCCAGGCTCGCCAGCCGCACCCGGCCGTCGACGTAGAGCTCCATGGCGTCGTCGCCGGGCATGCTGTCGAAGTTGACGTTGAGGCTGCGGTAGAGCCGTCCGTCGTTGCCGAAGATCTCCAGCTGGCCGCGGTCGACCAGCAGCCGCAGCTTCACTTTGCCGTCCTCGAGCGGCAGTGGCACGCCGTCGAGGGTCTGCGTCGCGGAGTCGTAGATCACCTCGTGGTCGAACCAGCCGTCCTCGCCGGTGCCGAGGCGGAACCCGAACCGGGCCGGCGTCCGGCCGACGACCTCGAACTCGGCCTCGATCTCGACGGTGTCGGCCTCGACGCCGGCCAGCAGCTCGGCCGCGCGCGGGCCGTCGAGCATGCGCGCCTTCCAGGTCTGTGTGTCCGAGCGCAGCGTCTCGATCTCGTCGACCGGCGTGCTGAGCACGGCCGGCCGGCCGTCCACCGTCTCCAGCCGCATCTCGACCGGGAACGTGTGGTTGCCGGTCCAGACGGTGCCGCCGTTCTGGCCCTGCCAGGCCATCGAGACGACGCGGTCGTCGGGCAGGTTCGTGAAGGTCAGGCCGGCGTAGTAGCTGCTGCCGGCGAACGTGTCGACCTGGTTGAACTTCTGCGGCGCGGGGTCGTCGGCGGTGAAGCCGGTGCCGTCCCACTCGCCGACGACGTACTCGCCGGCGCCGTCGTTGAGCACCCACTTGACGTTCGCGGGGTCGCCGTCGAGCGGCATCGGGACGAAGTCGGGGCACTCGAACAGCCAGCCGGCGTTGTACCGCGAGGCGTGCGTCCAGGTCAGCAGGTCGTCGGACGTGTAGAAGTCGACGCCGTTGCCGCCCGGCGCGTCGGACCAGACCACCAGGCCCCAGGTGCCGGTCGCCTCGTCCCAGAAGACCTTCGGGTCGCGGCTGGTGCCCTGTGGGACGACGACCTTCCGGCCGCCGTCGTAGGTCTGGAACGTGTCGCCGCCGTCGGTGGAGTAGAAGATCTGGACGCCGTTGGTGCCGGAGTAGACGACGATCGGGTCGTCGTCGCCGTCCTTCAGGCCGCTGACGTTGCCGGTGTCGACGACGCCGCCGCCGGACCACAGGTCGCCGGGGTGGACGCCGGGCTCCAGCGCGATCGGCTGCTGCTTCCAGTGCACCAGGTCGGTGCTCGTCGCGTGGCCCCAGTGCATGGTGTCCCACTGCAGGCCGTGCGGGTTGTGCTGGTAGTAGAGGTGGTACTCGCCGTCGTAGTAGAGCGGCGCGTTGACGTCGTTGATCCAGCCGCCGCGCGAGCTGAAGTGGAACTGGCCGCGGTTGTCCTCCTGGTAGTTCGTGACGGGGTAGGGGAACTCCGGGTAGTCCTGCACCGTCCCGGCGGACCCGGTCTGGACCATCACACCCGCGATGCCGGCGGCTGCGGCGAGCGTCGCCACAGCGGACCGCACTCTCCTGCGCATACGTCCCAGCTCCCTTGCCAGTGATCGTCTTGGGTGCGCTCTGACAACCTTGTCAGGGGAGTCTGGAGGTTCGCGACCTACGTGTCAATACTTGCTTTCTGCGGTGCTACGGGGCGATGATGCCGCCGCAAGTGGTGCCCTGACAATGTTGTCAAAGCCGGCGTGGAGGACGGGTGATGGTCCGGTATTGTTCGATCGGAGGGGGCACATGACCGAACACGCCGATCCGGCGATCACGCCGTACCGGCCGCGGGCGACGCTGCGCGACGTCGCCGCCATGGCCGGCGTCAGCATGAAGACGGTGTCCCGGGTGGTCAACGGCGAGGCCGGCGTCACGGCACAGAAGGTCGACGCCGTGCGGGTGGCCATCGGCCGGCTCGACTACCGGCCGAACGTGTCGGCCAGCGCGCTGCGCCGGTCCAGCCGGCGCACCGCCGCCATCGGTACCGTGCTCGAGGATCTCGCCAACCCGTTCTCCAGCGCGCTGCTGCGCGCCGTCGAGGACGTCGCCAACGAGCAGCGCGTGCTCATCCTCGCCGGCAGCGTCGACGAGGACCAGCAGCGCGAGCGGGCGCTGGTGCACGCGTTCACCGAGCGCCGGGTCGACGGCCTCATCATCGCGCCGGTCGGCGAGGACCAGGGCTATCTGCGGGCGGAGATGGAGGCCGGCACGCCGCTGGTGTTCGTCGACCGCCAGCCGCAGGGGCTGCTCGCCGACTGCGTGCTGTCCGACAACGAGGCGGGCGCGCGGCAGGCCGTCCACCAGCTCGCCGACGTCGGGCACCGGCGCATCGCCTTCCTCGGCGACCTCGCGCTCATCCCGACCGCCCAGCAGCGCTTCGCCGGCTACCAGCGGGCGCTGCTGGAGCGCGGGCTGGCGCTGGACCCCGCGCACGTCGTCCACGACCTGCACACCGTCGACGACGCCGCGCGCGCGACGACCGCGCTGCTGCGTGCTGATGGCGCTCCGACTGCTCTGTTCGCCGGCCAGAACCTGGTCACCATCGGCGCCATCACCGCGTTGCAGGAGCTCGGGCTGGAGCGGACCGTCGCGCTCATCGGCTTCGACGACTTCCCGCTGGCCGACCTGCTGAAGCCGGGGGTCAGCGTCATCGCGCAGGACCCCGCCGCCATGGGCCGGGCCGCCGCGGAGCTGCTGTTCCAGCGGCTCGACGGCGAACGCGGCCGGCCGCGGCGCATCGTCCTGCCGACGACGACCGTGCCGCGCGGCTCGGGCGAGATCTCGCCGGAGGGCCGATGACGGGGGCGGGCGACGGCGCGGGGCCGCCCGGTCTCGCCGTCGTCGTGGGCGAGGCGCTCACCGACGTCATCGTCGAGCGCGACGGCACCGAGGCCCGGCACCCGGGCGGCAGCCCGGCGAACGTCGCGTACGGGCTCGGGCGGCTCGGCCGGCGGACCGCGCTGGTCACCGAGCTGGGCGCTGACGCCGACGGCGACGCGATCCGCGCGCACCTGGCCTCCGCCGGCGTCGAGGTCCGGACCCAGGGCGCCGCTGCCCGGACGTCGTCGGCGGTCGCCCGCCTCGGCGCGGACGGGTCGGCGGACTACCGGTTCGACCTGACCTGGGACCTCGGGCCGGTGGTGCTGACCGACGCTCCGGTGGTGCTGCACACCGGCTCGCTGGCGACGACGGTCGCGCCCGGCGCGGCGGCGGTCGAGCGGCTGGTCGACGACGTGCGGCCGGCGAGCACCGTCAGCTACGACCCGAACATCCGGCCGGCGCTGATGGGCCCGGCCGGCTCGTTGCGCGAACGGGTGGAGCACCTGGTGGCCGGCAGCGACGTCGTCAAGGCCAGCGACCAGGACACCGCGTTCCTCGCGCCCGGCCGCGACCCGCTCGACGTCGCGCGCGACTGGTTGCGGCTCGGCCCAGCGCTGGTCGTCGTCACACTGGGCGGCGACGGCGCGGTCGCGGTCACGGCCGGGGGAGAGGTGCACGTGCCGGCCGCGCCGGTCACCGTCGCCGACACCGTCGGTGCCGGCGACTCGTTCACGGCCGGCCTGCTCGACGGGCTGTGGCACGAGGACCTGCTCGGCGGCGCCGCCCGGGCTCGCCTGCGCGCTGTCCCCGCCGACGTGGTCGAGCGCGTCGTGCGGCGGGCGACGCTGGCCGCCGCCGTCACCGTCTCGCGGGCCGGCGCCAACCCGCCCACCCGCGCCGAGCTGGACGCCGTCAGCCCCTCCTGATCATGCCCCGCCCCATGATCATCGGCGATCCACCACGTCGGGGAGCCTGTTGCTTTTTGAAAGATGAGAACGATGTTCATCCACGGGGCAACTTGGCCGCTGCAAAGGCGCTGGTCAGCGAGGTGGGCTTTCGCCATTTGATCAAGGGCCCTCCACTTGGGCCTATTTTCAGCCCGTTTTCGCGTTGTTCCCCCCACCTCGCCTGGACGGAGCCTCATTCAGCAACAGGCTCCGGGGTGTGGTCGATCGCCGATGATCATGGGCGGGAGGGGCTGGGTGGGGTTCAGGGGGCGAGCCGCCGGGCGCGGTCGAGCAGCAGGCGCCGCTCGCGGTCGTTGCGGGTCAGGCCGGCCGCGCGCTCGAACTCCGCGCGCGCCTCGTCCGGACGGCCGATGCGTTCCAGCAGGTCGCCGCGGACGCTGGGCAGCAGGTGGTAGCCGCGCATGGCCGGGGCGTCGGCGATCTGGTCCAGCAGCGCCAGCCCCGCCTGCGGCCCGTAGGCCATGCCCAGCGCGACGGCGCGGTTGAGCTCGACGACCGGCGTGCCGTTCACCCGGCCGAGCCGCTCGTACAGCGCGGCGATGGCCGGCCAGTCGGTGTCCTCGGCGCGGGCCGCGCGGGCGTGACAGGCGGCGATCGCGGCCTGCAGCGTGTACGGCCCGGGCTGTGGCGTCAGCGCCTCGGCCCGCGCCAGGTCGGCCAGGCCGCGGCGGATGCGGGCGTGGTCCCAGCGGCCGCGGTCCTGGTCGAGCAGCAGCACCGGCTCGCCGTCCGGACCCACCCGGGCGCGCAGCCGCGACGACTGCAGCTCCATCAGCGCGGACAGCCCGTGCACCTCGGGGTCGTCCGGCACCAGCGACGCCAGGATGCGGCCCAGCCGGACCGCTTCGGCGCAGAGGTCGGGCCGGGTCCAGTCGCTGCCCTCGGTGGCCGAGTACCCCTCGTTGAACAGCAGGTACACGACGCCCAGGACGGTGGCCAGCCGGGCCGCGCGGTCGGCGCCGGCCGGTTCGTCCAGCGCCGCCCGCGCCTCGGTGAGCGTCCGCTTGGCCCGGACGACCCGCTGGGTGATCGTCGCCTCCGACGTCAGGTAGGCGCGGGCGATCTCGCGGCTGCTCAGCCCGCCGACCAGCTTGAGCGTCAGCGTCGTCTGCGCCTCCGGCGTCAGCGACGGGTGGCAGCAGACGAACATCAGCCGCAGCACGTCGTCCTCGACGTGGTCGACCGCCGCGGCGAGGTCGGGCTCGACGACGTCCGCGCCGCGGTCGCGGGCGATGGCCGCGTAGAGGACGTCGCGGCGCTCGTGCCGGCGGAACTGGTCGACGGCGCGCCGCTTGGCGATCGTCATCAGCCAGGCGGCCGGCCGGTCCGGGATGCCCGACCGGGGCCACGAGTCGAGCGCGGCGACGAGCGCGTCCTGCGCGAGGTCCTCGGCCAGGCCGACGTCGCGCACGATGCGCACCAGCCCGGCCACCAGCCGCGTCGACTCCAGCCGCCAGACGGCCTCGACCGCGGCGCGCGTGGTCTCCTCGCTCACCCGACGATGAGACCACACTCGCCCCGCGAGGCGCGGGCTACGGCCGCGGGAGGCCCGGGTGCGGGTGGTCGTCGTCCTCGAGCTGGCGCAGCTCGCAGGTGCCCTGCCAGGCCGGCCAGTGCCGCTGATGCACCCGCAGCAGCCGCCGGGCCAGCTCGACCGCCTCCTCGCGGGACCGCACGTCCAGGATGGCGAACCCGCCGATCAGCTCCTTGGCCTCGGTGAACGGCCCGTCGACGGCGCTGATGCGGCCGTCGACCAGCGACACGAGGGCGCCCGCGGAGCTGGGCAGCAGCCCGCCCATCTCGACCAGCACGCCCGACACGCTCATCTCATGCGCGAGCTCGGCAACCGCGTCGAACAGCTCCGGCGGCGGCTGACCCGCGGGGTTGGGCTCCTCGGACCGGACGAACGACACGAACCGCATGGCTGGCTCCCTTCCGACGGCATTCTCTCGCCTTGACGTCGAACGGGCAGCGCCGTTCCCGACAGGGAGACACACCCCTAGGCGCCCGGGATCAGCTCGAGGTCGAGGCTGTGCGGATGGGTCGGCGCGCCCGGCCCGGTCCAGAACTCCATGGCGCCGCCGTCGGGGGAGTCGACGATCACGACGTACTGGACCTGCCCGGACGCGTCGACCGGCAGCTCCGCGCGCTTGTCGGCCGGGATGCGCAGCTCGTACCGGCCGTCCGGGCCGGTCCTGGTCTCGGCGACCGGAGTGAGCGGGTACTCGAACGGGTCGATGGTGGCCAGCTGGGCGTCGGTCGGCTCGGTGGTCAGCTGCACGACCGCGTCGGCCACCGGGGTGCCGTCCGGGCTGGTGATGACGCCGTGCGCGAGCACCGGCTCGGACCGGTCCGCGGAGCCGGACGGCGTTCCCGACGGCGCTGCCGCGGGCGACGTGGGCGGCAGCCGGTCGTGCGCCTCGTGCCCCCCGCCGGAGCAGGCGGCGATCAGCATGGCCGCGGCGACGGCGACGGCGGCGGGCGTCCGGTGCGCCATGCCCGTCAGTGTAGTGCGCTACGCTTCTATCTGGACAAAAGTCCAGATAGTTGGTTCGCAGTGAGGACGTGGAGCATGACCTGGGTGTTTCTGGCGTTGGCCATCGCGGCGGAGGTGACCGCGACGCTCGCGCTGCGGGCCTCCGAGGGGTTCACCAAGCTGGTGCCGAGCATCGTGCTGGTGGTGGGTTATCTCGGCGCGTTCGCGATGCTGTCGCTCGCTCTCGAGCGGGGCATGCGCATCGGCGTCGCCTACGGCGTGTGGGCGGCCGCCGGGGTCGCGCTGGTGGCGCTGATCGGCGCGGCGTTCCTGAGTGAGCCGCTGACGACCGTGCAGGTGGGTGGCATCGCGCTGATCATCGGCGGCGTGCTGGCCCTAGAGTTGGGCGGTGCCCACTGAGACCGCGCGTGCGACGGCGGACGGCCGCCGTACGCGCGGACAGCAGACCCGGCGGCGGCTGCTCGAGGCGACCGTCCGCGTGGTCGGCCGCGACGGCCCGGCCGGCGTGACCCACCGCTCCGTCGCGGCCGAGGCCGGCCTGGCGAAGTCGCTGGCTACCTACCACTTCGCCACCATCGACGAGCTGCTGGTGGCCGCGCTGGCCGAGGGCACCGAGCAGTACGCGCGCGAGCTGGCCGACTCGCTGCCCGCCGCCGCCACCCCGGCCGAGCTGGCCGGCTACCTGGCCGCGTGCTTCAACGAGGGCCGCGCGGAGTGGCTGGGCTCGTACGAGCTGCTGCTGCACGCCGCGCGCCGACCGGCTCTACGCGAGGCGGCGCTGACCTGGTCGCGGTGGACGGCCGAGCTGGCCCGCCGCTACACCGACGACCCGGTCGCCGTCGACGCGTTCGTCAGCATCCTCGACGGCGCCGGCCTGCTGGCGCTGCTCTCCGACGACCCCATCGACGCCGGCCGCCTGGCCCGCCTGTTCGACCGCGCCCTCCGCCCCCCACCCCGAAGTTGATCTTGGAGTTGTTCGGCAATTGCCGTCCGGAATGTCCGATAGATGGCCGAACAACTCCAAGATCAACGCGCTCGTGATACGTTGTACACGTAATACGTGTCACAAGGGAGGCGACAGTGCGGCTCAACAGCAAGGGTCAGGTCACCGTCCCCGCTGAGCTGCGCCGGCAGTTCGGCTTGCGCGAAGGGGACGAGGTCGATGTCGTCGACGCTGGCGGGACGCTGCAGATCGTCCGCCGGCATGGCGCTCCCACCAGGGGAGAGCGGGCTGCCCGGCGTCTGCGCGGCACGGCGACCACCGACATGAGCACCGACGAGATCATGGCGCTCCTGCGTGATGAATGAGGCGTCCCTGCGCCTGGTCGAGTCCGCAACACCGCAGCCGGTGACGCTCGTCGACTCCTGCGTCCTCCTCGACGTCGCCACCGCCGATCCGCAGTGGGCGGAGTGGTCCGAGGGTGCGCTCGGGCGAGCTCTCGACGGCGGCCGGGTCGTCGTCAACCCGATCGTCTACGCCGAGGTGTCGATCGGCTACGACACCGTCGAGGAGCTCGACCGGGTCCTGTCGCCCGGTGACTACGAGCGTGAACAGCTGCCGTACGAGGCGGGATTCCTCGCCGGCAAGGCGTTCCTGGCGTACCGCCGCCGTGGCGGCCAGAAGCGTTCGCCGCTCCCGGACTTCTACGTCGGCGCGCACGCCGCTGTGCGTTCGTACCACCTGCTCACCCGCGATACGGCGCGCTTCCGCACCTACTTCCCCCGGCTACGGTTGATCGCGCCGGACTAGATGGGTGAGTCCGAAGCGCCGGGCGCGTCCTGGGTCTGAGGTGCGTTTCCGGGCCCGATTCGGATGTTTCGCGCGCCCGACACCCAGGACGCGCCTCAGAGCCAGGAGGCGCGTTGGCCGGGGTCCTGGTCTGGCGTGACGTCGTGGTCCTGTGTCACGCGAAACGCCTGACTCTGGCCGGAGAACGTGACGGGATACCAGGACGTGACGCCAGACCAGCAGGCGTGGGCGCCGACGTCAATAGGCGCGGCCGTCTTCGATAGCGAGGCTCGCGTTCCGGGGCGCGGAGCACGGTTCTGGCAATGGAAGTCAGCTGCGGCCATCGACGACCGGCGAAGGTGACACCGCGAGACGTGCCCGCCTTTCCCCGGCCCACGGAACCGGTCGACGAGCCCGCAGATCAATCGGACTCACTCGTCTAGGAGGCTCACACGCCGAGGATGCGGCGCAGGCCGTCGTCGATGGCGGGCATGAGGTGGGGCGGGACGCGGCCGGCACGCTCGCGCAGGTCCCGCTTGTCGACCGTGACCAGGGCGGTGACGTTGACGACGGAGTCGCGGGGCAGCCCGGTGGCGGCGGCCGGGAGGAAGACGTTGCCGGGCAGCTCGGCGCGGGCGGTGTTCGAGGTGACGACGGCGGCGAGCGTGGTGGCCAGGCGGCTGGCGTTGTAGGGGTCGGCCTGGACGATCAGCACCGGGCGCCGCTTGGCCGGGCGGCTGCCGCGCGGTGCGCCGAGGTCGACCCAGTAGAGGTCGCCCCGGGCGATCACCAGTCGGACTCGGCGGCGGTGAGCGTGCGCCGGCCGGCCGCCACCGCGGCGCCGGCGGAGTCGTCGTCGCCGCCGCGGTCGAGGGCCGCGTCGATCTGGGCGGTGAGCGACGCGTCGTCGAGCTGGCGCAGGTACTGCTCGGCGGCGCGCGCGAAGAACTCCGAGCGGCTCATGCCCAGCTCGGCGGCTCGGCGGGTGGCGCGCTCGAAGGTGGCGTCGGGCAGCGAGATCGCGGTCTTCACGCCCCGAGTATAACTCGGTACTACCCGGACCGACCGGCCTGCGGCCGCACCCTGGACAAGTCGACCGGCGGGTATTACAGTCCGATCGTTCCGTTTGGGCCGAAGTGTCACATTACATTCCCCCCTTTTCTGACTCAGAGGCGAACGGCAGGGTGAGCGCTCCGGGCCGGGCCTCGAGACCCGGAGGTGGATCGTGGCTCGCCCCTCTCTCTCCCGCCGCGGCGTGGGCTTGGCCTGTGTCGTGGCCGTTCCGGCGGCGCTCCTCGTGGTGCCGCTCGCGATGCAGGTCACGGCGACGGCACCCGAGCCGGAGCTGAACGCCGAGTCGTTGCAGTTCGACGGCTACGAGCTGCCGGAGCTCGTCCCCATCACGGTCGCCGACCGGACGGCGCTCGACCAGCTGGTGGCCACCGGCGTCGATCTGGCCGAGAAGGTCGACGACACCGGCGACGGCCTGCGGGTCGAGGCCATCATCACGCCGTCGGAGCAGCAGTGGCTGGCCGACGCGGGGTTCGCCGTCGGCGAGCCGGTGCTCACCGACGAGGAGTTCACCGCGCTGCAGGAGGAGCGCGAGGACACCGTCGCCGAGATCGAGGTCGCCGAGGAGGCGGCGCTGGACGTCGGCGACGACCTGAACGTGCAGCGAGCCGCCTGGTTCGAGAACCTCGGCGAGACGTTCATCCAGATCGAGGTCTTCTCGGAGGCCGGTTCGAGCTCGGCGAACGTGCTGCTGGAGGTGAGCCTCGACGCGGGACCGGGCACCCCGATCGGCGCCGGGGGGACGTTCAACCTCTCGCGGTTCGTCGACGGCGGCCACTACATGTACCACCGCACCGGCGATCCGGTGCCGGCCGACCCGGTGCCGTCGCGGATGCGCGTGCGCAGCATCCTCAATGGCGAGGTGGTCGGCCAGGTCGAGCGGCCGTTCACCGAGTTCCTCGACGGCGAGTACCCGAGCGGGCGCGGCGCTCCCAGGGAGTGGGGGAACCTGGCGACCGGGTTCGTCGACCACTACGTCGACGCGACCGAGGCCACGGAGCGGATCGAGTCGCTGGCCGCGGAGTTCCCCGAGCTCGCCGAGATCGTCGAGCTGCCCTACCAGACCAACGGCTACCGGCGGCCGGCGCAGGCCCTGTTCGCCGAGAAGATCGTCGTCGACGCACCGTCCACCGGTGCCGGCGAGTACGAGGCGGTCGCCGCGTCCTTCGGGCGGCACCCGGCCGCTCAGGGGATCTCGGGCGACCTGACGCGCGTCGCCGACGGCACCGGCGATCCGCTCGACGGCTGTGAGGCGCTGGTCGGCTTCCCGGCCGGCGACGTCGCCGTGGTCGACCGCGGCACCTGCAACTACGCCGTCAAGGTCCTCAACGCCCAGGCCGCGGGCGCCGTCGCGGTCGTCGTCGTCAACAACGTCCCCGGCGACCCGGTCACGATGACGGGCACGGCGCCGGCGACCACCATCCCGTCGGTGATGATCTCGATGGAGGACGGCGAGGTCGTCAAGCCCGGTCTGCCCGCGACCGGCCGGGTGCACGGCGCACCCAACGAGCACCGTGTCGGCATCGACTCACAGGTCTGGGGCCACGAGGGCGGCAACGACGTCACCGTCGAGCTCGCCGACCCCCGGGCCGCCAGCCAGCCGCTGACCGTCAGCGTCGCCGGCGACGCGGTCCGCGCCCAGCTCGCCACCGACGCGACCGGCGCGATCAGCAGCACGGCCGCGCAGGTCGTCGCCGCCCTGAACGCCCACCCCGGGGCGAACGCGCTGGTGAAGGCGTACACCTGGCGGGGCAACGCGGGCAACGGCGTGGTCGCGCCTGCGCTGCCACGGCAGCTGACCGACAACCTGTCGGCGCCGGACACCGTGTCGCGCGACCCGTTCACCGTCAAGGCCATCCGGATCGGCACCGACCGCGACGGCTCGCAGACCGGCGTGCTGCTGTACTCGCAGGAACACGCCCGGGAGTGGGTGACGCCGCTGGTCGCCATCGAGACCGCCGAGCGGCTGCTGCGGAACTACCGGTCGAACCCGTTCATCCGGCAGCTGGTCAGGAACCTCGACATCTTCATCATCCCGACGGTGAACCCGGACGGCACGCACTACTCGATCCACGACTTCACCCTGCAGCGCCGCAACATGACGAACCACTGCACGCAGGCCGGCGCGTCGGACCTGCGGGCGAGGAACGGCTGGGGCGTCGACCTGAACCGGAACTTCCGCACCGGCAACCGGGAGCAGGGCTTCACCGGCGCCTCCGCGTCGTGCACCAGCGACACCTTCAGCGGGCCGTCGCCGTTGTCCGAGCCGGAGTCGCGCAACGAGATCTGGCTGGTGGAGAACAACCCGAACATCCGGTTCGCCATGAACACCCACACGCACGGCGGCTACTTCATGTGGTCCCCGGGCGCCTACCGGCTGCCCACCCGGGATGGGCTGGAGCGGCCCAGCTACGGCGTCGAGAGCTACTTCTACGAGGCGTCCGACGTCATCCTCAACCGGATCAAGGAACACCGCGGGACCAGCGTGTGGCCGAGCCGGGTGGGACCGATCAGCGACGTCCTCTACTCGGCGGCCGGCAACTCCGCCGACGACCACTTCTACAACAACGGCATCTTCGCCTGGAGCTTCGAGGCGGGCTCTCCGACCTGGAACGGGGAGGAGTGGACCGACGTCGGGTTCACGCCGCCCTACGAGGAGGGCCACGAGGAGGCCATGGAGTTTGCGCACGGCTGGCTCGGCATCCTCGAGGTCGCGCAGATGTACAGCCTGGACAACGTCCTGCCCAGATCGACACTCGAGCCGGGCCGGGGCAGCTACGACGCACCGGTGGACGTCACGTTCGAGCTCAGCGAGCCGTCCGACGTCTACTACACGCTCGACGGCAGCAGGCCGACGTTCGACTCGCCGCGGATCGAGTTCACCGGACCGCGTCAGGGTCAGGAGCCGATCACGATCAGTGAGACGACGACGGTCAAGTGGTTCGCCGTCGACGCGGCCGGCAACATCCAGAACAACTACCAGCCGGGCGGGACCCGCGAGAACTACCAGCGGGCCTTGATCCGCATCACGGACTAACCCCGTCCGAACGACCGGCAGCGGCGACGCCTGCACTACCCGGCGTCGCCGCTGTCGCGCGCCCGGAACCGCCGTGATCGTCCTCGGAATCCACCATTGACCCGTCTCCCGGCGTGCGGCTACTGTGCCGCCACAAGTGTCTATCTGTCTATACCGCTAGACAACCGGGAGGCACGATGAGCACCTTCACCCGCCGAGCGTTGGTCACCGCCGCCACGGCCGGCGCAGCGGCCGGAGTCGTCGCGAGCGCACCACCGGCCGCGGCCGCCAGGCCAGGCCCGAGGAGCGTCTTCGCCGTCGGCGAGGTCGAGACCACCATGGACCCGGCCGCCACCGGCGCGGCCAACGCGGCCGCGTTCATGGCCGACGTCGCGTCCGCGGAGGGGCGGCAGATCGTCGTGCCGCCGGGGACGTACACCGTCGGCCAGGTGGCGATCACCGGCGAGACGATCGACGTGCGGTTCATGCCGGGGACGCTGCTCGTCCCGGCCGCGAGCCTGCACGCCGTCGGCCCGGCCGGGAAGTGGTTCCAGGCCACGAACTGCGACACCCGGCTGCACGGGCTGGTGGTCGACGGGCAGAACATCCCCGAGGGCTGCTGGCGCTCCGACGGCGGCGAGCTGCGCATGTACGACACCCGCATGACGAACCTGGGCTTCCTCGACCTCACCGGCAACTCGACGTCGCTGGGCACGTTCGGCATCACCGTCAAGAACGTGCAGGAGGTGGTCGTCGACGGCTACGTGGGCCGCGACTTCGTCGGCCGCAAGGACGGCGTCTACGCCAACCAGGCCGGCAAGGTGAACCACCTGTTCGTCTACGAGTGCGAGCGGGTGACGGTGCGCAACCTCACCACGTCGGGCGGCGAGGGCGAGGACAACGACTTCGTGCACATGCTGGACCAGCGCGCGACGCCGACCATGCACGGCTCGTTCGAGAACTGCCGCTTCCTCTACAACGGGCAGACCCGCCGGTGCATGAAGTTCCAGGGCGGCAACTGGAGCCTGCGTGACATCCACTGCTACCGCGGCCCGGACTTCGTCGCCGTGTCGGCGAACACCGACGTGGGGGAGCAGAACCTCAACTGCATCGACTTCGCCGGCTCGCTCGGCGGCACCGTCCGGCTGTCCGGCAGCTTCATCGACGCGACGGGGTACGTCGTCGGCGTCTCGCACACGATCGGCCCGCTGGGCAAGGTGATCGTCGACAACACGACGATCGTCGGCGGGCGCAAGCACGCGATCCGCAACAACCCCGAGGCGCCGACGGTCCCGCAGGACATCCAGACGATGGGGTTCTTCGCCGCGCCGACGGAGAACGAGAGCGAGATCCGCGACTGCGTCGTCAAGGGCTTCTCCCGCGCGATCGTCGTGCAGGGCCAGCGCAACCGCGTCGTCGGCAACACCATCGAGGACCCGGTGGAGCTGTGGTTCCAGGGCGGCAGCTCGCAGGCCCGGGACTTCCTCGAGCTGTCCGGCAACAAGGTCCACACCCGCACGCCGGATGCGTTGTCGGTGCTGGGCCGCTGTGGCCGGATCGACAACTTCAGCAACCTGGAGATCTACGACAACACGCTGCTGCGCGTGATGCGGATCGACCCCGGCAACGTGCTGGTCCCGGAGAACACCACGCATTCGACGGTCTTCATCGACCTGCTGAACGCGAGCGCGACCGGGTTCGCCCGCAACAACCGGGCGCCCGCGGGCACCATCCCGGTGCGGACCGGGGCCACCGGGGTCGCGCTCTACCAGAACCAGGGCCACCACCTGCGGCCGCTGCTCACCACGACCGACGTCGGCAACGTCACCGGTGGCGAGGACAACCTGCACACCCACGCGATCCCGCCGTTCAACCTGAACACGCCCGGCGCCGCCGTGCGCACGACGTTCACCGGCACGACGAAGAGCAACGCGAACGCGAAGACGCTGAAGGTGTGGATCGGATCCGAACCCGTCATGACGAAGTCGCTGACGCCGGGCATCGACGGCGCCTGGCAGGTCGAGGTCGTGCTGATCGCGATCGCGCCGACGCCCACCGTGCCGAGCCAGCGGTACACGGTCCGGCTGATCGAGTGCGACACCGCCGGGTCGGGCGCACCCACCGTCGCCGGGATCGCCGCCGGCACCACGGCACAGCCCAGCAACGCACAGATCATCGTCAAGACCACCGCCACGGCGGTCGCGACGAACGACGTGATCGCCCAGGTCGGCGTCTCGGAGTCGCTCGAGGGCCGGCACTTCGTCTTCACCTGAGCCCGCATCCCAGTCCCTAGGAGAACCCCGCTCATGCCACGACTCGTTCGCCGGGTCCTGACGCTCGCCGCCGCCGTGGCCCTCGTGGCCGGCGGCGCGGCGGCACCCGCCCCGGCGGCCGACCTCACGCTCACCGAGGTCGGCACCCCCATCACGAACGTCGCCATCGACAAGGTCGCCTACGGTGCCCTGCCCGACGGCACGCCGGTGATCTACACGGTGCTGCTCGGCTCCGGGACCACCAGCCTGCACGTCATCGACGTCCGCGAGCGCCGGTCGATCCGGTCGGTGCGGCTGCCCGGCGCGATCGGCTCGCGCGACCTCGCCGTCGCGCCGGACGGCACCGTGTACATCGCGACGTTCCAGCAGGGCCGCCTGTACTCCTACGACTACGCGACGGACACGCTGACCGACCTGGGACGGCCGTCCACCTCCGTCACGTACCTCTACGGGCTGGGCATCCACCCGGACGGGACGGTGTTCTTCGGCGGCTACCCGACCGGGCAGCTGTTCGCCTACGACCCGGACGCCGGGACGTTCCGCGACTACGGCAACCTCGCGCCGGACTCGCAGTACCTGCGCAGCGTCGTCGTCTGGGGCGACGACGTCTACGCCGGGCTCGGCACGCAGCGGGCCCGGTTCGTCCGAGTCGACATCGCGTCCGGCGTTGTCACGCCGATCCCGCTGCCGGCGCCGTACGACGCCGAGCACGAGGTCAACCAGGTCAGCGTCCGCGACGACGTCGCGTACGTGCACCTGACCGCGTCGCGGACGATGCTCCGCTACGACCTGCGCGAACAGGCGTGGCTGACGCCGCTCGGCCCGGCCGGCGGGCTGGACGTCTCGGCGATCTCGCCGATGCGCAAGGAGGTCTACTTCGTCGGGACGAACGGGCGGCTGCGCGCGTTGAGCACGCTCACCGGGCGGATCCGCGAGACCGGTGCGTTCCCGTCGATGTTCACCTCGCGCGGGTTCGCCTGGATCGACATGGAGGAGGACGGCTACCCGGGCGAGTCGCTGGTGATGACGGACTACATCGGCCGGCTCTGGGTGCACAACCCGCGCACCGGCGAGTCGCGCGTCGACCAGCTCGAGATCGTCGGCGAGCCGGTGCACATCCGGTCGCTGGGGGTCGGGCCGGACGGGCGCGTCTGGGCCGGCGGGCTCGGCTCCGGCGGGCTGTCCTGGTACGACCCGGCGACGGGTGGCATGGAGCAGGTGCCGCGCGGCACCGTCGGGCAGACCGACGAGATGCTCGCCGTCGGCTCCGATCTCTACCTCGGCACCTACCCGGCGGGGACGGTACTGCGCTACGACCCGTCCGAGTCGTTCGTGTGGGGCAGCAACCCCGGCCCGGTCGCGAACCTGTCGGCGCAGGGCCAGGACCGGCCGATGGCGCTGGCGTCGGCGGCCGGCCGGGTCGTCATCGGGACGGTGCCGAACTACGGCCAGCTGACCGGCGCGATCAGCGTCTACGACCCGGCGACGGGGTCTGTGCACGTCGACCGTGGTGTGGCCGGGACCGGCAGCGTCGTGTCCGCGGTCGCGATCGGCGACGTCGTCTACGCGAGCACGTCGAAGTGGGCCGGCCTCGGCATCGTCCCGCCGGACGACGACGGGCGGGTGTTCGCCTACGACCCCGTGACGCGGACGAAGCTGTGGGAGGTGACGCCGTTCCCCGGCCTGCCCGCGGTGACGGAGCTGGCGGTGTCGCCGTCCGGCACGCTCTGGGGGTTGACGCAGGGCCGGTTGTTCGAGCTGGACGTCGCCACGCGGCAGGTGCTGCGGGAGATCCCGGTGCCGGCCGAGGACTGGGCGAACGTCGACCACGTGTGGTCCGAGGGTCAGCGGCTCGCGGTGCTGCCGGACGGCACGGTCTACGCGGTGGTCGGCGGGCAGCTGCTGCGCGCCGACGTCGTGACCGGAACGGTGACGACGGTGACGTCCGGGGTGTCGGCGGTGGTGCTGGGCGGCGACGGCGCGTTGTACCTGTCCAAGGGCGCCGTGTTGCACAAGCTGGTGCCGTGAACGGTCACGTCATGACGGTGCTCGGCCCGGCCGATCCGGCCGGGCTGGGCGCTGTCGACGCCCACGAGCACCTGTTCCTGCGCTCGCCCGCGCTGCCTGGCGACGACTTCGGCGACGTCGAGGCGATGACCGCCGAGGTGGAGTCGGTGCGGGCGGCCGGGGTCGACACGATCGTCGACCTGACGCCGGTCGGGCTGGGCCGCTCGGCGACCGGGCTGGCCGCGGTGAGCCGGCGGACGGGGGTGCACGTCGTCGCCGCGACCGGCTACCACCGCGACGCGCACTATCCGTCGGGGCACTGGGTCTACCGCGAGCCGGCGTCGGTGCTGGAGGAGGTGCTCCTGGCCGATCTGACCAGCGGCATCGACGAGCGCGACTGGCAGGGGCCGCTGCCTGCGCCGTCATCGCACCGAGCCGGGATCGTCAAGCTCGGCGCCTCCTACCAGCGGGCGTCGCCGGCCGAACGGACCCGGCTTGCCGCTGGGGCCGCGGCGGCGCGGCGGACGGGTGCGCCGGTCGCCGTCCACTGCGAGATCGGCACCATGGGGCCGGAGCTGCTCGACCTACTGGCGGAGGACGGCGTGCCGGCCGGCCGTGTGCTGCTGGCGCACCTGGACCGCAACCCGGACCCGGGCCTGCACGGCGAACTGGCCGCCCGAGGCGCGTACCTGCTGTACGACACCGTCGGGCGGATCAAGTACCGGCCCGACTCCGACCTGCTCGACCTCATCGCCCGCATGGTCGCCGACGGGCACGGCGACCGCCTGCTGCTCGGCACCGACGTCGGGCGGCGGTCGCAGCTGCGCGCGTACGGCGGCGGGCCGGGCATGGCGGTGCTGGGGGAGACGTTCGTGCCGCGGCTGCGGTCGCGGCTCGGGCTGGACGCCGCCGACGCGATCCTGCGCGCCAACCCCCAGCGCGCCCTGACCTGGGCTGCGCCCGCCTCCTAGTCCGGTCAGCCGGGGGGTGTACCGTTCGCCGTCCCCCTGCTGCCCATTGTCTTGGCCGCGCACCCGCGCCTCAAGCGGACTGATGGGCGCTTCGCGCCGTCGATGACCGCTTGACCCGCGGGCCCGCGGTCTAACGACTTGGTGCGCAATAGAGGTGACGGCAGGTGATTGCTGGTCACGGCGCGTCGCTGCGGAGCTGATGGGCGGCCGCACAAGATCATGAAGCGGTGTCTAGTCGATCATGGGCTCGTGCGGCCTTGGTTCATTCTGCCTTCATCGGGATCTCCCGTCACCACCTGGGTCGCCTCGTGGCCGAGCTGGCCGGGCCATGGGCGGGCCGGCGGGAGTCTGAGCTGGCCCAGCGCCGTGGCCGACAACGCCGTGGCCGCGCCGAAGGGGCTGGGCGCAAGCACGAGCTGGTCTTCGTCGACCGGGTGATCGTCACGCTGGTCGTGCTGCGGCTGCAGCTGCCGCATGCCGCGCTGGCCCGGCTGTATGGGGTCGACCGGTCCACGATCACCCGGGCGGTGCGTCAGGTCCGTCCGCTGCTGGCCGGTCGCGGGTACGCCGCCCCGGCCGGGGTCCGGCTGCGCACCCTGGCCGACGTGTTCGCCTACGCCGCCCATCACGGGGTCACGCTGCGAATCGACGGCTCGGAGATCCAGGTCCGCCGCCCGAGAGCGAACCGGCCCGGGCGGCGGGCGTTCGTGTCCGGGAAGAAGCGGCAGAACACGATCAAGTTCACGCCAGATCACCGACGCCCATGGGCGGACCTTGTTCGCCGGCGGGTATCGGCCGGGCCGGATGCATGACCAGACCGCGGTCAAAACCGACGGCATCGACGAGCTGCTCGACCTGTACCCGGGGGTCGAAGCCGAACTCGACGATGGCTACAAAGGCCTGGCCAAGGCCCACCCTGGCCAGGTGCGCATCCCACCGAAGAAGCCTGGCGGCGACGCCACCGAGAACGACCTCGCCGCCTGGCGAGCAGCCCGCCACGCCCAGTCATCGACCCGGATCTGTGTCGAGCACGGCATCGGCGAACTCAAGCACTGGCGCCCCCTGCAACGCTGGATCGGCCGCCGCGACGACCTACCCGAGACGATCGCCGCCGTCGCATCGCTGGTCTCCGACCGCGCCGCCGCCCGGTAGCCGAAACAGCCGACACCTCAGCCGAGGACGCCCCGATCCCTATTGCGCACAACGTCGTAAGAACTGGCAGCTATCAGGGGGACGGGGAAGAACTGGGCACGCCTCGGGGTTCGCGGCCGTCGTCCCGGCCCACCGTTGTGCACGGATCCGCCGGTTTCACCAGTACGACGGTGTGACCTCACCCGTCACCGATACACCTCACCCGCCGTAGGACCACATCCGGCGCCGATCTGCCCACCATCCGGTCCCCACGCGAGTGAGGTACGCCGTCCCGGAGTGACGACGGACCAGTACTCCATGATCATCGGCTATCGCCCACGTCAGAGAGCCTGTTGCGGAATGGCGTGCGGCGCGGGCGTTGCCGAAGAATCTTCGGCGGCCGCCGTTCCCGCCCCGACGCCCGACCGCCTTGGCTAGGCTGGTCGTCGAACGAGGCCGGGCATATCGGGCGCAATCACGACGACCAGCCTTGCCAAGGGCGGCACCTGGCCGACAGTGCGAGACGCGCACAGGAAGATCTCCCGGCCCAGCGCGGCGACAGCCGAAAGCGCAACAGGCTCCAGAGCGGGGTGGATCGCCGATGATCATGGAACGGTCGCCGCTGCGTCAGCCGGGCTGGCGGAGCAGCTCCAGGTCGAACAGGTAGCGGCCGCCGACGTAGCGGGACTCGGTGAACTCGACCGGAGCGTCGGCCTGGTCGTGGATGGTGCGCTGCTCGATCAGCAGCGGCGCGCCGGTCGGCACGTTCAGCCACTGGGCCTCTTGGACGTCGGCGGCGGCGGCCGTCAGCGTGCCGTGCGCGCGCGTCGGCGTCCGCCCGATCGCCTCCAGCGCCACGAACAGCGACGTCTCCTCCAGGTCGGCCTCCAGCACGCCGGCGCAGACGGCCGGCAGCCGGACGTTCTCGACCGCCATGGGGACGCCGTCGGCCAGCCGGAGCCGCTGGATGGCCACCACCAGCCCGCCGACCGGCAGCTGCAGTGCGACGACCTCGTGGTCGGTGCCGGCGCGGACGCCGGACTCGAGCATGCGCGAGCCGGCCTTCAGGCCGCGGCGGCGCATCTCCTCGGTGAACGAGAGCAGCGTGTTGATGCGCCGGTGCACGGGCGTCTGCGCGACGAACGTGCCGCGGCCGGACACCCGGTACAGCAGGCCGTCGGCGGCCAGCCGCTGCACCGCCTGGCGGGCGGTCATGCGGCTGACGCCGAAGCGCCGGCACAGTTCGGCGTCGGAGGGCAGCGGGTCGCCCGGCTGGGCCTTCGCGATCGTCTTCCGCAGCTCGCGCTCGATGATCACGTACGCGGGCGGTGTTGTCGTCTTCATCCGGTCCCCGTCGCTGTGGTTGATGTCGCTGCGTGGTTGACGAACTCACTAGCAGTATAGATACTCTGCCTATCTAGACAGCCAGTCAGGTTGATTCCCGGAGAGGATGTCGCGTGCACGAGCGGGTCCTGGGCATCGACGTCGGCGGCACCACGGTCAAATGGGTCGTGCTCGACGCGCTGACCACCACGGTGCTGGTCCGGGGCGCCGTCCCGACCGCGGCCGACCCGCACGCCGTCGCCGCCGACCTCGCCGCACTGGTCGTCCGTGCCGAGTACCTGGCCGATGACGTCGCCGGCGGCGACGCGCGCATCGGCGCGATCGGCGTCGGTGTCCCCGGCCATGTCGACCGGCGGACCGGCGTCGTCCGGTTCCTGCCGAACGTGCCCGGCGGCTGGCCCGGCTTCCCGCTGGCCGGCACGCTGCGCGCGGCGACCGGCCGGCCGGTCACCGTCCTCAACGACGCGCGCGCGTTCTGCCAGGCGGAGTGGCGGCTGGGCGCGGCCCGCGGCCACGACGACGTGCTGTTCCTGACGCTGGGCACCGGGGTCGGCGGCGGCGTCGTGAGCGGCGGCCGGCTGCTGACCGGCCCGGACGACCGGCTGGGCGAGATCGGGCACCTGGTCTACGACCGGCGCGGCCCGGCCTGTGGCTGCGGCCACCGCGGCTGCCTCGAGACCTTCGCCAGCGCGACGGCGATCGCCCGCGCCGCCGGGCGGGCCACCGCCGAGGACGCCTTCCTCGCGCCCGGCGACCTCGACGCCCGGATGGCGGTCGCGACCGCGGGCCGGGCCATCGGCGAGACGGTCGCCAGCCTGTGCGCCGTCCTGCCGGCCGGCCTGCTGGTCGTCGGCGGCGGGGTCGCGGCCGGGCTGCCGCGGCTGCGCCCGTACATCGAGATCGCACTTGCTGAGCGACGCGACTTCATCGGCGTGGTCGACGTCGTCGCGGCCGGGCTCGGACCCGACGCCGGAGCCGTCGGCGCCGCCCTGGCCGCGTTGGACGTACGCGATTCGACCACGACGGACGGAGGTGGACGTGAGCTGGATCAGGCGAGCGCATGAGGTGCTCGACACGATCGCGCGGACCCAGGGTGAGGCCATCGAGACGGCCAGCCGGTTCTGCGCGGACTCGATCGGCGGCGGCGGGGTGGTGCACACGTTCGGCACCGGCCACTCGCGCATCCCGGTCGAGGAGCTCTTCCCGCGCTACGGCTCGTATCCCGGCTTCCACCCGATCGTCGAGCTGTCCATGACGTTCCACACCCAGGTGGTGGGCGCGAACGGGCAGCGGCAGGCGATGTTCATCGAGCGGGTCGAGGGGCTGGCCGAGCAGATCCTGGCGAACTTCACCCTGCGCGAGACCGACGCGCTGATCGTCTTCAGCGCCAGCGGCCTCAACGCGGTCCCGATCGAGATCGCTCAGCAGGCCCGCAAGGCCGGCCTCAAGGTCGTCGCGGTGACTGCGCTGGCGGAGTCGCGCTCGGCGCCGGTCCGGCACAGCTCCGGCACCCGGCTGGCCGACCACGCCGACGTCGTCATCGACCTGTGCACGCCGCCCGGCGACGCCCTGTGCGCCGTCGACGGGCTCGACGTCCCGGTCGGGCCGGGCAGCACGCTGGCTGCCGTCGCGATCGTCAACGAGATCAAGGTGCGGGTCGCGGAGCTGCTGACGGCTGCCGGCACCATGCCGCCGGTGCTCACCAGCAAGGCGCTGGTCGGCCCGGAGGAGTCCGCCGCCCGGTTCGAGGCGGCCTATCTCGACCACGGCCGCCGCGCCGCCGAGGTGCTGCGGGGCACGCCATGAGGGTCCTGGTCTGCGGCGGGTCCGGCGGCATCGGGTCGGCCAGTGCCGCCGCCCTGGTCGCGGCCGGCCACCAGGTGCACGCCGTCGACCGCGACAGCGTCGACATCACCCAACCCGGCGGCGCCGAGAAGGCGGTCGCGCAGGCCGTCGACACGCTCCAGGGCCTCGACGGCGTCGTGCATGCGGTCGGACGGTCCGGCCGGCGGCTCGGCGACGGCCCGGTCAGCACGTGCACGGACGAGGCCTGGCGCGAGGTGCACCGGGTCAACCTCGACTCGGTGTTCTGGCTGCTGCGGGCCGCGCTGCCGGTGCTGCGCGGCAACGACGGCGGCGGCTCGGTCGTCGTGGTCGGGTCGGCGCTGGCCCGGACGTTGGACCGCGACTTCCTCACCGCCGCCTACCTCACCAGCAAGAGCGCCGTCGAGACGCTGGTCCGGGCGGCCGCCTACGAGGGCGCGCCCGACGGCGTCCGCGTCAACGTCGTGGCGCCCGGCCTGGTCGACACCCCGATGGCGGCCCGCGCGCTGACCGACCCGGCCATCAATGGCCGGCTGCCCGAGCTGATGCCGCTCGGCGGCGGGCGCGCGTCCGACCCGGACGCCGTCGCCGCTGCCGTCGAGTGGCTGCTCTCGCCCGCGTCGAGCCAGGTCACCGGCGCTGTGCTGCCCGCCGACGGCGGCTGGAGCCTGCGATGAGCGCCCCGCTGCTCTGGGACGGCGACGTCGTCGTGGTCGGCGGCGGGTCGGCCGGTTGCGCCGCGGCGGTCGCGGCGGCCCGGGCGGGTGCGCGGACGCTGCTGATCGAGGCGGCCGGCTTCCTCGGCGGCACCGGCGCGGCGGTGCTCGACACGTTCTACGGCTTCTACGCGCCGGGCGGCGACGGCACCGCGGACAGCAGGGTCGTCGGCGGCGTCGGCTGGGAGGTCGCGGCCGCGCTGCTCGCCGGCGGCCAGGCGTTCGAGCGGCCGAACAGCTACGGCGCCGGCACCGGCGTCACCTACGAACCCGAGGCGCTCAAGCGCGTCTGGGACCGTCTGACGCACGACGCCGGCGTCGCCACGCTGCTGCACACGATGCTGGTCGACGTCACGACCACCGCGAGACGGATCACCGAACTCACGGTGGTGACCAAGGCCGGCACCCACACCGTCCGGGCGAACACCGTCGTCGACGCCAGCGGCGACGCCGAGGTCGCCTGGCGCGCGAGCGCCGCGCTCGAACGTCCGGCACGAGACCAGAAGACCCAGCCGCTCACCGCGACGTTCCGGCTCGGCGGCGTCGACACCGGCGTCATCAGCACGAAGGACCTGCACGAGCGGCTGGCGAAGGCAGCCGAGTCCGGCCGCTACCGGCTGCCGCGGCGCGAAGGCTCGGTGCACCGCACCGTGCTGCCCGGCGTCGTGCACACGAACCTGACCCGGGTCGGCGGCGTAGATCCGACCGACCCGTGGCAGCTCTCGGCGGCGGAGGCCGAGGGACGGGCCCAGGTGGCCGAGTACGTCCGCTTCCTCACCGAGGAGGTGCCGGGGTACGAGGACGCCTACCTGCTGTCGACCTCGGTGCGCATCGGCGTGCGCGAGACCCGCCGGCTGATCGGGCGGTACGTGCTCACGCGTGACGACGTGCTGGCGGCGCGCGAGTTCCCGGACGCCGTCGCCCGCTGCGGCGCTCCCGTCGAGGACCACGACGACGGCGAGTCGACCATCTGGGAGTACGTCGGCGGGCACCGGTCCGGACGCAGCTACGGCGTGCCCTACCGCTGCCTGCTACCTGGAGAACTGGACAACCTGGCCGTCGCCGGCCGCTGCCTGTCCGCCACGCACGACGCGCACGCCTCGGTGCGCTCGATGGCCCAGTGCATGGCGCTCGGACAGGCGGCCGGCACCGCGGCCGCACTCGCCCCGGACGGCGCCGTCGGCGAGCTGGACGCGGCGGTGCTGCGCGACCGGCTGACCGCCGACGGCGCCGTGCTCTGACCCCACACCCACGAAGACAGCGACAGAGAGAAGGAGACGGAGAGATGCGTACACGCAACGCTCCGACCGCAGCCGTGCTGGCCTTGAGCCTCGGGCTGCTGGCCACCGCCTGCGGTGGCGACGACGACACCGACACCGCGGGTGGCGAGGGCGGTGACAGCGGCTCCGTCTCGGGTGAGGTCACCATGTGGACCTACCCGGCGATCGCCGACGAGCCCACCCACCGGGCGTTCTGGGACGACACCATCGCGGCGTTCAACGCGGAGTTCCCGGACGTCGACGTGACGGTCGAGATCTTCCCCTGGGCCGACCGCGACCAGGCGCTGACCACCGCCATCGCCGGCAACAGCGCCCCTGACGTCGTCTACCTGATCCCGGACCAGCTGCCGGCCTACGCGCGCAACATCGAGCCGATCGACGACTACCTGAGCGAGGACGAGAAGGCCGACTACCGGCCCAACGTCGTCGACTCCGTCAGCATCGACGGCCAGATGATGGGCGCGCCGATCCTGCAGAGCGTCCTCGCGCTGGTCTGCAACAAGCAGGTCTTCGACGCCGTCGGGCAGACGGAGTACCCGGAGACGTGGGACGACCTGCTCGACATGGCGCCGACGTTCCAGGCGGCAGGCTTCGACATGACGGCCTATGGCGGCGACGTCGCCAACTCGCTGAACCTGTCGTTCTACCCGCTGCTCTGGCAGGCCGGCGGCGACGTCTTCAACGACGACGGCACCGAGGTCGCGTTCAACAGCGACGAGGGCGTGCGCGCGCTGGAGTTCGTCCAGCAGCTGGTCGAGGACGGGTACGTCGACTCCGCCCAGCTCACCACCGAGCCGCCGCTGGAGCAGACCCGCATCGCGCAGAACAAGGTCGCCTGCGTCTGGCACATGGAGCCGCAGTACCTCGTCGACTTCTGGGGCGCCGAGAACGTCATCGTCCGGCCGCCGCTGAAGGACGCCGAGCAGATCCAGTACGGCACCGTCGGCTCGCTGTCGATGCTGCGCACGTCGGAGGACAAGGACGCCGCCGGCGCCTGGATCGACTTCGTGACGTCCGCCGAGCAGGCCTCCGAGTACGACACCGCCGGCCGGTTCTTCTCCACCAAGGAGTCCGTCGGCGCGCTGTACGAGGGCGACCCGATCCTGGGCGAGCTGGAGCAGTTCGCCGGCCTCACCACCGTCGGCCCGCTGAACGAGCACGCCCGCGAGGTCATGGGTGTGCTGGCGCCGGAGATCCAGGCCGTCCTCGTCGGTGACAAGGAGCCGCAGCAGGCGCTCGACGACGCCGCCGACGCGGCGAACGCGCTCCTCGGATGACGGTGAGCGGAACCGCGGTCGCCTCCCGTGCGGCCTCCTCCCGGCGCGCGATGCGCCGGCGGGAGGCCCGCGTCGGGCTGCTGTTCGTCCTGCCGGTCCTGCTGCTGTTCCTCGCGTTCCGGTTCGGGCCGGCGATCGCGGGCGGCGTGCTCGCGTTCACCGACTACACGATCGGCGCGGAGACCAGCTGGACCGGCCTGGACAACCTGCAGCGGATGGTCGACGACCCGCTGTTCTGGCGGGCGCTGCGCACGACGCTGGTCTACTCGGTGCTGGCGGTGCCGCTGTCGATCCTGGCCGCGCTGGGCATGGCGCTGCTGGTGCGGCGGTCCTTCCGCGGGGTCCGGCTGTTCCGGTCGATCTTCTTCCTGCCGGTCGTGACCAGCCTGGTGCTGGCCGGCATCGTGTTCACCTGGATCTTCTCCGAGGACGGGCCGTGGTCGTCGCTGCTGGGCGCCGTCGGCCTGCCGGATCAGTCGTGGCTGTCCGACACCGCGCTGGTGGTGCCGGCGCTGGTGATCGTCGCGGTGTGGACGCGGTTCGGGTTCGGGATGCTGATCCTGCTGGCACGGCTGCAGGACATCCCGCGCGAGCTGGAGGAGGCGGCGCTCACCGACGGCGCCGGCGCCTGGCACCGGTTCCGCTACATCGTCCTGCCGGAGCTGCGGCCCGCGCTGTTCTTCCTCGCGGTCATCGAGACGACGGTGTCGTTCCAGGTGTTCGACACGGTCTACGTGATGACCGGCGGCGGGCCGGCGCAGTCCAGCTACATGCTCGTCTTCCAGCTCTACGACCAGGCGTTCCGGTACTTCGACTTCGGGTACGCGAGCGCGATCGGGCTGGCGCTGTTCGTGATGACGCTGATCGTCGCGGTGATCCAGCGGCTGACCCTGGGGAGGGACCGATGACCGCGCTGAGCACCCCGGCGGCGGTGGAGGCCGAACCCGTCGCCCCCGTGCGGCGCAAGGCGTACCGGGCGCTGCAGCCCAGCCGCGCGGGCAAGGCGGTGCGGGCGGTGCTGCTGTTCCTGGCCGCCGTCGTGACGCTGTTCCCGTTCTACGCGATGGTCGTGCTGTCGCTGAAGCCGTCCGGCGCCATCACCATGCCGGACAGCCTGCTGCCGTGGCCGGTCTCGACCGAGGCGTACGAGCGGGTGCTGAGCGCGGAGTCGGTGCTGCGCTGGACGCTGAACACCGCCGTCTACGCGGTGGTGTCGGTCGTGGCGGTGCTGTTCCTCGCCTCGCTGGCCGGGTACGCGTTCGCGCGCAAGCGGTTCCCGGGCAAGGAGGTGATGTTCTGGTCGTTCATCGCGATGATCATGGTCCCGTACCACGTCACACTGATCCCGAGCTTCATCGTCATCTCCGAGGCCGGCGGCGTGAACACGTACTGGGGGCTGATCCTGCCGACGCTGGCCAACGCGCAGGCCGTCTTCCTCATGCGGCAGTTCATCAAGTCGCTGCCCGACGAGCTGTTCGAGGCGGCCATGCTGGACGGCTGCTCTGAGTGGCGCATGTACGTGTCCATGGTGCTGCCGCTGATCAAGCCGATCCTGGCGACGCTGGGCGTGTTCGTGTTCCTGTGGCACTGGAACGACTTCCTCTGGCCGCTGATCGTCGGGCAGAGCACCGACATGCGCACGCTGACGACCGGCCTGGCGTCGCTGAACGCCGAGAACGCGCCGCTCAACGTCGTGCTGGCCGGGTCGGTGGTGGCGTTCGTGCCGATCTTCATGGCCTACCTCGTCGGGCAGCGGTACTTCACCGAGGGCGTCACGATGACCGGAGTCAAGGGGTGAGCCCGGTCGTCGCGGTCGCGGTGCCGGAAGACCTGCGGGCGCTGTTCTTCCCGGACGGGGTGGACGTCGCGCTGGGCGGGCTGGGCGAGCTGCGGGTGGTGTCCTCGGCGGACGAGGTTGCGCTGGGCTCGGCCGAGGTGCTCGCGGCGCTCGCCGGGCCGGCCGACGTGCTGGTGACCAGCTGGCCGTGCGCGTCCGTCACCGGGCCGGTGCTGGACGCGGCGCCGCGGCTGCGGCTGATCGCCCACACCGGCGCGTCGGTGAAGCCGTACGTCGGGCTCGACGCGTTCGCCCGCGGCGTCCGCGTCACCCAGGCCGGCGCGCCGATGGCCCGCGCCGTCGGCGAGCAGGCGCTCGCGTTGACGCTGGCGCTGCTGCACCGCGTGCACCGGTTCGACCACGCGCTGCGCACCGGGGTCTCGTGGGCCGACGCGAAGGCCGCGGCGCCGCCCCGGCACGAGCTGGCCGGCAGCCCCGTCGGCGTCGTCGGGGCGTCGCGGACCGGGCGCGCCTACGTCGAGCTGGTGCGGGCGCTCGGCGGCGTCGTCACCGTCGCGGACCCGTATCTGTCCGACGCCGAGGCCGCCGCCCTGGGCGTCGGCGTGGCCGACCTGGACACCGTCCTGCGTGGCTCGCGGGTGCTGGCGCTGCACGCGCCGGTGCTGCCGGAGACGCGGCGGATGATCGGCGCCCGCGAGCTGGCGCTGCTGCCCGACGACGCGCTGCTGGTCAACACCGCCCGGTCGGCGCTGATCGACGGTGACGCGCTGCTGGCCGAGCTGCGGGCCGGCCGCATCGACGCAGCGATCGACGTGTACGACGAGGAGCCGCTGCCGGTGGACCACCCGCTGCGGTCGCTGCCGAACGTCCTGCTCACCCCGCACGAGGCCGGCGGCACGGTGGAGGCGCGAGTGCGCGGCGGCCGCCTCGTCGCCGCCGAGATCGGCCGGTTCCTCGCCGGCGCGCCGCTGCAGCACGAGGTGACCGACGACCAGCTGGCCCGGCTCGGCTGACCATCGCCTTGGCACGGCTGGTCACCGTCCCGGCGTCCGGAATGCCCGGTTCCGGCGGCGACCAGCCTTCCCAAGCTGCGCCGGCCGCGGTGGTGCGTAGAGGTGCTCATTGCAAAGCGGCCGCAGACCACCCAGAGCCGGCCGATGACCGACGACCAGCTGGCCCGGCTGGGTTGAATACGAAATATGCAGGCTAAGGCAATGAAATAGTACGGAAAGGAACGCCGGACAGACTGTGGCTCCCCTACCCCTGAGGAGCCATCCGTGGGCAAGTCTGCTCGCCGTGGGATCATCCCCGGCGCGACGGCCGTGCTGTCGTCCGCGCTGCTCGCCGCGCTGGCAGTTCCCTCTCCCGCCGCCGAGGTCGCGTCCGGCCCGGACTGGTCGGTCGAACGCGCTCCCGGCGGCTACCAGGTCACCGTCGAGCTGGACGAGGCGCTGCCGATCCGCGGCGACGCCCCGACGATCGTCGTCGACGGGGAGCCGATCGGCCTGGCCACCGAGTCCGGCGACGGCCGGTCGCTGACCGTCGTCACGGCCGACCCGGCGGTCGCCGCCGCGAACACCGTCGAGGCCGGGTGGTCCAGCGAGTCGGCCGGGCCCGCGGCGACGACCGCGGGCGCACCCACCGCGGTGCCGGACGCGGCCGTCGCGCAGCTCGCCGCCGACCCGCTGGAGCCGGGTCCGTACGACTGGACCGAGTCGATCTACGCCTTCGGCGACCAGGCCGTCCCGCTCGCGGCCATCGGCGGCATCCGCGGCGAGCTGGAGGGCAAGCTCTACCTGCCCACGACCGGCGGCGCCCGGCCCACGGTGATCCTGCTGCACGGCCGGCACGGCTCCTGTTACGGCGAGGGCGAGGCCAACCCGGCCCGCTGGCCGTGCGCTCCGTCGCCGGACGCGAGCCCGGCGCGGCTGTCGATCCCCAGCTACCTGGGCTACGACGGCACCGCGCGGGCGCTGGCGAGCCAGGGCTACGCCGTCGTGTCGATCTCGGCCAACGCGGTCAACGCGAACGACAACCAGCTCGCCGCCGACCAGGGCGCCCAAGCCCGCGGGCAGCTGATCCTCGACACCCTGACCATGCTGGACAACGCGACGAAGGGCCGCCGGGTCGCGTACCAGGACGCCTGGACGGACCGGGAGGTCACCCTGAACCAGGCCCTCGCGGCGGGGACCGCAGCCCTCGCCGCGAGGGCCGATGCCTTCCCTGGCGGCGTCGATGCCCTCGACACCGTCCGGGCCGCCGATCTGCGCGGGCGCTTCGACCTGAGCCACATCGGCCTGATGGGGCACTCGCGCGGCGGCGAGGGCGTGACGTCGGCGACGGTGCTGAACCAGGCGCTGCCGAACCCGCGGGCGATCGAGTCGATCCTGCCGCTCGCTCCGGTCGACTTCGGCCGCATGACGGTGCCCGACGTCCCGATGAACGTGATCCTTCCCTACTGCGACGGCGACGTCTCCAACCAGCAGGGACAGCACCTGCTCGACGACTCCCGGTACGCATTCGACGACGACGTGCTTCGCAGCGGCGTCTGGGTCATGGGCGCCAACCACAACTTCTTCAACACCGTCTGGACGCCGGGCCTGTTCTCGTTCAGCGTCAGCGACGACTGGGGGAGCGCGGCGCGGCGGGTCGAGCCGATCTGCGGCACCGATCCGTCCGTCGCGGCGACCTCGATCCGGCTGACCCCGGCCGAGCAGTACGACGTCGGCACCGCCTACATGTCGGCCTGGTTCCGGCTGACGATGGGCGGCGAGGAGCAGTTCCTGCCGATGTTCGACGGGTCCGGCGCGGTGCCGGCGTCCCTCGGCGGGGCGGACGTGCGCAGCGTGTCGACGGCGCCGGCCGGGTCGCGGTCGGCACTGGCGACGTTCGAGGAGACGTCGCCGCTGGTGACGACCGTCGGCGGGGCGACGGCGCAGGTGTGCGCCAGCCTCGGCGACCGCACCGTGCCGCAGCAGTTGCCTCCATGCGCGTCGACGCCCAGCGCCGTTGCACCGCACTGGACTCCGGCCTCCAACGGCGGCAACGTCCCGGCGACGCCTCTGACCAGGCTGACCTGGACAGCGGCCGGCGACGGGCTGGCGGTCGCGGTGCCGGACGCCCAGCGGAACGCGAGCCGGTTCGAGCGGCTCTCGGTCAAGCTGGCCGCCGACGAGACGGTCGCCGCCGGCACCGACCTGGTGCTGTCGGTGGCCGACGGCGACGGTGCGACGTGGTCGGCGCCCGTGTCCGAGCTGAACCCGTACGCGCTGGTCCGGCTGCCGACGTCGGCCACCGACGCGGCGGCCAGCACGCTGAAGAAGATCGTGCTGCAGCAGGTCGACGTGCCGATCGCGGAGCTGGCCGCCGCCGGGCTGGACGTCACCCGGCTCGCGGCGATCCGGCTGGTGGGCACCGCGGCCGGCGCGGCGTACGTGTCGGACCTGGCGTTCGAGTCGTCGGCGGTCGGGCAGGCCCGTGCGCGCACCTGGCCGACGATCGACGTCTACGCGCCGAACACCGACGAGGGCGACGGACCGGGCAGCGCGGAGGTCGCCGTCTATCTCGACCGGCCGTCGCCGGTGCCGGTGACCGGGTACGTCTCCGTGCTCGGCTCCGCGACCAGCCGGTTCGGCGCGACCATGCGGGAGGTCACCTTCGCGCCGGGCGAGACCTGCCAGGTGGTCACCGCGTCCCGGCAGGGCGACACCGCGCCGAGCACGAGCGCCGGGACCCAGGTCAAGGCCAGCGTGATCAACACCTCCGGCGCCGTGATGGGCGGCCGGGCCATCGGCTTCACCTGGCTGCGCGAGGACGACGGGGTGCTCGACGGCGGCGCGCCGCTGGCGTCGTACGGGACACCGGACTCGGCCTGCGACGAGCTGGCTCGCGTCCAGGCGGGCGTCCGCATCGGCGCCCGCGGGGTCGTGCGGGCGGGTGCGTCCGCGCTGGTGACGGCGGCGGGCTTCCGAGCCGGCGAGACGGTGACGATCGCCGTCGAGGGCTTCGCGCCGGTCGACGTCGTGGCCGATGCGCGCGGAGCCGTCGCCCACACCGTCGCCGTCCCCGCCGTCGTCGACGCCCGCTACCTCGTCGTCACCGGGGTCGGCGCCGGCACAGGCCTGACCGCCACAGGTCAGCTGGTGGTCGCGTCGCGCTGACGGCATCGACTCGTCGCGGAGGCCGGCTGACGCACCGTCAGCCGGCCTCCGCCGCCTGCCAGTCGCGGTCGCCGAAGTCGGGCCGCATGCGCTGGTAGAAGCCGGACAGCAGCGGCGACGAGATCATCAGGTCGGCGCTCATCACGTTGCACGCGACGCCGATGTTCCACACCGCCGCCAGCCGCAGCAGCGCCCGCACGTCCGGGTCGTGCGGCTGCGGCTCCAGCGGGTCCCAGAAGAAGATCAGCAGGTCGACGACCCCCTCGGCGATCTTCGCGCCGATCTGCTGGTCGCCGCCGACCGGGCCGGACAGGAACCGCGTCACCGGCAGACCGAGCTCGTACTCGAGCATGGTGCCGGTGGTGCCGGTCGCGTACAGCTGATGCCGGGCCAGCGTGTCGCGGTTGAACGCGGCCCAGCTCAGCAGCTCGACCTTCTTGTTGTCGTGCGCCACGAGGGCGATGTGTCGGCGTGCGCTCATCCGGCCACCCTCGCCCACCCCGATGACGACGTCGTCACCGATGCGTTTGCACGGCGCAACATCGGTCGTCGGAACGTCACTTTCCGGTCATATGCCCAGCATCTGCGCGACTGTATACGATCGGTCGTCCGCCCTAGCGTCGGTCCGACGAGAGGGAGGACCTTGATGCCCCACTTAGGGAGACTCGCGGGCCGTCGCCCGCGCGCGACGGCATGGCTGGCGCTGGGAGCGGTGACGACCGCCCTCGCGGCCGCGCTCACGGCGACCCTGGCCGTCGACGACGCCCGGGCCGACGGCGGTGCCGTCGTGACCGGAACGGTGTTCGCCGACCGCAACGGCGACGGCGACCAGGACCGCGGCGAGCGCGGCCTCGCCGGCGTGGACGTGTCGGACGGCGTCACCATCGTGCGGACGGACAGCGACGGCCGGTACACGCTCGAGACCGACCCGGCGCGGCGGACCGCGGAGATCGTGTTCGTCACCCAGCCGGCCGGGTACACGGCTGCGCCCGACGAGTCGATGGTCCCCAGCTTCTACCGGCAGCTGGGTGAGCTCGAGCCGGGCGAGGAGGCCGATGCCTCGTTCGGGCTGGTCCCGTCGCCGTGGAGCAGGAACCCGAACTTCAGCGTCGGCCTGCTGGCCGACCCGCAGACCCTGCTGCTGACCGAGGAGAGCCGCGCCATCTTCCAGGGGCTGCTGGGCGAGGTCAACGAGCTCACCGCCGAACCGGACTTCCTGCTCGTGGCCGGCGACCTCACGCAGAACGCCACGGAGCCCGAGTTCGTCAGGTACAACGCGACGACGGCGACCTCGCGGGTGCCGGTCTGGCCGGCCGTCGGCAACCACGACATCACCGACGACACCGGCTACGACAACTACCGCAAGTACCTCGGGCCGGAGTGGTACTCGTTCGACTACGGCAGCCGGCACTTCGTCGTCCTGGAGAACAACTCCGGGTTCGCCGACACCGCGCAGCTGGAGTGGCTGCGGCAGGACCTCGCGGCGAACGCCCAGGACGACAAGGAGGTCGTCGTGGTCGTGCACCGCCCGATGGACTCGCCTCCGACGGCCGGCGGCGCCAACGGCCCCGCGCGGTACATCGAGCTGCTGGACCAGTACAACACCAAGCTGGTCCTGGCCGGGCACACCCACAAGAACGACGTCGACCTCTCGGTGGTCGGCGGCGCCGCCCACGTCGTGACCAACGCGACCTCCGGCACCCTCGACCAGACCCCGAACGGGTTCCGGGTCGTCACGTTCGAGGGCCGGAAGAACGAGTACCCGTTCAAGATGTACGGGGTCCGGCAGAGCCTCACGGTCACCAACCCGGCGCCCGGCGCCCTGGTCGCCGAGGGCGACGCCACGGTGCAGATCAACGCGTACGACACGACGTCGACCGTCACCGACGTCAGCTACCGCCTCGACGGCGGCCCGTGGCGGAACCTCCGGCAGAGCAGCCACTTCACCTGGGCGGCGGACGTCCGGGGTCGCGGCCTCACGGCCGGCGAGCACGCCATCGAGGTGCGCGCGACCGACGACGGGGGCGAGACCTGGAGCGAGACCTCGGCCTTCACCGTCGTGCCTGATGGTGTCCTCGACGCGCCGCGCTCCGGCGCCGACTGGGCGATGTTCAAGGGGAACTCCGCCTACACCGGTGTGGCCCAGGACGTGCTGGACCCGGCGCGGCTGCAGCCCGCCTGGAGCTACCGGACGCCCGGCACCATCCTCACGTCGTCCCCGGCGATCGTCGACGGAGTCGTCTACGCCGGCACCCGCGACGAGGACGGCGCCGCGAACCACGCCGTCCATGCCGTGGACCTCGCGACGGGGGAGCAGCTGTGGCGCTTCCAGACCGACGGCCAGGCCGAAGGCACCCCGGTCGTCGCCGAGGGCAAGGTCTACGCCGCGACCGTTCGCGGCACGCTGTTCGCGCTCGACGCCGCCACCGGCGAGAAGCTCTGGTCGATCACGAAGGGCGACGAGGTCGGCGACGGCGTGCACCGCGGCTGGATGTACGAGCAGCCGAACTACGAGGACGGCATCGTCTACCAGGTCTACAGCATCGGCGAGCGGCGCCTGATGGCGCTGGACGCCGAGACCGGCGCCGAGCTGTGGAACGTCCGCCTCAACGGCGGCTGGATCTCCGAGACGCCGGCCGCGCTCGGTGGCGGACGGCTCTACGTCGACGGCGACGGCAGCTGGCTGGTGTCGGTGAACGCCGAGACCGGCGCCGAGGAGTGGCGCGTCAGCGGTATGCCGTGCACCAACACCACCCCGGTGTACTCCGACGAGCTGCTGTACATGGGCTGCCAGGGCGACGACCTGGTCGTCCGTGACGCCGCGACGGGCGCCGCGGTCTGGCGCTACTCCAGCCCGGACGTGTCGTTCATCCGGGGCACGCCCACCGGCTCGTCGCCGGCGATCGCCGACGGGGTCGCGTACATGGGCTTCTCCGACGGCAACGTGACGGCGCTCGACGCCAGGACCGGTGCGCTGCTGTGGACCCACCGGACCGGCGGCGGCATCACGTCGTCACCGATCGTCAGCGGCGACACCGTCTACGTCGGCTCCAACGACGGGTTCGTCTACGGGTTCGACCGGGCCACCGGCGCGGTGGAGTGGCGCTACGAGATCGGCACCTGGGTCGCGTCCACCCCGGCCGTCAGCGGCAACACGCTGGTCGTCGGAGCCTGGGACGGCAACCTCTACGCGTTCAGCGAGACCGCGCGCTGACCGGCTGAGGCGTGCTCGGCGGCGTCAGCGCTTGCCGCCGCCGAGCAGGCCGCCGAGGCTGCCGAGCAGGTCGCCCAGGCCGCCGCCCGAGCCGCCGCCGCTCCCGCCTCCGAGCAGCCCGCCGAGGAGGTCGCCCAGTCCGCCGCCGGACTGCGCCTGCTGCGACGGCGCCGCCGCCTTGTCGCCGCCCTTGAGCTGGCCGGCGAGGTAGGACAGCACGATCGGCGCGAGCATGGGCAGCAGCTTGCCGATGAGGTCCGAGCCGCCGGCCTTGCTGTTGAACCCGGCGAGCTGGTTGACGACCTGGTCGCGGTTGCCGCCGAAGACGTTGCTGACGATCTTCTCGCCGTCGTTCGTGTCGACGTCGGCGAGGTTCACGCCGCCCTTGACGAGCTCGTCGTCGTGGTCGTCGAGGGCCTTCGTCAGCGACGCCGCGCCGTCCGCGTCCTGCGCGTTCGCCTGCATGCCGCCGATCAGCGCCGGCAGCGCCTGCCGGGTCGCCTGCTCGGCGGTCTTCTCGTCGACCCCGAGCGAGGCGGCGAGCTGGTCGATCGGTAGCCGGGCCAGCAGGTCGTCGATGTCCATGATGTGCCTCTCGGTCGTCCGGGCCGGCGGTGCGTCGGCAGTCGTCGCCAATCTGCGTCGAGTATGCCGCCGCACCGCCCGCCCCGCGACCGGTTCCGGCCGAGCGTTTTCAGGTCATGGCCGGCAGGACACCAGCGCACCGCCGACGCCGACGCCGGGTTCGCGCAGCGGCAGCCGGGTGGACGTGCCGCGGCACGTCGGTACGTCGACCTGGTAGATGCCGCGGCCGAAGGTGGCGACGCTGAGCTGGCGGTCCGTCTCGTGGTAGCGCATGTACATGACGGGGGCGTTCGGCAGATCCGTGCCGAGCGCGGCCCATTCGCCACCGTTCCACGCCGACACGAACACGCCGACGTCGGTGCCGGCGAGCAGCAGCCCGTCCGGCGTCGGGACGATGGAGTTGACCGGCGCATCCGGCAACCCCTGCCCGATGTTCGTCCAGGTGACGCCGCCGTCCTGGGTGACCATGACGTGCGGGCGGTCGCTGCCGGACCGGAAGCCGGAGAAGGTGACGTACGCGACGTCCTCGTCGGCCGGGCTGACGGCGATGCGGGTCACCCAGGTGCCGGGCAGCTGACCGGCGTCGACCTCGTTCCAGGTGCCGCCGAGGTCGTCGGTCCACCACAGGTTGCCGTCGTCGGTGCCGGCGTAGATGGTGTCGCCGTCGGTGGGTGCGGCGGCGACGGCCGTGATGGTGCCCCACGGATAGCCGTTGGGGTCGTTGGGGCCGCCGTCGGTGAGGTCGGGGCTGATGGCGGTCCAGGTGCGGCCGTTGTCCGTGGACCGGTTCAGCCGGTTGCCGGCGTAGTACATGACGTCGGGGTCGCTGGGGTCGAACTGCAGCGGCGTGAACCAGTTGCGCCGCTCTGACGTCGTCTGGCCGGTGCCGAAGTTCTGCCGCGGGGGGCTGCCGCTGTTCTCGGAGCGGTAGCACGAGCCGTACTGGCTGCAGCCGAAGACGATGGCCGGGTTCTCGGGATGGATGATCACCTGCAGGCCGTCGCCGCAGCCGATCGCGTCCCACCCGCCGCCGACGCCGTTGTAGCCGCGATTGCAGCCGTTGTCCTGCGCGCCGCCGACCTTGAGATCGGTGTCGGTCTCGGCGACGTCGACGGAGTAGAACTGCGTGTACGGCTCGTAGGTGGCCTTGGACCACGACTCGGAAGCGCCGTTCGTGTCGGAGCGGTACATGCCGCCGTCGTTGCCCAGGTAGACCCGGTTCGGCACCTTCGGGTCCCACGCCAGCTTGTGCTGGTCGGCATGCGGCCCTTCCGAGATCTCGAACGACATCGCGCCGTTCGTCGATTCGCGCAGGTCGACACCGGTGAGGAAGACGTGGTCCGGATCCTGTGGGTCGACGAAGAGCTTGCCGAACCACCAGCTGAACGTGGACTGCGACGCCCCGCTCGCGGTGACGGGCGTCTGCTGCCAGCTGTCGCCGCCGTCGTCGGAGCGGTAGAACGCCCGGAACGGCCCGAGCGCGGTGCCGACGTAGGCGTAGAGCCGGTCCGGGTTGCTGGGTGCGAGCGCGAGGCCCCAGCGGCCCTGGTCGGGGTCGGTGGGCAGGCCGTCGGTCATGCGCTCCCAAGTGGCGCCGCCGTCGTCGGAGCGCCACAGGCTGGAGCCGGGCCCGCCGTAGGTGCGCTGGTGCGGCTCGCGCCGGTGGTCCCACATGGCGGCGTAGACGCGGTCCGGGTTCGTGGGGTCGATCAGCACCTCGGTGGCGCCGGTGGTCTCGTTCAGCGGCGCGAGTACCCGGTCCCAGGTGTCGCCGCCGTCCTCGGTGAGGTAGACGCCGCGCTCGCCGCCGGGGACGAACAGGTTGCCGGCGGCCGCGGCGAAGATGCGGTCCTGGTCGCTGGGGTCGACGGCGAACCGGGCGATGGCGTGGCTGTCGGCCAGGCCGACGTGCTCCCAGGTCTCGCCGCGGTCGAGGGAGCGGTAGATGCCGTCGCCGCCGAACGTGATGGAGCCGCCGCCGGGCTGGGCCTCGCCCGTGCCGGCGAACAGCACGCCGTCGGTGGTCATGGCGACGGAGCCCATGCCCTGGACCCAGTCGTCGGGCCAGGCGGTCTCGTAGGTCATGCCGGCGTCGCTGGACCTCCACACGCCGCCGGACGCCGCCGCGACGAAGATCTGGTCGTCGACCTGCGGATCGATGGCGATGTCGACGACCCGCCCGCCGATGTCGCTGGGGCCGAAGAACTCCCACTCCAGGCCGGCCAGGTGGCGGTACATGCTGCGGGTGCGCAGCTCGATGTTGCGCGCCGTGGTGTGCGCCGCGGCGTACGTCTCGGCCGACAGTTCGGTGCGGCCGTCGCTCATGCGCTGGGCCGTCATCCACTCGTCGGGCAGCTCCATGGGCCCGGTCGCGGTGCTCGTGCTCAGCTGCGGTGTCCGGTCGTCGCCGTAGACCATGGCGGCGACCAGGGCGACGACGGCGACGGGGGTGGCGACGGCGGCGGTCCGGACGGTTCGGCGATAGCGGGCGAGTCTGGCGATCATGCCGGGGCTCCCTCTCCGCACGGGAAACACACGGCCTCGGGGGAGGGCCGTGTGCGAAGAATAGGCACCGGAGAGTGATATGTCACCGGGTAATGTGCCGAGAGTTTCGACGATCTGTCACGACAGGTGTCGGACGGGGTCAGTCGCTCTGGAACTCCGGCAGTCCGGCGTCCTCGGAGTCCGGCCCCACGACGGCCATGAGCGCCGTGCCGTCGGCGCACAGGGCGGTGGCCCGCAGGTACATCCGCCGGCCCGCCGAACGCAGCAGCACCTCGGTCTCGAACACCTCGTCCTCGATGCGCAGCAGCTCGACGTCGGACCGGCCCTCGTAGTCGGCGCGCAGCTCCAGCGGCGTCATCCGGATCGAGCCCTCGACGGTCACCAGCGCACCCTGCTCGACCACGGAGGTCACGCGGGCGCCGTCGGGGAACACCAGCCCGTCGACCACGTCGCCCAGCTCCGGCGCCTCGTCCAGCGGCACCCGGTCGCAGGAGGGCAGGTTGGCCAGCATGGCGTCGCCGGGGTTGCCCGACGTCGCCGGGTCGTCGGCGCCGCCGCACCCGGCCAGCGCCACCGCGACGACGACGGCGATGAAGCGACGCGCGCCGGTCATCGCAGCACCCGCCAGCGCCGGACGGCCAGCAGTTGCACGGTGATGATCGCCGCCGTGATCAGCATCAGCACGATCGTGATGAGCGCGGCGTAGGCGAACCCGGAGAACTCGAAGGCATGGTCGAAGATGTACACCGGCAGGTACAGCGTCGCGTTGGCGGGTCGCCCGTCGGTCAGCACGTAGGCCGGCACGAAGTTCACCTGCAGCGTCATGATGGTGTCGCGGACGGCGAGCAGCACGAGCACCGGCGCGAGCAGCGGGAGCGTGATGCGGCGCAGCTGCCCGAACGGCCCGCAGCCCTCCAGCGCGGCCGCCTCGTACAGCCGGCCGTCCAGCAGCCGGCGCGCCGCCAGCACCACCACGAACCCCTCGCCGATCGGGAACAGCAGCATCAGCACGACGCCGATCCGCGCCGTCGCCGGGTCCGACAGCCAGGTGTAGCCGGGGTGGCCGAACAGTCCGAGCAGCTGGTTCAGCGGCCCGTACAGCGGGTTCAGCACCCAGAGGAACAGCACGGCCAGCGCGACGTCGGGGACGACGGTCGGCAGGTAGACGGCGGTGCGGAACCACCGCCCACCCGGCCGGGGCGCCGCCAGGAGCAGTCCCAGCCCGACGGCCGCGATCAGCCGCAGCGGCACCGACAGCGCGACGTGGAAGAGCGATGCCTCGAGGCTGTCCGCCAGGAATCCGTCCTCGGCGAGGCGGCGCACGTTGTCCAGCCCGGTGAACTGCGGGTCGCGGGTCAGCCCGGTGTGGTCGGTGAACGCGTAGCCGACGTTGAGCAGCGCGGGGACGGCGATCAGCAGGACGACGGCGACGGCGTACGGCGCGAGGAAGGCCCAGCCCGACAGCGAGCCGCCGCGGCCGACCCGGGTCACTGCCGCCGTCCGGATCCGTCGAACCGGTGCAGCCGCTGCGGGTCGGGCCGCAGCCTGACACCGTCGCCGGATCGCAGCCCCAGCCGCGGCGGCGTGCGGACGGTGAGCCGGACGCCGTCGGGACACCGGGTCAGCAGGACGGCCTCGCTGCCGAGCGTCTCGACCGCCTCGACGGTGGCCTCGATCGGCCCGTCGGGATCGAGGGCGAGGTCCTCGGGGCGGATCCCGACCGTGCCGCCGCCGTCGCCGCCGGTGCCGCCGAGCACGCCGCCGCCGGGGACGAGGTTCATCGGCGGGCTGCCGAGGAACCGGGCGACGAAGGTGTCGGCCGGCGCGTCGTACACCTCCTGCGGCGGACCGGCCTGGCGGACGCGGCCGGCGTCCATCACGACCACGCGATCGCCCAGCGTCATCGCCTCGGCCTGGTCGTGCGTGACGTGCAGGGTCGTGGAGCCGAGCTGCCGGTGCAGCGCCACGAGGTCGGCCCGGGTGGTGAGCCGCAGCTGCGCGTCGAGGCTGGCCAGCGGCTCGTCGAGCAGGTACACGCCGGGCGCCCGGACCAGCGCGCGGGCCAGTGCGACCCGCTGCCGCTGGCCGCCGGAGGCCTGGTCGGGGTAGCGGTCGAGCAGGTCGGCGATGCCGAGCTGGTCCGCCGCCGCGGCCGCCTGCCGCCGGGCCTCGTCCTTGGGCACCTTGCGCACCCGCAGGCCGAACATGATGTTCTCGCGCACGGTGAGGTGCGGGTAGAGCGCATAGTCCTGGAACACCATCGCGACCGCGCGCCGGTGCGGCGGCACGTCGCGCAGGTCCTGCCCGCCGACGGCGACGGTGCCGGCGTCGGGCCGCTCGAGCCCGGCGATGAGCCGCAGCACCGTCGACTTCCCGGACCCCGACGGCCCCACGACGGTGACCAGCTCGCCCGCCGGGACGTCGAGGTCGACACCGTCGACGGCGCGCACCGGGCCGTACGCCTTGACCAGCCCGGTGAGCCGGACGCCGCTGCCGTCGGCCACCGTCAGGACCCGCCCGCGGGCGCCTCGAACAGCGGCCGCAACTCGTCCTCGAGCCGCCGCAGCCCCTCCTCCCGCTCGACCCGGCCGTAGAACACCTCGGCGAGCAGGTCGTTCGCCTCGCCCTCGATGCGCGACCAGCTCGCGGTGCGCGGCGTGGCCCGCAGGTGCGGCTCGATGTCGAGGTAGACCCGCGACGACGCCGGCGGCTCGGCCGGCGCCAGGAAGACGTCGGAGTTCGCGACGTCGAGCCGCGACGGGACCGTCCGGCCGGACTCGGCGAGGATCGTCTGGCCCTCCACACCCATGGCGAACTCGATGAACTCCCAGGCCGCGGCGTGGACGTCGAGGCCGGCGCTCATGCAGTAGGCGTCGCTGTGCAGGATCGACGCCGGCTCACCGCCCGGCGCCATCGGCAGCGGCGCGACGTCCCACTCGAACCCCTCGATGGTGCGCAGCGTCGGCACGGCGACCCGGCTGTTCAGGTACATGCCGAGGGTGCCGCGCAGGAACCGGGCCTCGCTCGACTCGCTCTGCTCCTCGGCGTCGGGCGGGACGACACCGTGCACGAGCTGCAGGTCCAGGAACCAGTCGACCGCGGCCCTGGTGGCGGGGTCGCCGGTGAGGGTGAAGGTGCTGGGATCGTCCGGGTCGTCGACGATGTCGCCGCCGTTGGACCAGGCGAACGGCGCCACCCGGATGATCGACGGCTCGACGCCCGCGCCGTACGTGCCGCCCCCGGTCAGCGCGGTGGCCGCCGCGAGGAAGTCGTCCCAGGTCCAGCCCTGCTGCGGGGCGTCGAGGCCGGCGGTGTCGAACAGGTCCTGGTTGTAGTAGACGACCAGCGACGAGAGGTTCTGCGGCATGCAGGTGAGCTCGTCGCCGTCGAATCGGAACGCGTCGAGCGCCCGCGGGCTGAAGTCGTCCTCGGCGAGGACGTCGCTGTCGTCGAGGTAGCTCTGGACCGGCTCGATGACGTCCTGCGCGGCGAACTGCCCGTAGCGGCGGAAGTTGAGCAGGAACACGTCCGGCGGGGCGCCGCCGGCGAACGCCGTCGTCAACCGGGCCATCAGTTCGTCCTGGCCGGCGACGGGGGAGAGCGTGACGCCGACGTCGCTGGACGTCTCGAACGCCTCGACCAGCGTCGTGTACCCGGCGACCTCCTCGGCGTCGCCGAACAGCATCACGGTGATGTCGCGGTCGCTCGCCGCGTCACCGTCGTCGCCGGGGCCGGCCTCGCTGCCGCAGGCGGTGGCGAGCAGCGCGGCCAGGGCGAGGGCTCCGGCCCAGCGCGGCATCCGGGTCATGGGCGTCCTCTCCGCAGGGCGGCCAGGGGGTCGTCGCTCAGCAGCACGCGCTGGGCGAGCAGGAACACGACCACGCAGGGCACGGTCGCGATGACGCAGCCGGCCATCAGCAGCGGCCAGTCGGTCGGGTTGAGCAACAGGAGGAAGCGCAGCGCCAGCGGGAACGTGTAGCGGTCGCCGCTGTGCAGGTAGAGCAACGGATCGATGAAGTTGGCCCAGTGGAACGTGAAGGCCAGCACGGCGACGGCGAGCGTGGCCGGGCGGACCTGCGGCAGCGCGACCCGCCGCCAGATGGTCAGCCAGCTCGCCCCTTCGAGCCGCGCCGACTGCAACTGGCTGGCCGGGATGCCGCCGAAGCTCCACGCGTAGAGCAGCACGAGGAACGGGCTGACGGCGAGCAGCGCCGGCGCCAGCAGCGGCACGATCGTGTCGACGACGCCGGCCAGCCGGAACACCTCGAACCGGGTCGCCCAGACCGCGGTCACCGGGACCAGCAGGACGACCAGCAGCGCGATGACCGCTCGCCTCCGCGCCGCCGGGGTCAGCAGCCGCACGCCGAAGCCGGTCAGCGCCGCGACCACGACGGTCAGCGGCACGGCGACGGCGGCCACTACCGCCGAGTTGGCCAGGTAGGTGAACACCGGGATCAGCTCGGGCAGCCGCCGGTACGCCTCGAGCGTCGGCTCCGGCGGCAGCAACTCCAACGTCCGAGGCGGCGGCATGCTCGTCGGCCGCAGCGAGCCGACCACCATGAACCACAGCGGGGCGGCGAACAGCGCGGCGACCAGCGCCGGCAGCACGAACCGCCCCGCCACCCGGCTCACGGGCGCGGGCCCGTCGGGAGGGGACGGCGGGCCGGCATGGGCCGCAATATGTCACATTCGCCGGCGCGTTGTCCTCGGTGTGATCTTGGCGCCCTGCCCCGTGCGTCAGCCGAGCAGGCCGGCGATCAGGCCGATCGCCAGCAGCTTCAGCAGCCAGTCGCCGCCGTGGACGAGGGCGGTGCGGGGCGGGACGCCCTCGTGGAACAGCGCGCCGGTCCACAGCACCAGCGGGAAGCCGATCCACAGCACCAGGCCGAGCAGCAGTCCGCCGCCGGCGGACGAGACATCCGCCGCGGCCGCGACCCCGACGACGACGGCGGCGAGGACGAGGTTGCGGGCCAGCTCGACCACCGGCAGCTGCCACGCCGGCCGCCGGACAGCCACGGCGCCGGCGCCGTCCCCCGCAGCCGCGGGCACCCCCACCGCCCCGTAGTAGACGAACCCGATCACGAACGCCGCGACGGTGCCGACGGCGACGGCGAGCAGCGAGACGTCAGGCATCGGAACCGCCCTCCAGCCGCGCCTTGAGGCCGTCGAGCCGCTCGCGCCAGAACGCCTTCATCGCGGCCGCCGCGTCGGCGTCGGCGAGGCGGACGTGCGACACGGTGATCCGCGACTTGCCTGCGTCCCTGACGTCGAACACGACGTGCACGCGGGTCGGGCCGCCGTCCCAGTCGAACCGGGCCGACGCGGGCCGGGTCGCCGTTCGCTCGGTGAGCTTCCCGTCCGGAAGCCATGCCGTCCGCTGCGACTCGTCGACGACGGCGTCGTAGAGGCGCTCGGCGCTGACGGCGACGGTGCGCGAGACGTTGACGGTGAAGCCGTCCTCGTGCTCGCCGACAGCGCGGCCGAGCCGAGCCCGCTCGTAGCTGCCGACGACCGCCTGCGCGTTCCACGCCAGCGGCACGACGCCGAGCTGGCCGGCCACCCAGCGGGCGGTCTCGCGGTGCGACTTCTCGGCGGCGCCCCACTCGTCGAGCAGGTCGAACCACTCCTCCCAGCCGCGGCCGGTGCGCTCGCGGATGGTCTCGTCGGACGTCGCGAGGACGGGCTGCGCGGCGCCGGGGACCTCCTGCGCGGCGAGCAGGACGGCGCGGGCGGCGGTGTAGCTCTCGCCGGTCTTGGTCATGCGCGTGCGCACGAGGTGTTTGAAGGATCGTTGCCTGGTCATCGGTGTTCCTCTCGTCGGCGGCGCGACGCGACTCACGCTCGCGACGTCCGCCGGAAAGGACACACCGAACCGGCATCCCGAGGGCTCGAGCCCCCTTTGCCCCCGCAATCGCCGATGGCGTGAGCACCGGAACCGAGGGTTGGGCGCGGGACGGCGCCACACCGCAAAAATACCACCGGGCGACGGGCTACGCGAGGGCCGCGTCGACCAGCCGGGCGGCGAGCGCGGCGAACTCCGGGTTGGTCTCGCGGTAGTACGGCAGCGCCATCAGGCCCTTGACCAGCGCGTAACCGCGGCCGCGCGCCCACGCGTCGTCGTCGGGCGCCAGCTCGGCCCGGAACACGTCGCGGGCGGCGCCGGTGAACAGGCTCCACGCGGGCAGCAGGTCGTAGGCGCCGTCGCCGGCGCCGACGGACCCGAAGTCGAGGACGGCGCTCAGCTCGCCGCCGCGGATCAGCAGGTTCACCGGCAGCAGGTCGCCGTGCACCCAGATTCGGCGGCCGTCCCAGGTGTCGGCCGCCAGCGCCTCGGCCCAGACGGCGGTCGCGGCGGCCGCGTCGACGGTGCCGGCCAGCGCCGCGACGGCCGCCCGCACCGCGTCGTCGTCGTCGGCGAGCGGCTGGTGGCCCTTCCCGACCGGTGCGCCTTCGGGGGAGACGTCCCGCAGCGCGCGGACGAAGCCCGCCAGTCGGGCGGCCGCCTCGACGTCGCCGGCCAGCGACCCCGGCGCCGGCGGCTCGCCGTCCAGCCAGCGGTAGACCGCCCAGCGCAGCGCGTAGCCCTCGTCCGGCTCGCCGGCCGCGACCGGCTCCGGGATCGCCAGCGGCAGCGTGCCGTCCCGCCCCAGCCGCGGCAGCCACTCCAGCTCGGACTCGAGGTCGCCGGCCCACGCCGGGACGAGCGGCAGCCGCACCGCGAGCTCGTCGCCGAGCCGGTAGATCGCGTTGACCGTCCCCGCTGACCGCACCCGCCGCAGCGGCAGCCCGGCCCACCGCGGGAACTGCGCGGCCAGCAGCCGGCGCACCAGCGCATCGTCGATCTCGACCTGATCGGCGTGCATGCGGTCGGCCGTCACGCGGCCGGGCCGTCGCGGAGGACGCCGCGGACGGCGTCGACGGTGACGGCGTCGGGCTCGAAGTCGGTGAGCCACCAGGTCGCGCCGGCCGCGGCGTACGGCGCCGGATCGGTGCCCGGCACCAGCGCCGCCACGACGTCGAACGGGCCGGTCGCGCCCCTCTCGGCACGCAGCCCGTGGACGGCATCGACGGCGGCCGCGAGTTGGTCGGCGTCCTGGAGGTTCACCGGGAAGAACCCGTCGTGCCGGGCCGCCCGGCGCATCGGCGCGACGTTGCCGGGGAAGCCGGCGATCCACACCGGCACGCCGCCGGCCTGGACCGGCGTCGGCTCGAAGGCGATGTCGTCGACGACGTAGTGCTCGCCGCGGTGCCGGACCGGGTCGCCCGTCCATGCGGCGGTCAGGACGGCCAGCGACTCGTCGAGCATGGCCGCCCGCACCCGGTCGTCCAGCTCTTCGCCGGTGCGGGAGTACTCCTCGCCGAACCGGTCGCTGCCCAGCCCGGCGCCGAGGATCAGCCGGCCGCCGGACAGCCGGTCCAGCGTCGCGGTCTCGCGCGCGAGCTTGACCGGCCGCCGGCGGGCGATCGGGGTGACCATCGGACCGAGGCGCAGCCGCTGGGTCGCGGTCGCGGCGGCGGCCAGCGTGATCCATGGGTCGGCGACGGCGCGGATCGGCGCACGCCAGCGCACGTGGTCCCAGACGAACAGACCGTCCCAGCCGGACTCCTCGGCCTCGGCGGCCAGTCGCGACACGACCACCGGGTCGGCGAGCTCGTCGAAGATCGGTAGCCAGAGACCGGAGCGCAGCGTCATCGGGCCACCGTAGTACCCGGTCAGAGCGTGAGGGCGACCTTGCCGCGCACCTGGCCTTCGCGCAGGTACCGGATCGCCTCGGCGGCCTGCTCGAGCGGGAACGTGCGGTCCAGCGCGGGGGTGACGCGGCCGTCGTCGAGCATGGCGCGGAGCTGCTCGAGGTCGGCCGGCCGGTCGGTGGAGAGCAACGTGCCCAGGCGCTGCCGCACGAAGGGGGACAGCAGCATCGCCCGCAGCGCCCGGTCGGTGCCGCCCAGCCAGCGGCCGCCGACCTCCGAGCCGACGAGCACCAGCGTGCCGCGCGGCTCCAGCACCCGGCGCAGCCGCAGCAGCGGGGTGTGCCCGCCGCAGTCGAGCACGACGTCGTAGCGGCGGCCCTCGGTCGTGACGTCGGTCCGGGTGTGGTCGACGACGTGGGTGGCGCCGAGCGAGCGGACGAGGTCCAGCTTCGCCGTTCTGGTGACGCCGGTGACCTCGGCGCCGAACGCCCGCGCGACCTGCACGGCGTACGAGCCGACCCCGCCGCCGGCGCCGATGACCAGCACGCGGTCGCCGTCCTTCACCTTCGCCTTGTCGCGGGCGGCCTGCAGAGCGGCGTAGGCCGACGTGGGCACGGAGGCCGCTTCGGCGAAGCTCAGCCGGCCGGGCTTGCGGGCCAGCTTGGCGGCCGGGGTGACGACGTACTCGGCGAACGTCCCGGCGGCGGTGCCGAACACCTCGTCGCCGGGCGCGAATGCGGTGACGTCCGCCCCGATCGCCTCGACGACGCCGGCGAGGTCGAGGCCCGGCACCGGGTTCTTCGGCCGGCGCAGCCCGGAGACCGGCCGGATCGGGTAGGGGAGTCCGGCGACGAGGTGCCAGACGCCCTGGTCGACCCCGGCGGCGTGCACCCGGACGAGGACCTCACCGGGCCCTTGCGACGGGCGGTCGATCTCGACGAGCCGTAATCGGCTCGGGTCGCCGTACGTGTGACTGGCCATGGCCTTCATCGCGTCACTCCACGGTCCGCAGGATCTGCTCGATCGCCGCGGCGCGCGTGCGCAGCTCCGCGACGTCGGCGGCGGTGCGCTGCTGGGCGTCGAGCGTGTTCTCGGCGAGCTGTTCGTACCGGCCCACCAGCTGGCGCAGCTGGGCCTCCTGCTCGGCGTCGAGCCGCGCCTTGCGCAGGTCGATGTACGTCGCCATCGACGCTCCGACGAGGAAGATCACCAGGACGATGACGCCCAGGAAGATCATCGCCTCTGGCCAGGTGATGTCGTCCATCAGGACTCCTTCGGGGTGAGGGTCTGGGCCGCGACGGCCAGCGCCGCCGCGGTCAGGTGCAGGTCGAAGTCGGTGACCTCGTAGTACTTCATCGCCTTGCCATCGTCGGAGAGCTCCAACCGGCCGGCGATCAGCCCCGCCGCCTCGAGCTTCTGCAGGTGCATGTGCAGCAGCGGGCGGCTGACGCCGATCTCGCGGGCAAGGTGGCTGACGTAGTCGCGCCCGCCGGCGAGCGTCGCGACGATGCGCAGCCGGATCGGGTTGGCGAGCGCGGCGAGCATCTCGACCAGCTGGTCGCCGCTCGGCCCGTCCGCCATCAGGACTCCTCGACACGTGTCAGAATACTTTGACAGGTGTCACGCTACGCTGAAGTGGAGGGTGAGCGCAAGGGTCGCTTTCGCCGGCGGCGAACCCGACTCCCGGAACCCGGGCCGGCGCCGCTACCGTGACCTCATGAGCGCCCCGGAGGATCAACAAGAGGCGATAGCCGGCCGCGAGGCTACGCGCAGCGGGGGGAAAGGGCCGATAGCCGGCCGCGAGGCTACGCGCAGCGGGGGAGACCTGCGGTCGAAGCCGCTGCTGCGGACGATGGTCGGCGACGTGCTGCGGCGCACGCGGCGCGACCAGGGCCGCACGCTGGCCGACGTCGCGTCCGACGCGAAGGTCTCGATGCCGTACCTGTCCGAGGTCGAGCGCGGCCGCAAGGAGGCCTCGTCCGAGGTGCTCGCGGCGGTCTGTGACGCGCTCGGGCTGGAGCTGTCCGAGCTGCTCGGCGAGGTGCGGCACGATCTCGACGAGCACCGCGCGACGGTCATCCGGCTGGACACCGTCCGCGCGCTCCGTCGCCGCGACCCGATCCGGCGGCCGACGTCGACCGGCCGCAACGGCGGCGTCCTGCTGCTCGCGGCCTGACGCACGCACGGACGCGCCCGGCCTCACGAGCAGCCGGGCGCGTCGGGTGACGCCCGCCGTCAGCCGTAGACCGCGCCGGCGGGCATGGCCTTCCGGCTGGCGATGATCCGGTCGGCCAAGCCGTAGTCGACCGCCTCCTGCGCGGAGAACGTCTTGTGGCGGTCGGTGTCGGTGCGGATCTTCTCCACCGGGTGCCCGGTGTGCCGGCTGAGCACCTCGTCCATCTCGGCCCGCACCTTGGCCACCTCCTTCGCCTGGACGGCGAGGTCGGGCAGCGTGCCGCGGGCCTGGCTGGACGGCTGGTGCAGCATGACCTTCGCGTGCGGCAGCACGTACCGGCGCCCCGGCGCTCCGGCGGCCAGCAGCACGGCCGCCGTCTCCGACGCCTGGCCCATGCAGGTGGTCGAGACCGGCGGGATCACGAACTGCATGGTGTCGTAGATCGCGGTGAGCGCGCTGTACGTCCCGCCGGGGGAGTTGATGTACAGCCTGATCTCCAGGTCCGCACTCTCGGACTCCAGGTGCAGCAGCTGGGCCATGACGACGTTCGCGACGCCGTCGTCGATCGGCGTCCCGATGAACACGATCCGCTCGTTCAGCAGCCGCGAGTAGATGTCGAAGGCGCGCTCGCCCGACGGCGTCTTCTCGATGACGGTCGGGATCGTGTACTGGGTCACGCGCCCACCCCCACGACCGGCCGGCCCGACTTCGGCCGGACGTCGTCCATGCGCTCGACGATGTGGTCGATGAAGCCGTAGGCCAGCGCCTCGTCGGCGGTGTACCAGCGGTCGCGCTGGCTGTCGGCCTCGATCCGCTCCGGCGACTGGCCGGTGTGCTCCGCCGTCAGCTTCGTCATCAGCGCCGACGTGTAGGCCAGCTGCTCGGAGTAGATCTCGATGTCGGCCGCAGTGCCGCCGAACCCGGCCGAGCCCTGGTGCATGAGCACCTGCGCGTGCGGCAGGCTGAACCGCTTGCCCGGCGTGCCGGCGGTGAGCAGGAACTGGCCCATGCTGGCCGCCAGCCCCATCGCCAGCGTGCTGACGTCGTTCGGGATCAGCCGCATGGTGTCGTAGATCGCCAGGCCGGCACTGACCGAGCCGCCGGGGGAGTTGATGTAGAGGCTGACGTCGCTGCGCGGGTCCTCGGCGGACAACAGCAGCAGCTGTGCGCAGAGCCGGTTGGCGATCTGGTCGTCGACCTCGGTGCCCAGGACGATGATCCGTTGGTGGAGGAGCCGGGTGGCCAGCTGGTCGTCCAGTGTCCCGGTGATCGGTCCCGCGTTCGTCATGTCGTTCTCCCTTCTGCCCTCGATCATTCGTCGCGCGGGACGGCCGCTCCAACACAATCTGCTGGCAGCAGAGGGCGTCACCGCTTCCGGTCGTAGGTGAGGTAGATCGCGCCGGACTCCGACGTCGCCAGGTCGGCCAGCGACCACGAGCTCACCGGGACGCCGTCCTCGAACAGCCGGGCGCCGCCGCCGACCAGCTCGGGGCAGAGGTTGAGGGTCAGCCGGTCGACCTCGCCGGCGTCGAGGAGCGTGCGGATGAGGCTCGCGCTGTTCTGCACGACGATGTCGCCGCCGGGCTGGGCGCGCAGCCGGCGCACTTCGGTGGCCGGGTCGTGCTCGGCCAGGCGGGAGTTCTGCCACGGCGTCTCCGTGAGCGTCGTCGAGAACACGACCTTCTCGACTTCGTTCAGCCAAGCTGCGAAGGCGCGGTCGCGTGCATCGAACTGCTCGTTGTCGACGACGGTGGGCCAGAAGCCGCCGAAGCCCTCGTAGTTCTTGCGGCCCAGCAGCAGTGTGGTGGCGGTGCTGGTCTCGCGGGTCATGTGCTCGCGGGCGGTGTCGGTCATCGCGTGCGGCCCGACCCAGCTCATGTCCGACTCGCCGCCGGGGCCGTAGTAGCGGCCGTCGAGGGACAGGGAAATGTTGGCGACGACCCGGCGGCCGGTGTTCTGGGCGGTGTCCTGTGCGATGTCCTGGGCGCTGGTCTCGGTCATGATCGGCTCCTTCGGTTCGGTGGCGCCCGGTCGGCGCCGATGGATCGATCGTGTCGCCGCCCGGCGGCCGGAACATCTGCCAGGTGGCCGATCTGTGCGACCCTGCTGCCGATGTCTGACGTCGGCCACCTCCCGCCCGAGCTGTCGTCGTTCGTCGGCCGCGCCGAGGAACGGGCCGCCGTCGGCGGCGGCGTGACGGCCGGCCGGCTGCTGACGCTGGCCGGGCCAGGTGGTTGCGGGAAGACCCGGCTGGCCGTGCGCGTCTGCCAGGACCTCGCCGGCGCCTGGCCGGAGGTGGTCTGGGCGGGGCTGGAGGACGTGCCGGCCGACGCCGGATCGGCTGACGGCGTCGCGGCGCGCGTCGCCCAGGCGCTCGACCTGCCGCTGCCGGACGGGCCGGACCGGGTGGCGGCGCTGGCGCACGTGGTGCGGGGCCGGCGGCTGCTGCTGGCGCTGGACAACTGCGAGCACGTGGTCGACGGTGTCGCCCGGCTGGCCGCGGCGCTGCTGTCCCGCTGCCCGGACGTCGCGCTGCTGGCCACCAGCCGGGCCTCGCTGGGCGTCGCGGGGGAGCGGGTCTGGCGGGTGCCGCCGCTGAGTCTCGCCGATGCGCTGGAGCTGTTCCTCGACCGGTCCGGCGGCAGCCGCGACCCGGCGGCGACGGCGGGCGCGCGGCGGGTCTGCGACCGCCTGGACCGGCTGCCGCTCGCGCTGGAGCTGGCCGCCGGCTGGGCTGGGACGCTGTCGCCGGAGCAGATCGCCGACTCGCTCAGCGACCTGTACGCGCTGCTCGACGGCGGCGCCCGGACGGCGGTGTTCCGGCAGCAGACGCTCGAGGCGTCGATGGGCTGGAGCCACTCGCTGCTCGACGACGACGAGCGGGTGCTGTTCCGCCGGCTGGCGGGGTGTGAGCCGGGGTTCGCCGCGGACGTCGTCGTCGCGCTGGCCGCGCCGGACCTGCCCGCGGCCGCGGCGTTGAAGACGCTGCGCGGGCTGATCGACACGTCGCTGGTTGTCGCGGACCCGGCCGGGCCGGTCGCGCGGTACCGCATGCTCGGCGTCGTCCGGGCGTACGCGCAGGCCCGCCTGGACGAGGCGGGCGAGGCCGATGCCGTCCGCGACCGGCATCTCTCGCGGTGCCTGGCGCGGCTGGACGAGTTGGCGCCGCTGCTGGAGACCGACCGCGACGCCTGGCGGTCCGCCGTCGGCGCCGAGTACCCGAACCTGCGCGCGGCCGTCGAGTGGGGCCTGAGCCGCGACGACCCCACCGCCGGGCGCCGGCTGGCCGCCGGGCTGGCCTGGCTGTGGCATCTGGAGGCGCGCGCCGACGACGGGCTGAGGCTGCTCCGGCGGGCGGTCGAGTGCGGCGCCGGCGAGCGGAATCCGCTACAGGCCAATTCCTTAAAGGCCAGGGTGCTGACGGCGCTCGCGCTGGTCGCCGACACCGCGGTGCCGGGCGGCGACGGCTACGTCGCGGCGCGGGACGCTCTGACGCTGCTGTCCGACCTGGATCTCTCGTCCGACCCCGAGTTGGCGGCGACGGAGCAGCTGGCGCGGTCGCTGGCGGCGGTCGGCTGGATCGGCTCCGACCTCGACCGCGCCATGGCCGAGGCCGTCCGGTCCCGTGACGACGCGCGGGCGTCCGGCGGCGGGTTCGTCGCCGATGCGTCGGAGGCGCTGGTCGGCCTCGTCCATCTCCTCCGCGACCAGCACCGCGACGCCGTCGAGCACCTCGAGCCGGCCGTCGCTGGACTGCTGGCCCGCGGTGATCGCGGCACGGGGTCGTCGGCGCTGAGCTGGCTGGCCGTCAGCACGGCACAGCTGGGCGACGTCACCCGGGCGGTCGAGCTGGCCGAGCGGGCCGTCGCCACGGCGCGCCCGCTGCACGACTTCCACCGCATCGGCCTCGCCTCCGCGACGCTGGCCGAGCTGCTGACGTTGCAGGGCCGCCCGGACGACGCGGCCGCGGTGCTGGCGCCGATCGACGAGATCGCCGCGGGTGCCGATCCGGCGCCGTACGCGCCCGGCTGGGAGCGCGGCCATGCGCTCGTCGCCCTGCGGCAGGGCCGGCCGGCCGAGGCCGTCGAGTGGTCGCTGCGTGAGCTGCGCTGGCTGCCGGAGCCGCGGCCGGAGCTGTTGTTGCCGGAGTCGCGGCTGGTGCTCGCCGCCGGGCTGCGCGCGGCCGGAGATCGTGCCGCGGCGGGCGAGCTGCTCGTCGGCCTGTCCGCCGACGGTGCCGCCGTGGCGGCGCGGCCGCGGATCCAGGCCGGCCTGCTCGACCTCCAGGCCCGGCTGGCCGGCGACGACGGCGATCTCGATGCCGCGCTGCGGCTGCACCACGAGGCGCTGCGGCTGCGCGCCGACCACGACCTCGTCCTGGGCTGCGTCGACAGCCTCGGCGCGCTGGCCGAGCTGCTCGCCCGCCGCGGCGCCGCCGAGGCGGCCGGCGTTCTGGCGGGCGCGTCGGAACGGGCCCGCGCCGCGGCCGGCCTCGCCGACCGTGTCGACGACCTCGGCCCCGACCCCGGCCCCGACCCCGACCCCGGCCTCGACCTCGACCTCGGCGTCGACCCCAGCGTCGACCCCGGTCTCCGCCCCGCGCTCGACGACGACGCCGTCGAGCGGGGCCGCGCGCTGTCGCTGCCCGACGCCGTCGCCTACGCCATGCGCGCCCGCGGCCCGCGTCGCCGTCCGGACACCGGCTGGGCCAGCCTGACGCCGACCGAACGCTCCGTCGTCGACCTCGCCGTCCAGGGTCTGTCGAACCCGGAGATCGGCGAGCGGCTGTTCATGAGCCGCGGCACCGTCAAGACCCACTTGGCGCACGTGTACGCCAAGCTGCAGGTCGCGAACCGCACCGAGCTGGCTGCCCTCGCCCGTGACTGACGCGACTAACTCGTGTCGAATCGTTCCGGCGGCCGGTCGTACCGGTGTCCGGTGGGGCTGCGCCATCGCGTGGTGCCGTCGGGTTCCCGGGCGACTCGCCATCCGCCGCGGTGTTTGAGCAGGTGATGGGTGGTGCAGAGCACCTGGAGGTTGGCCGCGCTGGTCGGCCCGCCGGCGGCGAACGGCACGGCGTGGTCGATGTCCGCCTCCCTGGCGGGCCGGTGGCAGCCGGGTGCGCCGCACGTGCGGTCGCGGGCGGTGATGAACCGGGCGAGCGCCGTCGTCGGCCGGTACCGGCTGGTGCCGCGGTCGAGGAGCTGTCCGGTGGCCGGGTCGGTGCGCAGCCAGGTCCAGACGCCGCCGGCAGCGAGCTCGCGGGCGACGTGCGCGGGGATCGGCCCGTAGCCGTCCAGCTCGCCGGGCTGGTCGTCGAGGCCCACCAGCGCGGTGAACGGGATCGTCACCTGCACGGCGACCGGCCGCCGCCGCGGTGTCGTGCCGGCGCCACCCGGCGTCGTGCCAGAGGTGCGCGGGGCTGTGCCGGAGGTGGGTGCCGTCGTGCCGGCGCTGCCCGGCGTCGTGCCAGCGGTGGGTGGCGTCGTGCCGGCGCTATCCGGCGTCGCGCCAGAGGTGGATGGCGTCGTGCCGGTGCTGCCCGGCGTCGCGCCAGAGGTGGGTGGCGTCGCTCCGGCCCTGCGCGCCGTCATGCTGGAAGGAGGCAGGGCTGCTGTGGCGGAAGCGTCGGGTCGCCGTGGCTGCCCACCGGCGACGTCGGTGGCTCCTTGACCGTGGCTGTGGGCCTGCGCGTCGGTGAGGTCGATGCCCGTGCGGGCGGTTGCCGAACTGCTCGCTCGACCGGTGCCGCTGGCCCGGCGGGCGTCGTGCGTGGGGCCGGCGGCGGGTGCGTGGTTGGCGGCGTGGCCGGCGGGGCCGTCCGTACGGTCGGTTCCGGCGTCTGTTGGATGGCCGGCGAGGTCGCCCGTGCGGTCGGTTGCCGCGCTGCTTCCCCGGCCGGTGCCGCGGCTGGCGGTGCCGCTCGCCTGGCCGGCGTCGCGGGCGGGGACGGAGTGGGGCGCGTGGCCGGCGGCGGTGGAGATGGTGCCGTCGGCGCAGGCGGCGAGTGCGGCCCAGCCGAGGTCGGCGAGGGTGTCGGCGCGGCGGTGGTCTTTGGTACGAGCCGGCAGCCCGGCGGCGGCGTCGGCGCGCTTGGCGTCGGCGGCGGCGACGTTCAGGGCGGTGTTGAGCGCAGCGAGATCTTCGGCGGGCATCAGCGCTTCGAGGAAGGCCATGCCGTCCGACGCCGGGGTGATGGCGACGTAGCGGCTGTCGCGGGCGCGCCGGTTGCGGTCTGCGGCCTCGACGGGTGCCAGTTCCTGCAGCAGCCGCTTGATCAGCTTGCGCAGCGCGACGGCGTCCATCGTGGGTGCCTTGGGCAGCACGGCCGCCTCGACCCGCGCCCGGACGGCCGGTTCCTGGCCGCCGAGTTCGTCGGTGATGACCCGGGCGCGGCGTAGGTCGATCAGTCCCGCCGCCAGCGCGGCGTGGGTGTCGGGGAAGTCCTCGACCAGTTGGAGTGAGTGCCCGACCTGGTGCTCGGCCTGCCGGGCGGTCACCTGGCACCGTCCGGCGACATCCATGGCCGTGTTGGTGACCGGGTTCAACGACCGGTGCCCGGTCTCGGCCGGCCGCATGACCGCACGCGACGCCAGCTCGGCCAGCGACCGCGCATCGCCCGCGGCAACCCACGCCGCCAGCCGAGCCCATGCGGCCGCCGCCTCCACGAGGTCGTAGGCGTCGGCCGTCGACGGGTCGAACCGGGCCAGCACCGCCGCGAGCCTCGGCCCGGCCGGAATGCGCTCGATGCCGGCCGGCAGGGCACCGGCGGGCCGCTCGCACCGCGTCAGCGCGACCCACTCGTCCCGGTCCGGATGCCACACCACGTGATCCGCCGCCGCCGGGCCGGAGCCGGGCGACAACGCAGTGTAGGTGGCTTCTTCGAACATAGAACTGATACTATCCGGACCCACCGACAAGATCAACTCGACGGCGTCGCGGCCGCCGGAACAGCCGCGACGAGCGCGGCCTTGCTGGCCGACGACGACCCGGCGTGGCAGGATTCGAAGGGTGACCAGTGGTCCGGACGAGGCCCAGCGGCTGCGCGATCTCGCTCGATTGCGGCGCGTCCGCGACCGCATCGATCGCGAGTACGCCCAGCCGCTCGACGTCGAGGCGCTGGCGCGCGGCGCGAACATGTCCGCCGGGCACCTCAGCCGCGAGTTCAAGCGCGCCTACGGCGAGTCGCCGTACACCTACCTGATGACGCGGCGCATCGAGCGGGCGATGATGCTGCTGCGCCGCGGCGACCTGAGCGTCACGGAGGTGTGCTTCGCGGTCGGCTGCCAGTCGCTGGGCACGTTCAGCACCCGCTTCACCGAGCTGGTCGGCATCCCGCCGAGCGCCTACCGGGCCAACGCCGCGGACCCGGCGCCGGAACCGCCGTCGTGCATCACGAAGCAGGTCACCAGACCCATCAGGAAACGAGAAGCGCCGCCGTCCGAGGCACAGCTAGCGTGACGTCCATGGACATCACCATCCACAACACGTTCCTCCCGCAGACCGACCCTGACGCCGCCCTGGCCTTCTACCGCGACACCCTGGGCTTCGAGCTGCGCATGGACGTCGGCTACGAGGGGATGCGCTGGCTCACCGTCGGGCCGCCGAACCAGCCCGGCACGTCCATCGTCCTGCACCCGCCGGCCGCCGACCCGGGCATCAGCGAGGACGAGCGCCGCACCATCCTCGAGCTGATCGCCAAGGGCACCTACGGCGCGCTCACGCTGGCCACGCCCGACCTCGACGGCCTGTTCGACAAGCTGCAGGCCAGCGGTGCCGAGGTTCTGCAGGAGCCGACGGACCAGCCGTACGGCGTGCGCGACTGCGCGTTCCGCGACCCGTCGGGCAACGTGATCCGCATCAACGAAGTGCGCTGAGCCCACGCATGGCGGCCGCCGGGGCGCCCGTGACGAACCGGTCGTACCGCGAGGTGCTGCGGCACCGGGGCGTGGCCGGTCTGCTCGCCGGCGACCTGCTGGCCGGCGCCGGCACGGGCATGCTGCTCGTCGCGATGCCGGTCCAGACGCTGGCGATCCACGGGAGCGTCCCGCGCGCCGTCGCGATCGGGCTGGTCGCGGCGTCGCCGTTCATCCTGTCGACGATCCTGGCGTCGGTCATCGGCCTGGGCCGGGCCGGTGTGGCGCCGCGGACGCTGCTGATCGCCGACTGCGTCCTGCGGGCTGTGACGTTCACGACGCTCGGCCTGCTGGCTGTGACGGACCGGCTGACGCTGCCGGTGCTGCTCGCCGGGTTGCTCTTCGGGTCGCTGTTCCGGCTGGCCGGGTCGAGCAGCCGGCGGCTGCTGGCGACGTCGATGGCCGGCGACGAGGGACGGTTCGCCGTCAACGGGCTGCTCGGCCTGAACATGTCCGTCGCGCTGTACGTCGTCGGGCCGGTGCTGGGCGGCATCGTCGTCGCGTCCGCCGGGGCGGGCGTGGCGCTGCTCGCGGACGCCGCCGGCGCGCTGATCCTGCTCGTCGCCACGCTGGTGTCGGTGCCACGGGGCGACGCCGGCCGGGGCGTGCCGCGGCGCGGCGTCGCGGGGGAGTCGGGCTGGCGGATCCTGCGCCGCCGGCCGGTCGCCGCGCGGCTGCTGATCGTCGTGTTCTTCTTCAACTTCTTCTACATGCCGATCGAGGTGGCTCTCCCGCTGTACGTCCGCGGCTCGCTCGACGCGGGCGCGTCGGCGTTGGGCCTGCTGTGGGGCGCGCTGGGCGCCGGCGCGTTCGTCGGCGCCGCCCTGGTCAACCAGCTGCGCAACCTGCCGCAGCGGCACCTGCTCATCGCGATCATCGGGCTCTGGGGGATGTGCCCGATCGCGCTCGCCCTCACCGGCGACCTCACCGTCGCGATGATCGTGTTCGGCCTCGGCGGTCTCGTGTGGGCGCCGTTCACGCCGGTCGCGTACAGCTTCGTGCAGTCCGGCCTGGAGCCTGACGAGCACCAGCCGGTCGTCACGCTGTGGACCACCGGCGCGACGGTGGCCGCGCCGCTCGGCCTGCTCGCCGGCGGGCCGCTGGTCGAGCTGGCCGGGGTCACCGGCGGGCTGGTGCTCTCCGGCGTGCTGACGCTGCTGCTCCTGCCGATCGCCGCCGTCGCCGTGCTGCGCCGGGACTAGGGTCGGTGCGCATGGACGGGTCCCCGGCGGCGGTGGAGATCGCCTGCGACGAGTCCGGCTCCGAGGGTGAGCGGCTCGCCGGCGGCAACACCGACGTCTTCGGGTACGGCAGTGTGCGCATCGGCGCCGACGAGGCCGCCGCGTGCGTCGCCGAGCTGCGCGCCCGCATCCGCTCGCCCGCCGTCGAGTACAAGGCCAACCACCTGCTGCGCCGCAAGCACCGGGCGGCGCTGGCGTGGTTCCTCGGCCCGGCCGGCCCGGTCACAGGACGGGCCCACGTCTACCTCGTCGACAAGCCGTTCCTGCTGGTCACCCACGTCGTAGGGGGTGACGCCGAAGCCGCGGCCACGCTGTACCGGGCCGGGCCGGCCGCGTTCGGGGCGGACCGCTGGACCGCGTTCCTGACGGCGTCCAACGACCTGCTGCGCTCGGCTGGGCGCCGGCCGGTTCCGGACGACCCGGCGGCGGCGTTCGCGCACGCGGTGGACGGGCTGACGGGCGCTGCCGGGCTGGCCGCCGCCGGGCCGGTCGCCGCCGTCGTCGAGACCCTGCGGACCGGCCGCGCGCCGGGCGCCGTCGAGTCGCTGGACCCGCTCGTCCCCGCGTTCGTGCGCATCGTCGGGTACTGGAGCGACGGCGGCCGGCCGGTCCGGGTGCTCCACGACGAGCAGCGGACGCTCACGCCGGAGCGCATCGCGGCGCTCGGCACGCTGAACGGGCGCCTGGCCGGGCTGCGGTTCGCCGACTCGATCGAGGAGCCGCGCGTGCAGGTCGCCGACTTCCTGGCCGGCGTCGCCCGGCGCATCGCCGAGGACGAGCTGGCCGGCGCGCACGACCCCGAGCTGGCCGGCCTGCTGCGCCCGTACGTCGACGCGCGCTCGGTGTGGGCCGACGAGGCGAGCTGGGCCGCGCTCGGCCCGGCGGCAGGCCGTCGAGCAGCCGCTGCCGACTGAACGAACGGGCCCCGCGGCGGTCTTCTGCTGGCGCGAGTGTGTCGGAGGGGGCGGCTAACGTCGGCGATATGGATCTTCGTGACCGGGTGGCCGTCGTCACCGGCGGCGCTGCCGGCGCCGGCCGGGTCGTCGTGTCGGCGCTGGCCGGTCGTGGCGCGGCCGTCCTCGTGGCCGACGTCGACGGCGGGAGCTGCGCCGAGGCGGTGGCGGACGTCGAGCGTGCGGGCGGACGCGCGTCGCCGGTCGTCGTCGACGTGTGCGACGAGGACGCTGCCGAGGTGCTGGTCGAGGCGGCGCGACGGCTGGGTCCGCTCGGCGTGCTGGTGAACAACGCCGGCGGCTGGGGCGACGCGGGGCGGCGGTTCCCGGACGCGGCGCCGGACGAGTGGGACCGGGTGCTGGACCTCAACCTGCGCGCGCCGATGCTGCTCACCCAGGCCGCGCTGGCGCCGCTGCAGGCTGCGGGCGGCGGCGCGGTGGTCAACGTGGCCTCGAGCGCGGGGGTGGAGCTGTCGCCCTACCGGTCGCCGGAGTACGGGGCCGCGAACGCCGGGCTGATCCGGTTCACCGCCGCCGTCGCCGGACTGCGCGAGACCCACGGCGTGCGGGTGAACTGCGTCGTCCCCGGCTGGATCGGGCTCGACCGCGCCCACGCCGAGCTGGCCTCGATGCCGCCCGAGGAACGCGCCCAGGCGCCGCCGTTCGTCCCGCCGGAACGCGTCGCCTCCTCCGTCGTGACCCTCGCCGAGCGCGACGACCTCGCCGGTCGGGTCATCGTCCTGCGCGGCGGACGTGCGCCGGAGTTACTCGACCCGGCGCCGTTCGAGTAGCCGGCCGGGCCGGGCGAGTGTCAGGCCGGGTGGGTGTTAGGCGTCGCCGGCGGTGTCGACCAGGCCGCTGGCCCAGGCCCAGCCGGCGACGGCGACGCGGTTGCGGGCACCGAGCTTCTGCTGGATGTTCGCCAGGTGGTTCTTCGCGGTGCCGGCGCTGATGAACAGCTCGGCGGCGATCTCGGCGTTGCTCAGTCCGCGCGCCACCAGACGGGCGACCTCTCGCTCGCGATCGGTCAGGACGTCGTCGGCCACCGGCGCGGGGGCAGGGTTGCGGAGATGCCGCAGCAGCCGCACCGTGACCTGGGGGCTGATCAGCGTGTCGCCGGCCATCGCCGCGCGGACCGCCTCGACGAGCAGCGTCGGCCCGGACCGCTTGAGCAGGAAACCGCACGCGCCGCCGGCCAGCGCCGCGTGCACGTAGGTGTCGAGGTCGAACGTCGTCACGACCACGACGCGCAGCGGATCCGGGTTCGCCGGGCCGGCCAGGCGGCGGGTCAGCTCGAGGCCGTCGATGCCGGGCATCCGGATGTCGGCCAGCACGACGTCGGGGCGCAGCTCGCGGGCCAGCCGCAGCGCCTGGTCGCCGTCGGCCGCCTCGGCGACGACGTGCATGTCCGGCTGCGCGTCGATGACCATCCGGAAGGCGCCGCGGATCGCCTCCTGGTCGTCGGCCACGAGGACGCGGGTGCTCACGACGCCCCCAGCGGCAGCCGCGCGACCAGCCGCCACCCAGCGCCGTCCTGACCGGCCCGCAGGCTCCCGCCCAGCGCGCCGACCCGCTCGGCGAGGCCGGGGCAGCCCGAGCCCGCCGGTCCGTCCCAGCCCGGACGTCCCTCCCAGTCCGGACGTCCGCCCCAGCCCGGACGCGTCTGCCGCGAGCGCCGCACCGCCGCCGTCGTCGGTCACCGAGACCTCCAGTTCGCCATCGCGCCGGCGCACCCGCACCTCGACGGCGGTCGCGCCGGGGGCGTGCCGGCGGACGTTGGTGAGCGCCTCGACGACCACCCGGTGTGCCGTGCCGCCGACCTCGCGGGGCACCGACGCGGCCAGGTCACCCTCGGCGTCGAGCCGCACCCGGGGGCCGGCCCGGAGGCGGCGAACCGCTCGACCAGCGCCGGCAGGTCGGCCAGCCCCGGCTGTGGGCGGACGGCGTCGTCGGCGCCGGTGCTACTGCCGGATCCGTCGTCGCCGCCGCTGAGGACTTGCACGGTCCGGTCCATCGACGCCATCGCGCGCAGTCCGGCCGCCTCGATCTGCCGCAGCGCGTCGCCCGCCGGGGTGCCGGGCGGCGCGACCGTCCCCGCGGCCTGCGCCTGGGCGATCATCTCGCTGACGTCATGGGCGACGTAGTCGTGCAGGTCGCGGGCGAGCTCCAGCCGCTGCGCCCGGCGACCGGCGGCGACGGCGCGGACCCGACGCTCGTGCTGGTGTCGCAGCAGCAGCCCGGCGCCCGCGGCCACGATCGGCGCGAGCGCCCAGAACGACACCGCGTAGACCGCCTCGAGTGTCGTCAGGTCGCCGCTCCCGCCGTCGTCGGTCGCCCGCAGCAGACTGGTCGCACCGCCCAGCCCGGCGACGACGGCGGCCGGCACCGCCGCGCGCACCGGCGCCCACCGCGCGCACGCGCCGACCAGCACGGACAGCAGCAGCAACTCGACCATGCCCCACGGCGGCGAGCCCGGCCACGGCCCGGCCAGGTGCGCGACGGTCGTGGCCAGCGAGACGACGCCGGCCGCCGCCGTCCCCCACGGCAGCCAGGCGCGCGATCGCGGCCACCACAGCGCGACGCCGGCGACGACGACCGTCGCGACGCCCAGCGGCACCACCCACACCTGGTCAGGCATGCCGTCGAGTCTAGGGAGCCGGACCCGGCCGCACCCGTGCCGAACGGCACATCCACGCCCGCCATCGCGCCGCCGAACCCGCCGTTCGGCATCTCGGCCACGGCCGGCCACCTCGGGACGCTGGAGACAGCTCCCGACGGAAGGCGAGACCATGACGACAGCGACCCTCACCACGACACCCGCCCGCCCGGGCCCCGTGCGGCGGGCGATCCGCGCCTGGCCGCGCTGGACCCCGTACGCCGCGGCCGCCTGGTCGGCCGCGTACGGACTGCTCGGCCTGCTCTGGGCGCTCGGCGTCGGCGGCTACCCGTTCGGCCCGGGCGACATCGAGGACGCCCGCGAGGAGTCGCTGCTCGGTGCGACGACGGCGGCCGGCACCGGGCCGTGGATCGCCGGGCTCGGACTCACCGGCGCGCTGGTTGCCCTGATGCTTGCCCGGATGTCCGCGCGCGGGGTCGTCCGGGTTGCCCTGGCCGGCTGGGCCTGGGCGAACGCCGTCCTGCTCGTCGTGCTCGTCCCGGACCAGCGCATCCTCACCACGGTCGCGTACACGCCGCTCGCGCTGGTCGGCATCCCGTTCGGCTGGCCGCCGATGAGTTACGCCGAGTTCGCCGCGAAGATGTTCCCCTGGCCGAACGTCAACCACTACGTGTGCGTCGTCGGCGGGCTGCTGTGGGCGGCGACGGCGCTGGCGTTCCAGCGGCGGACGGTGCGCGCCTGCGTCCATTGCGGGCGACGGGCCGGGCACGCGCACGGCTGGACGTCGCCGGCGGGCGCCGGGCGCTGGGGCCGGTGGGCCGCGTACGCCGCCTTCCTCATGCCGTTCGGCTATGCGCTGGTGCGGTGGGCGTGGGCGCTGGGCGTCCCGCTGACGATCAGCCAGGACTTCCTCGACGAGCTGCACGAGAGCGGCCTGGTGTGGGCCGGCGCCTACTTGGCGACGTTCGCCGCGGCGGGCGGTGTGCTGACACTCGGGCTCACCCAGCGCTGGGGCATCATCTGGCCCCGGTGGGTGCTCGGCCTCGCGGGCAAGCCGGTGCCGCGGGCGTTCCCGCTGGTGTTCGCGACAGTGGTGGCGCTGTCGCTCGCGTCGGCCGGGTCGGTGATCCTGCGGCTGACCGACTGGAGCGACCCGGCCGAGTGGGCCGGCAGCCCGATGACGCTGTTCGCGCCGTGGGCGGTCGTGCTCGGCGCCGCGACGTTCGGCTACTACCTGCGCACCCGAGGCGCCTGCCGGGTCTGCGGGCGCTCGCGGTGAACGACGACGGCGGCGACGACCAGGACGACGCCGAGCACCTCGGCCGCGCCGGGGATCTGGGTCAGCACGATCACCCCGATGACGGTGGCCGTGGCCGGCAGCAGCGCGACCATCAGGGCGTACGTGCCGCGGGCGAGCCGGCGCATGGCCAGCTGGTCGAAGACGTACGGCAGCACCGACGACGTCACGCCCACGCCGACGGCGGCGGCCAGCGTCAGCGGATCCGTCAGCGCCGGCACGGCGTCGGCGACGCCGATCGGCAGCGCCAGCACCGCGGCGACCAGCATCGCCATCGCCAGCCCGTCGATGCCGGCCAGGCGGTCCTGCCGAGACACCCGGTGCGCGACCACGATGTAGCCGGTGAACAGCACCATGTTGGCGACGGCGAAGGCGAAGCCCGCGGGGGAGCCGGCCAGGCTCACCTCGGCCAGCGCCGCCACGCCGGCCACCGCCAGCAGCAGCGCGACCACGTTGCGCCGGCTGCGCGCCGCCACGGCCGCCAGCGCGACCGGACCGGCGAACTCGATGGCGGCGACGGTGCCCAGCGCCAGCCGGTCGATCGCCAGGTAGAAGCAGGCGTTCATCAGCGCCAGCAGCGCGCCCCAGACGACGACGGTCCAGCGCTCGGCGGCGCCCGCGGCCGCCCAGGCCCGCCACGGCCGTCGCCACAGGGCGAAGACGATGCCGGCCGTGAGGATGCGCAGCCAGGCGACGCCGAGCGGCTCGACCACGGCGAACAGCAGCACGGCGAAGGCCGGCCCGAGGTAGTGGAAGACCGCCGAGCCGACGAAGTACAGCTCCGGACGCACCCGCGTCATGCCGTCACCCAACCACCGCGCCTGCTAACGTGTCAATGTCAAATAGACCGTTAGGTATGGAGGTGCCGGTGGCCGACGCGGTCGCCCTCGACCCGGGCCCGTACGCCGGGACGTACAAGCTCATCGGCGGCTCGCCCGCGCTCGACTTCGCCAACCTGGTCAGCTATCGCGGCACCGCCCGGGAGCACGACTGGCTGCGGCCGGCCTCGAACGTCGCGGCCTGGGCGCGGGCGGCCGGACTCGAGGTCGCCGCCGACACAGCCGACGCCGCCAGCCTGCGCGACCTGCGCGAACTGCTCGCCCGGGTGTTCCTGGCGGTCGCCGACGGCGGCACGCCGCGGGCCGCGGACGTCGAGCGGATCGGCACGCTGGCCGCCGGCGCCCGGGCCGGCCGCCGCCTGGTCTTCGCCGAGGGCGCGCCGGCCGCCCACTGGGCCGGCCGCGCACCGTCGTTGCTCGGCACGCTGGCCCTGGACGCGGCCGCCCTGCTCACCTCGGCGCCCTCGCTCGGCCGCGTCACCGCCTGCGACGAGTGCCGGTGGGTCTTCCTCGACACCACCCGCAACCACAGCCGCCGCTGGTGCGACCCGGCCGACTGCGGCAACCGGTCGCGCCAGCGCAGCCACTACCGGCGGCACCGCGGACATCCCGTGGACCCCGCCGCAACCGGCTGAGCGTCGGGGCTCGTTCTGGCGTCAACCCTCCGATTCGGAACTCCTGGCCGACGGGGGCCGGAGAAGAAACGATTCAGCCGTCCTCGGCGCTGCGCAGCACGCCGGTGAGGTGCTCGGCGGCGGCCAGGACGGCGGGCGCGTGCACCCGGCCGGGCTGCCGGGTGAGCCGCTCGATCGGCCCGGAGACGGAGACGGCGGCGACGACGCGGCCGCTGGACGAGCGGATGGGTGCGGACACCGAGGCGACGCCGGGCTCGCGCTCGCCGACGCTCTGCGCCCAGCCGCGGCGGCGGACGGCGGCCAGCATGGTGGCGGTGAACCGGGCGCCCTGCAGGCCGCGGTGCATGCGTTCGGGCTCTTCCCAGGCCAGCAGCACCTGGGCGGCGGACCCGGCCAGCATGGTGACGGTGGCGCCGACGGGGATGGTGTCGCGCAGGCCGCTGGGCCGCTCGGCGGCGGCGACGCAGATGCGCTGGTCGCCCTGGCGGCGGAACAACTGCGTGCTCTCGCCGGTCGCCTCGCGGAGCCGGGCCAGGACGGGGCCGGCGGCGGCCAGCAGGCGGTCCTCGCCGGCCGCCGTGGCCAACTCGCCCAGCCGTGGACCGAGCACGAACCGGCCGTGCAGATCGCGGGAGACGAGCCGGTGGTGCTCCAGCGCGACGGCGAGACGGTGGGCCGTCGGGCGGGCCAGTCCTGTCGACGCGACGAGGTTGGCCAGGGTCGCCGGGCCGGCCTCGAGGGCGGACAGGACGAGTGCGGCCTTGTCTAGAACGCCGACTCCGCTAGAGTTGTCCATGACTCGATATTGCCATCTCAACATGCGAGATCGCAAGTGGTGTGTATCCACTGAATCATGCGACTGACGAACGGAGCAGGTGATGGGCAAGACCCTGGCGGAGAAGGTGTGGGACGCACATGTCGTGCGTCGAGCCGAGGGTGAGCCCGACCTCCTCTACATCGATCTTCATCTTGTCCACGAAGTGACCAGTCCGCAAGCCTTCGACGGCTTGAGACTGGCCGGCCGCCCGGTTCGCCGCCCGGACCTCACGCTCGCCACCGAGGACCACAACACCCCGACCGTCGACATCGACAAGCCGATCGCCGACCTCACCAGCCGCACGCAGATCGAGACGCTGCGGCGCAACTGTGCGGAGTTCGGGGTGCGGCTGCACTCGCTCGGCGACGCCGAGCAGGGCATCGTGCACGTCGTCGGCCCGCAGCTGGGCCTGACGCAGCCGGGCCTGACGGTGGTCTGCGGCGACTCGCACACCTCGACGCACGGGGCGTTCGGCGCACTGGCGTTCGGCATCGGCACCTCTGAGGTCGAGCACGTGCTCGCCACCCAGACGCTGCCGCTGCGGCCGTTCAAGACGATGGCGATCAATGTCGAGGGCACGCTGAGGCCGGGCGTGACGGCGAAGGACATCATCCTCGCGGTCATCGCGAAGATCGGCACCGGCGGCGGTCAGGGCTACGTCCTGGAGTACCGCGGCGAGGCCATCCGCGCGCTGTCGATGGAAGCGCGGATGACGATCTGCAACATGTCCATCGAGGCCGGGGCGCGCGCCGGCATGATCGCGCCCGACGACACGACGTTCGCCTACATCGACGGCCGCCCGCACGCGCCGCAGGGCAAGGAGTGGGACGCCGCGCTGGAGTACTGGCGCACGCTCTACACCGACGACGACGCCGAGTTCGACGTCGAGGTGAGCATCGACGCCGACGCGCTCGAGCCGTTCGTCACCTGGGGCACCAACCCGGGGCAGGGGCTGCCGCTGTCGGCGTCTGTCCCCGACCCGGACAGCTTCGCCGACGAGTCCGACAAGGCGGCCGCGCGCCGGGCGCTGGAGTACATGGCGCTCGAGGCCGGCACCCCGCTGCGCGACATCGCCGTCGACACCGTCTTCATCGGGTCGTGCACCAACGGCCGCATCGAGGACCTGCGCGCCGCGGCCGCCGTCGTCAAGGGCCGGAAGAAGGCCGACACCGTCCGCGTGCTCGTCGTCCCCGGTTCGGCGCGGGTCCGCTTGCAGGCCGAGCAGGAGGGCCTGGACCAGGTCTTCACCGAGTTCGGCGCCGAGTGGCGCCACGCCGGCTGTTCGATGTGCCTGGGCATGAACCCCGACCAGCTGGCGCCGGGCGAGCGCAGCGCGTCGACGTCGAACCGCAACTTCGAGGGCCGTCAGGGCAAGGGCGGCCGCACCCACCTGGTCAGCCCGCTCGTGGCCGCGGCGACGAGCGTGCGCGGCACGCTGTCGTCGCCCGCCGACCTCGAGCCGGCTTCGTAGGAGACATTCATGGAGAAGTTCATCCGGCACACCGGCGTCGGTGTCCCGCTGCGGCGCAGCAACGTCGACACCGACCAGATCATCCCGGCGGTCTACCTCAAGCGGGTCACCCGCACCGGCTTCGAGGACGGCCTGTTCGCGGCGTGGCGCGGCGACGAGACGTTCGTGCTGAACAACCCGGCGTTCGCGGCGGGCTCGGTGCTCGTCGCCGGCGCCGACTTCGGCACCGGCTCGTCGCGCGAGCACGCCGTCTGGGCGCTCAAGGACTACGGCTTCAAGGCGGTGCTGTCGTCGCGGTTCGCCGACATCTTCCGTGGCAACTCCGGCAAGCAGGGCCTGCTCACCGGCGAGCTCAGCCAGGACGACATCGAGCTGATCTGGAAGACGCTCGAGAACGCGCCCGGCACCGAGGTGACCGTCGATCTGGACCAGCGCGTCGTCACGTGCGGCGAGATCGTCGCGCCCATGCAGGTCGACGACTACACCCGCTGGCGGCTGATGGAGGGGCTCGACGACATCGGCCTCACGCTGCGCCACACCGACGCCGTCGACGACTTCGAAGCGGGCCGTCCGTCACACAAGCCGAGGACACTGGTCTGATCGAGTTCGTCCGGACCTGCGTCGTTCATCCGGCGTTGTCCTAGCAGCCACTTACCGGACTCCTCGCCGTCCGCCGTCTATGGTGGGTGACGAGAACTCGCCCGCCGGGCGAGACGGCTGAGGAGCAACGGTGGGGAAGAAGAAACTGATCGACCGCATTGCCGACGGTTTCGACGGCAACCGCGAGGTGGCGCAGCACGCGCTCGACTCCGTCGTCGAGGGCATCCAGCGATCGCTGGCCGCGGGTGAGAAGGTCGCGGTGAAGGGGCTGGGCGTCTTCGACCGCGACAAGGACAAGACCGCCAAGAAGAAGTCCAAGCGCGAGGTGCCGACGTTCAGCGCGGCCGACGAGCTGAAGGACGTCGTCGCCGGCGTGAAGAAGGCGAGCACCCGGGTCCGGGAGTCGCTGTCGCTGGTGCCGGCTCAGGCCGCCGCGGTGGCCGAGTCCGCGAGCCGCTCGGTGTCGAGCGCGGCCAAGCAGGTGGCCGACGCGGTCCGCGGCGACGACGCCGCGCCCGCGAAGAAGACGGCCTCGACGGCGCGCAAGGTTCCGGCCAGCCGCCCGGCGGCGCCGAAGAAGGCGGCCGGTCCGGCCCGCAAGACCACGACGTCCGCCGCGGCCAAGAAGACGGCCGCGCCGTCGGCCCGGAAGACGGCGGCGCCGTCGGCCCGGAAGACGGCCGCCCCGGCCGCCAAGAAGACCACGACCGCGGCGCGGAAGACCGCCACGCCGGCGAAGAAGACGGCGACGTCGGCCACGGCCGCGAAGAAGACGGCGACCGCCGCCCGCAAGACGGCCGCCCCGGCCGCCAAGAAGACCACCACCGCCGCGAAGAAGACGACCTCGTCGACGGCGGCGGCGAAGAAGACGACGACCGCCGCGCGGAAGACCGCCGCGCCGGCCACGGCGGCGAAGAAGACCACGACCGCCCGGAAGACCACGGCCACGGCGGCGAAGAAGACCGCCGCACCGGCCGCCGGCACCGCGACGGCCGCCAAGAAGACGACGGCCACGCCGGCCAAGCGGGCCGCGGCCACGCCGGTGCGGCCGGCCACGACGTCGGCGCCGGGCACCACCACGCCGCCGTCGACCCAGGGCTGACCCGGGTCACCGGACGACACGAGCCGGGCGGCGGCCACGAGGCCACCGCCTGGCTTGTCGCTGGGCCCGGCCCTACGGCACAGTGCTGCGGGTGACCATGCGACCCATCAGGACCGACCTGCCCCTCCCGGCGAGCCAGTGGTGAGCGGCGACCTGGTGGTCGTCGGCGCCGGCATCGTCGGCGCATCGGTGGCTTATCACGCCGCCCGGGCCGGTGCCGTCGTGACGCTCGTCGACGCCGCGCGGCCGGGCGCTGGTGTGACGGCGGGCTCGTTCGCCTGGATCGGATCGTCCGGCGTCCGCACCGGCCCGGCCGGCGCGCTGCGGGCGAGCGCGGTCGACGAGTACCACCGGCTCGAGGCCGAGCTGCCGGGACTCCCGGTGACCTGGTCCGGCTCGCTGTCATGGGGCACGACGGACGGCGCGCCGGCGGCGGGGCCTGGGCAGGAGATCGTCGACGCGGCCACCGTGGCGACGCTCGAGCCCAACGTGGCGCAGCCCCCGGAGTGGGCCGTCTGGGCACCCGGCGACGGCGCCGTCGACCCGGTGGGCGTGACCGAGCGGCTGGTCGAGGGGGCCCGCGCCCACGGCGCCCAGGTCCGTCCGGACACCCCGGTGACCGCGGTCCGCCGCGACGCCGCGGGCCGGGTCGACGGGGTCGAGACGGCCGCGGGACCGCTCTCCGCAGCGACCGTGGTGCTCGCGGCCGGGGTGGCGACGGCCGCGCTAGGCGCGTCGGCGGGCGTACGCGTCCCGGTCGGCCCGTCGCCGGCGACGCTCTTCCGGTTCAGCGCACCGGCAGGTCTGGTCCGCACCCTGGTCAACACGCAGGACTTCGATCTCCGGCAGATCGCCGCGGACCAGCTGATCGCCGCCGCGGACTCGCCCGAACGGACGCTGGCCGCCGTCCGGTCCACCTTCCGCGGCGCCGCGGACGTCGAACTGCTCAGCAGCCGGGTCAGCGCCCGCCCGATGCCGGCCGACAGCGTGCCGATCGTCGGCCCGGTCGCCGACGTGCCCGGCCTCTACCTGGCGGTCATGCACCCCGCGATCACGCTCGCCGCGGCCGTGGGCCGCCTGGTCGCGCGCGAGCTGGTCGACGGCGCCGCCGAGCCGCTGCTGGCGGGCTGCCGCCTGGACCGCTTCTGAGGCCCTAGACCTAGAGGGCGACGTCCAGCTCGGCGAGCAGGGCGGCCGTGCGGGGGCCGACGCCGAGGCGGCGGGCGTCCCAGAGGTCGACGGCGGTGTCGACGTCGCGGCGGACCGACGCGATGGCGTCCAGCTCCAGCTCGACGGCCCCGGCCAGCCGGTGCGCCGCACGCGACCGTCCGCCGAAGGCCGGCTCGAACGGGGCGCCCGGGCCGGCGGCGTAGCTGGTCGTCCCTATACCGGCCGCGTCGGCGACGAACGACTGCGGGTGCTCGGCGGCCGCGGCCAGCACCCGGGCCAGCTCGGCCGGGCGCAGCGCGGGCAGGTCGGCGGAGAGCGAGGCGACGGCGACGGCGTCGCCCCCGTCGTCGCCGACGTCCCCGCCGTCCTCGGCCCGCGCCGACTCGGCGCCGTGCCGCAGCGCCGCGTTCAGCCCGGCGTCGGGGGTGTCGGCCACGACCTCGGCGCCCAACGACCGCGCCTCGTCGGCCGCGGCGTCGTCGTCGGTCACGACGATCACCCGCTCGACAGACGAGCATTCCAGCGCGGCCTGGACGGTGTCGGCGGCGAACGCGCGCGCGAACCGCGGGCGCGCGTCGCCGACGGCGTCGGCCAGGCGGGTCTTGGCGTGCTCGGGTCGCTTGACGGGAATCACGACCGTCCAGAGCTGCGGTGTCGTCATCGGGATCCAGTCTGGCGCATCGGCACGCGCGGCGCGCCGGTGGCCGGTTCGACGTGCGTGGCCCGGGGGAGCGACACTGTCTGCGGGCATTCACGTGGGTGGAGGGAGAAATAGGTGGCGGGACCGAGTGCGGACGCGCGGGCCGCGATGGGGTTCGCGTTCAGGTTCATCGCGGGCCTGGTCCGTCCGTTCCTCATGGCGTTCACCCGGCAGAACTGGCGCGGCGGCGAGTACATTCCACCGGCCGGCACCGGGGTGATCGTCGCGGGCAACCACATCTCGCACTTCGACCCGCTGACGTTCGCGCACTTCCTGTACGACAACGGCCGCGCCACCCGGTACCTCGCCAAGGCCGGCGTGTTCCGGGTCCCGGTCTTCGGCCGGCTCATCACGGCCGCCGGGCAGATCCCCGTCTACCGCGAGTCGCGCGACGCCACGCACGCCTACCGCGCCGCCGTCGCCGCCGTCGCGGCCGGTCAGCTCGTCGCCATCTATCCCGAGGGCACCATCTCGCGCGACCCCGAGCTGTGGCCGATGGTCGGCAAGACCGGCGCCGCCCGGGTCGCGCTGGAGACCGGCTGCGACGTCATCCCCGTCGCGCAGTGGGGCGCCAACCACGTGCTGGCGCCGTACTCCAAGCGCATCCGGCTGCTGCCGCGCAAGACCATGTACGTCACCGCGGGCCCGCCGATCCCGCTCGACGACCTGCGCGGCCGGCCGGTCGACTCCACCGTCCTGCGCATCGCCACCGACCGCATCATGGCCGCCATCACCGCGCAGCTGGCGCAGATCCGCGGCGAGATCGCGCCGGCCGAGCGGTTTGACCCGAAGGCGGTCGGGCTGCCGCCGGTCGGCGACCCGAAGCAGCAGCCGGAGGAGCAGCCGTGACCCGCGCCGCCGTCTTCGGCGCCGGCTCGTGGGGGACGGCGTTCGCGCTCGTGCTCGCCGACGCCGGCGCCGACGTCACCATCTGGGGCCGACGGCCGGAGCTGTGCGACGCCATCAACGCCACCCACACCAACCCCGACTACCTGCCCGGCGTCGCGCTGCCGCCGGTCATCCGGGCCACGCACGACCCCGGTGAGGCCGCGCACGAGGCCGACCTCGTCGTGCTGGCGGTGCCGTCGCAGTCGCTGCGGGAGAACCTGTCCGCGTGGGCGCCGGAGCTGCCGTCGTCGGCGTCGCTGGTCAGCCTGATGAAGGGGGTCGAGCTCGGCACGGCGAAGCGGATGAGCGAGGTCATCGACGACGTCACCGGCGCCGGCCCGGCCCGCATCGCCGCCGTCTCCGGGCCCAACCTCGCCCGCGAGATCGCCCAGCGGCAGCCCGCCGCGAGCGTCGTCGCGGCCGCCGACGACGACCTTGCCAAGCGCATCCAGCAGGCCTGCCACTCGCCGCACTTCCGCCCGTACACCAACCACGACCTCGTCGGCGCGGAGCTCGGCGGCGCCGTCAAGAACGTCATCGCGCTGGCCGTCGGCATCGCCGCCGGGCTCGGGTTCGGCGACAACGCCCGCGCCAGCGTCATCACCCGCGGGCTGGCCGAGACCGCGCGGCTGGGCGCGGCGCTGGGTGCCGACGCGTACACGTTCTCGGGCCTGGCCGGGCTCGGCGACCTCGCCGCGACCTGCATGTCGCCGCTGTCGCGGAACCGCTCGTTCGGCGAGAAGCTGGGCGGCGGCATGACCGTCGCCGAGATCGTCGCCGGCACCCGGCAGGTCGCCGAAGGGGTCAAGTCGTGCGAGTCGATCCTCGACCTCGCCGGCCGCCACGGCGTCGACATGCCCATCGTCCAGCACGTCACCGGCGTGGTCCGCGGCGAGCTCACGCCGGCGGAGATGGTCGGGTCGCTGTTGTCCCGATCCGCCAAGCCCGAGCGTCACGGACACTGAGGACGGGTAGGGTCGGCGCGATGAACGACACGCAGGACCGCCGCATCAGGGTGGCCGTCGTCTACGGCGGCCGCAGCTCCGAGCACGAGATCTCGTGCGTCACCGCTGGGGGAGTGCTCGCCGCACTGGACCCGCGCCGCTACGAGGTGCTGCCGATCGGCATCACGACGACCGGCCGCTGGGTGCTGACCAGCGCCGACCCGGACCGCCTGGCCATCAAGGGCCACAGCATGCCGCACGTCGACGACGAAGGCGGCACCGTCGTGCTGCCGGGGCGGGGCGAGCTGGCGGTGCAGTCGCCGGGCGAGGTGCCGCGCATGCTGGGCGCCGTCGACGTCGTGTTCCCGCTGCTGCACGGCCCATACGGCGAAGACGGCACCATCCAGGGGCTGCTCGAGCTGGCCGACGTCCGCTACGTCGGCTCCGGTGTGCTGGCCTCGGCCGTCGGCATGGACAAGCACGTCATGAAGCTGCTGCTGGCCGGCGCCGGGCTGCCGGTCGCCCGGCACGTGCTGGTGCGTCCGTCCGCTTGGGAGCCGCAGCGCGACCGCGTCGTCACCGAGGTCGAGCGGACGCTGGGCTGGCCGGTCTTCGTCAAGCCGGCCCGCGCGGGGTCGAGCATGGGCGTCAGCAAGGCCCGCGACGCCGCCGAGCTGGAGGCCGCCGTCCTGGCCGCCCGCGAGCACGACCCGAAGGTGCTGGTCGAGGAGGCCGTCGCCGGCCGCGAGGTCGAGTGCGGCGTGCTCGAGGGCCAGGGCGGCGGCGAGCCGGAGGCCAGCGTCGTCGGCGAGATCCGCCTCGGCCCCGGCCACGAGCTGTACGACTTCGAGGCCAAGTACCTGCCCGGCGACGACGTCTCCCTCGACATCCCCGCCGACCTGCCGGCCGACGTCGCCGAGCGGGTGCGGCTGATGTCGATCGAGGCGTTCCAGGCGCTGTCGTGCGAGAGTCTCGCCCGGGTCGACTTCTTCCTCCGCGACGACGGGTCGCTGCTGGTCAACGAGCTGAACACGATGCCGGGCTTCACGCCCACGTCGATGTTCCCGCAGCTGTGGGCGAAGACCGGCATCGACTACCCGTCGCTGGTCGACCGTCTCGTCGACACCGCGCTGCGCCGGCCGACCGGGCTGCGCTGATTCTCTATTACCTCGTCGTACTCGCCGCCGCCTTGGACCTGGCGGTCGGCCATTGGCTAGCCCTGGCGCGCGTACACGACCACGTCCAGGCCCTCGTGCGTGGCCTCCTCCCAGAGGGTGAAGCCCAGGCGGCGCATGACGGCGATCGAGCGCGTGTTCGCGGGGATCGTGATGGAGATCAGCCGCGGCAGGCCCAGCTCGCCGAACGCGTACTCCATCCAGGCGGTCGCCGCCTCGGTGGCGTAGCCGTGCCCCCACGCGTGCGGCGCGAGGCGCCAGCCGATCTCGACGTCGTCCGGGTACCAGTGGTGGCGGTGGATGCCGGCGAAGCCGAGGAACACGCCGTCGGCGGTCCGCTCGACCGCGGCCAGGCTGTGGCCCTCGCGCAGGTGGTGCTCGCGCATCTTCGCGAGCATGCGGTCGGACGCTTCGCGGTCCAGCGGGCCGGTGGTGAAGTGCTCCATCACGGCGGGGTCGGCGTTCATGGCGGCGAACGCGTCGGCGTCGCGCTCTTCCATCGGGCGCAGGGTGAGACGTTCGGTCGTCAGCGTGGTGGGTTGCGTCGTCGGCACCGTCCGACGCTACTGCAGGGCCCGCTCCGGGACGGTGTCGAGGATCGCCGTCGCGAGGTCGCCCAGCACGTTCGCCTCGGGCGCGTAGTCCTCCGGGATGGCGACCTCGACCAGGATCTCCCGGTCGACGGCGGTGAAGAACAGCCCGCCCTCGCCCTCGTCGGCCAGCCAGCCGACGCCGTCGACCTCGAACAGCTGGGCGTCGGGGCGGTACGAGGCGGGCATCGCGACGCCGCAGCGCAGCACGATCGGCGGCTGGCCCCAGGCGGCCACGTACTCGGAGGACGGGTCGACGTCGCGCCGGACCGCGTCGTCGACCGTGTCGGGGAGGGCGTCCCTCAGGGCGGCGCAGACGTCGGCGCTGCCGGGCTCGGGTTCGTGCGGCGTGACCTCGACGGCGCCGTACCCGCAGCCGGCCAGCCCCGTCGCAAGCAGGATGGCGACCGGCGTCAGATGTGGACGACGGGGCACGTGAGCGTGCGGGTGATGCCGTCGACCGTCTGCACCTTGGCGACCACGAGCTTCCCCAGGTCGTCGACGTTGCCGGCCTCGGCCCGCACGATGACGTCGTACGGCCCGGTGACGTCCTCGGCGAGAGTGACGCCGTCGATCTCGGAGATCTTCCTGGCGACCTCGGCGGCCTTGCCCACCTCGGTCTGGATCAGGATGTAAGCCTGTACGACCACGGGATTGCCCTCCCACGCGTGCATTGAAGTGTGCGAACGGTCAACCTACCTGGTCGAGTAATCGTGCGGGAGAAGAGGGAGTGCACAGAATGCCCGACAGCGTTGGCGAGCTCGGAGAGTTCGGCCTCATCGGTGCCGTGACGGCGCGCCTGCCGCAGGGCCCGGACGTCCTCCTCGGCCCCGGCGACGACTCCGCCGTGGTCGCCGCGCCCGACGGCCGGGTGGTGGTGACGACCGACCTGCTGGTCGAGAACCGGCACTTCCGCCGCGACTGGTCCGCCGCCGCCGACGTCGGCCACAAGGCGGCCGCCCAGAACCTCTCCGACATCGAGGCCATGGGCGCCCGCCCGACGTCGCTGGTGGTGGGGCTGGGGGTGCCGGCCGACCTGCCCGTGTCGTGGGCGGTCGAGCTGTCGGCCGGGCTGGGCGAGGAGGCCGCGCTCGTCGGCGCCTCCGTCGTCGGCGGCGACGTCGTGCGCTCGCCGCTCGTGGTGGTGTCGGTGACGGCGCTGGGGACGCTGGCCGGTGCCGCGCCGGTTCTGCGGTCGGGGGCGCGCGCGGGCGACGTGGTCGCGCTGTGCGGGCGGCTCGGCTGGGCGGAGGCCGGCTACCAGGTGCTCAGCCGCGGCTTCCGCACCCCCCGCGCCGTCGTCGAGGCGCATCGGCGGCCCGCGGTCCCCTATGGGGCGGGGGCGGAGGCCGCGGGGCTGGGCGCGACCGCCATGTGCGACGTCAGCGACGGCCTGCTCGGCGACCTCGGCCACGTCGCCACCGCCAGCGGCGTCCTGATCGACGTCTCGCCGTCGCTGCTGGTGGTGGCGGAGCCCCTGCGTGAGGTCGCGTCGGCGCTGGGGGCCGATCCGCTGGCTTGGGTGCTGACGGGCGGGGACGACAACGCCCTGGTGGCGACGTTCCCGGCGGACGTGGAGCTCCCTGAGCGGTGGACGGTGATCGGCTCGGTCTCCGCCGGTTCTGGCGTCACCGTTGGTGGGGCGGAGTATGACCAGCCGGCCGGGCATGATCACTTCGCCGGGTCCTGACCGTTGGCCGGGTTCCTCGGCCCCCTGCTGTTCGATTGTCGAGGGCGCGGCGGCGCGCCTCAAGCGGACTGTTGGGCGCTTCGCGCCATCGATGACCGCTTGACCCGCGCCGCCGCGCCCTCGTTCGAACAGCATCAGGGGGCCTTCCGAAAGTGGACCGGGCTTTCGGGTCCGCTGGCTGTTCGCTCTCCGCTGGCCTCTTGCGGCCGCACCTTCTGGCGATCGACTCCGCTGTGGGTGGCGGGCCGCTGGCCTCCTCTGGCTCTGCCCCTGCCCGCGCCCATGATCATCGGCGATCGACCACACCATGGAGCCTGTTGCTTTTTGAAAGATGAGAACGATGTTCATCCACGGGGCAACTTGGCCGCTGCAAAGGCGCTGGTCAGCGAGGTGGGCTTTCGCCATTTGATCAAGGGCCCTCCACTTGGGCCTATTTTCAGCCCGTTTTCGCGTTGTTCCCCCCACCTCGCCTGGACGGAGCCTCATTCAGCAACAGGCTCCATGACGTGGTCGATCGCCGATGATCATGGAACGGGGTGTGGGTGAGCGCTTTCCGGCGGGTTTGGTGGGGCACCTCGCTCGCTTGGGGTGCTCCGCACTCGCCTGGGGGTCGAATTGGGGTCGGTTCGGGGCTGGATGCGGTACTTCTGGCGGGTGAGGTGCACTTACGGCGGGTGAGGATCCCCGCAGGTGGCCAGCGGAGGGTGACGAACAGTGGAGTCGGTAGCCGAGAACGCCATCTAGGAAGGGCGAGGGGCAAGCGGAGCTAGCCCTCAGAGCGGGCTAGGGCCGGGGGCCATTCTTGGAGCGGCCCCGACAATTGAAAGCAGCAGGGGGCAGGCCAACTCGGCAACGTCAGCCCCGAAAAACCAAAACGACCATGAAACGCCCCAACGCGGAGCGTCTCATGGTCGTTCAGGAAAGCGTCAGCGGCGGGCGACCTTGCCGGCCTTGAGGCACGAGGTGCAGACGTTCAGCCGCTTGGGGGTGCCCCCGACGACCGTCCGCACGGTCTGGATGTTCGGGTTCCAGCGACGCGGGGTCCGGCGGTGCGAGTGCGAGATCGAGTTGCCGAAGCCCGGGCCCTTGCCGCAGACATCGCAGGTGGCAGCCACGGAGACTCCTACTGAGACGGATTGGAAGACGACAGTGTTGGTGCCCGCGCCAACACCCCCACGCGAGCAACCGCCCCAGGGTACCGGGCGGGCGCGCCACATAACAAACCGGCGCGGGATAGTCTCGCCGGGTGCCACCGGTTCCCGACGCTGAGATCGTGCTGCGGTGGTGTCGCGCCGGGTTGGACGCGCTCGCGGCGGCCAGGGAAGAGATCGACGCGCTGAACGTGTATCCGGTGCCCGACGGCGACACCGGGACCAACCTGTACCTCACCATGGAGGCGGCCGTCCAGCACGCCGAGGCGGCGGCGCCGGACCTCGGCAGCACCGCCGACGCGGTCGCACGGGGCGCGCTGCTCGGGGCGCGCGGCAACTCCGGGATCATCGTCGCGCAGATGCTGCGCGGCGTCGCCGACGTCCTGAGCCGGCCGGGGACGACGCTCGCGGACGGGACAGCCCTCGCCGCTGCCCTGGGTCACGCCGCGGACGAGGCGAAGCGAGCCGTCGCCGACCCCGTCGAGGGCACCATCCTCACCGTCGCCCAGGCGGCCGCCGACGCCGCCCAGCAGGCGGCCCGCAACACCATCAGCACCCTCCCCGCCGTCGCTCTCGCCGCGGCCGCCGCCGCCCACGAGGCACTCGACAGGACGCCGGAGCAGCTGGACGTCTTGCGGCGTGCGGGCGTCGTCGACGCGGGCGGGCGGGGACTGACCGTGCTGCTGGACGCGTTCGACACCGTGCTGACCGGACGGCGCCCGCTGCCCAGGCCGCGCACCGTCGGCGCTCACACCGTACCTGCGCCGGCCCTGACCAGCGGCGACAGCGAAGAACCGGGCCCCGCGTACGAGGTCATGTACCTGCTCGACGCCCCGCAGCGGAACACGGCGCAACTCAAGGAGACGCTGGCAAACCTGGGCGACTCGCTCGTCGTCAGCGGCGCCGGCCAGGAGTGGAACGTCCACGTCCACACCGACGACGCCGGTGCGGCCATCGAGGCGGGCATCGCCGCCGGCCGGCCGCACCGCATCAGCGTCACCTACCTGCCCGCCCAGCACGGCAGCCGGCCCGACACCCCGCACAAGCGCGTCATCGTCGCGTTCGCCGCCGGCGACGGGCTGGCCGAGCTGTTCGCCGAGGCCGGCGCCGTCGTCGTCGCGACGGCGACCGGGCACCGGCCGTCCACCGGCGAGATGCTGGCCGCCGTCGACCGCGGTGACACCGGCCGCACCAGCGACGTCGTCATCCTGCCGAACGAGCGCGACGCGGTCCCGGTCGCCGAGGCGGCGGCGGCCGAACTGCGCACTCACCACCGACGAGCCGCCGTCATCCCGACGGTCGCGCAGGTGCAGGGCCTGGCCGCGCTCGCCGTCCACGAGCCCAACCGCGCCTTCGACGCCGACGTCGTCGCGATGACGTCCGCCGCCGGTCAGACCCGGCACGGCGCCGTCACGGTCGCCGCGAAGGAGGCGGTCACGATGGCCGGCGTCTGCAAGCCGGGCGACGTGCTCGGGGTGGTCGACGGCGACTTCGCGGTCATCGGCGCGGACCTGCTGGACGTCGCGATCGAGGTGGTCGCCCGTATGCTCGCGGCGGGGGGCGAGCTGGTCACCGTCGTCACGGGCGACGGCGCCGGCCCGGGCCTCGCCGACGGCGTCGCCCGCGCGGTCCGCCGCGGCCACCCGGAGGCCGACACCGTCGTCTACCGGGGCGGACAACCCCGCTACCCGCTACTGCTCGGAGTCGAGTGATGGTCGGATTCGACACGCAGCTGACCACCGTGGTCGGCGACAAGACCGCCAAGGCGCTGGCGAACACGTTGGACCTGCGCACCGTCGGCGACCTCATGCGCCACTACCCGCGCCGGTACATCCAGCGCGGCGAGCTGACAGAGCTCAGCTCGCTGCGCGAGGACGAGCTGGTCACCGTCGTCGCGATGGTGAAGAGCGTCTCGAAGCGGCGCATGAAGAACCGGCGCGGCTCGATCCTGGAGGCGGTCGTCACCGACGGCACCGGCGAGCTGAACCTGACGTTCTTCAACCAGGCCTGGCGCGAGCGCGACCTGCGTCCCGAGCGCATCGGCCTGTTCGCCGGCAAGGTCGGCGCGTTCCGCCACCAGCGCCAGCTCGCGAACCCCGAGTACGAGATGTTCCCCGAGGACGCCGGCGACATCCGCGAGGCGGCGGAGAAGTACGCCGACGAGGTCATCCCGGTCTACCCGGCCAGCGTGAAGGTCCAGTCCTGGCTGATCGCGAAGTCGGTCGACGTCGTGCTCCAGCAACTCGGCGACCCGCCGGACCCGCTGCCCGACGAGGTGCTGCGCAAGCGGCGCCTGCCCGGCCTGGCCGAGGCGCTGCACGCCGTCCACCGGCCGAAGACGATCGAGAAGGCCTGGGCGGCGCAGCGGCGGCTGCGGTACGAGGAGGCGTTCGTCCTGCAGACGGAGCTGGCCCGGCGCCGGCTGTCGACGGCCGCGCTGCCGGCGACGCCGCGGCGGGCGACGCCGGGCGGGCTGCTCGACGCGCTGGACGAGCGGCTGCCGTTCGAGCTGACGGAGGGCCAGCGGGAGGTCGGCGAGCGGCTCGCCGCCGAGCTGGCCACCCCGCACCCGATGCACCGGCTGCTGCAGGGCGAGGTCGGCGCGGGCAAGACCGTCGTCGCGCTGCGGGCGATGCTGGCCGTCGTCGACGCCGGGGGACAGGCTGCCCTGCTGGCGCCCACCGAGGTGCTGGCCCAGCAGCACCACCGGTCGCTGACGGCGATGCTCGGCCCGCTCGCGCAGGGCGGCATGCTCGGCGGTGCGGAGCAGGGCACCCGGGTCGCGCTGCTCACCGGTTCGATGTCGACGGCGCAGCGCAGGACGGCGCTGAACGAGATCGTCACCGGCGACGCCGGCATCGTCGTCGGCACGCACGCGCTGCTCGAGGAGAACGTCCAGTTCTTCGACCTCGGCCTGGTCGTCGTCGACGAGCAGCACCGCTTCGGCGTCGAGCAGCGGGCCGCGCTGGCCGCCAAGAGCCGCGACGACACCCGGCCGCACGTGCTGGTCATGACGGCGACGCCGATCCCGCGGACGGTCGCGATGACGGTCTTCGGCGACCTCGAGATCTCCACGCTCACCGACGTCCCGCGCGGCCGCGCCGACGTCGCCACGCACGTCGTCCCGGTCGACGAGAAGCCGCACTTCCTCGACCGCGCCTGGCAGCGCGTGCGCGAGGAGGCCGAGGCCGGCCACCGCGTCTACATCGTCTGCCCGCGCATCGGCGACGACAGCGCGGTCGACGTCGAGGAGGAACCGGCCGGCGATGACACAAAGCGCCGCCCGGTCGCCGTCCTCGAGCTGGCCGAGTACCTGCGCACCGGCCCGCTCCAGGGCGTCGGCCTCGACGTGCTGCACGGCCGGCTGCCGGCGGAGACGAAGGACGCGGTCATGGCCGCGTTCGCCGCCGGGACGATACCGGTGGTCGTCGCGACCACCGTCATCGAGGTCGGCATCGACGTGGCGACGGCGGCGATGACGGTGATCATGGACGCCGACCGGTTCGGCGTGTCGCAGCTGCACCAGTTGCGCGGCCGCATCGGCCGTGGCGCCATCCCGGGCGTGTGCCTGCTGGTCACCGAGGCGCCGCCGGGCACACCCGCGCGCGAACGGCTGGACGCCGTCGCCAGGACCCGCGACGGGTTCGAGCTCTCGCAGGTCGACCTCGAGCACCGCCGCGAGGGCGACGTGCTCGGCGCCTCGCAGTCCGGCCACCGGTCCAGCCTCAAGCTGCTCAGGGTCATCCGCCACGCCGACACCATCGCCGAGGCGCGCGAGGACGCCTCCGCCGTCGTCGAGGCCGACCCCGACCTCTCGCACCACCCGGCGCTGCTGGGCGCCGTCGAGGCGGTGCTCGCCGAGCAGGAGGCGGACTACCTCGACAAGGCCTGAGTCCGCCCGCAGGCAGGCACAACGGCGAATCTCAGCGGTTTCTTGACGCCTGGCGGTCGATCCGGCCCACGAAGCCGTGTTGGAATCGTCAGCGTGATCGTGGACAAGGCCATCTACCGAGACGGCGAGCGCGAGGAGATCGACGGCGACATCAGTGAGGCGTTCGAGCGGGCCAAGGCGCGCGGCGACAGCTTCCTGTGGATCGGCCTGTTCGAGCCCACGCACGAGGAGTTCGACCTCATCGTCGACGAGCTGAGGCTGCACCCGCTCGCCGTCGACGACGCCGTCAACGCGCACCAGCGGCCCAAGCTGGAGCTGTACGGCGACACCGTCTTCGCCGTGCTCAAGACGCTCAAGCACCGCGAGGACGCCACCACGCTCGAGGTCGGCGAGATCATGCTGTTCATCGGCGACGACTTCGTCATCACCGTCCGGCACGGGGCGATCAACGCGCTCGACGGCGTCCGCGACCGCGTCGAGTCGGAGAAGTGGCTGCTGGACGCGGGTCCGGCCGGGGTCCTGTACGCCGTCTGCGACCTCGTCGCCGACAGCTACACGCGGCTGGCCCGGCACGTCGAGGCGGACGTGATCGAGACCGAGCGGCTGGTGTTCCAGCCGGGTGTCGCCGACGCCACCGAGGCGATCTACTCGCTGAAGCGGCAGGTGCTGCAGTTCCGCATCGCCGTCGATCCGCTGGTCCCCGTCATGGAGGACCTCACCCAGGGCCGCATCGCGCTGTGCGCCAGCCCAGGGGGCATTGCTGAGCGAGTAATTCCGCGACATCCTCGACCACCTGCTGCGAGTAGATCCTGCGCAAGATCTCCGCGTGGGCCGCGATCGTCGCCGTGCCGACGATGATCGCCGGGATCTACGGCATGAACTTCGACCACATGCCGGAGCTGGACTGGTCGTTCGGCTACCCACTGGCCGTGGGCGTCATGATAGGCGCGTGTCTGTTGCTCTATCGCAAGCTCCGGCGCAGCGGCTGGCTGTGAGGTCCGTACCACCTGGTCCGGTCCGCCGATGACGCGGATCGTGGCCGGCGTGGCCGGCGGCCGGCGGCTCGCGGTCCCGCCCGGGAACCGCACCCGGCCGACGTCCGACCGCGTCCGCGAGGCGCTGTTCTCGTCGCTGGAGGTCGCCTTCGGCGGCGGGCTCGGCGGCCTGCGGGTGCTCGACCTCTACGCCGGCAGCGGCGCGCTCGGCCTGGAGGCGCTGTCGCGCGGCGCGGAGCACTGCCTGCTGGTCGAGTCCGACCGTCGCGCAGTAGCCGTGATCAGGGAGAACGTCAAATCCGTCGGGCTGCCGGGCGCCGTCGTCGTGGCGTCGCCGGTCGAGCGGGTGCTGGCCACACCGCCGGACGCCCCGTACGACGTCGTGCTGGCCGATCCGCCGTACGCGATGGTTGACGCCGAGCTGAGCGGGGTACTCGTCTCTCTGACGGCCGGCTGGCTCGCCCCTGACGCGCTGGTGGTCGTCGAGCGGGACCGTCGCGGCGCGCCGGTGACCTGGCCCGACGACATCACTGGCGGCCGGGAACGGCGGTACGGCGAGACCGTGCTCTGGTACGGTCGCGCCCGGTGAAGTGACACAGGAGGACACGTGCGCCGTTGTCTGTGCCCAGGCTCGTTCGACCCGGTCACGAACGGTCATCTCGACGTCATCGAGCGGGCCGCGAGCCTGTTCGACGAGGTGGTCGTCGCGGTCCTGGTGAACGTGTCGAAGAAGGGGCTGTTCTCCCTCGACGAGCGCATCGACATGCTCGAGAAGACGTGCGCGCACCTGCCGTCCGTCCGAGTCGAGAGCTTCGAGGGGCTCTTGGTCGATTTCGCCCGCGAGCGCGATATCCCGGCTGTCGTAAAGGGGCTGCGCGCGGTCACCGATTTCGACTATGAACTACAGATGGCGCAGATGAACCACCGCCTGACGGGATTGGAGACGCTGTTCGTGGCGACCAATCCCGACTACTCGTTCCTTTCGTCCTCTTTGGTGAAAGAGGTAGCGTCCTACGGCGGTGACGTCGCTGGACTGGTGCCCGACGGGGTGCTCCAGCGGTTGCATGAGAGATTGGGACGCCGGTGATACCGCTCCGGCACACCTAGGGGGATGGTCATGGAAGTTCATGACAAGATCGCCGAGATCGTCGCACTGGTCGACTCGGCGCGGACGATGCCTATGTCGTCCACCGCGATGGTCAACAAACAGCAGTTGCTCGGCCTGCTCGACGAGGTCCGCGAGGGGCTGCCGGCCAACCTGCAGGCGGCCGAGGCCGTCCTGGGGCAGCGCGAGGCGCTGCTGATCGAGGCGCGCGGCAACGCCGAGCGCATCGTCGCCACCGCCAAGGCCGAGCAGGCCCGGCTGGTGGCCGACCACACCGTCACGCAGGCCGCCCGGCTCGAGGCCGAGGAGATCCTGCGGCAGGCCCGCGAGCAGGCGGAGAACATCCGCAGCGACGCCGACGACTACGTCGACGCCAAGCTGGCCAGGCTGGAGATCTCCGCGGCGCGCATCGTCGAGACCGTCCGCGACGGCCGCGAGCAGCTGCGCCACCCCACGGCCTACGAGGAGCTGTCGCAGCGCCGCAACGGCCACCCGGTCGTGGTGCCGCAGCTCGACGGCGCGCCTGATCCGGCGGACGACTTCAGCGCCGGGTCAGACGGCAAGGCCGAGCGGTTCGGGCCCGACCCCGACGACTCGGCCGACGAGCCCCGTCGCGGCGACCATGACTCCCAGCCGGACAAGCTGACATCGGGTTTGGGCTGACAGCCGGCGTCCGGTAGTATTCGACGTCGGCCTCACGTCGAGGCCGAGATTGGCATGCCCTTACCAGTACGAGAGTTGACTACGCTGAGCACGCTCGATCCGCGCGCCCCGTTCGTTCTCGCCACTCACGAGCTCGGACGTCGGCCAGGGTCGACCCAGCGGGTCTCTCTCACGGTTCCGGCGCCTGCCGATCTCGGACTGGGCGGTGTGGTCAGGGTGCCCGAAGGGGCTGACGTCGAGCTGGACCTGCGGCTCGAGTCGGTCATGGAGGGCGTGTTGGTGTCCGGCACCGTCCGGGCTCCGTACTCGGGCGAGTGCGTGCGCTGCCTGGAGCCCGTCGACGGCGAAGTCGTCGCCGAGGTCCAGGAACTGTACGTCTACCCGGAACGGGCCGACGACCCCGACACCGAGGCCGACGACGAAGAACTGCGCGTCGAGGACGACCTCGTCGACCTCGAACAACCGGTCCGGGACGCGGTGGTGCTCGCACTGCCGCAGTCGCCGGTCTGCCGGGACGACTGCCCGGGCCTGTGCCCGGACTGCGGTGCCCGGCTGGCCGACGATCCGGACCACGCGCACGAGAACACCGATCCACGGTGGGCGGCCCTGGCCGGGCTGGTCACCGACGACACGAATGAGACCGGCTCGCACAGGGCCGGCCCGATGGAAGAGAGCTAGCTGTGGCCGTCCCGAAGCGGAAGATGTCGCGCAGCAACACCCGCCACCGCCGTTCGCAGTGGAAGGCGAAGCTGCCGCAGGTCCAGAAGCGCACCGTCAACGGCCGCACCACCTGGGTCGTCGCGCACCGCGCCACCGTGGTCGAGGACTCCCAGGGCACGCCGCTGTTCCTGGAGTACAACGGTCGCCAGGTCGGCGACGTCTAAAGGGCTCTGTAGGAGCTCCCAGGTGACGGCCGAGACCCCACCCCTGACCGTGTTGGAGGGGCGTCTCGGCGTGCCCATCGAGCCCGCGCTGCTGCAGCTGGCGCTGACCCACCGCTCGTACGCGTACGAGAACGGCGGGCTGCCCACCAACGAGCGGCTCGAGTTCCTCGGCGACGCCGTGCTCGGCCTGGTCGTCACCGACGCGCTGTACCGGCTGCACCCTGACCTCTCGGAGGGGCAGCTGGCCAAGCTGCGGGCCGCGGTCGTCAACATGCGCGCGCTCGCCTCCGTCGCCCGTGAGCTGGAGCTGGGCGGGTTCGTCAAGCTCGGCCGCGGCGAGGAGACCACCGGCGGGCGCGACAAGTCGTCCATCCTCGCCGACACCGTCGAGGCGCTGATCGGCGCCGTCTACCTCGACCGCGGGCTGGTCGAGACCTCCGCGCTGGTGCATCGCCTGGTCGACGACCTCATCGAGGCGTCCGCGCTGCTCGGCGCCGGGCTGGACTGGAAGACGTCGCTGCAGGAGCTCACCTCCCGGCACGCGCTCGGCGTCCCCGAGTACCGCATCACCGAGGACGGCCCCGACCACGCGAAGACGTTCACCGCCGACGTCGTGGTCAGCGGCGAGGTGCGCGGCTCCGGCACCGGCCGCAGCAAGAAGGAGGCCGAGGCGCGCGCCGCCGAACTGGCCTGGAAGGCGCTCAGCGAGGCCGCCGAGGCCGAGAAGGCCGCCGCGGCCGGCGACTCCGGTGCCCGAACTACCTGAGGTCGAGGTCGTCCGTCGCGGCCTGGCCGCGCACGTCGTCGGCCGCGTCATCGACCATGTCGACGTCACGCACGGCCGCGCCGTCCGCCGGCACGTCGCCGGCCCCGCAGATTTCGCCGGATCGCTGGTCAAGGCCGCCTTCACCGACGCGCGCCGGCGCGGCAAGTACCTCTGGCTGCCGCTCGACGACGGCGTCCGCGCGGTCGTCGGGCACCTCGGCATGAGCGGCCAGCTGCTGGTGCAGCCGGCGTCCGTGCCCGAGGAGGCCCACCTGCGGGTGCGCTTCGTCTTCGCCGACGGCGACCCCGAGCTGCGCTTCGTCGACCAGCGCACGTTCGGCGGCCTCGCCGTCGCGGGGCTCGGCCCCGGCGGCGTGCCGGTCCCGATCGCGCACATCGCGCCCGACCCGCTGGACCCCGCGTTCGACGACGAGACGTTCCGGCAGGCGCTGGTGCGCCGTCGCACGGGCGTCAAACGGGCGCTGCTGGACCAGTCGCTGATCTCCGGCGTCGGCAACATCTACGCCGACGAGGCGCTGTGGCGGGCGAAGCTGCACTTCGCGCGGGCCACCGAGACGCTGCGCCGGCCCGACGTCGCCCGCTTGCTGCAGGCGGTCCGCGACGTCATGGCGGCCGCGTTGCACCAGGGCGGCACGTCGTTCGACAGCCTCTACGTCAACGTCAACGGCGAGAGCGGGTACTTCGACCGGTCGCTGGACGCCTACGGTCAGGAGGGGCGTCCGTGCCGTCGTTGCGGCACGCCGATCAGACGTGACCCGTTCATGAATCGATCGTCGTACACCTGCCCTCACTGTCAGCCCCGACCACGGCATGCGCGCTGGTGAGACGCGATGACAGTATCGCCGAACGAGTTGACCGAGAGGCATGTCCGGTGAGATGCTGGTATGCGTTGCGGCCTGTGCGTCTACGGTCAGACGGGTGCCGCGCTGACGAAGAGTGATCATAGAAATTTCTCAGGCCTTCTGGAGGGCTTCGACAATGGCGAAGGCGCTGTTGGGTTATGTCGGGGGTACAGATCCAAGGCTCGCTACCGAGGTGCAGCGCTTGCGCCGGCGGGTGACCGATCTCGAGGCGCAGGTGTCGCGGCTGCAGGTGGAGAACGACCACCTCGCCGAGGCCGCGGTCGAGCACAGCCGGCTGACCCTCGACGACACTCAGGTTCCGCAACCGGCCTTGACCTGACGGTCGCGGTTGTAGGCTGGCCCCTTCAGCAGGGGAGTCGGTCTGTTGCACCTGAAAAGCTTGACACTACGGGGATTCAAGTCTTTCGCGTCGTCCACGACGCTGCGCCTGGAACCGGGCATCACCTGTGTGGTGGGCCCCAACGGCTCGGGTAAGTCGAACGTCGTCGACGCCCTGGCCTGGGTCATGGGCGAGCAGGGCGCCAAGAGCCTGCGCGGCGGCAAGATGGAGGACGTCATCTTCGCCGGCACCGCCGGCCGCCCCGCCCTCGGCCGCGCCGAGGTCGTCCTCACCATCGACAACACCGACGGCGCGCTGCCGATCGAGTACTCCGAGGTCACCATCTCGCGGACGATGTTCCGCAACGGCGGCTCCGAGTACGCCATCAACGGCCAGGCCTGCCGCCTGCTCGACGTCCAGGAGCTGCTGTCCGACTCCGGCATCGGCCGCGAGATGCACGTCATCGTCGGGCAGGGCCAGCTCGACGCCGTCCTGTCCGCCACGCCCGAGGACCGCCGCGGCTTCGTCGAAGAGGCGGCCGGCGTCCTCAAGCACCGCAAGCGCAAAGAGAAGGCGCTGCGCAAGCTCGAGGCGATGGCGGCCAACCTCACCCGCGTGCAGGACCTCACCGCGGAGCTGCGCCGCCAGCTCGGGCCGCTGGGCCGTCAGGCCGAGCTGGCCCGCAGGGCCGCCACCATCCAGGCCGACTTGCGCGACTCCCGGCTGCGGGTGCTCGCCGACGAGCTGGTGCAGGCCAAGGCGAGCCTCGAGCAGGAGGTCGCCGACGAGACCGCGCTGAAGGTCCGGCAGACCGAGCTGGCCCAGGGGCTGGAGCAGGCGCGCGCCGCCGAGGCGCGGCTGGAGGCCGAGGTCGCGCAGGTCGCGCCCCGGCTGGCCCAGGCCTCCGACGCCTGGTACCGGCTGTCCGGGCTGCGCGAGCGGGTCCGCGGCACGGCATCGCTGGCCACCGAGCGGTCCCGGCACCTGTCCGCCGAGGGCGAGGCGCCGCGGTCCGGCCGCGACCCCGACGAGCTGGAGCACGAGGCCGCCGCCGTCCGCGAGCAGGAGGCCGAGCTCGAGGAGCAGATCGCCGCCGCCCGCGAAGGGCTCGACGAGGCGCTGGAGACCCGCCGCGTCGCCGAGGAGGCCGCCGAGGCCGAGGAGCGCCGGCTGGCCGCCGCCGTCCGGGCCAGCGCCGACCGCCGCGAGGGCATGGCCCGCCTCTCCGGCCAGCTGGAAGGCGCTCGCCGCCGGGTCGCCACGGCCGAGGCCGAGCTGAATCGGCTGACCGCCGCCCGCGAGGAGGCGCAGCGCCGCGCCACCGCGGCCGAGCACGAGTACACGGCCATCGAGACCACCATCGCCGGGCTGTCCGTCGGCGAGGACGGCCTCGACAGCGAGCACGAGCGGGCCGCCGCCGCGCTGGCCGCTGCCGACGACGTCCTGACGAAGCTGCGCGAGCAGGAGCGGTCCGCCGAGGGCGAGCGGGCCGCGCTGGTGGCCCGGCACGAGGCGCTGCAGATGGGCCTCGCCCGGCGCGACGGCTCCGAGGCGCTGCTGGCGGCGTCCGACCGGCTGTCCGGCGTGCTCGGGTCGGTGGCCGCGCTGCTCACCGTCGAGCCCGGCTGGGAGGCCGCGGTCGCCACCGCGCTGGGCGCGGCGTCCGACGCCGTCGCCGTCGGGTCCGTCGACGACGCCGTCTCGGCGCTGCGGCTGCTGCGCGACGAGGACCTCGGCCGGGCCGGCCTGCTGGTCGGCGGTTCGCCGTACGACGACCCGGGCTCGTGGCAGCCGCTGCCGGGCGGGCTGCGCTACGTCGTCGACCTCGTCACCGCGCCGGCCGAGCTGCGCCCCGCGCTGACGAACCTGCTGCGCGGCGTCGCCGCCGTCGACGACCTCGCCGCCGCCCGCGCGCTGGTCGCCGAGCTGCCCGACCTCATCGCCGTCACCCGCGACGGCGACCTGCTCGGCCGCGACCGCGCCTACGGCGGGTCCAGCAGCGCGCCCAGCCTGCTCGAGGTGCAGGCCGCCGTCGACGAAGCCGCCGACCGCCTGGCCATCGCCACCGGCAAGGCCGAGGACCTCGCCCGCAAGCTGGCCGCCGCCGAGCGCGCCCGGGCCGAGGCGGCCGCCGCCGAGTCGGCCGCGCTGACGAAGCTGCGCGAGTCCGACGCCGAGCTGTCCTCCGTCGCCGAGCAGCTGGGCCGGCTCAGCGGCACCGCCCGCGCCGCCACCGAGGAGGCCGAGCGGCTGGCCGAGTCCGTCGCCCGGGCCGAGGAGACGCGCGACCGCGACCTCGGCGCGCTGGAGGAGATGGAGGAGCGGCTCGTCGCCGCCGAGGAGTCCGGCGACGACGACGTCGAGCCGTCCACCGACGAACGCGACCGGCTGGCCGCGCAGGTCCGCACCGCCCGGCAGGCCGAGACCGAGGCGCGGCTGGCGCTGCGCACGGGCGAGGAGCGGGCCCGCGCGCTGACCGGCCGGGCCGAGAGCCTCGAGCGCACCGCCCGGCAGGAGCGGGCCGCCCGCGAGGCCGCCGTCGCCGCCGCCCGCCGCCGCATCGCCGAGGCCCGGGTCGCCGAGGCGGTCGGCCGTGGCGCCGCCGTCGTGCTGCGGCGCCTGGAGCGGTCGCTGGAGCAGGCCGCCGCCGAGCGCGACGAGGTGCAGGAGCTGCGCGCCGCGCGCGAGCAGGCGCTGTCGGGCGAGCGGGTGCGGGTCCGCGAGCTGGCCGCCGAGCTGGACGACATCACGTCCAGCGTCCACCGCGACGAGCTGGCCCGCGCCGAGCACCGCATGCGGGTCGAGGCACTGGAGACCAAGGCGCTGGAGGAGTTGGGCGTCGATCCCACGACGCTGGTGGAGGAATACGGGCCGCACCTGCTCGTCCCCGTCCCGCCCGGCGACGACGGCGAGCCGCGCGAGCCGATCCCGTACGTACGCGAGCAGCAGCTCAAGCGGCTCAAGACGGCCGAGCGCGGGCTGAACGCGCTGGGCAAGGTCAACCCGCTGGCGCTGGAGGAGTTCGCCGCCCTGGAAGAGCGGCACGCGTTCCTCACCGAGCAGCTCGAGGACCTCAAGAAGACCCGCGCCGACCTCCTCGACATCGTCAAGGAGGTCGACGACCGCGTCCAGCAGGTGTTCGCGGCGGCGTTCGAGGACACCGCCCGCGAGTTCGCCGACGTGTTCTCCCGGCTGTTCCCCGGCGGCGAGGGCCGGCTGGTGCTCACCGAGCCCGACGACCTGCTCACCAGCGGCATCGAGGTCGAGGCCCGGCCGCCCGGCAAGAAGGTCAAGCGGCTGTCGCTGCTGTCCGGCGGCGAGCGGTCGCTGGTCGCGGTCGCGTTCCTGGTGGCGCTGTTCAAGGCCCGGCCGAGCCCGTTCTACATCCTCGACGAGGTCGAGGCCGCGCTCGACGACACCAACCTCGGCCGGCTGCTGAACATCTACGAGGAGCTGCGCCAACGCAGCCAGCTCATCGTCATCACCCACCAGAAGCGCACGATGGAGATCGCCGACGCCCTCTACGGCGTCTCCATGCGCGGCGACGGCGTTACGGCGGTCATCTCGCAGCGCATCCGGGAGTCCGAGCCGGTCTGAGCCCACTGCCGGGGAGTGCGTCCTCCGGTTGTGAGTACTGGAGCGGTCCCTGTGGCGCGGAGGCAACCCTGCGGACACGCCGCGCGTCATTCGGGTGACGGGGTTGCTCCTGCGCTACGGTCGTGGTGCGAGAGTGAAGGATGTTACTGCTGTGACCAACGGGGGTGTCACATGACGGCAGTAGTGGTGGCGATGCTGGTGATCGTGATGGTGGCGACGGCCGTGCTGGCCGCCGTCGGGGCCTACTACCACCTGGCGGGGTCGGCGGCGGTGCGGCGCAGGCTGCGCCGCTGGCGATTTCTTGCGGTAGCTCGCATGGACGACTGGCGCGAGGTGCTGTTCCACGGCCTGCGCGTCGTCAGGCGCGGCATCGCCCGGCGGCTGGTCCGCCCGGCCCTGTCGCGTTGATCATGGAGAAGGTCGGCTCCGGAGCGCCGCGGAAGCCGACCTTCTCCATGATCAACCTGGCTGACGAGCGGTCAGGACGTCTGACGGGCGTCCGGTGCACGGCCGCGAACGTGCGAGGATGACCGCCGTGGAGTACATCGTCATCGTCGCAGCCGTCGTGGTCGTCCTGGGCATCGCCCTGGCGGCCTACCTGGTTCCCCGTCGCCGCCGGGGTGGGGTCGAGGCGCCGCCGCGGCCGGGGGGCGACTACCAGCCCGGTGTGGGCGACGACGCCACGGCGCCGGCCGAGGCGCAGCGCACGCCGATCAGCGACGTCACGCTGCCCGAGGCGCCGGCCGAGCCCGTCGTCGAGGAGCCCGCGCTCGAGCGGCCCGAGTCCGCCGCCGGCCGGCTGACCCGGCTGCGCTCCCGGCTGGCCCGGTCGCAGTCCAGCCTCGGCAAGGGCCTGCTCAGCCTGCTGTCGCGGGAGCGGCTCGACGACGAGACGTGGGAGGAGATCGAGGACACCCTCCTCACCGCCGACCTCGGCGTCGCGCCCGCGCAGGAACTGGTCGAGCGGCTGCGCACCCGCGCCCGCGTCGAGGGCGTGCAGAGCCCCGAGGCCGCCCGTGCCCTGCTCCGCGACGAGTTGCTCGCCCTGGTCGACCCCGCGCTGGACCGCGCGCTGCGCACCGAGCGTCACGTCGAGGACGGCCGGCCCGCCGTCGTCCTGGTGGTCGGCGTCAACGGCACCGGCAAGACGACGACGGTCGGCAAGCTGGCCCGCATGCTGGTCGCCGAGGACCGCGACGTCCTCCTCGGCGCCGCCGACACGTTCCGGGCCGCGGCCGCCGACCAGCTCACCACCTGGGGCGACCGCGTCGGCGTCGTCACCGTCCGCGGCCCCGAGGGCGGCGACCCGGCCAGCGTCGCGTTCGACGCCGTCAAGGCCGGCATCGAGCAGGAGGCCGACACCGTCCTCGTCGACACCGCCGGCCGGCTGCAGACCAAGGTCGGCCTCATGGACGAGCTGGGCAAGGTCAAGCGGGTCATCGAGAAGCACGGCCCGGTCGACGAGGTCCTGCTCGTCCTCGACGCCACCACCGGCCAGAACGGCCTCGTGCAGGCCCGTGTGTTCGGCGAGGTCGTCGACGTCACCGGCATCGTCCTCACCAAGCTCGACGGCACCGCCAAGGGCGGCATCGTCGTCGCCGTCCAGCGCGAACTCGGCGTCCCCGTCAAGCTGGTCGGCCTCGGGGAAGGGCCCGACGATCTCGCACCCTTCGACCCCGAGGCCTTCGTCGACGGCATCCTCGGCTAGGTCCGCGCAGGGTTGAGACCTGACGCACGAAGGGGACCGGCTCTCGCCAGTCCCCGTTCGCTCCCTGGTGGTTCGGTGGTCAGCCGCTCCGGTCCAAGGTCACATCCGAATCAAGAACGCCACCACGAACAACGGCCAGAGATCCCGAAGGATCTGGCCCATGACCTTGGTGTGACGACGGAGCCTCTCCAAGCGCTCCAGCGTCGTGCGTCCTCGCCTGTCACTACGGCTCACTGGGTGTTCCTCCCAAGTGCTGAGGGCGCCAGGTGAACCGCTGTGAACAGTCCGCCCGGTAGCCCATCTCTGGACTACTTCGGGCGGATTCCCGATGTAGTTAGCCGATCAGGATGACACTTAGACATGCACTCCGTCAACAGGTAGCCTTGGTCACGGCAGGGGGAGGTGCTGTGAACACCAGTGATCCCAGCCAGGCCCCGGTGCGTGCTACTACGGCTCCGCACCGGGGCTTCTTGCGGCCTGCGTGGTGCGTTAGGCGCTGCCCACCGGTTCCGGCTCGGGCTGCTCCGTGGCCGCGGGCAGGAACAGCTCCGGCCGGCCCTCGACGTAGAGCTGCGGCATCCGGCGTTCCAGCCAGCGCGGCGACCACCAGTTCGCCTTGCCGAGCACGTGCATCACGGCCGGGACCAGCAGCATGCGCACGATGGTCGCGTCGATGAGGATCGCCGCCGCCATGCCGACGCCGAGTGACTTCAGGACGACGTCCGGGCTCGGGACCAGGGCGGCGAACACCGTCACCATGATCGCCGCGGCCGCCGTGATGACCCGCCCGGTGCCGGCCAGCCCGTCGACGATCGCGCGGGCGTTGCTGCCCGTCCGCAGCCACGACTCGCGCATGCGGCTGATCAGGAACACCTCGTAGTCCATCGACAGCCCGAAGAGCACGGCGAACATCACCACCGGCACGTACGCGGGCATCGGCGTCTCGGTCTCGACGCCGACCAGCTGGCCGACCGTGCCGCCCTCCAGCACCAGCGCCACCACCCCATAGGCGGCGGCGACGGAGAGCAGGTTCATCACCGCGGCGGTCACCATGACGACGACGCTGCGGAAGGACACCAGCAGCAGCACCATCGACACCGTCACCACGCCGCCGATCAGCAGCGGCAGACCGTCGGCCATCGACTCGTTGACGTCGATCGCGGCCGCCGTCACCCCGCCCACGTGCACCTCGACGGGAGCGCCCGGGATCACGTCGTCGCGCAGGGTGTGGACAAGGTCCTCCGTCGCGGCGTCCTGTGGACCGGTCGCCGGGATGACGGTGAGCAGCGCGGCGTCGCCGGCCTCGGTGACGGACGGCGGCAGGACGGCGGCGACCCCCGGCGTCGCGGCGACCGCCTCGCCCAGCGTCGGCAGCGCGTCCGCGTCACCCGCATCGGGCAGGTCCGCGACCAGCAGCAGCGGCCCGTTCGCGCCGGCGCCGAACCCGTCGGCGAGCCGGTCGTACGCCTGCCGGCTGGAGTGGCTGTCCGGGTCGTTCCCGGCGTCGGGGAAGCCGAACCGCGCGTCCAGGAACGGCGCCGCCAGCGCCAGCATCAGCCCGCCGCCCAGCACGACGGCGAGGACGCTGCGGCGCTCGATCAGCCGGCTCCACCGCAGCCAGCCCCGCGACGGCGCCAGGTGACCACCCTCGGCGACCGCCACCGCGCCGCGCCGCCGCCGCCCGATCGGCAGCCGCCACCGCTCGATCCGGTGCCCGAAGAACCCCAGCAGCGCCGGGAACAGCGTCGCCGCGGCCGCCATGACGACCACGACGGCGACCATCGTCACCACGGCCGCGCCGCGCATGAACGACAGCCCCATCGCGAACAGCCCGAACATGCTGACCATCACCGTGCTGCCGGCGACCATGACGGCGCGCCCGGCGGTGTCCAGCGTCGCGACGGCGGCCCGCTCCGGTTCCAGCCCGGCGGCCCGCCACTCGCGGAACCGCGTCACCATGAGCAGCACGTAGTCGATGCCCAGCGCGATCCCGATCAGCGACGCCAGGATCGGCGCCCAGTCGGGCACGTCCAGGACCGCCGCGACCAGCCCGGCCAGCATCGAGCTGACCGCCAGCCCGGCGATGGCGACGCCGATCGGCAGCCCGGCCGCGACCACCGTCCCGAACGTCACCAGCAGGATGACGGCCGCGGCCACCAGCCCGACCATCTCACCGCCGAACTCGCCGGACTCGGCGATCCGGATCGTGTCGCCGCCCAGCGCGACGTCGAGCCCCGGCCGTGACGCCGACTCAGCGGCCGTCAGCAGCCGCTCGGTGTCCTCGACCGGCATGTCCTCCGGCGCGTCGACGCCGAGGTTGAGCCGCGCCACCAGCGTCTGACCGTCCGGCGCCAAACCTCCGGGCGCCGTGTACGGGTCGTCGACGGCGGTGACGTGCGGCAGCGTGCGCAGCTCGTCGAGCAGCGCGCTGACCTCGGCCTGAACGGACGGGTCGGTCACCGGCCCGTCGGAGCGCACCACCACGTCCACCGGCTCGCCGGACTGGGCCGGGAACCGGTCGGTGAGCAGCCGCTGCGCCTGCTGCGAGTCGCTGCCGGGGCTGGAGTAGTCCACGTCGTACTCGCCGCCGAACGCCGCGGCCAGGCCCACGGCGACGGCCAGCGCCGCCGCCCAGCCGATCAGCACCCGCCAGCGGTGCCGGAACGCCACGCCGGCCAGCCGCCCCAGCGGCCCCGGCCTGTCTGTCGGTGTAGTCCTCATAGGGCGATCCTGGAACGCAGCCCCGTCCCCGTCGTCGGCCACCGAGCGCGGGCCGCTACGCCAGCGGGAGTAGGCCGGTGCGCCGCACGGACGACGCGGGGCGGTGGTGCACCTGGCTACCATCCTTGCCATGGAGCGGTTGGTACGGCGCCTCCCGACGCTGTCGGCGCCGACGCAGGACGTGCTGATCGCCGGATTCGTCACGCTGCTGCAGGTGCAGGGCACGCATTCGGCCATCCTGGCCGACCCCGAGTTGGCTGGGCCGGTCGACGTCCTCGGCTGGGCGGGTCACGGGCTGCTGATCCTCAGCGGCCTGATCCTGCTGGTGCGGCGGCGCTGGCCGATCCCGGTGTTCATGGCGAACGCCGCCATCAGCGTGGTCTACTTCGCGGGCGGATATCCGGACGGCCCCGGCTGGCTGGCGCTGTTCGTGAGCATCTACACGGTGGCGGCGCACGGCGACGGCCGCCGCTCGCTGGTCGTCCTCGCGAACTCGCTGGGCGTGCTGGCCATCGTCTGGATCGCCACGACCGACGTCGGCGAGGGCGAGCGGATCGGCTGGCTGGCGTTCCGCATCGGCGCGACCATCATGGCCGCCGCGCTGGGGGAGTCGATCCGCTCGCGCCGGGTCATCGCCGCCGACGCCGTCCAGCGGGCCGAGGTGGCCGAGCGAACCCGCGACGAGGAGGCCCGCCGCCGCGTCGACGCCGAGCGGCTGCGCATCGCCCGCGAGGTGCACGACACCGTCGCGCACGCCATCGCGATCATCAACGTGCAGGCCGGGGTGACGGCGCACGTGCTGGACAAGCGGCCGGAGCGGGCCCGCGAGACGCTGCTGACGATCGAGCAGACCAGTGCGCGAGCGCTGCGTGAGATGCGCGCCGTCCTCGGCGTGCTGCGCGGCGACGACGACGGCTCGCCCGGGCCGAGCCTCGGCGCGCTGGACGAGCTGCTCGCGGTGGCGCGGCGGGCCGGCTTGGACGTGACGGTGGCTGGCTCGGTGCCGTCCGGGGTGCTGCCCGACGACGTCGACCGCGCGGCCTACCGCATCGTCCAGGAGGGCATCACCAACGTCATCCGGCACGCCGGGCCGGCCCGCGTCACCGTCGGCCTCGAGCTGCGCGACGGTGAGCTGCGGGTCGAGGTGGCCGACGACGGCGGCGACCTGAGCGGCCCGGCCGGCCCGCCGGTCGAGCCCGGCCGTGGCCTGGCCGGCATGCGCGAGCGCTGCGAGCTGCTCGGCGGCGCGTTCGAGGCCGGTCCCGACGGCGACGGCTTCCGGGTCTGCGCCCGGCTGCCGCTCAACCGCGTCGAGGCCGCCGCCCGATGACCGATCTCGTCAGGGTCCTGCTCGCCGACGACCAGGTGCTGGTGCGCGCCGGCTTCCGCGTCCTGCTTGACGTCGAGGACGACATCGACGTGGTCGGCGAGGCGGCCACCGGGGCCGAGGCGATCGAACGCTGCCGCGAGTCGCGTCCCGACGTCGTGCTGATGGACATCCGGATGCCCGGCCTCGACGGCATCGAGGCGACCCGCCGCATCGCCGCGATCCCCGGCCTGGAGCGGGTGAAGGTACTGATCCTCACCACTTACGACACCGAGGAGTACGTGTTCGACGCGCTCGAGGCCGGCGCCAGCGGGTTTCTGCTCAAGGACGCCGGCCCGCAGGAGCTGCTGCACGCTATCCGCGTCGTCGCCGCCGGCGAGGCCCTGCTCGCCCCGAAGATCACCCGGCGGCTGATCGCCCAGTTCACCGCGGTCCGGGCGGCTCACCTGGTGGCCGAGGACCGCCTCGGCGTGCTCACCCAGCGCGAGCGCGAGGTACTGGCGCTCGTCGGCACCGGCCTGTCCAACGCCGAGATCGGCGCCGCCCTCTCGCTCAGCCCGGCCACCGCCAAGACCCACGTCAGCCGCGCGATGATCAAGCTCGGCGCCCGCGACCGCGCCCAGCTCGTCGTCATCGCCTACCAGACCGGCCTGGTCAGTGCCCGCCCGCTGACCTGATGCCGGAGGGTTATGCAAAAACCGATGGCGATGGGGGGCCGAAGGTCTCCCTGAGCCATCGGTCCAGGGCGAATGCTGACTGGAGAGAGTTCGTGATCTTTGCATAACGCGACTCCTGAATATGGCTGCCGGTCGGCTGCCCGTCACCTGACCACCCCGCGGTGTTCAACCGGCGTCAACACGATCGTGCCATGTCGAAGACGATGACCACCTGGCGGCCGGTCGCGGCCCTGGCCGCCGCCGTGCTGGGCGCGGGCCTGCTCGCCGCGCCGGCGGAAGCGAAGCCGGCCGAGACCCGGCCGGGGCAGAGCCGCTCGTTCGATCTGCAGGCCCACCGCGGCGGGCTCGGGCTGCGGTCCGAGAGCACGCTCGCGTCGTTCGGCAACGCCCTGCAGCTGGGCGTGACGACGCTGGAGCTGGACATCCAGATCACCAAGGACGGCTACGCCGTCGTGACGCACGACCGGCGGATCAACCCGGCCAAGTGCCAGGACACCGCGCCAGTCACACCGGGCGACCCGCAGTTCCCGTACGCGCAGGGCCGCTACATCAAGGACCTCACGCTGGCCCAGGTGCGCACGCTGGCTGCGGCAGCCGCCAGCTGGCCGGCTACCCCGAGCAGCAGGTCGTGCCCGGCGCCGGCATGCCGCTGCTGAGCGAGGTGTTCGACCTGGTCGAGCGGTACGACGCCGACGACGTCACGCTGAACATCGAGACCAAGGTCGAGGCCGGCGCGCCGCACGAGACGGCGCCGCGCGAGCAGTTCGTCCAGGTCGTCGCCCGGGAGATTCGCGACGCGAAGATGGACAAGCAGGTCACCATCCAGTCCTTCGACTGGGGCGCACTGATGCGCATGGGCGAGGTCGCGCCGCGGCTGCCGCTGGTCGCGCTCACCAATTACGACTTCCTGCAGGTCGACCGGCCGGGCGCCTCGCCGTGGCTGGGCGGCATCGACATCGACGACTTCGGCGACGACCCGATCGCGGCGATCAAGTCCTTCGGCGCCGACGCGTTCTCGCCGGTGCACGGCTTCCCGCAGGGCGGCTCCGTCAACGACCCGGGCTACGTCCCGTACGTCACGAGCGCGATGGTGCGGCACGCGCACCGCAACGGCATCGACGTCATCCCGTGGACCATCGACGACCCCGCGACGATGGAGAAGCTCATCGACGACGGCGTCGACGGCATCATCACCGACTACCCGGACCGGCTGCGCACCGTCATGGCCGGGCGCGGGTTCCGGCTGCCCGAGCCGATCGCGTCGCCGTTCGACGTCCAGGCGCACCGCGGCGGCCGCTGGGACCGGCCGGAGAACACGCTGCCGGCGTTCGAGCACGCGCTGGCCGACGAGGACATCTCGACGCTCGAGCTGGACACCGGCGTGACGGCCGACGGCGTCCTGGTGGTCACGCACGACCGCGCCGTCAACGGCTCGCACTGCATCGACACCGCCCCGGCCACCCCCGGCGACCCGGAGTTCCCGTACGTCGGGGACCTCGTCCGCGACCTCACACTGGCGCAGGTCAAGACGATCGACTGCGGGACGAAGACCTTGCCGGAGCTGCCCGAGCAGGTGCCGGCGCCGGGCGCGCGCATCCCCACCCTGGACGAGGTATTCGACCTCGTCGAGGCGAGCGGTCGCGACGACATCCGGTTCAACATCGAGACGAAGATCAGCCCGCTGGTGAACGACACGGCGCCGTACCGCGAGTTCACTCGCAAGCTGGTCACCGCGATCCAGGACGCCGACCTCGAGGACCGCGCGACGATCCAGTCGTTCGACTGGCGCACCATCCGCTACGCCCACCGGCTCGACGGCGACATCGAGACCGTCGCCCTGGTCTGGCAGTACGGCCCGGCCGAGTGCGCCTCGCTGGCCGACGAGTGCTCCCTGCAGGCCGTCTACGGCGACCCGTCCGTCAAAAGCCCCTGGACCGACGGGGTCGACTGGTGGCGCTCGGAGAACCTCGGCCTGGTGACCCGCCGGGCGGGCGCCTCGACGGTGTCGGCGAACTGGCAGGTCCACGACCCGTCGCAGGGCACCGTCGCCAACAGCGACTGGTACCTGCGCGAGGACCCGGCGTACTTCCACGGCCCGGAGATCGCCGAGCTGCACCGCCTCGGCGTCAAGGTGGTCCCGTACACCGTCAACGACGCGTCGATCATGCAGCGCCTCATCGACCTCGGCGTCGACGGCATCATCAGCGACGACCCGAGCCTGCTGATCGAGGTGGCGACGCTCAACGGCCTCGCCTGAGGTCTCGTACGCCCGTGAGGGGCGGTTTACTGGCGCTCTGGCACCAGTAAACCGCCCCTCAGCGGTCAGCCGAGCAGGAGGCCGACGCCGATGGCGGCCATGACCAGGGCGATCAGGCCGTCCAGGACCTGCCAGGCGCGCGGCCGCTCGAACACCGAGCTGAGCGATCGGGCGCCGAAGCCGAGCGCGGTGAACCAGGTGATCGACGCCGCCATCGCGCCGAGGCCATACAGCCAGCGGCCGTCGTCGCCGTGCTGGTTGGCCAGGGCGCCGAGCAGCACGACGGTGTCCAGGTACACGTGCGGGTTGAGGAAGGTGAAGCCCAGGCAGGCGAGCACCGCCGCCCGCGCCGTCGTCGCCGCACCGGAGCCGGCCACCAGCGACGACGGCCGCAGCGCGCGCCGGGCCGCCAGCGCGCCGTAGCCGAGCACGAACGCCGCGCCGCCGTACCGCGCGACGTCCAGCGCCCACGGGTGCGCCGTCAGCGCGGCGCCGAGGCCGGCGATGCCGGCGCCGATCAGCAGCGCGTCCGCCACCGCGCACACCACGACGACGGGGACGACGTGGCGGCGGGCGACGCCCTGGCGCAGGACGAAGGCGTTCTGGGCGCCGATCGCGACGATCAGCGAGAGCGACGTGGCGAACCCGACGGCGGCACTGGACATGCTGCCGACGCTAGGGTGCCCGCGCCCCGAAGGCCAGCTAAAGTTTCTACGCCTTCCTTAGAATGGCTTCATGATGCGCATCGACCTCGCCCAGCTCAGCGCGTTCGCCGCCGTCGTCGACGAGGGCAGCTTCGAGGCCGCCGCCCGCCGGCTGCACGTGACGCCGTCGGCGGTGAGCCAGCGGGTGAAGGCGCTGGAGTCGCGCCTGGGCCGGGTCCTGGTCAGCCGCACGCGCCCGGCCGGCGCCACGGCGGCCGGGCAGGTGCTGGCCCGCTACGCCCGCCAGGTGCGACTGCTGGAGACCGAGGCGCTGGCCGGCCTGACCGACGACGAGAACGACGAAGACGCCGACGGCGTCGAGGTGCGGCTGGCCGTCGCGGTCAACGCCGACTCGCTGGCGACGTGGTTCCTGCCGGCGCTGGCCGGGCTGGCGGAAGGACGCGGCGCCCGGTTCGAGATCCACCAGGAGGACCAGGACCACTCGGCGACGCTGCTGCGCGAGGGCGCCGTCATGGCCGCCGTCACCGCCGACCCGCGCGCCGTCCAGGGCTGCGTCGTCCGCCCGCTCGGCCGCATGCGCTACCTCGGCGTCGCGACGCCGGCCTTCGTCCGCCGCTGGTTCCCGGACGGCCCGACGGCGGCGGCGCTCGACGCGGCGACGACGCTGGTCTTCAACCGCAAGGACGCCCTGCAACTGCGGTTTGCCCGCGAGGTCGCCGGCCGCCGGGTCGACCCGCCGGTCACCGTCCTGCCCTCGTCCGTGGGCTTCGCCGACGCGACCATCCTCGGGCTGGCGTGGGCGATGCTGCCGGAGTCGATGGCCCGCCCCGCGCTGGACGACGGCCGGCTGGTCGAGTTCGCGCCCGGCCGGCACCTCGACGTGCCGCTGTACTGGCAGCGCTGGAAGCTCGCGTCGCCGCTGCTGGACCAGTTGACCGACGGCGTCGCCGCCGCGGCCGCGGGTCAGCTGCGGGCGCCGAACCCGTAGACCGTCGCGCGGGCCAGCGCCGCCGCCTCGTCGACACTGGGGAGGCGGATGCCGGTGAGGACGCGCATGAGGATCACGCCGGCCGGCCAGTCGAACATCAGCTGGCGGTCGACGTCGGGGGGCAGCTCGCCGCGGGCGATCGCGCGGTCGAAGATGACGCCGGCCTCGGCCAGCCGGTTGCCCAGGGAGATCCGGTACAGCTCGCCGACCCGCGGGTCGCGCCCGGCCTCCGTCGCGGCCAGCCGGAAGAACGCCCGGCCCTCGGCGCCGCCGGCCAGCCGGAGCAGGTCGGTGTAGACCTCGGTGAGGTCGCCGAGCAGCGTGCCGGTGTCGGGGACCCGCACCTCCAGCCCGAACAGCGCCTCGGCGGCGGCCAGGGCCAGCTCGTCCTTGCTGGCCCAGCGCCGGTACAGCGTCGCCTTGCCGACCCCGGCCCGCTCCGCGACCGCGTCGACCGTCATGCCGTCGATGCCGTGCTCCAGCAGCAGGCCGGCCGCGGCCTCGCGGATGCGCCGGTCCGCCTCCGGGTCGCGCGGCCGGCCGCGACGCGGCTCAGCTCGGCTGTTCATCGCGGGCGTGGCTGGGCAGCCAGATCAGCGCGACCAGCGCGCCGACCAGGATGACGATGCCGGCGACGGCGGTCGTCGTGGTCATGGCGTCGACGAACGCGGCGTCGGCGGCGTGGACGAGTGCCGTCCCGTGCTCGGCGGGCAGCTCTCCGGCGACGGCGTACGCCCCCTGGACGCTGTCCTCGGCGGCGTGCGCCGCGTCGGCCGGCAGCTGGGTCAGGGCGTCGTCCACCTGCGCAGAGTAGACGGAGTTCAGGATGGAGATCAGGACGGCCACGCCCAGCGCGCCGCCGACCTGGCGGACGGTGTCGTTGACGGCCGAGCCGACGCCGGCCTTGGCCCGTGGCACGGCGCCCATCACCGACTCCGTCGCCGGCCCCATCGCGAACGCCATGCCGAACCCCATGACGATCGTCGCGGTGAGGCCGCGCGGCGCGTAGCCGCTCTCGACCGTCGTCCCGGTGAAGATCCAGAACGACACCGCGAGCAGCGCCAGCCCGAACACCGTCGGCCACTTCTCGCCGACCCGCTGCGCCACAGCCATCGCCGCCGGACCGCCGATGACCAGCCCGATCGCCAGCGGCAGGATGCGCAGGCCGGCCTCGAGCGGTGTGTAGCCGAGCACCGTCTGCAGGTAGACGGACAGGAAGAACGCGGCGCCCATCATCGCGAAGAACACCAGCGTGATCGAGATCGCGGGCACGCTGAACCGGCGGTTGAGGAAGAACTCGACCGGCAGCATCGGGTGCGGGTGCCGGCGCTCCCACAGCACGAACCCGGCCAGGATCGCCAGCGACGCTACGACGGCGCCCAGCGTGACGGCGTCGGTCCAGCCGCGCTCCGGCGCCTCGATCAGCGCCCACACCAGCGCGACCAGCCCGGCGCACGACAGCGCCGCGCCGACGAGGTCCAGCCGCGGCGCCCGCCGGTCCCGCGACTCGGGCACCAGCCAGAAACCGAGCAGCAGGGCGGCGCCGGCGACCGGCACGTTGATCATCAGCGCCGACCCCCACCAGAAGTGCTCCAGCAGCCAGCCGCCGACGGCCGGGCCGCCGGCGATGCCGATGCCGGCCATCGCGGCCCAGACGCCGATGGCCCGCTTGCGCTCCTTCGGGTCGCGGAAGACGTCGATGAGGATCGACAGCGTGCTCGGCATGATCAGCGCGCCGCCCAGGCCCATGACCGTCCGGGCGGCGATGACGGTGCCCGCGTCGCCCGCCGTGGCGCCCCAGACTGAGGCGGCGCCGAACACGACGAGCCCGGCGGCCAGCGCGAGCTTGCGGCCGTACTTGTCGCCCCACGCGCCGGCGGTTAGCAGCAGCCCGGCGAAGGCCAGCGTGTAGGCGTCGATGATCCACTGCAGCTCGCTGGAGGTCGCGCCGAGCTCGCGCTGCATCGTCGGGATCGCGGTGTTGAGGACGGTCGTGTCCATGCCGATGAGGACGAGGCTCAGCGACAGCACGGCGAGCGTCGCCCAGCGGCGCCGGTGGGCGCGCTCGGGCAGCGTGGCGGACTCGGTGTCGGGCGGTGCGAGGGTCATGACCACTCCGGTGAAGGCTTTACGAGACTGATGAGTTCCGGAACTAAATACTAGACCCGCCAGTCTCGTAATTGAACCCGGAGTCGCCGTGTGCTCCGTCACGGTGTGGAGGGACGGGGTCAGCCGCCGGCGCCGTCGAGCCAGGCGAGGACGGCCAGGACGCGGCGGTTGTCGTCGGGGGCCTGCGGCAGGTCGAGCTTGGTGAAGATGCTGGCGATGTGCTTGGTGACCGCGCCCTCCGAGACGTGCAGGCGAGCGCTGATGGCGGCGTTGGACCGGCCCTGCGCCATGAGCGTCAGCACCTCGCGTTCGCGGTCGGTGAGCCGGTCGACCGGGTCGGGGCGGCTGGTCAGCAGGCCGGCCACGACCTCGGGGTCGAGCACCGTGCCGCCGGCCGAGACCTGCCGGACGGCGGCGAGGAAGCCGTCGACGTCGGCGACGCGGTCCTTGAGCAGGTAGCCGACGCTGCCCTGGCCGTCGGCGAGCAGGTCGCGGGCGTAGAGCGGCTCGACGTGCTGGCTGAGCACCAGCACGGGCAGCGCCGGGCGGGCGGCGCGCGCCATGGTCGCGGCCGTGAGGCCCTCGGTGGTGAACGTGGGTGGCAGCCGGACGTCGAGGATCGCGACGTCGAAGTCGTCCTTGGCCAGCGCCGCGGCCAGCGTGGCGGCGTCCTGCACCGCGTCGACGACCTCGATGCCGTCGGACTCGAGGATGCGGGTGAGTCCCACGCGCAGCAGCGCCTGGTCCTCGGCGATCAACGCTCTCAGCTGTGCCACGGCACCTCCAGGGTCACGGTGGTCGGGCCGCCGGCCGGGCTGGCCACCGCGACCGTCCCGTCGAACGCGGCCAGCCTGCGGGTGATGCCGGCCAGCCCGGAGCCCCGGGGGTCGGCGCCGCCGCGGCCGTCGTCGCCGACGACGAGGCGCACCCGGCCGGGCTCGGTGCTGCCGGTCACCCAGATGCGGGTGGCACCGGCGTGCTTGACGGCGTTCGCCAGGGCCTCGGCGACGGCGAAGTAGAGGGCCGACTCGACCGGGGCCGGGAGCCGCTCGGGCAGCCGCAGAGTCACCGTCACCGGGCCCGGCAGCGCGAGCGCGAGCGCCTCGACGGCGCCGGTCAGACCCCTGTCGGCGAGCGCGGGCGGGTGGATGCCGCGGACCACGGAGCGCAGGTCCTCCAGCGCCGAGACGGTGCCCTCGCGCGCCTCGCGCAGCAGCTCGAAGGCGGCCTCGGGGTCGGTCTTCATGAGCCGCTCGGCCAGGCCGACGTTCATGCCGACGGCGGCGATGCGGGCCTGGGGGCCGTCGTGCAGGTCGCGCTCGATGCGCCGCACCTCGGCGGCGGAGTGGTCGATCAGCTCGGCGCGGGTCTTCTCGACCTCGGCGACGCGTTCGGCCAGCCGGCGGGTCAGCGAGTGGCCGAGGATCGCCGCGTCGGCCAGCGCCCGCGTCCGCACCAGCCACGGCGTGCCCACCCACCACAGCACGGTCAGCGGCACGGCGAGCACCGTCAGCGCCGACCACACCGGCCCGCCGTCGATGAGCAGGAACACCCCGTAGACCGGCAGCGACGTCAGCAGCCCGATCGGCAGCATCGACAGCACCAGCCCGCCGGTCGCGGTGAATCCCACCAGCGCCAGCTCGCGCCAGCGCAGCGGATCGCGCACCCAACCGGCGATCAACCGCAGTGGCGAGCGCCGCGGGCCGTCGACGGGATGCTCGGGCAGGTCGGCGTCGAGCAGCCCTTCGGCGAGGGTGCGCAGGACGTTCACCAGCGCCGCCGTGCCGTACACCACGATCAGGGCGATCCACAGACCGATGCCGATGACGCTGAGCGGGACCGCCATGATCGCCAGGATCAGCAGGATCCAGGCGGGGACGGCGAGGGCGGCGGTCCCGGTGGCGACGGCGGTCAGCCGGAGCCGCTCGAGGATCCCCGGAGTGTCGACCGGGAACGGTGGCAGCGACACGGCCGGAGCCGGCCGGCCCGACGACCGGCCGTCGTCCGTGCGGTCCACCCGCCGCTCACCTCCCACCCTCGCCGTCGACACGGTTCATGCGATCGCGCGGGAACGGGCGCGACCCGGAACACGATGGTAGGACTCGTTCGCCCACCACAGTGCGGCAACGATGCCCGCGCCGCCTGCCGTCGAGTACAGCCACCACGGCACGTCCAGCCCGCCGGTGCCGATGCCGATCGCCAGCCAGACCACGATCTGCACGGCCGTCATCGCGATCCAGACACCGGTCGCGACCCGCAGCGCCATCGTGACGCCCCACGGCGGGACGCCGCCGCCGAGTCCCTCCAGCGCGAGGTAGAGGTCGTTGCGCGTCGTGGCCGCGGCCACCGCCTCGGTCCGCGATCGCGCCTCGGCGTCCGGCAGTCCTTCGTCGCGCCGGGCGGCCAGGACGGCCAGTGCCCGGGCCTTGTCCTCGGCGCCGGCGGGCACGGTGTCGGGCCAGAGCAGGCGCCGCGTCAGACCGTTGAGTTCCATCGTCTTCTCCTTCGCTCGTTTCGGTGTCTCCGACGCTACGGAGGCACGGTCGCGGGCTCGATCCGGTTGTGTCCCCGATCCGGGTGGACTTTCCTCCACCCCAGGTCGGGAGTCAGCCGTATCGCCCCTGACCTGCGGTGATCCGTAGCGTCGTCGGCATGGAAACCAATCGAGCGAACGAGGAGAACACGATGGACACCACTGCCGTGCAGGTGCGCCGGCTGGTCCGCGTCTACGGAGACCACCAGCGGGGTGTGCGCGCCCTCGACGGCGTCGACCTCGACTTCGCCCGCGGGTCCTTCACCGCGGTGATGGGCCCGTCCGGGTCCGGCAAGTCGACGCTGCTGTCGTGCATCGCGGGACTGGACCGGCCCACCGAGGGCGACGTCCTGGTCGACGGCGACAACGTCACGTTCTGGGCCGAGGACGCCCGCACCCAGCTCCGCCGCGAGCGGATCGGCTTCGTGTTCCAGAGCTTCCACCTGATGCCGTACCTCACGGCCGCGCAGAACGTCGCGCTGCCGCTGCGGCTGGCCGGGCGCAAGGCCGATCCGAAGCTGGTCCGGACCCTGCTGGAGCAGGTCGGCCTGGCCGGGCGGGCCGGTCACCTGCCCGCCGAGCTGTCCGGCGGCCAGCAGCAGCGGGTCGCGATCGCCCGGGCGTTCGCCACGTCGCCGGCCGTCGTGCTGGCCGACGAGCCCACCGGCGCGCTGGACACGGCGACCGCCAAGGACATCCTCCGGCTGCTGCGCACGGCCGTCACCGACCTGCGGCAGACGATCGTCATGGTGACGCACGACCCGGTCGCCGCCTCGTACGCCGACCGCGTCGTCTTCCTCGTCGACGGCCGGGTCGCCGGCCACATGGAGCACCCCACCGTCGACGCCGTCGCGGGCCAGCTGGCCCAGCTCGACCAGCTCGTCGCGGCCGCGCCGGCCGCCCCGGCGGTGGCCCGATGAGCGCGGCACGCACGGCGTCGCGGCCGGTTCGGCCGGTTCGGCCGGACCGGCCGGACCGGCCGAGCAAGCGGGCCCGGCGCGCGGCCGCGGGACTGACGCCGCCGGCTTCCACGAAGCGGCGCCCGGCGCGGCTGGGCAGCGTGGGCTGGCTGGCCCGGCCGTCGCTGCGGCACCGGCCGGCGGCATTCCTGGCCGCCGCGCTGACGGTGCTGCTCAGCACCGCCGTCGTCGGCCCGTTCGCGACGCTGATCGAGACCGCCCTGCACAGCAGCGGCGAGGACCGGCTGGCCCTGCTCATCATGGGCGGGGTGGTCGGCGGCTGGGGCCTGATCATCGTCCTCTACTCGCTGGCGTCGACCATCGGCATCACCGTCCGCCAGCGCACCGACGAGATCGTGCTGCTGCGGACCATCGGCGCGGCGGGCACGCAGGTCCGCGCGCTGGTGCGCCGCGAGACGCTGGTCATGGCGACGGTCGCGACCGCGCTCGGCGCCGTGCCGGCGTGGTTCGGCGCCCGCGCTCTGCTCGACGCGCTGCGATCGGGCGGACTGGTGAGCGACGACGTCCGGTTCCGCGGCGGCGGACTCGCCCTGCTCGCCACGGTCGTCGCGATCATCCTGGTGACGCGCCTGGCCGCCGCCCTCGCCGTCTCCCGGGCCAGCCGGGCGCCGGTACGCGAGGCGCGGGCCCAGCAGGTCGGCCCGTCGCGGCTGCCGCGCTGGCGGCTGCTGGTCGCCGCGGCGCTGGTGCTGTACGGCCTGGGGTTCGCCGTCGTGACGATGGCCGTCACCGCCCACTCCGACGACCCCTACGACGCCATGATGACCGCCGGCAACGCCAGCCTGCTGGTTAGCATCGGGCTGGCGGTGGCGGCGCCGCGGCTGCTGCAGCGGTTCGCCGGTGCACTGCGGGCCCGGTTCGCCCGCGGCGCCGCGAGCGAGCTGGCGCTGTCGAACGCGGCCCGCCGCGCCCACCTGCTCAGCTCGACGCTGGCGCCGGTGATCGTGCTGGCCGGCAGCTCGATCGGCACCCTGATGCTGGTCGACGTCGACGCGCGGTCCATGGCCGGCGCCGGCGGGGCGGACGAGGTGACGAAGCTGCTCAACATCGTGGTCGTAGTGATGATCTCGCTGTTCGCCACCATCATGGTGATCAACGCCTGGGCGGCGGCGGTGGCGCACCGCCGGGGCGAGCTGCGGCGGCTGTGGCTGGTCGGCGCCGCGCCCAGGACCGTCCGCCAGTCGGTCGTGGTGGAGGGTCTGGTGACGGGTGTCCTGGGGGCCGGGCTCGGGCTCGCGGCCGCGGCGGTCACCGTCGTGCCGTTCTCGTGGGCGCGCGGCGAGGGCCTGGTCCCCGACGGCGGGCTCTGGCTGGCCCCGGCCCTGGTGGCCGCGGTGATCGCGGTCGCCGTCGGGTCCGCCGCGGCCGCCGCCTCACGGGTGACGTTCGGCGGTCAGTGACCGCGGAACGCCTCCTCCAGCCACCACGAGCCCTGCGGCGCGGCGACCTTCGCGTCGACGAGCAGCGGCCGGCCGCGGTCGCCGTCCAGCCAGGACCGGACGGCGCCGAGGTCGGCCGCCGAGCGCACCGTGACCGCGTCGAACCCGTAGCCGGTGCCGACGGCGGCGATGTCGGTGTCCGGGAACGTGACGGTGTCCAGCGGCTCGCCGCCGGCGAAGTGGTGCACCTCGGCGCCGTACGCGTCGTCGTTGTAGACCACGACGACCATGGGCAGGCCGAGCCGCCGGACGGTGTCGAACTCGGCGGCCGCCATCAGCGCGCCGCCGTCGCCCAGGGCGGCGACCGGGAGCCGGTCCGGCCGGGCCAGTGCCGCGCCGACCGCCGTGGCCAGCCCGAGCCCGATCGACTGGTAGGCCTGCGTGAAGCAGAACCCGAACTCGTCCGGCACGGACAGGAACATGCTCGGGTAGCCCATGAAGTTGCCGGAGTCGACGGCGACGACCCGCTCGGCCGGCAGCAGGTCGTCCAGCGCGATGGTCAGCGTCCGCGGGTCGATCCGCCCGCCGCCGCCCCAGTCGTCGTACGCGACGTCGCGCCAGCGCAACCCGGCGTCCAGCCGCGTGCGTACGTCGTCGCTGCGGTAGCCGGCCGGGGCGTCGCGCCGGCCGCCCAGCGCCACCGTCAGGGCCGAGGCCACCGCGGCGCTGTCGCCGGCCACGCCGACGTCGACCGGGCGGTGCCGGCCGATCGCGTCGGCGTCGACGTCCACCTGCGCCACCCGCGCGCCGGCGCCGATCAGCCGGCCGTGCCGCATGGTCCACATGTTCAGCGCGCAGCCGAACCCGACGATGACGTCCGCCTCGGTGATCAGCGACGCGGCCAGCGGCGAGGCGAACCCGCCGGACACGTCCAGCGACCACGGGCTGCCGTGGAACAGCCCGCGCGCGACGGCGGACGTGGCGACCAGCGCGCCGCACGCGTCGGCCAGCGCGAGCAGCTCCGCGCGGGCGTGCCGCGCGCCCCGTCCGGCGATCAGCACCGGCCGCCGGGCCGCCGTGAGCAGCGCGGCCAGCTCGGCCACATCGGGCGGCGGCGGGGTCGAGGTCGCCGCCGCGGGCCGCACGCGCGCGCCGTCGTCGACCGGCAGCCCCTGCACGTCGAGCGGCAGGTTGACGACGACGGTGCGGCGCTCGTGCCGGGCCAGCGCGTACGCCCGCGCGACGTCGTCGAGGGCGGTCTCGGCCGACGCGACCCGGACCGACGCCGCGCCGACGGCGGCCGCGAGGGCCGGCTGGTCGACGTGGAAGTTGGACCGAGGGACGGTCGCCTCGGCGGCCAGCACCAGCAGCGGCGTGCGGCTCTTCGCCGCCTCGGTGAGGCCGGTCAGCGCGTTGGTGAGCCCGCAGCCCTGGTGGACGGTGACCGCGGCGACCTCGCCGCTCATCCGCGCATAGGCGTCGGCCATCGTCGCCGCGCCGCCCTCGTGGCGGGCCGCGACGAACCGCGCACCGCCCTCGACCAGTGCGTTCGTGACGTGGAAGTTGCCGCTGCCGACCACGCCGAACGCCTGCCTGACGCCGAGCCCGGCCAGCGCCAGGCCGGCGGCGTGCGCGACCAGCATCAGCGCTCGACCAGCGCCAGCACGCGCGCCGGGCTGCCCGACCCGCCGACGATCGGCAGCGGCGCGGCGACGACCACGGCGCCGGTCGGCGGCAGCTGGGCGAGGCTCTGCAGCTGCGTCAGCCCGTACTTGCCGGCGCCGAGCAGGAAGGAGTGGCACGGGAACGCCGGGTCGAACGAGTGCGCCGCGCCGGCGTCGGTGCCGACGGTCTCGACGCCGAGGCCGAGGACCGGCGCCTCGTCGGCCAGCCAGCGGGCGCACTCGACGCTGACGCCGGGCGTGTGCGGGCCGGTCTCGTTGGCGTTGAGGAACGCCTCCTGGTCGTCGGAGCGCGCGTCCCATCCCGTGCGCAGCAGTAGCCAGCCGCCGTCGGGCAGCGGGCCGTGCTCGGCCTCCCACGCCTTGACGTCGTCGATCTCCAGCAGGAAGTCCGGGTCGGCCGCCGCCCGCTCCGTCACATCGACGACGGCGGCCGGCGCGATCAGCCGGGGGAGCGGCACCTGCGCGACGTCTTCTTGGTCGCGGCCGCTGACCCAGTGCACCGGCGCGTCGAAGTGCGTGCCGGTGTGCTCGCCGGTGGTGATGTTGTTCCAGTACCAGGCCGGGCCGCGGTCGTCGTAGCGGCTGATCTCCTGCAGCTGGAACGGGACCGTCTGGCCGAACGGCTCGGGCAGCCTCAGGATCGGCGTCTGCGAACTGAGCGGCGCGGTGAGGTCGAGCACCTCGACGCGGCCGCCGGCGACGGCGGCGAGCAGGTCGGCGAGAACGGTCATGTCGGCTCCTTCGCGCGGAGTGATCGATCGCGCAGACATCCTCCTGGCTACGCCGGGCCGCCGTCCAGAGTCGATCGAGCCATGGACGTCGCCGCGCGTTCGTCTGCCGTTCGCCTTCGTCGGGTTGGCTCGGCCCGATGACCGACGATGTGGGCACGGGGGATGGCAGCCGGCCGCAGGGCCTGACGTCAGTCCCAAATGTAATGGCGCTGGTCGGCCACGCCGACGGGCTGGCCGAGGAGGGCCGCGAGGACGAGGCACGAGCGCTGTTCGAGCGGGCCATCGCCTCCGGCGTGCCCGAGGCGGTGTCCGAGGCGAAGGCGCTGCTCGGCGCCATGCTGGTGTCATCGGGCGACGTCGACGGCGGGCGGGCCCTGGTCGGCGAGGCGGTCGCGGCGGCGTCGCCGCCAGGCAACGGGCGGGCGCTGACGGTGCTCGGACGCGTCCTGCAGCACCTCGGCGACGACGCGGGCGCGGAGGCCGCGTGGCGGGCGGCCGCGACGTCGGGGCACCCGGACCGGGCGCCGGAGGCCGGCCTGCTGCTGGCCGAGCTGCTGCTCGCCCGGGCCGACGTCGACGCCGCGCGCGAGGCGTTCCAGCAGGTCATCGACTCCGGGCACCTGCTGTACGCGCCGCAAGCGGCGCACGACCTCGGGCTCGAGCTGCTCTACACCGCGCGCGACCCGCAGGGCGCCTACGCCGCCTGGAAGTCCGCCGTCGACTCCGGGCACCCCGAGTACGGCCCGCTGGCCGGCGTCCACCTGGGCAAGCTGCTGCACGACGGAGGCGACACCGAGAGCGCCCGCCGGGTCTGGCAGTGGGTCGTCGACTCGCGGCACCCGGTGGTCGGCCCCGAGGCGGCGCAGAACCTGCGGCTCACCGCGCCGCCCAAGAAGGGCTGGTTCCGCCGGGGGTAGAACATCCGTTCGAATCCGGGTAGCGTGGCGGCATGAGCGTTGCCTTCCAAGCCTCCCTGCTCGACGACGTCAGCGGCGCCACGCTCGGGCCGCTCGGCGGCGCCGTCGAGCGCACTGTGCTCACCCAGGGCGCCTGGGTCGACGTCCGGCGGGGGTGGGTGAGCGGGTCCGACCAGCTGTTCACCGGCCTGGTCGAATCGGTGCCGTGGCGGGCCGAGCGGCGCACCATGTACGAGCGCGTGGTCGACGTGCCGCGGCTGATCCGCTTCTACGGCGACGGCGAGCCGCTGCCCGACCCCCTGCTCGTCGAGGCGCGCGAGGCGCTGACCCGCCACTACGCCGCCGAGCTGGGCGAGCCGTTCACCACCGCCGGCATGTGCTTCTACCGCGACGGCCGCGACAGCGTCGCCTGGCACGGCGACACCATCGGGCGCAGCCGCACCGAGGACACCATGGTCGCCATCGTCTCGCTGGGCGCGCCGCGCTCGCTGCTGCTGCGCCAGCGGGGTGGGGGCAGCGCGACGCTGCGGTTCGCCGTGGGCCACGGTGACCTGCTGGTCATGGGCGGGTCGTGTCAGCGCACCTGGGAGCACGCGGTCCCGAAGACGGCGAAGCCCGTGGGGCCGCGCATCAGCGTCCAGTTCCGGCCCACCGGCGTGCGTTAGGCCTGCCGTGCGTCGGGGTTTGCCGAGTTGGCCGTCCCCCTGCTGCCCATTCTCTTAGCCGCGCACCCGCGCCTCAAGCGGACTATCGGCGCTTCGCGCGACGATGACCGCTTGACCCGCAGGCCCGCGGCCTAAGAACTGGCAGCTATCAGGGGGACGGGGAAGAACCGGGCACGCCCGCCAGATCTGCGCCGTCGGCGTCCTGGTCTCAGGTCACGTCCTGGTCCACCGTTACGCCAGCAAACGCTTACCAGGCATCCCCGCGTGACACAGGACCAGGACGTGACCTGAGACCAGCACGCCAGCCGTGTGGACCCAGGACGCCGGCTGTGCCCGCACTTCCCCCGTCCCCCTGATAGCTGCCCGCACTTAGCCTCGATCCACCGACCAGCTTGGTGACGTCGTCTGGTTTCAGGCGAGGTGGTTGTGATCACGTTGGGTGTGAGTGAGTTGCCGGTCTGCCCGGCTTTCCACTGGGGTTCCTTCTCGTGCCGGCGGGGGCTGGTGGTCAGGTGTGTGTCGTGGCGGGCCGGGGGAAGAGGGCGTTGTAGAGCGTGGACCACGCGGTCTGCCAGGGCCAGTTGGTCGGCAGGTGCAGGGTCAGACGCCGGGCGGAGGTGGCGATCCGGGCGGGGACGGTGATGAGTTTGCGGCGGATCGTCGCGGTGGTCGCCCTGGTCAGAGTGGGGGTCTTGGTCAGGGTCGCGGCGGCGCGGGTGAGGTTGAACGCCATGACCGCGCAGACGAGCCAGGCCGCGTTGGCGTTGAACACCCCGGAGGGCAGGTGGGCCAGCGCGGAGGCCTTGAGGTCGGCGTGGACGTTCTCGATGACCGCGTGGGCCCGGTGGGTCTGGTCCGCGGCGACGGTGTCCATCTCGGTGGTGTCGGTGGTGGTGAAGAAGGCGTGGAAGCGCCAGGAATCGAACAACGTGTCCTGGCCTTCGCTGTTGCGGGGGTTGAGATCGGGGATACGGCGGACCACGAGCCGGCCGGGGACCTGGTCGGTCTTGTTCTTGGAGGTGAACGCGGTGAAGGGAACCTCGGCGACCTCGGCACGAGAGTTCCATGTTCTGGTGGTCTCGTCGTAGACGGCGTCGGTGTATTTGATCGTGGTCCAGGCGGTCTCGGCGATGCCGGCGATGGCGCGTTTGACCGCCGGGTCCATCCGCACGGTGATCGAGACGTTCGCGCCGGCCTTCAACGCTGCGGTGACCAGGGCGTGGGAGTAGAACGCCGAGTCCGCCCGGACCAGCACGTCTCGGCCGGCCAGGTGGGTGCGGCGGATCAGGGCGAGGGCGTCGGTGGCCAGACGCGTCGCCCCGCGTGGGGACCCGGCCGAGCCGTTGCGCAGGCGCTGGGCGGCGATCACCGGCGCGAAGGTCTGGCTGGAAACGGTGGCCAGCACGGCGTTCAGGCCCCGCACCCCGGAGTACCCGAACCCCGCGCCCTGCTTCTGATAGCCGTGTACCTCCACGATGGTGTCGTCGATGTCGACCATCACCGTCGCGGTGTCTGCGGTCTCGCCCAGCAGGGCCGTGCGCTGGGTCAGGTTGATCAGAAACCGAGAGGCGATCGCGTCGGCTTGGCGGACATGGCCGAAGGTGAAGGCGCGCAGGAACGAGCCAAGTGTGGAGGGGGCGTAGATGCCGGCGAAGACCTTCCCCATCGCGCCGTGGCGTAGCAGGGCCATGTCGTCGATGCTGTCCGCGCCGGCGGTCATGCCGGCGACCAGGCCCGACAGCTTCAGCCCGGCGTTGGCGCCCTTGTCCGTCGGCACGCTCAGGTGCTCATCGCCCAGCTCGCGCAGCCGTGCCTCGCCGGCCAGGGCCATCGCCGGGACCAGGCCCGCCGACGACACGAGGTTGGGCTCATCGAAGGCCGCCGAGACGACCGGTCGGGTGTGAGAGAGTTGCATCTACGAGATGCCCTTCTTGAGCTGGCGATACGTGCCTTAGACAAGTCGTATCCTCCCAGCTCAGAAGGGCATTCTCACGCTCCCACGCCCTACCACGACACTCCACCTGTCGGTGGATCGAGGCTTAGAGGGCGTCTGGTCTAGATCTGTGGGGGTGCGCCTGAGTTGGCTGGTTCGTCGCGCCAGGTTTGGATGGTTTCGCCGGTGATCCGGCGGCTCATGTTGTCGATCATCGCCCAGTGGATCATGGTGCGGGAACGTTCTGGGAGCGTCTCGTAATCTCGGACTAATCGACGATGCAGCATCAGCCAGCCGAAGGTGCGCTCCACGGGCCAGCGCAGAGTCGGGTGGAAGCCCTTCAGCCCGGGGTCTTTCTGGACGACCTGAACGTCGATACCGCGATCGACACCACGCTGGGCGACGCTGGCGCGGTAGCCGCGGTCCACCCAAGCCTTGGACACGCCCGCGTGGCGATCGGCGAGGCGATCAACCAGGTCACGCCCACCTGCGGTGTCGTGCACGCTGGCCGCGGTGATCAACACCACCAGCAGCAGCCCCAGCGTGTCGGTGGCGATATGCCGCTTGCGTCCCTTGATCTTCTTGCCCGCATCGATGCCCTGATCGGACTCGGCCACATTCGACGACGTCTTCACCGACTGCGCGTCCAGGATCGCCGCGCTGGGCTCACTGGCCCGCCCGGCCGCTGCGCGCGCCGTGCCGCGCAGCAGGTCATGGATCTTCTCCGTCGTCCCGTCCTTCTCCCACTTGGCGTAGTAGTCATAGACGGTCTTGAACGGCGGGAAATCGTGCGGCAAGTACTCCCAGGCGATGCCGGTCCGGTTCACGTACAAGATCGCGTTGACGATCTCTCGCAGGTCATGGACGGGCTCACTGATCCCCAGCCCGCGCCGGGCCGCACGCCACCCGGACATGACCGGCTCGATCAGCGCCCACCGGGCATCGGACAGATCGCTACGGTACGGCGCCCTGGACATCACAACGACGAGCCCTACCACACCACCCGCCCAAGAACGAGGACCCGAACACCAGCCAACCTCACAACCAGAACATCAACGGATCAGACGCCCTCTTAGCCTCGATCCACCGACCAGCTTGGTGACGTCGTCTGGTTTCAGGCGAGGTGGTTGTGATCACGTTGGGTGTGAGTGAGTTGCCGGTCTGCCCGGCTTTCCACTGGGGTTCCTTCTCGTGCCGGCGGGGGCTGGTGGTCAGGTGTGTGTCGTGGCGGGCCGGGGGAAGAGGGCGTTGTAGAGCGTGGACCACGCGGTCTGCCAGGGCCAGTTGGTCGGCAGGTGCAGGGTCAGACGCCGGGCGGAGGTGGCGATCCGGGCGGGGACGGTGATGAGTTTGCGGCGGATCGTCGCGGTGGTCGCCCTGGTCAGAGTGGGGGTCTTGGTCAGGGTCGCGGCGGCGCGGGTGAGGTTGAACGCCATGACCGCGCAGACGAGCCAGGCCGCGTTGGCGTTGAACACCCCGGAGGGCAGGTGGGCCAGCGCGGAGGCCTTGAGGTCGGCGTGGACGTTCTCGATGACCGCGTGGGCCCGGTGGGTCTGGTCCGCGGCGACGGTGTCCATCTCGGTGGTGTCGGTGGTGGTGAAGAAGGCGTGGAAGCGCCAGGAATCGAACAACGTGTCCTGGCCTTCGCTGTTGCGGGGGTTGAGATCGGGGATACGGCGGACCACGAGCCGGCCGGGGATCTGGTCGGTCTTGTTCTTGGAGGTGAACGCGGTGAAGGGAACCTCGGCGACCTCGGCACGAGAGTTCCATGTTCTGGTGGTCTCGTCGTAGACGGCGTCGGTGTATTTGATCGTGGTCCAGGCGGTCTCGGCGATGCCGGCGATGGCGCGTTTGACCGCCGGGTCCATCCGCACGGTGATCGAGACGTTCGCGCCGGCCTTCAACGCTGCGGTGACCAGGGCGTGGGAGTAGAACGCCGAGTCCGCCCGGACCAGCACGTCTCGGCCGGCCAGGTGGGTGCGGCGGATCAGGGCGAGGGCGTCGGTGGCCAGACGCGTCGCCCCGCGTGGGGACCCGGCCGAGCCGTTGCGCAGGCGCTGGGCGGCGATCACCGGCGCGAAGGTCTGGCTGGAAACGGTGGCCAGCACGGCGTTCAGGCCCCGCACCCCGGAGTACCCGAACCCCGCGCCCTGCTTCTGATAGCCGTGTACCTCCACGATGGTGTCGTCGATGTCGACCATCACCGTCGCGGTGTCTGCGGTCTCGCCCAGCAGGGCCGTGCGCTGGGTCAGGTTGATCAGAAACCGAGAGGCGATCGCGTCGGCTTGGCGGACATGGCCGAAGGTGAAGGCGCGCAGGAACGAGCCAAGTGTGGAGGGGGCGTAGATGCCGGCGAAGACCTTCCCCATCGCGCCGTGGCGTAGCAGGGCCATGTCGTCGATGCTGTCCGCGCCGGCGGTCATGCCGGCGACCAGGCCCGACAGCTTCAGCCCGGCGTTGGCGCCCTTGTCCGTCGGCACGCTCAGGTGCTCATCGCCCAGCTCGCGCAGCCGTGCCTCGCCGGCCAGGGCCATCGCCGGGACCAGGCCCGCCGACGACACGAGGTTGGGCTCATCGAAGGCCGCCGAGACGACCGGTCGGGTGTGAGAGAGTTGCATCTACGAGATGCCCTTCTTGAGCTGGCGATACGTGCCTTAGACAAGTCGTATCCTCCCAGCTCAGAAGCGCATTCTCACGCTCCCACGCCCTACCACGACACTCCACCTGTCGGTGGATCGAGGCTTAGACCGCGAGGGTGCGGGTCAAGCGGTCATCGCCGGCGCGAAGCGCCCAATAGTCCGCTTGAGGCGCACCCTCGCGGCTAAGAAAATGGGCAGCAGGGGGACGGCCCACTCGGCAACATCCGGCGCACCTGCAGCCACCCCAGCCGGATCGCCGCACGGCGTCATAGCCAGCCGCGGCGGGCCGCCTGGATGCCGGCCTGGAACCGGTTCGCCGCCTCCAGCTGGTCGAACAGCTGCCGCGTCCGCCGCCGCATCGTCCGCGTCGACAGGCCGAGCTGGCGCGCGATGGCGTTGTCCGTCAGCCCGGCCGCGAGCAGCCGCACCAGCTCGCGGTCGTGGTCCGGCGCCTCGTCGGCCGCGCCGCCGGACGACGAGCCGAGCGGCGTCGCCCGCGCCCAGTACACCTCGAACAGCTCGACCAGCGCGTCGAGCAGGGTGGACTCGCGGATCACCAGCCCCTGGGCGTGCCCCAGCTCCATCGACAACGGCAGCAGCGCGATCCGGCGGTCGGCGATGGCCAGCTTCAGCGGCAGTCCGGGCAGGACGCGGCCCTGCTCGCCGCGGCGGGTGAGGTCGTCGATCTCGTCCATCGCGCCGGGGATCTCCAGCGCCTCGGGCGCGTAGATCGCCCGCCAGTGCACGCCGCTGTCGAGGCGCACCGGCTCGACCGGGTTGACGGCGGCCAGGACGTACGGCGGGCGGTCCAGCACCATCATCTCCGAGCGGACCTGGTGCTGCAGCCGGACGAACCAGCGGCCCTGCTCTTCTGGCCCGTTGAGCAGCTCGATCGTGCTGCCGTCGCCGGCCTGGCGGCGGGCGGCGTGGAAGATCGAGGAGAGCGCGAGGGCGGAGCCGCGCACGTGGTCCAGCTCGCCGGCGCGCTCGCGGACCAGCGCCTCGAGCGCCGCCTCGGGGTCGACGGCGGTGTAGCGGCGGCGCCGGCCGGACATCCGGATCACCAGGCCGAGCGAGCGCAGCCGCCCGCACGCGCTGTCGACCCGGCCCTCGGGCTGGCCGAGCCGCTCCGCGAGCGCCGCTGGTGTTGCGTCGACGCAGGTCAGCAGTGCGCGGTAGACCTCCTCGTCGAACGGGCCGAGGCCCACCGGCGCGAGCGAGGGTGCGTCATCCGTCGTCATGGTCAGAATATGGCCGCATTGTGCCATCGGCCGCAACCGGCCAGCTGCAGCCATTGATACACGGAGTCACAGCCACTACGAATGTCGACAACCCGCGGCAAACCCCCCGGCCGCGGTCTACCCCGGGAGCATGATGATTGCTCGACGACTCCGCGCCGGATCCGGCGCCGCACTGGTCACCTCACTGGCCGTCGCCCTCGCCGCCGCGGGCCTCACCCCGTTCGCCGCAGGCGCGGCCGCCGAGACCGACCTGTCGGCGGAGCAGGACACCCGCGTCATCGTCGTCATGGCCGGCCCGGACGGCGAGCCGGCCGCGCCCGCCGAGCTCGCCGCCCAGCAGGCCAGCCCGCAGGCGGAGACCGCAGCCGCCCGTGCGCAGGACACCATGCTCGCCGCCGCCGGCGCCCGCGGCATCGACGCCGAGGTCGAGCACGAGTTCACCGGCCTGCTGCACGCCGTCGCGCTCACCGTCCCCGCGGGCGACGTCGACGCGCTGCGGACACTGCCCGGCGTGGCCGAGGTCGTCCCGGACGAGCGGTTCCGCGCCTCCACCGACGTCAGCGTGCCGCTGATCGGCGCGCCGGAGGTCTGGGAGCAGGACGCCCCGGGCGGCGGCCCCGCCGACGGCACCGGCACGATCGTCGCGGTCGTCGACACCGGCGTCGACTACACGAACGCGTCGCTGGGCGGCGGGTTCGGCGAGGGCCACAAGGTCGTTGCCGGGCACGACTTCGTCAACGGCGACGCCGACCCGATCGACGACAACGGTCACGGCACCCACGTCGCCGGCATCATCGCGGGGATCGGCGCCGGCCGGCCCGAGGTCACCGGCGTCGCGCCGGGCGCGCAGATCACCGCGTACAAGGTGCTCGACGAGGGCGGCGCCGGCTACGAGTCCGACATCATCGCCGGCCTGGAAGCCGCGGTCGACCCCGCGAACCCGTACCGCGCCGACGTCGTCAACCTCAGCCTCGGCGGCCCCGGCGACGGCACCGACCCGCTCGGCCTGGCCGCCACGGCCGTCACCGAGGCCGGCGTCGTCGTCATCGCGGCGGCCGGCAACGCGGGCCCCGGCGAGCAGACCATGGGCAGCCCGGCACTGGCCGACGGCGTCCTGTCGGTCGGCGCGTCCGCCAGCGGCCTCGTCCTCCCGTCGGCACGCGTGACGTCGCCGCGCGACGAGGCGCTGGACGCCTTCCGCGCCCCGTTCTCCGCGCCCGCCCCGACGACGCCGGTCAGCGGCGAGTTGGTCGACGTCGGCGAGGGCACCGAGGAGGACTACGACCGCGTCGGCGACGTCACCGGCAAGGTCGTCGCCTACCGGCAGAGCCTGCCACGCAGCCTCGCCGACGTCGCGCCGTACCTGATCGAGCAGGCCCGGCTGGCCGAGGACCGCGGCGCGCTGGCGATGCTCGCCTACACCGACGGCGGCTCCGGCCCGGTGCTGTTCTCCGATCCCGCAGTGTCGGAGAACGCGGGCGAGTCCGGTGTCGTCGACGTCCCGCTGACCCCCCAGGACGTCGTCTCCGGCGACAGCTTCCGGATGGAGCGGATCGTCGTCATGGGGCTGCTGGAGATGCAGTGGGAGCCGCTGCGCCGCGACCTCGCGAACGGCCCCGTCCAGATCGAGATCTCCGGCGAGGACGTCACCGACCAGATCGCGTCGTTCAGCTCGCGCGGCCCGGCGCCCGACTTCGACCTCGAGCCGGACGTCGTCGCGCCCGGCGTGGAGATCCGCTCGACGTGGGCGCTGGAGAACTGGGCGATCGGCGTCTACCGCATCTCCGGCACCAGCATGGCCGCGCCGCACGTGGCCGGCGCGGCGGCGCTGCTGCGCCAGCTGCGGCCGGACGAGCCTGTAGCCGACGTCAACGGGCGACTGACCGGCTCGGCGGTCGCCGTCGAGGGCACCGGCCCGACGACGTCAGGCGCCGGCCGGGTGGACGTCGCGGCCGCCGCGGCGAGCCCGCTGGTCGCGGCGCCGACGTCGGTGTCGCTCGGGCTGGCCGATATGTCCGGGACGACGATCGGCGGCACCGGTACGACGACGCTGCGCAACCCCGGCGACACCGACGTCGCCGTCACCGTCGCGGCAGAAGCGGCGCCCGGCAGTGCGGGCACCGTCACGGTCACCCCGGCCCAGGGCACCATCCCGGCCGGCGGCGAGCTGGAGGTGACGGTCACCGTCGCCGCGGACCGGCCCGAGCAGGACGCCGACCTCGCCGGCTGGATCGTCGCCACCACGAGTGACGGCGCCACCGTGCGCGTCCCGTACCTGCTGGCCGCCCGGCACCTCGTCGTGCAGACCTCGCCCGACCCCAGCGACGGCGCCTCGGAGGCGTTCATCTGGTCCCCGGCGCCGCTGTCCGCGCCGCCGACCGTGACGGTGACGCCGCCGCGGGGCCGCCCGGTCACCGTCACCGCGGAGCACGAGTACGACAGCTGGTACCGAGCCGACCTCACCGGATCGCGGGTCGGGGTGTACGGCCTCGCCGTCGCCGCTGACACCACGCTGGGCGCCCAGTTGATCGGCAGCGGGACGTTCGAGGTCGCCGCGCCGGTGGGCAACTCGAACAACCCGGCCGCCTGGCAGCCGATCGGCCCGAACACGTCCGGCGGCCCGATCACCACGACCGGCGCCGACCCGGACACAGCCGTGGTCACCCAGTACGCCAAAGCCGGCCCTTGGACCACCGACGACGGCGGGGAGACGTGGCGGCAGCACAACCGGCTGCCGGTGCCGGCCGGCAGCGGCAACGACAACGTCGTCGTGGCCGCCGACGACCCGGACACCATGTGGTACGCCGTCAACTCCGCCACCGGGCTGGACTTCGGCATCGTCCTCGACAACACCTACCTCGGCCGCATCCTGCGCACGCACGACGGCGGCGAGACGTGGCAGCAGCTGGACGTGCCCGACGCGCACACGATCGCGCTGCTCAGCGACCCGCAGACGCAGGTGCTGGTGGCGGTGCGGCCGGACGCGCTGCTGGTCAGCCGCGACGGCGGCGACAGCTGGAACAGCTTCCCGAACCAGGCCGGCGCGCAGCTGACCGGCGCGGCCGTCAGTGGCGACGACCTGTACCTGTCCGGCTACGACGCGATCTGGGCCGTCCGCGGCATCATGACCGGGGAGCCGACCGGCACCGACGTCGTGTACGAGGTGACGGACGGCTACGTCGAGGGCCTGGCCGCCACGCCTGACGGTGAGACCGTCGCGGCGCTGGTCGACGACGTCGTCATCGGCTCGCACGACGCGGGCGGCAGCTGGGCCGAGCTGTACGCCGTCCCGAACGGCGGCGCGCTCGACATCGTCGTCAACGGCGACGTCATGATGGTGACGACGTACCGCACCGTCCAGCACGTCAGTCGTGACGGCGGCGCCACCTGGTCGCAGCTGCCGCAGCCGGTGGCCGGCGCCGTCGAGGACGACGCCGTGCCGTGGGCCGGCGGCCTGCTGTGGTCGTCGCCGGGCGCCGGGCTGTTCCAGGCCGAGTCCGACGGCTCCGACCCGCGGCGCATCGGCGTCCAGGGCGGCACCGTCTACGACCTGGCGATCGCCGACGACGCGAGCGGCGCGCCGCAGCTGCTGGCCGGCACCGACACCGACGTCTACGCGACCGCGCTGCCGACCCGACCGAAGCTGCCCGACGGCGGTGCCGAGTGGGGCCTGTCGGGATACGAGGCCTACATCGGCACCCGCATCGGCCAGCTCGCCGTCGACCCGCAGGACCCGCAGACGGTGTGGAAGATCCGCAAGGACGCGCTGTCGCAGTTCTGGGTGTACCGCAGCACCGACGGCGGCCAGGAGTGGGAGCTGCGCGGCCGCACCTACGAGGTCCCGCTGGACCTGGTCGTCGGGCCGGCGGACTCCGGCCGGGTGGCCGTCGCGTTCTGGAGCGTCGTCGGCGCCGGCCTCTACGTCACCGACGACGCCGGGACGGTCTGGCGCAAGCACTTTCACGACCAGCTGTTCACGTCCGTCGCCACCGACCCGGCGCACCCGGACCGGCTCTGGCTGGCCAGCGCCGACGGCCTCTACCGCAGTGATGACTTCGGCCTCACCACGGAGAAGGTCATCGACGGCGAGGTCGTCACGGTGGCGGTCGACGGCGACCGGGTCATCGCCGCGGGCAGCACGATCCGCGTCAGCGACGACTCCGGCGCGACCTGGCACGACGCGGACACCGGCGGGCTGCCGATGGTCGTCGGCGACCTGATCGTGTCGCCGTCCGACCCCGACACCTGGTACGCCGCGACCAGCTCGTTCACCGCGAACGGCCTGGTCAAGGGCGGCCGCGGGGTGCTGCGCAGCACCGACGGCGGGCGCACCTGGGTGAACGTGTCCAGCGGCCTGCAGAACCTGTCCGTGGTGTCGCTGGAGATCAGCCCGGACGGGCGCTGGCTCTACGCCGGCACCCAGTTGGGCGGCGTGCACCGCGTCCGGACGCGATAGATCACCGCTCGTGGCGGGTGGGACGGCGTGCCTTCAGGAGTCGTCCCACTCGTCGCGCAGCTCCTTGCGCAACACGTCGACCTGCACCATCAACGCGCCGAGCAGCTCCTCGCGGTTCAGCCGGTTGGTGGTGCGGTACGACCACGCGGGCCGGCCGTCGGCGTCGAGGACCTTGATCAGCACGAACGCCTCGATGGCCGTCTCGCCCTGCGCGAGCGGGTGCACCTCGAGGCCGGTGAGCACCTGAGCGACCGGCACGCGCTCGTCGCCGATCGAATCGGGGTCGCTGTCCATGGCGCACATCCAAGCATCCGTCCCCTCGCGGGGTGGCCGCGGTGGTCTTCACCGAGGTGTCAACCCAGGTCCGACTCCCCGTAACGTCGCTCGGTCAACCTGGCACACCCACTCGTATCGGAGGATCGTCGTGCGCATCGCCAGGATCGCCGGACTCGTCGTGACCTCGTTGTTGATCGTCTCGCCGGCAGCCGCCTCGCCGGCGAGCGACGACGGGCCGGCCGTCATCGCCCATCGCGGCTCGTCCGGCATCGCGCCGGAGAACACCACCGCGGCCGTGCGGGCGGCCGTCCGCCAGCGCGCGGACGTCGTCGAGATCGACGTCCAGCGGACCAGCGACGGACGGCTGGTGAACTTCCACGACTGCACGCTGGAGCGCACCACCGACGTCGAGGAGCGGTTCCCGGGCCGGGCGTCCTACCGGGTGTCCGACTTCACCTGGGCCGAGCTGCGCACGCTCGACGCCGGCTCCTGGTTCGACGAGCGCTTCGCGGGCGAGCCGATCATCACCCTCCGGGACGTGATCCGCCAGCTCGGCCGCACGACCGGCCTGCTCGCCGAGATCAGCCCGTGCGGGCACTACGCCGGCACCGGCCTGCCCGAGCAGCTGGCCGCGGAGCTGCGCTCGATCCCCGGCGACGTCGACGACGCCCTGGAGGACGGCCGCCTCGGCGTGCAGTCGTTCGTCGTCGCCGATGCCCAGGCCTTCCAGGCGGCCATGCCGGACGTGCCGATCGGCCTGCTCGACGCCGAGCGGCCCACCGAGGCCGAGCTGCTGGAGCTGTCGACCTGGGCCGACCAGGTCAACCCGCAGTTCACCGTCACCGACCAGGCGCTGGTCGACCGCGTCCACGAGCTGGGCATGGAGATCAACGTGTGGACGGTCGACGAGCCCGGCGCCATGCGGCGGATGCGCGACCTCGGCGTCGACGGGATCATCACCGACTTCCCGCAGTCGCTGACGCTGCGCGGCTGAGAACGTCCCCGACGGCCGGCTCAGGGGCGACCCCGAGATGTCCCTGAGTCGGCCCTGAAACCACCCTTGAACTGCTGTTTCATCGGTGCCGACGGCCGTAGCGTGGCCGCCATGATCACAGCGGAACGGCTGACGAAACGTTACGGAGACAAGACCGCGGTCGACGCGATCGACTTCACGGTCCGGCCCGGCGCGGTCACCGGGTTCCTCGGCCCGAACGGCGCCGGGAAGTCCACGACCATGCGCATGGTGATGGGCCTCGACCACCCGTCCGGCGGCCGCGTCACCGTGAACGGCCGCTCGTACCGCGACCTGCCGGCGCCGCTGCACGAGGTCGGCGCGCTGCTGGAGGCCAAGGCGATCCACGGCGGCCGGACCGCCTACAACCACCTGCTGTGGCTGGCGAAGACCAACGGCATCCCGCGCCGCCGCGTCGACGAGGTCATCGGCATGGTCGGGCTGGACGCCGTCGCGCGCAAGCGGTCCGGCGGGTTCTCGCTCGGCATGGGCCAGCGGCTCGGCATCGCGGCCGCGCTGCTCGGCGACCCCGAGGTGCTGCTGTTCGACGAGCCGGTCAACGGCCTGGACCCGGAGGGCATCCGGTGGATCCGGAACCTCATCCGGTCGCTGGCCGCCGAGGGCCGGACGGTGTTCGTGTCCAGCCACCTGATGTCGGAGATGGCGCTCACCGCCGACCACCTGCTGGTGATCGGGCGCGGCAAGATCCTCGCCGACACCGGCATGGCCGACTTCATCGCCCGCAACTCCGCCTCCTACGTCCGGGTCCGCTCGCCGCAGGGCGGCGTCTTGGCCGAGGCGCTGCGCGAGCGCGGCTGGCGCATCGGCCGCGACGACGACGGCGCGCTGAAGGTCGAGGGCGCGACGCCCGAGCAGGTCGGCGACGTCGCCGGGTCCCGCAACCTCTACCTGCACGAGCTGAGCGTCGTCAACGCCTCGCTCGAGGAGGCGTTCATGGGCCTCACCGCCGACAGCGTCGAGTACCACGCCCGCACCGACCAGCCCGTTCCCGCCGGAGTGTGACCACCATGACCACGACCTCGACCCTCAGCCCGCCCGCGGCGCCGGCCCACCGCGCCGACGTCGGCGGGCCCCGGCTCACGTTCGGCCGCATCCTCGACGCCGAGTGGACGAAGCTGCGCACCGTCCGCTCCACGGTCTGGACGCTCGCCTCGCTGTTCGTCCTCAGCGTCGGCCTGACGGCGCTGATCTGCTTCGCCGCCGCCGGTGAGCTGGCCGACGACCCCGGGAGCGAGCCGGTCGGCGCGTTCGTCACCTGGGGCCTGATGTTCGGCCAGATCGCCGCCCTCGTCCTGGGCATCCTGGTGGCGACCGCCGAGTACTCCAGCGGCATGATCCGCACGACCCTCGCCGCGGCGCCACGCCGATGGTCGGTGCTGGCCGCCAAGGCGAGCGTGCTGACGACGGTGCTGCTGATCCTCGGCACGATCACGTCGACCGCCGCGATCGTGGCCGGCAACTTCTTCCTCGACCGCGAGGGCATCGGGTTCTCGCTCACCGACTCCGACGTGCTGCGGACGATGGTCGGCGGCGGCCTCTACCTCGCGGTGCTGGGCCTGTTCGGCCTGGGGCTGGGCGTGCTGATGCGGCACACCGCCGCCGCGGTCACCGTCGGCATCGCGCTGATCTTCATCGTCGGCAACCTGGTCGGCCTCATCCCCGGCGCGGCCGGCGAGTGGCTGACGAAGCTGATGCCGGGCAACGCCGGGACGACGCTGGCCACCGTCGAGTCCTTCAACCCCGACCTGCTGGGGCCGTGGACCGGGTTCGGGGTGTTCGCCGGCGAGACGGCGCTGCTGCTGCTGATCGCGGGGTGGCTGTTCTCGCGGCGCGACGCCTGAGCGGGTTCTCGCGCCCGGAAAAACTCGCGTGCGGCCGGGCGGTCGCGTCGGTTTCAATGACCGGCGTGACCGCCTTCCGCCTGTCCACCCGACTGTCCGAGTCCGCCGCCCACGGCCGGGAGCCCGGGCTCACGGAGTGGGTGGCGACGCTGCCGTCCGTGCTGCCCGGCCTGGTCGAGCGGTGGTCGCTGACGGTCGGCGAGCCGTACGAGCCAGGCGGGCAGTGCTCGTGGGTCGCGCCGGCCACCACGGCCGCCGGTGACGCCGTCGTGCTGAAGGTCGGTTACCGGCACGCCGAGGCCGAGCACGAGGCCGAGGGGCTGCGGTTCTGGGCCGGCGACGGCGCCGTGCGGGTGCACGCCGACGAGACGTTCGGCGACACCAGCGCGCTGCTGCTGGAGCGGGCCGAGCCGGGGACGCTGCTCGCGCGGTCGCTGCCCTCGCTCGAGCAGGACGTCGTGCTGGCCGGGCTGCTGCGCCGGCTGTGGCGCCGTCCGCCGGAGGGTCACCCGTTCCGGACGCTGGCGTCGATGTGCGAGTTCTGGGCCCGCGAGTTCGAACAGCGGGTCGTCGCCGCGCCGGCGGATTTCGACCGCGGCCTGCTCCGCGAGGGCGTCAGGCTCTACCGCGACCTGCCGCTGACCAGCGACGACGACGTCCTGCTCTGCACCGACCTGCACCCGGAGAACATCGTCGCGGCGCAGCGCGAGCCGTGGCTCGTCATCGACCCGAAGCCGTACGTCGGCGACCGCACCTACGACGCGACGCAGCACATGTTCAACATGGACCGGCTGATGTCCGACCCCGGCGCGCTGTCCGACCGCATGGCCGGCCTGCTCGACCTCGACCCCGCGCGGTTGCGGCTCTGGCTGTTCGCCCGCTGCGCCCAGGAGTCGCCCGAGTGGCATGACATGTATGACGTCGCGGTGAAGCTGGCCCCGTAGGCCGTCGGCGCCTAGACCCGCAGGGCGTCCGGGAAGCCCGTCCAACGCAGCTCGTCGGGCAGGTGGCGGGTGTCGTTGTGCACCAGGACCGAGGGCAGCCGGTCCGGCGCGTACCGGATCACCGTCAGCGCCGCGTTGCCCTGGTTCACCGTCAGCCACCGCCACGGTGGCGCGTCGAGCGCGTGCCGCAGCAGCCAGCCGATCGTGAACGCGTGCGTCACCACCAGGTCGTGCCGGTCGGCGTCGCCGTCGGCCGGGCCGGTGAACCGCTCGATCGCCTGCTCCGCGAGCCGCGGGCCGTCGTCATCGCCGGGGAACTGGTCGACGAAGGCCTGGTAGGCGGCGGGCAGGTCGTCGCGGTACGGGACGTAGTCGCCGGCCGCCGCCTTCTCCGCCGGCTCGACCCCGAGGATCGCCGCGACGACGCGCGCGGTCTCGGCCGCGCGGGGGAGCGGCCCATGCCAGACGGCGTCGATCGGCCGGCCGTCGTCGCGCAGGCGCTGCCCGAGCAGCTCGGCCTGCCGCCGGCCGGCTGCGGTCAGCCCGGTCTCGTCGGGCGTGGCCTCGGCGTGGCGGGCCAGGTACAGGTAGCGGGTGGCGCTCATGCTCTCCTCAGCACCTCGGCGACGGCGTCGAGCACCGCCGGCCAGGCGCTCGACTCGGGGTCGATCAGGTCGAAGTGCCCCGCGCTCGTCAGTTCGCGCAGCGTGGTGCCGGCGCCGGCCGCGGCGGCGTAGCGGCGGCTGAAGTCGGGCGGGACGTAGCGGTCGTCGGCGCCGTGCAGCAGCGTGACGGGGACGCCCGCCGGCACCAGGCGCAGCGGGTCGACGGCGGCGTACCGGTCCGGCCGCTCGGCCGGGCCGCCGCCGAGGAGCGCCCGGACGGCACCGTGGTCGAGGTCCAGCTCGGCTGCCGCGTCGAGGTCGAGCACCCCAGCCAGCGCGACCACCCCCGCCGGCCGCGGGCCAACCGAACTCTCGCCGGCCCATGGGGCGCCGGGCGGCAGCCGGTGCCGCGACGCCGCCCAGACGGCGAGGTGGGCGCCGGCGGAGTGCCCCACGTGCACCACGCGCTCCAGGTCCACCCGGACCGGGCCGCCCGCCGTCGCCGCCGCGACCAGCGCCGGAACGGTGTCGAGCGCCGCCGCGACGTCGTCGAACGTCGCCGGCCAGCCGCCGCCCGACCCGACCCGCCGGTACTCGATCGCCGCGACGGCGTACCCCGCGGCCGCCAGCCCGGCGCACTGCGGCCGCGCGTGCCGCCGGTCGTACTCGGCCCGCCAGAAGCCGCCGTGCACCACCACGACGAGCGGCACGGCCTTGCCCGACTTGCCCTCACCCGTTGCCCGGTTGCCCGACTTGCCCGCGGGCACGCCGGGCACGTCGGGCAAGCTCGGCGCGTCGGGCAACCACACGTCGGCCACCTGGTCGGGCAGGTCGCCGTAGGCGACGGTGAGCCGCGGCGGGGGAGCGGCCCGCGTCAGTACCTCCCGCGGGTCACGCACGCGCCGCGGCCTCGCCCAGGTCGTGGCGCATGACGAAGCGCGGCCGCCGCCCGCTGGTCGCGTTCGTGCCGGCCACCCGGGCGAACCCGGCCCGCTCGAACATCCCCGTCGTCCCGACATAGGCCAGCGAGGTGCTGATGCGCGCCCCGCCGGTCTCGACCGGGTAGCCCTCCAGCGCCGGCGCCCCGTGCGCCGCCGCGAACGCCACCGCCCCGTCCAGCAGCTCCTCGGCCAGCCCGCGCCGCCGGTAACCCGTCCGCACCACGAAGCACACGACCGACCAGACCGGGAGGTCGTCGACCGGGTGGATCGTGGTCGAGCGGACCAGCCGTGCCATCGCCGACCGCGGCCCGACGTTGCACCAGCCGGCCGGCTCGCCGTCGACGTAGGCGAGCAGACCAGGCGGCACGTCGCCGCCGACCAGCTCGTGCAGCCGGTCCTCGCGGTCGGGCCCCAGCATGCGCCCGAACTCGCCCGACGGCAGCCGCCAGGCCAGGCACCAGCAGGCGTCCCCGCCCTCGGCACGGGGCGCGAGGAGGACGCGGAGATCGTCCCAGCGCTCCGCCGTGGCCGGGTGGATGCGCACGTCGGCAGGCATACCGGCAGTCTGGCGCATGCCGCGGACATCGGCGGCGCGTTAGGCTTGCGATGGATCCCTGCAGCTGCCTATACCCCGAGGACTCCAGCCGACGTGTTCGCCACCCTCTCCGACCGCCTGACCGCCACCTTCAAGAACCTCCGTGGCAAGGGTCGTCTCTCCGAAGCCGACATCGACGCCACCGCTCGCGAGATCCGTGTCGCGCTGCTCGAGGCCGACGTCGCGCTGCCGGTGGTCAAGGACTTCATCGCGGCGGTTCGCGAGCGCGCCCGGGGCGAGGAGGTCTCCCAGGCGCTCAACCCCGCCCAGCAGATCATCAAGATCGTCAACGACGAGCTGGTCCGCATCCTGGGCGGCGAGACGCGCCGGTTGCGCTTCGCCAAGCAGCCGCCGACGGTCATCATGCTCGCGGGTCTGCAGGGTGCCGGTAAGACGACGCTCGCGGGCAAGCTCGCCCTCTGGCTCAAGGAGCAGGGCAAGCAGCCGCTGCTTGTCGCCGCCGACCTGCAGCGCCCCAACGCCGTCACCCAGCTGCAGGTGGTCGGCGAGCGGGCCGGCGTCGCCGTGTGGGCGCCCGAGCCGGGCAACGGCGTGGGCGACCCGGTCACCGTCGCGAAGTCCAGCATCGAGCAGGCGACCAGCAAGCTCTACGACGTCGTCGTCGTCGACACCGCCGGCCGGCTGGGCGTCGACGAAGAGCTGATGAAGCAGGCCGCGGACATCCGCGACGCCGTCAAGCCCGACGAGACGCTGTTCGTCGTCGACGCCATGATCGGCCAGGACGCCGTCACGACCGCTCTGGCGTTCCAGGACGGCGTCGGCTTCGACGGCGTGGTCCTCACCAAGCTCGACGGCGACGCCCGCGGCGGCGCCGCCCTGTCAGTCGCGTCGGTCACGGGCAAGCCGGTCATGTTCGCGTCGGCGGGCGAGAAGCTCACCGACTTCGACGTGTTCCATCCCGAGCGGATGGCCTCGCGCATCCTCGACCTCGGCGACATGCTCACGCTCATCGAGCAGGCGCAGCGGGCCTTCGACGCCGACCAGGCCGAGGACATGGCCCGCAAGCTGCAGGCCAAGGGCGGCAAGGACTTCACCTTCGACGACTTCCTGCAGCAGATGCAGGCGATCAAGAAGATGGGCTCGTTCAAGAGCCTGCTCGGCATGCTGCCCGGCGCCGGCCAGATGCGCGAGGCGCTCGAGGCGTTCGATGAGCGCGAGCTCGACCGCGTGCAGGCGATCGTCCACTCCATGACGCCGGGCGAGCGGGCCAACCCGAAGATCATCAACGGCTCGCGGCGCTCTCGCATCGCGAAGGGCTCCGGCCGCGAGGTCAGCGAGGTCAACCAGCTCGTCGAGCGGTTCTTCATGGCCCGCGAGATGATGAGCCAGGCCGCCCGCGGCAAGCTCGGAGGCATGGGCGGGATGCCCGGCATGCCCGGCATGGCCGGTGGCATCCCCGGGATGCCCAGCATCGGGGGCAAGAAGAGCAAGGGCAAGCAGCCGAAGCAGGGCAAGAAGGGCAAGCGCGGCGCCCGGTCGGGCAACCCGGCCAAGCGGGCCGCCCAGCTCGCCGCCGCCGACGAGAAGCGCACGGCCGAGCCGCAGCCAGGCGAGCTGCCCTCCGCGTTCGGCGGGTCCGCGCCCGACGGTGACGGGAACCTCGAGCTGCCCGACGACATCACGCAGTTCCTCAAGCGGCGGTGAGCGGGTCGCCGGCCCTGCACCTGCGGGGTGTGCTCCTGCCCGAGGCCGAGCATCGCGACGTGTGGGTGCGTGACGGCGTCGTCACCTTCGACCCGGTCCCCGGTGCGACGACGGTCGGGTCGGGATGGATCCTCCCCGGCCTCGTCGACCTCCACTGCCACGTCGGCATCGCCGCCGACGGCGCCGTCCCCGACGACGTCGCCGAGCAGCAGGCGCTCACCGACCGCGACGCCGGCGTCCTCCTCCTGCGTGACGCCGGTTCGCCCATCGACACCCGCTGGGTCGACTCGCGCGACGATCTGCCGCGGATCGTCCGGGCCGGCCGGCACATCGCGCGCACGAAGCGCTACCTGCGCAACTTCGGCTGGGAGATCGAGCCCGAGGAGCTCGTCGCCTACGTCGAGCAGGAGGCTCGGCGCGGAGACGGCTGGGTGAAGCTGGTCGGCGACTGGATCGACCGCGACAAGGGCGACCTGTCGCCGTGCTGGCCGCGGTGGGCGCTGGACGCGGCGATCGCGCGGGCGCACGAGCTGGGTGCCCGCGTCACGGCGCACGTCTTCGGCGAGGACGCGCTGCCCGACCTGCTCGGCGCCGGCATCGACGGCATCGAGCACGGGTCGGGGCTCTCGTCCGACCTGGTCGCCTCGATGGCCGAGCGGGGCGTGGCGCTGGTGCCGACTCTGGTGCTGGTCGACATCTTCCCCAAGTTCGCCGACCAGGGCGCGCCCAAGTTCCCGGCCTACGCTGCGCACATGCGGTCGCTGCACGAGCGCCGCCACCAGAACGTCCGCGACGCCTTCGACGCCGGCGTGCCGGTGTTCGCCGGCACCGACGCCGGAGGTCAGCTGCCGCACGGCCTGATCGCCCGCGAGGTGCTTGAGTTCGTCGCCGCCGGCATCCCCGCCCCCGACGCCGTCGCCGCCGCGTCGTGGAAGGCGCGGTCGTACCTGCTGGGCGGGAGCGGGCTGCTCGAGGAGGGGTCGCCCGCCGACCTGTGCGTCTACGCCGAGGATCCGCGGGTGTCGCCGGAGACGCTGCTCGATCCGGTTCGGATCGTTCTTCGAGGTCGCGTCGTTCGTTGATCTCGTTGGTTCCTCGGCCCCCTGCTGTTCGATGGTCGAGGGCGCAGCCCTCGTTCTCACAGCATCAGGGGGCCGAGAAAAGTGGCCCAGGCTTTCGGGCCCGCTGACTGTTCGCTCTCCGCCGGCCTCTCACGGTTGCCACGCTTCTGGCGACCGACTCCGCTGTGGCTGACGGGTTCGCTGGCCGCTGCTGGCTCCACCCGTTCCATGATCATCAAAGTTTCGGGGCGTCGGGGCGCACCGTTTCTTTGATGATCATGGAACGGAGGCGTGGGTGAGCGCTTTCCGGCGGGGTTGGTGGGGCACCTCACTCGCTTGGGGTGCACCTCACTCGCCTGGGAAGCGTGCTGGGGTCGGTTGGGGTCGGGTGCGCACTTCTGGCGGGTGAGGTGCACCTGCGGCGGGTGAAGAACCCCCGCAGGCGGCCAGCGGAGGGTGACGAACAGCGGAGTCGGTCGCCGGAACGCCGTCTAGGAAGGGTGAGTGGCCAGCGGAGCTGGACCACAGCGGGCCTTGGAGGCCGGGGCCATCTTTGGGGCGGCCCCCGACCATCGAAAGCAGCAGGGGGCAGGCCAACTCGGCAAACCCCACCAGCGAACCACCTTCCTCAACAACTCTTTCTCAACAACCCTTGCTAAAGAACTCTTTAGCAAGATACCTTTACCTCATGCCCACGGAGCAGCAGAAGATCACCGGCCCGCAGTCCATGCGGGCTCTCGCGCACCCGTTGCGTCTCCAGCTCATGGACCTCCTGGGCATCGAAGCCGAACTGACCGCCACCGAGTGCGCCGAGCGCACCGGCGAGAGCGTCGCCAGTTGCTCGTTCCACCTGCGCATGCTGGCGAAGTACGGCTACGTCGAGCCGGGGGAGCAGCGCGGGCGGGAGAAGCCGTGGCGCCTGGCCAGCCGCAGCCGCACCATCGGGCCCGACGTCGAGAATCCCGAGTCGGTGCGTGAGGCGTCGGCATTCGCCCGGGTGATCGTCGACCGCGAGGCGGCGCGGCTGCATCGGACCCTCGTCCGGGCCGCGGAGCTCGGGCCCGACTGGCTGCAGTCGATGGTGATCAACACGTCCTCGTTCTGGATGACGCGCGAGGAGTTGAGCGAGCTGATCGAGCGGCTCGCCGAGTTCCAGGATGAGCTCTCGGAGCGGTTCGCGCACCGTCGCGGCGACCGCTCGGCCCGGCCCGACGGCGCCCGCGTCGTGCACTTCCTCGGCGCGCTGAGCCCCGACCCCGACGTCGATCCGCACACCGCCGCCACCCCTGACCAGCAGTAGGAGTCCGCCATGATCGTCGACCCCAGCGTCCACTATGACCCGCACGCCGAGCGCCGCGCGTCCGCCGCCCACGACCGCGCCCGGCGCGCGCTCGTCCGCAGCCGCCGGTTACGCCGCTGGGCCGACCGGTCCGCCCGGCTGGCCGCGCTGCTCGACCGCCGTGCCAACGCGACGCGGGCCGGCCGGCCCGGCGTCAACCGGCTGATCACCGCGGCCTGAGCCGGTGCCGTCCGCGCTGGCCCGCCGGCCGTTCCGCCGGCTCACCGTCGCCTGGACGTTCAGCAACTTCGGCGACAGCGCGCTCTACCTCACGGTCGCGATCTGGGCCAAGGACCTCACCGGCAGCAACGCCGCCGCCGGCCTGGTCTTCCTGGCCCTCGGCCTGCCGGTGTTCCTGGCGCCGCTGGCCGGGCAGCTGGCCGACCGCCTGTCGCGCAAGCGGCTGGTCGCCGTCGTCAACGTCGTCGCGGCGGGCGGGGTTCTGGCGCTGCTCGCCGTCGACGACGCCGCCGACATGTGGCTGATCTACCTGGTCACGTTCGGGTACGGCTGGGTCGGCTACGTCACCGCGGCGGCGCAGTCGGGGCTGCTGCGCGACCTGCTCGACGACGACGAGCTGGCCGGCGCGAACGGGCTGCTCACGACGCTCGACCAAGGATTGCGGCTGGTCACGCCGCTGGCCGGCGCCGGCGTCTACGCGCTGTACGGCGGGGGCGCGGTGGCCGTCCTGACGGCGTCGATGCTGGTCATCGCGGCGCTGGTGCTGCTGACCGTCCGCGTCGACGAGAGCCCGCCGACGCCGGTCGAGGAGCGCGAGGGGTTCCGGCGCGAGCTGACCGCCGGGTTCCGGCACCTGCGCGCCACGCCCCAGCTGGCCGACCTGATGCTGCTGCTGAGCATCGCGGTCGCGATCACCGGTTTCGCCAACTCGACGGCGTTCGCGATCGTCGACGGGCTGGGCCTGCCGAGCGAGTTCTTCGGCGTGCTGTCCAGCATCCAGGGCGGCGGCTCGATCGTCGGCGGGTTGACGGCGTCATTGCTGATCAGGCGGACGGGGGAGCGGGCCGCGGTGGGCATCGGGCTGGCCGTCGTGGCCGTGGGGCTGGGCGTCGCGCTGGCGCCGTCGACCATCGTCGTGTCGGTCGGCGCCGCCGTGCTGGGGCTGGGCGTGGTGTGGGCGGTCGTCGCGATGGTGACGCTGCGGCAGCGGCTCACCCCGCCCCGCCTGCAGGGCCGGACGTCCGCCGCGACGAACATGGCGCTCAACGGTCCGCAGGTGGTCGGGACCGCCACCGGCGCGGCGCTGATCTCCGCCGTCGACTACCGGCTGCTCGTCGCCGCCATGGCCGTCACGATCCTGACCTGCGCGATCGTCCTGCTCGCCCGCCGGGTCGCGGCGCCCGAGACCGTCCAGACGGAGGAGCCGGCCGCCCAGACGGTGTAGGTCTCCGAAGCCCACCGGCGAGGTCCAGGCAGGGATGAGTCTCACAAGGGAGAGGGCTGTTTGGGTCTGGGTGCCGCCATCTGGCACAATGTCCTGCTGAACCGGCGTGCGTGCGGCCCTCTCACCCTCGAACACCGGATCCATCGAATCGTCGTCTCCGGTGCCCCACTCAAGTGACGGCGGCTCACCCGTGCGTGAACATTCCAAGGAGACTCCACCCCAGTGGCTGTCAAGATCAAGCTGAAGCGGATGGGCAAGATCCGCGCCCCGCACTACCGCATCGTCGTGGCCGACTCGCGTACCAAGCGCGACGGCCGGGCCATCGAGGAGATCGGCCTGTACAACCCGAAGACCGAGCCGAGCCTGATCAAGGTCGACTCCGAGCGCGCGCAGTACTGGCTGGGCGTCGGCGCGCAGCCGACCGAGCCGGTGCTGGCGATCCTCAAGGTCACGGGTGACTGGCAGAAGCACAAGGGCCTTCCGGGCGCCGAGGGCACGCTCAAGGTCGCCGAGCCGAAGCCCGAGAAGCGCGTCGCGTTCGACGCCGCGCTGGCCGAGGTGCACGGCGAGCCGAGGTCCGAGGCCACCACGCCGCGGAAGAAGCCGGCCAAGAAGTCCGCCGCCAAGAAGGCCGAGGCGGCCGCGGCCAAGACCGAGGACGCCGCCGCGAAGGCCGACGACGCCGCGAAGGCTGAGGCGCCCGCCGAGGCGCCGAAGGCCGAGAAGAAGGTCGAGAAGAAGGCGGAGAAGAAGGCCGAGAAGAAGGCCGAGGCGCCCAAGGCCGACGAGGCTCCCGCCGCTGAGGCCAAGGCCGACGACGCGCCGGCCGCCGAGGCGAAGGCCGACGACGCGCCGGCCGCCGAGGCGAAGGCCGACGACGCGCCGGCCGCCGAGGCGAGCACGGACGAGTCCTGATGCTGGCCGAGGCGCTGGAGCACCTGGTCGCCGGGGTGGTCGACCACCCCGACGAGGTCAGCGTGCGCACGCGTCAGCTCCGCCGCGGCCGGCTGCTCGAGGTCCGGGTGCACCCCGACGACCTCGGCAAGGTCATCGGCCGCGGCGGCCGCACGGCCACCTCGTTCCGCACGGTCGTCGCGGCGCTGTCGTCCGACGGCGGTGTCCGCATCGACTTCGTCGACGTCGACGGGCGCTGACGCCACGGTGATCGTCACCGTCGGGCGCATCGGGCGCGCGCACGGGGTCCGCGGCGAGGTCACGGTCGACGTGCGCACCGACACGCCCGACGAACGGTTCGCCGACGGCGCCGTGCTCGCCACCGAACCCGCCAGGCGGGGCCCGCTGAAAGTCCTCGGGTCCCGCTGGCACAGCGGCCGGCTGCTGGTCGCGTTCGACGGCGTCGCCGACCGCACCGCCGCCGAGGGGCTGCGCGGCATCGTGCTGGTGGCCGAGATCCCCGACGACGCCACGACCGGCGACCCCGACGAGTTCTTCGACCACCAGCTGGTCGGGCTGGCCGTCGTCGGGGTCGACGGCGATCCGCTCGGCGTCGTGCGCGAGATCATCCACGCGCCTAGCCAGGACCTGCTTTCCATCGAGCGCACGGCCGGCGGCGAGGCGCTGATCCCGTTCGTCACCGAGATCGTGCCTGAGGTCGACGTCGCCGGGTCGCGGGTGGTCGTCGACCCGCCGCCGGGACTGTTCGAGGACTGATCCTTCGTATGCGCATCGACGTCGTCACGATCTTCCCCGACTACCTCGCGCCCCTGGACCTGTCCCTGGTCGGGAAGGCGCGCGAGGCCGGCGTCCTCGACCTGCGTGTCCACGACCTGCGCGACTGGGCCGCCGACCGGCACCGCACCGTCGACGACACCCCGTACGGCGGCGGCGCCGGCATGGTGATGAAGCCCGACGTGTGGGGCGCGGCGCTCGACGACGTCATCGGCTCCGGCGCGTCCGGCAGCGTGCCGCGGCTGCTGCTGCCGACGCCGTCGGGCCGGCCGTTCACCCAGCACATCGCCCACGAGCTGGCCGCGGAGCCGTGGCTGGTGCTGGCCTGCGGGCGGTACGAGGGCATCGACGCGCGCCTCGTCGACGACGCCGCCACCCGGATGCCCGTCACCGAGCTGTCGCTGGGCGACTACGTGCTCAACGGCGGCGAGGTCGCCGCGCTCGTCGTCGTCGAGGCGGTCGCGAGGCTGCTGCCCGGCGTCGTCGGGAATCCGGAGTCGCTGGTCGAGGAGTCGCACGGCGCCGACGGCCTGCTCGAATACCCCGTCTACACCAAGCCGCCGACATGGCGCGGGCTGGACGTCCCAGAGGTGCTGCTCTCAGGCCACCACGGCAACGTCGCGCGGTGGCGGCGCGACCAGGCGCTGCGGCGCACCGCCGAGCGCCGTCCGGACCTCGTCGCCCAGCTCGATCCGGCGGCGCTGGACGCGCGTGACCGGGAGGTTCTCGACGAGGCCGGGTTTCCGGTTCCGCCGCCGTCTGTGGCAGACTGATCGGCTGGTGCCCGGCTCGCGACGCCCCTGCCACAGGGGGAGCGCCGACGCGAACGTCCGGTCACACCGACCCTGACAGCACCTGAATCCGCAGGCGACCTGTGGCGCCCGCGAGAGAGCGAACACATCATGCACCTGCTCGACTCCGTCGACTCCGCGCAGCTGCGCGACGACATCCCGGCCTTCCGCGCGGGCGACAACCTCAAGGTCCACGTCCGCGTCGTCGAGGGCAACCGGTCCCGCATCCAGGTCTTCCAGGGCGTCGTCATCCGCCGCCAGGGCTCGGGCATCCGCGAGACGTTCACCGTCCGCAAGGTCAGCTTCGGCGTCGGCGTCGAGCGCACCTTCCCGGTGCACACCCCGGTCATCGAGAAGATCGAGCTGGTCACCCGCGGCGACGTCCGCCGGGCGAAGCTCTACTACCTGCGCAACCTGCGTGGCAAGGCCGCCAAGATCCGCGAGAAGCGCGAGACTGCCTGACGCTCCCTCGAAGGGGAACCCGGTGGCACGGCACGGCACCGCTGCCGGGTAGCGTGCCCGAGGCACGTATTGTTGCTCAGGTGCCACCGGAAGCGTTCGACTCTTCGCCGGGCTCGCCCCGGAAACCCCAGGGAGATGCCGTGACCGAGGAGAACGTGCCTCGGGAAGGCGACGGGGGCCCGCGTCGCGGTGGCGACGGCACCGAGACGGCCAGCGGCGGCTCTCGGAACGGGCTGGCCGCCTTCTTCAAGGAGACCGCCATCGTGGTGGCGCTCTCCTTGCTGATCGCCACGATCGTGCGGATCTTCCTCGTCCAGGCGTTCCTCATCCCGTCCGGGTCGATGGAAGACACCCTGCTGGTCGGCGACCGCGTGCTGGTGTCGAAGATCAGCCTGCAGTTCGGTGACATCCACCGCGGCGACGTCGTCGTGTTCGAGGACCCCGACCGCTGGCTCGGCGACCAGGCCCCGTCCGGCGGCTCCGGCGTCGGCGGCGCCATCAAGGACGTCTTCGAGTTCGTCGGCGTGCTGCCCGACGACTCCGAGGAGCACCTGATCAAGCGGGTCATCGGCGTCGGCGGCGACACCGTGGCCTGCTGCGACGACTCCGGGCACATCACCGTCAACGGCACGTCCATCGACGAGACCGCCTACCTGTACCCCGGCGACTCGCCGTCGCTCAACGAGTTCGAGCGCACCGTCCCCGACGGCGAGCTGTTCGTCATGGGCGACCACCGCTCCAACTCCGGCGACTCCCGCATCCACGGGACGTTCTCCGAGGACCTGGTCGTGGGGCGCGCGTTCGCGATCGCCTGGCCGTTCGCCCGGTGGGCCGGCGTCGGCGACGACAACGCGTTCGACGACGTCCCCGAACCCTGAGCCCTATGCCCACACTCGCCCGACGACGCATCCCGGTCCGGCGTGACGCCGGACTGTACGCCTATGAGCGCACGCTGGCCCGGACCGGGTTCACGCCGGTCGCGGGGACCGACGAGGCCGGCCGGGGCGCCTGCGCAGGCCCGCTGGTCGTCGGGGCGGCCGTGCTGGCGCCGGGGAAGCGTGGTGAGGTGCCCGGGCTGGCCGACTCCAAGCTGCTCACGCCGGCCGCCCGCGAACGCGCCTACGACCAGGTCGTCGCTCGCGCCGCCGCCTGGTCCGTCATCATCGTCCCGCCCGACGAGGTCGACCGCGTCGGGCTGCACCGCAGCAACATCATCGCCATGCGCCGCGCCCTCGCCCGCCTCGAGCCCGCCCCGTCGTACGTGCTGACGGACGGCTTCCCGGTCACCGGGCTGGGCGTGCCGGGCCTCGCCATGTGGAAAGGCGACCAGGTCGCGGCCTGCATCGCCGCCGCGTCGGTCATCGCCAAGGTCACCCGCGACCGCATCATGTGTGAGCTGCACGAACAATGGCCCGACTACGGGTTCGACGCGCACAAGGGCTACGTGACGGACGAGCATCAGCAGGCGCTGTCGGCGCACGGGCCGAGCCCGGTTCACCGTCGGTCCTACGCCAACGTCGCGCGCGTGGTATCCCTTGGAGACGAAGGCTGGAAAGGGGAACCCGACCTATGAGTGCTGAGGATCTCGAGAAGTACGAGACCGAGATGGAGCTCTCGCTCTACCGCGAGTACCGCGACGTGGTCGGCCTGTTCTCGTACGTGGTGGAGACCGAGCGGCGGTTCTACCTCACGAACAACGTCGACTTCCAGGTGCGCGGCGAGGGCGGCGACGTCTACTTCGAGGTCACCATGAGCGACGCCTGGGTGTGGGACATGTACCGTCCGGCCCGCTTCGTCAAGAACGTCAAGGTCGTCACCTTCAAGGACGTCAACGTCGAGGAGCTGGCCAAGAGCGACCTGGAGATCCCCAAGACCTGACGCGTTCTGGCCGCTCCGGCCGCTCCGGCCGTTCGTCCACAGGCACCACCAATTCTGCCCGCTGTCCACATTCCGCGATTTCGCGGTCGAACCTCCCGCCCGATCCGGCAAGGCTCGTGGCGGGAGGTGAGGCCGATGCGACTCAAGGACAACGTCGGCATCTACGGCGAACAGGTCGCCGTCACGCATCTGGAGCACGCCGGGTTCGTCGTGCTCGAACGCAACTGGCGCTGCGACATCGGCGAGATCGACATCGTCGCGCTCGACGGCGCCACCGTCGTCGTGTGTGAGGTCAAGACGCGCAGCGGCCTGGGTTACGGATCTGGCCTCGAGGCCGTCACGCCGGAGAAGCTGGCCCGGCTGTACCGCCTCGCCCTGCGCTGGCGCGACGAGGCCGGCCGCGCGGGCGCCGAGCTCAGGGTCGACGTCATCGCGGTGCACCGGCGCCGCCACGGCGATCCGCAGATCGTCCACGTGCGAGGTGCGCAATGACCCGGCTGGCGCGCTGCCACAGCGTGGCGATCGTCGGCGTCCGTGGCACGGTCGTCGACATCGAGGTGCACATCGGCGGCATGCCCGGGTTCTCGCTGGTCGGGCTGCCGGACGCGTCGTTGTACGAGTCGCGCGACCGGGTGCGCGCCGCTGTCCTGTCCAGCCGCGAGTCGTGGCCGCTGCAGCGGATCACCGTGAGCCTGTCGCCCGCGGCGCTGCCCAAGCGCGGCAGCCACTTCGACCTCGGCGTCGCCGTTGCCATCCTGTCGGCGGCCGAGGAGGTGCCGCCGGCCGCCGTCGACGGCGTGCTGTTCCTCGGCGAGCTGGCGCTGGACGGACGGCTGCGGCCGGTCCGCGGCGTTCTGCCGGCCGTGCTGGCCGCCGACCGTGCGGGCCTGACGCGCGCCGTCGTCCCCGCGGCCAACGCCGCCGAGGCGCGGCTGATCCCCGGCATGCGGGTGTTCGGCGCGCGATCGCTACGCCAGGTGCTCGCCCACCTCCGCGGCACCGAGATCCCGGACGAGCCGCGCGACGAGCTCGACGAGACGTCCGATGCGCTCGCTCCTGCCGCCGACGAGACGCTCGACCTCGCCGACGTGGCCGGCCAGGACGTGCCGAGAAGGGCGGTCGAGATCGCCGCCGCCGGGCACCACCACCTGTTGCTCTCCGGCACACCGGGTTCCGGGAAGACCATGCTGGCCCGGCGGCTGCCGTCGTTGCTGCCCGACCTGTCGATCGACGAGTCGCTCGAGGTCACGTCGATCCACTCGATCGCCGGAGTGCTGCCGCCGGGCCGGCCGCTGATCGTCCGGCCGCCGTTCGTCGACCCGCACCACACCTCGTCACTCGTGTCGATCGTCGGCGGCGGGAGCCGGGTGCCGCATCCCGGTGCGGCCAGCCTGGCACACCGCGGCGTCCTCTTCCTGGACGAGTCGTGAGATCTGAAGTGCACCTCCTTGAGCAGAGGAGGTCATCGCATGTCGGTGTCCAGGGTTCCGGGCAGGAACGCTCGTCCTGGCCGTCCTTCGCGGCGAGTGTCGTATCCGGCGTTCGCTCACACGGGTCCGCGGGAGCCGTTGGAGGGCACTGAGCCGATCTACTTGTACCTGCGCCTATCGCGTTACCACCGGGACGGTGCCGACGCCATCGAGCGGCACCGCGTCGATCTGCTGCGGAAGCTCGCTGCGGAAGGCCGGTGGACCGTGATGGGCGAGTACATCGACAACGATTCAGCCAGCAAGTCTGCGGTGCGCAGTCGCAAGGGTTGGCGTCGTCTGAATGACGACATCCGGGCTGGAGTCGTGCGAGCAGTCGCCTTCTGGAAGCTGGATCGGACGAGCCGGATCGCGACGAAGTGCTTGGAGTGGATCGGCGAGTGTCAGTCGCGCGGCGTGTACCTGATCTCGCACCAGGACTCAGCCGACGAGCTGAACTCGGCCTCGGCGGGCGCGAAGCTCGTCACTGGGGTCAAGGCACTGCTTGCTGAGGTCGAGACAGACACCATGAGCGAGCGGCAGCTTGCGGCGAAGCAGCATCTCGCCGAGGCAGGGTTCTTTCACGGTGGGACCGTGCCGCTGGGATGGATGCGCGGGCCGCGCGTGACCGACCGCTTCGGGCGGACCGGGGTCCGGCTAGTGCCGCATCCCGTGGAGTTCCCAGCGCTGAAGGATGCGACGTCGATGGTCCTCGCAGGCAAGAGCATCGACCAGGTCGCAAGGCACTGGCGGGATCACTACGGCATCACGACCTCATCCGGCGCGCTCCTATATGAACCAACGATCTATCGCGCACTGATCTCGCCGCGAATGGTTGGGTACAGGATGCGCAAGGTACCCGAGCATCGCAGGGGAGTGAAGCTCGAACTACTGGACTATGTCGTTAGGGACAGGCACGGCAACCCGATCATCGCCCACGAGCCGGTATGCGATCTGGCGACATGGTTCAAAGTCCGTCAAGCCTTGAACCGGGCCAAGACCTCAGGTACCCGCCGGCCCTGGGGGTCACATCCGTGGCTCCTGACAGGTCTGTGCTTCTGCCTGTGTGGCGGGCGCCTCTACTGTCACCACAAGACCCATATCAATGCCGCAGGGGACAAGAGGCGCGACTACACCTACTGGTGCCTTGCGAACCGCAGGATGGGCCCCGGGACCTGCCCGACCGGGTGCTCCATCGGCGCGGCGAAGGCCGAAGCGTACGTACTCGGATGGTTCTTCGCTCAGCTCACCGATCCCGCGCTAGGCCGGGCGGTTGCGCGCCGTCGCGCCGCTGACGGCAATCGGGAGATCGAAGCAGTCCTCGCCCGCCTGGACGAGGCCAAGACCGAACGGAGCATGCTGATCGGCAAGCAGGGAACTCCGACATATCGCGGCTCAATGGTGACGGTGCTGCTCGGGCTGGTCAAAGATGTGCAGCGCCGTATTGATGAGCTGCAGCAGCGACTCGATGCGCTCACTACAGCGGAGCCACCGATCAACGATGGGGCCCGGGTCATAGCCGCATGGCCATCACTGGAGATCAGCGAGAAGCGCAACTACCTGCGCCGCGTCATCGACCGGATCGAGGTTCGTTCTGGTCGGGATTCGGTTGAAGATCGGATGTTGATCTTGCCGGCTCAGTAGTACGCGTCGTGCGCCGGCTCGCCTCGAGCATCATCGCAACGTCGTTGAGGAGCTCGGCGCCGAAGGGATGGGTGGCGCGCCGCGCAAGGCCGGCGTGCCACCCCGCCGCGAATGCGTCGTAGCCGTCAGAATCCACGATTGAGGCTACCGATGCAGCAGTTGGCGCGCCGGAGCCTTGAGGCTCCCCATCCAGGCCCGCAAGTGTAAACGGCAGTGTGGCTTCTCCAGGAGCGGTCGGACATGTTGCCGGCTCGTTCGCAGAGCCCTTGCGTCGACACCTTGTGGCGCGACTCGGGCCGTCACGCATGGAGTGAGACGTCATGTCACGATTCAGACATCGCGGCGGCGTCGGACGTCGGCGAGGACGAAGGCGATGAAGTCGCGGTCGCGGTGCGTGATCGGGATGTCTTCTGGTGGATCGGTGGGGTCTTCTCCGGGCCAGGTGGTGATGCGGGTGGGGCGGTCGCGGTCGAGGCGGGTGCCGGAGGCGGCGACCCAGTCGCGCAACCGGTGCCGCGCGGCATGGAAGTCGGCGAGCCAGCCGACGGGGGCCGACGCGTGCTGGGCGGGGTCGTAGGCGTTGAGCCAGTGTTGGTGCAGCGCGGACAGTTCCCAGACCAGCTCGGGGTGGCGGTGCCAGGCCGGCGGGATCACCTGCGCGGGCAATCCGAACTCGCGACGTAGCCAGTTCACCCACGCGTTGAGGGCGAGCCATTCGTGCTCCGCCTCATCCGCGCCGAGCCGGCGCCAGTCGACGACCCTGGCGCGGGCCGGCGAGGGCTCCTCCCAGGTGTCGTCCGGGTCGCCGGAGTCGCCGGTGTGGTCGTTCATGGCGGCTCATCCGCCTGCTCAGCGGCTCATCGTGTCGGGCTGCGGCGGAGGCGGCGGAGGCGCTGGAGGCGGCAGTTGCCGCTGCTGGGTGGCGGCGCCGGGCGCTGCGGTGGTGGGCGCCTGCTGGCCGGGGGTTTGCTGGGTGGTGGCGCGTTTGCGTTGCACGGTGTAGGTGGTGAGGTTGATGTCGTGGCCGATGCGTTTGGCGACGAACTGTTCGGTCTCCTGCTCCTCCCCGTCGACGACGCTGTCGTAGGTCTGGACGGAGCCTTGGGCGATGAAGTTGTCGCCCCTGCGGAGCATCTCGTGGGCGCGTTCTGCGGACTTCCCGAACATCACCAGGTCGTGGAACGTGGGCTCGAGATCCCGGTATCCGCCCTCGATGCGTTCGGCGTGGTTGATGCCGATCCGGACGTAGAGGCGGGACCTCCCGTTGGGGAAGGTGAGCTGGGGATCGGATGCGATGAACCCGTTGATGGACTGCATGGTCTTGATCGCCACGGTGGACCTCCCGGCGTACGAGCCGCCCCTTCTCGCGGGGCGGCGTCCTCATTGGGGAGGTAGACGGTTCGTTCCACCATCGCGCAGGGCGGCCTCGACGGCGGCCTGGTCGGCGGCCAGCCGCTGGCCGTCGCGGCGGGCGGTCCAGGCGCGCAGGTCGGTGATGATCGGTGGTGCGGTGCGCAGGATGGTGATGCCGGTGCCGAAGGGCAGCGTGCGCAGCTGGTCGGGCGGGAGGATGGGGACGCGGCGGATGGATTGCTGGTTGGAGCGGCCGCCGTGGGCGTCGATCGTGGTGGAGCCGGTGTATTCGTCGCGGTCGCCGATGAGCACGGCGAGGTCTTGGAGATCACGGCTGTTGGACGCGCCTCCGAGGATGAGTTTGACGATGGCGGCGTCCCAGATCGCGCCGGCGGCGTTGTCGCCCCATTTGGTGCGGGCCTGGGCCATGGATTGCAGCACGGGCAGGGTGGTGATCCCGGACCCGCCGCCTTCAGCCATCAGAACCGGCAGCGACGGGAGCGGGGCGAGGTTGCCGATCTCGTCGAGCGCGAGCAGCAGCGGCGGGTCGAGCCGGGCGCCGGGGGAGCGGGCGGCGAGACGCCGCGCGGTTTCGACTAGGTCCTCCACGAACGCCGCAACGAGAGCCGAGGAGGCCCCGGCCCCGGCACCGGTGGCGAGCAGGTAGACGGTGCCCCGCTGACTCAGGAACGTGGCGGGGTCGAAGTGCTCGCCTGGGCGGGGTGTGACGGCGTCGAGGACGCGCGGGTCGGCCAGCGCGGACAGGGCGAGGGAGACCCCTTGCCAGATGGAGTCGCGGGTACGGGGGTCGGCTGCGATCATGGCGTCGAGGGAGTCGGCCCAGCCGGTAGCGGCGCCCGAGTGGGCGTGCAGGACGGCGACCGCATCGGACGCGGCGCTGGGGTCGAGGGTCCAGCGGAACAGGTCGGCCGGTGACCTGTGGTCTAGCGCGGCGGCGTGGAGCAGCGCCTGGAGCGCGGTGCGGGTCTTGGCCTCCCAGAAGCCGCCGTTGTCGACTCCGCCGCCACCCAGGCCGGTGGCGGCGGCCAGCCCGGTGGCGCGGATCATCGCCGTCAGCGGGTCGTCGCAGCCCCGCACAGGCGACCAGCGCAGCCCCGCCGGGAGCCCGGGGGCAAGTTGTTGGGGGTCGAAGACCGCGACGGGGCCGAAGCGTTCGCGGGCGCGCAAGGTCACGGTGATGTTGTCCGGGCGGGTGGAGGTGGTCACGACCGCGCCGGGCGCGTCGAGGATGGCGTTGATGACCAGGTGCAGGCCCTTGCCGGAGCGTGGCGGCCCGATCAGCAGGATGGAGTCCTCGACGCTGGCCCACACCGGGCGGCCGTGGGCGCGGCCCAGCTGATACCCGAGATCCCCCGGGCGGGGCTGCTGGAGTGAGGGGCGCAGGGTGGCGCCGCGGCGGGTCAGCGCTTCGGCCGAGGCGTGCCGGGCGACCTCGGCCCGGGTCGCGGTCCCAGCCAGTCGCCGCGGATCGGCCCGCGCGCGCTGGTGCTGGTTGGTGGTCCAGCGGCGCAGCCACCACGCCGCGACGGCGAGGCCGGTCAGCACGGCCCCGGTGAGGGCCCAGTAGACGACCGGGTTGAGGCCGGGTGTGCCTAGCGCGCGGCCCGGGTCGGCGGGGTCGGTGAGCACCCCGACGACGTCGCCGGGTCCGGCGGTCGGCTGCGGGGCGCCGGTGAGGAGGGCGGTGAGGTTGCCGGTGGCGCGCAGCACCAGCACGATGACCGCGAGCCCGGCCAGGACGGCCAGGGCGAGGTTGGTCAGCGTGTCGGTGCCGGCGCGGTCACCGCGCGGCGGGGTCACCGGTCTCGCCGGGCTCGCTGGGTTCGCTGCGGGTGGCGGTGGTGACGGTGCCGGAGATCCGCCCGATCAGGACGACCTCACCGGCGGGTTGGGTGGTGTGGGCGAGGCTGAGCCAGGCCCGCACGGTCCCGGTAGGGCCGGCGCTGGTGGTGAGCACCGCGACGGCGACGGTGACCTGTTCCACGGGGATGAACCCGGACCCGGTCACGATGCCGCGGAACCCGCCCGCCTCCGTCGCCGACGTGCCGCTCGAGGCAACAGGTCGGCGGGGTGGGGTGAGGATGTCGGTGAACGTCGATCCGTCGCTCTCGCGGACGTCCACCCGCAGCGGCTGGTCCCGCTGACTGGTGAGGGTGTCGAGGATCGAGGCGAGGTCGTCGCGCCGCCACCCCTGCCGCGTGGGCGGCGGCACGGGCTGTCCGTCGACGACGACCTCCAGCGTGCCGGTCTCGTCGTCGGTGACAGTGACGACCACGTGCGGCAGGACCGGCGGCGTGGCTCGGCCTGGCTCGTCGTCGCGCGGCGGGCCGGTCATGCGGCATCACGAGCCGTCACCGCTCGGACGGTGCTGGCCGACGGACTGGGCTTCCTGGGCTGCTCCACCTCTGCCAGGTGGTCCGCACGCCCCAACAGCCGGGGAACGCTGGCCGGGGCGGCCCGCATCCGCGCCGGGAGGCGCCCCGCAGTCGCGCGCTGTGCCCGACCCGGGCGCGGAGCGGTGCGGACTACAGGCCGATGCCCGGCGGGGGAGTCTGGGCTTCCGGGCCGCAATGGCGGCCCGGCCGGAGGGCCTGGCGCGGCGGGCCGACCGCCAGCTGGATCGCTCGAGCGGCGTGGGCGGCGTTCCATTCCGTCAGCGCTGCGGCGAGTGCCGCATGCAGGGTCGCGACGGCCAGCTCGGCGCTTTGGATGGGCACGGCGAGCCGGTGCGCCACGTCGTTGACGGTCAGGGCGCGGTGCGCGGGACCGGTGACCGTGAATCCATCCTCGTCGACGGCGAACCGCACGAACGTCGGGACCCGGGCTGGGGGCGGGAAGGCGTAGATCGAGACCATGTCCATCCGGCGGTCCGGTCTCCATCCCCAGAACCGGAACTGGTCCCATTCCACCCGGTCGGGCTCGAACTCGGCGAGCGTTTCGACCTTATCCAGCGCGCGCACGATCGGGAGGTCCCAGGTCCGCACCGAAGGGTCGTCGCTCATGGTGCACCTGCGTCGTGGCTTGTCCCAAGTCTCGCGAGTTCGTTTGGCCATGTCTCTGCTGGGCTGCTCATGAGATGCAGGTGGGGAGACGTCACCGCGGCCTGGTCGGATGGCCGAGACGCTGCCTCCGACGTCGCGCAGGAGACAATGAGTTGGTGAGCTGGTCCTGGTGGTCGCTGGCGTTGGGAGTCGTTGGCGGGCTGCTCTTGTTGTGGCTCCTCCTCCTGGCCGCCCTGTGGCGGAGCCGGCCCGATGAGCTCGGGGCTCGGGACGCGCTGCGGCTGTTGCCGGACCTGATCCGGCTGCTGCGGCGTCTGGCCGGTGACTCCACGCTCCCGCGGGGAGTCCGGGTGCGGTTATGGCTGCTGCTGGGCTACCTGCTGATGCCGATCGACCTCGTTCCCGACTTCATTCCGGTGATCGGCTATGCCGACGACGCGGTGGTCGTTGCGATCGCCCTGCGCTCGGTGACTCGTCGCGCTGGCCCGGAGGCGTTAGATCGGCACTGGCCGGGCACACCTGACGGTCTTCAGGCGCTTCGTCGCCTTGCCGGAATCGCCGGTACGTGACCACCCCCCCACCCAGACCGGCGCGCACAGATTCCTGACCGGATTTCAGGAATCCTGAAAGAATCGCGGCATTGTCTTGCGACCTGTTCGGGCTCAGCATCGAGACCCCGATCCGTTACTCGCAGACCTTCCAGCCCAGCCCAGGTGAAACGGCCCACAGCCGCGACGACTCCGACGGCGAACAGTGAAGCCGGCCGACGAACCTTCCGGCTGCCGCGCCGATCAGCTGAAGACCTGCACCGCATACGCCGCAGCGATGCCCACCGCGGCAACGCCCAGGGCCTGCCGGAGGATCCCTTCAGGGATACGTGGTTGAAGGGCGGCACCGAGATAGCCGCCGGCCAAGCCACCGGCCCCGCACGCGAGCCCGATGCCCCACGCAGGAGCCACCGCGCCAGAGGCCACCAGCGACAACGCTACGAACCCCAGCGCCCCGATCACTGAGGTGACCCACGTACAGGCCAGCGCCGAAGGCGCCACCACCGCGACCGAGAGCCCGCCCGCGACCAGAAGCGGCGAGAGGATCGAGCCTCCACCGATTCCGTAGACGCCGCCCACGCACCCAACGACGAACGCCGCCAGACTCTGATGGCCCGCGACCCAGCGCGCAACGGGTCCCGGTGCAGCCCGGGATCGTGGCCTGAGCAGCGCATATCCAGTCGGCGCCAACAGCACGATCGCCAAGGCACGCGCCACTTCATCACCAAGGGCAGCGAAGACCCGGAAGGTCGCCCCAACAGCACGCCAGGCACGGTGCCCAACAGGAGCCGGCCGGTCAGACCCGCGTCAATACCCCTGGTACCCCGATATCGAAGCAGCGCCCCCGGCGCGGAGACCACGTTGAACAGCAGGTTCGTCGGCGTCACCCGCGGGCTGGGCACCTGCAGGATCTGCATCTGCACTGGCAACAAGAACGCCGCACCCGAGATCCCGACCGGAGTCGTCAGCGCCACCACAAGCAGCCCGCTCACGAAGCCCACCACGACGTCCTGCACGCAGAACAACCTAGTCAGCGCAACACCCGCCACTGCGCGCGTCTCAGCCGCGAGCCAACGCCTCGAACACCCCCATGGCCCCGCACCGATGCGCTGACGTGAGATCATCTAACCCCCGTGCCCTGCACCACACAAACGCTCGTCAGTGCCGTGAGTTCACCGTCGAATCGCCTTCAGAATTCCTGAACTCACGGGTAACGACGCCCATCCGTGCCCGTGTGTCGAACGCCTGCAGCTCGGCGGGGTGCAGTTGGTGCTGCACGACGAAGGACCTGTCGGCGATGCGCCACAGTCCTTGCCCGGTGCCCAGGGTGGGGAGTAGGTGTTGTTCTGTGCGGGTCAGCCCGAGCGTGTGGGCGGTGGCGCCGAGCTGGTCGGTTTCCTGCCGGTAGATGACGCGGGTCTCAGCGTTGGCGAGCAGCGACGACGCGAGCGCCCGGGCCGCGCTGCCGGCGTCGCCCACGGTGTCCAGATCACTGAGCTTGTGGAAGATCAGCATGTTGGCGATGCCGTAGTGGCGGGCGAGCCGCCAGTGCGCGTCCATCCGCCGCAGCAGCGCCGGGTGCGCCATCAGCCGCCACGCCTCGTCGTAGATCACCCAGCGTTGCCCGCCGGCTGGGTCCAGCAGCGCGGACTCCATCCACGCCGACGCGCACGTCATCAGCACCGACACCAGCGCAGCGTTCTCGGCCACCCGGGACAGGTCCAGGCTCACCATCGGCAGCGACGGATCGAACGCCACCGTGGACGGGCCGTCGAACAAGCCGGCCAGGTCGCCGGCGACCAGGCGGCGCAACGCGTGCCCGACGTGGCGGCCGTCGTCGGCGAGGCGGGCATCGGCCTCCGGGTCGGGGGTCAGGATCCGGTCGACCACCATCGGGAGCACCGGCACCTGCGACCCGGCGACCGCGGCGGTGAGGGCGGCGTCGATGGCGGTGTGCTCGACCGGCGTCAGCGCCCGCGCGAGCACGGTCTCGGCCAGCGCGCCGACCAGATCCCGGCGCCTAGCCGTCACCTGCGCGACCCAGTCGACGTCGGCGATCCCGGATGGGCGGTAGCCCTCATCGAGCGGGTTCAGCCGCGCGGACAGGCCATGCCCCAGCACGATCGCGCGGCCACCGACCAGCTGCGCCACCGAAGTGTGCTCACCCTTCGGGTCGCCGGGCACGTAGACCCGACGCCCGAACGCGATCGACCGCGCATACAGCGACTTCGCCAGCGACGACTTCCCCGACCCGACGATCCCCGCCACAACCACGTTCGGCGCCGTCAGCACCCCACGCGCGTAGAGGACCCACGGGTCATACACGAACGAGCCGCCGCTGTGGAGGTCCTGCCCGACGAACACTCCGGCCGCGCCGAGACCGCCTTCGGCCAGGAACGGGTACGCGCCGGCCAGCGTCGCCGACGTGTCCTGGTGACGCGGCAACCGCAACCGGCCTGGCGTCCGCAACGCCGCCGCCCCCGGCTCACCCGAGCGGGGCAGCACCCGCACCGCCGCCTCTGCCCGCAGTGCCTCAGCCCGGGCACGCTCGGCGTCGCGGCGCTCCCGCGCGGCTTGCGCGGTCCGCTGGGCCGCGGCCCGGCGCCGCGCCGCCCGGACCCGCCGCGGCTGCCCGTGCGGGTCCACCAGCACCGCCGTATGCACCCGGCCCTCACCGCTGGGACCGTCCACCGGGCGGTTCACAGGCCCAGCCCGCCACGATCGGCCGACGGCGCGCCGGGACGGCTCGGTGACGGCCGGGACGATGGCGGGGGCGACGGCGGCGGGACCGGGAACTGCCACGCTGTTCGGCCCGGTGGAGGCGATGTCACGTGGTCGGTGTGTCCGTCCAGGTTCCACGCCTCGGTCAACAGCTCCGCGGCCCGGCGCATATTGCGTGACGCCTTGTTCAGCCGGCTGCCGATCTTGTTGGACTCCTTCGCCCCCGCGGCCGCGTCACCGCCCACCAGCGTGTCCGTCCCCGCATACCCCCGATACGCCTCCGCCATCTGCTCCAAGGTCGTCTGCAACGCGCTCGCCGCCCAGTGCAGTGACTCCAATGTCTGGTAGGCCTCGATGCGGTTCGGCGGGTGTCTTGTCGCATACGCCAAGCCCCGCAACGCCTCACGCGCCTCGAGCGCATCCCTCACCGGATCCTCAAAAGTCGCCATCACCCAGCACCCCTCGACATCGCTCGGACAGTCGAGGAACAGGTGCGCCGAGTGCCCCAGTCGATGCAGGTTTGTTCGCGTCAGGCCGTCAGGTGTGGGTGAGCAGGCTCGTTGACGATGTGGGCTCCTCAGCCGCACACGGCACCGGCGGACACCGTGTCAACGGAGCACGGAGCGGCGGTGAGGATGGTGGGCAGGCCCGTCCGGGCTCGCCCACAGCCGGTTCTCTTCGTTAACTGGCTGGATGCCAGGCCGGGAGCCGGTCGGCCGGCCGCGGGTACATCTCGTGGTCCCGGAGGAGGTCCTCGGGGTCGGCGTCGGCCTCGCTGTCCGGTTCATCGTCGTCGATCAGCCCGCCGAACGGGCAGGTGTCGTAGTCGAATGTGGTCGTGACGTCGACGCCGACGACGGTGAAGTCGGCCAGGTACCAGCCCCCCCTGCCCGGGTCATACATCTCGCGGCGCAGCTCGCCGACCGTGGCGCCGAGACCGCTCTCCGGCCGGACCTTCTTGGTCGTGCTGCCGTCGCCCAGCGTGACGGTCAGGCCGATCTCGACCTCGTCGGCGAGCGCCTCGGCGTGCACGACGATGCGCTGCCAGCCATCGGGGGCGGATCGCCGTGCGGCGTCGGCGATGTCGCGCAGTCGGTCGTCGATGGTGAGACTCATTCGCCGGACTCCTGTCGCTGTGCTGGTGTGTTCATGATCGTCAGTGTCTTGATCTCGTCGTCGATCTCGTGCTCGATCTCGAAGTATGCGGGCCGTGTCCCGTCGTCGGTGTAGGTGACCATGACCGTCACGTCGACCGCCTTGTGCGCGCGGACAGCGCGCTCCCATCTGCGTTCCAGCCTCCGGTAGGCGCCCCGGTTGACCTCGTAGGCCTCCATCGGGACGAGGTTGGGCTCGTACCCGATGCCCCCGAACACCCGGCCGATCAGATGGCCCGCATCATCGCCGTCGACCTTGCCGCGCAGGAGCGTCTGAGATCGCTTGTTCCGCTTCGCCGATGGACGTTCATCGAGCGCGGCACGCGCGGTGATGATCCGACCGTAGACGCCGGTGGTGTACTCAGCATGCTCATCGACGACGATGTGCCGGTCCGCGGGCGGGTCGCGCAGGATCGGCCGGTCCGAGCGTGCACTGCTCGAGATGTGAAGAGCCGGCCGGAGCAGCGCGGTGAGTTCACTCGCGGCCGTGCCCGCAGCCGCGCCGGCCGCGTCGCCCAGGGACTGAACGTCCCTAAGCATCCCCGCGAAGAGCTCGTCCAGCTTGCCAGCCAGGGCACGATCATGCAGCTGCTCGACCGGCCGCCGCACCTGATCGGCATGTCCGCGCACCGCCTGGGCGAGCTCGTCGACCTCGGCCGGGATGCCTTCCGCGCGCAACTCGGTCAGCCGCTCGGCGCCGTCCCTGATCGGCCGCTCGTCCACGGTGACCCCTCCGCCCTTGCACTGCCAGACCAGCGTCTCACGCATCGAGCCTGCGCGGGCCCCTCATCGTCGGCTCCCGGCCCGCCGCGGCCATGATCGCGCCCGGGCACACATACCGAGCCGACGACATGCAAGCCATTGGTCGATGCCGGCGTCACGTCACGGTTCTTGGCAGCCCAACACTCATAGATTCCCGCGATGGACAAAAACGAGTACTCTAAAGGTGCCTGTGCGTCGCTCGATCACTGTCGGTTCGAACGGCGGGTCGCTGTGACGGCTACGATCATGCAGACCTGGCCTGCATCCAGGAGGCGCCCATGCCAATCCAAGCTAAGCGATCCGCGCGACGCACAGCTGTCGCCACAACAGTCCTTACTGCTCTGGTCGCTCTCGTCGCGATCATCGTCGCTAGCCGCCTCGGCGACTCGAACTCCGAGTCCGACATCCGTACCACCACCGATGCCGAGCCTTTGCAGCTCATGACCCAGGACCCGGGGGCACCCCAGGCACACGATGGTGCCCGACTCTGGGGCAGCCTCGTGGTAACCGCAGATGGCTGTCTAGCCCTAGACGAGGGCAGTGGGCTTAGTGCGGGCCAGGTCGTCGCGGTAACTTGGCCGCACGGCTGGTCGGCCAGCCACGGAGAGGATGGCCTCGCAGTCTTGCGCGATTCAGACGGTGACGTCGTCGCGGTTGAGGGCGACACTATTGGTTTGGGCGGCGGCTCGGATGCCGATCCACCGGATCATATGTGCGCCCTGAGCAATACGTTCGCTGCAGTCGAAGGCGACACGCTGGTTCGTTAGCGGCATCGCCAAAAGGTCGACGCTAGTTGATCAGAATCGTCGCCTCAAGTTCCGCTGAAATGTTGATCACTGTCGAATAGAACGTCGCGCAGTCACCGCCAGGAAAGCCGAATCCCTTGATCTGCCCGTAAGCGACGACATTGCCTGATCCAGAGAGCGTGCTCAGTATGGGGCCGCCGGAATCGCCACCTATTATCGTGCGGTCCATCCGGACGCAGGTGAGTCGGAAAACGGTACCACTTTCCGTTGTGATTGTCTGATTCCGCAGCGCGATCTCACCGCATCTGCGGAGGGTCGTCGCTCCACTTGCGCACACAGTCGCGCCTATGTTGTCGTCGGGCTCTGGATCGACGGCCACCACCTCGCGAAGAAGGGTTCCTCCGCTGAGCGCGGTGACCCAGACGCTGTTGTCGGCTATGCCCCACCGAAGCAGAATGAGCAGCGCATCAGCGGTCGAGTTGTGCAGGGAGCGATGATTGACGTACCCGATGCGCTGATCAGAAGTGGACTGGTACACGCTGGTTCCTGTACCCCAGCAGTGGCCCGCCGACCCGGCATGGACCACGCCCGTGTCCCAGCGTCGCCAAGCGTATCCTTCGCTGCAGTGATGACGCGAAGTGCCAGCATTAGCTGGGATATGAGTCAGGGCATTTCCGGCGGTCCAGGGTGACGTGTCGACGAATCGAGTTGCGTCGGTCGGGCGCTCTGTAATCTCAACACGAACCGGCACATTGACCATCAGTGAGGCCGATTCGATGATGGCATCCGGAACATCCGTAAGTGCCCAGATGATAGCCTCGCCATTTACTGGATCTGGCCCAGCTCCGATGATCTGATCAACTGAACCTCTCGCCCACGAATCCTTCTCGGCGAACAGCGTATCCGCTGCGGCGAGCAACTCGTCCGACGTGTGTTGTGCTTCCGCAATTTCGATTGTCACGCCTAGGCCATTGAAGTGATCCAGAACTGCAGACTGGAATTCTGCAAATTCATCCTCGGTTGTCTCCGGAGATCGCTTCACTCCGACAACCTGAGTCGCCTCGTCGCTCTTCCATTGGGTGTAGGCGATCTGAATGCCGCTTGATCGGAACCGGGAACTGATGGACTGTTCGAGGGATCCTGATGCCTGGCGTCTTGCCCATTCCTCGTCCGAGATGGTCATCTCCGGGTCCGCCAGGATTTCGGCGAGGACCGCCTCGTCTTCATTCGACTGCACGTCACTCTCGGATGATGGCGCCGGTGTAACGATGCCGATCAGAAGCGTGGCGCCGCCGAGCGCAAGCAGAAATACAGCACGTTGCATGTCGCCCCCCATGCAATTTAGGTTGAATCAACCTACGCGAGATGTGCCGTGATTGCAATGGGTGTCTCCGGTTGCCACGACAGCGGAGTGATCGACGGCTGCGGCCCAGTGTCGAGGTTCTGTGTCGTCGCTATGAGCTGCGGCCGCCCCAGAGAGGAGGTTCGCTAAGGCACGGCATGCGTCGACCGGGTGTGTGGATCGGACGTCGAGGTCGTGGGAGTACGGGGTTAGCTCGATCGGCAAAGGGGAAGTGCCGCCGCTGTGAAGGCTTGTGCTTGTTGTCCGGACAGGAGGCGGGTTTCGCAGCTGGCTTGGATGGCGGCTTGTTCGATGTCGGCGATGGCGGTGTCGAGCTGGTCGGGGGTGGTGGCGGTGATGGCGATGAGGCCGGTGTAGCGGAGGATGCCGTGCCCGGCGGTGAGCTCGGCTTCTTGTTGGAGGATGTCGTGGTACTCGGCGGTGTGGGCGGGGTCGTCGATCTGACCGAGCCGGGCCCGGTGGGCGGCGTCGGAGAGGTGTTCGGTGCGGCGGCGTCGTAGGTCGCGGGCGGCTTGGTCGACGCGCACGGGTGTGTAGAGCAGCGACAGCGTCCGTCGCGTGTTGCTGGTGAGCAGCAACGGAGCGAGAAAGCCGGGGTAGACCGCGGTGCGGGGCCATTCGCTGATCCAGAGGACGGCGTGGTGGCCGGTGTCGCTGTGCAGGCGGTCCCAGGTTTCGGTGACGGCGACCGGACCGGCGGTGGCCAGGTCGTGGCCGAGGTGGCCGTGCCGGTCGAGTGCTGCCGCGACGGCGGGGTCGTAGGCGGAGCGGAGGATGACGGCGACCTGGCCGGGGTCGAGCCATCCGGTGGGGGTGAGGTCGGCCGCGCGCAGGGCGGCGGTGAGGGTGGTCATCTCCTGCCGCAGCACGGCGGCGGCGCCGCGCAGGCCGCCGCCTGCGGCGCGGATCTGGCGGGCCGCGGTCGCGAGGTCCAGGGCGATGGAGATGGTGGTGGCGTGGCGTTCGCCGGCGGGGCCGGCGCGCGCGATCAGGTCGCGGTAGGTGGTGGCGGCCCAGGAGTCGTCGTCGCTGCCGTGCCGTTGCCACCAGTCGGACAGGCCGCTGCCGCTGTCGGGCAGGGTCCGTTCGCAGACCTGGAGGGTGGCGAGCCGCCCGGACCGGCAGCAGGTCGCCAGCACCCTTCCCCAGGCGTTGACGCGGCGTTGCTGTTCGGCGGCGTCGAGCAGCACGAACGAGGGGTGTTCGATCTGGCAGACGGCGGTCAGGGTGCGGGCGTGCGGGTCGTGGATCATCGCGGTGCCGGTGGTGGGGTCGACGTACTCGCGCAGGCTGGCCGCGTCGCCGGGCAGCGCGAGGGTCCCGGCCGGACGAGGCCGCACAACCCGGCGCCGGTACACCAGCTGGCCGGCACTCGCGCGCCAGACCCACCGTCCGGTGACCGGGATCCATTCGACCAGCGTCCGCCCGCCGGCTGGCACCCATGCCAGCACCAAACCGCCCACCCAGACCGGCGTGGCGAGCGCGAGCAGGGTGCCTCCGCCGAGGTAGAGCGCGGTCACCATCGTTGCCACGCTGACGGCGACGGCGAGCAGTCGCGGCAGGGAAAGGCCGAGCAGGACACCGCGACGCGACAGCCGGGAGAACGACACCGGCGCTGGGCCTGCGCCGCTGTCGGGAGTTTGCCCGGTCATCGGGAGCCCTCGCCACCTGTAGATAGGTCGGGCAGCACTTGCGGCGCCGGGTCACGACCAGCTGGTGGTCCTGCAGCCGGAATCTTCGACCCGCTCGAGCCTCCGTCGCTGGCGTCTGACGCCGCTGGGATGCCCGCGTCGGGTCGGGCCGGCTCGGCTCTGTTCGCGGGGTGCCAGCCGGCCGGCCCGGCCGCATCGCCGGGGTTCCGGCCCGCGGGATGCCAGCCGGCCGGTCCCGGCGCCGGTTGTCCGCGATGCCGGTCGGCGGGCTCCCCGTGGCTCGGTCTGTCTGGCCCCGCTGCGCCATCGCCGGTCTCGCCCGTTCTGTCGGTGCCTCCGGGTCGTCGCTCGTCGCTGGCGTCGTTGCCGGTGGCGGGGCCGCCTCCCGCCGACCCGCGCTCGTTCGCCGGTCCGGTCTGCGTCGCACCGTCTGGTCCTGGCGCTGCCGCGGCGGTACCGCCGGGACCGACGCTGGTGGAAGCCCGATCTGGAGCACCGGCCGCGGACGCGCCGCCGCCGGGTCGCGCCGCCTGCTGCTGAGCGGCACGGCCGGACCCGCCGAGGCGGTTGGTCAGGATTGCGGCCGCTGTGCGGCCGCCGAGACCGGCCATGATCGCCGGGCGGGGCAGGACCGCGCCCTTCGCCTCCTGCTCGCTGGCGGTGGCCTGGTGCGCGTCGATCCCGGCGAAGGAGATCATCTTGTAGCTCAGGTACGGCGCGAACGCGGCGAGCATCAGCAGCGCGACCCCGGTGATCGGGTCGGAGATCGACGCCAGATCCCCCTCGATCGGCGAACTCACCTGAGTGACGGCGACCAGGAAGATCACCACCAGGACGAGCTTGGACACGATCAGCGCGACCACGAACGTGGCCCAGCGGGCCAGCCATCCGCGGGTGGCGTCCCACGACGACCCGGCCAGCGCGACCGGCGCGAACACGATCGCCACCAACAGCAGCGCCTTGCGGATCAACAGGGAGAACCACACCGCGACCGCGGCCACGATCGCCAGCCCGGACAGCACGAGCACGATGACCACGCTCATCCCGGCCGCGGTCGCGTCGACGGTGGCCAGCGCGGCGGTCAGCAGCACCACCCGCTCACCCAATTCAGCCATCGAGGTCCCCGCGGCCTGCACGATCCCCACGGCCAGCTGGTCGGTGATCTCCAGCAACAGACCGGTCAACGTGATCGCGAGGAACCCGCCCAGCACCGCCTTCGCCACCCCCAGGCCGGCGCGGGACAACGCGGTCGGGTCCCTGCGCACCAGGCCGGTGATGACCTGGAAGCAGAAGAACACCAGCGTCAGCAGCACCGCCAACCCGAACAGCAGGTTGTAGACGGCCAGATACCCCGGCGAGCGCACGTCGACGAGCGTGGTCGTGTCGATCACCGACCACACCGCCTCCACCAGCGTCCCGGCGGCCTGCCCCATCGCGGTGGCCAGCCACTCGAACGGCGCAGTCACCAGCGTGGCGGCGCCCTCACCGACGGTGTCGCACACCGCCGAGATCACCGGGACATCGCACACCCCGGCGCGTAGGCCGGCGCCGGAGCGCGTCCCGGTCGGGGTCTCGACGGGGCTCATATGCCCTGGCCCACATCCCAGAAGAAATTGATCAACGTGACGCTGGCGCCACAGATGATCGCCGCGCCGCACGCCACCAGCACACCCACCTTCCCCCGCCCGGCCAGGTGCGGGTTCGCGCTGTTCGACCCGAATCCCCACACCACCGCCGACACGATCAACGCCAGCACCGACAGAACCAGCCCGATCGTCATCCCCGCACCCACGATCGTGCGCAGCTGGGCGATCCCGGGCAGTCCGGTGCTGTTCGGGTCGATGCTGATGTCCATCGGCACCCATGCCGACACCACGCGCAGCGCCAACCCCACGCCGGACAGCACCGAGGCGCCAGTCAGCGGGCCGCTTCGAAAGAACCATGGTTCGCTCACACCGGCCTGGTGCGCCGCGGTTCCCGCCATGGGCCGACCCAGCTTGGCGGCGCGAGCAGATCCGTCCGTGCCCAGCCGTCCATGCGTACGTCGCGCCGACACGCCCGGTGGTACCGTGAAACGATCGCTTCGCCTACGGCCACGTTTCCCGGATCGTGGCCAGCGTAGGGGTGCCGGGTAGGCCCGGATTCACGCGACGGATGCACCGCAGTGATTCATGACCACCAACCCGCCGGCCGGGCGGCGCCACGTTGGAGGAGTCATGTCTGCCGCCGTCGAGATCGCCATCGCACAGCGCCGCTGCGCCTACACGCGTGAAAGGTTGATGCGTGCGCGCAACGAACTGCGCGCGCTGGCACCGGGCACGCCGTGGATTCCAGACGCGGCACTTGCGCAAGCGGACTTCGAGTTCGAGCTCTTCGCGACCCGCGCCTACGGGATCTCGCCTCAGTCAACCGAAGCTGATGGATCGGCCGCGTTGCACGTCTTCGGGCTTATACGGATCAGCCCACGTTCGGATGCCCTCGTGGTGTCGGTCGCTGACGCGACATTGCCCGACCTCATCCGGCGGTTCCTGCCGGCCTACCGCCCCAGTGACCCGGAAGTGGGAGGAGCACCCGGGCTACGGCCTGTTGAGGTCGGTCACCGACAGATCGCCCTAGGTCGGTTGGACCGTCCTGGGCGGCTCATCATCGAGGGAACGGCGCCCGCGCGATGGCGCCGCTGTCTTGCGGGATGGACCGACGAACTGGACGCCGCGGGCTATCTCGCGTTGTGGAGGACGTCACCCGAACGGCTTCACCCCCGCGAACTTCGTCAGCTGCGCCTGTTCGACAGTCTCTACACCCGTTATGGATCACATCGCCGACAGGTGGCTCGGTTGATCAGCGGGCTCATCCGCCGGAACGCGGTCTTCCACTACGGCGCTCCCTCTACCTGCGTGGACATGTGGATCAACCCAGCTCTGGACGGTGCGGAGATCCACATCGAATGGTTCGACGGACCCGACCACACCACCGTGATCGACCTGCTCACGGCTCCACGCTGTGGGTTGCCGCTGCGCGTGTTCGATGGTGGCAGCTCCAGGCTCAGCCCGACGTACTCGATAGGGCTGAAGGCAATTGATGACCCCGGTGTGCGGCTGTTCCTGCGCCACCAGGTCACGGTGCCCGGCGACAAGCCGTGACAACCGCCGTCGCGGTCGGGAGCGTCGGCGCGTGGATCTTGCTGGTCTTCGCCGTCGTGGCGACCGCCATCTGGTCGGGCACGGGGGCTCGGCGCCGCGATGCTCGCCTTGTCTTGGAGATCCTGATCCGTGGGCGTCGCTGAGACGCCGCGTGTCGTGCCGCCGCGCGCAGTGGGCTGGGCTGCTCCGTCGGGTCACAGCGACGATCCGAGGTCGATGAGCCAGTTCGTCCAGGCGACGGCAGCGCCGGCGAGCGTGGCAGCAGCAAGGGCGACCAGGGTGCCGGTGCGGGCGCGGGCCGCGGCCTGGTGATTGCCGTGGGCGACGGCGATGGCCCAAATGGCGGCGCTAGCGATGAGCGTGAGTACCGCGGTGATGATGGTGATCGTCAGCAGTGCGCCGATGATCTGTTCGAGGTCTTCAGTGGCCGCTACGCCGCCGAAGTCGGGGACCACGTCGACGAAGCGGTGCGTCATGGTCAGGCTCGGCCGGCGACCGCGCGCCGGGCGGCACGTGCTCGGCCTACCGGGTCGACCAGGGTGGGAGCTGGCGTCGGGTCGGCCCGGGGGGTGCAGGGTCTGCCGGGCGTCTGGTCAGGCGTGTCGAGGCTGTCGGGGTGATGGCCAGCGAGCCAAGGGACCGGGTCTACAGGTGGTTGGTCGGGGCCGCCGGGCCGCACCTCGAGGTGCAGGTGCGGTCCGGTGGACTGACCGGCGGACCCGACGTCGCCGATGTGCTGTCCGGCGGTCACGAGCTGGCCGGGGGAGACATGGATGTCCTCGGGCCAGATGTGGGCGTACGCGGTCGCCACGGGCTGGTCGTCGATGGTGTGCTCGATGACGATGAGCCCGCCGTAGATGGGGGTGGTGTCGGTGGACGCGACCCGGCCGTCGGCGGCGGCCAGGATTGGGGTGGCCTCGGTGGCGGCGTAGTCGGTGCCGCTGTGGAAGGACACCTCGCCGGTGATGGGATGGATGCGTAGCCCGAAGTCGCTGGTCTTGATCCAGGTCTCAGCCGGCAGCGGGAACACCACCCGCCCAGCCTCCGGCACCGGCTGCTCGCCGCTGCCGATGGTGAGGGTAGTGAGGATGGTCTCGGCGACCGGCTGGAAGGCGCGGTACCGGTCGGGGTAGGCGGACACCTCGACGGCCTGGGCGGCCTCGCCAGGGTCCATGTCCTGCCAGCCGGGGATGTCCAGCAGCCCGGGCGGCGACGGGTGGTTGGGGCCGGTGGGTCCGCCGTAGAACGCGGCCGACTGATACTCGGCGTTCATGAGGTCGGCGACGCTGCCCCACCCGGCTGTGGGCCGCATCTGAAACAGGCCCAGCGAGTCGTTGTCCGAGCCGTCGCCGTCGTTGGGGTAGTCACCCGATTCCGGGTAGGCGCCGGTGTTGGCGAGCATCCGCAGCCTCGACTCGGTCAGCGCCGCTATCAGCGCGATCACCACACCGTCACGGCCGACGCCGTCGACGCGGGCGCCGATAGTGATGATCGTTGCCGCGTGTGTCAGTTGGGTCCGGTCCAGCGTGACCGGGTGCCCGTCGCTGGTGGTGGCGCTCAGCGTGTCCGGGATCGCCCCGACCGTCAGCTCCTCGCCGCCGGGCAGGCACGCCGTGGTCGCCGCCGGATTCAGCGCGGCGCTGCCCAGCAGCGCCACGGCCGGCCCGAACGCGAGCACCGCGACCAGCATGGCGATAACGATCTTGCGCACCACGACGAGTCCGCGCCTACCGCAGCGGGTTGTTCAGCTCGGACAACCGCAGCAGACGGCAGTGCTCGAACGAGGGCCGGCAGGTCAGGAAGATCGTGAACGCGACCTCCTCGCTGGTCTCGACCGGGTCGCCGTCCCAGGTCCCGGCGCGGTGGCGGGTGCCGGCGACGGTGTAGGCGGTGGTGCCGGGGAGCAGCTGACCAGGCGCGGCCTGCCCCTCGGCGTCGGCCCACGCATCCGGCACCGTGAGCGTGTCGATGACCAGCCATTGCCGGGTACGGTACCGGGCCAGTTCCACCCAGGCGTCCTGGGCGGGCAGGTACGACCGCACGTCCGAGGCCAGCCCAGCGGTCTCCATTCCGGTCGGATCGCCCGCGTCGACCAGCACCTCCGCATAGTCGACCGGCTCGGCCCCGCTGGTGGGGTCCCAGGTGAACAACGCCTGGGCGACCTGCCGCGCGAACACCTCCGGGTCCGCGGTGTCCGGCAGCGGCTTGGGCTCCGGCCGGGCCTGCGTCGACCACGACGGCCCTGCCCCAGTCGGCGGGCTCGACCCGAACGTATCGTCGCTCGGGCCGCGCGTCAGCCCGAACACCGCGACGCCGACGATCAGCACCACCACGACAACTGCCGCCAGGGCAACGCCGGCCAGCCGCCGCCGACCGCCGGACTCGATTGCCATTCACCGGCCCTCCTTGATCCGACTCAGGTCGAGGACCAGGTGCGCATCATCAGCCGCTGTCGACTGTCTGCGCCGGATGCGGCGACGTCTGGAGCAATCGCGACGGTCGACGCCGGGGGGCGTCCCGAGGTCGACGGTGGGGAGGTGAGCGGGGCCGCATGATCTGATCATTCGCAGTCGGAGGGTCGCTGGATCGATGAATGCTCCATCGACAGCTTCGTTCCCCGGCGCGCAGCCACGATCAATGCGCACGTGCGTCGCGAATCGACGCGGTCACGGCCTAGCTCGTCGGTCGCTGTCAGCCGGATCATCTCCCACGGGATCGAACCGGGCGCCGTCCCGTACGAGATGGTGCTGGTCTGCGACTCCGATCTGGGCCTCGCCTGGGTGACTACCCGTGAAACGGAGCGCGACTGGGACCGGCCGACGGGTTCCACTAACCTGCCCTGACGCTGCCGCGATGCGGGCTGCCTTAGCCTGGAGCAGCGGGTGCTGGAGTGTCCGTGTGCTCTACTGGCGGACCCTTCGACCTGACCGCATGGGTGCCGAGCCGCGGTGCGGTCACCGCGATGTCCGCACCCGAGGTCGACGACCGCGCCGAGGAGCAGGCGGCGGACAGCGGTCGAGAGCGACATACCCCGAGACATCAGTCTCGCAGCCCCAGCAGGTGAAGCCGGACTTCGGCGTCACTTCGCAACTTTGGTCGTGTGATCGCCAGCAGCTCGAGGACCGCCTGCAGCACAGGACTGCGACGAGGACTACGAGCCCGAGTCACTCACCACGGGTCGGCAGCAGCGAGGCTGCCTACTCAGCGCCGGAGGCTGAGCGAGCACATGGTCGATCCTCCGCAGAGCGGCGGCGCCATACCGTCATGGCTTGGACATGCCCGCCCGGCAGCGCATACGTCCGGACGCCCAGTCCCGTGATTGGGGCGCGCCGTCACCTCCATGCGCTCCATGGATTACCACTGAACCGCTGTCGGGGAACGCGTGGGCCTATGGCCAGCATTTTGGTGACACGTATCATGGAAGCGCCTATCGATCATCGTATATATCAGTCTTCGACGTTCGTGCGGCGATCGAGGCGTCGATTTGGCTGCCGTGGTGATCGGCTCGGGGCGAGGGTTCGAGGCGCTTGTAGCGCACTCAAGGACTACCGTCCGGATGCGATCCATACGCCGTTAGGGCTCTCGCACACTGGGTCCGGCGTATATGCGTCGCTCCATCCTCCTTCGAGTTCAACGTGATTACCGGTTTCTGCCCGTTCGACCCCTGTCGAGTCACGAATTACGATCGCGGACTCGCTACGCTCGGCCGTCCACCCCGCTGGCCAGAGCACGAGCCAGTTCTCGCCAGCATCAGTCTCTATCGCGATACAGCCGCTGCGCTCCACGAGTTGGCCTGATGCCAGAGCCTCCATCGCCGAAGCCTCCGAGTGAGTTGGCAGTACCACTGGTTCGCTGCTTGGCGCTGCCGCAGTGGAGTCATCGCCACTTCCACAGCCCGCTGTCAGCAACGCACCCGTGACAGCAGCGCCAATGACTGCCCAAAGCTGGTAGACGGAATGTTCGCGAGTCTGCATCTGGGCACCTCCGTGCCGAAAAGACCCTCGTCGTTAGACGCAGGCGCTGAGCGTCAGGTTCCATCGGCACATTGCCTAGGCGGGCCCGTCATCGGCTTGGACAGCCTCGCCGCGGTCCACATCCTGCTCGCCGGCCGGGAGTTCCTCGGATCGCGCGAATGCTGGGCCGCCGGACGGCCTCGAGTCGACGGTTGTCATGGCCCGGGCCGCGCGCCATCCCGGAACCCGCGACGCCGGCGATCAGCTTCACGACCACCACCGCTACGGCTACGCCGACCACCCCGCCGCCCACACGGTAGGTCGGGTCTCCGCCCTCGGCGGCCGCGCTTACTGGTCCGGCGGCGACGTCACCCATCCACAGCAGCGGCTTGTGGATCGGCCGCGCGTGATCGACCCGGATGGAGTGCTCGATGACCCGACGGGCGCGGAACCGGTCGACGGCGGAGACGTCGCGCCGATCGGCTGCGGTGTTTGCGTGTCTGCAGTCACCGACGGCTGAGAGAGGTCTCTCACCTGGTTCTCCTCGGAGCCTCATCGGTGCGGGCGAGGATCGAGTCATCGCTAGCGCCAGGTCGCTGGCGCTTGACCAGAGGAGACGGCAACCATGGCGACTGCGAAGAAGTGGCTCGTTGTAGGAACGATCAGCGCGCTCGGCATCGGAGCTGGAACGGCTGTGGCCGTGCCTCAGCTCCACACCGATTCACGAGATCCCCGACCGGCCGAGAGCTCGGTGTTCGACACCGGCACGGGCGGCTCGTCGTCGGCGATCTCGGCCAGTAGCCCGCAGTCTGCCGCTAGCCCGTCGAGACCCGCTGGACCGGGCAGTCCAGCCAGCGCTGTGAGTCCGGCAAGCCCGCCTGAACCAGCAAGCCCACCCAGTCCCGTGAGCCCGAACACCCCGCCTTCCGCCGAGAGCCCCGACAGTCCGGCCAGCCCGGTTAGCGCCGTGAGCCCCCCGAGTGCGAGCAGCCCGCACAGTCCGGCCAGCCCTCCGAGCCCGCACAGTCCGACCAGCCCGAACAGTGCGGCCAGCGCCGGCTCCGCTCACAGCCCGGCGAGCCCCAGCTCCGCGGATAGTGCGGCATCGGCCGACTGACCGCGGCACGGACGGCGTCGCCATTGGCCGCGTGCTGCGCCGGGTGTCGGCAACAGGGCGGAGCACAACGACGCTACCCGGACATGTGCAAGCCGACGGCGCGTCATGCGCTCGAACCGCTCGTGTGGCCGCCGTGCAGCCCGAGGTGTTGGGGAGTCACTTGTCGTCAGATGCCAGGCTGATTCTGGACGCGGCTCGGCGTCGCAGCCTGCGGGCTGCCTTGCGCACGCATTGGGCGATGTCGACGAGGAAGGGCAGCGGGTCGCGTCCGGAGAGGACGGCGTGGACTCTCGGGCCGCGCAGCGAGGAGATCCACGCCGCTGGGGTGAGTTCGCCGTGCCGCATGTAGCGGCCGGCCGAGAGCACGTCGCGGCGCAGGTCGACCCAGGCGGTGCCAAGATAGCGTTGCGCGCGGTTGGGGGGCAGTGGTTGGCCGAGCGCGTCGTGTACATCGTGTGCAGCAGTTCGACGCCGCCGGCCTCGGCGGTGGCTGAGCGGCCGGTCGGTCGCCCAATGTTGGCTTCCATGACGACGTACCGCCCGGAGCGCACGTCATGCTTGAGCTCCAGGTAAGCCCAGGCCGTGGAAGTCCACGGCCCCGAACAGCTGCAGGGTGGCGGCGAGGACGTCGTCGTTGCGGCACTCTTCCCCGAGGGTGGCCGTGCCCACGTGTGGCGGCCATTGGCGGCATTTGCGGGTGACGAAGGTGACCAGCGGCTAGTGGTCTTCGTTCTAGTAGCAGTTGCACGTCTACAGCTGGTCGTCGTCGCCGTCGATGTATTGCTGGGCCACCAGCGCCTCCGACCATGTGGCCACCCGGTCGTAGACGGCCAGCAGTTGCTCCGGTCCGGCGGCGGGGAGGGCTTTGGCGGCGGCGTTACGGTTCCAGACCGCGGACTTGATTGACGGCTTGAGCACGGCCGGATACGGCAGTCACTCGGCGGACCGCACGGCCTCGGCCCGGTTGCGCAGAGTGAAACTTGCCGGGACGGAGAGTCCGGCGCGGTGCGCGACGTCGTAGAGGGTGGACTTGTGGATCAGCGCGCGGACCAGTTCGTCGTCGGGCACCTTCACCCAGTACCACTGCTTCAGCTCGTCGCGATGCCGGGAGATCGTCAACACCGCGCGGTCGGTGCACGGGAACAGCACGGCCGGTTCGTCCAACCAGGGCCACAGGCGGTGGAGCTCGTCGAGAAGGCCGCCGCCGTGCACGTCGGCCTGCACGATCTGCTCACACACTCGGGTGCGGGCAGCGAAATGCCGCGCATTACCGGCGATGCCGATCACGCCGATCCCACGCTCGGCGAGAATCCGAGCCGTTCACGCCAGCGGGTAGAGCACTCATGATCGGCTAACCCCACCGGAGCCCATGCCGTGAACATGAAGCAGGCGCTTCGATCTCATCGAGGTGCTAAGAGGCATGATTCCGCGATCGTCGAGTCATGCCTCGTCAGTCCGGGGAACGACGCGCATGGCAGCGGCTTCGAGGGCGATCCGTTCTTCGTCGGTCGCTGACCGGAACACGAGTATCGGGCTGGTACCGCCATGCACCCAACGCACGTCAAACTTGGCCCCTTGGTGGCGGTACATGGCGACGAGTTCCTCGAACTCGCTGCGCGTGAGCGTGTCCTTCACACCCCATCCATACCACCGCGACGGGGGGCGAGATACCCCCATATCGTGAGCGACGGACCGGGACCACTCGACGGCCGCTCTGGCGGTCGAGCGGCATCGTGCCGAAAGGCGCTAACCGGAGCGTGTTGAACAAGCAGGCATCAACCTGATCGACGCCGACACGTGAGCTCCTATCTGGCCGATACCGCTCGGGGTTCTACGCCCGCCCGTCGCGGAACACCAGGCTCGTAACGCTGTTGCTCCTGATCGCCGGCTCGACGCGCCCGAGCGTTTCGGGTCGAGCGGCCCACTGCCGAGCACTGGCTCGCCATCATGTCGTCGCCGGCGCCGCGGCTACTGTCGGCGCGACCAGAACCAGAACGTGGCGTCCGGCTCCACTTCCTCGACCGAGCCTGGACGGACCACCTGGAGCATCTTGCACACCTGCGCGAGTCGACAACGCTGCGCCCGCTGTCCGGGAAGGCGCCGGCGCCAGAGTACAACACCGAAGCCGTCCGCCCCCGCGCCTTCGAGACCCTGCTCGCCGCCGACGACGACGCCGACGAGCTCCTCGCCGCCCACGCCGAACTCGACGACGCCACCACCGCCGCCGACGAAGGCGACCGTCTCCTCTTGCCCGGGCCGTGCGGTGATTGATCGCGGCAGGGTGTCGTGGGCGGCCATGCAAGCGTTGATCACCTCCCCGATCTCGCCCGGGGCCACGTCCATCAGGGTCTCATCCACCGGCGCTCCAGGTGATCTCTGCTGGCGATCGGGTGACCGTACGCCTCAGCCCGGACACAACCCGTTGGCCCCTCCCCGCGCTGTCGATTGCCCCGCATCAGGACGGGCGCCACAGCGACTCCAAGCCGTGGGCGTCCTCAGCAGCATCGGAGAGACCGCGGACCATAGCGGACTGCTCGACGTGGGTCAGGTCCTCACGCCGGAGCAGCTCGAGGTAGTCGTGGAGCGCGTGCGCGGACACGGCCCACTGGTCGGCGGCGTGCTCGGCGACACCCTGCAGGATTTCGCTCGCCGGTTCGTTCTTCTTGCCGAGGCGAGCCATTGTTTCGGCATGCTGGTTCAGGCCGGTCCCGGCGCAGGGTTCACCGTGAGCCGCGCTGTGACGGTTGGCTTGGCTCTGCGGGGTCACAGCGGCGGACGATCGCGAGCGGTGTGCTGGTGGCGCGTTGACCCACGGCGTTGTCGCTACAACGCGCGACGCGGCACGTCGGCGGGAAGAGCCCCAGGCGGCGGGTAGGCGACGTCATCGACGACTCGACGGGTCTCGGCCCTGGGCACCGTCACGGCTGACCTCCCTCAGGTCGCCTCGCTCGCGGGATCCTGCGTGACCTGCTGAGCAGGGCATATCGTGGGTGAGGCGGCGGTGAGAGTTCTCTCATGGAGCACGCCAGTGGGGGTGTGATCGCCCTAACCTGACCGGCATGCTCCGGACCGAACAGGGATCACCGACGCCGCCGACGACGGTCGCGTCCGAGGCGGCGACCGCGCTGGCCTGGTCGGCGCGGCTGGAACGCGATAGCGCCGTTTTGCCGCATCACGGCTGGGCCCGGCTGCGCCGCCGCCCGTTCCGCGCGAACCGGCGCGTCGTGTACAGGCGCGACCTGGACTCCGCCGGCCAGTTCCCGTGCTCGGGCCTGTTCATCGACCAGCGCACCGGCGCCTCGCTGCTGCTTCCCACCGAAGGCGGCGAGGTGCGGTCCTGGTCGGAGGCCGATGTGATCCTGCTCGGCGCGATGCGCAGCCCAGGACAGTTTCGCTTCCGCGCCTTCTTCGTCACCGGCGCACCCAACCGTCGTCCGCTGGCCACGATCGCCGTCCAGCAACGGTCCGACCCGGCCACGGCCAGTCCGCTGGTGGCCGGCGCCCGCGTCGCAGCGAGCCTGGCCGGGCGGACCGCCCTGGTCGTACCCGCCGTCCTCGACCACGGCACCGCCAGCCTCGGGCGCCACGGCGCTGTCGCCGACTGGGTGGTCGAGCAGGCGCTTGACGCGCACCCCATCGCCCTCGCCGATGCCGCCACCACCGTCACCGAGCTCATCGACCTGCTGGCCGGCATGTGGGCCCGATGCGGCCTCGACCACGCTCCCCTGCACGGCCACGACCGGGACCGGGCGCTGCGCGCGTTCGCCGCGCTCGTCGAACAGCCACCGGCCGACATCTGGCCGCACGACCTCGACCCGGCGCAGACCTGGCCGCGCGTCCAAGACGCCCTGACCGAGCGACGACCCCTCACCGTCGGCATCAGCCATGGCGACCCCGGCATCGGCAATGCGCTGCGCCTACCCGACGGCCGCCTCGCCCTCACCGACTGGGAAGACGCCGCCCACCGGCCCATCGCCCACGACGTGATCAAAGCTCTACTCTCCGCGCCCACCGCGGTCCAGAGCCTGAACACATCGACGCCGAACCCACTTCGCGCAGCCATGTCCGCCGCCGGTGCCGCAGCGTGGGAACGCCAACTCGCCATAGCGCTGATCATGTTCCTGACCGGCTGGAAGAACCGGCACGCCCGCGCCCGCCGCCGCAACAGCCTCACCGCACACACCCAACGTATGCACCGTCAACTCCACCTCCTCACGCGCCTCCTCGAGAGCTGACGCACCCACAGTCAAGGTCTGACCGATGGCGAGCCCAGCGGTTCAGACCATCCTGTGGCCGACGCGCGCGATACCGGGTCGGCACTCACAACGGCGGCGAGTAGCAGCTCGCGGATAGCGGGGAAGGTCTACGTCCCGCGGCTCGATGAGCCTGCGTGTTTGTCACGTTGCGCCGAGACATCCATGTTCGCAGGCAGAACAAATGCGCCCGGACGTGCTCATTTTTGATCATCTGCGCCGCAATCGGCATCGATGTTGAGCACCCGAGTGCGTGGCGCCGTCTGCGCCATCAGCGCCGCGGCCTTCTCGGCCAGTCGACGGGCCGACTTCAGCTGCAAGTTTGTCGGCTGGCCGTCGCCCAGTCGCACGTCGGTGGCGATCGCGAACTCGATAGCGCCACCGGCCGACAGCTGGGCGACCAGTTCTTTGTGGATGCGCCGACTGGTCCGCTGGCGGGTGTGGTCGGTTCGGGCGTTGCGGTAGTTGCTACCTCGACGCGCAAGGTTCGTGGACTCGCCGATGTAGAGGGTGCGGACGCCGGCGTGGTCGATGCCGAAGTCGAACCCATACAGCCCTGGTAGCCGCGGCAACGGTGGGAAGCATGGCAGACCGGCCGCCTCGAGGGTGATCGGGCCCGCTCGACGCCACGTGAAGGCGACCCTGACATCGAGCGACTCAAGCACCTCGAGCGCTTCGACATCGAAGTCGCGCCGTGCCGACGACGGCGACGACGTGCTGATCGTCGACGAGCCGACACCAATCGTGAAGCCCAGCCCGGCCAGGTGCCCACGCGCGCGGTTTGCGACTGGAAGCGGCGGGTGCCGGTCGCGATGGCGAGCACCTGCTTGACGGGCCAACGCACGCCGTCGATCTCCGCCCAGTACTGGTGGATGTCCGCCGGTTCATGCCCGACGAGCCGGGCACGAACGAGCTCGGGTGTGAGATCGAACGACTCACTATCCAACGTGAAGCGCATACCTATTGACAGCGCCCGGGTCGGACAGATGGCGATCCACCGTCCAGCGCTGGCCATCACCCGCGGGCGTGAAGACGCCCGCCCCCGTGCCAAGCCAGGGACGTCGGGCGAGCGGGCGCCCGGCAAGGGCCGGAGGCCGCGTCGCCATCCTTCGGATGGTGTTCCATTCGCTGCCGTTGTCCCATTCCGGAGGGGCGTACGTGAGAGCACTCTCATGACGAAGCTGGGATCTCGGTTGGCCGGACAGGGAAACGTTCGCATCTGGGCAACCGAGCAGGTGAATGTCCAGGGGGCGACTATGTTTGAGCATCTCGTCCACTACGAGAAGTTGTTTGGACGTGCAATCACTAACGGGGCAATGAAATTGCTGGTGTGGTCATGAGCAGAATCCTTGTCGTCGAAGACGATCCGAGGCTCTCGGCGGTCATCGAGAAGGGTCTACGCGCCGCCGAGATGACACCAACCGTGGTGGCCGATGGCCGTTCGGCGCTGGACTACGCCATGACCGGAGAGTTCGACCTGATGATCTTGGACCTTGGGCTGCCGGTCATGGACGGCCTGACCGTGCTGCGAGAGTTGCGGGCCGCCCGGGTTCGTCTCCCCGTGATCGTGCTCACCGCCCGCGTCAGCCTGGACGACACCATCGCCAGCCTGGAAGGTGGCGCGGACGATTACATGCCCAAACCGTTCCGCTTCGATGAACTCCTGGCCCGCATCCGGCTGCGGTTACCCGCGGCAGGCGTCCACGGCCCCGAAACCATGATCCTCGGCGACGGCGGCCTGGTGCTGAACCTGCACACCCGGCAAGCCACGGTCGACGGCCGGTCCGTGCAGCTGTCGGGGCGTGAGTTCTTGCTGGCGGAGACGCTGCTGCGGCACGCCGGTCAGGTGCTCAGCCGACAGCAGATCCTGGATCGGGTGTGGGGCATCGGCTTCGATCCGGGAACCAACATCGTTGACGTCTACATCCGGTACCTGCGACGCAAGCTCGGCCAGCGGCGCATCGAATCCGTTTGGGGCGTCGGCTACCGGCTGGTGCCCGAGCGCCCGGACCAGACCGGCGACAGCTAGGCCCACTCGGGCGTCGACGCCGACGACGCGGCAGGCACAGACAGTGTGTCCGGCCACACGATGCCGAAGGGCGTACTGGTGCTGCGCTGGACGAGCGGATTGTCCGCCAGGGCGCCAAGCAGGATCGACGCTGGGAGAGCGCGTCGCGATACGCCGCGGACGCTGCCGCCGTAGTCGTTGAGGTCCACGACGGCCACGCCGACGCCCAACAGGTCATCCAGGGCAGCACACAGCTCGGTGGCATCGTCTCGCCGCAGCGGCGGGCAGACCCGATCCTCGTAGGGCGGACGCCCGCCATCAGTGTCACGAGCCACCGAGCCCGCCACCTTGTAGAGGACGCCGGCAAAGCCGAACGGGCGGGTCACGGCACTGGCCAGCGCGGCGACCAGCAAGCGAGGGTAGCCCACTTCGCCGAGGACGAACTGCATCTTCTCCGGAACCGACAAACCACGGGACCCGGGACGTGGCCGGACCGCTCGAGCCAGGACGTGGGCCAGCCGCCCGGGCCGGCAGCTGTCGATCGGAACGGCACGGCCGGTGAGCAGCACGGCCACCTTCTCGCTGATCATCACCGTGTCACCCTGCCGCAGCGGCGCCAGGGACTCGATGAGCGCTGAGTGCAGGTCGTCCCCAGCGTTAGACCATGGTGTGGGGATGGCCAGGCGGGCATACCGCTCGCCAGCCACAAAGGCATACGTCCAAGCCGCCCGCCTCCTCCGCGTCTCTCGCGCCACCAAAGGACTCTGTAGCGTAGAAGGACACTTCGGCGCGAAGGCATTCATGAGAAAAGTCTCATCAAGATGGGTGCGCAGTTCGCCTCGATGGCTGGGGGAGCGGCGCAGAATGCGGCCCCGCCATAGAGCCGCCAGGTCTAAAGGGCGGGGCCGCTCTGCGGACGTAAGCGCCTCGGAATACGCCCGCCTGGCATCCCAGCATGTGCAGGAGAGACTGCCGGGAATGCAGCCGGCGCACCCGAACGGGGCGAGAGTGGCCGACAAAGTCAGCGTGCTCCTCGGTATCGGCAACGTCAACAACACGGCCCGGCACATTCCATTGACACACCAACAGGATTTCGGGTCCAACCAGCGAGGATGAAATTGGGTCGCAGTCAGCATCTACTAACAGCAGGAGGCTAGAACGCCCGCTCCGTGTCAAGCCAACGGACGTGGAGCGGGCGCCCGGTAGATCGTAGTCAGCCTGGCGACGAAATCATGAACGTCGTTCACGCAGGCGCACAAGGTGCTGACCGGGTCCGTCAGCGTTCTGTGTGGCTTCGAGTTCCCACGTGACGTCGGCGGTGCCTTGCAGCTCAGCCAGGAGCAAATTGATCGAGCCGCCCTCCCGTCGCAACAGCGCGATGAGGAGTGCGGTCTGGATCTCAGGTATGATGACCAGCCACGGGCGTTCGTCTGGCTTCGTCATGGACTGTCACCCACGGATGCACCATAACCATGAAGCCATGATCGATTCTTCGGTTGCACACGCTCCGGTGCGTCCAGCAACTCGGCAACGCGGACGTCGTCGCCCAAGAGGGCCGCCGGACCCTGACTTCCGGCGGCACGTTCTGGCTCAACCTGGGCGAGATCTACGCCCGGCGCGCCGCCAAGGGGCGTCGCGCAAGAGCCTGTTGCTTGGGCCGGAACGAATCGCGCTCATGCTCGTGCGCGATGGCTGGCTGCTGCACTGCAAGGTCGCCAGGTTCCTGAGGCTCGGCGCAGGGGATGAGAGTTCTCTCATACGTGCCTCACCGCGCTATCGCTCGGTGAGCCGACCATGCTTTCCATGAAGTCGGCGGCAGCCCTCACCCTGTCCGCACTCGCTGTTCTGGTCGCGAGCGTCGTGCGTATCGTCGCGCTGCTGGCGGCACCGTCCGCCGGCGACGACTTCGGTGAGCCGATCGACGTCGGGTCGAACACCGGCTCCATGCCCGACGGCAGCCAGCCAACGCCCATCCCGACCACCAGCACCGCAATCCCGACGCCGACGCCGACACCGACGGTCCCGCCCGTGCCGTCCGGTGACGACGACGGCGCAGGCAGTGACGACGACGGGCAGCCCGTCGACCCGGCATCCCCGGTCCGGCCGGACCCCAGTGACGACGACGATGATGACGACGATGACGACGGTGACGGCGCCGATGACGATGACGGCTGAGCTGGGCTCATGACGACCCGGGTGGGGTGCGGGTTCGCGGCCGTGGCATGCCAATGGGCGACGTGGCGTCGTTCCTCGTCCAGCTCGAACGGGTCGGATCGCTGGTCGAGGACAGCCTCGCACGGAGGCTGCGCGAGCTCGCCGCGACCGGCATCGACCCGGTCTCCGAGCTGCACGCACCACTGTGGTCCGGTTCGTCCAGGTCGTGCTGCGGTGCAACGTGCCCGATCTCAGCGAAGGTCTGCTGACGCTGGTCGGGTGAGGTGGCATGGTGACCGGCCGTCGACGGCGACGTGCGGCTGCACGGCGACGTCTGGGCGCCAACGCTGATCGCATGAGGGTTCTCTCATGTCGGTGAACACGAGGTTAACTACGGGCTAATGTCAGCGGCCATGGTCCGGGCACGTGCACGGGGATGGCTGCGCCGTTGGCCTGTGACCGGCCGACTCACCGGTGGCCAGGTCGGTTCGGCTGACGTCGGTGGAGCGGGGCTGGAGGTGCGTCGGCTGCCGCAGGTGCCCGGAGGGCGGTGGCGGGCGCGACAACTGGTGGTCGCGCTGACGTTCGATGATGGCCCGCTCCCGGACCGGTCTCCTCGGCTGCTCGAGGTTCTGGCCGCGCACGAGGTGCCTGCGTCGTTCTTCATGGTGGGCCGCCGCGCTGACATGTACCCGGAATTCGCGCGCCGGGTGGTGCAGGCCAGGCACCTGGTGGGCAGCCACTCCTACACCCACGAGAACCTGGTGGGAATGGATCCACGCGACGTCCGGGCGCAGGTCGAGTGCGCGCTGGCATCGCTTCGGCACCACACCGGGCAGCCGGTGCGTTACTTCCGTCCACCGTTCACCTCGCGCGATGAGCACGTCCATGAGGCCGTTGCCGCCGCGGGTCAGGTATTCGTGCACTGGAGCGTGAGCGTCAACGACACCAAGCACGACGCTGCGACGATCGCCGAGTCGGTGGCGCGGCGCCTGCATCCGGGCGCGATCGTGCTGTTGCACGAACGGGACCGGACGATCGACGCGCTCCCTCGGATCATCGCCGATGCCCGCGCCCGTGGATATCGGTTCGTCACCCTCGACGGTAGGGCGGCAGCGGTAGCCGAACCGCCAGAGAGCAGGTCTGGCACGGCGCGGCGGATCGGCAGTGCGCTGGCACAGCACACGGCCGGCCTGGTGATCTCCGGCTACGCGAAGGCGACTCCTGTCGTCGTGACGGGATGTCGGGTGGATCCGGTGCTGGCCACCGCCGTGGCGTGGGCCGGTGCGCACGGCTTCGCGGTCGTCCCGGCCGACGGTGAACGGCTCGCCTCAGCGTTGCAGGCCCAGATCGCTCGCCTGGAACCGGCGGAGGTGGTGGTCGTGGGCGACGAACTGGCGGTCGGAGCGGCCGCGGTCGTCTGGCTCGGGAAGCACGCCCCGACCGTTCGGCGGATCGCACACACCAGCGCCCCCGCGACTGCCGCCGCTCTGGCGCGGGATGCCGGTTCGCGCCGGGAGGTTCTCGTGACGACGTCCACCTCGCCGACCACCTTGCTGCTTGCCGCCTGCACGGCCGGGCGCCGCGGCGTGCCGCTGTTCGTCGTACCGGCGGGGCAGGTGTCCGGGGAAACCGGCCGTGAGCTTCGCGCGATCGCGCCGGACCGGATCGTGCTCGTCGGTGGAGGCGGGGAGAATGTGCTGCACGAGCTGGCCTCGACCGGCGCGCACATCCAGCAGGTCACGGCTGACTCGCCGGCCACCATGTCCGCCGCGCTCGCGCGGGCCTTCCCTCCGTCCGGAGGCCTGTGGCTGGCGTCGGGCACCGCATCGCACCACTCGCCGATCACGGCGGCAGCGGCCTCCGCGGCCGAGGGTGCGGCGCTGATGTTCGTCGACCGGGCGTCGAGCGGCGGGCTGGCCGAGGTCGTCAGGGTCTTCGGCGGAGCTGGTGTCACTGTCGTGGGCGACGAGGCAGAGTTTCCTCACGCGCTGGTGGACGAGCTGCTCGGCGGCTCGACGGCGTGACCCTGGGTAGCCGGTGGTCTTGCGTTCGCCACGGATCAGGTCTGAGCCGCCCTTGATCTCAGGGCAGCAGCATCACCAGGAGCCGGAGCCGCGCGCGGTGTTCGGCCTCGTACCGGTGGAGCCGGCCGACGGCAGCCGCCGAGCGGCGGCCCGCCTCGGACCAGGACAGGAACTGTGCGATCCCCAAGGCCAGCTGCTCCTCCCAGGAGTAGCACCGGCGTCGACCGGCGAACCCTCGGGTGGTCGCTGACAGGGCGTCCAGGAGCCGTGCCGGATCCCCGCTGGTCAGGATCAGCTTGACCAGGTCGAAGGCGACCGGCCCGGTGCGTCCGTGCTCCCAGTCGACGAGGTGGTGCCGGCCGTCGGGGGAGCGGATGATGTTCGTGGCGACGAGGTCGCCGTGGGTGACGGCGACGGGCAGGCGCCGGTCTTGGTCGATCAGGCGCAGCACCCGGTCACGAAGCCGCGCGAGAGTCTCGGGAGTCCAGTCGCGGTTCGGCTCGGGGCCCAGCGCGGCATCGATGCGGTCGCGGAAGGCTGGATGGGTGGTCGCGGAGAGCCGCCGCAGGCCGGTCATGGTGGCCCGGTAGCCGTCGCACAGCGCCGTGCCCACGTCCGCCGCCGCGTTCAGCCGCTCGGCCGGCCCGGATGGGTGCCGGCCGTAGATCACGGTCTCGGCGAGGTAGTCGATGTCGTCGATGCGCCCGTCGGCGAGGACACGCGGTGACCGGTACCCGTCGATCCCGGCGATCTGGGCACGGACCAGGCGTTCACGCCGTCCGGGAGACGTGCGCTCGTCGAACCCCCGCCACACTTTTAGGCTCACCGGCTGGTCGTCGAGGGCCAGGTAGGAGCGGACCTTGATCGTCTGGCCGCGGGAGAACTTGCCCAGTCTGACCACCGCGCTGAGCAGCTCGAGTTCGACCTCGCCCTCGGCGTCGCCCGGGCGAGCCCGGGCGAGGACGTCAGCTAGCCGGTCGGTGTCCAGCTGCCCCGTATCGGTGCGCCACAGGGCTCGCTGCGCGTGCAGGTAACGGCTCGACGTGACCGGGATGTCTGCGGCGACCGTTCGTTCCACGCGGCGCACCGCAGCCGCCCCAGCGAGCAGCATCGCCTCGGGCACACCGTTCATCCCACTCGCCCTGCTAGGTCCGTAGGCGCTCGACGGGCCCGGCCAACGGCTCAGGCCGGGCCGGCGACGATCCGTTCGGCGTGCAGCTTGCGCACCGTCTCGACCAGCTCCTCGGCCCGGGCGTCGAACGAGTGCTCGCGCCGGACCAGTTCGGACAGCTTCTCGCGAGCCGCCGCGCGCTCGGGCGTCTCGGCCAGTTGCAGGTTCACGGCGGCGGCCAGCTCCTGCGGCGTCGAGTAGGTCAGGACGACGTCGCCGAAGACCTCCTCGACGCCGGGGACGACGTCGGTGACCACCCGCGCCCCGCAGGCGGCGAGGTCGAACAGCCGGTTGGACATCAGGCCCTCGGCCTTCATGTCGTCCCAGTGGTCGTTGAGGACGACGCCGGCGCCGGCGTAGACGGCGGGCAGATCCTCGTTCGGGATGTACTCGCCGAGCCAGGCGCCCTCGGGCAGCAGCCCGCGCCAGCGCACGCCGTAGACAGACGGCACGATGCCGGCCGACAGCGCCGCGCCGACCGAGGCCCGCATGCCGCGCGCGTTGCCGACGAACAGCACGTCGTGGCGGCGGCGCGGGTCGGCGGGGACGGGGTGGAAGCGGTACTGGTCGGTGGCCTGCAGCAGCGGCCGCACCGGCGCGCCGAGGTCGGTCGTCATCCGCCGGGCGAGGCTGGTCGACGCGGCGAAGACGGCGTCGTAGGAGGCCAGCTCGCGCCGGGTGACCCGCTCGGGGTGGCTGATCACCCAGGACAGGTTGATCTGTTGCGGGTTCACCGTGTAGACGCTGACGCCGCGCAGCACGAGGGCGACGTCGTCGAACCGGGAGGTGGGCCGGTACCACGCCCGCTTGGCGTCGATGACGGCCTCGTGGCCGAGCCGCTCGAGCGCCTCCTTGAGGCCGATGGCGTAGTGCCAGTCGCCCCAGTTGGTGCGCCGGGCGACGTCGGGCGCGCCGATCTTGATGGCCCAGCGCAGCGGCCGGTCCGGCCGGTCCTGCACGACGATCGGGTCGAACCCCCAGTGCGTCGTGGCCCCGCCGTCGTAGCCGACGATGGCGTAGCCGCGCTCGCCCCACACGGTGACGTCGTCCTGGGCGACGGTGTCCTTCCAGCGGCCGGTGAACAGCTCCTGGTTGTCCGTCGCCGTGGTGACGGCCGACGCCGTGGTGCGCCGCTCCGGGATCTCGGTGAGAGCGACCTGGCTGTCAGGCACGTACCGCAGCGGGCGGCCGGTCTCGCGGGCCAGCCGGAGGCTGAGGTCGGGGTTGTCGGGGTCGTTGACGAACAGCGGCTCGAAGCCGCGGACGGCGGCGAAGTCGGCGGCCCGGACGGCGAGCGCGACCGGCGTCAGCCCGGCCGGCGACGACGGCGCGACCACCTCGGGTGCGTCGCCGGGGAACCGCTGGTAGAGGTTGTGCGGGTGGGCGCCACGGGCGAACGCCACGCCGGCCGACCACACCGTGCCGTCGCGCAGCAGCACCAGCGGCTGGGCCGCCGCGGCGCCGTCGGACAGCGCGGTGGTCAGCGGCCCCAGCCAGCCGGGGTCGACCCAGCCGCCCGGGGTCAGGAAGACGACGGTCTCGCTGGTGGACTGCGCGGCGCCGATGGTCCGCGACAGCTCGGTCGAAAGCCGCTGGGTCTGCCGCAGCACCCGCACGTTCGGGAACCGGATGGGCAGGAACTGCAGCCGCATGGCCTCGGCCTCGGACGCCTTCGCGTCGACGACGACCACCTCGAGGTCATCGCCACCGCCGGCGCCGTCAACGCCGTCGTCGAGCAGCCGCTCGACGGTGGCCGTGACGGCCTGGGCGTCGTCGCCGGCGTGGATGACGACGGAGACGGTCCCCGGCCGGCGGCCGGCCAGCCCGGCGTCGACGGCGGCCCAGTCGACCAGGTGCTTGGCCCGGATGACGAAGCGGTAGCCGAACAGCTCGTTGATGGTGATGCGGTCGCTGCGCTCTTCCCACGCGTCGTAGACGGTGGCGATGAACGGCGCCAGCTCGAAGTCGGTGACCGCGGACATCCGGATGAACAGGTCCCAGTCGACGTTGCGGCGCAGGTCCTCGTCGAACGCGCCGACCTCGTCGAGCAGCGACCGCTCGTGCAGGACGACGATGCAGTCGATGAAGTTGCGTTCCACCAGCGCGGCGCGGTTGTACGGCAGCGACCGGTAGCCGCGGCGGCCGTTCTTCTTCTCCTCGACCAGCTCGGAGACGGCGTAGCCGAACCGCAGCGACCGGGTGCGCACGAACGCGACCATGACCTCGAGGAAATCGGGCGTCCAGACGTTGTCGCTGTCGAGGTAGGCGACGTAGTCGCCGCGGGCCTGCGCCAGGCCGGCGTTGCGGGCCGCAGAGACGCCGCCGGCCCGTTCGCGGCGGACCAGCTCGATGCGCTCGTCGGCCAGCAGCGGCTCGATCGCCTCGGCGGTGCCGTCGGTGCTGCCGTCGTCGACGACGATCAGCTGCCAGTTCCGGTACGTCTGCGCGACGACGGAGTCGATGGCGGCGAGCACGCCCTCGCGCCGGTCCTTCGTCGGGATGACGACGGTGATCAGCGGCGGCGCCTCGCCACGCCCGGCGTACTCGGCGATGACGCGGCGCTTGAACGCCTCGGCGGCGTCGTGGTCGAAGGTGTCGGCGGTGCGCGGCAGGTGCTCCCAGCCGCGAGTCTCCTGCATGAGCCGGCGGGTGCGGCGGGCGAAGTCGGCCAGCGGCGCGCCCTGAACGTCGTCGAAGTTCGTGGTGTAGGCCTCGACGTCGAAGGCGGCGCTGGGCTGCGCGCCGGACTTCCAGCCGGTCTCGAGGTAGTGCCCGAGCGGGCCGCCGCGGTGTTTGGCCGCCTCGGGGTGCCGCTCGGTGTAGAACAAGGGGTCGAACAGCGGGTGCGGCGACAGCCCGCGGGCGATGCCGCGGTTGACGTAGTGGATGAACGGCGAGACGTCGAGCTTCTTCGGGCTGTCGGGGTGGTCGCGGTACCACTCGCTGACGAAGCACGGGTTCGGCGAGACGTCGGTGGCCGAGCCGACCGTGACGTAGTGGTCGATCGGGTCGACGCCGGACGGGATCGGCTCGTCCAACTGCTCGCGGTACCAGGCGGCGTCGAACAGCCCACTGGCACGGATGGCCGACGCGATGCGGCGGCGCCGCGCCACGTCGTCGAGGTACGCCTGCGGCAGTACCTTCTTGACCAACCGACGGACCCTGCCAACAGGCAGTTTCATACGATGAACTCCTCGGGAACGATCACGACACCCGCGATGAAGTTCGGTCGCCTGAACACCGGTCGCAGGAATGCCGGACACGGCGCGACACCGACACGCCATTGTCCTGCCGAGCGGAGGCTGCGGATCGGGCTCGTGGCAGTCGCATTGCTCGAAACATACAGGCCAGGCTAGGGCGAACAGTCCCCCACAGGACGCGGCATTAGAGGATTCTCACCCACATCGGTGCGACGTGCACACCTATCGGCCTTGGTCAGGTTGCCCGCACTGTTAACCTCCCGTTCATGTCAGGCCCTGTCCGCCGACGCCGAACCATCGTCGCAGCAAATCCAGTCCTGTACACGATCGGGAAGGTCCTCGTACTCGGCTGTGCGGTCGTCATGGTGTTACACGTCGTGGCGGTCATCGGGCGGGCACTGATCCGCCCTGACAGCGGCCCGCTCCTGGAGGTCCTGGCCCTGCTCAACGCCGGTCAGGAGCGATCTCTAGCAGCCTGGTGGACCGCTGCCCTGCTGATTGGAGCAGCCCTCGCCGCCGCTGTTGTCGCCAAGCTCTCGACTCAGACGCAGACCTCAGGCCGTTCACGTGAGGCGCTGTCCTGGACCGTCCTCACAGTCGTATTCGCAATGCTGTCCCTAGACGAGGTCGTCTCCCTGCACGAGCGTGGCGCCAGCTGGACCGCCGCGGCCATCGACGCCGGCTCGCCACTGGCCCTGCTGGGCTGGATCATCCCGGCGACTGCTGTCCTCGTCCTCTCTCTCGTGGTCCTGGTCCCCGTCTTCCGAGCCCTTCCACGACGACCGCGCACATACATCATCGCCGGCCTTGGGACGTCGATCACTGCGGCGTTGGGGTTGGAGTTCGTGAACGTTTTGCTCGTCAATGCCGGAACGGAGCTCCGCTGGAGGCACATCGTGATGGCCGCCGAGGAAGCAATCGAGATGCTCGGTGTCTTGATCATCCTTGCTGGCACCTCGATGGCGCTCAGAATCACATACGTGGACGGCACTTTGACGCTGAAGTACCTCGGGAGAGAGGCCGGGGGAGAATCGTGAAAGGTCGCCACCGGCCCGAAATCTCTCGGCCGGGTCGGCACGTGGGCTGCACCGGCTAGTCGGCTAGTGCAAACGGCCGACGCTCACGCATCCTTGGCCACGAAGATCCAAGCACATGGGGAGGGCTCCCAACGTACGCCTCGCTATGGCAGGCACAGACGTACGGAGGGCCCACTTCGCAAGCAACGTCAGGAGACGTCGTATGCGCGCACACAGAACCCGGGAGGCCCCGCATGCGTTGCCGAGCATCGCATAGTTTCGCCGCAGGACATAGAGCCGGTGTGCCGTGATGACGGCACTCCAGTTGGTCATCGGCGCCCCGGCGACGCTGTACCTGATCATCTTGGTGACGTTCGCCCTGATTCACCTGTACTCCCGCGATCCCGGGGGGCGCTCAAGGTGCTCAAGGTGCTGACGTTCCGGAACCACGAGGACGACGATGATGACCGCGGTGATCGCGACAGCCGGCCGCGCATCGGCCGATAGCCCAGCTACCGCACCGTCGCCATTTACGCGCCGTGTCTCTGAGCTCGAGCTGGGAGGCGCGGCGTCTGTTCGCGTGTGGGGCGGTGACCTGACTAGCCCTTGGCCTGGGTAGCGCGTCTCACCTGCCTGAATCACGGCCGACTCAAAATCAAGGGCGCCCTGATCTGTTCGTGCCCGTTATCGCATTGCTGGCCGGCGATCGCGGTGACGGTCACGACGCAGCCGTAGAGCACCTGTACCGCCAGGGCGGCGCCGGTGCAGCGGAAGCACAGCCGCTGCGGGCGCGACGACATCTCCATCTGGCCCGGCGGAGGTCGGCGGTGGCGATCATGTCGGTGTCGTACTCGTGGCACCCATCGCAGTCGTTGCGCTGGTGCGGGTACGCCAGCCGGATCGGGTCGCTGCCGGTCATGGCCGCCGGTCTGGGGTGGTGGCCGCGGACGCAAGCGCCCTGGCGATGGTGCGCACCAGGTTCCCGGCCTCCTCGGTCACGTCGTGGGCCTTGCTCCACACCATGCGCGCACCGTAGGTGTAGAGCGGGTTGCCGTGGCCGTCATGCTCGATCTTGCCGCTGAGCGGTGCCAGCGAGATGTCGCGGAGCGCTTCCAGGACCTCGCCGGCGACGATGAGCCGATCCGGGCCGACGGCTTCCAGCAGCTCCCGGCCGATGAAGGCCAGCGCCTCGCCCTCGTCCTGGCGTAGCTGCGCGGCCTTCTCCTCGATCGTCATGCTGGCGTTGGTGACGTGGTCGGCGCTCATGGCGTGTCCTCCGGGGCGGGGTTGGCGGCAGAGAGCGGTCTGACCACCGCGCCGAGCTCGCGCGCGATCTGTGCCGGTAGCGCGGAGCCGTGACGGTCAAAGCGGGTTGTTGAGTTCGGACAGGCGCAGCAGGTAGCAGCGTTCGTCGACGCGTGGTGGGCAGGCCAGGACGACGGTGAAGGTGATCTTCTCGCGGGTGGTGTCTTGGACGTTGTCCCGGATGCTGTCGCGGTGACGGAACGCGCGGATGGTGATGGCTGTGGTGCCGTCGGGGATCTGGCCGTGCGCGTCGTCGACGATGCGGTTCCAGCCGGCGGCTACCTGGACGCCGTAGATTTCGATGCGCTGCTGGGTCTGGTGGGCCTGCAGCTGCTGCCACGTGTTGTCGGTGGGTAGGTAGGCGGCGACGTCGGTGGCCAGTTCGTCGGTTTCGTCGGTGTCGGGTGCGGTTTCGGCCAGGACCACGGAGGTGTAGTCGCTGGGATACAGGCCGGTGGTGGTGTCCCAGGTGAACAGTGCCTCGGCGATGGCGCGGGCGTAGGGGATGGCGTCGTTGGTCGCCGGAATCGACCCTGGCCCGGTGTCGGGTTCGCCTGGTGTGGACGAGCTGGGCGACGGCGGGAGGGGTGCCACGGGTTGCCCTGACCGGGCAGGGTCCGGGCCGTCGCCGAGCTGGTTGAGCCCTAGGAGCAGCACGGTCACGAGCGCGACCGTGGCGAGGACGGTAGCGAGGCGTCGGGTGGTTGCGGTACGGGCGATGTTCGGCACGGCGGGGTCTCCTCGACAGGTGGGGATCGTGGCCATCCGGAGGTGCGCACGACCTCCCAGTGCGGGCGTGCCGGGCCGACGCCGGCGGATGGTGCGGCGGGCTGCGCTCAGCTGTGACGGCGCTCGTGCCTGGCGGTGCGTGCGGTGTCGGCGAAGTTGATGGTGGCGGTGAGAGTGTGTTCGAAGCGTTCCCATTGGTCGTTGGTGAGAGTGGTGCCGATTTCGGTGGGGTCGTAGTGGGTCCACCAGTCGTCGAGGTCGTTCCAGGTCAGCAGGAAGGCCCGCAGCCCATAGCGGACCGGTGCCGACGACGCGTCGGGTTCGGTTGCGGGTCGTCTCGGCCGGCGGGCGCCGGCCGGTTGGCGCCGGACGCGGTGAAGGGCGTCTTCGGCCAGGCGGCGTAGTTCGTCGGCGCGCTGGTCGTCGGCGTGGTCGCGCAGGTGGGTGGCCTCGCGGGCGGCGTCCTGGCGCACGCCGGCCGGCTGGGTGGGGTCGGTGGCGAGCTGGTCGAGGCCGGTGAGTGCGGTGAGGGAGCGGATGCGCTGGTAGGCGGGGTTGACCGGGCTCCCGTCCTCGATCTGTTTCAGCTCGGCGCGGGCTGCGTCGCGGACAACCGGGTCGGCGTCGGGGTCGTCGGCGACCTCTCGCAGGGTGTTGATCTGTTCGAGCTTGGTGTAGGAGCGGTGCCCGGTGACCATGCGCGCTGCCTGGGCACGACTGTCCCCGGCCGCGGCTCCGGCTCCGGTGCTGGTGTGCGGTGCCGCCGATTCGGCGGCACCGTGTGAGCTGCCCTGTTGTCCGCTGGTGGTGAACTGGGTGGCTGCTTGGCGGCGGGCGGCGTCTTCGGCGACGAGCTGTTTGAGTTCGCGGTAGAGGGAGGCTGCTTCGATGGGGGAGAGCGGTTTGTGGTGGGTGTTCTCGTCTTGTTCGGCGATCAGCTGGGTGAGTTGGTCGGAGATGCCGCTTCGCACCCAGACCGGGGTGGTGCGCCAGCCGAGCTGTTGCATGGCGGCGAGGCGGCGCCGCCCACATACGAGCACGCTGTCCGGGGTGATGGTGGGTGGCTGGACCAGCCCGATCCGTTCGATGGACGCGGCGAGGGCGTCGATGTCTCCGAGGTCGGTGCGGTGGCGGAGCCCGATCCGGATGGAGTCGATGGCCCGGTCCAGTTCGATGTGCCCGCCGCTACCCACCGGCGCCTCCTCGGGTACGTCCGGGCGCGTTCAGGCTGACGGTCAGGACGAGGTCGTCGTCGTTGAGCAGTTCGGTGAGGGTCTGCCCGATGAGCAGCCGCACGAGGATGCCGCGGCCGGCTGCGGTGAGGGCGTGGTGGGGTTGCGGGGTGCCGAGCACGACCCGCAGCATCGCCGTCCAGGTGTCTTGTTCGATGTCGAGCAGCGCGCGGGCCTGCCGGTCGCGGCGCAGCGCCTCGTAGGCGGCGACGCGGGAGCCGGCGTCGGCCAGCCGGGAGCAGATGTAGTCCACCCCGGTGCGGGCGACGGGTGCGGGCCAGCCGAGCAGGGTGAACAGCGCGACGGCGTCATCGACGGCGGCGGCGACCTGCGATGCCGTGCCCGTCTCCGGGTCGTCGTCGTGTCGGTCGTGGGGGTGGATCTGGAACGCGGGGTGCCAGTCCAGCAGCGAGGTGTCGCGGTCGGACAGCCGCATGGCGCGCCGGTACCCGGCGTAGCGGCGGCGCCTGGCCTGGTGCGGCGAGACCAGCATGCCGGTCGCCTTCTCCTCGGCGCCGAGGGTGATCTGCACGGCGCGGGTGATGACCGCCCAAGGGTCGTCGGCGTGGCGGGCGGCGCGGGTGCGCATCGCCTCGAACGCGGCCGCGGCGGCGTCCCAGGGGCCGAGGTTGTGTTTGCGGGCCAGCGCGGCGTAGCGCTGCGCGACGTGTTCCATCAGGGCGTCGGCGTCGCGGTCGTGCCGCCACGCGCCGGGCCCGGCGGCGTGCAGCCGCCGCAGCAGCGTGCGCAGCTGTTCGGAGTCGTCGAACCGGCTGTGCGGGTGGCTGGCGTGGTTGCCGGTCATTCCGGTGGCACCTCCTGACCGTGAGGTGCGCACGTGCTCCCACGACGCGTGGGTCATCGCGGTCCCTGCCCGTCGACGGGGCCGGTGATCGCCGGTGTGCCGTTGCTGGTGTGGTGGGCCGGCTCGAGCGGCTGCAGGGGGCCGGTCTGGGTGAGCCACCGGCCCACGGTGGACGGGTGCACCCCGAGCTGGCCGGCGATGTGCTTGTTCGACCAGCCCTGCCGGTGCAGGCGGGCCGCGGCGTCGCGGCCGGGATGCCGCACCGCCTCGGCGGCGCCGCTGGTGCTGGTGTGGTGGGCGCCGTCCGGGACGGGGCGGGCGAGCACCACGGTCAGGTGGGTGACCGCGACGAGCACCAGCGGCGGCACCGCGGCGACGGGTGCGGCGAGCGCGACCGGCACGTCGACGTCGTCGGTGAGCCCGGCGTGCAGCGCGTTCGCGAGCACCGACACCGCGGCACCTGCGAGCAGCAGCATCCACGGGTACCAGGCGGGCTGGCCGCGCCGCGACATCGCGACCACGGCCACGGTCGTCACCACGATGATCCCGTCCACGATCAGCGGCCACGCCCACGCCTGTCCCGGGTCGATGCCCGAGCGGCGGGCCAGGTCGGTCAGCGCGGTGAACGACAGCCAGAACGCGCCGGCCCCGATCACGACCGTCCCGGTGACCGCGGTGCGCAGCGCCACCCGCGCGCCACCCTCGAGCCCGCCCTGCCAGGGCGCGCTCACAGGACCGGTCCCGTCGCCGGTAGGCGATCCCGGCCGACCGGTAGTTCAGGGGCCGCGGCCGCGACCCGCGTCGGCGTGGCCGGTACGGTGGTGGGCTTGTGCCGCAGGCCCGGCGGGTCGCCGTCGCTGACCTGCTGGGTCGGCAACGCGTCCAGGATCGCCACCGCGGTGCGCCGGACCCGCTCACCGGTGGCCTTCACGACCTCGCCCGGTTCGGTGCCCGGGACGCGGGTGGCCCAGATCGACACGTACGGCACGGTGTAGTCGCTGGTGTCCAGGTCGTGCGCGGCGGCGACCATCAGCGCCACCGATTCGGCCTCCACCTCGCTGATCCCTCGATGCGCGGCGGCGTCGGAGTGGTCCGGGCCGTGCAGCAGCACGTGGCCTAGCTCGTGCGCCAGGGTCTTCACCCGGGCCGCGGGGTCCATGTCGTCGCGGACCAACACGGTGCGGGCCAGGTAGTCGGTCATGCCGTTGGCGCCGCCGAGCTCCACCGCCGACCGGGCCGGCTGCACGGTGTAGCCGTGGTCCTCGACCAGCCCGGCCAGGCCGTCCCAGAGCCCGGGCGGGGCCTCGCCGGCGAGCAGCTGCGGCGCTGGACGTGGTGGGATCGCCGCCCCGGTCGTCAGCGACACGTCCCACACGTAGGCCGGCTTCATCCGCGCCGCGCGGCGCCGCACTACCTCACCCGGCTCCGGTTTCTCCCCAGGGGCCAGGCGCCGCCACGAGCTGGCGTCGTCCGGGGTGCGGCTGGCCATCCGCACCTTGAGCGGGGCGTAGATCTTGTACCCGGGCTCGCCGTGACGGACGTTCCGGCCCAGCGAGGCCCACTGCCGGTACCCGGCGACGTAGCTCGGCACCGGTTCGGGCGCCCTGCCCTGCTCGAACGCGGACAGGTGCTGCGACCAGATCAACAGCGTGTTGTTGAACGACCGGCTCCGGAACCGCGCCGCGAACGCCATCGCGCGGCGCCAGTCCGCGCTGGACACCAGCGCATCCACCGCCCCGGTCAGCTGCTCCTGCATCTGCGCGAGCCGCTCCGTCCGCTCCTGCTCTCTCGTGCTCATCTGATCCACCCCTCCTGCCCCGGCCCGCACCCCCTTCGGCGCGCGTCCGCGCACCTTTCGGTGCCGGTCACCGAGAGGTGCGCCACCGATTTCAGGGCAGGCTCCGCCCCAGGAATGTCGTCATGTGGTTTCGGGCAGCACACATCCACGCCATGCGCGGCTGCGCCGAATGAAAATACGTAAAGTCGTGGTCCCCAGGTCACCGCATGCGTCGGCATCCTTGCCATGCGCCGCCGATGTTCACCGGGCCAAGTGCAACGTCCTAGCCGTCACGGCCTACGTCAATGCACAACCTCTCCGCCAATGAGCAAAGCCTTTCAGGCTATGCCAGTCACAGGCGATGGTCAACATCATTCCCGACGCAACCACCACGACGCTGGTCCCGCCGGCCGCGACACCCCGAACAGCTCTGGGAGCCCGGACCGCGTCGCAGGCGTCGCCGGCGCTGCCGGAGCAACAGCAGATCGAGGCCGCCACCCCGGCAGCGACCTGCACGAAACACCGGCAGGGAACGGCGGGGACCGGCCCGCGGGCGCCCGCACATCCCGGGCGCCGACGGCGGCGCGCCCCGGCCGCCGGTGATCCTCGCCGGCGCCGGACCACCGGCGCCGGTCGCAGGCCGCGATCCACCCGGTGCGGCATCCTCCTGACGCCCGGGCCCCTGGGGCTCGCGGGTGACCGGCAGGCCCGGGCGATGCGACGCCTGCCGCCTGAGGGCGGGGAGAGTCTCGTGTCGCTGCATGCCGCGGTGATTTGCCTTTCGGCAGCTCGATTTTACGGGCCCGGCCGGTGATGGCAAGGAACGCCAAAAGTTCCCGCCCCGGGCTGTCTATTGCCCCGGTGCCGGGGGCAGGAACTGTTGTCTCTTACGTCCTTGCCATCACCGTCCGGGCCCGCTCAATCGGCAATTGCCGAAAGGCAAATCGGGGATCTGAACAGGACTCACACCCGGTGAGACCCGGATCCCCCGGAATCCCGAGAAGGGGACAGCCGATGACCACCCAGACGATGAGCGCCGAGGCCGCCGCGACACCGGAAATGCACGCCGCCGGGCTCGACCAGGTCGTGCACCTCGACCCGCACACCCTGGTCCTGGAAGACAACATCCGCACCAAGGTGAAGATGCCGCGCTGGTTCCTCGCCTCCGTCCGGCAGAACGGCGTGATCACGCCACTGATCGCCCACCCAGGACCCGGCGGCACCGTCGTGGTCCGCGATGGCCAGATGCGCACCCTCGCCGCCCGCGAGGTCGGCTGCCCCACCGTCCCGGTGTGGATCGTCGACCGCGACGACGAACGACGCCTGCGGATCATCGAGCAATACATCACTGGTGTGCATCGCCTCGCCCTCAGCGAGCGCGACAAGGCCGACGCCTGGCGTCAGCTCTCCCTTGACGGGATGAGCGTGACCGCGATCTCCCGCCAAACAGGCGCGAAGCGTGAAGACATCCGGACCGGTATCGCCGTCGCGGACCACGAGACGGCGGCAGCCGCCGTCGCCGACTACGACCTGACGCTGGACCAGGCCGCCGTCCTGATCGAGCTGGACGACGACCCCGACGCCGTCGCGAAACTACGTGAGGTCGCCAAGACCCAGCCCGAGGACTTCGACCACGCCGCCCAGCGCGCCCGCAACGCCAAGACCCGCCGCGACGAGCTGGACCAGGCGAGGGCCGACCTGGAAGCCAAGGGCTACACGATCATCGACCGGCCCACCCACGACGACGACACCACCGTCGCGCTGGACCAGCTTCAGACCGCGAACGGGCAACACCTCACCGAGAAGAACTACGCCGGGAAGCCCGGCCACGCCGTCGCCGTCACCAACCGCTACGGCTACCTCGACATCGCACACTTCGTGGTCGACTGGCGCACTCACGGCCTGCGCAAGATCGGCTCCACCGGCACCGTCGTCGGGGGCAAGCTCACTGAGGCAGAGAAGGCACAACGCCGCCAGGTCATCGCGAACAATCAGGCATGGGACGCCGCCGAGACCGTGCGGCGGGAATGGCTGACCAAGCTGCTCGCCCGCAAGCGCCTGCCCGCCGACGCCGCAGCCATCGCCGCCATGATCCTCACCACCCACACCGGGCGCGTCGCGCGGGCCGCCACCGACGACCACCAGATGGCGGCCACCCTGCTCGGGCAGGAGACCCGTCTGGGTGAGCGCCCGCTGACCGACCTCGTCAGCAAGACGCCCTCCAAGGCCGGGCACGTCATCCTGGCCATCGCGCTCGGCGCGATGGAAGACGCCACAAGCCGCTACACCTGGCGCAACCCCACCCCGGCCGACCGGGACTACCTCAACCAGCTCACCGCCTGGGGCTACACCCTCTCCGACGTCGAGCAGATCGTCACCGCCGACCCCGAACAGGGCAGCCAGGACCCCACCGAACCGTCCAGCGACGACCACGAGCCGCAGCCCGACGACCCGGCCGCCGACGCCGATGCCGAAGACCCCGAGTACGAGGACACCGACGCCGACGGCCGCGAGTCCGCTGACGCCGGGGAAGCCCGCCACGAGGACGAGGACCCGGACGAGGGACAGGACGAGGGAGAAGACCCCGGCGACGACGGCGACCTCGAAGGCGATGGCGGGGACGCCTGAGCGCTGAGCACCGTCCGATGGCCGGGGCCGTCCGCAGCCCCCGGGGCGCGGCACCCCGGCCAACCCGTGAACCTCACCTCACTGAACGGAGATCACTATGACTAGCCTGACCCACGACGCCAGCCTCATCCTGCGCATCGTGTCCGACGGTGACCGCGAACGCCTGGCCCGAATCGCTCTGGCCATGATCCCCGCGAACGCCGACGAGCCCATGCCCAGCCCGGAGGGCGGGGAGGCTGAGTCCCGGCTGCGCGTCCTGCTGACCCACGACCCGCACTGCCTGGACGCAGGACGCTTCCGAGCCGTTCTAAACGCCACCGCCGAGCAGGGTCTCGACGTGCTCATCCCCGGCGACGACGGTTGGCCGATCAGTTCAGTCGACACGCGCGGCGAGCTCTGGCCGCCGGGACTGTCCGACCTCCGCGCGAACCAACCCGTCGCCTTGTGGGCGCGAGGCGACATCACGCTGCTCACCCGGCCGATGGCCATCCGGGTCGTTCTGACCGGCTCCCGGGCGGCCAGCCACTACGGGGAGCGCGTCGCCAGCGACATCACCCACGACCTTGCAAAGAGCGGCTACATCCTCACCACGGGCGGCCAGTTCGGCATCGACGCCGCAGCACATAGGGCAGCCGCAAGCCTGGACGCGCCGAGTATCGCAGTCCTGCCCGCCGGTCTCGACCGGTTACACCCCACCGCCCACGGCCAGCTCTTCGACAGCGTCATCGACACTGGCGGGCTGCTGCTCACCGAAGCCGCACCGGGCACGCCAGCAACACGAGCAGCGATCCTGCGGCGCGGTCGCATCATGGCCGCGCTGGCGCGCACGACCGTCATCGTCGAAGCCGCCGAACGTTCAGCAACCCTGCCGATCGCGCAGCAGGCCATCGCCCTATGGCGGGTCGTCGGCGCGGTCCCCGGGCCGGTCACCAGCGCTACCAGCGCCGGATGCCACCAGCTCCTCAAGGACGGCGACACCCACCTGATCACAAACGCCAACGACATCATCGACCTCATCGACCGCCCGAAGTCCTGACCCAGAACGGCGGCGGGCCGGCCCCCTCGAACCAGGGAGCCGGCCCGCCGGCGCGTTCTGTGGCCGATCTACTCACCACCCAAGGCTGCCGGCGCACCCGAGCGGCACCCGTACGGCGAGCAGCCGTCCGGGTCGCCGTCCTCCACCATGTCCCAGATCTCGCCCTGCCGGTCCGCCCACTCCGAGCGGCTGACGCGATCGATCGGTGCCCGATCCAGCGGCACGCGCGAGGCGTGTAAGAACGCCTCACCCCGCAGCGGACGCCCACGCGCGCCGCCCCAACGGATCGCCGCATCGAAGGCCACCGCCTGCCGCCACTCGTCCGGCCGCTCATCACGCATCCGCCGCCACGTCCGGTTGCCGTGGAATGGGCACCCAACGCAGGCACTGCGCGGCGTCGACCCCCAGCCGCGCGCCCGCAACCACCGCTGACAGGCACGCCGATCCATGCCCAGCTCAATCAGCGGATACCGCGCTCGCGCATAGCGCACACCCAGGTCGCGCATCCGGTGGACCTCGTCGGCGGAGAACCCGACCCACTGCTCCACCCACACCGCCGACGGCACCCGCGCCGGATGCGGATACCCCAGCAGCTCCCGGATGCGCCGCCGGATCGGCTTCACCTTGTACTCGCTCGTGCACATGCGCCGCGCCATCCCGCGCCGTTCGGCAACCGTCGCAAGGCGCCTGCTCGCGCCCGTCGCTACACTTCCGGTGCCGCCGCACCGTCGGCACCCTCGAGCAGGCTCCACCCCCGTCGACGACACCTCCCGCGAACCACGCGCACGCACACCGCCGAGCCGGACCGGGGTAAGAGACCATCCCGGGCGAGGCCAACGTGAAGTACGGCAGTGACGCGAACCGCCGCTCCGGGTCCAGCGCGTCGCGACGGATGTCGCCGCCCGACACCCGATGCACCCCGATCCCGGAGGACCGGAGCACATCCTCCAGACGTTCGAGGTGTCCATAGACCGCCGTCGGTTCCCACCCCGTGTCGGCGAAAATCGCCGCGTCCGGCGCGGGCAGCTCGCCCGCCACCGCCATCAACGCGATCGTGGTCGACTGCACCCCCCGCCCCCAGCGACAGCACCCGCCACGCCGGACCGCCATCGAAACCATCCATCCCTGACCACCGCCTGGAACCCGGCACCCCGAACAGGCACCACTCACCCAGACAGGTGAACCGGCTCCGACTCAGCCACCAGCCGGATCGTGAACGTCCCCATCAACCGGCCCCACGCCTCTTGCAGATCGAGGTGGGACAGCGGGCACACAGCCCAAGCGGCACGAGGCGTGCGCACCGGAGGCGCAGCGTTGGAGCGAACCTGCGGGCATGTTGGGCGGGTCAATCATGGGGCTCGTGGACGCTGCGGGTTGGCGGAGACGAGCCGCGGTCCGCGGGTGCTGTTGAGTTGAGCTGGGCACACTGGATTCAGTCGGGTCGGCCGGCGTCAGCTCCTCGGCGACAGCCGGATGAGCCAGCGTTCGAGTCCGGTCTCACCGTAGGAGTGTGATTGCCGGGCGCGTGCGCGCCCCAGTACCCATGCCTGCACGGTGTAGTGGATCGGCTGGATCGGGATTCGGGGCAGTCCGGGGATGGGCACGCTGATGTCGTTGGTGACCGCGAGTGACTGGAGTTCGAACCGGGTCGCGTCCAGTTCGTTGGAGCCGTACTCGGCCTCGTCCCAGCCACTTGCCGGCTCGGGTGTGGAGTCCCAGATTTCGATGCGGACATCGGCGGTGTGGTCGGAGGCGCCGCTGCGGAAGAGACACAGGCCGGCGCCGCACTCGACCACCGCGGTCATCGAGAGGTTCAGGACATCGACGTCACCGTCGCCCATCAGGCCGAAGCTGGAGTAGGTCGTCATCACCTGGTGCTCAACGGCGATGACAAGCACTGTTGATCACTCCTGGGCTAGGTGGTCCGGGTCGTGTGGGGCTCGGTGTGGTCCCGCCGGCAGCATCGCAGGACCACACCGAGCCTAGTTGTAGTGGTGGATCAGCGCGGGGGCGTTGTTGTGCCGATGACGCGATTGGTCTGCGATCGGACGGCGTCGCCCTGGGGTTGGATGCATGCCTCTGTCCAGCGTTGGACGAGGCCGGCTTCGTAGTCGGCATCGAAGCTGGCCCTGACGCACATCTGCGGTAGCGATTCGCTTCCCAGCAGCGGTGTCACGGTGAAGTCGTCCGTGTCCAGCGCTGCATTGCAGGTGCCGGGATCACAGTCGGTGGTGGCGTCGTCGAGGCCGTGGACCTCGTTGCTTGTTCGAAGCTCGAGGGCGCTGACCATCTCAGCGTCCGGGCTCGGCAGCCAGTTCTCCGCTGACACCTGCCCCTGTGCGCCGTCGTAGCAGTAGTAGCCGCTCGTCTCGCCCGGTCCGCTGAAGTACCAGAACTGCGCGCCTCCGACCGTCTCGAAGTAGCAGTAGCCGTGCTGTGCGGTGGTGACCTCAGCTGTGAGCTCGCCGGGGTTGGGCTCCTCACCGAAGACATCGACGAAGAAGTCGTCGCCATCCAGTAGCCGCTGGTCGCGGTAGAGGGCGTTGATCACCTGGCCCGCGTCGAAGTTCTGTAGCGCGGGTATCGCCCTGACGCTGTACGGGCCGTAGTTGGCGTTCTGGTAGGTGCTTGCGAACGGGTACTCATCGCATTCGAGGCCCTGAGCCGGATAGCCCGGCCAGAGTTCCTGGCACTTGTTCTGAACGATCGTGCGGCTCCGGTTCCCGTAGAAATTTCGGCGCAGCGGTTCGTCGAGATCCTGGCGTCCTGGCATGCGCACGCCAGTGTTCGGAACGGTCCGCTCCGGGGCGTACAGGGCATCCTGGATGTGTAGGGCGGCCTCTTCGTACGTCGACGTCTCGGTGGCGTCGAAGACCAACTCAGGCACGAACTCGTGGAAGACACACCCGAGCGGGCGGGAGACGTAGGTCGCCTTGTCGCAGCGGAAGTCCAGCAGCTGGTTCACCGGCGGCGCGGGCGAAGGCGGAGCGGTGTCCCCGCCGGCATGGAGGTCGCTGGAGATGTAGAGCCCGCTGTGCGCGGCGTGATCATCGCCGAAGCCTGTTGACTCTTCGAGGTTGACGGTGACGAGCACGACAGCGTTCTGCCAATTCTCCAGCGTCCTCGTCTCGCCGTCGCCGTCACTGGTTTCGCAGGTCACCTCGTCGGCGAGCTCGACACATGCAACGTCGATGGTGAGGGTGTCCGACCTAGGGTTGACGCCCTGGCTCACAATGATCGGGCCGATATCCAACATGACCAGCATCTGATTCGATGACAGGATCATTTCGGCAGTTTGGTAAGCCGAATACACCACGAACCGGCTTGGCTCGACGCCGCCGACCGAGCCAAGCGAGCACGCCTCATTCCGTGAAAGGACCACCCAGAGCCATTCTGGATTGAAGTCCTCATCGTAGGGTGGCCCGTCGCCCCACGCTTCCTCGCACTCTTCGGGGGTCGCCGCCGACCTCATCGAGTTGCCGTCATCGATGAGGTCGTCAGCGAACACCTCACCGGAGAATCGCTGCGCATTTCCGGGGTCGAGGAGATCCTCATAGGTGAGCGGTTCAGCGCTGCCTGCAGGCCGACCGCCATGCATCGGCCCGCCGGGCGTCTCGACAGCGGATTCGGCTGACGACGGAGCTGCAACGGCCCCGATGCTCAGCACGGTCGTGGCGACGACGGTGATCATGACCCGGAGTCGCCGAAGGGATGGATGCGTAGTGTGTCCCTGCACATGACTCATGCGAGCATCGTCGCAACTAGCACACATTGCTGCAATACTATCGGATCAATATACAATATCTGAGCGTAGCGCTTGGGGCGCTCCAGCCGTCGGGCTTGGCGGTTGCGCCCGGCGCTGGTTAACCACTCATCTGGGCGCACACCTGCCTCTCATGACTGTGTCGATGCGGGTGATGTCGGCCGGGGACGGTTACAAGTACCTGGCGAAGACGATCGCTGCCGCGGACGGGGACCGGTCGTTGTCGACGCCGTTGACGCGGTACTACGTGGAGAAGGGCACGCCGCCGGGGTGGTGGCTGGGCAGCGGGCTGGCGTCACTTGGCGGCCCATTGAGGGTGGGGGACCGGGTCAGTGAGCCGCAGCTGCAGTTGCTGATCGGGATGGGCCGCAACCCGTTGACCGGCCAGCTACTGGGCCGCGCGCACCCAGCGCTCCGCTGCGTCGCCGACCGCATCCACGACCGCGTCGACGACCTCAACCCGGCCCTGACCGGAGAGGAGCAGGGTCTGGCGGTCACGGCGATCGAGGACGAGGAGACCAAGCGGGGCACCCGCCGGGTGGTCGCCGGTTTCGACTTCACCTTCTCGATCCCGAAGTCGGCCAGCGTGGTGTGGGCGGTTGCCGACGCTGGCACGCAAGGGTTGATCGCGCAGGCCCACCATGCGGCGATTGCCGATGTGGTGGCGTTCATGGAGCGTGAGGTTGCGGCCACCCGTATGGGTGCGACGCCCGGTGATGGCGCGGTGGCGCAGGTCGACGTGACCGGGGTGATCGCGACGGCGTTCGACCACTTCGACTCCCGTGCTGGTGATCCGCATCTGCACACGCACGTGGTGATCTCGAACAAGGTGCGCACGGTCCTGGACGAGCAGTGGCGGGCGCTGGACGGGCGGCCGATGCACGCTGCAACCGTCGCGCTGTCGGAGTTGCACGAGGCGCTGTTCGCTGACCGGCTCACTCGCGTCCTGGGGGTGGCGTGGGAGGCGCGGGAGCGGGGCCGGGACCGCAACCCGGAGTGGGCGATCAGTACGGTGCCGGCCGAGTTGGTGGCCGAGTTCTCCACCCGCTCCCGGCACATCGACGCCGAGACCGACCGGCTCATCGACGCCTACGTCGCGGAGCACGGCCGGCGGCCGTCGCGGCGGACGATCCTGCGGTTGCGGGCGCAGGCAACCCTGGCAACGCGCCCGGCGAAGGAGGTGCACTCGCTCGCGGAGCTCACCGCGGGCTGGCGCACCCGCGCCAGCGGGATGTTGCGCGCGGACGCGACCGGGTGGGCGCGCAGCGTCACCGCGGCGGGCGGCGCGCCGCCGCCGTTGTTGCGCGCGGACGACGTTCCGCTCGACCTCATCGGTGAGCGGGGCCTGAGGGTGCTGGAGGTGGTGGGGGAGAAGCGGTCGACGTGGCGGCGGTGGAACCTCTATGCCGAGGCAGCGCGGCAGACCATGGGCTGGCGGTTCGCGACAACCGCCGACCGGGAGGCGGTGATCGGGCTGGTCGTCGACGCCGCCGAACGCGGGTCGCTGCGGCTGACCCCGCCGGAGCTGGCGCCCAGCCCGGCCGCGTTCCAGCGCGCGGACGGCACCAGCGTGTTCCGGCCGAAACACTCCACCGTGTTCTCCTCGCACCAGCTGCTCGCCGCCGAGGACCGCCTGCTCGCCCGCAGCCGGACCGCCACCGGGCCGACCCTCGAGCTGGCCACCATCGAAGTGGCGACCCGGCGCCGCGGCCGTGCACGGCAGCGTCTGGACGCGCATCAGGCCGCCGCACTCACGGCGATCGCGATGTCCGGTCGCGTGGTCGACGTGCTCGTCGGGCCGGCCGGCACCGGGAAGACCACCGCCATGCACGCGCTGCGCCGCGGGTGGGAACGCGAGCACGGGTACGGGTCGGTGGTCGGGCTGGCGCCGTCGGAGGCGGCCGCGGACGTCCTCGCCGGCGAGCTCGGGATCCCGACGGAGAACACGGCCAAGTGGTGGCACGACCACCGCACCCGCGGCTCCACCTTCACCGCCGGGCAGCTCGTCATCGTCGACGAAGCCTCCCTGGCAGGGACGCTGTCGCTTGACCGGATCACCGCCGCCGCGCACCGAGCCGGTGCGAAAGTGTTGTTGGTCGGCGACTACGCCCAACTCCAGTCCGTCGACGCCGGCGGCGCGTTCTCTCTGCTTGTCCACGACCGCGACGACGCCCCGGAACTGTTCGACGTGTACCGCTTCACCCAACGCTGGGAACGCACCGCCTCGCTCCAACTCCGGCACGCGAACCCCGACGTCATCGACACCTACCTCGAGCACGACCGCGTCCTCGACGGCGACACCGACGCGATGGTCGACGCCGCCTACACCGCCTGGCGCGCCGACACCCGCGCCGGGAAGGCGTCGGTCCTCATCACCGAAGCCCGCCACAGCGTCACCGAACTCAACCTGCGCGCCCGCACCGACCTCATCCTCGACGGCACCGTCACCCCCGCCACCGGAGAGGTCGCGCTGCACGACGGCGCATCCGCAGCCGCCGGCGACACCATCATCACCCGCCGCAACGAACGACGCCTGCGCACCCGCAACGGCTGGGTCCGCAACGGCGACCGCTGGACCGTCCTCAACGTGCAACCCGACGGATCAATCACCGTCCGCCGCGCCGGCCGCCGCCGCGGCCAGGTCCTGCTCCCCGCCGGGTACGTCGCCGAACACGTCGACCTCGGCTACGCCATCACCGCCCACCGCGCCCAAGGCATCACCACCGACACCGCCCACGTCCTCGTCCTGGTGACGACCACGCTGGAGAACCTGTACGTCGCGCTCACCCGCGGCCGCAACCTCAACATGGCCTACGTCGCCACCGACCAGCCCGACCCCAACCACACCGGCCCGCACCCCACCGACAACCCCGACGCCACCGCCCGCTCCGTCCTCTACGGCGTCCTCCACCACAGGGGCGCCGAGCTCTCCGCGCACGAGACCATCACCGCCGAACACGACCAGTGGGGATCGATTGCTCAGCTTGCCGCCGAGTACGACACCATCGCCGCCGCAGCCCAGCACGACCGCTGGGTCACCCTCATCCGCGCCAGCGGGCTCAGCCCCGACGAGGTCGACGAGGCCGTCACTTCCGACGCCTTCGGTGCGCTCACCGCCGAGCTGCGCCGTGCTGAAGCCAACCACCATCGCGTCGACGCGCTCCTACCTCAGCTCGTCCGGGCGCACGGGTTCCACGACGCCGACGACATCGCCGCCGTCCTCCACAAACGCCTCGCCCACGCCACCACGCGGCCCGCGCCCGCCCGCGTCCGCGATCGCCGGGCACCGCGGCACATCGCCGGGCTCATCCCCGAAGCCACCGGCCCGATGAGCCCCGACATGCGCGACGCCCTCACCCAACGCCGCACCCTCCTCGAAGCCCGCGCCGCCGCCACCCTCGACACCGCCCTCCACGACCACCAGCCATGGACTACCCATCTCGGCCGGCTACCAGCCGACACCCGCCACGCCGCCCTCTGGCGACACCACGCCCGCACCGTCGCCGCCTACCGCGACCGCTACCGCATCACCGCACCAGCCCCGCTCGGCCCGGAACCGCAGCACACCGCACAGAAGATCGACGCCGCACGCGCCGCTACCGCCCTCGCAGCCGCACAGCGGCTCAGCATTCCAACCCGGCACAGCGCCGCCGACGCCGTCACTCAAGGCGCCGGCAGGCCGCAGCTCTAGCCGCAGACACGGCGCCACCAGGGCTGCCCAATTGATCACTATGACCAGTGCGGGTCGAGTCTCACCAAGGTCCCCGCCAGCCAGCGCCTGCGCCTGCGCCATACCAGGCCAGCCAGCTACGACCTGGCACGTCGCTTCTCCTTGCGCACCTCGGCGAACACCCGACTCGGTCCTACTCCTCACCGCGGTCCTCAACCTCGGGCCCAAACATCCCGCGGCCGTGAACAACAGTGACGATGCCTTCTTCCCGGAGCACGGCAACCGCGCGCCGGACCGTGTCCACCGAGGTGCGGTACTCGCGGGCAAGGGCGGGCTGGCTGGGCAGCCGCCGTTTCTTGCTCAGGTTACCCACGAGCATCCGGTCCCGAAGCAGGTCAGCCACCTGCTGGTAGTGGTAGCCCGGGGCATCGCGATCAATCATCAGTTGTCTCCACCGGGCACCGGCGAGGCATCGGACCTCGAACGCCTTCTGCCCGAAGGGACAGGCTCGAATCGGCCTGGGAGAGAGAGCGCGCACTACCCGTGGCGCACGCGATCGAGCTGCGAACGCGATGGCCGGCGTCCTGACGTTGCGCGATGCGTTGCGCTCGAGCGCGCTGACGAGCACGCAGGACATCACCGCGACCCCAGAGCTCGCTCAACGTGCCCGGACACAACGGCCGGCGAAGACATTCACGGCGGACCTGTGCAAGCCTCTTCCGGGGTGAGACGGGGACCCGAAGGAACACCTGGTGACCCGCACGCCGGGCCGAATGACTATGGCTGGTCACAGCCCCGCAGCTTCCCCGTCGCCCCGCCGCCGCATCGACCCCACAATGCGGATGCCGTACTGGTCGATCACATGCGTGATGTGGTCGTGCTTATCCGCGTGACCCTGGGCGGCCTGTTCGGCGTGACCGTACGACGAGAACGTACGACCGGACTTCCTGCAGCGCGGGCAGTACGCCCGATAGGCCGGAGTCTGAAGCCGCTGGATGGATTCGCGGATCCTGAGCGGTCACCGGCCGCTCCCGAGCTCAATCCGAAGTCGAGTGGCCAACAGACAGGAGAACCGCAGCACTGGAAGGCTCGAGGCCGTCAATGAGTCAGGGTTCACAAGCCGCCACGGCGACTGAGGTGTGAGCTGGCCATGCCGGTGAGCTGGGCGAGGTCGTTGAGGCTCAGGTCGCCGCTCAACCCGGATCGCACGCGCACGCCCCCCGAAGTCGGCCACGGGATCGGCGCTCTGGCGTGCCAGCTCGCGCGTGATCGCATGGCGGTGCCGACGCGGCACGTCGACGCGCACTCTGCGCTCCAGGATTAGATTGCCGCGCTCCACTTGCTCGAGCACCGCGACGCGCACTTGTTGATCGGCGATCCTGCGGACTGTCCAGGGCCTGGCGTCGACGAACAACTGCGCGCTGTCGCCGACGCTCAGCAGGTCAGCACCGCGGTCATCCGCGAGGCTCATCGCGCACCTCGCCGCGTTCGGAGGCGATCGATGAGCAGGCAGACACCCCACAGCGCCGGCAACACGAGGACGACGGCGAGGCTGTCGGCGCTCACCGCCGTGCCGCCCCGGGGGTGTCGGCAGCGCGCCGCTGCCATCGGTCCGCCCAGGCGACGGAGCTGCACGGCCATAGTTCGTCGCAGCGGCGGCATCGAGCGGATCTGTGCAGCCGGCGGCCCTGCTGGTGGGTGGCGAGGAGCTCGGCCGCGTGAGCGTCGACCTTCTCGGGCGTCCAGTCGACGAGCCCGTGTCCGTGCACACGAGCGGTGAACAACATCGGGTCCTCCGTCGATCGGCGGCGATCCGGGGAACGCTGGCGCCAGTCCGGCCACGTGAGTGGCGGCCGGACCGGCGGCAGCAGGGCCCCTGTGGACCCCGACGCTAGGTGCGTCGTGGAGGGCCGATCCAGGAGATTGCGTCAGATTGCGCGAAGCGCCTTGACCGCGTGAGCGATCAGCTCACGGGCGTCCTCGCCGTACCGGGCCGACAGCTGGAGCCGGCGAAAGGTCTCCAGGTAGAAGGCGACCTCGCGCGGTTGGGTGATGGTCAGCTGGGCCGACACGGTCTCGACCTGGACGGTGGACCCGTCGAAGATCAGGAACCCTTCGGCCGGCCAGATCACCCGCGCGCTGAGCTCGGGCACGATGCCGACGCTCACCCGGTGCAGGGACACGATGGCCAGGACACGGTCGAGCTGGCCGAGCATCACCTCAGGGTCGCCGACGACGGTGCGCAGCGTTGCCTCCTCGAGCACGAACTGGAACCGCCGGCCGCCCTCGTACAGCAGCCGCTGGCGCTCCATCCGCGCCGGGACGGCCTCGGCCCGGTCGTCGGGGATCTGTAGGAGGTCGATGTACGGGCCCATGATCGCGTGGGCGTAGGCCGCGGTCTGCAGCAAGCCGGGGATCAGTGCCGGCTCGTAGGCCCGCACGAGGGACGCCTGCTCGTAGAGCGGGAACGATGCCTTCTGCTTGCGGCGCATCCCTGTGCGTAACTGCTGCTTCCACTCCAGGTACGCGGCCTCGATGTTGCGCAGTGTCGCGATCAGGTCCGCGGCCTGGTCGTCGGCGCGGCAGTGCTGGCACCACGTGCGCAGGTCGGGCTCTGAGGGCGCCTGTTTGCCGTACTCCAGCCGGGACACCTTCGCCGGGTGCCAGCCGGCCAGCTGGGCGAGCGCCCGGCCGGTGAGGCCCGCGTCGTGGCGCAGCTCGCGCAGGCGGGCGCCCATCGCCTGCCGCGCCTGCTGGACCTCACCGGACATCGTGCGACTATCTCACCTCGGCTGATACTCGGCGTGCCGGACGGCGAGCGGCCAGAGCCGGTCGCGGGCGGCGACGACGAACTTGATCATCGCAGCGTCGTCGACGCGCTCCATCCGCATGGATTGGCTGGCCTCGTCGAAGTGGTTGAAGATCAGCCGCTCGTCGTCGAACAGCCACAGATCCTCCGGCGGCAGCACGACATCAGGCGGCACCTGGTCGCGCGGCAGCCAGCGCACGTCCTCGCCGGCGGACACGTTGAAACGGGTGCCCTCCCACAGGAACCGGGTGTAATCGCTGATCGGCTCAGTGACGATCCGGAGCCGACGCACCGTCCGGCCTGTGGCCGACGCACGGCGCATCTTCGCCAGCCACGGCTCCCACCACTCAGCCGCCTCGGCGTCGGTCCACTCGCCGGCCCGCCACTTGCGTTGCGGCTCGACCTCGTCCTCGACGACGTAGACGTCGCGCATCTCCAGGTGGAACGCGTCGAAGTCGAAGGTGTCGAACAGGCCGGCCCGCTCCTCGTTGCTGAGCCAGGTCATGCGAGCTCGCGGGCGAGGGTCGCCAGCCGGTCGCGCGGTACCTCGACGGCGGTCTCGTGGCCGGGCACGTTCATCTGCGCCAGCGTCTCGGCGTCGAGGATCTCCGGACCGCGGATCACGTAAGTCCCGGCCGGGGTGGTCACATACGGGACCTCCGTGCTGGCGGGACCCTTGGGCACCTCGAGTGCAGTGAGGAGCCGGGAGGGCACCTCGATGCAGGTCTCATTGGCGCCGAGCTGCAGCCCGGCGACAGCCGTCGGGTCGGCGACCCGCCAGCCCTGGATGACGTAGGAGTCTCGGTCGGTGGCGTAGAGGGTCGGACAACCGTCCTTGCCGGTGTCGATGGCGATGAAACGCAGGCGCATGACTCACTCCTCCGGGGCGTTGCGCGAGATTGCGCGAGTTGTGCCAACATGATTCCTTCCCACTATGTATGCGTCAAGCGGATACCGCCATGCCCCGGCCGGGAGCGTTGCAGCGGTGGTCGCAGATGATCTACCCAGGCTCGCATCGACGAGGCTGGCACTATCGATCCGCCCTTGCCCGTAGCCTGCTGCACCATGGGCGAGGAGCACGGAGATGTCCCAAGGTGGAAAGTTCACAGTGAGCGCACGCTCTATGAACACCATTGGGTGCGTCTCGACCAGGTCGACGTCGAGCCGCCCGGCGGGAGCCGATGGTGGCATCACGTCGTGCGGCTGCGCCCGATCGCAGCTGCGGTCGTTCTCAATGACGAGGACTGTGTGCTGATGCTTTACCGGCACCGGTTCGTCCCGGATGCCGTCGCGTGGGAGCTTCCCGGTGGTGTCATCGAGGAGGGTGAGTCCGGTGCCGACACTGCCGCGCGTGAGACGGAAGAAGAGACCGGCTGGCGGCCCGACGGTCCCATCGAACCGCTCGTGGTGTTCGAGCCGATGCCCGGCATGGTCGCAGCGCGTCACGAGGTCTACGTCGTCAGGGCGGCGTCACGTGTCGGTGAGCCGGCTGACAGCGAAGAGGCCGGCCGAATCGCGTGGATTCCCCTTGAGGACATCCCGACCATGATCACTAACGGGCAAGTGGCGGGTGGGGGATCCCTTGTGGGTCTGCTGTATCTACTGGCCTCACGCAGCGTCAAGCGCTGACGTCAGTTGGCGCGCACGTTTGCGCTGACGAGCGGACCCGATACGGTTCGCGAGGTGGCTGGCGTGGACCAACTCAGAGCGGGCTTCCTGGTGTCGGCCGGCCGCGTACAGAGCGCCAGCCAGGTCGACGTGCATCCCGGCACGGGCGCGGGTGAAGGTCTGGTCTAGCCCGCCGAGCGCGCTATGCAGTTGGTCGATCGAGGCCGTGTCGCCCAGCTTGGCCATGGCTGCGCCGGACCACCGGTCCAGGTGGACATCGCCCAGCACCACGTAGGGCAGCAGCGGGTCGCGCGGATCTGCTGGCAGCAGCTGAGCGGACGTGTCGAACGCCTGCCTGCTCGCTGACCAATCGCCGACGTGCGCGTGAAACTCGCCGACGGCGGCGTGCAGCCATGCTCGCATCAGCGACGGCACGCGGGTCCCTGCGACTGACAGCGCATGGGTTGCCAGCTGTAGTGCAGCCTCGGGCTCATCCAGCTCTCGGAGCACGTATGCCTGTTCGGCCATCGAATGGGCGAGATCGGTCGTCGACTCAGCCTCCCGCGCGGCGTTCTTCGCCTCCTCGTAGTGCCGCCAGGCGGCGGGCAGGTCGAGCCGGTCAAGGCGTTGCCAGCCTGCGAGGGTGGCAGCCTGGGCGTGTAGTCCGCCGAGGGGCCGCCGCTGGTTCGGGGAGATGCTGAACATCCTCAGTGACTGGAGGGCGTCCAGATACCCGTTGAGCTGGGCCTCGGCAGCGCTGGCGCCGAGCATGCGATCCATCAGCCGGATGTTGTTGGCCTGGGCAGCGAGCAGGTCGATGGCCTGGGCGTCAACGGCAGCTGCGGAGCGGATCCGATCGCGTAGCTCGTGGAAGCGGTCACCGACCGATGGCACCGGAGGTGCCTGACGGCGCGCACCCGATTCATGGTTGACCAAGAGGTCATCGAGTTGGTCGAGGGTGACGTCGAGAAGTTGGGCGAGCGTTGGCCGCAGCCACGGCTGTGGGTCGGTCTCGCCCGCTTCCCATCGTGCAATGGTGGTGCGATCTACCTTGGCGGCGGCTGCGAATCTCTCCTGGCTATATCCGCGCGCACGCCGGCGCTGCGCGAAGCCGCGACGCCTTGTGTGCATTGCGAATCACCCACCTGACAATTCTCGCCGGCGTTGTTCCTGGTCAGCGGCGACGCTGCGACAACTCTGCAACAAAATCCCGTCGTTGGTGCTGTGGCTAGGTGGTCGTCGTTCGACTTCACTTTTGGCCACGGTACAGGTGATCCACGTCATTCGCGGCTCCCGTGCTATTGGCGCCCTGCCGGGAGAGCCCAGAGCCCCGGCAGGGCGCCGCCACTACCGACAACCCTGGGAGCTGGAGTGACGGACACGCAGGCCATCGCGCTGTGCGCCGATCGGGCCAGGACGTCAACTGCAACGACCGGGTGCACTGCCCTTGTGCAGGGCCATTCTCTCGTTGACTGCTCGCCGAACTGGATCGACGCCTACGCCGAAGCGCTGCGGACAGCTCACGTGCCGGCAGGTCGTTGGATCCCGCACCGCACATCGACCTGTGCCAGCTGTGGGGAGACGTGGCCGTGCGTGTGGTCCGGCTGGGCCGAGCATTGGCGGCGCAGCATCACGCGACGCGAGGCAACCAGCACATGACTCTGGGTGCCTTCATCCTGCCCTCGTCGCGATCGGGCTCTGTGCTGCACCACGTGTTCGTCATAGGGGGTGGCGAGTTGGTCACCGATCGCCCTCTGGCGTGCAGCACCCGCATACCCGACGGCGCCGACGCCGCGCTGCATGACCTCGGCTCTGCGCGGCTCGATGAGTGGACCGAGGCCGCTGATGGCTGGCGCTGCACGGTCCAGTCGCTCGCCTGATCTCACAGGGAGGAAGGACCCTCATGGTATTGACGCCCCGACAGATCCACGCCATCGCTGACCGGCTCAACCAGATCGCCACCGACGCACAGCGGGACCACTGGACGCCCGCGGGTGCCCAGGGTGCCGTTCATGCAGCACTCGAACAGCTCATGCCCGCCGAGTCTGTGGACGACGCCGAACACGCATTCGTGGCCTTGCGGGTCTGCTACGAGGCGGAGTTCGTTCGATGACCGGGAGCGGCCGTATCGCCGAGCCGGACAAGTGCCCGCTCACGTGGTGCCAGGAGGCCGGCCAGCATGCTGTGCACCGTCGACATGTCGCGCCTCCCCTGACCGGTGAGGGGCGGGCCGTCGGCGTGAATGTCGTGCAGGCCGGCGGCCGGCCGCAGGCCGTCGAGCTGGCAGAGCTTCCGCGCTCGCGCCGGCGCAGACGGTCGTGTTCCAGGTCGGCGACGCCGATGCCGTCGCGGAGGGCATCTGGGCCAGTATCGAACTCGCCTGACCTCGCTGAAACAGCTGGCGCCGGCGCTCCTACAGTCCGGGTGCTGGGGGATCGGTGTGGTCGGGGCCGTGCGGTGGTGTGGGTGGTCGTGGTGTCCAGCCGCCGGGCTGCCCCGGTGGGTTGGGGTGCCGGGCGTTGCCCGGCGACGCGCTCGGAGGGTCGGCGGGCGAGGTCGATGGCCTCTGGTCGGCGTCGACGGGCCGGTAGGCCGCTGCCATCAGGCCGTCCGTCATCGGCGCTTCGGCGACGAACACGGTGAGTTCGTGGTCGGGGTGGTGGCGGAGGTGCGCGTCGTAGCTGCCTGGTGCGAGGTGGTGGTGAGCCTCGCCGGCTGGTCCCTCATACAGTGGCGGACCGTTCGGATCTCCGGGGTCCGGGACGGCGACATCTCGGTCTGCCCTGGCTGCGAAGTCCTGAAGGACGGAGAGGGTCTCGGGCCCATGGAGGCCGGGGCCTTGCATCTGTGTTGAGGCGCGCAGGATTTCGCGGGTGAGGTCGACGGCGAGCATGAACCGGTCGGTGGGGATCCCGACGGTGATGATCTCCGTAGGGCTTACCCCGGTCCAGGCCACGACCGTCAGGTCGGTGAGGTGGCGGTGGGCAATGGCCGCCAGCCAGAACGGGTATCTGAGGTCACCGTGCCCAGCTTCGTGGAAGTCCTCGCCGGCGCTGATCAGCGCGCGCGCCAGGAGGCGCAGCCCCTCCCGGCCGGTCAGCTGGCGGTCAGCTAACTCGTAGAGGTGATCCTTGGACATCGTGCCGGGTAGGTCCGGATCCGTTGATTCCACCTGCCATTCGAACCGCGTCACCGGTCTGCCGAGGCCCACATCCGCCGAAGTGACTCGCACCGACAGTTGCAGCTGACCCACGACGCAGTGCTCCTCTTGCGCGTTTCCCGCAGTCATAGCTTCTCCCTCCGCACCGGCGTCCACTGCTGTGGTTCATGAGGTGCGCCCCCGCGCCCACACCCCGCGGGTGCAACTTCCGTTGGCCACCACCCGGCGCGGGCCGCGCGGCGACGTCGAAGCGCCGGGCTAATCCTGCTGTCCTGTGTCGTGCTGGCGCGCGGCCTGCTGTTCGGGCAGCTGCTCGGCTGGGGTCTGGACGCCGCGATCGCGGTGGCGTTCTCGTTCTTCGTCGCGGCCGGCGCCGCGCTGCGGATCTCTGTCCTCATCAGGAGGCCGATCCGTGGACGCCAGTGACGTCATCGCCTTCGTGGGCGTGCTGTTCGGCATCGGCGGCGTCGGCGGGTTCTTCATCGCGCTGGTGAAGCTGCGTCCGGAGGCCGGCCAGATGGTCGTCACCTCCGCACAAGGCGCCCTCATCGTCCAGGACACCGTGCTCAAGACGGTGCTCGCGGAGAACGAACGGCTCCGCAAGCGGGTCACCGAGCTGGAGACGCAGGTCGCGCAGCCGCGGACCGAGATGCGCGCCAACCACAACGCCGGAGGCAATGTGCAGCGGCTGACATATCACAGGCCCCGGACACAACGACGCCTCTCCGGCCATCGCGGTCGGCGGGGCGTCGTCGTTCGCGTGTTGGGGGTGCCGCTGGTCCTACGAAACGGGGGCGATCGAGGACCAGCGGCACGTTCCTGCTCGGGGTCAGGCCGCGGCGATGATCAGCAGCCAGGGCACCAGCGTTGCGATGCCGATGTAGCCGAGCACGAGCCCGGCGACGGCCAGGCCGCGGCCGCCGACGTTCGGTTGCTCGGTCCGCTTCAGCGCGATGTGGCCGAAGATCACGGCGAGGATGGAGCCGATCCAGAACACCCAAACGATGCCCAGGACGAGGGACGCTACGGCTAGCCCGGATGTCTTGCGTGGCGGTTGCTGCTGCGGCCAGGTCGAGTCTGGCGGCGGGCCGTACCCGTATGGGCGCTACTGCGGTCCCTGCGGTGTGGTTGGTTCGGACATCGTTGTCCGCCCCCTTCGATCGACGTTTGGCCTCCCCGAATGGGTCCGCCCCCGCCTCGCGGGATCTCCGGCCCCGGTCAGCGGGGGCGACCGCCGACCCCAGTGCCGTAGCCGCCAGCGGCGGGGCCGGTGCCCGGCCGGTTGAGGTGTGCCCACCGGCCCGGCGCTCTCGATCACCCGGACCCTGCTCCTCGTTGACCGGCGTGTCAACAGGTCGCCCGCCCGCTGCGGATGAGAGTTCTCTCATCACCTATCAGCGGGGTCGACAACGCCTCGACCGGTGCGGCAGCATCGTCCAGCACGGGGGATGAAGAGGCCGGACGCCCACGTGGCGGGGGCCTGGGATCGCGAGGGTTTGGGCCCCGTCGAAGCCGCCCCATCCGGCTCGGCGCTGGGTGGGGCGGCTTTCGCGTGTTGGTCAGGAACTACCGGTCGCTCAACCGCCGGACGATGCCGAAAGGCGTGCTGGTGCTGCGCTGCCCGAGCAGATTGCCCGCGAGAACGGCGAGCAGGACGCCGGGCGCGGCGGCTTGCGGCGACACGCCGCGGACGGTGCCGCCGTAGTCGTTCAGGTCCACGATCGCCACTCCGACACCGAGCCACGCCTCCAGGTCGGCGCACAGTTCGGTGGACTCACCCGCGGTGAGGGGCGGGAACACCAGGTGCTCGTAGGGTGGGCGGCCGCCGTCGACGTCGCGGGCGACCGGACCGGCCACCCGGTAGAAGACCCCGGCAAAACCGAACGGCCGGGTCAGCGCGCTCAGCAGCGCTGCGACGATCACCCGCGGACGCCCGATCTCGGCGACGACGAACTGCATCTTCTCCGGCACGGACAGCCCGCGAGATCCGGGCCGGGGCCGTACCGCCCGGGCCAACAGGTGGGCGAGCCGTCCAGGCTGGACGGCGTCGATCGGTACTGCCCGGCCGGTCAGGAACACGGCGACCTTCTCGCTGACGACCACGGTGTCACCGCGTTCTAGCAACGGCAGCGACTCCAGCAGGGTGGCGTGCAGGTCGTCGGCAGCGGTGAACCAGCGGGTGGGCACGGCCGTTCGGACGTACGGGACGCCGTCAACAACGATGCTTGTCCACGTGGTCAACACGGTCGCCCCCTACCTCCACTTCGGAAAGGCACCAGCGTGCCGCATATGCACCGCCCACAACCTTCATGAGGGGTTTCTAGTCTGTAGGTGCAACTAGCATCCGCCGAGACCAACCGCCCCGCCCCGCCCGCCCGACTCTCGTCCGCCCGGTGGCAGGTATGTGCGAACACGTGTTCTAAGATGACGGCATGGCCGGGTATCGGAACGAAGAGATCCCAGGTGACATGCCGCCGCGGAACATGGGCGCGGTCCTGGCCATCGCCTGCCTCATCGACGGCGTCGACGGCGAGCACTACCGGCCGGTCGTCGCCCGGAAGTGGACCGCGACGCACGTCTGGGTGACGTTCACGCCCGACTGGGCCGCGCTGTCGGACGAGTCGGTGTGGCTGCGCAAGAGCGACGTGTGCCGCATCCTTCGCGCCGCAGACGTTCGCCGCCGACCACGACGCGGGCCCGTGGTGCATCCGTGAGGCCGCGCGCATCCCTGCCCGTCCGGGGTCGGGGAGGGATGCGCGCCCCCGGGTTCAGTCTCGCGTCGGCAGCTCGGCGACGCCCTTCACCCTGACAATGCGCCGCTGGTGGATCTCGACAACGGCGACCTGGCCGACCTCGCCGGGGAACGGCTCGTCGACGAAGTACGTCTCCTCGATCTCCGGCAGGTGCTGCGCCAGCCGGTACCGCAGCGTCACCGTGTGGCCCGGCTCGCCGTCCGGGAGCTCGCTGCTGACCCGTGCAATAGTACCGGTTACATGCATCATGGCAATCCTCCGCGCGTTGCCGAACGCCCAGCGTACGGCCACCGCCGGACAGGCGGTCAAGCGGTCTTCGACGGCGGCCGCCCGGCGCGGCGCTCCCACCGCTGCCCGAACGCCTCGACGCCGGCGCGGAACCACAGGCTGCCGACGCCGAGCTGGTAGGCCGGCGCCGGGAAGTCGGGGTGCTCGTGCGCCAGTTGGTGCACGCGCTGCCGGCTGACACCCAGGATCTCCGCCGCCTCCGGCCCGGACACCAGGTCCAGCAGGGTCGGCCGCTCCTGCTCGGCGTCGCGGACGTCCTCGCGCACCACCTCGACCCGCACCACCGGCGCCGTGGGCAGCCTGGCCCGGTCGGCGGCCGCCAGGATCTCGCTGACGGCGCGGTCGCGGGCGCCGTTTAGGGTGTCGTCGTCCAGGGTCACCGTCGCCGACCAGCCGCGCTCGTCGCCGCTGATCGCGCCGTAGAGGTGGGCCAGCGCATCGGTCATGGCGCCCAGCCGGTCGACGGTGGTGTCGCCGAGGATGGCGGGGTCGAGCGGGGAGTGACCGTCGAGCAGGACGTCGACGGTCACGCAGTACCCGGTCATCACGCTCTCCTCCCTGGTGGCCACTCGCCACCTGCCCGTCGCACGGCGGCGACGAAGTTCTTCAGCGCGCGCCGGTCGCTGGGCGTCGACGCGAGCACGATCGGCGGCTTGGACCGGTCGGCCGGGTAGACCCGCGGCTGCCTGTTGGCTGGGTGCTCGTACCACCAGCCGTGTTGGCTGATCTGGTAGTCGATGACCTCGCGGTATTCCTTCGGGATCTCCCGGCCTGGCCGCTCCGTCGCCATCGTCATCATCCCCAAAACTCTTTACCTAGGTCAAGGGTAACGTAAAACCCGAGTCGTTGTAAAGAGTTTTCTCGCCGCCAGTTGGTCGACGTGCGGGCGGCTGGCGCCGTCGCGGGCGTAGTGCTCCAGCCGCCGCCGTTGCGACGGCTGCATCCGCACCGCGGCCAGGTCGCCCAGGTCGACCCACTGCAACGCTGTCGACTCGTCCGAGCCGCGCAGCTCGCCTCCGATCCAGCGTGCCTCGAAGGTCACGTTGAACTCCTACCGGACCTCGCCGTCGGGGTAGGCGATGACGTGGCCGGGGGTCGCTGTAGATCCCGACGCTCCCGGTGAGCTCGACGTCGAGGCCGGTCTCCTCGCGCGCCTCCCGGACGGCGCACTGCGTCAGCGACTCGCCCAGCTCCAAGCCGCCGCTTGGCAGCGCCCACGTCCCGGAGTCGGCGCGCTGCAGACTGCTATTTATCGTAATCATGTCGGGTGAGTGCAGTCGCCCCCGGGATGGCGTCGGCGGAAGCCCTCGGGACCGGGCCCGAGGGCTTCTGTCACCCCACTGCCGCGCCATCGCAGGGCATGGATCCCGAACACCATCACGGCGAGCCGCCGCGCTGCCACCGCGCGGGCCTCGAGCCGGCTGGCTCCGGCGGGATGCGGGCCCTCGTGCGGCCCCTGCGAATGGCGGCGCCGGTGCTGTTGGGGTCCGTGCTGAGCGTGCCTAGTCCTCGCGATGCCGCATCGCGCGGAGCTGCTCTTTCAGCTTCTCCTCATCCCAGCGGGCGTGTCCGCCGGGTGTGACGAACTCCGGCGTGACCAGGCCCTTGTGCCACCACCGTGTCAGGGTCGTCGGATCGACTCCTATGGCTTTCGCCGCGACCCCGGTCGACACGGGCTTGGCTGTCACAACGACAACCGTCGAGCATCGAAAGCCGCGTTTACTTGCTGGTGCAGCGAATGCATGATTTGCATTGATTGCAGCGAATACCTGGTTAGACTCATGTCCGTGGTCCAGCGGTGGGACGTGTGATGTGCGGCGGCCTGGGCATCGCCGGCACGACCCCCGTGCGCGCCGACCGCCTGGCCACGTTCGACCGCGGCCAGTCCCACCCCGCGTGCCGGGCTGCGGCCGGGGGTGGCCGCCCAGCCCTAGGTGGGTGGCCACTCCTTCCGATCGACCACAGGGCCGGCGCGCGGCCGCCGCGCGTGCACGGATCATCGCGGCAGCCGATGCCTGACCCGCCCGCGGATCCGTCGGCCGTCGCCCTGACGGTGTGCCAGCGCGGGCCGGCCTGGGACGCGCCACGGACACAGCGCTGGCACGCCAACGCCGACGCTGAGGGTGAGTGCGACGAGCGGGTCCGTCACGTCGGCGACATCACCGCATGGCTGGCCTGGCCCGATCCAGTACGGGTCGACCCGCTGCCCGTGGAGCTGGGGTTCGTGCTGCAAACCGCCTTCGAGGCCAGCACGGGGCGCCTGAATCCCGAGCTGGATGAGTTGATCGGTTCGCCCACCGCCGACCGGACGTCCGCGGTGCTGATCATCACCGAGTGCGAGTTGGCGCCGCCATGGCGCGGGATGGACCTCGCCGGGCTGATGATGTCGGCCACAGTGGAGCGGTTCCGCTCGTGGGCCCGGCTGGCCGCATGCCGGATCTCGCCGGCCCAGTTCGGCGGCGGCCGGGCCGAGGCCGAGACGGCCGCCGCGCGCGCCGGGGCGATCCTCGAGCGCTACGGCTGGCAGCGCTGGCGCGGACTGCACGTCATCGACACCCAGTCAGACGCCCTCGTCGACGCGACGCTCGGCGTGATGATGCGAGGAGACCCCCGGTGACCACGCGGCGGCTGGTGAGGGCGCGAGGGCCGTCAGGCGCCGGGCGGGACATCTGTCTGCTCGTCGCCGGGTCGCTGGAGCCGCCGTTCGAGCCGTTCCCGGGTCTGCGGCCCGATGGCGTAGCTCCCGCCACCGTGCCATGTCACCACCAGGCCACGCTCTCGCAGGCTCCGCACGGCGGCCTTGGCGGTGTTGACCGACACCTCGTAGTCCTCGCTGAGCTCCCGCAGGCTGGGCAACTTCGCATCGGGCGGGATCTCCCCGCTCTCGATCTGCCCGGCGAGCAGGTCCGCGAGGTTCTCCCACCGGTACCCGGGACCCTCGATCGGCGACCGCGGCTCCTCCTCCACGAGCCACGACCCTAGACATACCAACTCAGTCCAGCTGTGACCAGCTGTGTCCATCTCAGACTATCTCTGTCCATCTGTGTCCCACTCATGCATAATGGGGACGAGACTCGTTTTGATTGAGCGCAGGGCAGCTCCCGGGGCCGGGGAGTAACGAGAGGCCGCCATGCACGTTCTCACCGCGTGGTGCATCGCACCACGACCACCGGCGTCACCGCTGTGGACCATCCAGATCCGCCACCGCAACGGCGGCCTCGTCGACGAACTCACCGGTGTCGTGACCCCCGCCGACGCCACCGGATGGGACCAGGTCGTGACGAAACTCGGGTTCACCCGCATCTCCACCCGGTGGGGCACCACGACGCCGGGCACCTACCGGTGCCGCGTCGTCCCGTCGCCCTCGAGGCACGACCTGGTCGAGGATCTCGTGCCGTCCTGCCCGTACACCACGATCGTCGAGGCCGCCCACATGCCCGCACTCGGCGGACCGTCATCGGGCGTCCACGCCGGCTACCTCGTGCACTGCGAAGCCCAGGCCGACCACCTGGGAGACCAGCACGTCGGCCTCGGCCTCGAAGACGGGCGCAACGGGGTGTGGTGGCTGTGGTGGGCCGCCGATGAGGCCCAGCTCACCCGCTTCGCCCTGACCGGCCTGTGCCGCGCCGTCGGCCGTCCACCCACGGCCGGCCTCGACCGTGAGCCCTGGCCGTGCTCGCTCCCACTCGGCCACCCCATCGGGCGCGTGCCCGCGCACTCCTGGGCCACGGCCGGTACGACCCGGCACAGGGCGTGGTGACCAGGGTGGGTCCCCGGCCGTTCTGCCCTGGTTGTGACTCCGACGACGCTGAATTCCGCCGCGCGATGCGCGCCCGCCGCGCGTGTCCGCACTGCCGGCTCTCCTCCCGCATCATCGCCGCGGTCTGGTACGTGAGGAGCCACAACGTCCGCCCACGCCGCCGCACGAACGACGACCCGGACCGGCGACCCGGCCCCGCCGGACAGCTGGAGGAGGTGAACCGCGGACCCGTCCAGGCACGCCCGACGGCGGCGACTCCATCACCGACCGCGGCTGCGTTGGCCGGCAACCCCGACGTCGAACAGCAGCTACGCGCCGACCTGGCCTCGGCACGGGCGGAGCTGGCGAAGCTCCGCGACGAGAACGTCTCCCTGGGCGACCAGGCGCAGACACGACCCGCCGCGGGGGAGGCCGCGCAACCGCGAACGCAGGTGACGCAGCTCGAAGCGGAGAACGGCGATCTCGTCGATCATTTCCATGCACCGGCCATCGCCGAGCGCCTGGAGCGCGTGCGTGATCACGTCGCGTTCCTGCGCACCGTCATGGAGCGCCTGCACGCCGACAACGCCCGACTCACCCAGGAACTCGCCGCCCGAGCGACTCCGCCGCCGGCCGGCCCGCCTGTCGTCGAGGTTCCCGTCCCTGACCCCGCCCTGGTCGAGCAACTGCGCGCGATCCGCCGGGACTGGGGAACCCATATGGACACCGTCATCGCCACCGCACACGTGCTTCGCGGCCTCCTCGGCCAAGCCGACCAGGCGCTACCGCCCGCGCCGGCGCCACCGGACCGCGCCACCCGCGACCGCACGGATCGCGCCTTCACCCTCGGAGAGCACGTTCACCTCGACGCCGGCGGCGCCCCCTGGCACGTCACGAAGGTGTGGCAGTCCGTCGATTCCTGGGTGATGCTCCAGCACTCCGTGCACACCGACCAGATCCGATCCATCCGCACCCGCGTCCTTGCCAAGCATCAACACTCCCTCGCTCGCAGCGACCCCGGATCCCGGCCCCAGGACACCTTCGGCGCACGCATCCGGGTCCTGCGGGTCGAGCGCGGCCTCACCCAAGCCGAGCTCGCCACCCTGGCCGGCCTGCCACCAGCCGTGCAGCGCAACCTCGAGAACGGGCACCGGCGCGCCATCACCCTCGACACCATCCACCGGCTCGCGACCGCTCTCGACGTCGACGCCACCGACATGTTCCGCCCACCAGCGACCGGAGACCCAGCACCGTGAACGCGCCCCAGCACATCGACCCCAATTCACGCGACCACCCCTACCAGCAGCTGGCGCGGCTGCTCCGCCACCGCATCGAGAACGGCGACCTCAAAAAGATGGAACGGCTGCCATCCATCGCCGAACTGACCCGCGAATACAAGCTGTCCGTCGGACCCGTACGCCGAGCACTCGCCCTGCTCGTCGCCGACAACGTCATCGAGATCGTCCCCCAGCGCGGCACCTTCAAAGCCGACCCCACCCGCCCAGGCGGCCCGTCCCAGAGCCCAGCACGCCGTGGCGGGAGTTGACCGACCACGCCACGCCATCGGCGCCGGTCCCGGCACCGCGATCGCAAGAGCCGTGCATGCCGCAGCCAGGCCGGCCGAACCGGGCCGATCACCCCGCGGCGCGGTCTCCGGGTGCCTACAGTCCCGGCGCCGGCGGATCGATGCCGCCGGCGCCTCGCGGCGACGAGCGCGGTCCTGGTGCCCACCGATCCGATTGCTGCCGCGCGCTGGGCGCCTCGGTCGCTGCTCCGTGCGCGCCGGGACCGTTCGCGCGTTGGCGCGGGCGCTCCACGGAGCGCAGGCGACTGAACGATGCCGCCATCGGCCCGCCGTACATCTCCGACCTCGCGACGATCACCACCAGCCGGTGCGCCGGCTGGTGAAGCAGGTGCGCGCGGTACCGGCCAGGCGACAGACGCTGATGAGCCTCACTGGCAGGCCCCTCATACAGGGGCGGACCGCGCGGATCGTCCGGATCCGCGACGGTCACATCCTGGTCGGCGTTCGCCGCGATCCTCCGCAGCTCATCAAGCGACTCCGGCCGGACCAGGCGAGGACCGCTCAACCGCGCCTCCGCGCGCAGCGCCTCCCGCGCGACCTCCACACCCACGAGAAGACGATCAGCGGGAATCCCGACAGTGAGCATCTCGGCGGGTGTCGCCCCCGTCAACGCCACCATCCGCAGATCGAACAGGTAGCGGGCTGCCATTGCCGACAACCAGATCGGATACCTCACGCCACCCGGATCGTCGGAGTAGAAGTCCTCGCCGGCCTGAACCAAGTGGCCGGCCCACAGGCGCAGCCCGTGCCGGGCGGTCAGCGCACCTTCAGCGGTGTCGAAGAGGTGATCGAACAGCTGGCCCGGCAGATCCCTCGACGTCGACCGCACGTGCGATTCGAAGTGCGTCACCATCTCGCCCGGACGCAGAGGGCCCGAACCGAGGCGCGACACGGAGAGCCGTAGGTCACCCACGACGCAACGCACCTCGTCCGGATCTTCTGCAGCCATGGCCGTCTCCCATCCGCCCGGTCCGCTGCTGACATCCACGAGGTACGCCACCGCACCCAACCCCAGCGCTGCGACGGCTCGCCCGCACACGCGTACTCGGAATTGCTCGCCACGCCTGTCTGTGCCCTCGGTGCGCCGACTGGGGGCAGCGCCACACCAGGTCCTACGAAGACGCGGGGGACACCGCGGCCCCGGCACCGTCTGAAGAGAGGACCTGCACCCATGCCGCACGACATGCCGATCAACGATCCGCTCGTCACCACCCTGGTCGCGCTCAGCGCAGTCGCTCGAGAACGACAGCTCACCGACACCGGCGAGCGCCCCTTCGACGTCGCCGATGAACTGGCCGAGATCCTCGCCGCCGTCAACGCCCGCGTCGGCGGAACTGACGAACTCTTCGCCGGCCAACCAGCCACCAAACGCACCGAACTGATCACCGCACTCATCGCCGCCGGCACCCAGCGCCGCCCCGGCCCCGACCGCGGCCTCCACGAGGCCACCGTGTTCCGCGCGATCGTCGCCGTCACCGACCTGGCCCGCCAGTCCGTCGCCTACATCGCCGACGACGGCCGCTCACCGTTCCCGTTCGCCGACGAACTCACCGACGCCCTCGACAGCGTCGTGACCCGCATCGGCGGGATCGCAGAACTGTTCGCCGGCCAACCGATCACACCGAACACGACCACCATCGCCGCACTGCTCGGATCGCCGCTGCCCAACACCCTGCCCACCTATCGGTCAGAACCGGTCCGCGTACTACTCGACGTCGACGACCAGTTCGACAACTTCGGACTGCTGGATCACCACGAACGAGTCGTCCGTGGACTCTGGTCGGCAGTCGTCGACGAGAGTCTCCCGAACGAGTCCCGACAACGCGCCACCGCTTCCTACCACGCGCTGCAGGCCGACTTCACCGCCGAGAAGGCCGCCTACGCTGACAACTACATCAACACCGTTCCGCAAGTCGCCCAGGACCTCGATCTGCACGCGCCGATCGAGGTAGTCGTTCGATATCGCCACGACCCAGGCGCCCCAGCCGTCGACCCGCTCACCCAGCAGGTCACACGGGCACTCACCCAGGCCACGATCGTCCCCGCCACAGGCCAGGCGCCACGCGACCACCCCGGCCGCCGCCCGGCCGATCTCCCCGGCATCGCGCTGCTCACCGGCTCCGGCGTCCATCGGAGGGCCGAGCCTTCACCAACAAGGCGCACCCAGCCGCGGCGCGATTCCGGCACCGCCCTCGACCCGTGCACAAGGCGCGCGTCACACGATCACCGACCCGATGGGCTTCAGTGATAGTCCCGGCCGCGGACCAACGCTGGGTGGGACCTCGTGCGGGTGCACGCCCCCCGGCGTGCGTGACTGGTGCTCGGCTCCTCCGCTGTGGGCTCGCTCGCGCGGAGTGTGAGGTGGGCCGATCCATTGTGCATTGGGGTAGATCGTGACCTTCGAGCAGGAGCGCGAGGTCGGCGTTTTGCAGCCGGCATAGGCGGGGTCCTTGATGCCGCCATCGAGTGCTTGTTGTAGTCGAAGGCGCCTCGACCAAGCCGACGCCGGACACAGTTACAGCCAAGCGCCGGGTGTCGTTCCCTTCTCCTGCCCGGCCGACGAATTGTCGACAGCGTCGATACTTTCAAGCTCAAGCGGGCTTATTGGGCCAGAGTGAATTCGTCTCTCACAGGAATCGCCTTTATTGCGTGGCGCTTCGCCCCGCAAGCGTCATGGTGCGGGCCCGTCACCTGCGGTCATGCCGAAGTAGAAGGGAGAACCTCGCCCGCCGGCGCTCTCCATGAACTCGGCTTCGACCTGCTGTAGCAATGGGAACTCCTCTGGATCGTCTTGTCCCTCGCCCTCTTCGTAGGCAAAGCACACGTTGACCCATCGCTGGTCGCGGGTGGACCAAATCACGAGGATTGGATGTGGCGACCACAGCGTCCAGACGCTGTCGATGCCGTCGAGACCGGACAATGGAGCGAGCCTGTGAGCAATCAGGGGGATCTCGTCCGCGTAGACTTCGACGGCTGGATATTCTAGGTAGTGGGCAACGAGAAAGATATTCCTCGAGTATCCAATTGGCGCCTTCTGTTCTAGTTGTCTCTTAGCGCGCTGGATGACATCGGATCCCACGCCGCTCAACACGTCATTGACCGAGACTACTTTTGCCCGGAAAGTCTTCTGCACTGGTTCGACTCCGGCGGCGATGGCTCGATCGATCGCAGCGTCAAACTCACGGAACTTGCCAGGTAGCGACTTGACCTCGAACGTGGCGTGCGAGGCGTCGCGGAGTCCGAAGGCTTCCGGCACTGGCGTGGGCGGGTCCGTCAGGTCGTATGTCAGATCCACGCTGCCGTGCAGGTCGATGCCCACCGGCGTCCGGTTGAGACAAGCGCTGGTGAGGATCGCCGCGAGGTGCTCCCCGGACGCGCGCTTGAAGCCATCCCGGGACGCGGCCGGGTGCTGGCGGACCAACTCGCTGGCCATTCGACCCAACTGGCTGTGATGAAACGCTTGTACGACGCTCCCCGCTATGTCGTCTCCTGCCATGGTCCCATCATGGCCATCAGGGCGACTGATTGCACCCGGTTTGCCTGGTCGGCTGGGGTCAAGGCGGCGCTGTGACTTGCGCGCGACGCTGGGCTACCTGCCCGCCGGACCATCCGGCTTCCGACGCCCTGGAATCGGCCACGGCAGGTCGTCGATAGAAAGCTCTGCGAATCATCGTGAAGCACGCGCGTCTGAGACATTGCTTTACGCTCATCCTCGGTCATGCCATGGAACAACCCATCCTCATGGACAAATGGTCACTATCAGCCGTCTTAGGTCGCCTGGTTTCTGGATCGCGAAGGACGATTCCCGTCAGTGGCGCGTCATCCGGATGATGGTAAACATACCGTCGCGCACGCGCTGCAGTCTCTTGACAAAAAGCTCGAGCCCATTTAGTCGAACCGGGCAAGTTGAAATCGGGTGCACGGCCGAAGCCGCTGGGAAGCCGATCCCGTGGCTGAATAGTCAGGCCGAGTCTCCGGCTGAGGGGACTGCGAACAGGTCCGTCGTGAAGATGCCAACGCCTTGCCATTCAGGGTATTCCGGACCGACGATCATCGATACTGGGTGGTCTGACGTAAGAAGCGACCGGCGGACGAATCGCAAAAGCGTCCAGTGGCAGTCGTAAAGGTGGCGACTTGTGCCGTCGATCAGGGACGTGAGGAGGCGCATGTGTTCATCGGCATTTGGCGATAGATCGGGCCCTCCGGGCTTGGTGATGTCGCGCCACTCTCGATCGAGTGCATCGTCAGAAACCGATTGACCGTCTGCTCTCGATGATCTGACGAAGTGCTTCCTTGCCTGATGCGCCAACGACGAGGCGAATCATTTCTGCGTTCATGATGCTCTGGCTTGCTCGTACTTCCTCGGACCGGAGATGCTGGAGAGCGATCCACGTGGCTAGGGCCGAACGGCGGTCACCGACAATCGGCCAGACTCCATCAATGATTGCGCGGAGCGCATCTGCAGCCGGCTCTTCGATCTCACTAAAGGCGCGCTCAAACATGTCTGATTGCCTGCCGTCGGGCAGCGTGATCGTGTAAAGTCTTTGATGACCGAAGCATCAGATGTTGCCAAGAGATGGCTCGGTTCGCCTGGCAGCGTTATGCGGCGAATCTGACTTGCATCACTTGCAAAACCCTTGAGGTAGAAGCGCGATACAACATGCTGTCGCCGAACTCTCTTACCCAAGCTATCCCTCCACGCAGGGCCCTCTACAGTCGATGGACATCCAGTTTGCCAGACAACGCGCGTGCCCAACGTGCAGGCCACGCTGCTGGCTCGAGTCGAGGCCTGAGGGGCCGACGTAGCCGACCTCCTCGTCAGCGCCCTTTTCCGCGCGTCCACTTGACTGCCAGACTTCCGCCTATGGTCGATCTCACGCGCACGTTCTCCTTGGGCCCTGACGTTCCGCGATGGTCGCCCGCCACTTGGGACGACATCGTGGCGGCCGCAGCGGCCGGTTTGCTCAATGAAACGCACTGGGTCGAGTTGAAGAGGGCAGTTTCTCCGACCTCGGAGGAAGGGAGCCTGGAGCTGGCTAGGGATCTAGCTTCCCTCGCTCTGGACGGCGGCCTCCTGATCGTGGGCATTAAGGACAATGGCGGGAAGGCGGGTGAGGTGGTTGGCACTTCTGAGCTTGAGGCGCTCCGAGACCGGGTGGATCAGGTCGCGCGTACCCGAGTCCACCCGCCGCTGCTTGTGAGCATCACGACGTTTCCGCATCCGACAGAGCTGGATACAGGCTGCCTCGTGGTGTCCGTTCCGCCCAGTCCCGACGCGCCACACATGGTGGACAAGCACTACTGGGGAAGGGGCGATGCGAGTAAGCGGAAGCTCGATGACCACGAGGTAGAGCGCTACATGGTTGAGCGCCGGCTCCGCGTGACGCAGATCACGGCGGTGTTGCGCGAGTGGGTCGAGGCGAGGCCGGGAGCGCGAATGCAACGACCGATGGGCGGGCCTATGTCGTGGTGTCACCGCGGTCAGGACGGCGTGATCAGTTCGCGGAGCTGCTGGATCGTGGCGACGGGACGCTGCCGGCGGCTATCCAGGCAGCAGCCGACGCGGTGCCCGTGCAGCCCGAGCCGCCGCGTATCAGCACGGCCACGCGGTACTACCGCGACCAGGGGTCGGAGCAGTACCGAACTGACGGGACGGACGAAGGTCCGGACCTCATCGTCGTCGACCTTCACCAGGAAGTTGGTGTCCGGGTCATGCAGGGAGGCGTCACGGGTGATCGAGCCGAAGGTCGGCTGATCGGCACGTCTCAGATCCGGTACATCGTGGAGCAGGTTCTGCACCTGGCCGCTGGCCTGGGCACGAAGGTTGGCTACTACGGCGCGTGGGATGTCGGCATCCACGTCACGCACGCCCCGGATGGCCAGGACAGCCAACTGACCATCCGGGGTGGCGTCAGGCACGCTGCCTGGACGCGAGAGCACTACGAGAACGTCATCACGGTTACGAGTGAAGAACTCGTGGAGCATCGGGGCGATGTCGCCTACCGGCTCCTGCACCCCCTCGCCCGCGTCCTTCGTGTCGAGGGCCGTCTCGCCGCAGAGCTGGGCATCGATGTGCCTTAGGGGTCCTGCTTAGATGCTGACTTCTTAGGCCGAGCGTCGATCGCGGCGTAGCGGATGTTCTTGCCCGTCGCCTGCGCGCATTGCCTTACCATCGCTGGAAGCTCCTTCATCCGCTTGATGGAGTTCTTGTTGTCTCGATAGCGCAGCGCCACGTACCAGCCCTCGGTGGCGTCGTCCGACTGCAGGTAGCTCGGCAGCTGGATCGAGAGGCCGTTCCAGAACTTCCCGTTGTGGGCCTTCTTCACCTCGATCAGCAGGCGGATTTTCGAACCGGAGGAGACCTTGAAGTCGACCGGTCCGCGACCCAGCTCGACCTCACGGTCGAGCTCCACGTTGAAGAGCCGGAGATAGTGCTGTGCCATGCCCAGGAAGGCGAGCTGCGCCGCCTCCTCAGGCTTCTCCGTGCCGTCATCGTTGTGGAGCAGCGACCAGCCGCGCTGGTCCTCGATGAAGTGGCGGAACTTGTTGATCATCTCGTCGATGAGCCGGCTCAGGTCCGCCTGGTTGGCCGGCTCCTTCATATCTCCCAGAGGGTGCTGCTGCGCGTACTCGACCGGTTCCTTGTCCCAGTTGACAACGCCCAACGGATCAGCCTCGAAATTGTACCCAGCTAGGTCCGGACGGCTGGTCTGCTGGCGTGCCCACTGGCGCACCCGTTGCGGATACCTCTGGGCATACTGAACAATCCTGGCCTTGGCGGCGTGTTCGCCAACCTTCAGATTCATCTGACCGCGAATGTCTTCGTTCAGGTCAGAGTCGAACCAGTCGTCGGCGTTGAGCGTAGGGAGTTCGTTCAGGATTCGCTCCGGAACCAGCAGAACCGGGCCGTTGGTTACTGGATTGGTCGGTAGAAGGGTCTTCTCCTTGACCCACCGGCCGTTGGTTACGTCAACCCGAGCGTTGCGCAACATGTGCTGGTCGAGTTGGATGCCATGTCGCCGGGCGACCGTCTGCGTGTACTTGACGAACCGCTGCTTGAGCACATTGCATGCTGCGTCCGAGATGCGGTCGGCGCCGATTCCCTCGTTGAGGATGCCGATCTCTTCAATGTGCTCGGGAACCTTGAGCCCGGCGGCGATGGCGACGGCGATGCCGTCAGCCATCTGCCGCGCGAGCCCGGAGCTGGAGCCGGCGCCCGAAGTGCCGGAGGCGGTGTAGCCCAGGCAGAACTCGGCCGGCTCCGGGAACTTCAGCATGCGCACTGCAGTCCTCGCAGAGACCGACGTCGGTGACGCGGCCTTGGCGACCAGGCGGTAGCAGCTGACGAAGTGCTTTACCAGCTCGTCATGAGCCATGGCCCACTGCCCACCGGCGCGGATCATGAGCAGTGGGTCGATGAAGAGCTTGGTGTCGACCGTGAGGTGGGGGTCGAACCAGTCATCCCGCGCACCGGTGGTGATCCCGAACGCCTCGGAGAACCTCATGCTCGGTGACCACCGTTGCGCATCAGGCCTCGAGTTGATCGCTCTTCGGAGAAGTGGACATAACTCGGGGCATGAACGGCCCACCCTTCGGACTTCTGTGGGCGCCAGGGCACGACTTCGTGCATCATTGGTGTACCTCATTCACGTGGGGTCGGCCCGAGCCGAGGGCGCTCGCGTCTGCTCTCCCAAAGTCTGTCGCGAGTCCTCGGCGCCGGGTCAACCGTTCGGAGCGGCTGGTTGCCGCCCCGCCAGTAAGCCTGGCACATCGATCCGACAGCAGGGGGATGCGCCGCACAGCTCGATGGCGAACGGGCTGCCGACAAACTGCAGGTCAGCTCGTTCTTCCAGACGGGTGTGGTATAAGCAGTCCGCCCGGGCGTGCCGGCGCAGCCACCCGGCGACGAAAACGCAGCCCTGCCTCGATGAATGCGGGCTATCCACGACCTATGACTGTACTTATGACAATGCGTCACATAGCATTTTTGTGCTACACAAATCCGGCAACGACGGCAGTTCCTGTGCTTGGCATCAGTCATGCTCAAGATCGCTGCTGACGTGGAGTTTCGCTCATGGCGTAATCACCTGGCCAGCCGTTGGCGCAGATCGGTCGGTTGAGGCGGGACATCTGACCGATGGGCATCCAGATATCCATACTCTCCGCGATTACGAAGATTGTGCAGGTATATACCTGAAGTGGCATCCGATTTGGTGTGCTGGGCTCCCGGCATCTAGCTCCAGCGCTCTGCCGCCTTCACGTTCAGTCGGACGACGGTTGCCGCACCGGATGCCACGCCGGCAGGTTCGCCTCATCGCGCGGGAACAGCTCGTGGTCGTACAGCAGCAGTTCGCGGGCGGCGCTGCCGGTGTTCGTGGGGTCGTCAGCCATGCCGCCATAGGGCGGGTTGTCGAAGTCGAAGCTGGCGTCGAGCTTGCCGCCCTCGCTGACGATGAAGGTGGCGTTGTACCAGGTGCCCTTGCCGTCCTGGTACATGGCGTCGTGCAGCTCGTCGAGGGTGTCGGTGCCATCGCTGTCGATCGTGGCGCGGGTGTGGTGGCTGGCGTCAGCCAGCTCGACATCGAGCGCGGTGGTCATCATGTTGGCGGCCGCGGTGACCGTGAGGGTGATGGTCCGCCAGCCCTCGGGGCTAGAGCGGACCATGGCCTTGCCGACCTCGTTGAGCAGCGGCTGCGTGGCTTCCAGATTCACGGTGTCCCCTTGGGGGCGGGCTTGTTGCGGATGATGGTCAGCTCAGTCTTGTCATCGATGGTGTGATACACCTCCAGCTTGTGCGGCCGGCGGGTGTGGTCGTTGTAGAACAGGTGGACGTCGAGTTCGACTTCCTTCTTGTCCTTGGTGATCGCGTCGTGCCACTGGCCCTCGAGCGCGGCGTACTGCCCGTTGTTGACGTTCTTGCCCTCCATGGGCACGAGGTTCAGGCGCTGGCCGATGCCGCCGAAGATCCGGCCGATGATGTGCCCGGCATGGTCGCCGGGGAGCTTGTCCTTCAGGCTGGTCTGCGCGTACTTGTCGCGGGGCTGATCGGGCGTCGTCTCAACCAGCACGGACTGGGTGCGGATGACCCGGCCCCGCTCATCGGTGGTGTAGCGCACCGCACCGTCGACCTCGATGACGCTCGACGGCGGCGGGTTGTTGAGCGCCGGGTGCCGCTCGGAAGCACCGGTTGAGACCTTGATGACGGGCAGCTCGTCAGGCACCGCAGCGACCGCGGTCGGCGCATCGGCAGCTGCGGAGTTGTCGGCGGGGCGACGCAGCTCATCGAGGTCATCAGCGGCACCTCCGAGGAGGGATTGCAGCTCGTCACCGAGCGTGCGCAGCACGGCCTGAATGGCCTGGCCGAGATCCGCTACGGCGGCGGCCGGGTTGTCGGTGCCGCTGCGGACGTTGGCTGCCTCGACCATACGGGTGATGCCGTCGGTGGCCTTCCTGGCGCGATCGGCGACGTCGGCTACACCACGTGAGGCCTCATCGCGCGCTTCATGCAGGCCGTCGACGGCGTGCTCGATCGGCCGGTCGGTCATGCCACGATCTCCTGCCCTGCGAGGTTCTTGATCGTGGGTCAAGGCTCTCATACAGAGCTGAGCGATGCTCGTCCGTCGGCAATGACTCTCGTGAATGCGGATGAATGAGCTGGTAGAGCAACTGTCCGACCCCCTGGCTATGCTGCGGCCCCGCCTGCCGAGGCAGCTGGAACACCAACAGGGGGTGCGATGTGACGACCGCGCTGAAGGCGTGCTTGGGCTCGCCTACTGATCGGCCGAATCCTCGGCAGTCTGGTTTGGTCGCCAGAGCACGCCCGTGACCTTCATCGATGTGTCGAGCAGCTCCATGACGACCTCGTCGAGGTCATTAGATAGCCGTGTAAGGTCGACGGCCGGCTGCAGCAGCATCATCATATACGGCTGGCGGTACTTGCTGACAATCTGCTGGTCGTCGTCGATCCAAGCTCCATGCAGAGCATCGTTGCGCCGCTTGTTCGCGTCCTTGCAGCGTTGGATGGCGGTGGCGAACGCCGCAACGTGCCTAGGCGGGCCCAACGTCGGGGCTCGTGCCTCGTCATTGTGCTTAACGATTGCCAGCGCTGTCTCAATCAGCCATGAGACACTTTGGCCGCTCACGACAATGACGGCCCGTGGCGAGCCGATCAGACTGGCAACCAATGAGCGCAAGATGGTCTCCATGAGGGCAGCGGACTGCGCGATCCGTCCGAGGACCATCAGCCTCTCGTCGTGCGTCAATGGTTGGTCGCTGGCTGTCACATCGAGGAGGGTAGCTGTGCCAGGCCAAGGGTGTTGATAACGTGGTCGCGGACGGCGTGCGCCCAAGGGAGCGAGCAGGACCCATTCCTCGAGATCTTGCCAGTCCACCAAAGATGACCGGATCCTCGAGGCCGCACGTGCCGCCGCTCAAGGCATCGCCGGAGGTTCACCTGTGCGTTCGTCTGGCGACGGCCAACCATCGACACAGCTTTCGACGCCGGCGCCGGAAGCTTGTGCTGTGGTCGGCGAGATGCTGTCGGCGCCGTCGACGGCGACAGGCTCTGCAGTCTCGGCTGCGTGGCGCTCGGGCTTGCGCCGGGCCGTTGCCGGCGCTGGCCATCAACCGGCAAAAGCAGTCGTGGTCGACAACGCGCTCTCACGCCTGCACCGGCCGGCCAGTGGCGTTGGTGTGTCGACGCCTGTGCCTACGATGAGCCGGTACCCGTTGCAGCTTTGGCGGTGAGATGAGCCCGCCAATAGCTGGCGGCGTCCTGGCCCGCCTGCATAGCGATGAACTCGTCGGTCCTCTTCGCAAGCGCGGCAGCGGGCTCTCTGCCCTCGACGTAGGACTCGAGGCCGATGCTGAGTGCGGTGCCGCTCAAGAACCCGGCGTACTCCCGGACGGACTCAACTATCGCGAAGCTGGCGGGGTTGCCGTGCACCAAGGCGTTACGGACACGACGGCGTCTGGCCTCCAACACAGCGCCTTCGGCGGTGTAGTACGCAATCAGGGCGCGGTACGCGGTGGAGTCGCTCACACTTGCGAGCATCCGTTTGATCCAGGCGCGCTCGGACTCGATGCGGCAGAGCGAGAGCAGATCGCTAGAGCGTTCAACGACGAGCAGAATCCACGGGCGCGACGGGTTGTCGGCGTACCACTCGCGTCTCAGTTCCGCGAACTGTTCGTTCTGGTCTCCAATGCCGAGCAGGCACATTTGGACGGCTCGTCGCACATCGGTTAGCCACCGGGCGTGCGGCCAGCGCTCGCCGAGGAGATCGAACAGGTCGATTGGGGGGGAATGCTGCGTGTGCCGCGATGTGTTGCACCACGCGGTCCGCGAGGGGGATCACGCTTCTGATGTCTGCTTCGGAAGGCTTGCGCAGCGCCATGTCGCGGCTGAATGGGTGATCGGCGTTGGTCTGTACTTCCAGCGCGGCGGCGAGAAACCGGGGAAGCTCTTCGCGGGCGAGCGCCTCGGCGATACGCGGCCCGTGCTCCTTGATCGATTCTGCGGTGATGTGAGCGCCGTAGTGATCCTGGGGGAACCCCGTCTCGCGTCGGGAGACCATGCCGCTGTACGAGCCGATCTGGCCAGAGCGCAGGACTCCGTACTGGGCAAGGTGCGGGCGGATCCCGCCAGAGTTGTAGATCGAGACACTGAGGATCGTGTTCACGATGTCGACGGCACGGTTCACCGCATCGGCGGCCGTGGACTCACCGAGGTCGACGCGAACGAGAAAGTCAACGTCAGACTCCTCGTCGACCAGCTCTGCGACCTTGAAGAGGTTGCCGCGCTGCACCAGTTGCCACAGCTCTGCCTTGTGCTCGAAGTCCTGGCCCTCGGGCTCGGCGTTGGGAACCGCCCAGTGGGCATTCATGAAGGACACGCGCCCAGCGGCAATGTGTGCAAAGGCCTGGCCCTGGTAGCCGAGCCACACCACGATCGGCTCGACTTTAGCCGGCGTGCTGGCATGGGCTCGGGCGCTCGCGATCCGCTCCTCCAGCGGTACGGTCGTCTGCCCGATGGGAATGTCGTCGGGATCACGGCCGAATGCGACCACCGAGACGAGGTCGCGGAACGTCCCCTCCGCGCTGAGGCCGCGCCTGCGCAACTGGTCGAAGAGCAGTTCAGCGATCGGGCGGTACTCCCGGCCAGCCAGTGTGCGGTCCTGAGCTGTGGTCACGAGGTCATCCCAGCTTGCCCTGGCGGCCTCGTCCGTGTCGAGCGCATCGAGGAGGTCCATCGCGGCCGCGGTGACGTCGGTCCACACAGCATCGGAGCGGGTGCCCGGTGGCCGTGCCAAGACCGTCGCAGGGCTACCGATGAGCTGCGAGAAGGTCGCTTGGAACTCTGCGAGCGACGCGGCGATGTGTGCTCGAAGCGAGGCACCGATCGCACCGATGGACTCGTCGAGGTCGAGCCGTAGCGACGTTCGATTGTCGCGCTTCTTCCAGGCATCGACGCCGCTGGCAAGCTCCACCCACTCCAGGACCTCCTCCAAGATCACGGTCAGCGGCAGGACGGTGCTGACGCCGTGGCTGCGGCCGAGTGACGAAACGTGGGACTTCAGCCAGTCCGGATCGTCAGCGGACCAATGGTCGCTGACGTTGTAGTCGATCATCACCATGTTCGTGCCTCTCGCGCAGTCCTGGCAGCAGGCCGGAATGGCTGTTTGGCCAATAAGCGTACGGGGATGGGAACCGATATTCGGCCTGCGCAACGACGCTGCAGCCGCACGACCGTCATGTCGCGAGTATGTGTCCAAGTTGTCTTGATGTGCCGCTGGCGAGCACGCGTTCAGCCGGTTAGCAAGGTTGGCGTCCGGCGATACGCCGCCCGCTCAGGGCGGCGACGCACGTTACCTGCTGCCCTCGGCTCGACAATAGACCTTGGATCAATCTCAGCTAAGGCCATTTCAAGATCATGGGAGATCTGTGGGACGATCTTGATGGTTAGGCCGGGTCAGGATGCGTGATGCTGGGCGAGGCAGGGCTGTGAACTGCGTGGACTCGTATCCTGCGAGGTCCTGCACGACGAGTTTCGTTGTTCACACCGAAGAGGTCACTAGTCGGTCCAATCACTCGACCTTGTTAACCACTGGCTGTCGGTGGCCAACTCCGACTGTTGACGGCTATCGCCGGACATCCCGTGGCGAATACGTGTCCAAGTCGCCCAACGTGATCAAGGGAAGGGTGCCTTGATGCAGGTCAGCGCCTACGGCCGCTGAGCGAGCGCGCTGCCCAAGGCTCTGGGACGAGCACAGGAGGCGTCATCGAGAGCGCGCATGACGATCCTCCGGGGCCGGTGCAGGCGCGGCCGTTTACCGCCGTCATCGGCCCACGCTTTCGTGTGCGTCTGGGAGTGCTGGGCCGGCGGCCGAGCTGATCGAGCGGGGCAGACGCATACCGTAGGCGAGGCCGTCGTCGATCGTCCGCTCGCCCTCTCTGGCGGTCCAGCCGTCGACGCCGACGTGGACAGCTGCGGCCCGCAGCAGTTGCTCTCGCGCATCGCTCGCGTCGAGCTCGCCGGCGCTTACCAGCTGACCGAATGTACGCGCCGCCCTGAGGACGGCGTCGTGTCGATAGCCGGACTGCGCAGACTCCACGTTGGCGGTCACGCTCGCCACGATCGCCTGGACGTATCTGCTGGCCCGGTCGGTCGAGAGCTGTAGCGGTGGCGCCGGCGTCGGTGGAGGAGGCGGGGTGAGGGCGTGGACGAGCCAATCAGGCGGCTCCGCTACCGGATGGTCCAGCGCCAGGTCGTACGATCCCGCTGCGCTCCGCGAGCCCGCGCCGACAATGCACCCGCCGCGGCCCCGGGTGTCGACCCGCCAACCCAACGTGCCGGTGGTCGTCCGATGCGCGCCGCCGCCGGGAGCTCGGAAGTACAGGTGCTGGCCACCGCTCGGCGTGGTGACGGTGTAGGTGTCCGCTGGAGGCTCGGCTCCGGCGGCAGCCGCAAGCATTGCCAGGACGTCCGATCCGTGCTGGGCGCCCTTGAACGGCTCGGGTGCCGTCGCCCCGTGCGCCGGATCGAGGTCAACCACGAGCAGCCCTGACTCACCGGTGGCAATGCCGACGTTCCATCGATCCGTGGCCCGCCACCAGGAGCGGAGTTGCTGATGATCAGTTGTCGCCAGTTGCTGCCAGCGTTCGAACGCTGGCCTCTTGCCGCCGGAGCCGATCGGGAAGACGCGCCATCCTCGGTCCGCTGCCGCGAGGGCAGCGTCGAGGAACGGGTTGTTGGACATCGCTTCGGACCTCCTCCGTCGCGTGCGCACAACGTCCTTGTGGCTCTCTGACCAGGAGGTGCGCCAACCGCTACCTGCTGACGTCGGTGGCGGCCGGTGATGGTGACCGGTGGCTGTCGATGCCGCTGACCCGGTACTACCAGGAGAAGGGCACCCCTCCCGGCTACAGGATCGGAACCGGGATCGGCGCCCTGGGCGACGGGTCGCTGACGCCGGGCGACGTGGTGACGGAGCAGCAGTTGCGCCGGCTGCTGGGCCAAGGCCACGACCCGCTGACGAACGAGACATTGGGGCGGGCGTACTTCCAGTTCAAGCCGCTCACCGAACGCATCGCCATCCGGACGGCTGCCCTCCATCCTGCGCTCTCGCCCGACCAGCGTGCCAAGCGCGTCAGGGACCTCACGGCGGAGGAGAAGGCGCGGCCGGCGCCGCGGACGGTGGCCGGCTACGACTACACGTTCTCGGTGCCCAAGTCGGTCTCGGTGCTCTGGGCGTTCGCCGATATCGGGACGCAGGCGCTGATCATGCAGGCGCACCATGCCGCCGTCGCCGACGTGATCGAGCTGCTCGAGCGCGACGTCGCGATGACGCGCACCGGTAGCGGCGGTGTCGCTCAGGTCGAGACCCGCGGTGTCGTGGCGACGGCGTTCGACCACTACGACTCCAGATCCGCGGACCCGCAGCTGCACACCCACGTCGTCATCGCCAACCGGGTGCAAGGCCGAGACGGCCAGTGGCGCACGCTGGACGGCCGGCCGATGCACGCGGCGGTCGTCGCGCTGTCCGAGCACTACAACGCCGTCCTGGCCGACACGCTCACCCGCGACCTCGGCGTCGAGTGGGAGCAGCGCGACCGCGGCCGGGACCGCAACCCGGCCTGGGAGATCGCCGGCGTGGGCGACGAGCTCATCGCGGAGTTCTCTTCGCGGGCTGCGGACATCGAGGTGGAGAAGGACCGGCTCATCGACGCGTACATCAAGTCGCACGGCCGGCGCCCCACGCAACGGACGGTGTTGCGGCTGCGACAGCAGGCGACGCTGGCGACGCGTCCGGACAAGGAGGTGCGTTCGCTGGCCGAGCTGACCGACCTGTGGCGCACCCGTGCAGGCCCGCTCATCGACACCGAGCTGGCGGCCTGGGCTAAGGACCTCCTCACCGCGGGGAATGGACGCGCCGTTTTCCGCGCCGACGACTTCCCGCGAGACGAGCTGGAGCAGCTGGCTGCCGCCGTCCTCGTGCGGGTGGGGGATCGGCGGCGGACCTGGCGGCGGTGGAACCTCCACGCCGAGGCATCCCGGCAGCTGATGCACCTGCGATTCGCGACGACCAGCGACCGGGAGGCCGTCGTCGGCCTGGTCGTCGACGCCGCGGAGCAGGCGTCGCTGCGTCTGACGCCGCCGGAGCTGGCGTCGACGCCGGCGGAGTTCCGGCGTGCCGACGGGACGAGCGCCTTCCGGCCCAAGCACGGCACGGTCTACTCGTCGGCAGCCGTGTTCGAGGCCGAGGAGCATCTCCTGCGGCTCGCGGACACACGCACCGCGCCGACCGTCGACCTGGACGTGGTCGCCCGCGCGACCGGTCACTACGACGGCGGCGTCGTGCTCGCCGCGGACCAGGTATTCGCGGTGGAGAAGATCGCCACCTCCGCCCGCGTCGTCGACGTGCTCGTCGGGCCGGCCGGGACCGGAAAGACCACCACCTTGAGTGGGCTGCGGCGGGCGTGGGAGGGACAGGTGGGCGCCGGCCGGGTGATCGGCCTGGCGCCCCGTCAGCGACGGCGGCCGAGGTGCTCGCCGCCGACCTCGGGGTCGAGACCGAGACGACGGCCAAGTGGCTGCACGAGCACCGGCACGGACGGTGGGACCTGCGCCCGGGCCGCCGGTTACTTCGCGGACCGCCTCGCCGATATCGTCCACGGCGTCCGGGCCGAAGACGTGCTCGCCGCGCTCGACGGCGCGCGCCCGCCGCTCGGGCACCGGGTCGGAGCCGATCACTCGATGCCCGCCCGCACAGCGATGCGACAGCCGGAACCTGAACCGGCGTCTACCTCGACGCCGGGTACCGCGACGTGTTCGTCAACCAGATCGGCCCCGATCAGGACGCCTTCTTCGACTTCTACGGGGCGGAGGTGCTCCCGAAGCTGAAAGCCGACGGCGACTCCCGCCGGTGACCTCCGGCTGTTCGGGTACGGGCCGACGGAAGCCAACGCCGAGTGAGGAGACAGCATGGCCGAGACGGTGGCAGCCCGGTTGCTGGGACGGCTGCGCGAATGGGGGGTCGAGCAGGTCTTCGGCTATCCGGGCGACGGCATCAACGGGATCATCGCTGCCTTCGGGGCGGCGGACGAGCCGAGGTTCGTCCAGTCGCGGCACGAGGAGATGGCGGCGTTCGCGGCCGTCGGGTACGCGAAGTTCAGCGGCCGGCCCGGCGTGTGCGTGGCGACCTCCGGGCCTGGGGCGATCCACCTGCTCAACGGCCTCTATGACGCCAAGCTCGACCACGTGCCGGTGGTCGCGATCGTCGGGCAGACGGACCGTGCGGCGATGGGCGGGCACTATCAGCAGGAGGTCGACCTGCAGGCGCTGTTCAAGGACGTCGCCAGTGAGTACCTGACCGAGGTGAACGTCCCCGAGCAGCTGCCGAACGCCGTCGACCGTGCGTTCCGCACGGCGCTGACCCGGCGGGCACCGACGGCGATCATCGTCCCGGCCGACGTGCAGGAGCTGGACTACCACGCGCCCGGCCACGTGTTCCGCCAGGTGCCGTCCGGCCCGCCGGACACACCGTCGTCGGTCGTCGTCCCGGCCGCAGACCAGCTGGCCGCGGCCGCCGAGGTACTCAACGCGGGGGAGAAGGTCGCGATCCTGATCGGGCAGGGCGCCCGCGGCGCGGCCGGCGAGGTCATGCAGGTGGCCGAGACGACCGGCGCCGGCGTGGCGAAGGCGCTGCTGGGGAAGGACGTGCTTTCCGACGACCTGCCGTACGTCACCGGGTCGATCGGGCTGCTCGGCACCCGGGCCAGCTACGAGCTGATGCGCGACTGCGACACCCTGCTGATCGTCGGCTCTAGCTTCCCGTACAGCCAGTTCCTGCCCGAGTTCGGTCAGGCGCGGGCGGTCCAGATCGATCTCGACGGGCGCATGGCTGGCCTGCGCTACCCGACGGAGGTCAACCTCGTCGGCGACGCCGGCCCGACGCTGCGGGCGCTGATCCCGCTGCTGCGACCGGTGACCGACCGCTCATGGCGGTCGCGGGTCGAGGCGAGCGCCGCGGCCTGGTGGGAGACCGTCGAGCGGCAGGCGATGGTCGACGCGAAGCCCGTCAATCCCATGCGGATCGTGCACGAGCTGTCTCTGCGGATCCCCGACGACGCGATCGTCACTGCCGACTCCGGGTCGTCGACGAACTGGTACGCGCGGTTGCTGCGAATGCGTGGCCGTATGCGCGGGTCGTTGTCGGGCACGCTGGCGACGATGGGCGCCGGAGTGCCATACGCGATCGGCGCCAAGTTCGCCCACCCGGACCGGCCGGTCGTCGCGCTCGTCGGCGACGGCGCGATGCAGATGAACGGGCTGGCCGAGCTGCTGACGATCACCCGCTACCAGGACCGCTGGGCCGACCGGCGGCTCGTGGTCTGCGTGTTCCACAACAACGACCTCAACCAGGTGACATGGGAGCTGCGCGCGCTAGGCGGGGCGCCGAAGTTCGAGGAGTCGCAGACCCTGCCCGACGTCGACTACGCGGCGGCGGCGCGAGGGTTCGGCCTCGAGGGGATCAACGTCGGCGCGCCGGATCAGCTGGGCGACGCGTGGGACCGGGCCCTGACGGCGGGCGGCCCCGTCCTGCTGGACGTTCGCTGCGACCCCGAGGTGCCGCCGATCCCACCGCATGCGACCTTCGACCAGCTCAAGGAGACCACCGAAGCACTGCTCAAGGGCGACCCGAACGCGTGGCGCGTGCTCGTCCAGGGGGTCAAGGCCAAGGCGCAGGAGTTTGTCCCCGGCCGTGGCTAGCCGGCGTCGTCGAGGAGGACGAGGACGGCGCGCTCGACCCGGTCGCGGTCCTGTTCGTCGATCAGTACGTCGTCGGTCCCGAACTGCGGGGACGAGATGGCGGTTCCGGTCAGCTCGTAGAGGGAGCAGGCTTCCAAGCCTCTCGAGCGATGTCAGTGCTTCACGCGCAGCGTCCGCACCGCGGACCACGATGAGGCTGGGTAATGGGCCTCAGGGCGAGCCGTGGGCGAGTCGGCTGCTGGGGCAGAGGTAGAAGAGCTCGGGGTCGCCTTCGTCGAGGCCGTGGAGCAGGCCGACTGGCGACCAGCCGGCCTGTTGCAACAGGTGCTGGATCGGGTGGTTCGAGACGTTGGCCGAGGTGAACAGCTTGGGCGTGGTGCAGGCGGCCTCAACGGCGCTGAGGAGCAGCTTCCCGACGCCTTGTCGGCGTGCGCTGGGGGCGACCATCAGCATGGTGACGAAGCCCTGCTGGAAGAAGCTGTACTCCAGCGTGCTGTAGCCGACAGGCCGCTTCGAGGTGTCCTCGGCCATGAGCACAAGGCCGTGTTCGCACCATCGTCGGATGTCGGCGCGCCGTGCTTGGTCTCCGCTTGCCGCGACGGAGTCGATCGCCGCCAACGCGGACCAGTCCGACGAATCCGCGCGGCGCACCACCGGGGCGCTCGTACCGTCTGGATTCACCGCGTCATCGTGGCACGCACCCGGCTACGGAGCACGCGAATTTCTTACCGCCGCACCGCCTGTACCCGATCGCCGCCGAAGGGCCGGCGTGGCGGACGTCAAGAGCCGAGTTCGCTCGATCGGCTTCGGAACGCAGAGGCCCTGATTGACAGGGTCTGTGGGAGCCCGATTGAGCACTCGTCATGCACGTGTACATGTGGCCCGGCAGGTCCCGGGAGCGCCTCAGGGAGCGACCGACCGTCACGTCCCCGACCTGGAAGACGCGACAAGGAGCCGGACCAGCGGCCGGCCCCCGGGGCCGGCGGGCACTGGCGTTCTGCACTGTCTGGACGACACTTGGCTGAACGTGTTCCAGCCCTGGCAGAATAAGTTGTCCAGAGGCACCTCGACGGCGGGCGCGTCGGTACTGTTCCAGAACATCCGCAGGAAGGCGCCCCCGTCACGCGCGGTGCGGCGCGGTGATGCACGCGGCCTACGCTGACTTGCTCGCCGAAGTGGACGCGGCACCGAACCCTTGACAGTGATTTGAACGGTCCTCTACATCAGAATTGGTTAGAGGTCCGGGGATGATGACGATGGTGACTGAACAGCCGGGCCAGGAGATCGTCGACCGCCAGATCAGGCAACGCTGCTGGCGCTACGCGCGTGGCAAGGGCCATCCACGGGTCTACCCGCCTAACCGATCCCAGACGGCGATCGTGCCCACCTCGACGCCCAACGACGATCGGGCGCTCAAGAAGTTCGTCTCCCTCGTCGGCCGAGTCAGTGGCGAGTGGCCACCAGGGAGGAGAGCATGATGACCGGGTACTGCGTGACCGTCGACGTCCTGCTCGACGGTCACTCCCCGCTCGACCCCGCGATCATCGGCGACACCACCGTCGACCGGCTGGGCGCAATGACCGCCGCGCTGGCGCGCCTGCACGCCGCGGTCAGCGGCGACGAACGTGGCTGGTCGGCGACCGTGACCCTCGAAGCCTCCACGCTGCACGGCGCCCGCGACCGGGCGGTCAGCGAGATCCTGGCGGCCGCCGACCGGTTCAGGCTGCCAACGGCGCCGGTCGTGCGGGTCGAGGCAGTGCGTCAGGATGTCCGCGACGCCGAGCTGCAGCGGCCGACCCTGCCGGACCTGGTGTCCGGGCCCGAGGCCGCCGAGATCCTGGGCGTCAGCCGGCAGCGCGTGCACCAGTTGGCCCACGAGCACCGCGACTTCCCGGAGCCGGCCTACCAGCTCGGCGTCGGCTCCCTGTGGTTCCGCGCCGGCGTCGTGGCGTTCGGCGAGCGGTGGAAGCGCCGCGCCGGGCGGCCGGCGAAGACGGCTTGACCATTCGTCTGGCCGTGGCCGTACGCTGGGCGTTCGGCAAGCGCAGAGGATTGTCATGATGCATGTCACCGCTACTATTGCACGAGTCAGCAGCGAGCTCCCGGACGGCGAACCGGGCCACACCGTGACGCTGCGGTTCAGGCCGGCGTCGCACCTGCCGGAGATCGAGGAGACGTACCTCGTCGACGAGCCGTTCCCCGGCGAGGTCGGCCAGGTCGCCGTCGTCGAGATCCACCAGCGGCGAGTCGTCAGGGTGAAGGGCGTCGTCACGATGCCGGCGCAGGACTGACCATCAAGGCCGCGCACCCCTGCCCTACCCGGACGGACACGCCTTGCGCAGCCACAGCGCCTCGCGCGACAGCGCCGCCTGTCTCGCGGAGGCCTCACCCGCAGTGCGTCGCGATCCACGTCCTGACGACGGCCGGCCGGAAGCTGTCACTGTCGAGGCCGTCGAGCGGGCAGGCCATCGCCTGGAACTCGCACGCGTTCCGCGGCGGGATGTCGCTCGGGAACTCCTCGTTCCGACATCCGACCACTACTCCACCTCGGAACACATGAGCGGTCGCGTGAAAAATGCAGGCACCCGAAGCCGCCCCCACCCAGCGCCCGGATGGGGGCGGCCGCGGCGGGGCGCTTGGCCTCTTCATTCCCCGCGTCGCCCGATCCTGCCGCACCTGCCGCCGGGTTGTCGAGGTGTCGTACGGGCCACCGCCGGACTCCACCTGGATCCGGCAGCAACTACGTAAGATGTCCGGGCTGGCGATCGCGTCGCTGGGTTGGTGCTCGGCTACATCGGCATCGCGACGCTGGCGTTCAAGCACCTGATCGGCCTCGCGGCCGCGGGCTAACCCCGGTTCGGGGCATCCCCGACGAACGCATGGGCCGCGTCAGGCTCGATGCCGTCGGTCGCGCCAACGCACGGACGTTGCTGCGTGCGCCTTCGCAGCCGACGCCATACCGAGCGGTGACGGTCTCGTCATCCGTGCCGGCGCCCCGGAGCCGGCTGATGACCGCGTCGTCATGCTGTTCGCGGCCGACGAGTTCAACACCGCGGCCCGGCCGGACACCCTGCTGGGCGAGGTGGGCGACGAGAATGCGTTCGGCCTCGGCCTGGGACGAGAGCGGCGCCGCCGACGCTGCAGCTCTGGTCGCAAACCGACCAGAACGCGGGCGGCGAGAGGTGCGACCGGTGGCCGCTGAGGTGACCGACGACCGCATGGGTTCGGCGTTGTGCCGTCGACCGTGAGCTCACGCCGCTGGGCGAGGGCCGGCTGGCTTGAGCATGACCTGGACTGAGCCGTGCCTGCCGAGGTGCGCGCCCACGTGCTGGCCGTCGTGTACGGGCACTTGGACCATCGACCCAGTCATGACCGCGTCGCCGGTCTCGAACCGTTCACCGACGGCCGCCAGCACTCGCGCCGCCCGCAACAGCAGTCTGTCCGGGTCCCGGTGGACGTGGCCGTTAGCGAGCACCATCCCGTCGACGGTCGCGTGGGCCCGCGTCGCGGGCGGTGGGAATCCCGGCCTCCATGGAACGCGACCGCGCAGTGGAAGACGTTCGCTGCCACGCTGGCCGCCGGGTCGTCGCTGCATCCGAGGCCACAGAGCTCCAACGCCACCGCGAATCCGGCGACGGCCGCGCGAACCTCGCCCAGCCCGCCACCGGGACCACCTGGCGGCGGCCGGGACGTCGTCGGGCGACAAAGCCGACACTGGCGAGTCCGCGCAACATCGGAACTCCTCTCCTAGGGACAACGTGACAGTCCCGCAGAGTGCTACCCGGGGCTGCGACCTGTGTGAATGCAAGGTCGATGAATTGGTGAGACGCGGGACCAATCCGCTGGCGCAGTCGCTGCGAATTCAGGGTGAGTGGGTACGACCAGCTCGACTGACGCTCACACCGTGTCGTTTTGAGCTGGCCCTTTGGACGTGGCTGGTCGAGTTGGACCGGCAAGTCGTGTGGAGTCAGCAATGAGAATGGCGAAGCCCAGCGTTGCGGACCAAGGCTCGCGACAGAGCGTCTTCCGGCGCCGTCGGCTCGTTCGCGGTGCTGCGCTCGCTGTGAGTGTTCTCGGCGTGACGATCGCTCTGATTGTGCTGCCGGGGCGGCCGAGTGAGCGGGAGGCCATCTCGCCGTTCGATGGCATGCCCACACCCAGTGGTGCGTCCGACCAGGGGGAATCCGAGGACGATCCAACGACGCCCACTCTCGATACGGTCCGGGACATTCGCGCAGAGCTCGACGCGGACGCGGCCGCGCGTTATGACAACCCGATCGACCCTGATCGGGTCGCTGCCGTGGTGACCCGGCCAGGGCCGTACGTGCCGATGGGCACGATCCAGATTCCGGCGATCGGACTGGATGTCGAGTACGGCAGCGGTGTCCACGAGGCAGCTCTCGTGCACGGACCCGGGCATTGGCCGGGGACACCGGCTCCGGGACAGCCCGGCAATCCGGTGATCTCCGGGCATCGCAACACCCACACCCAGCCGTTCAAGAAGCTCGATCAGGTGGAGGTGGGCGACGTGATCATTGCGTCCGCCTACGGCGGTCCCGCGACGGAGTACACCGTGTTCAACACAGTGATCGTGCCTGAGGCGGAGTACGAGGACTACGTGCTGCAGCAGCCCGACGATCCCACGGTCCGGGAGATCACCGTGTTCGCCTGCCATCCCGAAGGGAATCCGGTCAATCGCATCATCGTCCAGGCTCGCGCATGACGAGTACAGGGCCAGCGGGCTGCCGTCCCCTGGCGAGGAGGTGGTTCTCGATCGATGACAGAACGACCAATGCCACCCGTCAGTGGTGATTCGTTCCATCAGGAAGAGGTGTGACATCGATGTATCGATCTCCAGAAGAGGATCGGCAGGCCGCCGCGGAGCTCGCGGCGCGAGCACGCTCATCCAGGCGCCTGTTCGGCGGGAAGCCGGTGATCAAGTTCGGTGACGAAGCCAGCCGCCGCACGTTCATCAAGGGCGCCGCGCTGGTGGGTGTGGGCGCCACGTTGGTCGCTTCGAGCCGTCGTGACCCGCAGGCCTTCGCAGCGGACGCGACCACGAACGATCTCGAGATTCTCAACTACGCCCTGACGCTGGAGTACCTCGAGGCGGAGTTCTACACGTTGGCGCTCGAGGCGAATCTGCTCGCAGATCGCGAGCTGGAGCTCGTGACGCCGATCCGCGACCACGAGCAGGCACACGTGACCGGAGTCACCCAACTCATCACCGACCTGGGCGGCACGCCGGTGGCGAAGCCGACGTTCGTGTTGCCTCCGGAGACGTTGGCCGATCGCGCCGCGTTCCTCGAGGCCGCGTCGATGTTCGAGGAGCTCGGCGTGACGGCGTATCACGGTCAGGTGGGTCTGATCGACGACGCGGCGATTCTCGGCACCGCGGCGTCCATCGCGGGCGTCGAATCCCGCCATGCGGCGATCATCGCCGACATCAGCGGCGGGAATCCGTTCCCGGCGCCGTTCGAGGCCGGCAAGCCGATGGACGAGGTCGTCGCTGCCGTCACCCCATTCATCCAGAGCTGAGAGGAGGCCACGATGAAACGCAGGGATTTGATCAGAGATGCCGGACTCGTGATTCCCGGTTCGGTGGCACTGACCATGATCGGCGCAAAGTTCTCGTTCGCTGCAGAAGGCGACTTCGAGGGCCCGGTCGACGTCCTGAACTACGCACTGACGTTGGAGTACCTGGAGGCGGAGTTCTACCGGCAGGGCAACGAGGCCGGGCTACTCACCGACAAGGCGGCCGACTACTTCCAGACCATCCAGACCGACGAAGAAACACATGTGATGACGCTGCAGGACACCATCACGAGTCTGGGGATGGAACCGGTGCCGGCGCCCGAGGTCGACTACGGCGAGTCATTCGCCAGCGCCGAGAGCTACCTCGAAACGGCGTACATCTTCGAGAACCTCGGTGTGCAGGCCTACCTGGGCGCTGCACCGTCGTTGTTCCAGGAGAAGGCGTTGCTCACCGCCGCGGCCAGCATCTTCGGGGTCGAGGCCCGCCACGCCGCGATCATCGGGCAGCTGCAGGGCAAGCCTGCCGAGGGCGGCGTCTACCAGGGGGCGTTCGAAACCCCGCTGCCCAGAGCGGACGTCCTGCAAGCGGCCGCCCCCTTCATCGTCGACGCCCAGACCCTCTGACCCTCAGCGGGTCCGGGCTGACGAAGGGCTGACGACGATGTACGTGCGTGTGCGACGCCGGGCCCGGCATCCAGTGCCGGTCGCCGGCTCGCACGCGTCCGGCCTCGGCGGCGTGGCATTGCTGGGGCCGGCGTTCGTGGCCGCGGTCGCCTACGTCGACCCCGGCAACGTCGCCACCAACCTGTCGGCAGGCGCCTCCTACGGGTACCTGCTGGTGTGGGTTCTGGTCTTGGCGACGGCGATGGCCGGGTTGGTGCAGTACCTGTCGGCCAAGCTCGGCGTCGTGACGGGGCGTTCGCTGCCCGAAGTCCTGCGCGAGCGGCTGCCGCGCGGCGGCCGCATCGCCTACTGGCTACAGGCCGAAGTCGTGGCGGCAGCCACAGACGTGGCCGAGGTGGTGGGAGGCGCGATCGCGCTCAACCTGCTGTTCGGGCTCCCGCTACCGCTAGGCGGCCTCATCACCGGAGTCGTGTCGATGGCCGTGCTGTCCATCCAGAACCGCCACGGCCAGCGGGTGTTCGAGCAGGTCATCACGGCGGGACTGGCGGTCATCGCGGTCGGTTTCGTCGCCGGACTGTTCGTGGCCCCGCCCGATCCGGGCGGCATCGCGGGCGGCCTCACGCCTCGATTCGCCGGCACCGAGACGGTCCTACTGGCCGCGGGCATGTTCGGTGCGACGGTGATGCCGCACGTCGTCTATCTCCATTCCGCGCTGTCGCGCGACCGGTTCGGGCGCACCCCTGACACCAGCCGGGTCCGGCGCCTCCTCGGCGCGACCCGGGTCGACGTCGGGCTGGCGATGGTCGTCGCCGGCAGCGTGAACATCGCGATGCTGTTGCTGGCCGCATCGGCGCTGCGTGGGGTCGACGGCACCGACACCATCGCCGGAGCGCACGCCGCGGTCACCTCGAACCTCGGAGCCATCATCGGGGTGGTCTTCGCGGTCGGGCTGCTCGTTTCGGGCCTGGCGTCGACGTCAGTGGGCTGCTACGCCGGAGCGGTGATCATGGAAGGGCTGCTGATACGGCGCATCCCGCTCCTGGCACGCAGAGTCGTCACACTCATACCCGCCATAGCCCTGCTGGCCACGGGCGCGGAGCCGACCTGGCTGCTGATCATCTCGCAAGTGGTGCTCTCGTTCGGCATCCCGTTCGCCGTCGTGCCGCTCGTGCTTGTCACGGCCTCGCCGCGAGTGATGGGCCGGTGGGTCAACTCCACACTGACCACGACACTTGCCGTGGTCGTGGCGATCACGGTGGTGACGCTCAATATCGCCCTGCTCTGGCTGACCTTCTCCGGCTGAGCCCGCTTCGGCACTAGACACCAGCAACCAACATCTACCCGCTGGTCGCCGGACTGCCGGGGGCCCGACGGGCACCGTTCAAGGTGATCGGGATGCGTCACCGGAAGTTGTCGATGAGCGTTCGGGCCATGTCATGGGCGTGCCTGGCGGCTTCGGGTTCGCCCTCGGCGGCGGCGAGGATCGCGCCCTTCATCAGAATGTGCCACGAGCGGGCGAAGTCGTCCGGGTCACGCAGGCCGGCCTCGACCGCCCGGCGGCGGATCATGGCCCTGATGTTCTCCAGGTACTGCACGCTTGCCTGGCCGACGACGTTCTCCGCATCGACCTGGAGGAGAACTCGGATGAACGTGCACCCCTCGAAGTCGTCGCGAGCGAACCATTCGCCGAAGACGTCGAAGATGGCCAGCAGGCGCTCCTCGGCGTTCGAGCCTCGCCGTTCGGATTCGGCCTCGACGTAGCCGGTCGTCCATTCCTGCTCGCGGCGTTCGAGGACGGCGAGGACGAGATCGGACTTGGAACGGAAGTGCCGGTAGAACGTCGCTTTGGCCACCCGCGCCCGGGCGATGACCTCGTCGACGGCCACCCCACGGACGCCGCGCCGACTGAACAGGGTGTATGCCGTGTCCAACACCCGTTCACGGGCGTTGGGCGTAGAGGCGGCGGCATGCTGACCTAGGACCAATGGTCGTTCCCGGCTGGACGGCGGTGTCAGTTCGACATCCTAGCGAGATGCGCTGCCTGGTCGGATGGCGACGGGCAACAGCCGTCTGCGCATGAGCAATGGGACGGAGGCGAGCCCGGTGCGTACTCGCCGTCTCGCTGAGCCGCCTGCCGACGACTTCGACGGCCCGCGTCCGGCCGTCCGGGTGTCAGAGCAGGTACTGCCCGTCGAGTCAGGCCGGCAGCTCGATGACCATGACAGGGTCCGATGTCGGCTGATCGGAGCCGCCGTTCGGTTCGACGGTGATGCCGATGCGGTTGCTCGCCCCGAGGCCGGAGGTGAGCAACGGCGCGTCGGTGTCATCCAGCAATCCCGCGGATCTGATGCCGTCCGGGTGGATGAACCACACCTGGTAGACGTGGCCTGTGCCGGCCGGTGGCATGTCGGTGGAGATCAGGATCGCGAGGTCCTCGGCCCGCGACAGCAGCACCGTGCCGTGCGCACCGTCCGCCTCAGCGCGCGCGACGCCAACGTCCGGTGCCTCGATGACCTGCCGCATCACGGCGCTGGCCGACTGCGAGCGTTCGAGATCGTCGCGTGCACCATCGAGCTGGGTGGCGAGAACGGTCGTGGTGGCAATCGATGCGGCGATGAGACCCATGGTGGCTCGCGGCCACCATCCGCGCCGGTCCGACCGGCGGTGCCGCGCGCCGTCATCGCGCCCATCCGGTTTCGGAGGAAGTGGTCTGACCTGCGCGATGCGGGTCATGACCCGTGCCTTCAGCGCCTGGGGAGGGGCGACGGCGAGGGCCGCGCCGAGTGTCGCGGCGGTTTCACGGAACTGCGCCACCTCGGCCTGGCAGGCTGGGCATCGGACCAGATGACGCTCGAACTCGCGGGCCTCGTCGTCCGTCGTCGCGTTCAGCGCGTACGCGGCTGCAAGCGCGTGGACGTCGGGGTGAGGGAGTGTCATCGTGCCTCCATGCAGTCGCGAAGCCAGATCAACCCGTCTCGCAGCCTGGTCTTGATCGTGCCGAGTGGCGCTTCCAGCAATCGCGCTACCTCGCTGCGGCTAAAGCCGTCGTCATAGGCGAGCGCGACGCATTCGCGCCGCAATCGGTGCGCGTCGCCAGATCCGGGGCTTTGAAGTTGATTCGGAGTGATCGATGTGACGGATTGGTCCGGCACATCTGTTCCCGTTAGCCACTTCTGGTCGGTGCATGGGCCGCATCCCTGATTCCGGCAGCCGCACCAATCCGCGGGCGTACCAGCTTCGAACTCGATACATGAAGGCATCGGCAACCCGCTGGCTCACCCGGGCCCTGGCCACGGTGGCCGGAATCGTTGCGGGCGGGCTGACCCTGGGGGTCGGCGAGCTGGTCGCGGTCGCCGTCGATCCGCCGGCGGCGCCGTTCCTGGCGGTCGGCAACACGTTCGTCGACCTGACGCCGGAGTGGTTGAAGAGCTTCGCCATCCGCACGTTCGGCGAGAACGACAAGCAGGTCCTGCTGCTCGGCATGGGGGTCGTACTGTTCGTGGTGTCGGCCGCCGGTGGGCTGCTGGAGCTGTGGCGGCGGTGGGCCGGAGTGGCCGTGCTGGCCGCCCTGGGGGTCGTCGCCGCCGCTGCTGCGCTGAACCGACCAGGCGCAGGCGCGACCTGGATCCTGCCGACCGTAGCGGGCGTGCTCGCGGGTGCCGCGGTGCTGGCCCTGCTGGTCGGCGCGCTCAGGACACCGGCACCGGATGCGGACTCGCTGGAGCCGGCATCAGGTGCCCGGTCCGATCGCCGCCGGTTCCTGCTGCTGACGGCGGCCGCGGCCGGGCTGGCCGTGCTCACCGCCGCGGGCGGCCGCCGGTTCGGGCAGTCGCTGCAGGCGGTGCTCGAAGCTCGCGAGGAGGTCCGGCTGCCGCGGCCGGTGGCCCCCGCGCCGGTCGTGCCCGACGGCGTCGCCCTCGACGTCGACGGCGTCACCCGGTTCACCACGCCGAACCGCGACTTCTACCGCGTCGACACTGCGCTGGACGTGCCGAAGGTGTCGCCCGACGAGTGGCGGCTCACCATCCGCGGGATGGTCGAGCGCGAGGTCGAGCTCGACTTCGACGACGTGCTCGGGCTCGACCTGGTCGAGCGGATGATCACGCTGACCTGCGTCTCGAACGAGGTCGGCGGCGAGCTCGCCGGCAACGCCGTCTGGCTCGGGTACCCGCTGGCCCGGCTGCTGGAGCGGGCCGGCCCGCGGCCGGAGGCCGACATGCTGCTGTCGACCAGCGTCGACGGCTTCACCGCGAGCACGCCGCTCCAGGCGATCATGGACGGCCGGGACGCGCTGCTGGCGGTGGGGATGAACGGCGAGCCGCTGCCACTGGACCACGGGTTCCCGGCCCGGCTGGTGGTGCCCGGACTGTACGGCTACGTGTCTGCGACCAAGTGGGTCACCGAACTCGAGCTGACCCGGTTCGACCGGGCCACAGCGTACTGGACCGACCGCGGCTGGGCAGCCGAAGCGCCGATCAAGATCGCGTCGCGCATCGACGTCCCCGGTTCCTTCGGCGACGTCACGGCCGGCTCGGCTGTCGTCGCCGGGGTGGCCTGGGCGCAGCGCCGCGGCATCGCCGCTGTCGAGGTGCAGGTGGACGACGGCGACTGGCGGCCGGCCGAGCTGGCCGACGAGGCCTCGATCGACACCTGGCGGCAGTGGTTCTTCGAGTGGGACGCCGAGCCCGGCAACCACACGCTCCGGGTTCGTGCGACGGACGGCGACGGGGAGCTGCAGACCGACGAGCAGGTGCCGCCATTCCCGGACGGGTCCAGTGGCTGGCATTCGGTGGTGGTGCGCGTGAGCTGATCCATCGCCGGCCCGAACCACCAGCAGAGACGATCCGAGAGGAACCATCATGAAACTTCTGACCAGGCGTACCCCGGTGCTCGTCGCGACCATCGCGGCGCTCGCCCTGACCATGGCCGCGTGCGGTGACGACGACGGTGACGACTCGACGGCGAGCGGCAACGGCGACAGCACCTCCGCACCGGAGGAGGAGACCACGCCGGCCGACGAGCCGGCGGACGAGATGACGGAGGAGCCGATGGCCGGTCCGGTGGGTCCGGGCTGCGCCGACTATGCCGCCCAGGTCCCCGATGGTGAGGGCTCGGTCGAGGGCATGTCCGACGACCCGGTCGCGGTGGCCGCGTCGAATAACCCGATCCTGACGACGCTGGTCGCGGCGGTGTCCGGGGGACTCAACCCCGAGGTGGACCTGGTCGACACGCTCAACGGGGCCGAGTTCACCGTGTTCGCGCCGATCGACGACGCGTTCGCCGCGGTCGACCAGGCCACGCTGGACACGCTGGCCACCGACGCGGATCTACTCACGACGGTGCTGACGTATCACGTGGTGCCCGGTCAGTTGTCCCCGGACCAGGTGGTCGGTGAGCAGATGACGGTCCAGGGCGACCCGGTGACGGTGGCCGGCACCCCGGACGCGCTGACGGTCAACGACGCCAACGTGGTCTGCGGTGGTGTCACGACCGCCAACGCCACCGTCTACCTGATCGACGGCGTGCTCATGCCCCCCATGTGACCCGCGAGCCAGACTGGCGCCCCACGAGTCCGTGGGGCGCCAGTCCATGGTGAGCGAAGGTCAGGCCGGGAGTTCGATGACCATCACCGGTTCGGTCGTCGGCTGTTCGGATCCGCCGTCCGGCTCGACTGTCACACCCATCTGCTCGGCTTCACCCAGGCCGTGAGCGGTCAGCGGGCCGATTCGACCGCCGTCAGGATCGTCCAGCACGCCGGCCGACCGGATGCCGGTGTCGCCGATCAGCCACAGCTGGTACGTCTCGTCGGGTGGGGCAGGTTCCATGCCGGTGACGATCAGAACGGCAATGTCGCGCGACCGCGCGACCAGCGCCGTCCCATGACTGCCGCCAGACTCGGCCCTGACCAGCTCGACGTCCGGAGCTTCGATGATCTCGCGCAGCTGCGTGTCGGCGCGCTCGGCGCGCTCGAGGTCGCTCTGGACGTCGCCGAGGCGGACGCCGAGGACGACGACGCCGGCGGCCAAGGCCGCCACCAGCCCGGTCGCGACCCGTGGCCACCAGCGGCGGGCCGCCCGGACGGTCGCGGACCCGACTCCTTCGACGCCGGCGACCTGCGGGGGTAGCGGCTGGACCTCCTGGACTCGGCTCATCAGCTGGTCCTTCATCCACGCCGGCGGGGTCACGGCGGTGACGGCTCCGAGCCGGGCCGCCGTCTCGCGCAGCTCGTCGACCTCGGCCCGGCACACCGCGCACGCGCCCAGATGGGTCTCGAACGCACGTGCCTCGTCGTCCGGCAGCGCGTGCAGCGCATACGGCGCGGCGAGCGTGTGCAGTCCGGCATCGGCCGACTCGGTCATCGTGCCACCCCCATGCAGTCGCGCAGCCGGATCAGTCCGTCCCGCAGCCGAGTCTTGACCGTCCCCAGCGGGGCGCTCAGGAACCGGGAGACCTCGCGGTATGTGCGCCCGTCGTAGTAGGCCAGCGCAATCGACTCACGCTGCAGTTCGGTGAGCGATTCCAGGCACTGACGGACCTGTTCGCGCTCGATGTTCGCCTCTACCTCGTCGACGACCTCATCGTAGGGCCGGCCGCGGCCGTCGCGGCTAGCCACGAGCACCTCGCGATCGTGGTCGGCCTGCTCGCGCCGGACCCGGTCGACGGCGCGCCGATGCGCGATCGTCATGATCCAGCCGCGAGCGCTGCCACGCTCGGGCACGTACCGCGACGACGTACGCCAGATCTCGAGCAGCACGTCCTGCGCAACCTCTTCAGCCTGTGCCCGGTCGCGGATCACCCTGATGGAGATGCCGAGCACGGCGCCGGCGACGGCGTCGTAGAGCTGCTCGAACGCCGCCGTGTCACCGCTGGCGCACCGGCCGAGCAGGTATCCGAGATTATCGCCGAACCCTGAGCGCGGCTGCGGATCCCCATCGGGCACGGGACGTAACGTCGGCATCGGCCGCCTCTCCATAGGCCGTCTGACACATGTTTCGCGGAACTGACCACACGCTAGCCGACGACATCGTCGCCGTCGCCCAACTCGACGGTGGACTGCGGTATGGTCGAGGTGGTCATGACGCGTCGTCGTCAACGCTGCCCCGGACCCCGGTGGCACTCGTACGAGTGTGGGGAGTAGGGCGCATGTCGATCACACGCGCGTCACAACAGGAATTCGCGACCGCGACCCGTGTCGATGAGTCAGCGGCCGAACGGATCTGCGACCGCCACGGCGCGGCGCTCTTCTCGCTGGCCTACTCGGTCCTGCTGGACCAGGGGGACGCGGAGCGTGTGGTGGTCAGCGTCATCGCCGAGGTCTGCGTCGAACACGACGTGGCTCGCGACGAGGTCAGCATGCGCCAGCGTCTGGCCTATCTCACCTTCGTCCAATGCCTGAGCTCTGGGATGACGGTCGCGTCCCTGACGGCAGATGGGTCTGAGGATCCGGCGCCGAGCGGCCGTAAATCCGCGCCGGCCATGATGGCAGGTCTGGGGATGCTGGCCGGCCAGCAACGTGCCGCGATCGCGCTGGTGTGTTTCGGTGGCTTCTCCTATCGTGACGTCGCGCTCCTTCTCGATCTGCCGGCGGCCGAGGTGGCAGGTCTCCTGACGTTGGGTCTGCGCGAGATGGCGGGCGCGGGTTCATCGTCGTCGAGTCGTCGGCACGGGCTGGTCGGGAACGGGGCCGATGGCCGTGGGCTCGACTGAACTGCGGACGCTACGTCGCGCCGACACCGTACGAGCGGGCGGTCAGGCCATGCTGGAGACGCTGCCCACCGACGCGGACCTGCCTACCGCGAGGCCGTGCGGATGATGTTGCGGGCCATGCCGCCGAAGATCAGCCCGTGGAACGGCCAGAGCGCCCACCAGTACAGCTGGCCGGCCAGTCCGCGTGGGACGAACACGGCCCGCTGGCTGTAGACGGCGCCGTCGCCGTCCGGAGTCACCGACATCTCCAGCCAGGCCTGGCCCGGCACCTTCATCTCCGCGCGCAGGCGCAGCAGCCGGCCGCGCTCGATCGCCTCGACCCGCCACCAGTCCAGCGCCTCGCCGAGGTGCAGCCGGGCCGGGTCGCGGCGGCCGCGGCGCAGCCCCACCCCGCCGGCCAGCCGGTCGGCCCAGCCGCGCACCGCCCAGGCCAGCGGGAACGAGTACCAGCCGTTCTGGCCGCCGATGCCCTCGATGACCCGCCACAGCCGCTCCGGTGGGACGTCGCAGCGCACCGAGCGCTGGTCGGTGCGGACCGTGCCGCCGGACCACGACGGGTCGCTGGGCAGCGGGTCGGACGGCGCGCCCGGCGCCGTCGCCGTCGACCAGTGGCTCTCGACGTCGGCCTCGCGGATGCGGGCCAGCGCCAGCTCGACCGCTCGCGCGTACGGCGTCGGGTCGGCCGGTTCCGTCAACAGCGAGCGCAGGTCGTCCTCGCGGCAGACGGCCTCGTGCTCGAGCGACTCGATCAGCGGCATCGCGATGGACCGCGGCACCGGCGTCACCAGGTTCACCCACTGCCCGGACAGCCACGGCGTCAGCAGCGGCACCGGCACGATCACCCGCCGCGGCAGGCCGGCGGCCCTGGCGTAGCCGCGCATCATGTCCGCATAGGTCAGCACCTGCGGCCCGCCGACGTCGAAGGTCCGGTTCGGCCGATGCCCCTTCGGCCGCGGGACCACCGGTACCCGGCGCAGCCAGAGCCGGATGCCCTGCCAGCGGATCAGCGCGCTCACCCGCAGCGGCGCCCACGGGAAGCGCAGCAGCAGCCGGAGCAGCGCGGGGACGGTGGCGCGACGCCGCCGGCCGGTCAGCGACGCAGCGAACGCGAGCTCGCCGGCGCCGCCGGGACCGGGGCGCGACAGCGTGACCGACAGCCGCAGCCGGCGGTCCGGGCGGGGGACCGTCATGGCGTACCCGCCGTCGACGGGGAAGAACGGCGACACGTACAGCTCCTTCGCGGTCGTCGCCCGGTCACGCTCGTCCGGCCGCAGGACGTAGGCGTGCCGGCCTCCATAGGTGTTGTGCACCTCGGCGACGACGCAGCGCGGCGCCCCGTCCGCGTCGAGGCACCAGAACACCGTGATCGGATTGAACACATAGCCGAGCACGGCCGCGTTGGCGAGCATGAGCACGCGGCCGCCGTCCAGAGACGTACCCTTCTCGGCCAGCCACGACTCCAGCCCGGCCCGGATCGTCGGCGCGGAGCCGGCGAAGTGGTCGCGGGCCCGGAACGCCGCGAGCGCCCGTACCGGACGCGGCAGCCGCGGCAGGTCGTCGAGGTCGACCAGCCACAGGAACGTGCGGTACCGGAACGTACGGCGCACCCGCTCGTAGCGCGTGTGCGTCACGGTCGCCGCATACAGCGCCGGCGCCGTCACCAGCGGACCCCCAGGTGCGCCGCGGCAAGGACGCCCGACGCGCAGCCGTCCTCGTGGAAGCCCCATCCCTGCCAGGCGCCGGCGTACACCGTCCGGGCGGTGGCCAGCTCCGGCAGCCGCTGCTGCGCCGCCACGGTCTCGACGGTGTGGATCGGGTGCTCGTAGACCATCCGGGCCACGACGGCGTCCGGGGCGACCTGCTGAGTCGCCCCCAGCGTGACGACATACTCCCGCCCACCCGCCGCCACGCCCAGCCGGTGCAGCCGGTTCAGGTGGTACGAGATCGCGACCGGCGCCGCGACCGGCAGACCGCCGGCGCCGCACGCGGGCACCCGGTGGTTCCACGACGCCCACGCCCGCCGCTCCTTCGGCAGCAGCGTCGCGTCGGTGTGCAGGACCGCCTCGTTGACCGAGAACCCGAACGCCCCCAGCACGTCCCGCTCGGCCGGCGTCGGGTCCTCGAGCAGCCGCAGCGCCTGGTCCGCGTGCGTCGCCACCACCACGTGCTCGAACCGGTGCACCGTGTCCGACTCCTCGCGCACCAGCACACCGTCGCCGGTGCGTCGCAGGCCGCGCACCGGGGTCGACGTGCGCACCGAGGTGAGGTTCTTGGCGGCACGCTCCACGTACGTGCGCGACCCGCCGCTGACCGTCCGCCAGCGCGGCGACCCGCCGACCGCGAGCATGCCATGGTTGTCGAGGAACCGGAACAGGAACCGCGCCGGGTAGGCCAGCGCGTCGGCCCGGCCGGCCGACCAGACCGCCGACACCAGCGGCACCATGAAGTGGTCGGTGAAGTACCTCGTGTGCCCGTGCCGGGCGAGGAACGCCCCGAGCGCCTCCTCGCCGTCCAGCCCGGACGAAGCCGCCAGCAGCGCCCTGGCCTGCCGGTGGAATGCCGTGATCTCGCCGAGCATCCGAACGAACCGCGGCCGGGCCACGGACCGGCGCTGCGCGAACACGCCGTTCGGACCCAGCGCGCCGGCGTACTCCAGTCCGCAGGACGCGCAGCTCACGCTCATCGACATGTCGGTCTCGGTGGTCGCGATCCCGAGCTCGCCGAACAGCCGCAACAGCAGTGGATAAGTGCGCTCGTTGTGCACGAGGAACCCGCTGTCCACCGCGAGCGGCGCACCGGCGCCGTCGACGTCGTGCGTGTGCGCGTGCCCGCCGAGCCGGTCGTCCGCCTCGAACAGGTGCACGTCGTAGCGGCGCTGCAGCAGGTAGGCGGCGGTGAGGCCGGCGACGCCGGACCCGATCACGGCCACGGACGGTCGCGAGGGCTGCTCCATGCCACGGGTTCGAAGCCGCTGCCGGACCGGATTGGTTCCTGTTCGATCGATCCGGGACCGGCGATGGTCGGTGTCGGCCGTTCGCCTGGTGTGCGAGACCTGGACCAATCCGGACGGCCCGGGGCTCCGAATGGGTTGTCAAGCCCCCTTCGGGGATTCCCATGAATATGGAGGACGCAGCTATGCGACGCACTCGTGCGTTCCTTGCCGTTCCGGCTGTCGCTGCTTTGTCGCTCGGTGTCTTGGCGCCTGTCTCGGCGCATGAAGGGCACTCAGGCAGCACCGGCGATACCAGCGAGGGCGAGGCCGGTGACTACAGCATCACGTTGGGCTCGCTCAACGACAGTGGTGCCGGCGGCTCAGCGGTCATCACCCTGGCCGACAACGGTGACCTGACGGTGAACATCGAGGCCACCGGTCTGGTGCCGAACCAGCCACACGCCCAGCACATCCACGGTGCCACCGACCGTCAGCAGGACTTCAGCTGTCCCACGGGCGACGCGGACGCCGACGGCGACGGCATCGTCAGCACCGCCGAAGGCCTGCCGTCCTACGGCGACATCTTCATCTCCCTGACGACCGAGGGCGACTCGTCGCCGGACTCGGGGCTGGCCGTGGACCGGATGCCGGTCGCCGACGCGGACGGCAACGTGGCCTACAACCGGACGTTCAGCTCCGACGAGCTGCCGGACGGCACGGCGGCCGCTGTGCGGAACCTGCACGTCGTCCAGCACGGCATCGACGTCAACGGCAACGGTGAGTACGACGCCGAGGCGGGCCCGAGTGAGCTGGACCCGGCGCTGCCGCAGGAGGCCACCGCTCCCGCGTCGTGCGGCATCATCGAGGGCTCCAACATCGGCGACATCCCCGACGGCGGTGTCGACACCGGCACCGGCGCCCTCGCGTCGCACTCCGACACCGGCACGGCTGTCCTGGCCGTGTCCGGCGCGGTGCTGCTGGGCCTGGCCGGCGTTGCCGGCGCCGGCGTGCTCCGACGCCGCCGGGCCGTCACCCGGTGACGATCACCTCCGCGACCACGGCCCGCTCCGGCAGCACGCCCGCCGGAGCGGGCCGGTCGGCGCGCTCGGTGCTGTCCGCGGCCGTATTGCTGGCCGTGGTCCTGGCGGGCTGCGCCGACGACGGTTCCGGCTCGGCCGCGGGGTCGGCGCCGTCGCCGGCCCAACCGACGCCCAGCACGACGCAGCCGCCCAGCACGACGCCGCCGGCCACGGAGTCGCCGGCACCGGCCGAGACGGGTCCGGCGGAGCCGGCCGTTCCAGCCGCACTCCCAGCGAGCCGGCCCGCCGTCGTCGAGATCGAGTCGCTCGGGGTGCGCCGGGAGGTGATCGATCTCGGGCTCACCGGCGACGGCAGCATGGAGGTTCCGCAGGGTCCGGACCCGATCGGCTGGTACGACCAGAGCCCGACGCCGGGGGAGTCCGGGCCGTCGGTCCTGGCCGGCCACCTGACCTGGAACGGCACCGACGGCGTGTTCCGTCACCTCGATCAGCTCGCCGAGGGCGACGAGGTCGTGGTGACCCGCGAGGACGGCACGGTCGCCCGGTTCGCCGTGACCCATGTGGACCAGTACGCCAAGGACGCGTTCCCGACCGCGCGGGTCTACGCCAACACGCCCGGTCCGGAGTTGCGTCTCATCACCTGCGCCGGCGACCTGGAGCCTGAGTCCGGCGACTACAGCGACAACGTCGTGGTCTACGCGCGGCTCCTGCCCGGCTGAGGCGACCGGACGGCTCAAGCGGCGCGGTGCTCGGCCTCGGCGGCGGCCTTGAGCCGGGGGAGCGTGGCCTGGATGCCCCGGCGGTTGCGTGCCGGGAAGCGCAGGACATGCAGGACCGAGGCCGCCAGCAGGCCGACACGGGAATAGTCGAACGACTCCACGACGCGGGTGCGCTCGGCACCCTCCGGCCGCAGTTCGTAGCGCCACCGGTGCCCGGCGAAGTGCCGCCACGCGATCAACCGGTCCTCGTGGTACTCGACCACCCGGTTGGTGATCACATAGCGCACGCCGAACAGGCGCATGCCCACCGAGAACGACGTGCCCCGAGTCAGCCGCGCCGGGGCGGAGACGATGGACTGGACCGACCCGGACCCGTCGATGCGGTGATGCTGGCGCGGGTCGGCGAGGATCGCGAAGATCACCGCCGCCGGCGCGGCCACGACGATCGACTCGCTGACAGCTCGGTTCGTCATGGTCCTCGTCTCCTCCGGTGCGGCTCCAGGACACTCATGGTTCGTACCCGAAGCGGTCGCGGATGGGTCGGGACGCATCGGAACGTACCGCCCTGCGGTCACCGCCGGCGCTGTTCGCCTTGCCTCTCGAACGCGATCGCTGACCGCAGCTCGCGAGCTTCCGGCCTCGGCCGCTCAGCGCACGACGAGCGCCCGGGGGAGCCCGGTCACCACGCGCCGGGTCGGCCGTCCTTGGCCCAGGCCGAGGTCGACGAGGTCGTCGAACACGCCCTGGTCCCGGTCCGCCGCCGCGATTCCCGCGGTCAGCACCGCCGGCACGGCGGAGCGGCGAGCCGCCGCGGCCGTGTGCCGCAGGTGGCGCCCGAGGAGGGCGCGCACGGCGGTCCGGTGCCGCGCGCCGGCGCGTCCGGCCAGCGCGCCTCAGTCATGTTCTTCTTTGTAGCTCATTGCGAACCGAGGCGGCCGACCCATGGGAACATCGTGCCGTGGGTGGCGGGACGATGGGCAGCACGATGCGCGACGGGTGCGCGTTGTCGTGGTGGATCGTGTTCACCGCTACGACGTGGCGCTGGCTGCGGCCGGGTGGTTCGCCGGTGTTCGGGTTGACGTCGAAGCGGGGGAAGTTCGAGCTGGAGATGTCGACGCGGATGCGGTGGCCGGCGCGGAAGAGATTGCTCGTCGGATAGAGCATGATCGTCACGTCGGCCGGATCAGGTGCGGCGGAGCGTGTATCGCGGACCCGGATGATCGAGTCGGTGAGGTTCAGCGCGTAGCCGTGCGGATACGCGGCCGACGGTGGGTGCAGGTCGATCAGCTTGGCGGTGACGTCGGTGCTCACCGCCGTGGAGCTGACCCACAGGTGGACCTCGACGGTGCCCGTCACCTCGACGGGTTCGGGCAAGGCGCCGGACTGGAACACGAGGACGTCGGGCCGGTCGGCGAGCGGGGAGTACGGCGGTGACGCGCCGAAGACGTGCGGGCCCTCGCGTTGGTCGAAGCCTCCGGCGCTGACGATGTCGCGGGCGTCGTCCTTGCCGGGAACCACCTCGGTCAACGCGGACACGTTGCCGCCGATGGTCGGGACCGGGTCGGACGGGTCGAAGCGGTAGGTCGTGGCCGAGCCGGCGTCAGCCGGCCGGTCGGGCGCGAGGCGGCCGCCGGCGTGCAGGTGGAGGGTGGCCGGAGTGGCCCGGGCGAGCGGCCACTCGGTCTCGTCGCGCCATCGGCCGCCGTGCGACAGCCGCCCGTCCGGCCGGCGGACGCCGCTGCCGCCGCCCATGACGAACAGCCGCACCGGGGCCTCGTCGTCGACGCCGTTGCGCTCGCCCTGCAGCCACCGGTCGAACCAGCGTCGATGCACGGCGCGTGGGTCGAGGACGGCGTCGTCGCCGAACCACACGTCGCCAGCGTGCGGCTCCTCCAGGCCGCCGTGCGCCCACGGTCCCATGACGACTCTGATCGGGCCGCGCCGGCCGGCCGCGAGGCGCTCGTAGAGCTCGAGCGTTCCGCGCGCGTAGGAGTCGTACCAGCCGCCGATCAGGAGCGTCGGCGCGTCGGTGAAGGTGTCGAGGTGAGCGAGCGGCGCGAGGCTCGGGTGCCGCCATGCGGGATCGTCGTCGTCGGCGGTCAGCAGGTGGAACGCCCACCGCTCGTAGGCGGGGGCCGCCGCGAGCTGCGTCCCGCCCGGACGGATCGGCCAGCGGGCCAGCCAGTCGCCGAACCCGGGCCCGCTCGCCGCGGCCGGCACGTTGCGGGCCGCGTGCGAGAAGGCCCACGCCACCCAGCGCAGCTCGACTGCGCCGCCGTGCCGGACGGCGCTCGTGCCACCGTCGGAGCCGCTCGTGACCGGCACCATCGCCGCGAGGCCGGGCGTACCGAGCGCGGCCATGGCCGTCTGCGCCCACCCCGACCACGACGCGCCCCAGGTGCCGACGCGGCCGTCGCACCAGGGCTGCCGCCGGATCCATTCGACGGTGTCCTGACCGTCCTCGGCCTCGGGGAACAGGAAGTCCACCTCGCCCTCGGACGCATGGCAGCCGCGGCAGTCCTGGACCACGGCGACGTAGCCGTGCTCGGCGAACATCCGCGCCCAGCCGGATCCGTCAGCGGGCTCGGTCTTGTCGTACGGGGTGCGGTGCAGCAGGACGGGCCCGGGCCCTGGCGTAGCGGTGGGCCGGTAGACGTCGGCGGCCAGCCTCGTCCCGTCGCGCATGGGCACCAGGACGTCCCGCTCGACGACGACGTCCCGCGTCACGGGAACGGGGTGGGCGGCGGCACCGTGGACAGCAGCCGCCGCGTGGTGTCCAGGCCCCAGTCGTCGAGGTCGGCGATGCGGTCCGACGACGCCCGCAGCCCGCCGTAGCGCTCCACCACGCGCGCCCAGTCCTCGCGACGTTCGATCGCCGGCCGGGCGAGGAGGCAGTCGGGATCGTTGACCCAGAACCGGCCGTGCTGCCAGGCCCGGCTGGCCGTCGACAGCGTCGCGCCGCGCTGCGACGGCCCGCCGAGGTCGCCGTCGGCCGGCTCGTAGCTCGGTGCGACGTCGGCGGAGACGCGCATGGCGTCGACGAGCCCGACCGACGGCAGGATCGGAGCACCGCACCCGAGCAGGTAGGCGTCGGCGCCGATGGCCTCGCGGACGACGCGCAGACCGTGCCGGTAGGCGTCGAGGGGGCCGCGGCCGTCGTGGCGGGCGCCGGGGAGGGCGGCGGCGTAGACGAAGTCGATCTTGAAGTAGTCGAAGCCGGTCCGGCGCAGCCCTTCGAAGACGCGCCGGACGTAGTCGGCGGCGCCCGGGTGGGTGACGTCGAGGCCGTAGAGGTCCTGCCCCCAGTTGTGGCCGGCCGAGGCGGGGGCGCCGTCGGGCCCGGCGACGAGCCAGTCCGGCTGGTCGGCCGCGGTCGAGCTGCCGGCCCCGACGAGGAACGGCGCCACCCAGATGCCGGCCCGCAGCCCGGCGTCGCGGACGCGGCCGGCGACGGCGTCCAGCGAGGTGAAACGGTCGGACAGCGTGAGCCAGTCGCCGATGCCGGCCTGCCAGCCGTCGTCGATCTGGACGACGTCGACGGGCAGGTCGAGGTCGACGATCGCGGCGAGGTTCTCGGCGACGTCGGCCTCGGTGACCTCGGTGAAGTAGTGGTACCAGGAGCACCAGACCGTCGGCGCGGGGCGGATCGGCGCGACGCCCATCCGGTGCACGAGGTCGTCGGCCCAGGCGCCGAGCGCACGGTCCAGGTCGCCGTCGACGACGCTCACCGCCACCTGCCCGTCGGCGGCCACGACGACGGCCGGCCCGTTCGACGTCGCCCGGATCGACGGAACGGCCCGCTCGACGTCGGCGGCGGTGAACAGGTGGATCTGCGTTCCGGAGTCGATGGCAAGGACGCCCTCGCCCTGGAAGGCGCCGGCCGGGGGAGCGGCGCCGGGCCGGTAGCGCATGCTGCGGCGGCGCGCGTCGGCGGGCCGCGGCGCGGTCGCGGTCAGCGGGTGGCTGCCGGTGGGCGACCACGACTGCCAGCCGTGCTCGTACACCCGTGCGCGGGTCGGGTCGACGGTGACCTCGGCCACCTGGACGAAGCTCATGCGGGTCCTCTCACGGCGCCGGGGCGCAGGTCTCTCGGCAGACGTAGTCGAGTGGGATGGTCACCCTGCGCGCCTCCGGGTCGCCGGCCGCGTCGCCGCGCAGGAGCCCGGCCAGCAGTTGGGCGGCCTGCTCCGCGGCCGCGTAGAGGTGCGGGTCGTAGCTGCACAGCGCCGGCCACAGGTACTGGCCGATCGAGTTGTCGAAGCCGATCACCGAGAGCTGGTCGGGCACGGCGATCGACAGCTCGCGGGCCGCCCGCAGCACACCGTGGGCGACGTGGTCGTTGTAGGCCACGATTGCGGTGACCGGCTCGCCGGATCCCGGCAGGCCCTCGGTGAGCAGCCGGCGGGCGATGTCGTGACCGGACAGCGGACTCAGTGGGCCGGTGGCGTGCACGATCGACACATCGGCCGCGTCGCCGCCGCTCTGGGCGATGCCCTCACGCCAGCCCTGCTCGTGGTCGAGTGCTGTGGACGTGGCCGACGAGTCGCGCGAGAAGATCGCCGCCATCCGCCGGTGGCCGAGGCGGTGCAGCCGGCGGACGGCGTCGCGGGTGCCGCCCACCCAGTCCGGCGTCACGCAATTGACGGGGAAGGCGTCAGCCTCGTGCGCCAGGTGGCGGTTGACCAGCACGTAGGGAATGCCGGAGGTCTCCAGCGGAGTCAGGTCGGACGGACGGAGCCGTGCGGCCGTCAGCAGCAGGATGCCGTCGGCGCGGTCCTCGGCGACGAAGCGCTCCAGCTCGCCGGCCGGGTCCTTCCGGTCCATGACGGCCAGTTGGACGTCCATGCCCTCGGCGGCGGCGCCGGCGAGTATGCCCGGAAGCGCCGCGCCGTAGACGGACTGCGGCAGCACGGACGCGGACAGGTCGAGGCTCACCACCGCGCACCGCAGGGTGGCGTCGCGGCCCATCGCGAGGTTGCGGGCGCGGAGGCTGGGCCGGTAGCCGAGGTGGCGAGCCAGCTCCGTCACCCGCAGCCTGGTCGCCTGGGCGACGTCGCTGTAGCCGGCCAGGGCGCGGGAGACCGTCGTGATGCTGAGCCCGGCCTCGGCGGCGACGTCGTGGAGGGTGACGCGGCGCCGGGGCGGCGCGGCGGCTGACCTGTCGATCTGGGTCACGGTGTCCGTCCATTCGGCAGTGGTGCGACGGCTGCGGAGCGGACCCCGATACCGCCGGGAAAGCGATGTCCGGATCGGGCTCCATGATCGCAGCGTAGCACCCGAATGCCTCCAAAGCGTATTGGGAAAGCCCTTGCCAACCGCCGCGCAGGCTTGCTACCGTCCGGTCACTGCACGATGAACGATGCGTTACCGACGATGCCGAGCACTGCCAATGAGCTGCCGATTCTCTCGACACGTGCGGAAGTGCCGCGTCTGCCGACCTCTCACCGCACCACCCTCACGGACTGCCATCTGGCTCCAAAGCGTAGGTGGAAGGAGTGGCTTGTGACCCTCACGACGAGACCAGCGCGTCCGACCGCGGCCGGCACACCGGCGAGCGGGGGCGAGCGGTCCCGCGGGTCGTGGCGGCGGCGGGTGCGTCGCGACCGGGCGCTGCTGCTCATGATGGTGCCCGGCCTGGCGTACTTCATGATCTTCGACTACCTGCCGATGCTGGGGAACGTCATCGCGTTCCAGGACTACGTGCCGTTCATCGGCTTCGCCGACTCCGAGTGGGTCGGCCTTGCGAACTTCGAGCGGATGTTCACCGACCCGGCGTTCTGGCAGGCGTCCTGGAACACCGTGGTCATCTCGGTGCTCCAGTTAGTCTTCTTCTTCCCGGTGCCGATCGCGCTGGCGCTGCTGCTGCACAGCCTGACCCGCGACGTCGTGCGGCGATTCGTGCAGAGCATCGTGTACCTGCCGCACTTCCTGTCCTGGGTCATCGTCGTCGCGCTGTTCCAGCAGGTACTGGGCACGACCGGCCTGCTCAACGGCGTGCTGGGCGACGCTGGGTTGCACACGGTCCACGTGCTCGGCAACCCCGACATGTTCAAGCCGCTGGCCGTCCTGCAGGTGATCTGGAAGGACGCCGGCTGGGGGACGATCATCTTCCTGGCCGCGCTGAGCCGCGTCGACGACCAGCTCTACGAGGCCGCGGCCATCGACGGCGCCGGGCCCTGGCGGCGGTTCTGGAACGTCACGCTGCCGTCGATCAGGCCGATCATCATCCTGCTGCTGATCCTGCGTCTCGGCGACATCCTCACGGTCGGCTTCGAGCAGATGTTCCTGCAGCGCGACGCCTTCGGTCCCGAGGTGGCCGAGGTGCTCGACACCTTCGTCTACTACACGGGCATCGTCAACGGCGACTACGGCTACGCCACGGCGGCCGGACTGTTCAAGGGCGTCATCGGCGGCCTGCTCATCTACGCCGCCAACCGGGTGGCGCACCAGCTCGGCGAGCAGGGGGTCTACCGATGACGACGAACCGGCGCCCGCCATGGATGGAGCGGCCGCGGCCGGTCACGGTCGGCGCGAAGGGCGTCGCCCTGGTGGTCCTGGTGCTGCTGGTCACCGTGCCGTTCCTGGTGGTCGTCTCGACCAGCCTGGCCTCGCAGGCCGAGGTGGACGCGAACGGCGGCTGGGTGCTGTGGCCACAGGACCCGAGCCTGCACGCCTACCGCGAGATCCTGGCCGGCGGGGTCGTCACCAGGGCGCTCACGATCAGTGCCGGGGTGACGCTGTTTGGCACGCTCGCCAGCCTGACCGTGACCGCCCTGCTGGCGTACGCGCTGAGCCGGCCGGTGGTGGGCGGACGGCCGGTGATGGTCGTCGTGCTGCTGGTCTTCGTCCTGCCGCCGGCGATGATCCCCACCTACCTCGTGGTCCAGGGCCTCGGGATGCTGAACACTTGGCCGGCGCTGGTCGCGCCGGTCCTGGTCAGTGTCTTCAACCTGGTCGTGATGCGTGGCTTCTTCCAAGGCATCCCGGACGAGCTCTACGACGCGGCCAAGGTCGACGGCGCGGGTGAGCTGCAGACCCTGGTCAGGATCGTCCTGCCGCTGTCGAAGGCCGTGCTCGCGGTCGTGGGGCTGTTCTACGCCGTTGGGTTCTGGAACGCGTTCTTCAGCGCGATCCTCTATCTCCACGACTCGTCCATGTGGCCGATCCAGGCGGTCCTGCGGCAGTACGTGCTGCAGGGGGCCACCCTCGAGGGTTCGATGGCCGAGGAGATCACCTACGCGCCGCAGAGCATCCAGATGGCCGTGCTGGTGCTGGCCACGCTGCCCATCGTCTGCGTCTACCCGTTCCTGCAGCGCCACTTCGTCAAGGGCGTGCTCACCGGCGCGGTCAAGACCTGACTCATCTCGAAAGGACGTGCTCGTCATGGCAGATTCGATCGAGCTGCCCCGCCGGACGCTGATCAAGGCGCTGGGCATCGGGGCGATGGCTACGGCGGTGCCGGGCCTCCTGAGCTCCTGCGGTTCCGGCGGCTCGGGCGGCGGCTCGGGCGCTGGGAGTGCTGGCGGGCCGGCACCCTGGCCTGACTACATCGCCTTCGATGGACCGACTCCGGAGCTCCCAGCCGGCTCGGAGGCGTCCAGCAACGTGTTCCTCTCGTACCCGTCCGAGCTGGTGCGGGCCGTCGAGGACAAGCCGGGTGACGGGAGCGGCGTGTCTATCCTGCTCTCGACCACGGCGCCGCCGCCCGCGCCGGCCGGCGAGAACGACTGGTGGCAGGCGGTGAACGACGCGCTCGGGGTCGACCTCGAGCTCAACCTGGCGCCCGCCGACGCGTACACGGACCGCCTCGCCGTCGTCATGGCCGGCGGCGACCTGCCGGACGTGATGTTCATCGACGCGTTCGCGAACCCGCCGCGGTTCGACGAGTTCGTCACCAGCCAGTGCCAGGACCTCACCGAGTTCCTCGCCGGCGACGCCATCGCGGACTACCCGCACCTGGCCAACCTGCCGACGTACGCATGGCAGGCGCTGGGCCGGTTCGAGGGCGGGCTCTTCGGCATCCCGGTGCCCCGCTCGCTGGTCAGCAATTCGCTGCTGGTCAACCGGACGCTGCTGGGCGGGGTCGGCGCCCAGGCCGGCTGGAGCCGGGACGACTTCGCCGCCAGCATGACCGAGCTCAGCGGAACGCAGCGTTGGGGGCTGGCGCACGCGCCGTTCTGGCACAACGCGGTGCATGCCGCGGCGCACGGGGCGCCGAACGGCTGGCGCGAGGAGAACGGCGGCTTCGTCTCCATGTACGAGCTGCCGGAGTTCCGCGCCTCGCTGGAGTTCGCCCGCGAGCTGCACGACGCCGGTGTGTACCACCCGGAGTCGCTGGCGCTCGGCGCGCCGGACAAGCAGACCCTGTTCGTCAACCAGACGCTGGTCGGCAACGCGGACGGCCTGACCGCCGTGCCAGCGGTCGTCGACCGTCTCGCCGGCTCGTTCGAGCTCGACTTCGCCATGCCGTACCAGGTGAGCGGCGCCACCGCCGCGTGGCACACCGGCGCCGGCGCGTATGCCCGGCTGCTACTAAAGAAGGCGCCCCAGGAGCGCATCGAGATGCTGCTGCGGGTCCTCGACTTCTTGGCCGCGCCGATCGGCACCGAGGAGTACGAGCTGGTCCGATACGGCGTCGAAGGAACGCACTTCACCCGCGGCGGCGCCGGGCAGCCGGAGCCGGCCGACGCGGCCGAGGGCAAGAACCCGGCGCTGGGTCCGATCAGCGGCGGCGTGCCGGTCTTCCCCGGCTGGAACGCCCCAGACGAGGCCCAGCGCATGCACGCCTGGCAGGAGGAGATCGCCTCGATCGCGGTGAAGGACCCCACCCGCAGCAACGGCCTGCGCTCGGCGACAGCGTCGAGGTCCGGCGGCACCCTGACAGCCCTGCTCGAGGACGCGGTGAACGCCGTCGTCACCGGGCGCGAACCGATGTCGCACTGGGACGACACCGTCACGACCTGGAAGAGCGACGGCGGCGACGCCATCGCCGAGGAGTTCGCCGCGTCCTACGCCGAGCTCGAGGGATGACCCGGCCCATGGGGTGGCCGCGGGAGCCGGAGTCGTCGTCGGCGTCGCTGGCCCGGACGTTCGCGTTCCCCCTGCTGGGCGACGTCCTGGTCGCTCGCGCGCAGTGGCGTCCGTTCCCGGCGATCGGCGACCGCGACGCGTGGCGCCGAGCTGAGCCGGAGCTCGCGCGGGTCGTCCTCGATCGGGCCGAGGCCGAGCGCGGCCGCGAATGGCCCGTCCTGCCGGCCCGGCTCTACGCCCGCTACTCGCGCGACGGCGACCGCACGGCCTACCAGTCCGCGTGCAAGGAGCGCCGGGCCGCCCTGCACCGCTTCGTCCTCGCCGAATGCCTGACCGGAGCGGGGCGATTCGTCGACGACGTCGTCGACCTGGTGTGGGCGATCTGCGAGGAAACCAGCTGGTCCTACCCCGCCACCAGCCATCCGCCCCGGCTGGACGCCGGGACGGAGTGGGACGGCTCGCTGCCCGACCCGGACGAGCCGGTGGTGGACCTGTTCTCCGCCGAGACCGGCAGCTCGCTGGCATGGACGGTGTATCTGCTCCAGCCCGTGCTGGGCGCGGCGTACCCGCGGGTCGCGGGCCGGGTCACGGCCGAGGTGCGCCGCCGGCTGCTGGTGCCGTACCGCACGGTGGACGAGTGGCGGTGGCTGCGACGGCGCTCCGACGGGCGTCCGCCGTCGAACTGGAACGCGTGGATCCACTCCAACCTGCTGGCCGCCGGGCTGCTGCTGGAGGACGACGCGTACGCGCGTGCGGCGCTGGTCGCGCGGATCGCCCGCGGCCTGGACGCCTTCCTGGACGGGTACGGCGCCGACGGCGGATGCGACGAGGGCATCAGCTATTTCTGGCAGGCCGGAGCGCGGCTGTTCGAGTGCCTGGACCTGCTGGACAGCGCCACCGGCGGGAAGCTGGAGCCGTTCGAGCACCCCAAGCTGGCCGAGCTGGCGCGGTTCGCCCAGCGGATGCACGTCGGCGGCGACTCGTACGTCAACCACGGCGACGGATCCGCGCGGCAGCGTCAGGGCGGCGAGCTGCTGTACCGCTTCGGCGCCAAGGTCGGTGCCGCGGACGTGCGCGCCCACGCGCTGGCGATGCGCGACACCGCCGACCCGCCGAGCGCGGACGGCGTGCCACTCCACCGCAGCCTGGCCGCCCTGTTCGACACCGAGTACGCGGAGGCCGCGCCGGCCCGGCCGCCGCTGCCGCGGGACAGCTGGCTGCCCGACCTGGAGGTGCTGACCTGCCGCAGCGCCGGGGGCAGCTCGGACGGCCTGTTCCTGGCCGCGAAGGCCGGTCACAACGGCGAGAGCCACGGACACAACGACGTGGGCTCGTTCGTGGTGGCGGTCGACGGCGTCCCGGCCGTGGTCGACGTCGGTGTCGGCGTCTACACCCGGGCCACGTTCAGCGGCGAGCGGTTCGGCATCTGGACCATGCAGAGCGGGTACCACAACGTCCCTGTCGTCGACGGCGTGGAACAGGCGCCCGGCCCGCGGTTCGCCGCCCACGACGTCACCTGTGCGGTCGGCGGCGACGGCGCCGGCCTGCGCCTGGACCTGGCCGGCGCTTACCCGCCCGAAGCGGGGATCCTGCGGTGGGTCCGAGACCTGCGGCTGGACCGGGCCGCCGGCGAGATCGTGCTGCACGACGAGTTCGAGCTCGATCACCAGCCCGGCCGGCTGGCGCTGCACCTCATGTCGTGGCCCGCGCCCGAGCACGACACCGGGCGCGTGGTCCTGCACACCGGGCCGGGCCGGGCGCTGCGGATCGAGTTCGACCCGGACCTGGTCGACGCCGGCTCCGAGCGCGTGCCGACGGACGACCCCCGGCTGGCCGGCGCCTGGGGAGACGCCGTGCATCGCATCGTGCTGGCCGTCCGGCGGCCCGCACCGACCGGCGCGCTTCGGATCGTGCTGCGGCCGGTCGACGTCCAGCACCAACGGTAGGAACGGCAGCACGTCATACGTCAGAACTGTCGCAGGAAGGCGGCTGATCATGACCGGACGAAGAAGACTGGCGAGCGTCGGCGCATCGTTACTGGTGGCCATCGCCCTGACCGGCCCCGGCGGCACCGCGGCCGCCGACGAGGGGGACATGCTCCTCACCGAGGACTTCGAGGACGGCGTCGCCAACGGCTGGGCCCCTCAGGGCGGGACCTGGGCGGTGGTGGACGTCGGCGGCGACTCGGTGTACCGCGCGACCTACAACGACGGCGGCGCGACCACCCTCACCGCCACAGCAGGCAGCTCCACCTGGTCGGACTACGCCGTCGAGGCCGTCCTGACCAGCGCGAACGACGCCAACGCCATCGCGCTGCGGGGCCGGTACCGCGACGCGAACAACACCTACGCGCTGTCGCTCAACACCAGCACGAACACACTCAGCCTGAGCGCCCGCGTCAACGGCACGTCCACGACCCTGGACACCGCGGCCGCGACGCTCGACACCGGCGTGGCCTACCGGGTCGGACTGCGAATGGACGGCGACGCGATCACCGGCTACCTCAACGGCACCGAGGTACTCGCGGCCACCGACGCCTCGCTGGTCGCCGGCCGGGTGATGGTCGGCGGCTACAGCAAGAGCAACTTCAGCGTCGACGACGTCATCGTGACCGACCTGCGGCCCACCCCCGCCGGCGACCGGTACATCACCCCCACCGGGGCCGGGACACGCGACGGCAGCAGCTGGGCGAACGCGTTCCAGGGCGACCGGGCCGGCGGGCTGCAACGCGCCTGGGAGGCCACCGGACCGGCCAGCACACTGCACGTCGGCAGCGGCACCTACACGACGCCGCAGACCCTGATCATGTCCTCGGGCGGCCAGAGCGTCACCGCCCTCAAGACGCTCACGGGCGTCAACACCGGCGGCGGGCTGCCCACGTTCGTCGGCGACTTCTCGCTGGCGAACCAGGTGCAGAGGCAGCTCATCGAGGTACCGGTGGGCGTCAGCCACTGGCGGGTCCGCGACCTCGCCGTCGAGAACTACTTCTACGGGATCATGGCCCGGGGCCAGCACGTCGGCGTCCGCATTGACAACTTCGACGTGACCAACAGCAGCGACGCGATCTACCTGTGGGGGCTGCCCAGCGGGTCGAGCGGCGACCCGGCCACCGCATCGCACGACATCGTCATCACCGGCGGCGACTACCTCAACTTCACCAAGAGCGCGGTCCGGTTCCGCAACGGCAACTACCTGGCCAGCGTCATCGACACCCGCGCCGACGCCGGCGGGCAGGCCAACTGGCTGCCCGGGAACTTCCCGCTCGGCTTCCGGGTGGGCGACTCCGGCCAGGCGTCCAACGTGATCGAGCACGACATCGTGTTCCAAGACGTCGTCAGCCGCAACGGCTACCACGAGGCCGGGACGAGCTACTGGAACGGCGACGGTTTCACCGCCGAGAGGCGGGCGCGGAATATCACATACGTGCGCGCCAGAGCCTTCGACAGCACCGACGGCGGGTTCGACGACAAGTCGACCAACCCGGCCTACATCGACACCGTCGCGTTCGGGAACAAGCGCAACTACCGGATCTGGTCCAGCGGGGGAGCGCAGTTCTTCGGCGCCATCGGGGCGTACTCGATCGATCGTGGCGGCAGCGGCGACTCCGTCGGGCTGTGGGCCGGCGCCGGCACCGCCGTCGTCGACGCCTACTACAGCACCTTCACCAACAATGCCCACGCCGAGATCCGCCTCGAGGACGCCGTCCGCGTCGACATCCACGACTCGATCATGGCGAAGACGAACGGCACCGCCCTGTACACGATCACGGGCACGGGACCGCTCACCGTCCACGACTCCGAGGAGTACATCGCCGGAGTCCAGGGCACCGACCCGCAGTTCGTCGCCCCGCAGGCCGGCTGGGAGGGCGGCACGAACGCCTTCGACAGCCGGGTCTACGGGACGACCAAGGGCTACCACAGCTCGGGTGAGCACGACACGCCCTACACCGTGGACTCCGGCACCTCGTCGCTCGCGCTCGGGGTGTACGACGACGCGTCGGTGACCGTGACCGTCGTCGACGCCGGCGGCCAGCCGGTCGCCGACCCGCAGCTGGTCGTCTGGTACTCCGAGGCCGGCGACGTCGCCCGGCTGCTGTCCGCACGAGGTGCCACCGCGCAGGTCCAGGGCCTGACCGCGGGGGCGACCGAGATCGTCGCGGTCTACAAGGGCGAGAAGCTGCGCATCCCAGTCACGGTCACCGGCTGACGCCACCGATAGAACAGGAGAGAGCGCCGATGACGATCCGTCCGCGCACCGTGCTGGCAATGACCGAGACGACAGCGCAGCGGTTGTTCGACGAGCCGGCCCGGAGCGGGCTGGCCCGCCTGACCCGGCTCGACACGGTGCCCGGCGGATTCGAGTCCGCCTCGGCCAGGTCCGCCCTGGCCGAGGCGGAGATCCTGGTCACGGCGTGGGGGAGTCCGCAGTTGGACGCGACGTTGCTGGCGGCGGCGCCCCGGCTGCGGGCGCTGTTCCACGCGGGCGGCACTGTGCGGCGACTGGTCACGGACGCCTCCTGGGACCGCGGCATCGTCGTCGTGTCGGCGGCCGCCGCCAACGCCGTCCCGGTCGCGGAGTTCACCCTCGCGGCGGTGCTGTACGCCGGCAAACGGATCCCGCTCTACGCCCGAAAGCTGCACGCCAGCCGCGGCGGCAGCTGGGCCTCGCGCTCCGGCGACCCAGCGGTGTCGAACTACCGGCGGGTGGTCGGGCTTGTCGGCCTGTCCCGCATCGGCCGGCGCGTGGCCGACCTGCTGCGCCCGTTCGACCTCGACGTGCTGGCGGCGGACCCGTACGCGACGCCGGAGCTGGCGATGTCGCTCGGCGTGACGCTGACCGACCTCGACGACCTGGTGAGGCGCAGCGACGTCGTCTCGCTGCACGCGCCGTCGTTGCCGTCGACCCGGCACCTGATCGACGCCCGGCGGCTGTCGGTCATGCGCGACGGCGCCACGCTGATCAACACCGCCCGCGGTGCCCTCGTCGACACGGATGCCCTGACGAAGGAGCTGGTCGCCGGGCGGCTGCACGCCGTGCTCGACGTCACCGACCCGGAGCCGCTGCCCGCGGACTCGCCCCTGTACGACCTGCCGAACGTGCAGCTCACCCCGCACCTCGCCGGCTCGACCGGTACCGAGCTGTTCCGCATGGGCGGGCTCGTGGTCGCCGAGATCGCCCGCTACCTCGACGGCGCGCCGTTGCGGCATCAGGTGCGGCGTGCGGACATGGACCATGTGGCCTGACCGCGGGCCGGCGCGCGCCGGCGGCACACCGAGGGAGGGCTGGCTGGCCGCGGCCGACCGGTTGCTGGCGGCGCCACGACGCCACGCGACGCCGCACCACGCGCTGATCCACCTGCCCGGCCCGGCGAGCGTGTCCGGGCACTGGAGCGACGGGCTGGAGGGGTTCGCCCGCACGTTCCTGCTGGCCGCGTTCCGGCTGGCGGGCTCGCAGGGCGCCGACCCCGACTGCCTGGCCGGCTGGTACGCGCGTGGGATCACGGCCGGTGTCGACCCGGCGTCACCCGAACGGTGGCCGCGGCTGTCCGAGCGCCGCCAGGCCAGGGTCGAGGCGGCGTCCGTGGCGATCGGACTGCACGAGACGCGGGAGTGGATCTGGGACCGCCTGACGGACCGGACGCGTGAGCAGGTCGTCACCTGGCTGGCGGAGATCGTCGGGACGAGCGACTATGCCAACAACTGGATCTGGTTCCAGAACGTCGTCGAGGCGTTCCTGCGCAGCGTGGGCGGTCCGTGGGAACCGGCCGACCTCGAGCGCAACCTGGCCGCGCACGACGGCTGGTACGCCGGCGACGGCTGGTTCACCGACGGCGGCACGCGGAACTTCGACTACTACGGCGGCTGGGCCATGCACTTCTACCCGGTCTGGTACGCCCGCATCTGCGGCGACCACGCCGACCCGGACTTCGTCGCCACCACCAGGGACCGGCTCGAGCGATACCTGCTGGACGCCCAGTATCTCGTGGCCGCCGACGGCGCACCGGTGTTCCAGGGCAGGTCGCTGACGTATCGGTTCGCCGTGCTGGCACCGTTCTGGGCGGCGGCCGCGGCGGGCGCGGCCGAGCCGGAACCCGGACTGACCCGCCGGGTCGCCGACCGCGTGCTCGCGTACTTCTCCGGCCACGGTGCGCCGGATGAACGCGGCCTGCTCCCGGTCGGCTGGCACGGCGCCTTCGCTCGGGTCCGGCAGAACTACAGCGGCGCAGGGTCGCCGTACTGGGCCTCGAAGGGCTTCGCCGGGCTCGTCCTGCCGCCGGACCATCCCGCGTGGACCGGGCCGGACGGCGCGCTCCCGGTCGAGCGGGCCGATGTCGAGCGGGTCGTAGGACCGCCCGGCTGGGTGGTCTCCGCCACCAGAGCGGACGGCATCGTCCGCGTCCTGAACCACGGCACGGACCACGCGGCCGGGGCGAGCGGCGTCGTCGACTCCCCGTTCTACGCGCGCCACGGTTACTCGTCGCACGCCGCACCCGACCTCTCCCAGGGCCGGCTCCAACGGCCGCTGGACTCGCATGTCGCGCTGCTCGACGCCGCCGGGAACCCGTCGCACCGGACGCCGCTGCGGCGGGTCGCACTCGACGTCGACGGGCTCGGGCTGGCGTCGTGCAGCCGGGCCCACTGGCTCGATCTCTCCGGCGACGGCGGCGCCGCCGGCGAGGCGCAGAGCGTACGCGTGGGCCCCTGGCTGACCACGGCGTCACTGGTCCGGGGCGGCGTCGAGGTCCGCCTCGCCCGCGTCGACCCGGTACCGGACGGCTTCGGCCGGCCCGGCACGGCCGCCTCGGACGACCCCGACGGCCACCGTCCCATCGACCGCGGGCCGTGGCGGCTGCACGTCGGCGGCTGGACGATCGCCAGCGACGCGGCCTCACCGGCCAGCGCCGTCGACGGGAGCCGGGCCCAGGTGCGAACGGCCGACGACCTCACCAGCGTCGTCATAGGCGTAGCGGCGCTGGACGAGGCCGGGTCGGACGAATCGGACGGAGCCAACCCCATGGGACGCTGGTCGGCCGTCCCCTGGGCACGGACCTCCGCATCCGTCGAGCCGGCAGTCGTTCATGCCGCGGTCGTCGTCCTCAGCGGTGCGTACGCGGGCGACGCGGCCCGCACCTCCGTCACGATCTCAGGCGAACAGGCCGTGGTGACCTGGGCCGACGGCGCGACGACCACGGCTCACCTGCGCGCACCCGAGGATCGAGGGTGATCGACGTCGTCGTCGGCCATGACGGCACGGCCCGGATCGTCGCAGGCGATCGCGTGCTGGGCGTGCGGCGGTCCGGCGAGGAGATGCCGCCGCACCACGCGCCGCGGCCGAGCTGGCATCCACTCCGGACCGTGGACGGCGCGACATTCACCGAGGACGGGCCGGCCGACCATCCATGGCATCACGGCCTCTCGATCGCGGTGGCCAACGTCGCCGTCGACGGACACAGAGACGCGGCGACCAGCTGGGGCGGCCCGACCTTTCAGGACGGCGCATATCGCGATCTCGCGAACGCCGCCCGCCAGCGCACCCGCGCGATGTCCGCGACGGGCCGGGTGCTGACCGAGGAAATCGACTGGATCGGCCGCGACGGCCGCCTGCTGCTGACGGAAACACGAGAATCTCGGGTGGCGAAGACCAGTGACGGCTGGAGCCTCACCATCGCGCCGCGATGGCGCGCACATCGCGACCTCGGGTTCGGCAGTCCGACCACCGCAGGGCGCCCCGATGCAGGCTACGGCGGGCTGTTCCTCCGCGGCTCGGACGCACTGCTGGGAGCCGGCGTCGTTCTGGACGGCATCGACACCCCGGCCGACGAGGCAATGGGAACGACGGCGTACCAGTGCGCGCTGGTCCGTGCGGCCACGTCGATCACGATGAACGCCGACCGGCCGACACCATGGTTCCTCCGGACCGATCCAGTCGTCATGCTCTGCGCCGCACCGTTCTTCCACGAAACGATGGAGCTCGCCGCCGGCTCCCAAACCTCGTGGAGCTGGGGCGTGGAGATCCGTTCGTGAGTTGCGTGCCTGGTCGGCCGATCGAATCGGCTGGTGTCGACGGCGAGTGCTTCGGCCGTCGTCAGCGCAGGCCGGGTGGCGGTTCGATGCCGGTCACCTCGATGGTCAGGTGCGGCGGGGAGAGGGGCTCGGCCGAGCCGAGCACCGCACGCAGTGCCTCCATCGCGGTGGCGCGCACTCGCGCCGCGATGGGGTGGATGGGTTCCGGGTAGCGCACGGTGATGCCGAGCGTGACCGCGCGGAGCCGATCGTCGTCGAGGTCCAGGCGGACGCTGGTGAGCTCGGCGTCGTCGAGGTCGTCAACGGCGGCCCGCAGGTAGGCGGTGAGCACCTGGTCGCTGACGTGGAACGGGCCGGTCGCCGCGCGTCCGCGGACCGGGCGGGAGCGCCGCGTGGCGGTGAGCACGTGGTCGAGGATCCGCTGCGACGCGCCCGCCCAGGACTGGTCGGTATACGACCGCAGCGCGGCCGCGGCGTCGTCGAGGACCGTCAGGTCCGGCTCGGTGCGCGAGTCGCCGGCCTCGGCCTGGTGGTCCGGGGTGCGCCGCGGGTCGGGGGTCATCGCCATGCTGCCAGCCTCTCCGCCAACGTGTGCCGAGCTCGGTGCAGCAACCCGCGGACGACGTCGCGGGAGGTGCGCATGACGTGGGCGATCTCCTCGTAGCTCAGGCCGTCGACCTCGCGGAGGATCCAGGCGATCCGCTGGTTCGGCGGCAGTGCGGCCAATGCTCGGTCGACCGCGTCGATCAGCGCGCCGCCGACGACGTTGGTGGCGGGGTCGGCGGTGGCCGGTGCGGACGTGTCAATGGGCTCCTGCGGCTCGGGACGGTTCTTGCGGCGGATGTTGTGCGCCTTGTTCAGGGTCAGCCGGAACAGCCACGTACGCAAGGCGGAGTCGCCGCGGAAGCCGCTCAGATGCTGCCAGGCGGCGACGAAGGCGTCCTGGACGGCGTCCTCGGCGTCGCCGTCGTCGAGCAAAACCCGGCGCGCGAAGCGGAACATCGCCGGGCCGTGGCGTTCGACGACGACGACGAAGGCCCGGCGGTCCCCGAGCGCGGCACGGCGGGCCAGCACGTCGTCGTCCTCGTCGACGACGGCCGGGCCGAGCCGGCTCCGGAACATCCCTCCAGTCTCATCCACCGAACCACGGGTAGGCGCCGGGCAGCACTCACCGTCCTGTGACGGTCGTCACATCAACCTCGGCGTGCCATCCGCGGGGCCGGCAGTGTCGAACACCTGTCGACCGAGGACACCGGAGTCTTGGCGGCATACCGAAGGAGACGATGACATGGCGGACAATCCAGGGGCGTCGACGACGCGGCGCGGGTCCGATGAGGCTGCGGCGGCGAAGGACGGCCCGCTGGTGAGTGACCAGGGCCGCACCACCATCGCCGAGGGAGTCGTCTCGAAGATCGCCGGCATCGCGGCGCGCGAGGTGGCCGGGGTCTACAACCTTGGTGGCGGCACTGCCCGCGCGGTCGGGGCGCTGCGCGAGCGGATCCCCGGCTCGCGCACGAACCTCCAGCAGGGCGTGGCGGTCGAGGTCGGCGAGCGGCAGGCGGCCGTGGATATCGACATCATGGCCGAGTACGGCGTGTCGATCGTCGACCTCTCGATCGGCATCCGGCGCAACGTCATCGCGGCGGTGGAGCGGATGTCCGGTCTCGAGGTGACCGAGGTGAACATCAACGTCAACGACGTCCACCTCGAAGGAGAGGAAGAGGCCGCGCCGGAGAGCCGGGTCGAATGACCGCGCCGGACCGGCCCGGCGGCGAGGATCGGGCGCTCGCCGATGACGTCGCGGCCGCGGTGCTCGGCGTTCCGGGCGTCGCCGGCCTGCACGCCGGCCTGTTCGGCGAGGTCGCCACCTACCTGCCGGGACGCCGGGTGCGCGGCGTGCGCGTGGGACCGGAGGACGACGCCGTCGCGGTCCACGTCGTCGTCGAGTGGGACGCGCCGGTGCCGGCGACGGTCGACGCGATCCGGACCGCCGTCGCGGGCCTGGTGGCCGGCACGGTGCACGTCACGGTCGAGGACGTGGCCGCGCCCGGCGAGGCCGCAACCACGAGGAGGAACTCATGAACGCGACGGGGATCGGTCTGGTCGCGGGGCTGCTGCTGGCGCTGGCCGCCACTACCGGCGGGCTGGGCGGTTTCCTGCTGGCCATCGTGCTGGGCCTCGCCGGGCTGGCCGTCGCCGGCCACCTGTCCGGCGAACTCGATGTCCGCGCCCTGTGGCGCGGCCGGGAGCGTGACTGACGATGCCGGTCGCCGCAGAACCGGACGTGACCGCACCTCCCGATCCCGGCGACCGGGGACGGCTGACGATCCATGACCGGGTCGTCGCGCGCATCGCCGAGCAGGCGGCGGTCGAGGCCGGCGGCTGGCGCGAGCGCGGTGGACTGGTGCCCGGCTTCGGCGGCCGTCCGTTGCCTCGGGCGTCGGCGCGGGTCGTGGGCCGGCACGTGCGTCTGGACCTCGTCGTCGGCTCGCGACTGGATGCCTCTCTGCCCGAGGCGGCGGCCGAGATCCGGACCGCCGTGCACAGCCGGGTGGGGGAGCTGACCGGGCTGACCGTCGACGACGTCGATATCCGGGTGTCCCGGTTCGCCGACACCACGCCGTCGACGGGCGCCGATGTCCTGCCCGCCGCGGCGCGGCCGGCCGCACCGGGCGTGGCCCGCAAGGCCGGCCTGCTGCTCGCGTTGCTGCTGCTGGGGGTCGCCGGTGTCGCGATCCACGCTGCGTTGGCCGGTCTCGACCTTGTCGGCGGGCAGTCCCTGGTGGACCGGGCCGTGCGCTGGGTCGACGGGTTGCGCCCACAGGATTGGATGCTGCCGGCTGGTGTGGCGCTGATGGTGGTGGGCGTCCTGCTGGTCGCCGCCGCCGTGTGGCGGCGACCGCGCCGCTCCCTCGAGCTGGTGTCGTCGACCGGCGTCTACGCTTCTCGCCGCGCGATCGAGGCCGTCGCCGTCGACGCGGCCGGACGGCATCCGGATGTGGTCACGGCGCGGGCGCGGGCCCGGCGCGGCCACGTTGTCGTGCGCATCGGCACCGACGGCGACCCCGGGATCGACGCGGACGTCGCCCCGGACATCGGCGCCCGGCTCGAGCGGTTGGCAGGCTCGCCCGACATCCGCGTCCCGGTGTCCCGTGCCGGAGGTGAGCGATGAGCAGGGCCAGTGCCGCAGCCGAACGGGTCGTGGTGTTCCTGGCCGGTGTCGCCGTGATCGTGCTCGGCGCGGCCGCGGTGGCGTGGCAGCAGGACCGCCTGCCCGGCGCTGCCGATGCGATCGCCGTCCCGGACCTCGTGGCCTGGACCGATGAGGCGTGGTGGCCGTGGACCGTCGGCGCGGCCGGGATCGCCCTGGCGCTCGTCGCGCTGCTCTGGATGTCCGCGCATGCGCACCGCAGGACCGTCGGCCGCCTCCGGCTGTCCGGCTCGGGCCGCGACGGCCGGCTCGTTGCCGATGTCGCCGCCCTGTCCGACGCCGTCGGCGCGCCGTTCGCGGCCGTGCCGGGTGCCGCGGTCCGTCAGACCCGGCTGCATCGCGAGCAGGGCGAGACGGTGCTCGACCTGCGGGTGGCTGTCGACCCGGCGACCGATCTGGACGCCGTCGTCACCGCGGCCGAGTTGGCCGCCGCGGTCGCCAGGCGGCAGCTCGGCGACGACACCGACGTCCGGTTCCGTACCGTCGTCGTGGCCGGGCGGCGCCGCGGCCGGCCAGCCGCACGCGTCATCTGAACACTCGCACCACAAGTCGTCCCGTGGGCGCACTCCTTACCCGAGTTCCAGGTCGAGCTCGGTGCGCAGATGGCGGCGCGCGGCGGTCTCGAGGTCTTCAGGCCACTCGAGCCCGCACCGGTCGTGCAGTTCCCGGGCGAGCGGCAGGAACACTCCGGCGCAGGCGACGTGACCAGCGAGCGCGGAGGCGCGAGTCGCTTCGATCGCCGGCAACTCGGTGAGTACCCGCAGGCGTTCAGGAGGCAGTAGCCCAGCGAGGCGCAGCGCGCCGCCGCGGTCCTCGACGGCGACGTCTTCGAGCATCAACTGGATCAGCAGCTGTCGCAGCAGTCCGGTGCCGGATGCGGCCACCACGTACTCGTCCCTTCCGAGCACGACGGGCAGCAGGCCGAGCACGCGCAGGAACTCGGTGGTGAGGCCCGCCACTCGGCAGGGGTCGGGCTGGAGCGGCTCGCCCGCGGGCTGGAGCTTCTCGGTGAGACCGGCGCGGTCGAAGAGCGGCTCGAGCGTGGAGCTGCTGCGGGTCGCGACCTCTTCCGGAGTGCCGATCGACACGTCGAAACGCAGCCACTCAGGGGTGACCGAGTTGAACACCGGCCCGCCACGTACCTGTTGACGCAGCACGGTGGGCGATATCCGGTCGGACAGCTTCGGCCAATCCTCGACGAAACCCTGCAGGTCGTCGGCCGAGACCACGAGCCACACGTCGACGTCGCTGTAGCGATCGGCCGTGCCCCGCCCTCGGCTGCCGCTCAGCCAGGCCGCCAGCACGCGCGGCTCGTCGTGCAGCACCTCGCCGATCCTGCCGATGAGAACGTCCGGGTCCATCGGCACCTCCGTTCCGCGCGCGCGTTCCGCACACTCTAGGGGTGCTCGTGAACCTCTTCGCGTCGTAGGCAGCACGCATGCACTCCTCGTCGCGCGCAGGTCGAAACCGCGCGATGAACGCTGGCGCGTTCCCGGACGTAACACCAGACGTCGCACCCTTGAGAGCGGAAGGAACTCGTGATGAGAAGAATCGGAATGGTGGTCGCCGCCGTGCTGGCTGCCGGTGTGCTGGCCGCGCCGACGGCGTCCGCGGCGCCGGCGTCTGCATCGACGCACAACGACCGCAGTGACCTGTTGGTACTCGGCTCGAACGGCGTGCTGAGCCGGCACAACGGAAACGTGCCGCTGCTCGTCGAGCATCGGGTGCGGATCACCGGTCTCGCGCACAAGGACCGGCTGGTCGGTATGGACGTACGGCCGGCCAACGGCGCGGTGTACGTCATCGGCGCGTCCGGTCAGCTGTACACGGTGGACGCCAGGTCGGGGAAGGCCACGAAGGTCGGCGCGCCGGCCGCGCTTGCCGGGACGGCCGTCGGCCTGGACTTCAACCCGACGGTCGACCGGATCCGACTCGTCACGGACACGGGCCAGAACCTGCGGCTCCACCCTGACACGGGCGCGGTGGCGGCGGTCGACGGCATGCTCGCCTACGCCACTGGCGGCGGCAAGCCCGAGGTCGCCGCGTCCGGCTACACGAACAGCGTCGCAGGGGCCACCTCCACGGCGCTGTACGGCGTGGACTCCCGCACGGACACGCTCGTGTTGCAGGGCAGCGTCCCCGGCGCGACGCCGGTGGTGTCGCCGAACACCGGACAGCTGTTCCCGGTCGGCCGCCTCGGCCTGAACGTGGTGGCGGCCAACGGGTTCGACATCGACGGCGCGGCCCCGATCGGCGAGTACAAGCCGAACGACTACCGCGCCGTGGCCGCCGTGCGGACCGGCCTGCTCCTCGGTCTGTCGCTGCTGGTCGACGTCGACCTGCGCACCGGTCGCGCGAAGGTGCTGGCGCCGCTGCTCACCTCGCCCGTCGGCGTCGCCTTCACTGGCTGACCGGGCCTGGGTGGGGTGATCCGCACGGCGGCTCACCCCACCCGGTCAGCTCGCACGGCCGCGGAGAACTACGCACCTGCCGAGACCTGTCGCCGCCGCAACCCCTGGGATCTCCACCGGCGTTCTCTGCCCCAACTCGTCCCGTCGCAGCGTGGGGTGCGCGACCAGGCCCGGCCGGACGGGCGCAGTCGTGTTGCGGCGGGTGCATGAGATCCTGCGCCCCGGCGGCGTGTTCGTGATGATGGACACCAAGGCGGCCTGCAACCTGGAGGACAACGTCGGCAACCGGTTCGCGCCTCTCCTGTACTCCGTCAGCACGCTGCACTGCATGACGGTCTCGCTGGCGCGCGGCGGTGCCGGGCTGGGCACGGTCTGGCGACCCGGTGCATCACACGGACGGGTGCGCATTCGATCCGAAGACGCCTGGGTGCTGGCTGATGGCCGAGATGCCCGACGCCGGCGACGTCCGGCACCCGCATCCGCTGAACCCGGCCGGCCGGCGGACCAACGGGCCGGTGTGGGTGACCACGCCGACCCTGGCCTATGCGATGCAGCTCGGGTACGAGCCGGCGATCGTCGAGGCGTACACGTGGCCGCAGCACAGTACGGATCTTGGACCCGTACTACGACCGGCAGCGGAAGGCCCGCGCCGAGCTGAACACGCCCGACCCGACGACCAGGCTGTGCAGAACCAGCTCAAAGAGATCGCCAACAAGACGTTCGGTTGGATGGGTTCGCCGCTGCTGGCTGGCCGGCCCGGCTTCGCTCCGGAGCGCCGGCACCATGTCATGGCGAACGCTGACGCCAACCTGTTGCGGATGATCGTCAAGATCGGCACCGCGACGGACCGCTGGCCGCTCGCCGTGATCGACGACACGATCGTCTATGCGTTCGAGACGGCCGACTTCGCCGCGGCCTGGCCGGGCGACCGGGGCAAGTGGGGCCGTGGGTTCGGGCAGTTCAAGCCGGAAGGCGCGGCGCTGATGAGCGATCACGTCCGCTACTTCACCGGCGCCGGCTACGAGGGCAAGGGACACCTGATCGACCCCGCGGATTGGGAGGCGAGCCGTGGCTGAGGACGTCTTTGACGAGGACGAGATGCCGGCCCGGAAGGTCGACCGTGGCGCGGTGTTCGCGGCGCTCACCGGACGCCGGGGTGACGTGTCCGGGGTGGTGAGAGTGTGCGGGGCATGTTGGCTGCGGTCGCGGGCACGTCGCGCCGGACGGGGGGAGGTCGACACGCGCGCTGCTGCCGTGGCGCTCGGGGTCAGCCAGCGCACCGTGCAACGGTGGTTGCGGTCCGAACGTGAGACTGGCCGCGCCGGCATCCGCTCGGAGAACCTGACCCGCACCCAGAAGGCATCTCGGCAGGCCGCCACGACCCGTCAGGGCCGCCGGCGAGCGTTGCAGGACGCCCGCACCCGCCGGAACCGTCAGCGGCCCGTCACGGTCCGAGTGAAGGGCGACCAGGGGCCGCGAAACAGCGGGAAGGGCTACGTGCGGAACCGGACCACGGGTGCCGAGCTGGACCCGGAGCAGCACGACGCGATGTTGGACGCCTACGAGGCCGGCGGCGACCGTGGCGTGGCCGAGTACACCTTGAAACGGTGTGGGGTGAGGACTACCTCGACGACTGGCGGTTCACCAGCATCGATGAACTGTGGGTGGAGTGATGACCGAGCACGAGAGCGAGCCGCCGCGGGCGCTGGTGATGGTGCCCGTGCCTGACCTGTTCCCGGCTCCGTGGTTCGTCCCCACCGACCAGCCGGCGTGCGCCGCAGTGATCGAGATCCCCGCTGAACAGACCCGCGACGGCGTCGCTCGCCGGTCGTGTGCGACAAGCCGGCCGGTCACGAGAACGACCCCGCCGACGCCAAGCACCGCCGGGTGACGGACAACGATGAAGGCCGCGCGATCGAGTGGCCGAGCCGCCTTGCCGACGCCGGCGACGTCATCACGCGCGCGGCCGAGCGGACCGAGCACTCCACCGGCTCGGCTCGGGAAGCGTTGGAGCCTGCCCGGGCCGAGCGCGAGCGAGAGAACGGCCGATTAGCTCAGGCGCGCGGGTCGGTCCCGGGCGGCCACTGATGATCGGGTTGGCTAGCCGGCGATCTTGGCACGGTCCGGTGCTGGTTGGCGGTGTCGATTCATGGACAGCTGGCGTGTGCCTGGCGGTCACGGAGTGGGGTGCCTAATCGTCAGTCGAGTCGAGGACCGCGTCGATCCCCTGCGGTCAGGCGCTGCCGGTGAGGTCGTCGGAGCGGCCGGCGGCGAGGCGGGACCACTGTGCGATGGGGCGTCCGTTTCCGCGGGTGATCCCGTTGTATCGGGTTCGTGGTTCGGCCGGTTCCTTGACCCCCCAGCCCTGTCCGCCCTTGGTACAACGCCACCCTCACCCTCACCCTCACCCCCGGCGGCACCACCGCGGCCACCTTCGACGACGAGAACCCGCCCTTCGGCGGCCTCTGGTCCGCGGACAACCCGGCCGGCGACGCGCACCCGGAGATGCTGCGCGCCGAACACGAACGCCTCTACGTCGGCGCCCTCGACCAGCTGCCCGCCTGGCACCCCGCCCACACCCGGCCGTGGGGCGTGAGCATCTACTGGCTCGACATGCTGAGCCAGTGCGCCGACGACGCCGCACCGGATGGCTGGCGGCACCTGGTCCTCGACGTCGAGGCCGCCTACCCCACCGTGCGGGTCCGGCTGCGCGACATCGCCGGCGAGAACCCCGACACCGACTACGCCGCCGCGTACGAGGCCGACGCCGAGTCGATCAAGATCACCAACGAGGCCCGGGTTCAACGAGCACGTGTACGCGCCCGTGCCGGGCACCTGGTACAGCGCCCGGTTCGTGATGGACCAGCCCGACAACCCCGACCGGATCCTCGTCGACGAACTCGACTTCACCACCCGCCCGTTCACCAAGGTCCCCCGGGCCGGCGACGACCCGGACAGCGACGAGCACCGCGACCTGCTGCTGCACGACCAGTGGCGCCACCCACGCGAGCGCCACGAACTGCCCGCCTGGCACCCATCGCTCGCCGACGCCGGCGCTTGACGTCTACATGTCAAGGCCCGCTGCACCGCCGCTGCCCTGGCGCTGCACCACCGCTGCCCTGACGGACCACTCCTGTACATGAACATGTACGGAAATCTGTACATGTTCGTGTACAGTCTTTGGTATGGCCGTTCCCGAGATCTACACCGTGTCCGACGCCCGCAAGAACCTCCCGGCCCTGATCGCCTCCGTCGCCCACGGGCGCATGCCGATGATCGGAGCGCACCGCAGGCCCGCGGTCGCGCTCGTCGATCCCACGACGCTGGACGTGCTGCCGCTCCTGCTGGGCGCTCACGCCGAACAGACGGCGCTGTTCCTGATCGAAGAGCAGGGGCTCGACGACGAAGACCGCGCCGCACTCCTGCACCCGGGAGACCCGGCCGGAAAGGTGCTCGCGTGGCTCTGGCGCACCGGCCAGCACGACACGATGACGCTCTACGTCGCCGACATCGTCTCCTACATGCGAGTGAAGCACGCACGAGACGGGCGCCCGCGGCTGCGCCTCGCCGACCTGCTCACCGGCATTCCACTCGCCCTGCCCCACGACCTCCCCGACGACGAGGCCGAGCAGCTGGTCCGCGTGCTGCGCGAGAGAGTGCCGGGCCTCTTCGGCCAGGACGTCGACGCGGCCTGATCTGACCCCGCCCGGCGGGGCGGCGGCCATTGTCGCCGCTCGCGCCGGCGAAGTGGTAGTCTTGTTCTCGCAGATCCCCCCACACACGTGGATAAGGGGGTCTAGCTGTTTGTTGGGCTAGATCTTCTGCGGTTCGCGTGCCCGGTCCCGTTCGGCCAGGTAGGTCGAGTACCACTCCCAGGCGAACTCGTTTCCGTGGTAGGGGTCGACGCGAACGTTCGCGCTCCAGGCCACGAGATCAGCCATCTGGACGAGTTGGGAGCCCCTGGAGTCCAGGTGGATGGCGTCTTCGATCACTCGCCGCTCGGCGAGTCTGAGGCTTCGATGCGTGGATCGGTAAGAGCTGTCGCTGCCGTCGCCGTCCATGAACACCATCGCCAGCGACCCGGCGGCCGCCAACTCGCGCTCGAGGCGTTCGACCAGCGCGGCCTGGTGCGGGCCAGGTCGCGCGGGTCGCCCTTGCGCCACACGGCGCCGACGGTCAGGCCCTCCGTGCTGCGCAGCGTGTCCAGGCATTCCACCGCGACCGCCCGGCCGAAGTCCTTCCAGTAGGGCACGCCGGCGCGTACGAAGCGGTCGGGGATCGACGTCGAGATCCGGCCGCGCCCGTTCACGTACTCCGTCGCGTGCAGTTCTTGGGTGACGGGGATGGAGTACTCACGCCAGAGCTTCTTGCGGGTGTCCAGCCAGGACTTGAGCACGCCGGCCCAGCGATCGGGCGCGCACTCGATCCAGCCGTAGACGACCATCCCCGACTGCGGGTGCCCGGAGTCATCCACATAGATCAGCCGGTCGAGGGTCGCTGCCACGCCGACCACCCTAGAGGCGCCGGCCGGGTGCTTCGTGCGGTGCCGCACCGAGGGGAGCCGGCGGCCGTTCCTGCCATCGTCGGTCGACCTTCACGCCCGAGATGGTCACGATGCGCAGCGCGTCGAGGCTCCAGCTCGCGCATCGCGGCGCGCGCCGATGCAGCGTCGATGTCCTGCAGCGTGCACGCCGCCATCACGTACGCCCTCGTCGGGCCGGATCGACTCGTCGACGTAGGCGAGCCAGCTCAGCCCTTCGCCGGGCCGATCGCGCGGGCGCGTTCGTGGGCGGTGGCGCGCAGCTCCTGCAGGTCGGGGATGTGGTTGTACAGGGTCCCGACGCTGACGCCGAGCAGTTTGGCGATCGAGGTGATGCTGTGGTCGGGGGTTGGGGAGCAGGTCGCGAGCCGCGCGCAGCAGGTCCGCGTCGACGACCTTGGGTCGTCCGCCGACGCGGCCGCGGGCGCGCGCGGCGGCCAGGCCCTCGCGGGTGCCGTCGACGATGAGTTCGCGGATGAACTCGCTCAACGCGGCGAAGACGTGGAACACCAGCCTCCCACCCGGCGTGGTGGTGTCCAGGTTCTCGTACAGGCTGCGGAAGCCGACGTCGCGGCCGCGCAGCTCGCCCACCATGGTGATGAGGTCGACGAGCGAGCGGCCGTAGCGGTCCAGGCTCGGCACCACCAGAGTGTCGCCGGGATCGATGAAGGCGTGGCACGCCTTGAGCTCCGGCCGGAGTGCGTTCTTGCCGCTCTTCTCGTCGGCGAAGATCCGCCGGCACCCGGCGGAGGTGAGGGCGTCGATCTGCCGGTCGAGGCTCTGTGCGCCGGTGGAGATCCGCGCGTAGCCGATCAAGATGTCGGACAGCCGCGCCGGCGCCGGCGCGAGGATGTCGTCGGGCCCCAGGACCAGCGTCATGCCCGCGATCCTTTCAACAAACGGTGGTGGATGGTTGTTGACGCGCCGGGGTTGTTGAAGCTCATTCGCCCTGCTCGCGTCCGGCCGCTGTTGATCTTCATCAAGCGATCGTTTCTTGACGCCGCGCTTCTGCCGAGGCGCGATCGCGACGTGACCTTAGAATGGGGATGTGTCGCGAGGCGGACCTGCTTCGAGTGAACAGCGGCGGCCGCCCTGGGCTTACCCGCCGGTGGCGGCGCGCAGCATCTTGGTCCTGGGCGACCAGGTGATAGCGACGTCGCCCACCGCTGCCGTCTCCATCCTGCAGGTCCGGGCGTTCAGCCAGGGCTGCCTCATGTCCGTATCGGCCATCGCCCGTCGCAGTGACCGAGTCGCCTGGTACCCGCGGAACTGGTTCCGCACCGGTAATTCCGCTAGCGGGACGCTGGCCCCGGACGACTTACTGCGCTTCACTGTCAGCCTGACCGACGGCCGGCAAGCCTCCTCGCTGGACCCCTGGCGCCGCCCGGCCGACACACCCGACCCCGATTTGTCGCTGACGACCTACGGAACCCGCGTGCGGTCGTCGACCGCCGACCCCTACGGTGCACCCAGCGACCCCGCCGGAGCCGACACCGTCGTCGCCGAGATCACCACAGAGCTTTGGCTGTGGCCACGACCGGACACCGCGGGACTCACGCTCACGGTGTCGTGGCCAGCGTTCGGCATCACCGCGGTGCCGGCCCCGATCGACGCCCGCCACATCCACGACACCGCTACCGCCGCCGGCATCTGGTGATCGCGGCAGAGCCGTAAGAAGACACCCGGTACTAGCCGGTTGACAGCACGGAAATCTGCTAGTACATCACTATGTATCGCGATTGCCCCCGAGACAGCTGACTCGTCCCCACCCTTCGCTCCCCACCCCGGGGCGGTGGAAGTCGAGGTATGTCGTGAAACACGTCCTTACAAAACTCACGCTGGCCACAGTGGTCGGCGCCGTCGTAGTCGTCGCCGCCGCACCCGCCCCCGCGAGCGCCACGCGAGAGGTCTTCTGCGACGGCTCCAGCTCAATCGTCCACATCTACTACCAGGGCGGCTTGCTCTGCCGAGGGTTCGACTTCACCGATGGTGATCCGCTCAACCTGGTTCTCAACCCCATCGACAATCCGGACTCGCTGGCGGCCGGGTTCAACGAGGGAGTTCTTCGGTACGGCCCACCCAGCAGCCCGAACTACTACCCCTTCGATCTCTACGAACTGGCCGACCTCAGCTGGATGCCATCCATCACCGCCGTCACGGTCTCAGTGATCGCAGACGAACAAGGAAACCCAACGCCAGTGTTGGAAGGGGCACAGCCCTAACGGCGCCACTGACCAATCCTTGACGCACAGTGAGGTCCCAGCCCACCACAGCTGTGGTGGGCTGGGACCTCACGCGCAAGCTCTGGGCGCGTCGTCGAGGGCGGTCACGGTGACAACGCCGCCGTAGGACACCTGCACCGCCAGAAACCGTGCCGACGCGCTGCGCACCGCCGCCCGCGGCCACTTCGAGTACGCTCACCGATTGCGTCACCATCACGGCCAGTGCTGCGGCAGCGATCTTCTGCGCGGCGTCGACGAACTGCTCAACCTCTGCCGGGTCGACTGGCCAGCTGGAGTCAGCGGCGAACCCGGCCAGCTCGGCGGCGAGCTCGTACGCGCGCTCGATCGTCATCGGCTCGACTCTTCGCCGCCTGGGCCGTCCAGCGGCGTGACCACCGCGCCGACGATGCGGTTCTGAGCGTCCTTCGCGTGGCCGGCGCACATCGGTCCGCCGCCGCCCTCGGTGTCGCGGACGTCGAAGGCGACCGGTTCGCTGCACGGCAGGCCCAGTCGGTCATACCCCCACGACCGGCCGCAGTCCAGGACGGTGCACCAGCAGCGGCCGCCACTCGCTCGCAGCGTGTTGCCGTGCACCGGGCAGACGCCCCAGTCCGCGCCGCAGGTCGGCCGGCCCCGGACCCGGGCCAGGTCGCCGGCCGTCGCGACAAGCTCGTGCGCGATCCGGGCCGCGGTGCCGGCGGCGTCATCCAGCCGGAACCCCGCGAGCCGAGTGGACTCGTCCGGGTCGGCGCGGAACCGGTCACGGACGCCGGCGATCTCGGCCGCGAGGGCTTCGGCCTGGCCGACCAGACGCCGCAGCTTCGCCGGCGTCGCCGCTCGGTCGGTGCTCATCATCCCCACCTCTCGTTGGCCGCCCGCCGGGTGATCCCGACCGCGGCGCCGATGCGCTCCCAGGTGGCCCCAGCCGCCCTGGCGGCCGCGACTGCCTCGTTCAGCCGGCCGTTCGCGGCTACCACGTCATCGGCCGCCTGCTCGACCTCACTCACGGCGACCGCCGGCGCGACGTGGACCCGCCACTCCACGTAGACGGCGTCGTCGACGCGCTCCGGCGGATGCGGGTACTTGCCGTCGACGTGGACCCGGCGGGTAGGCCAGTCCGCGGCTGGGCGACATCGTGTCGCGCGCCGAGATCGGCGGCCAGGTCGCGGTCATCACGCGCAACGGCCGGCCGGCGGCCGCGGTGGTGCCATTGCCGCTGCTGCCGCCGGAGATCCGCGAGCAGATTGGAGGTGACGACGACGCCAGCTCGCCGCCGTAGAGCGAGCAAGGACAAGGCGCCCTGACCGGTGCGGCAAACACCGGCCAGGGCAGTTGGACAAAACCCCTGGAGAGGCGATGTCCACGTACAACGCTACCGGTGCGCCTTCTGGCGCCGACACCAGCAACGACAACTTGCCGGCCATCAGGCCGGTCACCATCACAGCGGACCCGGTCGAGGTCCGCACCCGCCGGCCGCGCCTGCGCACCGTCACCAGCGGAACCCCGATCGTCGGCGGCGTCACCCCGGCGCCGGCCGGGCAGTCCACGCTCGACCTCTTCGTGCGCCGGCTCGTGGGGCGAGCAGACCGCGCCCCATGCGCGCCGACGCCGGATTCACCGCTGTCGAGATGCGCGACGTTCCCGATGACCCGCTCGACTCGGTCTACTGGCGCATCGCGCAGCGGCCTGAGCCGCCGCAGGACATCCCCGTCCTTGAGAGTGAGGGCATCGCTGCGACGCCGGGGCAAGTATGAGTCGACCATTCTCTGGCGCCGGGCCGGTGGAGTCGAGGTCAGCTGATCGGAGCCCTTCGACGGAGGGCGTACTGGGCGAAGATGCCGTCGTCGGTGTAGGTGGCGTCCTCGATGGTGAAGCCGGCCCGCAGCATCATCGGTTCCAGCAGCCAGGTGAAGGTCGAGTGCTCGTCGCGGACGTGTTCCTCCAGGTCCGCCCGGTTCCACCGGTCCGCGTCGCCGGTACTGGCGTCGGCGCTGGCGCACCAGGCCTCCAGCCGCTCACCGGCGTCGGCCGGGTCGAAGCTGTAGACGACGTCCCACAGGCGGAGCACGCCGCCGGGCCGCAGCATGGAGGCGAGCCGAGACAGCGCGACCGCCTTCCAGAAGTCCGGCAGGTGGTGCAGCGCGTACCGCGAATAGACGAGGTCCGCGGGCGGGCCGTCGTGCTCGTAGGTGAGGAACCCGGCCTGCACGACCAGGACGTTCGACAGCCGGGCGTGAGCGAGGTTGGACCGGAGCGCGGCGAGCATCGCCGGTGACACGTCCACGGCGATCACGCGGGTGCAGGCGGGAGCCACGGCGAGGGTGAACTGGCCGGTTCCCGGACCGAACTCGACGACGACGGAGTCGCGGGTCAGGCCGAGCCGCCGGCACAGCCGGACCTCCTCGGCGGCGCCGGCGTCCTCCTTTGCGTCGTAGCGGGCGCCGTGGTCGCGGTCGAGGTTCTCGCGACCCGCGCTCGCGACCTCGTCCAGCAGCCACCCGGGCCGCCCGGCGTCACCGTCAGCCGTCATGACGTTCATTCTGCCTGCGAGCGAGCGCGGATACCTCCGTCAGTGGCGAAGGGCGTGGTGCGCCGGTGTGATCGGCCCAGGGGCCGATCTGGTCGAGTCGCCACGGCGACGGCGGGTTGGCCGGGTGGCGAGATCGAACCGAGAACAGGGGCGGGTCCCGGCGATCATGGAGACCGGGACCCGCACCCTTCGTCCGCCGGACGCGGACGTTCGGGTGGGTCAGAGGTGCAGGTCGAGCAGGACGTTCAGTCCGCCGTCGATGTCCAGGTCGACATCGAGCGAGGAGTCCGAGCCGTCGGTATCGAGGTCCAGATCGACGTCGACGTCGATGTCGGCGCCGAGGCTGACGAACAGGAAGAGGTCGAGCAGGTCGTCCAGTTCCAGCTCGAGCACGACGATGAGGTAGGCCTCGATGTCGGCTTCCAGGTCGCCCTCGAGCTCGGACTCCAGGTCGTCCTCGAGGTCGACGTCGATGTCGCCGTCCAGTTCGATGTCGATGAGGATGTCGCCGTCGATCTCGACGTCGACCAGGGCTTCGAGGTCGACGCCGCCCTCGGCGAGGCGGTCCTCGACGACGGTGCTCAGTCCGGCTTCGAGCTCGGCCTCGACGTCCGCCCTGGAATCGGTCGCCGGGGCGGCGCTGGCCATCGCGGGCGCGCCGAGGAGCAGCGCTCCCGCCGCGCCGGCCGCGACGACGCCGGTGCCGAGCTTGTGAAGGTTCCGCATGGACTTCTCCCATCGATTTCGACTACCTATCGGTCCTGGCCGGCTGAGTTCTTCCGGCCAAGTGCTGCGCGGGTCCGGATCTGCGCCGGGTCCCGCTCTTCTCGCGCGGCCGCGTCAGACCGCGATGTCAGACCACCGCGCCTCGGTGACCCGTCCGCCGTCGATGTCCACGGCGGTGGTCGGTCGTCCGTCGGGTTGCCAGAGGACGTAGCTGCCGGCGCGCAGTGCCGGGTAGACCGCGGCGGTCACGTGGCGGTCGCCGATCGTGCGCTGGTGCACTGCGACGTGCGTGCCGTCTCGGTCGTGGCCGACGCGGGTGATCTCGATCTCGGCGCCGGTCAGGCCAGGTCCGGTGTAGAGGACGAGGGCCCCGACGTCTCCGCCGACGTCGAGCACGACGGGACCCTCGCCGGCGTGGTGGTGGTTGTAACTCATGCGGCCGGGACGGCGAACCCGTCGTGCGGGGTGCGCAGGTAGGGGAACGTGTCCTCGTTGCCCGGCGGGGTGGTGCCGTCGGTGATGGCCGCCGCGGCGCCGTCGGGGGTGAACTCCGGGTCGATCAGCGGGTACGTCACCCCGGCGACTGCGCGCAGTTCGATCGTGACGACGTCGTCGAAGACCCGGCGCCCGTTCGGGAATCCGGCGAGGTCGCCGCCCACCACACCGAGCGGGTTCGGGTCCGCGGATGGCGGGATCGCGGTGTTCAGCCGGAGCATGTCCGCAGGGGTGGCGCCGGTGAAGTTCTGGAAGCCCGGCACGACACCTTCGGGCAGCCCGGTGAGCAGGATCGCTTCGAGATCAGCGCGGTCGGCAGCCTCGTTGAGCTCGGCCAGCCGCGGGAAGACGCCCGGGTAGAGGACGGGCAGCAGCTTGGCGACCTCGGGGCGCCGGACATACGAGACGTAGTCTTCGTCGTCCTCGGGCTCGGCGGCGTTCCACTCGTCCTTGCGGGCCATCGGGACGATGACCTCGTTGAACAACGGGTTACCCAGGCGGGAGACCTGCACGAAACTGCCCGCGCCGCGGTAGGAGCCCTCGTCCTTGTCGAAGATCCGGGCGCGCTGCCGGCTCGCCGTCGTCCACACACCGATGACCGCGGCCGCGTCCTCGGCGTTGCGCGGACGCTTGCCGCCGCGCGTGAGGTCGGTGATCGGCACCTGGATCGCGATGGTGTGGACGTTCGAGTGGGCCAGCGTGTTGACGCCGTCAGCGTCGGCCATCGGGATGAGATGGGCCGACTGGAACGGCCGCAGCGTGGCGAGATCGAAGATCGAGCCGAGGTCGACGAAGAACCCGTCGGCGCGCTGCCCGGCGAACACCTTGCCGCCGCCCGGAAGATCGTGGACGGCTGCGTCGGCCAGGCTCGAGTAGTCCGGCGTCGAGCGCGGGCCGATGTTGCACGGCGGGCAGGGCAGATCCTCGGCCAGCACCTTGCCGCGCCGGCCGCCCTCGCTCCGGGTCACGGTGTAGAACTGGCGCCGGTTGAACTCCGGCGCGTCCAGCGAGGCGATCGGGCCGGTGTTGTAGAGGAAGGTCTCCTCGTTCGCGACCTCGGTGCGGAAGCGGAACGCGTAGGTGACGTCGGCCCCGGCGCGGCCGCCGTTGGAGATGTGGATCTCGTACCGAACGTCGTCACCGAACTCGTAGAAGTTCGGCCCGGCGGCCGGGCTCTGCGCCGGCAGGTAGTTGGCGATCAGGGTGACCGTGTCGGGCCGGTCCGGGCTGACGAACGCGTAGAGGTCGGTGGAGTCGGCCACCGGGTCCTTGGAGATCTCGGGTGCTTCGCGGTGCGACGACACGGGTCACCCCACCTGCTCACGGGCGGCGCGCGCCAGGGCCCGAGCCAGGACTCGGTCGTGGACGACGCTCTCGCGGTCGTCGACCATGAGCGTGACCTCGTCGCGAGCCGGGTCGCTGACATACGCGACGACCTTTGTGTCGGCCGGGGCCAGGTCATCACCCCTCGTGGCCGGCGCCGCGGCCTTGGCCGGTTCGGAGTGGGCGGCGGCCGGACCGGCCACGAGGATGGCACCGGCGCCAACGGCGACAGTGCCCGCGCCGGCTGCCACCAGGAAGCGCCGGCGAGACTGCTCGGACATCAACGATCCTCTCTGACGATGTGCCGGCCGCACCACCTCGATGATCGGCGCGGCGACGTTAACCTCTCGTATGACGATTCGGAGTGCTGTCGGTCGCGGATTGGTCGAGGCTGCGGGTCGATGTGAATTCCTGGTTCTGCTGCCTGTCATTTCGCTGGATAGAGGACAAAGCTCCGCTACGCGAATGGGGCGCCCGCATCATGGCCGAGATCGAGGATGTGCCTGCCTGCCCGCGAAGCGCGTGTCATCATCGGCGGGATGGAATCGACGAATCGGGCGGCCGGACTGCTTGCCCGTGCCGCGGACGGTGACGTTGCGGCGTTCGGCGAGTTCTACGATCTGTGCGCTCCCGCCGTCTACGGGCTGTGCCTCGACGTGGTCGGCGACGCCTCCGTCGCACAGGGCGTGGTCCAGGAGGTGTTCGTCGAGCTGTGGGAGCGATGCGGTGAGACGGTGGCGTCGGGGCGGCCGCCGCTGACGGCGGCCACGGAGATCGCGCGTACCCGCGCGGTTTCCCAGCTGGTTCCGGCCGACGCGGCCATGGCGCCGGAGCAGGCATACCGGCACGGGCGCACGTATCGCGAGATCGCCGGCCTGCTCGGCGTCGCCCCCGAGTCCGTGCCGGCCATGCTCGAGCACGCCCTGTCCCACGTCGCCGGTGAGTCCGGTCCAGCTCACGACGGCAGATCGGCCACCATGAGTGGTTCGCCGCTCGGCTGAGCCGATCCGCCGCTGGGCTCGAGCGTGACGGTCACCTGGCGGGCGGCTCCGATGCCGGTGGCGACGACCGGCTCCGACTCGGCACCGGGTCGCAGGAGGCCGGCCGACACCGTCCGGTCGGAGCCGCTCAGCCAGACCTGATAGTCCCTGCCCTCCGGCGCCGGGGGCAGCCCGGAGCCGAGCACCACGACCGCGTCGGCCGTCCGCGATGCGATCACGACGGCATCGCCGCCGGCGAGCGTGCTCCGCTCGGCGTCGGCGGACGTGACGATCCGCTCCACGAGCGCGAGGCCGGCCTGTTCGCGGTCGAGGTCGTCCTGGGCGTCGCTGACCCCCACCGTCAGTACCGCCAGGACGGCGGCGAGGGCTGCGACCAGCATGGTTGCCGCCCAGCCCGCCCGTCTCGACCGCCGTGACCTGGACCGTCGGGACCGCCGCGACGTCGCCGTTTCGTCGGCGGGCGGCGGCGGGAGCGGCCGCACCTCGGTGATCTCGCGCAGGACCCGTGCCTTGAGGTCCGGCGGCGGCGTCACCGCCACCGTCGACCCGAGCCGCGCGACAGCCTCGCGCAGGTCCGCCACCTCGTCGCGGCACGCTGCGCACGCTCTCAGGTGCGTCTCGAACGACGGGATCTCGTCGGGCGGGAGTGCATGCAGCACGTATGGCGCCGCGAGCGTGTGAATGCCGGGCGCGGGCGGTCTCATCGATCCTCCATGCAGGCCCGCAGCCGCAGCAACCCGTCGCGGAGCCGGGTCTTGACGGTGCCCAGTGGGGTGTCGAGGATGCGGGCCACCTCGCGGTAGGTGAAGCCGCCGTAGAAGGCCAGTCGCACCGACTCCTGCTGCACCGGTGTGAGCCGGCCCAGACAGAGGTGCAGCTGATCCACCTCCAGTCGAGCTTCCGCAGTCTCCACGACGTGGTCGTGGGCGCGTCGTTCGTCCAGTTCGGCGTCGCGCAGGTCCCGCTGGGTGGCCGACTGCTCCTGCCGCACGCGGTCGACGGCGCGCCGGTGCGCGATCATCATCACCCAGCTGAGGGCGCTGCCCCGGTCGGCGCGGAATCGGCTCGACGACCGCCACACCTCGAGCATGACGTCGTGGGTGATCTCCTCGGCGTGCGCGTGATTACGAATGACTTGGTGCGCGACCCCATAGATCGTCGGGGCCGTGCGTTCGTAGAGCTCCTCGAATGCTGCCTCGTCGCCGGCCGCCGACCGGTTCAACAACCCGCTCAACGCGTCGTCCGCCAGCCGAGAGGCACCACCCGCCGGGGCTGAGCGGAACTTCGTCATGGCCGTGGTTCGAAGTCACCCGGCCGCCGGATTGGTGTGCGCACGTATTGCGAATCAGATCCAGAACGTCCGCCATCGGGCAACGCGTCCTGAGAAGTTTCCGGGCGCGGCCAATCCGCGGCGGCGCCGGCGACGAATGGGGATCGAGTGTCGCGCCACATGAGCGACACGCGTCGGGAATTCCCCGGCGTTCAGTGAAAGGAACCATCATGAAGCTTCTGACCAGGCGAGTCCCCGTCCTGATCGCGGCGGCCGCCGCACTCACCCTGACGCTCTCTGCCTGCGGTGACGACGACGGTGACGACTCGACGGCGAGCGGCAACGGCGACAGCACCTCCGCACCCGAGGAGGAGACCACGCCGGCCGACGAGCCGGCGGACGAGATGACGGAGGAGCCGATGGCCGGCCCGGTGGGTCCGGGTTGCGCCGATTACGCCGCCCAGGTCCCCGATGGTGAGGGCTCGGTCGAGGGCATGTCCGACGACCCGGTCGCGGTGGCCGCGTCGAATAACCCGATCCTGACGACGCTGGTCGCGGCGGTGTCCGGGGGACTCAACCCCGAGGTGGACCTCGTCGACACGCTCAACGGGGCCGAGTTCACCGTGTTCGCGCCGATCGACGACGCGTTCGCCGCGGTCGACCAGGCCACGCTGGACACGCTGGCCACCGACGCGGACCTGCTCACGACGGTGCTGACGTATCACGTGGTGCCCGGTCAGTTGTCCCCGGACCAGGTGGTCGGTGAGCAGGCCACGGTCCAGGGCGACCCGGTGACGGTCGCCGGCACCCCGGACGCGCTGACGGTCAACGACGCCAACGTCATCTGCGGTGGTGTCACGACCGCCAACGCCACCGTCTACCTGATCGACGGCGTGCTCATGCCCCCGATGTGACGACCGATCCGTGTGGAGGGCGGAGTATGCGGAGCCGGTTCCGCATACTCCGCCCCTCCGTCTGGGCGAACCCGTTGCCGTCTCGGGGTCATCGCTGTTGGATGAGTGGGCCGGAGGGCCGGAGCGCGAGTTCATGACCGCGATCCTGCGTCCTGAGGTCACCGGCGGCACGCTCACCGAGGCCGAGCTCGACGCCGTCGCCGGATACCGCCGGAACCGCCGCGCCGCCGTGAAGGCTCGTCCGTCCGGCACCAGCCGTCGCCGCGAGCAGCATCTGATCCGCGCGACCCGCGACCTCGGGCACGACCTCGCCGTTGCGGGCGGAGAGACGTCGCCGGCGGTCGAGCATTCCCGCGCCGAGATCGCCCGCCTCCGCGGCCGCGTTGCCGATCGGCCACCGTCCGGCTGACCCCTGCCTGCGGGCGCCGCCGCTTACCTGATTGGCGTCAGGCGGTGGCGGGCGGGAGTTCCGACTTCATGACGGTGCCGCCGCCGGCGTCGCGGATCTCGATGGAGGCCGCCTCCTGGCGGAGGACCGCCGCGTTCATGGCGCACGTCACGGGAACGGTCGAGCCGATGAACTCGCCCGACGGGAACTCGTCGCCGTTGGCGGCGATGACCACGACGGTGAAGGTCTCGCCGGCGGGCAGTCCGTCGACGTCGACCAGCGTCTCGGTGCCCCAAGTGTGCGCGACCACCGACGCGTCGACGGCGACCCCGGACGGCTCGCCGTCGAAGCTGATCTGCTCGACGGCGCCGAGCGTTCCGGGCGGGCCGGTCGACGCGTCGTCGTCGAGCAGGTTGCCGACGACGGCGCTGCCGGCGGCACCCAGGCCGAGGAGGGCGACGGCAGCCGCGGCCAGGAGCGGGCGTGACCAGCGGCGCGGCCGGGCGGCGACGGCCGAGGGCTCGGCCGTCGCGGCGATCCGTTCGCGCAGGGCCGGTGGCGCCGGCTCGTCCAGGATCGGCCCGAGACCGCCGAGAGCCGCCAACTCGGGCGCGAACTGGTCGTACTCGACGCCGGGGTGCTCGTGCAGCAGCCGGGTCAGCTCTTGCTGCTCGGCGTCGGTGAGCTCGCGGTGGGCGCCGAGGTCGAGCAGTTCACGAGCGCGCTCGCGTCCGACTGCGGGAGACCGGTCGTCAGGCATGGATCTCGCCCACCTCCTTCAGGGCCGTCCGCAGGGACCGCAGCCCGTAGTACATCCTGGTGCGCAGCGTCGCCACCGGCACGTGCGTAACCCGCGACAGCTCCTCGTACGACACCCCGTTCAGCTGGACCTGCACGATCACCTGCCGGTGCTCGTCGGACAGCCGGGTCAGGGCCTCGGCGACGAGGAGCCGGTCGAGGCTGGCTCGGACGTTGTCGGCCCGGTCCTCGGCCCGGGTGGAGTCGACCGGGCGCGGCCAGCGTTGGCGGGCCCGCAGCGTGTCGATCACGAGGTTCCGCGCGATCGCGAACAGCCAGGTCCGGACCGTGGCGCGGTCCGGTCGATAGGTTGTCCGGGCCCGCCAGGCCCGGACGAAGGTGTCTTGAACGCACTCTTCGGCCTGGGCGCGGTCGCCGAGCGCGTGGAGCGCGAACGCGTACAGCTCCCGGCCGTGGTCGTCGTAGGCGCTCACCACATCGAACGTTCCCTCCTGCTGGCGGCGCAGGGCGACCACGCTCCTCGTCACGAGTGCCCGGGTCCGGCTCGCCTGGTCGGCGGCTGTGAGTGTCACGCGAGGGTATACGCGCGCGGGCACCGAGCCGTTCACCTTCGATGCGAACTGCCCGTGAACGCGCGCGACCTGCAGCCCGTATGCCCCCTCGAGTGGGACGGCGCCGTCGTCCCCGGACAGAGAGGTGACCACGATGACCGTCGTGACCCGCGTGGCCGGTACGGCTACCGCCGTGACCGTCGCGCTCCTCGGTCTGCCGGCGTTCGCCGCCGCCGAGACCGACGTGGCCGAGCCCGCGACGTTCACCAGCGCGTTCACCGTGCACGCCGACCCGACATGGTAATCAACCCCGACGGTGACCCGGTGCCCGGCGCGGCCGGCGGCAGCGGTGAGTTCCACTACCGCATCAACTCCGACCAAGAGATCATCTGCTACGACCTCACCACCCGCGGCGTCGAACCGCCCTACGAGAGTCCGGCGAAGACGGCGACGCACATCCACGAGGCGGTCGCCGGGTCGGCCGGGCCGCCGCGCCTGGCCTTCCCGAACCCGGAGGGTGACGGCGAAGTCCGGCGCAGCTCCGGCTGCCTGCAGGGGCCGTTCACCGCCGGCATCCTCGCCGACGGTGTCGACACGGGTGACGGCTTCAACCTGGCGCAGATCGAGGCGAACCCGGCCGGGTTCTTCGGCGACACGCACACCGCGGAGTTCCCGGCCGGCGCGGTGCGCGGCCAGCTGGTGCCGATGCCGGTCGGCGGCGTGGACAGCGGACTCGGTGGCACGGCCGACCGACCCGCGGATCGGGGGACGGACATGCTGCTGGCCGGCGTCGGCGGATTGCTGCTCGTCGGCGGTGCCGGCGCCGTCATGCGGCGGCGCGTTACCACATGATCCAATTCCGCACGTGGGCCGGTGGCCTCGGCGTGGCGGCGGCGACGATGGTCGCCGCATGCGTCGGGCCGACGGCGTCCCCGACCGAGGGGTCGCCGCCGCCGGAGCCGCCTCGCGCGGCGTCGGTGCCCGCGCCTGTGGTGGAGCCGACGCCGGTGCAGGCGCCGGTCGTCGAGCCGGTCGGCCCGGCCCCGGTGTCGGTCAGCATCGATGCCATCGGGGTGACGTCAGCCCTGGTCGAGCTGGGCCTTGATGCCGATGGCCGGATGGAGGTGCCCGCCGCCCCGGACCTCGCCGGCTGGTACGCGCCCGGCGCCCGGCCCGGCGCAGGAGGCCCAACCGTCATCGTGGGACACGTCGACTCGGTGACCGGGCCGGCGGTGTTCGCCCGGCTGAGTGACTGCGACCGGGCGACCTCGTCCGGGTCGGTCTCGCCGCCGGCGGCCAGGCGGACTACCGAGTCGAGCACCTGACCGCCCACCCCCAGGACGCCTTCCCGACCCTGGAGGTCTTCGGCGCCTTGCCCGGGGACGAGCTCCGGCTCATCACCTGCCACGGCGACTACGACGACGGCTACACGGAGAACCTGGTCGTCTACGCCGTGCGGGCCTGAAGCCCTCCCGCCGCCCGGGCGGCGTTCGATCCCGGTGAGCCTCGTGCGGCACAATGCGGGCACTCCGGACTTCGGTAGGTTGTAGCGCGTGCCGCCTCTCGCCGTGGTGTGTGGGCGGCGGCGGACCGGCGGCGCGGGTTCGGCGGCGTCCTCGCGGTGGTTGGGGCCTTCGCAGGTGCTGTTCCATCTGCTGAGTGCGGTCGATCGTGGCGCGGTGCGGCGTGCTCCGCGCGGTCCGTCTGATGCGGTTGCTCCATGGCTTCCCGCCGGCGACGCTGGTGGTCTCGATCGCCGATCGGGTCACCTGCCGGCGCTGGGTCGTCCCTCGCTCCGGGCCAGGTCTGGCGCGGTACCCCCCGGCCGCGTTGATCTGAGCGTTCCGCCGGCACGATCCATCGCGCCGGAGCCGCCGGGTGTTCCGCGGTCCGGTCGTCCGTCGACGTGCCCAGCCGAGCCTCCGATCGACCCCGCGCGGGATCCCGCCGATCGGTGACGGCCTCGGATGATGTACGAGCAGACGCCACGCCGATGAACCAGCCAACAGCTCGGCCTGGGCCTGGCCGGGCACAGCCGGAGGTCCCGCCGGTGCGCGAGCCGATGCGGTCGTCGCCACCGGCCAGCCCCGGCCGCCGGATCACCCGCACGGCCGCGGTGAAAGCGGCGATGTTCGCGCTCCTCGTCCTGGGAGTGCTGCTCGACCAGGGCTTCGTGCGCATCCCCGTCGGTGAGGTCGCCTCGGTGCTCCTGGGCGACGAGGCCAGCCGTGACATGCACGGGACGGTGATCCTCGACGCACGGCTGCCGAAGGCGATCGGCACGGTGCTGGTCGGGGCCGCGCTGGCAGTGGGCGGGACACAGATGCAGACGATGTTCCGCAACCCGCTGGCGGACCCGTTCGAGCTCGGGGTCAGTTCGGGGTGCCGACCTGGGCGCCGCGATCGGCATCGTCGGCTCCACCGGCACGACTGCGTGTTCCAGCTCGGGGTGCTGAATCAGCTCGGCGTGACCGGGGCGGCCATCAACGGTCCGGCCTTGTGATCGTCCTGGCGCTCGGCGTCGCGCAACAGGTCGCCAGCCCGGTCACCGTGCTCATCGTGGGTATCACGCCGCCCGGGCGTGTCTGGCCGCGCCCGCCACTCATGACCGCACCACACTGCGCCGATGGCTCGGTGCTGGCGGTGCTCATCAAACGCACCGTGCGCGGCGACGCTGTCCGCCGGCAGATCCTCGACGAGTCCGCGGCCGGATACGAACTCGACCCCGCCGAAGCCCGACAGCGACGAGAAGATTCGAAGCGCCTGCCGGCGCCTGACGACTACCGGCGTCGGAGGCTGCTCAGCGAGCCCAGGACGTCTGAACGCTGGATCTACCAAGTTCCCTAAAGAGGGTGTGAGCCAGTCCTGGGTGGCGGCAGGATTGCACGGTGTCCACGATCCATAAGTACGCATTCAAACGTCTCGTCGATGAGTTGTCCGACGATCAGTATCAGGCGGTGCTCCGCGCCCTGCGCGATGCACGCGTCGCACTTCCTGGGTGGACGGATCGCCTTGCGGAAGATGACTCGGAACCGGTGCCCGCCGAGAGCTTGAAGCTGCAGATGCCGCTGGACGACCTGCTGGAGGCGCTGCGGCTCGCCGGCACCGCCTCTCGTGCCCACCACATTGGCGACCCCAAGGGGGGAACGTGGATCGAGGCGGGCGATGGAACGGTCACGATCGCCGGCAGCGACGACTACGGAGCCGCATTCTGGCGCGGTGATGCACTCGTTGACGTTCCCGGGACCGTGCTGGCAGAGCGCCGTGACGTGTGGCAGATCGCCGAAGCTCTACGCAAAGGTCTCGGACGCTCCGAACGTGAACGCGCTCTCGTGCAACTCGAATCCCACGGCACGGACGGATTGCGGATCGAAGTCGAAGGCCGATGGCACCGTGCGCACCTTCTGAAACGTCGAACCCAAGGTCCCGCAATTCCGCCCCGACCCGACACCCTCATTAGAGTCGAGGATGGCCTGGCCCTGAAGTCCGCGGTCGCGCACGTAGCCGCGGCCACAGACTGGAGCGCGGCTCGTCAACCCGACGACCAGCACCGAGACTACGTCGGCATACGCGTTGACGGCGAAACCCTCTGTCTCGACGCCAACAACCGCAAAGCGGCGGCCAACAGCCACGTGCCACTGAGCGACTCCGCCGAGCTAGAGATGCTGGTCCACTACCTCTGGATACGCGAGGTCGCATCCGCGACGGCAGCCGGTCCTTCGGTGATGGGACAAGCTGAGGTGTCAGACGGCCGGCAACTGGCCTACCTCGCCGGCGGGCACTGGGCTGCCTGGCACGCGAACGTGCGTCCATGGATCCGGCGGTTCGAGCCATCGAACCATGATGATCAGATCGAAGTCACCGTGGCGCGAGACGACCTCCACCGATACCTGAACGATGCGCGACGACTTGCCGAGGCCGCAAGCGGTGGTCGCAACAGCTGGCTCGTGGAGGCCACCGTTCGCGACGACACGCTTCAGCTACGCCCACTCAACCACATCAACGGGCCGTCGATGGGTACGCATACCGTCCTCGCCGAGGCTTCGGTGGCCGAGCCCGTCGTCAGTTACCTCCACGTGGTCAGCCTCGTCGAGGCTCTCGCCGGGTTCGCGCGACAGCGAGTGACTCTTCATCTGCGAAGGGAAGCAAAAGACGCCACTACCTACGTGACCACTGCCGGTTTCCGGCCGGGCGACCGGCCACCTGCGGTGCGAGCGACAAGGATCTACTCTCCCGACACCCAAGACACATGAGCGATCGCCCGCGTCGCCGGCTGCCACCCGCGACATCCGACGCGCCCGGTTCGGCCAGTTGCGCAGGGGACTGACGGCGCCTCCTGAGGAGCGGAACTGTCAGTGGCGGCGACCCTCATCCAGCCGAGGTTGATGGTGAAGGTCCGGGTCGGTTGTCACTGCCGGTCGCGGCCGCGACCGACGCCGAGGACCAACCCAGCAGCTCATACGCGTATCCGGTCGCGCGAGCATGTCGTCCTACGAGCAGCACATCCTGCGCCACCCTCTTCTGCCCATGCCCGGTTGCGGACGCCTGATGAGATGCCGATCACAGGACCTGCGACGACGTCGATCTCTCGAACGCCGTCGTCTCACCGTCGGCGTACCGGCCGAGCAGGTGGCCGCGATCATCGGTGCACTTTGGACGCGGCCGCGGACCGCTGGCACGCACATCCCGGCACCGGCCGCCCTTCCATGGGCGTTGACACCGGTTTCGCGGAGCTGACACGGCTGGTGGAGGTCTTCGGTGCCACTGGGCGGGTTCGAGGCGCGTGACGTGAGGTATCGTCAGCTGTGTCGTGACGCGTTGACGTCATCGCTGCCCCGGACCCCGGTGCCACTTGAGTGAGTGCGGGGAGCGGGGCATATGTCAGTCGAACGCGCTTGGCAGCAGGCGTCCGCGGCCGGAGTCGATGAGCCAACGGCTGAACGAATTTGCGACAGTCATGGTGCGGCCCTCTTCTCGTTGGCCCACTTCGTCCTGCTGGACCGTGCCGACGCGCAGCGTGCGGTGGTCAGTGTCATCGCCGATGTGTGTATCGAACGCGACGTGGCCCGCGACGAGGTCGGCATGCGTCGGCGTCTGGCCTATCTCATCTTCGTCCGTTGCCTGGCCTCCAGGGCGACGGTCGCGTCGTTGACGGCGGAGCGCGCTGAGTCACCGAACCCGGGGGGTCGTGGATCCGCGCGGGCGATGATGGCGAGTCTGGGTTCGCTCGCTGGTCAGCAACGTGCCTCGATCGCGTTGGTGCGCTTCGGGGGCTTCTCCTACCGTGACGTCGCGATCCTGCTCGATCTGCCGGCGGGCGAGGTGGCGAGGCTCCTGGCAACGGGTCTGCGGGAGCTCGCGTGGGCGGGTTCGGCGTCGCCGGGCGGAGGCGAGCAGGATGGCCGTGGACGCGACTGACTTACGCACGCTGCTCCCGTCCGACACGGTCGTGCTCGCCCGGTTCGCCGGCGACCTGCACGACCAGCGTGACGTCGAGAAGGCCGCCGAGCTGATCCTGGCGTTCGCCGTACGGTCGATTCCCTGCGACTACGCCGGTCTCATGCTCGACGGCAGGAGAGCCGTCGACCGTGTCTGGGTCTCTGCTCCGTGGCTGCGGCGGGCCGATCAGCTCCAGGTCGATCACGACGACGGGCCGTACCGGTCGAGGCTCGACGGGCAGGGCGGCGTGCGGGTCCTGGACACCGCCCTTGACGGGCGGTGGCCACGATGGAGCCCGCAGCTGGCCGAGCTCGGGGTGCGCAGCGTGTTGTGCCTCCGGGTGAGCGACGGGCGTGTCGCCATCGGGACGATCATCCTCTACGCGCTGGAGCCGGGTCGCTTCGATGCGCGCGAGGCCGCGATGGCGCACATGGTGTCGCGGCATGCGGCGATCGCCATCGACACCGCCCAGCATGAGGACAAGCTGCGCCGGGCAGCGGAGCTGCGCGGGTTCATCGGCCAGGCCCAGGGCATCTTGATGGCGCGGTTCGGTCTGGACTCGGTTCAGGCCTTCGCGATCCTGCGCCGCGCCTCGCGGGAGTGCGACATCAGTGTGGGGGAGGCGGCGCGGCTGTTGGCCTCGACTGGTGAGCTGCCGGCGAACGTCGCCGAGATCGGGGCATGAGGTCGGTCGCAGGATCGACGAGTGTTTCGGCGGCGCCGCCGGGGTGCGCACCGCGTGTCGCGCTATGGTCGGCGCCAGCGGTGTGTCGCCCGGCGTGCCGGCCCGAGCGGTGGAGGGCGGTGTGGCCGGAGTGCGTGCGCCCCGCGTGTGGCGGATCATCCTCGAGTCCATAGCCGCCACCAATGGCGACCAACGCAATGTCCTGGACGCGTTGTGCCTGGCTTGTTCGAAATCGTTGCCGGTCAGCGGCGTCGGACTGGCGCTGATGACCGAGCGCGGCCACGAGGGCACTGTCACCGCGACCGACGAATCCGCGGCGGTGATGGAGAATCTGCAGGAGACCTTGGGTGAGGGGCCCTGCCTCGACGCGTCGCGGTGGGCACGTCCGGTCCTGGAATCCGACCTCGCGGCGGCCGGAACCACACGGTGGCCCGTGTTCGGTCCGGCGGCGATCGAGGCCGGAATCGGCGCCATCTTCGCGTTCCCGTTGCACGTCGGCGGCATCCGGCTCGGCGTGCTCGACCTGTATCGGGCCACGGCCGGTTCCCTGAGCGAGGACGAGTTCGCGGAGGCGCTGGCTTTCTCTGACGCCGCGACGACCGTCCTGCTGCACCTGCAGGACAAGTCGCCGTCGGAGTGGTCGCTGCACCCTCAGCTGGACGATGCCGTCGAGAGCCGGCGTGAGATCCACCAGGCCACGGGGATGGTCTCCGTGCAGGCCGGCGTGAACCTGACCGAGGCGCTACTGCTGCTCAGGGCCCGCGCCTACGCCAGCGAACGGTCGTTGGCAGCCACCGCCGCAGATGTGGTGTCTCGACGGCTACGCATCGGACCCGAAGAAGGCGAGAATGAGTAGGCCATGCCCGGCGCAGCCGTTGCCGATCAGCCAGGAAGGTTGAAGCTTGTGCACAGGGAACGAGATCTGGCCCACGTGTTCGTGGAGCTTGCGGACACGCTGGTGGACGACTTCGACGTCATCGACCTCCTGCAGACGTTGGCTGAATGCAGCGTGGAGTTCCTCCAGGCAGACGCCGCTGGACTGATGCTGGCCGACCAGCGGGGCCAGTTGCAGGTGCTCGCATGCACCAGCGACCAGGTCAGGGTGCTGGAGCTGTTCGAGCTGCAGAACTCCGAAGGACCCTGCCTCGACTGTTTCACGACCGGTGAGCCCGTCGTCAACGTCGACCTCGCAGATGTCGCGACGCGTTGGCCGCGGTTCCATGCGGCCACTGCCGACAGTGGGTTCCGATCGGTGCACTCGCTGCCCATGCGCCTGCGCGGCCAGATCATCGGTGCGATGAATCTGTTCTGCACGCATCAGTCCACGCTCAGCGATGACGACATCACCGTCGGCCAGGCGCTCTGCGACGTGGCGACGATCGGTCTGCTGCAGGAACGCACGATGCGCCAGGGCGAGGTGCTGGCGGAGCAGTTGCAGGGGGCCCTCAACACCCGCGTTCTCATCGAGCAGGCCAAGGGCGTGCTGGCCGAGCGTCTGAACCTGGCTCTCGAGGACGCGTTCACCCTGATGCGTGCGCATGCACGCCGAAGCCAGCAGCGCCTCACCGATGTCGCACGGACCGTGATCGATGGATCTGCCGAGCTCTGAGACGTCGATGAGCAGCCCCTGGGACGCGTAGAACCGCGGCGCCCGAGCTGGTGGGGTGCGCGACCGCCGGGATCAACCAGCACCGAAGATGCGCAGGTAGAACCGGCTCGACCCAAGCGATCGGCTCCGCGACGGATCCACGGGGACGCGGCGGCGGAAACGCTGAAACGAACGCCCGCTGGGTTTCGTGGCCCGAGCGCCCAACGGGGGCAGACGCCCGGGCCTGTCGGCCTCAACGAAAGGCCGTTGACCCTGGCCGACATCACCAGAGTTCTCCGCATGGTTGCCTTCGTCAACGACTGGTTCGTTCCAATCCAACGATTCACGAGACCACCACAGTCGCAGGGGTCGGCCCCCGAATCACGCCGGCCCTCGCATCACGGGTCGGACTGATGGCGATGGCACTGACTCGCTGGGCGAAGGGCGGGTCTGTGCCTCAGGAGCCTGCTGAACTGAAACGCCACCACCATCGGCACCATGCCCGCCGCCCGCAGTCCTTCTCGGGGGACCCGCGACCTGGTCTTCATCCTCGACGATCAGAATCGCATGCCGCGACTCTGGCGCGTCCGGCTGCGGTGTAGACGTCCAGGAGGCGCCGCTCGGCATCGGAGAGCGCGAGCCGCACGGCGCCGAGCGCGACGGCGTCGTCACCGAGCTGCGAGAGCTCCAGCCGGGGTGTCACCAGCGCGCGCCGGGTGAGGTGACGCCGCAGGCTGTCCAGCACCGCGTCGCCGGCCAGGGCGACGCTGCCGCCGATGATGACGAGTTCCGGGTCGATCGCGGACACGAAGGAGGCGAGGCCCCGTGACAGCCGGGCGCAGGCCTCGTCCACCGCCTGCAGCGCCCGAGCCTCGCCGCCGGCTGCGCCGTGGGCGCCGCGGTGCAGCTCTCCGTGCACCAGCACGGCCGCGCCGACCCGGGCGCCCCATTGCACGAGGATCAGGTTCTCGGCGGCACCGCCGGCGCCGTTCCAGCGCTCGGCCATCACGGCGAGGTTGACGTCGTTCTCGACCCGGACGGAGCACTCGACGCTGCGCCGGAACAGGCCGCCCAGCTCCAGCGAGCTCCATCCGGGTATCGACGGCGCCTGCACGACGGCGCCGCGCTGCTCGTCCACCACGCCAGGCGTGCCGATGCCCACCGCCGCGAGTGCGGTCGACGGGACGGGCACCGCGTCGAGTGCCTGCCGCATCGTGGCCGTCACCTGCTCGAGCAGCTGGGCGTGGGTGCTGGCCTCCTCCACGTCACGACGAGGGGGCTTGGGAGCTGATGCTCCAACGTCCCGGTCTCGCGGCCGCCCGACCATCCAGGTGCTTTGATCGGATGTATTGACAACCACGCGACGCACGTTGACGTCCATCGCGCGGTACCGCTAATGTCATGACGGAAAACATCCGATGACTTGGCCTCAGAGTGGAGAGCATCGTGATCGGTTGGATGTCTGTTCGGCAAGGTGGTTCGTTGGTGGCCGGCGCGTCGCTGCTCGCCGGCCTCGTGGGCGGGCCGGCCGCAACACAGCCTGCCGTGTCGGCTCCCGACTCCGGCCCGCAGCGGTTGCTGCACGTCGCGCCCGATGGTCAGGACCGTGGTCCAGGCAACGAGCGGCATCCCTACCGGACGCTGGAGCATGCCCAGCAGCAGGCCCGCGGGTGGCTCAGCCGTGGCCTCACCGTCAACGTGGTACTGCACGAGGGCGTGTACCGGCTGACGGAAACGCTCCGGTTCGACGCTCGAGACTCGGGCAGGGACGGCGCGCCTGTGCGCTGGACGTCCGCACCCGGTGCGGACGTCACGGTCACGGGTGCGACGGAGCTCGCCGAACCATGGACACCGTTCCGGGACGGCATCTACGTGGCCGAGGTGGGTACCGGCCGAGACTTCGATCAGCTCTATGTCAACGGGGAGCGGCAGGTACTGGCGCGTTATCCCAACATCGATCCCGGCCAGCCGGTACTCGACGGCTACGCCGCCGACGCGCTCTCCCCGCAGCGAGTGGCGACCTGGTCCGATCCCACGACCGGCTACGTGCGTGCTCTGCACTGCAACGACTGGGGCGGCAACAGCTTCCGCATCGACGGCGTGAACGCCGACCACACGCTGCAGCTGACGTGGGTAGGCGACAACAACCGCAGCAACTGCATGCACGGCAGCAAACGCGTCGTGGAGAACATCTTCGAGGAGCTGGACGCGCCGAGTGAATGGTTCTACGACGCGCAGACCGGCGAACTCTACTTCTACCCGCCCGCGGGCCTCGACGTCTCGACCGCCACCGTGGAGGGCGCGGGACTGGACGAGCTGATCACAGTCACGGGCGCCGGCGCGGCCGAGCCGGCAGGTCACCTCAGCTTCGAGGGCATCACCTTCACCGGCACTCACCGGACCCTGTTCAACAGCGAGTACGAGCCGCTCCTGCTCGGCGACTGGGCCATCGTGCGCAAAGCGGCGGTCCGGCTGAAGAACGCCGTCGACGTGTCGGTATTGAACAGCACGTTCTCGCAGGTCGGCGGCAACGCGATATTCGTCGACGGCTACAACTCCGGTCACCGGATCGCCGGCAACCGCTTCGAGCACTCCGGCGCGAGCGACGTCGCCGTCGTGGGCTGCACCTGCTCGGTGCGGAACCCTCGCCACTGGAACGGGCTGTCCGACCCGGGCACTGACGTTCCCATCACCGATCTCGCACCAGGCCCAAAGACCGAGGACTATCCGCGCGACGTCCGCATCGAAGGCAACGTCATGACGGACATGGGCGTCTTCGAGAAGCAGACCTCCGGCGTGCAGATCTCCATGAGCGAAGGCATCGAGGTCATCGGCAACACCGTGCACCACGGCCCACGAGCCGGGATCAATGTCAACGACGGCACGTGGGGCGGCCACCTGATCGCCGACAACGACATCTTCGATATGGTCCGCGAGACCGGCGATCACGGTCCGTTCAACTCGTGGGGTCGCGACCGTTACTGGTCCTTGCGCGCCGACGACGCGACGAAGAAGCAATACGCATTGCTCGATGCGCAGCAGCCGACGGTCATCCGGCACAACCGGATCTGGCACGACTCGGAGTGGGCGATCGACCTCGACGACGGATCGAGCAACTACATCATCGAGAACAACATCATGCTCAATGCGGGCTTCAAGCTCCGCGAGGGATACCGCCGCGTGGTTCGCAACAACATCGTTCTCGGCGGGTCGGGCCACTTCCACGTCTCGTATCCCGACAACGACGACCAGATCGTGACGAACATCCTCGCCGGCGCCGACCCCTACCAGTTCATCCAGTCCGACCCCGGTGCGAGCAAGACCGTCTACGACCGCAACGTGTTCTGGAACGACGGCAACGCGGTCGCCGACATCGATGCCGCCTGGCTGGCCCGTGGCCTCGACGTCGACTCCGTCATCGCCGATCCTCAGTTCGCCGCGGGCAACCCGTGGGAGGACCCGGCGATGAGAGACTTCCGAGTGAGCGAGGCGTCACCGGCCATCGACCGCGGATTCGCCAACTTCAGCATGGACTTCGGCGTACCCGGCGCCCCGCAGCCGCCGCCGATCGCCTGGCGGCTACCTCCTCCCGGAGTGATCGGCACAGTCGACGCACAGCCCGAACCCTTCCTCGGCGCCACGGCCACCGGCATCCATTCCGAGGCGCTGAAATCATCGGTGGGCCTCGGCGACCGCAACGGCCTGTATCTGTCCGTGGTGCCGGCGGACTCCCCCGCGCACGCCGCCGGCCTCCGCAGCGGCGACGTCATCCGCACGGTCGCGGGCGTAGAGGTCGGCGACCGCTCGACATTCTGGCGAACCTGGCTGACACGAGCTCCGGGTCAGCCGGTGGCGCTCGGCGTGTGGCGCAACCAAGCCATGACGTCGATGTCGGCACAGCGGCCCGCCGATGTCGAGATCGTCAACGACACGGCAGGCGTGACGTACACCGGAGGCGGCTGGGACTGGAAGAACGCCGCCCGCGGCGGCGCCGGGTCCAGCCACGACGACCTGTGGGCCACCCAGACCAACGGCGAATCGTTCGAACTCAGCTGGAACGGCACCGGACTCGACCTCATCTCGCAGATCAACAGCGACGAAGGCGACATCGACATCTACCTCGACGGGCAGTTCCTGCAGACCATCAGCGCCCACAACGACACCCGCGTCTACCAGCAGACCATCCTCGATATCCGCGACCTGCCCGCCGGCGAGCACACGCTACGCGGCGTCAAGACGAACGGCGACTACATGATCGTCGATGGCTTCAGGCTGTTCGGGTAGTCGGCCGCTGCAGATCTCAACACGTATGCAACTTCTCCAGGTGAGGGGTGATCTACCCGGCGACGTTCGAGCCGGCCCCCCGAGAGGCCTGTGCGCTGGTCCGTCATGCCACCTGGACCCTTCTTGCTGACGGCCGATCACATTGACCGGGGCACGTCCTCGACGGCGAAGCCGCGCTGTCTCACGCCGGTGAGTATCTCGCGCAAGCTCCCGCGGCCTGGCCGACTCCGAACCTTGGCGCTGCAGGACCACGTCGTTCAAGGCATCCGACAGCCGGATCGAGCTGTTCGCAATCCGGTGGCTCACCTAGCCGTACACAGGTTGCGAGCACGGATGCGGTCGGGCACCGTGGTGGACGTCGCCGGTCCGTGTCTGATCCGAAGGTTGCCGGTTCCCGGCAGCGAGGGGAGGAGCGCAGTGCGTGTCGCCGTGACTGGTCATCGATGCCTTGACGAGGCGACTACGGGCCTGATCAGCCACGCCATTCGCAAGCACCTCGCCACGATCGACAGACTCGTGGGGATATCGTGTCTGGCTGAGGGTGCTGATCGTGTCTTCGCTCGCGCCGTCCTCGACGTCGGCGGTCGACTGGTGGTCGTCGTTCCATCGGCACCGCGACCTTCTACCGGTGAGTAGCCGGTGCGACTACGATGCACTGCTCAACCGTGCCTTTGATGTGGTTCGCCTTCGATTCGAAGAGTCCGATCCGCAGGCGCATCTGGCGGCCAGTAGGCACATGCTTGAGCGTGCTGACGAATTGGTCGCCGTCTGTAATGGCCGACCGGCGTGCAGGCTCGGTGGACCTGCCGATGTCGTACGCGAAGCCCTCCGGCTCAGGGTCACCGTGAAGGTGATTTGGCCGGCTGGCGCTGCGTCGTGATCACCCGCGGAATCGTGACCAGGAAGTGACGGGATAGACGTCGCATTCGCGCCGTACGGGTCGCCTCGGCAGGCGACCAACGGGCCAAGGTCGGGCCCGCGACCGAGGTGCCGCTGGTCGTCCTATACGCCTGCAGGGCTACCCAGTGTGTCGGGCCGAACATCTTCAAGCGTGCTCACGTGCGCATCGGTCGTCGGCTCGGGGCTTGCGGGCGTTGTCGATCACCTTTGCGCTCCGGTGCCGCGCAGGTGGACGTTGGTGGCGAGGGTGAAGGATTCGTCGGTTGCGGTGAGGGTGCCGGTGAGGTGGAGGTGGAGGTTGGCCTTCTCGCCTTCGTCGGTGTTAACGAGGTGGTAGGTGCCCGTGATTTCGAGATCAACGGTGTCGCCGGGTGCGATGGTGATGGGCGCCTCATCGAGGTCGGCGGTGGCGTCGGGGGCGCGGCCTCGGGGGCGCGGCGTCGTATGGGTGAGGTGGATGTCATCGACGGTGACCGTCGCGCTGCTGGCGGCGTCGTTGGTGATGGAGACGGCCAGGGCATACTCGCCGGTGGTGCCGGCGTCAGGGCAGAGAAGCGCGCCGTCGTAGGTGAGTGTGGTGTCAGAGCCGATGGTGGGGGTGCTCCGGTCGGCGCTGATGCACTGCTGGGATGACCCGTCGGGCACGGGTCCGATGGTGGGCGGGGTGTCCAGCTCCGTGATGCCGGCTGGCCCATCGGCGGCCGGGCGAGGGGCGGATCTGTCCAGTGCCCGCTCGATTGCTGGTCGGGCAGCGGCTGGCACGATGTCCTGCAGCGCGTTCAGGACGTGTTCGTGGGTGTGGAGTTCGCGGTTCGCACGGTCGGTTGTCGCCGCAGCTGCGTCGTCGCCTAGGTCGGCGAGCGCAGTGCGCAGCCCGGCGATGGCACGTTCGTAGCCGGCGATGACGTCCGGAATGGCGTCGTTGCGCTTGGTGCTCTGCGCGCGGACGAGTTCTTCCAGCCGGGTCTCGGTGTCGCGCAGGTAGAGCGAAGCCTCGTCGGCAGGATCGGTCGTCAACACGTGGCGGGCACGTTCGAGGACGATCTTGGCTGGATAGGCCGTGTCACCGGGCAGTGCCTGGTCCATCGCCGACACCGTAGCCGTCGAACCGGCCGCGGTGATCACGGCGGCCGCGCCGACGGCGGCGAGACGGCGCACCCATAGGATGCGCACGCGGCGAGGTCGCCGGGCCGCTGCTGCCCGAAACGCGGCCGTAGCGATGCGACTGGCAGCCCGAGCGTCCCCGGGATCTGGAGACGCATCGAACGCCGCGCTTAGTTCGCCGGCGAGTCGTGCGATGCAAGTGTCTGTAGCCTCGTCGCCGGCTGCGAAGCGTCTGGCTCTGATCATGGTTCCTCCAGAAGGCGGTGCAGCGCAGCGAGAGCCCGGTGCTGCAAGCTCTTCACCGCCGATACGGGTTTACCAAGCGCACGAGCGACCTCTTCGTTGGACAGGCCCGCGGCGAACTTGAGCAGCACCACGTCGCGCTGGTCACCGGTCAGCCGGTTGAGTGCGGCGCGCAGCCGGTGCGCCTCCAGCCGTCCGATCACCTGCTCGGCAACATCAGGGGCGGCCTCGGGTTCGGGCACCTCGGCGACCGGATCGACGCGGTGCCGGCGGTGGTGCCGATGTGCATCGGCGAGATCATGCCGGGCCACTGTGAACAACCAGCCGATGAACGCCGCACCACCACTGTGGAAGCCGGGTAGCCCGCGGGCTACCTCGACGAAGACGGCGGCCGCCATGTCCTCTGCCTCCACCCGGTCCGGTATCCGCGCGGCGAAGTACCGATACAGCGGCTCGTAGAACCGTTCGAATAGCGCAGCGAACGCCTCCGCGTCACCGTCGGCGGCGCGCCGCACCAAATCGTCAAGTGGTTCCACAGCCCTAACACCAGTACAAGCGCCGTACTGCCACAACAGATACGGTGAACCGCCTGTAAGTGTTCGTGGCGGCTGGCCTGGGGCTGGCTGGCAGGGTTAGCGCCCGGTCGCTCGGCGCCCGGTGTGACTCCTGAATCGCCTGACCCCTTCGGGGTGTCATGCCCGGGATCTGTCCATCCGGTGCTGGGTGCCGGCGCCGACCCTGGCCCACCACGATGGCTTGATCAGAAGCATGTCCGCCACGGGGATTGCCGTCCCCGCGGCGTGGCTCGTTACAGGCCCGCCTCGTAGTGACTTCTCACCCCGGGCCGACGCCGGCAACGACGTCCGTCCCAGCGAGTGAAGAGGAACATCGTCTTGTCCAGTGTGACAACCACAGTGGCCGACCTCTACCGGTACGTGGTCGGGGTCGACACCCACGCCGCGACCCACAGCTACGCCATCGTCGCCGCACCCAACGGCGCCCTGATCGACCAGGCCACCTTCCCAACCACCGCGGCCGGTCTGCGACGCGCCCGGGACTGGATCGGTCGCCGCACCGGCGGTGACCTCGACGGCGTCCTGGTCAGCGCCGAGGGAACCGGCTCCTACGGTGCCCTGCTGGGCGACGTGGTCGAGGAGGCCGGCTACCGGGTCGTCGAAGCACCCACGCCCCGACGCGAGCGTGGCCGCGGGAAGACCGACACCCTCGACGCGGTCCTGGCGGCCCGATCCACGCTGGTGATGCCGCTGGCTCACCTGCGGGACCGGCGAGCCGGTGAGATCCAGGTCGCCCTACAGGTGTTGACGGTGGCTCGGGATCAGCTCAACGCCGACCGGCTGCGGTGCATCAACGCGCTCACCGCTCTGGTCCGCAGCCATGACCTCGGCGTGGACGCTCGCCGGGCGCTGACCGGCTCCCAGATCTCTACGATCGCTGGCTGGCGTCGTCGTGACGAATCGCTCGGAGTGGCGACCGCGCGCGCCGAAGCAGTTCGCCTGGCCAAGCGGATTCTCGTCCTCGATGAGGAACTGGCCGACAACCGCAACCAGATCACCACACTCGTCACCGCGCAGGCGCCCGAGCTGCTCGACCTGACCGGCGTCGGCGCGGTCACCGCCGCGGTGATCCTGACCGTGTGGTCCCACCCCGGTCGGATCCGCAGCGAGGCTGCGTTCGCCCAGATCGCCGGCACCTGCCCGATCCCCGCATCCTCGGGCAACACCATCAGGCATCGGCTCAACCGCGGCGGCGACCGGCGGCTCAACCGGGCGCTCAACACCATCGTGCTCACCCGGATGCGCACCGACCCCGACACTCGCGCCTACCTCGAGCGGCGTGCCGGCGAGGGAAAGACACTCAAGGAGATCCGCCGCTGTCTCAAGCGCTACGCCAGTCGCCAGATCTTCCGCACCCTGGCAGCAGCGCACCGACCACCGGAGGCGATGGCCTCAGCGGCTTGACACGACATAGAAGCATCCCGGGATGTCCGGAGACTGATGTGCCCCGAGGTTCGTGGAGTCGCGTTGCTGGATTGTAGGCGACTTGCTGGATGGTGGTTTGGCGTGTTTCGTACTCGATCGGGGTGAGCATTCCGAGCGCGCTGTGTCGGCGTTGGCGGTTGTGGAAGATCTCGAGGTACTCGAAGATCGCGTTGGCCAGCTCGATCCTGGTCCGCCACTTCTTGCGGTTGAGCAGTTCGGTCTGCATGCGGCCCCAGAACGATTCGATCATGGCATTGTCGTAGCAGTCGCCGATCGAGCCCATCGAAGGGACCAGCCCGGACTCGCGGGCTCGCTGGGTGAAGGCCCAAGAGGTGAACTGCACGCCGTGGTCGGAGTGGATCAGCGTGCTGCCGGCGGCGGGTTGCCGGTTGCCGATGGCCATGCTCAGCGCGTTGGTCACCAGGGCCGCGGTCTGGCTCGAATCGATCGACCACCCAACCACCCGGCGGGAGAAGGTGTCGAGCACGACGGCGCAGTAGACCTTGCCCTCTCTGGTCGGGTGCTCGGTGATGTCGGTGACCCACAGCCGGTCGCGGGCCGGGCGGGCGAAGTCGCGGTTGACGAGGTCGGCCGCGGTCGGCGTTTCCGGCCTAAGCCGGCGGCTCTTGTGTCCGGGCAGGCCCTTGAGACCAGCCCTGTTCATGAGCAGCTCGACCGCGCCGTGGCCGACGCTGATGCCGCACCCAAGGCTGAGTTCGGCGTGCACCCGCCGCGATCCGTAGGTGCCGTGCGAGGAGGCGTGGATCGCAGTGATCGTGTCGGTCAGCCAGGCGTGCCGGACCGATCGCGCCGACGGCGTCCGAGACCGCCAGTCGTAGAAGCCGGACTCGGAGACCCGTAATACCCGGGTGGCCAGCTGCACCGGCAGACCCTCGGTGGCCATCACCGCGATCGCCTCGAACCGTCTTTTGGGGGCACCACATCGTCGAGCAACTCCGTGGCCCGGCGATGTATGGCGAGCTCGGTCTCCAGCTCGGCGATCCGCCGGCGCGCGGCCACCAGTTCGGCCTGGTCGCTGCTGGTGATCCCGAACACCCGCCCGGTATCAATCAGGTGCTGACGACGCCAGTTATAGATCGTCTGATCGCTCAGGTCGAGGTCGTGGGCGATCCGCGGAATCGGCCGACCAGCATCGACAAGGTCAAGAACTCTCCGACGGAACTCCGGCGGATAACGGCGGGGCAAGTAGGCCTCCTACAGGCACAGGAACATCGATTGTCCAGCAACCCGACACCGCCAAACCCGGGGCACATCAAAGTCTCCGGACATCCCGGGATGCTTCTATGTCGTGTCAAGCCGCTGAGGCCATCGCCTCCGGTGGTCGGTGCGCTGCTGCCAGGGTGCGGAAGATCTGGCGACTGGCGTAGCGCTTGAGACAGCGGCGGATCTCCTTGAGTGTCTTTCCCTCGCCGGCACGCCGCTCGAGGTAGGCGCGAGTGTCGGGGTCGGTGCGCATCCGGGTGAGCACGATGGTGTTGAGCGCCCGGTTGAGCCGCCGGTCGCCGCCGCGGTTGAGCCGATGCCTGATGGTGTTGCCCGAGGATGCGGGGATCGGGCAGGTGCCGGCGATCTGGGCGAACGCAGCCTCGCTGCGGATCCGACCGGGGTGGGACCACACGGTCAGGATCACCGCGGCGGTGACCGCGCCGACGCCGGTCAGGTCGAGCAGCTCGGGCGCCTGCGCGGTGACGAGTGTGGTGATCTGGTTGCGGTTGTCGGCCAGTTCCTCATCGAGGACGAGAATCCGCTTGGCCAGGCGAACTGCTTCGGCGCGCGCGGTCGCCACTCCGAGCGATTCGTCACGACGACGCCAGCCAGCGATCGTAGAGATCTGGGAGCCGGTCAGCGCCCGGCGAGCGTCCACGCCGAGGTCATGGCTGCGGACCAGAGCGGTGAGCGCGTTGATGCACCGCAGCCGGTCGGCGTTGAGCTGATCCCGAGCCACCGTCAACACCTGTAGGGCGACCTGGATCTCACCGGCTCGCCGGTCCCGCAGGTGAGCCAGCGGCATCACCAGCGTGGATCGGGCCGCCAGGACCGCGTCGAGGGTGTCGGTCTTCCCGCGGCCACGCTCGCGTCGGGGCGTGGGTGCTTCGACGACCCGGTAGCCGGCCTCCTCGACCACGTCGCCCAGCAGGGCACCGTAGGAGCCGGTTCCCTCGGCGCTGACCAGGACGCCGTCGAGGTCACCGCCGGTGCGGCGACCGATCCAGTCCCGGGCGCGTCGCAGACCGGCCGCGGTGGTTGGGAAGGTGGCCTGGTCGATCAGGGCGCCGTTGGGTGCGGCGACGATGGCGTAGCTGTGGGTCGCGGCGTGGGTGTCGACCCCGACCACGTACCGGTAGAGGTCGGCCACTGTGGTTGTCACACTGGACAAGACGATGTTCCTCTTCACTCGCTGGGACGGACGTCGTTGCCGGCGTCGGCCCGGGGTGAGAAGTCACTACGAGGCGGGCCTGTAACGAGCCACGCCGCGGGGACGGCAATCCCCGTGGCGGACATGCTTCTGATCAAGCCATCGTGGTGGGCCAGGGTCGGCGCCGGCACCCAGCACCGGATGGACAGATCCCGGGCATGACACCCCGAAGGGGTCAGGCGATTCAGGAGTCACACCGGGCGCCGAGCGACCGGGCGCTAACCCTGCCAGCCAGCCCCAGGCCAGCCGCCACGAACACTTACAGGCGATTCAGGAGTCACACCGGGCGCCGAGCGACCGGGCGCTAACCCTGCCAGCCAGCCCCAGGCCAGCCGCCACGAACACTTACAGGCGGTTCAGAGACCGGCACGGCCTTGTGGTCGAAGAAGATCGACAACGACGAGGCGGCGATCCTGACCGCTCTCGGGGAGATCCTTGATCTGGCCGGCGAGGTCCGCTGGGCGGTGGACATCTCTGGTCGGTCGTCCGCGCTGCTGCTGGCGCTGCTCGCGGCGCACGGCCAGCGGGCCGTCTACGTGCCGGGCCGGACCGTGAACCGCATGTCGGGGGCCTACCGCGGCGAGGGCAAGACCGACGCCCGAGACGCCTATGTGATCGCCGAGACGTCCCGGCAGCGCCGGGACTTCGCCGCCATCGACGTGCCCGCCCAGCTGGTGGCCGACCTTGCGTTGTTGACGGCCCATCGCACGGACCTGGTGGCCGACCGGGTGCGGATGATCAACCGGCTCCGTGACGTGTTGACCGGCGTCTTCCCGGCTCTGGAACGGGCCTTTGACTACTCCGCCCACAAGGGCGCGTTGGTGCTGCTGACGGGCTACCAGACCCCGGCCGCGATCCGCCGCCGTGGCCGGGCACGGCTCACAGCCTGGCTGACCAACCGCGGCGTGCGCGGCGCGGACGCGGTCGCGGCCACCGCCCTGGCGGCCGCCAAGGCCCAGCACACCACCGTGCCCGGCCAGGACGTCGCCGCGCAGATCGTCGCCGACCTGGCCACCCAGATCCTCGCCCTGGACGACCGGCTCACCCGCCTCGACCGGCAGGTCCGTGACACCTTCCGCGCGCATCCGCAGGCCGAGATCATTGAGTCCCTGCCTGGCATGGGCGCGATCCTCGGGGCGGAATTCGTTGTCGCTGCCGGCGACTTGTCCGCCTACACCGACGCCGGCCACCTCGCCTCGGCCGCCGGTCTCGTGCCGGTCCCGCGCGACTCCGGCCGTCGCACCGGCAACCTCCACCGGCCCAAGCACTACAACCGCCGCCTGCGCAGAGTGTTCTACCTGTCCGCGCAGACAAGCATCATCCGCGAAGGACCGAACCGGGACTTCTACCTCAAGAAACGCAGCCAGGGCTGCAAACACGTCCAGGCCATCATCGCCCTGGCCCGCCGACGAGCCAGCGTCCTGTGGGCCCTGCTGCGCGACAACCGGGTATTCACCTCCGCCCCGCCGGTCACGCAAGCGGCTTGACTTCCTCATTGAGACTCCTCTGTATTCGACTACCAGGCACTCTGGGTTCGAGGACCTACTCGTGAAGCGACGTTCAGGCGCGCACTCTCGACGCCCGGACGACCGGGGCGCGGTCGGCCAGGGCCGAGACCACGCGGTCCAGATAGATGGCCAGCACGACGACGGCCAGACCGGCCTCTACGCCGCGGCCCACGTTGAGCGACTGCAGGCCGGACACCACGTCCAGACCCAGTCCGGCCGCGCCGACCATGGCCGCGAGGACCACCATCGACAGCGACAGCATGATGACCTGGTTGATCCCGGCCATGATCGTGGGCAGTGCCAGCGGCAGCTGGATCTGCCGCAGGATCCGCGCCGGCGACGACCCGAACGCCTGGCCGGCCTCCACCACCTCGGTGTCGACCTGCCTGATCGCCAGCTCGGTGAACCGGACGCCCGGCGGCATCGCGAAGACGATCGTCGAGATCATCCCGGGGACGACGCCGATGGCGAACGCGCCCAGCGTCGGGATCAGGTACACCATGGGCGGCATCGTCTGCATGAAGTCGAGCACCGGCCGCAGCACGTTGCTCACCGGCTGCGACCGCGCCGCCCAGATGCCCAGCGGCACCGCGATCGCCGTCGCGATGAACGCGGCCACCAGCACCAGCGACAGCGTCTGCATGGCGCCGTCCCAGCGGTCCATCGCCGCGACGAGATAGAAGCCGACGACGGTGACGACGGCGAACCGCCACGACCGCACCAGCCAGCCGAGCCCGGCGAACAGCGCGATCATGACGAGGAACGGCGGCGCGCTGAGCACGTCGAAGACCCCGTTGTAGGCGCCCTCGAGCACGGAGCCGATGACGTCGAGGACCGGCTGGAAGGTCTCGGTGAACCAGTCGAACGCGTCGGAGATCCAGGTGCCGACCTCCAGGCGCGGGTCCAGCGGGTCGAAGGACTCGCTCACCGGACCACCTCCGCCTCGGGCAGCGCCTGCGCCAGGCTGGCCATCGCGTCGAGCAGGGTCACCCGCGGGATGACGCCCAGTTGCCGGCCGTCGCCGTCGACCACCGCGAGCGGCTGGTCCGACCCGGCCGACGCCGCGAACAGCTCCGCCAGCGGCGTGTCCGGGCGGACCACAGCCACGTGGTCAGTCACGATCGGCTCCAGCATGCAGTCGCCCCGGTTGACGGCGGTGACGACGTCCTCGTCGCGCACGACGCCGCGCAGCCTCCGGTCCCGGGAGACGACGAACGCGGCCCTGAGCCGCTTGCCGCGCATGCCGTGCAGCGCCACGTACGGTCCAGCCGACCCGTTGACCTCCACCGGGGCCGGCACCATGACATCGGCCGCCGTGAGGACGCGGGTGCGGTCGACGTCGGCGACGAACCGGGCGACGTAGTCGTCGGCGGGGTCGCGCAGCACCTCTTCCGCCGTCCCGACCTGCACGATCCGGCCGTCGCGCATGACCGCGACGCGATCGCCGAGCCGCATGGCCTCGTTGAGGTCGTGGGTGATGAAGACGACCGTCTTGCCCAGGCGCGCCTGCAGCTCCAGCAGCTGGTCCTGCATCTCGCGGCGGATCAGCGGGTCCAGCGCCGAGAACGCCTCGTCCATCAGCATGATCTCGCTGCCGGCGGCGAGCGCGCGGGCCAGCCCGACCCGCTGCTTCATGCCGCCGGAGAGCTGGGCCGGATAGCGGTCCTCCCAGCCGTCCAGGCCGACCAGCTCCAGCGCCTCGGCGGCTCGTGCTCGCCGCACGACCCGGCTGACACCCTGGACGTCCAGCGCGTAGGCCGCGTTCTCGGCGACGGTGCGGTGCGGGAGCAGGGCGAAGTGCTGGAAGACCATGCTGATCTTCTGCTGCCGCAGCCGGCGCAACTCGGCCGCGTCGATGCCGGAGAGGTCGACGCCGTCGACGTGGACCTGGCCGGCCGTCGGTTCGAGCAGGCCGTTGAGCATCCTGATCAGCGTCGATTTGCCCGAGCCGGAGAGTCCCATGACGACGAAGATCTCGCCCGGCCGGACCTCGAAGCTCGCGTCGATCACCGCCGGGGTCGCACCCTGCGCGACGACGTCAGCGCGGCCGGCGCCGGCCCGGAGCCGTTGAACGGCGTCGTCGGCGTCTCGGCCGAAGACCTTGAACAGTCCTTCCGCGCGTGCCGCGGTCACGCCCTCACCTTTCGTTCGTCTGCCACGCGACGGACGGGACCACCGGGCGGGATGGCGTATGGTCCAGTCTCCCGTCGGTCTGGTCGCTGCGGCCGGCATTGCCGGTGTCCTCGACGATGCACACCAGTTCTGCCGTGTCACCGGTGTGATCGAGGGACCATTCCTTGGTGAGCACGGTGAGGGCGTCGGCGACGGGAGGATCGGGGTCACCAGGTCCGTTGCCGGACGGTGACCACGCGATCGTCAGCTCCACGCAGACCGGGGTGCGCCAGGCGAGCCCCACGGTGATCTCCCTCGGCCTGGCCGACATGCCCAGGTGCACGCCGAAGGCGGCAAGGATCTCCAGCCGGGTGGCGGCACGCTCGCCGACGACCCGGGAGTCCGTCCAGGCATGGACCTTGTCCATCGCCTCCTGGGGAGTGATCAGGTCGACGGCTCCAGGGGGGTAGGTGCCGTCGTGGACAGCGGGCTCGCGCAGGGTGTGGTGACTCATCGGGTTGCCCTTCCGAGGGCCGAATCGAGGGGAGGTTGGATGTCCAGAACGTCATCGAGACCTGTGCGGTGCAGGAGTCCCGCCATGGCCTGATCTGGGTGGCTGAGCATCACGCGGACCCCGCGGGCGGAGCAGCGCCGCTTGGTCCACAGCAGCGCGGCGATGGTCGGAGACGAGAGTCTGGTCAGGCCGGACACGTCGACGACCAGCGCGGACGGACCGTCGGCCAGCATCTCCTCCAGACGCCAGCGCAGGTCGTGGATGCCTTCGCGCAAGGTCTGGTCCGACAGGGGCACGACGGCCGAGTCGCCCCGCGTGTAGAACACCGCTGGGCGGGCCGGCCCCCGCTGCGGGCGCGGTGGGTGGGCGTTCTGACGCATCCGCACAGGCTGCCCTGGCCAGGTGGAGGTGTCCTGACGGCTGCTTTGCAATTCCATGACAATGCCGGCCGGGGCCGCCGAGGCAGGTATACGCCTCCGGGGTCGGTGAGACGATGCCGGATGTGTCGAGGCGGGTGCTCGTGTTGGAGGAAGACTACGGCCTGCGCACGTCGTTGCGGCTGGTGCTGGAGCAGGACGGGTACACAGTCGTCGAGGCGGCCGACGCGATGACGGCGCTGGCCCTTGTGCGCGCTGAGCACGTGGACGTGATGCTGGTCGACCTCATGCTGGGTGGTCTAGACGGGTTCACCTTCATCCGCAGTGCCCGGCCGGACGCGACCGCCCCGATCATCGTGATCAGCGCCAGGGACGCTGCCCGGGACGTGGTCACGGCCCTGGAGGCAGGCGCGGACGATTACATCCGCAAGCCCTTCGACGTCGCCGAGGTCCAAGCCCGGCTACGGGCCGCGCTGCGACGGCCGGCCATCGCCGCCCACGAGGCGCCCGACGCGGGCAGCGCAGTGGTGCTGGACTCCCGGTACGGTCCGCTGGTGTTCGACCCGGTTGCGGCCACGCTCAGGCGCGGCGAGGAGGAGGTGCATCTGACCTATACCGAGTTCAAACTCCTGCACACGTTGACAGAGAACGCCGGAAAGGTGATGGCCCGCGGCAGCCTCCTGTCGCAAGTGTGGACCGACGGGCACTTCGGTGACGAGCGGATCGTGGACGTCCACATTCGGCGGCTGCGGACCAAAATCGAGCAGGACCCCGGCGCGCCCGCACTTGTCCTCACGATCCGCGGTCTCGGCTACCGGCTGGATCCACAGTGAGGACACGGCTGGTGCCGCGCGGACTTCGTTCTTCGGTGCTGGGCGCCTTCGCCGCCGGGGCACTGCTGATCAGCGTGATCCTTGCCCTGGGTACGTAGCTCTCGGCACGGCACTACCTGATCGAGCAACGCGAGCGCACAGCATTGCAGCAGGCCTACACCAACGCCGCCCTGGCCAAGGACGGGCTGCGCACCTCCGGCGCTAGCGTGGTCGATGTGCTCGACGCGATCGCGCTGCCGAACCGCACCATCGCCTACGTGCGCACCGGCGGGCAGTGGTACTCCTCCGGCCTGGCCGAGGAGGGCCATGCGGTCACCGAGCACGTCGCCCGGGCCGTCGTCGCCGGGTCGGCCGGCCTGAGCTGGACCGGGGCGACGGATCCGCCCGCCATCGTGGTCGGCATCCCGCTGGCCGCGGTGGATGCGGAGTACTACGAGGTCATCGTCGCCGAGGAGCTCGACGGAACACTGCTCACCCTGCGCACCGCACTCATCGTGTCCGCGCTGATCACCACGCTGGCCGGCGCGCTGCTGGGCTGGTACGCCGCGCGCGGCGTGTTGCGCCCGCTCAACCAGGTCACGGTCGCCGCCGCCCGGATCTCCGGCGGCCACCTCGCCTCCCGACTGGACCCGGTCGACGACCCCGACCTGGCCACCCTGGTGGGGTCGTTCAACAACATGGTCGACACCGTCACCGAGCGGATCGAGCGTGACGCCCGTTTCGCCGCGGACGTCGCCCACGAGCTGCGTACCCCGCTGGCGACCCTCACCACCGCGCTGGGGGTGCTGCAGGGCACGCCCGGGCTATCGGGGTCGTCCGCGCTCGCGGTCCAGCTGATGAGCACCGAACTCGAGCGGTTCCGTCAAGCGCTGGAGGACCTCATCGCCCTCGGCCGACTCGACTCCGGCGTCCGCGAATCGGAGTGGGAGTCCGTCGCCGTGACCGATCTCGTCGCCCTGGCCGTCGCCGACACCCGGTCCGCGATCATCGTGGACACGGACAAGGACGAGCCGACCGCGGTGGTGACGACCGAGCCCGATGCGGTACACCTGCGGGTACGGGTCGACAGGCTCCAGGCCCGCCGCGCGCTGTCCAACCTCATCCGCAACGCCGACACCCACGGTGGCGGGTTGACCGCCATCCGGATCGCGTCCCGTGGCCGGTTCGTCGACATTCACGTCGAGGACGCCGGTCCTGGCGTGCATCCCGCGGAGCGGCAGCGCATCTTCGAACGCTTCGCCCGTATCGGCGCTCGGGGCGCCAACGGCGGCAGCGGACTCGGGCTGAGCATCGTCGAGCGGACCGTCGCTGTCCACGGCGGCTCGGTGTGGTGCCGCGAGAGCGCTGCCGGAGGCGCCGACTTCGTCTTCTCCCTCCCCGCGTCCGGAGGGTTGCCGTGACCGCGCACGCAACGAGACGAACCACGAGGCTGGTGTCGGCCTCCGCTGCGGTGCTGGCCATGCTGCTCTGTCCGCTGGCCGGGTGCGGCGTCCCGTCCGACGACGCCGTCCGAGTCATCGACGCCGCTGAGGTGCCGTATCGACTCCTGGACGACCCGGAACAGACACCGTCCGCCGGGCCGGCCCCGGAGCAGTCTCTGACGGCCCACCTGTACTGGGTCGACCCCACCGAGCACCTGGTGGCCAGAACCCCGGCCCGCTACTGCGTGGCCACGCGTGCCGAGGTCGTCGAGGAGATCCTCGAGCAGCTGGTGGCGGGCCCGCCTGAGGAGGACCGGGTCGCCGGCATTGGCACCGCCCTTCCACCAGAGGAGTGGGTCACCCTCCTCGAACTCGACGGAGACACCGCACGGCTCCAGGTCTCGCCCAACGACGCGATCGGCGCCGGCCGCGTCACCCTCGCGGCCGCCCAGGTCGTCCTCTCGGTCACCTCCATCCCCGGCGTCAGCCGGGTCGAGCTCCTCCGCGACCAGGGCGAGCTCCAAGTGCCGCTGCCCGACGGCGAGCTGGCTACCGGACCACTCGGCGCCTCCGACTACGCGGCGCTCCTCGCGGCACCCGACGACACGCCACCCACCGCCACACCCGGCAGCGACGTCAGCTGTCCCTCAGCTGCGGCCCCGGAGCAGTGACCCGACCCGCCTACACAGCGCGGCGCCGGCCGGGGTGACCGTCGCCATCGCGACCTGGATCGATTCGCACCTGGCTCGGCCGGTGCCCGGTGGCGATGGGGCGACCGGGCAGCTATTGTCCGCTTTCGGACACCTTGCGACCCGCTGTGCGGGCGCTGTGTCCACGAGCGAGTCGGGGCGGCCGTCAAGGGGGGCGGGCCGCGCCGGCTCGCCTTCGATGAGGCTCACCCGGAGCGGTGGTGGGCGGCGCTTTCCCCGTGGCGTCGCCCACCATCGGCACGCACGCTGCACACATTCGCCCGCGTGACCTCAGCCGACCCGCTGCGGACCGAGCGCCTCGACGACCGTGGCGGCCATGCGCACGACGGACGAGATGGACTGCGGCATTGTTCCTCCGAGTGGCAAGGGGTCTGACACTAAGGGGTACGCGCCGGCCAGGCTTCGCGTTCAGCGAGGTTCATCCACCTGTCACTGTGCGGGCACGAGGCGGTCGCGGGCGAAGGAACGGGCGGGCCGACTGCTTCGGTCGGCCCGACGCGACGATCGTCGGCGGCCGGATATTGGCAGCCCGCCTCGACCTGCTGTCGCCTGCAGAAGCGATTGCCCGTAGCTGCGCCCATGTCTCGTCCCAAGCCCTCGACCTCTGGTGAGGATGCGGATGGACCGGGGGGCGTTCGCCCGGGCTCACATGGGTTGGGTTCGCACCGTTGGCCGGCCCCTGCTGCTCCATTGCCGCTGTGTCAGGCCGCAGGTGCACCTCACTCGCCTGGGGCACCGCAGCGGTGCCCGATCCGGCTGACGTTCGGTCCCAGACGAGCGAGCTGCGCCCCCAGCCGAGCGACGTGCCCCATCCATCCGCCTCTCAGCCGGGGACGGGGGCGCCGGGCGGGGTGAAGGCCGCGAGCAGGGTGGCCGTGATCGTGTCGGCCGCGGCGTCGGGAGCCAGCCGCCCGGCGCCGAGCTCGTCCGCTGCGCCGTGAATCACCGTGTAGAACACCGCGACCAGCCAGTCCGCCGGCAGGTCGAACCGGAACACGCCGGCGGCCCGGCCGCGCTCGAGCAGTGAGCGGACCCTCCCCATCGGGTTCTCGTGCAGCTCGCGGATCCGCTCCGGGGGCAACGCGTGCTGCGCCGCGACCAGCAGCAACCGCGACTCGTCGATCACCCGCCAGCTAGACGCGACCAGCCGCGCCAATGCCGCCCGCGCGTCGCCCGTGAGGTCGACGGCGTCAAGGGCCTCGTGTGCCCGGGCCACGGCCCGGACAAACACCGCGTCGACCAGGTCGGTGCGTGAGGCGAAGTGCCCGTAGAGCGTCACCCGGCCCACCCCGGCGGCCGCCGCGATGTCGGAGACGCTCGCGTCCGGATCGCGGACCAGGCACTCCGCGGCGGCGTCCAGGATCGCGGCGACGTTGCGCTGGGCGTCAGCGCGCCTCCCCGTCGTGACCGGCATCCGTTCTCCCGCCTTGTCGAACACACGTGTTCGAGTTAGTGTACCGTGCATAAGTCAGACAGAGGTGTTCAGATTAGGGGGATCATGTTCACGAATCCGCCCGCTGCCGATCGCTGGCGGCTGCTCGCTCTGCTCGGCGTCGCGCAGTTCATGCTGGTGCTCGACGTGACGGTGGTAGCGGTGGCGCTGCCGGACATCGGCGCGGAGCTGTCGCTCTCGCGTAGCTCGCTGACCTGGGTGGTCTCGGCGTACACGCTGATGTTCGGCGGACTGCTGCTGCTCGGCGGCCGGCTGGCGGACCTGTTCGGCGCCCGGCGAGTCGTCCTCGCCGGGCTGACGTTGTTCACGGCGGCGTCACTGGTCAGCGGGTTGGCGTGGAACGCGGAGTCGCTGATCGGTGGCCGCGTCGTCCAGGGTGCCGCTGCCGCGCTGCTCTCCCCTGCCGCGCTGTCGGTCGTCGCGACCACGTTCAGGGGCACCGAGCGCAATCGTGCCCTTGGCGTCTGGGCCGCGCTGGGTGGCGCCGGGTCGGCGGCCGGCGTGCTGGTCGGCGGGCTGCTGACGGCCGGCCCCGGCTGGTCGTGGATCTTCTACGTGAACGTGCCGGTCGGCATCGTGCTGGTGGCCCTGCTGATGCGGCTGATGCCACCGCACGACGCGTCGCCGGGCCGGCCAGTCGACGGCGGGATGCGGCCGCCGCGGCTGGACGTGCCGGGGGCGGTGCTCGTCACCGCGGCGACCGGAGCCCTGATCTACGGCCTGGTCAACGCCGGCGACGACGGCTGGACCGGCGCATCGACCGTCGTGCCGGCGGCGGTCGCGCTGGTCCTCTACACCGTCTTCGGCGCGCTGCAGCGGCGGCTGCGGGCACCCCTCATCGACCCGTGGATCCTCACCCGCCGGCCTGTGCTGACCGGGGTCCTGCTCATGTTGGTCCTGACGGCGCTGCTGATCTCGTCGTTCTTCCTCGGCTCGTTCTTCCTGCAGCACGTCCGCGGCTACAGCGCCCTGACCACCGGCCTGCTGTTCCTTCCGGTGGCGGTGGCGGTCGCCACCGGGGCGCACGTGGGTGGACGGGCGGTCGGCCGGGTGGGACCGAGGCGCATCGCGGCGGTCGCGCTGACAGTCGCGGCCGCCGGGCTCGCGCTGGCGGCCGTGGCGACGACGCGGCACAGCGGTTCAGCCGCTACCGCGTTACTGGTGGCTGGGATGAGCGTCGCCACGGCCGGTCTCGGCAGCGGCTTCGTCACCGCCACGACCACCGCCCTCGCCCACGTCGACCACCACGACGCCGGGCTGGCATCCGGGATCGTCAACACGTTCCACGAGTTCGGCGCCGCGCTGGGGGTCGCGTTGGCGTCGAGTATCGCCGCGGCGGACCTGGCTCCCGGGGCGGCCGGGACGGACGGGTTCACGGGCGCGTTCGCTGCCGGCGCCGGCGCTGCCGTGGTCGCTGGAATGGTCGCGTGGGCGCTCGTGCCGGCCGGACGGCCCGCGATGGCCGAGCTGCCGCTCCACTGAGGTCGCCGGGCTCGTGGCCAACCGCTCCGTTCATGTTCGACGTCGCCGATCTGCTTGCGGAGACGGCCCGCGACGCGCCGAGTTGCGCATTGCCGTCACTGGCCACCGTGAACTCGGCGACGCCGGGAGGTTTCTCGTTGATCGTGCCATCTGCACGCGTCGTGCGATCACGCTGTGGGAATCTCTTGCCTGGCCGATGGTGCGGACAACGGTTCGGCCGTGCGGTTCTCGACATCGGTGGCCGGTTCCTGGTGGTTCCGCCGCGGACCATCGTGACACGCTTCCGCCAGTGAGCCGGACTACGACGCCTTGCGAGCACAGTCCGTCGATGTGATTCGACTCAGATTCGACGAGTCCAACCCGCAGGCAAAGCTGACGGGCCAGCCGGCACATGCTCAAGCGCACCGGCGAACCGGTCGCCGTCTGGTGTGGCCGGCCGGCGGGTTGCCGTGACTGCCAACCTGTCGTCAGCTGATCCGATGATCGGGTGTGGTGTGGCGGCGCGCCCGACGGCGGGTCAGCCGCGCGGCGAGTAGGCCGGCGGCGACGACCAACGCGAGGGCGGCGGTGGCCCGGGCAGGCCCGAGGTCGGTGGCCCAGCCGCTGAGCGTGGCCTGGATCGCCAGCGCGGTGTCGATCACCGGGTCGTCCAGGCCGCCGCCCGCGTTCACTCGCAACTCGTAGATACCGTAGTACGTGACGTACCCTCCGGCGGGAAGCAGGAGCGCGCCGCTGACCCGCGACACGTACGGCAGCAGCCGGCGCGAATGCCGCAGCACCGCGTCGCTGCCCAGCGCCACGGTGATCGCCAGGACGCCGACGACCAAGCCCATGCCGAGGCCGTAGGTCACGAATGCCAGGAGCCCGCTGAGGATGCCCGGCCCGGAGAAGGTCGATGTCGCCAGCGCCAGAAACGGTGCGATGGTGCAGGACAGGCTGGCGATGGCGTAGGCGATGCCGTAGCCGGTCATCGACCATGGCGAGTGTGTCGGCGCGTTGCCCGCGAGCCGTGGCGCCCGGACGACCAGGTCGCGGCCGGACAGCAGCCAGCATCCCAGCGCGACGAGGCCGATGCCGATCACGACGGTTGCCCAGGGCAGGAACCGCTCGACCGACACGGCCGCGGGCACGACGATCAGGCCGAACGCGCCGAACACGAGGATGAATCCTGCCGTCATGGCGGTCGTCATGACGGTGGCGCGCCGCAGCGCTGCGTTCGGGCCGGGCGCGCCGCCCTGGGCGACCAGGAGGGTCAGGTAGGTGGGAAGGAGCGCGAAGCCGCACGGGTTCAGCGCCGCCACCATGCCGAGCAGCAGCGCGAACTGGAATGGGACGTCGGGCATGGTCAGCCGGCCGCGAGGCGCTCGACCGCGGCCACGATCTCGTCTTCTCCCAGCGGCCCGCGGATCACCTCGACGGTGCCGTCGGCGGACACGAGGCCGAAGTCGTATTGCTGGGTCACCTCGAACCGGGTGTAGACGTCGCCGTCGCGGTCGTCGATGTGCGGGATGGCGTCGACGCCGCCGTCGGCGATGAAGTCCTCCATCGAGGCGAGGTCACCGGACAGACCGGCCACACCCACGAATGCCACCTGACCCTCGTACTGCCCAGCGAGGTCGGCGATGAGCGGTGCCTCACGCTGACACACCGGGCACCACGGCGCCCAGAACCAGAGCACAGCGGGACGGCCGAGCAGGCTCGCGCCCTCGAATGTGCCGCCCGCTACGGTGGGCGCGGTGAAGTCCAGTTCCTCTGGCAGGGCCACGGCCGGTGCAGCTGGGCTGGTCTGCGCCGGCGGCGCGGGCGTCGTTGGTTCCGGCGTCGCGGCCGGGATGGGGTCGGTCGTGGCCGACGCCGTGGGCGGCGATGCATTGAGCTCGTCGCCGTTGTCGACGGATCCACATGCGGACAGACAAAGCAGGACGGCACCGACCAGGGCAGTCGATCGTGGACGCATACGAGAGAACCTCCGAGGCGAAGACGGACACGGGCATCATCCCCTGCACGCGAACTTGTGGACCTTACGAAACCGTGAACCACAGTGCCGCTGGCATCGCCGGCTGACCTGCGGGGTCGCGTATCCCACCAAGGCGGCGTGGCGGACGCCCCACCTCCGCCACCCGTCACCGCAGCCGCGGACGGCGTCGGCTCACGGCGATGCCCGTGAACTGGTCAGCACTCTCATCGAGCGCGAGGTCGAGATCCTCGCCTATCTCGGTGAGGCCTGTCGAGCCGACCTCGTCGACCCGGAGCGGATCAACGTCCACGAGCGCTGGGAGACGCAGGGAGGCGCTCGACGCGCTCCGGGGCGACGGCACCGGCGACGAGCAGGCAGCGCGCATCACCGACGCCGACGCCGAGGTCCGCGAGTTCGCCGTGGGCGCGGAGACGCGGCTCTAGCGACTCAAGCTCCTGCCTCGCGGCGGCATCCTGACCTCGCGCCGCGACGGCAAGACCGTCTACTGCCGCGCCGACAAGGACGCCACGGCCCGTCGCCGTCCGACTGGCGTTGACCGGGCGTGCCGTGGAGAAACACATCACCTCGGCCCTCATGAGACTCGACCTCGAACCAGAAGTCACCGAGGTCCACCGCCAGGTCCGCGCCGTGCTCGTCTGCTCTCGCCGCAGCCGGCGAGCCATGACGGTCGCCGCTGTGAGCGCCCAGGGGTTCCTGCGCGGCGCATTGGAGGCGGTGGCCAGCTCCGGTCGGGACGACCCCACGGGGGAGGGACGCCACGTCGAGAGCTGGCCACCTGCGATCCATTATGGCGTCACGACGACCAGCGTCAGGTCCCAGCGGTCTTCTCGGATGCGGGGCTTGCAGGACGGTCGGAGCCGTCGTCGGGGAGCTCGTCGTGTTCGTAGATGTCGGGGATGCCGTCGCGGTCGGTGTCGGTGGTCTCGGCGAGTTGGATGAGCCGGTGGGCGCGGTTGCGGATCCGCAGCACGACGGTGGCGAGGATCGCGGCGGTCAGGGAACCGGTGAGGACGGCGAGTTTGACGTGACCGTCGCGTTCGCTGCCGAGGCCGAAGGCGAGTTCTCCGATGAGCAGCGACACGGTGAAGCCGATGCCGGCCAGCATTGCCAGCCCGAACACGTCGGTCCAGGTGAGGCTGGGGTCGAGCCGGGCCTGTGTGAACCTGCTGACCAGCCAGGTGGCGGTCATGATGCCGACGGGTTTGCCGATGACGAGCCCGGCCATGATGCCCAGCGCCACCGGGTCGGTGAGGGATGTCGCAAGCCCGCCGCCTTGGTCGTTGATGGCGACACCGGCGGACATGAAAGCGAAGATCGGCACGGCGACGCCGGCGGAGAGTGGCCGGAACCGGTGTTCGAAGTGTTCGGCCAAGCCCGGGCCGGCTTCGGGGCCGCCGGCTTGCTGGCTGCGCAGCACCGGCACGGCGAAGCCGAGCATGACACCCGCGACGGTGGCGTGGACGCCGGAGGCGTGCACCAGTGTCCAGGTGGCGGCGGCGAGCGGCAGCAGCAGCCACCAGGAGCGCACCCGCTTCTGGACCAGCCAGGTGAAGACCGCCAGCGGCAGGAGCGCGCCGAGCAGGGGCGCGATGGATAGGCTGCTGGTGTAGAAGACGGCGATGATGATGATCGCGACGAGGTCGTCGACCACGGCGAGGGTGAGCAGGAACGTCCGCAGCGCCGTGGGCAGGCTGCGTCCCACGACGGCGAGGACGGCCAGGGCGAAGGCGATGTCGGTGGCGGTGGGGATCGCCCATCCCTCGAGTGCGCCGCCGTCCTGCAGGTTGATGAGCGTGAAGATGATGGCGGGGATCGCGACGCCGCCGAGGGCCGCGGCGATCGGCACCGCGGCGCGCTGAGGGGATCGTAGGTCGCCGGCGACGAACTCTCGCTTGAGTTCCAGTCCGGCGACGAAGAAGAAGATCGCGAGCATGCCGTCCGACGCCCAGGCGGCCATGGTCAGGTCCAGATGCAGTGCTTCCGGCCCGAACCGGTAATCGCGGATCGACTCGTACAGATCGGATGGGGGCGAGTTCGCCCATACCAGGGCGAGGACGGCGCCGGCCAGGAGCAGCGCGCCGCCGATGGTCTCCTTGCGCAGGATGTCCGCGATGCGGTGTGCCTCGACCCACGAGCCCCGTCCGAAGAGGAGGGGTGTGCGGCGAGGCTGTTGAGTCATAGGGGTGCTCCTCAGGGGTCGGGGCATCGACTGCCGACCAGACTTCCCGGCGCACCATGTCCATCCTACGGATTCGGGCTGTTTGGTCTGCGCACGTGGTCAGCCCAGCGGCTGGTCGGCGACCTCGGCTACCAGCGGCACCACGTCGTCGAGGTGGCTCGGGGTCGTCAGGTGGCCCATGCCGGGGAGGACCCGCAGGTCGAGATTCATGGTCCGCGCCAGTGCCGGTCCCAGCCGCTGGGGCGGGAGAAACCGGTCGTGCTCGCCGACGGCGACAATGCAGGGCCGGTTGGTGCGGCGGGTGAGCAATTCGGGCGGAAGGGGAGGCGGGGCGAGGGTGGTGTGGCAATGGGTGGCCACGAGGGTCATCCATGCCACTTCGGTCTCGGGCGGCTCCTCGCCGGGGGCGACGAACGATCGGAGCATGCGGCGAGCGTGGTCGGCTGTGGGACGCACCAGCCAGCGCGCCGAGGCCAGTGCCAGCGTCGGGTCCACGGTGAGACGGGTGACACCGGCCGGGGAGATCAGTGCGCGAACCGCGATCCGGGGTGAGTCGGCGGCCAGGGCGACCGCTGCGCCCAGGGAGTTGCCCACGAGCACGACACGGTTCAGATCGGCGGCCGTCAGGACCTCGTCGAGGACTCGGCCGTACCAGGCCATGCGGCCGGACCGCGGCCGGTGCGGGTCGCTGAGTCCGGGTTGGCCGGGCAGATCGACCACGGTGGTCGCCCACCGATCCGACAACGCCCGCAGCCACGGCAGGGTCACCGCGGCGTTGAAGTTCGTGCCGGGCACTACGACGACCTGAGGGGTCCGGTGCCCGGCCGACACGAGCGACACGCGACCGACGCTGGTGTCCACGCTCGCGGTGGCGAGGGGGAAGTCTGCGCGCGCCAGGGTGTCCGAGCACCACTGCTGCACCGCGAACTGGCCGCGCGGGCTCTTGTACACGGTGGGCACAGGGCCAGTGTGCCCGACGGCGCAGGCCCCGGTCAGCCTCCCGACCGGCCAGAGTGTCCAGGGCACGTCCATCACGATCCGGCCGCCGTCCACCTGGGACTGGGGTCCGGCGAGTTAGGTTGGTGGTAACCGTCCTGGATGTCCGGGAGGTCGGTTCCATGTCGTGGATCGTGTGGCTGCTGGTGGCTGCGATGCTGGGCGCGGCGGAGTTCTTCACGCTGACGTTCGCTCTCGGCATGCTCGCCGGCGCGGCGCTGGTCGCGGCCGTCGTCGCGGGGCTTGGCGGTGCGTGGCTGCTGCAGATCGCGGCGTTCGCGCTCGCCGGCGCCGCCGGGTTGCTGGTCGTCCGGCCGATCGCTCGCCAGCACATGAGTCACCCACCGCTGACCAGCGAGGGCAGCGATGCGCTGGTCGGGAAGCGGGCCGTGGTGATCGAGGACGTCACGACCGACCGCGGGCTGATCAAACTCGCCGGTGAGACCTGGTCGGCCCGCGTCCTGGACGGTGACCAGGTGATCCCGGCCGGTTCGGTGGTCGACGTGATGGAGATCGAGGGCGCGACGGCCATCGTCTATCCGCGGGAACTGCTGCCCTGACACGACGACGGAGGACACATGGAACTGCTGGTGCTCATCATCGTCCTCGCTGCCGTGGTGGCGTTCGGGGTCGCCTCGACGGTGCGGGTGGTGCCTCAGGCGCGCCGCTACAACGTCGAGCGATTCGGCCGCTACCGCACGACGCTGCAACCCGGGCTGAACTTCATCATCCCGATGGTCGACCGCATCAACACCAAGCTCGACGTGCGCGAGCACGTGTTCACGTCGCAGCCGCAGCCGGTGATCACTCAGGACAACCTGGTGGTGAACATCGACACGGTGCTCTACTACCAGATCACCGACCCCCGCGCGGCGGCCTACGAGGTGGCCAACTACCTGCAGGCCATCGATCAGCTGACCGTCACCACGCTGCGCAACGTCATCGGCAGCATGGACCTGGAGAGCACGCTCACCTCCCGTGAGGTGATCAACGCCCAGCTGCGGACGGTGCTCGACGACGCGACGGGGAAGTGGGGCATCCGGGTGAACCGGGTCGAGATCAAGGCGATCGATCCGCCGTCCACCATCAAGGAGGCCATGGAGAAGCAGATGCGGGCCGAGCGCGACAAGCGCGCCGTCATCCTGCACGCCGAGGGGGAGCGGCAGTCGAAGATCCTCACCGCCGAGGGGACCCGGCAGCAGGAGATCCTGGAGGCGCAGGGCAACCAGCAGGCGATGATCCTGCGTGCCGACGGCGAGGCGCGCGCCATCGAGCGGGTCTTCCAGGCGGTGCACCAGAACGACGCCGACCCGAAGGTGCTGGCCTACAAGTACCTCGAGACGCTGCCGCACCTCGCCGGCGGCGAGAACAACACGTTCTGGGTCATCCCCGGCGAGTTCACCGAGGCGATCCGCACGGTCACCAGCGCCTTCGGCGACCACTCCGGCTCGGGCGCCGCTCAGGCGTCCGGCAACCACGACGGCAGCCATGACGGCGACGGTGACGGCGACGGCAGGGCGCCGGCCGAGCTCGACCACGACGAGCACCGGGAGCTGACGGCAGGGGGCGTGCCCTCCGGTGATGCCGCCGCCGCGGCGCATCAGGTCGCCCAGCAGGCCGCGGCCGCCGTCGAGGACGCCAAGGCCGAGGCCGCGGCGGCCGAGAGCGGCATTGGCACAGGCCGCGCCGGCGTTCGCGCAGCGAGGGTGGCCGGCCGCCCACATGGGGATGAGCCGGCCGTCTCCGCCCCGGATGAACGCTCAGATGGCTGAGGCGAGGTTCGAGGTCGGGATGCTCGTCAGACCGGTGGGGGTGCTGGCAACAGAGATGGTTGATGAGGACCCTACCCGCCCTGATCCTCGTGCCGTTGTCGGTCAGGTCCTCATAGCCCTGGACCGCAACGGTGACGTGCATGTGGAATTTCCGCGGACGGGCGTTGGAGTATTCCGGCCTGACGAGCTTGAGATCGTCGACGACCCGTCGCGGGATGAGGCACAGACTGCGACGTGCTGGGATCCACCGCGTGGCGCGTGTGCTCTGGTCAGAGGATGCTCCAGGCAGGGTCCGAGCCGGTGGCATCTCCGCTGGTCACCGGACGAGCCGGAATTTCCATGATCGTTGCGCCGCCATTGTCGGGGGCGCCTCGTTCCGCACGGTGAGTAGCGCCACCATGCTCGCCATCAGGATGAGCAGCAGGATGGCGATCACCTTCGGTGGCGAACCGGGCTGGATCAGCCACCGACGCAGCGGAGCCATCACGTGGCGTTCAGGCATTGGTGCCCCCCTGGCCGTCTGTTCGGCCACACCGTAGGCATCCGGTGTGGCCGAACACCACCACTTGTCCTGACCGCCATCCGGTGGCCGTCAGTTGATCGGGATGTCGCGGCGGCGCATCCCGGCGAGCCCGGCCCAGGAGAATGCCGCAGCTATTGTCAGCAGGATGAGCACCGGGACGGGTTCGAAGTCGCCGGCCGGGAGTTCGGGGACATGCCCGAACGGTGACAGGTTCCTGGTCCAGTCGGGGAACTGCAGGATCTGTCCCATGTAGACGATGGCGATCGCGTAGGCGGGGACGAGCCAGGTCAGCGGGCTCAGTCGTGGTGCCAGGCCGACGACGGCCATCGCGAAGCCGGCAGCGACCCAGATCGCTGGGAGCTGCACGAGGCCGGCGGCGAGCATGTCGCCGATCCAGGCGGTGTCGTCGGTGGCGATTGCGGTGGAGACGCCGAAGCCGAGCCCGGCCAGCACCATGCTGACGGCGCTGCCGCCGAAGGCCATGGTGAGGTGGCTGGCGGCCCAGCGGCCGCGGGAGACCGCCGTGGCCAGGATCGGTTCCGCGCGCCCGGCGGTCTCCTCCGCCCGCAGCCGCAGTACCGCGAGGACGGCCTGGATGGAGGCGAGCATGCCGGTGAGGCTGAGCACGGTGACCAGCCACGACTCGATCAGTGTGGCACCGGCGATGTCGCGGATCAGGTCCTCGAACGAGGAGATCTGGTCGAACATGCCCTGGATGCTGTCGACCAACGATCCGTAGGTGACCGCGAGGACGAGCAGCCCGATGGACCACGCGATGAGGCTGGCGCGTTGCAGCCTGAACGCGAGCCCGAGCGGGCCGCTCAACGCTGGTGAGGCGGTGGGGGAGCCGAGCCGGGCCGGACGCAGACCGGCGCCGACGTCGCGGTGCACGCTCAATGTGTAGGCGACGGTGGCCAGCAGGACGGTCAGGGCGACCATGAGCAGCAGCGGCCACCACCGCTGGTCGGCGGCGAAGGACCGGGTGGCCTGGCCCCAGTACAGCGGCGACACCCACGACAGGCCGCTCGCGGCGACGTCGCCGACCGCCCGGATCGCGTAGGTCACGCCGAGCACCGCCAGCGCCATCCCGGACGCGCCGCGGGCGTATTCGGTGATCTGGCTGGTGACCGCGGCGACCGCGGTGAACACCAGACCGGCGGCGACCAGGCCGACACCGAACAACAGGGAACCCTCACCGGAGACGCCGTCGGCGCCGGAGCCGCTCAGCCCGGCGGCGATGAGCAGTCCGGTGACGGCGTTGGCGCCGCCGACGACGAGGAACGCCGCGGTCAGCTGGGCGTGGCGGCCCAGGACGTTCGAGCGGACGAGTTCGGCGCGGCCGGTCTCTTCCTCGGCGCGGGTGTGGCGGACGAACAGCAGGATGCTCATCAGTCCCAGCAGGATCGCCATGAAGACGTACATCTGGTGGCCGGTCATCACGCCGTAGGTGTAGTCGTCGCGGCTGTAGATGCGGCCCACCATGGCGGTGACCGCCGGCAGGCTGGACAGGTCCGCCGCCGTCGCGCGGTCCGCGGCGGTCGGGTAGGTCTGCTCGAAGCTGCCCACCGTGCCGACCCCGAAGAGTGTCAGCGCGGCGATCCATACTGGCAGGCGGACGCGGTCGCGGCGCAGCATGAACCGGGTCAGCGTCCAGGTGCCGGCCAGTGTGCTCCGCGATCTCGACGATGACCTGGCCTGCGTGGGCAGCGTGGTGGCGGTGCTCATCGCGCACCCCCGGCCCCGTTGCCGGCGAGCTCGTCGCCGTAGTGGCGCAGCATGAGCTCCTCGAGCGTGGGCGGGCGGCTGGTGATGCTGCGCACGCCCAGGTCACCGAGCCGGCGGATCACCGTATCGAGGTGCTCGCTGTCGACGTCGAAGCGTGCCCGGCCGTTCTCGTCGTGGAAGTCGTGCACCCCGGGCAGCTCCGCCAGCGTGTCCGCCGGTCGCAGCGTGTCGGCCTCGATGGTGGTGCGGGTCAGGTGCCGCATCTGCGCGAGGGTGCCGGTCTGGACGACCTCGCCGCGGCGGATGATGCTGATGGTGTCGCACAGCTTCTCGACCTGGGCGAGGATGTGGCTGGACAGCAGCACGGTGCGCCCGTCGTTCTTGGCCTGGGCGATGAGCTGCTGGAACACCGTCTCCATGAGCGGGTCCAGGCCCGCGGTGGGTTCGTCGAGGATGAGAAGGTCCATGTCGGAGGCGAGCGCGGCGATGATGGCGACCTTCTGCCGGTTGCCCTTGGAGTAGGTGCGGGCCTTCTTGGAGGGGTCCAGGTCGAAGCGTTCGATCAGGTCGCGGCGGCGGTCGGGGTCCAGGCCGCCGCGCAGCCGGGCCATCAGGTCGATGGCCTCGCCGCCGGTGAGGTTGGGCCACAGCTCGACGTCACCGGGGACGTAGGCGAGCCGGTGGTGCAGCTCGACGGCGTCATCCCATGGGTCGCCACCGAGCACGACGGCGCGGCCGGCGTCGGCACGGAGCAGCCCGAGCAGGATCCGGATGGTGGTCGACTTGCCGGCGCCGTTCGGGCCGAGGAAGCCGTGGACCTCGCCGGTCTCGACACTCAGGTCGAGTCCGTCGAGTGCGGTGACGGTTCCGAAGGACTTGCGCAGTTGCTGGATCTGGATGGCAGGAGTCATCGGGCTACCTCGATGCGTGAACCCCAGCCCATGGCCGGGGAAGAGAAGATCGTGACGGATGAAAGGGCCCCGAGGTGCGGGGCGTGCGTCAGTGGCTAGCTCGCGGCCGTGGCCGCGTCGCCTGCCGGTGGCGGATCCGGCACGTACATGAGGTAGTCGTCCAGCATGGAGCGGTCGACGAACAGGCCCTGGCTGAACAGTTCCAGCGCCGGCAGGGTGATCTGCTCGGAGTAGCGGCGGAACGCCGCGGCGAAGTCGTCCGGGTGATCGTCGAGGTGCATCGTGGCCCACAGCAGCAGGCCGCCAATGTTCTGGTAGGCGAGGAACCGCGTGCGCGCCTCCGGGTCGCGGCTGGGGAGGATCACGCCCGCCGCGACGCCCGCCGCCAGATACTCCTGCGCGTCGGCCAGCATCTGCTCGACCAGCTCCGACGCCAGCGCGCCACCGGCCTGCAGGCTGCGCAGCAGGTACCGGGCCATCGGCGCGAACTGCTCCACCTCGGCCAGCTGCGCGAACAGCATCGCGGCGGTGCCGGTCGTCACGGCCTTGGTCTTCTCGGCGCGGATGACCGCCAGGACCTGCGCATCGCACTCGCGTCGCAGGCCGTCCTTCGAGCCGAAGTGGTGCACGATCAGTCCCGCGGTCACGCCGGCGTCCGCGGCGAGTGCTCGCAGCCCCACGGCGAAACCGTCGCGACCGAACCGCGCGATCGCGGCGTCGCGGATCCGCTCGGCCGTCTCCACGCCGGCGGGCCGGGCCTCTCGCTTCGCGCTCGTGTCGCGCACGCCTCTGATTAAACATGTGTTCAATCAGGCGCACAAGGACCCCTGCGCAGCAGCTGTCGTCAGTAGCCCAAATCGAGACACGGGACGAGCTGCGCCTGGCCGCGCCCGGCGCTTGGGGTTACCACTGGGTGACGATCGGTAGGTCCGGTTCGTGCTGCCGCCAGGCTTCGGTGAGGCGGATGAGTTGGGTGGGGGCGGCGACGCCGCAGACGGCGGCGATCCTGCCGCCGGTGAGATCGAACGTCACGGCGCCGACGACGTGGTCGCCGAGCACGAAGAGGATGGCAGGGGAGCGGTTGACGAGCGCGTAGTGGACGGCGGGCGTGCCGCCGGCGAACCGCCGTTTCGCGGCTGTGGGTGCGAATCCGGCCCGGGCGATGGCGGCGATGCGTTGCGGCGTGTCGTATCGCAGTAGCGTCGCGGTCAGGCCGGCGCCGTCGGAGATCGCCGTCGCGTCGTCGGTGAGTAGCGCCACCAGTGGTTCGGTGCGGCCCGAGGCGGCGGCGGTGAAGAACTCCTCGACGATCCTGCGGGCGGATGCCGGGTCGACGTCGACGCCGCGGGGTCGCGATGTGCTGATGCGGCGCCTGGCCCGGTGGAGGTGCTGCTGGCTGGCGGATTCGGTGACGTCGAGGATCTCGGCGATCTCGGCGTGGCCGTAGGAGAACGCTTCGCGTAGGACGTAGACGGCCCGTTCGACGGGTGACAGGTGCTCCATGAGCGTCAGCACGGCCAGGGAGACCGATTCGCGCTGCTCGTAGGTGTCGGCCGGGCCGAGCATCGGGTCGCCGTCGAGCAGTGGTTCGGGCAGCCAGGCACCGGCGGTGCGTTCGCGGCGGGCCTGCGCCGAGCGGAGCCGGTCGAGGCACAGGTTGGTGACGACCTTGGTCAGCCACGCTTCCGGGACCTTGATCCGCTGCCGGTCGGCGGCCTGCCAGTGCAGGTATGCATCCTGCACGGCGTCCTCGGCGTCGGCGGCGGAACCCAGCAGCCGGTAGGCCAGTGAGGCCAGCCGGTTGCGGCTGGCTTCGAACCGGCCGGTGCCGAAGCGATCGATGGCGGTGCCGTCCATGCGGACCAACGTAGACGGCTACGCGACCGTCGTGTGGGCGTCGTTCGATGGGGTGGCCAGGCGACGCCGGCGCTTGGGCAGGCCGAACGCCGTCGGGTGCATGGTGCCCAGCAGCGCGCCCCGCTGGACGCCGGCCTTGATCTGCCTGGCCATCCGCCCGCCGACGAATCTCCGCCGCGGCTGCGCGGCGCCGTCGATCAGCTGCAGGATCCCGTCGCGCCGTCCGAGGCTGATGGCGTTGTTCCAGTAGACGAGTTTGACGTTCGCGATGTCGCGGCCGGTCAGGCGTCCCACGATCGCCTCGATGGCCTGGCGGCCGGTGTAGCCGGCCGAGCCGCAGTTCATCGGCAGCTGCCGGCCGTTGTCGCCGATGGTGTGGACGCTGTCGCCGATGGCGTAGACGTCCGGGTTCGAGACCGACCGCATGGTGCGGTCGACGACGATCTGACCGTGCTCGGTGACCTCGAGCCCGGCGGCGGCGGCGATGGGGCTGACCGCGAACCCGCCCGTCCAGACCGTCGCGTCGGAGGCCAGGACGGCGCCGTCGGCGCACCGCACCCGGGTGGCCTCGACCGCGTCTACCCTCGTGTGCTCGACGACGGTGATGCCCAGCCGCGCGCAAGCCCGGCGCAGATGGGTGCGCGCACCGGTGCAGAGCCGGGCGCCCAGCTCGCCGCGGGCCAGCAGCGACACCGACAGCCCGATCCGGGCCTCGGCGATCTCGGTGGCGGTCTCGATGCCGGTCAACCCGTCGCCGACGACCAGCACCCGTCCGCCGTCGCCCCGCCGCTCCAGCTCGTCCAGGCGTTCGCGCAGCCGCAGCGCCGAGGGCCGCCCGGCGACGTCGAAGGCATGCTGGGCCACGCCGGGGACGATGTGGTCGGCGACGTGGCTGCCGAGCGCGTACACGAGCGAGTCGTAGCCGACCTCGCCGCCGCCCTCGGCGTCGGCCACCGCGACGACCCGGCGCTCCGGGACGATCGCGGTGACCCGGGCCAGCCGCACCTGGATCGTCGTGCCCGCGAAGACCTCGGTCAGCTGCGGAGCCGCGACCTCGCGGCCGGCCGCCAGCTGGTTCAGCCGCTGCCGCTGCACGAACTCCGGCGCGGCGTTGACCACTGTGATCTCGGTGTCCGTCGGTGACAACCGGCCGGCCAGGTTCCCGGCCACGTAGGCCCCGGCATAGCCCGCGCCGAGAACGACGATGCGATGCTTCATGCGATGCTCCTGTCGGTCCCGCTGCTCTTCGTGACCTTGAGCGGGACAGCGCCCCGATTCCTGACAGGACCAGCAGGTGACGTGCGTCACACCTCGGTGGCGCGGGTGGCGTCCTTCGGACCGCGCAGGGCGATGTAGAGGGCGAGCACGGCCATGACGGCGACACCGACCCACATGGATTGCTGCCATCCGTCCACGTAGGACTGTCTCGCGGCGTCGAGGAGGTATTGCGTGTCCGTGCCAGCGCTGGCCGATGCCTCGACGGCGTTGGCGATGCCCTCCCGCGCGGTGGCCGCGGTCGCCGTGGGCACGCCGTCCAGCCGGTCGTCGATGGCGTCGCGGTAGCCGGCCGTGAGGATCGCCCCCAGCGCGGCGACGCCGAGCGCGGTGCCGAACTCGCGGGTGACGTCGTTGAGGGCCGAGGCGACACCCTGCTTCGCGCGCGGCAGGGAAAGGGTGATGGCCTCGGTGGATGGCACCATGGCCAGGCCCATGCCGATGCCCATGACGATGATGCCGGGCAGGATCGACAGGTAGCCGCCGTCGACGGAAACGGACAGGGCCATGAGCGTGAGTCCGGCAGCGGTCAACGCGACTCCGGCGGTCATGGTCGGCCGGGCCCCGATCCGCGAAGCCATCCTCGGGGCCAGCCCGGAGGCCGTCATCATCGCGGCGGCCATCGGCATCAGCGCCGCCGCGGACAGCAACGCCGACCAGTCGAGAACGGCCTGGAAGAACGGGAAGAGCACCACGAAGATGCCTGACTGAACACCGAAGACCGCCACCAGGGTGGTCGAGCCGCCGGCAAGGCCGCGTTCGCGGAACAGGCGCACGTCCAGCAGTGCGGCGTCTTTGCGGCGCAACTCCCAAGACACGAAGCCGACCGTGGCGACGACGCCGACGGCCAGGCTGGTCAGCGTCGCCGGTGCGGTCCAGCCGCGCTCCGGCCCCTCCTGGAGGACGAAGATGAGGCCGACGACGGCGACGACGGAGACGAGTGCGCCGATGGTGTCGAAGGCGTGGGCGGACCGCTCGCGGGAGTTGGGAACCGACCTCAGCGTCATGGCCAGGGCGAGGACCACCAAGGCGATGGGCAGGGCGAACAGCCAGCGCCAGTCGGCCACGTCGATGAGAAGGGCGGACAGGAACATGCCGAGGATGCCGCCGCCTCCGGCGACGGCGGTCCACACGCCGATCGCCTTGCCACGCTGATCCTCGGGGAACGTGGAGGTGATCACGGCCAGGGTGACGGGCATGATGATGGCTGCCCCGACACCGTTGGCCACGCGCGCTGTGAGCATGAATTCAGCGGTCGGCGCGAGGGCGGCGACAACGCTCGCGACGCCGAACACGGCCAACCCGGCGATCAGCGTCGGCCTGCGACCCAGGCGGTCACCGATCGCGCCGAGCGGCAGCAGCAGTGCGGACAGCGCGAGGGTGTAGATGTTGATGATCCACAAGACCGTGGATTGCGTGGTCTCCAAGTCGACGGCTATGCGTGTCTGCGCGACGTTGAGCCCGGACACCGAGGCGATGACGGCCATCAGTGCCATCGAGACGGCGATCAGGATCGTGCGCAGCTGGCGCGCGTCCGGCGCGCCCGGGCCGGACCCGTCAGCGGGTACTGCCTGTACATGGTTCGTGCTCATGTGGGTTGAGCGGAACGACGCCCCGATAGCTGACAGGAGCGGCCTATGGCGTGCGTCACAGGAGTGGCTCAAGCCACGGTGGGGTCCGGGGTCGTGCACGGTCGTGCCGTGGGCCTCGACGGCGAGGTCCTGCCAATCCGCCCAGGTCTTGAGCCGGTCGGCGTAGACCCTTCGGCACGATCTGGTGGCCCTGAGGACCGAGGAACACCGGCAACGGCGGGTGCTCGGCCTCGACGATCGTGACCAGCGCCTGGGCCGCGGCGGCTTGTCGCCGCCGGGCGGCTTGTCCACGAACGCGGCAATGCGCTCGCGGATGCCGTCGTAGATCGGGTCCCAGATGGCGTGCGCCCGCAATCATCGATGGGCCCGAAGCCGCCCGGGAACGACTACGTCCGGCGTGGCTGGTGTTCGCGGGAGGTCCGGGCGCCGGTGTTGGCGAGGGCGGCGACCGTGTCATCGCCCGTGGCGGGGTCGTCGGTATCGCTTCGCAGTTCGATGCCGCCGGCCAGCCAGCCGCCGTCGATGGTGAAGACGCTGCCGGTGATGAACGAGGCGTTCTCGCCGGCCAGGAACGCGACCAGGTGGGCGACCTCGTCGGCCTGCCCGGGCCGGCCCAGGGGGAACCGGCTGCTGACGTCGAGTTCCTCGCCCATCCTCCGTAGCAGCTCGTTGCTGGCGATGAAGCCCGGGCAGATCGCGTTGACCCGGATGCCGGCCGGCCCCAGCTCCAGTGCGGCCGACTTCACCAGCCCGATCACGCCGTGCTTGGACGCGGAGTACGCCGCCGACATCCGCACACCGGTCAGCCCGGCCGCCGACGCCGTGACCACGACCGAGCCGCCGCCCGCGGCGCGCATCGCCCGTCCCGTCGCCTGCAGACCGAGCAGCACACCGCGCAGGTTCACCGCCATCGTGTGGTCCCACTCCTCCAGCGGGTAGTCCAGGACGCCGGCCCAGTGCCCCGTCGCGGCGTTGAGGTGCGCGATGTGCACGGCGCCGTAGCGGTTCACCGTCTCGCGCACCATCGCGGCGTTGTCCTCCGGCGACGCCACGTCGACGCGCAGCCCGAAGGCCTTGCCGCCCGCGGCCGTGATCCGCTCGGCCGTCCGCTCGACGCCGTCGGCACGACGTCCGGCGCAGCACACCCGCGCGCCCAGCGCTGCCAGCGTCACCGTCGTCGCCGCGCCGATTCCGGACCCGGCCCCGGTCACGACCGCGACCCGTCCCGCCAGCGAGGCCGGCCCTGGCTCCGTCATCCGTCACTCCGCTCGTCGCCGTTGTCATTGCCGGTCATGAGATGCCCGCACCCGGCCGGGTGTGACAGGCACGGCACTGTGACGCGGGTCATCGCCGCGGTGATGTCACAAACCGATGGCGCGCGGCATCTTGTGAGTGATGGCGAAGCGCGGCGAGACGGGAGACCCATGGGCGACGACGGCGGGGCGGACGCCGCGACCGAGGTGTTCGTCGCCCACCGCAACCTGCTCTTCACCGTCGCCTATGAGCTGCTCGGCTCGGCCGCCGACGCGGAGGACGTGCTGCAGGAGACGTGGCTGCGGTGGGCCGGCGTCGACCTGAGCACGGTGCGGGACCAGCGCGCCTATCTGGTCCGGATCGCCGCCCGGCAGGCGCTGGCCCGGCTGCGCGTCGTCGGCCGGCGCAAGGAGTCCTATGTCGGCCCGTGGCTGCCCGAGCCGTTGCTGACCGCGCCCGACGTCGCCGACGACGTCGAGCTGGCGGATAGCCTGTCGATGGCGATGCTGCTGGTCCTGGAGACGCTCACCCCGACTGAGCGGGCCGTGTTCGTGCTGCGCGACGTGTTCGACCTGGCCTACGACGAGATCGCTGCGGCCGTCGACAAGAACCCCGCCGCGGTGCGCCAGATCGCCCACCGCGCGCGGGCGCACGTCGCCGCGCGCCGGCCGCGTGGAACGGTCAGCTCCGCCGAGACCCGGGCCGCGCTCGCGGCCTTCCAGCGTGCGATCGAGACGGGCGACCTGCGGATCCTGTTCGACATCCTCGCGCCGGACGTCGTCGCTATGAGCGACGGCGGCGGCGTCAAGCAGTCGATGCAGCGGCCCACGGTGGGTGCTGACAAGGTGGCTCGCCTGTGGGCGACCGGCCTGAACCGGCTCGGTGCCGCCATGTCGGCCGAGCCGGCGCAGGTCAACGGCTACCCCGGCCTGATCGTGCGGGTCGACGGCGAGCTCGACGGCGTCGTCGCGGTGCGGGTCGAGGACGGCCTCGTCACCGGGCTCTACTACGTGCGCAACCCCGACAAGCTCTCGCGGGTGGAGCGCGAGACCGCGGTGAGCCGCTGAAACAGCCATCGGCCGCCGAACCATCGGCCACCCGGCAGATGCTCTGGCGCTGGTGCTGGCGGCGCTGGCGTCGATCGTGGTCGTCGCCGAGCGGCCGTCCGTCGCCGGGCCGCCCGCGGCGGGGTGGCCGCGGTCCGGGCGGCGGCGCTGGAAGGGGTCTCCTACCTCGGCCACGCGCTGCCCGGGATCGTGGTCGGGCTGTCGCTGGTCTTCTCCCCGCGGGTGGTCCCCGGCCTCTACCAGAGCGCCGCCGTGCTGTGCTTCGCCTACGCGGTGTTGTTCCTGCCCAAGGCGATCGGGGCGACCCGCGCCGCCGTCGAGCGCACGCCGCCCGCCGCCGAGGAAGTGGCCCGCACGCTGGGCCGCTCCGCGCTGAGCACCTGGTCGGCGGTCACGATGCGGCACGCCGCGCCCGGCAGAGTCCGGGAGGAACCTCGCTCGTTGACGTGGCGGTGGGCGATGCGGGTGGCGGGGCCTGACGAAGCTCGCGAGCTCGAGCCAGGTTCCTGCGGGTGAACGCCGGCGGCGACCCGGCCGATTCCGTCGTCGACACCGCCCTGAGATCCAGGGCACGCTCTTTGCGGCTGGGTCGCGAACGCCGGTCCGCGGTGGCTCGCCGCTGCCGCTCTCACCGTTGCGGGTGCCGGTCCGCTCGCAGGCATCGCACGATGCCACCGCGCCCGTCGCTGACCCGTTGGACGCGCACGACTCCGTGGGGCCGAGAATGCGCAGTCGTAGTCTTCGGACTGGGTGTCCTGATCGGCATGCTCCCGTTCGTCAGTAGGTCGGAGAGGGAAGCGCCAGCGTCAATGTGGTTGGGAGTTCGGATGAACCAGTACCTGTTGTCGGTGTACGAGGTGCAGGGCAGGGTCGAGGGAGCCCCGGCGACGCCGGAGGAGATGCAGTCGTTCATGGCTCGGGTGGTCGCGCTGGAGGAGGAGATGGAGGCTGCTGGTGCCTTCGTGTTCGGCGGGGCACTGCACGGCCCGGACGTTGCTACCGTGGTGAGTGCCGGCACCGGCCTGGACAAGGTCATGACCGACGGTCCCTTCACGGAGGCCAAGGAGCACATCGGCGGCTTCTACATCATCAACTCCGAGAGCCTGGACCATGCCCTGGAGTGGGCGGGCAAGGTCGTGGACGCGACCAACCACGCCGTCGAGGTCCGGCCGTTCCGGGCCACCGGCCGCGTCCAACCGGCGTAACAGCCCGTGGCTCGGACCTGAGTGGATGAACGAGGTCGAGCGTGCGTTCCGTGCGGCCCATGGTCGTGCGGTGGCGACGCTGGTCCGCGTCTTCGGTGACATCTCGCTCGCCGAGGACGCGGTCCAGGACGCGTTCGTCGCCGCTTTGGACAGGTGGCCGAGGGACGGGATCCCCGACAATCCGGCGGGATGGATCGTGACGACTGCCCGTAACCGCGCGACCGATGTCGTACGACGCAATCAGCGTGGCCGGGAGCTGTACCAGCAGCTGGCCGCAGCAGCGGCGAGCGAGCTCGCCGCAGCTCCAGGTGGGGACCTCGGTCTGAGCCGTGATGACCAGCTCCGGCTCATCTTCACGTGTTGCCACCCGGCGATCAGCGTGGAGCACCAGGTGGCGCTCACGCTGCGACTGATCGGTGGGCTGTCCCTGGGTGAGGTGGCTCGCGCGTTCGTGGTGAGCGAGGCGACCATGGCCAAACGGCTGGTGCGCGCCAAGTACAAGATCAAGGCGGCGAACATTCCCTACCGTGTGCCCGGTGAGGCGGAACTCCCCGCGAGGCTACGCGCAGTGCTGTCGGTCCTGTACCTGATCTACAACGCGGGCGCCGACGGCCAGGAAGCGCGCGCTGATCTTCGTCGTGAGGCGATCCGTTTGACGCGACTACTGGCGGCGTTGATGCCGGACGAGCCCGAGGCGCTCGGTCTGCTCGCGCTGATGCTGCTGTGCGAGTCCCGGGTCCCGGCGCGCAGTGGCAGCGGCATCGTTCTCCTGCGCGACCAGGACCGATCACTGTGGGATCGAACGCTCATCGCGGACGGACACCGGCTGGTGCTGGCCTGCATCCAACGGGGTCGGATGGGACCGTTCCAGCTCCAGGCCGCGATCCACGGGGTCCACTGTGCGGCCGTCACGTACGACGTCACCGACTGGCCGGCGATCGTCCGGCTCTACGACCGGCTGGTGGCGATCATGCCGACCCCGGTCGTGGCACTGAACCGCGCCATCGCCGTAGCCGAGACCGAAGGGCCCGCGACCGCCCTTGTTTTGCTGGACGGGATAGCGGACGACCTCGACGGCTACCACCTGCTGCACGCGTCCCGGGCGGCGATGCTGGAGCGCCTCGGACGGACCGCGGAGGCGGCCGAGGCCTACGCCCGCGCCGCGGAACTGGCGCCCACCCAACCCGAACTCGAGTTCCTGGCCAGTAGACGCGACCACCTCGTCACAGCCGGCCGACCGTCTCGGTGAACGCTTCCCGATGGCGCGGGTCGTTGATGGAGCGCCGCTCGCCGAACTGCCCGTTCTTGGATCTTCGCGACGACGATCCGCCAGGATCTCACGGCCTCGGGTTCCTCATCGGCCGTGACCTCGACGACGGGTGGTTCCAGCGGAGCAGGGCGTGGCGTCGATGAGCGGCCCGACGCGGGCCTGACGAGTTTGGCCCAGCCTGGATTGGTGCGAGGTCAGATGCCGGCCTGGCCCGGATGTCATCGAACCGGCGATGATTTCCTGGATGTGCTGGCATCGACCAGTACATGGCGCGGAATGGGGCGGGTCGTCCGCACGGGACGTCGTGGAAGGGAGCAAGCGGTGGTGGATCGGACTGCCGGTGCGCTGTATGAGGACATCGAGGACCGGTTGCTCGCCGACCGCGGGGTCGAGCGGTCGACGATGATGGGTTTCCCGTGCCTGAGGTTGCGGGGCCGGTTCTTCGCCTCGTTCGATGCCCAGGCGGATGCCCTGGTGATCAAGCTGCCGCGGCAGCGTGTTCGCGAGCTGATCGGCGAGGGCCTCGGTGAGCCGTTCGCTCCCGCGGGGCGGGTGTTTCGTGAGTGGGTGTCGTTGCCGATCGCCAGCGTGGACGCATGGGACCAGTTGGCCGACGAGGCCCGCAGGTTCGCGCGGCTCCACGAGTCCGCCTCATGAGCGTTCACCTGGCCGGTCATCGATGCAGGGGCTGCATGGGTCGGGCTCGCGTGGTGACGAGCCCGACCCGCGGACAGTGTTCAGCTGGCCATCACCTTGCGCAGCGACTCGGCGTCGTAGATCAGTTCACCTCGCACGATCTGCCCGTCCTCCACCTCGAGGATCTCGGCCGAGGTGAGGACTTCCCCGGGCAGCATGGCCATCTGCCAGTCGACGATCGAGCAGATGGTCGATCCGTCGGTGAACTGACGCCGCACCTCGAACGCGGTGACGGCTGCGCCGGCCTCGGCGGCCATCTGCGTGAACCCGGCGGCGTCGGTGAAGCTGACGATCGGGCCCTTGAAGACCATGTCATCGGCCAGCGGGACCCCGGTCATGTCTCCCTTCTTGTTCTTCCAGGCGTCGTAGTAGACGCCGATGACTCGCGTCGCGTCCATGACAGTGCTCCTTCAGCAAGTGATGTGGTGTGGACGACGCGTTTGATGCCGCGACGACGCGACATTCATCGCCCGCGCCGCTGCACCCCGAGAGGTGAGACCAGTGGTCCCAGCTGACCAGTCGACGTCCTTCGCTGCCGCGCGTGACGGCGACGGACATGCCTTCGCCGAACTGGTGGGACCACACCGAGGCGGGATCCACTTGCACTGCTACCGCATGCTGGGGTCTTTCCATGACGCCGAGGAGGCGACGCAGGAGACGCTGCTGCGCGCCTGGTCAGCGTTGGGGAGCTACGAGGCGCGGGCGCCGTTCTCGCACTGGCTGTACCGGATCGCGACCACCACCTGCCTGATGATGATCCGGGCCGCGGGACGCCGGCCACAGCTCGTGGAAGACCTCGCTCACCTGCAGCCGTACCCCGACCGGCTCCTCGACGCCCTGCCGGCCGCGAGCCTCGATCCGGCGCGCGAGGCCGAACAGCGCGAGAGCGTGACACTCGCCTTCGTGTCCGCCCTGCAACTCCTGCCAGCGACTCAGCGGGCAGCGGTCATTTTGAAGGACGTCCTGGCCTTCAGCAGCGCCGAGATCGCCGAGGCTCTCGACACGAGTGTGGCCACGGTCAACAGCGGCCTGCAACGGGCACGAACGAGGCTGCGTGGCGCTGGCCCGGGAGCCGGCCGCGAGCTGACACCGGCCGACGTCACCGTCCTGGAGCGGTTCTTGGACGCCTGGTCGCGCCGCGACATCGACTGCCTCATCACCCTGCTCAGCGAGGATGCTGTGCTGCGCATGCCGCCGGAACCGCTCGCGCTACATGGCCCCGACGAGATCATGGCCTTCCTGTCCACGGTCCCGGCCGGTGGTCGCCTCGACCTCATCCCGCTCATCGTCACAGCCGCCAATGGACAGACCGCCCTGGCGGCCTACGGACCCGACGACGACGGGGACGTCGCGGCGTACGGCGTCATGGTCCTGGACCTGCGCGACGGATCGGTGGCCGGCATCACCGGGTTCGCCGACGCCACCCTCTTCCCGGCATTCGGGCTACCCCACGAGTTCGACCGCACAGCCACCAATGGCGGCTACCCGAGTACGCGCACGAGGAGTACGCGATGAGGCCGCCGCCCCTGGACATCGGACCCGAGGGCCTTGCGTTCCTCGAGCAGCTGGCGAACCCGGCCGCGGCGGCCGGGCCGAGTGCAGTGCCGGTGAGGTCACGCCGATGCCGAGCCTGATGCGGCTGGTGGCTATCGCGCATGGACCCAGGGCGACGAAGGGGTCCGGATCGAATCGACGTCGCTCAGCATGACGGGTTCCGGCGGTGGACGAAGGTCACGACCATGGGGCCGTCGGGTACCAGATGAGGTCGTTGCGGGCGAGGATGCGGACGTCCCAGTAGAGGAAGGTGAAGACGCCGACGACGATGAACGACGCGCCGGTGATGACGGCCAGCCGGGCCGGCCGGGCGATCAGCCAGCGGCCCGCTCGGCCGCCTGTCACCAGCGCGAGGAGCACGAACAGCACGGCGATGAGGACGATGTTGCCGAGCGACTGGAGCATGAACGCCGCGGCGCCGTAGAACGGGTTGCCGCTTTCGGCGGCGTCGCGGAAGAGCTGGCGGAACAGGCCGAACGGCCGGCCGATGAGGAAGCCTCCGATGAGGGCGCCCATGAGGAGCATGCGGGCCCCTGGGAACCGTCGGGAGATCCGCTCCAGTGGGTCCGGGACGAGGCGCAGTGCGGCGAGGCCGAGGTAGAGGAAGGCGAGGCCGATGATCCCGAAGGCCACCATGGACTGGATGTTGCGCGGCGAGAGACCTTCTCCTCCTTGTGCGGTGGAGAACTGGGGCATGCTCGTGCCGACCAGCCCCACGATGAAGCCGTACACGCCGGACACGGTCAGCACGCCCACCGTGAGCCACCCGAGCGGCTTGAGCACTTCGCGCAGCCGCTCGCTCAGCGACGGCCGCGAGCCGACGAGCGGGGCGACCGCGCTGAGCGCCGCGATGTTGCAGGCGGTGAACGTCCCCGCCATGCCCGTCGCGAAGGCGAACGCGATGCCGGAGAGGACACCGGTGATCGGCGCGTCCTCGGCTTCGTGACCCAGCACGGTGTCGGCGACGCTGGCGCCGATGGTGTCGTCCACGAAGCTGGCCGACCATACGACGGTGAGCAGGAATCCGGCGATCACACTGACGACGACCACCAGCCATGGGCGTCGCACGCCGGACGGGGACTCGGGGGTGACGACGGGTCGCTGGGTTGCGGTGTCTTGTTCGGTCATGTCCTGATCCCTTCGAAGTACCTCTGGCACAGGCGCAGGCGGCGCGCGTCCCACACCATGTAGGTGCCGAGAACGAGTTGGACGATGCTGCGCGATACGTCCTCCCACCTGTCGCGGACTCGCATGAGCGCGAGCCTCGGGGCACGTAGCGGGACGGAGGTGCCGCGCGGGGCCATCAGGCAGGGACCGCGGTTGGGCAGTGCGCGCGTGTGCGCCGCGGTCGTCGCGAGCGTGTGGTCGCGGAGGAGCTCGCGGGTCACCGCCTTGACGGTGACGGGGGCGAGGTGCCAGGCGGGGCAGGGGCGGTTGGCGGCCACGCCGAAGGGGATGTACCCGCCCGAACGGTGGAACTCCGGATAGTCGAAGCACAGGACGGAGCCGGCGGGGAGCGTCCGGTCCGATGACAGCTCGACGTCGGCCGTCGTGATGCGGTGCGCCACGCCGAACAGCGGGTACCGGCGCAGCGTCTGCTCGAACGCGTGGTCGAGCAGCGCCTCGTCCGAGGCGGCTCGCTGCAGGGCGTCGTCGGCCGCCAGCGCCATGAGCAGGTGTGCCGTCGCCTCCGAGCTCTGCACGACGGCGGTGTTGAAGAACGTGCCCTGCAGGTAGAACGCCTGCTCTCTCGGCTGCAGCGACGACGGCAGCTCGTGCGGCACGTCGTCGAGCACCCGCTCCAGGTGTGCCGTCAGCCGGAGCCGGCGGTCCAGGTGCCGGAGGCCGGTGCACTTGAGGGCGGTGATGACGTCGTCGGCGTTGCCGACGATCAGTGCGCGGACGTCGTCCGTGCACGGCCGCTGGAACACCACACGGTGGTAGAACTCCGCCCACACCGGCATGACCAGGTCGCGCAGCCGCACGACCTGTGACCGCGCCGGTGCGCCCAGGGTGGTGTGCAGCGTGGCGTGCAGGCTCTGCACCGCCAGCCGGTCCGCCTCGGCGGTCGGCATGGTGAGGATGCGCCGGGTGCAGTGCGCCACCTCGTCGTAGACCGGCCCCGGCTCCAGGTGCTCCTGGTGCACCTCGGCGCCGGGGGACAGCCAGTACCAGAACAGGTCGGACAGCCCGGCCCCGTGACTGCGTCCGTTGACCGCCGGATGTGAGTAGATCTCCAGGAAGCGGGACTCGTCGATGAGCTCGCCCGGGACCTGGATCCCGTCCGGACCGTTGATGCGAGCGAACACCCACATCCGCAGCGCGACCACCAGGTGTGGCAGCCAGTAGGGCAGGCTCGCCACCGCGACCAGTGCGACCACCGTGACCAGGACACCGTTCACGGTCCGTTGTACGGGCCGACCGCGGCGTAGGGATTTCGCCGCAATCCATTTGGTCGAGATTCGCGTAGTACGGGTCGTGGCGTCTGCAGCAGTCGACTACGCAGTGATCGGCGCGGGCCCGGCCGGCCTGCAGGTGGCGTACTTCCTCGGCAAGGCCGGGCGTGACTACGTCGTCCTGGAGAGCGGTCCGACGCCTGGCACGTTCTTCCGCACCTTTCCGCGCCACCGGCGGATGATCTCGATCAACAAGCCGCACACGGGCTGGCACGACCCCGAGAAGGACCTGCGGGTCGACTGGAACTCGCTGCTCTGCGACGATCCGGCGCTGCGGTTCACCCGCTACACCGACCGCTACTTCCCGGACGCCGGCGACTACCTGAGCTACCTGGCCGACTTCGCGCGGGGCCTCGACATCCGCTACGACTGCCGGGTCGGCCGGGTCGACAGGCGGGACGGGGAGAGCGGGTGGTTCGAGCTCGGCTGCGAGAACGGCGACACGATCCATGCCAGGCGGGTCATCGTCGCCACCGGGTTCGGTGCGGCGAACGTTCCGCCAATCCCGGGCATCGAGACCACCGAGCGCTACGCGGACGTGTCCGTCGACCCGGACGACTTCACCGACCAGCGCGTGTTCATCATCGGCAAGGGCAACTCCGCGTTCGAGACCGCCGACCACCTGACGGAGCGGGCGGCGGTCATCCATGTCGCGGGTCCTCGGGCGATCAACTTCGCCTGGCGCACCCACTTCATCGGTCACCTGCGTGCCGTGAACAACAACTTCCTCGACACGTACCAGCTGAAGACGCAGAACATGGTGCTCGACGGTGACATCCTGCGGATCGAGCGCGGTGCTGACGAGTACGTCGTCACGTTCTCGTACGCCCGCAGGGACAAGGTGGTCCAACTCGCCTACGACCGGGTCATCACCTGCACGGGGTTCCGGATGGACTCGTCCGTCTTCGCCACCGGCTGCCGCCCCGAGCTGACCATCGACGACCGGTTTCCCGCGCTCACGCCCGAGTGGGAGTCGGTGAACGTGCCCGGCCTGTACTTCGCCGGGACGCTCACGCAGTCACGCGACTTCAAGAGGTACACGAGCGCGTTCATCCACGGCTTCCGGTACGGCATCCGCGCGCTCGTCCGGATGCTGGAGCAGAAATACCACGGCGTCGAGTGGCCGCATCGCACGGTCGCCGCGGACGACCTCGCCGACGCCGTGCTCGAGCGCATCAACCGCACCTCCGCGCTGTTCCAGCAGTTCGGCTTTCTCTGCGACGCCTTCACACCCGATGGGCGGTACGTCGAGGAGCTGCCGCTGGCCTACGTGCCGTTCGCCGACTGCTTCACCGTCAGTCTCGAGTACGGCGCGGGCCACGACGCCATCGACCCGTTCGACGTGCGGGCCGGCCGGGAGTGGGAGGCGGACCGGTCGCACGACGACCGCTACCTCCACCCGGTGGTCCGGCGCCGCAGGGCCGGCGAGGTCGTCGCGACCTACCGGCTGCCGGAGGACATCTGCAACGACTGGACCGACGAGCAGGTGTATCGGCAGCCGCTGCGCGCATTCATCAAGGACTGGCTGTGAACGGGGGCGCCGTCGACCTGACGGCGGCGTCGACGTCCGAGGCCCTGGATGACATCGTGAACGTCCGCGACTTCGAAGCGGCCGCCCGGGACCGGCTGAACCGCGTCCACTACGACTACTTCGCGAGTGGTGCGCAGGACGAGGTGACGGTCGCGGCCAACGAGGCGGCGTTCGGCCGGCGGGCGCTGATCCCACGGGTGTTGCGCGGCCCGGGTGCGCCGGCACTGGAGACGACGCTCCTCGGGCAGCCGGCGTCGATGCCGGTCCTGATCGCGCCCACCGCGTTCCACCGGCTGGCCTGGCCCGAGGCGGAGGTGGCGACGGGGCGCGCGGCCGCGGCAGCCGGCGTGATCATGATCGCGGCGATGCTGTCCACGGTCACCGTGGAGGACATCGCGGCCACGGGCGCGAAGCTCTGGCTCCAGCTCTACGTCCAGCCGGACCTCGCGTTCACCGAGTCGCTGGTGCGGCGCGCGGAGGCGGCCGGCTGCGGTGCACTCGTCGTGACGGTGGACTCGCCCGCTCTCGGCCGCAACGAGCGGGGCGACCGCAACGACTTCCACGACCTGCCGCCGGGTATGCGCTGCGCCAACATGGGCGGCGACGGGCACGTGCGCGACGTCGTCCTCTCGCCCGAGATCAGCTGGCGGCACCTCGACTGGCTGCGCCGGACCACGTCGCTGCCGATCCTCCTCAAGGGCGTGCTGCACGACGCCGACGCGCGGCTCGCGGTGGAGCACGGTGCGGACGGCATCATCGTGTCCAATCACGGCGGTCGGCAGCTCGACACCACGCCGGCTTCGCTGGACCGGCTGCCGCTCATCGCGGACGCGGTCGCGGGCCGGGTGCCGCTGCTGCTCGACGGCGGCGTGCGGCGCGGCACCGACGTCGCGAAGGCCCTGGCGCTGGGCGCGCAGGCGGTGGCCGTCGGGCGCCCGGTGCTCTGGGCGCTGGCGGTCGCCGGGGAGGCAGGCGTCAGGCGGCTGCTCGAGCTGATGCGCGGCGAGCTGGCCAACGCCGTCACGCTGCTCGGCGCGGGCGCACCCGCCGACGTCACCAGGGACCAGGTGGTGCCATGAAGGTCATCGGAGTCGGTGTCGGACGCACGGGCACGCTCTCGCTCAAGGCCGCCCTCGAGCGGCTCGGATTCGGACCGTGCTTCCACGGCCGGCACGTGCTCGACCATCCGGACCGGTTATCTCTGTGGGACGCCGCGGCGGCGGGTGACCGCGTCGACTGGAACGCGGTCCTAGCGGGATACACCTCCACCGTCGACTGGCCCGGCGCGGCGTTCTGGCGTCAGCTCGCGGACGCCTACCCGGACGCGCGGATCATCCTCACCGTGCGCGACGCCGACGGCTGGTACGACAGCGTGAGCAAGACGATCTACCGGATGTTCGGCGACGGCCCGGCGGACGACCGCGTCGCCGAGGCCCGGCGGGTCGTCCGCGGCCTGGACGTCTTCACCGCCTTCCACCGCCGGATGATCTGGGACGGCTTCTTCGGCGGCCGGTTCGCCGACCGCGAGTACGCCATCCACGTGTACGAGCAGCACAACGCCGCCGTGATCCGCGACGTGCACCCCGACCGGCTCCTCGTCGTCACGCCCGGGGCCGGGTGGGCACCGCTGTGCGAGTTCCTCGGCGTGCCCGTGCCCGACGAGCCGTACCCGCACCTCAACGACCCCGAGAGGTTCTGGGCCCGGGTCGATGCACGGGTCAGCGAGTCACGGTCCTGAGGAGCGCGTTCTTGTCCGGCTTGCCGCCCGGGCTGAGCGGCACCTCGGTGATGACCTTCACCGTCGCGGGCACGCTGTTGGCACTCAGACGTTCGCGCACCAACGCCCGGAGCGCCTCGGCGTCCGGTGCGGAGCCGCCGGCGGGCACGACGAACGCGTGGACCGCTTCGCCCGTCTCCTGATCGGGCGCGCCGACGACGTACGCCTGGGCGACCAGTGGGTGTTCGGCCAGGACCCGCTCGATCGCGCCCGCGTAGCACACCTCCGCGTTGACCATGATCACGTCGCGGGCCCGGCCGGTCAGCCGGAGGTAGCCCTCGTCGTCGAGGTAGCCGAGATCCCGGGTGCGCAACCAGCCGTCGTGCAGCACCTCGCGGGTCTGCTCCGGGTCGTTCCAGTAGCCGGTCATCAGGTGCGGGCTCCGCACGTAGATCTCGCCGTCCCGCTCCGCCACCTGCACCGCCGGCAGCGGCCGCCCGACCGTGTCGTCGTGCCCGGTGATGATGTCCTTGGGGGTGAGCATCGAGATGACGCCGGCTTCTCCCTGCCCGTAGCCCTGCCACACGATCGGGCCGAGTCGCCGGGTCGCCGCCCCCAGGATGTGCGGTCCCGCCGGCGACCCGCCGATCACGACGGCACGCAGGCTGCGGAGATCGGCGGAGGCGCCCAGCATCTGATGCAGCCGGGCCGGCGGCATGAGGGCGGCGGTGACGCCGTACCGCTCGATGGCCTGCGGAACCTCGAGCCCGTCGGGAAGCACCACGGTGCCGCCGCCCACGAGCGTGCGTCCGAGATAGGTGAACATGACCGGACCGGCGAGGTTCTCGGAGATGAGGCACCGCTGGAAGCCCGTCATCAGCCGAGCCAGAGCCGGCGCCCAATGGTCGCGCTGATGGGCGAGGCTGATCGCACGGTACGTGTGTGCGCACGCCTTCGGCGCGCCGGAGGTGCCGCTGGTGAAGGTGAGGCGGGCGACGTCGTCCGGCCGGGCGAGTTCCGGGATCGGCACGGCCTCGGCTGCGGACCCGGCGCCGGCGAGCAGCTCACCCAGAGCGAGGGCCGGCCGATCCACGAGCTGGTCGGTGACGACGACGTCGACCAGGTCCAGCGCTCGCGCGAGCTGCCGCGGACTCCACCCCAGTCGTGCCGCTGCCACGCGACACCCCAGCGCGTGCGCCGCCAGGTGCGCGGCGTACGCCTCAGGCGACAGCGACAGCACCAGACCGACGCCCGTCCCTCTGGACACCCCGGCTCGCTGCAGCGCGCCGGTCAGCTGCCGCACCATGGCGAGCAGCTCACCGTACGTCACCGTGCGGCGGCCCACCTCGAACGCCGCTCGACCGGGCGCGGCGCGCAGCGCCTCCAGCACCGGCCCCGGAAACAGCATGACCATGCCGGTAGTACGGGAGAAACGCCCCAAGGGATTCGGGCGCCCCCATCGCGAGGCAGGCTCCCAGCGACCGCAGTGCGCGTTGCGTGGGCGGAGTGCTCCGACGTGTTCAGCCGGTTCGACGGCACAGGCTCACGCAGAGCTACATTCGATGCATGGAGGTCGTGTTCTCCGCGGCCGCCGTCATCTCGTTGCTACTGGCGATCTGGGCGGTCTGGTACGCGCGCCGAGCGGTGGCCGTCGTCAACCGGTCGGCCCGGACGACGCTGAGTGTCATGGGCCGCGTATGGACGGGAGCCTGGTTCCGGCTCGATCACGTCAGCCGGCACCGCTATGTCCTGCGCAACGTCGGCGCTGCGGCGGCCTACGGCGTCCGCGTCGATGTGGGAGACCTCGTCAACACGAGGGCACCTCGGCGCTCGACGAGTTCCCGGCCGGCCACGCCGAGCGCTATCTGCTGATCCAGCCGCTGCAGGCGCGCGTCACGAGGATCAGAGTGACCTGGCATGACCGGCCCGACCACCTCGACCCCGCGCGCTCGGTGCATCTGGCATTGCCGCTGGGTATCGATCGCCCCGAGCGTCAGGGCGCCTGAGGTCGGAGCCGCACCTCCGGGGCCGCGCCTTCCGGCGCCACGTCCATCGCTCACGGTCGCGGAGGATGTGGCGTCAGATGCTTGCTGGTGACTCGTCGCGATACTGGTTGGCCGGGATGAGCCTGAAGCCGGTGACGATTTGGGGATGTACGCGGATGACCTGGCCCATCGGCTGAGTGACCCATGGCTGGAGTGTTCGTTCGTACCGGACAAGCTGGCCGGCATCGGTGACGAGGTGCGCGACGCCGGTGATGACGACCATCCAACCGAGCTGGTCAACAGGGTCGATGGTGTCGGCCTCGTAGGCGACGACGGTGTCGGCGGCCGCATCGATGGCGCTGACGACGGCATCGTCGGTGTGGGTGCGGATGACGACATCGCCGTCGTCAACGACGTGGTTGACCGGGCGGATCGCCGGGAGCGCGTGCGCGGTGAAGACGATCCGGCCGAGCGAGATGGTGGCGACCAGCCGCAGGGCTTCCTCACTGTCCAGCGGTGTCAGTCGCCTAGGAGCGACGCCCATGTGGCCTCCGCGGTGACATCGATCCGGCCTGGTGAGCGGGGAACACTCAACCACCGACGGGTCCTCGATTCTGGTGCTCAGCGTCGTCAGTTATGAGGTCGCTCGCCCCTTGACACGGCTGGCGTGAGCCGTGTCATCACCCGCGAGGGTGAGGCACGGGGCCGCCCGCTGGCCCATCGCGCGCACGATATTGGAGGTATCTCGCATGGCCTCGCGGTGGTAAGGATGTGGTGTGGAGGACACGCTCACGCGCAGCGAGTTCGAGGAGCTCGTCGCGATGTATCGCCGCCAAGGGGTCGAGGTCGACGTGCGTTGGGAACATGGCGGCACCAACCCGATGCTCGTGTTCCGGTCAGCGACCGACGAAGAACGGATCGCCATCGAAGCCGCTGCCATGCGGGTCGTTCCCCGGGCTGACGAGGCTTGACACGACGATCGCGGAAATCGCGTGGGCTCCGGTGCCGCGCAGGGCGCTCAGTAGTACGGGAGGAGCCGCCCGTCGGGCTGGCCCTCGACGAGCGCCGGCCGCTCACGGGGTTGGGGCGGTCCAGCCGAGTTCGGACATCGCCTGGACGGTGACGGCGAACTCGTGGTCGATGGGGACGACGTGGCCCTCGGGATGCTGCGTGGTCCAGGTGCCGGCGGCCTCGGCGTCGATGAAGAAGTTTCCGAGGTCGCAGAGCTGGCGGCGGATGTCGTCGACAGCCTGGTCGGGGCGGATCTTGGAGACGACGGTGCTGGCGGGGGTGACGGCGACGACGTGGTCCGGGTCGACCTCGATGCGGATGCGCCGGCCGGTTGCGGGGCAGGCGGATTCGATGACGCCGGAGCGTCCGAGCATGACGGGGAACTCCAGGGCGTCGCTGGCGCAGAAGGCGTAGACGGTGCGCCCGTCGGTGGTGAAGGAGTGCGGGGTGGGTCGTAGCGTCAGTCCGAAGCCGGCGATGCGGCCGTCGTCGGTCCAGTCGACGCCGGGGTGCTTGCGCAGTTCGGTGCTGAGTTGTTCGATCGTCCAGCCGCCGGCTGTGGCGACCTGGTCGACGGTGACCGGTTCGCCGGCGGTGAGGAGTTGCCGGCCGATGTGCAGTGGCAGGTCGGTCAGGCCGAACTGGCGGCGGATGAGGCTGACGAGGTGACGGGCTTCGTCGTCGACGGTGGTCATGGGGCGACCTCCAGGAGCGGCCCGAAGACCCGGCCGGCGAGTTCTTGCGCTTCGTGCTGGTCGAGGATCTGGCCGGGGATCTGCGGGTGGGCGTCGGTCCAGGCCTGTGCGGCGGCGTGGCTGGTGAAGAAGTTCAGGTAGTCGCAGCAGCAGTCGGCCGCGGCGCCGCCGCAGGTGTCGGCGCCGACGAACACCACGGCGTCAGCCGGCTCCCACGACGTCCGGCCACCGGCCGTCGTGACGGCGACGGCGCGGCCGGTGGTGACGTCGAGGGAGTCGATCCGCGTGTCCTGACCGAGCATGGGTGCGATGCCGAGGGCGTCGATCGCGCACATCGCGTGGACGTCGGTGCGGCCGGCGATGCGGACCCGATGCCGGGTCGGCGTGGCGGAGAACGGGTACGCGACGACGATCCCTCCCGCCGGGTCGAGGCGGACGGCGTCGAGGTCGTGCAGCTCGGCGAGTGCGGCGGCGGTGCGAGCGGGGTCTGCCGTGACGGCGTCGAGGTCGGCCCGCGTGGGCGGCCGGCCGGCGGCGGCGAAGTGGCGCAGGATCGCCTGGTGCACAGCGCGCTGGGCCGGGTCCAGCGGCACGGCCCGGGCGCGCGCGGCGGCCAGGGCGTCGACGACGTCCGCCGGGCCGCTCGGCGTCGCGGCCCTGAGTGCCTGCCGCAGTTGCTCGGTGGACGGTACTGGGACGAGGCGGCCGTCGTCGTCGCGGTAGAGCCGGCAGGCGACCCCGCAGCCGCAGTCGTCAGGCGCGCCGAACGGGTCGGTGCCGTCGATGAGCAGCGTGGGCGACCCGGCCATGCCGGACGACGCGGCCTCCTCGTCGGTGGTGATCTCGCGGACCGTGACCGGCAGGTCCGTGACCTCGCGCAACCGTTCCAGCAGGGGAGCGAGGTTCGGGCACTCGGCCACGTGGAGCACGTCCAGTCGAGGGGCCGGCTCGGTGCTCATCGGCCGTCCTCCGGTCGGGGCGGCGGCTCGATGGCCACCAGCAGCCGGCAGCTGCGGTCGTCCCGCGGCAGGTCGCAGGTCTCGACGAGGTCGGCGAGGCCGTCGCGCATCCGCTGCAGGTCCGCGATCCGGGCCTCCAGATCGGACTTCCGGGCGACGGCGAGCGCCCGGGCGGCGTCGCAGCCGTCCGGGCCGCCGGCGTCGAGGTGGAGCAGCTCCTCGACCTCGTCGAGGGTGAAGCCGAGCTCCTGGGCGCGCTTGACGAACCGCAGCAGCCGCACGGTGGTGTCCGGGTAGTCGCGGTGCCCGCCCGGCGTCCGCGGCGGCTCGTCGAGAAGTCCGCGGCGCTCGTAGTAGCGCAGCGTCTCCGGGTTCACGCCCACGTGGCCGGCCAGCTCGCTCGTCCTCATGCCGCCATCATCGACCCCGTAACCCGGTACAGGGTCAAGCGCTGATGACGAAGCCCGTAGGTCAGCGCGCCAGGCGGTCGCCGAGGTAGGCCGCATCGGTGCCGACCCAGCCGATCAGTGCGGAGCCACGGGTGCGCTGGTAGGGCAGTCCGAGGAAGTGCAGGCGGGGGATCGGGCTGACGCCGGCGGTGTGCTGAGGCCAGCCGTCGCCGCCGACAGCGTGTGGGACGTCGAGCCAGCTGTAGTCGGGCTGGTAGCCGGTGGCCCAAATGACGGTGGCCGGCTCGATCATAGTGCCGTCGGCCGTGCGCAGCGCGCGGCCGACGGCACCGGCGACGCGGTCGACCACCCGGACGCCGGTGCGTCGCAGCGCCCGCGGGCCGGTGCCGATGAGCGGGTCCCGTTCCCGCATGCGCCGGCCGATGCGGCTGTCGGCCGGGATGTTCATGACGCGCAACTGGTCGAGCCAGGAGAACACGTCCCGGCCGAGGAGCCGCTGGGGCAGGACCGGCTGCCGGCGGCCCGCGGCCAGGACGACGGGCCGTGTGCGCGCGAGTTCGTCGGCGATCTGCACGCCGGAGTTACCCGACCCGACCACCAGCACCGGCCCCTCGGGAAGCTGGTCCGAGTTGCGGTAGTCCGCGGCATGGAGTTGCGCGATGTCGGGCTCCAGCCCTCCCGTCAGGGCCGGTATTGCGGGTCGCTGGAAGGGTCCGGTGGCGACCACGACGGCGCGAGCGATGTAGCCGCCTTGGGTGGTGACGGCCTGGAACCCACCGTCTACCTGCCGCAGGTGACGCACGGCGGTGTCGAGCCGCACGGGCAGACCGAAGTGGCTGAGGTAGTCGCTCAGGTACCGGGCCACCTCGTCCCTGTCTGGCAGGTGGTCCGGGTCGGCCGGAAACGGCAGGCCGGGCAGGCTGCTGTGCCGGGCCGGGGTGAACAGCCGCAGCGAGTCCCAGCGTCGCCGCCAGGACTCGCCCACCGTGCTGGCGCCGTCGACGATCACGAAGTCACGATTGGCGCGGGCCAGTTCGCGGCCCATGGCGAGGCCGGCCTGGCCGGCGCCGATCACCAGCACGTCGACGGTCGTCATGAGCAGGTGCATCCCTCGGTCGAGCAGCAGCCGGGATCGACGAACAGCGTCACCCTCAGGAGCTCGTCCAGTGCGTGGGCGATGTGGTCGTCGGAAAGGCGGTACCAGGTGTGCCGACCCTCCCTGACTGCCGCCACGAGATCACAGCCGCGAAGGCAAGCCAATTGGTTCGACATCACCTGACGCGACACCCCGAGGGCGTCGGCGAGATCGGACGGGATAGCCGGGGCCTCGCGTAGGGCGAGAAGGATCTGCGTCCTGGTCTCGTCGGCGAGCGCACGGCCCAGGCGGGTCACCGCCTCGGCGTGCGAGATCGTCGCAGTCAACGTCATGCCGTGACGATACATGATGTGCTGAACTGTCTTCGGTGCGTGAACCTGCTCTGGTGTTCCCCTTCAGATGACCGCCGCGACGCCGGCGTCACCGGTGTCGGTTACGCCCAGGTGAGGCGTTCGTGCAGGATCGCCTGCTCGGCCGGGTTGCTGGTCAGCTCCAGTGCCCGTTCGTCGGCAGTGCGGGCGTCGGCGGGCCGGCCGAGGTCGCGCAGCAGCCCGGCCCGGGTGGCGTGGAAGAGGTGGTACCCGTCCAGCCGCTCGGCCAGGTGGTCCAGCTCGCGCAGGGCCGCCGCGGGCCCGGCGGTGTAGCGCAGCGCGACGGCCCGGTGCAGCCGGGTGACCGGCGACGGCGCGAGGTGCAGCAGCATGTCGTAGAGCAGGAGGATCTGCTCCCAGTCTGTGTCGTCCCAGCGTTGCGCCTCGGCGTGACAGGCGACGATGGCGGCCTGCAGCTGGTACGGCCCGGGCCCGTGCCGGCGCGCGGCGCGGGTCAGCAGCGCGACGGCGCTGGCGATGGCCGCGTGGTCCCAGCGGGACCGATCCTGGTCGGCGAGCAGCACGAGGCCGCCGTCGCAGTCGAACCGGCCGCCCGCCCGGGCGCGGTGCAGCCTGATCAGCGCCAGCAGCCCGGCCACCTCCGGCTCGTCGGGCAGCAGTTCGTGCAGCAGCGCCGCCAGCCACTCGGCGTCGTCGACCAGCCGCTGCGAGTGCACGGCGCCGGCCGTGGACAGGTAGCCCTCGTTGAGCATGAGGTAGACGACGGTGAGCACGTCGGCCGTGCGGTCGCGCAGATCGGTGTCCGCCGGGATGCGGTACGCGATGCCGGCGTCGGCGATCTTCCGCTTCGCCCGGGTGATCCGCTGCGCCACCGTCGTCTCCGGCACCAGGAAGGCCCGGCCGATCTGCGCCGTCGTCAGCCCGCACACCACCCGCAGCGTCAGCGCCACCTGTGCCGACCGGGGCAGCGCCGGGTGGCAGCAGGTGAAGATCAGCCGCAGCCGTTCGTCCGGCTCCGGCGGGACCGGCCACTGCACCTGCGCCAGCTTCTCCCGGTACCGGGCCTCGCGGCGCAGCAGGTCCAGGCCACGGCGGCGGGCGACGGTGAACAGCCAGGCGTCCGGCCGCTCCGGGATGCCGTCGACCGGCCACCGCTGCAGCGCGGCGACGACGGCGTCCTGGACGAGGTCCTCGACGGTCGGGAAGTCGCCGATCAGCCGGACCAGGGCGACCGCGAGCCGGCCCGCGTGCTCACGCACCACACGGGCCAACTCGTCGTGCGGGTCCGCGGCCCGCGCCGGGTCCGTCGTCACGACTCCAGGGGCCGGATCTCCGCGACCGGGCAGCCCGGCCAGGCCTGCACCATGCGCAGCGCCTCGTCCAGGTCGGCGACCTCGACCTCCAGGTAGCCGCTGACCACCTCCTTGCCCTCGACGAACGGGCCGTCGGTGACGATCGGCTCCGGCCCGTCGAGGCGGACGGTGGTGGCGGTGTGGGCGCCCTGCAGCTTGCTGCCGCCCCGGATGACGTGACGATGCTCGGCCACCCACGCGTTGACCAGGTCGAAGGCACGTGCGCGGTCGTCGGGTGCCATCGCATCGAGGTCGGCGGAGAACTGCTCGGTATCGACGAACAACAGCACGTACTTCATCCGGTCAGGCTCCTTGCATCGCGGCCAGCCGGCGGCCCAGCTCGTCCTGCGCGACGTCCTCGACGTGCGTCGCGATGGTCCAGCCGTGCCCGAACGGGTCGACGACGTAGCCGTCGCGGTCGCCGTAGAACTGGTCCTGCGGCGCCCGCTTCAGCCTCGCCCCCAGCTCCACCGCCTTCGCGACGACGGCGTCGACGTCCTCGACGTAGAGGAACAGGAACGACGGCGAGCCGGGCAGCCCGCCCGCGGGCGGCGCTTCGGTCCCCATCAACGGCGACGCGTCCTCGACGATCAGGACCGAGTCGCCGATCTCGATCTCGGCGTGCGCGACGGTTCCGTCCGGCCCGGGGAAGTGCATCCGCTCGGTCGCGCCGAACGCGCCGGCGTAGAACTCCAGCGCCTTCGCCGCCCCGTCCACGACGAGGCATGGCGTCACCCGGCGGTAGTGCGCGGGAATCGGTTGCACGCTCATCAGAACGTCCTCCTGAGTACTCGACCTGAATGCATTTCTACCCATGAGACGAACGGCCCGTGGCCGGATACGACAACCGGCCGGATGCGTTCGGCCGGATCAACCCGCGGCGTTCAGCCACGTGGTGCGTACATGATCACGGCGACGCCGAGGAGGCAGATCGCGGCCCCGATGGTATCGAAGCGGTCAGGGCGGTAGCCGTCGAAGATCATCCCCCAGGCGAGGGAACCGGCGACGAAGATTCCGCCGTAGGCGGCGAGGATGCGGCCGAAATTGGCATCGGGCTGGAGCGTGGCGACGAAGCCGTAGAGGCCGAGGCCGACGATACCGGCGCCGATCCAGAGCAGGCCGCGGTGCTCGCGGACGCCCTGCCAGATGAGCCAGGCGCCGCCGATCTCGGCGATCGCGGCGGCGATGAACAAGGCGATGGAACGTGCAACGGTCACAGAGCGGATTCTCCCGAACTCCGGCTCTTGTCGCTCACAGGTTCGCAGCGGCCGCTGTGGTCGCCTGGTGGGCCAGGCCGTCGAGAACGCTGCCGCGCTCCGCCGGCACGTCCACCTGCAGCTGCACCGTTCCGTCGACAGGTGCCCTGAAGGTGAAGGTGAAGAAGGAGCAACAGCTGCTCTCTCGCGCGGCGAGGTCGCGGGCGCGCCCCTCGGCCGCCTCATCGAGGCTGAACACCAACCGAGTCGCAGTCGGCCGTTCGAGGCCGTGCAGCGACGTCGCGAACAGGTCGGCGAACTCGTCCAGCCGGAACGGACGTTCTGCTGTCGGAAGGGTGCAGGCGTCGTCGGGGACCCATGCCAGCAGGGCCGCGGTGCTGGGTGCGGTGGGAACGAGCGACGCCGTGATCGCTTCGCGCACCGTCACCTCCGGGTAGGCGCCGACCAGCGGCGCGCCGATGGGGGAGCCGTCCTTGAAGACCAGCAGGGTCGGCGTCGACCGCACGTCGTAGCGGGAGACCAGCTCGGTGGCCTCATCCACGTTCACCTTCACGAACTCGACTTGACCGGCGAGTTCGGCGGCGACGGCATCCAGTACCGGCGTCATGCGCCGGCATGCCCCACACCAGGTCGCGTAGAACTCGACCACGACCGGGCCGCGGCTCGCCGTGACGTCGTCGAAGTCGCTCGGGCTGATCTCTCGCACCATCGCAGGTTCGTTCACCGTTACCGTCCCATCCTCACGGCCGGACTCCCGACGTCCTGGCCTCTCCGTATCGACGGTAAACCTGTAGCCGGGTACCGATTGCAAGCCCCTCTGCGCGTCCCGGGCGCCCTTCAGGCCGGTGGCAGCCAGCGGCGGAGGTATGCCTCGACGCCGGTGAGGTCGGTGCCGCCGCGGTGGGCGAGGTGGCCGTCGGGGCGGACGAGCAGGTGGGCGGCGGTCTTCCCGATGCCGAGTAGTCGGCTGACCCGGCCGGTGTGGTCGAGCAGGACGTCGTCGCCGTTGTCGCGGCTGAGTCGGTGGATGGTGAGCAGGCCGGCGTAGCGGGCGGCGAGGTCGGCGCCGGCCGACGGCGGCCACTGGCCCGGCGGGCCGCAGAGGAGCAGGTGGAACCCGGGCGCATCGAGCTCGGTGTGGAGTGTCGTGGGCAGGCCGTCGCGGGTGAGGGGAGCGTCGGGCAGCCGGTCGCCAGGACGTGCGCGCCGGCCGAGGCGGCGCGAGCCGCCGGCCGTCAGCGGGCTGTGCCGGTAGTGGATGGCGAGCTGGGAAAGGACGCGGAATCCGTAGCCGCGGATGCGCCGGAACCGGGTGGCCAGGGGAGCGATGGCCGGGACGACGCGGGCGCGGGCGGTGCGGATCAGCGGGTTCGAGGAGGTGGCGATGGTGAAGGCGCGGTCGGTGAAGCGCAGCACGCGGCGCCCGACCGGTGCGCGTTCGGTCTCGTAGGTGTCCAGCAGTGTGCCGGGGAGCCGCGGCCGGTGACGACGAGGCCGAGCTTCCAGCCGAGGTTGACGGCGTCCTGGATGCCGGTGTTCATGCCCTGCGCCCCGGCCGGGCTGTGGATGTGGGCGGCGTCGCCGGCCAGGAACACCCGCCCGGACCGGTACCGGGTGGCCCCGCGGTTGGCGATCCGGAAGTCGGTCGCCCAGATCGGCTCGTGCAGCCGGACGGTGCTCGTTGTGGCGGCGTCGACGAGTGCCTGCAACTCCGCCAGCGTGACGGCGCCGGGTTCGGGCTCTGGTCGGCCGGGTGGGCGCATGGCCAGCAGCCGCCACGACGCCGGGGTGGCTAGTGGGAAGAAGAACAGGATGCCCCGGCCACTCACGAAGGCGTGGGCGGCGCCGGGCTCGATGACGTCGGCCTCGAGGTCGGCCAGCACGAACGTCTGCGGGTAGGCCAAGCCCTCGAAGCCGATGCCGGCCAGCGTGCGGACGGTACTGTGGGCGCCGTCGCAGCCGACGACGTACCGGGCGGTCACGGTCTCCTCGTCCTCGGCGCCGAACCTGAGCCGGCAGGTGACCGCGTCGTCGTGCTGCTCCAGGCCGACGAGCTCGACGCCGCGCTCCGGTTGAACGCCGTGCTGGGTCAGGTGGTCGACGAGGATGCGCTCGGTCTCGGCCTGGGAGAGGAACAGCAGGTAGGGGTAGGCGGTGTCGTCGAGGCCGATGTCGAACAGCGGCATCGACACGGTGCGGCGACCGGTATGCAGGCGCAGCCGGACGGTGCAGTTGCCGTGCGCGACGAGCTGGTCGGTGACGCCGAGTCCGGCCAGGACCTCCAGCGTCCGCGGCTGGATGGCCAGCGCCCGCGACTCGTGCACCCGGTCGAGCGCGCGGTCGACGACCCGGAACCGCACCCCGTACCGCTGCAGCGTGGCGGCCAGCGCCAGGCCGGTCGGCCCGGCCCCGACGACGAGCACGTCCAGCACCTCGCCGTCAGCGGAAGTCGTCATGACGGCACCATGCCACCGCGCGACGCCGGCGTCAGCGGTGGCGCCAGACTTTGATCGCTGAGAGCAGCAGGATCGCGACGAGCACCGGGATCAGGACGGCGTCGGACACGATGCCGAGCAGGAAGCCGCCGGCGATCGTGCCCGCGACCGAGCCGGCCGCCATGGTGACGAGGAAGCGGGTCTGCTCGCGCAGGACGACGAAGCTTCGGTCGCGGCTGTAGCGGGCGAACGCCACCAGCATCGTCGGGAGTGAGACGAGCAGCGACAGGCTGCCCGCGACCTTGATGTTCACGCCGTAGAGCAGCACGATCGCCGGGATGAGCAGCTCGCCGCCGGCCACGCCCATCAGCGCGGCGACGACGCCGATGCCGGCCCCGGCGAGCACGCCGACGGCGGTCGTGGCGGCGGCACGGCGGCGAGGCGTGCGGGCAGCGTGGTCGCGACGACGACCAGGCTCATCGCCCTTGTTGAGGATGACCGCGGCGAGCGCGGCGAACCCGAACATCCCGATGAGAATCGGCAGCCGGAACTCGGCGCCGCCGAGGCCGATCAGCCCGCCGAGCACCCCCACGAGCGCGCCGGCCAGGAACGCCGCCGCGGGACGCTGACGGACTCGCGGTCGTGGCAGTGCCGGGCCGGCGTCGGACGGGTCCACCGCGCCGGCCTCCGAGTGGCAGCTCATGAGGCATGGCGGTCGAGGCCGGCGAGCCGAGTGAGAGCGGCGAACCCATCCTGGCTCCCGGGCCAATGGTCCCGGACGGCGTCGATGCCGGCCCGGCGAACCACGCCACGTAGGACCGCGATGACGATGATGGCGTCGTCGGCGTAGCCCAGCACCGGAATGAAGTCGGGAATCAGATCGACCGGGACGGCGAGATAGGCCAGGAGCAATCCCAGCCGGATGCGTACGCCGCGCGGCAGCGATCTGTCGGCTGCCAACCCGCGCATCAGCCTCAGCACGTCGGGCACTAGCCGCAGCGCCTCGCGCAGCAGCCCGCCGCGCGGCCTGACGACCACCAGCACCAGGACCAGAGCAAGCCAGGCCACAGCCAGCGCGATCACGAGGCCCAGCCCGAGGTCCCACCAGATCGAAGTGGTCAGAGCTGGTCCACCGCCTGTGATCGCGACACGACATTGCCGGGCTCGGGCGATTCGGCGCGCACGGAGGCGTCCTCGAAAGTGGCGAGGTCGGCGGCGGCCAGATCGACAGCCTCCCGGGCGGCCGGTCCGCCGGGTGCGTCGAAGTAGTCGCACGTTTCGATCTTGGCGAGCCAGCTGCGGAACCGGTCCAGGTCGGCTTCGGACTCCTTCACCGCGGCGTACGTCACGTCGCCGCAATCTCGCTCGACAGCCAACTCACCGCTCAGGTCGGGTAGCCGCTCGAGCACTTCCGCATACTCCGCGTTGTGGCCGACGTCTTCCACCTCACGCGGCTCGCCCGCTCCTGACCTCTCCGGCGCAAGCGCCGTGCAGGCACTGGACCTCGGCCGGGTCGCGAAGGGCCCAGCAGCGGCGCGGTCAAGAGCCGGCTTGGGTCGAACAGGCAATACATAGCGAGTATGCTCGGTGGAAAGGGAGGCCCGCGCTGGTGGCGTTCGTCGGACACAAACGGGCACGTGACCTGATCGTGCGATGGCGCTACGCCGGGCTGGACGAAAGTGAGTTCGATCAGACCACCGGGCACACGTTCGGCTCGGCGGCCGAGATGGGCTGGGACGAGTTGGACCGCGCCTACGAGCGGATCGGAGCCGTGTACCGCGGGCGCGCGACACCCCCGGACGCACCCAGCACCGACCCGACGTAGTGACGGCATCCCCGGGAGCCTGCGAGCGGGCCACGCGGGTCCAAACGAGCCCGGTCGAACCCACCGACACCGAACCGCAGGGCGCGGCGAGAACTGTCAGACAGGCCGGTGACGACGCGAGAACCCGTCGCACCTGTCGACGGCCTGGTGATCCAGTGACCAACGAGGATCAGTCCGACGGGTCGCCGCGACGCCACGTACACCGTCCGGCGTCGGCAGCATCGGGTCCGTTGGCCGATCCGACCACGTGACCCTTGACACGCCCCACTCCGGCCTTGGGGCAGCAGCCATGAGGGGCGCGGACCGTCACAGCACGCGACCATGGGACCTTCGGCACTAGACGCAACGTTCGGGAACAGCGAGAATGATTGTGATTCGCCCTAATTCAGCGCTAGCGGCTGGGGATCCGTCCCCGTGCTGGGTCCGATCCGGGGGGACAGGCCCTGCACGGGGGCGTGATCGAATACAGCAGGGAAGTGCGGCGACCAGGGAGACCGTCACCACTGCGCACTTGACCAGCACAGGCCGGTGACCAGCGCCGGAACCCTGGCAAACCCCGCCGCTCGCGGTTGTTGGATCGGTGCTCCCACGCCATCAGTTGGCGGGCTCGACATCCCGTCAGCGATTCATTCTCCCGGCCACCAGCAGCGGCGTGAACTCTCATCGGGATCACATGTGCTCACCCGGCCGGACGGCCGCTTCGCCAGCGCCCTCTGGGCGTCGTGCTCATTCCGGCGCGACAGGCGCTGATCTGTACCAACGCAGCCGTACCAGGATCACTTAGGGCGACGAGGTTGGCCGCCGACCAGCCGGCGCGAACCCGGGTCGGGGATTGAGCCGACCAATGCCGGCGGACGTCTGACCGCGGCCGGTGAACCTCCGTGAGTCGAGCATCGGTCGGCTCGTCAGGAAGATCGGCCGATGATCTTGCCAGTAGCTCGGGGGTTCTGTGCTCGGCGGCATCATCCCGGGCGTGTTCATCTGCTGAATCTCGTCTCTTCGACCGACGCGACCCAGGGCGGGCTTGCGTGCTCTGAGCCTGTGAAGCGCTTCAGTGCGACCTGGCGGCTGTGCGTTTCCTGGTTCCGCACCGGCGCCCTTGAGGCCGTCCCTAGCCTTCCGGGCGAGGCGCTCGTACGCCCCCGGTGGTCTATGTTTCGGCTAATCTGGACGAACCCCCGCAAGGCACCCCACCCGCACGTTCCCCCGTCGGCGGGTGGGGTGTCATTAGTCAGGCCGTCTGCTCGTGTGGTCCGACCGTCCGCCTCCAAGCCGCCCCGCGGCGGTGGCCGGTGGGCTTGAGGCAGGCCTGACCCACAGGTACGAGGCACCGGGAGGACTTCTCCTTCCGGTTGAGGCACCAACAAGAAGCAAAGACGTCATGCGAACTGCGCGGTCGCCCAGAGCTGGCAGTCCTTCTCGATGTCGTGGCGATCTGCAACTCCTCATCAAAAGGGCTGCATCAACTCGTACCTGGGTACAGGGTCAAGACCGACGTTCAGCGCAAGTCGCGGGCCGATCTGGCGCCGCGAGCACGAAGCCACGCGACCAGGTCCGACGCGCCGGCCCGGTCGGCGGCGTCGAGCGGAGTCAGGTCGTCGTACCCGATCCAGTCCGCGTCGGCGCCGCGGCTGAGGAAGTACGCCGCCGCCTCACGCTGACCGCCATGGCACGCCGCCCACAGACCCTGGGTCACCTCCTGCGCGTCCGGCGCAGGCTCGGCGGCGAAGGCGCCCTCGATGCGGTCCATCAGACCGAGTGCGGCGGCCTCCCAGAGCAGAGCGGTCGCGCCGCGCTCGAGCAGGCGGCGGGCGGCGTTCCACTGGGCGAAGGCGCACGCGTCGGACATCGGCGTGCCCCCGCCGATGACGGAACCGCCGGCCTCGATGTCCGCGCCCGCATCGAGCAGGGCATCGAGCACCGCGACATCGTCGGTGCTGGCCGCCCAATGCAGTGGCGTTTCGATGTGCGGGCCGGCGAACCGGGCGTTCACGTCGGCGCCCGCCTGGACGAGCGCGGCCACGGTCTCGGCGCCGCGCGGGAAATGACCGGGCCAGTCGGTCGCCACGTGCAGCAACGTCCGCGACATGCCGGTCGCGGAGCCGAGGCGGTCCGTCGCCAGGCCCGGGTGCTCCACGAGCAGGTGCCGCAGCCCGTCCACGTCACCGGAGTGGATCGCCGCCACCGCGGCCACCGCGACCGGATCACGCGTGTCCAGGAAGGCCATGCCGAAATCCTCCTCTCAGCGTGTGCGGCTCGCCAGGTCTGCCGTCGACGCGGCGTCGAAGCGCCCGCGGGGTGGCATCGTCACCCAGCCGCCGCGTTCGGTGCCGGTGCTCACGCAGTCGTCGGTGCAGCGGACAGCCCGACCAGGTCGGCGCTCACGCGCCAGAGCCGAGCCGCGGCGGCCTCGTCATAGCTGCGCTTGGAGGATCTCTTGGGCTTGCTGTTGGTGAAGTACTGACCGGTCACCTGCGCGAGGTCCGGTGCGGATGCCAGGTGGATGGATGTGACGGCGCCTCGGGCTGGGGTCTTCATGAAGGGCCGCATGAGGGGGACGAACAGTCGCTGGGCGCGGCTGGGGTCCTCGGCCCCGAATGTGGTGCTCGTGACACCGGGATGCAACGCGTTCGCGGTGACAGAGGTGGCCTGCAACCTTCTGGCCAGCTCGTAGGTGAACAAGATGTTGGCGAGCTTTGACTGGTTGTAGGCCCGTGTGCCGGAGTAGGACCGTTCGCATTGCAGGTCGTCGAAGTCGATTCGTCCTGTGGCGTGCGCGTTGGACGAGACCGTGACGACGCGGCTCGGGCCGTTTTGTCGCAGCCGGTCGAGGAGCAGGTTGGTGAGCAGGAACGCCGCCAGGTGATTGAGAGCGAAGGTGCGTTCGAGCCTGTCGGCGGTGAGGTGGCGGGTGTTCCAGTAGCCCCCGACGTTGTTGATCAACACGTGGATTCGGGGAACGTTGTGGAGCAGTTCGTCGGCCAGGTGCCGCACCTGCGCCTGCGAAGACAGGTCGGCGACGAATACGTCCACCTGCCCGCCGCCGGCGGCGCGGATCTCGCGAGCCGCGTGGTCGGTGCGTCCGCGGTCGCGGCCGATGATCGCGAGATGTGCACCCATCGCGGCCAGACCCAGCGCGGTCGCTCTGCCGATGCCGGCCGTGCCGCCGCTGATCAGCACGGTCCGGCCGGCCATCGCCTCGCGGTGGATCTGTTGCATGTCCGCTCCTTCGATCCCGCTCGCGCCGAGGGCCTGGTTGCGTTGTTGCTGGACTCCGGCGTGGTCATCCGTTTCGGTAGGCCGCGAGGGTGTCGTCGATGGCTTGGTCGATGGAGGTGGCTTGAACGCCGAGTTTGCTGGCGATCTTGCTGCTGTCCACGATGAAAGGTTCCTCGAATTGGTACTGCATTTCGACGAGTTCCCGGACCGTGGGGTTGATCAGGCCGAGGGAGCGCAGCATCAGCGCCGGCATGGCGCGCAGCTTGGTGCGTGGTTGCCTGGCGTACTGGTAGGCGAGGTCGACCAGCTGCCGCGTGGTGCGGGTGTCGGGGTCGTTCGGGAGGTGCCACACCTGCCCGGGGGCATCCGGGTGTTCGCCGAGCACGGCGAGGGCTTCGCCGATGTCGGGGATGTAGGTGTAGGTGTGCGGCTGGTCGGGGTCACCGAGCACGGTGGCGGTCTTGCCGGCCAGGGCGGCGGGAAAGACGCGGTCGCCGAGATTGGATTGCGCCCCGCCGCGCGGTCCGAAGTAGTCCGACGCGCGGCCGATCGCGACCTGGACACGGCCGGCGTCGTGTGCGGCGAGGAGTTCGCGGGCCATCCTGCCGCGGAGCCGTCCCTTCTTGGTGTGCGCCTCGTAGGCGCGGTCCTCGGTGAGCGCGCGGCCGGCGGGCCGTCCGTACATGTAGACGTTCTCCATGCTGACCAGCCGGGCGCCGGTGGCCTCGGCGGCGGCGAGCACACCCGCCTGCAGAGCGGGGAACTGCGCCGTCCACTCCGGGTAGGGCGGGTTGAGTGTCTGGTAGAGCACCCGGGAGCCTTGGGCGACCGTGGCGGCGAAGGTGGGGTCGCAGGCGTCACCACCGATGACCTCGACGTCGTCGGGCACGCGGGCATGGCCGGAGCGGTTGACGAGCCGGATGGATTCGCCGCGGCGGCGAAGCGCGTCGTAGGTGGCGAGGCCGATCGCGCCGGTGCCGAAGATGACGTGCTGCGCTGCGGTCATGTCGTGGCCGCGGGGTGGGCGGCGGCCGGGGTTGGTTCGACGGTCGCGCGGTAGGGCAGCAGGCGATGGAGCAGCAGTCCAGACAGTGCGGAGAAGGTCACCGCGCCGTAGGCGCCGAAGATCGTGAACTGGTTGTCGACACTGATGCCGCCGAGGGTGGTGACGGTCCACCCCAGAGCCCACAGGACGGGCATCGCGGCGGCCCAGACCCAACGAAGCTGCGTCTGGTGGGGTAGGGCGAGGGCCTGTGCCGGGCCGAGGACGACTCCAGTGAGCGCGCCCATCAGGGCGAGGTCGCCCAGCGAGGTGCCGTACCCGACGACCGCAGCGCCGAGGAGCAGCCCCACGCTCGTGCCGACGGCGGTGGCCGGGATCCACCTGCGCGGATCGAGTCGCCGCCGGCTCATCAACGTCTGGCCGGTACCGAGGACGAGCCCGACGACCAGGCCGCCGAGCAGCGCGGCGGCGGCGTCGTCGACCCGGCCAGCTATCGCGGTGCCGGCCAGGCCGGCGAGGGGAAAGACGATGAATCCCGCGGTCCACACCAGCCAGGTGCGTAGGAAGACCGGTTGCGATGCTCCGGATGGGGTCATGGTGCTCAACTCCTGCTGGTCGGGGTCGCCGACCGGGTAGTGATGCGTTGGAGGCCGAGGCTGGCGGCGAATTCTGTACGCTGTACAAATCCTGTATGCTGTACAGATCGAAGTCAAGAGGGGAGCACGAATCAATGCCGGAGACATCCAAGCGAGGCCGTCCCGGGCCGCGGCGAGTCCTGACCGAGGACCAGATCCTTGACGCCGCACTGACGCTGCTCGACACCGGCGGGGCCAACGCGGCGTCGATCCGGGGAATCGCCGCACAGGTAGGCGTGGCCCCGAACGCGGTGTACACCTACTTCCCGGACAAGGCCGCCGTGGTCAAGGCGCTCGTCGAGCGCCTCCTCGGCGACGTCGACCACGGCGTCTTCGCCGATCGCGACCAACCGTGGCGGCAACGCGTCGAATCCCTCGCACTGGAGCTGAGAACACGGCTGTCCGCACACCCCGGCGCCGTGCCCCTGATGATCGGCGGTCCCATGGACGGCCCCAGCGCGCTCACCCTGAACGAGCGGCTCCTCGAGCTCCTCGCCGACGCCGGGCTCCATCCCGCGGACGCCGTGCGCGCGGCCTACCTGCTGATCGTCTACGTCTTCGGTTCGGTCGCCTTGGAAGTCGCCGATCAGCACCAACCCGGCCCGCTGCTTCCGGAGTCCGAACGCGTCGACACCAGGGTCCGCGCCTACGCCGCGACACCGGCCGAGCAGTACCCCAGGACAGCTGCGGCGGCAACCGAGATGGCCGGCTACATCTCCACCGAGCAGTACCTCTGGGGACTCCGCCGGGTCCTCGACGGCATCACCACCAGCACAGCCGCCTACGCCGACAATGCCAGCGCTTAGCGGGCGTCACGGCCTATCCGCCCACGGGCGTCGTTCACCTCGCGCATGGGCGCCCCACCCGAGATCGACCGACCACGATGTGCACCCCGTGTGCGCGTCGTCCGTGTCGAGATCGTGGGTGCGCGCGCTCGGAATGCGCTGCGACCGAAGTCCGTCGCGGCGAATTCGTTGGCGTGCAGCTTTGCGCCTCGTTCCAGCAAGTGCTCTCAACTGCGGAATCGCAGGTGCGGGGTTCTTTCGTCGGTCCGGGCGTCCTCGACTCTGGGCCGTTCGCGCTTGGCTGGAATTTGCCGACATCACAGGGGGACGGTGCAGGTTCGGCCCGCGGTTGGGCATCGGCGTCACCCGGTCTGTGTGAGGCGTCGGGCGGGTTCGCGGGTCACGATGTCATGGCGGGTGTGATCGCGAGCAGGCGAGGAGCGGGTCATGGTTGACGGTGCGAATCCGGGTGCGGTCGATCGGACGGTGCTGCCGCCGCCGGAGCCGGCGTTCGGTGGCCGGATCGAGGTGGCTCTGGAGGACTCGACGGCGGATTTCCCGATGCCGCTGCGGGCGCCGGAGGGTGCGCCGAACGTGCTGCTGATCATGGGTGATGACATCGGTTACGGCCACATGAGCGGGTTCGGCGGCCCGGCCGACACGCCGGTGTTCGACCGGCTCGCGGATCGGGGACTGCGGTTCACCAACTTCCACACCTCGCCGGTCTGCGCTGCTTCCCGCGCGGCCCTGCTGACCGGGCGCAACGGCCACTCGGTGGGCATGGGCGCCATTCCGGAGACTTCTGTCGGGTTCCCGGGGTACACCGCCAGCATCCCGCGCAGCGCCGCGACCGTGCTCGAGATCCTCCGGCAGAACGGCTATGGCACCGCCTGGGTCGGCAAGACCCATCTGACTCCGATTCACGAGATCACCGCCGCGGGGCCGTTCGACCGGTGGCCTGGCGGTATGGGCGCGGAGTACTTCTACGGGTTCTTCGGCCCCGGGGTGAGCCAGTGGCACCCGCCGCTGTGGGAGAACAGCACCCCGGTGCAGGCGCCGGCGACGCCGGAGGAGGGCTACAGCCTGGAAGCCGACATGGCCGACAAGACCATCGCCTTCATCCAGCGGCAGAGGTCCATCCATCCCGAGAAGCCCTGGCTGGCCTTCTACGCCCCGAGTGGGCACAAGCCGCCGGTCGGGGTGCCGCCGGAGTGGATCGAGAGGTACCGGGGCCGGTTCGACGACGGCTATGACGTGCTGCGAGAACGCACCCTGGCACGGCAGAAGGAGCTCGGGATCGTCTCTGCCGGCACCAGACTGGCGACACCGCCGCCGGCGCTGCCGGCCTGGGCTGACTTGAGCGAGGCCGACCAGAAGGTCGGGGCGCACTGGATGGAGGTCTTCTGCGGCGCTGTCGAGTTCACCGACCACCAGATCGGCCGGATCATCGACGCCATCGAGGAGACCGGTGACGCGGACAACACGCTGATCATCTACCTGGCCGGCGACAATGGGCCCACTCCCGAGGGCGGCCTGCACGGCACCATGAACAAGCTGAGCTACTTCAACGGCGTCCAGGAGTCCCTCGACGACCTTGTCGAGCAGATCGACGCGTTCGGCACCCCGGAGTCGCACGGCAGCTACCCCGCCGCCTGGGCCTACGCCACCTCCACCCCGTTCACCTACGGCAAGGAGGTCACCTCCGGCGGCGGCTGCAGCACCGCGGCCGTCATCTCCTGGCCGGCGCGGATCAGCGACGGCGGCGGCATCCGCCGACAGTTCCACCACCTCAACGACATCGCCCCGACCATCCTGGAATGCGTCGGCGTGCCCGAGCCGGTCCGCGTCAACGGCATCGACCAGAGGCCGATGGAAGGTGTGAGCATGCTCTACACCTTCGACGACCCGGACGCCGCCGACCGGCACACGACGCAGTACTTCGAGCTGCTCGGCGGCCGGGCGATCTACCACGACGGCTGGTGGGCCGGCACCCGCCACGGCGTCGACGGCGTGTCCTTCGCCAAGACCACCGTGCCGTACGACCAGGACGTCTGGGAGCTCTACGACATGCGCGCCGACTTCGGCCAGGCCACCGACCTGGCAGCCCGGCGCCCGGACAAGCTCGAGGAACTGCGGGCCCTGTTCGACCGCGAGGCCCGTCGGTACAACGTCTACCCGCTGGCGGACAACGCGATGGCACTACTCACCGCCGACCGGCCCAAGCTCGTCCACGGTGACCAGGCCAGCTACGGCCCCGGCACCATCCGCCTCGCCGAAGACGCCGTCATCAACATCAAGAACCGATCGTTCTCGCTGACCGCCGAGATCGACAACCCCCACGGTGATGCCGAAGGCACCCTGGTCACCCTCGGCGGAGAGACCGGCGGCTACGCGCTCCTGGTGGTCGACGGCCGGCCGACCTTCCACTACAACTACCTGGGCCTGCACCGCTACACCATCACCGCCACCGAGCCGCTCCCCACCGGGCCGTGCACCATCATCTTCGACTTCGCCTACGACGGCGGCGGCCCCGGCAAGGGCGGCACCGGCACCCTGACCGTCAACGGCAAGCCCGTGGGAGAGGGCCGGATCGAGCGAACCGTCCCGGTCTACTTCTCCACCGACGACACCTTCGACGTCGGCGAAGACTGGGGAACACCCATCTCACCGACCTACCGAACCCCCTTCGCCTTCACCGGAACCCTGAAGAAGGTCACCGTGCAGGCCAAATGACTCCGGCGACCGACCCTGTCGCAGCTGACCCATGGCAAGTCGCGTCCGCGTTTCAACGAGCAGTGCCGCCGCCAGTTCGGCGAGCCGCCGCGCCCGGGCGGAGTGTTCGCCAACGGCGACAACCTCACCTGGCCGACAGGCTGCGTCGGACTCGGGTCTCCGTCTCGAGTGTCGGTCCGCGGTGCTCGGCCGCGGATTCGGTGACGGCTCGTCCGTAGGCTGCCGCCAGCGGGCCGGCCGTCAGGCCATGGGCGACTACCGACAGCAGAATGGTCCATGTGGCCACCTCGATGAGCCGCTCCGAGGCCAACCCGCCGGTCTCCAACGACTCGTGGGCGATGAGCGTGAACAGCACCGATGCCAGGCCTCTCGGGCCGAACCAGCCCATGAACGCGACCGAGACGGGTCTGAGCCCGGTTCCCGCCAACGCCATGGCCACCGGCACCATCCGCACCAGAGGGAGGCTGACCAGGGCATAGACGATGGCGGACGGATGAATGTCGTGGGTCAGCACCGCGGCCACGAGCAACGCGCCGAACAGCGCCCAGATCAGGTACGAAGTGAACAGCCCGAGGTCCTCGGTGAACTCGGTGGCCTGATGCAACCGACCCGCGGACGCGGCGGCGAAGAGGATGCCGGCGACGAACGCGGCCACGAAGCCGTTGCCGCCTGCCGCGACGGCGGCAGCGTACGACAGCAGCGCCGTTGCCAGCACCGCCAGCTGCTCTGACACCGGCGAGGTCCACCCGCGCCGCCGGGCATCGGAGACGAGGCGTCCGGCTCCGAGACCGACCACCGCACTCACGACAACCGCGATGCCCAGCTCGCGGGCGGACTCGGCGAGCCAGCCGTCCGGCCCGGCGCCCTCCTCGGCGACCACGACCGCGAGGAAGAGTGTCACCAGCGGGGTGGCCAGCCCGTCGTTCAGACCGCTCTCGACGTTGAGCGCACGCCGGATCCGTGCCGGGACCGAGCGGTCGGTGAAGACTCCGAGACCGAGGGCGGCATCGGTGGGGGCGAGCATGCTGGCCGCCAACGCCGCGGCGGCCCAGCCGGCGGCGGGCATGAGCCACCATCCGGCCAGCATGCCGGCGAGGACTGTGAGCGGAAACCCGAGCACCAGCAACCGTGCCGGAAGGCTCGCATCGAGGCGCACCTCTGACCACCTGAGCGTTGAGGCATCCGCGAAGAGGATCAAGGCGAGCGTCACCTCAGCGATGATCTTGACCGCCTCGAGGTCGGTCGCCATGTCCAGGATGCCGAAGCCGTGTGGGCCGACCAGGGCGCCCGCCGTGATGAACACCATCGGCGCGGTGATCGACCAACGTCCCAGGCGAGCCGCCACGGCGGAGTAGCCGATGAACACCACGGCGAGCACGGCGAGCCCTGTCACCTGCTCAATCGACCACCACCGACGGTGAGGTGCATCACCCGAACCGGATGAAGACGGTCACCAGGACCGACGACGCCGGGCCCTATTGCCGGGCCATCGCGACGCGGATGCGCTCCTCCGGGTCGATGAGGTGGTCGTGGTCGTCGGGTCCCGAGGTCGATCTGCACTCAGTGGATCTGCGGTGAACCGGCTGGTCACCGGTGTGTAGTCAGGGGGTGACCGTGGTGCCGGTCTCGTGGCCGATGTCGGTCGTCTCGTCGGCTGAAAGACGCTCGGCTGGGTGGCTTCGACCCGGCCGGTGCCGAACGAACGCTGGTATCCCTCTGTCGGTGGCCGACGCCAACTGTCGACGACGCTCGCCGGTCATCCCGTGGCGAATACGTATCCAAGTCGGCAACGTGATCAAGGGATGGCTGCGTTGGTGCAGGTCAGCGACTACTGTGCCGGAGCGAGCGTGCCGCCCTCTAAGGCGGTAGTACAGGTTCGAGGCGCTGGCCTAGCCGTCCGCCCGGCCGACTCAGTGCCTCCATCCTGAAGGTCGTGAGCCAGCGGCTGCTTAGGCTAGAATGCGTCCACGATCGGGGTGTACTTTCGATCTGGCGACGAGGCGCCGGAGTTCCAGGCTCGCGCGCTCGACGCGCTCCGTCAGCCGCTCGAGAGCGGCACCCTCACGCTGGCCCGTTCCGAGGCGGCGTCGGTGTTTCCGGCCCGCTTCCAGCTGGTCATGGCGCAGAATCCGTGTCCCTGCGGCAACTTCGGCAGCACGGTCCGCGAGTGCACCTGCAGGCCCGACGCCGTCCGGCGGTACGGCCAGCGGCTGTCCGGCCCGGTCCGCGACCGCGTCGACATCCGCGCCAACGTCGACGCGCCCACCATGGCCGACCTCGACGTCGCCGCCGAGGCCAGCAAGGTGGTGGCCGACCGCGTCGCCGAGGCCCGGGCCCGCCAGGAACGGCGGCTGCGCGGCACCCCGTGGCGCTGCAACGGCGAGCTGCCCGGCCCGTACCTGCGGCGCGAGCTGAAGCTCCCGGCCGCCGTCACGGCGCCGGCGTTCGCGCGGGTCCGCGACGGCAGCCTCACCCTCCGCGGCGTCGACCGAGTGCTGCGGGTGGCGTGGACCATCGCGGATCTCGCCGGCCGCGACCGGCCCACCGCCGACGACGTGCTCAGAGCGCTCTCGTTCCGGCTGGGGGAGGCCGCATGAGCGTCGAGCGGGTCCGCGTGACCGTGTCGTCCGCCGATCGCGCTGCCCGGGCCGCGCTGTCCGCCGTCACCGAGCCCGGCGATGAACGGATCGCCCTGCGGGTGCGCGATGCCGGCGCCGAGGCGACCTGGCAGGCCGTCCTCGGCGGCGACGACGCCCTCGACCGGTCCCGGACGTCGCGGCGGCGCGCCGAACACGTCGACGGAGGGGAGCTGCTGGAGCGGGCGGAGCAGCTCGGCATCCAGTACCTGTGCCCCAGTGAGCCGGGCTGGCCGGCGCCACTGGACGACATGGCGGTCACGCTCGACTACGGCGACAGGGTCCCGCCGCCGCTCGGGCTGTGGCTCTACGGCGACGGCGACCTCGCGGCGCTGGCGGAGTCGGCGGTCGCGGTCGTCGGGTCGCGCGCCTGTTCCCGGTACGGCGCGCGGGTCGCGTCCGACCTGGCGACCGATCTCGCGCTGGCCGGACGGACGGTCGTCTCCGGCGCCGCGTACGGCATCGACGCCGCCGCCCACCGGGGCGCCCTCGGCGTCGGCGGCGAGACCATCGCCGTGCTCGCCTGCGGCGTCGACGTCCCGTACCCGCGAACCCACGCCCAGCTGCTCGAGCGCATCGCGGCCGACGGGCTGATCGTCAGCGAGGTGCCGCCGGGCAGCCGGCCGTTGCGGGCCTGGTTCCTCGCCCGCAACCGCATCATCGCCGCCCTGAGCGCCGGCACCGTCGTCGTCGAGGCGGCGCCGCGGTCGGGCGCGCTCAGCACGGCGACGTGGACGCAGAAGCTGAGCCGCGAGACCCTCGTCGTGCCCGGGCCGATCACGTCGGACCTCTCCGCCGGCTGCCACACACTCGTGCGCAACGGCGCCGGAACGCTGGTCACCGGCGTCGCCGACGTGCTCGAGGCGATCGGCCGGCTCGGCGACCACATGCCGCCCGACCCCGAGCGCGAGACCCGGCCCATCGACGACCTGCTCCCGGTTCACCTGATGGTCCGCGAGCGGATGTACGCCGACGCGCTCGAGACCGTCGCCGGCCTCGCCCGGCGAACCGGCCTGCCCGCCCGCACAGTCGCGACGTCGCTGCGCGAGCTGGCGGCCGTCGGCTGGGTCACCCGCGAGGACGGCGGCTGGCGCCTCGGTTCGACGATCAGTCCGCTGGAAACCCGCACATGACCAGGCTGGAAGGGGTAAGCATGGACGGAACGGGGCGCCAGGCCATCCGGCGGCGCCGACGGAGAGAGGGGAACCGCACATGGGCTCTGTCGCACGCATCACCAACATCAGCGCTCGCTCCGAGACGAGTTTCGACGACGCGGTCCGCGCGGGCATCGCCCGGGCCAACCAGACGCTGCGCAACGTTTCAGGCGCCTGGATCAAGGACCAGAAGGTCGAGATCCGCGACGGCCAGATCGTCGCCTACCAGGTGGCCATGGAGGTCACCTTCATCCTCGACGACTGACGACGCTGCGGCTCGACGGCGGTGCCGGCCGGTGGGGGCCGGCACCAGCTGTCGTGCGCGTGGTGGCGACCCGCAGGACCCGTCGTCCGCTACGCGCGTGCCGCTCGCCCGCGTGGCGGCGGCCCGCGGGGCGCGTCGTCGGGTGATCCTGGAGGCATGGACGCCGACGAGGAGCTGCCCGAGGCGCTGGCCGGCGCGGTCGTGGAGTTCGCCCGGCACCTGGCGGCGGAGCGAAACCGGTCCGAGCACACGATCCGTGCCTACACCGGCGACGTCGCGGCGCTGATGGGTCACGTGGCGAAGCTCGGGCGCACCGAGGTCGGCCAGCTCGACCTCGCGACCCTGCGCAGCTGGCTGGCGCGGCAGAGCACGCTCGGCCGGTCGCGCGCGACGCTGGCCCGGCGCTCGTCGGCGGCGCGGGTCTTCACGGCGTGGGCGCACCGCACCGGACTCCTGAGCGAGGACGTCGGCGCACCGCTCGCGACGCCGAAAGCGCGGCGGGCGCTGCCCGAGGTGCTGCGGGCGGGCGAGGCCGCGATGTTGATGGACGCGGCCGCCGACGACGCATCGGACGGCGATCCGGTGAACCTTCGCGACCATGCGTTGCTGGAGCTGCTGTACGCGACCGGCATCCGGGTCGGCGAACTGGTCGGCCTGGACGTCGACGACCTCGACGACGGGCGGCGGGTCGTGCGCGTCCTCGGCAAGGGCCGGAAGGAGCGGACCGTGCCCTACGGGGTGCCCGCGGCCGAGGCGCTGGATGCCTGGCTGCGGGTCGGTCGGCCGCGCCTGCTCACGCCCGCCGCCGGTCCCGCACTGTTCGTCGGCGTACGCGGCAGCCGGCTCGACCAGCGCGCCGCCCGCACGGTCGTGCATCGGCGGCTGCAGGCTGTGCCAGGCGCTCCCGACCTCGGGCCACACGGGCTCCGTCACACCGCCGCGACGCACCTCCTGGAGGGCGGCGCCGACCTGCGCAGCGTCCAGGAGCTGCTCGGCCACGCCTCGCTCGGCACGACGCAGATCTACACGCACGTCTCGGTCGACCGGCTGCGCAAGGCCTACAAGCAGGCGCACCCGCGCGCGTGACCCGGACCCGGTCGCGTCGCCGGCGTCCCGCGGAGACGGCGTCCGGCGCGGGATCCGGGAACGAGCCGCATCGGCAAGTCCGGCCGGGTCGTCACCGGCCGCCTCGCGCAGACGGGGACCGGGGGCAGCGTTTGGGTGAAGAGCCCGGGTCAGCAGGCCCAGCCGCGGGCCTGGATCGGGTCGGCGTGCTGGGCGAGGTCGGTGAGGATCTCGTCGAGGCGGTCGAGGTGCGCCCGGATCCAGGGCAGCCGCGTCGGGTCGTCGGCGGCGAGGGCGGCGTAGCGCTGCACGTCGGTGTCGCCGTACAGGAGGCTGGTCGCCAGACGCAGCCGCAGCGCGTCGTGGCCGCCCTCGAAGTCCGCGGCGGGCAGCCCGGCGAGTCCGTACGTGTCCAGCAGGTGGGCCGCCAGCTGCCGGCCGGTCGTGATGCCGTGTTCACGCTCGAGGTAGCCGCTCCAGCCGCCGAAGTCCGGGTAGAGGTAGAAGCCGGCTCGCGGAGTCGGGACGACGGCGCCCGCGCGCTGCAGCCGGTCCGCGACGGCCCGGACGACGGCGCCGTGGAGGCGGCGGCTGCGCTCGACCCGCTCGGTCAGCTCCTCCGGCTCGCCGAACGCGTAGGCGGCGGCGTACTGGACCGGCGCCGCCGGGCTGGACCACACCTCGCTGGCGACGCCCAGGACGTCGGCCAGCAGCGACTGGCCGAGCGGGCTGTCCGGTAGCCGCATGACGCCGAGCCGCCAGCCGCACAGGGCCAGGCTCTTCGAGAGGCCGGTGGTGACGATCGTCCGCTCCGGCGCGAACTCGGCCGGGCTGTGCACGAACGTGCTGGGGTGGTGGACGAGGTCGCGGTAGATCTCGTTGGAGACGATGGCGAGGTCCAGCTCGCGGGCCACGTCGGCGATCTGCTCGATGGTGCCGCGCGACGCGACGTCGCCGGTCGGGTTGTCCGGCGTCGTGACGACGAGGCTGCGGACCGTGCGCCCGGCCGCTCGCGCCGCGCGCACGGCGTCGGCGACGAGGTCGGGTCGCGGCACGCCGCCCTGACCCGGCACCGTCGGCACATGAATGGGCCGGTGACCGGTCAGCCGCGCCTGTGCCCGGTAGCTCACCCAGCCCGGAGACGGCGCGACGATGTCGCCGCCGAGGGCGAGGAGCAGCCCGTACAGCAGCGGCTTGCTGCCGGGGCCGGCCACGACGAGCCCCGGGTCCGTGGGCAGGCCGCGGCGCGTCCAGTAGCCGGCCGCCGCCTCGCGCAGATCCGCCGTCCCCGCCACCGGGCCGTACGCATTCCGGCTGCTCCCGATCGCCAGCGCCTCACGCAACGCCGGGTGCACCGGCAGCCCGGCCTCACCGAACCCGAGCGGCAGGACCGGCAGGCCGTGGCGGCGCTTGTCCGCCAGGGCTTCGTTGAGGGCGAGGGTCGGGGACACAGGGACGGACATGGCGGACGTCAGCTCCGGACGCGAGAGGTCGGGGACACAGACGTGCCCCGCCGAGGCTCGGCTGTTCCGGCCGACCGCACGGTTCGACGTCAGTCCCCAGTGAAGTGGATCACTCCAGGGTGCCCAGTGGTGATCCGCGGCACAACCGATTCCGCTCGATGCGCACGAATGTGACGGCTGTGACATCAGCCCGTCATCGTCAGGCGGCGATCAGCTTGCCATACCGCTGCCGGGCCGCCTCACCGGACGTGCCGAGGTACGACCCGATCAGCCACCACGGATGTCCCGTCCGCCGGGCCTCGGCGACGGCCTCGACGATGTCACGCTCCGCCTGGGCACGCGCCTGGACGGCTCGATAGATGGCGGCCAGCGACCGGGCGTCTCTCCAGTGGTCCTGGTCGGGCTCGCGCTCCTCGATGCGGCGGGCGAGCTCATCGGCATGTTGCAGGGCTTCTTCGAGGGACATGGGCATGGGCATCACCGTAGGGGCTTCGGTCGGGCGGCCATCGCGTGGATGATCACTGGTCCGCGGGTGGATCGGAGGACGGCGATCTCCAGTAGCCGAGCCGATCGGTCGGGCCCGATCAACAGCACGATCTGCTCGTCCTGGTCTTCGTCTCGGATCGCACAACGGTAGGCGTGGAGCAGGTCGTCGTCGGCGATTCCGTGTTTGCGGGCGCTGGGTGCGATGAATGGGTCTGTCAACGACGGTATCCCTCGCGGATTGCCTTGGCAAGGTAACTTGTCGCGGCGGACGACGACGTGGGCAGCCACGGCACGGGATCGGTGACCAGGCCGGCGGCGTAGAGCATGAAGTGCAGGTGGCAGCCGGTCGAGAGGCCCGTGGTGCCGGCCCGCCCAATCACCTGGCCCGCCCGGACCGGCTGGCCGGCCGTCGCCGAGAACGCCGACAGATGGCTGTACGACGTGGTGAGCGGGGTGCCGCGGATCCGGCCGTGGTCGACGGAGAGCTGCAGCCCGTAGGCCCCGCGAACGCCGGCGTCGGTCACGCGGCCCGACGCTGCTGCCCGGATCGGCGCACCGCAGGCTGCGGCGAGGTCGGCGCCGTCGTGCAGCTTGTGCTCGCCGGTGATCGGGTGCACCCGCATCCCGTACGGCGACGTGACGGATGGGACGGCGACCGGCCAGGCCAGCCCGCCTGACGAGGGCGGTTGCGACGGAGGCGGGGGTGGGTCACCGGTGAGGGTCCGCGGGCCGAGCGGGAGCAACCGGACCGGTCCGCCGCCGACCAGCGCGAGTGGGTCGGTGTACCGCTCGCCCTCGCGCGCGCCCCAGTGCAGGCAGGCGGCGGGCGCGCAATGGCTCCCGGCCGGCTCCAGCGTCCCGATCGGCTGCCCGGCGCCGACCTCGTCCCCGACGGCGACTGCCGGGGTGACCGGCTCGTAAGTGGTGCGCAGAGATCCGTGATCGATGACGACGACGCCGCGGCCGGCGAGTGGTCCGGCGTAGCTGACGGTGCCCGGACCGGCGGCGCGGACCTCGGCGCCAGCGGTCACGGCGAGGTCGACGCCGCGGTGACCGGCCAGCCAGGGCTGATCCGGCGGATCGAAGCCGTGGACGACGTCGACCGGACCACCGGGTGGGCCGACCGGGTAGACCCAGCCGGCGCTCGGCGGGGGCATGGGGACCTCCGCGGACGCCGACGCAGCGCGCGCCGAACTGCCGGCGGCGACGGGCGGAGCGGCGGTCGAGGGCGGGGCCGCGGACAGGCAGCCGATGAGGAGGAGGGCGGCGAGAAGAGAGGTCATGCTGCGAGCCTCCGCGCCGGATCGAAGTGGGGCAGCGGGCCGGAGCGGATTTGGGGACAAGTCGGCGAAGTCGTCGGGGCTGTGGACAACTCGGCGGACGCGACACGCCGAGCGATCCGCTCACAGGTGGGTCACGAAAGGGCAACGAAGGCGGGCCGGCGCGGGGCTCGACTGGACGACCCCACCCCCTCGGCCGGAAGGGTCGAAAGGGAGACGGGTGTGACGTAGCTGGTGTGAACGATGCGAGTAGACGGGTATGTGTGCTGATATGAATCGTGGAAAGGTCCGTGGTCATGCGGCCGCTCTCGCGGTGGTCGCGCTGGTCAGCGCGGGTTGCGGCGGCGGGGACGACGTCGATGTCGACGAACCGGGCGGCTCGGGAAACGAGGGCGACGCCCCGAACGGCGACGGCGGCGGCACGCTGATCGCCGCGATCAGCGCCCAGCCCGACCAGTTCGACCCGCACAAGACCCAGGCCTACGCCAGCTTCCAGATCCTCGAGAACGTCTACGACACCCTTGTCGTCCCGGACGCGGAAGGGGAGTTCCAGCCCAGCCTCGCGACCGAGTGGACGACCAGCGACGACGGCCTCACGTGGACGTTCACCCTCCGCGAGGGCGTCACGTTCCACGACGGCAGCGCGTTCGACTCCGCCGACGTCGTCTACTCCTACAACCGCATCATCACCGAGCAGCTGGCCAACGCCTACCGCTTCGCCAGCGTCGCGAGCGTCGACGCGCCGGACCCGCAGACCGTCGCCATCACGCTCAGCGCGCCCACCCCGGCGCTGCTGGACAACATCGGCGGCTTCAAGGGCATGTCGATCATCCCCGAGGGCGCCGCCGAGGCCACCGACCTCGCGACCACCGCCGTCGGCACTGGCCCGTTCACCCTCGAGGAGGCCGGCGCGAACGGCGTCACCCTGGCTCGCTACGACGAGTACTGGGGCGAGCCGGCCCTCGTCGACGGCGTCGAGTTCCAGTACGTGAGCGAGCCGGCCGCCGCCCTGACGGCGTTGAGGTCGGGCGACGTCCACTGGACGGACAACGTCCCGCCGCAGGACATCGAGGGCCTGGAGGGCGACGACGAGGTCGAGCTGGGCGTCACCCCGAGCGTCGACTACTGGTACCTCGCGATGAACCAGACGAGACCGCCGTTCGACAACCGCGACTTCCGCCGCGGCGTCGCGTTCGGCATCGACCGCGACGAGGTCACCGAAGCGGCCAGATTCGGCGCCGCGACGACGAACCAAGCGGCCATCCCGGAGCAGAGCCGCTGGTACCACGAGTACGCCCCGTTCGACCACGACCCGGACCAGGCCACCGAACTCATCGGGGCCAACAGCACGAGCAGCCCCCAGCCCATGGCCCTCATGGTCACCGACGAGTACCCCGAGACCGTTCAGGCGGCCCAGGTCATCCAGGCACAGCTGGCCGAGGTCGGCGTCGAGGTCGGCATCGAGCAGGAGGCGTTCGCCACGTGGCTGGACCGCCAGGCCGCCGGCGACTACGACGCGTTCCTGCTCGGCTGGCTGGGCAACCTGGACCCGTTCGGCTTCTACCACGCGCAGCATCTCTGCGAGGGCACGTCGAACTTCCAGGGCTACTGCAACCCCGAGGTCGACACGCTGCTCAACCAGGCGGCGGCGGAGACCGACCAGGACGCCCGCAAGGCGCTCTACGACCAGGCGGCCGAGCTGATCGTCGACGACGTCAGCTACCTGTACCTGTACAACCCTGACGTCGTGCAGGCGTGGGCGCCGGGTCTGGAGGGCTACGAGATCCGCGCTGACAAGGCGATCAACTTCGAGACCGTGAGGCTCCCGGAGTGACGCGGTACGCGCTGCGGCGGCTGGCTCAGTCGGTCGCGGTGCTGCTCGGTGTCAGCGTGCTGGTCTTCGCGATCATGCAGCTGGTGCCGGGCGACCCGATCCGCGCCGCGCTGGGCCAGCAGGCCGACCCTGAGACCTATCAAGCACTCAGGGAACGGGCCGGCCTCGACGATCCCGTGCCGCAGCAGTTCGTCACCTGGATCGGCCACGCATTCACCGGCGACTTCGGGGTCAGCTTCCGCACCGGCGAGACGGTGTTGTCGCTGATCGTCGAACGCGTCCCCGCCACACTGTCCCTCGCGATCGGCGCCACGCTGGTCGCCCTGCTCATCGCCATCCCGCTGGGCACCCTGTCCGCGCTCAACCCCCGCAAGCCGGTCGACTGGTTCGCCAGCCTCTCCAGCCAGGCCGGGCTGAGCGTGCCGGACTTCTGGCTCGGCATCATGCTCATCCTGGTGTTCGCCGGGACGCTCGGCTGGCTGCCGTCGTCGGGCTACACGCCGCTCACCGAGGACCCCGGCGACTGGCTGAGGCACCTGATCCTCCCCGCCATCACCGCCGGCGTCTCCAGCGGCGCGATCCTCACCCGGTTCGTCCGCTCGTCGGTCCTGGAGTCGCTCGGCCAGGACCACGTGCGGACCGCCCGGGCCAAGGGGATGCGCGCCCGTGACGTGCTGACGTGGCACGTGCTGCGCAACGCGCTGGTCCCGCTGGTGACGGTCGGCGGCGTGCAGCTGGCCTACCTGCTGTCCGGCGTCGTCGTGGTGGAGTACGTGTTCGCCTGGCCGGGCCTCGGGCAGCTGGCCTTCCAGGCGGTGGAGTCGCGCGACTATCCGGTGCTGCAGGGCGCGGTGCTGCTGTTCGCCGTCATCTTCCTGCTGGTCAACCTGGTCGTGGACCTCGCCTACGCGCGGCTGGATCCGCGCATCACCTACCGGGGCGCGCGATGAGGGCCGGCGAGACGCTGCGGCTGCTGTTCCGCGGCCCGACGGCGATCGTCGCGGCGGTCATCCTGGCCGGACTCGTCCTGACGGCGTTCCTCGGCGAGCAGCTCGCCCCGCACAGCGCCACCGAGACCGACGTGTCCAACCGGCTGCAGAGCCCGAGCGGCGACCACTGGTTCGGCACCGACGAGCTCGGCCGCGACGTGCTGTCGCGGGTGATCCTGGGCGCCGAGGTGTCGCTGCGGGTCGGGGCCGTCGCGGTCGGGATCTCGCTGGTCGCCGGCGTGCTGATCGGCCTGCTGGCCGGCTATTACGGCCGCTGGGTCGACGACGTGCTGATGCGGCTGTCGGACGTGCTGTTCGCGTTCCCGGCGATGCTGATGGCGATCGCGGTGCTGGCGATCCTCGGCCCCGGCTCGACCAACGCGATGATCGCGATCGGCATCGTCTACACGCCGATCTTCGCCCGCATCACCCGGGCCAGCGTGCTCAGCGTCCGCGAGGAGGTCTACGTGAAGGCGGCCCGCTCGGCCGGCGCCGGCGACCTGCGCATCATCGGCCGGCATGTGCTGCCGAACGTGACCGCGCCGATCATCGTCCAGACGTCGATCAGCCTGGCGTTCGCGATCCTCTCGGAGGCCGCGCTGAGCTTCGTCGGCCTCGGCACCCAGCCGCCGGACCCGTCGTGGGGCCGGATGCTCGCCGAGGGCCGCGGCTTCGTCGAACAGGCCTGGTGGATGGCGGTCTTCCCGGGACTGGCGATCTTCGTGACGGTGTTGGCCTTCAACGTCCTCGGCGACGCGCTGCGCGACGTGCTCGACCCGCGGCAACGTCAGGCGATGGCGGGCACGGGGGTGTCTGCATGACCACGCCGCTACTCGCCGTCGACGACCTGCACGTCGCGTTCCGCACCCGCCGCGGTCCCGCGCGCGTCGTCAACGGCCTCTCGTTCGAACTGCACCCGGGCCGCACCCTCGCCGTCGTCGGGGAGTCTGGGTCGGGCAAGAGCGTCAGCTCGCTCGCGCTGCTCGGCCTGCTGCCCGGCACCGCCGACGTCAGGGGCAGCGCGATCTTCGACGGGGACGAGCTGATCGGCCGCTCCGAGGAAGACCTCCGGAAGGTCCGCGGCGCCGGCATCGGCATGGTCTTCCAGGACCCGATGACCTCGCTCAACCCGGTGCTGACCATCGAGCGGCAGATCGGCGAGGCCCTGCGGGCGCACGAGAAGGTGTCCGGCGACGGCGTCCGCTCACGCGCCGCGGAGCTGCTCACCGAGGTCGGCATCCCCGACGCGACCACCCGGCTGCGCGCGTACCCGCACCAGCTCTCCGGCGGCATGCGCCAGCGGGTCATGATCGCGATCGCGCTGGCCGGCAACCCGAAGGTGCTGATCGCCGACGAGGCCACGACCGCGCTCGACGTCACGGTCCAGGCGCAGATCATCGAGCTGATCGAGAAGCTGCAGGACGAGCACGGCATGGGCGTCGTCTGGATCACCCACGACCTCGGCGTCGTCGCCGGCATCGCCGACCACGTCGTCGTCATGTACGCGGGGCGTTGCGTCGAAGAGGGCGCCGTCGACGAACTGTTCGGCCGGCCCGCGCACCCGTACACGCGCGGCCTGCTCGGCGCGCTGCCGGTCGTGGACGACCCGCGACCGGCCCGCGAGCGGGACGAGCTGGTGACGATGCCCGGCCTGCCGCCGGACCCGGCCGACCTGCCGCCGGGCTGTGCGTTCCACCCGCGCTGCCCGGTCCGCGCCGACGCCCGCTGCGCGACCGAGCCGCCGCCGCTGGCGCCCGTGCCGGGCAGCGCCGCCGAGCACCGCGCCGCCAGCTTCTACGTCGCCGGTGGTGAGCGCGCATGAGCGACGTCCTGGTGCGGGCGAGCGGCCTGAAGGTGCACTTCGGCCCGGTGCGCGCCGTCGACGGCGTCGACCTCGAGGTCCGCCGCGGCGAGACGCTGGGCCTGGTGGGCGAGTCCGGCTGCGGCAAGTCGACGCTCGGCAACGCGCTGCTGCGGCTGGTCGAGCCGACGGAGGGGACGGTGGAGTTCGACGGCCTGGAGGTGACGGCCGCCGGACGGCGCGAGCTGCGGGCGCTGCGCCGGCGGACCGCGATGATCTTCCAGGATCCGTACGCGTCGCTGGACCCGCGGCGGACGGTCGCGGAGTCGATCGGCGAGCCGCTGGCCATCCACGGCCTGCATCGCGGCCGCGTCGCCCGGCGGGCCCGCGTCGGCGAGCTGATGGAGGTCGTCGGGCTGAACCCGGATCTCGGCGGCCGGTACCCGCACGAGTTCTCCGGCGGGCAGCGGCAGCGGGTCGGCATCGCTCGCGCGCTGGCCGGCGAGCCGGACTTCGTCGTGTGCGACGAGCCGATCGCCTCGCTCGACGTGTCCGTGCAGGCGCAGGTGGTGAACCTGCTGGTCCGGCTGCAGCGCGAGTTCGGCCTGACCTACCTGTTCGTCTCGCACGACCTCGCGGCCGTGCGGCAGGTGGCCGACCGTGTCGCCGTCATGTACCTGGGCCGGGTCGTCGAGCTCGGCGCGGGCGCCTCCGTGTCGTCCGCGCCCGCGCACCCGTACACGGAGGCGCTGGTGTCGGCGGTCCCGGTGCCGGAGCCGACGCGCGAGCGGACGCGGCGGCGGATCGTCCTGACCGGCGACGTGCCCAGCCCGGCCGATCCGCCGTCGGGCTGCCGGTTCCGGACCCGCTGCCCGAAGGCGTTCGAGCCGTGCCCGGACCACGACCCCGTGCTGCAGCCGACCGGGCCGGAGCAGGCCGCGGCCTGCCACCTGCACGGCGTCACGGACCGGTGACCGGCTCCTCGACGGGGTGGGCGTCGGGGGCGTCGGCGGACGCGTCGGCCTTGGCGGCCGAGCGTCGCCACCACAGGACGCCCGCGACGGCGCCGATCAGCAGCAGCGCGCCGGCCGCGATCAGCAGCGGCAGCCCCGACGACGTCCCGTCGCCGGCCGTGAAGTCCCACGGCTGCGTCGCGGTGCCGGCGGTGAACAGCGTCTGCGCCTCCGACCCCTCCGTCGACACCACCGTCCGGTAGCTCTCGTTGATGTCGGTCAGCGCCGACACCGTCAGCTCGACCTCGGTGACCGGCGCGGCGCAGTCGAACACCAGCCGCGCGCCCTCACCCAGCGGGTCGATGGCGTCGATGCGGCCCGCGCAGGCGGCGCCGTCCTGCGTCACCGTCAGGTGCTCCAGCAGGTAGTCGGTGACGCCGGGGGACTGGGCCAGCAGCTCCGCGCCGGTCAACGAGTCCGCGTCGGGCACGTCGAACGCTCCGACGTGCTCGCCCAGCGACACCCAGTCGTCGTCGGCCGCCTCCCACTGCAGCGTGACCTGCTCGCCGTCGGCGGCGAGAGTGGCGACCAGGGGCGGGCCGAACGGGTGGGCGGGAAGCACGCCCGACAGCCAAGCGCACCGCCGTGAACCCGCGGTGAACGCCGAGCGGTCAGCCGGGGGTCAGTTCGCCGAGGCGGTGCAGCGCCGCCCATGAACGACGCTCACACCGTTGCACGACCACCGCCGACCTCGGACCGGGGGACGAGGGCGATTGTGCAGCCCAGGACGTCGGCGACCGCGAGCAGCGACTCCAACCGACTAGAAGCGCGTTATGCCCGAGAAGTCGGGCACAAGAGCCGCATGGGTGGATCTGCTGGTCATTGGAGGTGGGACGGCGCCGTCCCGTACACTGGTGAGCGGCCCAGTTCCGCTGGGTCAAATTCGCGTGCCCTGAGCACGGTCCTTCGTCGTCGGTCCTGACGTTCGCGCAAGCGCACGGCGGGTGGCGGTAGGCCGGTGGGCACCAGGCGCGACGGCCGACCCCCGTCGCGATGAACCGAACGAGCGTGCCGGAGTGCGAGTCTTCGCGCCGGCGCGAGAGGAGGGGACGAGGCCATGGCCGTCGTCACCATGCGTCAGCTGCTCGAGAGCGGTGTCCACTTCGGACACCAGACCCGGCGCTGGAACCCGAAGATGAAGCGCTTCATCTTCACCGAGCGCAACGGCATCTACATCATCGACCTCCAGCAGTCGCTGTCCTACATCGACCGCGCCTACGAGTTCGTCAAGGAGACCGTCGCCCACGGTGGCACGGTGCTCTTCGTCGGCACGAAGAAGCAGGCGCAGGAGGCCGTGAAAGAGCAGGCCACGCGCGTCAACATGCCCTACGTCACCGAGCGGTGGCTGGGCGGCATGCTGACCAACTTCCAGACCGTGAACAAGCGGCTGCAGCGGCTCAAGGAGCTCGAGGAGCTCGACTTCGACGACGTCGCCGGCTCCGGCTTCACGAAGAAGGAGCTTCTCATGCGCAAGCGTGAGAAGGACAAGCTCGAGCGCACCCTCGGCGGCGTGCGCAACATGGCGAAGGTGCCCAGCGCGGTGTGGATCGTCGACACCAAGAAGGAGCACCTGGCCGTCGACGAGGCGCGCAAGCTCGGCATCCCGATCGTGGCCATCCTCGACACCAACTGCGACCCCGACGAGGTCGACTACCCGATCCCGGGCAACGACGACGCCATCCGCGCGGTCAGCCTGCTGACCCGCGTCGTCGCCGACTCCGTGGCCGACGGCCTGCTGGGCCGCCAGGGCCAGCGCGGCGCCAACGGCGACGGCACCGAGCTGGCCTCCGACGAGCCGCTGGCCGAGTGGGAGAAGGAGCTGCTGCAGTCGCAGCCCGACGCGCCCGCCGACGCTGCTCCGGAGCCGGCCGCGGCGCCCGAGGCGACCGCCGCCCCCGAGGCCGAGGTCCCGGCCGCCGAGACCCCGGCCGCCGAGACCCCGGCCGCCGAGACCCCGGCCGCTGAGGTCGCCGAGGCTCCGGCCGCTGAGGCCCCTGAGGCTCCGGCCGCTGAGGCTCCGGCCGCTGAGGCTCCGGCCGCTGAGGCCGAGGCCGTCGAGGCGCCGGCCGCCGAGGTCGAGGCGCCGGCCGCCGAGGTCGAGGCACCGGTCGCGGAGCCCGTCGAGGCCGAGGCTGCCGAGGCGCCGGCCGACGAGCCCGCCAAGGCCTGACGACAAGTCCCGGCCCGGGCGGGCGACCGCCCGGGCCGCACACCAGACCACCCAGCGAACTAGTCAGAGAGAAGTGTGAGGATGCCGAACGTCACTGCGGCCGACGTCAAGCGGCTGCGCGATGCCACCGGTGCGGGCATGATGGACGCGAAGAAGGCGCTGGAGGAGACCGGCGGCGACTTCGACCAGGCCATCGAGGCACTGCGCATCAAGGGCGCGGCCAAGGTCGCCAAGCGCAGCGCCGAGCGCACCACGGCCAACGGCCTGGTCGCGGCGTCGGGCCCGGCCATGATCGTGCTGGCCTGTGAGACCGACTTCGTCGCCAAGAACGAGGACTTCCAGCAGCTCGCCGCCGACATCGCCGCCGCGGCGGCCGAGGCCAAGCCGGCCGACGTCGAGGCGCTGCTGAACGCGCAGCTGGCCGACGGCCGCAAGATCAGCGAGGCCGTCGACGCCATCGCGGCGGTCGTGGGCGAGAAGGTCGAGATCGGCGGCCTGGCCGTCGTCGACGGCGAGTACGCCACCTACCTGCACCGGCGCGCCGCCGACCTGCCGTACCAGGTGGGCTCGTACGTCGTGTACACCTCCAACGGATCCGAGGCCGCGCAGACGGTCGCCCGCGACGCGGCCATGCAGGTCGTCGCGCTGAAGGCCACCTACGCCACCCGCGACGAGGTCCCCGCGGACGTCGTCGAGAACGAGCGGCGCATCGCCGAGGCCACGGCCCGTGAGGAGGGCAAGCCCGAGCAGGCGCTGCCGCGGATCATCGAGGGCCGGGTCAACGGCTTCTTCAAGGAGACCGTGCTGGTCGACCAGCCGTCGGTGAAGGAGTCGAAGAAGTCGGTCGGCGCGGTGCTGGGCGAGGCCGGCGTCACCGTCCAGCGGATCGTCCGCCTCGAAGCCTGACCAGGCTGCGGGAACGACGAGCTCAGGACACGCCCATCTCGACGCACAGGAGGCCGGCACCGTGACGGAGACCAACGGAACCGATACGGTGCCGGCCCCGGCCGTGCCAGGTGGGCCCGCGGGGGAACCCACCCGCGTGTTGCTGAAGCTGTCCGGCGAGGTGTTCGGCGGCGGCGCCGTCGGCGTCGACCCCGAGGTCGTCAAGGGCATCGCCGGCCAGATCGCCGAGGTCGTCGTCAAGGACGGCGTCCAGGTCGCCGTGGTCGTCGGCGGCGGCAACTTCTTCCGCGGCGCGGAGCTGCAGCACCACGGCATGGACCGCGCCCGCGGTGACTACATGGGCATGCTGGGCACGGTCATGAACTGCCTGGCGCTGCAGGACTTCCTCGAGCACCTCGACGTCGACACCCGCGTGCAGACCGCCATCACCATGGGCCAGGTCGCCGAGCCGTACATCCCGCGCCGCGCCGCCCGGCACCTGGAGAAGGGCCGCGTCGTCATCTTCGGTGCCGGCGCCGGCATGCCGTACTTCACGACCGACACCGTGGCCGCGCAGCGCGCCCTGGAGATCAACTGCGACCGGCTCCTGATGGGCAAGAACGGCGTCGACGGCGTCTACGAGGCCGACCCGCGACACGACCCGACGGCCCGTAAATACAGCAGCATCACCTACGCCGACGTCCTGCGGCAGCGGCTCAACGTCGCCGACCCCGCCGCCTTCAGCCTGTGCATGGACAACCAGCTGCCGATCGTCGTGTTCGGACTCGGCGAGCCGAACGGCATCGCGCGTGCCATCCGAGGCGAGCGGATCGGTACCTTGGTCGCCTCGAACATCGAGACGGTCGTCGAGAGCTGAATCGCGGCGGCAAGGCCCGGGCGGTCCTCTAGGATCGTCGCCACACAGCAAGCGAAGGAGTAGTGGTGATCGACGAGACCCTCCTCGAGGCCGAGGAGAAGATGGAGAAAGCCGTATCCGTCGGCAAGGAGGACTTCTCCACCATCCGGACCGGCCGCGCCCATCCGTCGCTGTTCAACAAGATCCTGGTCGACTACTACGGTGCGCCGACCCCGGTCAGCCAGCTCGCGTCGTTCCACGTGGCCGACGCCCGCATGATCACCGTGCAGCCCTACGACAAGGGCTCGCTCGGGGCCGTCGAGCGGGCCATCCGCGACTCCGACCTGGGCGTCAACCCGAGCAACGACGGCAACATCCTGCGCGTCGTGCTGCCCGCCCTCACCGAGGAGCGCCGGCGCGAGTACATCAAGCTGGCCCGCGAGAAGGCCGAGGGCGCCAGGGTGTCCATCCGCAGCGTGCGCCGGCACGCCAAGGAGACGCTGGACAAGCTGGCCCGCGACGGCGAGGTCGGCGAGGACGACGTCACGCGCGCCGAGAAGCACCTGGAGACGGTCACGAAGACCTACGTCGAGCAGATCGACGATCTGCTCAGGCACAAGGAAGCCGAGCTCCTCGAGGTCTGAGGGTGCCGGCGAGTACACACGTGGTGATGACGGACGGGCCGACGGGCAGCCGGGCACGCCGGCACGGGCGAGCCGGCCGTGACCTGCGGGCGGCGACGCTGGTGGGTCTCGGGCTGGGCGCCATCGTGCTCAGCACCCTGTTCCTGCTCGAGCAGGCGTTCGCCGGGCTCGTCGTCGTGGTCATGGTGGTCGCGGTCTGGGAGCTGGCGACGGCGCTCGGCGCGCGGTCGATCCAGGTCCCGGTCGTACCGGTGGTGCTGGGCACCGTGCTCATGCTGGTCGGCGCCTATCTCGGCGGCGGTTCGCCGCTGCTGGTGGGTCTCGGCCTGACGGTGGCCGCGGTGTGCGCCTGGCGCCTGGGCGATCCCCGTCCGGGCTATCTGCGCGACGTGTCGGCGGGCATCTTCACCAGCGTCTACGTGCCGTTCCTCGCCGGGTTCGCGCTGCTCATGGTGCGGCCCGACGACGACGGCGCCTGGCGGGTGTTCGCGCTGCTCATCGTCGTGGTGGCGTCCGACACCGGCGGCCTGCTGGCCGGCGTGCTGGCCGGACGGCACCCGATGGCGCCGAGCGTCAGCCCGAAGAAGTCGTGGGAGGGGTTCGCCGGCTCGGTGATCCTCGGTGTCGGCGTGGCCGTCCCGGTGGCGATGTACGCCTTCGACGCGCCCTGGTGGACCGGCGTCGTGCTGGGCGTCACCGGCGTCGTCGGCGCCACGCTGGGCGATCTGGGGGAGTCGCTGATCAAGCGCGACCTCGGCATCAAGGACATGAGCCAGCTGCTGCCCGGCCACGGCGGGCTGATGGATCGCCTCGACTCGCTGCTGCCCACCGCGCCGCTCGTGTGGCTGGTCCTCGAGTACGTCGTCACGGCCTGACGATCGCGACGGCGCGGTCGCGGATGGGTGAGGGAAAGGTGCTGCCAGGACGACCCGGATCCCGCAACCATCCAGCGACCGGTCGCACGGCCTAGGACGTTCGGCCGCTGCGCGGACCGGCCGATCGGCCCCCTCGACCTCGACATACGTCATCAGCGCGCCGATCGTGGGACAATGGTCGCCATCATGCCCAGACCCGGTGAGCTGACGCTCGTTCCCGCCCGGCGTGGCAAACCGCCCCGCCATCTCGCCGACCTCGACGTCGATGCCCGCCGCCAAGCGGTGGCCGAACTCGGGGAGCAGCCCTTCCGGGCCGACCAGTTGTCGCGGCACTACTTCGCGCGGCACGTGAACGACCCCGCGCTGATGACGGACGTCCCGGCGGCCGTGCGCGACACGCTGGCGGCGACCATGCTGCCCACCCTCACGACGCCCGTCCGGCACCTCGAGACCGACGGCGGCACGACGCGCAAGACACTGTGGCGGCTGTTCGACGGCGCGCTGGTCGAGAGCGTGCTCATGCGCTATACCGGCGACCGCCCGCGCGTGACGCTGTGCGTGTCGAGCCAGGCCGGCTGCGGCATGAACTGCCCGTTCTGCGCCACCGGGCAGCAGGGGCTGACGCGGAACATGTCGGCGGCCGAGATCGTCGAACAGGTCGTGGCGGCGGAGCGCATGCTGGCTGACGGCGAGATCGCCGGGGGAACCGGGCGGGTCACCAACGTCGTCTTCATGGGCATGGGTGAGCCGCTGGCCAACTACAAGGCCGTCGTCACCGCCGTGCGCCGCATGATCGACCCCGCGCCGTCGGGCCTGGGCATCGGCCGGCGCGGCGTGACGGTGTCCACCGTCGGGCTGGTGCCGGCCATCGACAAGCTGGCCGCCGAGAACCTGGGCGTGCGGCTGGCGCTGTCTCTGCACGCGCCCGACGACGAGCTGCGCGACGAGCTGGTGCCGGTGAACACCCGCTGGAAGGTCGGCGAGGCGCTGGACTCCGCGCGGGCCTACTTCGAGAAGACCGGTCGCCGGGTGTCCATCGAGTACGCGCTGATCCGCGAGATCAACGACCACGCGTGGCGCGGCGACCTGCTCGGGAAGCTGCTCAACGAGCGCGGCCGCGGCTGGGTGCACGTCAACCCGATCCCGCTGAACCCGACACCGGGTTCGAAGTGGACCGCGTCGCGGCCCGAAGACGAGGCCGCGTTCGTATCGGCGCTGGAAGAACGGGGTGTTCCGGTGACCATCAGGGACACCCGCGGTAGCGACATCGACGGGGCATGTGGTCAGTTGGCTACCGTTGGTGATTAGTATGCATTGCGCTTTGCTCGGCCGGTCTCGGGGGATATCGGCTTCGCGGGCAGTGAGCTGGCTGGACTCGCTGCCCGTGGAATCGCCCGAAGCCGGCCGATCTGTGTTCGGGAGGAGAGTGACACCTGGTGGCCGTCAGTCGTGAGCCTGAGTTCCGCACCACTCGTATGCGTGAGGGCTATGACCTGGACGCCGTCGACGACTTCGTCGACGTGGTGATCGATGCCCTGGATGGGCGGTCCGCGGCACGCGGCATCACGCCGGAGCAGATCGAGGCCGAGGAGTTCAAGGTCGTCCGCATGCGTGAGGGTTACGTCATGGACGACGTCGACGACTGGCTCGACGCCGCGGCGTCCGAGCTGCGCACCCGCCGCAAGGCCGCCGCGCAGCAGCCGCAGCAGCACCAGCAGGTGCCGGCGAATGCCTACGCGCAGGGTCCCGGGCTGCCGCCCGGCGGATCCGGCATGCCCTCCGGAGCACCCGGCATGGGCGCCGCACCGGTCGCACCGGTGTCGCCGCCGCCCGTCGCACCCCCGGTCATGCCCCCGCCCGCCGCCGGCGGCTACGGCGCGCCCACCGGCCCGGCCGGCCCGCCGTCGAACCCGTCGTACCCGGCCGCCTACTACGACACCTCGCACGGTACGTCGCACGGCACCAGCCAATACGACACCCAGGCGTACGACCCGCTCACCGACTCCGCGGTCAACGAGCTCGACCCCGTGCTGCGCGCGCTCGACACCTCCTACGGGTCGTCACCGCCGCCGGCCGCCCCGCAGCAGCAGGAGCAGTACCAGCGCGCGCCCGAGCCGTCCGCCGACGACGCCTCGCTGGCGCCGTCCAGCACGCCGTCCACCGGCCTACACCACATCGAGGTCTGGGTCCGCGACCTCGACGCCGCCACCCGCTCGTTCGGCTGGCTGTTCGAGCGCCTCGGCTGGACGCTCTTCCAGGCCTGGGAGAACGGCCGGTCGTGGCAAGCACCCGGCGGCGGACCGTACGTCGTCATCGAGTGCTCGCCCGACCTCAGCTGGGTCGCCTACGACCGCAAGGCCCCGGGCCTGAACCACCTCGCGCTGGCGGTGCCGGAGCAGTGGATGGTCGACCGCATCGTCTCCGAGGCGCCGGCGTACGGCTGGCACCTGATGTTCGCCGACCGCCACCCGCACGCCGGTGGCCCGCACCACTACGCGGCCTACATGGAGAACGACGACGGCTACGAGGTCGAGGTCGTCGCTCCCTGACGGGAAACGATGCCGCCCGCCTCGGCGGCCTCAGCGGCCGAGGTAGGCGCCTCCGTTGACGTGCAGCACCTGACCGGTCACGTGCCCGGCGACGGGTGAGGCCAGGTAGTGGACGGCCGCCGCGATGTCGTCGACGGTGCCCGCGCGACCGGTCATGGTCTCGGCGATGTTCTTCCGCCGCCGCTCGTCGGTGAGCCGGCCCTGGAAGAACTCGGTGCCGGCGGTCAGCCCCGGAGCCACCAGGTTCGTGGTGATGCCGCGCGGGCCGAGGTCGGCTGCGAGCGACGCCGTCCACGACTCGACGGCGCCCTTGGCCGCGCCATAGCTGCCGCCGCCGCGCTTGGCCGCGATCGAGCTGATGGTCACGATCCGCCCACCCTCGGGCATCCGCGGCAGCAGCGCCGTCGTCACGAGCACCGCCGTCAGCACGTTGGCGTCGAAGTTCTCTCGCCACGCCTCGGCCACGGCGGCGAGGTCGCCTGGCTGCGCCGCGGGCCGGCCGAAGGCCGTGTTGCCGCCGGCGGCGTTGACCAGGACGTCCACCGTGCCGGGCAGGCGGTCCAGCGCCTCGGTGACGGCGGCCGGGTCGGACGCGTCGAAGTCCACCGCCGTCGCCTTCGGGCCGAGCTCGGCGACCGTCTCGTCCAGCTTCTCGCGCCGCCGCCCGGTGAGGACGACGGTGTCGCCCGCGGCCGCGAAGCCCGCGGCCACGGCCCGCCCGATGCCGGTGCCGCCGCCGGTGACGACGATCGTGCGTGTGCTCATCGTAAACTCCTTTAGTGCTAAAGTACTTGTCGATGACAGCCTACCCCGAGCCGGCCACGTCCCTCTGAGGGGCGGACACACCGGCGGTGACAGGGGGCCGGAGGTCCCCTCGAACCGTCGGTCCAGGCCTGAGTACGACTGGAGCGAGTGACTGATCGTGTCTGCCCCGCGGACGAATTTGGACGGCCCCGACCGCATCCAGGCGGCCTGGCGGCGCGAGCTGCCGGGCGTGCCCGTCGAGTCGATCGGCGTCATCACCCGCGTCTGGCGGCTGGGTCAGCTGCTCGCCGACGAGCGTCGCCGCACGCTCGACCGGCTCGGCATCGACAACCCGACGCAGGACCTGCTCAGCACCCTGCGCCGCAGCGGGGCGCCGTACCGGCTGACGCCGGGGCAGATCGCCGCGCGCAGCTTCGTCACGGCGGGCGCGGTGTCGCAGCGCATCGCCCGCGCCGAGGGGGCCGGTCTGGTCCGGCGTGAACGGTCCGCCGACGACGGCCGCTCCGCCGTCGTGGCGCTCACCGACGAGGGGCGGGCGCTGAACGAGCGCGTCGTCGCGGACCTGCTGCGGCACGAGGAGACACTGCTCGACGGCCTCGACGACGCCCAGCGCGTGGCCCTGGCGGGGCTGCTGAAGACGCTGCTGCGCGACCTGACGACACGGTTCGATGCGGAGGACCGGCCGGGGGCCGATGTACGGTAGCGCCCTATGAAGGTGCTGATCTCGGCTGATATGGAGGGCGCCACGGGCGTCACCTGGCCGGCGGACGTCGAGCCGGGTACCGAGCAGTGGCAGCGCTGCCGGGCGATGTTCACCTCCGACGTCAACGGCGCGATCGCCGGGCTGTTCGACGGCGGCGCCGACGAGGTGCTGGTCAACGAGGCGCACGCGACCATGCGCAACCTGCTGCTCGAGCAGCTGGACGACCGCGCCACCATGATCACCGGGCGGCACAAGGCGCTGACGATGGTCGAGGGCCTGCAGGCCGGCGACGTCGACGGCGTCGTCTTCCTCGGCTACCACGCGGGTGCCGGCGCCGAGGGCGTCCTGGCGCACACGTACCTGCCCAACTCCATCACCGGGGTCTGGGTCGACGGCGACCCGGCCAGCGAGGGCCGGCTGAACGCGCTGGTCGCGGCCGAGTACGGTACGCCGGTCGTGCTGGTCACCGGCGACGACCGCGCCTGCGCCGACGCCGCCACCTACGCGCCGCTGGCCCGCACGTCCGCCGTCAAAAACTACGTGTCGCGCTACGCGGCCCGCTGCCGCCCGCCGTCGCGCACGTTCGAGGACATTCGCGCCGAGGCGAAGGCGGCCGTCGGGCTCGCCGTCAGGCACGAGCCGGCCACCGGCCGCGGGCCGTTCACCGTCGAGATCGAGGTCGACGCCACCCAGCTGGCCGACTTCGCCGGTATGGTCCCGACCGTGGAACGCGTCGCCGAGCGCCGGGTGCGCTACACCGCCGCGACCGCGTACGACCTCATCCGCTGCTTCAAGGCGGTCACGACCCTCATTTCGAACGGTATCGAGAACCACTATGGCTGAGCCCGACGTCCTGACCCTCGCCGCCGACCTCATCCGCATCGACACCACCAACCCCGGCGACGGCACCGGGCGGGAGCGGCCGGCCGCCGAGTACGTCGCGGAGAAGCTGGGCGAGGCGGGCATCGAGGCGACGCTGATCGAGTCGGCGCCGAACCGCGCGAACGTCGTCGCCCGGGTGCCCGGCACCGATCCCGGCCGCGACCCGATCCTCGTCCACGGTCACCTCGACGTCGTCCCGGCCGAGGCCGCCGACTGGTCCGTGCACCCGTTCTCCGGCGAGGTCCGCGACGGCATGCTGTGGGGCCGCGGGGCCATCGACATGAAGGGCATGGACGCGATGATGCTCGCCGTCGTGCGGGCCTGGGCGCGCGAGGGCCGCCGGCCGGCCCGCGACGTCGTCCTCGCGTTCACCGCCGACGAGGAGGCCAGCGCGGCGCACGGCTCGACCTGGCTGGTCACCAAGCACGCCGACCTGTTCGAGGGCGTCACCGAGGGCATCAGCGAGTCCGGCGGCTACACCTTCCACGCCGGCGGTGAGCGCCTGTACCCCGTTGCCGCGGGGGAGCGAGGGACCGCCTGGCTGAAGCTGACCGCGCACGGCCGGGCCGGGCACGGGTCGCGGATCAACGCCGACAACGCGGTGGCGGCGCTGGCCGGGGCGGTGCACCGGCTGGCCGAGTACGAGTGGCCGTTGCGGCTGACACCGACGGTCCGGGCGTCACTGGAGGCCATCGGGGCGGCGCTGGGCGTCGCCGTCGACCTCGACGATGTCGACGCGACGATCGAGCGCTTCGGGCCGGCGCGGGCACTGGTCGAGGCCGTCCTGCGCAACAGCACGAACCCGACGATGCTGAGCGCCGGCTACAAGGTGAACGTCATCCCGGAGACCGCGACGGCGTTCGTCGACGGCCGGGTCGTGCCCGGCGCCCGCGACGAGTTCGAGGCGACCGTCGCGTCGCTGATCGGGCCGGCGGTGGCCTGGGAGTACGAGCACGCCGAGGTCGCGCTGTCCGCCGACCCCGCGTCGCCGGCGTTCGCCGCGATGGCCGCCGCGCTGCTGGCCGAGGACCCCGGCGCGCACGTCGTCCCCGTCTGCATGGCCGGCGGCACCGACGCCAAGCAGTTCTCCCGGCTCGGCATCACCGGCTACGGCTTCTCGCCGCTGCGGCTGCCGCCGGACCTCGACTACTCGGCGCTGTTCCACGGCGTCGACGAGCGGGTGCCCGTCGACGCGCTGGAGTTCGGCGTCCGGGTCCTGGACCGGTTCCTGACCACCTGACCTCGTCTTCTCGCTGGGAGAGTCTGTGCCCGATTCCGCACCGTACGGGAGCTGGCCGTCGCCGGTCACCGCCGAGATCGTCGCCGAGAACGACGGGCGGCCCGGCTGGGTGAGCCACGCCGGCGGCGCGCTGTGGTGGGTCCGTCCGCAGCCGGCCGAGGACGGCCGGGTGGCGCTGCTGCGGCTGCCCGACGGCGGCGGCGAGCGCGGCGAGCCGGAGGTCGTGCTGCCGGCGCCGTGGAACGTGCGCAGCCGGGTGCATGAGTACGGCGGGCTGGCCTACGTCGTGACGCCCGACGGCGTCGTGGTGTTCGCCGAGTTCACCGACCAGCGGCTGTACCGGTACGTTCCCGGGTCCGGGGAGGAGCCGGTGCCGCTGACGCCGTCGCCGTCGATCCCGTCGGGGCTGCGCTACGTCGAGCCGGCGCTGTCACCGTCGGGGACCGAGGTGTGGTGCGTCCGCGAGGAGCACACCGGCCCGGCGCCGACGGACGTGCGGCGCGCGCTGGTGGCCGTGCCGCTGGACGGCTCTGAGGACGTTCGGGTGCTGGTCGAGGACACCCACTTCCTGACCTGCCCGCGGCCGTCGCCTGACGGGCGGCGGCTGGCGTGGATCGGCTGGGACCACCCGAACATGCCGTGGGACGGGACGCTCGTGCGGGTCGCGGACGTCGGCGCCGACGGCCGCGTGGGCAAGCCGGTCACCGTCGCGGGCGGAGCGTCGGAGTCGATCCCGCAGGCCGAGTGGGAGACGCCTGACGCCCTGCTCGTCGCGACCGACCGGACCGGCTGGTGGAACCTGCACCGGGTGCGGCTGGGCGGGGACGGCGCTCCCGCGGGCGCCGTCGGGGCCGTCGGGGAGCCGGAGGTGTTGGGCGAGCGGGCCGAGGAGTTCTCCGGGCCGCTGTGGCAGCTGGGGCTGCGCTGGTTCGTGCCGCTCGGCGAGGGCGAGGTCGCGGTGATCCGCGGCCGTGCGGCGGCGCGGCTGAATCTGCTGGACACCCGGAGCGGGCTGCTCTACGACCTGCTCGCGGACGAGCACACCGAGTGGGCGCCGACCCTGGCGGTGTCCGGCCGCACGGTGTACGGCGTGGCGGCGTCGCGGGTGACGCCGTTCGAGGTGGTCGAGCTGTCCGCCGGCACGGTGTCGGCCGTCGTGCCGGCAGTGGCGTCGGTGCCGGTGACGTCGCTGCCGTCGCCGCAGTCGCGCACGTTCGCCGGGCCGGGCGGGCGCGACGTGCACGCCGTCGTGTACCCGCCGTCGGGATCGCGGTTCGGCGGCGTCGGCGGGGAGAAGCCGCCGTACGTCCTGTTCGCGCACGGCGGGCCGACGCACCGGATGCCGATGGTGCACGACCTCGAGGTCGCCTACTTCACCAGCCGCGGCCTGGGCGTCCTCGAGGTCAACTACGGCGGGTCGGCCGGGTTCGGCCGCGAGTACCGCGATCGGCTGCGGGAGCAGTGGGGCGTCGTCGACGTCGAGGACTGCGTCGCCGCCGCGAAGGCGCTGGTCGACGAGGGCCTGGCGAACGGCGCACGGCTGGCGATCCGCGGCGGGTCGGCCGGCGGCTGGACGGCGGCGTGCGCGCTGGCGTTCACCGATGTGTTCGCCTGCGCGACGATCATGTACCCGGTGCTGGACCTCGTCGCGTTCCGCAACGGCGAGACGCACGATTTCGAGTCGCAGTACCTGGAGGGCCTGGTGGGGCCCTGGCCGGCGACGGAGGAGCGGTATCGCGAGCGGTCGCCGATCAACGTCCCGGAGAAGTTCACCGTCCCGTTCCTGCTGCTGCAGGGGCTGGAGGACGAGGTCTGCCCGCCGGCCGCGACGGCACGGTTCGCGCAGCGGGTGGCCGAGCTGGGGGTCGAGCACGAGTACGTCACCTTCGAGGGGGAACAACACGGCTTCCGACGCAAGGAGACCATCGTGACCGCACTGGAGAAGGAACTCGCGCTGTACGCCAAGGTCTTCGGGTTCACGGTCTCGTGACCGGGCGGCCGTCGATGGTGCCGCTGCGCCGGCCCCGCCGTCTCGTCCCCGGCGACCGCGTCGCCGTCGTCGCACCGTCCGGTCCGGTGCCGAAGGACCGCCTGGACGCCGGGTGCGCGATCCTGCGCTCCTGGGGCCTGGACGTCATCGTCATGCCGCACGTGCTGTCGGTGCATCCGTCGTTCGAGTACCTCGCCGGCACCGACGAGGAGCGCGCCGCCGACCTGCAGGAGGCCTGGTGCGACTCGTCCGTGGCGGGGGTGGTCTGCGCGCGCGGCGGCTACGGCGTCCAGCGGCTCTCGTCGCTGCTGGACTGGGCGGCGATGGCGGCCGTCCCGCCCAAGGTGTTCGTCGGCTACAGCGACATCACGGCGCTGCACTCGGCGTTCGCCCGGCTGCTGGGGGTGGCGACCCTGCACGGCCCCATGGCCGGCGCCGAGGCGTTCGTCACGTCGCCGTCGACGGCGGACGGGCTGCGCTCGATGCTGTTCGGCGGTGCAGCCGGGACGGTGCTGACGTCGCCGTCGGTGCGGGCCCTGGTGCCGGGCGTCGCGTCCGGCGTGACGGTGGGCGGCTGCCTGGCGCTGCTGGCGGCCGAGATCGGCACGCCGACCGGGCTGCCGTCGGCCGCGGGGGCGATTGTCCTGCTGGAGGACGTCGGAGAGAAGGCGTACCGGCTGGACGGGTTCCTCACGCACCTGCTGCGGTCGGGCTGGCTGGACGGCGTCGCCGGCTTCGCGCTGGGTTCGTGGCACGACTGCGACCCGGTGGAGGAGCTGGTGCTGGACCGCCTCGGCGGCCTCGGGGTGCCGATCGTGACGGAGCTCGGCTTCGGCCACGGCCCGTCGTCGATCACCGTTCCGCTGGGGGTACCGGCCACGCTGGACGCCGCTGCCGGCACGCTGACGTTGGACGCGGACGCGCTGACGTAGCACCTATGTAGCGCGTCCGCTACAATAGTGCTATGACCGAGACGATCGGGCAGCGGGAGCTGCGCAACGACAACGCGGAGATCATCCGCCGGGTCGAGGCCGGTGAGACCTTCGTGGTCACCCGGCGTGGGGTTCCGGTGGCCGACCTGATTCCCCACCAGGCGGGAGCACCTGCCCGTTCCTGGCCGACGCTCGGCGAGCTGCAGGAGAAGGCCCGTCGGATGCGGCCGATCGACGCCGAGCGGTGGGCGGCCGAGCGTCGCGCCGACGACGAGATCTTCGGCCCCGACGATCCGCTGACCGACGAGTGGGAGCGGGCCAAGCGGCGGTGACCGCCACTTCCCGCATCCTGCTCGACACCTCGGTACTGATCGACATCGAATCAGTCGACCTCGGGGCCTACGCCTCCACCCCTGCCGCGCTGAGCACCGTCACGATCGCCGAGCTGTCCTACGGGCTCGACGTCGACGACCCGGTCGAGCGGCTCATCCGAACCGAGCGGCTGGAGTGGGCGCTGACCGACTACCAGATCCTGCCCTTCGACGTCGCGACCGCCCGGCTGTACGGCACCCTGGCGTCGCTCGTGCGGCGTAACGGGCGCAACCCGCGACCACGCCGGCTGGACCTGCAGATCGCCGCCACCGCCGGCGTGCACGGCCTGCCGCTGCTGACCCGCAACCCCGGCGACTTCGCCGACGTCGTCCGGGTGGTCGACGTCGTCGAGATCTGAGACGCTCGCGGCGCCGGGCGACTATCGTCCGATGCTGTGAGCGCGTTGCTCTGGGGCCTGCTGGCCAGTTCGTCGCTGATCGTCGGCGCGCTGATCGTCATGGCGCGGCCGCTGCCGCAGCGGCTGGTCGCGCTGGTCATGGCGTTCGGCGCCGGCGTGCTGATCAGCGCCGTCGCGTACGACCTCGTCGAGGACGCGTTCGACGAGAGCAACGGCTGGGTGCTGCTGACCGGCCTGACCGCCGGCGCCCTCACGTTCTACGTCGGTGACCTGCTGATCGACCGTCTCGGCGGTGCGGACCGGAAGCGCTCGACCGGCGTCCAGGCCGGCGGCGCGGGTGCGGCGATCGCGTTCGGCACCGTGTTGGACGGCATCCCTGAGTCGGTCGTGCTGGGCACGACGCTGGTCGCCGGGTCCGGGGTGAGCGTGGCGATGCTGGCCGCCGTCTTTCTCTCCAACCTGCCCGAGGCGATGTCCGCCACCGCCGGCCTGCTCAAGTCCGGGACGTCGCGCCGGACGATCCTGCTGCTGTGGATCGGCACGACGGCGGTGGCCGGGGTGGCGTCCTGGGCCGGCTGGTACTTCGTCGGCGACGCGGGCGGCGGGACGGTCGCGCTGGTCCAAGCGTTCGCGGCGGGCGCTCTGCTCACCATGCTGACGGACACGATGGTCCCCGAGGCCTACGACTTCGGCGGTCCGTCGACCGGCCTGGTGACGGTGCTCGGCTTCAGCGTGGCGTTCGGGTTGAGCACGCTCGCCTGAGTGCTATTCGTCCCTCGGCTCGCGGTCGGCCAGCAGCTTGTCTACGGCGGCCGCTTGCTCCTCGTGGCCGGTGTCGAGGTAGCTCTGCTTCGCCTCCAGCAGGTCGGCGCGCGCTTCGGCGACCCGGTCACCCTCCGCGGGTCCGTTTCGCCGGCCGGCCGCGGTGAGCTCGTCGAGCCGCTGCCGGAACCCCGGCGGTTCCGGCCGCGAGTACTCCACCTCCGCCCCCGGCTCCTTGTAGGCCGCGAGGTCCTCGAATGTCACTCCGCGCGCCGCGAGCCACTGGCGGGTCGGCTCCGAGACGCGCGACGTGTCCTTCGTCGGGATGTCCTCCATGTAGGTGGTCATCCGGTACCGCCCCCAACGCTCCCGCGCAACGGGGTACGGATCGCCCGGCGGCGGCTCGGCCCCGAACACGTCGAACCACAGATCACGCAAGATCTCATCCGTCGTCCACTGCGTCTCCGACGGGAACGGCCCGACCGACGAGTCCCGGATGTGCGCGGCCAGCTCATCGCGGAAGCCGCGCAGGTCGTTGAAGTTGCTCTCCAACCACTCGGGCACCTGCTCACAGGCCTCCATGTAGAAGTCCCGCAGCTCGCCGCCGCCATCGCTGAACTCCTGGCGCCACTCGCGGAAGTTCTCGCTGATCTCCATCACAGCTCCGTGTAGGTCATCTGGTGCTTGGGATCGTCCGTGTAATAGCTCGTCACCAGCCGCCACGGTTGGTGGGGTCGTCTCACCAGCATGATCATGCTCCCAGAGTGACGTCCGCGTCTCACGGCGTCGTGCTCACGGACCGCGGGCGCCTCGCCGTGTCCGTCCATCGCCCCCTGCCGGGTGCGCTTCCACATGCGCTCGCCGGAGTCGGTGTCGGTGCCGGGCGCGCGCACGATGGAAACGTCCTCCGGGGTGATGCCGGTGTCCGCGGGCCGTAGGAAGATCTTGAGCCGCGTCTTCCCCTTCGCCTTGGCGTCCAGATAGCGATCCAGGTCGGCCTGCGTGCGTCCAGCCGCCTGCAGGAGAGCGATCAGCGGCTTGGCGACCGCTTCCGGTGACGTGTAGCGACCACCAGTGGTGCTGACCTGATGAGGTTCGCCATTCCAGCGCCGGGACAGCACCGATCCGTCGGCGTTGAGCTCCCAGCTGTCCTCGCCGGACGGGTCGAGGCGCCACTGGACTCGGGCGGTCAGGTGTTCACGTCGCAGGTGGTGGCCGTGGCGTTCGACGGCGTGGGAGGACTGGCCGAAGAGCAGTTTCTTCGCCAGTTCCTGGAGCTTCGGCGGGAACCGGGCGACGACCTGGTTGATCGCGCGCCTCTGTGCGATCACGCCGGGCAGGTGCTGCTGGGCGAGCGCGGTGTCCTGCGCCGTCGTCACGATGCTGGGGGCCGGCGCGGGTGGCGGTGTGATCGAGAGGACCGGCGGCTCGGCGCCGTCGGCGGGGCGGAGGAGGGTGTCGAGGGCGTCGGCGTACTCGCCGAGCACGTGCGCGACCTCGGTGAACGCGTCCTCGCGGGCGGCGGTCATGCGGGTGCCGATCAGCCGGATCTCGTGCGCCGTCCCCAGCAACTCCCGCCGCAGCTCAGCCGACGCCCCGGCCGAAGCCGAAGCGGCGTGCTCGACCGCGCCGCTCGTCTCGTCCACCCGCTGACGCACCGCGCCGTCGAGCTGTTCGGCGAGGTCGGGCAGCGCATCGCGGGCGGCGCGCAGCGACTCCGCGGCGTGCCGCACGCCGTCGCCGTCGTCGCAGCCCTGCATAGCCCCACGGTAATCGATGGGTGAGCGCCTGGTGTCGCTATGGCAACAGCAGACGCTCACCCATGATCTGGACGAGCAGAGCTCAGCGCGGCCGCCCGTGCAGCAGCGGGTTCCCGACCTCGAGATGACGCAGCACCTCGTTGACGTCGTTGTCGCCGGACGTGCCGGCCAGGCCGAAGTCGCGCGCTTCGATGACGACGCGGTCGGCGTAGACGTCGATGGTGAGGCCGCGGTTGATGTCGCGGGTGGTGACCTCGCCGATGCCGCTGGTGTTCTCGCCGCGGGCGTCCCACTCGATGTGCATGGCGCCGGTGTTGATGGCGAGGAAGCCGTCCGGGTGACCGCCGGGGACGCGCCGCCGGACGGCCCAGTCGCCGAGCTCGAACGGGTAGTGGGTGTGGCCGCTGAGGAAGATCGCGTTGGGGTGGTCGCCGAGCATGGCGGTGAGCTCGTCGTTGCGGTCGTAGCTCTCGTGGTACCAGGGGATCCACGACGCCGAGACGGTGTCACCGAGCGGGAAGTGGGCGATGACCAGCACCTGCTTCTTCCTCGCCGTCCAGTAGTCGAGCCGCTCGTCCAGCCACGCGACCTGCTCGTCGGACATGCCGACCTCGGGCGGACGGGGGAACTCCTGGCCGATGACCAGCACCGGCACCGAGCCGCCGCCGCCCTCCAGCACGTACTCGCCGTAGACCTCGTCGCGCCCGGCGAAGTCGAGGAACCGGTCGCGCAGCGTCTCCCAGGACTCGGCCGCGTAGTTCTCGTGGTTGCCGATCGCGGCCACCAGCTGGTCCGGCATGATCCCCGCCGTCTCAGCGCCCGCGACGACGTCGTTGATCTGCTGCCACTCGGCAGTCGTCCCGGTGGGGACGATGTCGCCGGCGATCAGCAGCCCGGCACCGTCGGGGCGGACGGCGTCGAGGTCGCGCAGGCCGTGGGCGAAGTCGCGCGGATGACCCTGGATGTCGCTGACGACCCACAGCGAGGTCGCGTCGTCGAGCGACGGGGTGGACGTCGCGGTCGTGCGCACGGACACGCTGTCGATCGCCCAGTACCAGGAGTTGCGCGGGGCGTCGAGGCGCCACCGGAACACGGCCTGCCGCACCCCGGACGGGACGGCGAAGCGCAGCGCCTCGGTGCTGTTGGCGAGGTTGCCGTCGTAGTCGTTCGTCGTGTTGGTGGAGTCGTAGCGCAGCAGCGTCGTCTCCTCGCCGCTGCCGTCGAACTCGACGGTGACGGTGGCGGACTGGCCGGTCCACGGGCGCAGGTGCGAGTCGAACGTCAGCTCCAGCTCGTCGTGCCCGAACACCCGCACCGGCCGCGAGGTCAGCGTGGTGTCGAACCGGTCGGCGGCGCCCGCGGCGTCGTCGTACTCGTCGGAGTCGGCGACGGCGATGACGTCGTCGGCGCGGCCGAACCGGAACCGCATCTGGTCCTCGGCCGCGGTCCAGAACTCGCGGGTGGTGAACGACCAGCCGCGCCAGTCGTCGACGCCGCCGGCCTCCATCTCGGGGGTGACCTCGACGGTCCAGCCGCGCGGCGGCTCGTGCGTGTAGCCGTCGTCCGCGACCGTGCCGGACAGCCCGTTGAAGCTCTCGCGCCACAGGGTCTGCTGACCCAGACGCGACTCCTCGGCGACCGCCGTCGTCCCCATGACCGCCAGCGGGGCGGCCACCGCGGCGCTCAGCAAGGCCGCCGTCACAGCTGCGCGTCTGCGCGCTCGGATCGTCATGGCCGGACGGTAGGAGGCGCAGGTGACCACCGGCCGGGGATCGGGCAACGGGGAGATGACCAGCGGCCGTCATGCCCGGGAAGAAAACTTGCCCGCTGGGAAGATTTGCATGATCCGCAAGAAGTAAGTTAGTGTCAGATTGCGGACGGGGCAGGCTGGTAGTAGCAGTCTCACACCGGAGTGGGGCGCCGCACACGTCGCTCTCAGGCTGCTCACAGGTTCGTCATGGTGTTCTGACGTCGCACTTCTCACACGCTTGGAGACTTCGGTGGCGACATTCCTCTACCGGCTCGGCCGGTTCTCGTATCGGCGCCGCGGGGTGGTGCTGGCCATCTGGCTCGGCCTCGTCGCGCTCGTCGGGGTGGGTGCGGCGACGCTCTCCGGGCCCACGTCCGACACGTTCTCCATCCCGGGCACCGAGTCCCAGGAGGCCTTCGACCTCCTCGACGAGCGCTTCCCTGGCAGCAACGCCGACGGGGTGCAGGCGCGGGTGGTGTTCGCCGCACCCGAGGGCGAGACTCTCACCGAGCCCGAGAACCAGGCCGCCGTCGAGGAGGTCCTGGCCGAGCTCGCGTCGGCGCCGCAGGTCGCGCAGGTGCCAGATCCCTTCGAGGCCGGCACCGTCTCGGACGACCAGCGCATCGCGTTCTCGCAGGTGACCTACTCCGTCCAGTTCGCCGACCTGACCGACGAGGCCAGGGACGCGTTGTTCGAGGCGGCCGAGAACGGCCGCGACGCCGGCCTGACGGTGGAGCTCGGCGGCGAGGCGGCCATGGCCGAGGAGGAGCCGGGTGGCGGCACCGAGTTCGTCGGCATCGCCGTGGCCGCGGTGGTCCTCGTCATCACGTTCGGCTCACTGATCGCCGCGGGGCTCCCGCTGCTCACGGCCATCCTCGGCATCATGATCGGCATCTCCGCGATCACGGCCGCCAGCGGCTTCATCGACATCGGCTCCAGCACGCCCACGCTCGCTCTCATGCTCGGGCTCGCCGTCGGCATCGACTACGCACTGTTCATCGTGTCGCGGTACCGGCACGAGCTGGCGATCGGCCGCGAAGGCGAAGAGGCGGCCGGTCGCGCCGTCGGCACTGCCGGCTCCGCCGTCGTGTTCGCGGGGCTGACCGTCATGATCGCACTGGCCGGCCTCTTCGTGGTGAACATCCCGCTGCTGACGGAGATGGGCCTGGCGGCGGCACTCACCGTCGGCGTCGCCGTCATCATCGCGCTGACGCTGCTGCCCGCGCTGCTGGGCTTCGCGAAGCGCCGCGTGATGGGCGGCCGCATCCCGGGCCTGCGCAAGGTCCGCGACCCGGAGGGGGACGGCGGCAAGCCCACCCTGGGCCGCCGGTGGGCGAACCTCATCACCCGGCGCCCGATCCCGGTGCTCGTGGTGGCCGGTGTCGGCATGCTCGCCCTCGCGGCGCCGGTGCTCGACCTGCGCCTGGGCCTGCCCGACGAGGGCAGTTCAGCTCCGGGGACCACCCAGCGCGAAGCCTACGACCTGACCGTCGAGGGGTTCGGCGCCGGCTTCAACGGGCCACTGATGATCGTGGTCGACGCGACCGGCAGCGGCGACCCGCAGGCGGCGGCCGACCAGGTGGCCGGAACGCTCGGTGAGGTCGACGACGTCGTCTCGGTCTCGCCGCCGATGTTCAACGAGGCCGGCGACACCGCCATCGTCAACGTCGTGCCCGAATCCGCGCCGGGGAGCACCGAGACCGAGGACCTGGTGGCGGCCATCCGCGACCAGGGCGAGAGCCTGGCGGATGAGACCGGGGCGACGCTCGCCGTCACCGGTACGACGGCCATCAACATCGACTTCACCGAGCGGATGGCCGACGCGCTGCTGCCGTACCTGCTGCTGGTCGTCGGTTTGTCGCTGATTCTGCTGACGATCGTGTTCCGTTCGATCCTCGTGCCGCTCAAGGCCGCGCTCGGGTTCCTGCTCACGATGGGCGCCACCTTCGGCGCCCTCGTGGCGGTGTTCCAGTGGGGCTGGTTCAACGGCGCGCTGGGCATCGAGCAGACCGGCCCGATCGTCAGCATGCTGCCGATCTTCCTCATCGGCGTGGTGTTCGGCCTCGCGATGGACTACCAGGTCTTCCTGGTCACCCGGATGCGCGAGGAACACGTGCACGGCGCATCGCCCACTGAGTCGGTGGTCATCGGCTTCCAGCACGGCGCCCGCGTGGTCAGCGCCGCCGCAATGATCATGATCAGCGTGTTCGCCGCCTTCATCTTCGGCGGTGAGGACTTCATCATGCAGATCGGCCTCGCGCTGGCCGCGGCGGTCGCCTTCGACGCGTTCGTCGTCCGCATGACGATCGTCCCGGCGGTCATGACGCTGCTGGGCAGCCGGGCCTGGTTCCTGCCGCGCTGGCTGGACCGCCTGCTCCCGAACGTCGACGTCGAGGGCGAGAAGCTCAACCGCCAGTATCGGGAGGAGCCCGAGGCGGAGTTGGAACCGGAACCGGCGCAGCAGCGCTAAGACCCCCCGGTGAAAGAGGACGGGCGGCCGGACGGAGAGGTCCCGGCCGCCCGTCCGCCTGTCCGGCGCGGCTCTGCAACTTTTCTTGCTCAGCAGTTTTGCAGTCTCTGCAACTTTTTGCTAAAGTAGTTGACATGACAGTAGAAGTGGGTCTGCGCGAGCGCAAGAAGGCGGCCACTCGCGCCGCTCTCTCCGCCGCCGCCAACCGGCTCGCCGTCGAACTCGGGGTCGAGCACGTCACCGTCGAGGCCATCGCCGCGGCCGCCGACGTCTCGCCCCGCACGTTCCACAACTACTTCTCCAGCCGCGAGGAGGCCATCGTCGCCTCCATCATCGACTGGGCCGAGAGGCTCACCGACGAGATCGAGGCGCGGCCGGCCGACGAGCCCATCTGGGACAGTCTGCAGACCGTTTTCCTCGGCGCCCTCGACGACAGTCCGCAGGCGCGTGCCCGCATGATGGCACAGATGGACATGATCATGGCGCATCCCAACGTCATCGCCAGTCAGCTGGCCGCGTTCGACACCATGCGCCGCCGGTTCGCCGAGACCATCGCCGCCCGCACGGGCACCGACGCGAGCCGCGATCTCTACCCGCACCTCATCGCCGGCGCAGCGGGGCACTCGTTCAAGACGGCCCTGGACCTCTGGGCGACGGGCAAGTCCGAGCGCCCCCTCAACGACCTGGTCGCCGAGGCGTTCGCGCTGGTCAGGGCCGGGCTGCCGCAGCCAGGTCGCTGACCGTCAGCACACTGTCACATGAACCGCGTAGTGGCAGGCCACCTGGGTGGCCGTCCCGCCGGCCAGCACGCCGGGGTCCTCGCCGCGGCAGGCGCCGTCCACCCCGGCCGCGGCCGCCGCGCCCGACGCCAGCACGGGGCAGCGCAGATGGAACCGGCAGCCTGACGGGATCCGCGTCGGGTCCGGCGGCTCGCCCTGCAGGACGACGGGGGAGCCGGGCGCGTCCGGCAACACCGACAGCAGCGCCTGCGTGTACGGGTGCTCCGGCGCGGTGAGGATCTTCTCCACCGGCCCGGTCTCGACGATCCGGCCCAGGTACATGACGGCGACCCGGTCGGCGATGTTCCACGCCAGCCCGAGGTCGTGCGTCACCACCAGCGCCGCCAGCCCCAGGTCGTCGCGCAGCCGCAGCAGCAGCGCCAGGATCTCGCCGCGCACCGACGCGTCCAGCGACGCGACCGGCTCGTCGGCGACGATGACGTTCGGATCCAGGACCAGCGCGCCGGCGATGACGACCCGCTGCCGCTGCCCGCCGGACAGCTCGTGCGGGAACCGCAGGAAGAAGCGTTCCGGCGGACGCAGCCCGGCCCGCGACAGCGCGTCGGCGACCCGCTCCCGCTCGTTCGGGACGTCGCCGTGGATGCGCAGTCCTTCGGCGACCGCGTCGTAGACGGTGTGCCGCGGGTTCAGCGAGCCGCTCGGGTCCTGCAGCACCAGCTGCACGTCGCGGCGGAACCGCTTGAGCGCCCGCGACGAGTAGGTGAGGGGAGTGCCGCCGTGCAGCACCCGTCCCGACGTCGGCCGCTCCAGGCCGAGCAGGGTGCGGGCCAAGGTCGTCTTGCCGCAGCCGGACTCGCCGACCAGCGCGACGATCTCGCCCCGCGCGATGTCGAGGTTGACGCCGTCGACGGCGCGGGCCCGGCCGCCGCCGCGGCGGGAGGCGAACTCGACGTGAAGGTCCTCGGCGGACAGGATCGGTTCGCTCACGCGGACTCCCGCCCTTCCGAGGTCACGGCCACCAGGGAGCGACCGTCGTCGGGCAGGACGCGGACGCAGGCGGCCCGCCGGTCCTCGCCGTCCACCGGCCAGAGCGTCGGGTCGACGGCGTCGCAGTGGTCCAGCCGTACGGCACAGCGCGGGTGGAACGCGCATCCGGCGGGCAGTTCGGCCGGGTCGGGCGGGTCGCCGGCCAGTCCCTGCGGCCGCCGCCGCGACGCCGGGTCGCCGATCCGCGGGAACGCCGCCGCCAGCGCCGCGCCGTAGGGGTGCCGGGCGGCGCCGAAGACCGCCCCGGCCGGGCCCTCCTCGACGATCCGCCCGGCGTACATGACGGCCAGCCGGTCGCAGGTGTCGGCGAGCACGGACAGGTCGTGGCTGATCATCAGCAGGCTGATGCCCTGGTCGGCGACCAGTGACTCGATCAGCGTGAGGATCTGCGCCTGGATCATCACGTCCAGCGCCGTCGTCGGCTCGTCGGCGACGATCAGCTGCGGGTCGCAGGCCAGCGCCATCGCGATCATCACCCGCTGGCGCTGCCCGCCGGACAGCTCGTGCGGGTAGGCGCCGGCGCGCCGGGCCGGCAGGCCGACCTGCTCGAGCAGCTCGCCGGTCTTCCGCCGGATCTCGGCCTCGGTGGCCTTCGAGTGCAGCCGGATCGGCTCGGCGATCTGCGCGCCGATGCGCTGGACGGCGTTGAGCGAGTGCATGGCGCCCTGGAAGACGATCGACGCGCCGGCCCAGCGGACCGCCCGCAGCCGGCCCCACGACATGGTCAGGACGTCCTCACCGTTGAAACGGATTTCACCGGTAAATCGGGCGGTATTCGGCAGCAGCCGCAGCAGGGCGAGCGCCATCGTCGACTTGCCGCAGCCGGACTCGCCGGCCAGCCCCAGCTTCTCCCCGGCCTCCAGCGCGAAGCTCACACCGCGGACGGCCGGCACGTCGCCGCCGGCGCTCCGATACGTCACCGTCAGGTCGGAGACCTCCAGCAGGCCCATCAGCGGCGCTCCCTCAGCTTCGGGTTCAGGACGCCCTCGATGGCCCGGCCGACCAGCGTGAACGCGAGCACGACCAGCACGATCGCGAAACCCGGCGGCAGGATGTACCACCACATGCGCGAGCTGACGGCGCCGACGTCGCGGGCCGCCTGGATGGTCGCGCCCCAGGACGCCGTCGTCGGATCGCCCAGCCCCAGGAACGCGAACGTCGACTCCAGCAGGATCGCCGACCCGACCGTCAGGGTCGTCTGCGCCAGCACGATCGGCATCACGTTGGGCAGCACGTGGTTCGACATGACGTGCAGGTGCCCACCACCCAGCGCCTTGGCCCGCTCGATGTACGGCCGCGCCTCGACGGCGAGCGTCTGGGCGCGCACCAGCCGGGCGGTCGTCGGCCACGACGTCACGCCGATCGCGACGATGATCGTCGTCAGGCTGCGGCCCAGGACCGCGGCCAGCGTGACGCCCAGGACCAGCGACGGCATGACGAGGAACCAGTCGGTCACCCGCATCAGCAGGCTGGACCCCCAGCCGCCGAAGTGCCCGGCCAGGATCCCGAACAGCGTGCCGAACGCGATCGAGATGAACGTCGCCCAGAACCCGACCGTCAGCGAGACCCGCGACCCCCAGATGAGCAGGTCGATCATCGAGCGGCCGGACCGGTCCGTCCCCAGTGGGAAGTCCGCGCTCGGCCCGTCCAGCGGCGATCCGGGGGGACGGGTGACGCTGAGCGCGTTGTCGGCCGTCAGCAGCGGCGCCAGCAGCGCCGTCAGCACGAACAGCGCCAGCACGACCAGCCCGAACACGCCGGCCTTGTTCTGCCGGAACTGCGACCAGAACCGGGTGGCCGTCCGCCGTCGCCGCGCCCACGCGAGCCCGTTCACGGCCGCACCCGCGGGTCGAGGACGGGGTAGAGCAGGTCGGCCACCAGGTTCATCAGGATGACCGCCGCGGAGAACAGGATGAACAGCCCCTGCACCAGCGGCAGGTCCGGGACGCTCAGGCCGGTGTAGAACAGCTGGCCCAGGCCCGGCCAGCTGAAGATCGTCTCGACCAGCACGGCGCCGAAGACGACGAAGCCGAGGTTGACGAAGATCAGCGTGATGGTGGGCAGCAGCGCGTTCGGGACGGCGTGCCGGCGGCGCACGACGATGTCACGCAGCCCCTTCGCCCGGGCGGTGACGATGTAGTCGCTGCCCATCTCGTCCAGCAGCGACGACCGCATGATCATCAGGTACTGCGCGTACACGACGGCGACCAGCGTCACCAGCGGCAGCACCATGTGGTGCGCGACGTCGGGGATGCGCTCCCAGCCGTCGACGCCGGTGTCCTCCATGCCGCTGGTGGGGAACCAGCCGAGGCCGGAGGCGAAGATCACGATGAGGATCAGGCCCAGCCAGAAGCTCGGCACCGACCACAGCGTCAGTGCCACTCCGGTGTTGACGCGGTCGCTCACGCTGCCGTGGTTCCAGGCGCCGCGGACGCCCAGCCAGAGGCCCAGCGCCGCCGAGATCAGCACGCTGGTGCCGACCAGCAGCACCGTCGGCCAGATCCGGTCGCCGATGAGGTCGGTGACCGGCCGGTTGAACTGGAACGACTCGCCGAAGTCCAGCCGCAGGACGCCCGTCAGGTAGGACCAGAACTGCTCGGCCAGCGGCTTGTCCAGGCCGAACTCGCGGCGCAGCTGCTCCTGCTGCTCGATGCTCACCGGGCGGCCGTGCGTCATCGTCCGCACCGGGTCGCCGGGGATGATCCGGAACAGGAAGAAGCTGGTCAGGATGATGGCGAAGAGCGAGACCAGCGACCCGCCGAGCTTCTCGCCGTAGTACCGGAGCCTGCGCCGGACATGTGACCGGTCCGGCGCAGGCACGACCAGGGTCGGATTCGCCATCTATTCGCGGTCGTCGGCGGTGCTGCCGCGGCGCCGGAGCAGGAGCAGCACCAGGAGCAGGATCACCACGGCGGCCGCGACGATGCCGATGATCAGCCCGGTGTTCGAGCCGCCGTCGTCGCTGTCGCCGTCGTCACCCGAGCCGGCGGCGTCGTCGCTCTCCTCACCGACAGGGACCGCGGACCACCAGCTCCAGTAGCCGTCCTGGCCGTAGAAGTTGCCGCCCGGGTCCGGCTGCGGGGTCATCGAGGCGATGACGTCGCTGCGGTACGCCTCCAGCGCGTCCGCGTAGCCCCAGACCACGAACACGTTGTCCTCGTAGAGGGTGCGCTGCATGTCGTGGACGATGTCCGCGCGGGCGTCGACGTCGAGCTCGGACAGCTGCTCGGCGTAGAGCTGGTCGTAGGACTCGTTGCAGTAGTACGCGTCGGACAGGTACGGCCCGCCCAGCTCGGTCGGCAGCCCGGTGCACAGGTTGATCGACAGCACGTAGTTCGGGTCCGGGTTGACGTTCCAGCCGGTGGTGAGGATGTCGTAGGTGCCCTCGTCGAGCAGCGAGCCGACCTCGGACACCGGCTCGACCAGCAGCTCCATGCCGGCTTCGCGTGCCCACTCGGCCATCATCTCGGCGGCCTGGATGTACTGCGGGTTGTCGCCGTGCACGTTGAACCGGAACGACAGCGGCCGCCCGTCCGGGCCGACGCGGATGCCGTCGCCGCCGGGCGCGTAGCCGGCCTCGTCGAGCAGCCGGTTGGCCTCGTCGATGTCGAAGCCGTTCTCCTCGTCGCCGGACGGCTCCCAGTGGAAGGTGTCGTAGCGCGACGGGATGTAGCCCCCGTTGGGCTCGCCGTAGCCGCCGTACGCGACCTCGTAGATGGCGTCGCGGTCGATGGTGTGCACCAGCGCCTCACGGACGGCGGGGTCCTGCAGCGCCGGGTGTCCGTCGCCGAACGGGGTGCCGTCCTGCAGGCGCGCGCCGGGGTTCAGCGTGACGGCCTGGAACCGCTTGCCCTGGGCGGCGTTGACGGTGATGTTGTCCTCGTTCTCCAGCGACTCGTACTGCGCCGGGGTGAGGTTGAAGACGAAGTCGACCTCGCCGTTGCGCAACGCCTCGACCTGCGCGTCGGGGTCGTCGATGTAACGCAGGATGAGCTGGTCGAACTTCGGCTCGCCGCGCCAGTAGTCCGGGTTGGCCTCGAGCGTGATCGACACGTTCGGTTCGTACTCGGTGAGGATGAACGGCCCGCTGCCGACGATGGGGAACTCGGTGTCGTTGTTGAACGCGCCGTAGTCGTCGATCTCCGCCCAGATGTGCTCCGGCAGGATCGGCACGTCCAGCGCGAGCATCGTCACCTGCGGCTCGTTCAGGACGATCTGGACCATCCGCTCGTCGATGGCCCGGACGGACTCGAAGTTCTCGACGAAGTTGCCGTTCGCCTCGGCGGCCGCCGGGTCGTTCATCATCGTGTTGAACGTCCATGCGACGTCGTCGGCCGTGACCGGCTCGCCGTCGGTCCAGGTGGCGTCGTCGCGGAGGGTGTAGGTCCAGGTCAGCCCGTCCTCCGACGTGTCCCAGGACTCGGCCAGCGCCGGGACCGTCTCACCGGTCTCCGGGTCGTAGTTGGTGAGGAAGTCGTACATCCACCGGCCCATGTTGGTGGTGATCAGCCGCACCGCGATGAACGGGCTGAGCGAGTCGACCTCCTGCGCCACGGCGATCGTCAACGACGTCGGCTCGGCGTCCTCTGTCGCGGCCGCCGGGAGCCCGGCGGCGGCCAGCCCGGACATGCCGAGCGCCGCCGCCGCCGCTGCCGCGGCAGCGGCGAACCGGCGTGCTCTGCCGCGGGGAACGGATGTCGCCATGGTGTACCTCGCATTTCGACACGCGGAGTCGCGGCCAGTAGACCTATTGGCCGGTTGGTCTACCACTGGGCCCGACACGCCGTCAATGGTCTGGACCTGTGGCGAGACCGAATGTCCTGCGGCCTTTGCGCGATCGAGACCGAACTGCAGATCTTCCCGTGATGCCGGAAACATTCAGGACATTCGGCCGTGCGGGGTGGAAACGGCTGGAAACGCACGTTCCTCGGCCCCCTGCTGTTCGATTGTCGAGGGCGCGGCGCCGCGCCTCAAGTCCGCGCCGTTGTGGTTGCTGTGCGCTGTGGTCGGGGGCTTGGACTTGACCCGCGCCGCCGCGCCCTCGTTCTCACAGCATCAGGGGCCTCCCGGAAAGTGGACCGGGCTTTCAGGCCCGCTGACTGTGCGCTCTCCGCCGGCCTCTCACGGTGGCCACCTTTGGCGACCGACTCCGCTGTTGGTGGCGGGTTCGCTGGCCTCCTCTGGCCCCACCCGTTCCATGATCATCAAAGAAACGGTGCGCCCCGGAGCCTGTTGCGCTTTCGGCGGTCGACGCGCTGGAGCCGGAGATCTTCCTGCCCGCGTCACGCGCCGACGGCACGGTGCCGCCCTTGGCAAGGCTGGTCGTCGTGACGGCGCCCGATATGCCCGGCCTGGTGCGGCGACCAGGCTGGCCAAGGCGATCGGGCGTCGCGGCGAGAACGGCGGCCGCCGAAGATTCTTCGGCAACGCCCGCCACCGCACGCCATTCCGCAACAGGCTCCCCGACGCACCGTTTCTTTGATGATCATGGAACGGAGGCGTGGGTGAGCGCTTTCCGGCGGGGTTGGTGGGGCACCTCACTCGCTGGGGGTGCTCCTTACTCGCCTGGGGGTCGGTTCGGGGTCGGGTGCGCACTTCTGGCGGGTTGAGGTGCACCTGCGCGGGTGAGGAGGCCAGCGGAGGGTGACGAACAGCGGAGTCGGTAGCCAGGTGGGTGCGGTCGGAGGAGGCTGGCGGACCGGGACCAGCGGCGGAGTCGGTCGCCCGCCACCCACGACGGTGAGCGGCCGGCGGAGGTCGCCTTCAAGCAGGCTTGGGGCCGGGCCCATCCTTGGGGCGGCCCCCCGACAATGGAGAGCAGCAGGGGGCTTGGCCGACTCGGCACAACGAGGCGAACCCATCAGCGCCCTCTCAGGTTCCCGGTGGAGAATGGGACGCATGCCAAGCGTCCGCGACGTCGTCATCCTGGGTTCGACCGGGTCGGTGGGCACGCAGGCCATCGACGTCGCCAGGCGGAACCCGGGGAGGCTGCGGGTGACGGGCCTGGCCGCCGGCGGCGCCGACCCGGCCGCGCTGGCGGCGCAGGCGCTGGAGCTGGGCGTCGAGACGGTGGCGGTGGCGAAGGCCGGCGCCGCCGAGGACCTGCTGCTGGCGTTCTATCAGGAGGCCAGGAACAAGGGCTACGAGACGGGGGAGTACCGCGTCCCGAAGGTGCTCGCCGGGCCCGACGCCGCCGCCGAACTGGCGGCGACCCAGCAGGCAGACGTCGTGCTGAACGCGATCACCGGGTCCATCGGCCTCGCCCCGACGCTGGCGGCCCTCGACAGCGGCCGGACGCTCGCCCTGGCCAACAAGGAGTCGCTCATAGCGGGCGGCCCGCTGGTCAAACAACGGGCCAAGCCCGGCCAGATCGTCCCCGTCGACAGCGAGCACAGCGCGCTCGCCCAGTGTCTCCGCGCAGGCACGAGCGGAGAGGTGCGCAAGCTCGTCCTGACGGCCAGCGGCGGCCCGTTCCGCGGCCGCAGCCGCGCGCAACAGCACGACGTCACCCCTGAGCAGGCGCTCGCGCACCCCACCTGGACCATGGGCCCGGTTGTCACCATCAACTCCGCGAACCTGGTGAACAAGGGGCTGGAGCTGATCGAGGCGCACCTGCTCTTCGACGTCCCGTTCGACGCGATCGAGGTGGTGGTGCACCCGCAGTCGATCGTCCACTCCATGGTCGAGTTCATCGACGGGTCGACGATCGCGCAGGCCAGCCCGCCGGACATGCGCATCCCCATCGCGCTCGCGCTGGGCTGGCCCGACCGCGTCCCCGACGCCGCGCCGGCGTGCGACTGGACGAAGGCCTCGACCTGGGAGTTCGAGCCGCTCGACAACGACGCGTTCCCCGCCGTCGAGCTGGCCCGGGCGGCGGGCCGGCGCGGCGGCCTCGCGCCCGCCGTCTACAACGCCGCCAACGAGGAGTGCCTGGCCGCGTTCGTCGCCGGCCGGCTGCCGTTCGTGGGCATCGTCGACACCATCGACCGTATCCTTGACGAGTACGGTGGTGGTGACGCACGGAGCGTCGACGACGTGGCGGCCGCGGAGCACTGGGCGCGAGCCCGGGCGCGCGAGCTCGCCGGATCGGAAGAGGAACACTGATGGACCTGCTCGCCGTCGTCGGCATCCTGCTGTTCGCGGTCGGGCTCATCGTCTCGATCGCGCTGCACGAGATCGGCCATCTCGTGCCGGCGAAGCTGTTCGGCGTCAAGGTCAGTCAGTACATGATCGGCTTCGGCCGCACGGTGTGGTCACGCAAGCGCGGCGAGACGGAGTACGGCGTCAAGGCCATCCCGCTGGGCGGCTACGTCCGCATGATCGGCATGTTCCCGCCCGAGCCCGGCGGCGACGGCACCCAGCTGCGGCAGTCCAGCACCGGCCTGTTCCAGACGATGGCCCGCGACGCCCGCACCGCCTCGCGCGAAGAGATCGGCCCCGGCGACGAGGACCGCGTCTTCTACCGCAAGGCGTGGTGGAAGAAGCTCATCATCATGCTCGGCGGCCCGGCCATGAACGTCGTCCTGGCCATCGTGCTGGCCGGCGGCGTGCTCATGACGTTCGGCAACCCCGACAAGCCGGTCTTCGCCCCCGTCGTCAGCGTCGTGAACGAGTGCGTCATCCCCGCGTCGGAGAACCGCACCGTGTGCAACGACGACGACACGGTCGCCCCCGCGGCCGCGGCGGGCATCCTGCCCGGCGACCGCGTCCTTGAGATCGAGGACCAGCAGATGAACAGCTGGACCGAGGTGTCCGACGCCATCCAGGCCGCCGGCCCCGGCCCGATGCCGATGATCGTCGAGCGCGACGGCGAGCAGCTGAACCTCACACCGAACCTCGAGCTGGCCGAGCGGCCCGACCCGGACGGCCCCGAGGGCGCCACCATCGAGACCAGCTTCCTCGGCATCGCCCCGACGCTGGACCATTTCGAGCGCGAGGACGTCGGCGGCACGCTCGCGTGGACCGGCGGCTTCATCAGCAACACCGCCGAGGCCATGTCGCGCATCCCGCAGCGCATGGTCGACGTGTGGGACGCGGCGTTCGGGGGCGGCGAGCGCAACCCCGAGACGCCGGTCAGCATCGTCGGCGCGGGCCGCATCGGCGGCGAGATCGCGTCGGCCGACGGGCTCACCGCGGCGCAGCGGGTGGCCACGTTCATCATGATGCTGGCCTCGTTCAACATGGCCATCGCCATCTTCAATCTCGTGCCGCTGCTGCCGCTGGACGGCGGGCACGCGGCCGGCGCCATCTGGGAGGCCATCAAGCGGGCCTTCGCCAAGGTGTTCCGCCGGCCCGAGCCGCAGCCGGTCGACGTCGCCAAGGCGCTCCCGCTGGCCTACGGGGTCGCCGTCGTGCTCATCGGGATGAGCGCGCTGCTGATCTACGCCGACCTCGTCAACCCCGTCCGGCTACTGGGCTAGGAGAGAGAAACACATGAACGTCGCCCTGGGGATGCCGCAGCTGCCGCCGCCCGTGCTCGCGCCGCGCCGGCCGTCGCGCAAGATCCGCGTCGGCAAGGTCGAGGTCGGCGGCGACGCACCCGTCAGCGTCCAGTCCATGACGACGACGCCGACCACCGACATCAACGCGACGCTGCAGCAGATCGCCGAGCTGACGGCGGCCGGCTGCGACATCGTCCGCGTCGCGGTCCCGAGCGCCGACGACGCCGAGGCGCTGCCGGTCATCGCGAAGAAGTCGCAGATCCCGGTCATCGCCGACATCCACTTCCAGCCGAAGTACGTCTTCGCGGCCATCGACGCCGGCTGCGCGGCCGTCCGCGTCAACCCGGGCAACATCAAGAAGTTCGACGACAAGGTCGGCGAGATCGCCAAGGCGGCCAAGGACGCCGGCATCTCGCTGCGCATCGGCGTCAACGCCGGCTCGCTGGACCCCCGGCTGCTGCAGAAGTACGGCAAGGCCACCCCGGAGGCGCTGGTCGAGTCCGCCGTCTGGGAGGCGTCGCTGTTCGAGGAGCACGACTTCCACGACTTCAAGATCTCGGTCAAGCACAACGACCCGGTCGTCATGGTCCGCGCGTACGAGCTGCTGGCCGAGCGCGGTGACTGGCCGCTGCACCTCGGCGTCACCGAGGCCGGCCCGGCGTTCCAGGGCACCATCAAGTCCGCCACGGCGTTCGGCGCGCTGCTGAGCCAGGGCATCGGCGACACCATCCGGGTCTCGCTGTCCGCGCCGCCGGTCGAGGAGGTCAAGGTCGGCAACCAGATCCTCCAGTCGCTGAACCTGCGCCCGCGCAAGCTCGAGATCGTGTCCTGCCCGTCCTGCGGCCGCGCCCAGGTCGACGTCTACACGCTGGCCGACCGCGTCACGGCGGGTCTCGAGGGCATGGAGGTGCCGCTGCGCGTCGCGGTCATGGGCTGCGTCGTGAACGGACCTGGGGAGGCGCGCGAGGCCGATCTGGGCGTAGCATCCGGCAACGGCAAGGGCCAGATCTTCGTGAAGGGCGAGGTCGTCAAGACGGTGCCCGAGTCGGAGATCGTCGAGACGCTGATCGAGGAGGCCATGCGCATCGCCGAGTCGATGGACGCCGGCGACGGCGACGGCGGGCCGGTGGTCACGGTCGCCTGACGGCGGACCTCGGGGGAAAGGGGGCGACGTTGATCGGAACGTCGACGGCGGTGCGGCCGCTCAGCCAGGCCGACCTGGACGACACCGTCGCGCTGCTCGGCCGCGACCCCTGCCTGGACGTGTTCGTCGGCGCCCGCGTGCACGCGTCCGGCCTCGCGCCGTCGCGGCTGGCCGGCGAGCTGTGGGGCTATTACGAGGAGAGCCGGCTGCGGTCGTTGTGCTACTCCGGCGCGAACCTGGTGCCGGTCGCGGCGTCGGGCCGGGCCGCCCGCACGTTCGCCGACCTCGCCGTCCGCCGCGGCCGCCGCTGCTCGTCCATCGTCGGGCCGGCCGACGCCGTCCTCTCGATGTGGGACCTGCTGCGCCCCGAGTGGGGCCCGGCCCGCGAGGTGCGCTCGTGCCAGCCGGTCATGGCGCTCGGCGCGCCGCCGGCCGTCGAGGCCGACCCGCTGGTCCGCCGGGTCCGCCCGGACGAGATCGACCTGCTGCTGCCGGCCGCCATCGCGATGTTCACCGAGGAGGTCGGCGTCTCGCCCACCGGCACCGACGGTGGCGCGTACTACAAGGCGCGGCTCACCGAGCTGGTCCGGGCCGGCCGCGCGTTCGCCCGGTTCGAGGACGGCGAGATCGTCTTCAAGGCCGAGATCGGCGCCGTCACGCCGCACGCCTGCCAGGTCCAGGGCGTCTGGGTGCGCCCCGAGCGACGCGGCGAGCGGCTCTCCGTCGGGGGCATGGCCGCGGTCGTCAAGCACGCGCTGCGCGAGATCGCCCCCGCCGTCACCCTCTACGTCAACGACTTCAACGTCGCCGCCCGCGGCGCGTACCGCCGGGTCGGCTTCACCGAGGTCGGCCGGTTCGCGACGATCATGTTCTGAGCCCGCATGTGCTGAAGTCGGCCGTGCGTGTCACCTCGGTCGTGCACACTGGACCGCGATGAACCGCCGACTCGCCCGACTTACCGCCGCGTCCGCCGTCGCCGGCCTCCTCGCCGTCGCCGGCTGCGGGGGCGACGACGACCCCGGCGCCGCCCAGTCCGGCACGCCGTCCACGCCGTCGAGCACGCCGACGCCCACGCCGACGCCGACCCCCGACCCGCGCACGTTCACGCTGGTCGCGACCGGCGACGTGCTGCTGCACGAGCGGCTGTGGACGCAGGCCCGCAACGACGCCGGGCCGGGCGAGGAGATGGACTTCGCGCCGCAGCTGGCGAACATCGCGCCGGTCGTCCAGGGCGCCGGGCTGGCCGTCTGCCACCTGGAGACGCCGCTGGCGCCGGCCGGCGGCCCGTACGAGGGCTACCCGACGTTCTCCGGCCCGCCGCAGGTCACGACCGCGCTGGTCGAGACCGGCTACGACGCCTGCACCACCGCGTCGAACCACACCTTCGACCAGGGGGCCGGTGGCGTCGACCGCACGCTCGACGCCCTCGACGCCGCCGGGCTGGCGCACGCCGGCTCGGCCCGCACGCCGGAGGAGGCCGAGACCGTCACGCACGTCCAGGTCGCGACCGACGCCGGCCCCGTCGACGTCGCGTTGCTGTCGTACACGTTCGGGTTCAACGGCATCCCGGCGCCCGACGGCGAGACCTGGCGCGGCGACGAGATCGACCCGGACCGCATCCTGGCCGAAGCCGCCACCGCGCGCGCCGAGGGCGCCGAGGTCGTCGTCACGGCCCTGCACTGGGGCGACGAGTACGTCCACGAGCCGAACGCGCTGCAGAGCGAGCTGGCGCCGCAGCTCATCGCGTCACCCGACATCGACCTGCTGCTCGGCCACCACGCGCACGTCGTCCAGCCGATCGAGAACATCGGCGGCGAGTGGGTCGTCTACGGCATGGGCAACCTCATGGCCAACCACGCCGAGCCGGAGGGCCCGAAGGCCGAGGGGCTGCTCACCCGGTTCACGTTCACCGAGCAGGGCGACGGCTTCACCGTCACGAAGGCCGAGTTCCTGCCGCTCTACCAGACCTACGACCCGCCGGTCGAGGTGCTCGACGTGCCCGCCGCGCTGGCCAGCGGCGACACCGGGACGGCGTCGGCGGACCGCCTGCAGCAGGCGCTCGACCGCACCAACGAAGTGGTGCAGAGCCGTGGCGGCGCGGCCACCGGGCTGACCCTCCTGGAATCCCCGTGACCGCCCGCTGACCGGGCGGTTATCCTCGTCCTTTCGTGCCCGATCCGTCCGTGAACGCCCTGGAGAACCCCGTGATCCTGCGCATGTCGACGTTGTTCCTGCGAACCCTGCGCGAGGACCCGGTCGACGCCGAGGTGCCGAGCCACAAACTGCTGGTCCGCGCGGGCTACGTCCGCCGCGCCGCGCCGGGCATCTACTCGTGGCTGCCGCTGGGCTACATGGTGCTGCGCAACATCGAGGAGATCGTGCGCCAGGAGATGAACGCCATCGGGGCGCAGGAGGTGCACTTCCCGGCGCTGCTGCCGCGCGAGCCCTACGAGGCCAGCAACCGGTGGGAACAGTACGGCGACAACATCTTCCGGCTCAAGGACCGCAAGGGCGGCGACTACCTGCTCGGTCCGACGCACGAAGAGATGTTCACGCTGCTGGTGAAGGACCTGTACTCCTCGTACAAGGACCTGCCGCTGTATCTCTACCAGATCCAGACCAAGTACCGCGACGAGGCCCGGCCGCGGGCAGGCATCCTGCGCGGCCGCGAGTTCGTCATGAAGGACTCCTACACCTTCGACATCTCCGACGAAGCGTTCATGACGTCGTACCTGGCGCACCGCGGGGCGTACATCAGGCTCTTCGACCGGCTCGGCCTCGACTACGTCATCGTCAAGGCGACGTCCGGCGCCATGGGCGGTTCGGCCAGCGAGGAGTTCCTGGCCACGGCCGAGAACGGCGAGGACACCTACGTTCGCTCGCCCGGCGGCTACGCGGCGAACGTCGAGGCCGTCACGACCCCGGTGCCCGATCCGCTGCCCTACGACGACGCCCCCGCGGCGCACGTCGAGGACACCCCGGACACGCCGACCATCGAGACGCTGGTCGGCCACCTGAACGAGCGCTTCCCGCGCGCCGACCGGCCCTGGCAGGCGTCGGACACTCTGAAGAACGTGCTGGTCATCCTGCACCACCCCGACGGCACCCGCGAGCCGCTCGCCATCGGGGTCCCCGGCGACCGCGCGGTGGACGAGAAGCGGCTGCAGGCGCAGATCGAGCCGGCCGAGCTGGAGCCGTTCACCGAGGCCGACTTCGCCCGGCACCCGGCGCTGGCCAAGGGGTACATCGGGCCGGGCGCGCTGGGGGAGAAGAACGCCTCCGGCATCCGCTACCTGGTCGACCCGCGTGTCGTCGAGGGCACCCGCTGGGTCACCGGCGCCGACACGCCCGGCCGGCACGTCATCGACCTCGTCGCCGGGCGCGACTTCACCCCCGACGGCACCATCGAGGCCGCCGAGGTCCGCCCCGGCGATCCCGCACCCGACGGCTCCGGCCCGCTCGAGACCGCCCGCGGCATCGAGATGGGGCACATCTTCCAGCTCGGCCGCAAGTACGCCGACGCGTTGGGCCTGCAGGTGCTGGACGAGAACGGCAAGCTGGTCACCGTCACGATGGGCTCCTACGGCGTCGGCGTCTCGCGCGCCGTCGCGGCCATCGTCGAGAACTCCCACGACGACGCCGGCATCATCTGGCCGCGCGAGGTCGCGCCGGCCGACGTCCACCTGATCGCCACCGGCAAGGACGACGCGGTGTTCGCGGCGGCCGCGTCGCTGGCCGAAGAGCTCGACGCTGCCGGCGTGCGGGTCCTCTACGACGACCGCCGCGGGGTCAGCCCCGGCGTGAAGTTCAAGGACTCCGAGCTGATCGGCATCCCGACCATCGTCGTCGTGGGCCGCGGCCTCGCCGACGGCGTCGTCGAGGTCAAGGACCGCGCCACCGGCGAGCGGGAAGAGGTCGCCGTCGGCGCCGCGGCCGACCGCGTGCGCCAGATCGTCGCCGGCTGACGCGCGACCTCGCCAACGCTGGAGGGTCGGCGACGACGGCGACGAGACCGACGGCCGCGTCAACAACGACATCACGTCGTTCAAGAACCGCGCCGGTTGCCCGGTCGTCGCTACCGCCAGGCCGAGGGCGGTGGCATCTCGCAGAAGTTCGAGCCTGGGACGGAGCAGAAGAACCTCAGCGACAACCGCATCGGCAACAACACCATCAGCTCCTTCGCGCTCCTCGAGAGCGACAAGTGCTGAGCCGGGGCGCAGAATAGGGGCATGAGCCTGGGCGAGTACCCGGCCGGCGCCGCGCATCCGGCGCTGGCCGGCGACGTCGTCGGGTACTGCGGGTACGTCGAGCACTCGGCGGTGCCGGTGCGCCGCCGCGAGCTGCCCGGCCCGCGGGTGCCGGTCATCATCAGCTTCGGCGACGTGCTGTCGGTGCGGTCACCCGGTGTCGGCGGGGAGCTGACCTCGTTCGTCGCCGGGTTCCACGACACCTTCGCCGTCACCGAGTTCGTCGGCGCCCAGTGCGGCCTGCAGGTCGACCTCACGCCGCTCGGCGCGCACCGCCTGCTCGGGCTGTCCGGCGACGACTTGCGCGACGGGTCGCTGCGGCTGTCCGACGTGCTGGGCCGCGCCGGCGACGAGCTGGTGTCGCGCCTGGCCGAGACGCCGGACTGGGCGGCCCGGTTCGCGCTGGCCGACGAGTTCCTGCTGCGCCTTGCCGACCGTGCCCGCCCGGTCGACGCCGAGGTCGGCTGGGCGTGGGACCGGCTGCGGCGGACGGGCGGCCGGCTGCGCGTGACGGCGCTGGCCGAGGAGGTGGGCTGGAGCCGCCGGCACCTGGCCGGCCGGTTCCGCCACCAGGTCGGCCTCGGCCCCAAGGAGGCGTCCCGGGTGCTGCGCTTCGCGCGGACCGTGCGCCTCCTCGACGCCGCGCCGTCGATCAGCGACCTCGCCGCCGACGCCGGCTACGCCGACCACAGTCACCTGGTGCGCGAGTTCCACGCACTGGCCGGCTGCACCCCGTCCCAGCTGGCGGCGGAACGGCGTGGTGCGTCCGTCGTTCCCGTATGATCCCGGCATGCATCGGTTGTTCCCGATCACCCCGCCCCCGCTTCCTAGCGGGGCGCGTCCCAGCGCGCCGGCTGCCCTCTGACGGCGGCCGGCTTCTTCGTGCTTTCTTCTCCGTCGTGTCCCCGCTCCCGCGCCTTGCTGTTCATGTCACAGCCTCTTCACGACGCAGGAGCTGATCCGTGGAACACACTCGTACGCTCACACCCCTGTCCACCCGCACCGACCTGCTCTCGGTCATGGGCGCCGGAGTCCTCTGGGGGACCGGCGGCCTCACCGGGGTGTTGCTCATCGACCGCACCGGCCTCGGCGTGCTCGCCGTCGCGGCGTTCAGGCTGCTGGTCGGCGGCGGGCTGGTCGCCGCCTGGCTGCTGGCGACCGGGCGCCTGCACCGCCTGCGCCTGCCCGGCCGCAGCGTCCGCCGGCTGGTGCTGCTCGGCGCGCTGGCCGCGCTGTACCAGAGCTGCTACTTCGCCGCCGTCCAGCTGACCTCCGTCAGCCTGGCCACCCTGGTGACGCTGGGCGCGTCGCCCGTGCTCGTCGTCCTCGCCGAGAGCGTGCTCGGGCGGCGACGTCCGGACCGGCGCATCCTGGTGGCCATCGCGACGGCCATCGCCGGGCTGGCGCTGCTGGTGGGCACGCCGGCGGCCGGCGACCCCACCGCGGTGCTGGCCGGTACGGCGTGCGCGCTCGGCTCGGCCTGCGGGTTCGCCGCCATCACCATGCTCGGCGCCCGGCCCGTCGACGACCTCGGGGCGCTGCCGACGGCGGGCCTGTCGTTCTGCGCGGGCGGGTTGCTGCTGCTGCCGATCGCGGCACTGAGCGGCGGCGTCTCCGTCGGGCTGGACGCGGGGACGCTCGGCCTGCTGCTCTATCTGGGGCTGGCCCCGACGGCGCTGGCCTACGGCCTGTACTTCACCGGCCTGCGGACGGTCGCCACGGGGTCGGCGGCGCTGTTCTCGCTGCTCGAGCCGTTGACGGCGGCCGCGCTGGGCGCCGTCGTGCTGGACGAGCGGCTCGGCGCGGCCGGGCTGGCCGGCGCGGTGCTCATCGGCGCGGCGGTGCTGATGACGGCGATGGGTCGGCGCGGCTAGCGTTGGGGTACCGGCGAGCTGGAGCGTGCACATGGATGAGCCCGAGTACGACTACGACCTCCTCGTCATCGGCTCCGGCCCGGGTGGGCAGAAGGCGGCCATCGGCGCGGCCAAGCTGGGCAAACGGGCCTGTGTGGTGGAACGCCGGCACATGATCGGTGGCGTCTGCGTCAACACCGGCACCATCCCGTCGAAGACGCTGCGCGAGGCCGTGCTGTACCTCACGGGCCTGTCCATGCGCGAGCTGTACGGCCAGTCGTACCGGGTCAAGCACGAGATCACCGTGCAGGACCTGCTGGCTCGCACCCAGCACGTCATCGGCCGCGAGGTCGAGGTGGTGCGGGCGCAGCTGTTCCGCAACCACGTCGACCTCGTGGTCGGCAGCGGCCGCTTCGTCGACCCGCACACCATCGCCGTCGACGGGCCGGGGGAGCACCGCCAGATCACCGCCGCGAACATCGTCGTCGCTTCAGGTACGACGCCGGCCCGCCCGAGCCACGTCGAGTTCGACGAGGGCCGGGTGGTCGACTCCGACGGCATCCTGACCATCGAGCGCATCCCCGACTCCATGGTGGTCGTGGGCGCCGGCGTCATCGGCATCGAGTACGCGTCGATGTTCGCCGCGCTCGGCACCCGCGTCACCGTCGTCGAGAAGCGGGCGCAGATGCTGGAGTTCTGCGACCCCGAGGTGGTCGAGTCGCTCAAGTTCCACCTGCGCGACCTCTCGGTGACGTTCCGGTTCGGCGAAGAGGTCGAGAAGGTCGAGATCGGCTCGCACGGCACCGTCACGACGCTGGCCAGCGGCAAGCGCGTCCCGGCCGAGACCGTCATGTACTCCGCCGGCCGCCAGGGCGTCACCGCCGAGCTGGGGCTCGAGAACGCCGGGCTCGAGGCCGACACCCGCGGGCGCATCACCGTCGACGGCCAGTACCGCACGACGGTGCCGCACATCTTCGCCGTCGGCGACGTCATCGGCTTCCCGGCGCTGGCCGCCACGTCGATGGACCAGGGGCGGCTGGCGTCGCTGCACGCGTTCGGCGAGCCGGCCAACGAACTGCGCGAGATCCAGCCGATCGGCATCTACACGATCCCCGAGATCTCCTACTGCGGCCGCACCGAGGTCGAGCTGACCAACGAGTCGGTCCCGTACGAGGTAGGCATCTCCCGCTACCGCGAGCTGGCCCGCGGCCAGATCGTCGGCGACTCCTACGGCATGCTGAAGCTGCTGGTCTCGCCGACGACGCGGCACATCCTCGGCGTGCACGTGTTCGGCACCGGCGCCGCCGACCTCGTCCACATCGGCCAGGCGGTCATGGGCTGCGGCGGCACCGTCGACTACCTCGTCGACACCGTGTTCAACTACCCGACGCTGTCCGAGGCGTACAAGGTGGCCGCGCTCGACGTCACCAACAAGCTGCGCGCGCTGGACCGTTTCGACCTCTGAGCACCCCGAGTAACCGGTGAACACCTGGGTACGGTTACGCCCATGAGATACGCGGCCAAGACCAGACACCTGTTCCGCGACGTCGGCGGGCTGCGAGTGCACTACCGCGAGACGGGCGTCCCGTCGTCGACGGCGGTGCTGCTCCTGCACGGCTTCCCCGCCTCGTCGCACTCGTTCCGCGCGGTGCTCCCGCAGCTGGGCGAGCGCTTCTACGCCATCGCGCCGGACATGCCCGGTTTCGGGTTCTCCGACGCGCCGCCGCCGGACGAGTACGAGTACACCTACGAGCGTCTGTCGCAGGCCATCGAGGCGCTGGTCGACGACCTGGGCGTGCGGCGCTACATCCTCTATGTGACCGACTACAGCACGCCGGTCGGGTACCTCATGGCCCTGCGGCACCCCGAGCGGATCCTGGGGCTGGTCGTGCAGAACGGCAACACGCACGAGGCAGGCATGGGCGAGACCTGGGACACCGCGCGCAGGTACTGGGCCGAGCCGACCGAGGAGCACCGCGCGGCGCTGCCCGACTGGCTGACCTTCGAGGGCACGCGCGACCAGTACCTCAGCGGGCTGTCGCCGGAGCTGCAGACCCTGCAGCCGCACGAGACGTGGCACCTCGACTGGGAGCGGCTGACGCGGCCCGGCAACATCGAGGCGCACTTTCAGCTCTTCGTCGACTACCAGCACCACGTGGCCCGGTTCCCCGAGATCGCCGCCTTCCACCGCGAGCACCAGCCGCCGTGCCTGGTGTTGTGGGGCCGGCACGACATCTACTTCGACATCGCGGAGGTCCTCGCGTACCACGAGGACCTGGAGACGCTCGAGGCGCACATCTACGACGGCGGGCACCTCTTCCTCGAGACCCACGCCGCCGAGGTCGCCGACCAGCTCGTCACCTTCACCGGCAACGTCCTCGACACGGCCCCGCCGGCCCGCTGACCCGCCGTTGATCATGGAGAAGGTCGGCTCCCAGCGCGGCCGGGAGCCGACCTTCTCCATGATCAACTTGGCGGCGGCGCTGGGTGATGGCGGCGCCGGGCCGGGCTAGACGCGGCCGTCGAGGCCGGGGAAGGCCGTCGGCGCCCCGCCCCAGGCCAGCGCCTGGACGGTGGCAGAGACGACGCCGCGGACGGCGAACTCGCGCAGCTCAGGAGTGATCGCGACGCCGACGACGTCGGCGTACAGCGCGCCGAGCCGCTCTTCCAGCAGCACCGCCAGCGTCAGCGCGGACGCCTCGTCGGTGACGGGGGCGGGCAGCGCGTAGCCGGGCTCGGCCGCGACCGGCTCGGCCCCAGCGGCGGCGATCAGCGCGATCAGCTCGTCGCGGCGGGTCCGGTGGGTGGTCAGCGCGGCGAGCGCCGCCTCGACGCCGTCGGGCAGGTGTGCGCCGGCGACGCCGTAGCCGTAGACGCAGGCGTGCTCGCCGGCCAGCGCCGCCTGGGCGGCCGCGACCTCGCCCTCGGGCTCGGCGGGCGCGGTGGAAGGCGACGGCGTCGCCGACGACGGGGGAGTGGTCACGCCAGCACCACCCCGTGACCGGCCTCGGACGCCGCGACGGACGCCAGCATCGCCGCCAGTCGCGGCCCGGCGGCGGCGAGGGACGCGACGACGCAGGCGTCGGCGGCGGCCCGCTCGGCGTCGGCGACGGCGGCCAGCGCGGCCTCGGGGTCGCCGGCCACCTCGGCCGCGGCCGCCGGAGCGCCGTCGCCCGCGCCGTACGGCAGCGGCCCGTCGTCGCGCAGCGCGGCCAGGTGCTCGTCGTGGTGCGCGGTCAGCGGCTGCAGCCGCTCCGCGAGGTCCGGATGCGCCGCGACGGTGGCCGCGTGCAGCGCCAGCAGCGCCTGCTCGGCGTGCACCGCGCGCCAGCGCAGCTTCACGTCAGCGTCGAGCGTCGCGCGGGGGCCCGGAGCGGCCTTCGGACGCGGGTCGGAGCCGCACGCGGCCAGCGCCACGCCAAGCACCGGAGCCCCGGCGACCAGCGCGAGCAGCCGCCGCCGGCCCTCGTCCACCCTCTGCGTCACGGTGCACACCGTAACCGGTGCGAACCGGCCCGTGGATCACCGGTCTGCGCTGTAGTCTTGGCTACTCTTGGTGGCAGGGAGTCAAGAACTCCGCCATTCCATGAGACGAACCGCAGACAACTCGACATCGAGGAAGGGGCATCCGATGACATCGGCTACTCATGACCTTCTTCAACAGGTCATCGAGCCCGTGGTGGTGTCGGAGGGGCTCGACCTCGAGCAGCTGGAGCTGTCCCAGGCGGGCCGCCGCAGCCGGCTGCGCATCTTCGTCGACGCCGACGGCGGGGTCGACCTCGACCGCTGCGCCGAGGTGTCCCGGCACATCGCCAAGGCGCTCGACGCCAGCGACGTCATGGGCGAGCGCGCTTACACCCTCGAGGTCAGCTCGCCGGGCGTCTCCCGCCCGTTGACGCTGCCGCGGCACTGGTCGCGCGCCACGGGCCGGCTGGTGCGCGCGGTCCTGCACGACGGCGACGACGTCACCGGCCGCGTCGTGTCGGCCGGCGACACCTCCGCCGTGCTGGACGTCGACGGCGCCAGCCGCGAGCTGGCCTACGCCGACGTCCGCCGGGCCAAGGTGCAGGTCGAGTTCCGCAAGACCGACGACACCGATCTGGACGATTTCGAGGAAGAGGACTGAGAGCGTGGACATCGACCTTTCGCTCCTGAGAGCACTGGAGCGAGAGAAGGACATCTCCTTCGACCTGGTCGTCGAGGCGACGGAGCGCGCTCTGCTGCTCGCCTACCAGCGCTCCGAGACCCACCAGCCGCGCGCTCGCGTCGAGCTGGACCGCAAGTCCGGCCACGTCACCGTCTGGGCACAGGAGGTCGACGACGACGGCGCCGTCGTGCGCGAGTGGGACGACACGCCCGACGGCTTCGGCCGCATCGCGGCGACCACCGCGAAACAGGAGATCCTCCAGCGGCTGCGCGACGCCGAGGACGAGAACACGTTCGGCGACTTCCTCGACCGCGAGGGCGAGATCGTCTCCGGCACCGTCCAGCAGGGCCGCGACCCCCGCACCGTCATGGTCAACCTCGGCAAGGTCGAGGCGGTGCTGCCGTCGGCCGAGCAGGTGCCGGGCGAGCGCTACGAGCACGGCAGCCGCATCCGCTGCTACGTCGTGCAGGTGCGCAAGGGCCAGCACGGCCCGATCATCACCGTCTCGCGCACCCACCCGAACCTGGTGAAGAAGCTGTTCGTGCTCGAGGTCCCCGAGATCGCCGACGGCACCGTGCAGATCGCCGGCATCGCCCGCGAGGCCGGCCACCGCACGAAGATCGCCGTCTTCTCGACGGTGCCGGGCGTCAACGCGAAGGGCGCCTGCATCGGGCCGATGGGCTCGCGGGTCCGCGCCGTCATGACCGAGCTGCACGGCGAGAAGATCGACATCATCGACTGGGCCGAGGACCCCGCTGAGCTGGTCGCCAACGCGCTGTCGCCGGCCCGGGTGCAGCGGGTCGACATCGTCGATCTGGCCGCTCGGTCGGCCCGTGTGACGGTGCCTGACTTCCAGCTCTCGCTGGCCATCGGGCGCGAAGGACAGAACGCCAGGCTGGCCGCGCGGCTCACCGGCTGGCGCATCGATATCCGCCCCGACACCGAGCCAGAGACGGCCGAACGGGGCGCCGACACGCCCGCGTGACCGTTCAGGCCCGATAGACGCTAAACTGTTCGAGTGAATGACCGCGCGCCCGGCCGGTCACCTATGCGCACCTGCGTAGGATGCCGGTCTCGTGCGGTGAAGTCCGAACTGCTCCGCGTCGTCGCGGGCGGTGCCGGCGCCGAACGGGCGCTGGTTCCCGACCTCGACGGCCGGCTTCCGGGCCGGGGTGCGTACCTGCACCCGAGCCAGGGGTGCCTCGACCAAGCCGAGCGTCGTCGGGCGTTCTCGCGCGCATTACGCGCCGAGGGGCCGCTCGACGATCTAGAGCTGCGTCGGTGGCTCGCTGAGCACGAGGATCGACCCGGTCGGCCGCAACGGCCGGCTGGAACGGATGAAGGAGACACGACGTGACGCTCACGAGCGCTCGATGAGCACGCAGCGATGAGCACGCGCACCACCTAGCCGGTCCGAGCCGACACGCCCGGGCCGAGAAGGAGAGCAGTGGCAAAGGTCCGGGTACACGAGCTCGCGAAAGAGCTCGGTGTGACGAGCAAGGATGTCCTCGGCAAGCTGGGTGACCTCGGGGAGTACGTCAAGTCGGCATCGTCGACTGTCGAAGCTCCCGTCGTCCGCAAGCTTCGCGACGCATTCGCCAATCAATCGACCGGCAAGGGGACCCCGCGGTCTCCCGGCCGCCCTGGCCCCGCGGCCAGGCCAGGAGCACCAGCCCCCAGTCCCAGTGCGGCCGCACCGGCGCCGGCACCCGCCGCGCCGGCGGCGAGGCCTGCCCCGCGCCCGGCCACTCCGGCGCCCGCGGCCGAGCAGCCCGCTCCGGCCGCACCGCCGGTGTCCCAGCCGGCCGCCGGCCCGCGTCCCGGTCCGGCACCCGCGCCGTCGCCGCGTCCGGGTACGTCCGGCGGCCAGGGTGACGGCCAGCGCTCCGGCGACGGCCAGCGCCCCGGCGACAGCCGTGGTCCGCGTCCCGGCGGCCAGGGCCAGGGCCAACGCCCGGGTCAGGGTCAGCGTCCCGGCGACAGCCGCGGTCCGCGTCCCGGCTCCGACCAGGGCCAGCGGCCCGGCGGCGGTGCCCGTCCGGGCGCACCGAAGCCCGGTCCCGGCGCACCGCGGCAGTCCGGCCCGCGGCCGGGCAACAACCCGTTCGGCGGCGAGAACACCGGCATGGGCCGGGGTCGTCCCGGCGGCGGCCCGCGGCCGGGCAACAACCCGTTCTCGTCCGGTGGCTCCACCGGCATGCAGCGTCCCGGCTCGCGCCGCGACGCCGACGGCCGCGGCTCGTCCGCGCCGGGCGGCCCGCGGCCCAGCTCGCCGGCGCCGCGTCCCGGCGGTGGCGCCGGCTCCGGCGGCCCGCGCCCGAACCCCGGCATGATGCCGCCGCGCCCGTCGCAGCGGCCCAGTGGCCCGGGCGAGCGTGGCGGCCGTCCCGGCGGTGACCGTGGCGGTCGTCCCGGTGGCGGCGGCGGCGGCGGTGGCCGTCCCGGCGGCGGTGGCGGTGGCGGCGGTCGTCCCGGCGGTGGCGGCGGCTTCGGCGGCGGTCCCGGTGGCGGTGGCCGTCCCGGCGGTGGCGGCGGCTTCGGCGGCGGTCCCGGCGGCGGTCGCCCCGGTGGCGGCGGTGGCCGCGGCCGCGGTGGCACGGCCGGCGCGTTCGGCCGTCCCGGCGGCAAGCCGGCGAAGAGCCGCAAGAGCAAGCGTCAGAAGCGCCAGGAATACGACAACATGCAGGCCCCGTCGATCGGTGGCGTGCGGCTGCCGCGCGGCAACGGACAGGTCGTCCGGCTGCCTCGCGGTGCGTCCCTGGCCGACTTCGCCGAGCGCATCGACGTCGACCCCGCGCAGCTGGTCCAGGTGCTGTTCGGCCTGGGCGAGATGGTCACGGCCACGCAGTCCGTCGACGAAGACACGTTCCGGGTGCTGGGCGAGGAGCTCGGCTTCGAGATCCAGATGGTCTCGCCCGAGGACGAGGACCGCGAGCTGCTCGAGTCGTTCGACATCGACTTCGAGGCCGAGGACGACTCCATCTCCATGCCGCGGCCGCCGGTGGTCACCGTCATGGGCCACGTCGACCACGGTAAGACGAAGCTGCTCGACGCCATCCGCAAGGAGAACATCGTCGAGTCCGAGGCCGGCGGCATCACCCAGCACATCGGTGCCTATCAGGTCTCGGTCGAGCACGACGGCCAAGAGCGTGCCATCACGTTCATCGACACCCCGGGTCACGAGGCGTTCACCGCCATGCGTGCCCGTGGTGCCCAGGTGACCGACATCGTCATCCTGGTGGTCGCGGCCGACGACGGCGTCATGCCGCAGACCATCGAGGCGCTGAACCACGCCCAGGCGGCCGGTGTGCCCATCGTCGTGGCGGTCAACAAGATCGACGTCGAGGGCGCCAACCCGTCCAAGATCCGCCAGCAGCTCACCGAGTACAACCTGGTGGCCGAGGAGTACGGCGGCGACACCATGTTCGTCGACGTCGCGGCGAAGCCGGGCATCAACATCGACAAGCTGCTCGAGGCCGTCCTGCTCACCGCCGACGCGGCGCTGGACCTGCGGGCCAACCCCGACATGCCGGCGCGCGGCGTCGCGATCGAGGGTCACCTCGACCGCGGCCGTGGCCCGGTGGCCACCGTCCTGGTGCAGCGCGGCACGCTGCGCCCGGGCGACGCCATCGTCACGGGTCAGTCCTACGGCCGGGTGCGCGCCATGCTCGACGAGTACGGCAAGCCGGTCGAAGAGGCCGAGCCGTCGCGGCCGGTCCTCGTGCTCGGCCTGACCGCGGTGCCCGGCGCCGGCGACAAGTTCCTCGTCGCCGACGACGACCGCACCGCGCGCCAGATCGCCGAGAAGCGCGAGGCCATGGAGCGCAACGCGGCCCTGGCCAAGGCCCGCAAGCGGGTCACGCTCGAGAGCTTCATGGCCGAGAGCAAGGTCGAGACGCTGAACCTGATCCTCAAGGGCGACGTGTCCGGCTCGGTCGAGGCGCTCGAGGACGCGCTGCTCAAGATCGACGTGGGCGACGAGGTCGACCTCAACATCATCCACCGTGGCGTCGGCGCCATCACGGCCAACGACGTCAACCTCGCTTCCATCGACCGGGGCATCATCATCGGCTTCAACGTCCGGCCGCAGAGCCGGACGGTCGAGGACCTGGCCGACCGCGAGGGCGTGGAGATCCGGTACTACTCGGTCATCTACTCGGCGATCGAGGAGATCGAGGCGGCCCTCAAGGGCATGCTCAAGCCGGAGTTCGAGGAGGTCCAGCTCGGCACCGCCGAGATCCGCGAGGTGTTCCGGTCCTCCAAGATCGGCAACATCGCCGGCTGCATGGTCACCAACGGCATCATGCGGCGCAACGCATCGGCGCGGCTGGTCCGCGACGGCGTGGTGGTCGGCGAGGGTCTCACCATCGTGTCGCTGCGGCGCGAGAAGGACGATGCCACCGAGGTCCGCGAGGGCTTCGAGTGCGGTATCAGCCTCGGCTCGTTCAACGACATCAAGACAGGTGACACCATCGAGACCTACGAGATGAAGGAGAAGCCGCGCGGCTGATGCCGTTCGCGGGACCCGAGCCGTGTTCGTGGGAACGATCACGTTCGACCTGCTCCTTGGCGACGTTCACTCGCTGAAGCAGAAGCGCGCCGTGGTTCGGCCCATCGTGGCCGAACTGCGGCGCCGCTTCGACGTGGCCGTCGCCGAGGTGGGTCACCAGGACCTGCACCGCCGCGCGGAGGTCGGGGTCGCCGTCGTCGCCGGCGACTCCCGGCAGTGCATCGACGTCCTCGACGCGGTCGAGCAGCACGTCGCCCACCGGCCGGAGATCGAGCTGCTCTCGACCCGCCGGCGGATTCACAACGATGAGGACGAGGAGTAGTGCCATGGCCGATCCAGCGCGGGCACGCAAACTGGCCGACCGCATTCGCGAGATCGCGGCCGAGACGCTGGAGCGACGGGTCAAGGATCCCCGGCTGGGGTTCGTGACGGTCACCGACGCCCGCATCACCGGCGATCTGCGCGACGCCACCGTCTTCTACACCGTCTACGGCGGCGAGGAGGAGCGCTCGGCCACGGCGGCGGCGCTCGAGAGCGTCAAGGGCCTGGTCCGGTCCGAGGTGGGCCGGCGCACCGGCGTCCGGTACACGCCGACGCTGGAGTTCGTCGCCGACGCGATCCCCGAGAACGCCGCGAACATCGACGACCTGCTGCGCACGGCGCGTGAGGTCGACGAGCGGGTCGCCCAGACGGCCGCCGAGGCCGAGTACGCCGGCGACCCCGACCCGTACCGCAAGCCGGCGGAGGACGAGGACGACGACGAGGACGACGGCGCTCGTGGCTGACCCCGACGGGCTCGTCGTCGTCGACAAGCCCGGCGGCTGGACCTCGCACGACGTCGTCGCCCGGATCCGCCGGCTGGCCGGCACCCGCCGCGTCGGCCACGCGGGCACGCTCGACCCGATGGCCACCGGCGTCCTCGTCGTCGGCGTCGGCAAGGGCACCAAGCTGCTCGGCCACCTGGCGCTGACGGCGAAGGAGTACGACGCCACCATCCGGCTCGGCGCGACCACCGTCACCGATGACGCCGAGGGCGAGGTCACCGCGACCACCGACGCGTCGGGTGTGACCGATGCCGCCGTGGCCGCCGGCGTCGCCGCGCTGACCGGGCCGATCCAGCAGGTGCCGAGCGCCGTCTCGGCGGTGAAGATCGACGGCGTGCGCTCGTACCACCGGGTCCGGTCCGGCGAGGACGTCGAACTGCCGCCGCGCGACGTCGTCGTCAGCCGGTTCGCCGTGCTGGCCACCCGCCGCGAGGGACAGTACGTCGACCTCGACGCGTCGGTCGCCTGCTCGTCCGGCACCTACATCCGGGCGCTGGCCCGCGACCTCGGCGCGTCGCTGGGCGTCGGCGGTCACCTGACCGCGCTGCGCCGCACGGCGGTCGGCCCGTACCACCTGGACCGCGCGCGCACGCTCGAGGCGCTCGCCGAGGACTACGCGGTCGTGCCGCTGGCCGAGGCCGCCGCGGCGGCGTTCCCGCGGCTGGACGTCGACGCGGGCACCGCGGGCAAGGTCGCGCACGGCGTGCCGCTGCCGGCCACCGGGCGCGGGCCGGGGCCGGTCGCGGTGTTCGGCCCGGACGGTACGCTGCTGTCCCTGGTCGAGGACCGGGGTTCACGCGCGAAGCACCTGGCGGTGTTCGTATGAGCGATCGGCAGCAGGTCCACGAGCGGCTCGAGGCCGAGCTCGCCTTCCTCTGGCGGCGCGTGCGCCGGCTCTCCATCGACCTCGCCCGGCAGGTCGACGAGGGTCTCGAGGCGGCCGCGTACGGGCTGCTCGGAGTGCTCGTCGACGCCGGCGACGTGCGCGCCGCCGACCTCTCCGAGCGGCTGGGGCTGGACAAGTCCACCGTCAGCCGCCAGATCACCCAGATGGAGTCGATGGGCCTGATCCAGCGGGTGCCCGACCCGCAGGACGGCCGGGCCCGGCTGCTGCACATCACCGACGAGGGCCGCGCCCGCATCCAGCAGCTGCGCGGCGCGCGCGGCCGCTGGTTCGGCGAGGCGCTGGAGGACTGGCCGCCCGCCGACGTCGACACCCTCGCCGTTCTGCTCAAACGCCTGAACGAGTCCCTGTCGCAGGAGTAGCCTCCGGGGAATAAGTTGGTTGTTGCAACCATTAACTCTATAGTTGCAGCAACCAACCAACTGAGGCGGTGAGTCGCGCCATGCGCAGCGAAGTCTGGAGCGACCTGGTCGACCAGGGACGGCTCCTGGTCCGGCTGGGCAGGCTGCTCACCCACCGCCACGTCGAGATCTACGACGGCGTGGGTCCGACGCTGGGCGGCATGCTCGCCGCGCTGAGCAAGGGCGGTCCGATGCGGCTGACGGCGCTGGCCGATCAGCTGCAGGTCGACACGTCCGTCGCCAGCCGGCAGGCGGCCGAGCTGGTGGAGCGGGGGCTGGTGGAACGTCGTCCCGACCCGGACGACGCCCGCGCCGGCCTCCTCGACCTCACGGCCGACGGCCACGCCATCCTGCAGCGCGCCAGAGAGCGCAGCGGCGAGATCGTCGCCGCCGCACTCGGCGACTGGAGCGAGGCCGAGGCCCGGCAGCTGGTCGACCTGCTCACCAAGCTCAACGGCGATCTCCGCGAGGAGCTCTGCGGGGGAAAGGAACGCGTCCGATGACGACAGACGCAACTGCGCCGACGACGATGACCCATCGACAGGTGCTGGAGGCGATGTCCGGCCTGCTGCTCGCCATGTTCGTGGCGATGCTGTCCGGAACGATCGTCGCCAACGCGCTGCCGCGCATCATCGGCGACCTCGGCGGCAACCAGGACCAGTACACGTGGGTCGTGACGGCGACCCTGCTCGCGGCGACCGCCACCACCCCGATCTGGGGCAAGCTGGCCGACCGCATGGACAAGAAACTGCTCGTCCAGCTGTCGATCACCGTCTTCGTGATCGGCTCCGTGCTGGCCGGGTTCTCGCAGAACACCGAGTCTCTGATCGGGTTCCGCGTGCTGCAGGGCCTGGGCCTCGGTGGCCTGCAGGCGCTCGTGCAGATCGTCATGGCCTCGATCGTCAGCCCGCGTGAGCGCGGCCGGTACATGGGCTACTTCGGCGCCGTCATGGCCGTGGCGACGGTCGGCGGCCCGCTGCTCGGCGGGTTCCTCGTCGACTCCGAGCTGCTCGGCTGGCGCTGGTGCTTCTGGATCGGCGTCCCGTTCGGCATCGCCGCGCTGGTGCTGCTGCAGCGGACGTTGAAGCTGCCGGTGCTGACGTCGGACACGAAGATCGACTGGAGGGGCGCGCTGCTCATCCCCGGCAGCATCAGCGTGCTGCTCATCTGGGTCACGCTGGCCGGCAAGGACTTCGGCTGGATGTCGTGGCCGTCGGCCGCGTTCGTCGCCGGTGGCCTGCTGCTGATCGCGCTCGCCGTCGTCGTCGAGCGGCGGGTCCAGGACCCCGTCGTGCCGCCGCGGCTGCTGCGGAACCGGACCATGGTGCTGGCGATCATCGCCAGCGTCGCCATCGGCATCGCGATGTTCGGCTCGTCGGTCTTCTTCGGGCAGTACTTCCAGATCTCCCGCGGCTACTCGCCGACGGCGGCCGGCCTGCTGACGCTGCCGATGATCGTCGGCCTGCTGCTGGCGTCGACCATCACCGGCCAGCTGGTGACCCGGTTCGGACGGTGGAAGAGGTTCCTCGTCACCGGGTCCGGGCTGATCGTCGTCGGGCTGGGGCTGCTGGGGACCATCGACCACTCGACCTCGCTGGTGCTGATCGGCGTGTACATGGCGATCCTGGGCGTCGGCGTCGGGTCGAGCATGCAGAACCTGGTGCTGGCCGCGCAGAACGGCCTGCACTACCGCGACCTCGGCGCGGGGACGTCGACGGTGACGTTCTTCCGCTCGCTCGGCGGCGCGGCCGGCGTCTCCGTCCTCGGCGCGATTCTGGCCACCCACGTCACGGACCTGATCAACGAGGGCCTGGCGTCGATGCCGGGCGCCGGCAACGCCACCCAGAGCGGCGGCTCGACCTCGCTGGACCTCAGCGGGCTGCCCGAGCCGGTGCGGGTCGTGGTCGAGCACGCCTACGGCGACGCGACGGCGCTGGTGTTCCTCATCGCCGGGGCGATCTCGCTGCTGGCGTTCGTCGCCGTCCTGTTCATCCGCGAGACCTCGCTGCGCACCACGGTGGGCGACGCCGAGCTGGCCGAACTGGAGGAGGTCACCGCGCGGGCATAATGTCCTTGGCAGCTGTCAAGGACACCGAACCCGGGAGAACGCGTGCACCGCTGGACCGATCTCGACCAGGTCCCTCCCGGGTTCGGCCCGTCCGTGGTCACCATCGGCAACTTCGACGGCGTCCACCTCGGCCACCGGCAGGTCCTCACCCGCATGGTGGCCGACGCGCGCGCGGCCGGCATCCGGGCGGTCGCAGTGACCTTCGACCCGCACCCGCTGCAGCTGCACCGGCCCGACGAGGCGCCGCCGCTGATCACCGGCGTGCGCGACAAGCTCGAGCTGCTCGCCTCGACCGGCCTCGACGCCGTGCTCGTCCAGCCCTACACCTGGGACTTCGCCCGGCAGTCGCCCGAGCGGTTCGTCCGCCGCTTCTTGGTGGACGGCCTGCACGCGCGCACCGTCGTGGTCGGCCACGACGTCCGGTTCGGCTGGCAGAACGCCGGCGACCTGTCGACGATGCTCGCCCTTGGCTCCGAGCACGGCTTCTCCGTCGAGGTGATCGACGACGTCAAGACCCCTGACGGCGGCCGCCGCTGGTCGTCGACGTGGGTGCGCGAGCTGCTGTCTCTCGGGGACGTGAGTGGCGCGGCGGAGATCCTCGGCCGCCCGCACCGCCTGCGCGGCGTCGTCGTCGAGGGCGACAAGCGGGGCCGCGAGCTCGGCTTCCCGACCGCCAACCTCGCCTCCGACGCCGACGGCCTGGTCCCTGCCGACGGGGTGTACGCCGGCTGGCTGTCGGTCGTCGTGCCTGAGGCGGGGGAGCGGTCGCGGCTGCCGGCGGCGATCTCGATCGGCACCAACCCGACCTTCGCCGGCGTGTCGCGGCGGGTGGAGGCGTACGTCATCGGCCGCACCGACCTCGACCTCTACGGCGACGAGATCCTGCTGGAGTTCGCCGAGCGCCTCCGCCCCACCCTCAAGTTCGACTCCATCGACGACCTCATCGCCACCATGACCGACGACGTCGCCAAAGCCCGCGTCGTCCTCGGCATCTAGCCCGGGACGCGGCTCGGTCCGGGGAAGTCGGCTCGCACGGCGTCCATCAGCAGCTCGTCGCAGGACTCGCCGTGCCACCAGCCGGCCTGCCGCAGCCTACCGGCCGGTCGGAACCCGGCCCGCTCGTACGCCCGGATCGCGGCCGCGTTCGGCTCCAGGACCTTCAGCCAGACCATCCGCAGGGCGGCCAGGTGGAAGCCCCAGTCCAGCGTGAGCGTGGCCGCCTCCGCGGCGTACCCCTGCCCGCGGGCCTCCGGCGCCAGCAGCATGACGAACTCCGCCGTCCGCACCGCGTGGTCGACGTGCAGCACCGTCATCCCGACCGGGGCGGCGTCGGACAGCCGGACCACCTCGAACCGGGCCTGCCGGTCGCTGCGCGCCTGCGACTCGTACCCGGCCGACCGGGTCTCGAAGCTCTGCGGCAGCTGGGTCCCGTAGCCGAGGATCGTCCCGGGGTCGGTCTCCCAGCGGTGGTACTCCGCCAGGTGCTCGGCCGTGGTCATGGCCAGAGCCAGCCGATCGCCGTGCAGCAGCAGGTGTGGGGCGCTCATGCGCGACACCCTAGGCGGCCCGGCCGTTGGTCGCCGTCGTGAAGCGAACACCCGTGGTGATCAGCAGTGTCCCGTCGTGCTGGCGGGCGGGCGACAGTGCGTCGGCGACCTCGGCGCGGGCCGCTGGGAGGTCCGCGGGCGCGATGCGCTCGAGCGCGCCGCGGTAGCCGACCGACCAGGCCCAGTCCCACCACTGGTCGACGTCGCGGTAGCGGACGGGGACGGCGACGTCGTCGACCACGACGTCGGCGAAGCCGGCCGTCCGGACCATGGCGGCCAGCGCGTCGGGGTCGTCGAACACGTCGGGGACGTCCGCGCCCAGGCCGGCCCGGGCGCGCAGCCGGCACCGCGCCTCCTCGGCGTGCGGGTCGGGCGGACCGTAGGTGCTGGCGGCGAACCGGCCACCCGGCACGAGCACCGAGCGATAGGCGCCCAGCGCGGCCGCGACGTCAGGCAGCAGGAACAGGATGAAGCCGGCGAGCACGGCGTCGACGCTCCCAGGAGGGAGGCCAGGGGCAGCCGCGTCGCCGACCCGCACCGACACGTGCGCGAGCCCGCGGCGGGCGACGTCGGCCGCCGTCAGCTCGACCATGGCGGGGGAGCGGTCGACGCCGGTGACGGCACCCGCCGGCCCCACGGCGGCGGCCGCCGGGACAAGAACATGACCGCGGCCGGTGCCGACGTCGAGGACCCGTTCGCCCGGCCGCACCTCGGCCCGGGCCACCAGCTCGCGCCCGAGCGGCGCGAAGAAGTCGACGCCGGTATTCTCGTACTCGGCCGCCGCGCGGTCCCAGATGCCACCGGTCATGGGTGTCAACCCTAGGGTCGATTGGGTCTCGGCTGGTCCGCGCTGGTATCCTTGGCGCCGCCGTTAGAACGGCCGCGGTTCGAGAGTGCACCGGTGGACATGCCCGGAAGCGCCGCGCAACGATTCGACAAGGAGTTCCGTGCCGACCGACACGAAGACCAAAGAGACCATCATCGCCGAGCACGCCCGCGGCACCGGCGACACGGGCTCGCCCGAGGTGCAGGTGGCGCTGCTCACGCACCGCATCAACCACCTCACCGAGCACCTGAAGGTGCACAAGCACGACCACCACAGCCGCCGCGGGCTGCTGTTGCTGGTCGGCCAGCGCCGCCGGCTGCTCAAGTACCTGCAGCGGGTCGACATCGAGCGCTACCGTGCGCTGATCGAGAAGCTCGGCCTGCGCCGATGAGCTGACGCCGAGGGGAGCGGACTCCCGAGACCGGGATCCGCTCCCTCGGCATATCAGCCGCCGGCATCACAACTGAACAACGCCAAACCGAACAGGGCGGCCGACTTGAACGCGGCAGGCCGGTCCTCGGTTGTGGCCCTCGGGAGCGGCTGACCCGCGGGCTTCCATCGAAGACCGGCGCGTACGAGATCTCATTCGAGCGGCCTCCCGCCACGCTCCAGGAGGACGACCCATGACGGGTCCCCAGATCCACAGCGCCGAAGCCGTCATCGACAACGGCAAGTACGGCACCCACACCATTCGTTTCGAAACCGGTCAGCTCGCCCAGCAGGCCGCCGGCTCGGCCGTCGTCTACCTCGACGACGAGACCATGCTGCTGTCGGCCACGACGGTCTCCAAGAACCCGAAGGAACACCTCGACTTCTTCCCGCTGACGGTCGACGTCGAGGAGCGCATGTACGCCGCGGGCCGCATCCCCGGCTCGTTCTTCCGCCGCGAGGGCCGGCCCAGCGAAGAGGCCATCCTCACCTGCCGGCTCACCGACCGGCCGCTGCGCCCGTCGTTCGCGAAGGGCCTGCGCAACGAGGTCCAGGTCGTCATGACGATCATGTCGCTGCACCCGGACCACCTGTACGACGTCGTCGCCATCAACGCCGCGTCCGCCTCCACCCAGCTCTCTGGGCTGCCGTTCTCGGGCCCGATCGGCGCGGTGCGCGTTGCGCTGATCGAGGACCAGTGGGTGGGCTTCCCGAACCACTCCCAGCTGGCCGAGGCAGTGTTCGACATGGTCGTGGCCGGCCGCGTGCTGCCCGACGGCGACGTCGCCATCATGATGGTCGAGGCCGAGTCGACCGCCGAGACGTGGGGCCTGGTCCAGGCCGGCCGCACGGCGCCGACCGAGGACGTCGTGGCCGCCGGTCTCGAGGCGTCCAAGCCTTTCATCACCGCACTCGCGGCGGCGCAGCGTCAGCTCGCCGACGTCGCGGCGAAGGAGACGGCCGAGTTCCCTGTCTTCCTCGACTACACCGACGAGATCTACGCCGCCGTCGACGCCGCCGCGCGCGACGAGCTCGCCAAGGCGCTGACCATCGGCGCCAAGACCGAGCGCGAGACCCGCCTCGACGAGATCAAGGCGTCGGTCAAGGAGCGGCTGGCCGAGCAGTTCGAGGGCGCCGAGAAGGACATCAGCGCCGCGTTCCGGTCGCTGACCAAGTCGGTCGTGCGCGAGCGCGTCCTGCGCGACCAGGTCCGCATCGACGGCCGCGGCCTCACCGACATCCGGACGCTGTCCGCCGAGGTCGGCCCCATCCCGCGGGCGCACGGCTCGGCGCTGTTCGAGCGCGGCGAGACGCAGATCCTCGGCGTCAGCACGCTGAACATGCTCAGCATGGAGCAGAAGCTCGACACGCTCGCGGCTGAGAAGTCCAAGCGCTACATGCACAACTACAACTTCCCGCCCTACTCGACCGGTGAGACCGGCCGGGTCGGCTCGCCCAAGCGGCGCGAGATCGGCCACGGCGCGCTCGCCGAGCGGGCGCTGCTGCCGGTGCTGCCGGCGCGCGAGGAGTTCCCGTACGCCATCCGGCAGGTCTCCGAGGCGCTGAGCTCCAACGGCTCGACGTCCATGGGCTCGGTCTGTGCCTCGACGATGTCGCTGCTGAACGCGGGCGTGCCGCTGCGCGCGCCGGTCGCGGGCATCGCGATGGGCCTCATCTCCGGCGAGGTCGACGGCGAGCAGCGCTACGTCACGCTCACCGACATCCTCGGCGCCGAGGACGCCTACGGCGACATGGACTTCAAGGTCGCCGGCACGCGCGAGTTCGTCACGGCGCTGCAGCTCGACACCAAGCTCGACGGCATCCCGGCGTCGGTGCTGGCAGCCGCGCTGCAGCAGGCCCACGACGCCCGGCTCACCATCCTCGACGTCATGGCCGAGGCCATCTCCGAGCCGGACGAGATGAGCCCCTACGCGCCGCGGATCATCTCCATCAAGATCCCGGTCGACCAGATCGGTGCGGTCATCGGCCCCAAGGGCAAGATCATCAACCAGATCCAGGACGACACCGGCGCCGAGATCGCCATCGAGGACGACGGCACCATCTTCATCGGTGCGGTCGACGGCCCCTCCGCGGAGGCCGCTCGTGCGCAGATCAACGCGATCGCCAACCCGACGATGCCCGAGGTCGGCGAGCGCTACCTCGGCACCGTCGTCAAGACGACGAGCTTCGGCGCGTTCGTCTCGCTGCTGCCGGGCAAGGACGGCCTGGTGCACATCTCCAAGCTGCGGACCCTCGCGGGCGGCAAGCGGGTCGAGAACGTCGACGACGTCGTCTCGGTCGGGCAGAAGATCCAGGTCGAGATCACCGAGATCGACGACCGCGGCAAGCTCGCCCTGACGCCTATCGTCGAGGAGGAGTCCCCCGCTGCCGACGCCGGCGAGGCGGGCGACTCCTGACGGTCGAGTGACAACCCCGTCGACGCTGACGCTGCTGGGGGAGGACGAGGGCGGGCTGGTCCGCCGCACCGTCCTCCCCGGCGGACTGCGTATTGTCACCGAGGCCGTGCCGACGGTCCGGTCGGTCGCCTTCGGCATCTGGGTAGGCGTCGGCTCGGTCGACGAACGCCCGACCGAGGCCGGCGCCACGCACTACCTCGAGCACCTGCTGTTCAAGGGGACGCCGAAGCGCACGGCCCTGGACATCTCCGCGGCCATCGAGTCCGTCGGCGGTGAGATCAACGCGTTCACCGCCAAGGAGTTCACCTGCTACTACGCGCGGGTGCTCGACACCGACCTGCCGCTCGCGGTCGACGTCGTGGCCGACATGGTCACGTCGTCGCTGATCGCGCCGGCCGACGTCGAGAGCGAGCGTGAGGTCGTCCTCGAAGAGATCGCCATGCGCGACGACGACCCGTCCGACGCCGTGCACGACCTGCTGGCCGGGCACATGTGGGGCGACAGCCCGCTCGGCCGGTCGATCCTCGGCACGGTCGAGAGCATCACCGGCATGGCCCGCGACACCGTCAACGACTACTACCGGCAGCACTACCTGGCCCGGAACATGGTCGTCTCGGTGGCCGGCAACGTGCGTCACGACGACGTCGTCGCGCTGGTCGAGAAGGCGTTCGGCGCGGCCGGCCTCCTCGACAGTGACGACGATCCCGCGCCCGCCCGCATCGGCGGTGTCGCGCCGGCGTCCGGCCAGGGCGGCGTCACGCTGCTGCACCGGCCGACCGAGCAGGCCAACGTCGTGCTGGCCGTCCCCGGGCTGGCCCGCAACGACGAGCGCCGGTTCGCGCTGGGCGTGCTGAACGCGGCGCTCGGCGGCGGCATGTCGTCGCGGCTGTTCCAAGAGGTGCGCGAGCGGCGCGGGCTGGCCTACTCGGTCTATTCGTACGCGTCGCAGCACGCGGCGGCCGGGCTGCTCGGCGTCTACGTCGGCTGCCAGCCGAAGAAGGTCGACCAGGTGCTGGAGCTGTGCCGCGCCGTGCTGGCCGAGGTCGTCACCGGCGGCATCACGGCCGAGGAGCTCGCGCGCGGCAAGGGCCAGGCACGCGGCGGGCTGGTGCTCGGACTCGAGGACACCAGCGCGCGGATGAGCCGACTGGCCAAGGCAGAGCTGGTCTACGACGAGCTGCCCAGCGTCGACCAGCTGATCGCCCGGGTCGACGCCGTCTCGATCGACCAGGTCACCGACCTCGCCCGGGCGCTGCTGCCGGCGGCGCCGACGCTGGCGGTCGTCGGGCCGTTCGAGTCGGCCGGCCGGTTCGAGGCCGTGCTGGGCTGATGGCACCGTCGCCGCGCGCACTGCTGTATCGGTGGTACGTGCGGCGGCTGTCGGCCGCACTCTCCTCGGCGCCGGGCCGGCTGCCGCGGCACGTCGCCGTCGTCATGGACGGCAACCGCCGCTGGGCCCGGCAGGCCGGCTACGCCGACCCGTCGATCGGGCACCGCTTCGGCGCTGAGCACGTCGACGACCTGCTCGGCTGGTGCGCGGGCATCGGCATCGGGCACGTGACGGTGTACGTGGCGTCGGCCGACAACCTGCGCAAGCGCGACGCCGACGAGGTCGGCCACCTCATGCGCATGATCGAGGAGGTCGTCTCCGTCCGGCTGTCCGACCCGGCGCACCGCTGGCGCCTGCACGTCGCCGGCCGGCTCGACCTGCTGCCCGACAGCACGCGCGACGCGCTGAAGTTGGCGATCTCGGAGACCGCCGGGCGGTCGGCCGGGCTGGAGCTGACGGTCGCGATCGGCTACGACGGCCGTCAGGAGATCGTCGACGCCGTCCGCGCCTACCTCGAGGACGGCGGCGACCCCGAGCGGCTCACCCCGGACGACATCGCCCGCAACCTTTACACCCCCGGTCTGCCCGACCCCGACCTCGTCATCCGCACCAGCGGCGAGCAGCGGCTGTCCGGCTTCCTGCTGTGGCAGTCCACCCAGGCCGAGCTGTACTTCTGCGACGCCTACTGGCCCGGCTTCCGCCAGGTCGACTTCCTGCGCGCGTTGCGGACGTACGCCCGCCGCAGCGGTGACGCCGAGCACCTGCCACGCTGAGCAGCTGTCCCCGCGAGGTTTCGCGCCCGCGGTCGTGGCGGTCGAGGGTCTCAGGCTGCCTGGACGTGGTCGGGTGGATGTCGGGGCGGGCCGGCACGGCGCAGCGCCGATGGCACGGTGAGGCTCAGCGGATCGGTGCCGACGGCGTCGACGACGCGATGGTAGGTGTTGCGTCGAGGTTGTCGGCCGGGGTCGATCCATGGTGGCGGGAGGAATTCGGGCTGGCCGTCAGCGCCGACACGGACGGTCCAGCCGCGATGGTGGACGCTGCGATGGTGGTGTCCGCAGAGCAGTACGAGGTTGTTCAGGTCGGTGGCGCCGCCGTCGGCCCAGTGCTTGACGTGGTGTGCCTGGGTCCAGGCCGCTGGCCGGGAGCAGCCGGGAAACGCGCAGCCCTTGTCGCGGGCCACGAGCGCGACCCATTGTGCGGGTGTCACGGTTCGGTACTGCCGGCCCACGTCGAGCGGCACCCCGGCAGGGTCGGTGAGCACTCGGGAGACGCCGGCGTCGCAGGCCAGCCGGCGCAGGGCCTCGGGAGTGATCGGCGTACCCCACATGGACACCGCCTTGGGGCAGCCGGGCTGGCGGCGCAGGGTCGGCAGCGAGGCGATGACGGTGATGTGCGGCCGGGCGCCACGCGCGCCGGGCAGCAGGTCGCCGTGGTCCAGGCCTCGACGGCACAGCTCGATGAGCGCGTCACCCATCCGGGTGGCGTGTCCGCGCGGATCCGGCGTGCCGTCGGCGGCAGGGTTGGGCGCGGCCAGCGGAGCCAGCGCCGTGGTGATGAGGTCGGCCGCTTCGGCGGAGAAGCACCCGTGGCCCGGACGGTACCGTCGCCGTTCTCGACGAACCCGAACATCGTGGTGGCCTCGGCCCGCTCCTCGGGCCGATCGTTGTCGAGGCGCTCACCGGCGCCCGGCGCAGTGGGTTCGTCACTTGCCGGCTGCGGGCTTGCTGCCTCCCGCTCGTGCTGGCGGGACAGCTCGTGTGCGCCGGTGACGGCCGTCGCCAGATGGGAGCCGAGGCGGGCGAGGTTGCGGGGGTCGTGGCGGGTGGCCTGTACGGCAAGGAACGCCTCGGACTCGGCCCAGGTGAGGGAGTCGATCGCGGCCGGCAACCGCTTCAGCGCGCGCCGGATGACCTGTGCGTGCTCCACTGAGATGGTGCCGGCCCGCAGCGCCCAGGCCGTGCACGGCAGGTACCGGTGGGCGGCCTGCGTCAACTCCGCCAGAGCAGCCACGGGAATGCCCAGACCACTGCGGGCGCGGTCGTCGACCCTGACCCCGGCCGCGGTGGCGGCGGCCGTCGCCTCAGCGACGACAACGCCGTGGGAATCGGCCCGATCGGCTCCGTCAGCCGCCGGATCCGGGTAGCCGGCACTGCGACCAGCTCCGGCCAGCTCGCGGCCGGCGGCGTGCACCATGCCGGCGGCGCCGAGTAGCTGGGCGTCCACGTCCAGCAGCGCGGCCAGCTCGACCCGTCCCTTCGCCACGCCATGGTCGAGCCGTAGCCGATCGCGCAGCCAGTCGGCCGTCGATGTCGCACCGACCGACGAGCCGAGCTCGCGGCGGTCGGCCTCGCGAACCAGCCTCAGTCCCAGCGCTGCCACGCGCGCGGTGAGGGCTTCCTGGCCCACCACCAACCCCGCCAACTCGTCCGGCCCCAGGCTCCACATGGGCACATCCTCGATGTTCGAGATGAGCGACTCCGCAGCGTTGAGCGCCGCAGCCACCGGATGACTGCTTACTGCGGAAAGCTCCGACTCGAACATGTGAACGATGATATCGGCACCCACCGACAGGGTCGCCACGACGAACGAGCCTCGGCGGAGGCGTGCGTGGATGCTGCACATCTGATTCGGCGGCGATGTAGCGTCGACGCCGGGTCGGGCCGGGAGGAGCAGCTGAGCATGACCGACGGAGATCAGATGGAGCGGGTTCGTGAGCTGCGTGAGGCGGGACGCTCGCCTCGGGAGATCGCATGCCTGCAGTCCACCCAGGCCGAGCTGTACTTCTGCGACGCTTACTGGCCCGGTTTCCGCCAGGTCGACTTCCTGCGCGCGCTGCGGACGTACGCCGGCTCGGGCGGTCCTCGGTAGTGGCCGGCGGCATCACGCTGCGGCTGGCTGACACCAGCATGCGTCCGGTGGTCGAGCGGCTGGGCCAGCTGGAACGGCATTACCTGTCGCAGTTCACGGGCGACCAGCCGGGGCCGGACGGCCTGTTCGACTTCCCTCGGCTGTCGCGGTTCTTCACCGACGCCGACCACCACGCCTTCCTGATCCACTCCGACGGCCGGCTGGCGGGCTTCTGCCTGGTCCGGCCCTTCGACGACGGGGCGAGCTTCATCCACGCCTTCTTCGTCGTTCGTGCCCTGCGGCGTCATGGTGTCGGCTTGGCGGCTGCCACCGAGCTGCTGCGGTCACGTCGGGGACGCTGGGTCATCGCCTTCATGGAGCAGAACGCTCCGGCGGCGCGGTTCTGGCGGCAGGTGGCGACCGAGGTCGTCGGCGACACCTGGACCGAGGAACTCCAGCGGGCTCCGGACAATGGTCACGCCTTCACGCTGCTCCACGTCGACGTCGACCGGTTCGAGCGCGACCCGAGCTAAGCGCGGCTGGCCTCCGCGTGCAGCCGCCGGCCGTGCGCGACCACCTCGCCGGCCAGCGTCTCGACGTGCTCGGCCTCGGTGCGGTAGCTGATCAGGCAGGCCCGGATCGCGTACCGGCCCGCGACGACGGCGTTCGAGGGGTACACCAGGCCGGCCCGCTGGACGGCGTACAGGATGCGCTCGTTGAGGTCGTCGAGGTAGGCGTCGTCGTGCGTCCCCGGCGGGACGTAGCGGAAGCAGACGATCGACAGTTCCGGGTCGGCCAGCGCCTCCAGTTCGTCGTGCTCGCCGACCAGGTGGTGCAGCCAGGCGGCCAGCTCGACGTCGTGCCGGATGCGCCGGGCCGCTGCGTCCCAGCCCTGCGCGAGCAGCGACACCCAGACCGGCAGCGCGTCGAACGGCCGGGTGAACTGCGGGGTCCACTGGTAGCGCAGCATCATGTCGCTCTGGGCGGTGGCGTCGAGCTTGGCGTAGTCGGGCTGCAGCGTGAACGCGGCGACGTGCCGGGCCGGGTCGCGGAACAGGACCACGCTGGCCGAGATCGGCATGTTCATCCACTTGTGCGGGTCGCAGGTGAGGGAGTCGGCCCGCTCGATGCCGGCGAACGCCGGCCGCAGCTCGTCGACCATCGCGGCCGGCCCGCCGTACGCGGCGTCGACGTGGAACCAGCAGCCGTGCCGTTCCGCGACGTCGGCCAGCTCGTCGAGCGGGTCGATCGCGCCCAGCTCGGTCGTCCCGGCCGTGCCGACGACGACGAGCGGCTTGACGCCGTCGGCGAGGTCGCGCTCGATGGCCGCCTCGACGGCGTCCGGGCGGAGCCGGAACCGGTCGTCCGTGGCGATGCGGCGGACCGCGGCGGTGCCGAGTCCGAGCAGGTCGGCGGCGCGGTCCACCGTCTCGTGCACGTCGTCGGAGGCGTACACGGCCAGCCGTGGCCCGCCGGCGACACCGTCACGCCGCACGTCCCAGCCGGCCAGCGCGTCGCGGGCGACCGTGAGCGCCATGAGGTTCGCGGTGGCGCCGCCGGTGACGAACGCGCCGGACGACTCGGGCGGCAGCCCGAGCCGGGCCGCGAACCAGGCAAGCACGTGGTTCTCGATCTCGGTGGCGGCCGGGCCGAGCGGCCAGCCGCCGAGGTTCTGGTTGATGCCGGCGGCCAGCAGCGCGGCGGGCGCGCCCGGCACGGTGCCGGCGCCGCTGATGAACGCCATGAAGCCGCCGTGGCCGGTCTGCGCGCCGTGCTCGAACACGACGGTGCGCAGGTGCGCGAGCAGCTCGTCGTCGGGCATCGGCTTGTCGGGCACGTCGCGCCCGTCGAGGACGGCCGCCCGGGTCTCGGCCGGCGTGCGCGGGTGCATGACCGGGAGACCGGGCAGCCGCCGCAGGTACTCCGTCCACAGGTCCAGCGCGATGCGGCCGAACTCGGCGGCGCGGTCGGGCGTCCAGTCCAGGTCGGGGAGGGGCTCGGGTCGCTGCATGGCCCGACCGTACTCCCGCGTGCGTGTGACGGGCCGGGTGACGTCAGACGCCTGACGGGCCGTGACGTCAGACGCCGGCGTAGTCGTGCTGCCGCCACGCCTCGTAGACGGCGACCGCGGCGGAGTTGGACAGGTTGAGCGAGCGCCGTCCGGCCAGCATCGGGATGCGGACGCGGCCGGTGACGCGCGGGTCGTCGAGCACCTCGGGCGGCAGGCCGGTCGGCTCCGGGCCGAACAGCAGCACGTCGCCGGGACGGTACTCGACGTCGCTGTGCCGGGTCGTGCCGGTGGTGGCGAAGGCGTAGACGTTGGCAGGCTCCAGTGCCGCCCAGGCCGCGGCGAGGTCGTCGTGCACCGTCACGTTCGCGAGGTCGTGGTAGTCGAGGCCGGCGCGGCGCAGCTTCGCGTCGTCGAGGTCGAAGCCGAGCGGGCGGACCAGGTGCAGGTGCGCCCCGGTGGCCGCGACCATGCGGATCGCGTTGCCCGTGTTCGGCGGGATGCGCGGCTCGTAGAAGACGACATGAAACACTCAAGGTACGATCTCACGACCGGAAGGTGCGGCGGTAGCCGGACGGCGACACGCCGAGGCTGGCGCGCAGGTGCTGGCGCATCGACGCCGTCGTGCCGAAGCCGCAGCGGCGGGCCACCTCGTCGACGGTGAGGTCGCTGTCCTCCAGCAGGTGGCGGGCGCGGTCGACGCGCTGCTGGATCAGCCACTGGCCGGGGCTGACGCCGTTCTCCTGGCGGAACCGGCGGGTGAACGTGCGGACGCTCATCGCCTGCTGCGACGCGAGGTCGTCGAGGGTGAGCGGCTGGTCGAGGCGCGCGAGCGCCCAGGTGCGTGCGCCGGCGGTCGTGGGCGCGGCCGCCTCGGGGACCGGCTGGTCGACGTACTGGGCCTGGCCGCCGTCGCGCCACGGCGGGACGAGGCAGCGGCGGGCGGCGCGGTTGGCGACGGCGGTGCCGAAGTCGCGGCGGACGATGTGCAGGCACAGGTCGATGCCGGCGGCGACCCCCGCGGAGGTCAGGATGTCGCCGTCGTCGACGAACAGCACGTCGGGGTCGAGCTTGACCTGCGGGAACAGCTCCGCGAAGCGGCCGGTGCTGCGCCAGTGCGTCGTCGCCGGCCGGCCGTCGAGCCGGCCGGCGGCGGCCAGCGCGAACGCGCCGGTGCAGATCGAGACGAGCCTCGTCTTCTGTTCGATGCGCTCGAAGGCCGCGGCCAGTTCGGCCGGGAGCCTGCCGTCGCGGGAGACGCTGGTGGTTTCGTACGACGCCGGGATGACGACGGTGTCGGCGCCGGTCAGCGCCTCGGGGCCGTGCGGCACGACGACGTCGAAGTCGGCGTCGGTGCGGACGGTGCCCGCGGCGAGGCCGCAGGTGCGCACGTCGTAGAGCTGTCTGCCGTCCGCCGTCCGGGCCGCGCCGAAGATGCGCGCCGGGATGGACAGCTCGAACGGGATCACGCCGTGCCGGGCCAGCACGACGACGCGATGGGTCATGGCCGGATTCTTTCACAGTGTGGCTGTCCGGCCACTGGTGGCCCAGGGTCGCGATGCCGCAGGATCGTCGTCGTGACGCAGACCGTCTCGGCGCCTCGTCGGCAGATTCCTCGCATCCACCGCGCCTGGTGGGTGGCGGTCGTCGCGTTCGTCGCGCTGGTCGGGGCGGCGGGATTCCGGGCCACGCCGAGCGTGATGATCGACCCGTTCCGCGACGAGTTCGGCTGGTCGCACGGCACCATCTCGTTCGCGATCTCCGTCAACATCATGCTGTACGGGCTGACGTCGCCGTTCGCGGCCGCGCTGATGGAGCGCTTCGGCATGCGCCGGGTCGTCGCCGCCGCGTTGACCCTGGTCGCCGTCGGGAGCGGGCTGACGGTGTTCATGACGGCGAGCTGGCAGCTGGTGCTGTGCTGGGGGCTGCTGGTCGGTCTGGGGACCGGCTCGATGGCGCTGGCGTTCGTGGCCACCGTTACCGACCGGTGGTTCGTGGCGCGGCGGGGTCTGGTGTCCGGCATCCTCACCGCCGGGACGGCGACCGGGCAGCTGGTCTTCCTGCCGCTGCTGGCCGTTCTCGTCTCCGACCACGGCTGGCGGCCCGCTTCACTGCTCGTTGCTGGGGTGGCGCTGGCGGCGGTGCCGCTGGTCTGGTTCCTCCTCCGGGACCGTCCCGAGGACGTCGGGCTGCGTCCGTACGGTGCCGATCCGGCGGCGCCGTTGGAGCCGCGTCCCGTTGCGACGGGTGCCGGGCGGCGGGCCATCACCGCGCTGACGTCGGCCGCGCGGACGAAGGCGTTCTGGCTGCTGGCCGGCACCTTCGCCATCTGCGGCGCGTCGACCAACGGGCTCGTCGGCACCCACTTCGTCCCGGCCGCCCACGACCATGGCATGCCCGTCACGACGGCGGCCGGCCTGCTCGCCGTGATCGGGATCTTCGACCTCGTGGGCACGATCGCGTCCGGCTGGCTCACCGACCGGTTCGATCCGCGACTGCTGCTGGGCGTCTACTACGCGCTGCGCGGGGTGTCGTTGATGGTGCTGCCGCTGCTGCTGGCCGGCGAGGTGCATCCGCCGATGCTGTTCTTCATCGTCTTCTACGGCCTCGACTGGGTCGCCACCGTCCCGCCGACGATCGCCCTGTGCCGTGAGCACTTCGGCGCGTCCGGCCCGATCGTCTTCGGCTGGGTCCTGGCGTCGCACCAGATCGGCGCCGCCCTGGTCGCGTTCGGCGCCGGCCTGACGCGGGACGCGTACGGCAGCTACGACATGGCCTGGATCGCCGCCGGCGCGCTCTGTGCCATGGCCGCCGCGATGTCCCTCGCCATCCGTCGCGGCACCCGGCGGCCGCCGGGGGTCCGCTAGACCGTCGGGGCCTGCCAGACGTCGTCGGCGCGTACGGCCTCGGCGATGCGCCGAGTGGCTCGGCTGGCGCGTTGGCGTGCGGCCGCCCAGCTGATGCCGCGCCGGTCGGCCGCCGCCCGGCCGCCCTCGTGGCCGGGAGCGGGCGCGTAGATGTCGACCAGCAGCGCGGCATCCTCGCGGCTGACCGTGCCGTTGCCGACCGCCCAGGCGAGCAGCTCGAACAGCTCCAGGTCCGGCGGGTCGCCGGCACCGGCTGAGTCGGACGGCTCGGACGGCTCGCCGTCGCTCGTGGCCGCGTGCAGCTGCTCGGGGCTGGACGGGGTCTCGTGCCGCTGGTGGGCGAGCTCGGTGACGGTCAGCCGGAGCGTGTCCATGGCGATGTTCGCGGCGACCTTCACCGGCCGTCGCTCGACCGGATAGCCCGCGACGACCGTCCACAGCGCCGTCACGGCGGCCTGCTCCAGGCACGCCCGCGAGTCGCGGCCCGCGTGCGTCGCGGCGATGCGGACCGCCTTGCCGAGCATGAGCTGGAACACCGACCGCAGCGCCAGCGAGTCGCCGTCATGGCCGAGCCGCAGCAACGCCAGCAGCACGCCGTCGGCGTCCGTCCGGACCGCCCTCTCGACCTCGGCCAGCGACCGCACCTCCGCCAGCCGCCACCCGGCGACGACCGCTTCCGACGCCGGATCGGCGCACAGCCGGATCCACTCGGCGTTCAGTTGCCCGATCAAGCTGTCGTCCCGCCGCCGGGCCGGCCCCTGCCGGCTGCTGGGGTCGACGGAGCGGCTCGGGCCGGTGCGTCGGTCGGCATCGGTTGCCGGGCGTGCGATGGCTGCGGACACGGGTGGCTCCCTCCGGGGTGGGACGCCTCCACGGTCGCGAACGGCACTTGCCCGGAAACTTGCCCGAACGCCGTGTACGCAGATCAGAGCGGTTGCCCGAGTGGTGTGACCGCTTGCCCGGCCGCGAGCGGGCCGCCAGCCGGCCGTCAGCTCGCCGCAGCCGTCCACAGCCTCGACGACTTCGCGGAGTTGTCCACATTCCGGCGGATCGCCGTTGAACCGGCCCGGCGATCAACGGCAATGTCGAAGCCATGACCAAGACACGCACACACAAGCGCCGCGCCAAGCGGCGAGCCGCGCGCCGTGGCGGCGGCAGCGACCAGCTCACCTTCACGACCCGCCACCGCGAGCTCGTTCTCGAGGCCATGGTCGCCGAACAGAACGGTGATCTCGACCACGCCCTCGACTGCCTGCGAAGAACGCCGCATCGGTTCGGCAGCACCTGGGCGAAACAGGTGGCCGAACTGGTGACGCTGGGCGAGCGCGCCGAGGAGTGGCAGTGGGCAAGGTTCGCCGTCGCGGCCGGGCAGCGATGGGTCGGCGTCATCCCGAGCCCGCTCGCCGCCAAGGTCGAACGCGAGATCTGCGCCGGAGCGGGCATCCCCCTGGCACCCGACTCCGGCGACCATCCCTGGCAGGTGGCGGCGGAACACATCGTCGTCGCCCGGGCGGCCGCCGACGTGCTCCTGTTCGACGAGCTCATGCTCGAGCTGTTCCTGGTCCGCGTCGCGCCATTGCTCGACAGCCGCGGCGGAGGCGGCCGGCGGTGGGCGAGCACCTCGGCCCGCGTGTACGAGGTGGGCGACGTCGCCGGCATCGAGCTCCGCCTCCGCGATCACCTCACCGGTGAGCGGCAGGTGGTCCGGCACCTCGGCGAGGCCGTGGGACGACCGCCCGGCGCACTGCTCTACGGACGCGTCCTCGAGGTCCCGGGCGCGCCCGGTGCGGTGTTCGCCGGGCAACCTGTTGTGGTCGACGCCGCCGCGGCGGCGCTCCTGGCGGAGCTGCCCGATGCCGATTCGCACCACCTGGTGCAGCGCTGCACCGTGCTCGGCGAGGCGCTCCGGTCGGAGTTCAGGTTCCTCGAGGCGCCACCTGACTACGCCGACGAGCCGGCCGCGGGCGTGCGGCTGCTGATGGACCAGGGTCTGGACCGGCTCGCGGCCGAGCAGTTCGCCACGGTGCAGTCCCTCGTGGCGATGTACGGGGTCGATCCCGGCTCGACGCCGGACTACGCCTTCCACGCCGCGGACGCTCTCGCTGATCCGCCGGTCGAGGCCGAGGTGCGGCGTCGACTCGTGGGCCCGTCGTATGCGGAGGTCTGGCGTGCACTGGCGGCGGCCAGCAACGGACTCGACCGCGAGCGCTTCCTGTCGCTCGCCGCCGCCGAGCCGACGACGCCGGAACCGGCCACCTGACGGGCCGGACGACATGGCCGACCAGGGAAGGAGATGATCCATGGCGTAGGGGAGACTGTGCCCATGACGCTACGCGTGGCGGTGATCGGCGCGGCCGGTCGCATGGGGCAGCAGGTGGCCGAGGCGGTCGAGCGCGCCGACGGTCTCGAGCTCGCCGGACGGTTCGACGTGGGCGACGACCTCGGCGACCTCGGCGGCGCCGATGTCGCGGTGGAGTTCACCGTGCCGGGCGCCACGCTCGCCAACGTGCTGCACTGCGTCGAGCAGGGCGTGCATGCCGTCGTCGGCACCACCGGCTGGACCGACGAGTCGCTGGGCCAGGTCCGCGCGGCGCTGGCCGTGCACCCGAAGGTCGGTGTGCTCATCGCGCCCAACTTCGCCATCGGTGCGGTCCTGACGATGCGGTTCGCCGCACAGGCGGCCCGGTTCTACGAGTCGGTCGAGGTGATCGAGCTGCATCACCCGGACAAGGTCGACGCGCCCAGCGGGACGGCGATCCACACCGCCGAGGTGATCGCCGAGGCCCGCCGTGCCGCGGACGTCTCGCCGGCGCCCGATGCGACGGCGAGCGCCCTCGACGGCGCTCGGGGAGCTCGGGTCGACGGCGTGCCGGTGCACGCGGTCCGGCTGCGTGGCCTGGTCGCGCACGAGGAGGTCCTGTTCGGTTCGCCCGGCGAGACGCTGACGATCCGGCACGACTCGTACGACCGTGCATCGTTCATGCCGGGTGTGCTGGCCGGTGTGCGCGGTGTGGTCGACCGGCCCGGGCTGACGGTCGGGCTCGAGGAGATCCTCGACCTGTGAGGGGCGAACGGCGCGACCGCATCTGGGCGGCCGGCATGGCGGTCCTCGTCGGCGCACTGCTGGTGCTGGTGCTGTGGCGCGGCGTGCTGCTGATGGGGTCCGGGACGGTGGCCGGCGTGGGCATCGGCGTGGCGGTCGTGGTGATCGCGGCGGTCGGCGCGTGGGTGCTGTGGCGGTCGGTGCGGTTCGGGTTGCGCATGCAGACGCTGGCGCGCGAGCTCGAGGACGAGGGCGGCCTGCCGGTCGACGACCTGCCACGCCGGCCCAGCGGGCGGGCCGAGCGTGCGGCCGCCGACGAGCTGTTCGAGCGGCGTCGCGCCGAGGCCGAGGCGGACTCGGAGAACTGGCGGGTCTGGTTCCGGCTCGCCCTCGCCTACGACGACGCCGGCGACCGGTCCCGGGCCCGCGAGGCCGCCCGGCGAGCGGTCGCCCTGCACGGCTGACGGTCGTTGTGACCGACTAGCGACCAGTGGTGACGACCCCCTTCTCAGGGTGGCCGAAACCCGGCAGGGTAGTGCCGGACGGGGGTGAGCCGAGGGAGCCGAGCATGGGTGTGCAGCGGAGCAGGCGGACAGCGGCCGTGGTTCTGGCCGGGGCAATGGCCGTGGCGGGAGTCGGACTCCTGGCGCCGGCGCATGCGGCCGAGCGAAACCAGGCCGAGACCGAGCAGTCCGCGTCGTTCGAGCGAGGGCATTCCTCGAAGCCGCCGCCCAAGCAACCCACCGCGACCGGCTACGGCGGCGCGGTCGCGACCGTCGACGCCGATGCGACGGCGGCCGGGTTGCAGGTGCTGCGCCGGGGCGGGACGGCGGTCGACGCGGCGGTGGCGGCGGCAGCGGCGCTGGGCGTCAGCGAGCCGTTCTCGGCGGGCATCGGCGGCGGCGGGTTCTTCGTCCACTACGACGCGAAGACCGGCGAGGTCAGCACGCTCGACGGACGCGAGAGCGCGCCGGCGACGGCCACCGAGCAGCGGTTCATCGACCCCGCGACGGGCGCGCCGCTCGCGTTCGCCGACGCCAGGGTGAGCGGTTTGTCGGTCGGGACGCCAGGCACGCTGGCCACGTGGGCCGAGGCGCTGGACCGCTGGGGCCGCTTCGGCCTCGCCCGCAACCTGCGCCCGGCCATCGAGCTGGCCGAGGACGGGTTCGTGGTCGACGAGACGTTCCGGTCGCAGGTCGCCGCCAACGCCGCGATCTTCGCCGACTTCCCGGCCACGGCCGAGCTGTACCTGCCCGGCGGCGGGCCGCCCGCCGTCGGCACCGTCCTGCCGAACCCCGACCTCGCCGACACCTACCGGCAGATCGCCCGGCGCGGCATCGACGTCTTCTACGAGGGCCCGATCGCGGACGAGATCGCGGCCACCGTTCAGGACCCGCCGGTCCGCGACGGTGCGACGCGGAACGTGCGGCCCGGCGACCTGACGACGGGCGACCTGGCCGGCTACGAGGTCATCGAGCGCGACCCGACCGTCGTCGAGTACCGCGGCCTGCAGGTGTACGGCATGCCGCCGCCGTCGTCGGGCGGCTCGACCGTCGGCGAGGCGCTGAACATCCTCGAGAACTTCGACCTCGGCGCCATGGACGAGGCCCAGGCGCTGCACCACTACATGGAGGCAACGGCGCTCGCCTTTGCCGACCGCAACCGCTATGTCGGCGACCCCGACGTCATCGACGTGCCGCTGGCGGAGCTGCTGTCGCAGGGGTTCGCCGACGAGCGCGCCTGCCTGCTGGACCCGGACGCCGCCGCGCCGAAGCCGGTCGCGCCGGGTGTCCCGGACGGCGACTACAGCGGCGAGTGCGCCACCGCGCCCGACCCGGCCGCCGTCGCCGACGAGGGCTCCACCACGCACCTGACCACGGCCGACCGCTGGGGCAACGTCGTCGCGTACACACTCACGATCGAGCAGACCGGCGGCAGCGGCATCACCGTCCCGGGCCGCGGCTTCCTGCTCAACAACGAGCTCACCGACTTCAACTTCGCCCCGACGCAGGGCAACGCGCCCGACCCGAACCTGCCCGGCCCGGACAAGCGGCCGCGCTCGTCGATGGCGCCGACCATCGTTCTCGACGGTGACGGTGACCCGCTGCTCGCGGTCGGCAGCCCCGGCGGCGCGACGATCATCGGCACGGTGCTGCAGACCCTGGTCAACCGCATCGACCTCGGCATGGACCTGCCCGAGGCGCTCGCCGCGCCGAGGCTCTTCCAGCCGAACGCCGTCAACACGTCGGCCGAGCCCGCCATCGACGGCGGCCCGCTCGGCGTGATCCTGGAGAGCCAGTACGGGCACACGCTTGCCCCGACCCCCGAGATCGGCGCGGCCACCGGCATCGAGTTCCTGGGACGGCACCGGCTGCAGGCGGTCGCGGAGCCGGTCCGCCGCGGCGGCGGCAGCGCGGCGGTGCTCCGTCCGCGGCGTTAGGGGAGGCGCTAGGGGAGGAGCGGGCGCATGAACGTCCGCTCGTAACGGAGCACGCAGCCGGACTCGTCGCGGATGGCGTCGGCGGCGACGAAGTCCGGGTGCACGCCGAACAGCGCGCGGTACTCCTCGTAGGCGGCCAGGCTGGGGAAGCTGAACAGCGCGAGGGCCTGGTCGCTGGCGCCCTCGGACGGGAGGAAGTAACCGTGGTGGGTCCCGCCGTGCTCGTTCACCAGCGACATCCATCGCTGGGCGAACCGCTCGAAGTCGGCGATCTTGCGGGGATCGACGGTGTAGGTGACGACGCAGGTGATCACGCGGGCAGGCTACGTCAGCGCGCGCAACGCCGCCGTCGTCACGGCGGCGACGATGATCACCACGAGGAACGACTGCCGCAGCAGCAGCGCGACCACACCGGCGGCGACCCCGGCGAGCAGCCGGAGGTCCAGCCCGAGCGAGCCCGCGTCGTCGAACAGCTCGACGGCGACCAGACCGGCCAGCATGGCCACCGGCAGCAGCGTGGCCACCCGCTGCACGTCGTCGCGCTCGAGGACCGACGCGGGCAGTGAGACGCCGGCCAGCTTGAGCAGGTAGCAGCCGACGGAGGCGATGATGACGGCCGCCCAGATGCCGGTCATCGCGACGCCTCCCGTCGCGGCAGCAGACCGGCGACGACGGCGATCGGCGCGGCGGCGAGCACCGGGACCCCGGCCGGCACCAGCGGGATCAGCGCCGTCGCCACCAACGCACCGCCCGCCGCCACCACCCGCCCCTCCACCGTCCGCAGCCGGGGCCACAGCAACGCCAGGAACGCCGCCGGGATCATCGCGTCGAGCCCCAGCGTCGCCGGATCGCCGATCGCCGACCCGCCCAGCGCGCCGGCCAGCGTCCCCGCGTTCCACAGGACGAGCAGCAGCGCGCCGGTGATCCAGAACGCGTACCGCTGCGCCGACCGTTCGTCCCGGCCGACCGCCATGGCCGTCGTCTCGTCGATGACCAGGTGCGCCGTGGCCAGCCGGCGCGGGCCGGACAGGTCGTGGCGGCCGAGGATCCGGGTGAGCGGGACGCCGTAGAACGCGTTGCGCACGCCGAGCAGCAGCGCCGTCGGGACGGCCGCCAGCCCGGCCCCGCCGCCGCCGATGACGCCGATCAGCGCGAACTGCGACGCGCCGCTGAACATCACCAGGCTCAGCACCATCGTCTGCCACACGCTGAGCCCGGACGCGACCGAGACGGCGCCGAAGGAGGCGCCGAACGCGGCGGCGTAGGCGGCGATGGCGGCGGCGTCGCGCCGGATCGCGGGCCGCGAATCGTCACTCATGGGGCCAGACAGTACTGACCCGGGCCGACAGTGATGAGCCCGGTTCCGCATCGCGATACCGCTGGTCCCCTTTCCCTCGTGGGACTCGCCGCTGCCTGAGACCGCCACGCCGGCTTTGGTTAGGCTGAGGCGCGTGCTGTTCCAGAAGCGCTTCTGGGCGGGCATCGCCGACGGGACGGTGACGCTGGCGTTCCGGCGCTGGGCCCGCCAGCAGGTGTTGCCCGGCCGCCCGTACCGCACGCCGGCCGGCCGCATCGAGGTCATCGCGGTCACCGTCGTCGACCCGGCGTCCATCAGCGACGATGACGCCCGCGCCGCCGGCCACCCGGACGCCGCCAGCCTGCTGGCCGACCTGCCGGGCGACCCGGCCAACCCGACGTACCGCATCGAGTTCCATCCGGCCACCGACCCGGACCCCCGCGCCCAGCTGGCCTCCGGCGGCGAACTGCAACCGGCCGAGATCGCCGAGATCACCAAGCGGCTCGACCGCCTCGACCGCGCCTCGTCCTACGGCGCCTGGACCCGTGAGACGCTGCAGCTGATCGAGCAGCACCCCGAGCGCCGCGCCGGCGACCTCGCCGACCTCGTCGGCCGCGAGCGCGCCCCGTTCAAGCTGGACGTGCGCAAGCTGAAGAACCTCGGGCTGACACAGAGCTTCCCGATCGGCTACCGCATCTCGCCGCGCGGCCGCGCCTACCTCGACGCCACGGCGGACTGACGGGGACGGCGTCAGCGGCGCGGCTGGTCCGATGGCCCCACGTGGTCGTCGAGCCACTGCTTCAACGGCGCCAGCTCGCGCCACGCCGCCGCGACGTGCGTCGCCGCCGCCGGGGTGTGCAGCCAGTCGGGCGCGCCGAACTCGAGCCAGCCGACCAGCGCCTTCTGCCGCAGCAGTTCGATGCGCGGGTGGTCGGCGTCGTAGCCGCGCGGGCGGGTCTTCAGCGCGTCGCCGCCCACGACGTACCCGGCGTCGCGCACCGTCTCGACGATCTCGGCCAGCGGCTCGCCGCGCCGCGCGTCGTCGACGGCGACGCGGTAGCGGGCGACCTGGTTGGGCGCCATCTGGTAGTAGCCGGCGGCGACGAACAGCCCGGGCGCGCCGACGTGCACGTAGTGGCCGCCGAGCACCATGCCCTGCTGGGTCTTGTACGGGCTCTTGTCGGCGGCGAACCGGACGTCGCGGTACGGCCGGAAGAACCGGACCGCGCCGAACTCGGGTGACAGGTCGTCGGCCAGCGCGCGCATGGGGTCGCGGACGGACTTCTCGTAGACGTGCTTGTGCGCGGTCCAGAACGACTTGGTGTTGTCGTTCTCGAGGTCCTCGTAGAAGTCCAGCGCCTCGACCGGGATGCCGGCGAACGTCACGACTGCACCTCCGGCTCCGGCGAGAGCGACGTGTGCAGCCGCACCTGCCGCAGCGTCGCCGTCCCGTCGCCGGTGAGGTCCAGCGTCCGGTGCGCGGTGTCGGGCGCCCACCCGGCCGGTTCGAGGAACCCGCGCATCGCGTCGTCGCCCACGACCAGCCACATGCGGGCGCGGGTGAAGCCGTCGGCGCGCAGGGTGTCGGCGACGGCGGCCAGCAGCCGCGAGCCGTGCCCCTCGCCGAGCGCGGCGGGGTCGACGTGGAACGCGACCACCTCGCCGTCGCCGGGCTGGGCGTCGGGGTCCTCGGACGGCGCCGTGGCGGCGAATCCGACGACGCGGCCGGCCTCGAGCGCGACGAGCACTCGGTGCTGGGCCGACGGGGGTCGGGTGACGGCCTCCAGCCAGGCGGCCGCGAACGTCGGCGCGTCGACGTCGGCGAGCAGGGCCGCCGGAAGCAGGGGAGCGTAGGACGCGGTCCACGCCCGGGCCTGCACGGCACCGATGGCGTCGGTGTCGGCGGCCCAGGCGAGGCGGACGGAACGATCGGCGACGATGGCGGGCGGCTCGGACACCCGCCCCACGATACGACCCTCAGGCTCAGGCCCGCGCGTGGTACGGGCACTCGGCCGGGACCTCCGCCTCCTTCGGCGGTGTCCAGCCGGGGCTGGGCAGGAAACCGGGCAGCGCCGTCGAGTCGTCGTAGTAGCGGTGGTACACCGGCGACGTCGTGCTGGACAGCGGCGGCACGACCCACGACCACTCGGCGTGCGCGGTGCGGCCGGCCCGCTCCTCCTTCTCGACGAACCGCATGAACATCTCCGACTCGTGGTGGTGGTCGGCGATCTTCACGCCCGCGGCGTCGAACGAGTGCAGCACCGCGCGGTTGATCTCGACGAGCACGCGGTCCTTCCACAGCGACCGGTCGTTGTCGACGTCGAGGCCGAGCAGCCGGCCGACCTGCGTCATGCGGTCGTACCGGTCGGCGTCGACGAGGTTGCGCGAGCCGATCTCGGTCCCCATGTACCAGCCGTTGAACGGCGCCGTCGGGTAGGTGATGCCGCCGATGCGCACCGGCATCGACGAGATCGCGGGGACGGCGTGCCACTTCAGGTCCAGCTCGGCGAACCAGGGGAACTCCGGGTGCGACAGAGGTACCTCGAGGACGGCGTCGCCGGGGATGTCGAACAGCCCGACGCCGTCCTCGGGAGTCTCGATGGCCAGCGGCAGCACGTCGAAGTCGGTGCCCTTGCCCGACCAGCCCAGGCTCTCGACCCAGCGGGTGAACTCGGCCTGCGAAGGATCGCCGATGACGGAGTCCATGCCCTGGTAGCCGGCGTACCGGATCAGCTGGGTGTTGCGCAGCCGGGGCGCCCGCCGGCCGGGCTGGTCCGGCGCGAACAGCGTCAGCACCGGCCGCAGGCGCCCGTCGTTGGTGGCCACGCGCAGGTGCTCGACGCACTCGGCGGCGACGCCCTCGGCGGAGCGGACGTGGCGCCGGTCGCGGACGATCAAGCTGCGCCAGTACAGGCGGCCGATGCAGCGGTTCGCGTTGCGCCAGGCCAGGCGCGCGCCGAACTCCAGCTCCTCGGTGGTGTGGCTGAACGTGCCGCGCCGGCCGAACTCGACCAGCGCCTCGCTGAACCGATCTTCGGGCGAGGGAGCGTGCGGGTTCTCAGCGGCGTGCTGCCGGAAGAACGCCTCGGCTTCGCTGAGATCGACGGAGTGGATCGGAACGTCTGGAAGGCCCGGATGGTGGTGCGTCCCATCGGTCGTCACAGGGTCAGCTCCTCCTGTCGCAGGTGGCGGTCAGCCGGGTCTACAGGCGGACATTTCCGGCAAATCGCCCCGAACATGATCATCGTGCCGCGAAAATGACGCACCGTCACGAATGATCTCAGAAGGCGGACGTCGCCGTCCTGTGTTCGCCGGATTCGCTCCGGATCGCCCGATGTTCGTCCGAATCGGGCGTCGCCGGTGGCTGGAGGATCGGCGCTGGTCAGCGAGACATTGTCATGATCACAAAGCTGTGACCAGGAGTGATGACATGAGAATAGTCTCATGCGTCACTTGAGTACCGAGAGTGACGGCCGTCACGCTGGGTGACGAAACGGGCCGCGACGGCGGAAAACCGCTGGACCGTGGCGTCCGGCCCCGGCTAGTCATGGGGCATGACGGAGAACGGGTCGCGGGCGGCGCTGGGCCGGGTCGTGCGGCGGGTCGGTGGCGAGGACGTGCTCGACGCGCTGGTGGCGCTGCCGGGGTCGGACCTGACGACGCTGCAGCTCGACCTCATGCGCCGCCGGGCCGCCGCGCTGACGCCGGCCGCGGTGCTGGAGCGGTACCGGCGCGACCGGTTCACCGGGCCCGCGCCGGTGTCGTTCCGGGCGCTGCGCCGGGTCGAGGACGTGCTGCTCGACGTGCTGGCGGGGCGGCCGGAGCCGGCCGAGGTGGTCACCCTGGCCCCGCTGGCGCCGCTCGGCACGCACTCGGTGCTCTCGACCGTCGACCAGAACAAGGTGGTCACGACTGTCCGCGGCACCGACGTCGCGGCCGACCCGACCAACGCGCTGGCGCTCGAGGCGGCCGTCCGCCGCCGGGCGGCCGGGCCGGGCGAGGTCGTCCGGCTGGCCGCGATCCAGCGGGTCGTGCGCGCCCAGCTCGTCGGCGGGCCGGCGATGTTCGCGCACTTCTCGCTGTTCGCCCAGGTCACGGCCGGACGCGACGCCGGCGGGCGGCAGTTCGAGCGGACCGCGCTGGCCGAGCAGCTGGCCGTGCTGACGAGTGCGCTGCCGCTGCTCGGCGCCGAGGAGGTCCAGGTGCGGCTGACCGTCCTCGACCCGCGGCTCGCGCCGGTCGCCGACGCGGTGCCCGGTGCCGTCCTCGATCCGGACCGCGCGAGCGGCCACGGCTACTACGAGGGCCTCTGCTTCAAGGTGCTGGCCCGGCTCGGCGGCGAGCTGGTCGAGGTCGGCGACGGCGGGTTCACCGGCTGGACCCGCGACCTGCTCAGCGACCGGAAGGAACACCTGTTGATCAGCGGACTCGGCATCGACCGGCTGGCGGTGTCCTGGTGACCCGGCGACGGTCCCAGCGCGGCCGAGGTGTTACACCAAGTACGCAAGCATGCTGGACAGGTGTCACATCTGGGCCTAGCCTGGAACCATGGCGGCTACCGACGAACGAGAGGCGGCGTTCTACGCGATCGTCGATTCCGACGGGCGCATCGAACCGCGCGACGACATGCCGGAGGCGTACCGGAAGACGCTGATCCGGCAGATCGCCCAGCACGCTCACTCCGAGATCATCGGCATGCAGCCGGAGGGCAACTGGATCAGCCGCGCGCCGAGCCTGCGCCGCAAGGCGATCCTGCTGGCCAAGGTGCAGGACGAGGCCGGCCACGGGCTCTACCTCTACGCGGCCGCCGAGACGCTCGGCGTCTCGCGCGACCAGCTGCTGGAGCTGCTGCACACCAAGCGCCAGAAGTACTCGTCGATCTTCAACTACCCGACGCTGACGTGGGCCGACGTCGGCGCGATCGGCTGGCTGGTCGACGGCGCGGCGATCACCAACCAGGTGCCGCTCACCCGCTGCTCGTACGGCCCGTACGCCCGCGCGATGGTGCGCATCTGCAAGGAGGAGTCGTTCCACCAGCGGCAGGGGTTCGAGTCGCTGCTGACGCTCACCCGCGGCAGCGCGGCCCAGAAGGCGATGGCCCAGGACGCGCTGGACCGCTGGTGGTACCCGAGCCTGGCCATGTTCGGCCCGCCCGACACCGGCGAGCAGGCCGCTCCCGGCGGACACACCGAGCAGTCCATGCGCTGGGGCATCAAGCGGTTCAGCAACGACGAGCTGCGGCAGCGGTTCGTCGACATGACGGTGCCGCAGTCGGAGGTGCTCGGGCTCACCATCCCCGACCCCGGCCTGCGCTGGAACGAGGAGCGCGGCCACTACGACTTCACCGCGCCCGACTACGACGAGCTGTTCCGCGTCATCAAGGGCGACGGCCCGTGCAACGAGCAGCGCCTGCGGCACCGGGTCGACGCCCAGAACGACGGCGCGTGGGTGCGCGAGGCGGCCGGCGCCTACGCGGCCAAGCAGCAGGCCCGGCGACGGGAGGCCGCGGCATGAGCCGACCGACTGATGTCATGACGCAGACCGAGTGGCCCCTCTGGGAGGTCTTCGTCCGGGCCCGGCGCGGCCTGTCGCACATCCACGTCGGCAGCCTGCACGCGCCCGACGCCGCCATGGCCGTCCGCAACGCCCGCGACGTCTATACCCGGCGCGGCGAGGGCGTCTCGATCTGGGTGGTGCCGTCCGACCAGATCACCGCCAGCAGCCCGGACGAGAAGGACTCCTTCTTCGACCCCGCCGCCGACAAGGTCTACCGGCACCCGACGTTCTACGAGGTCCCGGCGGAGGCGAAGCACCTGTGAGGGACCGCTACGCCCTGGCGCTCGGCGACGACGCCCTCGTCCTGGCCCAGCGGCTGGGGGAGTGGGTGGCCCGCGCGCCGGAGCTGGAGGAGGACGTCGCGCTGGCCAACATCGCGCTCGACCTGCTCGGCCAGGCCCGCACGATGCTCACCTACGCGGGCGAGCTGGAGGGGACCGGCCGCGACGAGGACGCGCTGGCGTACTGGCGCGACGACCGCGACTTCCGCAACGCGCTGCTGGTCGAGCTGCCCAACGGCGACTTCGCGGTGACGATGGCCCGCCAGCTGGTCTTCGCCGCCTACCAGTACGAGCTGTACGACCGGCTGCGGGCCAGCACCGACGACACGCTGGCCGCCGTCGCGGGCAAGGCGGTCAAGGAGGTCCACTACCACCGCGACCACGCCACCCAGTGGGTGCTGCGCCTGGGCGACGGGACGGACGAGAGCCGCCGCCGCATGGTGGCCGGCCTGGCGACCGTCTGGCCGTACGCCGAGGAATTGTTCGACGGCGACGACGTCACCGCCGCGCTGAGCGCCGAGGGCGTCGCCGTCGACCCCGCGACGCTGCGGGAGCCGTGGACGGCCTACGTCGAGGGCGTGCTGGCCGAGGCCGGCCTGGAACGACCCGCCGACGCCGCGCCCCGGCGAGGCGGCCGCCGCGGCCTGCACACCGAGCACCTCGGCTACCTGCTCGCCGAGATGCAGCACCTGCACCGGTCCCACCCGGAGGCGACATGGTGACGACGACGCTGGTGACGACGCGGCACGTGCGCGAGATCGTCGCGACGGTCCAGGACCCGGAGCTGCCGGTGGTCACCATCGAGCAGCTGGGCATCCTGCGCGACGTCCGGGTCGACACGGCCGGTGCGGTCACCGTCGACATCACCCCCACGTACTCCGGCTGCCCGGCGATGGACGCGATCCGCGCCGACATCGAGGCCGCGCTGGCCGGCGCGGGCGTCGACGACGTCGACGTGCGGCTGGTGCTCGCCCCGGCCTGGACGACGGACTGGATCACGGCCGAGGGCCACGAGGCGCTGCGGGCAGCTGGGATCGCGCCACCCCGGCCCACGGGCCCGGTCGCGCTGACCCTCTCGGTCCGCTGCCCGCTCTGCGGCTCGCCCGACACCCGCGAGCTGTCCCGGTTCGGCTCGACGGCGTGCAAGTCGCTCTGGGTCTGCCGGTCCTGCCAAGAGCCGTTCGACCACGTGAAGGCGCTATGACGACGGCGACTCAGGCGGCCACTGCGCGGCGGCACTCCGTCGTCCACCGGCTGCGGGTCGCGTCGGTCGAGCCGCTGACGGCCGACGCCGTCGCCGTCACGTTCGCCGTGCCGGCCGAGCTGGCCGAGGCCTACGACTTCGCCGCCGGCCAGCACGTCAACGTCGCCCTGCCCGGTGGTGACGGCGTGCGGCGCAGCTACTCGATCTGCTCGCCGGCCGGGTCGGGGGTGCTGCGCATCGCGGTGAAGCGGATCCCCGGCGGCGTGTTCTCCTCGCACGCGCTGACGACCCTGGCGCCCGGCGACGAGGTCGACGTCATGACGCCGGCCGGCCGGTTCACGCCGTCGTTCGGCCCGGAGCAGGGCAGGCACTACGCGCTGGTCGCGGCCGGCAGCGGCATCACGCCGGTGCTGTCGATCGTCGCGACGGCGCTGGCCACCGAGCCGGACAGCCGCATCACGCTGCTCTACGGCAACCGGACGTCGTCGTCGGTGATGTTCACCGACGAGCTGGCCGACCTCAAGGACCGTCACCCGGGCCGGCTGCAGCTGGTGCACGTGCTGTCGCGCGAGCCTGGGTCGACGGAGCTGCTGTCCGGCCGGCTGGACGGCGAGCGCCTCGGCCGGCTGCTCGACACGCTGCTGCCGCCGGAGACCGTCGACGACTGGTACCTGTGCGGGCCGTACGAGCTGATCACGACCGCCCGCGAGGTGCTGGCCGCCCGCGGCGTCGAGCGCGCCCACGTCCACGCCGAGCTGTACCACGTCGGCGACCCGCCTCCGGCGATCCGCGAAGAGGCCCGCCAGCAGGCCGTGACGTGCGCCGTCACCGCGTCGCTGGACGGCCGTCGCACCGAGGTCACCCTCGACGACCCGGATGAGACCGTGCTCGAGGCCGTGCTCCGCGTCCGCAACGACGCGCCGTTCGCCTGCAAGGGCGGCGTCTGCGGCACCTGCCGGGCGAAGGTCCTCGACGGCGCCGTCACCATGGAGCGCCGCTACGCCCTCGAGGACGACGAGATCGCGGCCGGCTACGTCCTGACCTGCCAGTCACACCCCACGACGCCCACCCTCGACGTCGACTACGACGCCTGACCGGCCAGGCCGCTCTCGTACGCGGCGATGACGAGCTGCGCGCGGTCGCGGGCAGCCAGCTTGGCCAGCAGGTGGCCGATGTGCGTCTTCACCGTCTTGATCGAGATGGTCAGCGCGGCGGCGATCTCGTCGTTGGACAGGCCGGCCGCGACAAGAGCCAGCACCTCGGTCTCGCGCTCGGTCAGCCGGTCCAGCCGCGTCGCCGGCGCCCGCGCGGGCCGTCCGACGTAATGGTCCACCAGCCGAGTCAGGATGCTCGGCGCGAACAGCGACTCGCCCGCGTGCGTGCGCCGGACCGCGTCGAGCAGCTGCTCCGGCCGGGCGTCCTTGAGCAGGAACCCGCTGGCCCCGGCCCGCAGCGCGGCGTACACGTACTCGTCCAGCTCGAACATGCTCAGCACCAGCACCCGGGTGGCGGCGAGCGCGGGGTCGCCGGTGATCCGCCGGGTCGCCTCGATGCCGTCGCCGCCCGGCATCCGGATGTCCGTCAGCACGACGTCCGGCCGCAGCTCGGCGGCGAGCGAGACCGCCTCGCCGCCGGTCCCGGCCGTCCCCGCGACGGCGAGGTCCGGCGCGGCGTCGAGCAGCAGCGCCAGGCTGTGCCGCAGCAGCGGCTGGTCGTCGGCGATCAGCACGCGGACGGTCGACGTCACCGTCCCACCACCCCGCCGCCCCCGCGCTGTTGATCATGGAGAAGGTCGGCTTCCGAGGCCCTCTGGAGCCGACCTTCTCCATGATCAACGGGGTGGTCGGGGAGGGCGGCGGTGACGGCGAAGCCCGCGCCGTCCGGGCCGGCGTCCAGCGTGCCGCCGAGCGCCGTCACCCGTTCCCACAGGCCGGCCAGCCCGTGCCCGGCGCCGGGACGGGGCTGCCAGCCGCCGGCCGGGCCGTCGTCGGCGATCGTCACCACGACCGTCCCGCCGTCGCGGCGCACCCGCACCCGCACCGCGGTCGGGCCGGCGTGCCGGGCGGTGTTGCTCAGCGCCTCGCGGACGACGGCGCACACGGTGAGCTGCACCCCCGGCGAGACACCCGGCGGCGGCGTGACCTCCAGCGACGCGTCCAGGCCGGCGCCGCGGGCGGCCGCGACGACGCCGGGCAGGTCGGCCAGCGACTCCGCCGGCCGCAGGGCCGCCGCGGCGTCGGGGGAGCGCAGGACGGTGAGCATGCGGCGCAGCTCCGTGGTGGTCTCGCGGCTGACCTCCTCGATGTCGGCCAGCGCGGCCGCCTGCTCGGCCGGTCCGCCGGGTCCGGTCAGCCGGGCGGCGACGGCGGCGCGGACGGTGATCAGGCCCAGCCCGTGCGAGACGAGGTCGTGCAGGTCGGCGGCGATCCGCAGCCGCTCCGCCTGGGCCGCGCGCTCGCCCGCCCACGCCGCCAGCCGGTCCTCGTGGGCGCGGCGCTCGCGGCGGGTGCGCACGACCGCCCAGACCGACACCAGCACCGCCAACCCGACGACACCGAGCGGCAGCAGCTGCGCCGCCGGCCCCTGCGCACCGGCCGCCAGCAGCACCATGAGCAGCACGCCGAGCGCCGTCCACGCCACCGGCCAGGCCCGGGACCTCCACGTCGGGCGGCCGGTCTCCATCCCGCGAGTTTAGGGTGTGTCTCCCGGGTCCATGGCCTACTGCGCGACGCCCAGGCGGCGCCGCGCTGCGTTCTCGTCAGTCGTCATAGAACCCCGCTATGACTCCTTTCTCGGCCTTGCGAGGCATCCACCTGGACGCCGCTCGCTACGGCCGAGACCCGGGAGACACACCCTAAGGACGGCGCCGAGCCCCGGCATCGGACCAGGGTCCGAGCGACCGTGGTCCGATGACAACAGGCTTGAGCTCGGCTGACATGGGCCCATGCTGACCTTCGACGATGTGGTGAAACGCCGCGGCGCCCGCGACGTGCTCTCCGGCGTGACGTTCGGGGCCGAGCCCGGCCGGGTGACCGCGTTCCTCGGGCCGAACGGCGCCGGCAAGTCCTCGACGCTGCGGATCCTGCTCGGGCTGGACCGGCCGACGTCCGGCGCGGCGCTGGTCAGTGGCCGGCCGTACCGTGCGCTGCGGCGGCCGCTGCACGTCGTCGGGTCGGTGCTGGACGGCTCCGGCGCGCACCGGTCCCGCTCCGCCCGTCAGCACCTGGCCTGGGTGGCGCGCAGCAACGCCATCCCGCGGCGGCGGGTCGGGGAGGTGCTGGAGCAGGTCGGCCTGGCCGGCGCCGGCCGCACCCGGGCCGGCCGGCTGTCGCTGGGGATGGGGCAGCGGCTGGGCCTGGCCGCCGCGCTGCTCGGCGAGCCGGCCGCGCTGGTGCTGGACGAGCCGGTGAACGGGCTGGACCCGGAGGGCATCCGGTGGATCCGCGGGCTGCTGCGCTCGTACGCGGACGACGGCGGGACGGTGCTGCTGTCGAGCCACCTCATGGGCGAGGTCGCCGAACTGGCCGACGACCTCGTCGTGATCGCCGCCGGCCGGATCGTGGCGGCCGGGCCGCTGGACCGCGTCACCGCCGGGCACCCGACGCTGGAGGACGCGTTCTTCGCGCTGACCGGCGGTGCGTCGTGACCGCGCTCGACGCCGTGGCGGCGGAGCTGCGCAAGGCGCTCACCCTGCCCGCGGCGATCGCCGGGCTGGCCGTCGCGGTCGCCGGGCCGGTCGCGCTGGCGGCTCTCAACGCGTCGCAGGGCGCGGGCGACTCCGCCGCCGACGCCGCCATGTCCGCGGCCCCGCTGCTGACCCTCGGCGCGATCGTCATCGGCGTCGTCGTGGTCGGCAGCGAGTACAGCGGCGCCCGGCCGATCGCGACCACGTTCGCCGCCATGCCGCGCCGGGCGACGGTGCTGGTCGCGAAGGCGGTGACCGTCGTCGCCCTCGTCGCCGCGGCAGCCGTCGTCGCGATGCCCGCCGCGCTCCTGGTCGCGCGGGCCGTCGGCGATGACGCGGGGGAGGTCGAACCCGGCCGCTGGCTCGGCGCCGCCGCGTACGCGACGCTCACCGCGCTCATCGCGCTGGCGATCACCGTCCTGACCCGCAGCGGCGTCGTCCCGCTGATCGTGCTGGTGGCCAACGGTTCGGTGGTGTCGGTGTCGTTCCTGCTGTCCAAGGTCACGCCGCTGGCGCGGTATCTGCCCGACCTGGCCGGCATGCGGATGATCGCCGGCAGCGACCGGCTGGCGATCGACGACGCGCTCGCGCCGCTGCCCGGCGGGCTGGTCATGGCCGTATGGACGGCCGCGCTGCTCGCCGTCGCCGCCGCCGTGCTCGCCCGCCGCGACGCCTAAGGCCGGCGTCTGCCCGATAGGGTCCCTTGTCGTGGTGCTGAAAGCCGAAGCGATCCTGCTCGACCTCGACGGGACGCTGGTCGACTCGACCGACTCCATCGCGCGCAGCTGGCTGCGCTGGTGCCGTCAGTACGACGTCGACCCGGCCCGCCTGGCCGGCGCGCACGGCCGCACCACCGCCGACATCGTGGCCGGCCTGCTGCCGGGACCGCAGGTCAGCGCCGCCCTGGCCCGCATCGACGAGATCGAGATCGAGGACGCCGGCACGGTCCGCCCGATGCCCGGCGCGGCGGAGCTGCTGGCGTCCATCCCGGCGGACCGCCGCGCCATCGTCACGTCCGGCAGCACCGTCATCGCCACCGCCCGCATGCGCGCCGCCGGGCTGGAGCCGGCCGCCGTCATCGTCACCGCCGACGACGTCCTGCGCGGCAAGCCGCACCCCGAGCCGTACCTGCTCGGCGCCCAGCGGCTGGGCGCCGACCCCGCGCGGTGCGTCGTCGTCGAGGACGCGCCCAGCGGCATCGCCGCGGCCCGGGCGGCCGGCATGGCCGTCGTCGGCGTCGTGTCCACCCACGAGGCGCGGCAACTGGAGGCCGACCTCGTCGCCGCCAGCCCCGCCCACATCCGGGTCGACGGAACCGGCCCGCTGCTCGTCGACGTCACCCCGAGGGTCGGGAGAGACCGGCGATGAGAGGGGCCGAAGGTTCCTCGAATCGTCGGTGCAACGCCACGGACCGGTGTGACCGTTCCTGCGGCCATCGACCGACCCGAGATCGGCATGTGACAGCCCCATGACCGGGCCCGTGAGCCGGGCCCCCGCCCAGCACCAGCCGTGGAGCCGGCAGCAGCGCCGCCGCGTCCTCTGGCCGGTGCTCGGGCTGGTCGCGGCGGCCGGGAGCGCGGTCGTGGTGCTCGGGCTCGCGGTCGGCGACCTCGCGCCGTCCACCGTCGCCGTCGCGACGCTGTTCGCGCTGCTGCCGGTCGTGGTCGTCGTCGGCGCGTTCCTGTGGCTGGACCGCTGGGAGCCCGAGCCCGGACGGACGATGCTGGCGGCGTTCCTGTGGGGCGGCGGCGTCGCGACGCTGGGCGCGCTGCTGGTGAACTCGCTCGTCGCGGTCACCTACGGCGAGTACACGTCGTCGGTGGTGTCGGCGCCGTTCGTCGAGGAGGCGCTGAAGGGCGCGTTCCTCGTCGGCCTGCTGTGGTGGTGGCGCGACGAGCTGGACGGGCTGGTCGACGGCATCGTCTACGCCGGGCTGGTGGCGGCCGGGTTCGCGTTCGTCGAGAACATCCTCTACCTGGGCCGGGCCTTCGACACCGCGTCGATCGACGGCTACACCGTGTTCGTCGTGCGCGGCATCTTCTCGCCGTTCGCGCACCCGCTGTTCACCGTGTTCATCGGCATCGCCGTCGGCATCGCCGCGCAACGCCACTCGACCCGGGCCCGGGTGGTGCTGCCGCTCGTCGGGTACCTGCTGGCCGCCGGGCTGCACGCGCTGTGGAACGCGTCGGCGCTGTGGGACGACGGGCAGGGCTTCGTCGCCGTCTACGTCGTCGTCATGGTGCCGCTGTTCGCCGCGATGCTCAGCACCGCGCTGTGGCAGCGCCGCCGCGAGCAGCGCGTCGTCGCCGAGCGGCTGGGCGAGTTCGTGCAGGCCGGCTGGATCCCGTGGTACGAGGTCGACCTGCTGACGACCATGCGCAGCCGGCACCGCTGGACCGCGGCGATGAAGTCGCAGTACGGCCGCGACGCCGCGCGCGCCGTCCGCGCCTACCAGGGCGCCGTCACCGAGCTCGCGTTCCTCGTCACGAGGCTGCGGCACGCCGGCGCCGACGTCCAGTCCGACCCGCGGCTGGCCGAGGTGCTCGCCGGGGTGAGCGAGACTCGCGCCAGGGCCGTCGCCCTGACCAGCGCCGGACAGTGAGGCGAGTCGGCCCGCGGGCGCGGATCACGGTAACCTTCACCCATGTCTGACGAGCTCTTCACCCTCGCCGCCGCCACCACCGGCGCGCCGGGGGCCGCACCCTTCGGCCGCCTGTCGGTCGCCCTGGTCACGCCGTTCCTCGACGACGGCGGCCTCGACCTCGAGGGGACCGCCGCCCTGGCGGAGAAGCTCGTCGCCGACGGCGCCGACGGCATCGTCGTGTCCGGCACCACGGGCGAGAGCCCCACCACCTCCGACGCCGAGAAGGACCACATCCTGCGGGCGGTGCTCGAAGCCGTCGGCTCGCGCGCCCGCGTCGTCGCCGGGGTCGGCACCAACGACACCCGGCACACCAGTGAGCTGGCCCAGGCCGCGCAGAAGGCCGGCGCGCACGGGCTGCTCCTCGTCACGCCGTACTACAGCCGGCCGCCGCAGGAGGCGCTGTACCAGCACTTCACCGCGGTCGCGTCGGCCACCGACCTGCCGGTCATGCTCTACGACATCCCGGTCCGCACCGGCGTGGCCATCGAGACCGCCACGCTGATCCGGCTGGCCGAGCACGACCGCATCGTCGCCGTCAAGGACGCCAAGGGCGACGTGTTCGCGTCGTCCGAGGTCATGGCCCGCACCGGGCTGGCCTACTACTGCGGCGACGACGCCCTCAACCTCGCCCTGCTCACGCACGGCGCCGTCGGCCTGGTCAGCGTGGTCGCCCACGTCGCGGCCGCCGAGTACGCGCAGCTGATCCGCGCCCTCGACTCCGGCGATCTGCCCCGGGCCCTCGAGCTGCACCGGCGGCTCATCCCGGCCGTGCGCGGCATCATGACCCGAACCCAAGGAGCCATCATGGCCAAGGCAGCCGTCCAGCTGCGCGGCGTCATCCGCAACCGCACGGTCCGTTCCCCCCTCATCCCCGCCACCGACGAGCAGGTCGCGCTGCTGCGCGCCGACCTCGCCGAGGCGGGGCTCGCATGAGCCATCCGCATCCCGAACTGCCCTCGCCGCCACCGCTCGACCCCGCCGCGCTGCGCGTCGTCCCGCTCGGCGGGCTCGGCGAGGTCGGCCGCAACATGACCGTGTTCGAGTACGCCGGGCGGCTGCTGATCGTCGACTGCGGGGTGCTGTTCCCCGAGGACAACCAGCCCGGCGTCGACCTCATCCTGCCCGACTTCGAGTACATCCGGGACCGCCTCGACGACGTCGAGGCGATCGTGCTCACGCACGGGCACGAGGACCACATCGGCGCCGTGCCGTTCCTGCTGCGCGAGAAGCGCGACATCCCCGTCGTCGGCTCCCGGCTGACCCTCGCGCTGGTCGAGGCGAAGCTCAAGGAGCACCGCATCGACGCCTACCAGCTGCAGGTCAAGGAGGGGCAGACGGAGCGGTTCGGCCCGTTCGAGGTCGAGTTCCTGGCCGTCAACCACTCCATCCCCGACGCGCTGGCGCTGGCCATCCGCACCCCGGCCGGCCTCGTGCTGCACACCGGCGACTTCAAGATGGACCAGCTGCCGCTGGACGGCCGGCTCACCGACCTCAACGGCTTCGCGCGGCTCGGCGACACCGGCGTCGACCTGTTCATGACCGACTCCACCAACGCCGAGGTGCCCGGGTACACGCCGCACGAGCGCGACATCGCCGACGTCCTCGACGGCGTCTTCGCCCGCGCGCCGCAGCGGGTCGTCGTCGCCTCGTTCGCCAGCCACGTCCACCGCGTGCAGCAGGTGCTCGACGTCGCCGTCGCGCACGGCCGCAAGGTCGCGTTCGTCGGCCGGTCGATGGTCCGCAACATGGGCATCGCCCGCGACCTCGGCTACCTCACCGTCCCCGGCGGCACGCTGGTCGATCTCAAGAGCATCGACGACCTCCCGCCGAACAAGGTCGTGCTGATGTCGACCGGCTCGCAGGGCGAGCCGATGGCGGCGCTGTCGCGCATCGCCAACCGCGACCACCCGGCCATCCACATCGAGCCGGGCGACGTCGTCGTGCTGGCGTCGTCGCTGATCCCGGGCAACGAGAACGCCGTCTCCCGGGTCATCAACGGCCTGACCCGCGAGGGCGCCACCGTCGTGCACAAGGGCAACGCCAAGGTGCACACGTCCGGGCACGCCGCCGCCGGTGAGCTGCTGTTCACGTACAACCTGGTCAAGCCGCGCAACGTCATGCCGATCCACGGCGAGACCCGGCACCTGTTCGCCAACGCCGACATCGCCGTGGCGTCGGGCGTGCCGCGCGAGCGGGTCGCACTGGCCGAGGACGGTGTCGTCGTCGACCTCCTCGACGGGGTCGCGAAGGTGGTCGGCGCGGTGCCGTGCGGCTACGTCTACGTCGACGGCTCCAACGTCGGCGGGGTGGCCGAGGCGTCGCTGAAGGACCGCCGCATCCTCGGCGAAGAGGGCTTCATCTCCGTCGTCGTGGTGGTCGACTCCGTCACCGGCAAGGTCACCGGCGGGCCGGAGATCCACGCCCGCGGGTTCGCCGAGGACGACAGCGTCTTCGACGACATCCGGCCGGAGCTGGTCGCGGCGCTGGAGAAGGCGGCCGAGGGCGGCAACGCCGACACCTACCAGCTGCAGCAGACGGTGCGCCGCACCATCGGCCGCTGGGTCGGCGGCCGCCTGCGCCGCCGTCCGATGATCATCCCGGTCGTCGTCGAGTCCTGACCCCGTGCCGGCCGCCCGGTTCGGCTGCCCTCAGTTGTTGATCTTGGGGTAGAGCGGCCATTGCCGGGTGAAATGTCCGATAGATACCGTACTTACTCCAAGATCAACGAGGGTGGGCGGCGGAGGCGGTGGATTCCTCCGCGCGAGCTGGGGTTACGGACATTTCGGCCGACGCGCCGGGGCTCGTGTGACTGAAGATGCGTCTGTGTCGGATGTAGTGTGATCTCCATGGCGACCCGAACAGCCACGGCACGGTCGCGAAGCTCGTCGGGTACCCCCAAACGGCGTACCCCGGCTCGCGGTCGCAAGCGTCGCGCACCTGAGCCGCCCCCGCCGCCGCCGCCGGAGCCGAGTCTCGCCGCGCAGTTCTTCGGCGGCATCGGCCGGATGTTCGTCGGCATCTGGATGGGCATCGCGCACCTCGTCGGCGGCGTCACCCGCAGCGTCGGGCGCACGGCCACGAGCCTCGAGGCCGACCAGCGCCGCGACGGCGTCGGGCTGTTCCTCATCGGGACGGCGTTCATCGTCGCCGCGTCGGTCTGGTGGACGCTGGAGGGCCGCGTCTACGAGGCCGTCTACCAGGGCATCGCCGGCGCCATCGGCACGGGCGCGTACGTCGCGCCGGTGCTGCTGCTCATGGCGGCCTGGCGCACGCTGCGCCACCCCGCCCGCAACGGCCCCGGCGGCCGGCAGGTCATCGGCTGGGCCTGCCTCGCGCTGGGCACTCTGGGCCTGGCGCACGTCGCCGGCGGCATGCCGCGCCCGGTCGACGGGCAGATCGCCATGGAGCGGGCCGGCGGCGCCATCGGGTACGTCTCGTCGACCATCCTGGCCGACCTGCTGACGGTGTACGTGGCAGGCCCGCTGCTGGGGCTGCTGACGCTGTTCGGCGTACTGGTCATCACCGGCATCCCGCTGTACGAGGTCACGGCGCAGCTGCGGGCCGGCGCGCTGGTCGTGGGCGGCTGGCTGGGCTTCCGCCGTCCGCTCGCCGAGGGTGAGGACGGCGACGCGGGCGGCCGTCTCGCGCCGTCCGACGACGAGCCGTACGACTCGCCGGTGCTGCGCGACAAGCCCAAGCGCCGGCGCAAGCCCGACCCCGAACCCGACGACGACGCCGACACCGCGGAACTCGGCGGCCTCGGCGGCGAGGACGAGACGCCGACCGAGCCGGCCGTGGTCGCCCGCGAGCTGCGCAAGAAGAAGAAGGCCGCCGACGGCCCGGCCGAGGCGCCGCCGCACACGCCGATCCCGCAACGGGTCGAGCAGCTGGCGCTGTCCGGCGACATCACCTACACGCTGCCGAACAGCGACCTGCTCCGGCAGGGCAGCCCGCACAAGGCCAAGTCGGCCGCGTCCGACACGGTGGTCGAGTCGCTCATGGGCGTGTTCGACCAGTTCAACATCGACGCCGTCGTCACCGGCTACACCCGCGGCCCGACGGTCACCCGGTACGAGGTCGAACTGGGCACCGCGGTGAAGGTCGAGCGGGTCACCGCGCTGTCGAAGAACATCTCCTACGCCGTCGCCAGCGCCGAGGTGCGCATCCTGTCGCCCATCCCGGGCAAGTCGGCGATCGGCATCGAGATCCCGAACCTCGACAAGGAGATCGTCAGCCTCGGCGACGTCATGCGGTCGTCGGTGGCCCGCAAGGACCACCACCCGATGATCGCCGGGCTGGGCAAAGACGTCGAGGGCGGCTTCGTCGTCACGAACCTGGCGAAGATGCCGCACCTGCTGGTCGCCGGCGCCACCGGCTCCGGCAAGTCCAGCTTCATCAACTCGATGATCACGTCGGTGCTCATGCGGGCGACGCCCGACGAGGTCCGGCTGATCATGGTCGACCCCAAGCGGGTGGAGCTGTCCGCGTACGAGGGCATCCCGCACCTCATCACGCCGATCATCACCAACCCGAAGAAGGCGGCCGAGGCGCTGCAGTGGGTCGTGCGCGAGATGGACATGCGCTACGACGACCTCGCCAACTTCGGCTTCCGGCACGTCGACGACTTCAACAAGGCGGTCCGCTCGGGCAAGGTGAAGGCGCCCGAGGGCAGCGAGCGGGTGCTGACGCCGTATCCGTACCTGCTGGTCATCGTCGACGAGCTGGCCGACCTCATGATGATCGCCCCGCGCGACGTCGAGGACTCGGTCGTCCGCATCACCCAGCTAGCCCGCGCGGCCGGCATCCACCTGGTGCTGGCGACGCAGCGGCCGTCGGTCGACGTCGTCACCGGCCTGATCAAGGCCAACGTGCCGTCGCGGCTGGCGTTCGCGACGTCGTCGCTGGCCGACTCGCGGGTCATCCTGGACCAGCCGGGCGCGGAGAAGCTGGTCGGTCAGGGTGACGGCCTGTTCCTCCCGATGGGCGCGAGCAAGCCGATCCGCGTCCAGGGCGCTTGGGTCACCGAGTCCGAGATCGCTTCCGTCGTCGGCCACTGCAAGGAGCAGCTGGAGCCGACCTACCGCGAGGACGTCACGGCCCCCGCGGCGGCCAGGCGCGAGGTCGACGAGGACATCGGCGACGACCTCGACCTGCTCTGCCAGGCCGCCGAGCTGGTCGTCAACACGCAGTTCGGCTCGACGTCGATGCTGCAGCGCAAGCTGCGGGTCGGGTTCGCCAAGGCCGGCCGGCTGATGGACCTGATGGAGAGCCGCGGCATCGTCGGCCCGTCCGAGGGGTCGAAGGCGCGCGACGTGCTGATCAAGCCCGACGACCTCGACGAGGTGCTGGACGCGCTGCGCGGTGACTGAGCCGGCGCCCGTCCTGTCTCCCGTCCTTTCCGAGGACCGGCCGCGCGGCGACGTCCGCGCGGCCGTCCTGCTGCTGCACGGCGGCCAGTCCGAGAGCCGCGAGCCGGTGCGGGCCCGGCAGCCGTCGGTGCTGCGGCTGCGGCCGTTCGCCGGCGCGCTGCGGCGGGCCGGCGGTCCGCTCGGGCTGACGGTGTGGCGGCTGCGGTACGCGGTCCGCGGCTGGAACGGCGCCGAGGAGTCGCCGCTGGCCGACGCGCGGTCGGCGCTGGCGGCCGTGCGGGCGCGGGACCCGGACGTCCCCGTCGCACTGGTCGGCTACTCGATGGGCGGCCGGGCCGCTGTGCGGGTGGCCGGGGAGTCCGGCGCCGCGGACGCTGTCGTCGCCGTGGCCGCGCTGGCGCCGTGGCTGACACCGTCGGAGCCGCCGTCGCTGCTGGCCGGGAAGCACGTGCTGCTCATGCACGGCAGCGCCGACAAGGTCACCGACCCGCGGCAGACGGCGGCGCTGGCGGCCGGGCTGGACGGCGTCGCGGCGTCCTGCCGGTATGTCTCCGTAGCCGGCGACGGGCACGCGCTGCTGCGCCACCCGTTCGTCTGGCACCGCGAGGTGACCCGGTTCGTCCTGGCCCGGACGGGGCTGGCCGCCGGCTGATCAGGCCCGTCGGCGCCGTCCCGTGCCGCCGCGCTGGCCGGGGCGCGGGCCGTCGAGCGGCCGGTAGTTCACGCCCAGCGCGTCGAGCCGCTCCAGGTGCGCGGGCAACCGGCGCAGCAGGTCCGCCGCGTCGCGCCGCTCCGGCGCCGTCCACGCGACCTCGGCCAGCGCGCTGAGCCGCGGGAACGCCACGTACTCGACGGCGGCGGGCGTCGGCAGGTACTCGGTCCAGTGCTGTCCCTGGACGCCGAGCAGCCGGCCGGGCCCGTCGCCGGCGGCCGGCTCCCACGCGGCGACGTCCTCGACGGTGGTCAGGCCGCCGATGGCCAGCGGCTCGCCGGCGCCGCCGGACTGGTAGTGGTCGAAGTACGTCACGTCCTCCGGGCACATGACGACGTCGTGCCCGGCCGCCATCGCGGCGACGCCCTTCTCGGCGCCGCGCCAGGCCATCACGACGGTGTCGGCCGGCATGCCGCCGTCGTCGGCGACCTCGTCCCAGCCGACGACGCGCCGGCCGTGCTTCGTCACGTGCCCATGCAGGCGGCGCAGGAACCAGCTCTGCAGCTCGTCGACGCCGGACAGGCCCAGGTCGGCGGTGCGTTCGGCCGCGGCCGGGCTCTCACGCCACTCCGTCCGCGGGACCTCGTCGCCGCCGAGGTGCACCCAGGGGCCGGGAAACACGTCCAGCACGGTGTCGAGGACGTCGCGGGCGAACCCGAGCGCCTCCTCCGTCGGCGCCAGCACGTTCGTCGAGATGCCCCACGTGCGCCGGACCTCGACCGGCCGCCCGGTGTTGCCCAGCTCCGGGTAGGCGGCCAGCACGGACTGCACGTGGCCGGGCAGGTCGATCTCGGGCACGACGGTGACGGAGCGCGCCGCCGCGTAGGCGACGATCTCGCGCAGGTCGTCGAGCGAGTAGAAGCCGCCGTGCGGCGTGCCGTCGTACTCGTCGCTGTTCCGGCCGATGACGGTCTCGGCGCGCCAGGCGCCGACCTTGGTGAGCCGGGGGTGCGCCGGCACCTCGACCCGCCAGCCCTGGTCGTCGGTCAGGTGCAGGTGCACGACGTTGAGGCGGTGCAGCGCAGCGACGTCGATCAGCTTCAGCACGAACGCGACCGGCATGAAGTGCCGCGCGACGTCGAGGTGCACGCCGCGCCAGGCGAACCGGGGCGCGTCCTCGATGGCGCAGCACTCGAGCCGTACCGCGGCGTCGGCGACGGGGGCTCGGCGCAGCGCCGCGGGCGGCAGCAGCTGGCGCAACGTCTGGACGGCGCGGGCGAGCGCCTCGGCGGTCCCGCCCTCGAGCACCGCGCGCTCCGCCGTCACCGTCAGCCGGTAGCCCTCCGGGCTGTCCCGGACCGGGTCGCCGACGCGCAGGACGATCGTCGCCGCGGGGTCGGCGGCCGGGACGACCGGCGCGCGGACCCCGGCGCCGGCCAGCACGTCGTGCAGCACCCACGCCGACGGCAGCGCGTCGCCGTCGGCGCCGATCGTCGTGCCGGTGTCGACGGTGAAGGTCCCGGGGAGCGGTTCGTGGGCGAGGGGCAGCGGGATCAGCTCAGGCATGCGCGCCAACCTAGCCCGCGGTCCCGGCCGGTAGAGTGGCCGGCGACATGAGCAAACATTCCGTCGCGATCGTCACGCTGGGCTGCAGCCGCAACGAGGTCGACTCCGAGGAGCTGGCCGGCCGCCTCGACGCCGACGGCTTCGAGCTCGTCGACGACCCCGCCGCCGCCGAGACCGTCCTCGTCAACACCTGCGGCTTCGTCGAGCAGGCCAAGAAGGACTCCGTCGACTCGCTGCTGGCCGCGGCCGACCTCAAGGTCCCCGGTGGCACCAAGGCCGTCGTCGCCGTCGGCTGCATGGCCGAGCGGTACGGAGTTGGACTCGCTGACGAACTTCCAGAAGCCGACGCCGTCCTGGGCTTCGACGACTACGCGGCCATCGGCGAGCGGCTGCGCGGCATCCTGGGCGGCACCCAGCACGTCTCGCACGTGCCGCGCGACCGCCGCAAGCTGCTCCCCGTCACGCCGGTCGAGCGGCAGGCCGCCGCCTACGCGGCTCCCGACCTGCCGGCCGGCATGTCGCCCGCGTCCGGCCCGCGGTCGGTGCGGCGGCGGCTCGACGGCGGCCCGATGGCGCCGTTGAAGCTGGCCAGCGGCTGCGACCGCGCCTGCACGTTCTGCGCCATCCCGATGTTCCGCGGCTCGTTCCTGTCCCGCCGCCCGTCCGACGTGCTGGCCGACGCGCGCTGGCTGGCCGGGCAGGGCGTGCGCGAGCTGTTCCTCGTCAGCGAGAACTCGACGTCGTACGGCAAAGACCTCGGCGACCTCCGGCTGCTCGAGACGCTGCTGCCCGAGCTGGCCGCCGTCGACGGCATCGAGCGGGTGCGGGTGTCCTACCTGCAGCCGGCCGAGATGCGCCCGACCCTGGTCGACGCCATGCTGTCCACCCCCGGCGTGGTCCCGTACTTCGATCTCTCGTTCCAGCACGCCAGCACGCCGCTGCTGCGCCGGATGAAGCGGTTCGGCGGGACGGAGTCGTTCCTGGAGCTGATCGAGTCGGTGCGGTCGCGGGTGCCCTCGGCGGGCATCCGCTCCAACGTCATCGTCGGCTTCCCCGGCGAGACCGACGACGACGTCGCCGAGCTGGAGTCGTTCCTCAGCCAGGCCCGGCTCGACGTCGTCGGCGTGTTCGGCTACTCCGACGAGGACGGCACCGAGGCCGCGTCGTTCGACGGCAAGCTCGACCCCGACGAGGTCTCCGAGCGGGTCGAGCGGGTCGGCGACCTCGTCGAGGAACTGGTCGCCCAGCGCGCCGAGGACCGCGTCGGCGAGACGGTGTCCGTGCTGGTCGAGTCGGCCGGCGCGGACGGTGCGGTCGAGGGCCGGGCCGAGCACCAGGGCCCCGAGGTCGACGGCACGACGACTGTCTCCGGCGTCCGCGCCACCGTCGGCGACATCGTCACGGCGACCGTCACCGGCAGTGACGGCGCCGACCTGCTCGCCGTGCCCTAGCCTTGGGCCCGTGGCCGAACCGTCGACCCTCCCGCCCAGCCCGTGGAACATCGCCAACGCGCTGACCGTCCTGCGGGTCGTGCTGGTGCCGGTGTTCGGCTGGCTGCTGTTGCGCGAGGGCGGCGACGACGACGGGTCGCGCATCGCGGCGTTCGTCGCGTTCGGCGTGGCCATGCTGACCGACCAGATCGACGGCGAGCTGGCCCGCCGCCACGGCCTGGTCACCGACTTCGGCAAGATCGCCGACCCGATCGCCGACAAGGCGCTCACCGGCATGGCGTTCGTCGGCCTGTCGATCCTCGGCGAACTGCCCTGGTGGGTGACGGTGATCGTGCTGGTGCGCGAGTGGGGCATCACGGCCATGCGGTTCGCCGTCCTCCGGTACGGCGTCATGGCGGCCAACCGCGGCGGCAAGGTCAAGACGGCGCTGCAGACGCTGGCGCTCGGCCTCTACCTGCTGCCGCTACCCGGGTGGTTCGACCCGATCGAGGTGACGGTCATGGCGGTCGCCGTCATCGTCACCGTCGCGACGGGCGTCGACTACGTGCTGTCGGCCATCCGGCTGCGGCGCAGCGCCACGTCGTGAGCGAGCCGGACGTCGCCGAGGTCGTCCGCCGGTTGATCACGGCCGGGAGGTCGGTGGCGGTTGCGGAGTCGCTGACCGGCGGGCTGGTGTGCGCCGCGCTGACGTCGGTGCCCGGCTCGTCGGCGGTGGTCCGCGGTGGCGTCGTCGTCTACGCGACGGAGTTGAAGGCGACGCTCGCCGGGGTGCCGGAGGCGGTGCTGGCGGCGGACGGGCCGGTCGCGGCGTCGACCGCCGCGGCGATGGCCGACGGCGTACGGGTGCGGCTGGGGGCGTCCGTCGGCCTGGCGACGACCGGTGTGGCCGGGCCGGACCCGCAGGACGGCCACCCGCCCGGCACCGTCCACGTTGCGGTGGCGACGGGCGGCGGCGTGCGCGTCCGGTCGTTCACGGGGGAGTCGGCGCTGCCGGGCGACCGTGAGCAGGTGCGGGCGGCGACCGTCGGGGCCGTCCTCGCGCTGCTGTCCGAGGCCTGAGACGGCGTCCCGGCGGCCGGGAATCTCTGGGCGTGACGAGACGTTCCAGACTGCGAGATGAATTCTTCTGTGCACCCCGTCTTTCCCGGCGAGGCTGGAAACGCAAACGTACGAATCAGAAGGTACGGTGGACTCAAGCACAGTCGAGACGAATCGCGAGAGGGGTAGCCGATGGTTCTCATCAGACGGCTCGTCGGCGATGTCTTGAGGCGTCGCCGGATCGAGCAGGGCCGCACCCTTCGCGAGATCTCGGCTGCCGCACGCGTGAGCCTCGGGTACCTGTCCGAGGTCGAACGCGGCCGCAAGGAAGCGTCGTCCGAGCTGCTCGCAGCCATCTGCGAGGCACTGGATCTGCCGATGTCCGAGGTACTGCGCGAGGTCAGCGACGAGATGATGCGCGTCGAGGCGGCTGCGGTGGGTGCGCTCACCGAGCTGCGTCCCCGCGAGTCCGTCCGGCCCCGCGACGTCGTCAAGGTCGGCTGACGCTGCGGCCTGAGCCGACGTCCCGGCCGCGGCCTGCCCCGGAGTTCCGTGACGCCATGGCCCGCCTGGCGGGCGGTGTGGCGTTGCTCACTGTGCTCGACCCGGTCGGGCGCGACTGCGGCCTCACCGTGACCGCCGTCTCGTCGGTGTCGCTGGAGCCGCCGCTCGTGTTGGCCTGCGTCAAGAAGGACGGCTTCATCCACGACGCGCTGTTCGTCGCCGACGGGTGGTCGCTGTCGTTCCTGGCCGCCGGCCAGCTTGCCCTGTCCGACTACGGCGCCCGCGAGCGGCACCCCGGTGCCCGCGACGACTTCTCGCCCTGGCCGACCCGGCGTGCCGCCCGCGGCGAGCTGATCTTCACCGGCGCGGTCGCCGCCCTCGAATGCGTCCCCTACGACCTCGTCGACGCCGGCGACCACACCATCGCGCTCGGCCGCGTCGCCGCTGTCTCCCGCGACACCGCCGGCGCCGTCCCGCTGGTCCACGTCGACCGGCGCTACTACGAGCCCGGCCCCGAGGTCGGCTGATCTACCCTCGGGCTCAGCTGATCACGCTCGACGCCGTCGGGCCGGAACGGATCATGAACTTGTCGAGCGACTCGATCGGTTCGAAGCCGAGCGGCGCGTACACCCCGTGGGCGTCCAGCGTGGCGAGCATCCAGCGCTCGACGCCGGCCTGCTCCGGGTGCTCCAGCACTGCGGTGACCAGGACTCTCGCCAGCCCCTTGCCCCGATGCTCCGGCAGCACGAACACGTCGGCCAACCACGCGAACGTCGTCGCGTCGCTGACCACCCGGGCGAAGCCCGCCTGAGCCCCGTCCGGCGCGTAGAGGCCGACGCCGAAGGACCGGCGGACGGCCCGTTCGACCGTCTCGCGCGAGCGGTGCTTGCTCCAATATGTCGTGAGCAGGAACCCGATGATGACGTCGAGATCGAGCCGTTCCGGGTCGTCGTCGACCTCGTAGCCGGCGTGGGTCGCGAGGATCATCCGGCCAGGCTACCCAGCGCCGGCGTGCTTCGCCGAGGCGGACGCCGGCCGGGTCAGAGGGTCAGGGGCTCCGTCTCGAGGGGTTGACCTCAGCGCCAACTGTTGGCTCTCAAGTCAACACGCCAGAACGCGCCCCGACATTCAGCCGGTCGTGACGCGTCGAGGGGCTCGCCGAGCGCGATGGCGGGTGTACCGGTCCCCAGCGGAGGTCGAGGCCGCACGGGGTGACGTGGAAGCCGGCCGGGGTCAGAGGCTCCGAATCGGCGGGTTGACACCAGCGCCAACTGTTGGCTCTCAAGTCAACACGCCAGTGCGCGCTCGGACGCTCAGCCGGTCGCGACGCCCGCCGATCGCCGCCTCACACGCCGGCCAGCCGCGGCCCGGCGGCGGCGCCGACGTCGAGAGCGTCAGCGAGGGCGACGGCCGGGGGTGTGCCGGTCAACCGCGGAGGCGGAGGCCGCGCGGGGTGATGTGGAAGCCGGCCGCGGTGAGCGCCTCGCCGAGCGGCGTGGTGGTGACCTGTTCGCCGTCGGCGCGTTCGACCCGGAGGGCGCCGAGTGCGCCCTCGCGCACCGACAGCGCCAGTGCGTCGGCCGCGGCGCGCAGGTGGCCGGCGTCGTCAGTCCAGGAGAGCAGTGTGCGGCCGCCGCGCTCGACGTACAGCGAGAGGGCGCCGTCGATGAGCACGACCAGGGCGCCGGCCTTGCGGCCTGGCCGATGCCCGGCCGACCCGGACTCGCCGCGGTCGGGCCAGGGCAGCGCCGCGCCGTAGGGGTTGGCGGGGTCGGTGGCGGCCAGCACCAGGGCGCTCGTCGGCCGCGCGTCGTCGGGCTGGGCGAAGGTGCGGAGTCGGTCGACCGCGCCGGGCGTACCGAACTGGGCCGCGCCCAGGCCGGCGACGAAGTAGCCGCGGCGGGCCCGGCCGGTGTCCTCGAACGCCGACAGCACCCGGTAGGCCGCCGCGAACCCGCCGGGCAGCCGCTCGGCCTGAACGGCGCCGCGGGTGACGACGCCGTGACGGTCGAGCAGCGACTCGGCGGCGGCGTGCGCCCGGCGGGTGGTGTCGGTGTCGCGGTCGGGCAGCAGCGACCAGCGGCCGGCCGCCGCCGGGGGACCGGTGCGCGACGGCATCGCCGGGCGGCCGCGGGCATAGCGCGACCGCGGGCGCGAAGGCCGGGCCCGGTGCGCCGGCCGCCCGGTAAGCAGCGAGCGCATCGGCGCCAGCGTGTCGTTGGTGACCAGCCCGGCCCACACGAGATCCCACAGTGCCGTCGTCAGCGCGGCGTCCTCCGGCGGCGTCGTGACCCGACTCGCCACCGCGTCGCTGAGCTGCCGGAAGAAGTACGCCCCGCCGCCGGTCAGCGTCTCGACGACGGCCCGGTGCAGCTCGCCGTCGGCGTCGGCGAGATCGACGTCGGGCAGGGTCAGGTGAGCGGCGTCGGCCAGGTGCAGCGACACCCAGCCGTCGGACCCCGGCAGCGTGCCGTGCCCGGACCACACCACCTCGCCGGCCGCGGTCAGCTCGTCCAGCCAGGCCGGGGAATAGGCCGCGACCCGGGCCGGCAGCACCAGCGACTCCAGCGCACTCGCCGGCACAGCCGCCCCGCCGAGCTGCTCGACCACCCGCAGCACGCCGTCGGGACCGCGCAGCGCACTGCCCACCGACTGCCACGCCGGCAGGAACCGGCCCAGCGTCGCGGCGTCGACCGGCTCGGCCTCCTTGCGCAGCGCCGCCAGCGACCGGCGCCGCAGCAGCCGCAGTACCTCGGCGTCGCACCACTCAGTGCCGGAACTACCGGGCCGCAGCTCGCCCTCGACCACTCGCCCCTCGGCGGCCAGCCGGCGCAGCGTCGACACCACGACGGCGACCCCCAGCCCGAACCGCTCGGCAAGGTCGCCGGCGTGGAACGGGCCATGGGTGCGGGCGTACCGGGCCACGATGTCGCCGAGCGGGTCGGGCACCGGCGCGGTGAACGCGTCGTGCACCCCGCCGGGCAGCGCCACGCCGAGCGCGTCGCGCAGCCGGGCGGCGTCCTCGACGGCTGCCCAGACGTCCCGACCGGCGATGCGCACCCCGATGACCCGCCGCTGCCGCACCAGCTCGTCGAGGTGCCCGGCGGCGTCGGCCGGCTCAGCGGACCGGGCCGCCACCTCGTCGGTGGTCAGCGGGCCGAGCAGCCGGAGCAGGTCGGCGACCGCCTCGACATTCTGCGCGCGCCGCTCGGGGACCAGCCGCTGCAGCTCGGCCTCGGTGCGCTCGACCACCTCGAGGTCGAGCAGCTCGCGCAGCTCGGTCTGCCCGAGCAGCTCGGCCAGCAGCGCGGAGTCGAGCGTCAGCGCCTGGGCCCGCCGCTCGGCCAGCGGGGAGTCGCCCTCGTACATGAACGCCGCGACGTACCCGAACAGCAGCGACCGCGCGAACGGCGACGGCGTGGGCGTCTCGACCTCGACCACCTTGACCTGCCGGCCGGCGACGCGGCGCATGAGGTCGCGCAGGCCGTCGAGGTCGTAGACGTCCTGCAGGCACTCGCGCATGGTCTCGAGCAGCATGGGGAACGAGCCGTACTTCGACGCCACCTGCAGCAGCTGGGCCGACCGCTGCCGCTGCTGCCACAGCGGCGACCGGCGGTCGGGGGAGCGGCGGGGCAGCAGCAGCGCCCGCGCGGCGCACTCGCGGAACCGCGACGCGAACAACGCCGACGCGCCGACCTCGCCGGTGACGATGTCGTCGAGCTCGTCGGGGTCGAGCACGACCAGCCGGGCGTCGGGCGCCTCAGTGCCCGACAGCTCGTCCACACCATCCAGCGTGTCGGGGATGCGCAGCACGATGCCGTCGTCGGCGTGGGCGGCCTGGACGTCGACGCCGTACCGCTCGCGCAGCCGCGCTCCGATGGCCAGCGCCCACGGTGCGTGCACCCGCGCGCCGTATGGCGAGTGCACCACCAGCCGCCAGTCGCCGAGCTCGTCGCGGAACCGCTCGACCACCAGCGTGCGGTCGTCGGGCACGTGGCCGGTGGCCTGGCGCTGGTCGCGGATGTAGTCGACGAGGTTGTCGACGGCCCATTCGTCCAGCCCGGCGCTGGCGGCCCGCTCGCGCGCCTTCGGGTCGGGCAGCTTGTTGATCTCGCGGACGAAGCCGCCGACGGCCGCGCCCAGCTCGGCCGGCCGGCCCAGCGTGTCGCCGTGCCAGAACGGCAGCTTGCCCGGGTGCCCGGGCGCGGGGAAGACCATGACGCGGTCGTGCGTGATGTCCTCGATGCGCCAGCTGGTGGCGCCGAGCGCGAACACGTCGCCGACCCGCGACTCGTACACCATCTCCTCGTCCAGCTCGCCGACCCGCGCGCCGCCGCGCCGGGGGTCGGAGCCGACCAGGAAGACGCCGAACAGGCCGCGGTCGGGGATGGTGCCGCCGCTGGTGACGGCGAGTCGCTGGGCGCCCGGCCGGCCCCTGAGCACCCCGCCGGTGCGGTCCCAGACCAGCCGCGGCCGCAGCTCGGCGAACTCGTCGGACGGGTAGCGCCCGGCCAGCATGTCGAGCACGGCGTCGTAGGACGACTGCGGCAGCGTGGCGAACGGGTGCGCCCGCCGGACGAGTGTGAGGAGCTCGTCGACCGGCCAGTCGTCCATGGCCACCATGGCGACGACCTGCTGCGCGAGCACGTCGAGCGGGTTGCGCGGGACGTTCAGCTGCTCGATCTGTCCCGACACCATGCGCTCGGCGACGACGGCGGTCTGCACGAGGTCGCCGCGGTACTTCGGGAACAGCACGCCGCTGGACACCGCGCCGACCTGGTGACCGGCCCGGCCGACCCGCTGCAGCCCGCTGGCCACCGACGGCGGCGACTCGACCTGCACGACGAGGTCGACCGCGCCCATGTCGATGCCCAGCTCGAGGCTGCTGGTGGCGACGACGGCGGGCAGCCGGCCGGACTTGAGGTCGTCCTCGATGAGCGCCCGCTGCTCCTTGCTGACCGAGCCGTGGTGGGCCCGCGCGATGGTCGCCGCCGCGCCGTGCGACGACCCCGCCTGCGCCATCAGCGACGCCGGCGGCGGGTGGTTGGTGGCCGGCTTCTCCTCGGGCGGACGGTCATCGGCCCGCTCGGCGGCGATCTCGTTCAGCCGCGCCGTCAGCCGCTCGGCCAGCCGCCGCGAGTTGGCGAACACGATGGTGGACTGGTGCCGTTCGACGAGGTCGACGACGCGCTGCTCGACGTGCGGCCAGATGGACGCCGTACCGCTGCCGCCGTCGCCGTCGTCGAACCCGACCGGGGCCGGGACCGGCGGGGCCGCCGCGTCGAGCTCGTCGAGGTCGGGCACCGGGACGACGACCTGGAGGTCCCACCGCTTCTCGCTGGGCGGCGCGACGACCTCGACCGGGCGGCCGCCGCCGAGGAACCGGGCCACCTCCTCGATGGGCCGCACCGTCGCGGACAGCCCGATGCGCTGCGCCGGCTGCTCGAGCAGCGCGTCGAGCCGCTCCAGCGACAACGCCAGGTGCGCGCCGCGCTTGCCGCCGGCGACCGCGTGCACCTCGTCGACCACGACGGTCTCGACGTGCCGCAGCGCCTCGCGCGCCTGCGACGTGAGCAGCAGGAACAGCGACTCGGGCGTGGTGATGAGGATGTCGGGCGGGTGCTTGGCGAACCGGCGGCGCTCGTCGGCCGGGGTGTCGCCGGTGCGGACGCCGACGCTGATGCCGGGCGCGGCCAGACCCAGCCGGCTCGCGGCGTGCCCGATGCCGGCCAGCGGCGAGCGCAGGTTGCGCTCGACGTCGACCGTCAGCGCCTTCAGCGGCGAGACGTAGAGGACCCGGCAGCGGTGCGTAGGGTCGTCGGGCTCGGGCTCGGCCGCCAGCCGGTCGAGCGCCCAGAGGAACGCCGCCAGCGTCTTGCCCGACCCCGTCGGCGCCACCACCAGCGCGTTGTTCCCCGCCGAGACCGAACGCCAGGCGCCCTCCTGCGCCGCCGTGGGCGCGGCGAACGACCCGGCGAACCACGCACGCGTGGCCGGGCCGAACAGCTCGAGGACGTCACCCATGGACCCATCATCGCTCGCGCCACCGACAAGGTCCGCTCCGTTCGCGATGAGGGATACTGACGCCGTGCGGCTGACGGACTTCTGGGAGCGGATGGAACACCATCTGGGCGCGACCTACGCGGACTCGTGGGCGCGCGACTACGTCATCGACGGGCTCGGCGGGCGCACGGTGCACCAGGCCCTCGAGGCCGGCGAGGACACCAAGGTCGTCTGGCGCGCCGTCGCCGACGCGCTGCGGCTGCCGCCGGGCCAGCGCTGAGGCCGTGTCACGGATCCGCGGGCTGTCCGGTCGTCCAGGTGTAGGGGCGGTCGCCGACCGCCGCGGACCCTCCTGAAAGGCTGCACCATGAAGATCGTCGTCATCGGCGGCACCGGGCTGATCGGCTCGAAGGCCGTCTCGCTCCTCGCCGAGCAGGGCCACGAGGCCGTGCCGGCCGCACCCAACACCGGCGTCAACACGCTGACCGGTGAGGGGCTGTCCGAGGCGCTCGACGGCGCCGACGTCGTCGTCGACGTGTCCAACTCGCCGACGCTGGAGGGCCCCGAGGTGCGCGAGTTCTTCCAGACGTCCACCGGCAACCTCCTCGCGGCCGAGGAGAAGGCCGGCATCGGGCACCACGTCGCACTGTCCGTCGTCGGCACCGACCTGCTGGCCGAGAGCAGCTACTTCCGCGGGAAGATCGCCCAGGAGCAGCTGATCACCGCCTCCTCCGTGCCCTACTCGCTCGTCCACGCGACCCAGTTCTTCGAGTTCCTGAAGGGCATCACCGACGGCGCGACGCGCGACGGCGTCGTCAGCCTGGCGCCGGTGTACATCCAGCCGATCGCCGCGCGGGACGTCTCGGCGACCGTCGCCGACGTCGCGGTCGGCAGCCCGGTGAACGGTGTCGTCGATGTCGCCGGTCCGGAGCGGTTCCGGCTCGACGAGCTCGTCCGCACGACCCTCGCCGCCCGCCACGACCCGCGCGAGGTCCGCACGGACCCGTCGGCACGCTACTTCGGCGCGGCGCTCGCCGAGGACACGCTCGTCCCCGCCGGCCCGGCCCGTCAGGGCCCGACGCTGCTGGCCGACTGGAGCGCGGAGCAGGCGGCCAGAGCCGCCCAGTAGTCCCCGCCGGGCGGGGCCCGGTCCGGATAGATTGGCTCGGTGACCACGGACACCGACGGCGTCGCCGACTTCCTCGACGTACGGCCGCAGCTGTTCGGCATCGCCTACCGCATGCTGGGCAGCGTCGCCGAGGCCGAGGACATCGTCCAGGACGCCTGGATCCGCTGGCAGCGCACCGACCGCAGCGAGGTCCAGAACCCGGCCGCGTTCCTCACCACCACGGCGACCCGGCTGGCGCTGACGGCGGCCACGTCGGCCCGGGTGCGCCGCGAGACGTACCCCGGCCCGTGGCTGCCCGAACCGGTCGACACCAGCGACGACCCCGCTCTGGGTGCGGAGCGGGCCGAGGCGCTCGACCTCGCCGTCCTGCTGCTGCTCGAGAAGCTCGGCCCGGCCGAGCGGGCGGTGTACGTCCTGCACGAGGCGTTCGACTACCCCTACCGGCGCATCGGCGAGATTCTGGAGATCTCCGAGGCCAACGCCCGCCAGCTGGCCCGGCGTGCCCGTCTGGCCCTGGAGTCCGGACGGGCCGCGCCGGCCCCGCCCGCCGTCCGCCGTCAGCTGCTCGAGACGTTCGTCTCCGCGGCGCGCGACGGTGACCTCGAGGCGCTCGAGCGGCTGTTCACGCAGGACGTCGTCGCGCGGCCCGACGGCGGCGGCAAGGTGCACGCGTCCAAGGTCGAGCTGTACGGCGCCGCGCGGGTCGTCCTGTTCATCGACAACATCCTGCGCAAGTACTGGCAGGCCGCCGCCTTCACCGTCGTCGACGTCAACGGCGAGGCCGGCATGCTGGTCGCCGACGGCGCCGGCACGCCGCTCGCGGTCCTCACCCTCGACGCCACCGAGCGGGGCGTCGAGCGGGTCTTCTTCGTCGTCAACCCCGACAAGCTGCGACAGTTCGCGCCGCATGAGTGACCGCATGCGCCAGGTCGTCCTCGCCGCGATCCTCGGGTTGGCGGTGACGGCCGGGTGCACCGTCAGCGTCGGCGGCGACGAGGACGACGACGGCGCCCAGCTCTTCGGCGACCGGAACAGCCTGCAGTGGGACCTGACCCAGCCGCTCGAGGCGGCGGCCCTGGGACTCCCGGATGACGAGATGGTGATCGTCGACGTGCCCGAGGACCCCACCGTGAGCCTCACGCTCCCCACCGGCACCTGGTCCGGGCGCACCGAGGAGATGACGGTGACCACCCGGCACGGCTACGTGGACTCCGTCGACCTGTTCTGGACCGAGGCCGACGGGCAGGCCGCCGCCGACCGGATGGTGGCGGACGCGGAGCTCCTCGGCGTCGACGCCGCGCAGGTCGCCGAATGGGCCGAGAGTGCGCGGTGGGCCGAGACCGCCGACGTCAACGTGACACGCCACGAGGACAACTACAACGGCGCGAACGGTGAGGTGTCCACCGCGATCAAGCCCGGCATGGCCATCGGCGAGGGCGAGGGAACACCGGTCCGGCTCTGGTACATGTTCTACGTCCGGAACGTGGTCGAGGCGGCGGATGGGTGAGGCCGAGTCCGTCCAGCGGCACACCGTCCGCACGCTGGTCGCCAGCCAGGTCGCGGGCGGGCTCGGCGTGTCCGCCGCGATCGCCGTCGGCGCCGTCGTCGTCACCGACGTGTTCGGCCGCGAGGACCTGTCCGGACTGGTGCAGAGCGCGCAGGTGCTCGGCGCGGCGCTGCTGGCCATGCCGGCGGCGTCGCTGGCGGTGTCGTACGGGCGGCGGGTCGGGCTCGGGCTGGCGTACGGACTGGGCGCGGCCGGCGCGCTGATCGCGGTCGTGGGCACGCAGCTGGAGCTGTTCGCGTTGCTGCTGGTGGGGACGGCGCTGCTGGGCGGCGGGACGACGGCCGGGCTGCAGGCCCGCTACGCCGCGACCGACCTCGCGCCGGCCGGGAGCCGGGGCCGCGCGCTGTCCGTCGTCGTCTGGTCGACGACGGTGGGGGCGGTGGCCGGGCCCAACCTGGCCGGACCGGCCGGTGACCTCGCGTCGTCGCTGGGCATCGAGCCGCTGGCCGGGCCGTTCCTCGTCGGCGCCGTCGTGCTGGGCGTCGGCGCGCTGGTCGTCCTGGCCGGGCTGCGCCCCGATCCGCTGCTGACGGCGCGCCGGCTAGGGGGTGCGGCGGGTGGTGCGCCGGTGCGGCGGCGGGGTGTGTTCCGGGCCGGGTGGACGGCGATCGCGGCCAGCCCGCCCGCGGTGCTGGGGCTGGTCGCCATCGTCGTCGGGCACACCGTGATGGTGACCGTCATGGTCATGACGCCGGTGCACATGACGCACGGCGGCGCGTCGATCTCCGTCATCGGCTTCGTCATCAGCGTGCACGTCGCCGGCATGTATGCGTTGTCGCCGGTCATGGGCTGGCTGGCCGACCGCGTCGGCCGGGTGCCGGTGATCCTGGGCGGGGTGATCGTGCTGCTGGCGTCGGTGGCCTTGGCGGGGACGGCGCACGAGGGGCACTCGGCGGGGCTGACGGCCGGGTTGTTCCTGCTCGGCCTCGGCTGGTCGGCGTGCATGGTGGCCGGGTCGACGCTGCTCACCGACGCCGTCGGCGCCGAGGACCGGCCGGCCGTGCAGGGCGCGTCCGACCTGCTGATGGGGCTGGCGGCGGCCGGCGGGGGAGCGCTGGCCGGGGTTGTCGTCGGGTCGTTCGGGTACGGCGTGCTGAACGCGGCCGCCGCCGTCCTGCTGGTCGCTCCGGTCGTCGCGATGCTGATTCCGGCGTGTCGCTCGCTCTCGAACACCCGTTCGGCATAGAGTCTCATCTGTCCACACCGGAGACCGGTTGGCGAGGTTGTCCACAGTCTCGGGAATTCGTTCTCGATCTTGTCGGTGGCACCGCGTAACGTCTCCGGCGATGACCAAGAAAACGCAGGGCCGTGCGCCGGCCCGTCGACCCCAGGTGGTGCCCATGGCTGTTCCCGCGGACCGCGACAAGGCGCTGGAGACCGCGCTCGCACAGATCGAGCGCTCGTTCGGCAAGGGCTCGGTGATGCGCCTGGGCGACGAGGCCCGGGTGCCCATCGAGGTGATCCCCACCGGAGCCATCTCCCTCGACGTCGCGCTCGGCATCGGCGGGCTGCCGCGGGGCCGGGTGGTCGAGATCTACGGCCCGGAGTCCTCCGGCAAGACGACCGTCGCGCTGCACGCGGTGGCCAACGCCCAGCGAGCCGGCGGCGTCGCGGGCTTCATCGACGCCGAGCACGCGCTCGACCCCGACTACGCGAAGGCGCTGGGGGTCGACACCGACTCCCTGCTGGTCTCGCAGCCCGACACCGGTGAGCAGGCGCTCGAGATCGCCGACACCCTCATCCGCTCCGGTGCGCTCGACATCATCGTCGTCGACTCCGTGGCCGCGCTGGTGCCGCGGGCCGAGATCGAGGGCGAGATGGGCGACAGCCACGTCGGCCTGCAGGCCCGGCTGATGAGCCAGGCGCTGCGCAAGATCGCCGGTGCGCTGAGCCAGTCGAAGACCACCGCCATCTTCATCAACCAGCTGCGTGAGAAGATCGGCGTGTTCTTCGGCTCGCCCGAGACCACCACCGGCGGCAAGGCACTGAAGTTCTACGCCTCCGTCCGCCTCGACGTCCGCCGCATCGAGACGCTCAAGGACGGCACCGACGCGGTCGGCAACCGCACCCGCGTCAAGGTGGTCAAGAACAAGGTGGCCCCGCCGTTCAAGCAGGCCGAGTTCGACATCATCTACGGCGAGGGCATCAGCCGCGAGGGCGGCCTCATCGACCTCGGCGTCGAGCAGAGCATCGTGCGCAAGTCCGGTGCCTGGTACACCTACGAGGGCGACCAGCTGGGGCAGGGCAAGGAGAACGCCCGCAACTTCCTCAAGGACAACCCCGACCTCGCCGACGAGATCGAGAAGAAGATCAAGGAGAAGCTCGGCGTCGGCCCGAAGGTCGACGCCACCGTGGCCGCAGAGGCCCCGGTCGACTTCTGAGCCAGCCATGGTGAGCAGCTCCGCCGGGCGGTCGCGACGCGGCCGCCCGGACGCCCCCGACAGCGCCGACGACGCTGCCGACGTCCCCGATGGCGAGCCGCAGCGTCGGCGGGCGGCCGAGCGCCGCCGCCGTGAGCCGGGGGAGAGCAGTGAGCTCCGGCGCGGCGGGCGCGGGGCGACCGGCCGTCGTGCGGCCGGCGGGCGGGGCGGCGCGGAGCCGGGCCTCGATCCCGACGCCGACCCCGAGTCGGTGGCGCGCACGGTCGCGCTGAACCGGCTGTCGGTCGCGCCGCAGACCCGCGCCCAGCTCGATGCCGCCATGGCGCGCAAGGGCGTGCCCGAGGACGTCCGCGACGGCGTGCTCGACCGGTTCACCGACGTCGGGCTGGTCGACGACGCGGCGTATGCCAGGGCGTGGGTCGAGTCCCGGCACGCCGGTCGCGGCCTGGCTCGCCGGGCGCTCGGCTACGAGCTGCGCAAACGCGGCGTCGAGCCCGCCGTCGCCGACGACGCGGTCGAGGCGCTCGATCCCGAGAAGGAAGAGGCGACCGCTCGGGCCCTCGTCGCCGCACGGCTGCCGAGCACCCGCCGCCTCGACCCGGTCGCCCGCACCCGCCGGCTCACCGGCCTGCTGGCCCGCAAGGGCTTCCCGCCCGGCCTGGCCTTCCGCGTCGTCCGCGAAGCCCTCGAGTCCGACGGCGTCGACGGCATGGACCTCCCCGACGACTTCCTCGCCGACTGACCCCGCCGATCCCGTTCACCTTGATCATGTGCGCTGGCGGCGTGTCAGCGACCGCGAGAGGACATGATCATGGGGAACGGGATCGGCATCGGCCCAGCCCAGCGCCGCAGGAGACCGGGCGACGCGCGTTCCCGCTGCTTGACCGTGTGTACACCCTTACGTAACCTCAACTCCAAAGGTGGAGAACAACTCCGCGACCGCGGATCGGACATAGTGAACATGGCAATGCTCGACACCACAGCACCGTCCAGGCCGGCGCAGGGCAGGTCGAAGCGGCTCGTCGAGGTGTGCGTGCCGCAGCGCTGATGCGGCACGTCGGTGGTTCGAGACTCGCATCGCCCCCGATGCGGGTGCGGTCGCGGTGCGGTTTCCCGCCATCAGCCGGTTTGCCTGCGCAGACCGCAATATGTGAGGGAGCCCGCCGATGAACACCGGAACAGCAATTCTGCTGGTCGGCTTGGTGGTCGTGGCGCTACTGGCGGTAGCGCTGTACGCCGTGTTCAGTCGGCTCCGCGGCGTCGAGGGCACGCGCGCCAACTCCGCTGAGCTGTTCGCACAGATCGAAGCCGACTCGTTGCGGCTGCGTTCGACCGCACAGAGCGAGGCCGACGACGTCAGGGCGGCGGCCCGGCGCGAGGCCGAGGAACTGCGCGCGGCCGCCGCCACCGAGGCCGCCGAGCTGAAGAACCGCGCCACCGCTGAGGCCGAGACGGCCCGCGAGCGCGCCGACCAGGCCGGCGCCGACGTGCGTGAGCAGCGCGCCGACCTCGACCGCCGCGAGCAGCGGCTGGTCGAACGCGAGGAACGCGTCACCGCCGACACCCAGTCGCTGGAAGAGCGGCTGCAGGAGGTCGAGACGCAGACGGCGGAACTCGCCACCCGGACCGAGGAGCTGACGGCGCTCGAGGCCGAGCGTCGCGCCGTCCTCGAGCGGACCGCCCAGCTGACCGCCGAGCAGGCGAAGGCCGAACTGGTCGCCACCGTCGAGGACGAGGCGAAGCGCGCGGCCGTCATGCGCGTCCGCGACATCGAGAAGGAAGCCAACGAGAACGGCCAGGCCCGCGCCCGCGAGATCATCACGCTGGCCATCCAGCGCCTCGCCAGCGAGCAGACGGCCGAGTCGGTCGTGTCCGTGCTACATCTGCCCGGCGACGAGATGAAGGGCCGCATCATCGGCCGCGAGGGCCGCAACATCCGCGCGTTCGAGCAGGTCACCGGCGTCAACCTGATCATCGACGACACGCCCGAGGCGGTGCTGCTGTCCTGCTTCGACCCGGTCCGCCGCGAGGTCGCCCGGCTGACGCTCGAGGAACTGGTGCTGGACGGGCGCATCCACCCGCACCGCATCGAGGAGCAGTACGAGAAGAGCAAGGCCGAGGTCGAGGCGCTGTGCGTGCGGGCCGGCGAGGACGCGCTCGTCGAGATGGGCATCACCGACATGCACCCCGACCTGGTGGCGCTGCTCGGCCGGCTGCGCTACCGGACGTCGTACGGGCAGAACGTGCTCAAGCACCTCATCGAGTCCGCGCACCTGGCCGGCATGATGGCCGGCGAGCTCGGCCTCGACATCAAGCTGAACAAGCGGTGCGCGCTGCTGCACGACATCGGCAAGGCGCTGACGCACGAGGTCGACGGCAGCCACGCGCTCATCGGCGCCGAGATCGCCCGGCGCTACGGCGAGAACGACGACGTCGTCCACGCCATCGAGGCGCACCACAACGAGGTCGAGCTGCGCACCGTCGAGGCGGTGCTGACGCAGGCCGCCGACGCCATCTCAGGCGGCCGGCCCGGCGCCCGGCGCGAGTCGCTCGAGGCGTATGTCAAGCGGCTGGAGCGGCTGGAGGAGATCTCGATGAGCCACGAGGGCGTCGAGAAGGTCTTCGCTATGCAAGCCGGCCGCGAGGTCCGCGTCATGGTGCTGCCCGACGTCGTCGACGACATCCAGGCGCAGGTGCTGGCCCGCGACATTGCCAAGCAGGTCGAGGAGGAGCTGACCTACCCCGGCCAGATCCGCATCACCGTCGTCCGCGAGTCCCGGTCGACGGAGTTCGCCCGCTGACGCTGACGCTGACGCCGAGCCCGGGTCGTCACATGGAGACGCCGGTGGCGGTGGTGCCGCCGATGGCCGCGTCGTCGGCCTTCGCCACGCCGCCGGCCGCCTTCTTCGTGCCCCGTCGCTCCAGGTAGACGGCGATCCGCGACAGCGTGAAGTTGACGGCGATGTAGATGGCCGCGCCGACGACGAAGAACTGGAACCAGTAGCGCTGCCCGAAGAACTGCGTGTTCAGCTGGATGCGGCGCAGCAGCTCCGCGTAGCCGATGATGAACCCGAGCGACGTGTCCTTCAGCAGCACGACCAGCTGGCTGACCAGCGACGGCAGCATCCGGCGCACGGCCTGGGGGAGCAGCACGGTGAACAGCGTCTGCTGCCGGCTCAGCCCGATCGCGTAGCTGGCCTCCGACTGGCCCTTCGGCAGCGACACGATGCCGGCCCGCAGGATCTCGGCGAAGATCGCGCTGTTGTAGACGACCAGGCCGAACACGACGCCCCAGAAGATCGGCAGGCCGATCGCGATGACGCCGAAGAACATCAGCAGCACGACCGGCAGGCCGCGGAAGAACTCGATGACGGTGGTCGTCGGCCAGCTCACCCAGCGCGACGTCGACATCCGCAGCACCGCCAGCAGCACGCCGATGGCCAGCGCGAAGACAGCGCCGATGCCGGCAGCTCGCAGCGTCGCGCCCAGCCCGTCGATCAGCAGCGAGGTCCACACGTCGTTCGCGGACTGCCCCAGCGGCGGGTCGGTGAAGATCTGCCAGCGCTCCGGGTCCCACTGGTCGCGCGAGTCGAGTTGACGGTAGGCCAGGAACAGCACGCCGAGCACGAACACGGCGCCGACGATCGACCAGATCGCGGTGCGCCGGCGGGTGCGCGGACCGGGGGCGTCGTACAGGATCGAGCTCATCGGGCGAACGCCACCTTCCGCTCGACGTAGCCGGCGAGGATTCCGGCCGGAATGGTGATGATCAGGTAGAAGAGGCCGATGACGATCAGCACGGGGATGATGTCGGCCGGGTGCGCGTTGGTCAGCTGCCGCGCGACGCCGAACAGCTCGGCCACGAAGAACCCGCCGGCGACGGAGCTGTTCTTCGTCAGCGCGATGAAGATGTTGATCAGCGGCGGGATCACGGTGCGGAACGCCTGCGGCAGCACGATCAGCCGCAGCGTCTGCGGGAACGTCAGCCCGATGGCGCGCGACGCCTCGGCCTGGCCGAGCCCGACGCTGTTGATGCCCGACCGCACCGCCTCGCACACGAACGCCGCCGTGTAGACCGACAGCGCCACCACCGCGGGCGCGAAGAAGTCGGACGGCGTCCAGCCCAGCTGCGGCGCCACGAACACGAAGAAGATGAACACCAGCGTCAGCGGCGTGTTCCGCACGATCTCGACGTACACCGTGCCGAACCAGCGCAGCGTCGGGACCGGCGCCACCCGGAAGGCACCGAGGATCGTCCCCACCACCAGCGCGATGACAGCGGCCAGCAGGGTGAGCGAGAGTGTGGTGGTGAACCCGTCCCAGTAGAGCGGGAGCTCGTCGATCACGGTGTCCATCAGGCAGCCCTTCCCGGACGGTCGAACTCAGAACGGATGGACCGCCGCGCACCGTGGGCGGCGGTCCATCCGATGACGGGCCGTCAGTAGCGGTCGACCGCCGGCGGCTCCGGAGTGTCCAGCACCGCGCCCGCGGTGTCCTCCCACGCCTGCTCCCAGCGGCCGTCCTCGTAGGCCGCCTCGAGCACATCGTTGATCCAGTTCCGGAACTCGGTGTCGCCGAGCTCCAGGCCGATGCCGTACGGCTCCTCGGTGAACGTCTCACCGACCAGCTTGAACTCGCCCGGGTTCTGGTCGACGAAGCCGGACAGGATGACGTTGTCGGTGGTGACGGCGTCGACCTGGCCGTTGCGCAGCGGCTCGAGGCAGTCGGAGTACGCCCCGGTCGGGAACAGCTCCGCCTCGGGGTACTCGGTGCGGATGTTCTCGGCCGGCGTGGAGCCCTCGACCGAGCAGACGCGGCGGCCGGCGAGGTCGTCGGGGCCGTTGATGTCGCTGTTCGACTCGAGCACCATGATCGTCTGGCCGGCCTCGAAGTACGGGCCGGCGAAGTCGACCAGCTGCTTGCGCTCGTCGTTGATCGTGTAGGTGGCCACGACGATGTCGACCTGGCCGTCCTGGATGAACGGCTCGCGGTTGGCGGAGACCGTCTCGGTCCAGGTGATGTTGTCTTCGCTGATGCCCAGCTCGGTGGCGATGATCTTGGCGATCTCGACGTCGAAGCCGACGGGCGTGCCGTCGGGCCCGACCAGGCCGAACAGCGGCTGGTCGAACTTGGTGCCGACGGTGATCTCGCCGGCCTCGGCCAGCTCGGCCATCGTGCTGCCCTCGGGGAAGTCGGCGGCGTCGGCGGTCGGCTCGGTGGTGGCGCCGTCGTCGTCGCCGTCGTCGTCACCACAGGCGGTGAGGACGAGCGACGCGGTCAGCGCCAGCACCGCCAGCGCACTGGAGCGCCGCAGTCCGGATCGCGGGGTTCGCATGGTGTTCTCCTCTGCTTACTTTCTTCGGGTCTCAGTGCGTCAGGATCTTGCTGAGGAAGTCGCGGGCGCGGTCGCTCTGCGCGTTCGTGAAGAACTCCTCCGGGGTGGCTTCCTCGACGATGCTGCCGGCGTCCATGAAGACGACGCGGTTGGCGGCGCGGCGCGCGAACCCCATCTCGTGGGTGACGACGATCATCGTCATGCCATCGTGGGCGAGGCCGATCATGACCTCGAGCACCTCGTTGATCATCTCCGGGTCGAGCGCGGAGGTGGGCTCGTCGAAGAGCATGACCTTCGGCTTCATGGCCAGCGCCCGGGCGATGGCGACGCGCTGCTGCTGGCCGCCGGACAGCTGGGCGGGCAGCTTGCGGGCCTGGTCGGCGACGCCGACGCGGTCCAGCAGCTCCATCGCCGTCTTCTCCGCCTCGGACTTCTTGACGCCCTTGGCCTTGACCGGGCCGAGCGTGACGTTCTGCAGCACCGTCTTGTGCGCGAACAGGTTGAATGCCTGGAACACCATGCCGACGTCGGCGCGCAGCCGGGCCAGCTCTTTGCCCTCGGCGGGCAGCGGGTGGCCGTCGACGGCGATGGTGCCGGAGTCGATGGTCTCGAGGCGGTTGATGGTCCGGCACAGCGTCGACTTGCCCGACCCGGACGGACCGATGACGACGACGACCTCACCGCGGGCGACGCTCAGGTTGATGTCGCGCAGCACGTGCAGCGCGCCGAAGTGCTTGTTGACGTCGCGCAGCTCGACCAGCGGGCCGCCGGCCGGCTCGACGCTCATCGGGAGACGCCCCGGCTGCGGTTCCGGCTCATGGACTCACACCACCACCTTCACGACGATCCCGGGGACAAGCGTCAACGGTATGGGGGAGACGACCGCCTGTCATGCCCTTTGAGCTGCGGTTGCGGTCACTGGTTGGTAACAAACCGACAACGCCCGCGTCGGCACGTGCGGCCGTCCGCTGTGTGGGCGTAGTCATGCGCTGTCACACCGTACTGTGCGATCATTCGCCACACACCGGACGAATTGCCCGCCGAAGCGGCCGGTGACATGGCGGTTTCATCCCCGGAGGTTCTCGTGGTCACACGGTTGCGAACGACCCGCCTCGCCCTCGTCGTCGCCGCGACGGCAGGACTCACCGTCGCCGGGCTGTCCGCCCAGGCCAGCGACCCGGCGCCGGCCGCCGACCCGGTCCGGCAAGAGCTCCCGCTGCCGGACGAGCAGGTGGTGCGCGTCTACGTCCCGGGCAGCGAGGCCCTGTACGCGATGGAGGACGCCGGCTACGACTTCACCGGCGAGTTCCAGCGGCTGCCCGAAGGCATCCTGGTCGACGCGCTGGTCACAGGCGAGCAACTGGCCGGGCTGGACGGCTTCGGCGCCGCCGTGGCCGGCGAGGCGACCCCGCGCGCGGTGACGGCGACACCGTCGGCCCCCGCGGCCCGCGGCACGGCGCCCGACACCGCCGACGCCGACACCGTCACGATCGGGCGGGTCGACTGGTTCACCACCAAGGGCCAGGGCTTCCTCTCCGTCGAGGTGAAGTCCGACGCGCTCGACGCCGCCGACCTGACGCTGAGCTGGGACGGCGGATCGGTGGAGATCCCGGCGTACATCGACTCCGACGAGTACATGTACCACCGGGTGCTGACCAGGGTCGACGGCCCGCGGCCGGACGAGATCAGCGTCACCAGCTCGCTCGGTGGCAGCTCGACGGCGCCGGTGACCGACTGGCTGCACGAGACCAGCGCCGACATCGACCGCCCCGGGTACGAGTACGGCTTCATCGACGGGTACCTGAACCCGACCGAGGTCTACGAGCGGCTCGAGCAGTTGCACGAGGACCACCCGGACGTCACCGAGATCGTCGAGCTGCCGAACGAGACGAACGGCTACCGGCGGCTGGCCCAGGCGCTGTTCGGGACGACGAACGGCAGCCGGGTCGGCGTCGACTCGCTGGCGTGGGGGCACGAGGGCGGCAACGACATCTCCGTCGAGCTGCGCAACTCCGGCGTCGCGAGCAGCGCGCTGGACGTCACCGTCGACGGCGACGCGGTCATCGTCCACCTGGCCACCGACGCGGCCGGGGCTGTGACCAGCACCGCCGCGCAGGTCGTGGCCGCGCTGAACGCTGAAGCCGGCACGCAGGTGTTGGCGTACACCTTCCGCGGCAACGCCGGCGCCGACGTGGTCGCGGCCGCCCCGCCGACGCTGCTCAGCGACAACTTGGCCGCGCCGCCGGAGATCTCGCGCGACCCGTTCCCGATCCGGGCGCTGCGCATCGGCAACCACCGCGACGGCAGCCGGCCGGGCGTGCTGATCATCGCCCAGGACCACGCCCGCGAGCGGGTGACGCCGCTGGTCGCGCTGGAGGCGGCGGAGCGCCTGCTGGCGAACCGCGACAACGACCCGACCACGCGGCGGATCCTCGAGAACGTCGACATCCTCATCGTCCCGTCGAACAACCCCGACGGCGGCCACTACAACTTCTTCGACCGCTCCGGCCAGCGCCGCAACATGACGAACTACTGCCCGCTGACGGGGCAGGCCGACGTCACGGCGCGCGGCAACTGGGGCGTCGACCTCAACCGCAACTACCGGGTCGGCTCGGCGCTGGACGGCTACGACGGCGCCTCGTTCTCCTGCACCAGCGACACCTACATGGGTCCGGACAAGCTGTCCGAGCCGGAGGCGCAGAACATCGTCTGGCTGGCCGACACCTACGACAACCTCAAGTTCTTCATGACGGTGCACAGCTCCGGCGGCCAGCTGTTCTGGCAGCCCGGCGCCTACATCGCCGACGGCCGCATCACCACGCCGCGCCCGCCGCTGCGCGACGAGACGTACTACTGGGAGATGGCCGAGGAGATCCTGTCCAACGTCAAGGGCCTGCGCGACACCGTCGTCCAGCCCGGCAACGTCGGCGGCTCGTCCGACGTCCTGTACTCGTCGGCCGGGAACGTCCGCGAGGACCTCTACTTCAACTACGGCATCTACGCCTTCGGCTGGGAGATCGGCGGCGTCCAGTGGAACCCGGAGACCGGCGAGTTCGACTCCGGCGGCGGCTTCATCCCGGAGTGGCCCGAGGCGGACCTGCAGTACCAGGAGTACGCCAGCGGCGTCATCGAGATGTTCGAGATCGCCATGGCCTACGGGCAGGACCAGCGGCCGGCCACCACGCGGCTGATCCAGGAACGCCAGGCCGACGGCACGGTGCACGTGACGTTCGAGCCGAGCGAGCCGGCCAGCATCCACTACACGACCGACGGCAGCACGCCGACGACGGACTCGCCGGTCTACGAGGCGGCGAACGTCCGCGAGCCCGGCGAGGTCATCGAGGTCGACGCCACCACGACGTTCCGGTGGATCTCCGTCGACGTCAAGGGCCAGACCGAGCGGACCAAGCGGTTCACGGTGCGCGTGCGCTGAGCGCTTATCCTGTGTAGCGACATGAACGCGCGCACGTACGAGGTCCGCACCTACGGGTGCCAGATGAACGTCCACGACTCCGAGCGGCTGGCCGGGCTGCTGGAGGACGCGGGCTACACCCGCGCGGGTGACGGCGCGACGGCCGATGTCGTCGTGCTGAACACCTGCGCGGTCCGCGAGAACGCCGACAACAAGCTGTACGGCAACCTCGGCCACCTGGCGTCGGTGAAGGCCGCCCGCGACGGCATGCAGATCGCCGTCGGCGGGTGCCTCGCGCAGAAGGACCGCTCCGAGATCACCCGCCGGGCGCCCTGGGTCGACGTCGTCTTCGGCACGCACAACGTCGGGTCGCTGCCGGCGCTGCTCGACCGCGCGCGCATCGAGCAGGAGGCGCAGGTCGAGATCGTCGAGGCGCTCGAGACGTTCCCGTCCGACCTCCCGTCGCGGCGGGAGAGCCCGTACGCCGCCTGGGTCGCCGTCAGCGTCGGCTGCAACAACACCTGCACGTTCTGCATCGTCCCGGCGCTGCGCGGGCGCGAGCGCGACCGCCGGCCGGGCGACGTCCTGGCCGAGGTGCAGGCGCTGGTCGCCGAGGGCGTCATCGAGGTCACGCTGCTCGGCCAGAACGTCAACGCCTACGGCGTCGAGTTCGGCGACCGGTTCGCGTTCGGCAAGCTGCTGCGCACCGTCGGCGCGGTCGAGGGCCTCGAGCGGGTCCGGTTCACCAGCCCGCACCCGCGCGACTTCACCGACGACGTCATCGACGCCATGGCGTCCACGCCCACGGTCATGCCGCAGCTGCACATGCCGCTGCAGTCCGGCTCCGACCGCGTGCTGCGGGCCATGCGCCGGTCGTACCGGCAGGAGCGTTACCTCGGCATCGTCGAGAAGGTGCGCGAGGCGATGCCGCACGCCGCCATCACGACCGACATCATCGTCGGCTTCCCGGGCGAGACGGACGACGACTTCGAGCAGACGCTGCACGTCGTCCGCGAGGCGCGGTTCGCGTCGGCGTTCACGTTCCAGTACTCCAAGCGCCCCGGCACGCCGGCCGCCACCATGGACGACCAGGTGCCGCCCGAGGTCGTACGCGAGCGCTACCAGAGGCTGGCGTCGCTGGTCGAAGAGGTGGCCTGGGCGGAGTCCCTTGCGTTTGTCAGCCGCGACGTCGAGGTGCTGGTCGCCGAGGGCGAGGGCCGCAAGGACGGCGCGACGCACCGGCTGTCCGGCCGGGCCCGCGACAACCGCCTGGTGCACTTCTCCGTCCCCGACGGCGCCGAGCGGCCGCGCCCGGGCGACCTGGTGACGGTGCGGGTCAGCCATGCCGCGCCGCACCACCTGGTGGCCGACGGCGGCACCTACGCGCTGCGGCGCAGCCGGGCCGGCGACGCCTACGAACGGGCGACGACGGCGCCCGCTGCGGCCGCGCCGGGGGTGCTGATCGGCATGCCGACGGTCGGCGCCCCGGCCGCCCTGCCGCTCGCCGACGCCGCCGCGCCCGCCTGCGGACATGCCTGACCGTTCCTGGCCGCGCGGCCGCCGCTCCGCGGCCCGACCGGTGCCGCCCGGCTGCTTCGATCCGCGTCGTGCGTGGTCACGGTACTGACGCGACCCCTTAGAGCTCTGCGGTCTCTTCCGATGGCAGACCGCGATCGCGCGCGATGGAGCTCTGCGGTCTCTTCCGATGGCAGACCGCGATCGCGCGCGATGGAGCTCTGCGGTCTCTTCCGATGGCAGACCGCGATCGCGCGCGATGGAGCTCTGCCGTCTCTTCCGATGGCAGAGCTCCAAGGGCGATGAAGGTACCCGCTGCCGGCGGGCTGACCTGCGAATTCACCGGCCGGCGAAGGGACGCTGCGGATCGTCCCGCCGCAGGCCACGTCACCGGCGTGACGCCATCGTCTGAGCCAGTGTGACGGGCTGGTCAGTCGATCAGTTCGATCTCGACGTTGAGCGCTCGGTAGGTCTCGAGCGCGCGACGGTCTCGGGTGCACAGCACTACGCCGTGCTCGCGCGCGGCGAGGCCGACGAGGGCGTCGTAGACCGCCCCGCCCGAGATACCCGCGGAGGCGAGCTGTTCGAGCATCGAGGCCGCGGCCTCCTGGCTCACATGACGGCTGTGCGGGAAGTTCGCCGTCATCATGCGCACCGCTGAACCGGGCGTGCGACGGACAGGTGGCGGCAGCCGGGTCAGCACCGAGAAGGTCTCGAACGCGGCGTGACCGGCGAGTCCGAGGTGCTGTCCCGCCAGGGCTCTCACTACGGAGTCATGGTGGTCATGATCGGCGACGACCAGCGGGACGGCGACGCTCGTATCGACCAGGAGGTCGAGCTCACCGCCGGTCGGCATCGCGCAGCGCCTGGACGAGGTCGTCGTCGATCACGGTTCCGGATGCGGGGACGACGAGTCGCCCGTCGCGCTCCTCGACATCCTCACCTGCGATCGGCTCGATGCGCAGGCCGGCACCATCGACGTAGACGTCGACCTCGCCGGCACTCATGCCGACCCGGTCGCGCAGTTGTTTCGGCAGCACCAGGCGTCCTGCCTTGTCGATGGTTGTCCTCATACCATCACGATACCATCGCGTGCACCACCATGGCTGAAGCCGAACCGGCCGGCGGCGGGACGCTGCGGATCGTCCCGCCGCCGGCCGAGCTCTAGTCGTCGATCAGCAGGGCCAGGATCCGCCAGTAGTTGCCGGTCGGGCTGGACAGCCGCAGGTCCACCGTCCGGCCCGCCGCGCCGCCGTCCAGCGTGAACTGCTCCCACGCGTACTGCCCGGTCGGCAAGGTCGCCCGCGCCGGCACCACGACCGCGCCGTCGGCCTCCACGACGAACCCGGAGGTCGAGAAGTCCGGGTCGCCGGTCAGCAGCGACACCGTGTGCGGCCCCGGCGGCAGCGCCACGCGCAGGACGCCCGGACCCCGGTTGTCCAGCACGAAGTCGCGCCGCAGCGGGTCCGGCCGGCCGCGGTCGCGCGACAGCGGCGCGCCCGTCACCCAGCCGTAGCCGCGTGCCGCGTCCCACGCGTGTGACGGTGCCAGCGGCGCGTACGACTCCAGCACCGGACTGGCCGGCGCGCCGCCGTCCAGCGCGAACACCAGGTCGTCGCCGTGCGGGACGGCGTACGTGCGGGCCGCCGGTGTCCCGGCCACGACCACGCCGGGGGCGGTGACGGACGCGGTCAGGGTCGCCTCGACCAGCGGTCCAGCCGCGACACCGCCGGCCGGCGCCGTCACCGGCACCTCCAGCGTCGCCGACCCGCCGGGCGGCACAGTCGCCGTCGCGGAACCGGCCGTCCAGCCGGACGGGACGGTGACCGTCGCCGTCACGTCCGCGGCGGCGGCCGAGCGGTGGTTCGTCACCGTCACGGACGCGGCCGACGCCCGGCCGGCGAACAGCGGCGCGCCGACCGTCACCCCGTCCGCCGACACCGCCGGCCGCACGACCACCGGCGCCGACACGGGCACCGTGACCCGTTCGCGGCCGACGTGGGCGTACCCCGCCGACCCGGTCAGGGCGACCTCGCCGGGCGCGGCGTCCGCCGGCACCGTCACGTCCCAGGCGCCGGTCAGGCTAGCCCCGGCGGCCAGCGACGTCGCCGACGTCGGACCGTCCGCGACCGCCTGCCAGCCCTCCGGCAGGTCGAGCGAGACCGCCGGCGCCCGCACGGCCGCGGACCCGTCGTTGGTCAGCGTCGCCGTCACCCGGACGGACTCGCCCGCGGTCACCTCGCCGCCGTCGGCCACCAGGGCCGCGCGGATCCCGTCGACGGTGCCGATGACGCCCTCGAGCGCCGCCGCCGCGTCGTCCAGCGGGGGGAGCAGCTCGGCCGGCAGACCCTGGTCGCCGACCCACTGCCGGGTCTGGTTGACGAAGATCAGCGCACGGTCCAGCTGCCGGGCGAAGTCCGGGTCGTCGGTCGCCGTGTCCATGGCCGCGGCCAGTTCGCCGTCGATCCGCTCCGTGGCGCTCGCGAGATACGCGGCCTGCTCGTCGGTCAATTCGGCGGCATCGGCTGCCTCCTCGAGCGACCGCACCGACGCCCGCGCCGCGCGGACCCCGTCGAGCAGCGTGTGCCCGAAGTGGAACGCGTCGACGTTGAACAGGTACACGTCGCCCGGGTTGTTCGTGAACACCAGGAACAGCTCGTGGCTGCCGCCCGGGTCCTCGACCGCGATGTCGGCCTCCTCGAACGCGTACGAGTCGCCGGTCGGCTCCAGCCGCCCGCTGCCGACGACCGGGCCGTCGACGGCGTCCAGCCGCACCGTCACCGTCCCGCCGGTTCCGGACGACGCGTACCGGACGGTCAGCCGGTCCACGCCGCGCAGGTTCACCGGCTCGTAGGAGAGGAAGTCGCCGTGGCCGATCTGGCCGACCATGCGGTTGCCGTCGCCCTCCTGCGTGTCGTACAGGACGACGTCGCCGGCCGACGTCCAGTGCTCGGCCTGCTTGTGCCGCGGCTGCAGGATCGCCGAGTCGCCGCCGGTCAGCGGGGAGACGCCGGCGCCGCCCTGGTCGGTGTACGTCGAGTCGACGATGTAGAAGATGTTGTCGACGTGGCTGTGCCCGTCGTCGACGATCGCCTGGATCTCGCCGGTGCAGCCGGTGTACTGCTCCAGCGGGTGTCCGTGCTGGTCGTGCCCGAGCGCCGGCTGGGTGACGACGTCGTCGCAGTCGACGCCGGCGCCGCTCACGCCGTCCTCGGCGTCGTCGACCCGCACCTCGAACGGCACCGGCTCGCCGAAGTCGAAGACCTGCCCGTCCAGCGGCTCGACCAGCTCGACGTCCGGCCGGGTGTTGCCGACGCTGACCGGGACGTTCGCCACGCCGGTCCGGCCGGTCGGGTCGGTGACGACCAGCTGCGCGGTGTAGTCGCCGTTCGACGTGTACGTGTGCGACGGGTCGGCGTCCGTGGAGTCCACCTCGCCGTCGGAGTCGAAGTCCCACGCGTAGGTGATCTCGTGCTCGTCCGGGTCGCCGGAGCCCTCGCTGCTGAACTGGACGGCCAGTGGCGGCTGCCCCGAGGTCGGGTCGGCCGACGCCCGCGCGACGGGCGACCGCTCGCCCGGCCGGGCGTAGTTGATCTTGTAGATGCCGGAGTCGGTGTTCGGGTCGCCGCGCCCCGAGCCGCCGTAGTTCGAGCCCCACTCGATGACGTACAGCGAGCCGTCCGGCCCGAACTGCAGGTCGATCGGGCGGAGGAACTCGACGCCCGGCAGGAACCGGTTCATCACCGCGGGCTGGCCGGCCTCGTCCAGCTGGATCTCGAAGATCGCGTTGCGGGTCCACTCGGCGATGAAGACGGTGTCGTCGTAGTAGGCCGGGAACTTCGCCTCCGACGGGTTCGCCGCGTCGAAGTGGTAGGTCGGGCCGCCGATCGCCAGCCGCCCGCCGCTGCCCAGCTCCGGGTACTCCGGCGTGACCTCGTACTGGTACGGCAGCCACGCGGGCTGGGCCGGCGGCAGCTGCGTCAGGCCGGTGTTGTTCGGCGAGTCGTTGACCGGGCCGGCGGCGCAGTCGAACAGCGGGCCGGACTCGCCGGTGGCGAAGTCGTGGTCGTTGTACGCCTGGTTCGCGCCGATGCAGTGCGGCCAGCCGAAGTTGCCGGCCGAACGGGCCTGGTTCCACTCGTCGTAGCCGCGGCTGCCCCGGGTCGGGCTGTCGACGCGGGCGTCCGGGCCGACGTCGCCCCAGTACAGCCAGCCGGTCTCCTCGTCGACGTGGATGCGGTACGGGTTGCGCAGCCCCATGACGTAGATCTCCGGCAGCGTCCCCTCGGTGCCGGGCGCGAACAGGTTGCCCGCGGGGATCGTGTACGTCCCGTCGTCCTCCGGGTGGATGCGCAGGATCTTGCCGCGCAGGTCGTTGGTGTTCGCCGACGACCGCTGCGCGTCGTTGTACTCGAACCCGGGCCGCTCGTCGGCCGCGCCGTAGCCGCCGCAGCACGGCGACGAGTTGTCGCCGGTCGCGACGTACAGGTTGCCGGCGGCGTCGAAGTCCATGCCGCCGCCCTCGTGCGCGTTGACCTCGCGCTGCGACGGCAGCTCGAAGATCGTCACCCGCGAGTCCGGGTCGACGGTGCCGGTGGCCTCGTCGTAGGTGAACCGCGCGATGACGGTGTTCGGCTCGTCCACCGGCGAGTAGTACAGGTACAGCCAGTGGTTCGTGGCGAAGTCCGGGTCCAGCACGATGCCGTGCATGCCGTGCGTGTGCTCGACCAGCACGTCGAACCGCGCCGCCAGCTCCGTCCGCGCCGTCACGGGGTCGTACACCTTCACGTCGCCGCCGCGCTGCACGTAGAAGACCCGGCCGGTGTCGTCGATGTCCATCGCCAGCGGGTCGTCGGTGTTGCCGTCGAGCTGGATCTTCTCGAAGTTGTGCTCCGACGTCGCGCCGCAGTCGCCGTCGGCCACGCCGGCCGCCCACTGGATGCCGCCGAGCAGGTGCTGCACGAACAGCGGCTCGTCGGTGAACGCCGACGGCGCGTGGCCCATCCCGGTGTACCAGGACCGGCCGCCGTCGAAGTTCTGGCACCAGCTGATCGGGTGGTCCGCGCCCATGACGTCGCCGTCGTAGGACGTCGAGTCGTAGCTGGCCAGGACGTGCACGTCGCCGCGCGGGTTGGTGACAAAGTCGTACGGCTCCTCGGTGCGGGTCCACTCCTGCGGCAGGCCGGCCGTCGACGGGTGGACGGTGTCGTCGACCTCGACCTCGAGCTCCTGGACCGGCGGGTGGCTGAGGAAGAACGCGCCGACCAGCTCGCCGTACCACTCCCAGTCGCGCTCGGTGCCCGACGCGGAGTGGATGCCGACGTAGCCGCCGCCGGCCTGGATGTACCGCTCGAACGCGGCCCGCTGATCGGCGTCGAGCAGGTCGCCGGCCTGCGGCGTCGAGTTGGTGTTGTTGAAGATCACGACCTCGTACTGGGCCAGCGTCTCGTCGGTGAAGTTCGCCGGGTCGTCGGAGACGGTGACGTTGAACCCGTGCTCCTCGCCGAGCTGCTCGACCAGCGCCTGACCAGCGGGGATGGAGTCATGGTAGAAGTTCGTGACGCGCGAGAAGACCAGCGCGTCGAAGCTCTCGGTGGTCGGCTCAGCGGCCGGGGTGGCGGTCGCGAGGCCGCCGCCGGTGAGTGCCGAGGCCGCCAGCGCGGCGGCCAGTCCTGCTCGCAGCATGGCCGTCTCCTCTCAGAACCGCAGGTCGCGGAGGTGGCGGAAGCTGTTGCGCGCCGTGCTCAACTCGTCGGCGGGGTTGTCGTGCTCGACGAGGAACTGGCGCACGCCGCCGCGGTGGGCGTGCTCGAACATCGCCGCGAAGTCGAGGACCCCGGAGCCGACGTCGGCGAACCCGCCGCCCGGCGCCATGTCCTTGACGTGCAGCGCGGGGAACCGGGCGGGGTGGTCGACGAAATAGTCGCCGGCGTCGTAGCCGCCGCGGGCCGCCCAGTACACGTCCAGCTCGAAGCCGACGAGGTCCGGGTCGGTCTCCTCCAGGAGGACGTCGTAGAGCACCCGGCCGCCGTCGGTGCGGAACTCGGCGTCGTGGTTGTGGTGCAGCACCTTCAGCCCGTAGGTCGCGGCCACCTCGCCGGCCCGGTTGAACGCCGCGGCCGCCTGCCGGATGCCGTCGAGCGTGTAGAGCGAGCCGGGCAGGCTGGACGTCACGACCCAGTGGCCGCCGAGCGTGACGACGTCGGCGCAGGCGCCCTCGAGGTTGTTCGTCAGGCGGTCGTAGCCGACGTGCTCCAGGACCGCGTCGAGCCCGGCGTCGTCGAGCATGGCGCGGATCGCGGCGGCGCTGTGGCCGTGCCGGCCGCTGACGCCGACGGTGGCGTAGCCGATGCCGGCGAGTGCCCGGACGGTGCCGGCGAAGTCCACGGCGAGCGACCGGCGCATCGTGTACAGGTGCATGCCGATGGCCGGACGGGGGATCGGCCGGTTGCCGCTGGCGGCCGCGGCGGGGAGGGCGCCCGCCGTCGTCAGCGCGCCGGCGGCAAGGGCGGTCGCGGTGGTGGCGCGCAGGAACGTGCGGCGGTCGAGCGGGCTTGGGGGCATCGGGGAGCTCCACCTTTCGTTGTTCGTCAGTGAACTTCTCGCGGTGGTAAGCGCTTTCCATACGGTGTGATCCGTAGGCTAGCGGCGCGGCGCAGACGTCGTCAACGCCTGGCGGTAAAACGGTTCAATCCGTGTGTTGCGGACGTGCAGACGACAGCGGCGGCCAGACCGGCGAGCGGGGCGCCGGGCACGCCGGCGATCGTCAGGGCGACGCCGAGCGCCGCAGCCGGCAGCCACATGACGGCGGTGACGGGGCGCGGGGGCCGCCGCTGCCGCCGTCGAACCCGCGCCTCCCAGCCGAGCGGGACGACCAACGGCGGCAGCACCGCGGCGAGCACCGTCAGCCAGGGGATCAGGGCGTTCTCGAACCCGGTGGTCGCGACGGCCAGCCCGGCGACGCCGATGACCGCCGCGGCCGGCCGCTCGCGCAGCCCGGTCACCGACCGCAGCGCCAGTCCGCCGGAGTGGAACGACGTCAGGCACGGCGCCGCGACCGCGACCACCACCAGCGCCGTGCCGAGGTCAGACGTGCGCAGGTGGCCGACGAGGTCGGCGGAGTCGCTGCGCAGCGCGATCATCGTCCCGGCGGTCGCGGCGATGAGCGTCGGCACGACCAGGATCGCCGCGCACGCCCACAGGTCGCTCCGGCCGCGCAGCCCGGCGGTGAAGTCCGGCGCCCGCAGCCCGAACACCGCGACGTAGCCGACGAACACGGCGATGTCGGTGAGCAGCGTGGTCGACGTGCCGAACCCGGCGTCCAGCGGCGCGTCGCCGCGCGCCCCGGCGCCGTGCGTCGCGATGACCACGATCAGCGCCAGCGCGGCCGCCGTCGTCACCAGCGCCAGCGCGTTCCAGCGGTGCTGGCCGGCTGCCGCGATCGCCAGCAGCGGCAGCCCCAGGACGACCACGCCGGCCCACTTCGGGACGTCCAGCAGCGACCCCAGCGCGGCGCCGCCCAGGCCCGCGTTGAAGCCCAGCCAGCCGGCCATCGCCAGCGCCATCAGCGCGCCGACCACCGTCCGGTCGCGGCGCGGCAGGTACGCCTCGAGCAGCTCCGTCAGCGACCGGCCCTCGCCGTGCGGCGGCCGCAGCCCGAGCCGTCCCGGCACCACCAGCAGCACCGTCATCGCGACGCCGCCGAGGAGCAGGGCGCCGACCGGCACGGGGCCATCGTGCCGGTCGGCGAGTCCTGCGCCGAGCACCAGCGCCGCCGGGCCGGTGCCGATCGCGAGCCACGCGCCGGCGGTGTTCCACCAGCGGCGCTCCGGCGTCATCCGTGGTGGCCGCTGGCTCCCAGCAGCACCCGGATCTCGCGCGCCAGCTCCTCGAACGTCGAGCTGGACATGGTGTCGCCGTAGTCGCGGACCGCGGGCAGGTCGACGTCGTAGACCCGCTCGATGCGGCCCGGCCGCGGCGTCATCAGGACCACCCGCTGGCCGAGGTAGACCGCCTCCGCGATGGAGTGCGTCACCAGAACGACCGTCGTGCCGGTCTCGCGCCAGATGCGGTGCAGCTCGACGTTCATGTGTTCGCGGGTGAGCGCGTCGAGGGCGCCGAACGGCTCGTCCATGAGCAGCACCGGCGGCTCGTGCAGCAGCGCCCGGCACAGCGCGACGCGTTGCTGCATGCCGCCGGACAGCTCGTGCGGCAGCGCGGTCTCGAACCCGGTCAGGCCGGTCAGCTCGATCAGGTGGTCGGCCCGCTCGGCGGCCTTGCGCTTGTCCATCTTGCGCATCTCGGCCTGCAGCAGGATGTTCGCCCGGACGCCGCGCCACTCCAGCAGCGCGGCCCGCTGGAAGGCGAAGCCGATCTCCCGCTGCGGCCCCGTGACCGGCTTGCCGAGCAGGCGGACGTCGCCGCTGCTCGGCGGGACCAGCCCGGCGACGATCTTCAGCAGCGTCGACTTGCCGCAGCCCGACGGCCCGACGATGGTGACGAACTCGCCCGCCTGGACCGACAACGAGACGCCGGTGAGCGCCGTCGTCCGCCTCCGCTTGCTGATGAACGTGCAGGTGAGGTCGGTGATGTCGATCGTGGTGCCGTTCTGGTTCCGGTGCTGTGCGGCGGCCGACGGATGGGTCGTCATGGTCTCCGTCATCTCTGTGCTCACTCGGCCTCGCCGAACGACGACTCCCAGTACGTCGCCGGGTCGCCCGGGTCCGTCAGCGAGCCGGCCTCGGAGAGCAGGTCGATGGTCTCCTGCCACTGCTCCTCGGTGTTGACGCCGGGCGTGCCGGCCTCGTCCAGGCGGAGCAGGCCGATGCTCTCCTCCAGCTGGGCGCGCAGCACTTCGGCCGGCGGGGTCTCGTCGGCGCCCTCCTCCATGGCCGCGGCGGCGGCGTCCAGGTCCTCGGCGGCGGCCTCCCACGACCGCGCCGTCGCCCGGACGAACGCCTCGGCCAGCTCCGGATTGTCGTCGATGGTGTTCTGGTGCGCGATGATGCCGGTGCCCAGCAGGTTCATGCCCCAGTCGGTGAACAGCAGCGCGTCGACCTCCTGGCCGCTGATGTCCTCGATGGTCGGGCCCTGGTCGTGGAAGAATCCCATGATGGCATCGGCGCGGCCCTCGACCAGCGCCGCGATCTTGCCGGCCGGGTCGACGTTGACCACCTCGACGTCGTCGGGGTTGACGCCGTTGAGCTCCAGCCACGCGGGGAACGTCGCGTACATGGCGTCGCCCGGCGTGCCGGCCACGATCTTGTCGACGAGGTCGGCGGGCTCGCTGATGCCCTGGTCGGCGAAGAACTCCACCGAGGCCGGGCCGGTCTGCAGGAAGACGCCGAGGCTCTTGATCGGCATGCCCTCGGTGACGCCGTTGAGCAGCGGCGGCGTGTCGGCCCAGCCGAAGTCCGTCTGCGACTGCGCGACCTGCTGGACCGTCGTGCCGGAACCGCTGCCCGGCCGGATCTCCAGGTCGATGCCCTCTTCTTCGTAGATGCCCTCGGCGACGCCGTAGTAGAACGGCGCGTGCTCGCCGTACGGGACCCAGTTCAGGGTCAGCGTCACCTCGGTGAGTTCGCCGTCGTCACCGTCGCCCGCGGCGGTGGGTTCGTCGTCGCCTCCGCACGCGGACAGGACGAGGAGTGCCACGGCAGAGGTGGCCAGCAGGCTGCGTCGCATGTTCGGCCCTTTCATGAGTGCGTCGTTGCGTGGTTCATGGCGGGTTCGGGCGGATTCCTGGGTCATGACGTCGTGAGGGGGACGCCCTGGCGCCGGCTGGCGTGCCAGGGGATGAGCAGTTTCTCGGCCACTTCGACCGCGACGAACAGGACGACGCCGAGTGCGGACATCAGGATCAGGTCGGCGAACAGCAGCGACGAGTTCAGGTTGCCGCTGGCCAGCAGCAGCACGTACCCGAGCCCCTCGTCGGCGCCGACGAACTCACCGACCACCGCGCCGACCACGGCCAGCGTCACGGCGACCTTCAGGCCGGACAGCAGGTGCGGCAGCGAGTTCGGGAACCGGATCTTCCGGAACGTCTTCCACCGGCTCGCGCCCATCGTCGCGGAGAGATCGAGCAGCTCCGGATCCGTCGACCGCAGCCCCGCGACCCCGGAGACCACCACGGGGAAGAACGCGATCAGCACGGCCAGGATCACCTTCGGCATCGGCCCGAACCCGAACCAGACGACGAGGATCGGCGCGATCGCGATCTTCGGGATGACCTGCGCGAACAGGATCAGCGGATACAGCGCCTTCTCCAGCGTCGGCGAGTACACGATGACGACGGCGGCCAGCATGCCGATCGCCGCCGCCAGCAGGAAGCCCAGCACCGTCTCGTACGTCGTCACCCACGTGTGCCGGGCGAGCATCTCGCGCTCCGTCACCAGCTCGTTCGCGACGTCGCCCGGCGTCGGGACCAGGTAGGCGGGAAACACCTCGGCCGCGGTGACGGCCCACCAGCCGAAGCCCAGCAGCACCAGCAGCAGGGCCGGCCGCCAGGCGGCGTCGAGGAGCTGGAGGGCCCGCTGGCCCGCGGTGCGCCGGGTGGGCGCTTCGTCGTCCGGTTCGGCCGCTGGGGGAGCGGCCTGGGAGATCACCTCAGGCATCGAAATACTCGTCCTCGTCGTCGGCGGCGGGGATGGCGACGACCAGCGCGCGAAGCTCGCCGATCGCCCGGTGCCGGGTGCCCGGCGGGATCAGGAACGCGCTCAGCGGACCGGCCGGGTGCGCGACGCCGTCGAGCTCGACCTGGCCTTCGCCCTCCAGGACCACGTAGATCTCGGTGGCCTTCCGGTGGAAGTGCGCTAAGGCCGCGTCGACGTCGAGCAGGTGCACGCTCGCCGTCCCCGGCTCCACGTCCAGGAACGCCCGGCGGGTCTGGCCGCACGAACACGCCCGCGGTTCGATCGCGTCGAGCCTGGCTGTGGCGGGTGCGGGCGGGGGTGCAGACGAGGGTGCGGGCATTCGCGCCTCCGTGGTGGAAGTACGTCGGTGGAAAACGCTTTCCTGTGTCGGCCGACGTTACCGGTGTGCTGCCGAGGTGGTCAAGAGTCCGGTCCGCCGAGATCGTCCGGAGGCAAGTGAGCCGCGGTGAGCGCGCGCGGCGGCGTGCGGTCGCCCCGTCCCCGCCCATGATCATCAACGATCGACCACGCCCTGGAGCCTGTTGCGGAATGGGGTGCGGTGCGGGCGTTGCCGAAGAATCTTCGGCGGGCGCCGTTCTCGCCGCGACGTCCGACCGCCTTGGCTCGCCTGGCCACGCTGCAGGCCGGGCATATCGGGCGCCGTCACGACGACCAGCCTTGCCAAGGGCGGCACCGGGCCGTCGGCGCGTGACGCGGGCAGGAAGATCTCCGGCTCCAGCGCGTCGACCGCCGAAAGCGCAACAGGCTCCATCACGCACTGAACCTTGATGATCATGGTGTGGCGGTGTGGCGGCTTGCGCGCCCGATCCGGGACCCTGGTTCAGGGTTCAGTCGGCTGGCGGCGGTGGAGGCGGCGGCGTGCCCGGTGGTACGCCGACGACGCTGACAGGGGTGCGCTCGCGAGCCGCCACCGACGGTGGGGACGGAGCGGGCGGTGGCGGGGGAGGGGGCGGCGGTAGCACGGTGCCGTTCGCCGCGACCGCGGCCGGGGGTCTCGCGCGCTCTGCCGGTTCCGCTCGCTCCGGCCGCTCGGTCCGCTCGGTTCGCTTGCCCGGTTCGCCCCGCGCCGGCCGGTCGGGCGTGGGCTTCACGGCGGCGGCCGCGTCCCGATCGGCCGGCTGTGCCTCCGGCCGCGCCGAGTCCGACGCCGGCCGGCCCAGCCGCCCCCGCACCGCGTCCCGCAGCCGGCCACCCCACGACGAGCCCGGCGTGCCGGCGTCGTCGTGGCCCGGCCTGGTCGCTGGCGTGGTCGCTGGGGTAGCCGCAGCCGATCCCGGCCGGTCGGCGCGCTCCGCCGAGGTGCGAGGCTCGTCGGTCCGTGGCGTGGGCCGATCGTCGGCCGGCTTCGGCGGCGTGCGACGCTCGTCGCCCGGCGGGGTGAGCCGGTCGGCCAGCACCTGCCGGATGCCGCGGTCGGCCGGCTTCGGCGGCGTGGGCAGGTCGTCGGTCGGGACGGAGCCGCCGCCCTTGCCCGGCGCCGACCCGAACCTACGAGGCGGCTTGCTCTTGCGCGTCGGCGTGGCGTCGCCCGTGGGCGTGCTCTCGTGCACCGCTCCGTTGCCGCGCTCCTGGCCGGAGTCCGCCTCGTCCAGCCGCTCCAGCCGGATCACCGTCAGCCGCCGCAAGGCGTCGCGCCGGGCCCACGGCACGACCTCCTGGGCGTCGTGCTGCTGACCGGCATCGTCCGCCGGCGGCTCGGCCTCCCTGGGCGTCGACCGCCACGGTTCGGCGGCCGGCCGCTCGTCGCCGATCTCCTCCAGCCGCGACGTCGTCAGCCGCCGCAGTACGTCCCGAGCCCAGACCCAGGCCGGTCCGCCGCTCTGTTCCTCGCGCGGCTCCTCGGCCTTCGGTTCCGGCGCCTCCGCCGGCGGCTCCTTGTCGAGCTGCTCCAGCCGCGACGTCGTCAGCCGCCGCAGCGCGTCGCGGGCCCGGACCCACGCCGGTCCCGACTCCTCCTCGGCCGGTGCCTCAGCGGCGGGCTCAACGGGCTTCGGCTCGGCGGTCGGCGTCTCGACGGGCTTCGCCTGGGCGGTCGGCGCGTCGATGGACTCCCGTTTGGTAGTCGGCTTGTCGACAGGTTTCGCCTCGGTGGCCGGTTCGTCCTCCGGCTCGGGATCGGCGGTCCTGGTGCGGCCGAACGCCGCCCGGATCCGCGCCGTCCACGGCACCGCCGGTTCCTCGGGAGCGGACCGGTTGGCCTCGGACTCGGCCGGATCGGGCCAGGCCGCCGTGATCCGCCGGCTGACCGCCCGCCGCAGTTCCAGCTTCGAGCGGGTCGGCGGCGCCTCGGCGGTGGGCGTCTCGACGCCGTCCGGCTGAGCCGGCGCCGACGCGGCGGCGGCCTCCTCGCGCCCGGCGGCAGCGAGCCGCCGTGTCAGAGCATCGCGCAGCGGCGACCGCGGCCGATCGGCCCCACCCGGCGGCCGCGACACCCGCCGCCGGCCACGCGGCTCGGCCGGCTGCTTCGCTGGCTCGGCCCGTACCGGCGACTCCGTGCGCGTGCGCGGTGCGGTGAACTCGCGGCGGATGACGCCGGACGGCCGGCTCGGCGACTGGGCGGCGAGGCTGCCGGACCGGACCTGGAGCTCAGGCTGCGCCGCTTTCTCCGGCTCGACGGCATCTGGCGTGGTCCGGGCGGCCGGGTCGGCACTTGCCGCACCAGCGACCCCGGCAACAGCCGCACTGTCGGAGGAGGCGGCGACGTTGTCCTCGCCGCCCACGTCGACCGGTGCCGCGACGCCGAGGTCCGGAGCCTGCACGGCCGTGTCGGCTGTCGCTTCGGCGCCCGTCGCATCGGCGGGTGTGCTGGTCGCAACGCCCGGAGCAGCGGTGCGAGAGTCGGCGGCAGCCTCGGCCACGACCCCGGACGCGGCGGCCGTCTCGGCTGAGGCAGCGGGTTGGCCGGCGACAACGCCGGATGCGGCCGCAGCGTTGAGAGTGGCGGCGGGAGCCTCTGGCGTGCCGGCACTGGACGCCGTGGCCGGAGCGGCGGCGGGTCGGCCTGGGACAGCGCCGGGCGTTGCGGTGGAGGCGGCCGTGGCGGTACCGGACGCAGTGGCGTGCTGGCTGGTCGCGACGCTGGACGCGGCGGCTTCCCGGGTCGCAGGCCCGGCGCCGGATGCGGCGGCAGCGTCGGGCGTGGCAGGAGTCTCGGTGGCGGGAGCGCCGGGCGACGCGGTGGAGTCGGGAGCAACGGTGGCCGGAGCGTCGGGTGTGCCGGCGCTGGCTGCGGCCGGGGGTCGGCCAGGGACAGCGCTTCGAGCGGCGGCGGCTTCGCGGGCCGAAACGCCGGGAGCGGCGACCTCGAAAGTGGCCACATCAGGAGCGGTGGACTCGCCAGCAGGGGTCGCGTTGACCGCAGCCGCACGGCCGACGGCGCCCCCGCCGCCGCCGGAGGCCGCACGGCCGAGCGGCTCGGCGAACGAGCGCGCGTCCACGGCCGCAGGCGCCTCATGGACCGCGCCCACATCTCGGCGCACATGGGCCCCACCGACCACGGGTGGCCCACTGACCAGAGGCACCTCACTGGCCACGGGCGCCTCGCGGAAACCGGGCACCTCGGCGACCCCAGCAGCCTCAGCGACGACCGGCCGCGGCCGATCGACGGGCGCGAATCGCTGCCGGATCGCGACCCGCAGGCGGACCCGGGCCCGATCGGCGATCGCCAGCGTCGCCAGCGCGCCCGTCACCCCGACCACCAAAGTCGCGACGGCGCGGAGCTCCGCCGGGACCCGGACCAGCGCCCCCCACCCCTCGAACGTCCCCAGCGCGGCGACCCCGGCCAGCAGGGCCGCGACGACGATGCCGCCGCGATGCGGGCGCGGGACCTCGGGCGGGGGCTGCGCCTCCCAGGCGATCAGCGCACCCATCGCGGCCAGCGCGAAGCCGAGCACGCCACCGAGCCCGCCGAGGTCGGCGATGCCCATGATCAGGCCGGCGGTCACCAGCAGTCGCGACGGCAGTCCCGCGGGGTCGCGGCGGCGGGCCGGGAGCCAAGCGATGATGCAGCCGAGACCGAGCAGCAGCACCACGCCGGCGACGGCGAGGCGGAGGCTGTGGTCGGCGTCGAACATATCCGACATTCGACCACGAGAAAGGTAGATGGCGCAGCCGGGCCGCGCCGCATCTAGGCTTTCGGTGTGCTCATCGCCGCCGCCGTCTGCCCGTATCCGCCGCTGATGGTGGCCGGAATCGGCCCGCCCGACGACGTCCGGCTGGACGATGTGCGGGCGGCCTGCTGGTCCGCACTGGACGATCTACGGGCCACCAGCCCGGACGTCCTGGTGGTGGTCGGGCCGGGGGAGACGACGGCGGACGAGGCGCCGCGGGCGGGCAGTCTGGCGCCGTACGGCGTCGACCTCAGCGTCGCGCTCCCGGGGGACGAAGCACCACATAACGAACAAACAATGCCGCTGTCGGTCAGCGTCGGCGCCTGGCTGCTGCAGCGCGACGGCTGGGACGGGCTCGTGACGGCGGCGACGGTGGCCGGCGACGCGGGCGACGGCGACTGCGTCGAGCTGGGCCGGCGCATCGCAGGCCGGGCCGACCGCGTCGCGCTGCTGGTCATGGCCGACGGTTCGCCGCTGCGGGCGGACACCACGCCGCACGAGCAGCGGACCAAGGCGCAGACGTACGACGCCGAGCTGGCGACCGCACTACGCGACGGCGACCCGCAGCGGCTGCTGGACCTCGACGCGGCGCTGGCCGCGGAGGTCGGGTCGCCGGGACGCAAGGCGCTGCGGGTGCTCGCGGGCGCCGCCGACGACGGGCTGTTCGACGCCGAGGTCACCTACGACGACGCACCGTACGGCGTCGGCTACCTGGTCGGCGTCTGGGAGCGGCACGGCTGACGACACAAGCGCCGGCGCCGCGCCGCTCCCGCTGACGAACGAGGAACGCGGCCGTCAGGCCGGGTTGCCGGGGTTGTCGTTCTTGTCGCCGTCGACGCGGTCGACGAAGTCGCGAGCCTTGTCGTCGACGCCCTCGAGCTGCTCGCTGTACTTGCCGGCGGTCTTGTCGTCGATGAAGTCAGTGGCCTTGTCGACACCGTCGCTGACCTTGTCAGCGTTGTCGGAGACCAGGTCGGTGACCTTTTTCTTGATCTCGTCGAAGCCCATGATCGGCACTTCCCCTCGTTGACGTGGGCCGCCGGGCCGCCCGCTGCGACCAGTGCTCCCACCGACGTTCATACCCCCAGCCAGAACGGGCCGCAACGCGTTCGGGACAATTCCGCTCGTGGCACACTCCACGGGTGAGCCAGCACGTCCCCGTCGTCGCCGTCGTCGGGCCCACCGCCGCGGGCAAGAGCGACCTCGCCGTCGACCTCGCGCTCAGGCTGGACGGTGAGGTCGTCAACGCCGACTCGATGCAGCTCTACCGCGGCATGGACATCGGCACGGCGAAGCTGAGCCCAGCGGAGCGCAAGCACGTCCCGCACCACCTGCTCGACCTGTACGACGTCACCCGCCCGGCCACGGTCGCGGAGTTCCAGCGGCTCGCGCGCGACGCCATCGACGACTGCCGCGGGCGGGGCGTCACGCCGATCCTGGTCGGCGGCAGCGCGCTCTACGTCCGCGCCGTCCTCGACAAGTTCGAGTTCCCCGGCACCGACGCCGGCATCCGGGCCCGGCTGGAGGACGAGCTGGCCGAGGTCGGCGCCGCCACCCTGCACCGGCGGCTGGCCGGCCAGGACCCGGCCGCCGCGGCCGCGATCCTGCCCACCAACGGCCGCCGCGTCGTGCGTGCCCTCGAGGTCATCGAGCTGACCGGCCGCCCGTTCACCGCGACCCTGCCGCCGCGCGAGTACCACTACGACGACGTCGTGCAGATCGGGCTGGACGTCCCGCGCGACGTCCTCGACGACCGCATCGAGCGGCGCGTCGACCGCATGTGGGAGCAGGGCCTGGTCGACGAGGTCCGCGCACTGGAGGCGCGAGGGCTCCGCGACGGGCCGACGGCGAGCCGGGCGCTGGGCTACGCGCAGGTGCTGGCCCACCTCGCCGGCGACCTCACCGAGAACGCCGCCCGCGACGAAACGGTGCAGCTCACGCGCCGGTTCGCGCGGCGTCAGCACGCCTGGTTCGGCAAGGACGACCGCATCGGCTGGGTGCCGTTCGACGCCGATGACCGGTTGGAGCGCGCTCTGACCTACCATCGTCGGTCGTGAGCGGCATCCCCAGCGGCATCTCCTTCGTCAAGGGCCACGGCACCCAGAACGACTTCGTGGTGATCCCCGACCCCGACGGCGCCCTGGCCGGCCGTCTCGACGAGGCGACGGTGCGGCGCCTGACCGACCGCTACGCCGGCATCGGCGCCGACGGCGTCATCCGCGTCACCCGGACGGAGACCGCCGACGAGGTCCGCGAGCTGGCCGACGACGCCGAGTGGTTCATGGACTACCGCAACGCCGACGGCTCCGTCGCGGAGATGTGCGGCAACGGCGTCCGCGTCATGGCCCGCTACCTGTGGGAGAACGGCCTGGTCGAGGGGCCGGTGCTGGCCGTGGCGACGCGCGGCGGCGTCCGTACGGTGCACGCCGAGGCGGACGGCCAGATCACCGTCGAGATGGGCCGGGCCAAGCCGGCCGCCACCCGCCAGCTGGCCTTCGTCGCCGCCGGCGGGCACACCTGGGAGGCCACGCCGGTCCGGGTGCCGAACCCGCACGCCGTCGTCTTCGTCGACGACCTCGACGCGCCCGGCACGCTGACGTCCGCGCCCGACCTGCGGCCCGCGTCCGTCTTCCCCGACTCCGCGAACGTCGAGTTCGTCGTCGACCGCGGGCACAAGCACATCGCACTGCGCGTGTGGGAGCGCGGCGTCGGCGAGACCCGCTCCTGCGGCACCGGCGTCTGCGCGGCCGCCTGGGCGGCGATGCGGCGCGACGGTGTGGGCGCCGGCGCCCGCTACCTGGTCGACGTGCCCGGCGGCCGGCTGGTCGTGACGGAGCGGCCGGACGGCGAGCTGCTGCTGACCGGGCCGGCCGTGCTGGGCCTGCGCGGGACCGTCAGCCTCTGAGGTCCCCGGAGCCGACCGGCGAGGTCCCAGGCGGCGGCGAGTCCCACAAGGGAGAGGAAACCAGGTGCTGTGACTCAGATCACAGCATCCTGGGAAACCCCGAGAACGTCTCCTTCAGTAGAAGGAGCACGACGTCAGACTCGCGGTCGATGCGACAGCCGGGGAGCGGGCCTAACGTGGTGAACGTGGGGCGGCAACGGGGCCGGCCGCGCGCCTGACGGGATGGGGTGCCATGGGTGCAACGGAGAAGCGGCGGCGCGAGGCCGTGCTGCTGGAAGTGGCCCGGCGCGCTCAGGAGAAGTCCACGGGCAAGGCCGAACGACGGGCCGCCACCCTGCGCGCTGCGGCGAAATTACGGTGGGCGGCGTCCACCGGGTCGAGCTATGGTCGCTCCTGAGGACGTCTTTCGGCGAAAGCAGGAGCATTGAGCAAAAGTCCAGGCCAGGCATACAACCCCTATGACGAGTCCGCCGAGGCGGCGGCGGTCGAGGAACTCGACGAGTTCGACGACCTCGACGGCGACACCACCGGGGACTTCGACCTGGACGCACGGCGTGCGCTGCGGCGGGTCGCGGGCCTGTCGACCGAGCTCGAGGACGTCACCGAGGTCGAGTACCGGCGGCTGCGCCTCGAGCGGGTCGTGCTCGTCGGCGTCTGGCCCGGCGGGTCGTTCACCGACGCCGAGAACTCCCTCGCCGAGCTCGCGGCGCTGGCCGAGACGGCCGGCTCGCAGGTGCTCGAAGGGCTCGCCCAGCGCCGGCTGAAGCCCGACCCTGCCACGTTCGTCGGCTCCGGCAAGGTCGAGGAGCTGCGCGAGGTCGTGCAGGCCCAGGGCGCCGACACCGTCATCGTCGACGGCGAGCTGTCGGCATCGCAGCTGCGCAACCTCGAGGACAAGGTCGGCGTCAAGGTCGTCGACCGCACCATGCTGATCCTCGACATCTTCGCCCAGCACGCGAAGAGCCGCGAGGGCAAGGCGCAGGTCGAGCTGGCCCAGCTGGAGTACCTCTCCCAGCGGCTGCGCGGCTGGGGCGCGAGCCTGTCCCGGCAGGCCGGCGGCCGGGCCGGCGGCGCGGGCGGCGGCGTCGGCACCCGTGGTCCCGGTGAGACGAAGCTCGAGACCGACCGCCGGCGCATCCGCACCCGGGTGGCCAAGCTGCGCCGCGAGCTGGCCGGCATGCGCGTCGCCCGCGACACCAAGCGGGCCGACCGCCGACGGCACGCGGTGCCCGCGGTCTCCATCGTCGGCTACACCAACGCCGGCAAGTCGTCGCTGCTCAACCGCCTCACCGGCGCGGGCGTGCTGGTCGAGGACGCGCTGTTCGCGACCCTCGACCCCACGGTGCGCCGGTCGCAGACGCAGGAGGGCCGCGGCTACACGCTGGCCGACACCGTCGGGTTCGTCCGGCACCTGCCGCACGAGCTGGTCGAGTCGTTCCGCTCGACGCTCGAGGAGGCGGCCGACGCCGACCTGCTGGTCCACGTCGTCGACGGCTCGCACCCCGACCCCGAGGGCCAGCTGACCGCGGTGCGCGCGGTGCTCGCCGACATCGGCGCCGGCGGCGTACGCGAGGTCGTCGCCATCAACAAGTCCGACGCCGCCGACCCCATGGTCGTCGCGCGGCTGCTGCGCAACGAGCCGCACGCCATCTCCGTCTCGGCCCGCACCGGCGCCGGGGTCGACAAGCTGCGCGCGCTGATCGAGAGCGAGCTGCCGCAGCCGCCGGTCGAGGTCGACGCGCTGGTGCCGTACGACCACGGCGAGCTGGTGGCGCGCATGCACAGCGTCGGCGAGGTGCTGTCGGTCGACCACGAGGCCGGCGGCACCCGGGTCCGTGCCCGGGTGCCTGAGGCGCTGGCCGCAGCGCTGGAGCCGTACTCCGTCGCGCGGCGCTGACCGCCGGTCCTCGCTGAGACGTCAGTCGTCGAAGCTCACGGTGATGAACCGCGGGCGGTAGATGCTGACGTCCTCGTAGTGGTCGGTGTTGTCGAACGTGTTGACGTTGTACGAGACGACCAGCCCACCGTCGCGGCCGATGTGCGGGTGGGCGTGCGCGTTGTACGTGAAGACGTCCGGGTTGCCGTAGCTCCCCGTCGCGCCGGTCTCCGGGGTGGTGTACAGCACCGTCTTGTCGGTGAACGGCCCGTACGGGGAGCACGAGGCGTAGGCGACGATCTCGGCGCTGAGCGGCACGGTGGTGTCGTGGGTGACCAGTAGGTAACGGTCGCCGTGCCGCGACACGCTGTACTCGTTGCCCACGCCCTGCAGCACCCGCACGGAGTCGATCTCGTTCGCCGACCAGCCGGTGGCCGTGCGGTACTGCCAGCTGCCGAGCAGGCTGTTGCCGAGCACCCGGGCGACGTGCATGTACTTCTCGCTGCCGAGGTCCTCGACGCCGTAGACGTACGTGTAGGCGCCGACCCGCCGGATCGCCGATGCCCACGAGATGCCGGCGCTCGACGGGAGCGGGTGCACGCTCAGCGGCTCGTCCGGATCGGCCGGCGAGAACCTGGCCAGGACGTTGCGGTGCCAGCGCCAGTCCCAGTCGCCGGGGCCGAACCGCTCGTACTCCTGGTACGTGCCCTCGATGACCGTGCCGCTCGCGTGCGCGTCGCCGGCCCAGAACCAGTGCGTGTCGTCGGCGGGCGGCAGCAGCGGCTCGGGGTCGGCGGCGTCGCCGCTGTAGATGGTCTCGAGCTCGCCGCCGTCCTGGATGACGAAGGAGTTGTTGATGAACGGCGTCGTGCCGCCCTCGTCGGTGACCGGCGAGCGGCCGCCGTCGGCGTCGACCTTGCCGAGGAACGTGTCGGAGAAGACCCAGAAGACCCGGCCGTCCTGCAGCGGGATCGAGTAGGTGCCGTCGGCGCCGGTCCAGTCGTCGAGCGCGGTGTTGTCGTTGCCGTAGGTGGTGAACAGGCCGTTCAGCGCGGCGTCGGGTGCGGCGCCGGCGATCGCGGGCACCTCGGCGCACTGGCCTGCGGCGGACGAGGTGGACGTGTCGGCCGCCGGGGGTGCGGCGGGCGACTGGACGGCCGACGCGGTGGCGACGCCGCCCAGTGTGAGGGCGAGGGTGGTGGACATGACAAGGCGGTAACCCGGACGAAATGCCATGGAAGAGTTCTAGTCATTAGATGACTTTCTGTCCAGATCTCGCCCGAATGTCGCACAGCGACGGATTTCAGTCCTCTTGCACCCGTCCGCCCAGCTGGGTGGCAAGGAACCGCTCGGCGGCGGCGTAGAAGCGCTCGCGGTTCTCCGGCCGGGCGAGGCCGTGGCCCTCGTCCTCGAACAGCAGGTACTCGTGGTCGAGGCCCTTCTTCTCCAGCGCGGCCACGATCTGCTCGGCCTCGGCGACCTTCACCCGGGGGTCGTTCTTGCCCTGCGCGACCAGCACCGGGATGGTGATTTGGTCGACCTTCGACAGCGGCGAGCGGTCCCACAGCAGGTCGCGCTCGGTCTCGGGGTTGCCGACGCGGGTGTGCATGATCGCGATCTGCGGCTTCCAGTACTCCGGCACCGACGCGAGCAGCGTGAGCAGGTTCGACGGCCCGACCATGTCGACGGCGCAGCGGAACACCTCGGGCGTGAACGCGGCGCCGGCCAGCGCGGCGTACCCGCCGTACGAGCCTCCGTAGATGCCGACCCGGTCGCGGTCGATGAGGCCCTGCCCGACCAGGTGGTCGACGGCGTCGAGCAGGTCGGTGTGCATGGCCGCGCCCCACTGCTTGTTGCCGGCGTTGCCGAAGGCCTTGCCGTAGCCGGTGGAGCCGCGGAAGTTCACCTGGACGCTGACGTAGCCGCGGTTGGCCAGCCACTGCGCCTCGGGATGGTAGCCCCAGGTGTCGCGGGCCCAGGGGCCGCCGTGCACGTTGAGCACCGCGGGCAGGTTCGCGCGGTCGACGCCGCGCGGGAACGTCAGGTAGCCGTGCACCGTCAGGCCGTCGCGCGCGGTGTACGAGAACGGCTCCATCTCGGCGAGGTCGTACTCGTCGAGCTCGGGCCGGTGCGAGAACAGGAAGGTCAGCTCGCCGGAGTCGCGGTCGTACCGGTAGTAGCGGACCGGGCCGTCGGACAGCACGTCGTGCACCAGCCAGGTGCGGTCGTCGCGGACCGCACGCGAGATGCCGACCTCGCCGTTCAGCCGCTCGCGCAGCCGGTCGACCTCGGCGCCGAACTCGGGATCGAGGTAGGTCCAGGTCTTGCGCTCCTTGATGAACGTGACGGCCTGCGGCTCCAGCGTCTCGGGATGCTGGGCGATGCCGGCGGCGTCGTACTCGGGGTCCTCGGCCAGCACGGTCTCGTCGCCGCTCGCGAGGTCGATGCTGAGCAGCCGGCCGGCGTTGACGCCCACGCTGGAGATCAGGTAGGCGACCGTACCCGCGCGGTTGAGCCCGGCGACGCCGGTGGTGAGGATGTCGTCGGGGCCGATCTCGAACCACGGCTCGTCGGTGCCGTCGTCACCGCGCCGGTAGACGACCCCGCCGCCGTCCTCCGTCATGGCCATGCCGCCGCGGATGCGCTGCTCGGAGTCGACCAGCCAGCCGGCGTAGCCGGGGTTCTCGGCGACCTTGGTCAGCTCGCGGGTCTCGAGGTCGAGCCGGTAGACGTCGTGCAGCTCGGGGTTGTCGGCGTTCAGCCCGACCAGCATGGACGTGGGGTGCCAGCGGTTGTGCTCGAGGATGTACGCGGTGACCTTGCTCTGCGGCGTGACCAGCGTGGCCTCGCCCGACTCGAGGTCGAGCGCGTAGAGCCGCCAGTCCTCGTCGCCGTCGGTGTCCTGCAGGTACGCCAGCGTGCGGTCGTCGTGGCAGAACATGAACGTGCGCACGCCGCGGTGGCGGTCGTGGGTGACGGGGCGCGCGGCGGCGGGATCGTCGGCCTGGCCGACCCAGACGTTCAGCACGCCCTCGTCCGGGGCGACGAAGCCCAGCCGGGAGCCGTCGGGCGACAGCGTGGGCAGGATCCGTTCGGGGTTGCCGAACAGGATGTCCCGGGGGATCAGCGGCACCGCGTCATACGTCATTCCGGCATTCCATCACGGCCCCCGGACTATCAATCGTTCAGATGTCGGGTTGTGCGAAGATCGCGAACTCTCTCCTGTCGGCCTGCGCCCTGGACCGATGACTCAGGGAGGCCTCTGGCCCCCCGTCGCCATCGGTTTCGCACATCCCTCCATGGGGTCGAGACGCGGCTGTGGACAACCGCTTTCCGGGCTCGGCGGTCGGGTAGTGTCGGCCCGGTGGCGGGCCGGGCATACCGGCGGCGACTGGGGGCCGGAGGCTCCCACGAGTCGTCGGTCCGGGGCGCAAGAGGATCGGAGCCAGTGAGTTGAGGTGCCTGGCCCGACACGTAGAGGGGACATAGTGAGCCAGGGCGATGTGACGGTCGAGAAGTTGCTGACGGCGGCCGTCGGGGCCGTCGGCGGCACCGAACGCCCTGGTCAGGTCGAGATGGCCGAGGCGGTGGGCGAGTCGGTGGCCGAGGGCCGGCACCTGCTCGTCCAGGCCGGCACCGGAACCGGCAAGTCGCTGGCCTACTTGGTGCCGTCGCTGCTGCATGCCGACGCGTCCGACGGGCCGGTCATCGTCGCGACGGCGACGCTCGCGCTGCAGGCGCAACTGGTCGACCGCGACCTCCCGGCGCTGGCGAAGGCGGCCGAGCCGCTGCTCGGCCGGCCGCCGAAGTGGGCGACGCTCAAGGGCCGGGCCAACTACGCGTGCCTGCACCGCGTCCGCGACGGCGCCCCCGACGATCAGGGCGAGCTGGTCCCCGTCGAGCAGCTGTCCGCCGGGCCGCTGGGTGTCGAGGTGCTGCGTGCCCGTGAGTGGGCCGAGGAGCAGGCCGGCACCGGCGGCACCGGCGACCGCGACCGGCTCGAACCCGGCGTCAGCGACCGCGCGTGGTCGCAGATCTCGGTGTCGTCGCGCGAGTGCCTGGGCGCCACGCGCTGCCCGTACGGCCAGGAGTGCTTCGCCGAGGTCGCCCGGGCCCGGTCCGACGGCGCCGACGTCGTCGTCACCAACCACGCGCTGCTGGCCATCGACGCGCTCGAGGGGCTGCCGGTGCTGCCCGATCACGACGTCGTGGTGGTCGACGAGGCACACGAGCTGGCCGCGCGGGTCACCAGCATCGCCACGGCCGACCTGTGGCCGGGCGTCATCGACCGCGCGGCGATGCGTTCGCGCGCGCACGTCGACGACGGCGACGCCGAGGAGCTGCGCGCCGCGGGGGAGCACCTGCGGGCCGCGCTGCTCGACGCGCCGGTGGGGCGGCTCGACACCGTCCCCGAGGGGCTGCTGGCGGCGCTGGCCGGCGTGCGCGACGCCGCCCGTGCGGTGCAGTCGGGGTTCGCCGGGTCTTCCCGCGAAGAGCGAGCCGCCGACGTCGAGGCGTCGCGGCGCGCCGCCAAGACGATGATCGACGACGTGTACGGCACGGCCGAGCGGATGGTCGCGAACGGCGAGCACGACGTGCTGTGGGTCGAGGAGCGCGAGCGCACCGGCCGGTCGTTGCGGGTCGCGCCGCTGTCGGTGGCCGGGCTGCTGCGCGAGCGGCTGTTCGGCCAGAACACCGTCATCGCGACGTCGGCGACGCTGGAGCTGGGCGGCTCGTTCGACGCGGCTGCCGGGGCGTTCGGGCTGATGGGCGAGGGCGCGCCGGGGTGGCATTCGCTCGACGTCGGGTCGCCGTTCGACTACGGCAAGCAGGCCATCCTCTACGTCGCGCGCGACCTGCCGAGCCCGGGCCGCGACGGCCTGCGGCCCGAGGCGGTCGACGTCCTGGTCGAGCTGATGGCGGCGGCCGGCGGGCGGACGCTCGGGCTGTTCTCGTCGCGGCGGGCCGCGCAGGAGGCGGCCGAGGCGGTGCGCAAACGGCTGCCCGACCTCCCCGTCCTCTGCCAGGGCGACGACGTCGTGGCGACTTTGCTGCGCACGTTCGCGGCCGACGAGAAGACCTGCCTGTTCGGCACGCTCTCGTTGTGGCAGGGCGTCGACGTGCCGGGCGGGGCGTGCCAGCTGGTCGTCATCGACCGCATCCCGTTCCCGCGCCCCGACGAGCCGCTGTCGTCGGCGCGGCAGCGGGCGGTCGAGAAGGCGGGCGGCAACGGCTTCATGTCGGTGGCGGCGACGCACGCGGCGCTGCTGCTGGCGCAGGGCGCCGGGCGGCTGATCCGCCGGTCGACCGATCGCGGGGTGGTGGCCGTGCTCGACCCGCGGCTGGTCACCGCGCGCTATGGCAGCTACCTGCGGGCGTCGCTGCCGCCGATGTGGTTCACGGCCGACAAGACGGTCGTCTCGGGCGCGCTGCAGCGGCTGGCGGTGCCGTTGTCCTGAGCTGCTGGCCGCTGGGCCAGTGGGCTGGTGGGCCGGTGGCCGAGTTCAGCACCGGCCGGGGCGCTTGGTGGCCTGGACGCCCCGGCCGGTGCCGGCTCGTTCCCCTCAGATGCGGCGCATGACCGCGACCACGCGGCCGAGGATCGTGGCGTCGTCGCCGTCGATCGGCTCGTACTCGGCGTTGTGCGGCAGCAGCCAGATATGGCCGTCGCGCTTCTTGAAAGTCTTCACCGTCGCGTCGCCGTCGATCATCGCCGCGACGATCTCGCCGTTCTCGGCCACCGGCTGCTGGCGGACGACCACCCAGTCGCCGTCGCAGATGGCCGCGTCGACCATCGAGTCGCCGACGACGCGGAGCATGAACAAGGTGCCCTCGCCGACCAGCTCGCGCGGCAACGGGAAGACGTCTTCCACTGCCTGCTCGGCGAGCACGGGACCGCCCGCCGCGATGCGTCCCACCATCGGCACGTACGACGGCGTCGGCAGGGTGCTCTCTTCGTGCTCCATCATCTGCCGGGTGAAGTCGCCCGGCGCCGTCCCCGGCGGGAGCACCTCGAGCGCGCGCGGGCGGTGCGGGTCGCGGCGGATGTAGCCCTTCGTCTCGAGCACGCCCAGCTGGTGGGCGACGCTGGACGGGCTGGACAGGCCGGCGGCCTGGCCGATCTCGCGCATGCTGGGCGGGTAGCCGCGACGGCCCACGGACTCGCGGATGACCTCGAGCACCTTGCGCTGCCGCACCGTCAGGTCGGCGGGATGCTGGTGGGTCTCCGGGAAGCTGTGCACCGACGCGACGGCTGCCTCACCGCGCTCCTCGTCGTCGTTGTTGGCCACCACGCCACCTCCGGCTATGTCGTTCGTTGCGACGGCGTTCGAAAACGCGTCGCAGGGTCGATTGATGTGGCCACAGTAGCTGGAATGCAAGACACGATCAAACATCTGTTCGAACGTGTCTCGACTCTGTCAGTGGCAGCGTGTACAACTATTCGTACAGTCGTTCTATCGAACGGTTGTGCGACAAGACCGGAGGCTGACCATGGCGACGACGACCTACATCCCGCCTTTCGAGACCCGTGCTCGCGTGGTGATCGAGCCCGAGCGCCCCGACGCTCCGCCGCTCCGCCACGTCGCGCGCCGGCGTCCCGCCGGGCGCCCGACGCCCGTCCCGTGCGCGACGTCGGCCGAGCCCTCGCTGCACGGTTCGCGGCTCACCCGGCGTGGGCGTGTCGTGGTCGGGCTGGTCTGGCTGCTCCTGCTCGTCGCCGGCGTCCTGGCGTTCGTCCGCCCCTGGGGCGGCGCCGAGTCCCCGGGCGGCGCCCCCGTCGTCACGACGGTCGAGGTCCGCGGCGGCGACACCCTCTGGGAGCTCGCCACCGACGTCTCGCCCACGGCCGACCCGCGCGAGACCGTCGCCGCCATCATGGAGCTGAACGGCATCTCCTCCGCCGCCGACATCCGCCCCGGCGACCTCATCCAGGTCCCGTCCGCGCACTGACCCGGTCCCCGGTCGTGACACGCCGGGCGGTCGTGGACGGGCATCGCCTCCATGCCCCCACGTCCGCCGGCGTGTCGTCGACCGTCGGCCGGGTTTGAACCGTTGGTCTTCGGCCCCTGCTGTTCGATGGTCGAGGGCGCGGCGGCGCGCCTCAAGCGGACTGTTGGGCGCTTCGCGCCATCGTTGACCGCTTGACCCGCGCCGCCGCGCCCTCGTTCGAACAGCCATCAGGGGGCCTTCCGAAAGTGGACCGGGCTTTCAGGCCCGCTGACTGTTTGCTCTCCGCCGGCCTCTCACGGTTGCCACCCTTTTGGGCGACCGGCTCCGCTGTGCGTCGGTGTCCGCTGGCCGCCTCGGGCCGCTGGTCGCCGGCGACCGACTCCGCTCTGGTTGAGCTCTGCTGGCCGCACCCGCCCATGATCATGTTCCCTAGCGGTCGCTGAGGCGCCGCCAGGGAACATGATCATGGGCGGGGCAGCAACGAGCCACCCCACATCTTGTGGTCGCTCCGTTCTTCCACAGCCCGCCCACGCGCCGTCATCCACAACCCACACCCCACCAGCGCACTCCTCGACTCGAACCAGCAGGGCGGCCCCCAAAACAAGCACTGGCCTGCGACAACCGCCAACCACCACCACCCAGCCGACCAACAGGTTCAGCTCACAGCGGAACCCCGCGACGCGCCGACGCACTTGATCGACTCATCCATGACCTGCGGCTTTGAAACACCCTCCCGCGACTGAGGCGATTCGGTTGCAGACGCCCCTCCGGCCGACGTACCGTACCCCTATATCTAGTAGTTACACAGGTGTAAGCTGTCCACAGGTAGTGGTCGAGAGTGCACAAGTTGTCCCCATCTCGTCCACAGGTCCAGCGTCGAGGAGGTGCCCCATGCACTGTCCGTTCTGCCGTCATGCCGACAGCCGGGTGGTCGACAGCCGTACCGCTGACGAGGGCACCGTCATCCGCCGCCGGCGGCAGTGCCTCGCCTGCGAACGCCGGTTCACGACCGTCGAGCAGTTGACGCTCGCGGTGGTGAAGCGGTCCGGGGTCACCGAGCCGTTCAGCCGCGAGAAGGTCATCGCCGGGGTGCGCCGCGCGTGCCAGGGCAGAGGCGTCAGTGAGGACGCGCTCGCCCGGCTGGCCCAGCGGGTCGAGGAGCAGTTCCGCGCGTCGGGGAGCGCGGAGATCCCCAGCCGCGAGGTGGGCCTGGCCATCCTGAGCCCGCTGCGCGAGCTGGACGAGGTCGCGTACCTGCGCTTCGCCAGCGTGTACCGCGACTTCGACACTCTGGCCGACTTCGAGAACGAGATCGCGACGCTGCGGGCCGACCGCGAGCGGTCCCAGCATCACCGCGACGAGGCGGGCGAGACCGGCGAGACGGACCGGTCGGGCGAGTCCGACGGGGACGGCGGCGAAGGCCGCCAGCAGGACTCCACCCTGACCGTCGCGGAACCGTGAGCCAGCAGTCCAGTACGACAACCGAATGAACAGGCCCGGACACACGGGCAAGCCGGGGGAAGTGAGGAAGGTCCATGACGGAGACGGTGAGCGGGCCGAGCCGCAACAGCGCGGGGAGTAAGCCGGGCGGACGGTCGAAGAAGCGCGGGCTGAGCGTCCAGCGCATCTACACGACCGCCGGCGTCCACCCGTACGACGAGGTGACGTGGGAGCGCCGCGACGTCGTCCAGCAGAACTGGAAGACCGGCGAGACCGTCTTCGAGCAGAAGGGCGTCGAGTTCCCCGACTTCTGGTCGCTGAACGCGTCGACGATCGTCACCACGAAGTACTTCCGCGGCGCCGTCGGCACCGACGTGCGCGAGTGGAGCCTGCGCCAGCTCATCGACCGGGTGGTGAACAAGTACCGGACGTCCGGTGAGGACGAGGGCTACTTCGCCTCGCCCGGCGACGCCGAGGTGTTCGAGCACGAGCTCACCTGGATGCTGCTGCACCAGGTGTTCAGCTTCAACTCGCCGGTGTGGTTCAACGTCGGCACGAAGTCGCCGCAGCAGGTGTCGGCGTGCTTCATCCTCTCGGTCGACGACTCCATGGACTCGATCCTCAACTGGTACCGCGAAGAGGGCATGATCTTCAAGGGCGGCTCCGGCGCCGGCCTCAACCTCTCGCGCATCCGTTCCAGCAAGGAGCTGCTGTCCTCCGGCGGGACGGCGTCCGGCCCGGTCAGCTTCATGCGCGGTGCCGACGCGTCGGCGGGGACGATCAAGTCCGGCGGCGCCACCCGGCGCGCGGCCAAGATGGTCGTGCTCGACGTCGACCACCCCGACGTCGAGGAGTTCATCCAGACGAAGGCCCGCGAGGAGAACAAGATCCGCGCCCTGCGCGACGCCGGCTTCGACATGGACCTCGGCGGCGCCGACATCGTCTCGGTCCAGTACCAGAACGCCAACAACTCCGTCCGCGTCAACGACGAGTTCATGCGCGCGGTCGAGGACGGCAGCGAGTTCGGCCTGCGCGCCCGCATGACCGGCGAGGTCATCGAGACCATCGACGCCCGCAAGCTGTTCCGCGACATGGCTACGGCGGCGTGGGAGTGTGCCGACCCCGGCATCCAGTACGACGGCACCATCAACGACTGGCACACCAACCCCGAGACCGGCCGCATCACCGCGTCGAACCCGTGCTCCGAGTACATGAGCCTCGACAACTCCAGCTGCAACCTCGCCAGCCTCAACCTGATGAAGTTCCTGCGGCCCGACGGGAGCTTCGACGGCGCGACGTTCGCCAAGGCCGTCGAGCTGATCATCACCGCGATGGACATCTCGATCACGTTCGCCGACTTCCCGACCGAGGCGATCACCGCGACCACCCGCGCCTACCGTCAGCTCGGCATCGGCTACGCCAACCTCGGCGCGCTGCTCATGGCGTCCGGCCTGGCCTACGACTCCGAGGGCGGCCGCGCGCTGGCCGCCGCGATCACGTCGCTGATGACCGGCGCCGCCTACAAGCGCTCCGCCGAGCTGGCCGGCGTCGTCGGCCCGTACGACGGCTTCGCCCGCAACGCCGAGGCGCACGCCCGGGTCATGCGCAAGCACGCCGCCGCCACCGACGACCTCCGTACGGTCGCCTCGCTCGACGCCGACGTCCGCAGCCTCGCCACGAAGGTGTGGGCCGAGGGCAACAAGATCGGCGAGAAGAACGGCTGGCGCAACGCCCAGGCGTCGCTGCTCGCGCCCACCGGCACCATCGGCTTCATGATGGACTGCGACACGACCGGCATCGAGCCCGACTTCTCGCTGGTCAAGTTCAAGAAGCTGGTCGGCGGCGGCTCCATGCAGATCGTCAACCTGACGGTCCCGAAGGCGCTGAAGAAGCTCGGCTACGCCGACGAGACCATCGAGGCGATCGTCGAGTACATCGCCGAGCACGGCAACGTCGTCGACGCGCCCGGCCTCAAGCCCGAGCACTACGAGGTGTTCGACTGCGCCGCCGGCCAGCCGCGGGCCATCGAGCCGATGGGCCACGTGCGCATGATGGCCGCCGTCCAGCCGTTCCTGTCCGGCGCCATCTCCAAGACGGTCAACATGCCCGAGTCGGCCACCGTCGAGGAGATCGAGGACGTCTACCTGCAGGGCTGGAAGCTCGGCCTCAAGGCGCTCGCCGTCTACCGCGACAACTGCAAGGTCGGCCAGCCGCTGTCCGACGCCAAGGCGAAGGGTGCGGACAAGGCGTTCGACAAGGACGCCGAGAAGGACGTCGTCGTCGAGTACCGGCCGACCCGCCAGCGGCTGCCGAAGACGCGGCCGAGCCGCACCACCTCGTTCACGGTCGGCGGCGCCGAGGGCTACATGACGGCGGGCTCCTACCCCGACGACGGCCTCGGCGAGGTCTTCCTGAAGCTCGGCAAGCAGGGCTCCACGCTGGCCGGCATCATGGACGCGTTCTCGATCGCCATCTCCATCGCGCTGCAGTACGGCGTCCCGCTGGAGACGTACGTCGAGAAGTTCACCAACATGCGCTTCGAGCCGTCGGGCATGACCGACGACCCGGACGTGCGCATGGCGCAGAGCGTGGTCGACTACATCTTCCGTCGCCTCGCCCTGGACCACCTGCCGTTCGAGTCGCGCGCCGCGCTCGGCATCTACACGGCGACCGAGCGGGCCCGCCAGCTCGACACGGGGGATTACGCCCCGGTCGAGGATGTCGACGTCGACGTCGACACGTTCCGTCAGTCGGCGCCCGTGACGCCTAAGGTCGAGGCCGCACTGGCCAAGCCGGCCCCGGCCGCCGAGGTCGCCTCCGCCCGGCCCGCTCCGGTCGAGGCCCACACGTCGGCCGAGCTGCTCGAGGTCATCCAGGGCACCAGCACCGACGCGCCGCTCTGCTTCACCTGCGGCACGAAGATGCGCCCGGCCGGCAGCTGCTACGTCTGCGAGGGCTGCGGCTCCACCAGCGGCTGCAGCTGACATACGCACACACGCCGGCGGCCGCGGGGACGAATCCCCGCGGCCGCCGTCGTGCGTATGCGGCTCAGCGCACCAGACGGGCGCAGGTGACGGCGAGCCAGGCCCAGCCGGCCAGGATGCCGGCCGTGAAGGCGAGCACGCCCCAGCTCGCCCCGGCGCTGCCCGACACCGCGAGGAAGCCGGCCAGGATCAGGGCCCCGCTGGCGACGGAGTAGGCGCCGGCGCCGCGGCGGCCGGTCCGCCGCAGTCGGCGGCCCAGGGCGAAGCAGGCGATCGCGAAGCAGACGAAGCCGACCGTCCCGGCGCCCAGGTGGGCGAGCGCGTGCCAGCTCATCGTGTCGGCGGCGGAGGCGGGGGTGCCGGGCGGGAAGCCCTCGACCGGGTCGGCGACGAAGACGCCCGCGGCCAGCAGGGATACCCCGAAGACGCCGACCAGGCGCGGCGCCCAGGTGCCGGCCAGCCCCGTCCGCGCCAGCCCGACGGCAGCGGCGACGGTCAGCGCGGCGGCGACGACGAAGTTCGTGATCTGCACCCAGCCGTAGTCGCCGTTGGCGAGCACGCTCGCCGCGTGCCGGGTGGGGTCGTAGCCGTCGCGGAGTAGGTACTGGCCGACGACGGTGGCCACGTACAGCGGGCCGGCGACGACGCCCGCGGTGAGCAGCCGCCGGGACGGGCGGGCGGCCGAGGTGGAGGCGACGGCGGGGGAGACGCTGGCGGCGATGGAGGTCATGGTCCCGGTCCTTTCGATGCGTGGGGTGCCCGGCTGACCCCACACTTCCACCGAAAAATAAAGTTGTCAAGACTTCCAAAGCTGTCGGTTACGTCCGGGGCTTCACGCCGGCCACGAGTTCCTTGACGCGGGCCGGCTCGACGTAGCGGGCGCGGACGGCGCCGCTGGCGAGGCGGCGGACCAGGGCGTCCTCGGGCAGCGGCTGCTGCGACGCCAGCAGGACGACGTTGCCGTAGCGGCGGCCACGCAGCTGGCCCGGCTCGGCGACCATCGCGACCTGCGCGAACGCCTCCAGCGCCGTCGCCGCCTCGACGCGGGACTCGCGCACCTGGGCGGTGTCGGCGATGTTGCCGATGTACACGCCGCCGGCGCCGAGCACCCGCGCGGCCTCCGCGTAGAACCCGGTCGTCACCAGGTGCCGCGGCACTTGGGCGCCGTCGAACGCGTCGCGGATGACGACGGCGGAGTACGCCTCCGGCAGCGACCGCAACCCCTCCAGCCCGTCCAGAGCCTTGAGCCGCAGCCCGCGCACGGACCGCAGCCCGAACGCCGCCCGCATCAGCCGGATCAGCAGCGCGTCGATCTCGAACACCGTCTGCGGCGAGCCCGGCCGCGACGCCGCGACGTAGCGCGCGAGCGTGCAGCCGGCCCCGCCCACGTGGACGGTGGGCAGCGGCGCACCCGGCGGTGCGGCGACGTCCAGGACGTGGCCGGCCCACTGCATGTACTCGAAGTCCAGCCGGGTCGGATCGTCCAGGTGGACGTACGAGCTGGGCACGCCGTTGACGAGGATCGTCCACCCGCCCGGGTCGGACCGGTCCGGGACCAGCTCCGCGGTGCCGGAGTCGACGTGATGGAGTCCGGCGAACCGTTCGGGACGGGGGCGGTCGCTGCCACGGGACGAGGGCACGAGCGATAGGTTCGCAGCATGGCTGACCGACCGCAAAAGAACCTCCACGTAGGCGCGCCGTACCGGGCCGACGAGGCGCGCTACCTCGATACCCCCTACCGCCGCAGCGGCCGCACCGGCCTGAAGCTGCCCGCCGTCTCGCTCGGCCTGTGGCAGAACTTCGGTGACGAGTCGCCGCTGGCCACGCAGCGGGCCATCCTGCGCACGGCCTTCGACCGCGGCGTCACCCACTTCGACCTGGCCAACAACTACGGCCCGCCGCCCGGGTCGGCGGAGAAGAACTTCGGCCGCATCTTCGCCGAGGACTTCCGCCCGTACCGCGACGAGCTGATCATCTCGACGAAGGCCGGCTACGACATGTGGCCCGGCCCGTACGGCGAGTGGGGATCGCGCAAGTACCTGCTGGCCAGCCTCGACGCGTCGCTCGACCGCATGGGCCTCGATTACGTCGACATCTTCTACTCGCACCGGTTCGACCCGGACACGCCGCTCGAGGAGACGATGGGCGCCCTCGACACCGCGGTCCGGTCCGGACGGGCGCAGTACGCGGGCATCTCGTCGTACTCGCCGGAGCGCACCCGCGATGCCGTCGCGATCATGCGCGAGCTGGGCACGCCGCTGGCCATCCACCAGCCGTCGTACTCGATGTTCAACCGCTGGATCGAGCCCGACCTCGTCGACGCGTGCGGCGAGCTGGGCCTGGGCATCATCGCGTTCTCGCCGCTGGCGCAGGGGCTGCTGACGAACAAGTACCTCGGCGGGGTGCCGGACGACTCCCGCGCGGCCCGCGGCGGGTCGTTCTCGTCGTCGCTGGTCACCGACGACGTCGTCACGCGGCTGAACGCGCTGGCCGGCATCGCCGACTCGCGAGACCAGACGCTCGCGCAGCTGGCGCTGTCGTGGGCGCTGCGCGACGAGCGGGTGACGTCGGTGCTGATCGGCGCTCGGACGGTGGCCCAGCTCGAGGACAGTCTGGGCGCGCTGGACCGGCTCGACTTCACCGCCGAGGAGCTGGCCGAGATCGACAAGTACGCCGTCGAGATGGGCCTGAACATCTGGTCCCGGTCGAGCGACGCGTGACCCGATGAACGAGCGTCAGCGCCGCAACCCGCGCACCGAGGCCATCTGGACGCAGCTGTACGAGGCGCTGGCCGCTCTGAGCACGTCCACCGGCCGGCGTGAGCTGGAGATCGTCGACCTCGGCGGCGGGAGCGGCGTGTTCGCGGTGCCGCTGGCCCGCATCGGCCACCGCGTCACCGTCGTCGACCCGAGCCCGAACGCGCTGGCCACGCTGGCGCGCCGGGCCGCGGAGGCGGGCGTGGGCGACCAGGTCACCGGCGTCCAGGGCGACGCGGCCGACCTGGCCGGGGTGGCCGGCCCGGGCGGCGCGGACGTCGTGGTGTGTCACGGCGTGCTCGAGGTGGTCGACGACGTGTCGGGGGCGGTGACGGCCATCGCGGCGGCGCTGCGCCCCGGCGGCGTCGCCAGCGTCGTCGTCGCCCAGCGCTACGCCGCCGTGCTGGCCAAGGCGCTGGCCGGGCACTTCGCCGACGCGCGCTTGCTGCTCGACGACCCGGACGGCCGCTGGGGCCGCTCCGACCCGCTGCCGCGCCGGTTCGACGAGGACGGCGTCAGGTCGCTGCTGGGGGCCGCCGGGCTGCGCGTCGACGAGGTCCACGGTGTGAGAGTCCTCACCGACCTCGTCGCCGGCAGTGTCGTCGACGACCCCGCCGAGGTGGCCGCGCTGGCCGAACTGGAGGCCGCGGTCGTCGCGCATCCGGCATTCCGGGCGGTCGCCGCGGCGTTGCACGTGCTCGCCGGCAAGCCCGCGGGGGTGGACGTGTGACGGGGTCGCGGGCGGGTACTGCGACATCCATCGGCTTCGGTCGAACGCCTGGCTTTCTTCGGTGGCGTCGGCCGCATATGCTGGTCCTTACAGCAGGTGCCCATGGATATCCGTGTTCATTGGAGGGGAACGGTGCCACTCTCCGATCATGAGCAGCGGCTGCTCGAGCAGATGGAGCAGGCGCTCCTCGCCGAGGATCCGAAGTTCGCCACCGCCATGCGTGGTGCGGATCTGCGACGGCGGTACCGGCGACGTGCGGTCTTCGCCGGCCTGATCTTCGTCGTCGGGGTTGTGATGCTCATGACGGGCGCGGTGACACAGGTCATCGCGCTCGGCGTCGCCGGTTTCGTCGTCATGCTCGGCTCGGCCTTCTACGCCGTCACGTCCTGGCGTCGCGTCCCGCCGACCGACGGTGCGGCAGCGGCCGCCACCGACGTCCCCGACATCAGCCCTGGCTCGTCCCGCCGGCAGCGCCGGCCCAAGGGTCCCAAGGGCCCGCGCCCCAGCGGCTCGTTCATGGAGCGCATGGAGCAGCGCTGGCGCAACCGGCGCGAGCGCGGCTACGGGCAGTAGCTCCACGGTTCCACGCGGCCGGCGTCGCCCTGGTCCATCGAGACCCAGGCGGCGCTTTCGCGTTTCCTGGACGTCGCTGGTCCCGACCGGGCCGCCCACCCGTGGCCCCTCACCCGCGCCCGATGGTTCCGGCCCGATGTCGAGGACGGTGGCCGGGGGCCGAGGACGGTCGCCCCGGCCCCCGGCCGTCACTCGGCGGGCGGGCGGGGAGCCGGAGCCGCGGCCTGGCGTCGCAGGCTGACCGAGCCGATGGACGTGCGCAGCCGTTCGCCGGTGGTGTCGATCCAGTCGAACCCGTCGACCAGGCGGCGGTTGGCCTCACCGGCGCTGTCGCGGAGCCGGGTCGGCAGCAGGAACGCCTGGATCCGCTGCCCCAGTGAGGCCGAGCGGCCGATCGAGCGCCGCACCATGTCGGTGTCCTCGCGCAGGGCCTCGACGGGCTCGGCCCGGCGGGCGTAACGGGCCTGTTCGACGGCGCCGACGAGGTGGTCCAGGAGTTGGCGTTCGTCGTCGTCGAGCGAGGCGGACGTGGCGAGGCGGCGGCCGGTGACCCGCGGGGTGGCGGCCGGGTCCCAGGGCTGGCCGGCGTCGCGAGCGGCCTCGCGCAGGTCGGCCCAGGCGGCCTCGGCCAGCGCGCCGGCGTCGTCACCCGCACGGCGCCAGCGCAGTTCGCGGCCGATGCGCGCGGCCACCGACGGGGTCGCGAAGAACGCCACCAGCGCCAGCACTCCCAGCAGGATCAGCGGCCACTGCGACGGCGGGTCCTGGCTGCCGGACGCCGCGCCGCCGCCGAGCTGGTCGTCGCGGGGGATGGACGGGACGGTGCTGGACGGCGACGGAGCCGGCGCGGACGGGTCGTTGGGGTCGGGCACCGGCGCGTTCTGGCTCGGGACGGTGGTCCAGTCGGGGGCCACGCCGGTGATCTCGCCCGGGGTGGGCTCGAACCGCACCCAGCCGGACCCCTCGAAATACAGCTCCGGCCAGGCGTGGGAGTCGTGCGACTGGACGATGTACGTCCCGTCGCCACCGGGGGCGGGCCTGCCCTGGGTGAACCCGACCGCGACCCGCGCCGGGATGCCCAGGTAGCGGGCCATGATGGCCATCGTGGCGGCGAACTGCTCGCAGTAGCCGACCCGATCGTTCAGGAACTCGACGAGCGCGTTGGTCGTGTGGCCGGACGTCGCCTCGATGTCGTACTCGAAGTCGCCCTCGACGCGGAACCACTGCTGCAACGCGGCGGCCCGGCTGAAGTCGTCCTCGGCGCCCTCGGTGACCTGCTCGGCGAGGTCGGTGACCATCGACGGGAGCTCGTCGGGCAGCTCCAGCATCGCGTCGACGTCGTCGCTGGGCGGGCCGGCGTTGCGCAGCGCATCGACGGTCGGCTCGACGACCAGGCTCCGGACGTCGTAGGTGCGGGCGCGGACGTCGTCGCCGTCGGCCACGACGTCCAGCGTCGGCGCGTGGTAGCGCCAGTCGCCCTCGATGTCGATGCTCTGCGCCGGGTAGGGGAGCGGCAGCCAGCTGGAGCTGAAGTCGGGGGTGACGCTGATCTCGTAGTCGACGTAGGGCCAATCGGCGTCTGCGAGGCCCTGCGGGTGCGGCATCCCGGAGTCGACGGAGTCGGGCACCGGCCGGTCGGACGTCTTCCACTCCTCACCGTCGAACACGTCGAGCGTGACGATGCGGATGTAGGTGGGCGCCTCGGTGGCGGAGCTGTACTGCAGCACCTCGACGTTCTCCTGGCGCTGCAGGTTGCGCTGGAGGTCGATGATCGGGTTGTCGGTGCGGATGGTCTGCCCGCCACCCCCGCCCCTGCCCTGGCCCGGACCCAGCACGCCCTCGGTCAGCACCGGCGCGATGCCCGGCACCGCGACCGCCACCGCCAGGGCCACCGCGCCGACCCGGCGGCCGTTGCGGGCCAGCGAGTCGGTCTCGGGGATGCCGCTGCGCCGCGCCGACGGGCTGGCCGACCGGCCCCACGCCGCCACGCGGGTGCGTCCCTCGGAGACCAGCAGCGCCAGGAAGCCGGTGGCCGGCGGCAGGAACCACCACCAGTCCAGCCCGGTGGACATGACCGACGCCGCGACGGTGTAGCAGGCGGCCAGCGGCACGCCGGCCAGCGGGACCTTGCGCAGCCAGACGGCGAGCGCGTCGACCAGCAGCGCCACCAGGCCGGCGCCGCCGACCAGCATCATGAGGATGCCGCGCGGCACCGGGATCGGGGCGACGTACGTGGACGTGACGTCCGTGCCCTCCTGGAACACGTCGACGAGCCGGGTGGCCCAGTCGGTGGTCGGGATGAAGCCGAGCAGTGCGACGTCGTTGGCGACCAGCACGCCGAGCCACAGCACCACGACCGCCAGCTGCGCGACCGGGACCAGCAACGAGGGCACGCCGAGCTTGCGCAGGACGTACCCGCTGCCGGCGACGAGCGCGACCACGATGGCAGCCGGCACGATCCAGTCGTCGGTCTGGGTGATCGAGAACAGCGGCAGCACCGACAGCCAGGCCGCCACCGCCGCGACGATTGTCAACCGGCCGTGTGCACTCAGCGACGACATCAACCCGCCTCTCGTCCGCTCGAGGCGCCGGCCGACGTCGGGGCCGGCGCGTGCACGGCCGGTCGCTGCAGTCCGAGCCGCTCCCACAACGTGGCCAGGTGCTCGCCGCGCTTGGCCACGATGACGTTCCAGCCGGCGCTGCGCAGCACCTGGACACCAGCGGTGAGCCGCACGTGCTCGCGGTTGTTCTCGCCCAGCGACGTCCACGACATGACGTCGAGGACGACGGCCAGCGCGGCGGTGGAGCCCTGCCGCAGCTCGGCGACGACGCGGGCCTCTTGCTCGGTGAGCCGGCCGAACACGCCGACCAGCAGGCCGGTGGCGGCTTCGGCGCCGCTGAGGAGGTCGGGCCAGCGGCCGACGGACGCGTCGCGCTGCGGCTGGACGACGGCGAGCGCGTCGAGCAGCGACACCTTGGCGTCGCCGGGGCCGCTGGCGGGGTCGTGCCAGTTCGTCGAGACGGCGCCGCCGTGGTCGGTGGCCAGCCGGACGGCGTAGCCGCGCTCGGCCAGGTGGACGCCGACGGACGCGGCCGCGGTGACGCTCCACTCCAGTGAGGAGTCGATGCCCTCGCCGGTGTGCCCGGTGGTGCGGGTGTCGAGCAGGATCGTGGCCCGGCTCTGCCAGGGCTGCTCCTCGCGCCGGACCATCAGCTCGCCGTGGTGGGCGGTGGCCCGCCAGTGCACGCGGCGCATGTCGTCGCCGATGCGGTAGGCGCGGATGGTGGCGTCCTCTTCGCCGGCGGCGGCGATGGCGCGCGGCCGGCTCTCGCCGCTGCCGCTCCACTCGCCGACCAGCCGCACCGCCGGCAGCGGGTGCACCGTCGGCGTGACGATGAGCGTGCCGACGTCGCTGAACGCGCGCCGCAGCTCGACCATGCCGAACGGGTCGGTGACCCGCACCGTCAGCGGCCCGACCTTGTACCGTCCGCGCACGACCGGGTCGATGGCGTAGGTGACGTCGCGCCGGAACCGCGACCACACGTGGTCGAGGACGAACCGCGGCCGGGCGCCGAGCGTGAACGGGATGCTGTCCTCGACCAGCAGCACGCCGGTCGGGATGCGCGCGGAGTTGGCCAGCCGCAGGTGCACCGTCGCCCGCTCGCCGACGGAGACCCGGGGCGGCTCGACGGACCGCGACGCCGCCAGCCGCACCCGGCTGCGCAGCGCCACGATCAGGCTGATGGCGGGGACGATGGCCAGCAGCAGGCCGACCCTGAGCACGTCACGCTGCCCGGCCAGGACGGCGGCCACGATGGCGCCGCCGCCGACCGCCAGGAAGGCCCAGCCGCGACGGGTGAGCCCGGACAGCGCGTCGTTCATCGGCCGCTACCGGGCCGGTTCGGGCTGCGGGATGCGCTGGATGAGGTCGGCGACGATGCTCGAGGCGTCGCGGCGGCCGATCTGCGCCTCGGCCGTCGGCAGCAGCCGGTGGCCGAGCACGGGGGCGGCCAGCGCCTGGATGTCGTCGGGCAGCACGTACTCGCGGCCCTCCAGCCCGGCCCACGCCTTCGCGGCCCGGATGAGGTGCAGCGTCGCGCGCGGCGAGGCCCCCAGCCGGAGGTCGGGCGAGGTGCGGGTGGCGCTGGTGAGCGCGACCGCGTACTCCTTGATCGGGTCGGCGACGTACACGCCGCGCACCAGCCGGACCAGCTTGTGCACGTGGGCGGCGTCGGTGACCGGCTCGAGCGGGTCGAGCGCGCTGGTCGACCCGTGGGTGTCGATCATCTCGATCTCGTGCCGCGGCGACGGGTAGCCCATGGACAGCCGCATCATGAAGCGGTCGCGCTGCGCCTCGGGGAGGGGGTAGGTGCCCTCCATCTCGATCGGGTTCTGCGTGGCGACCACCATGAACGGCGCCTCGAGCTGGTACGTCGTGCCGTCGACGGTGACCTGCCGCTCTTCCATGCACTCCAGCAGCGCGGACTGCGTCTTCGGCGAGGCGCGGTTGATCTCGTCGCCGACGACGATGTTCGCGAACACGCCGCCCGGCTTGAACTCGAACTCACGCGTCGACTGGTTGAACACCGAGACGCCGGTGACGTCGCTGGGCATGAGGTCGGGCGTGAACTGGATGCGGCGCACCGTGCAGTCGATGGCGCGCGCGACCGACTTGGCCAGCATGGTCTTGCCGACGCCCGGGACGTCCTCGATGAGGATGTGGCCCTCGGCCAGCAGCACTGTGAGCGCCAGCTTGATGACCTCGGGCTTTCCCTCGATCACTGAGCCGATGGCGGACTGGATGCGGGTCGCGGTGTCGGCGAGGTCGCCCAGCGCCAGCTCGGGCACGAGATCGTCGGGCCCCTGCTGGTGACGCCGGCCCGGGTTGAACGGCTCAGGCACGTTTCCTCCTTCGATCCCCGACCTCGTCGGCGTGACGTGCCTCGGCCGATCGTGGAACTCCGCATCAAGTCTCGCAGTGTGCGACGTTCGACCCGCGCTGGAGGTTCCGATCGGCCCTGGCTTTCGCTTACCCGCAGAGCCTATGTCCACTCCCTATGCACGCGCATCCATCCGAACCGGACATTCGATGTTCGCCCGGCCTGGTCGGAGCGTGTGTCGCGGCGCGGGCGGCCGACGTCCCCGTCCCTCTACACCCCGGTCCGGCCGCGCGTTCCCCACTTCCCTCCACCCGGCCGGCCGGCGACGCGCCGATCCGCGTCGTGCCTGGTCGGAGTGGTGATGCGGACGCTGGAGGTCTGCCGTCTCATCCGATTGCAGAACTCCATCGCGCGTTGGAGCTCTGCAGTCGTATCCGATGGCAGAGCTCCAACGGGCCGCCCGGTACTCCCCACCGCAAGCCGATGAGCACCAGCGACAACGGCCTGACCTGCGCGGACGTGGTCCTCGTGCGGCCTCGCTGTGCTCGCCGTCGCCACCACCCGGCGGAACCCGTCGTGGGGCGCGGTGGGGCGCGAGGGGGCAGGATGTGGTTGCAAGTGGGGGAGAGTGGAGTACAGTGGCGGGCAGTGGAGGAAGAGTGGTCCGGCGTGGCGGTCGACGGAGATTCCGGTGACGGTCAGCTCGGACAGCGGGGAGGTGGGCCGTGTTCCTCGGTACCCACACGCCCCGGCTGGACGACAAAGGACGGCTCATCCTTCCGGCGAAGTTCCGGGACGAGCTGGCGGAGGGCGTCGTGATCACACGAGGGCAGGAGCGCTGTCTCTACGTGTGGCCGCGCGCCGAGTTCCTCCGGTTCACCGAGCAGTTGCGCGCCGCCCCGATCACCCACAAGGGCACACGCGACTTCGCCCGGATGCTCGCCGCCGGGGCCAGCGACGAGGTCCCGGACAAGCAGGGCCGCATCACCATCCCGCCGGGGCTGCGTACGTACGCGGCGCTGGAGCGTGAGTGCACCGTCGTCGGTGCGATGACGCGGGTGGAGATCTGGTCCGAGCAGGCCTGGGAGACGTACCAGGCCGAGAAGGAGCCGATGTTCGCCGACATCTCCGAGGAGGTGCTGCCGGGCATCTTCTGACCGCCGTCGCGCGGGAGCGCACGACGAGGTCTCCGGCCGCTCAACCCCTTGACACACCTTCCCCGGTGGCAAGAGGCCAGAGCTGGCAAGTCCGAGCGGACGGGGACCTGGTCGTACGAGCCGCACCACGGCCGCAACAGGCAACGACGAGAGACGCGGGGGTGTCGATGACCGAGCAGGGGGCGCACGTCCCGGTGTTGCTCGACCGAGTCGTCGAGCTCCTCGCTCCGGCCCTTTCGGAGGACGAGGGCCGTACCGTCGTCGATGCCACGCTGGGCCTCGGCGGGCACGCCGAGGCCCTGTTGCGCCGCAGCTCGACGGCCCACCTCGTGGGCCTCGACCGCGACCGCGAGGCGCTGGCCCGGGCCACCGAGCGGCTGGCGCTGTTCGGCGACCGGTTCACCGGCGTCCACGCGGTCTACGACCGGATCGCCGACGTCTTGGCGGGCCTCGGCATCCGGCGCGTACATGGCGTCCTGTTCGACCTGGGCGTCTCGTCCCTCCAGCTGGACGAGGCCGGCCGCGGGTTCGCGTACTCGCGGGACGCACCGCTGGACATGCGGATGGACCAGTCCACCGGCATCACCGCGGCCGAGGTGCTCAACACCTATGCCGCGGCCGACCTCGCCCGCATCCTGCGCCGCTACGGCGAGGAGCGGTTCGCGTCGCGCATCGCGGCGGCGGTCGTGCGCGAGCGGAAGCGGGCGCCGTTCGACACCAGCGCCCGGCTGGTCGAGCTGATCCGCGACACCATCCCCGCGCCGGCCCGGCGAACTGGCGGCAACCCGGCGAAGCGGACGTTCCAGGCGCTGCGCATCGAGGTCAACGGCGAGCTGGAGGCGCTCGAGCGGGCGCTGCCGGCCGCCATCGACGCACTCGCCGTCGGGGGCCGCATCGTCGTGCTCTCGTACCACTCGCTGGAGGACCGCATCGTCAAGCAGCTGTTCGCGGCGCGCACGACGAGCACGGCGCCTCGTGGGCTGCCGGTGGAGCTGCCGGAGCACCGGCCCGAGCTGCGGCTGTTGACCCGCTCCGAGCCGCCGACCAGCGACGAGATCGCCGCCAACCCGCGCGCGCAGTCGGCCCGGCTGCGCGCGGTCGAGCGCATCAGGGAGGCCGCATGAGCGCCGCGGAACGCGCCTACGCACCCGTCGCCGCGCCGCGCCGCCCTGCGCTGCGCAGCGTGCCCGGCCGGGCCTCCCGCGCACCGCGCGCTCCGTTCGTCGTGCTGGTCCTGCTGGTGCTCGGCATCGGCCTGATCGGGCTGCTGGTCCTCAACACCGCGCTGCAGCAGGGCGCGTTCGAGCTGGGTGAGCTGCAGTCGACCACCGACGAGCTGCGCGACCGCCAGACCGACCTCGCCGACCGCGTCGCCGCCCGCAGCGCACCAGATTCTTTGGCCGAGCAGGCGGATCGTCTTGGCATGGTGCCGGCCGAGGACGCGCCGACCTTCCTGGATGTGGCCCCGGGTGCTGATGCGGCTGCGGGCGGGGGTGCTGGCTGATGCCGCCCGGCCGCGGGCGCCGGGGTGCTGTGCCTGATTCTTCACGGGGTGGGTCCGGCCGCCGCCGGGGTACTCAAGAAGACAGCCGGGGGACCCGAGGAGCCCGTAGCGGCACGTCGGCGACCCGTGCCGGTGCGCCGAAGCCGCCGCGCAAGTCCGCCGCCAAGCCAGCCCGCAAGTCCGCCGCCAAGGCCGACCCCAAGCCGGCCCGCAAGCCCGCCGCGCGCCCGAGCTCGCTCGACGACGCCTGGAGCAGCACGCCGCGCCCGTCCCGCACCGGCCGTCCCGCCGCCCAGGGCGCCAAACCGGCCCGGGCCGCGCGTCCGGCCCGCACCCCCAGACCGGCCAAGCCCGCCGCCAGCGTCGTCAAGCGGCGCACGCCCGCCAAGCAGCCGAAGCGCCCCAAGGCGCCGAAGCCCCCGAAGCCGCCGCGCACCGTCCGGCTGGCCGACCCGCGCAAGCGGCTGCGGGCCACGCTGGTCGGCGTCTGCGTGATCCTGTCGCTGTTCGGCGGCCGGCTGATCCAGCTGCAGGGCATCGACGCGTCCACGTACGCCGCCGTCGCGAACACCATCGGGCTGAAGACGGTGCCGGTGCGGGCCGACCGCGGCGTCATCCTCGACCGCGACGGCGATCCGCTGGCCAGCACCGTCGAGGCATACAACGTCGTCGTCGACCAGACGCAGGTGGCCAACCCGGCCGCGTACGCGCTGCAGCTGGAGGGCATCCTCGGCACCGGCGCCGCCGACCTGCAGCGCGATCTCACCGGCGACGACCAGTACGTCGTCGTCGCGCGGGGGGTGCCGGGGGCGACGTGGCGGCAGATCCAGGGGCTCGGCCTGGCCGGGTTCACCGCCGAGACCGCGGCCGCCCGCGAGTACCCGGCGGGCACCGTCGCCGGCAACGTCGTCGGGTTCCTCGGCGCCGACGGCCTGGGCCTCACCGGCCTGGAGCAGTCGATGGACCAGACCCTGGCCGGGACGGACGGCGAGGCGACGTACCAGTTCAGCCCGGGCGGCATCCGCATCCCGAACAGCTCGGCGAACCACGTCACCCAGCCCGAGGCGGGCACCGGGCTGCGGCTGACGCTCGACAGCGACGTGCAGTGGAACACCGAGCAGGTGCTCGCCGAGGCGGTCGCCAACGCCGGCGCGGCCGACGGCGTCGCCGTCGTGATGGACGTCGACACGCAGGAGATCGTCGCGCTGGCCAGCACGCCCACGTTCGACCCCGGCGACCCGAGCACGACCGACGCGGCCGACCGCGGCAGCGCCGCCGTCGAGGACGCCTACGAGCCGGGCTCGGTGTTCAAGCCGATCACCATGTCCGCCGTCGTCGACCAGGGTCTGGCCGACCACACCACCGAGTTCTCGGTGCCCGACAGCATCCGGCGCGACGGCGAGACCATCCACGACTACTACAGCCACGGCGAGGACCAGATGACGCTGGCCGGCATCGTGGCGAAGTCGAGCAACGTCGGCACCGTCCTCGCCGCCGAGACGCTGGACAAGGACGTCTACAACGACTACCTGCGGCGGTTCGGGTTCGGCACGGCGCCCGACCTCGGACTGCCCGGCGAGACCGGCGGCCGGCTGCCCTCCGGCGACGACTTCACCGACCTGACCCGCGACAACGTCGCGTTCGGCCAGGGCATCTCGGTCAGCGCGGTTCAGATGGCGTCGGCGTACGCGACGATCGCCAGCGGCGGCGTGCGGGTCGACCCGCGGCTGGTCGCGGCGACCATCGGCGCCGACGGGCGCGAGACGCCGGTGGAGCCGTCGGCGCCCGAGCGGGTCATCAGCGAGGAGACGGCCGCCGAGGTCACGCTGATGATGGAGGCCGTCATGGGCGAGGGCGGCACGGGCAAGCCGGCCCTGGTCGACGGCTACCGCATCGCCGGCAAGACCGGCACCGCGCAGCGGGTCGACCCCGAGTGCGGCTGCTACGCCGACTACAACTCCTCGTTCATGGGCTTCGCGCCGGCCGACGACCCGCAGTACGTCGTCGTCGTGTCGCTGTTCGACCCGCAGAACGGCAACTCGGGCAGCGCGCTGGCCGGTCCGGCCTTCGCGGACATCATGCGATTCGCCCTCGAGCAGGGCGGCGTCGCGCCGACCGGCACGGAGGCGCCGCAGGTGCCACTCTTCGGCGAGTGACCGAGTAGATTGCTCTGTCGTGCCCGACCGCCCAGGACTGCGACCCCGCCACGTCACGCCGTTGCCGCTGACGGCGCTCGACGCCACCGCGCCGGCCGACGTGCTGGTGACGGGCGTCACACACGACTCGCGGCAGGTCCGCCCCGGTGACCTCTACATGGCGCTGCCCGGCGCGGTGACGCACGGCGCGCGGTTCGCGGCGGCCGCGGCCGAGGCTGGCGCGGCGGCGATCATGACCGACGACGAGGGCCTGGGCCTGGCCGGCGACGTCGGCGTCCCGGTGCTGCGGCTGGCCGACCCGCGGGCGCGGCTGGGTGACATCGCGGCGACGGTGTACGGGCACCCGGCGCGTGACCTGCTGATGCTCGGCGTCACTGGCACCAACGGCAAGACCACGACGACGTACCTGCTGGAGTCCGGGCTGCGCGCCGCCGGGCACACCACCGGGCTGATCGGCACAGTCGAGACCCGGGTCGGCGACGAACGGGTCGCGAGCGTCCGCACGACCCCCGAGGCGACCGACGTGCACGCGCTGCTGGCCGTCATGCGCGAGCGCGGCGTCACGGCCTGCGCCATGGAGGTGTCCAGCCACGCCATGGTGTTCGGGCGGGTCGACGGCGTGGTGTTCGACGTCGCCGGGTTCACCAACCTCTCCCAGGACCACCTCGACTTCCACGCCGACCTCGACGACTACTTCGCCGCGAAGGCCCGGCTGTTCACGCCCGAGCACGCCCGCCGCGCCGTCGTCGTGACCGGCGACGAGTACGGCCGCCGGCTGGCCGCGTCGACACCGCTTCCGGTCGTGACGGTCTCGCTCGGCGACGCCGAATGGCGGGTCGAGCACCTCGGCGACGGCGCGGTCCTGGCCGGGCCCGACGGCGAGAAGCTCGAGCTGCGCGTCCCGATCCCGGGGGCGTTCAACGTCGCCAACGCGGCGCTGGCGGTGACGATGCTGGTGGTCGCCGGCGTCGACGGCGCCACGGCGGCGGACGGGGTGGCGGCCTGTCCCGGTGTGCCCGGGCGGATGGAGCGGGTGCTCGGCAGCGACGCCGGCGCAGCCGACGGGGCCGACGCGGCCGCACCGGTCGCCGTCGTCGACTTCGCGCACACGCCCGACGCCATCGACAACGTGCTCCAGGCGCTGCACCCGCGCGGCCGGCTGATCGCCGTCGTCGGGGCCGGTGGAGACCGCGACCGCGACAAGCGGCCGCTCATGGGGGCGGCCGCCGCGCGCGGCGCCGACGTCGTCGTCGTCACCGACGACAATCCCCGCTCCGAGGACGCGGCCGCCATCCGGGCCGCCGTCGTCGCCGGCGCCCACGCGGTGCCCGACGCGGAGCGGGCGGGGGAGATCCTCGAGGTAGGGGGCCGCCGAGAGGCCGTCCGTGCGGCGCTGCGCAGCGCCCGCGGGCCCGACGACACCGTCGTCGTCCTCGGCAAAGGGCATGAACAAGGGCAGGAGATCGCAGGCGTCGTGCATCCATTCGACGATCGAGACGTGCTCCGCGAGGAGCTGGTGCGGTGGAGTGAGGAGGTTCGGCCGATGGCGCCGGGCGACGGGCGGGGGAAGACAGTTTGATCCCGCTCACCTTGGCCGAGGTCGCCTCGGCCACCGGCGGCAGGCTGGACGCCGTCGCCGACCCCGCCGTCCGGGTCACCGGACCGGTGGTGACCGACTCACGTGAGCTCGGCCCCGGCGGGCTGTTCGTCGCACGGCTGGGAGAGGCGCAGGACGGGCACGACTTCGCCTCCGCCGCCGTCGACGCCGGCGCGGTCGCGGTGCTGGCCGCGCGGCCCGTCGGCGTGCCGGCGATCGTCGTCGACGACACCGAGGTCGCGTTCGGCCGGCTGGCCCGCGCCGTCCTCGACCGCCTCCCGCAGGTGACCGTCGTCGGCGTCACCGGCTCGTCCGGCAAGACGACGACGAAGGACCTGCTGGCGCAGGTGCTCGAGCCGCTGGGGCCGCTGGTCGCGCCGCCGGGCTCGTACAACAGCGAGATCGGCGTGCCGCTGACGGTGCTCCGGGTCGACGAGTCGACCCGCACGCTGATCGTCGAGATGGGCGCGCGCCGGGCCGGGCACATCGCCAACCTGTGCGGCATCGCGCCGCCGCGCGTGGGCCTCGTGCTCAACGTCGGCAGCGCGCACCTGGGCGAGTTCGGCGACCGCGACACCATCGCGCGGGCGAAGGCTGAGCTGGTCGAGGCGCTGCCGCCGGACGGCGTCGCCGTGCTGAACGCCGACGACCAGGTCGTGCGCCGCATGGCCGAGCAGACGCAGGCGCAGGTCGTCATGGTCGGCGAGTCCGTCCACGCCGACGTCCGCGCCGAGGACGTCGCCCTCGACGGCGCCGGCCGCGCCTCGTTCCGGCTGGTGACGGCCGACGGCGAGGCCCGGGTGACGCTGCGGCTGGTCGGCGAGCACCAGGTGTCGAACGCGCTGGCGGTCGCCGGTGCGGCGCTGTCGCTGGGCGTGCCGCTGGCCGACGTCGCCGCAAGGCTCTCGGCGGCGCTGCCGCGGTCGCGCTGGCGCATGGAGGTCACCGAGCGGCCCGACGGCGTCACCGTCGTCAACGACGCCTACAACGCCAACCCCGAGTCCATGCGGGCGGCGCTGAAGACGCTGGCGACGCTGCGGCCCGCGGGTCCGGCCGGCGGCCGGACGTGGGCCGTCCTCGGCGAGATGCGCGAGCTGGGGGAGTCGTCGATCGCCGAGCACGACGCGATCGGGCGGCTCGCCGTCAGGCTCAACGTGTCCCGGCTGGTAGCCGTCGGCGACGGCGCCCGCGCGATCCACCAGGGCGCCTCGCTGGAGGGGTCCTGGGACGGCGAGTCGGTCTGGGTGCCTGACGTCGACGCGGCGTTCGACCTGCTCCGCGCCGAGCTGCGGCCCGGTGACGTCGTCCTGGTGAAGTCGTCTCGCGACGCCGGCCTGCGGTTCCTGGGCGAACGGCTGGTGGAGGACAAGTGATCTCGATCCTCACGGCCGGCGTCGTCGGCCTCGTGGCGTCGATCCTGGGCACTCCGCTGGCGATCCGCTGGCTGGCCAGGCGCGGCTACGGCCAGCTGATCCGCGACGACGGGCCGACCAGCCACCACACCAAGCGCGGCACGCCCACCATGGGCGGCGCCGTCATCATCATCGCGGCGGTGCTGGCGTACTTCATGGCGCATGTGGTCCGGCCGTCGCCGCCGACGGCGTCGGGGCTGCTGGTGCTGTTCCTGGTCGTCGGGCTCGGCGTCGTCGGGTTCCTGGACGACTGGATCAAGATCTCCAAGCAGCGCAGCCTCGGCCTGCGCAGCCGGGCCAAGATGGCCGGGCAGATCGCCGTCGCCGTCGCGTTCGCGATCCTGGCCATCAACTTCCCCGACGAGCAGGGCTACACGCCGGCCTCGCAGGCGCTGTCCGTCCTGCGCGACACGCCGTGGGTGCTGCCGGCGGCGGTGTTCGTGCTGTGGGCGCTGTTCCTCATCTCCGGGTTCTCCAACGCGGTCAACCTCACCGACGGCCTGGACGGTCTGGCCACCGGCGCGGCCGTCATGGTGTTCGGCGCGTACACCCTCATCGGTGTGTGGCAGCTGAACCAGTCCTGCGCCGTCGCGCCGGGACCGAGCTGTTACGAGGTCCGCGACCCCCTCGACCTCGCCGTCGTGTCGGCGGCCATGGTGGGCGCGTGCTTCGGGTTCCTGTGGTGGAACGCCGCGCCGGCCAAGATCTTCATGGGTGACACCGGGTCGCTGGCGCTGGGCGGCGGGCTGGCCGGTCTGGCCATCACGACGCGGACCGAGCTGCTGCTGATCGTGCTGGGCGGGCTGTTCGTCGTCATCACGCTGTCGGTGATGCTGCAGGTCGGCTGGTTCAAGATCTCCGGCGGGAAACGGCTGTTCCGGATGGCGCCGCTGCAGCACCACTTCGAGCTCAAGGGCTGGGGCGAGGTCACGATCGTCATCCGGTTCTGGATCATCGCCGGCATGTTCGTGGTGCTCGGGCTCGGCCTCTTCTACGCCGAATGGGTGGCGACGGCGTGAGCGCGGCCGGTGCCGGCGGCGCCGGCGGGGCGGCGCCGTCCTGGCTGAAGGAGGCGCAGCGCGACAGCCCGTGGCCGGAGCTTCGGGTCACCGTCGCCGGGTTCGGCGTGTCCGGGTACGCGGCCGCCGACACGCTGATCCAGCTCGGCGCGCAGGTCACCGTCCTGGAGGACCGCGACGGCCCGGCCGAGCAGGAGCGCGCGACGATCCTGCGCATCCTCGGTGCTCAGATCACCCTGGGACCCGGCTCGACCGCCGTCCTGCCGCCCGAGTCGCAGCTGGTCGTGACGTCGCCGGGGTGGAAGCCGTCGGCGCCGCTGCTGGCCGCCGCGGCCGCCGCCGGAGTGCCGATCTGGGGCGAGGTCGAGCTGGCCTGGCGCATCCGCGACCCCGCGACGCCGTGGCTGGTGCTGACCGGCACCAACGGCAAGACGACGACGGTGCGGATGCTGACGTCGATGCTGCGGGCGTCCGGCCTGCGCGCGGCCGCCGCCGGGAACGTCGGCGACCCGATCGTGTCGGCCGTCATGGACCCCGGCGGCCACGACGTCATCGCCGTCGAGCTGTCCAGCTACCAGCTGCACTGGACGTACTCGATGGCCGCGCGGTCGGCCGCCGTGCTCAACCTCGCGCCCGACCACGTCGACTGGCACGGCTCGATGTCGGCGTACGCGGCCGACAAGGCGCGCATCTACGCCGGCGTCGAGACCGCCTGCGTGTACAACGTCGCCGACCCGGCCACCGAGCAGATGGTGCGCGACGCCGAGGTGCGCGAGGGCGCGCGGGCGATCGGGTTCACGCTGGGCATCCCGGCGGTCGGCATGGTCGGCGTGGTCGACGAGTACCTGGTCGACCGCGCGTTCATCGCCGAACGCCAGACGTCGGCGGCCGAGCTGGCGGCGGTGTCGGACGTGCGGCCGGCCGCGCCGCACAATGTGGCGAACGCGCTGGCCGCGGCCGCGCTGGCCCGCTCGATCGGGGTGCCGCCGGTCGCCGTCCGCGACGGGTTGCGCGGCTTCGCGCCCGACCCGCACCGCATCTCGACCGTGGCCGTCGTCGACGCCGTCACCTACGTCGACGACTCCAAGGCGACCAACCCGCACGCCGCGGCGGCCTCGCTGGCCGCGTTCGACTCCGTCGTCTGGATCGCGGGCGGGCTGGCCAAGGGCGCGTCGTTCGCCGAGCTCGTCGCCGGGGTCCGGGACCGGCTGCGGGGCGTCGTCCTGCTGGGTGCGGACCGTGCGGTCATCGCCGAAGCGCTCGCACGACACGCACCGGATGTACCGGTTGTCGACGTTCCGGACACCGACAATGAGGCCATGGACCGCATCGTGGCCGCCGCCGCCGGGCTCGCCCGACCCGGCGACACCGTGCTGCTGGCGCCGGCGTGCGCGTCCATGGACATGTTCGCCAACTACGCGGCCCGGGGCGACGCCTTCGCTGATGCGGTGCGACGCCTGCCCGGTGGCCGCGCGACGCCGTGAGCACGGTCGACCAGCAGGTTCCGGCCGGCGCGGCCGGGTCCGGCGGGTCGGGGGTTGCGGGGTCGGCCGCGGGCGCGAAGCCGATGCGCCGGGCCGCCGCGGAGGCGTTGCGGAAGCTGCTGCAGCGCCCGCTGGCCTCGTACTACCTGGTGCTCTGGTCGGCCGGCCTGCTGCTCGTGCTCGGCCTGATCATGGTCTTCTCGGCGTCCAGCGTCATGTCGCGGGTGCAGTTCGGCTACCCGTACTACTTCTTCGCCCGGCAGCTGGCCTGGGTTCTCGTCGCGCTGCCGTTCGCCTGGATCGCGTCGCGGATGCCGGCCCGGCTGATCCGTCGCTTCGGCCTGCCCATGCTGATCGTCGCGGCGATGCTGCTGGCGCTGACGTTCCTGCCCGGCCTCGGCGTGACCCGCGGCGGCAACACGAACTGGCTGGACCTCGGCGGGCCGTTCCTCATCCAGCCGTCTGAGCCGGCGAAACTGGCGCTGATCATCTGGGGCGCCGGCATGTTCGCGTTGAAGGGCCGGCTGCTGACGCAGTGGAAGCACCTGTTGATCCCGTTCGTGCCGGTGTCCGGCGCCGTCGTCGCGCTGACGATCGGCCAGCGCGACCTCGGCACGGCGCTCGTGCTGATGGCGATCGTGCTGACGCTGCTGTGGGTGGTCGGGGTGCCGACGTGGCTGTTCGGCCTGGCGCTCGGGGTGGTGGGTGTGGTGGGGGCGTACTTCGTCTCCGCCTCCGAGAACCGCATGTCGCGCGTCGTCAGCTTCCTGGACCCGTTCTCGGACTTCGCCGGCACCGGATACCAGGCCGCCAACTCGATCTATGCCTTCGCCACCGGCGGCTGGTGGGGGAGCGGGCTCGGCGCGAGCCGGTTGAAGTGGGGCCAGCTGCCCGAGGCCCACACCGACTTCATCTTCTCGATCCTCGGCGAGGAGCTCGGGCTGCCCGGCGCGCTGATGGTGCTCGGGCTGTTCTTCACGCTCGGGTTCGCCGGCATCCGCATCGCCATGCGCACCACCGACACGTTCACCCGCCTGGCGGCGGCCGGCATCACCGGCTGGCTGATCGTCCAGGCGATCATCAATCTCGGCAGCGTCCTCGTCGTCTTCCCGGTCATCGGCGTGCCGCTGCCGCTGGTGTCGTACGGTGGCGCTTCCATGGTCGTCGCCATCGTCGCGGTCGGGATCCTGATGGCACTGGCCAAGGAGGAGCCCGGCGCCCGCGAGGCGCTGGCGGCCCGCAAGCAGGCACGGCGGGACCGCCGCCGGTTGAGGAGGAACCGCGGGTGAAGGTCGTCCTGGCCGGCGGCGGGACCGCCGGGCACATCGAGCCTGCCCTGGCGACCGCCGACGCGGTGCTTCGAGCCGATCCGGACGCACAGGTCACGTTGCTCGGGACCGAGCGCGGGCTGGAGGTACGTCTGGTCCCCGAGCGCGGCTACGAACTGGCGCTGATCCCGCCGGTCCCACTGCCGCGCCGCCCCACGCCCGACCTCCTGCGACTGCCCCTGCGCATCCGCGCCGCCGTCCGCCAAACCACCGAGGTGCTGCGGTCGCACCAGGCCGACGTCCTCGTCGGTTTCGGCGGCTACGTCGCGCTGCCCGCGTACGCGGCGGCGCGCCGGCTCGGCGTGCCGATCGTCGTGCACGAGGCGAACGCCAAGCCGGGCCTGGCCAACCGCATCGGCGCCCGGTTCACCTCCTTCGTCGGGGTCGCGTCGCCCGGTATCGAGCTGCCGCACGCCCAGCACGTCGGCATCCCGCTGCGCCGCTCGATCGCCCTCCTCGACCGCGACGCAGCCCGCGCCGAGGGCCGCGCCTTCTTCGGCCTCGACCCGTCGCTGCCCACGCTTCTCGTCTTCGGGGGCAGCCAGGGCGCGCGCCGGATCAACGAGGCCACCGCCGGCGCCCTCCGCACCCTGCTCGACAACGGCTTCCAGGTCCTGCACGCCGTCGGGCAAGGAAACGTGGAGGCCGCCACCAAGGCCGCCGCGGAGGCCGCCGCCGAGGCCGGCCCCCGGTACGTACCGGTGCCGTACGTCGACCGCATGGACCTCGCCTACGCAGCGGCGGACCTCGCGGTCTGCCGCGCCGGCGCGATCACCTGCGCCGAGCTGGCCGCCGTCGGGCTGCCGGCCGTCTACGTGCCGCTGCCGCACGGCAACGGCGAGCAGCGGTTCAACGCCGTCCCGACCGTCTCCGCGGGCGGCGGAGTGCTGGTCGCGGACGGTGAGCTGACCGCGTCGCGGCTGGCGGAAGAGGTGGTTCCGCTCCTGGGTGATCGGGCTCGGTTGGACGCGATGGGTGCCTCAGCGGCTACGCTCGGTCGTCGCGACGCCGACGATCGCCTGGTCGAGATGGTCCGGCGCGCGGCTGCACAGAAGAGCGTCGGAGGTTGACCACGTGATCGTCTCGCCACCGGAGCGGACCGTGCCTGCGGAAAAGCTGGGCCGGGTCCACTTCGTCGGCATCGGCGGTGCCGGCATGAGCGGCATCGCCCGCATCCTGCTCGCCCGCGGCGTGCCGGTGTCGGGCAGCGACGCCAAGGACTCGGGCGTGCTGGCCGGCCTGCGGGCGCTCGGCGCCGAGGTGCACGTCGGCCACGCCGCGTCGAACGTCGGCCTGGCCGAGACCGTCGTCGTGTCGACCGCGATCCGCGAGAGCAACCCCGAGGTCGTCGAGGCCCGGGAACGTGGCCTGCCGATCCTGCCCCGGGCCGCCGCGCTGGCGTCGGTGATGGCCGGGCGGCGCGCGATCGCCGTCGCCGGCACCCACGGGAAGACCACCACCACCTCGATGATCACGGTCGCGCTGCAGCACTGCGGCGCCGACCCGTCGTTCGCGATCGGCGGCAGCCTGAACGAGTCGGGCGCCAACGCCCACGACGGCAGCGGCGACATCTTCGTCGCCGAGGCCGACGAGAGCGACGCGTCGTTCCTGGCCTACGAACCCGAGGTGGCGATCGTCACCAACGTCGAAGCCGACCACCTCGACTTCTACGGCACCCCCGACGCCTATGAGGCGGCCTTCGACGCGTTCGTCGACTGCGTTTCCGGGTTCCTCGTCGTCTGCGCGGACGACCCGGGCGCCCGGGCGCTGGGGGAGCGGGCGGCCGGAAGGGGCGTCGTGGTGCACACGTTCGGTGAGTCGCGCGACGCCGACGTGCGGGTGACCGCGCTCGACATCGCCGGCCCGGGCGTGTCGTTCGAGCTGGTCGCCCGCGGCCGCCGACTCGAGCGGATCCAGCTGCAGCTGCCCGGCAAGCACAACGCGCTGAACGCGGCCGCCGCCTTCACCGCGGCGCTCGGCATGGGCTTCCCGGCCGGCGACGTGCTGGACGGCCTGGCCGGCTACACCGGGACCCGGCGCCGGTTCGAGCTCAAGGGCGTGGCCGGCGGGGTGCGCGTCTACGACGAGTACTCCCACCACCCGACCGAGGTGGCCGCCGCGCTGGCCGCCGCCCGCGGCGTGGCCGGGCCGGGCCGCGTCGTCGTGGTGTTCCAGCCGCACCTGTTCAGTCGCACCCGGATCTTCGCCGCCGAGTTCGGCGTCGCTCTGGGCGCGGCGGACGAGGTCATCGTCATGGACGTCTACGCCGCCCGCGAGGACCCCGAGCCCGGCGTGACCGGCGCCCTGGTGGCCGCGGGCGTGCCGCTGCCGCCGTCGCACGTCGTGTTCGAGCAGTCGTGGTCGGCGGTGCCGGAGCTGGCGGCGTCGCGGGCCGAGCCGGGCGACATCCTGCTCACCGTCGGCGCCGGCGACGTCACGCTGATCGGTCCCGAAGTGCTCGACGTGCTGGCGGCCAGGTCGCGATGAGCGTCGCGTCGCGGTCGCCCAGCGCCCAGCTCTTCGCGGCGCGGGCGCGGCGACAGCGGCTGCGACGGCTCTTCGGCGTGCTGCTGGCCCTGCTGGTCCTTGCGGTGGTGTCGGGACTCGTGTGGCTGGTCGGCTGGTCGAGTGTGCTCTCCGTGAAGTCGGTGTCGGTCGAGGGTGTTCCGTCGTCGCTGACGGACGAGGTGCTGTCGCTGGCCGAGGCGCCCGTGGGCACGCCGCTGGCCAGGGTCGACACGGACGCGATCGCGGACCGCGTCGCCGACTTGCCAGAGGCCGCGTCGGTCGACGTCCGCCGCTCCTGGCCGACGACGCTGACCATCGACGTCACGCCGCGCGAGCCGGTGGCCGCGGTGTCGGCCGACGGCTCGTGGTGGAGCGTCGACGACACCGGGGCGCTGTTCGGCGCCTCGGACTCGCGGCCGGACGGGCTGCCCGTGCTGACCGCCGCCGGCGACGACTCGTCCTCGGACGTCGACGACGCGGTGCGCGCTGCCGGGGTCACCGTCCTGACCGGCCTGCCGGCGTCGCTGTACGAGCTGGTCGACACCGTCGAGGCGCGCTCGGAGGCCGACGTCCGGCTCGGGCTCGCCGACGGCGCGGAGGTCCGCTGGGGCACCGCCGACGACATCGACCGCAAGGCCGAGGTGCTGCTGGCGCTGATCGCCGCACAGGAGGAACCGCCGTCGTCGTACGACGTGTCCGCGCCCGAGCATCCCGCCGTCAACCCCTGACGCGCGCCCGTCGCCAGCAGCCGTTGATCATGGAGAAGGTCGGGGTTCCGGGGCGCTTGGAGCCCCCTTTCTCCATGACCAACGGTGTGGGTGACTCGCCTGGGCCGGCTCAGCCGGACGGGCCGTGCGTGTCATCAGGTTCTCCGTCCGCACACCGGGCAGAGGGCGAGCACGCTCGTCCCGCCGCCCGGATCTCGTCCGAGCAGCGCGGCTGGTCGCGGTTGGGCGCAGCGACACGTCCGCTGCGCCATGGCCGCCAGCTTCTCGGCGTGCAGCGCCTTCGCGTAGCGGCGGCGTCGCTCGAGGGCGTCGCGCTCTTCGCGATGCCGGTGTTTGCGTGCCGATCGCTTGGCGAGGTCGGCCTGGACGCGGTCGCGGATGAGCCGCGCGATCTCGTCGTCGAACCCGGTTCGGGTGCGCTGGCGTGGGATGCGGCGCTCGTGCACCTCCTGGTCGTCGATGGGAAGGGTGGCGGCGGGGGCGTGGGTGTTGGTCATGGGTTCATCTCGCCAGATCGGGGAGGGTGGTGCCAGCGGGAGAACCGGAAATGTGGACAACTCGGGGAATCGATCGGGGCTGTGGACGGGGCGGCTCGGCGGCGGGCCGGGTGTCAGGCGGCCGACGGGAGCGCGCGGTCGCGCCACAGGACGGACCGCTCGGCCGTCGTCCAGGCCGTCGAGAACAGCAGGTAGAGCGCTGCCGCGAGCGGCAGGAACGCGGCCACGACGACGGTGGCGAAGGGCATGACCCGGCCGAGCCGGCCCATCATCGCCTCGATCTCGGCCGGCGAGCCGGCGGCCGACCTGGACCGCGAGCCGGACCGGCCCGAAGCCGAGGACGAGCCGGGCGCGTCGGCCGACGCAGCGGCGAGGCGGGCCGCCGAGCGGGCGGCCAGGCGCGACGACCACCAGGCGACCAGGATCAGCAGCACGAACACCGCGCCGAACACCAGCAGCTCGGCCGGCACCATGCCGGACCCGACGACGGCGAGCCAGCGGTCGCTCAGCGGCACGCCGAGCAGCGTGTGCGTGAACAGCGCGTTCGCGCCGCCGTTCAGCGTCGGCGACGAGAACAGCCGGTACAGGACCATGAAGAACGGCAGCTGCAACAGCGACGCCCCGAACCCCGCGAACGGCGACGTGCCGTTGGCGCGGTGCAGGGCAGCGAGCTCGCGGCGCAGGCGGACGGGATCGCGGCGGAAGCGTTCGCGCAGCCGCAGCTCGGCCGGGCGGACGGCCAGGCGAGCCCGGCCGGCTCGGGCGGCGCGCAGGCTCAGCGGCAGCAGCAACAGCCTGACGAGTACGACGACGAGCAGGATGGCGACGCCGGTGGCGGCGTCACCGGCCAGCGGCTCCGCAGCGGAGGAGAGGGCGAGGACGAGTTCGGAGACGGCCTGGGCAGGTGTGTCGAGAACGGAGAGCATGACGGGACCCTTCGGAACGAGTGCACGACGACGGACAGCTGAGCGGAACCAGCTGTCCGGTCGGGGCTCTCGGCCGAGGGCGGGCGGCGGCGTCGGGGTCGGTCTGGGCGATGACGACGGGCGCAGCTGCGGCGACGCGGCGCAGGCCGGGGCCGTAGCGCGGGCCGGTGGGCGGGTGGGACCGTGACGTCGCCAGCATCGCCAGCACGGTGATGAGGACGGCCAGCAGTGCGACCAGACCCGGGGCCGAGCCCAGCGGCGTCGCGAACAGGCCGGCGAGGATCGTCGCAGCGACGACCATGGCGGCGGCCGTCCAGCGGGTGAAGAGGAGGGTCATGGCGTTGCCGGCGCCGGTCGCGCCGCCGCGGGCCTGGCTGGGGCGGCCACCACGGCCACCCACACGGCGAGCGGCACGGCCACCCGCACGGCGACCCGCGGCGCCGGCCACACGGCCGTCCGCGTCGCCGCCCGCACCGGCTCCATCGCCGAGCCACCGAGTCATGGCGACCAGGGTAAGCGCACTAGGGGGTGTCTGACGGATCTTCGGCGGCGCGGATCGACGCCCAGGAACCGACCAGCTGCGTTGTCGTCGTCGCTCGATGGCACCGCATCGATCTCCTCCTCCGCCTTGCTGGACCGGCCCCTGGACGCCGCCCGCATCCACCAATATCCGTCAGACACCCCCTCGGGCGCACCGAACCCACCTGGCGGGCAATCCGTGCCGACTACGGCGTGTCTACGGGAGCCGAGCCGTCATGGCGCTTAGCGTTTCATCATCCTCAGGTTGACATAACTATAAACCTCAACTTGAGGGTGAGGGTTTGAACACGACGAAAGGCGATGTCCAGTGACTGCTCCGCAGAACTACCTCGCGGTGATCAAAGTCGTCGGCATCGGCGGCGGCGGAGTCAACGCGGTCAACCGCATGATCGAAGTCGGCCTCAAGGGCGTCGAGTTCATTGCGATCAACACCGACGCGCAGGCGTTGCTGATGAGCGACGCCGACGTGAAGCTCGACGTCGGGCGCGAGGCGACCAGGGGACTGGGCGCCGGCGCCAACCCCGACGTCGGCCGGAAGGCGGCCGAGGACCACGCCGAAGAGATCGAAGAGGTCATCAAGGGCGCCGACATGGTCTTCGTCACCGCGGGCGAGGGCGGCGGGACGGGCACCGGCGGCGCGCCCGTGGTGGCCCGCATCGCCCGGTCGCTCGGCGCGCTGACCATAGGGGTCGTGACCCGCCCGTTCATGTTCGAGGGCCGACGTCGCGCCATGCAGGCCGAGGCGGGCATCGAGGCGCTGCGCGAAGAGGTCGACACCCTCATCGTCATCCCGAACGACCGGCTGCTGTCGATCAGCGACCGCCAGGTCAGCGTGCTCGACGCGTTCAAGAGCGCCGACCAGGTGCTGCTCTCCGGTGTTCAGGGCATCACCGATCTCATCACGACGCCGGGCCTGATCAACCTGGACTTCGCCGACGTGAAGTCGGTCATGAGCAACGCCGGCTCGGCGCTCATGGGCATCGGCTCGGCCCGCGGCGAGGACCGCGCGATCGCGGCGGCCGAGATGGCGATCTCCAGCCCGCTGCTCGAGGCGTCCATCGACGGCGCGCACGGGGTGCTGCTGTCGGTGTCGGGCGGCTCCGACCTGGGGCTGTTCGAGATCAACGAGGCGGCCAACCTGGTCGCGCAGGCGGCGCACGACGACGCCAACATCATCTTCGGTGCGGTCATCGACGACGCGCTCGGCGACGAGGTCCGGGTCACCGTCATCGCGGCCGGGTTCGACGGCGGGCAGCCGACCCGCCGCGAGCTGGGCACCGTCAGGAAACCCGAATCGGCGTCCGGGGCATCCGGCCCGGCCGCCGCCGGGGGCATCGGCTCGGTCGCGACGGCCACTCCGGCCGCCTCGAGGCCGAACGCCGAGGGGGACACGGGCGGCGCCGACGGTGACGGCGCACCCGCCGCGCCGCCCGCCCCACCCCGGGAACAACGCCGCATCGTCCCGGCCACGCCCAGTGATGACGACCTGGACGTGCCCGACTTCTTGAAGTAGCACAGGCTGACGTAGTGCTCCGAGACACCAGCGCGGCCGGCCCGGTCCGGTTCGCCTTCACCGACCGGCACGACGGCGTCAGCGCGCCGCCGTACGACGAGCTCAACCTCGGCGGGCACGTCGGCGACGACCCGGCCGCCGTCAGGCGCAACCGCGAGCTGCTGGCGACGGCGATCGGCCTGGCGCCGGACGCGGTGAACTACATGAACCAGGTGCACGGCAACGCCGTCGCCGTCGTCGACGGGCCGTGGACCGGGCCCGCGCCCGAGGTCGACGCGCTGGTGACGACTCAGCCGGGGCGCGCGCTCGCCGTCCTCGTCGCCGACTGCGTGCCGGTGCTGCTGGCCGACCCGGAGGCCGGGGTCGTCGCCGTCGCGCACGCGGGCCGCCCCGGGCTGAAGGCGGGCGTCGTGCCGGCGGCCATCGCCGCGATGCGCGACCTCGGCGCCCGCAAGCTGATCGCGCGGGTCGGGCCGGCGGTCTGCGGCCGCTGCTACGAGGTCCCCGAGGCGATGCGCGCCGACGTCGCCGCCGTCGTGCCCGAGGCGTGGTCCGTCACCCGGCAGGGGACACCGGCGCTGGACGTCCCGGCCGGTGTCGTCGCACAGCTGCGTACCGCGGGCGCCGCGGTCGGCGCCGTCGCGACCTGCACGATCGAGGACGCGCACAGCTACTCCTACCGCCGTGACGGTGTGACGGGCCGGTTCGCCGGGCTGGCATGGATGAGTCAGACGTGAATGGTGTGACTGCTGCGACACGTGGGCGTGTCGCGCTGACAATCCCCGGATCCGGCCACGGCCAGGGCTAGTGTCTGGATCAACAGGGGACCGTCCACCACCTAGTCGGAGGACTTGAATGGCCGGCGCAATGCGCAAGGTTGCGGTCTACCTCGGCCTCGTGGAGGACCGAGATCGCTACGACGACGAATACACAGACGACGACTACGACGAGGCGTACGCCGACGAGTACGAGGACGCCGTCGAGGAGCCCGAGGAGCGGGCCCCCGAGCGGCGCGAACGCGAGCGGACGCCCGAGCGCGAGCACACCGCGACGGTGGCCTCGCTCGCCGACCGCCGTCCGGTCCAGGCAGTACGAAGGGCACCGGCCATGCGCGAGGCGCGCATCACGACGCTCCACCCGCGGACCTACAACGAGGCGCGCACGCTCGGCGAGCACTTCCGCGACGGCACGCCCGTCATCATGAACCTCTCCGAGATGGACGACACCGACGCCAAGCGGCTGGTCGACTTCGCCGCAGGGCTCATCTTCGGCCTGCGCGGCAGCATCGACCGGGTCACGGCGAAGGTGTTCCTGCTCACACCAGCGGACGTCAGCGTGACGGCCGAGGACAAGGCCCGCATGGTCAGCGGCGGGTTCTTCAACCAGAGCTGACCTGGGCCGGGCGTGAGCCGCAAACTCCGCGAACTCTCGCCCGGCTCGCCGTGTCCGAGTCTTCGTTCCGGCCGGACGTCGGGTAAGTTCAGGTGTTGTGTCGGCTGTGAGTCAGATTCTCTCCGCGGTGTTGTGGCTGTTCTTCATCGCCTTGTTGATCAGGCTCGTCGTCGACTGGATTCAGGTCTTCGCGCGCGAGTGGCAGCCCAAGGGGTTGGTGCTGGTCGTGCTGGAGGCCATATACACGGTGACCGACCCGCCACTGCGCGCGATTCGTCGCGTGCTGCCGCCGTTGCGGATCGGTTCGGTCGCCCTCGACCTGGCGTTCATCGTGCTCATCATCCTGGTCCAGATTCTGCTTGTTGTTGTCGGATCCCTAGGATGACGCGGTACGGTGACATTCTGCCTATGCCCACATCCGAGGTGACGCTATGCCACTGACGCCCGAGGACGTCCAGAACAAAGAGTTCACGACGGTCCGCCTGCGCGAGGGTTACGACATGCAGGAGGTCGACGAGTTCCTGGACGAGGTCGAGGCCGAGCTCGCGCGCATGCAGCGGGAGAACGACGAGCTGCGCGACAAGCTCTCCGCTGTCACGCGTGGCGGCGGAGTCGCGGCGTCGGCCGAGCCCATCCAGGCTCCGCGCCAGCCCGAGGCGCCGAAGGCTCCCGAGGCTCCGCCGTCGGCCGTGGCCGCCGCACCTGTCGGCGTCCAGCCCAGCGACGCAGCCGCCAAGGTGCTCGCGCTGGCCCAGAAGACGGCCGACGAGCTCGTGGCCGACTCCAAGGCCGAGGCCGATCGCCTCATGCACGACGCTCGGACCCGCGCCGACAAGCTCGACTCCGAGACGAAGGCGAAGGCCGCGAAGATCGAGCAGGACGCCCGGCAGCGGGCCGACTCGATCGAGCAGGAGGTGCAGAAGCGCCGGACCCAGGTCTTCGGCAAGCTCGAGTCCGACCGCGCCGACCTCGAGCACGAGCTCGAGACGCTGCGGGCGTTCGAGCGCGAGTACCGCAGCCGGCTGAAGTCGTACCTCGAACGGGAACTGCGCAAGCTCGAGACCGGCGGCGTCGACGAAGCCGACACCGGTGTGGGGCAGGTCCCCGCGGCGGCCGCGGGCGGCGGTGGACCACAGCCGTCACCGGGCGGCAACGCTCAGGCGGCGCAGACCGGCGGTTCGCTCCGCTCGGTCGCCAGCCTGCTCGACGACGAACAGCGCTGACGCAGCAAACGGAAAAGGGGCCTCAGGCCGGCGGGTGACGCCGGCCCGGGCCCCTTTCCGCGTGTCAGCTCACCCGGCGCACCCGGAAGGTCAGCCCGAGCTCGGCGTCGCCGTGTTCGGGCGCGCCGTCCAGCGCGTCCAGGCCTTCGTGGACGGACGTCGCCAGCACCTCGTCGGCCAGCAGCGCACTGTGCTCGCGCAGCGCGGCCGCCAGCTGGTCCGACGCCGACCACGCCAGCTCGATGCGGTCGGACACCTCGAAGCCGGACGACTTGCGGGCCTCCTGGACCAGCCGGACCGCCTCGCGGACCAGGCCGGCCCGGACCAGCGCGTCCGTCAGCGTGAGGTCCAGCGCGACCGTCTCGCCCTCGCGGGCGACCGCCCAGCCCTCGCGCGGCGTCTCGGTGACGACGACGTCGTCGGGCGCCAGCTCGACCTCGCCGAGCCCGTCGACCCCCACCACCGCAACACCGGACGCCTTCAGCGACGCCGCCAGCGCCGGCGCGTCGGCCGCCGCCACCGCGGCCGCCACCCGAGGGGTGTCCTTCGCGAACCGCTTGCCCAGCGACCGGAAGTTCGCCTTCGCCGACACGTCGACGAGGTCCTCACCGGCGCCGGCCTCGGCCAGCGACAGCACCGACGCCACGTTCAGCTCGTCAGCGATCTCCGCGCGCAGCTCCGGCCGCAGCGTCTCCCAGCCGCGGGCGCCGACCAGCGCGCGCGACAGCGGCTGCCGCGTCCGCACCTTCGACTCCGCCCGGGCCGCCCGGCCCAGCTCGACCAGCCGCCGCGTCAGCGACACCTCGGCCCGCAGCGCCTCGTCGATCAGTGAATCGTCCGCCTCCGGCCAGGTCGCCGCGTGCACCGACGTCACGGCGTCCGGGACGGCCGGCACGACGAGGTCCTGCCAGACCCGCTCGGTGACGAACGGCACCATCGGCGCCATCAGGCGGGTGAGCGTCTCGACGCACTCGTGCAGCGTCGCCAGCGCGGCCGGGTCGCCGTCCCAGAACCGCCGCCGCGACCGGCGCACGTACCAGTTCGAGAGATCGTCGACGAACGCCGTCAGCTTCGCCCCGGCGGCCTGCGTGTCGAAGCCGTCCATCGCGGCATCGACGTCGCGGACCAGCCGGTGCAGCTCGGACAGCGCCCAGCGGTCGAGGACGGGCCGCGACTCCACCGGCGGCGCCGAACCGTCGCCCGGCCGCCAGCCCGCCGTGCGCCCGTACAGCGACAGGAACGAGGCGGTGTTCCAGTAGGTCAGCAGCACCTTGCGGACGATCTCCTGCAGGCCGGCGTCGCCGACCCGGCGCGGCAGCCACGGCGAGCCGCTGGCCAGCATGAACCAGCGGACGGCGTCGGCGCCGTGCTCGTCCATCAGCGGGATCGGCTCGACGATGTTGCCCAGGTGCTTGCTCATGCGCCGGCCGTCCTCGGCCAGGATCAGCCCCAGGCAGAGGACGTTCTCGTACGACGAGCGGTCGAAGACCAGCGTGCCGATGGCCATCAGCGTGTAGAACCAGCCCCGCGTCTGGTCCAGCGCCTCGCTGATGAACTGGGCCGGGTACGACTTCTCGAACGCCTCCGCGCTTCCGGGCGCGTACGGGTAGCCGACCTGCGCGAACGGCATCGCGCCGGAGTCGTACCAGACGTCGATGACGTACGGCTCGCGGCGGAACGTGCCGGCCACGCCGGGCAGCGTGAACGTGACGTCGTCGACGTAGGGCCGGTGCGGGTCCAGCTCGGAGACGTCCTGCCCGGACAGCTCCGAGAGCTCGGCCAGCGACGCCACGCACACCATGCGCGACGGGTCGTTGTCGTTGCGCCAGATCGGCAGCGGCGTGCCCCAGTACCGGTTCCGCGACAGCGCCCAGTCGACGTTGCCGCGCAGCCACTCGCCGTAGCGGCCCCACTTGATCGTCTCGGGGTACCAGGTGGTGCGCTCGTTCTCACGCAGCAACGCGTCCTTGATCTGCGTCGTGCGGATGTACCAGGACGGCTGCGCGTAGTAGATCAGCGGCGTGTGGCAGCGCCAGCAGTGCGGGTACTCGTGCTCGTACGGGACGTGCTTGAACAGCACGCCGCGGTGCTCGAGGTCGTTGACGAGGTCGGCGTCGGCGTGCTTGAAGAACTGGCCGCCGACCAGCGGGACGTCCTCGGCGAACGTGCCGTTCGAGCGCACCGGGTTGACCACCGGCAGGCCGTAGCGGCGGCACACCCGCAGGTCGTCGGCGCCGAACGCGGGCGACTGGTGCACCAACCCGGTGCCGTCCTCGGTGGTGACGTAGCCGTCGACCACGACGAAGTGGGCGTCGGGGATGTCGACCAACTCGAACGGGCGCTGGTACGTCCACCGCTCCATCTCCGCGCCGGTGAACGACGACACCACGTCGGCGTCGTCGCCCAGCACCGTCGCCAGCAGCGGCTCGGCCAGCACGAGCAGCTCGGACGACCCAGCGGCGCGCGCCGCGACGTACGTGACGTCGGGGTGCGCGGCGACCGCGGTGTTCGACACCAGCGTCCACGGCGTCGTCGTCCACACCAGCAGCGACGCCTGGCCGGCCAGCGGGCCGCCGGTCAGCGGGAAGCGCACGAAGACGGACGGGTCGACGACGGTCTCGTAGCCCTGTGCCAGCTCGTGCGACGACAGCGCCGTCTCGTCGCGCGGGCAGTACGGCGAGACCCGGTAGTCCTCGACCAGCAGGCCCTTGTCGAAGATCTGCTTGAGCGACCACCACACGCTCTGCACGTAGGACGGGTCCATCGTGCGGTACGCCTGCGAGAGATCGACCCAGTAGCCCATGCGCTCGGTGAGCTGCTCGAACGCGTCGACGTGACGGAGCACCGACTCGCGGCACCGGGCGTTGAACTCGGCGACGCCGTACGCCTCGATGTCGCTCTTCGCCTCGAAGCCGAGCTCCTTCTCGACGGCGATCTCGACCGGCAGGCCGTGGCAGTCCCAGCCGGCCCGACGGGGCACGTGGTAGCCCTTCATCGTCCGGTAGCGCGGGAAGACGTCCTTGATCGCGCGAGCCTCGATGTGGTGGGTGCCGGGCATGCCGTTGGCGGTGGGCGGACCCTCGTAGAAGGTCCACTGCGGGCGGCCTTCGCTGTTCTTCAGCGTCTGCGCGAACACGTCGTTGTCGCGCCAGAACGCGAGGACGTCGTGCTCCAGCGCCGGCAGGTCGACCTGGGCGGGCACCTCGCGGTAGCCGGTGGGGTCGGTCATCTCGTCTCTCGAATCCTCCGTCGTTTCGTGCTCCGACGGAGGGACGAGGCGGACCCCGCGGTACCACCCTCCTTGACCAGCACCGGCTGGTCCGCTTCGTTCGTCGCGGCCGGTTCTAGTGAGCGCCCGACGGCGCCGTTCTTCCGGCTGCTCAGGGGTGATGGCCCCGTCAACGCCTGCTCGCGACGAACCCAGTGTACGCCGGGCGGCGCAGCCGGGAGCGATCTATCCTGGGGCCCGTGCGCGTGACCATCCGGGTGCGGCCGGGCGCCTCCCGGACGGCCGTGGGCGGCCGGTACGCCGACGCGCTCGTCGTCGCCGTGCAGGCGCGGGCCGTCGACGGCGCCGCCACCAAGGCCGCGCTGGACGCCCTGGCAGACGCCCTGGGAATACGCCGGAGGGAGGTGACGTTGCTCACCGGAACCACCAGCAGGACCAAGACTGTCGAGGTCCCGGACGCGGCAGCGTCGCGGCTGGCAGATCTCATGCGCGAGGCGGATTGATGACGGACCGGTCACGATCTATCCTCACGGCAACTGGCCCCAACTTTATTTCGCAGCGGTGACCAGTGCAGGGGTGGGCAGGGCAAACGGGGGAACGGAAGGGTGGCGAGGCAGATGCCGGGTGCGAAGGCGAAGGTGGACACCATGGCCGGAAACAGCAAGGTCGAGGCCGCTGAGGCGGCCGCTCTGGTGGTCCGCGAAGACGAGGACCCGTGGAGCGAGGCCGAGCTCACTGAGGTCCGCGACCTGTTGAACGCCGACTCCGTGCGCCTGCGCGAGGAGATCGAGGATGCCGAGGCCGACATCGCCGACCTGCTGCGCAGCGGCGACACCGGCGGCGAGGACCAGGCCGACACCGGGACCAAGACGTTCGAGCGCGAGCACGAGATGTCGCTCGCGGCCAGCCACCGCGACATGCTGAGCCAGACGGCGCGGGCGCTGGGCCGCATCGAGAACGGCACCTACGGCATCTGCGAGAACTGCGGCAACCCCATCGGCAAGGCCCGCTTGCAGGCATTCCCGCGGGCCACACTGTGCATGACGTGCAAGCAGAAGCAGGAGCGCCGCTGACGGACGGAGGGCGCCGCCGCACCGGCGTCCTCCTGGCCGTGGCCGCCGCCGTGCTCGCGGCCGACCAGCTCACGAAGATCCTGGCGGTCGCGCTGCTCGATCCGGGGCGGGCGGTCCAGGTCGTCGGCGAGGTCGTGCAGTTGCGCCTCATCCGCAACCCGGGCGCCGCGTTCAGCCTGGCCACGAACATGACGCCGGTGCTGACGGTGGTCGCGATCGTGGTCGTGCTGGTGATCGTGGCGGTCAGCCGCCGGGTGGCGCACCGCGGCTGGGCGGTGGCGCTCGGCGCGGTGCTGGGCGGCGCGCTCGGCACCCTCACCGACCGCATCTTCCGCATGCCCGGCGCGTTCCGCGGCCACGTCGTCGACTTCGTCGAGCTGCCGAACTGGCCGGTCTTCAACCTCGCCGACACCGCCATCGTCACCGGCGCGGTGCTGGTGGCCGTGCTCAGCGTCCGCGGCGTCCCGCATGACGGCGTCAGGCGCGACGCCCCGGCTCGTGAGGAGGCGGCCGCCGCGTGAGCGAGCACCGCAGCCTCCCCGTCCCCGACGGCCTGGAGGGCGAGCGCCTCGACGCCGCCCTGGCCCGGCTGTTCGGGCTGTCGCGCAGCAAGGCCGCCGCGCTGGTCGAGGACGGCCACGTCGTCGTCGACGGCGACGTCGCGCTCAAGTCGACCCGCGTGCGAGGCGGATCCTGGCTCGAGGTCGAGATCCCGGCGCCGCCCGCGCCCGTCCAGGTCGTCCCCGAGCGGGTCGAGGGCATGCGCATCGTCCACGACGACCCCGACGTCGTCGTGGTCGACAAGCCGGTCGGCGTCGCGGCGCACCCCAGCCCCGGGTGGACCGGCCCGACCGTCATCGGCGGCCTGGCCGGCACCGGGTTCCGCGTCTCCACCAGCGGCGCGGCCGAGCGGCAGGGCATCGTCCACCGGCTCGACGTCGGCACCAGCGGGCTCATGGTGGTGGCGAAGTCCGAACGCGCCTACACGTCGCTGAAGCGGCAGTTCAAGGAGCGGACGGTCGACAAGGTCTACCACGCGCTGGTCCAGGGCCACCCCGACCCGTCCCGCGGCACCGTCGACGCCCCCATCGCCCGGCACCCCGACCACGACTACAAGTGGGCGGTCGTGGCCGGCGGCAAGGACAGCGTCACGCATTACGAGACGCTCGAGGCGTTCCCCGCCGCCAGCCTGCTGGAGATCCACCTGGAGACCGGGCGGACGCACCAGATCAGGGTGCACCTCAGCGCGCTACGGCACCCGTGCGTCGGCGACCTCACCTACGGCGCCGACCCCACCCTGGCCGCCCGGCTCGGGCTGACGCGGCAGTGGCTGCACGCCAAGCGGCTCGGCTTCGAGCACCCCGGGACGGGGGAGTGGGTGGAGTTCTCGTCGGACTACACCGACGACCTCCAGCACGCCCTCGACGTCATCCGGCCGACGTAGCGGGCAGGATGTTCTGGTTGACCCGGAACAGGTTGGCCGGGTCGTACTGCGCCTTGACCCTCGCCAGCCGCTCGTAGTTGCCCCGGTAGCTGGCCCGGACCCGCTCCTGGCCCTCGTCCATCATCATGTTCACGTAGGCGCCACCCGCCGAGTACGGGTGCAGCGCCTCCTGGTAGCCGACCGACCACGCGCCGATGCGCTCGGCGTTGGCCGGGTCCGCGTCCACACCGGCGAAGACGGAGCCCCAGAGCGCGTCGCGGTAGCTCCAGGCGGTGTCGGTGGACGCGGCGTCGTGGGCGGCGCCGTCGATCGGGTACAGGTGCATCGTCGACTTCCAGCTGGGCAGCTGGGCGGCGAAGTCGGCGTGGATCGCGACGGCCTCGTCCGGGATCTCCTTGACGAAGTCCGCGCGCCAGTACCACTGGTCGCCGGGCGGGTAGAGGCCGTCGAAGGCGCTCTGCAGCACCGGGTGCGGCATCGGCGCCGGTGCGTGCAGCAGCGGCTCGGGCAGCGCGGCCAGCAGCGGCGCCATGTCGGCGGCGGCCTGCTCGGGTGAGCCGACGTGGCACCAGACGACGCCGCAGATCGGGCGCAGGTGCAGCTCCTCGGGGAACGGCGGCGCCGGCGGCACGGCCCCGACCAGGAAGAACCCGTTCAGCTCGCGCGGCGCCGCCGGCAGGAAGTCGCGGTAGGCCGACAGCACCTCGGCGGTCTGCTCGACCGGCCAGAACGTCGGGCCGGCGACGACGGTGTCCAGCTCGTGCAGCCGGAACAGGAACGACGTCACGACGCCGAAGTTGCCGCCTCCGCCGCGGACGGCCCAGAAGAGGTCGGGGTGCTCGGCCGCGCTGGCCGACACGCGCTCGCCGTCGGCCAGCACCATCTCGACCTCGAGCAGGTTGTCGATGGCCAGGCCGAACGCCCTGGTCAGGTGGCCGAGGCCGCCGCCGAGCGTCAGGCCGCCGACCCCCGTCGTCGAGATGATCCCGCTCGGCGTGGCCAGGCCGTAGGCGTTGGTCGCGCGGTCGACCTCACCCCAGGTGCAGCCGCCCCCGACCCTGGCCGTCCGGGCCTCGGGGTCGACGGTGATGTCGCGCAGGTCGCCGAGGTCGATGACGACGCCGTCGTCACAGACCCCCAGGCCGCCCCCGTTGTGGCCACCGCCGCGCACCGCGAGCAGCAGCTCGTGCTCGCGCGCGAAGCGGACGACCCGCGCGACGTCGTCGGCGTCGGCGACCCGCGCGATCAGCGCCGGACGCCGGTCGATCATGGCGTTGTAGACCTTGCGGGCCTCGTCGTAGCCGGCGTCCTCCGGCCCGGTCAGGCGGCCGCGGACGTCGGTGAGCTCGCGGTGCGCGACACGTCCGGTCTCGATGGCGGTGCTCATGGTTCCCCCCGTGGTTCGGTCGTTCGGACGCCCGGACGGTGCCAGATCCCGTTGCGGTGGCGTTGCGGCCGGCTCTTGACCGGCGTGCACGGGAGGAGTACGACCTGGTGACAAGGGGGGTGGACGCGGCGGACGGGGCTGAGCTGCAGGTGCGCCTGGCCGGCGGGCTGACCGTGCTGCGCGCGGGCCGGACGCTGGCGGCCGGCGAGGTGGGCGACCGCAAGGGCCGGACGCTGCTGGCGCTGCTGGCCGTCGCGGGCGGCGGGCTGGTCGCGGCCGACCGGATCGTCGACGCGCTGTGGGGCGAGCCGGCGCCGCGGCGGCCGGCGGCGAGCGTCGCGACGCTGGTGAGCCGGCTGCGTGCCGCCCTGGGACCGGACGTGGTGGCCGGCGGCCGGTCCGGCTACCGGCTCGGCGACGGCGTGCAGGTCGACCTGCACCGGGCGGCGGACCTGGTCACGGAGGCCGAGGCGCGGCTGGCGACCGCGGAGCCGGCGCTGGCCCTGGCCGCCGCCGAGGCCGCGCTGGACCTCGTCGGCACGGCGCCGCTGCTCGCCGACGAGGCCGACGCGCCGTGGGCCGCGGCGGGCCGGCGGCAGCAGGCGGAGGTGGTCGGACGGGCCCGCGCCGTCGCGGCCGAGGCGGGCCTGCGGACCGGTGACGTCACGGCGGCGCTCGCCGCGGCGGAGGCGGCGGCCGAGGCCGACCCGCTGGACGAACGCCCGGCCCGGGCGCTGATGCGGGCCTACGACGCCGCCGGCGAGCCGGCCCGCGCGCTGGCCGTGTTCGAGCGGCTGCGGGCCGGACTCGCCGCCGAGCTGGGCATCGACCCGGCGCCGTCGACCCGGGAGCTGCACGTCGCGATCCTGCGCCAGCGGGCGGCGCCGGCGGCAGCTGGTCCAGCGCCGGCTGCGCCTGGTTCGGCGTCGGCGCCGGCTGCCGCGAGCGCCCGGCTGACCGGCCGCGACGCCGAGCTCACCCGGCTGACCCGGTCGTGGGAGCGGGCCGTCGCGGGCGACGGCGGGCTCGTGCTGCTGGCCGGCGAGGCCGGGATCGGCAAGACCGCGCTGGCCGACGAGCTCGCGCGGCTGGCCCGGCGGACCGGCGGCCGCACGCTGGAGGCGCGCTGCTACGACGTCGAGCGCTCGCTGTTCCTGCAGCCGGTGGCCGAGGCGCTGGGCCGGCTGGTCACGCGGTTGCCGGCGCCCGTGCTGCGGCAGGCCGCGGCGGACCGGGCCGGCGCCCTGGCCGCGCTGGTGCCGGAGGTCGCGTCGCTGCTGGGCGAGCCGCCGCCGGAACGGCGCAGCGCGGCGGCCGAGCGCCGCCGGGTCTACGACGCGGTGGTCGTGTTCCTGCGCCGGCTGGCCGACCGGCAGCCCACCGTGTTCGTCATCGACGACCTGCACAACGCCGGCGCGGCCACCGTCGAGCTGCTGCACTACCTGGGCCGGCACGCCGCCGGCGGCCGACTGCTGGTGGTCGGGACCGTCCGTGCGCACGAGGGCGAGCAGGTCCTGGCAACGCTGGCGGGTGTGGCCGAGCGGCTCGACGTCGGCCCGCTCGCCGAGACGGCGATCGCGCGGCTGGCCGCCGAGGCGGGCCAGGAGGCGCACGGCGCGGAGATCGCCCGGCGCACGCGCGGCCACACGCTGTTCGTGGTCGAGACGCTGCGCGCGCTGGCCGCCGGGGAGGAGGGGATCCCGGACTCGCTGCGCGCCAGCGTCATGGCCCGGGTGCGGCGCGCCGGCGACCAGGCCGCTGAGCTGCTGCACGCCGCCGCGGTGCTCGGGTCGTCGTTCACGCCGGCGATGCTGGCCGGCCTGCTCGACGTCAGCCTCCAGGAGGCGGCCCGGCGCTGCCACCGGATCCTGCCGACGCGGCTGCTCGTGGTGGCGGGCCGCTCGTACGAGTTCGAGAACGACCTCGTCCAGGAGACGCTCTACGCGGCCACGCCGCAGCCGACCAGGGTCGCGTACCACTTGCGCGCGGCCGACGTCATGGACGGCAATCCGGAGGCGGTCGGCTGGCACGCCGGCGCGGCGGGCGACTGGGCCCGGGCGGCGCCGGGCTGGCTGGCCGCGGGGGAGCAGGCGCTGCACCGGTACGCCGTCGGCGACGCCGAGGCACTGCTGAGCCAGGCCATCGAGGCGGCCCGCCATTCCGGTGACGTCGAGCTCGACGGCCGGGCGCACCTGGCCAGGGGCCGGGCGCGTGAGGCGATGTATCGGTACGACGCGGCGGTGGCCGACCACTCCGAGGCGCTGCGGGCGGCGCGCGTGGCCGGCGACCGGAACCTGGAGATGCGGGCGCTGCGCCAGCTGGGCGGCCCGGCCTGGGCCGGCGGCGGGCGCCCGGTCGCCGAGGGGATGGTCCACCTGGAGAAGAGCCTCCAGCTGGCCCAGGAGCTGGGGGACCGGCCGGCGGAGTCCGAGCTGCTGGCCTGGCTGTCGGTGCTCTCGGCCGGGCGGCTGCGGTTCGCCGACGCGCTCGGGTACGGACGGCGGGCGCTGGCGCTGGCCCGCGTCATCGGCGACGACGACACGCTGGCCCTGGCGCTGGACGGGCTGAAGACGGCGTACGCCTACCAGGGCGAGGTGCGCGAGCTGGACGGCGTGCTGGACGAGCTGGAGCCGCTGTGCCGCCGGTCCGGCGACCTCTGGCTGCTGCAGTGGTGCGTGTTCGAGTCGGCCTTCCCCGCGATCGCGCGCGGCGACTGGGACACCGCCACCGAACGCGTCGAGGAGGCGCTGACGGTCAACCGGCGCAGCGGCTACAGCGGCTACGAGTCGTGGTACGTGTCGAACCTCGGCTGGATCGCCCGTCTGCGCGGCCGGTACGACGACGCCGTCAGGCACGGCCGCCGGTCCCTGACGCTCGAGGCGCACGCCTGGTTCAGCGCGTCCAGCCTGGCCACCTACGCGACGACCCTGCTCGAGCTGGGCGAGACACCCCAGGCCGTCGCGCTGCTGGAGCGTGGCCTCGCGGTGGCCGGCCGGCACCGCACCGAGGCCTACCGGCTGCCCTGCCTGGCAGCTCTGGCCGCGGCGACCGGCTCGCGCGACCTGCTCGACGAGGCCGACGCGATGGTCCGGGCGATCAGCGCGCCGCCCGGGTCCGCCTGGCTGTACGGCGCGGACAGCTATGTGGCCCTGGCCCGGGCCTGGCTGCGCCGCGGCGACCCCCGCGCGGCGGCAGAGGTGCTCGCACCGCTGACGGCCGCCGCGGACCGGACCGGCTGGATCGCCCCGCTGGCGGCGGCCCGGTCGGTCGCGGCCGCCTGCGCTGAGGCGCTCCGCCTGCCCTGACCCGCCCGCCGTCGGCCGGCCAGCCTGGAACCCGCCCCACCCACGGAAGTTGATCATGGAGAAGGTCGGCTTCCCGGGCGCCTCGGACCCGCCTTTATCCATGATCATCAACGGTTTGGGGCGCGAGGAGGCGTCTCGGTATGTGACGCGGGCGGTCCGAGGGGTGGACACGGCGCGGGAGCCGCCGGTACGGTCGTCGCCATGCGAACGTCCCTCGTCTTTACCGAGCCGGCCCGGGTGGCCGGCCGCGTCGAGGCGTAGCGCGGCCTTCCTCCGAGTCGGCTCACGAGGCTTCAGGCATCGGCCTGGGGCCTCTCGTCATGTGGCCCCGAGCGGCCGGTTCCTCCCAGCGGACGGCTGCTCACGACACAGGAGCATCCCGTGACCGCAACCCCGCACCCCGGCGCCGGCGCCGCGACCCGCAACGGCGTCCCGGCCCACCCCAGCGCCGCCACGCCGGCCCGGCCGTTCGCCGCATCGTTCGCCGCGCCGTTCGGCGGGCCGGTGCCGCCCGTCGTCGCACCCACTGGCGCCGGCGGCGACCTCGACCACGACGCCGTCCCGGCCGGCTCCGTCACGTTCGTCGACGGCGCCGACCCGGGGGCGATCGCCGGGGCGCGCCGGCACGGGCGTCCGGTCGTCGCGAATCTGGGGGAGCGGCCGGAGCTGGCCGCGGCCGCCGTCGCCGCCGGGGCGGACGGGCTGTGGCTGGAGGCGTCCGGCGCCGCGGCCGCGGGTCAGGCCCGTGAGGCGGCCGCCCGCATCGCGCCGCTGGTCCGGTCCGCCGTCCCCGGCACGCTGGCCGACTGCCGCGCGGCCATCGACGCCGTCGACGCGGCGCTGGCGACGCTGCTGGAGCACCGGGTCGCGCTGGCCGGACGGGTGCAGCGGCTCAAGCCCGTGGGTGGCCGGGCCGGACGCGACCCTCAGCGCGAGGCGGCCATCGTCGCCGCGATGGCCGAGCGCGCGCCGTCGCTGCCGCCGGAGTCGCTGGCCCGGGTCGTGACGGCGATCATCGAGGCCGGGCTCGACGCGGCGGAACGGGACGAGTCGGACGAACCGCCCGTCTGGCGGTTGTGAGCCGCCTCTCGTCGGAGTGGCACCCGGACGCTGTCGGAGCCGCGGCATAAGCTGTCCCCAGTCCCCGGCGCACACCCCTCTGGCGCCGGTGGAGTGTCTGCGTGAGGAGGCGTCTGAACGTCGTGTCGAGTGCTGCCGGTTCCTCCGCGTCGTCGAGCTTCGTGCATCTGCACGTGCACACCGAATACTCCATGCTCGACGGCGCCGCCCGCCTCGACGACCTCTTCACAGAGGCCGCCAAACAGGGCATGCCGGCGCTGGCCACCACCGACCACGGCAACGTGTTCGGCGCCTACGACTTCTACAACAAGGCGAAGAAGCACGGCATCAAGCCGATCATCGGCACCGAGGCGTACCTCACGCCGCGCACCAGCCGGTTCGACAAGACCCGGGTCCGGTGGGGCGACGGCGGCGGCGACGACGTCTCTGGCAGCGGCGCCTACACGCACATGACGATGTTCGCCGAGAACACCGGCGGCATGCACAACCTGTTCCGGCTGTCGTCGCTGTCCTCCCTCGAGGGCTTCTACTTCAAGCCGCGCATGGACCGCGAGCTGCTGCAGCAGTACTCCAGCGGCATCATCGCGACCACTGGCTGCCCCGGCGGCGAGGTGCAGACGTTCCTGCGCCTGGGCAAGTACGACGAGGCCCTCAAAGCCGCGGCCGAGTTCCGCGACATCTTCGGCAAGGACAACTTCTTCCTCGAGCTGATGGACCACGGGCTCGAGGTCGAGAAGCGCAGCCGTGAAGACCTCCTGCGGCTCGGCAAGGACCTCGGTCTGCCGCTGCTGGCCACCAACGACCTGCACTACACCCACCCGGCCGACCACGAGGCGCACGCCGTCCTGCTGTGCGTGCAGTCCGGTTCCACGCTGGCCGACCCCAAGCGGTTCAAGTTCGAGGCCGAGGACTTCTACCTCAAGTCCGCGGCCGAGATGCGCCAGACCTGGGCCGACCTGCCCGAGGCCTGCGACAACACCCTGCTCATCGCCGAGCGCTGCGACGTCAAGTTCGTCGAAGAGGCCGGCAAGTACATGCCGCGCTACCCGGTGCCGGCGGGCGAGGACGAGGTCTCCTGGTTCGTCAAAGAGGTCGAGGCCGGCCTGCACCGGCGCTTCCCCGGCGGCATCAGCGACGAGGTCCGGGCCCGGGCCAACTACGAGACCGAGGTCGTCACCACCAAGGGCTACGCCGGCTACTACCTCGTCGTCGCCGACTTCATCAACTGGGCCAAGGACAACGGCATCCGGGTCGGCCCGGGCCGTGGCTCCGGCGCGGGGTCCATCGCGGCGTACGCCATGGGCATCACCGACCTCGACCCCCTCCCGCACGGCCTGATCTTCGAGCGGTTCCTCAACCCCGAGCGCAAGTCGATGCCCGACTTCGACATCGACTTCGACGAGCGCCGGCGCGGTGAGGTCATCCGCTACGTCACTGAGAAGTACGGCACCGACCACGTCGCGCAGATCGTCACCTACGGCACCATCAAGGCCAAGCAGGCCGTCAAGGACGCCTCCCGGGTGCTGGGCAACCCGTTCGCGGTCGGCGAGCGCATCACCAAGGCCATGCCGCCGGCCGTCATGGGCAAGGACGTCCCGCTCTCCGGCATCTTCGACCCCGAGCACAAGCGCTACGCCGAGGCGGGCGAGTTCCGGTCGCTGTACGAGTCCGACGTCGAGGTGCGCCGGGTCGTCGACACCGCGAAGGGCCTCGAGAACCTCAAGCGCCAGTGGGGCGTGCACGCGGCCGGCGTCATCATGTCGTCGGCGCCGCTGCTCGACACCATCCCGGTGATGAAGCGCGAGCAGGACGGCGCCATCATCACCCAGTTCGACTACCCGACCTGTGAAGAGCTCGGGCTGGTCAAGATGGACTTCCTGGGCCTGCGCAACCTCACCATCCTCGACGACGCGCTGAAGAACATCGTCCGCAACGGCAAGGACGCCATCGTCCTCGAGGACCTGCCGCTCGACGACCGCGGCACCTACGAGCTGCTCGGCCGCGGCGACACACTGGCGGTGTTCCAGCTCGACGGCGGGCCGCTGCGGTCGCTGCTGCGGCAGATGAAGCCCGACAACTTCGAGGACATCTCCGCGACCATCGCCCTGTACCGCCCGGGCCCCATGGGCGCGAACAGCCACATCAACTACGCGCTGCGCAAGAACGGCCAGCAGCCCATCACGCCGATCCACCCCGAGCTGGCCGAAGCGCTCGAACCCATCCTCGGCACCACCTACGGCCTGATCATCTACCAAGAGCAGGTCATGGCCATCGCCCAGCAGCTCGGCGGATACTCGCTCGGCAAGGCCGACCTGCTCCGGCGGGCCATGGGCAAGAAGAAGCGCGAGGTCCTCGACGCCGAGTACGTGCCGTTCTCCGACGGCATGAAGGCGGGCGGGTTCGGCGACGCCGCCATCAAGACGCTCTGGGACATCCTGGTCCCGTTCTCCGACTACGCGTTCAACAAGGCGCACAGCGCGGCCTACGGCGTCATCGCGTACTGGACCGCCTATCTGAAGGCGCACTACCCGGCCGAGTACATGGCCGCCGTGCTCACGTCGGTCCGCGACGACAAGGACAAGACCGCGCTGTACCTGTCCGAGTGCCGCCGCATGGGCATCAAAGTGCTGCCGCCCGACGTCAACGAGTCCGCCGGCGACTTCACCCCGGTCGGCACCGACATCCGCTTCGGCCTCACCGCCATCCGCAACGTCGGCGCCAACGTCGTCGACGGCATCGTCGCGGCCCGGCAGGAGAAGGGCCGGTTCGAGACCTTCCCGGACTTCATGGACAAGGTCCCGGTGCACGTCTGCAACAAGCGGGTGGTCGAGTCGCTGGTCCGCGGCGGCGCGTTCGACTCGCTCGGCTACGCCCGCCGCGCGCTGGCCGCCATCGTCGACGACGCCGTCGACACCGTCATCTCGCTCAAGCGCAACGAGGCGGTCGGCCAGTTCGACCTCTTCGGCGGCGCGGGCGACGACGCCGCCGGCGGCTTCGAGGTGCAGGTGCCCGAGCTCACCGAGTGGGACAAGAAGCAGAAGCTGGCGTTCGAGCGCGAGATGCTCGGCCTCTACGTCTCCGACCACCCGCTGCTGGGCCTCGAGCACATCATCGCCAACGCCTCCGACCGGCCCATCTCCACGCTCACCGACGAGGAAGAGGTGCCCAACGGCACCACGCTCAGCGTCGGCGGGCTCATCACGTCGCTGCAGCGCAAGGTCAGCAAGCGCGGCGACACCTGGGCCATCGTCACCATCGAGGACCTCGAAGGTTCCATCGAGGCGATGTTCTTCCCGGCCACCTACCAGCTGTACGCGCTGCAGCTGGCCGAGGACGAGATCGTCGTCGTCAAGGGCCGGTTGGACCGCCGCGAAGAGGCGCCGCAGCTGATCGCGGCCGAGCTGAGCATGCCCGACCTCTCCGACGGCCCGTCCGGCCCGGTCGTGGTCACCATGCCGATGACCCGCTGCACCCCGCCGGTGGTCGAGCGGCTCAAGGACATCCTGAGCACGCACCCCGGCGTCACCCCGGTGCACCTGAAGCTCACCGGCACCGGCCGCACCACCGTCATGAAGCTCGACGACCGCCTGCGGGTCACCCCGTCGACGGCGCTCATGGGCGACCTCAAGCAGCTGCTGGGGCCGACGTGTCTGGCGTCGTAGTGACGCGGGCCGAACGGCTGGGCCACAGCGCGCCGAGCACCGTCCGCGTCGTGACCCAGATCGTCGCCGTCTCCGCCGTCGCCGGCGTCCTCATGGGCGTGCTCTGGTGGCTGCTCGCGCCCGACGCCACCGGCGTTGTGGTCAACGGCGGGCTGGGCTTCGACGCACGCGAGGGCCAGCACCTGTTCGGCCGCGACGCCGTGTTCACGCTGGTCGGCGCCGGGTTCGGGCTGGTGCTGTCGATCGTCTTCACGCTGTGGCACCGGCGCAACCCGGTCGCCGTTCTGGTGGCGATGGCCGCCATGGGCGTCGTCGGGTCCCTGATCGCCCAGGTCGTGGGCGAGTTCCTGGGGCCTGAGGGCGACGTGGCGGGGCTCGCCGACGGCGCCGAGCTGCAGATCCCGCTGCGCCTGGAGTCGGACGCGGCGCTGCTCGTGTGGTCCATGGTGGCCGTGGTCGTGGCCGCGGTGGTCGCGTTGTTCCGCGAAGACCGCACCCCCTGGACGCCGCCCGCACCCGGCGCGCCTGGCTCGACGCCCTAGCTGGTCCGCCCGATGGTGGCGGTCTTGGCCCCCGTGAGCCTGACCAGGTCGGCCGGGGTGATCTCGACATCGAGACCCCGGCGGCCGGCCGAGACGAACACCGTCGGGTAGCCGTAGGCCGACTCGTCGACGATGGTGGGCAGCCGGCGCCGCTGCCCGAACGGACTGATCCCCCCGACCACATAGCCGGTGGCCCGCTCCGCCTGCGACGTGGCGGCCATGACCGCACGCTTCCCCGAGGCGGCGCGAGCCAGCGACTTGAGATCCAGTGACCCCGACACCGGCACCACGGCGACGACGAGTTCGTCGTCGATCTCGGCCAGGAGGGTCTTGAAAACGCGCGTCGGCACGACGCCGAGGGCGCGGGCAGCCTCCAGGCCGAACGACGGCGCGGAGGAATCGTGGTGGTACGGGTGCACGGTGAACGGCACCCCCGCTCGCTCCAGCACCAGCGTTGCCGGTGTTCCTGTGCGCTGGCGTGTTGTTGTCCCCATTAGGGCAATCTAGACCCAACCCCCGTCATTCGTCATCGCACGCGCCGCGTTTCGATCTCAGCCGAAGACCTGCACCTCCGCCAGGGACAGCGCTGTGTTTCCGGCGAGTTGCACGCGGACGTACCGCCCGGTGCGCCCGACGTCGACCGGTGTCGGTGTGCCGCCCTGGCCGGCGGTGTGGTAGGACCACACACCGGGCTGGGCCAGAGTTTCGCTCAGCGAACCGGACGTGAAAGGTGTGTCGGACACGAGCACGTAGAAGTTCGTCAGCCGGTCGGCGCAGCAGTCGGTCCGGTTCCAGACGGCGATCTCGCCGATGTCCTCGACGGCGCCGAGGTCGACCTGCCACCACTGCTGCGGCTGGAACTGGGTGTGCGTGACCGAGCCGTTGCCCCAGTTGCCGCTGGTGTTGCCGTCCACCGCCCGGGCCGGCACGCCGCCGGCCTCTGTCGTCGACTGGGTGGCGGGCTTGGCGCGGGCGAGGTTCGGCCGCAGCACCTGTACGCCCAGGCGGACCGGGATGCTCCAGTCGTCCGACGTGACGTGCGCGGTGAGCTGGTAGGAGCCGTCCGGGGTGCCCTCGGGGACGGTGAGCGCCAGCTCCGCCGTCCGCGTGGTGCCGCGGGTGACCGGCGCCATCCGCAGGGTGGACGGCGTGACGGTCCAGCCGTCCGGCGCGTCGAGCGTGATCCGCGTCGACGGGATCGCCCGCTGCTCGGCCGGCGCCAGCGTCACCGTCACCGGGATGGTCGTGCCGGGGCGCTGCGTCCCCTCCGGCACCGTCGCGCCTACCCTGGCCTGCGGCACGATGCGGTACGACTCGCCGGCCTCGGTGACCAGCGTGATCCGGTCGCCGTCGGCCGTCGTGGGCACGACCCGGCCGTCGCCGTCGTAGACCCGGACCGGCCCGGCGAAGGCGGCGTTGCGCAGCACGGTCTCGCCGCCGCGGTCGGCTGTCAGCCGGATCTCGGTGGGCAGCCCGGCCGCCCAGTCGACGCCGACGGTGTACGCGCCGCGTGCACGTAGCCCGTCGAGGCTGCCGGTGGACCACGCCGACGGCAGCGCCGGGAGCACGTCGATGGTGCCGGTGTGGCTCTGCAGCAGCATCTCCGCGACGCCGGCGGTGCCGCCGAAGTTGCCGTCGATCTGGAACGGCGGGTGGGTGTCCCACAGGTTCGGCAGCGTCGAGCTGGACAGCAGCTCGCGCAGCATCAGGTGCGCGTGGTCGCCGTCGAGCAGCCGGGCCCAGAAGTTCACCTTCCACGCCTTGCTCCAGCCGGTGCCGCCGTCGCCGCGGGCCTCCAGCGACACCCGGGCCGCTTCGGTCAGCTCCGGCTCGGTGAGCGGGGCGATCTGCGCGCCCGGGTGCAGCGCGTAGAGCTGCGAGACGTGCCGGTGGTCGTTGTTGGGGTCGTCGATGTCGACCTTCCACTCCTGCAGCTGGCCCCACTCGCCGACCCGCAGGCCCGGGTCGAGCCTGGTCAGCGTGTCCTGCAGCTCGGCCCGGTAGTCTGCGTCGACGCCGAGTTCCTCGGACGCGGCGACGGTGTTCGTCAGCAGGTCCCAGACGACCTGTTGCGACATCGAGGCGCCCGCGGTGTACGGGCCGTGCTCGGGGGAGTAGCTCGGCGAGACCACCAGCGTGCCGTCGCGCGGGTCCTCGACCAGGAAGTCCAGCCAGAACTCGGTCGCCTCGCGCATGATCGGGTACGCCGTGTCGGCCAGGAACTGCTCGTCCTGCGTGAACAGCCAGTGCTCCCACAGGTGCCGTGAGAGCCAGCCGTTGGCCTCCGGGAACCAGAACGACGTCGGCCAGTCGTGCACGCCGGTGTAGCCGAACGGCGTCGTCTCGTTCTGCACCACCCAGCCGTCGGCGTTCCACATCTGCTCCGCGCTGACCCGGCCCGGCGGGCGCAGCGAGTCGATGTAGTCGAACAGCGGCGCCGTCGTCTCGGACAGGTTGGTGACCTCGGCCGGCCAGTAGTTCATCTGCAGGTTGATGTTGACGTGGTAGTCCGCGCCCCACGGGTTGTTGACGCCTTCGGCCCAGACGCCCTGCAGGTTCGCCGGCAGCGACCCCGCCCGCGACGATCCGATGAGCAGGTAGCGGCCGTACTGCGCGTAGAGGACCTCGAGGTAGCGCGCGTGCTCCGGCGGCAGCGTGCCGGCGGCGTAGGCCGTGCGCAGGTCGTCGGTCGGTGTCGACGGGGGCCACTGGCCGAGGTCGAGCGTGAACCGGTCGAACAGCTCGGTGTAGTCGGCGACGTGGGTGCCGCGCAGGTCGCCGTACGGCTTCGCCGCGGCGGCGTCGACGGTCTGGGTGACGCGCTGGTGCGGGTCGTCGCCGCGGTAGGTGGGGTAGACGTCGCTGTAGTTCGTGCCCGCGCCCAGCACGATGGTGACGGCGTCGGCGTCGGTCACCTGGACGGTGTTCGACGTGCCGCCGACGCTGCCGCCGTCCGGGATGACCTGCAGTTGCGACTCGAACCGCATCTGGTTGTCGTTGAGGTTGCCCGCGACGGTGAGCCTTCCGCCGTCGCGCGTGACCTGCGTGTTGGTGCGGCCGCTGGGGATCGTCTGCGAGACGCCGACGTCGATGGCGCCCGGCTGGTCCGCCGTCAGCCGGGTGACCAGGACGCCGTCGGGGTAGCTGGCGAAGTACTCGCGCGTGTACGTGATGCCGCCCCGCTGGTAGCTGACCGAGGCGGTGCCATCGCCGAGGTCGAGGTCGCGCCGGTAGCCGCTGACGCCGTCGCCCGCACCGGCGCCGAAGTCCAGGCGCAGCTCGCCGAACGTCGTGTACGAGCCGAAGTCGTCGCGGCCCTGGCCGAGCAGCCCGGTGATGACCTCGGGCGTCACCTCGGCCTGCTCGTCGATGAGGTCGCGGGCGTCCTGCAGGGCGGTGGGGCGCGGCGTGGTCCAGTTGCCGCCGGTGTACTGCCGGCCGGGCGCCGGGCCGCCGATCCAGAGCGTCTTCTCGTTGAACTGGATCCGCTCGGTGCCGACCTGCCCGAACACGACGCCGCCGAGCGCGCCGTTGCCGATCGGCAGGCCGTGGCTCTCCCAGGACGTCGCCGGCTCGTTGTACCAGAGCACGAGGTCGTCCGCCGCCGCCTGGGGATCCGCCGCCGGTACGGCCGCGTCGGCCGCGGCCGCCGGGTCGGCCGTCGAGGTCGTCGTCGTGAGGGACGCCACCGTGATCACCGCCGTCGCCGTCGCTCCGAGTGCCAGGCCTGCTCGTCTCCGTCGGCTCATGCCGGGCCTCCACGCGCACCGTTGGGGGAGATACGTCGGATGTGTTGGAGGATAGAGGCGGTGATCGTTCGGAATCAAGGGCATGAAGCGGGCAAATCGATCCGATCTCTCGGCGTCGATTAGGGTGGTCCGACCACACTCAACGACGCACGCGGAGGATGCCCGCCATGCCGTTGTTCGACAAGCCCCTCTCTGAGTTGCGCGACTACCGCCCGGAGCGCGACGAGCAGCCCGACTTCGACGAGTTCTGGTCCGGGACCCTGGCCGAGGCCGCGGGGTTCCCGCTCGACGCCCGGTTCATGCCGTACGACGCCGCGCTGCGGCTGGTGGACGTGTTCGACGTGCGGTATTCCGGCTGGGGCGGGCACCGCATCGCCGGCTGGCTGATCGTCCCGGCCGGAGCCACCGAGCCGCTGCCGACCGTCGTCCACTACATCGGCTACGGCGGCGGCCGCGGGTTCCCGCACGACTGGCTGACCACCGCTGTGGCCGGGTTCGCGACGTTCGTGATGGACACCCGCGGTCAGGGCTCCGGCGGCTCGCCGGGTGACACGCCGGACCCGACGGGCGGCCAGAACGCGCAGACGCCGGGGTTCATGACTCGCGGCGTGCTCGACCCGGCCGACTACTACTACCGGCGCGTGTTCACCGACGCCGTCCGCGCCCTGGACGCCGCGGTCGAGCACCCGCTCGTCGACGCGTCGCGGCTGGTGATCGCCGGGGGTAGCCAGGGTGGCGGCATCGCGACCGCGGTGGCCGGGCTGCGGCCCGGCCTGGTGGGCGCGATGATCGACGTGCCGTTCCTGACCGGCTTCCGCCGGGCGACGGAGATCGTCGAGACGCTCCCGTACTACGAGATCGCGCGGTACCTGTCGATCCACCGCGACCACGAGGAGCAGGTGTTCCGGACGCTGTCCTACTTCGACGGCATGAACTTCGCCGCCCGCGCCACCACGCCGGCCCTGTACAGCGTCGCCCTGATGGACACCACCTGCCCGCCGTCGACAGTGTTCGGGTCGTACAACCACTACGCCGGCCCGAAGGACATCAAGGTGTGGCCGTACAACAAGCACGAGGGCGGCCAGACCTTCCAGACACGGGAGCAGCTGACCTGGCTCCGCGACGTCGTCAAGGGCGACTGAGCCGTACGTGACGGGTCGGCTCGGCGTTCTGGCCGGGCCGGCCGTGGCCTTCGGCGGCGGTGGTGAGTAGACTGTGGACACCGGCCCATCGAGGTGGGAACCGGTAGTGAGCCTGGGAAGGTCCCGCTGGTCGGGGTCCCGGGCTCGCGGCATGTCAGGGGTCGATCACGAGCTCGGTGAGTTTGTGCTCCACGACCTTCCGGAAGCGGCCATCGCCGGAGTAGCTGGCCAGGACGGCCCCCGCCACGATGTCGGCGACGGCGAGTGCCGGTTCGGCCGGGCCCGGACGGTGGTCCAGTCGCAGCGTCGCCGGCACCAGGCCTTGCGCACGCAGGCCGTCGAGGAACTGCCGGTCGCGCTGGTTCTGCTTGGCCTCGCGCGCTTCAGCGGTGACCCGGCTGACGCCGAGGTCATGCAGCTCGGGCAGCAGTCGGCCCAGGCAGTGGCGACGACGCCGCTCAGGGCGTTCGGCCGGTCGCGTGGACAGCACTACTGCGACGTGCTCGATGGCGTCGAGGTCGGCGACCAGCTGAACGAGCTGCAGCCTGCGCTCGGTCGTCTCGGCATCGTGCCAGTGCAGTTTGCTGCGGTTGCGTGGCGTCAGCGCCGTCACGGCGTCGCGAACGGTGTCGAGCCGATCGGACGGGATGATGGACGCGGCGAGACTGTACGAGTGGCCCGCCCGGACCGCCTCGCACTCGTCGACCATCGCGGACAGCTCCACGCCGGCTCGCGCTCCCTTCCATGGACCGTCACCGCTCAAGTCTGCCGTCCGGCTCTGACAGTCCACCCGCTATGCTGGACTCGTCTACACAATGCGGTTGTGCAGAGCGCAACAGAAGGTGAGCCGGTGGAGCGGAACAACTCGTCGTCGCTGCGACGGGGGATCGCGCTGCTCGACGCGGTGGCGGAGGCCACGGCGGCGGGCGGGGCGACGCTGACCGAGCTGGCCGCGGCGATCGGGGTGCACAAGAGCTCCGCCCTGCGGCTGCTCGCCCCGCTCGCCGAGGCGGGGCTGGTCCGGGTCGAGGGCGGCCGGCACCTGCTCGGCCCGCGCACGGCGCAGCTCGGCCGCGACTATCTGGACTCCGTCGACCTGCGGGCGCTGGCTCAGCCGGCGCTGCGCCGCCTGGTCGACGAGTCGGGGGAGTCGGTGCATCTGGTGCTGCCCGACCTGCCCGACATGGTCTACATCGACAAGATCGACGGGCCGGGGCGGGTGCGGATGAACTCCTACGTCGGCTCTCGCCAGCCGGCCCACTCGACCGGCGTCGGCCGGGCCTACCTGGCCTTCGCGCCGGCCGAGACGGTCGAGGCCGTCGTCGCGAACGGTCTGACGCCGCGGACGGAGCGGACGGTGACCGACCCCGCCGCGTTCCGGGCCGGCCTGGCGACCATCCGCGGCCAGGGCTACGCCGTCGACGACATCGAGAACGAGCCGGACATCCGTTGCGTCGCCGGGCCGGTGTTCGACCACGACGGCGCCGTGGTCGCCGCCGTCTCCGTCGCCGGGCTGGCCACGCGCATCACCCCCGACCGGTTCGAGCGGCTCGGCGAGCTCGTCGTCGCCGCGGGACGGACGATCTCCGCCCAGCTCGGCGCCCCACCGCCCCAGAGAGGAACCACATGACCGACCGCATCCCCCCGAGTCCGCAACTGCGCGAGACCGGGGTCATGGCGATCCTGCGGGCCCGCTCCGCCGACCGGTTCGGCGAGATCAGCCGCACCCTCGTCGACGCCGGGATCACCTGCCTGGAGATCACGCTGACGTCGCCGGGCGCTGTCGACGCCATTCGGACCATTCGCAAGATGCTGCCCGACACCGTCGACGTCGGCGCGGGCACGGTCGTCGACGCGGAGCAGGCGCGGGCCGTCGTCGAGGCGGGTGCGGGGTTCGTCGTGTCGCCGTCGGTCGAGCCCGACGTCGTCGCCGTCGCGCGCGAGGCCGGCATCCCGGCGTACCCGGGCGCGTTCACGCCGACGGAGGTCCTGACGGCGTGGCGGGCCGGTGCCACGGTGGTCAAGCTGTTCCCCGGCTCGGCGGTCGGGCCGTCCTACATCACGGCGCTGCGCGGGCCGTTCCCGGACATCGCGATCATGCCCACCGGCGGCGTCAGCCTGGACAACATCGGCGAGTGGATCCGTGCCGGCGCGTCCGGCGTCGGGCTCGGCGGACCGCTGCTGGGCGACGCCGCCGACGGTGGCGACCTCGGCGCGCTGGCGGACCGGGCGGCGCGGGCGCTGGCGGCCGTGCGCGACGCGCGGGCCGGCGCATGAGCGCGGCGGGCGGGCGCGCGGGTGGCCTCGTCACGATCGGCGAGGCGATGGCGCTGGTCGCGGCCACCGAGACCGGCGGCTGGGCGCACCACCGCACGGCGCAGCTGTCCGTCGCCGGCGCGGAGCTCAACGTGGCGGTCGGCGTGCGGCGGCTCGGCCGGCCGGCGACGTGGATCAGCCGGGTCGGCGCCGACGGGTTCGGCGAGCTGATGCTGCGTGAGCTGCGCGCCGAGGGGATCACCGCCTTCGCCTCCGTCGACGACACCCGGCCCACCGGGCTGATGGTGAAGGAACGGCCGAACAGCCTGCACACTCGTGTTCGCTACTACCGGGCCGGCAGCGCGGCGTCGGCACTGACGGCGTTCGACCTGCCGCTGGAGCCGATCCAGCAGGCCGGCGTGCTGCACGTCACCGGCATCACCCCGGCGCTCGGCCCCGGCCCGGCGTCGGCCGTGCAGCTGGCCGTCGACACCGCGCGGGCCGCCGGCGTCACCGTCTCGCTGGACGTCAACTACCGATCGGCGCTGTGGAGCCGCGACGACGCGGGCGCCGCCCTCGCGCCGCTGGCCCGGCAGGCCGACGTGCTGTTCGCCGGCCCGGAGGAGGCGTCGCTGATCGTGCCCGAGCGCGACCCGGAGGACATGGCGTACGCGCTGGCCGAGCTCGGCCCGGCGCACGTGGTGATCAAGCTGGGTGCCGACGGCGCGGTGTCACTGGTCGACGGCGAGCTGCGGCGCACGCCGGCCGTCCCGGTCCAGGTGGTCGACACCGTCGGCGCCGGCGACGCGTTCGTGGCCGGCTACCTCACCGAGCTGATGGAGGGCGCCCCGGTCGACCGGCGGCTGGCGACGGCGGTCGCGGCGGGCGCGTTCGCCTGCACCGCCCTCGGCGACTGGGAGGGCCTGCCCACCCGCGCCGACCTCCCGGCGTTGCAGGCCACCGAGGCGGTGCACCGCTGACCGAGCTGGTCGCCGTCCCGGCCGGCTGGGTGGCGCTGTCGGACCGGCGCACGAAGCGGCGCTGGACGGTGGACGTCGCGGCGTTCTCGCTCGGCGCCGTGCCGGTCACGCAGGGGCTGTACGCGGAGGTCACGGGCGCGCGGCCGAGCGCGTCCGACGGCGACTCCCTGCCGGTCGAGTGCGTGTCGTGGTGGGACGCGGTCCGGTTCTGCAATGCGCTGGCACTGCGCGACGGGCTCACGCCTGCCTACGACGTCGACGAGGCGGGCGAGCGGGCCGGGTGGGACGCCGCCGCCGACGGGTACCGGCTGCCCACGGAGGCCGAGTGGGAGTACGCCTGCCGGGCCGGGACGACAGGCCCGCGGTACGGCCCGCTGGACGAGATCGCCTGGCACCGCGGCAACTCCGGCGAGCGGCCGCACGCGGTCGGCACCCGGGCGCCGAACGAGTGGGGGTTGTACGACCTGATCGGCAACGTGTGGGACTGGTGCTGGGACCTCTACGACGCCGAGGTGTACGGCACCTACCGGGTGCTGCGCGGCGGCGGCTGGTTCGACGAGCACTGGAGCTGCCGCGCCTCGGTCCGCCGCCGCAGCCACCCCACCTTCCGGGTCGACGACGTCGGCTTCCGGCTGGCGCGGTCCGGCGTGGCCGCAGGCGGGTAGACGATCGCGATCACCGCTGTGAGGAGGTCGCCACGCTCAGCTGCTCCCACCCCGCGCGCGGAACTCCGCCCGTAGTCCATTGCCGCCGACGCTCGCGTCGTCGAGTACGAACGGTGCCTCGGCGGAGTGCTGCCGGACGACGCCGCGCAGGCCGGTCTCGATGAGCTCTTGCAGCGTCGTCCCCTCACGGCGGGCGAGCTCCCGGGCCTCGCGGAGAAGCTCGTCCGGCAGATTCACCGTGGTCTTCATGCGGTCGATTATCCAGTCGAGCCAGCAGCCCTACGCAGCCTGGCTCTACAGCAGGGCGTCGTCCAGCTCGCTGAGCTGTGCGAAGGTCGCCGCGAGCTGGTCGCGCTCGGGGCCGGTCAGCTCGATGGCGCGGGCGTCGGCGATGGCGGCGCGGGCCGCTGCGGGGTCGTCCACCCGGACCCGCAGCTCGGCCAGGAAGGCCAGCGCCTCGAACCGCTCGACTGCGTCGGCTTCGCCCGCGGCCCGGCCGAGCGCCCCGCCCAGGATCTTCGCCGCCTGCGCGGGGTCGCCGTGGGAGTCGGCCAGCACGACGGCGTTCGCGTGCGCCTGCGCGAGCCGGCTCCCGTCACCGGCAGAAGTCACGGGCCCGACGGCCGCGCCGTCGCTGCCGTCGCGCATCACCCGGATCCAGTTGCCGCTCGGGTCGATGAGGCTGAACCCGCTGAGGTTGCCGGCGTTCTTGCGCCGCCGCGGCCGGGTGATGCGGGGGAAGCCGCTGAGCGGGAGCTTGCCGTAGCTGGCCCGCAGCCCCGCGGCGAAGGCCTCGAACAGCGGCTCGGTGTCCTCGACCAGCACCAGGCACGTGCTGTAGGACTCCTCCGGCACGACGCCGTCCATGCCGAAGTACTGCAGGTCGAGGTCGCCGCGGCGCAGCGCCACGCACGGGTTCGGGCGCTGCTGGTAGTAGGCGACCTCGAAGCCGAGGGGCAGGTAGAAGTCGCGGATCTCGTCGATGGAGGAGCAGGGCAGCAGCGGGACCGTCCGGGTCGGCATGCACTCATTGCACCACGTCCTGCAGGGCGCGATCGGCTGGCCGGCCGGCCGATTCGCGCAGGCCGATGCGGTCGTGCAGCCGGCGCAGCGGGCCGGGCGCCCACCAGTTCGCCCGCCCGGCGAGCCGCATCAGCGCGGGCACGAGGACGCCGCGGATCAGCGTCGCGTCGACGAGGACCGCCAGCGCCATGCCGATGCCGAGTTGCTGCAGGAACACCACCTCGCCGGTCGCGTACACCGCGAACGACACGGCCAGGATCAGCGCCGCGGCGGTGACCAGCGGTGCCGACCGGGCGATGCCGCGCGGCACCGACCCGTACACGTCGCCGGTGCGGTCGTAGTCCTCCTTGATGCGGGCCAGCAGGAACACCTCGTAGTCCATCGACAACCCGTACGCGACGCAGAACATCAGGATCGGGATGCTCGGCTCGATGGTGCCGGTCGGGGTGAAGCCGAGCAGGTCGGCCAGGCCGCCGTCCTGGAAGCCCCACACCAGCACGCCGAACATCACCGACAGGCTGAGCAGGTTGAGCACCGATGCCTTCAGTGGCGCGACCACCGACCCGGTCATGAGGAACAGCACGACGAACGACACGCCGAGGATCAGCACGCCGACCAGCGGTAATCGGTCGACGACGCCGTCGCGGTAGTCGGCCAGCTCGGCCGGGTAGCCGCCGACCAGCACGTCCGTCGGCGCGGGCAGCCCGCGCACGTCGGCGACCAGCCCGGTCGGGTTGTCGGCCAGCCGCTCGCCGGTCGGCACGACGGCGAACCAGGCGCCGGTGCCGTCGGCGTAGCGGCCGGGGTCGGGCTCGGCGGCGTCGGCGAGCCGGGCGCCGCCCGCGAACGCCCCGGCCGCGGAGTCGACCCGCTCGACGCCGTCCAGCTCGGACAGCGCCGCCGCGTACGGCGCGACCTGCGCGTCGTCGAGCACCGGCGCGACCACCTGGACGGCGTCCGCGTCCTCCGTCGCGAAGTCGGACCGGATGGTGTCGTACAGCGCGCGGACCGGCTGGCTGGCGGGGAGAATGCGGTCGTCGGGGGAGCCGAAGTCGATGCCGAGGGCGGGCGCGCCGAGCCCGAGCAGGACGACGAGCGCCGCGCCGCCGCTGACCACCGGACGGCGCATCACCGCGGTCGAGAGCCGGAACCAGAAGCCGGTCTCGTGCCCCGCCTCGACGGGCCTACGACGCGCGGCCCGGTGGCCGAGCAGCGTCAGCGCCGCCGGCAGAATCACCGTCGCACCGAACACCGCCGCCAGTACGACGGCGATGCCCGCGTAGGCGAACGACGACAGGAACGGGAACGGGAACACGAACAGCACGGCCAGCGACGCCGCCACCGTCGCGCCGCTGAACAGCACCGTCCGCCCCGCCCCGGCGACCGCCGCCCGGACTGCCTCGGGGACGGCGAGGCCGCGGGCCAGCTCTTCGCGGAACCGGTAGGTGACGAACAGCCCGTAGTCGACGCCCAGCCCGATGCCCATGACCAACGCGATGTTCGACGCGAACGTGGACACCTCGGTGAACAGCGTGACGATGCGCAGCACCGCCAGCGTCGCGACGACGGCGAACAAGCCCACGCCGAGCGTCACCAACGCCGGGCCGAGCCGCCGGTAGACCAGCCATAGCAGCACGCCGACCAGCGGGATGATGACGATCTCTGCGCGCACGAAGTCGGCCCGGGCCTGCTCGGCCACCACCCGGAACACCTCGTCGCCGCCGCCGACCGCGACCTCGATCGGGCCGTCCGCACCGGCGAACCGCTCGGTCAGGCCGGGCAGGACGTCGCCGCGGACGTGGTCGGCGTCGCCCGGGACCCAGGCCAGCACGAGCGCATGCCGGCCGTCGTCGCTGCGCAGCGTCGCGGCGCCCTCGCTCCAGTAGGACCACGCGTCGCCGACGGCGGGCTCGGCGGCCAATCGCTCGGTCAGCGCGGCGCCCGCGGCCGCGACGGAAGCGTCGTCCACCGAGCCGTCGCCGGTCGCCGTCACCAGGAGCGCGACGTTGGAGGTGCTGGTGCCGAACTGCTCGGCCAGGGCGGCGCGGGCCTGCAGCGACTCCGAACCGTGCGCCTCGTACCGGTTGAGCGCGAGCGCCTCGATGACGCTCGCGGCCAGCACCCCGGCCAGCAGGAACAGCAGGACGGACCCGGCGAGGACGCGGCGTGGCGCGCGGGTGACGTAACGGCCGAGCATGATCGGGCGGCTCCCCTCGTGGTAGCTTGAATGAAAAGGCGAGTCGAAGCTCGTGTTCGAACAATACGAGCAATCGCTCGTATTTGTCGAATCGATCCCAGGGTGGTGGTGTGACGAAACGGCAGGCGCGCGGGGAGGCGCGGATCGAGCAGATCCTCACGGCGGCTGCGGAGGCGTTCGCCGAGTCCGGCTACGAGGCGACCAGCACCAACACCATCGCCGCCAAGGCCGGCATCTCGCCCGGGTCGCTCTACCAGTTCTTCGCCAACAAACAGAACATCGCGTACGCGCTGGCCAAGCGCTACGCCGCGCAGCTGGACGAGTTGCGGACGGCGGCGTTCGACGGCGCCGACCTCGCCACACTGCCGCTGGACCAGGTGATCAGCGCCATCACCGGCCCGCTGGTCGAGTTCAACCTGGCCAACCGCGGGTTCAAGGCGCTGTTCGCCCGGCCGGACCTGCCGCCGTCGCTCACCGCCGCGGTCGCGCCGCTGCACGCCGCGCTGCTCGGGCGGGTGTCGGCGCTGCTGTCGGCGCGCGCGCCGGAGTTGGGGGCCGACGACGTGGCGCGGGCCGCGACGGTGTCGATCCAGCTGGTCCGGGCCATGATGCCGCTGATCGTCGCCGCCGAGGGCGCCGAGCGCGCCGTCCTGGAGGGCGAGCTGCGCGCCGTCCTGCACGGGTATCTCGAGCCGGTGGTCGGATGAGCCGCCGGCGCTGGATCGTCCTGGCCGCCACGGCAGCCGTCGTCGCCCTGGCCGCGCCGACGATCTGGGCGTACTCCGCGAGCGCCGGGCGCATTCTGTCCAACCCCGCCGAAGCGCCGTCGGAGGACGTGACGATGGTGATGGGCGCCGGCGTCCGGGCCGACGGCGTGCCGTCGCGGCTGCTGGCCGGGCGGCTGGACGTCGCGGCCGCGCTCTATCACTTGGGCCGGACGCGGACCCTGCTGGTCAGCGGCGGGACGGCGCCGGGCGGGTACGACGAGCCGGCGGCGATGCGGCGGTACCTCGAGTCGGCCGGGGTGCCGGCGGAGGCGATCGTCGAGGACCCGCTCGGCGTCGACACCTGGGCGTCGTGCGTCCGGGCCCGCGACGAGTTCGGGCTGTCGCGGCTGTTGGTGGTGAGCCAGCGGTTCCACCTGCCGCGCACCGTCGCGCTGTGCCGGTCGCTCGGCCTCGACGCGGTCGGCGTCGCGCACGACTCGAAGGACTCCAACCCGCCCGGGACGCGGCAGGGGTACGTGCGCGAGGTGGCGGCGTCGGTGCCGGCGATGGTGCGGGCCATCTTCGGCTAGGGCGCGTCTGCCGCCTGGGTGAGCTGCTTCGCGAACCAGTGGTGGACGTGCGGGGTGTCGCCGTACGGCTCGACGCCGGCGTAGCCGGCCGACCGATACAGCTGGACCGCCTCGGTGAGGACGGCGTGCGTGCCGAGCTTGAGGGTCGTCAGCCCGAGCGTCGTCGCGTGCGCCTCCAGTTCGCCGAGCAGGCGGCGGCCGAGGCCCTGCCCGCGGGCGTCGGGGTGCACCCACATGTGCCTGAGCTCGCCCGTCGCGGGAGCGATGGTGCGGACGGCGCCGCAGGCCAGCCCCGTCCCGCGGTCCGCGGTGGCGACGAGCAGGACGCCGCCGGGCGGGACCAGCTCGCGGGCGGCGACCAGGTCGCCGTCGTCGAAGCCCTCGGGGAAGCGCACCCGCAGCTCGTCCGCGAACGCCGACAGGCACCGCCGGGCCAGGTCCGACTCGGGGTCGGTCGCTCGGATCTCCATGCGCGATATTGTCTGACTTCGGTCAGGGATTAGCTAGAGGGTTCGAGGACGCGCCGGGTGACCGACTTCGCCATCGCGGCGACCAGTCGCCGCGGCCGCCGCGGGTTGAGGTGTGCGCCGAGCGCGTTGCCCAGGCCCGGGACGACGTAGGCGCGGTCGCGGTCGAGGCCGCGCAGGCCGGCGCGGACCACCGCCTCCGCCGTCATCATCCGGCCGCCGATCGCCGCCCGCTCGCCGGTGGCGTCGAAGAACGCCGTCCGGGTCGGGCCGGGGCAGAGGGCGAGCACGCGGACGCCGCGGCCGCGGTACTCCGCGCGCAGCGCGAGGCTGAAGTTGAGCACGAACGTCTTGCCCGCGGCGTACGTCGCGAAGTACGGCGACGGCTGGAAGCCCGCGGTCGAGCCGACGTTGACGACGGCGCCGCTGCCACGCGCGAGCATGCCCGGGATGACGCCGCGGCACAGGTCGACGAGCGCGACGACGTTGAGCATGAGCTGGTCGTGGTCGCGGCCGGCGGCGATCTGCTCGAACCGGCCGGCCGTGCCGAAGCCGGCGGCGTTCACGAGGAGGTCGACGGTTCCGTGGTGTTCGGCCGCGAGGGCGGCGGCCGCGCCGGGCTCGGCGAGGTCGCGGGCGACGACGGTGGCGGCGATGCCGTGGTCGTGGCGGAGGCCTTCGGCCTGTGCCTCGAGGCGGTCCTTCGAGCGGGCGACGAGGACGACGTCGTGGCCGCGGGCGGCGAGCTGACGGGCGAACTCGGCGCCGATGCCGGAGGACGCTCCGGTGATGAGTGCGGTGGGCATGGTTGCTCCTCTGATGTCGCTGCTCGGTAGTTAACTGCAACATAACTGTAGCAGTTAATGGCGGAGCTGTATCGTGGGGGACGTGAGTGCATCGCTGGAGCGGCCGCTGCGCGCCGACGCCGAACGCAGTGTCCGGACGATCCTCGAGGCCGCCGAGCGGGTGCTGGCCCGCGACCCCGGCGCGTCGCTGGAGCAGGTCGCCCAAGCCGCGGGCGTCGCGCGCACCACCGTCCACCGCCGGTTCGCCACTCGCCAGGCCCTGGTCGACGCGATGTCCGCCGCCGCCGTCGAGCAGTTGGCCGCCGCCATCGAGGCCGGCCGCCCCGAGACCGCGCCTCCGCTCGTCGCGCTGCACGAGATCACCGCGAACGTCCTGCGGGTCAAGGTGAGCTGGCCGTTCGCGCTGGCCAGCTCGATGCGGCCGGACTCGCCGGTGGCCGAGGCGCAGCGCCGCATCTCCCGCCGCTGCGTCGAGCTGCTCGGCAAGGCCCAGGCGGCGGGGGCGATCGACGCCGCGGTTGACCTGGACTGGGCGCGCCGCGTCTACTACGCGTTGATCGGCGAGACCCTCGCCGGCGACGACGCCTCCGACCCCGACGCTCTGGCCGCCCGCGTCGTGGACACGTTGTTGCGGGGGATAGGGCCGCGACCTGCGTAGACGCGGCCTGTGGATAACTTCACGGGCACTCCGGCCGAGCGAGGCAGACTGATCGCCTGTCCCGTGATCGGAGGTCCCTGTGGTGCTGCACGCGTTCGTCGACGAGTCGGTCGCCGGCAGGTACATCATCGCGGTCGTCCTGATTCCCGCGAGTGAGGTCGCCGCCGCTCGGCGGTTCATGCGCGGACTGCTGACCGGTGGGCAGAAGCGCATCCATTTCTCGCATGAGAGCGACCGCCGCCGCGCCAGGATCCTGACCGGCATCGAGAGCCTCGGCGCGGAGCATCGGGTGTACTCGACGAAGAATGCGAGGCCGGCGCGGTTGGCATGCCTCGAGCGGCTGGTCCCGGACCTCGCCGCGGCCGGCGTGCAGCGGCTGGTGATCGAGCGGGACGACTCGCTGGTCGAGGCGGACAGGCGGCTGCTCTACCAGGCGGGGCTCGACTACGCCCCCGAACTGGCCTACACGCATCTGCGGGCGAAGGAGGACCTGCTGCTGTGCGTGCCGGACGCGATCGCCTGGTGCTGGTCGCGCGGCGGGCAGTGGCGGGCGCGGGTGGCGGCCTACACGACGGAGATCGCGCTCTGAACAGCGCGAAGCCCCGCTCACCCACCGTCCGGTAGGCTGCAGGGCTCACTTCCGCAGGCTAGTGCCCTTGGCTGCCTTCAGCTTATCCGCACCGCGCACCGGCCCGCAACGGCAGCGGCACGCCGCAGCATCTTGCGATGCGGGCAATGCGTCCGAGGGGTGAACGCCACACCTAGACTTGGGTGAGTGATACGCCGCATCGACCTGCGGGGGAGGCTCGCCGCCGGCGAGAGCCTCGACTACCGCACGCTCGTCCCACGCGCCCCGATCGACGTCGAGGCGGCGCTCGAGGCCGTGCGGCCGATCTGCGACGACGTGCGGCAGCGGGGGCTGGCGGCGGTCAAGGAGCTGACGCTGCGGTTCGACGGGGTCGAGCTGGAGCAGGTGCGGGTCGCCCAGGGCGACATCGACGACGCGCTCGGCACCCTCGACCCCAGGGTCAGGGCAGCGCTCGAGGAGTCCATCCGCCGCGCCCGCCTCGTCCACGCCGACCAGCGCCGCACCGACACGACCACGACGGTGGTCGCCGGCGGGACGGTCACCGAGCGGTGGATCCCGGTCCGCCGTGTCGGCCTCTACGTGCCCGGCGGCTTGGCGGTCTACCCGAGCAGCGTCGTCATGAACGTCGTCCCGGCGCAGGCCGCGGGGGTGCAGAGCCTCGCCGTCGCGAGCCCGCCCCAAGCACGAGCCGGCGGCCTGCCGCACCCGACCATCCTGGCGGCCTGCGCGCTGCTCGGCGTCACCGAGGTGTACGCGGTCGGCGGCGCCCAGGCGCTCGCGATGCTCGCCTACGGCATCGACGGTGAAGTAGAGCCGGTCGACCTGGTGACGGGGCCCGGCAACGTCTACGTCGCGGCGGCGAAGCGGCTGCTGCGCGGGGTCGTGGGCATCGATGCCGAGGCGGGGCCGACGGAGATCGCCGTGCTGGCCGACGCGACGGCCGACCCCAGGCACGTCGCCGCCGACCTCGTCAGCCAGGCCGAACACGACCCGCTCGCGGCGTCGGTGCTGGTCACCGACAGCGAAGCGCTCGCCGACGCCGTCACCGCCGAGCTCGACCTGCGCGCCAAGAGCACGAAGCACGACGAACGGGTCCGGACGGCGCTGGCCGGCGAGCAGTCCGGCATCGTCCTCGTCGACGACCTCGCGCAGGGCCTGGCCGTCGTCGACGCCTACGCCGCGGAGCACCTGGAGATCCAGACCCGCGACGCGACACTGGTCGCACAACGCGTCCGCAACGCCGGCGCCGTCTTCGTCGGCCCCTGGTCACCGGTCAGCCTCGGCGACTACGCGGCCGGCTCCAACCACGTGCTCCCCACCGGCGGCAGCGCGCGGCACTCGTCCGGCCTGTCGGTGCAGACGTTCCTGCGCGGCGTCCACGTCGTCGAGTACGACGAGACCGCCCTGCGCGCCGTCGCCGACACCGTCCGGACCCTCGCCGACGCCGAGGACCTGCCCGCCCACGGCGAGGCGATCACGGCGCGGTTCGAGGACGAGACATGAGTGAGCTCCCGATCCGCGACGAGCTGCGCGGCGTCGAGCCGTACGGCGCGCCCCAGCTCGACGTGCCGGTCCGCCTGAACGTCAACGAGAACCCGTTCCCGCCGTCGGAGCGGCTGGTCGCCGACGCCGCCCGCGCGGTCGCCGACGCCGTCCGCAACCTCAACCGGTACCCCGACCGCGAGGCGACGACGCTGCGCGAGCGGCTGGCCGCCTACCTGCACAACGAGGCCGGCGTCGCGCTGGACACCGGCCAGGTGTGGGCGGCCAACGGCTCCAACGAGGTCATGCTGCAGATCCTGCAGGCCTTCGGCGGCCCGGGACGGACGGCGCTCAGCTTCGCGCCGACCTACTCGATGTACCCCGAGTACGCCCGCGACACCTCGACCCGCTGGGTGACGGCGCCGCGCGACGAGGCGACCTTCGGCATCGACCCCGACCTCGCCGCGAAGGCCGTGGCCGAGCACCAGCCGACGGTGACGTTCATCGCGTCGCCGAACAACCCGACCGGCACCGCCGTCCCGCTCGACCTGGTCAGCAGCCTGCACGAGGCCACCGACGGCGTCGTCGTGGTCGACGAGGCGTACGCGGAGTTCCGCCGCGACGGCGTCCCCAGCGCGCTCGGCCTGCTGGCCACCCACCCGCGGCTGATCGTCACCCGGACGATGAGCAAGGCGTTCGCGTTCGCCGGCGCCCGCCTCGGCTACGTCGCGGCCAGCCGGCAGATCATCGACGTCCTCCGCGTCGTCCGGCTGCCGTACCACCTGTCGTCGGTCACGCAGGCGGTCGCCGTCGTCGCGCTCGAGCACGCAGCCGAGCTGCAAGCAAGGGTCGCCCAGCTGCGCGACGAACGCGACGCGCTGGCCGCCTGGCTGCGCGACGCCGGCCTCACGACCGCCGAGTCCGACGCGAACTTCGTGCTGTTCGGCGTCTTCGAGGATCGGCACGCCGTCTGGCAAGCTCTGCTGGACCACGGGGTGCTGATCCGCGAGACCGGCCCGGACGGCTGGCTGCGGGTGTCGGTGGGCACCCCCGAGGAGACGACGGCGTTCAAGGTCGCCCTGGTCGACGTGCTGAAGGAGCAACAACGATGAGCCGCACCGCGAAGGTCGAGCGCGCGACCAGCGAGAGCAAGGTCAGCGTCGAACTGGACCTCGACGGCGAGGGCCGCCACGACATCGCCACGACGGTGCCGTTCTACGACCACATGCTGACGGCGCTGGCCCGGCACTCGCTCATCGACCTGACCGTAAGGTCCGAGGGCGACACCCACATCGACGTCCACCACACCGTCGAGGACACCGCGATCGTCATCGGCCAGGCGCTGCGCGAGGCGCTCGGCGACAAGGTCGGCATCGTCCGCTACGGCGAGGCCACCGTCCCGCTGGACGAGGCGCTGGCGCACGCCGTCGTCGACGTGTCGGGGCGCCCGTACTTCGTGCACTCCGGCGAGCCGGCCGGGCAGGAGTACGTGCTGATCGGCGGCCACTTCACCGGGTCGCTGACGGCGCACGTGCTGGAGAGCCTGGCGCACCACGGCGGCCTGACCATGCACGTGCGCGTGCTCGGCGGCCGCGACCCGCACCACATCGCCGAGGCCCAGTTCAAGGCCGTCGCGCGGGCGCTGCGCACCGCCGTCGCCATCGACCCGCGCGAGCGCGGCGTGCCGTCGACGAAGGGCGCGCTGTGACGCCCCTAGACCTGCACGGCGGCGTCGACGCTCCGCGCCGGCAGCCCGGTCAGGAACGCCGTCACCGCGGCTTCGTAGCCGGCCGGGTCCTGGTTCCAGCTGCGGACGTGCTCGGCCTCGGTGCGGACGTAGGTGACGAGGTCGGGCCGGGCCTCGGCGAACCGGTCCGACGACGTCATCGGGACGGTGGTGTCGCCGCTCCCGTGCACCAGCAGCACCGGGACGTCCAGCCGGTCGGCGTGCGCGACCTGGTCCATGGCCCAGACGTTGATGCCGGTGCGGGCCCGCACGACCGACGCCGCGACGGTGGCGCCGAACGACGGCACGCCGCGCAGCCGCGCCTGGTAGACGAGGATGTCCAGCCACGACAGCACCGGCGAGTCGTAGATGACGCCGGCGACGCCGTCGGAGCCCTGCGTGCGCAGGTGGTTGCCGACGATCGCGCCGCCCATCGAGTAGCCGGTCAGGACGAACTCGCGGGCGCCCTGCGCGCGGGCCCAGTCGAGGGCAGCGGCGAGGTCCTCGGACTCCGTCCAGCCCAGCCCGTACTCGCGGTGCGGACCCTCGGGCGCGCCGTCGTCGTTGCGGTAGGCGATGGACAGCTGCGGCAGCCCGAGCCGGTGCACCGTCGGGACCAGCCGGTACGCCTGGCCCCGGGTGGCGCCGCGGCCGTGGACGTGGATGAGCCAGCGGTCGCCGTCGGCCGGGACGTAGGTGGCCGGGTAGCGGCCGAGCGGGCCGTCGAACTCGACCGCCCGGGCGGCGCCGCCGGCGACGCGCGACAGGTCGCGCAGGTCGTCGGGCGCGGCGTAGTAGGCGACGCGGACCTTCGTACCGACGGCGGGCAGCTGCGGGTAGGGCTGGATGCTGCGCAGGACGTACTCGCCGCTGACGTCGATGTCGCGGCCGACGCGGGCGAAGCCGCCGGGCCATTCCAGGCCGACGACGCCGGGCTCGTCGGCGCCCGGGCCGGCCAGCGTGACGGTGGAGCCGACGACGGCGATGACCTCGACCGGGTGGTCCGGCGGCTCGGGGCGCACCTGCAGCAGCTCGTCGGCGTAGTACCAGCCGCCCGCACCGGTGGTCGCCAGGCCGGCCACGGCGACCGCGGCGGAGCCCACGGCGACCCGCAGCGGCCAGCGGCGCCCGAGCGCGGCGCCGGCGCGATCGTCGAGGGTCACGCTGGAAGTGTGACACGGCGAGGTGGACGATGAGTGACGTGCAACCCAACCGCAACGTCGTCGTGCTCGACTACGGATCCGGCAACGTCCGGTCGGCGACCCGCGCGCTGGAGAAGGTCGGCGCCAAGGTGACGCTGACGGCCGATCGCGACGCCGCGGCGAACGCCGACGGTCTCGTCGTCCCCGGTGTCGGCGCGTACGCCGCCTGCATGGCCGGCCTGCGCGCCGTCCGCGGCCACGAGGTGGTCGGACGGCGGCTGGCCGGCGGCCGGCCGGTGCTGGGCATCTGCGTCGGCATGCAGATCCTGTTCGAGCGCGGCGTCGAGCACGGCGTCGAGACCGAGGGCATGGGGGAGTGGCCGGGCACCGTCGAGCGGCTGCAGGCGCACCCGCTGCCGCACATGGGCTGGAACACCGTCGACGTGCCGCCCGGCTCCGTGCTGTTCGACGGCGTGGAGAAGGAACGGTTCTACTTCGTGCACTCCTACGGTGTCCGGCGGTGGGTGATGCCGCCGCCCGATCGGCTGAAACCGCCTCTGGTGACCACTTCGGACCACGGCGGCGACGAGTTCGTCGCCGCTGTCGAGAACGGGCCGCTGAGCGCGACGCAGTTCCACCCGGAGAAGTCCGGTGACGGGGGACTGCACCTACTCGAGAACTGGGTGAGAGGGTTGTGACGGTGACCAACTGGGACGCACGGGCCTACGACCGCGACTTCGCGTTCGTGGCCGCCTACGGTGCGGAACTGCTCGACTGGCTGCAGCCGCAGCCGGGCGAGTCCGTTCTCGACCTCGGCTGCGGCACCGGCGAGCTGACGCAGCGGCTGATCGACGCCGGCGCGCGGGTCATCGGCATCGACGCCGAGCCGGCGATGATCGAGGCCGCCCGCGAGCGACTGGGCGACGCCGCCGAGCTGCGGGTCGCCGACGCGCACGACTTCACCGTCGACGAGCCGGTCGACGCCGTCGTCTCCAACGCCGCGCTGCACTGGATGCCGGCGCAGGTCGAGGTGCTCGGCTGCGTGTCCGACGCGCTGCGCCAGGGCGGCCGGTTCGTCGCCGAGATGGGCGCCACCGGCAACGTCGCCAGCATCACCGCCGCCGTCGACCGCGCCTGCCGCGAGGCCGGGCTGCCCGACCGCACCTGGCCGTGGTTCTTCAACTCGCCGGCCGAGTACGCCGCGATCCTCGAGGACGCCGGGCTGGAGGTCCGCCAGCTCGACTTCTACGACCGGCCGACCAAGCTGACCGGCCCCGACGGCATGACGAAGTGGCTGGAGATGTTCGCGTCGTCGCAGGTCGAGGGGCTGCCGGCCGCGGTGCTGACGCGGGCTGAGGAGATCGCCCGGCCGGCGCTGTGGCACGACGACGCCTGGTGGGCCGACTACCGCCGGCTCCGGTTCCGGGCCGTCAAGCTCTGATGGCCGTCCTCGAACTGCTGCCGGCCGTCGACGTCGCCGACGGGCAGGCCGTACGCCTGGTCCAGGGCGAGGCCGGCTCCGAGACGTCCTACGGCGACCCGCTGGAGGCCGCGCTGGCCTGGCAGAGCGCCGGCGCGCCGTGGGTGCACCTGGTCGACCTCGACGCCGCGTTCGGGCGCGGCTCCAACCGCGAGCTGCTGGCGTCCGTCGTCGGGCGGCTGGACGTCGACGTCGAGCTGTCCGGCGGCATCCGCGACGACGCCTCGCTGGAGGCCGCGCTCGCGACCGGCTGCCGGCGGGTCAACCTGGGCACCGCCGCGCTGGAGGACCCGGAGTGGACGGCGTCGGCCATCGCCCGCCACGGCGACCGCGTGGCCGTCGGGCTGGACGTGCGCGGCACCACGCTGGCCGCCCGCGGCTGGACCCGCGAGGGCGGCGACCTGTGGGAGGTGCTGGAGCGGCTGGACCGCGACGGCTGCGCCCGCTACGTCGTCACCGACGTCACCAAGGACGGCACGCTGCGCGGGCCCAACCTCGACCTGCTCCGCGAGGTCTGCGCGCGGACATCTCGCCCCGTGGTCGCGTCGGGCGGGGTGTCCAGCCTGGACGACGTCGCGGCGCTGCGCTCGCTGGTGCCCATCGGGGTCGAGGGCGCGATCATCGGCAAGGCGTTGTACGCCGGGCAGTTCACGCTGGAGGAAGCCCTGAAGGTGGCGACCTCGTGAGCGTCGCCGTCCGCGTCATCCCCTGCCTGGACGTCGACGCCGGCCGCGTGGTCAAGGGCGTGAACTTCACCGACCTGCGCGACGCCGGCGACCCGGTCGAGCTGGCCGCCGCCTACGGCGCCGAGGGCGCCGACGAGCTGGTGTTCCTCGACATCACCGCGTCGTCGGACGACCGGTCCACCACGCTCGACGTCGTCTCGCGCACGGCCGAGCAGGTGTTCATCCCGCTGACGGTCGGCGGCGGCGTCCGTTCCGTCGACGACGTCGACCGGCTGCTGCGCGCGGGTGCGGACAAGGTCGGCGTCAACACCGCCGCCGTCGCCCGGCCCGAGCTGGTCGAGGAGATCGCGCACCGGTTCGGCAGCCAGGTCCTGGTGCTGTCGGTCGACGCGCGGCGCGGCGGCGGCACCGAGTCGGGGTTCGAGGTCACCACGCACGGCGGCCGCCGCGGCACCGGCATCGACGCCGTCGGCTGGGCGGCGAAGGCGGCCGAGCTGGGCGCCGGCGAGATCCTGCTGAACTCGATGGACGCCGACGGCACCAAGGACGGCTACGACCTCGAGCTGCTGCGCGCCGTGCGGGCCGTCGTCGACGTCCCGGTGATCGCCAGCGGCGGAGCGGGCGCGCTGGCCGACTTCGCGCCCGCCGTCGACGCGGGGGCCGACGCCGTGCTCGCGGCCAGCGTCTTCCACTTCGGCGACCTGCACATCGGCGAGGTCAAGACGGCGCTCGCCGAATCCGGTCATATCGTCCGCTAAGACGTTCTCAACACGTAGCGGGTCGAGTCACCACAAGAGCCGCCGATGCCGCTAAGCTGGCGCGCGTCCGCCGCGCGGCGGACCTGATTCGAATCATTTCCTGTTGTCTTTTTGCGGTGGCGCCTCTGCGCCGCCACGCCTTGAGGGGGCACACCTGTGAGGTCTCTGTCGTCTGCCCGCAGAACGTCCGCGCTGGCCGCGGGCGCCGTTCTGCTGATCGCCGCCGGCGCGCCGGCCGCGCTGGCCGCTGAGGACGCGCGCGGCTCGTCCGCACCGGTCTCGGCCAAGGGGGAGGGCGTCGGCGACCAGACCGTCGCCGACCTCGACACCGGCGGCCTGACCGCCGACGAGATCGTCCAGACGCTGGTCGGCGACGGCGTCACCGTCGACAACGTCGAGTACAACGGTAGCCCGCTGGCGGCCGGGCTGGCCGGCGGCTTCGACGACGTGTTCGGCGTCCCCGGCGGCGTCGCGCTGTCGTCCGGCTCCGTGGGCGGCGAGCGCAGCTCGATCCTCGGCCCGAACGTCGCCGACGACATGACCACCGAGCATGCCCTGCCCGGCGACGCCGACCTCGACCCACTGTCCACGTTCCCGACCACCGACGCCGCCGTGCTGGAGTTCGACTTCGTGCCGGAGACCGAGCAGATCCGGTTCGACTACATCTTCGGCTCCGACGAGTACAACGAGTACGTCGACTCGCAGTACAACGACGTCTTCGGCTTCTTCGTCAACGGTGAGAACTGCGCCGTCGTGGGCGAGGACGCCCAGCCGATCTCGATCAACACGATCAACGCCGGCAGCAACGCCGAGCTGTTCGTGGACAACGAGCTGCCCGGGGACGGCGGCGAGGCCGCCCACGCGACCGAGCTGGACGGGTTCACGACGGTGCTGACCTGCGCCGCCGACGTCACCGCGGGCGAGACCAACCACATCAAGCTGGCCGTCGCCGACGCGTCGGACCTCGCGCTCGACTCCACCGTCATCATCGCGGCCGGGACGTTCGAGGCCAACCACCCGCCGGTCGCCGACGACCAGGCCGTCGAGACCGTCGTCGACACCCCGGTCGACATCACCCTGACCGGCACCGACGAGGACGGCGACGAGCTCACCTACGAGCTGGCGTCCGAGCCCGAGAACGGCACGCTGAGCGGCGAGGCGCCGGACCTCACCTACACCCCGGCCGAGGGCTACACCGGCGACGACGCCTTCACCTTCACCGTCTCCGACGGCACCGCGACGTCCGAGCCGGCCACCGTCACCATCACCGTCGTCGAGGAGCCCACCCCGACCCCGACGCCGACCGAGACGGCCTCGCCGTCGCCGTCGCCGAGCGAGACCGGCGAGCCGCTGCCCGACACCGGCTCCGGCGACCTGGGCCTGCCGCTGGCGGCTGCCGTGCTGCTGGGGATCGTGGGACTCGCGTTCGTTTTGCGCGGACGTCGTACCACGGCCTGACGACGCTCTTCCTGTGCTGCCCGTCCTGCCAGGTTGGTGGGGCGGGCAGTGCCGCGTTCACCGGGGGTGTTGCCGAGTTGGGCGTCCCCCTGCTGCCCATGGTCTTAGCCTCGATCCGTGGACTGGCTGGCTGGTCGTTCGGTGTGGTGACGAAGAAAGTGCCTTCTGTGCAGGGAGGATCTGGATTGTCTAGGTCCTGATCGCCACTGCTGCGGAAGGCACTCTCGGTGCGACTATCTCACGTCTGGTCGAAGGCGATGCCGAGGTTCGATGACGAGAATCTCGTGTCGTGCGCGGGGCTGGTGCCGGTGATGGCCTTGGCCGAGCAGGCTGGCCTGTCCGAGCTGATCTCGTCCAAGGTCGCGGTCGGCTCGGTGAGGGTGAAGTCGGCCGGCGTGAACCCGGCGGGCAAGATCACCTCGATCGTGGCGGGGATGGCTGCCGGCGCGGACTGCATCGACGATCTGGACGTGGTCCGTTCCGGCGGGATGGGCCGGTTGTTCGGCGGCGTGTATGCGCCGGCCACGCTGGGGCAGTTCCTGCGGGAGTTCACCCATGGCCATGCCCTGCAGTTGGCCTCGGTCGCGCGGGCGCATCTGGTCGGCCTCGTCACGACGACGGGGCTGTTGCCCGGGATCGGGACTCGGGCGTTCGTCGACATCGATTCGCTGCTGCGCCCGGTCTACGGGCACGCCAAGCAGGGCGCCAGCTTCGGGCACACCAAGATCGCCGGGCGGCAGGTGCTCCGCAAGGGCCTGTCGCCGCTGGCCACCAGCATCAGTACCGAGCACGGTGCGCCGGTGGTGGCCGGGATCCGGCTACGGGCCGGGCGGGCCGGTTCCGGGAAGGGCGCGGCGACGATGGTCGCCGAGGCGATCCGGACCGCCCGCGCCGCCGGCGCGGCGGGTGAGATCCTGGTCCGCGGTGATTCGGCCTACGGCAACAGCGTCGTCGTCGGCGCCTGCGTGAGGGCGGGGGCCCGGTTCTCCGTGGCGCTGACCAAGAACCGGGCGTGTTGAATCTTTCGTGTAAGGCCGGGTGGGCCAGGATTGGTCCGGGCGTGTTTGCGTCGTGGCCGCGAGAGGATTCTTTGTGTCGGAGCAGGAGAAGGTTGTCGATTCCTCGGATGAGGCAGCTCGTCGGTTGGCGGCGGTGTTGCCGGATGAGGCGATTGATAATCTGTTGGCGGATGCCGAGTCGTCCGGGACACCGGTTGATGGTGTTCATGGGTTGTTGAATCGGTTGACGTCGAGAGTTCTGGAGCGGGCGTTGGAGACCGAGATGACCGATCATCTCGGTTATGAGCCCGGTGATCCGGCTGGGCGCGGATCGGGGAACTCCCGGAATGGGCGTTCGGCCAAAACGGTCGCGACGACGGCCGGCCCGGTGAACGTGACCGTGCCACGAGACCGGAATTCGACATTCGCCCCGCAGATCGTGCCGAAACACTCCCGGCGTGTCGGCGCGATCGAGGACATCATTCTGTCGTTGTATGCGCGCGGGCTATCGACCCGGGAGATCGAGGCGCACCTGAAGGAGATCTACGACATCAACACGTCGCCGGCGCTGATCTCCAAGATCACCGACGTGGTCGTGGACGAGATCACACTGTGGCAGAACCGGCCGGTCGACGAGGTCTACCCGATCGTCTACGTCGACGCCATCCGGATCCGGGTCCGCGACCGCGGCTCGGTCACGCTGAAGTCCGCACACCTGGTCGTGGGCGTCGACGTCGACGGGTTGAAGGACGTGCTGGGGATCTGGATCGCCGCGGAGGAGGGCGCGAAGTTCTGGGCGCACGTGCTCACGCAGCTGCGCAACCGGGGCCTGCGCGACGTCCTCATCCTGTGCTGCGACGGGCTCACCGGGCTGCCTGACGCCGCGCGCAGCGTGTTCGACAAGGTCACCGTGCAAACCTGTGTCGTGCACGTCATCCGCAACACGATGCGATTCATCTCCTACGGCGACCGGAAAAAGGTCGCCACGGCGATGCGTCACATCTACACCGCTCCCGGCGTCGCGGCGGCCGAGATCGCGTTGAAAGAATTCGAGCAGAATTTCGGGCAGCAGTATCCCGGCGCGATCGAGGTGTGGAAGAATGCGTGGAACGAGTTCATCCCGTTCCTGGATTACCCGGCCGAGCTACGCCGAATCGTCTACACGACGAACCTGATCGAATCAATCAACTACCAGCTGCGGAAGATCACCAAGACTCGCGGCCACTTCCCCGACGATGACGCCGCCATGAAGCTGCTCTTTCTCGGGATCCGTAACATCAGCCGGAAACGAGGAGGAGCATCAGGCACCGGAACCCATGGATGGAAGAAAGCACTCAACTTCCTGGTCGTGGAATTCCCAGGACGACTCACCTAGAAAAGTCACATCAAGGTAAAGGTTTGCCCTGTCTTACACGAAAAACTTGACAGGCCCCAAGAACCGTGCGGTGAGCAGGGCGATCGCGACCATCCCCGCCGACGCGTGGACACCGGTGCACTACCCCGGCGCGGTCGTCGACCCGGACACCGGGCAGTTGATCTCCGACGCCCACGTCGCCGAAGTACCGTTCACCGCGTTCGGCTCCAAGGCCAAGAAGCACCAGGTCACCGCCCGGCTGATCGTGCGCCGGGTCCGCGACCGCGCCAAGACCGATGAACTGTTCCCGGTCTGGCGGCACCACCCGTTCTTCACCGACAACACCGAACCGACCGCCGACGCGGACATCACCCACCGCGCGCACGCGATCATCGAGACCGTGTTCGCCGACCTCATCGACGGGCCGCTGGCCCACCTGCCGTCTGGCCGGTTCGCCGCGAACGCCGCCTGGGCGACCTGCGCCGCGATGACCCACAACCTGCTCCGCGCCGCCGGCACCCTGACCAGTCCGCGGCATGCCGTCGCGCGCGGCGCGACACTGCGCCGACAGATCGTCACCGTGCCCGCCCGGCTGGCCCGCCCGCAACGCCGCCGCGTGTTGCACCTGCCCACGCACTGGCCCTGGGCCCAGCAGTGGACCCGCCTCTGGAACCACGTGCTCGCCACCGGGCCACCCGCCGCGGCGGCCTGACCGTCGACCACCGCCCGCACCGGGCCCCGACCGGACACCGACACGTGGAAGAGCTGGGCAGACCAGCCGACCAGCCCTGCCCACGACCCCGATCAAGATCAACAGTCAGGAGCGAAGATCACCCGATAGCCCTTCCACGGATCGAGGCTTAGCCGCGAGGGTGCGCCTCAAGTCCGCGCCTCTGCTGTTCATTGTTCGCTGTGGTTGGGGGCTTGGACTTGACCCGCACCCTCGCGGTCTAAGTACTGGCAGCTATCAGGGGGACGGGGGAGGTGTGGCGACGGGTCGGGCGTCGATGCCGGCGGTCGTCTTCGATAGTGGCGACCGTCTTCGATGGGGCGCGAGGACGGTTTCTGCCATCGAGGACGACTTTCGCTGTGGAGGACGCCGGACGCTCACCAATCTGGGTGTGAGGCGCGTCCTGGGTGTGAGTCGCGGTTTCGGGCGCGAAACGGGTGTTTAGCGCGACTCAGACCCAGGACGCGCCTCAGACCCAGGAAGCCAACCACGCAAAGTCGGGCGAACTGCACGAATCCGGCGGGCTGTGCCCGGTTCTTCCCCGTCCCCCTGATAGCTGCCGGTTCTTAGGCCGCGGGCCCGCGGGTCAAGCGGTCCCGTCGGCGCGAAGCGCCTCCATAGTCCGCTTGAGGCGCGGGTGCGCGGCTGAGAAAATGGGCAGCAGGGGGACGGCCAACTCGGCAAAACCGCCGGCGAACGTCTCATCTCGCGCCCCGCTCGTGACTGGAAACCGATTACAGGTGTGTCGGCGGCTGTTGGTACCGTACAAAGCCGGGCACCCCACGGATTTCGCGCGAGCGGTCGATCACGCCTGCGCTCTGTCGGGGGCAGTCGGAGCGCAGAGAGCGAGTGACGTGAGGGACGAGCGGCAGGCCACCCTGCGCGAGGGGGTCCGGATCCTCGTCCGGGCCATGCGCGACGAGCCGGTCATCCTGGGTATCGCGGTCGCGGGCAGCGCGGTGTACGGGTTCGCGACGGTGGCGGCCGCCGAGGTCATCGGGCGGGTCACCGACCGCGTGGTGGTGCCGGCGTTCCGCGACGGCGAGACGACGACGGGCGCGCTGGTGTTGGCGGCGCTTGCGATCATGGTGACGTCGCTGGTCAAGGCCGGCGGCATCGTGGTGCGCCGGTACTTCGCCGGGCTCGGCCAGTACCGCCTCAACGCAAGGTACCGGCGCCAGGTCAGCCGCCAGTACCTGAAGCTCCCGCTGTCGTGGCACCACCAGCATTCCACCGGCAAGCTGCTGTCCAACGCGAATGCCGACGTCGAGTCGTCGTTCTGGCCCATCGCGCCGCTGCCGTTCGCGCTGGGCGTCATCGTCATGCTGGCGTTCGCGCTGGTGTCGATGTTCCTGGCCGACCCGTTGCTGGCGGTGGTCGGCGCGCTGCTGTTCCCGGCCGTGCTGCTGCTCAACTTCGTCTACCAACGCCGGCTGTCGCCGCTGGCCACGCGCGCGCAGGCGCTGCGGGCCGAGCTGTCCGGGGTGGCGCACGAATCCTTCGACGGCGCCATGGTGGTCAAGGCGCTGGGCCGCGAGGCCGCCGAGACCGCCCGGTTCGCCAAGGTCGCCGGCCAGTTGCGCGACGCCAACGCGGCGGTCGGCCGGGTGCGCGGCGCGTTCGACCCGATGCTCGACGCGCTGCCGAACCTCGGCGTGCTGGCGGTGCTGCTCATCGGCTCGGTCCGGGTGGCCGACGGCTCGCTGGCGGCCGGCACGCTCGTCCAGGTCGCCTACCTGCTCACCATCACCGCGTTCCCGATCCGCGCCATCGGCTTCGTGCTCGGCGAACTGCCGCGCGCCAGCGTCGGCTGGCGGCGGGTGCAGGCGGTGCTCGACGCCAAGGGGGCGCTGCCGCACGGCACCGACCGGCTCACGCCGGCGAACGGCGACGGCGGCAACGGCGCGGCGCACCTCGGCCTCGACGACGTCGGCTACTCCTACGTCGAGGGCACGCCGGTGCTCGACGGCGTCCACCTCGACGTCGAGCCGGGCCGCACGGTCGCCGTCGTCGGCGCGACCGGGTCGGGCAAGTCGACGCTGGCCAGCCTGCTGGTCCGGCTGGTCGACCCGGTCAGCGGGGCGGTGCTGCTCGACGGCATGGACCTGCGCCAGCTCGAACCCGGCCAGGTCGCCGGCGCCGTGTCGCTGGTGTTCCAGCAGCCGTTCATCTTCGAGGACAGCGTCCGCGACAACGTCACGCTCGGCCTGGCGGCGCCTGACGAGGATGTCTGGGCGGCGCTGCGGCTGGCCCAGGGCGACCGCTTCGTGCACGACCTCGACGGTGAGCTCGACGCCCACATCGGCGAGCGCGGCGCGACGCTGTCCGGCGGGCAGCGGCAGCGGCTGGCGCTGGCCCGCGCGCTGGTCCGCAAGCCGCGGCTGCTCGTCCTCGACGACGCCACCAGCGCGGTCGACCCCGAGGTCGAGCGGCGCATCCTGGCCGGGCTGCGCGACGCTGCGCTGCCGTCGACCGTCGTCGTGGTCGCGTACCGGCGTGCCACCATCGCGCTGGCCGACGAGGTCGTCTTCGTCGAGGACGGCCGGGTGTCCGCGCGCGGCACCCACCGGGAGCTGCTGACCACGTCGCCCGGTTACCGCGACCTCATCACCGCCTACGAGCGCGACGCCGCCGAGCGGGCCATGGCCGGCGCCAACCCGAAGGACCAGTCATGAGCCCAGTAGCCGGCCCAGGATCGCGCCTCGGCGAGGTCCGCTCCGGCACCGCATGGTCGACGTTCCGGCGCGGCCTCGCGCTGTCGCCCGAGATCACCCAGGGCCTGCGGGTGACGCTGCTGCTCGCGCTCTTCGCCACCGCCGGGCGCGTCGTGGTGCCGATCGCCGTCCAGCAGACCATCGACGACGGCCTCAACGCCGGCGGCGGCCCCGACCTCGGCTACGTCCGCTGGATGGTCGGGCTGGCCGCGGTAGGCGTCGTCATCACCGTCATCGCCGCCTACCTGATGAACCGGCGCATCTTCCGCGCCAGCGAGGCGGGCCTCGCCACGCTGCGGACCAAGGCGTTCCGGCACGTCCACGATCTCTCCGTGCTGACCCAGGACACCGAGCGGCGCGGGTCGCTGGTTTCGCGGGTCACCAGCGACGTCGACACCATCTCGCAGTTCGTCCAGTGGGGCGGGCTGATCATGCTGGTCAGCATCGGCCAGCTGATCATCGCGACCATCGTCATGGCCGTGTACTCGTGGCAGCTGACGCTGCTGGTCTGGGTCTGCTTCCTGCCGCTGTTCCTGGCGCTGCGGACGTTCCAGCGCATGCTGTCGTCGGCGTACATGGTGGTGCGCGAGCGGGTCGGCGGCATGCTCGGCGCCATTTCCGAGTCCGTCGTCGGCGCCCAGGCGGTCCGGGCGTACGCCGTCGAGGGCCGCACCCAGCAGCGCATCGACGACGCCGTCGAGTCGCACCGGGTCGCGGCCAGCCGGGCGCAGCGGCTCGCGGCGTCGGCGTTCTCCACCGGCGAGGTGGTGGCCGGGCTGACCAACGCCGCCATCGTCGTGGTCGGCGTGCTGCTCGGCGTCGCCGGCGACATCACGATCGGCAAGCTGATCGCGTTCCTGTTCCTCGTCACGCTGTTCGTCGCGCCGGTCCAGGTAGGCACCGAGGTGCTCAGCGAGGCGCAGAACGCCATCGCCGGCTGGCGGCGGGTGCTCGGCATCCTCGACACCCCGGCCGACGTCGCCGACCCGGGTGAGGACGGCGTCCGGCTGCCCCGCGGTCCCATCGACGTCCGGTTCGAGTGCGTGTCCTACGCCTACCCGAGCGGGCCGACGGTGCTGCACGACGTCGACGTCGCGATCGCCCGGCACACCCGGGTCGCGGTGGTGGGCGAGACCGGCTCCGGGAAGACGACGTTCGCCAAGCTGCTCACCCGCCTGATGGACCCGGTACAGGGCAAGGTGATGATCGACGGCACCGACCTGCGCGACGTGCGGTTCGCGTCGCTGCGCGACCGGGTCGTCATGGTGCCGCAGGAGGGGTTCCTGTTCGACGACACCCTCGCGGCCAACCTGCGCTACGGCAAGCCCGAGGCGTCCGACGAGGAGCTGCTGCTCGCCGTCACCGAGCTGGGGCTGGGGGACTGGCTGGACTCGCTGGCCTACGGGCTGGAGACGCCGGTCGGGCAGCGCGGCGAGTCGCTGTCGGCGGGCGAGCGGCAGCTGGTGGCGCTGGCCCGCGCGTACCTCTCCGACCCCGACCTGCTGGTCCTCGACGAGGCCACGAGCGCGGTCGACCCGGCGACGGAGGTGCGGCTGGCGCGGGCGCTCGAGGGCATCTCCCGCGGCCGGACGTCGGTGACCATCGCGCACCGGCTGTCCACCGCCGAGGCCGCCGACGAGGTGTTCGTGTTCGATCGCGGCCGGCTCGTGGAGTCCGGTCCGCACGTGGAGCTGGTCGAGAAGGGCGGCGTGTACGCCGCCCTGCACGCGGCCTGGATCAGCCAGTCGCGCTGATCCAGGCCGCGACGTAACCTCAGCGGTTGGCACCCTCGAGGGTGCCGGTCACCGGGCCGGCCGGGTCGTACACGGTGCAGACGAGCTCGCGGTCGCCCTGCGCCCACGACTCCTCGGTCGGCTCCAGCCACTGGATGTCCAGAACCGACTCGTTGTAGTCCATGCCGACGAACGTCATGAACTCGCCGACGCAGTCGGTCTCGACCTGCGTCTGGAAGGCCTCGCCGCCCGGGAAGTCGCCGTCCGGGACCTCGAAGACCGCGAACACCTCCTGGTCGTGCTCCTCCTCGCAGGGGATGACGGTCAGCTCCTCGACCTGCTCCTCAGCGTTGAAGCTGCTGATGCAGTCGCCCAGGCCGACGTCGAAGACGTTCTGGGTCTCACCCTCGGGGGCCTCGGTCTCGTCCTCCTCAGCCGGGGTGTCCTCCTCGGCCGGGGTGTCGTCCTCGGCGGGGGTGTCCTCCTCAGCAGGAGTCTCCTCGCTGGTGGTGGTCGAGTCGTCGCCGGCGTTGTCGTCCGACGAGTCGTCGCCACAGGCGCTCAGGCTCAGTGCCGCGACGGCGGCCAGCGCCGTGACAGCAGTACGAATCGTGGTCCGCACGATCATTGTCTCCTTCAGGTTGTACACGCCGATGGCACGGCGCATTGCGCCGTCGCCCGCTCGGACGGGCGACGGAGTTCATGGGGGGTCAGCATTCGAGCCTCAGCGGTTCGCGCCCTGCAGCGAACCCGTGACCGGGCCGGCGGGGTCGTTGACGAGGCAGACCAGCTCGCGGTCGCCCTGGTCCCACGATTCGGTGGTGGGCTGCAGCCAGGTGAAGTCGAGCGCCGACTCCGCGTAGGGGAGCCCGACGTAGGTCTCGAACTCGGCGGTGCAGACCTCTTCGGCCTGCGCACGGAGGTCGTCGTCGCTCGGCAGCTCGCCGTCGGGGACCTCGGCCGTCGCGTAGATCTCCTGCGCGTGCTCCTGGTCGCACGGGACGACGGAGACGTCCGTGACCTGCTCGGAGTCGCCGAAGTCACCGAGGCAGTCGCCGGCCCGCACGTCGAACACGTCGGCACCCGCGGATTCGGTGATGTTGCCCGACGGGTCGCGCTGCGGCTCGTCGCCGTCGTCTGAGCAACCGGCCAGCAGCAGGACCGCGGCCACAGCGGCCGACGCCGCCGCGGCAACGCGGGACGTGCGTGCCACGAGAATGCTCCTTCGTCAAGAGGTCGGTACCGTGTGGTACCCAACCACGGCACCTTAATTGGTCATCGTCTCGTCCACGATGCGATACCGAAGATCCGGCCGCGTGTCGTTCCCGCGGGAGCGGTCGGAGACAATGGGGAGATGCCCGGTCTCGACCCCACCGTAGCCGCCCGGTTGAAGCTCACGCCCGACGGCCTGCTGCCCGCCGTCGTCCAGCAGCACGACACCGGCGAGGTGCTCATGCTGGCCTGGATGGACGCCGAGGCGCTGCATCGCACGCTCACCACCGGCCGGGCCACGTACTGGAGCCGCAGCCGCGGCCGTCACTGGGTGAAGGGCGAGACGTCCGGCAACCGGCAGTGGGTGCGCGAGGTGCGCCTCGACTGCGACGGCGACACGCTGCTGCTCCAGGTCGACCAGGAGGGCCCGGCCTGCCACACCGGCACCCGCACCTGCTTCGACGACGGCCTGCTCGACTCCGTCACCGGGACGGCGGCATGACCGGCGGGCTCCCGGTCGAGCCCGACCTCGCGACCTTCCGGGTGCTGGCCAAGGAGCACCGGGTCATCCCCGTCGTGCGGCGGCTGCTGGCCGACGGCGAGACCCCGGTCGGCGTCTACCGCAAGCTGGCCGCCGACCGTCCCGGAACCTTCCTGCTCGAGTCCGCCGAGCACGGCGGTGTGTGGTCGCGCTACTCGTTCGTCGGCGCGCGGTCGGCGGCGGTGCTCAGCGAGCGCGACGGCCAGGCCGTCTGGCACGGCGCCCCGCCCGTGGGGCTGCCGTCCGGCGGCGACCCGTGGGCGGCGCTGCGCGGCACGATGCGCGCGCTGAAGAGCCGGCGGCTGCCCGGCCTGCCGCCGCTCACCGGCGGTCTGGTCGGGTTCGTCTCCTACGACGCGGTGCGGCGGCTGGAGCGGCTGCCGTCGACGACCATCGACGATCTCCAGCTGCCCGACATGTCCTTCCTGCTGGCCACCGACGTCGCCGTCCTCGACCACGACGACGGCACCATCCTGCTGGTCGCCAACGCCGTCAACTGGGACGACAGCGACGAACGGGTCGACCAGGCGTGGACCGACGCCGTCGAGCGGCTGGACCGCATGACCGCCGAGCTGGCCCGGCCGACGCCGTCGTCGGTCGCCTCGTACGACCCCGGCACGCCGCCGCGGCACGACTGCCGCACCACGAAGCCCGACTTCCTCGCCGCGGTCGAGCGGGCCAAGGAGGAGATCCGGGCCGGCGAGGCGTTCCAGATCGTGCTCTCGCAGCGGTTCCAGACCCCGACGACGGCCGACGCCCTCGACGTCTACCGGGTGCTGCGCCGCGACAACCCGAGCCCGTACATGTACCTCGTCCGCCTGCCCGGGCCGGACGGCGACGGCGAGGGCGCCTACTCCGTCGTCGGGTCCAGCCCGGAGGCGCTGGTCAAGGTCAACGGCGACCGCGCCATGACGCACCCGATCGCCGGTACGCGGTGGCGCGGCGAGACCCCGGAGGCCGACGCCGCGCTGGCCGACAAGCTGCTCGCCGACCCCAAGGAGCGGGCCGAGCACCTCATGCTGGTCGACCTGTCCCGCAACGACCTCGGCCGGGTCTGCGCGCCCGGCACCGTCGAGGTGGTCGACTTCATGACGGTGCGCCGCTACAGCCACGTCATGCACATCGAGTCGACGGTGGTCGGCCGGCTGCGCGACGACCAGGAGGCGCTCGACGTGCTGGCCGCGTGCTTCCCGGCCGGCACGCTCTCCGGTGCGCCGAAGGTCCGGGCCATGGAGATCATCGACGACCTCGAGCCGGTCCGCCGCGGGGTCTACGGCGGCGTCGTCGGCTACCTCGACTTCGCCGGCGACCTCGACGTCGCGATCGCCATCCGCACCGCGCTGATCCGCGACGGCGTCGGTTACGTCCAGGCCGGCGCGGGCATCGTCGCCGACTCCGACCCCGAAGCGGAGTGGACCGAGTCGCGCAACAAGGCCGCGGCGGCGCTGCGCGCCATTGCGGTCGCCGAGACGATGCGGCCGGTGCGATGAACCTGGAGGCCCGCCGCGAGTACTTCGGCGCGCTGCTCCTCCTGGCCGCCGGCGGCGTCCTCGGATTGGTGGCGGCGTCGCGTTCGTGGGGGACCGCCGAGCAGTCGTCGTCACTCTCCGTGACGACGGAGCCGGTGTCCGGCTCGGATCTGCTGCCGCTCGCGCCCGCCGTGGCGCTCGTGGCGCTGGCGGCCGTCGTGGCGGTCCCCGCGGTCCGGCGGCTGGGCCGGCGCGTCGTCGGGGGCGTCCTGGCCGTGCTGGGCGCCGTCCAGGCCGTCATGGCCGCCGTCGTGCTGCCGGACCTCGACGGACGGGTGTCCGACTGGCTGGCGACCGGCCCCGAGGCCACCGGCCCGGCCGAGTCCGTCTCCACCTCGCCCGCCTGGGCCGTCGCCGTCGTCCTGGCCGGCCTGCTGGTCACGGTGGCCGGCCTGCTGGTCGCCGTCCGCGGTCCGTCGTGGCCGTCCATGGGCGCCCGGTACGAGCGATCCGGCGGCCGCGGGCGGCGGCCCGCCGCTGAGCCCGCCAAGAAGCCAGCCGAAGGCAACCGCGCCACCTGGGACGCCCTCGACCGCGGCGACGACCCGACGTCCTGACACGGGCAGGCGCCATGCCGTGATCAAGAGGGAGTTGTCCCCGCGCTGGCAGGGAGAACGCCCTCTTGATCAAGGAAACGGGGCGTGAGTTCGGGTGGTGCGTATAGGTGCTCATTGCAAAAGGGCATGGAATGGACCTGCGGGGCGGGCCAGAACCGAGGTCGGCCGACCGGCGACGGCGATCATCCGGCACAATGAGCGGTGAGGACGCCGCGACGACAGGAGACGTGACCGAAGATGGCGCACAACGAGCACGGCCACACCCCGGCGGCCTGGACCACGGTCATCCTGATCCTGGCCGGTTTCGTGGTCGGTTGCATCGCCGTCATCCTGCTCAACTGGCCGCTGTTCTGGTTCGGCGGCGTCGGCCTCGTCGTGGTCGCCGGCATCGTCGGCAAGGTCATGCAGATGATGGGCCTCGGGCAGCGCGACCCGCAGGCCGCCCAGCCCCAGCACCAGCCCGCCACCGTGACGGGCGAGGACAGCATCGGGTAGGCCATGACGCGCGCCGGCAGGACGACGTCGGACCGGACCCGGGCGGGCCCGCCGGTCGTCTCCGTCGCCGGTGTGACGCTGGACGTCGACCATCGCCTGATGGCGACGCCGGGCGGCCGCGAGGTTGTGCTGACGCCGTTGCAGGCCGCGTTGCTGGCCCATCTCATGGACCGGCCGGGCCGCGTCTGCACGCGCGAAGAGCTGATGTGCCAGGCGCTGGGCTACCCCGTGCCGGTCGGCAGCCGCACTGTCGACGTGCACGTCGCGACGCTGCGCGGCAAGCTGGAGGGTGCGTTGACGATCCGCTCCGTCCGTGGCGTCGGGTACGCCCTCGACCCCGTCCCGAGGGTGTGAGCACATGATCGTCGAGCGCCCTTCACCGGGGGTATGTCGAGAGCACTCATCACTCGCCGTTACTCTGGACCATCCGGGTCGGCCGATCCGGTGGGGCGGCACCGGCGAGGGGCGGAGATGAGCGTTCTCGAAGAGATCATCGACGGGGTGCGCGCTGACCTGGCCGAACGAGAGGGCCGTTGCCCTCTCGATCAGCTGAAGGAGATGGCGGCCAAGCAGCCGCCGGCACGTGATCCGCTGCCGTTGCTCCGTTCGCCGGGTGTGTCGGTCATCGCGGAGGTGAAACGGTCGAGCCCGTCGCGCGGTTCCCTGGCCGAGATCGCCGACCCCGCTGCCCTCGCCGTCGACTACGAGTCCGGCGGCGCCGCGGCCATCAGCGTGCTCACCGAGCAGCGCCGGTTCGGCGGCACCCTCGACGACCTCAAGACCGTCCGGGCCGCCGTCGACGTGCCGGTGCTGCGCAAGGACTTCATCGTCACCAGCTACCAGCTGTGGGAGGCGCGGGCCTACGGCGCCGACCTCGCGCTGCTGATCGTCGCCGCGCTCGAGCAGATCGCGCTGGTGAGCCTCATCGAGCGGGCCGAGTCCATCGGGCTGACGCCGCTGGTCGAGGCGCACACGGCCGACGAGGTGGCGCGGGCGGCCGACGGCGGCGCGAAGCTCGTCGGCATCAACGCCCGCGACCTCAAGACCCTCGAGGTCGACACCACGACGTTCGAGCGGCTGGCCCCGCTGGTCCCGGACGGCATCGTGAAGATCGCCGAGTCCGGGGTGAAGTCGCCGCGCGACGTCATCGACCTCGCCCGCGCCGGTGCCGACGCCGTTCTGGTCGGCGAGACCCTGGTGACCGGCAAGGACCCCAGGGCCGCCGTCGCCGACCTCGTCGCCGCCGGCGCCCACCCCGCGCTCAACCGGGGCAGCCGCCAGGGCTGAGTTGAGCTAGGTCCGGACCCGCAGGCCGTCGGTGACCCGCTGGTCGGTCGACACCACGGGCGACTCCGAGCGCACCCAGGGGTCGCCGCCGAAGTACGTCGCGAAGATCTTCTCCGCGGTCCGGGTGGCCAGCGCCTGCGACGTCAGCGTCGGGTTGGGGCCGCCCAGCGCGTTGGCCAGCGCCGAGTTGTCGGCGACGAACAGCCGCTTCACCCAGCGCGCCTCCGCGTTCGCGTCCAGCACGGAGTCGGCCTCCGAGGCGCCCATCCGCATCGACGACTGCACGTGCAGCAGCAGCGGCGGCCAGTCGACGCGGACGACCTTGCGAGCGCCGGCCGCGCGCAGCGCCTCCGCCGCCCGCCGCGCGACGAACTCGCGGTTGCGCAGCGTCCGCGCCGACCGCTTGCGCTGCTTGAACGTCACCTTCGGCACCGGGCCGTGCTCGTCGGCCGGCAATGCGGACAGCGTGACGCGGTTCTGCGCCTCGACGTCGTCGTCGGTGATGACGAGGATGTTCAGCAGCCGGTCGACGCCGTTCATCAGGGCGTCCTTGAGCTCCGGGCCGATCATCCGGCCGGCCGCGCCGTCCCACGGACCCTCCGGCCCGCGGCCGTTGCCGTAGTGGCCGCGGATGCCGCTGTCGGAGAAGACGGCGGCGAACTGCTGCAGGCCAGGCGTGAGCCCGACGTTCTCCATGCCGCCGCGGCCGGGGAACTCCGCCCGCGCCGCCGACGCCGCGCCGCGGCTGGAGCCGGTGTCCTCGTCGAACAGGCCGATGACCCAGTCGAAGAAGTGGTCGGTGTAGCCGCGGCCGACCCAGTCGTTCGGGTTCGGCAGCCGGCTGTTCAGCCACAGCCGCGGGCTCTCGGTGCAGCCGGCGGCCAGCACGACGACGCGGGCGTCCTCGCGGTGCGTCTCGCCGCTCGCACCGTCTCGCCAGGTCACGCCGGACGCGATCGTCTCGCCGCCCTGCTCGGAGGTGTGGATGCGGGTCACGACGGCGTCCGCGATCAGCTCCGCGGGCCGGCCGCCCGTGGCCCACTCGGGCGCCGTCAGCGCCATCGGCACGTAGCTGTTGTCGGTGGACCGCTTGGCCGCCAGGTTCCGCGGCGCGCCGGCCGGCTTGCTGCAGCCCTGCATGCAGTAGCCGCAGAACGTGCAGCCGGTCGCCTGCGGGAACCGCAGCCGCGGGTCGTCGCGGCCCGTCACCTTGCCGGCGAACCCGCCGGGCTGCAGGATCGCGTTCTCCTGCGGCCGGAACGAGTCCTCCGTCGTCGTCTTGGTCGTCTGCACCGGCAGCCCGATGCCCTCGCAGCCGCGGAAGAACACCTGCTCCTTGGTGCCCATGGCCGCGGTCTGCACCGGCAGCGTCGCTTCGACCCACTCGAAGTACGGCACCAGCTCCTCGTAGGGGAACGGGAACAGGTGGCCGGTGTCGTAGGCGTCGCGGTCCGCGCCGTCGTAGCCCTGGAACACGCCGGGGTAGGCGCGCGGGCAGTTGCCGAAGTAGTGCTGCGTCGTGCCGCCGACGCCGGACAGCTGCCAGATGAACGAGTTCTGCGGTGTCTCGCGGTACCACGCCGGGCCCTCGCGGTCGGCGGGGCCGAACCGCAGGAACCCGGTGAGCGGGTTGTTGGCGTCGTTCTCGTAGTGCGTCCACTCGCGGTCCGGGTCGGCGTGCCGCGGCCCGGCCTCCAGGATCAGCACGTCCAGGCCGCGGGCGGCCAGCTCCTTCGCGACGACGGGGCCTCCGCCGCCCGCGCCGATGACGATGACGTCGCGCATCAGGCCTCCACCTCGGTGCGTCCCTCGTAGTAGCCGATGAAGTCGTCCCAGCCGTCGACGACGCCGTCGGGCTGGTAGCCGGACAGCTGCCAGCCGACCGGCCGGTCGGTCAGCTCGCGGGCCGCGCCGTCGTACACGCCCCACTCGTTGTAGGAGCCGAACGTGGAGAACTCGAGCAGCGCGCCGGCTAGGAACCGCAGCAGGCCGCTGATCGACGAGCGCAGCGGCTCGGGCAACCCGGCGTCCAGCAGCGCGACGAGGTCGGCGTCGGGCCCCTCCAGCAGCTCGAACGCCCGGCACTTCTCCTCCAGCGAGAGCCGCGCGAACGGGGACAGGAAGGGCCCGTTCAGCGCCAGCGGGTTCACCTGGGTCGCGACGACGTTCAGCAACAGCGCCACGACCAGCGACAGCGGCAGCGTCTCGTCGTTCTCCAGCAGCTCCTGCAGCACCTGGTCCAGCGTCCACACCGGCGGGAACAGCGGCGGCAGCAGCCCGGGCGGCAGCGGCAGGCCGATGTCGTCGACAGCGGTCGACAGCGCGGCGGCCAGGGGAGTGGCCAGCTGGTCGGGGAACGGCACGAACCCGTCCAGCGAGGCGATCATGAAGTCGTCGCCGCGCGCCTCCAGCGCGCCCGGCTCGTCGCGCGGCGTGCCCTGGGCGCGCGAGTAGGCGTCCGGGCCGGGGCAGACCATGACGACCAGGCCGCGGATGGTGTCGCGGGACAGCTCGGCGAGGACCGGCCGGAGCAGGCCGACCAGCGGGGACAGCGCCGACGGCGACGCGGCCGCGGACGGTGCGGCCAGCGCGGGGATCGCGGCGGCCGCGCCGAGCACCCCCATCCGGGCGAGGAACGCGCGACGGCCGAGGTCGCGGGCGGGCACGGGCATGGGGCCTCTTCACGGTCGACGTTGACGGTTACCCCTGGGTAACGTGCGCTGGAACGTAACGACGGCGCTGACGCAGCGTCAAGCGGTTCGGCAAAACCGAACGCGATTGGGGACGTGTCCACCCGCTGCGATACCGTCTCGGGTGACGGCGCACGTCTGCGCTCTCGTCACCTGTCAGCCATCTGAAGCAACGCAGCGAGGAGCTACTCGGGTGGACACCATGCCCGACCACGGGCACGTCCTTTCCGCCGGTCACGACGACCGGCCCGGCCGGTTCGGTCCCTACGGCGGCCGCTACGTCCCGGAGGCGCTGATCGCGGCGCTCGACGAGCTCGACCGCGAGTACACCGCCGCCAAGCAGGACCCCGCCTTCACCGCCGAGCTCGCCAACCTGCTGACCACGTACACCGGCCGGCCGACCCCGATCACCGAGGCGGCCCGGTTCGGCGCCGAGGCGGCCGGCGGCGCGCGCGTCCTGCTCAAGCGCGAGGACCTCAACCACACCGGCTCGCACAAGATCAACAACGTGCTGGGCCAGGCGCTGCTCACCAAGCGCATCGGCAAGCCGCGGGTCATCGCCGAGACCGGCGCCGGCCAGCACGGCGTCGCCACCGCCACCGCGGCCGCGCTGATGGGCCTCGAGTGCGTCATCTACATGGGCGAAGAGGACACCCGCCGGCAGGCGCTCAACGTCGCCCGCATGCGGCTGCTCGGCGCCACCGTCGTCCCGGTCACGACCGGCTCGCGGACGCTGAAGGACGCCATCAACGAGGCGCTGCGCGACTGGGTCACCAATGTCGCCACCACCAACTACGTGTTCGGCACGGTCGCCGGGCCGCACCCGTTCCCGACGCTGGTGCGCGACCTCCAGCGCATCATCGGCGACGAGGCGCGCCAGCAGGTGCTCGACCTCACTGGCAAGCTGCCCGACGCCGTCGCGGCCTGCGTCGGTGGCGGGTCCAACGCCATCGGCATCTTCCACGCGTTCATCGACGACGCCGACGTCGCCCTGTACGGCTTCGAAGCCGGCGGCGACGGCGTCAGCACCGGGCGGCACGCGGCGACGATCACCGCCGGCTCGCCCGGCGTGCTGCACGGGGCGCGGTCGTACCTGCTGCAGGACGAGATGGGGCAGACCATCGAGTCGCACTCCATCTCGGCCGGCCTCGACTACCCGGGCGTCGGGCCCGAGCACGCGTGGCTGAAGGACTCCGGCCGGGCCGCGTACGAGCCGGTCGACGACGCCGACGCGATGGAGGCGTTCGGGCTGCTCTGCCGCACCGAGGGGATCATCCCGGCCATCGAGAGCGCGCACGCGCTGGCCGGCGCCCGGCGGCTGGGCGAGCGGCTCGGCGCCGACGCCACGATCCTGGTGAACCTGTCCGGGCGCGGCGACAAGGACGTCGACACCGCCGCGAAGTGGTTCGGTCTGATGGACGAGTCCGGGGAGGTGCGGCGGTGAGCACGACGGTCGCGTTCGAGAAGGCGCGCGCCGAGGGCCGCGCCGCGCTGATCGGCTACCTGCCGGCCGGCTATCCCACGGTCGACGGCTCCATCGCGGCGCTCAAGGCCATGGTGGAGGCCGGCGTCGACGCGGTCGAGATCGGGCTGCCCTACAGCGACCCCGTCATCGACGGCCCGACCGTCCAGGCCGCGGTCGAGGCCGCGCTGAAGGCCGGCACCACCACGGCCGACGTGCTGCGCGTCGTGGAGGCGGTGGCCGCCACCGGTGCGCCCGCCGTCGTCATGTCGTATTGGAACCCGCTCCAGCGCTACGGCGCGGCCGCGTTCGCCCGCGACCTCGCCGCGGCCGGCGGGTCCGGCGTCATCACGCCCGACCTCACGCCCGACGCCGACGACTCCTGGATCCCGGCGGCCCGCGAGCACGGCCTCGACACCGTCTTCCTGGTCGCGCCGTCGTCCACCGACGAGCGCATCGCCATGACGACGGCGGCCTGCCGCGGCTTCGTCTACGCGACGTCCGTCATGGGCGTCACCGGCACCCGCGAGCAGGTCGGCGACGCCGCATCCGGGCTGGTGGCGCGGACGAAGGCGACCACGGAGCTGCCCGTCGCGGTCGGGCTGGGCGTCTCCAACGCGGCCCAGGCCGCCGAGATCGCCGCGTTCGCCGACGGCGTCGTCGTCGGGTCCGCGTTCGTCCGCCGCATGCTCGACGCCCCCGACCCCGCGTCCGGAGCGGCGTCCATCGCCGAGCTGGCCGCGGACCTCGCCAGGGGAGTGCGCGAGCGCTGATGACCAGTGACCACGACAATCGGCCGCCGGCCCGAGGCTCGAAAAAAGGACAGGCGAGGGCGCGGGCCGCGGCGTTGCGCGAGGAAGCCGAGGCGCGAGCCCTGGCCGAGCGCCGGCGCGAGCGGTTCATGCGGGCCGGCATCTCCGTCGGCGTCCTGGTCGTGATCGCCGTTATCACGATCGTGCTGGTCAACCGGTCGTCCGACGGCCCTGAGGGCACCGGCGCGATCCCGTCGGGCGCCATCGAGGGCGGCACCGGCGTGGCCGCCGGCGAGGCGTCCGCTCCCGTGACGATCGACTACTGGTTCGACTTCCAGTGCCCGTTCTGCGGCGAGTTCGAGGCCCAGAACGGGCCGGTGCTGGAGGAGCTGGTCGCCGACGGCACCGCCCAGGTGGTCTACCACCCGGCGGCGTTCCTCGGCGAGGAGTCCGATCGCGCCAGCAACGCGTTCGGCTGCGCCATCGACGCCGGCCGGCCGGTCGAGTTCCTCACCGAGCTGTTCGCGAACCAGCCCGCCGAGCGCACCGGCGGCTACACGACGGACGACCTGCTGGCGTCGGGCGAGGCGGTCGGCCTCGACGACGCGGTGTTCGAGTCGTGCGTCCGCGACGGCACCTACGCCGACTGGGGCCGGCACGTCCTCGACGCCTTCCGCGACGAGGGCCTCGAGGCGACCCCGTCGGTCCTGCTGAACGGCCAGCCGCTGGAGAACCCGGCGGCGATGAGCGCCGACGAGTTCCGGGCCGCCGTCGAAACCGCTGTGACGACATCGTGATCAATCGATGCGGAACTCACGCCACGCTCAATGAAGTTGTACCCTCGTCAATCCCCGTGAACTCACTCGTGTCGAAGGAAGCCCATCGATGAGCAGCAAGAAGGCCGAGGCCCGCGAGCGCATCAAGGCGATGCGCGAGGAGCAGGCGCGCCAGGAGAAGCGGCGCGAGCGCATGATGCGCTACGGCGTGGCGGTGGCCGTCGTGGCCGCGGTCGCGATCATCGCGGTGGCCGTAGCGGCCAGCCGCGGCGGCAGCGACGGCCCGGTCGAGGTGCCTGACGCCGTCGGGTCCGGGAACGGCCAGGCCATCGAGGGCGACGGCGGCGGCATCCTCGTCGGCGAGGCCAGCGCGCCGGTCACCATCGACTACTGGATGGACTTCCTCTGCCCGCACTGCGCGGAGTTCGAGGCGACCAACAGCACGGCGATCCAGTCGCTGGTCGACTCCGGCCAGGCGAACATCGTCTACCACCCGCTCGACTTCACCGGCGCCGTCTACTCCCGCCGCGCCAACAACGCGTTCGCCTGCGCCGCGCAGGAGGACCAGGCGTTGGAGTTCAAGGGCGCCGCGTTCGCCGCGGCCGGCACCCAGTGGTCCACCAGCTCGCTGGTCGACCTCGGTGAGCAGGTCGGCATCGGCGGCGACTACGAGAGCTGCGTCCGCGACGACGACTTCGAGGACTGGGCGGCCGCGGTGCCCGAGACGGCCCGCGACAACGAGATCACCGGCACGCCGACGGTGTTCGTCAACGGTGAGGTGCTCGACGCCGCCCAGTGGACGCCCGAGGGCCTCAACGCCGCCGTCGCGACCGTCGCCGCTGGTGGCAGCCTCGCCACCCCGGCGCCCGACGCCACGGGCACGGCGCCGGCCACCCCGCCGGTCACGCCGCCCGCGGGCGAGACGCCCGACCCGTCCGCCACCCAGTGATCTGGAGCACACCGCGATGATGACCCGGATCGACCGGTCCGGTACGGTTCGCCTGTGATCGCGACGCCGGCCGTGGTGCCCACCTCCATTCCCAGCCCGGACAGCAACGCCATCGACATCTTCGGGTTCGATCTGAGGGCGTACGCCCTGTGCATCATGGCCGGCATCGTGCTGGCGATCTGGCTCGGCAACCGGCGCTGGCTGGCCCGTGGCGGCGAGCCCGGCGTCGTCGCCGACATCGCGGTGTGGGCGGTGCCGTTCGGCATCATCGGCGGCCGCATCTACCACGTCATCACCGACAACCAGCTCTACTTCCGCGAGGGGCGCGACCCCTGGCAGGCGCTGCAGATCTGGGAGGGCGGCCTGGGCATCTGGGGCGCCATCGCCATGGGCGCCCTGGGCGTCTGGATCGCCTGCCGCCGCCGCGGCGTCCCGTTCGCGGCGATGGCCGACACCATGGCGCCGGGCATCCTGTTCGCCCAGGCCATCGGCCGGGTCGGCAACTGGTTCAACCAGGAGCTGTTCGGCCGGCCCACCGACCTGCCGTGGGGCCTGGAGATCGACCCCGCGCACCGGCCGGAGGGCTACGCCGACTTCACCACCTTCCACCCGACGTTCCTGTACGAGGCGTTGTGGGCGGTCGGGGTGGCGTTCCTGCTGCTGTGGCTGGACAAGCGCTACACCATCGGTTACGGCCGGCTGTTCGCGCTGTACGTGGCCGGCTACACGCTGGGTCGCGGCTTCTGGGAGTACCTGCGCATCGACAGCGCCAACGAGATCTTCGGCGTCCGGGTGAACCTGTGGGTGACCGGTCTGATCTTCGTGGCGGCGGTCGGCTTCTTCTTCTGGTCGCTCAAGCGGAACCCGGGGCGCGAGGACCCGGAGTCGCTGCGCGGCTTCTACGACCAGCCCGACCCGTTCGACGACAAGGGCAAGTCCGAGGACGACACCCCGATCACCCTTCCGGACGACGAGCCCGAGGACGGCGCGAAGGAACCCGCCGACGGCAAGGATCCGGCCGAGACGAAGGCCGCCGACGCCGAGAAGGTCGACGCCGAGGCGAAGCCGGCTGAAGAGAAGCCCGCTGAGGAGAAGCCGGCGGGCGAGAAGCCGGCGGACGAGAAGGTCGCGGAGCCGGCGGCTGCGGCGTCGGCGAAGACCAGCGCTGCCGCGGGCACCGCCTCGGCGACGACGGCGAAGACCACGGCCGCGAAGAAGGCGTCGACGGCCAAGAAGGCGCCCGCGAAGAAGGCCGCGACCGAGACCGCGGCGGCGAAGAAGACGGCAGCGGCGAAGAAGGCCACGACCGCCAAGAAGGCCACGGCCGCCAAGAAGGCGCCGGCGAAGAAGGCCGCAGCCGAGAAGCCGGCCGAGACGCCGGCCGGCGAGTCGACCAGTACGCCGACCGCCGGCGATTGAATCGTCGCCGGTTCTGTCGTCGGCGGGGTTCGCGTGGGCCAGATCGCCGAGTTGGCCTGCCCCCTGCTGCTTTCGATGGTCGGGGGCGCGGGAGGCCGCCTCAAGCGGACTATTGGCGCTTCGCGCGGCGATGACCGCTTGACCCGGCCTCCCGCGCGCCCGTAACAGCAGCGTCAGGGGGCTGGCCGGAAGATGGGCCTGGCCTCCAAGGCTCGCTGGGCTTCTGTCCGCTGGCCGCCTCTGGCCGTGGGTTGCGTTCTCGGCTACCGACTCCGCTCGGCTTGCCGTTCGCTGGCCGCCTCTGGCCGTGCCCACCCGGCCACCGCCCACTTCGATGATCATCCAAGAAACGGTGCGTCATGGAGCCTGTTGCTTTTTGTCTCGGCGTGGCGTCTGGCCTGGTTGATCATGGTTTGGAATGGTGCGGGTCATGGCGAAGGGATACCGGCCGGTCGATCGTGACCAGGCGTTTCTGTTGCCGCCGTCGATGACGGACTGGCTGCCCGGTGATCATCTGGTGTGGTTCGTGATCGCGGCGGTGAAGCGGATGGACACGACCGCGTTCCACGCCCGGGCCAGGCTCGGCTCGGTGGGCCGGCGGGGCTTCGACCCGGACATGCTGCTCACCTTGTTCATCTACGCGATGGCGCACGGGGTGTCCTCGTCGCGGCAGATCGAACGGTTGTGCGGCACCGATGTGGCGTTCCGGATCATCTGCGCCTCCGATGTGCCCGACCACACGGTGCTGGCCCGGTTCCGCCGCGACCACGGGCAGGCGCTGGAAGACCTGCTGACCGCGTCGCTGCTGCTGGCCACGGAACTGGGCATGGTCCGGCTCGGGACGGTGGGCCTGTCAAGTTTTTCGTGTAAGACAGGGCAAACCTTTACCTTGATGTGACTTTTCTAGGTGAGTCTTCCGGGGAATTCCACGACCAGGAAGTTTAGTGCTTTCTTCCATCCGTGGGTTCCGGTGCCTGATGCTCCTCCTCGTTTCCGGCTGATGTTACGGATCCCGAGAAAGAGCAGCTTCATGGCGGCGTCATCGTCGGGGAAGTGGCCGCGGGTCTTGGTGATCTTCCGTAGCTGGTAGTTGATTGATTCGATCAGGTTCGTCGTGTAGACGATTCGGCGTAGCTCGGCCGGGTAATCCAGGAACGGGATGAACTCGTTCCACGCATTCTTCCACACCTCGACGGCACCGGGATACTGCTGCCCGAAATTCTGCTCGAATTCTTTCAACGCGATCTCGGCCGCGGCGACGCCGGGAGCGGTGTAGAGGGCCTGTCAAGTTTTTCGTGTAAGACAGGGCAAACCTTTACCTTGATGTGACTTTTCTAGGTGAGTCGTCCTGGGAATTCCACGACCAGGAAGTTGAGTGCTTTCTTCCATCCATGGGTTCCGGTGCCTGATGCTCCTCCTCGTTTCCGGCTGATGTTACGGATCCCGAGAAAGAGCAGCTTCATGGCGGCGTCATCGTCGGGGAAGTGGCCGCGAGTCTTGGTGATCTTCCGCAGCTGGTAGTTGATTGATTCGATCAGGTTCGTCGTGTAGACGATTCGGCGTAGCTCGGCCGGGTAATCCAGGAACGGGATGAACTCGTTCCACGCATTCTTCCACACCTCGATCGCGCCGGGATACTGCTGCCCGAAATTCTGCTCGAATTCTTTCAACGCGATCTCGGCCGCCGCGACGCCGGGAGCGGTGTAGATGTGACGCATCGCCGTGGCGACCTTTTTCCGGTCGCCGTAGGAGATGAATCGCATCGTGTTGCGGATGACGTGCACGACACAGGTTTGCACGGTGACCTTGTCGAACACGCTGCGCGCGGCGTCAGGCAGCCCGGTGAGCCCGTCGCAGCACAGGATGAGGACGTCGCGCAGGCCCCGGTTGCGCAGCTGCGTGAGCACGTGCGCCCAGAACTTCGCGCCCTCCTCCGCGGCGATCCAGATCCCCAGCACGTCCTTCAACCCGTCGACGTCGACGCCCACGACCAGGTGTGCGGACTTCAGCGTGACCGAGCCGCGGTCGCGGACCCGGATCCGGATGGCGTCGACGTAGACGATCGGGTAGACCTCGTCGACCGGCCGGTTCTGCCACAGTGTGATCTCGTCCACGACCACGTCGGTGATCTTGGAGATCAGCGCCGGCGACGTGTTGATGTCGTAGATCTCCTTCAGGTGCGCCTCGATCTCCCGGGTCGATAGCCCGCGCGCATACAACGACAGAATGATGTCCTCGATCGCGCCGACACGCCGGGAGTGTTTCGGCACGATCTGCGGGGCGAATGTCGAATTCCGGTCTCGTGGCACGGTCACGTTCACCGGGCCGGCCGTCGTCGCGACCGTTTTGGCCGAACGCCCATTCCGGGAGTTCCCCGATCCGCGCCCAGCCGGATCACCGGGCTCATAACCGAGATGATCGGTCATCTCGGTCTCCAACGCCCGCTCCAGAACTCTCGACGTCAACCGATTCAACAACCCATGAACACCATCAACCGGTGTCCCGGACGACTCGGCATCCGCCAACAGATTATCAATCGCCTCATCCGGCAACACCGCCGCCAACCGACGAGCTGCCTCATCCGAGGAATCGACAACCTTCTCCTGCTCCGACACAAAGAATCCTCTCGCGGCCACGACGCAAACACGCCCGGACCAATCCTGGCCCACCCGGCCTTACACGAAAGATTCAACACGCCCGGTGTAGATGTGACGCATCGCCGTGGCGACCTTTTTCCGGTCGCCGTAGGAGATGAACCGCATCGTATTGCGGATCACGTGCACCACACAGGTTTGCACGGTGACCTTGTCGAACACGCTGCGCGCGGCGTCAGGCAGCCCGGTCAGCCCGTCGCAGCACAGGATGAGGACGTCGCGCAGGCCCCGGTTGCGCAGCTGCGTGAGCACGTGCGCCCAGAACTTCGCGCCCTCCTCCGCGGCGATCCAGATCCCCAGCACGTCCTTCAACCCGTCGACGTCGACGCCCACGACCAGGTGTGCGGACTTCAGCGTGACCGAGCCGCGGTCGCGGACCCGGATCCGGATGGCGTCGACGTAGACGATCGGGTAGACCTCGTCGACCGGCCGGTTCTGCCACAGTGTGATCTCGTCCACGACCACGTCGGTGATCTTGGAGATCAGCGCCGGCGACGTGTTGATGTCGTAGATCTCCTTCAGGTGCGCCTCGATCTCCCGGGTCGATAGCCCGCGCGCATACAACGACAGAATGATGTCCTCGATCGCGCCGACACGCCGGGAGTGTTTCGGCACGATCTGCGGGGCGAATGTCGAATTCCGGTCTCGTGGCACGGTCACGTTCACCGGGCCGGCCGTCGTCGCGACCGTCTTGGCCGAACGCCCATTCCGGGAGTTCCCCGATCCGCGCCCAGCCGGATCACCGGGCTCATAACCGAGATGATCGGTCATCTCGGTCTCCAACGCCCGCTCCAGAACTCTCGACGTCAACCGATTCAACAACCCATGAACACCATCAACCGGTGTCCCGGACGACTCGGCATCCGCCAACAGATTATCAATCGCCTCATCCGACAACACCGCCGCCAACCGACGAGCTGCCTCATCCGAGGAATCGACAACCTTCTCCTGCTCCGACACAAAGAATCCTCTCGCGGCCACGACGCAAACACGCCCGGACCAATCCTGGCCCACCCGGCCTTACACGAAAGATTCAACACGCCCGGGACGGTGGCCTTCGACGGCACCAAGATCGCCGCGAACGCGTCGATGGGAGCGAACCGGTCCGAGGCGCACCTGCGCAAACTCGCCCGGCAGTATCTGGGTCGGGCCGCGGCCACCGATGACGCCGAAGATGAGCTGTTCGGCGAGGACCAGCGCGGGGACGAGCTGCCCGAGGACCTGACCGACCACACCCGCCGCGGTGAGCGGATCAGCCAGGCGCTGGCCGAGATCGAACGACGCCGGGCCGCCGAGCAGGCCGGGACCGAGGCCGAGCGGGCCGCGGCGGCGGAATACGTCGCGAAGGCCGGTGACCCGGCCGGCCGGGCTCCGACGGGGCAGGCACCGAAGGCCGCGGACCCGGTGGCGGTGGCTCGGGCCCGCTGGCAGCGTGAACACGACCGCGCCCAGGCCCGCTTCGACGCCTACCAGGTCAAGGCCGCCGCTGCGGCCGCACGAGGACACCGGCTGCCCGGCACCCCGGCCGCGGCACCGGACGACCACCCCACGGTGATGCGGCTGCGAGCGGCCTACGACCAGGCACGCACCGCCGCCGAGCACCCCGACACCAGCAGCGGCCCGGACACCACCACCAGCGCTCACCGGGCGAACCTGACCGACCCGGACTCCCGGCTGCTCAAGACCCGCAACGGCTGGATGCAGGGCTACAACTGCCAGACCGCGACCAGCGCCGACGGGTTCATCATCTCCGCCCGCGCGACCCAGGACGCCAACGACGTGCACCAGTTCGTCCCGACCATGAACGACGTCACCGCCACCGCCGGCATGCTGGCCGAGCACACCGGCCGTGACGACCTCGCCGTGGGCACCATGATCGGCGACGCCGGCTACGACAGCCACGCCAACCTGACCGCGCCCGGCCCGGACCGGCTCATCGCCAACGCCACCCGACGCGACCTGAACCAGGCCGCCGCCACCGACCCGGCCACCGGCCCACCACCACCCGACGCCACCACCCGCGAACAGATGGACCACCGGCTGCGCACCGACGACGGGCACGCCCTCTACGCCCGCCGCGCCCCGATGGTCGAAGCCCCCAACGGCTGGCTCAAAGACCGCCGCGGACTACGACGTGGCTTCGCCCGCCGCGGCATCGACGCCGTCCAAGCCGAACTCTCCCTCGCCGCAGCCGTCACCAACCTGCTCAAGATCGCCACCAACGGCATCACCACCGCCCAGCTTGCCACCGCCTGACAGGCCACCAGCACCGACCCGACACGCCCACGAAGCCGCGCCCATCAGCCAGAACCACGCCCGCCACCCACAACCCGCAAAGAGCAACGGGCTCCATGACACACCGAAACGTTGATGATCATGGACTTCTCCATGATCAACGCGCGTCGACGGGGCCTGCCACCAGGGCGGCGCGCAACAAAGCGCCGTGTTACGTCACGAAACGGCCACGAACCGCGCCCGCCACGCCGGATGCGGCGCCGGCGTCAACTACATGGACGTCAACGTAGTTGTACGGTCCGACAGTCCGCTGACCTGACGATCTGCGGCAACGGACGGTCATCGGTGGAGAATCCGATGATCAACAGCGGGTTCGTGCCTGTGCCGACCGGCACGGTCGTCGATATCATGGAGAGACGCGACAACACACGACGGCCGAAGTGTTGTAATCTCCACGAAACTTCACGCACGGGCCATCGCCGTCCCTGCACCCGCCGCCAGTCTGACGACGACGGGAGTGCCATGCGCCTCACGCCTCACCCCCCGGGCTTTCCCAGCCAGGGTCTGTACGACCCACGGTTCGAGCACGACGCCTGCGGCGTGGCCTTCGTGGCCACGCTCGACGGCGTGGCCAGTCGCGCCATCGTCGATCGCGGACTGACCGCCCTGAGCAACCTCGACCACCGGGGCGCCTCGGGCGCCGAGCCCGACTCCGGCGACGGTGCCGGCATCCTGCTGCAGGTCCCCGACGCGTTCTGCCGGGCGGTCGCGGGCGTCGAGCTGCCGTCCGCCGGGCACTACGCCACCGGGCTCGCCTTCATCCCCGACGACGACGCGCAGGACGCAGAGATCGTCGCGACCACCGAACGCATCGCGGCCGAGGAGGGCCTGACGGTGCTGACGTGGCGCGACGTGCCCACGACGCCGGGGCTGCTGGGCCGGACGGCGCGCTCGACGCTGCCGCGCGTGCGCCAGCTGTTCGTCGCTGACAGCAGCGGCGCCCAGGCCCAAGGCATCGAGCTGGACCGGAAGGCGTTCGCCCTGCGCAAGCGGCTCGAGCGCACCACCGGCGTGTACTTCCCGAGCCTGTCGGCGCGCACCATCGTCTACAAGGGCATGCTGACGACCGGCCAGCTGGAACCGTTCTTCCCCGACCTGTCCGACCAGCGGCTGGCCAGCGCCATCGCCGTCGTGCACTCGCGGTTCTCGACGAACACGTTCCCGAGCTGGCCGCTGGCGCACCCGTACCGCTTCGTCGCGCACAACGGCGAGATCAACACCGTCCAGGGCAACCGCAACTGGATGCGCGCCCGCGAGTCGCAGCTGGCCAGCGACGTCATCGGCGGAGAGCTGTCGCGGCTGTACCCGGTCATCTCGCCCGAGGCCAGCGACTCCGCCAGCTTCGACGAGGTGCTCGAGCTGCTGCACCTGGGCGGACGGAGCCTGCCGCACGCGGTGCGCATGATGATCCCCGAGGCGTGGGAGAACCATCAGGGCATCTCGAAGGCGCGACGCGACTTCTTCGAGTTCCACAGCACGATCATGGAGCCGTGGGACGGCCCGGCCGCGGTCGTCTTCACCGACGGCAGCCTGGTCGGCGCCGTGCTCGACCGCAACGGCCTGCGCCCGGGCCGGTACTGGATCACCGACGACGGCCTGGTCGTGCTCGCGTCCGAGGCGGGCGTCCTCGACCTCGACCCGGCGACGGTGGTGCGCAAGGGCCGCCTCGAGCCGGGCCGCATGTTCCTCGTCGACGTCGCCGGCCACAAGGTCATGGACGACGACGAGGTCATGGACAAGCTGGCCGTGCAGGAGCCGTACGGCGAGTGGCTGCACGCCGGCCTGATCCGCCTCGGCGACCTGCCGCAGCGCGAGCACGTCGTGCACACGCACGCCAGCGTCAGCCGCCGCCAGCAGACCTTCGGCTACACCGAAGAGGAACTGCGCCTGCTGCTCGCGCCGATGGCCAAGGCCGGCGCCGAGCCGATCGGATCGATGGGCACCGATACGCCCATCGCGGCGCTGTCGACCCGCCCGCGGCTGCTGTTCGACTACTTCTCGCAGCTGTTCGCGCAGGTCACGAACCCGCCGCTGGACGCCATCAGGGAAGAGCTGGTCACGTCGCTGGCCGGCACCATCGGCCCGGAGGGCAACCTGCTCGACCCCGGCCCGGCGTCGTGCCGCCAGCTGGTGCTGCCGTTCCCGGTCATCGACAACGATCAACTCGCCAAGGTCATCCACACCAACCGCGACGGCGACCTCCCCGGCTACGCGACCCACGTCATCCGCGGCCTGTTCGACGTCGCCGGCGGGGGAGCGGCGCTGGGCCGGCGCCTGGCCGAGATCTGCGCCGAGGCGTCGAAGGCGATCGAGTCGGGCGCGCGCATCATCGTGCTGTCCGACCGCAACTCCGACACCACGCTGGCGCCCATCCCGTCGCTGCTGCTCATCTCCGCGGTGCACCACCACCTCATCCGCGAGAAGAGCCGCACCAAGGTCGGCCTGGTCATCGAGGCCGGCGACGTGCGCGAGGTGCACCACGTCGCGCTGCTGATCGGCTACGGCGCCGGCGCGGTGAACCCGTACCTCGCCATGGAGAGCGTCGAGGACCTCGTCCGCCAGGGCACGCTGCTGCCCGGCGTCAGCCCCGAGAAGGCGGTCGCCAACCTCATCAAGGCGCTCGGCAAGGGCGTGCTCAAGGTGATGAGCAAGATGGGTGTCTCGACGGTCGCGTCGTACACCGGCGCGCAGATCTTCGAGGCGGTCGGCCTGTCCCGCGAGGTCGTCGACCGGTACTTCACCGGCACGACGTCGCGGCTCGGCGGCATCGGCCTCGACGTCGTCGCCGAGGAGGTGCGCCGCCGGCACGCCCAGGCCTACCCGCGCGGCGGCAGCGCCACCCGGCACCGCAAGCTGGAGGTCGGCGGCGAGTACCAGTGGCGGCGCGAGGGCGAGCCGCATCTGTTCGACCCCGAGACGGTGTTCCGCCTGCAGCACTCGACCCGGGCCGGCCGCTACGACGTCTTCAAGCAGTACACCGAGCAGGTGAACGAGCAGTCGAAGCGGCTGATGACCCTGCGCGGCCTGTTCAGCCTGAAGACCGGCGAGCGCCCGTCCATCCCGATCGACGAGGTCGAGAGCGTCGAGAGCATCGTCCGGCGGTTCTCCACCGGCGCCATGTCGTACGGCTCCATCAGCAAGGAGGCGCACGAGACCCTCGCCATCGCGATGAACCGCCTCGGCGGCAAGTCGAACACCGGCGAGGGCGGCGAGGACACCGACCGCCTGTACGACCCCGAGCGGCGCAGCTCCATCAAGCAGGTCGCCAGCGGCCGGTTCGGCGTGACGTCTGACTACCTGAGCAACGCCGACGACATCCAGATCAAGATGGCGCAGGGCGCGAAGCCCGGCGAGGGCGGCCAGCTGCCCGGGCACAAGGTGTACCCGTGGGTGGCGCGCACCCGGCACTCCACGCCGGGCGTCGGCCTCATCTCGCCGCCGCCGCACCACGACATCTACTCGATCGAGGACCTCAAGCAGCTCATCCACGACCTCAAGAACGCCAACCCGCAGGCCCGCATCCACGTGAAGCTGGTCGCCGAGGTCGGCGTCGGCACGGTCGCGGCGGGCGTCTCGAAGGCGCACGCCGACGTCGTGCTGATCTCCGGTCACGACGGCGGCACCGGCGCGGCGCCGCTGACCAGCCTCAAGCACGCCGGCGGCCCGTGGGAGCTGGGGCTGGCCGAGACCCAGCAGACGCTGCTGCTCAACGGCCTGCGCGACCGCATCGTCGTGCAGACCGACGGCCAGCTCAAGACCGGCCGCGACGTCATCGTCGCCGCGCTGCTGGGCGCCGAGGAGTACGGGTTCGCGACGGCGCCGCTGGTGGTGTCGGGCTGCATCATGATGCGGGTCTGCCACCTCGACACCTGCCCGGTGGGCGTCGCGACGCAGAACCCCGAGCTGCGCAAGAAGTTCACCGGCCGGCCGGAGTTCGTCGTCACGTTCTTCGAGTACATCGCCCAGGAGGTGCGCGAGTACCTCGCCGAGCTGGGCTTCCGCAGTCTCGACGAGGTCATCGGCCGGGCCGACCTGCTCGACACCGAGGCCGCCGTCGGGCACTGGAAGGCCGCGGGCCTGGACCTCTCGCCGATCCTGCACGTGCCCGAGCTGCCCGACGGCGCCGCCCGGCGCCAGGTGGTCGGCCAGGACCACGGGCTGGAGAAGGCGCTCGACAACCAGCTGATCGCGCTGGCCACCGACGCGCTGGAGCACAGCGAGCCGGTGCAGATCAAGCTCGAGGTGCGCAACGTCAACCGCACCGTCGGCACCATGCTCGGCCACGAGGTCACCAAGCGCACCGGCGGCGCCGGCCTGCCCGACGACACCGTCGACGTCACGTTCACCGGCTCGGCCGGGCAGTCCTTCGGCGCGTTCCTGCCGGCCGGCGTCACGCTGCGGCTGGAGGGCGACGTCAACGACTACCTCGCCAAGGGGCTGTCCGGCGGCCGCGTCATCGTCCGCCCCGACCGCAACGCGCCGTTCGCCGCCGAAGAGAACATCATCGCCGGCAACGTCGCGGCCTACGGCGCCACCGGCGGCGACCTGTTCGTCCGCGGCCTCGTGGGCGAGCGGTTCTGCGTGCGCAACTCCGGCGCCACGGCGGTCGTCGAGGGCGTCGGCGACCACGCGCTGGAGTACATGACCGGCGGCACCGTCGTGATCCTCGGCCGCACCGGCCGCAACGTCGCGGCCGGCATGTCCGGCGGCACGGCGTTCGTGCTCGACCTCGACACCAGCCTGGTCAACCCCGACATGGTCGAGATCGAGACGCCTGACGCGGGCGAGCTGGCCCGGCTGCACACCATCATCGGGAACTACCGCGACGAGACCGGCTCGGTGGTCGCCGAGGCGCTGCTGGCCGACTGGCCGGCGTCGATGGCCCGGTTCTCGCTCATCATGCCCACGGACTACAAGCGAGTGCTCGCCGCCATGGCCGCCGCCGAGCTCGAGGGACGCGACGTGGACGTCGCGATCATGGAGGCGGCGCATGGCTGACCCACGAGGCTTCCTCAAGACCCCACGCCAGGGCGCCACGCCCCGGCCGGTCGAGGAGCGGCTGCGCGACTGGAACGAGGTCTACCCCGCACCGGGCATCGGCCGCACGTTGCTGCCGATCATCGTCGAGCAGGCCGGACGCTGCATGGACTGCGGCATCCCGTTCTGCCACCACGGCTGCCCGCTGGGCAACCTGATCCCCGAGTGGAACGACCTCGTCTGGCGCGACGACTGGAAGGTGGCGGCCGAGCGGCTGCACGCCACCAACAACTTCCCCGAGTTCACCGGACGGCTGTGCCCGGCGCCGTGCGAGGCGGCCTGCGTCGTCGCCATCGCCGACGACGCCGTCACCATCAAGAACGTCGAGGTCTCGATCATCGACCGCGCGTTCGACGAGGGCTGGGTGGCGCCGCTGCCGCCCGAGCGGCTGACCGACCGGACGGTGGCCGTCATCGGCTCCGGCCCGGCCGGCCTGGCCGTCGCCCAGCAACTGACCCGCGCCGGTCACACCGTCGCCGTCTACGAGCGGGCCGACCGCGCCGGGGGGCTGCTGCGCTACGGCATCCCCGAGTTCAAGATGGAGAAGCGCCACCTCGACCGCCGGCTGGACCAGATGCGCGCCGAGGGCACCATCTTCCGCACCGGCGTCGAGGTCGGCGTCGCCGTCACCGGCAAGGACCTGCGGTCGCGCTACGACGCCGTCGTACTGGCCGTCGGCGCCACCGACTGGCGTGACCTCCCCATCCCGGGCCGCGAGCTCGACGGCGTCCACCAGGCCATGGAGTACCTGCCGCAGGCCAACCGCAGCTCGCTCGGCGAGACCGTCCCCGGCCAGATCACCGCCGAGGGCAAGCACGTCATCATCATCGGCGGCGGCGACACCGGCGCCGACTGCCTGGGCACCGCCCACCGGCAGGGCGCGGCGTCGGTGACGCAGCTGGAGATCATGCCGGAGCCCCCGGGCACCCGGCACACGTCGACGCCGTGGCCCATGTGGCCGCTGATGCTGCGCACGTCCAGCGCCCACGAGGAGGGCGGCGACCGCGTCTACGCCGTCTCCACGCTGGAGTTCACCGGCGACGACGGCAAGGTGACGGCGCTGCGGCTTGTTGAAGTCGAGCGCACGCCGTCGGGCTTCGAGCCGGTACCCGGCAGCGAGCGCGACCTCCCCGCCGACCTCGTCCTGCTGGCCATGGGGTTCGTCGGCCCGGAGAAGTCGGCGCTGATCGAGCAGCTCGGCGTCGAGCTCGACGCGCGCGGCACCATCGTCCGCGACGGCTCGTTCGAGACGACGATCCCCGGCGTGTTCGTGGCCGGCGACGCCGGGCGCGGGCAGTCGCTGATCGTGTGGGCCATCGCCGAGGGCCGGTCGGTCGCGGCGGCCGTCGACCGGAAGCTGACGGGGGTCGACCGGCTCCCGTCGCCGGTCTCGCCCACCGACCGTCCGCTCGCGGTCTGAGCCCAGAGAAGACTAGTGTTGGCGGACGTGCGTAGAGCGAAGATTGTTTGCACTCTTGGTCCAGCGACCGACTCGCCGGAGCGGCTGCGGGAACTGATCGACGTCGGCATGGACGTCGCCCGGTTCAACCTCAGCCACGGCAGCCACGCGGAGCACGAGGAACGGTATCTGCGAGTGCGCAAGGCGGCCACCGAGGCCGAGCGCAACGTGGGCGTCCTCGTCGACCTGCAGGGCCCGAAGATCCGCCTCGGCGAGTTCGCCGGCGGGTCGGCCGAGCTGGAGGTCGGCCAGACGTTCACCATCACGGTCGAGGACGTCGAGGGCACGGCCGAGCGTGCGTCCACCACCTACAAGGGCCTTCCCGGCGACGTCGCGGCCGGCGACAGCGTGCTCATCGACGACGGCCGGCTCGCGCTGGACGTCACCGAGGTCACCGACACCGACGTCGTGACCACCGTCGTCATCGGCGGCAAGGTCTCCAACCACAAGGGCCTCAACCTGCCCGGCACCGCGGTCAGCGTGCCGGCGCTGTCCGAGAAGGACATCGAGGATCTGCGCTGGGGGCTGCGCATCGGCGCCGACATGATCGCGCTGTCGTTCGTCCGGTCCGCGTCCGACGTCGACGACGTCCACCGCATCATGGCCGAAGAGGGCGTGCGGCTGCCGGTCATCGCGAAGGTCGAGAAGCCGCAGGCGGTCGAGAACCTCGCCGACATCGTCGACGCGTTCGACGGCGTCATGGTCGCCCGCGGCGACCTCGGCGTCGAGCTGCCGCTGTGGGACGTCCCGCTGGTGCAGAAGACCGCCGTCGAGATGTGCCGCCGGCGGGCCAAGCCGGTCATCGTCGCCACCCAGATGCTCGACTCCATGATCACCAACCCGCGGCCCACCCGCGCCGAGACCTCCGACGTCGCCAACGCGGTGCTCGACGGCGCCGACGCCGTCATGCTGTCCGGCGAGACCAGCGTGGGGGCCTATCCCATCGAGACCGTCCGGACCATGGCGAAGATCGTCGAGACCGTCGAGGAACACGGCCTCGAGCGCATCCCGCCGCTGGGCACCAAGCCGCGCACCAAGGGCGGCGCCATCACCAAGGCCGCGGTCGAGACCGGCGTCCTGCTGGGCGCGAAGTACCTGGTCGCGTTCACCCAGAGCGGCGACTCCGCGCGCCGGATGGCCCGGCTGCGGCCCGGTATCCCGCTGCTGGCGTTCAGCCCGCTGAGCGCCACCAGGCACCAGCTGGCGCTGTCGTGGGGCATCGAGGCGTTCACCGCCGAGCACGTCGACCACACCGACGAGATGGTCAAGCAGGTCGACCGCATGCTGCTCGAGCAGGAGCGCTGCCGCCGCGGCGACCTCGTCATCATCGTCGCCGGCTCGCCCCCCGGCATCCCCGGCTCCACCAACGCCATGCGGGTGCACCGCATCGGCGACGCCGTCGGCAAGGTCGCGCCGGCGTACCACTGACGCGGACGGGTGTGCGGCCGGCCGGCGTCGTCAGGCGTTGGCCGGCTGCAGCACCTCGTCGAGCTGGCCCTCCTTGGCCGACTCGACGATGATCCGGAACTGGGCCAGGCTCATTTGCACGCGCTGGCCGAAGTCGTCGGTGATGACGACCCGGCGCTCGGGCGGTGCGTTGTGGTCCAGGAACAACTCCGGACACCCGCAGTCGCAGTTGCCGCAGAACGTCACGATGTGCTGCAGACGGTCCATGGGCGGCCTCGTTTCTCGCGTTCGAAAGTCCAGCAGCTCCGATTCGGACGGTAACCGAAGCGGCCGATCATGAACAGTCTTGTTCGCGATTGTCACGACGAGTAAAATCACGCGGGGCCGATAGCGGGGAATCCGTCCGAGTTCGCCCCGGGTTAGGCTGGTCCGTGACCATCAGCCAGGCTTTGTTGTCGTTCTCCGTCGTCGCCGCGCTGCTCACCGTCATCCCCGGCATCGACACCGCGCTGGTGCTGCGCGCCGCCGTCAGCCGCGGCCGCGCGCACGCCGTCGCCGCCGCGCTGTTCTTCTTTTCCCTTGTGGGTCTCGCCGCCGTCTAGGACCTGGCGGTGGCCATTGGCTAGTCCCGGCGCCGGCTGCCTGGCGTGGGGCGTCGCCGCCGCCGTGGGCGCGTCGGCATTGCTGGTCGCGTCGGAGACGGCGTACCGGGTGCTCACGCTGGCCGGCGCGGTGTACCTGATCTGGCTCGGCGTCCACCTGCTGTGGACGAGCCTCCGGCGGCGCGGCGACTCCGAGGACGCGGTGCTGCCGGAGGAACCGTCCGGCCGCGGCTCGCTGTGGGTCTCGTGGCTGACCGGACTGGGCACGAACATCCTGAATCCGAAGATCGGCGTCTTCTATGTCGCGACCATTCCGCAGTTCATTCCGGACGGCACGTCGCCGCTGCTGATGGGAATTGCGCTGGCGGTCGTGCACAACCTCATCGGAATGCTCTGGTTCGCGTTCGTCATCACCGGCGCCGGATTCATGGCGCGCACCCTCGGCCGGTCCCGGTTCGCCCGCGTGGCCGACCGCGTGACGGGCGTCGTGCTGGTCGGCTTCGGGTTGCGGCTGGCGCTGCAGCACCGCTGACGCCGTCATTCGGCCCGCACACGACCTATTCGGACGCGGTATAGCGCTGGCGCAGCGCCGACGGCAGCCGCGCCGCCACGGTCAGGCCCCAGAGGGCGGCCAGCACCGCGACGACCGCCGAGATGAAGGCCGCTTCGGTGCCGGGCACGCCGTCGAGCGCCTGGCGCACGCCTTCGGCTCGGTCGGGGCCGAGCGCGAGGGCAGCCCCGGCACCCGCACCCGTGGTGATGCCGGCGAGTAGCGGCGCCCGGCAGGTCAACCAGGCCGCTCGGCGCTGCCCGAAGCGCTCTCGCGCGTGTTCGGCCAGGTCGATCGTGACGTGGAGAGTCAGGTAGCCGACGACGAGTACGCCACAGACGAGCCACCCCGTGCCGACGCCCGCGGAGCAGTCGGCGGACGACGCGCTGCACAGCGACGCCGAGCCGAGCAGCGTCACGGCGGCCCAGGTCGTGAAGGTCAGCAACGCTGACACCAGCAGACGTGGCGTGAGGCGTCCTGGAGCCCGGCCCGGAGCGAGCCCGGTGATCCGGGATCCCTTGTCGGCCACGTGGTCCGTGGGTGTCGGTGGACGCCGCTACGGTAGGTGCGGTGAGAGTCGCCACGTGGAACGTCAACTCCGTCAAGCAGCGCATGCCGCGGCTGTTGCCCTGGCTCGACCAGCGCCAACCCGATGTCGTCTGCCTGCAGGAGACCAAGCTCGCCGACGACCTCGTCGAGGAACTGCTCGGCGCCGAGCTGGAGAAGCGCGGCTACCAGGCGGCCTACCACGGTGAGGCGCGCTGGAACGGCGTCGCGCTGTTCTCCAAGGTCGGCCTCGACGACGTCGTGCTGGGGCTGCCGGGCGGGCCGGGCTTCCCGCATCAGGAGGCCCGCGCCGTCTCCGCCACGTGCGGGGGAGTGCGGGTGCACTCCGTCTACGTGCCCAACGGCCGCGAGCCCGACTCCGAGCACTACGCGTACAAGCTGGAGTGGCTGGCGGCGCTGCGCGCCCAGGTCGTGGCCGGCCCCGACGCCGTCATGGTGTGCGGCGACATGAACATCGCCCCCGCCGGCGCCGACGTGTTCGACCCCGACGCCTACGCCGGGCAGACCCACGTCACCGAGCCCGAGCGGGCCGCCCTGGCCGGCCTCCAGTCCGCCGGCCTCCACGACGTTGTCCGCGACCGGTGGCCGACGCAGCGGGTGTTCACGTACTGGGACTACCGCGCCGGCATGTTCCACAAGGACCTCGGCATGCGCATCGACCTCATACTCGCCAGCGCCCCGGTCGCCGACCGGGTCGCCGCCGCCTGGGTCGACCGCCACGCCCGCAAGGGCACCGGCCCCAGCGACCACGCTCCGCTCATCGTCGACCTCGACACCGCCCCTGACGGCGACATCGGCCCGGTCGTGCCCCCGCCCTCCGCCGCCGTCCCTCGTCGCGGCTCGGTCAAGCTGCCCCAGTCGAAGTGACCGGTCGCCCTGCTGCGCGCAGATCCAGCGTCCGGCTCGGTTTCGAGTTGTGGCGAATACATGTTCGAAATATAATGATGGAGTGCCGTTGAACGTGTTGAGGCGCCTCTAGATCGTCGCCTGCGCTTGAGAAGGGTCCGCTGCCGTGTCGCCTGTGAACACCCTCGAAGCGGTCCCCGCCGGGCTGGCGACGATGCGGCCGGGTGCCGAGCTGAGTGCGGTGCTGGCGGAGATCCCGGTGCGGCGGGTCAGTGGGCACGACACGGTGGACGTGATGGCCGCGGCGTATCGGCAGGTGTGTCATGCGCAGGGGGTGTTCCTGCGGGCGCTGCTGGAGACTGGGATGCGCCGGCCGCATACTCCGGAGGGTGTGTCGCGGCTGGAGAGCCCTGGCGAGTTCGCCGCTGAGGAGGCCAGGGCGGCGCTGATGTGGTCGCGCCGCCGCGCCGACAGCACGTTCGAGTTCGCCTGGCAGGTGCACGAGCGGCTGCCGATGCTGGGTGAGGCGATGGAGGCCGGCGTCCTGGACGAGCCGCGGGCACGTGCGTTCGTCCACTGGACCATCGGACTGGACGACGACCACGCCGCTCAGGTGATCGCCGCCCTGCTGCCGGTCGCGGCCGGGTTGCTGGTCGGTGTGCTGATCGACCGGATCAAGCGGGCGGCGATCGCGATCGACCCCGGCTGGGCCGAGCGCCGTTACCGGGCCGCGGTCAAGGGCCGCCGAGTCGAGGGATCGCGCAACGACGACGGCACCGCGAACCTGCACGGGCTGGACCTGCCGATCGATCGGGCCGCCGCGGCGTGCGACCGCATCGACACGCTGGCACGGGCCTGCAAACACGCCGGTGACGCCCGGCCGATCGACCACATCCGCGCCGACCTCTATCTCGGCATGCTCGACGGCACCTTCGACGCGCTCGCCGAGAACCAGATCATCGACCACGTCCTCGCCCACCCCGTCGTCGACTCGGCGGAGCGGGAGCAGGGCACCACCGCTGGCGGCCACTCCTGTGACGGCGATCGCGGCGACGGTGGCCGCCCGGCGGCTGAGACCGCGCTGGACCGGCGAGCAGCCGATGGGGCGGTGACAGCGGGCACGACGGACACGACTATGACCCCTGGACCGGGTGGCCCGGCCGCTGCCGGCGCTGCGCCGAGCGGGTGGTGCGTTCGGGAGCTGCGCGTCGAGGTCGCCGCCATGCTCGGGTTGAACGAGCATCCCGCCGAGATCGTCGGCTGGGACTTCGTTCCGGCATCACAGGCCCGGCCCCTCCTCGCGTCGATGCGCGGTGCGGAGTGGCGCTGGGTGATCTGCGATCACGACGGCCGCCCGATCGACGGCGGCGTCACGCGCCTCCGACCGACCCCTGCCGGCAGCGGAGCGCCGACGCTGGCAGGCGTGCCCGGCCGCGGCCGTTCCGCGATCGTCGAGCTGCAGCTGAAGGCCGGCGAACTGCCTGAGCTCATCGCGGTCGGCCTCGAGCGCGGCTGGGACGCCGTGCTCGCCGATGTCGCCGCACAGCACGCCACCGGCGAAGCCGACGACGTCCCGCCGGACGACCCGCTCCGGCGTCGCGCGCGATCCCGGCTGCGACGGACGGTGCAGATCCGCGACCGGTACTGCACCCACCCGGCCTGCCGGGCTCCGGCCACGCGCGGCGACCAGGACCATGCTCTCGACCACGCAGCCGGCGGGCCGACGGACGAGGCGAATCTCGGCTCGTGTTGCCGCCACGATCACCGGCTCAAGCACGACGGAGGCTGGGGGCTCACCCGATCTGCGCCGGAGCTCACGGTGTGGACGAGTCCGCTCAGGCATACCTACACGAACCGGCCTCCGCCGGTCATGCCCACGCTGCCCGGCGCCGCCGACCCGGCGGAGATCCCGCCATTCTGACGGACGCGGTCGTGCGGCCTGGCACGGCAGTGGGTATCGTCGCGGTGCGTGACGACACCGACAACCCTGCCGATCGCGCTGCGGCCGGTCGTCAGTGAGGTCTCCGAGATCACGGACGCGTTCTGCGCTGATCATCTTGACGACGATTATGCGCAGCTGAGTCGCCGCCTCGTCGAGACCCTCGCGCGGAAGCGGCCGTCGCCGCTGGCGCGCGGCGATCGGCGGATCTGGGCGGCGGGCGTGGTGTACACGATCGGACGGGTGAACTTCCTGTCCGACCCCGCCCAGCGTCCGCACCTGCGCACCGACGAACTGGCCCGGCTGTTCGGCGTGAAGCAGGCGACCATGGGCAACAAGGGACGTCTGATCATGGACCTGCTCCGGATCGGGGTGATGGATCCGCAGTGGACGAGACACGACATGATCGAGAAGAACCCCATGGCCTGGCTGGTCCAGCTGAGCAACGGTTTCGTCGTCGACGCTCGGACCTTGCCACAGGACCTCCAAGAGGAGGCAGCACGGCTGGGCCTGATCCCTTACGTTCCTGGGCAGGCGTGATCACCCGTCCAGTTGCCAGCCGGCGTCGACGGCGATGGTCTGGCCGGTGACGGCGCGGGCGGCGGGGCCGCAGAGGAAGGCGATCAGCGCGCCGACGTCGTCGGGCTCGAGCAGGTCGCCGAGCAGCGGTTGCTTGGCCGCCACCCACTCCGCCAGCGCCGGGTCCTCGCTGACCCGGCGGGCCAGCGGCGTGCGCACCAGCCCGGGCGCGACGCAGTTGGCCCGCAGTCCGCTGGCCGCACCGGCCGCGGCCAGCGCCTTCGTCAGCGACACCAGGCCGCCCTTGGCCGCCACGTAGGCGTGGCTGCGGAACGGCCCGCCGCCGCCGGTGAGGCCGAGCACGCTCGACACCGTCACGATCGCCGCGCCTGGTTGCGCGGTCAGCGCCGCCCAGGCGGCCCCCGCGGCCAGGAACGCGCCGCGCAGGTTCACCGCCAGGACGGCGTCGAAGGCGGCCGCGTCGGCCGCCTCGACCGGGCCGTCGCCGGCGGAGCTGCCGGAGATCCCGGCCGAGCAGACCAGCGCCCGCAAGGGGCCGGCCGACGCGACGGCGGCGCGCAGCCCGGCCTCGTCGGTGACGTCGGCGATCACGGAGCGGACCCCGGTCAGGGGCGACGGGCGCAGGTCGAGGCTGGTCACCATCCAGCCGTCGGCCAGCAGGGCGGCGCACGTGGCCGCGCCGATACCGGACGCGCCGCCGGTGACGAGGGCCTGTGGCTCAGCCACGGGTGGCGGCGTAGAGGCGCTGGAGCCGCTCGAGGCGCTGGCCGGCTCGGTCGTGCTCGCTGGGGTCGGGTTCATGCCGCCGTCCTGTCCGCAGGTGCTCGATGGCGAGGACGCGTGCCTCGCCGCTGTCCTCGCCCGCCGCCAGCATCGCGTCGCCCACCGCGGCCCCGGCAGCGCCGTCGCCGGACGCCACGGTGACGGGCAGCCCGGTCGCGTCGGCGATCGCCTGACACCACAGAGCCGACCGGGCCGGCCCGCCGACCGCCACCAGCGCGTCCGGCGTCGCCCCGGCCGACCGCGCGGCGGCGAGGTTGTGCGCGATCGCCGACGCCGTGCCCTCGACGACGGCGCGGGCCAGCGTGCCCGGCCCGGCCGCCAGCGACAGCCCCGCGAACACCCCGCGCGCCGCCGGGTCGGCGACCGGGTGCAGCTCGCCGGCCAGGTAGGGCAGGAAGTCGACGCCGTCGGCGCCGGCGGGTTCCGCCGCGGCCAGCGCCAGCAGCTCGTCCACCGGGCGCCCGAGCAGCCCGGCCAGCCACCGCAGCGCCGCGCCGGCCGTCGCGTTCGAGCCGGACAGCAGGTCGAGTCCGTCCAGCACGTGCGGGAACCGCAGCACCGGCACCGGCCCGTCGCCGCCGGCCGGGACCGCCACGCCCAGCACCGCCGCCGACCCCAGGCTGAGGAAGCCGTCCGCCGGGCCGGTCACCCCAGCGGCCAGCGCCGCGCTCGACGTGTCCTCGCCACCGGCCACGACCAGGCAGGACGTGCTCAGCCCCAGGTCCGCGGCCGGTCCCGGCCGCAGCGACCCGACGACCGACGTCGACGACGCGAGCTGCGGCAGGCGGTCCTGGTCCACCCCGGCCGCCGCCAGCCCGCGGGCGGACCACCCCCGTGCTGCCACGTCGTACAGGTCGGCGATCCCGGCGTCGGAATGCGACTGCCACGCTTCGCCGGTCAGCCGACGCAGCAGATACCCGCTGGCAGAGGTGAACACGGCGGCCGCCTCGGACGCCGCCGGAGCCTCGGCCCGCAGCCAGCCCAGCTTCGCCGCCACGTTCCACGCCCCGTGCGCCGCATCCGAGCGCCACGCGACGGAGGGAACAGCCGCGCGCTGGTCGAGGTGGATGAGGGCCGGGAACACCGGCACCCCCGCGCCGTCCAGGGCGACCAGCGCGGCGCCCTGTCCGCTGACCGCGATCGCCGTCACGTCACGCCCGGCCACCCCGGCCGAGGCCACCGCCGCGCGCACGGCCGCCATCACGGACGTCCACCATGCCGCCGGGTCCTGCTCGGCCCAGCCCGGCCGCGGCACCCTGGTCGGGTGCTCCGCCGAGCCTGACCCCAGCACCCCGGAACCCGGCGCGAACACCACCGCCTTCGCCGAACTGGTGCCGACGTCGACGCCGATGACGGGGCCGGAGCGCATCAGGCTCCCGGCCGCGCCGTGCGCCGGCGGAACTCGGCGTAGTACTCGCGCAGGTTGGCCCGGGCCGACTCCTGGTCGGTGAAGTGCGGGCTGCCCAGCACCAGCGGCTTCGCGCCGCGCGCCACGATGCCCTCGGCCACCAGGTAGTTGAGGTTGTGCACGATGGTCGTGGTGGCCAGCGTCGACGTCGGCGAGACCGGGTAGTCCGCACCCTCGACCTGGATCGACGCGTCGCCGGGCGGGGTGCAGTTGTCGATGACGATGTCGGCCACCTCATAGAGATGCTGCCCGGACGGGTGCCGCGACGGCACGGACGAGGAGTGCCCGACGCTGGTGATGGCCACGACTCGAAGCCCCCGCGTCTGCAGCCCCAGCGCCACCTCCACCGGCACGTTGTTGATCCCCGTGGACGAGATGACCAGCGCGGCATCGCGCGCAGGGTCGAACACGTAGTTGTCCAGCAGCACCTCGCCGAAGCCGTCCATCCGCTCCAGGAACAGCGACTGCGCGAGGCCCATCGTGCCGACGACGTTGGTGTAGTACGACAGCGACATCTCCACGATCGGGTGGTAGCCGACGATCGACCCGATGCGCGGGAAGATCTCCTCGACGCCCATGCGGGAGTGGCCGGCGCCGAACAGGTGCACCAGCCCGCCCGCGGCGATCGAGCCGGCGAACAGGTCGGCCGCGGCCCGGATCGGCTCCTCCTGCGTCTGCTCGATGCGGTCGATGATCTCGCGGGCGACGGCGGCGTAGCGAAGGCTCATGCGGGTGGTGTCTCCATCCGGTCCAGTACACGGCGTGGGTTGCCGACCAGCACCTGGTCGATGTGGTCGTCGGTGAGCCCGGCCTTGCGGAGCAACGCCGGGAACGATTCCATCAGATTCGCCAGCCCCGGGCCGCCCCCATAGGCATGCCAGTAGGTGCGGCGGGCGAGATCCTGGCCGAGCACGACGTGCTCGAGATGACCGCGCGAGGCCAGCGAGGCCACCAGGTCGGCGATGTACTCGTCGGGACGGCGGTCGTGCCGGCCCATCCAGTCCAGGCAGACCGACGCCCCCGCGGCGCAGAGCTCGGCGAGCGCGGACACAGACGCGTGCCGGTCCATGTGCCCGAACACGATCGACGACGGCGGCACGCCGCACCCGGCGAGGATCGACAGCTGGACGTCGGCCGAGCCGGCGTCGTCGGTGTGCGTCAGCACCGGCAGCCCGGTGCGCACCTGCGCGTATCCCGCGGCCTCGACCAGCCGCAGCTCGGTCGGCGTCGGCACCGGCCCGCTGGTGGCCACCTTGATCGCCCCGGGCCGCGCCTCGAGACGCTGCACCAGCGGCCCGCCGTACCCGGAGACCTCCAGGCCCTCGGTGAACTCGGAGACCAGCAACTCCACGATCGACTCGACGGAGTACGTGTGCACCCAGTGGTCGGCGGCGTAGTAGCGGTCCTTGTGGAACCCGGTCGTCGCGATGACGACGGCGCCGGTCCGACGCGCGATCTCGACCAAGCCCCGCGCGTCGCGGCCCACGCCCAGCGGCATGCAGTCGACCAGCGCGGCGCCGCCGGCGGCGAGGAACTCGCCCACCTCGGCGACCGCGGCGTCGACGGAGTCCAGCGCGAAGTCAGGCTCCAGCACGATCGGCAGCCCGCCGCGGATCAGCAGGTGCTCGTGGCAGTCGGTGCGGCCCAGCTCGGCGGCCGGGATCTCGCCCAGGACGGTGACGATCAACTCGGAACTCTCCCAGCGACGGACGGACGTCAGAACCGGACCGGCTCGTGCACCTTGCGCTCGACCAGCGGCCGGACGAGGTCGGCGCGCAGCACGGCGCGGGCCGCCTCGGCCGGCACGTCGCGCGCGTCGAACGTCGTGCGCAGCAGTAGCAGCGCCGGCGACCCGGCCGGACGCTCCAGCGACTCGGCCTCGTACGTGGTGAGCAGCACCGGCTCGAACGACTCGACCGCACGCTCCAGCACGACGCCGTACTCCGTGCGCAGCGCCTCGTACAGGCTGCGCTCGGTGAGGTCGAGCGCGTCGAGGCCGGGCAGCCGGGTCAGCGGCAGCCAGGTGCGCTCGACCATGAACGGGACGCGGTCGGCCAGCCTGAGCCGCTCGATGTGCAACACGTCGGCGCCGACCTCGACGTCGAGGTCGCGGGCGGTCGACGGCGACGCCGGGACGACCCGCTCGTCCAGCAGCCGGGTCGAGACCGCCTTGCCGGACGCGCGCAGCGACTCGACGATCGAGAAGTGGCCGAGCAGCGACTGCTCCAGCCGGCGCGGTGCGACGAAGGTGCCGCGGCCCTGGTGCCGGAGGATCAGCCCGGACCGCTCGAGGTCCTCCAGGGCCTCGCGGACCACCGTCCGGCTCACCTGGTGCTGACCGGCGAGGTCCCGTTCGGGTGGCAGCCGGTCGCCGACCTTCCAGCGGCCGTCGAGGATCTGCGCCTCCAGGGTGGCCGCGAGCTGTTGTGCCAGCCGGGTCAGCAACCCTCACCTCCGAACGACTAGACCAATTGTCTGGCCGCGAACATTACGCCCGGGAAACTGCTCCGTCAAGAGAGAACCAATTGAGCTGCGACAATATCGATCTGTAACGGTTCAGAAATGTGTCCTTGACCACGTTCACCCTCCCGCGTACAGTCGCCGCCACAACCAATCGAACCACTGCGCAACCAATCGAGGGCAGGCGATGACGGATCGGGAACTGACCGCCGAGGTGGTGGTCGCCGGCGGCGGGTCGGCCGGCGCCACGGCGGCGACGGCGGCGGCCCGGGCGGGGGCGGACGTGCTGCTGATCGACGCCAACGGCTTCCTGGGCGGCACCGGTGCGGCCGTGCTCGACACGTTCTACGGCTTCTTCACCCCGGGTGCGACGTCGCGGAAGGTGGTCGGCGGCATCGGCGACGACGTGCTGGCCGGCCTGGCCGCCGTCAGCCGGACGATCTACCGGCCGAACTCGTTCGGCGCCGGCACCGGCGTCACCTACCACCCCGAGTACCTCAAGGTCGTCTGGGAGCGCCTGGTCTCCCGAGCGGGCGCCCGCATCCTGCTGCACGCGCGCATCGTCGACGCCGACGTCACCGACGGCGTGGTCCGCGCGGTCACCGTCGCCACCAAGCAGGGGCTGCTGCGCGTGCGCGGCGACGTCTTCGTCGACGCGTCCGGCGACGCCGACCTGTGCCACTTCGCCGGCTTCGGCTACGAGCTGGCCGGCGTGCAGAGCCCGGCGCAGACGCTCACCACCACGTTCAAGATGGTCAACGTCGACCTCGCCCGCCGCGCCACCGTCAGCCGCTCCGACCTGGAGGCGCTGATGCGGACCGCCGCCGCGAGCGACGACTACGCGCTGCCGCGGCTGGAGGGCAGCGACCACCGCGCCGCCGTCGAGGGCATGACCGCGACCATCATGACCCGGCTGCCGTCCGCCGAGGAACGGGCCGGCGCTGTCGTCACCGCCACCGACCCCGAGCTGCTCTCCGAACGGGAGCGGCAGGGCCGCGAGCAGGCGCTGGAGTACGTCCGGTTCCTGCGCGACCGCGTCCCCGGCTACGAGCGCGCCGAGCTGGCGTCGTTCAGCAGCCAGATCGGCGTCCGCGAGACCCGCCGGATCCACGGCGACTATCGGCTCGACCGGGCCGACGTCCTCGCGGCCACCCAGTTCGACGATCAGATCGGGCTGTGCGGGGCCCCGATCGAGGACCACCACGACGGCGCCGACACCGCGTGGCAGCACATCCCGGACGGGGGAGTCGTCGGCATTCCCGTCCGGACCCTCGTTCCCCGGGACGCCGTCAACGTCCTCGTCGCCGGGCGCTGCTTCTCCGCGACGCACGCCGCCCACGCGGCCGTGCGCTCGATGGCGCAGTGCATGGCGATGGGGCAGGCGGCGGGCGAGGCGGCGGCCGCCGCCCGCGACCACGGCGAGGTCCGGAAGGTCGACGCGGCGTGGCTGCGCGGCCGGCTCCGCGACCAGGGCGCGATCGTCGACTCCGACGGTGCGGTCGCCGTGGACCACAACCTTTCCTACGAACGGAGTTGGAGATGAGTCGCACGACGAGGCGGGTGTACGCGCTGCTGGCCGGCGCGGTCCTGCTGACGGCCGCCGCATGTTCCGGCGGTGGCGGCGAGGGGGACGACGACGGGGGCGACGAGGCCCAGAGCGCGGACAGCCTGACGCTGCTGACGCCGGCCGCGCCGAGCTCGGCCGGTGGTCAGGTGCTGCGCGAGGTCATCGAGCAGTTCACCGACGAGACCGGCATCGAGGTGCAGGTCGAGGTGGCCGGCGAGGACCTGCCGACGGTGTTCGAGACCTCCGTCGCGGCCGGCCAGCAGGCCGACATCGTCCACATCAACCCGGTCGACAAGCCGCTGACCTGGATCGACAACGAGGTGGTGGTCCCGGTGGGCGACTACCTCGACGAGTGGGGGCTGACGAATCGGCTGTCGCCCGGCGCGATCGAGGAGTGGACCCGCGAGGACGGCCAGATCCAGGGCTTCCCGTTCGAGGGCTACCAGTGGCCGGTCTGGTACAACACCGCGCTGCTCGACCAGGCCGGCGTCACCGAGATCCCGGAGACGACGGACGACCTGATCGCCGCGGCCGAGGCGCTGCGCGCGGCCGGCATCCAGCCGTTCGCCATCGGCGGCAACGACTGGAGCGGGCAGAAGCTGTTCTTCCAGGTCGCCCAGGCCTACCTCGACCCCGACGCCGCCCGCGAGCTGTTCACCAACGGCGGCTGGTGCGCCAGCCCTGAAACCATGCAGGGCATCGAGCTGTTCACCCAGCTGCGTGACGCCGGCGTGTTCGTCGACGACGCCGAGGGGTTCGAGGCGCAGAGCATGGTGGCCCAGTTCATCTCCGGCGAGGCGGCCATCATGTCGGCCGGCTCGTGGGAGTTCGCCCAGGTCCCGCCCGAGCTTGTCGACAGCATCCAGCTGGCCGGCCTGCCGGTCCCCGACGGTGGCGCCTACGAGCGGCCGACGGCCTACCAGGGCACCTCGAACGGCTTCTGGATCAGCCAGAACGGCGCGGACAAGATCGACGCCGTCCGCCAGTTCATCGAGTTCATGTACCGGCCCGAGACGGTGACGGCGTTCGTCGACGAGGCCCAGACCACCACGGCACTCGTCACCGATGCCGCCGACCTCGGCGACGGCCAGCCGCTGCTCACCCAGGTGCAGGCCGACCTGCCCGCGTCGGTCGACTACGCGGTGCTGCCGGACCGCTGGATCCCCGGCGCGATCAGCCAGAGCGTCATCCGCGAGACGGCGGTCGCGTTCACCGACGGCACGTCGGCGGACGACATCTGCGCCGCGCTGGACACCACCTACGGGAGCTGAGCGTGACCACGCTGGTACAGGCGCCGCCGGGCGCGCCAGGTCCGGCCCGCGAGACCGCGCGGAGGTCCCGGCACAGGGACACCCCGATGGTCCTCGCGCTGCCGGCGTTCCTCTGGTACCTGGTGTTCCTCGTCGGGCCACTGGCCAGCGTCTTCGTCGTCAGTCTCACCAACGCGACCACCCTGATCGCGCCGCGCGAGTTCGTCGGCCTGGAGAACTTCCAGACGATGTTCGCCGACGACGTGTTCTGGACGGCGGTGCGCAACACCGCCGTCCAGATCGGCGTGGTCGTGCCGGTCATGGTGGTGCTCGGGTTCATGCTCGGCTACTACCTGTTCCTGCGGCCGCCGCTGGCCGGGCTGCTGCGGATCCTGTTCTTCACGTCCGCGCTGCTGTCGGTGGCCACCAAGGCGATGGTGTTCTACGCGATCCTCGCGCCGGACGGGCTGGTCAACCAGGGTCTGGACGCGATCGGCCTGGACACGCTGGCGCGCAACTGGCTGGCCGACCCGTCGACGACCCTGCCGGTGATCATGGCGGTTGACCTGTGGTCCGGCGTCGGGTTCCTGGCCGTCCTGTTCGGTGCGCAGCTCACCGCGTTGCCGTCCGACGTCATCGAGGCCTCCCGCATCGACGGGTGCGGCCACTGGAGGTCGATGTGGCACGTCGCGTTCGGGATGATCCGCGGCTTCGTCGGGATCGTCGCGATGCTGCAGTTCCTGTGGACGCTGTTCCTGTCGGCGGCGACGGTGCTGCTGCTGACGTCCGGCGGGCCGGGCACCAGCTCGGTGACGCTGTCGTACCTGGTGTACGTCAAGGCGTTCCAGCAGTCCGACATCGGCTACAGCCAGGCGGTCGGCGTGGTGCTGTTCGTCGCCGGCCTGGCCGGGGCGGTCGCGATCCGCTCGGCGCTGCGGAGCCGGGTATGAGGCGCGCGAGTCCCGGGCTGTTGGTCAGCCACGTGCTGGTGTGGGTGTACGCGCTGCTCCTGGCGCTGCCGCTCTACTACCTGCTGATGTCGTCGTTCAAGGACAACACCGAGATCTTCACCAACGCGTTCGGCCTGCCGGAGAGCTGGTCGTTCGAGAACTACCGGCTGGCCTGGGAGTACGTGTCGCTCGGCCAGGGCCTGACGAACTCGCTGCTGGTGACGCTGGCCGCCGAGGTGCTGGCGCTGCTGGTCGTGGTGCCGGCGGCGTACGCGCTGGCGACGAACTCCGGGCGGCTGGGGCGGCTGGTGGAGCGGTCGCTGGCGCTGGGCTTCCTGATCCCCGGGTTCGCCGCGCTGGTGCCGACGGTGCTGCTGGCGATCTGGCTGGACCTCTACCAGACCCGCACGTTCCTCGTCCTGTACTACGTCGGCACGTCGGTGCCGCTGTCGGTCGTGCTGATCACGCAGTACATGCGCACGATCCCGCGCGAGCTGGAGGAGAGCGCCCGGCTCGACGGCGCCAACCGGCTGCAAGTGCTGGGCCGCATCTACGCGCCGCTGGCGATGCCGGCCATCGCGACCGTCATGCTGCTGACCTTCATCAACATCTGGAACGAGTACCTGATCGCGCTGGTCGTGGCCGGTCCGTCGACGGACGTGCGGACGGCGCAGGTGGCGCTGCCGACGCTGGTGACGAACGTGTCGGCCGAGTACGGCCTGCTGACCGCCGGCACGGTGAACACGCTGCTGCCGATCTACGCCGTCTATCTGCTGCTGCGCCGCCGCATGGAGAACGCGCTGGTGGCAGGGGCGATGAAGGGATGAGGGTGGACCACTCGCTCACGGTGGGCCAGACATTGACGGTGGCTCGGCACAGCCACGCCCTGTCCGTCGACCTGGCGACCGGGGCGGCGCGCCTCGGCCCAGCGGATCGGTCGGTCTGGTCCGGGACGCTGTACCCGTCGCTGTGGGCGGTGCTGCCGGACGGGTCGCGCGCGCTGCTCCCGGTGCGGGGAACCTCGGTGTCCGACGGCGGCCGGGTCGCACTCTCGCTGGGGCCGGCCGGTTCCGGGGAGGCCGTCTGGGCCGAGACCGACGATGGGCTCGACCTCGCGACGTTGTCCCTCGACCTGGCCGAGGGCGTGCGGATCGTCGACCTGTGGTTCGGCGCGTCGCCTCTGACGGACGACCAGCGGGTGGCGGCGCCGGCGGACCTGCCGTTCTGGCCGGACTGGCGGGCCGGCGGCGTGTGTGTGCCGAGCGGCCGGCCGGCCCCGGCGGCCAGCTTCTTCCGCAGCTGGGACCTCGGCCAGGCGACGGTGCCGCTGGGCGCGTTCGGCCCGGCCGTCGGCAGCCCGTACGCGGCGGCGTTCCCGCGCCCCTTGTACGCGGCGGCGTTCGGCGACGACCGCGGCTGGCTGCTGGCCGGCGCGGGGTCGGTCCCCGACGCGGCGCTGACGCTGGAGGCGCGCTCGGCGAACTTCGGGCTGCGCTGGTCGTACCGCGAGGACCTCTGGGGGGCCGTCTCCGGGCCGCGAAGCTGGGTCAACCCGTTGCGGCTGACCTGGGGCGACACCGCCTGGGACGCGTACGACCGGTACTTCGCGTCGTTCGCCGGCGACGCGCCGGACCGGGAGCGGTCGCCGCACGCGGCGCTGAGCGTCTGGAACACCTGGGGCGACTTCCGCTCCGGCACGCACGACCTGCCGGCCGCCGCGAAGGCCGCCGCCGACCTCGAGTGCGCGGCGCTGGTGCTCGACGACCAGTGGGAGAGCATGGTCTCCAGCGGCGTCCCGCACACCGGGCGGTTCCCGAACTTCGCCGCCGACCTCGACGCCTCCCGCTCGGCCGGTCTGGCCGTGGGCTTCTGGCAGTCGGTCGGCTGGATCGACGACCCGGGCGCCGTCGGCCTCACCGACGACGACCTGCTGCGCGGCGCCGACGGCCGGCCACGCCGGGCGAACTGGGCACAGGACCCGCGCGACCCCGCGCAGCACTGGTGCCTCGACCCCAGCTCGCCGCGGACCCGGGCGTTCCTCGCCGAGCGGACCGAGGCGCTGGTCCGCGAGCACCGTCCGGCCGTGCTCAAGCTGGACTTCGGCTACGGCCTGCCCGGCCCCGACGTCGCCGTCCCGGCCGACCCCAGGCTGCGCGGCGAGCGGCTCAGCCAGGAGCTGCACCGCATCGTCGCCGAGGCCGCCCGCCGCGCCGACCCCGACGTCGCGATCCTGGTCTACGGGCTGCACCCGCTGCACCTGGCGCTGGCCGACGTCGTCGCGCTGGACGACATGGGCGATCACGGCGCCGCCCACGAGGGCGCCGGGCACCGGCACTGGAGCGTCTGGGCCGCGCTGGCCGGGACCGGCGGCGTCACCGTCAACGGCTCCAGCGGCTACGACTGGGCGCAGGACGACGAGGTGCTGCTGGACACCGCCGTGCTGGGGGCGCCGGGCGCGGTGCTGCCATTGCTCTCGTCGAACCCATCGCCGGCCGCACGACAGCTGGCCCGGCGGCGGGCGCTGAACCGCTGGCACCGTCGCACCCGGACGTGGCGGCCGCTGTGGCTGAGCTCGTCCGTCGGGTCGCTGACGGCCGAGCCGGACGTGCGCAGCTGGGGCCGGCTCGAGAACGGCGTGCTCACGGCGCTGTGCCTGCGCGACGGCGCCGCGCCGCCGGAGCTCGCCTACACCGGCCGCTGGGCGCTGATCGCTCAGGACGACGCCGACCTCCGCTCGGGCATGGGCCGGGCCGCCGCCGTTTCCGTCGCCGCCGGCACGCTGCGGCTGCCGTGCCCCCGTCCGCCCGCCGCCGTGGCGCGCTGGGCCGAGGGCCGCGCGGCCGCCGCCGACCCCGTCTGGCACGACGGCGTCCTCGAGCTGACCGCCACCGACGACGACCTCGACTCCGGACTGGAGGGCTGGACCGTTGACCACGCCTGAGACCACCTCCACGCGGGGAGGACGTCGCGGCCCCTTTTGCAATGAGCACCAATACGCACCACCCCGGCCCGGTGCGTATAGGTGCTCATTGCAAAAAGGCGCAGAAAGTGACGGTGACCTGCGATGACGGACGGGACGATCGGCCGGCCGAACCCGCGCCTGGACGGGGCCACCTGGCTGGGCGCCAACTACTGGTCGGCGGCCGGCGGGCCGTTCATGTGGCGGACGTACGACGACGCCGTCGTGCGCCGCGAGCTGCGGGTGCTGCGCGACCACGGATTGGAGCTGACCAGGTCGTTCCTGTTCTGGCCGGACTTCCAGCCTGCGCCGGACGTCGTCGACGACGTCTTCTGTGAGCGCTATCAACGCTTCCTCGACGCGTGCATGGAGGAGGGCGTGCGGACCATCCCGACGTTCCTCGTCGGGCACATGTCCGGCGAGGACTGGGACGTCGTGTGGCGGCACGGGCGCGACCTCTACACCGACGGGTTCATGCTCGGTCAGCAGGCGTTCTTCATCGCCGAGACGGTGCGCCGGTTCGGCGCCTCGCCGGCGGTCGCGGGCTGGCTGATCTCCAACGAGTTCACCAACTACGCCGGCACCGCCGCGCCCGACGACGTCCGCGCGTGGGCGATCGTGTGCACGCAGGCTGTCCGGGCCGGCGGGTCGGACCTGCCGGTGTCGCTGGGCGACGGCGCATGGACGAAGGAGCTGTACGGCACCGACAACGGGTTCCGGCTGCGCCGCCAGCTCGACCTCGTCGACTTCGCCGGGCCGCACAGCTACCCGATGGGCGACGACCAGGCGCGGGTGCACTGGGCGGCGGCGCTGGCCTGCGAGCTGTCGCACTTCGGCCCGCCGGTCGTGCTGGAGGAGTTCGGGGTGCCCAACGCGCTCAGCTCCGAGGCCAACGCCGCGCACTTCTACCGGCAGGCGCTGCACGCGTCGCTGCTGGCCGGCGCGACCGGCTGGATCGCCTGGAACAACACCGACTTCGACCTGCCCGAGCAGGACCCGTACCGGCACCACCCGTTCGAGCTGGGCTTCGGGCTGACCACGCCCGACGGCACGCCGAAGGCGCCGCTGCTCGAGCTGCGCGACTTCCGGGCCGCGCTCGACGCCGTCGACGTCGCGCGCTGCCGCCGCACCGACACGGCGACGGCGATCGTCGTGCCGTCGTACCTCGACCTGCACCCGCGCATCCCCGACGCCGACCGCCGCTGCATCACTCCGATCACCGAGCACGCCTACCTCGCGGCCAAGGTCGCCGGCCTCGCGCCCGCCGTCGTCCGCGAGGAGTCGCTGGACCCGGCCGACCGCCCGCGGCTGGTGCTCGTCCCGTCGAACAAGCTGCTGACGGCGCCGACGTTCGACCTGCTGGACGAGTGGGCGGGGCGGGGGAGCCATGTGTACCTGTCCTGGTTCGCCGGCGTCAGCGGGGCGCACCGCGGCTCGTGGTGGCCGGACGTCGACGGCGTCACCGGCGCGCGGCACACGCTGCGGTACGGGCTGCGCGAGCCGGTCGACGACGTCGTGCGGTGGCAGGTCGAGGAGCCGTTCGGCGACCTCGTCGCGGGGGAGACACTGACGTTCCCCGTCGCCGGCACCGACCAGGCCCGGGCGATGTTGCCCTTGGCGGAGCCGGAGGGCGGCGGCACCGTCGTCCTCGCCCGCGACCAGCGCGGCCGCCCCGCGCTGCTGCGTCGCACCGTCGGCGTAGGGGCCGTCTACGTCGGCACCTACCCCGTCGAGTACTTCGGCTCGGCCCGCCCCGACGCCCACCGCGACGACCACGTCCACCGGCTGTACCGCGCGCTCGCGCACGCGGCCGGTGCCAGACCCGAGGTCAGCGTCGACGACTCGCGCGTGGTCGTCGACGGCCTGACCCACGAGACCGGCCGGCGCTTCGTCTGGCTGGTCAACCTCTCGCCCGACGACGTCACGGCCGAGCCCGTGGTGCCCGCGAGCCACCGGCTGACCGGCGTCCTGGACCAGGCGGACCTCACCACCACGGTGACGCTGCCGCCGTTCGGGGTGGTGATAGCCGAGCTCTTGACGCCGTAGGGAGAGCGGGGGAATCGGATCTCGACACACAGTGAGGTGAGGATCGATGAGGCTCAGATCCCTCATGACCACCGTGCTGCTGGTGGTCACCACCCTGCTCGCGGCGCCCGTCGCGACGCAGTCCGCCAACGCGAACACGTTGGAGACGTTCACGCTCCCCGGAGCGGACGCCAACGGCGACATCAACCACGCGAACATCGTCACGGCCTTCCCGTCCGTCGACTGGGAGACCCTCGACCGGCTCTACATCCCGGCCGGTCAGTACCGCTCCATCCACCTCGGCGGGTTACCGGACCGCGACGCCGACCGGCCGCTGGTCATCACGAACAGCGGCGGCCAGGTCCGCGTCGGCGGCGAGAACCACCCGTACGTCTTCGCCGTCAACGGCGGCCGGAACTGGGTCCTGACCGGCCGCTACGACGCGGCCGCGCAGACCGGCCACACGAGCTACCGCGGCCACGCCGACGGCGACTGGGCCGACAGCCAGGACACCTACGGCATCGTCGTCGACGACGAGTTCAGCCGCCAGGGCGGCATCGGGCTGTCCGTCAGCAGCGGCGCCAGCCACTTCGAGCTGGACATGATCGAGATCCGGCGGCTCGAGTTCGCCGGGCTGATGATGAAGACCGACAACACCGGCGCGGCGACGATGCGCAGCGTCCGGGTGCACGACCTCTACATCCACGACACCGGCGCCGAGGGCATCTACATGGGCAGCACGCAGGCCCAGCCGCAGCACATCTTCGAGAACGTCGAGATCTACAACAACCGCGTGCTGCGCACCGGCACCGAGGCGCTGCAGGTGGGGCAGGCGGGCGACCAGATCGCCGTCCACCACAACGTGTTCGGCCCGGCCGCGACGCGGTGGCGCTCGGCGTTCAGCCACTGGCAGGACGGCAACATCCAGTGGGGACAGCGCTACGGCAGCGCGGCCTTCCACGACAACGTCGTCATCGGCACCGGCGACCTGTTCATCGAGTTCTTCCCGACGACGGTGAGCGGCGACCCGTACTGCCCGTCGGACACCGTCACGTTCGAGGACAACTACTTCGCCGACACCTCGTACGGCGGCGTCTTCACCCACGCCGGCGGCACCGGCGTCGACGTGGAGTTCACCGGCAACACGTGGCGCGGCTTCAACTTCAATTACAACGAGGTCTACCCGAACGTGACGGCGCCGGCGGACATGTTCAGCCCGGGCGACACCACCTCCGTCACGCATCGCTGGACCGACAACGTCATCGACGGGCCGCCGCTGCAGGCGACGTCGCGGCCGAACGTCACCGACACGAACACCACCTACGCGACGGTGCCGCGGGTGCAGTTCCGCGACTTCATGGGCAGCTACCTCGACCAGGACTACCGCCGGCTGGAGTGGTGGACCGACCGCGAGACGCTGCAGGACGGCCAGCCCGTCATGGTCTACGACGAGGGCGACGTCGTCGTGCACGGCGGCACCCTCTACGAAGCGCTGGAGGACAACCAGGAGGTCCCGCCTGGTTCAAGCACGGCTGTCTGGCAAGCGCTTCCCCAACCGTCTGACGACGTCAGGCTCACCGCGGCGTCGCCGCACGCGGGCGTCGGGGTCGGCGACAACGTGACCGGCTACCTGGTGCCCGACCCGGATCCCGTCGTGCCGTCCGGCCAGATCGTCGGCATCGCCAGCAAGTGCGTCACCGTCGAGAACGGCAACACCGCGAACACCACGCCGATCGAGCTGGAGCCTTGCGGCGCCGGCGCGTCGCAGACCTGGTCGCTGCCCGGCGACGGCTCGATCAGGGCGCTGGGCAAGTGCCTGGACGTGCAGTGGGGCCTCACGCCCAACGGCACGGTCATCCAGCTCTACGACTGCATCGGCAGCGGGTCGCAGCAGTGGGTCGAGCAGACCGACGGCGAGCTGTTGAACCCGCAGTCAGGCAGGTGCCTGTCCACCACCGGCGGCTCGTCCGCGAACGGCACCCGGCTGATCATCTGGGACTGCCTGACGAGGGCCGACCAGGTCTGGGCGCTGCCGTAGCTCTCACCGTCCGTCCCGACATTCACGAGGAGGTGCGATGACCACCTGGGACCGCTTGAGGCGGGACCGAGCGCTGCTGCTGATGGCGGTCCCAGGCATCGGCCTGCTGCTGGTCTTCTGGTACCTGCCGCTGCTGGGCAACGTGGTCGCGTTCCAGGACTACCTGCCCTACATCGGCATCGCCGACAGCCCGTTCACCGGGCTGGAGAACTTCCGCCGGCTGTTCGAGGACCCGCGGTTCTGGGACGCCCTGCAGAACACCCTGGTGCTCGCGTTCTGCCAGCTGGTGCTGCTGTTCCCGGTGCCGATCGCGCTGGCGCTGCTGCTGAACTCGGTGCTCTCGCCCGGCGTGCGCAAGCTGGTGCAGAGCGTGCTCTACCTGCCGCACTTCGTGTCGTGGGTCATCGTCGTGGCGCTGTTCCAGCAGGTGCTCGGCAACGCCGGCGTCGTCAACCAGTTCCTGCGCCAGCACGACCTCGGCACGTTCGAGCTGATGACCAACCCGGACCTGTTCGCCTTCCTCGTCACCTCGCAGGTGATCTGGAAGGAGGCCGGCTGGGGCACGATCATCTTCCTCGCGGCGCTGTCGACCATCGACGAGTCGCGGTACGAGTCCGCGGCGGTCGACGGCGCCGGGCCGTGGCGGCGGCTGTGGCACATCACGCTGCCGGGGATCCGGCCGATCATCGTCCTGCTGCTGATCCTGCGGCTCGGCGAGGTGCTGTCGGTCGGGTTCGAGCAGATCCTGCTGCAGCGCGACGCCGTCGGCGCGGCCGCCGCCGAGGTGCTGGACACGTACTCGTACTTCTACGGCGTCGTCGGCGGCGAGTGGGGCGTCGCGGCCGCCGCCGGCCTGTTCAAGGGGGTCGTCGGGCTGGCGCTGATCCTGGCCGCGAACCGGGTCGCGCACGCCCTCGGAGAGCAGGGGGTGTACTCCCGTGAGCGGTAGCCGCATCATGCGCCCGATCTGGATGGAGCGGCCGTCCGTCGCCGGGCAGGTGTCGAAGGCGGCCGTCCTGGTCGCGGTCTGCCTGCTGGTGGCGTTCCCGTTCCTGGTCATCGTCTCGACCAGCCTGTCCAGCGCGGAGACGCTGGACCAGACCGGCGGCTACGTCGTGTTCCCGACGTCGCTGGACTTCTCCGCCTACGAGGCGATCCTCAGCGGCGGCATCGTCACCCGGGCCGTGCTGGTGAGCGTCGGTGTCACCGTCGCCGGGACGGCGGTCAGCCTGGTGGCCACTGTCCTGCTGGCGTACGGGCTGAGCCGGCGCGGCTCGTTCGCGCACCGGACGCTGCTGGCGATCGTCCTGCTGACATTCCTGTTTCCGCCCGGCGTCATCCCGAGCTACCTGGTGGTCAAGGAGCTCGGCCTGCTCGACACGTACGCGTCGCTGGTGCTGCCGACCGCGGTCAGCGCGTTCAACGTCGTCATCATGCGCGGGTTCTTCATGAACGTGCCGCAGGAGCTGCTCGACAGCGCCCGCATCGACGGCGCCGGCGAGTGGCGGGTGCTGCTGACCATCGTGCTGCCGCTGTCCAAGGCCGTCCTGGCGGTCATCGGGCTGTTCTACGCCGTCGCGTACTGGAACGCCTTCTTCACCGCGATGCTCTACCTCAACGACACGGCCAAGTGGCCGTTGCAGCTGCTGCTGCGGACCTACGTGCTGGGCGGCTCGACGCTCGGCGGGTCCAGCTCGTTCGACCCCGGCGGGGCGGCGTCGCTGCCGCCCGTGCAGTCGGTGCAGATGGCGGTCGTCGTCATCGCGCTCGTCCCCATCCTCTGCGTCTACCCCTTCCTGCAGCGGCACTTCGCCACGGGCGTCCTCACCGGCGCCGTCAAGGGCTGAGCCGCTTCTCTCGTTCCTGGAGGACCTCATGAACCAGTCGATCAGCCGCAGGTCGATCCTGCGCAGCGCCCTCTTCGGCGCCTCGGCGGCCGCGTTGGGCGGGCCGTTCCTGGCCGCCTGCGGATCATCCGACTCCGGGTCGGGCTCCGGCTCCGGCTCCGGCGACGGGTCCAGCGCCGGCAGCGGCCCCGTCGACCTGCCGTCGTACCGGCCGGCCCGCTACGTCGAGCCGGACCTGCCCGGCAGCGCCGACGGCGTCCAGGACGGCTACCTGCGCTTCCCGACGCAGCTGCAGCGGTCGGCCGAGGACCTGCCGACCGGCTGGAACACGCTGACGTCGCTGGTGCTGACGTACGACCCACCGCCGCCCCGCCGCCGGCGACAACGCCTACTGGACGGCGGTCAACGAGCGCATCGGCGGCGAGCTGGCGCCGACGATCGTCCCGCAGGCGGACTACCGGGAGAAGTTCAACGCCGTCATGGCCGGCAACGACATCCCCGACACCGTCCTGCTGACCGGCGACCAGTTGACCATGCCGCGGCTGCCGGACCTGCTGGACGCCCGGTTCGCCGACCTGTCCGAGTACCTGTCCGGCGACGCCGTCGAGGCCTACCCGAACCTCGCGAACATCCCGACCTACGCCTGGCGCGGCGCCCGCGTCGACGGCCGGCTGTGGGGCGTCCCCGTCGAGCAGCAGGTGCTGACGAACGTGATGATGGCGCGGGTCGACCTGCTGTCGTCGATCGGGGTGGCGCCGGCCGACGTCAAGACCACCGACGACTTCACCGACCTGTGTGCGGAGCTGACGGCGCCGTCGTCCGGCCGCTGGGCGATGGGCCCGTTCGGGCCGACGATGATGCTGCTGTTCTGGGCCGCGTTCGGGGTGCCGAACAACTGGCGGCAGGAGCCGGACGGCACGCTGACGAAGGACTGGGAGACCGACGAGTACTTCGCCGCCGTCGAGTACCACCTCGAGCTGTCCAAGCAGGGCTACTTCCACCCCGACTTCACCGGGTACACGGTCACGCAGGCCAAGCAGGCGTTCTCGTCCGGGACGACGGCGCTGTACATGGACGGGCTCGCGGCCTGGCGCGGCTTCGTCGAGCAGGAGCGGCGCAGCGTCGACGAGATCGGCGTCATGCTGCCGTTCGCGCTGCCCGGCGCGGACCCCGTCTTCCACGTCGCCTCGGGGATCTTCGGCATCACCGCGCTGCGCCAGGACGATCCCGCCGTCGTGCAGGACCGGCTGAAGCTGCTGGACTTCCTCGCCGCGCCGTTCGGGACGGAGGAGTGGTTCCTGCTCAACTACGGCGTCGACGGCGTGGACCACGAGATGACCGGCGGGCTGCCGGTGCTGACGGACAAGGGGATCGAGGAGATCCGGACCATGTTCAAGTTCATCGGCGCGCCGCCCGGGGTGATGTTCAGCGGGCAGTCGCCGCAGTGGGTCGAGGCCCAGCACGCGTGGGAGTCCGCGGTCATCCCGGCGACCATCCCGGACCCGACCGTCGGCGTCTACATCGAGCCGGTCGAGGACACCACGGGCGCGCTGCAGGCCGTCTACGACGCGGTCGCCGACGTCACGGCCGAGCGGATCTCGATCGACGACTTCCGCGCGATCACCGAGAACTGGACCGAGAAGATCGGCAACGAGACCCGCGAGCGGCTGCAGGAGGCGATGGGGTGACGGCGCGCGGGCCGCGGAAAGTTGTCGTAGGAACGGCCGTGTTCGGCGGCGGCCGGCCGTTCCCGGGCGTGGCTGAGCGGGCGGCGGAGGTGTCGTCCCTCGTCGCCGAGATGGCGGCGGCCGCGGCGTCGGGGACCACGCGGGGCGGGCTGGACCTCGTCGTACTGCCGGAGCTGGTGGCGAGCCCGCCCGGCCCGGTCGCGTCGTTGCGGGCGTTGTCGCTGGACGACCCCGTGTTCGAGGTCTACCGCGCGGTGGCGCGGCGGCACGGGACGTACCTCGTCGTCACCCTGGACCTGGCCGAGGACGGCGTTGTCTCGAACGCGGCCGTCCTGCTGGACCGGGCCGGCGCGGTGGGGGCGTGTACCGCAAGGCGCACCCCGTCGCCGCCGCCGGGTCGTCCTCGTTCGAGGGCGGGGTGACGCCCGGCTCGTCGTTCCCGGTGTTCGCTTGCGACTTCGGCGCCGTCGGCATCCAGATCTGCTGGGACGTCATGTACGACGACGGCTGGCGGGCGCTGGCCGAGGGCGGCGCGGAGGTCGTCGCGTTCCCGTCCGCCTCGCCAGCGACGGTGCGGACCGCCGCCCATGCCGCGCGGCACCGGTACTACGTCGTGTCCGGCACGCCGCGCGACAACGCCGCCGTCTACGAGCCGTCCGGCCTGATGGCCGCCCGGGTGCTCGGGGCCGGGATCCTGGTGCACGAGCTGGACCTCAGCTACGTCGTGCTCGGCTGGTCGGAGGCGCTGCGCGACGGCCTGGCGTTCCGCGACGCGTTCGGCGACCGCGCCGGCTACCACTACTCCGCACGCGAGGACGTCGGCCTGTTCTGGTCCGACGACCCCGCGACGCCGATCGACGTCATGGCCGCCCGCCTCGGCGTCGAGGACCTGCGCGACCAGGTGGCGCGCAACGCGTCGCACGCCTGATCCGTGCGGATCGGTTGACATCGGCCGGGAAATGCGAGCCGCCCGGCTGTCAGGCGCCGATCGTCAGCGCGCCCCCGACGACGTCATCATCCGCAACCTCGGTCTGGCCGAGGCGATCAGCCGGCGCTACGCCGGGCGCGGCATCGACGCCGAGGACCTGCACCAGGTGGCCAGCGCGGCCTCACCCAGCAGGAGATCGGCGAGGTTGCGTGATCTTGGTGCACAGTTGGCCGGTTCGTCGGCCCCCTGCTGTTCGATTGTCGAGGGCGCGGCGGCGCGCCTCAAGCGGACTGATGGGCGCTTCGCGCCATCGATGACCGCTTGACCCGCGCCGCCGCGCCCTCGTTCTCACAGCATCAGGGAGCCTTCCGGAAAGTGGACCGGGCTTTCAGGACCGCTGACTGTTCGCCCTCCGCCGGCCTCTCACGGTTACCACCCCTCTTGGCAACCGACTCCGCTGTGGGTGACGGGTCCGCTGGCCTCCTCTGGCCCCGCCCGTTCCATGATCATCAAAGTTTTGGGGCGTCGGGGCGCACCGTTTCTTTGATGATCATGGAACGGAGGCGTGGGTGAGCGCTTTCCGGCGGGGTTGGCGGGGCACCTCACTCGCTGGGGGTGCTCCTCACTCGCCTGGGGGTCGTACTGGACTCGTCTCGGGGCCGGGTGCGCACTTCTGGCGGGTGAGGTACACCTGCGGCGGGTGAAGAGGCCAGCGGAGGGCGACCAACAGCGGAGTCGGTCGCCATTTGCCACTCACGGCCAGTGAGCGGCCAGCGGAGCCAAAGAAGCGCGGGGACAAGGCTGGACCAAACCGCGATCACCAGAGATCCAACGCACGAGACGACACCCGCTCAGCGATCCTGCCAACCACCTCGCCAACCGGCAGCGGATCGAGCCGGCGGCCGTCCCGGAGCCGCAGGGCAACCGCGTCCGCACCGGCCTCGCGCGCCCCGATCACGGCCACATACGGCACCGGCCCGGCGGCATGGATACGCGCGCCGACGCTGCCCTGGTCGGCCCAGGCGACCTCCACCCGCAGCCCGGCGTCGAGGCAGCGCGACAGAACGGACCGAGCGGCAACGGACTGCTCCTCGCCGATCGGCACCAGCACCACCTGCACCGGCGCCAGCCAGGGCGGGAACGCGCCGCCGTGCACCTCGATCAGCTGCGCCAAGGCCCGTTCCAGGCTGCCGATGACGCTGCGGTGCACCATGACCGGCCGGTGCCGCTCGCCGTCGGCGCCGACGTACTCGAGGCCGAACCGCTCGGGCTGGTGGAAGTCGATCTGGACGGTCGACAGGGTCGACTCGCGGCCGGCGGAGTCGACGATCTGCACGTCGATCTTGGGACCGTAGAACGCCGCCTCACCCTCCTCCGCCTCGTACGACAACCCCGACAACGACAACGCCTCCCGTAGCAGCGCGGCCGCTCGCGACCACAGCGGCGGCGCGCCTGCGTACTTCCCGCCGGCGCCGGGCAGCGACAGCCGCACACGGGCCGGCTCGATGCCCATCGCGGCGTACGCGTCGCGGATCATCGCCAGCGCGTCGGCGGCCTCGGCGGCCGCGTCGTCGACGTCGCAGAAGATGTGCGCGTCGTTGAGCTGGATCGCGCGCACGCGGGTCAGCCCGCCGAGCACGCCGGACGCCTCGGAGCGGTACATGCCGCCGAGCTCGGCCAGCCGCAGCGGCAGCTCCCGGTAGGACCGGCCGCGGGACTTGTAGATCAGGGCGTGGTGCGGGCACAGGCTGGGCCGCAGCACGAACTCCTCCCCGCCGACGGACATCGGCGGGAACATGTCGTCGCGGTAGTGCGACCAGTGGCCGGACAGCTCGTACAGCTCGCGTTTGGCCAGCACGGGGGAGTGGACGTGCTGGTAGCCGGCCCGCCGCTCGACGTCGTGGACGTATTGCTCGAGCGCATGGCGGACGGCGGCACCGGCCGGCAGCCAGTACGGCAGGCCGGCGCCGATCAGCGGATCGGAGCCGAACAGGTCCAGCTCGCGGCCGAGCTTGCGGTGGTCATGCATGGCGGTCTCCTCGAAGGACAGGCGAGGCGAGTGACCACGGCGGCGCTCCGGGGCTCTCGCCCCGGGCATCGTGAACAGGAATCAGCGCGCCGGGACGGTCTCCGGCGTCGTCGTCACGTAGGCGCGCTGCATGCCGTGGACCCTAGCATCCGGCCGACGGCGCACGCGCGGGGATTTCCGGCCCCTCCACCAAATCCTAGTGAATTGATAGGATAAAGAGCCGACCGTGATCAGAGGAGCCCGCCATGCCGGCTGAGCAGCACGATCGCCCCGTCGACCTGGTGGTGCTGACGGCGGGGACGGCGCCGTCGTCGCGCATCAGGGCGGTCGCGGCGGCGTTCGCGGTCGAGCTGGCCGGACGGCTGCCGCGCACGCCGGTCTGGCGCGACGTCGTCGACCTCACGACGTACGTGCCCGACCTCGTCGGCGTGCCGTCGGCGGGGGTGGCGCAGCTGGTCGACGCGGTCCTGGACGCCGACGTCGTCGTGCTCGCGACGCCGGTGAGCCGGGCGTCCTACACCGGCGTGCTCAAGCTGTTCCTCGACCGGCTGCCCGACGACGCGTTCGCGGGCACCGTCGTGGTCCCGGTGACGCTGGCCCGCGACCCGGCCGAGCGGCAGGCCGCGGACCTGCAGCTGCGCCCCGTCCTCGGCAGCCTCGGCGCGGCCCTGCCGGTCGCGTCGTTCGTCGTCGACGAGGGCGAGCTGGCCGACGTCGCGGCGCTGGCCGACGGGTGGGCGCGGCGCCACGCCGGGCTGCTGGCGGCAGCGGTCGACGAGCTCAGGCGGCCGTCAGCTCGCTGCGATACCGACCCGGCGGCCGGGCGTACTCGCGCTTGAACGCGGCGGCGAACGCGAACTCCGACGTGTAGCCGACCCGCCGCGCGACGGCGCCGATCGGGAGGTCGGTCTCGGCCAGCAGCCGCGCGGCCGTCGTCATGCGCCACCAGGTCAGATATGCCAGCGGCGCGCTGCCGACGAGCGCGGAGAACCGGCGCGCGAACGCCGCCCGCGACAGCCCGGCTACCGCGCCCAGCGACTCCACCGTCCACGGCCGCTCCGGGCTCGCGTGCATGGCGGCGAGCGCGGCGGCGACGGCGTCGTCGGTCAGCGCCGCGCCCCACCCGGTGGGGTGCGCGCCCGCGCAGCCGTCGTCGCTGAACCACGCCCGCAGCACATACAGCAGCAGCACGTCGAGCAGCGCCGGCACGACGGCGTCGGAACCGGCCGCGGGCGCGTCGACCTCGCGGCCGAGCAGCTCCACGGCGGCGTGCAGCGACGGGTGCCGGCCGAGCCGGTTCGGCAGGTGCACGACGTCGGGCAGCGCGGCCAGCATCGGGTGCGGCCGATCGCGGTCGACGAGGTACTGGCCGCACAGCGCCACCAGGTCAGGCGCCGCCGCCTGTGCGCCGGCGGACAGCACGCGGTGGCCGGGGTCGCCGGCGCACAGCTCGACGAGCGGGGTATCGGGCCCGTCGGCCAGCCCGTGCCCGGTACCGTGCGGGAACAGGACGACGTCGCCGGCGCTCAGCGCGATCGGCTCGCCCGACTCGGGCAGCAGCCAGCACGACCCCTGCAACACGACGTGGAAGGCGGCGCCGCGCACCGGCGGGTACCGCCAGCCCCACGGCCCGGCCGCGCGCAGCCGGAACGAGCGCGGCCGCCCGGTGCGCATGACGGCGACGACCTGGCTCAACGGGTCCATACCGCCAGCCTATGGCGATCGTCTCGCCCGGCGCCCGGCCGCGAGACGATCGCGTAGGACGACGAGACGCCCGCCCATGGCCGCGGCGCGGGTGCGTCCCTAGCGTCGAGGACATGACACGCATCGCGATCATCATCGGCAGCACGCGACCGGACCGGCTCGGCCCGGCCGTCGCCCAGTGGATCCTCGACCTGGCCAAACAGCGCGGCGACGCCGACTACGAGCTGGTCGACCTCGCCGACTTCGACCTCCCGCATCTCGACGAGCCGCTGCCCGCGTCGTCCGGCCAGTACACCCGCCCGCACACCCTGCGGCTGGCCGAGACCGTCGCCGCCTTCGACGGCTTCGTCTTCGTCACGCCGGAGTACAACCACTCCTTCCCGGGCGTCCTGAAGACCGCGATCGACCTCGTCTACGCCGAGTGGCACCACAAGGCGGCCGGCTTCGTCGGCTACGGCGCCGATGGCGGCATCCGCGCGGTCGAGCAGTTGCGCGGCGTCATGGGCATGCTGCTCGTCGCGGACGTCCGGGCGCAGGTGGCGCTGTCGCTGTACGACGACTTCGCCGACTTCGTCCGGCCAGAGCCGCGGGAGCGGCACGCGGCGCTGGCGGGGACGATGCTGGACGAGCTGGTGAGCTGGGCCGGCGCGCTCGCTCAGGTCCGCAGCGCGGGGACGGCGGCCAGGAGCTCGCGGGTGTAGGGGTGTGGAGCGCTCGGTGATCTCGGGACCACCGTGCGTCGCACCGGCACCGGCGTGATTCACCCCGACGGGGTGAATATCGGCTGCGGCCGGCGTCGGCCGTCGCCGCGCGAGCACGAACTCCACGGGGACCGAAGGCCGCCGCCCAGCGGGGTGGACCTCAGCTCACCGGACGATCAACGCCTCCGGCAACGGCTTGCGGGTCAGGTCGGGAACTTCGCAGTTGTCGGCCGGATAGCCGACCGGGAACAGGATGAACGGGCGCTCGGCCGACGGCCGGTCGAAGACCTCACTCAGGAACGACATGGGATTCGGTGTGTGGGTCAAGGTCGCAAGGCCCATGCTGTGCAACGCGGCGATGAAGAAGCCGCAGGCGATGCCGACGCTCTCGGTGACGTAGTAGTTCTTGCGCACGATGCCGTCGGGCAGGCGCGTGTGCTTCTGGGCGAACGCGACCACCAGCCATGGTGCGACATCAAGGAATTCCTTGTGCTCGTCCGTCTCCAGTGGAGCGAGGGCGGAGTGCCAGGCCGGCAGGTCGCGATCGTGGTAGAACGTCCGCTCCTCGGCTTCCGCGGCCGCCCTGACCCGGCTCTTGATGGCTGGGTCGCTGGTCGCGACGAAGGTCCACGGCTGGTGGTGCGCACCGCTGGGCGCCGTGTTCGCCGCACGGACGGCGATCTCGATGGCCGCCAGCGGTACCGGGTCCGGCGAGAACCATCGCACTGACCGGCGCTGATCGAGGTGGCGGTAGAACTCTTCGCCCCGGCGCAGCCCGTCCTCGATGGGCACGCGGGCGGGGGTGTACGGGACGAACGGATACGTGTGGGCGCGGGGTGTCTGCTGCACAGAGTCGACCATGACATCAGCTCAGCCATCAGGCCAGCTTGAAAAACTCCGCTGACCCATATGATGAGCTGATGAGGCCGAACGTCACGGTGCGGCAGCTCGAGTACCTGGTCGCGATCGCCGAGACCGGCGGCATGACCGCCGCGGCGAAGCTGTGCCACGTATCGCAATCCGCGGTGTCCCTGGCGATGGCCGAACTGGAACGAGCCCTGGACGTCCGGCTGTTCATCCGCGGCTCCCGCCGCGGCGCAGTGCTGACCGACGCGGGCCGTCAGGTGACGGCCGATGCCAGGAAGGTCATCACCGCCATGTCCGAACTCGGCGCCAGTGCCCGCTCCCTCGGCCAGGATCTCAGCGGACGCCTGGACATCGGCTGCTACGCGCCCATCGCGCCGTTCCATGTCCCCGCCGCGATCGCCACGTTCGGGACAGTGCGTCCGGAGGTGGATGTCCAGTTCGTCGAAGGCACTCTGCCGGAGATCCAGAACTACCTGCTGGACGGCCGGTGCGAACTGGCGTTCCTCTACCAGCAGGACCTGGTGGCCGACATCGACACCGTGGTCCTGCACGACCGGCAGCCCTCGGTCCTGCTGCCCGGGCATCACCGGCTGGCCCGGCGCCGCTCGGTCGCGCTGGCCGAGCTCAACGACGAACCCTTTGTGCTGCTCGACGTTCCGCCAAGCGAACACTACTTCCAGACCGTCTTCGACGCGGCCGGCCTGGAGATGAGACCCGCCTACCGCGCGTCGAGCTTCGAACTGGCCCGCGCCCTGGTCGCCCGCGGACTCGGCTACTCGATGGCCGTGCAACAGCCGGCGGTGGACCAGTCCCTCGAAGGGCTCGAGGTGGTCACCCGCCCGCTGTCAGGCACGGTGCCCACGACACCAGTGGTGATGGGCTGGGCCGCGGGCGGGCGCCTCACCCGGCGTGCCGAGGCATTCCTGGCCCACTGCCGGACGACGTTCGCCATGACCGAGCAGAGTCAGCCGACCGCCCGAGCCACCAGCGTGGCGCCAGGCGGTCGTGCAGCCAGAGGAACCCGATCGCGAATCCTGGGCCGATGAAGGCGAAGGCTGCCGTGGCAAACGCTCGTTCCCGTGATGTTCCAGCCCAGCCCGCTTCGGTCACGGGTCTGAGCCGGGGCGACGCGATGGCGGCGGCGTGACCGCCCGGCTGCGGAGAGACGACGGCTCCGTGCGCGCGGGAACATCCGCGCGACCCGGGGTGTTATGAGAAGCGTTCTCAGAAGGAAGGTGTCGTGATGAAGGTCCGCAACTCGCTCAGGTCGTTGAAGAACCGGCCCGGCTCGCAGGTCGTCCGCCGGCGCGGCCGGGTGTTCGTCATCAACCGGCAGAACCCGCGGCTGAAGGCCCGCCAGGGCTGACGACCGCTCACGCTCGAACCGAAGGACCGAAGAACCGAAGGAGGGCCACCATGGCACGCACCGATCTGCGCCCCGTCGTGAAGCTGCGGTCGACGGCTGGCACCGGGTACACGTACGTGACCCGGAAGAACCGCCGCAACGACCCCGACCGGCTGGTGCTGCGCAAGTACGACCCGCTGGCGAAGCGGCACGTGGAGTTCCGCGAGGACCGCTGACCGGCGGCCGTAAGATCGCCGTCATGGCCGATGACGAGGTGGCCCGGCGTGCGCTCCAGCGGGTGTCCGACGCCGACCGGGACAAGGTGGCCGAGCGCATCCGCACGGCCGCCGCCGACGGCCGGCTGGGCCTGGACGAGCTGGACGACCGACTGGGGTCGGCCCTGGCCGCGCGCACGCGCCGCGACCTCGACGCCGTCGTCGCCGATCTGGACGACGACGGCGTCGCCGCGCGTCCGGCGCCCGAGGCGGCGGTGATCCGCGCCGACGGCTCGTCCGTGCAGCGCGTCGGCCGCTGGGCGGTACCTGAGCGGCTCACCGTCAAGGGCTCGATGTCGTCGGTGCGGCTCGACTTCACCGAGGCCGTGTTCGCGGCGTCCGCCCACCGCATCGAGGTGGAGCTGTCGGCGTCGTCGCTGCAGTTGGTGGTGCCCGACGACGTCCTCGTCGAGGTCGACGTCGAGACCCGGTTCTCCAGTGTCGACGTCAAGGTGCCGGAGCCGCCGGCCGCGCCGCGCGCCGTCGTCCACGTCGTCGGCTCGGCCAGCATGGGCAGCGTCAGCGTGCGCCGGCCCGGCTGGCGACGTCGTCGGCAGCTGCGCAAGGCGCTAAGGCTTCGTCAAGACCCTTGACGCCGACGTCCGCGCGGGACGTTGATGGAGGCGTGAGGACCCGGTCCCTCCCGATCCTGGCGCTGGCGTTCGTCGTGCCGCTGGCGGCGTGCGCGCTGCTGGCCCTGTTCCGCGACGACATCGCGAACACGAACGCGGCGCTCGTGCTGGTCCTGCTGGTGGTCGCCGCCGCCGCGACCGGCAGTCGGTCCGCCGGCATCGTCGCGGCGCTGTCCAGCGCCGCCTGGTTCGACTTCTTCCTCACCCGGCCGTACCAGACGTTCGCGATCGACGACCGCGACGACATCGAGACCGCCGTCCTGCTGACGCTGGTCGGGCTCGCCGTCACGGAGATCGCGCTGTGGGGACGGCGGCAGCAGGCCGGCGCCAGCGTCCGCGCGGGCTACCTGTCCGGCGTGGTGTCGGCGGCCGAGCTGGTCGCGTCCGGCTCCGCGCCGGCGCCGGCCATCGTCGAGCACGTCGGACGGCAGATCACCGCGGTCCTGGACATCGACGGCGCCAGGTTCGAGGCCGGCACCGGCCGTGGCCGCGAGTACCCCCGGCTGAACCGCGACGGCACCGTCACCCGCAACGGCGTGCCAGTCGACGTCGCCCGCGACGGGCTGCCGGTCAACGACGAGATCGAGCTGCCGGTGGAGTTCGGCGGCACCGTCCGCGGCCGGTTCTACCTGACCGCGGCGACCGGGGTCGCCCGGCCGACCCTGGAGCAGCGGCTGGTCGCCGTCACCCTCGCCGAGCAGGTCGGCGCCGTCGCGGGCGTCAGCCCAGAGTCAGGACCAGGTGCGGGCGGCTCCAGCCGATCCGCCCGTACGGCTCGATGACGGCGACGTCGCGGAAGCCGCAGCCGCGGTAGAACCCGGCCGACGGCGGGTGCGACACGGCGTGCAGCCGGTGCAGGCCCAGCGCCGCCGCCTGCTCGACGAGATCCTCGATCAGCAGCCGGCCGATGCCGCGCCCCTGCGCGTCGTCGGCGACGAACATGAAGTCGACCTCGCCCTCGCCCGGCCCGCCGCGCCCGGGCACCTGCAGCGTGACGAACCCCAGCAGCTCGCCGTCGGGCCCGTGCGCGACGCGGGTCAGGTGTTGCGCGATATAGGCGGCGTCGATGGTCTGGTTGGCGACCATCACCCGGTATTCGCCGGTGTACGCGGCCGAGGTGCGCACCATGGTGGTCAGCGCCCCGGTCTCCTCGACCGTCGCCGGCGCGATCTCGACCCGCAGCGTGCTCGTCATGTCGTCTCCTCCTTATACGGATACCCCGTGGGGGTAACAGTAGATACGGGGGAGGGGTATCCGCAAGCCCTCCAGTAGTCACTGCTCGCGGAGGAACCGCAGCACCGCCAGCACCCGGCGGTTCCCGCGCTGGTCGGGCGCGAGGTCGAGCTTGGTGAAGATGCTGCTCACGTAGCCCTCGACCGTCTTCGCGCTGAGGTGCAGCTCCGCGGAGAGGGCGGCGTTGGACAGGCCCTGCGCCATCAGGCCGAGCACCTCGCGCTCCCGCTCGGACAGCCGGTCCAGCGGGTCGTCCCGGCGGCGCCGCCCGACGAGCAGGGCGACCAGCTCCGGGTCGACGACGACCTCGCCGGCCGCGACGCGGCGCACGTCGGCGGCGAACGCGCCGAGGTCGGAGACGCGGTCCTTGAGCAGGTACCCGACGCCGCCGGCGAACTCGTTCATCAGGCGCAGCGCATGGTGCGCCTCGACGTACTGCGAGAGCAGCATCAGCCCGACCTCGGGCGCGAACGACCGGATCGCGGCGGCGGCCTCGATGCCCTCGTCGGCGAAGCCGGGCGGCATCCGCAGGTCGGTGATCACGACGTCGGGCGGGTCGGCCCGCACCCGCTCCACCAGCGCGGCGCCGTCGCGCACCTGGTCGACGATGGTGAACCCGACGTCGGCGAGGATCCGGGCCATGCCCTCGCGGAAGAGGACGGCGTCGTCGGCGAGCGTCACGCGCACGGGATCACCGTCCGCAGCCGGGTCCCGCCGCCGGGCGGGCTGTCGACGTCGAGGCGCGCGCCGAGCGCGGCCAGCCGGTCGGCGAGCCCCTGCAGGCCGCTGCCGTCGCCGTCGCCGTCCCCGAGCCGCGCGCCGCCGGCGCCGTCGTCGGCCACCTCGACCCGCAGCCCCTGCTCGTCGCGCGCGAGTGTGACGGTGACGAGCGTCGCCCCGGCGTGCCTCGCCGCGTTCGTCAGCGCCTCGCTGACCAGGAAGTACGCCGTCGCCTCCACCTCGGCCGGCGGCCGGGCCGCGAGGTCGGCGTCGAGCCGCACCGGCACCGCGGACCGGTCGGCGAGCGTCCGCAGCGCGTCCGGCAGGCCGGCCTGCGTGAGCACGGACGGATGCAGGCCGCGGGCCAGTTCGCGCAGCTCGGACGTCGCCTCGAGCAGCTGGGTGCGCGCGGCCTGGACGCCGCCGGCCAGCTCCCCGTCGCCGGACGCCTTCGCGTGCGCGGCCAGCACGCCCAGTTCGAGGCCGAGGGTGACCAGCCGCTGCTGCGCGCCGTCGTGCAGGTCGCGCTCGATCCGCTGCCGGGCCTCGTCCTGGGCGGTGACGATGCGCCGGGCGGTCGACTGCAGTTCGGCCCGCTGCGCCTCGTGCACGATGACCATGCCGGTCTGCGCGGCGAGGTCACCGAGCAACTGCTCCTCGCCGGCCAGCAGCGGCTCGCCGGGCGGCTTGCGCAGCGTAATGGCCCCGCGGAGGAGGCCGTCGTGGCGCACCGGGCGGACGTGCACGCCCGGCCCGCCGAGGCCGTCGAGCGAGGACGGCTCCGACCCGACCGGCGCCGGCCAGGCGGCCGCCGGGACGAGGCGCGCCTCGTCGCCGACCCAGACGACCACCTCACGGGCGCCGACCGCGCCGCCGACCGTCGCGGCGACGCCGTCGAGCAGCTCGTCGGGCGCCGCGCTGAGCTGCGTGGACAGCGTCGAGAGCGCCTCGTACGGCGTGACGCGGTGGCCGTAGACGATCCGGTCGGCGAGCCGTTGCGCCCGCCGCCGCAGCGGCTCGAACGCGACCGCCACGAGCGCCGTCGCGACGACCGACAGCAGGCCGTCCGGCGCCGGCACCAGCGCGCCCACGCCCACGACGACGGCGACGTACCCGCCGGTGACGACCGCCAGCATGGCGCCGATGACGATCGTCTTGCCGAGCAGCGGGTCGATGTCGTAGAGCCGGTACTTGAGGATCGCGACGCCCGCGGCCAGCGGCACCAGCGGGACGCCGAGCAGACCGGGCACCGGGCTGCCGAGCAGCGCCAGGCCGGCCACCAGGAGGGCGAGGTCCAGCACGACCGCGTAGCCGAGCCAGTAGAGCTGGCGTCGCTCGTCGCCGCGGGCCCGGCGGACGCGGACCACGAGCGCCACCGTCCACAGCACCTGGAAGAGCAGGTAGGCGAACCGGACGTACGGCCAGGCCGCGGTGGCGGCGTCCGCGCCGGGCAGGTCCAGCGGGTGGCCGGCCAGCCCGGTCCGCTCGTACTCCACCGGCCACAGCGCCGACACGACGGACATCGCCGTCGCGACCGCCATCATGACGCCGAGCGGGACCCGCCACCGCGGCGACAGCAGCCGGCCGTCCGGGAAGGCCATCAGGGCCCAGCCGCTGACCGCGATCGCCAGCGGCAGCGGCCACACGCCGATCCAGCCGACCCAGGCCGCGCCCGGCAGCGGGTCGTCGTGCAGGCCGTACTGGCGGCCGAAGAACATGACGACGTGCAGGAGGCCGACGGCCAGGAACAGCCGGCCCTCGCGGTGCCGCGGGCGCATGCGCAGGACGTACAGGCCGACCGCCGTGAACGAGGCGCCGATCAGCCCGTTGTGGGCGTTGTCCAGGTGGAAGCCCAGCGACCAGCCGTACCCGAGCAGGCCGGTGACCAGCAGCGCGAGCACCGCGACGGCCGCCTTGGACATGGACGCATCGTGGCACAGGAACGGCGGGCGGGTGATGCGGGTTTTCCCGGAAGAACCTCCAGGGTCTGCCCTCCTGTGGCGGACGGTCCGGGTGGCCGACGGTGGGCGCACCCATTCCCGTCGTCCATCCAGGAGCCGGACATGACCACCTCCAGCCTCACCCCTGCGACCGCCCGCGCGGGCGGTCCCGACCGCCTCGGGCCGGCCTTCCTCGTGGCCGGCGGCGTCTTGTTCGTCGCCGGGGGAGCGACCCATCCCAGCGACAGCGGCCAGGGCAGCAAGGTCCACCAGTTGCACGAGATGCTCGTCGACCCGATGTGGTACCCGTCGCACCTGCTCATGCTGCTCGCGCTGGCCGGCTTCGCCGCCGGGATCCTGCGGCTGCGCCGGAGCCGGCACCGTGCGTTCGGACCGGCGATGGCCCGGCTGGTGACGGTGGTCGCGGTGGTCGCGTGCGTCGCGACCGTCGCGATGCTGTTCCACCTGCTGGCCGCCCTCGACGCCGACGCGCTCGCGGACGGCGATCAGTCGTTCGTCTCGCGTCTGCAGACCGTGAACGAGACCGTCGCCGACGCGTCCTGGGGGCTGGCGATCGCCGCACTGGCGCTGGCCGGCGGCCTGACCCGGACGGTGGGGAACCGGTACACGCTGCCGCTCGGCCTGGTGGGCGGGCTGGCCTTCGCGCTGGCCTCGGCGACGATCGCCTTCACCGACCGGTTCGACCCGCTCTTCCCGGTGTCCGCGCTGGCCGGCCTCTGGGCCGTGGCTGTCGGCCTGCTGGACCTGCGGGCCCGCCCCTGACCGTAGTGCGCCGCCAACAGCTGTTGATCATGGAGAAGGTCGGCTCAAAACCGCGATGGGAGCCGACCTTCTCCATGATCAACGGCGAGGGGCACGCCCTAGATGACCTATTCCAAGGGGTCAGTGGTCGTATGCGAGAAGGGATCGTTTGATCGGTTGGCCGGTGCGGTCGTTGTGCCAGATCGCCGCGGTCAGTGCCAGGACGCGTTGCGCGACGCGGACCCAGACCCCGGTCGGGGTGTGCCCGCCGTGTCGTTCCAGGTCCAGTTGGCCCTTGAACGTGTCGTTGATCGACTCGATGACCTGCCGCAACGGTTTGAAGAAGCGGACTCCGGCGCGTGGGCGTTCGCCCTTGCGGGCCGGGCGCAGCAGGTCCAGGCCGGCCTCGGCAAGCGCTGCTTCGAACTGGCGGCCGTAGTAGTTCTTGTCCGCGATCACGACCTGCCCGACGCGGGCGGTGCTCAGGTCGGGATCGGCGCCGAGCATGCCCAGCAGGGTCTGGCGTTCGTCGGCCTTCGCGCCGGTCAGGGCGAACCCGACCGGCAGCCCGTGCAGCGTGCACAGCAGGTGCAGCCGCAGTCCCCAGAAGAACCTGGAATGGGAGGCGCAGTAGCCGTACTCTGCCCACCCGGCCAGGTCCGAACGCTGCACCGTCTCCTTCGACCGGCCGCATTCGACCGGGGTGGAATCGACCACCCAGACGTCATCGGTCCACAAGCTGGTGTCGCGGGCCAGCGCCCCGACCAGCCAGCCGATCGTGTCGGCCAGCCGCCGCAGCCGCTTGTTGTAGCCGGGCTGCTGCGGCAAGCACGGGAACAAATGCCGCAGGTGAGCGCGCGCATGACGCAGCCAGCGCGCTTCGGAGGTGAAGCCCAGCAGCGCCTGCATCACCGCCAACGTGACCAGCTCAGCGTCGCTGATCTTCGGTTCGATCCCCACCCGCGGCCGCCACGGCAACCGGTGCGGAGATTCGATCAACAGGTCATCGACCGTCACGTACAGTGCAGTCGCGAGGGTGTCCAGGTCTGTCTTCACAAACCGATCTTGGACACCCTCGCCCATGCCACTGCCTCACGACACGCACCCGACCCCTTGGAATAGGTCATCTAGGCGATGAGCGGGCCGGGGCCGCGGCGGGCGGACAGCCACCAGAGGGCGATGGCGACGACACCGAGGACGGCGCTCAGAACGAACGGCGCCTGCAGGCCCTGCCAGGACGCGACCGCGCCGCCGCCGAGCGCGCCCACCGCGCCGGCGCCGAACACCACCGTCCGCCAGGCCGCGGTGACCCGTCCGAGCAGCCCCGGCGGCGTCAGCCGCTGCCGCACCGAGGAGGCGGCGACGTTGAGCACGGTGAAGCCGCCGCTGGTCGCCACCATGACGACGACCGCTGCCCACGTCGTCGGCGCGGCCAGCAGCAGTGCCGGTGTCACGGCGATGACGGCGATGCTGCCCAGCAGGACGGCCCGGTGCCGCCGCCGGCCGATGAGGCGGTCGGCGAGCAGGGCGCCGGTCAGGCCGCCGGCCGCGCCGATCGCGAGGAACACGCCGAAGCCGAGCGCGCCCGCGTCGAGCTGCGCGTCCAGGTAGAGCACGAACACCGCGAACCAGGCGGCGTCGGCGAGCATCACCATCGCGACCGCGCCCATCAGCCCGCGAAGCACCTGCTGCCGCGCCAGCCAGCCGAGCCCGGCTCGCACCCCGTCCGCCACCGGAGGCCCGCCGGCCTCGCCGCGCCGGGCGGTCGCGGCCAGCAGCGACGCGGGCAGCGACAGGACGAGCAGGACGGCGATCGCCAGCGTCGCGCTGTTGGCCGCGAACGGCAGCGCCATGCCGGCCGAGAACAGCGCGGCGCCGATCAGCGGTCCGGCGAACTCGTTGGCGGTCACCTCGCCGGCGACCAGCCGCCCGTTGGCCCGTTCCAGCAGTTGCGACGGCACCAGCCGCGGCACGACGGTCTGGGCGGCGGTGTCGCGGACGGTCTCGGCGACGCCCAGCGCGAACGCGGCGACGGCGACCAGCGGCAGCGTCGCGGTGTTCGTCAGCAGCGCCGCGACCAGGCCGAGCAGCACCACGATGCGGCCGATGTCGGCGGCGGTGAGCAGCGTGCGGGCGCTGCGGCGGTCCGCCAGCGACCCGGCGGCCAGCCCGGTGAGCAGCCACGGCAGCGCCGTCGCCGCGCCGATCGCGGCCACCGCGAACGGGTCGTCGGTCAGCGACGCGGCCAGCAGCGGGAACGCGGCCAGCCGGATGCCGTCGCCGAGGTTCGCGAGCGTGGCGGCGGTCCAGAACCGCCAGAACGAGTTGCCCAGGCGCATGCCGGCCATGGTACGGACCTTGTCGGACCCCGCAGCGATACTCGAGCTCGACGGAAGGGGAGTGAGGCGCGTGACGCAAGAGGCCGCCATCCGGGCGTTCTGGGACGACGCGGCAGGAGCGTTCGACGACGAGGCCGATCACGGATTGCGGGCCGAACCGACCCGCGAGGCGTGGCGACGGCGGCTGAGCGAGTGGATGCCGGCCGGGCCTCTCGACGTCCTCGACGCCGGGTGCGGGACGGGCTCACTCTCGCTGCTGCTGGCCGAGGCCGGACACCGCGTGACGGGCGTCGACCTGGCGCCGCGCATGGTCGACCTGGCCCGCGCCAAGCTCGCGGCGGCCGGTCGGCTCGGCCGGTTCCTGGTCGGCGACGCCGCCTCACCGCCCACCGGCGACGAGCGTTTCGACGTCGTGCTGGCGCGCCACGTCGTGTGGACGCTGCCCGACCCGCCGGCCGCGCTGCGCGACTGGTGTGGCCGGCTGCGCCCCGGCGGCCGGCTCGTGCTCGTCGAGGGACGCTGGGCCGGGGCGGGGGAGTCCATGCCCTACGCCGTCGAGCCGGCGCGGCTGCCGTGGGACGGCGGCGTCCGGGCGGACGAGCTGATGGCAGCGGTGCGGCCGCTCGCCCGGGAGGTGCGGGTCGACGTGCTCAGCGGCGAGGCCGCGCTGTGGGGCCGGCCGGTCGCGGACGAGCGCTACGCCCTCGTCGCCACCGTCGGGTTGACAGGAGCGGATGGCGGGCGATAATCAACCTATCGGTTTATCAACCGGAAGGTTGAGTAGGACGTCGATGGACGAGACGACTGACACGTTGAGCCGGGTCTTCGGCGCGCTGGCCGACCCGACCCGCCGGGCGATCCTGGCCCGGCTGGCCGAAGGCCCCGCGCCGGTCACCGAGCTCGGCCGGCCGTTCGACATGAGCGCCCAGGCGATCTCCAAGCACCTCAAGGTGCTGGAGCGGGCCGGCCTGATCAGCCGCAGCCGGCAGGGCCAGTGGCGCCCGTGCCGGCTCGAGGTCGCGCCGCTCGACAGCGCGGGCGGCTGGATCGAGCAGTACCGCGCGGTCTGGGACGACTCCCTGGGCCGCCTCGAGCAGGAGATCGTCCGTATCCAGGGGAGGCACGACCATGCGCACGACTGAGGTGCTCTTCGAGCCCGGGCGGCAGGACATCGTCGTCACCAGGGAGTTCGCCGCGCCGCCGGCGGTGGTGTTCGCCGCGATGACCGACCCGGAGCTGATCCCGCGCTGGTGGGGCTCGCGCCGGTTCGAGACCACCGTCGAGGCGATGGACGTCCGCCGCGGCGGGCTCTGGCGGTTCGTCACCCGGCACCGCGACCCGGCGGACGGCGCCGGCACGCCCTACGCCTTCTGGGGCGTCTACCACGACGTCGTCCCGGGCGAGCTGGTCGTGTCGACGCTGGAGTTCGCCATGGGCGGGCCGGGCCGGTTGCAGCTGGTCACGGACGCGTTCGAGCCCACCGGCGACGGCGGCACGCGCTATACGAACGTCTCGCTCTTCCAGTCGCCCGACGACCGCGACGGCTGGATCCCGACGGACATGGACACGGGCATCCGCGAGTCGCACGACCTGCTCGACGGCCTGCTCGAGGCGGTGCGCTGATGGACCTCACCGTCACCCGGACGTACGACGCGCCGCCCGAGCGGGTGTGGGCGGCCCTGACCGACGGCGAGCTGGTCCGGCGCTGGTGGGATCCCGACGGGTTCACCGCACCGCTCGCCCGCATGGACGTCCGCCCCGGCGGCGCGTCGCTGGTGTCGATGCGCTCGCCGGACGGGTTCGAGCTCTACAACACCTGGACGTACGGCGTGGTCGATGCGCCGCGGCGGCTCGAGTACGTCCTGCGGTTCTGCGACGCGTCCGGCCGGCCGGTGCCGCCGTCGTCGCTCGGCCTGCCCGCGGACATCCCCGCGGACGGTGTGCCGCACGAGCTGACGCTGACCCCGTCCGGCGGCGGTACGGAGCTGACGGTGACCGAGCGCGGCTACGGGACGGCCGAGACCGTCCAGCTGTCCCGGCTGGGGCTGGAGCAGACGCTGGCCAAGCTCGCCGCCGTCCTCTGACCGTCGCCGGTCGTCAGGTCGCGGGATCGCCGTCGCGCTCCAGCTTCTCCTCCAGCGCGATCAGCACGTAGGACGCCATCGCCAGGCGCTGCGCCCCGGCGGCCTGCTGGGCTCGCTCCCAGAGGGGCAGATCCTTCTCTTGAACGTACACACCCTTCACAGTCCCTGCCATGGGAAGATGCTGTCACTTCAACGTCCCGATACAGCTATGGGGTAGGTATGCATAGACACAGTGCATAGTTGGGGTATAGCGTCGACGGCGTCGGCCGCCCGCTGGACACGGTCCCTGCCAGGATCCGTGCAGCCTGCACACTCCCGCGGGTGGCTGACTCAAGCGTTGGGGGGCCCATGCGCAGGAGGGCACCGGGTGGATCAAGGGGAGGCGTCGAGCGAGCTCTGGTATCGGGCCCGGTGCTGCGACTGTCCCAGCCAGGGCCAGTTGGTCCGCCGGTTGCGCATCGCCGAGGCGGCCGCCCGCCGCCACGCCGACGACAAGAGCCACACCGTCTACGTCGGCGACGACCGCGGCAACCGCATCTACGGCACGACGTACCACCCGGGGCGGGAGCGCCCATGAGGCACGGGCGCGCCAAACCATCACGGCCGCTGGCTGGCTCGACTTAACAGCCGGGCCTGAGCTGGCTCTACAGATATGCCGATCGAGCAGCGTTGCCTTGCACCTCATGGTGTTGCTGTCGTGCTGGAACGGTCTCAAGCCCGCGCCACTGCGTTCCTGGCGACCATTGATCACTCACGCTCGCGGTTCTGTCCGAGCCCCTACGTAGGCTGCGCCAGCAGCGAGTTGGGCCCTTTCTAGGGGCGTCGCCTTCGGATGGCATGCCTCAAACAGGCGACTCGACATCGAGGAGTGAGCATTCGTGGAGTCATCGAGTCATGTGCTTGACGAGTACTGCCTTGCTGACAACGACTGGTTCGAGGCCAGCCGACAGCCCGAGATCAAGGTCTGGCTGGCACCGGCTTGGAGCGAGTGACCGTGGGCCGTCGACCTGTCGCTGGTGGCCTTAAGGTCACCAAGGCGCTCTCGGTCTGGGCGCTGCTAGCCGCTGTGGCGGCGTTCCTTACCCCATGGACCGCCGCCGTCGTGATCCTCGGGTGCGCTTCCATCGTGCTGGCCTTGACGGCTCTGATCCTTGGACAGGCCCGCGCGGACCCCCACACGAGAGTGAGGGACGAGCCGTCTGCGGCGCTCGCGGTTGTCGTTGCGGTGGGCAGTGGGCTTGCGGCCATGGCGGCGATGGGGAGGCTGGCGGGATGATCCATGAGCAGAAGGCAGCCGAGGTGCTCTCAGGTCATGCCCGCTCGACCACACGAACTTGCAGGTGAGGGGATGTAGCCCGGGTGGGACTCGAACCCACAGGCACCGCATTTTGAGTGCGGCGGCTTTGCCAATTTGCCTACCGGGCCGCTCGCTCGGCGGCGACAGGTGCCCAGCCTACCGTCATCCGTAACATGCGCCGAGTAGGCTTCGCGGGTGACCGAAACGCCTACTCCAGCCGCGCCCGCCCGACGTGTTCTCGTGGCCGAGGACGAGTCGCTCATCCGCCTCGATCTCATCGAGATGCTGGGTGAGGAGGGCTACGAGGTCGTGGGAGAGGCCGCCGACGGCGCGAGTGCCGTCAGGCTGGCCGAGGAGCACCGCCCCGACCTCGTCGTCATGGACGTGAAGATGCCGGTGCTCGACGGCATCTCGGCCGCGGCCCGCATCGTCGAGCAGCGCATCGCGCCCGTGCTGATCCTGACCGCCTTCTCCCAGCGCGACCTCGTCGAGCGCGCCCGCGACGCGGGCGCCATGGCGTACCTGGTGAAGCCGTTCAGCAAGGCCGACCTCGTGCCGGCCATCGAGATGGCGCTGTCGCGGCACGAAGAGATCACTCAGCTCGAGAACGAGGTCGCCGACCTCAACGAGCGGCTCGAGACGCGCAAGCTGGTCGACCGCGCGAAGGGGCTCCTGCAGACGAAGTACGGGCTGAGCGAGCCCGACGCGTTCCGGTGGATCCAGAAGGCCGCCATGGACAAGCGCACGTCCATGCGCGACGTCGCGAAGGTCGTCCTGTCCGACACCGAGGGCGAGTCGAAGGCCTAACCCGTGGAGTGCCGTGCACGCCGGCGGCGACTGGGGGCCGGAGGCTCCCACGAGTCGTCGGCCCGTCACCGATGGAGGGCCGGACAGGCAGGATGTGCACGGCGCGACACATGGAGAGTTGAATGGTTCGTGCGTCGTGGCGCGGGGTGGGCCGCGCTGACGGCGGTCGCCGCGTTGCTCTCGTCCTGCGGGCTGGTCGGCGCCCTGGGCGACGACGACGCCGGGGCGCAGACGGCGACGGTCGGCGTGCTGGTGCCGGCCGAGGGCTGGCAGCAGGCCGACGGCGAGGCCGTGCTGGCGGCGGTCCGTGCGGCCGTCGAGGAGAGGGCGGGCGACATCGGCGGCTGGACGGTCGAGGTCGTCGCGGTCGACGAAGGTGAGAAGGGCGAGGCGACCGCCGACGCCATGACGCAGCTGGTCGACGGCGACGCGGTCGCGGTGGTCGGCGGGCTGAACACGGCGGCTGTGCGGGCGGCGCAGCCGATCCTCGACGACGAGGACGTGCTGTTCGTGTCGCCGGCCGACGTGGTGCCCGAGCACACGCTGGGCGCCGACCCGAGCGCGCCGCTGCGTCCGTACCGCTCCTACTTCCGGACGGCCGTCGGCGCCGAGCCGCCGGCTGCGGCGCTGGCCCGGTACGCCGTCAGCGGGCTGGGTGCCGAGGCGGTCGCCGTCGTCGACGGGGGAGACCCGGCCGAGGTGCGCGCGTTCACCGAGGCCGTCGACGACCTCGGCGGCGCGGTCGTGGCCAGCGGCAGCGACGTCGGCACCGTCATCTCCACGGCACGGACCGAGGGCGCGACCGCCGTGTTCGTAGCCGGCGACCCGGACGTCGCGGTCCAGGTGGACCGCCAGGTCCGTAGCGCCGGGCTGGAGGCGACCCTGCTGGGCGCGACGGCGTTCGGCGGCGACTTCGGCGACGACGCGGCCGACGGCGCCGTGCGGGCGCAGCCGGCCGAGCTCGACGCGACGGCGGGGGTGCGGTCCGGGCGGCTGGCCGACGAGATCGGCGTCGCGCTGGGGGAGTTCGGCGCGGCCGCGCACGACGCCGGGACGGCCGTCGGCACGGTGCTGGCGCGCTGCCTGCCGCCGGCCAGCTCGGCGTCGTCGGCCCGCCGCGGCTGCCTGGGCGAGATGAGCCAGCTGGACTTCGCCGGCGCCACCGGGGAGGTCTCGTTCGACGAGTACGGCGACCGCGCGGGCGGAAGCGTGCGGTTCAGCGTTCTACAGGAAGAAGCCTGGGAAGTCGCGGGTGTAGAGGCTGGTAGCTGACCGCAAGGTCTGACGTCAGTCGCCCATGTAGCCGCATGATGTCCAAGGTCACAGTGTCCTAACAAGATGATCCTGGTTGGCCACGACCACTACGTTTAGCTCTCTTCACGGCATAGGTTTCGGAAATCATCGCAGACCCAACCGGCGGCCGGTCACGGCAGCCGGCTCGGCGAAGGAGACATCTCATGACCCGCACATCGCGACTGTGGCGGTCTCTTGCCGTCGCCGGAGCGGCCTCGCTCGTGCTGGCCGCTTGTGGCGGCGACGACGACGGCGGCACGGACGACGAGTCGCCCGGAGCCGGCGGCAACGGTGGTACGGCGACCAGCGAGGACCCGCTGCGGCTCGGCACGCTGCTGCCCGAGACCGGCAACCTCGCCTTCCTGGGCCCGCCTGAGTTCGCCGGCGTCGACCTCGCGATCCAGGAGATCAACGAGGGCGGCGGCGTCCTCGGCCATGACGTCGAGGTCACGCACACCGACTCCAGCGACGCCAGCAACTCGGCGGTCACCCAGCAGTCGACGGACTCGCTGCTCAACGAGGGGGTTGCGGCCATCATCGGCGCCGCGTCGTCCGGCGTGTCGTTCACCGTGCTCGACCGCATCGTCCAGGACGAGACCATCATGTTCTCGCCGGCGAACACCTCGCCCGACTTCACCACGTACGAGGACGACGGCCTGTACTTCCGCACGGCGCCGTCCGACGTGTTGCAGGGCCAGGTGCTCGGCGACACCATCCTCGGTGACGGCCACGCCAACGTCGCGATCCTGAACCTCGACGACGCCTACGGCAACGGCCTCGGCGACTACCTCGCCGAGACGATCGAGAGCGGCGGCGGCACCGTCGCGGCGCGCATCGTCTACGACCCGCAGGCCTCGAACTACTCGGCCGAGGTGACCCAGCTCGTCGGCGCGGCGCCCGACGCCATCGCGCTGATCGGCTTCGAGGAGACCGTCACGATCATCCCCGAGCTGGTCACGCAGGGCATCGGCCCGCAGACGATCCCGCTGTACTTCGTCGACGGAAACCTCTCCAACTACGGCGACCAGCTGCCGGCCGGCACGCTCGACGGTAACAAGGGCACGCTGCCGGGCGCCGAGACCGGTGAAGACTTCCAGGGGCGGATGCTCGAGATCGACCCCGAACTGCAGGACTTCAGCTACGGCCCGGAGTCGTACGACGCGACGATGCTGCTGGCGCTGGCCTCCATCCAGGCCGGTTCGGTCGAGAGCCGCGAGATCGCCGACAACCTCGTCGCCGTCTCCCGCGAGGGCACCGAGTGCTCCGGCTTCACGGAGTGCGCCGACCTGCTGGCCGACGGCGAGGACATCGACTACCAGGGCGTGTCGGGCCCGGTCGAGTTCACCGAGGCCGGCGACCCCGAGACGGCCACCATCGGCGTCTACCAGTACGGCCCGGACAACACCTACACCTCGCTGGAATTCGTCGAGCGGACCATGGAGTAGACCTGGCCTGAGTTCAGCGACCGGCCCCGCCGGGTACGCCCGGCGGGGCCTTTTCGCGCGCTCCGACCCTGCGTGATACGACCGTTGACATTTTATCCATCACGCTAGTACGTTCCTCATTCAAGGCGCCGAATCATCTCCAAGTCGACTATTTCGACATCCGTCATGCCTATGTGCGACTGCTCTGGTCGCGTCCAGGTAGCGGTTTCTGGCGACGGCGCCATGCCGCTCATCTCCGCAGCTCAGGCGTCTGTCCGGCCCATGGCGGCCGCAGTGAGGAGCGATTGCGATGTGCGACACCGATCACAACGAACCCGTCAGCAGGCCGCAGTTCAGCCGGCGCCAGGCCATTGGCCTGGGCGCCGCCGCCGCGGCCGCCGCCACCGTCGTCCCGGGGTTGACCGGCCGGCAGGCGGCGTACGCCGCGGCGGAGGTGAGCCCGGACAACTACGAGGCGCCCACCGGCCTGGCGCTGGACAGCAACGCCAAGGACACCGCGCTCGGCGTCATCGACCGGAACGCCGACTCGATCACCGGCCTCAGCGACACCATCTGGGAGTACGCCGAGCCGTCGCTGGCCGAGTGGAACTCGTCGATCGCCGAGGCGGACTTCCTGCGCCGGAACGGGTTCCGCATCCAGTGGGCCGTCGGCGGCCTGCCGACGACGTTCGTCGCGACGTTCAGCAACGGGACCGGCAGCCCCGTCATCGGGTTCAGCGGCGAGTACGACGCGCTGCCCGGCGTCTCGCAGAAGAAGGGGTCCACCGAGCACGACCCGCTGGTCTACGAGGACGACCCGTACTCGCCGAACTACGGCTACGGGCACGGCTGCGGCCACTCGGCGCTGGGCGCGGCGGCGGCCGGCGCGGCGGTCGCGGTTGCCAGCGCGCTGCGCCGGCACCGGCTCGACGGCACCGTCAAGTTCTTCGGGTCGACGGCGGAGGAGCAGCTGGTCGGCAAGTCCTTCGACGTCATGAAGGGCGTCTACGACGGCTGCGACGTGTTCGTCGACTGGCACCCCGGCCGCAACACGAGCACCGGCTTCGGCTCGAACAACGCGCTCAAGGCGATGGCGTTCAACTACAGCGGCACGCACGGCCACGGCGGCAGCCCGCTGGGCAACAAGAACGCGCAGAACGCCGTCCGGGCCCTGACGATGCTCACCGACATGCTGCGCGAGCACCACGTCGCACCGGCGGGGCGGATCCACCACGCGATCCGGCACTCGGCCGAGGCGCCGAACGTGCACGCGGCGATGGCCGGCGCCTGGTACTTCGTCCGCGAGGCGACGCCGGAGCGGGTGTCGATTCTTGCCGACAAGGTGACCGACTGTGCGCGGGCGGCCGGCCTCGCGATGCGCATGGAGGTGCACGAGCGCACCGTCGCGAACATCTGGAACATGCTCCCGAACAAGCGCGGCGCCGAGCTCGTCCACGACAACATGGTCCAGATCGGCGCGCCGGAGTTCACCGAGGAGGACCAGGCGTACGGGAAGGGGCTGCAGGCCGCGGCCGGCATCGCCGAGAACGGCTTCAGCACCGGCGTCGCGGACCTGCGCCCGCCGGACGAGACGTTCCTCGGCGGCGGCTCCACCGACGTCTCCGACATCAGCTGGATCATCCCGACGCTCAGCCTCGGCACCCCGGTCAGCCCGTCGGGGACGGCCAACCACAGCTGGCTGACGACCGGCTCGACGGTGTCGCACGCGGGCCACGTGGCCCTCCTGGCCGCCGCCCGCTACCTCGCCGCCGTCGCCGTCGACCTGTTCACGCAGCCGGCCCTGGTGACGGAGATCAAGGAGGAGCACGCCGCCCGCACCGCGAACGTCTCGTGGGCGAGCCTGCTGCCGGCCGACTTCCAGCCGCCGGCCGTCGCGCCGCCCGACTGGTTCCTCAAGCGGACCGGGCAGACGTGGCCCAACGGGCAGATCACCTGGCCGCCCGAGCGGATCGTCGGCCACACCAAGTGGGAGAGCATCGGCCCGCCCATCCCGCCGGGCAACGTCCAGCCCTACGAGTGACGGACGAGGGCGGGGGCTCGCGTCGGCGAGTCCCCGCCTCTTCGCTGCCGTAGGTGGACCCCGCCCCGTGAGGGAGGGCCCCCACCCTAGGGCGGGCACCGACACTCGCCGCCGCGCTCTCTGGTGAACCGGCTGGCCTGATCGGTTCGTTCGCCGGGGATCGCGACCGTTGGCCGTCCCCCTGCTGCCCATGGTCTTAGCCGCGAGGGTGCGCCTCAAGTCGGCGCCCGCTGTGGTGATTGTTCGCTGTGCTTGCGGGGCTTGGACTTGACCCGCACCCTCGCGGTCTAAGCCTCGATCCACCGACAGGTGGAGTGTCGTGGTAGGGCGTGGGAGCGTGAGAATGCGCTTCTGAGCTGGGAGGATACGACTTGTCTAAGGCACGTATCGCCAGCTCAAGAAGGGCATCTCGTAGATGCAACTCTCTCACACCCGACCGGTCGTCTCGGCGGCCTTCGATGAGCCCAACCTCGTGTCGTCGGCGGGCCTGGTCCCGGCGATGGCCCTGGCCGGCGAGGCACGGCTGCGCGAGCTGGGCGATGAGCACCTGAGCGTGCCGACGGACAAGGGCGCCAACGCCGGGCTGAAGCTGTCGGGCCTGGTCGCCGGCATGACCGCCGGCGCGGACAGCATCGACGACATGGCCCTGCTACGCCACGGCGCGATGGGGAAGGTCTTCGCCGGCATCTACGCCCCCTCCACACTTGGCTCGTTCCTGCGCGCCTTCACCTTCGGCCATGTCCGCCAAGCCGACGCGATCGCCTCTCGGTTTCTGATCAACCTGACCCAGCGCACGGCCCTGCTGGGCGAGACCGCAGACACCGCGACGGTGATGGTCGACATCGACGACACCATCGTGGAGGTACACGGCTATCAGAAGCAGGGCGCGGGGTTCGGGTACTCCGGGGTGCGGGGCCTGAACGCCGTGCTGGCCACCGTTTCCAGCCAGACCTTCGCGCCGGTGATCGCCGCCCAGCGCCTGCGCAACGGCTCGGCCGGGTCCCCACGCGGGGCGACGCGTCTGGCCACCGACGCCCTCGCCCTGATCCGCCGCACCCACCTGGCCGGCCGAGACGTGCTGGTCCGGGCGGACTCGGCGTTCTACTCCCACGCCCTGGTCACCGCAGCGTTGAAGGCCGGCGCGAACGTCTCGATCACCGTGCGGATGGACCCGGCGGTCAAACGCGCCATCGCCGGCATCGCCGAGACCGCCTGGACCACGATCAAATACACCGACGCCGTCTACGACGAGACCACCAGAACATGGAACTCTCGTGCCGAGGTCGCCGAGGTTCCCTTCACCGCGTTCACCTCCAAGAACAAGACCGACCAGGTCCCCGGCCGGCTCGTGGTCCGCCGTATCCCCGATCTCAACCCCCGCAACAGCGAAGGCCAGGACACGTTGTTCGATTCCTGGCGCTTCCACGCCTTCTTCACCACCACCGACACCACCGAGATGGACACCGTCGCCGCGGACCAGACCCACCGGGCCCACGCGGTCATCGAGAACGTCCACGCCGACCTCAAGGCCTCCGCGCTGGCCCACCTGCCCTCCGGGGTGTTCAACGCCAACGCGGCCTGGCTCGTCTGCGCGGTCATGGCGTTCAACCTCACCCGCGCCGCCGCGACCCTGACCAAGACCCCCACTCTGACCAGGGCGACCACCGCGACGATCCGCCGCAAACTCATCACCGTCCCCGCCCGGATCGCCACCTCCGCCCGGCGTCTGACCCTGCACCTGCCGACCAACTGGCCCTGGCAGACCGCGTGGTCCACGCTCTACAACGCCCTCTTCCCCCGGCCCGCCACGACACACACCTGACCACCAGCCCCCGCCGGCACGAGAAGGAACCCCAGTGGAAAGCCGGGCAGACCGGCAACTCACTCACACCCAACGTGATCACAACCACCTCGCCTGAAACCAGACGACGTCACCAAGCTGGTCGGTGGATCGAGGCTAAGAGGGCGTCTGGTCTAGATCTGTGGGGGTGCGCCTGAGTTGGCTGGTTCGTCGCGCCAGGTTTGGATGGTTTCGCCGGTGATCCGGCGGCTCATGTTGTCGATCATCGCCCAGTGGATCATGGTGCGGGAACGTTCTGGGAGCGTCTCGTAATCTCGGACTAATCGACGATGCAGCATCAGCCAGCCGAAGGTGCGCTCCACGGGCCAGCGCAGAGTCGGGTGGAAGCCCTTCAGCCCGGGGTCTTTCTGGACGACCTGAACGTCGATACCGCGATCGACACCACGCTGGGCGACGCTGGCGCGGTAGCCGCGGTCCACCCAAGCCTTGGACACGCCCGCGTGGCGATCGGCGAGGCGATCAACCGGGCGTGTTGAATCTTTCGTGTAAGGCCGGGTGGGCCAGGATTGGTCCGGGCGTGTTTGCGTCGTGGCCGCGAGAGGATTCTTTGTGTCGGAGCAGGAGAAGGTTGTCGATTCCTCGGATGAGGCAGCTCGTCGGTTGGCGGCGGTGTTGCCGGATGAGGCGATTGATAATCTGTTGGCGGATGCCGAGTCGTCCGGGACACCGGTTGATGGTGTTCATGGGTTGTTGAATCGGTTGACGTCGAGAGTTCTGGAGCGGGCGTTGGAGACCGAGATGACCGATCATCTCGGTTATGAGCCCGGTGATCCGGCTGGGCGCGGATCGGGGAACTCCCGGAATGGGCGTTCGGCCAAAACGGTCGCGACGACGGCCGGCCCGGTGAACGTGACCGTGCCACGAGACCGGAATTCGACATTCGCCCCGCAGATCGTGCCGAAACACTCCCGGCGTGTCGGCGCGATCGAGGACATCATTCTGTCGTTGTATGCGCGCGGGCTATCGACCCGGGAGATCGAGGCGCACCTGAAGGAGATCTACGACATCAACACGTCGCCGGCGCTGATCTCCAAGATCACCGACGTGGTCGTGGACGAGATCACACTGTGGCAGAACCGGCCGGTCGACGAGGTCTACCCGATCGTCTACGTCGACGCCATCCGGATCCGGGTCCGCGACCGCGGCTCGGTCACGCTGAAGTCCGCACACCTGGTCGTGGGCGTCGACGTCGACGGGTTGAAGGACGTGCTGGGGATCTGGATCGCCGCGGAGGAGGGCGCGAAGTTCTGGGCGCACGTGCTCACGCAGCTGCGCAACCGGGGCCTGCGCGACGTCCTCATCCTGTGCTGCGACGGGCTCACCGGGCTGCCTGACGCCGCGCGCAGCGTGTTCGACAAGGTCACCGTGCAAACCTGTGTCGTGCACGTCATCCGCAACACGATGCGATTCATCTCCTACGGCGACCGGAAAAAGGTCGCCACGGCGATGCGTCACATCTACACCGCTCCCGGCGTCGCGGCGGCCGAGATCGCGTTGAAAGAATTCGAGCAGAATTTCGGGCAGCAGTATCCCGGCGCGATCGAGGTGTGGAAGAATGCGTGGAACGAGTTCATCCCGTTCCTGGATTACCCGGCCGAGCTACGCCGAATCGTCTACACGACGAACCTGATCGAATCAATCAACTACCAGCTGCGGAAGATCACCAAGACTCGCGGCCACTTCCCCGACGATGACGCCGCCATGAAGCTGCTCTTTCTCGGGATCCGTAACATCAGCCGGAAACGAGGAGGAGCATCAGGCACCGGAACCCATGGATGGAAGAAAGCACTCAACTTCCTGGTCGTGGAATTCCCAGGACGACTCACCTAGAAAAGTCACATCAAGGTAAAGGTTTGCCCTGTCTTACACGAAAAACTTGACAGGCCCGATCAACCAGGTCACGCCCACCTGCGGTGTCGTGCACGCTGGCCGCGGTGATCAACACCACCAGCAGCAGCCCCAGCGTGTCGGTGGCGATATGCCGCTTGCGTCCCTTGATCTTCTTGCCCGCATCGATGCCCTGATCGGACTCGGCCACATTCGACGACGTCTTCACCGACTGCGCGTCCAGGATCGCCGCGCTGGGCTCACTGGCCCGCCCGGCCGCTGCGCGCGCCGTGCCGCGCAGCAGGTCATGGATCTTCTCCGTCGTCCCGTCCTTCTCCCACTTGGCGTAGTAGTCATAGACGGTCTTGAACGGCGGGAAATCGTGCGGCAAGTACTCCCAGGCGATGCCGGTCCGGTTCACGTACAAGATCGCGTTGACGATCTCTCGCAGGTCATGGACGGGCTCACTGATCCCCAGCCCGCGCCGGGCCGCACGCCACCCGGACATGACCGGCTCGATCAGCGCCCACCGGGCATCGGACAGATCGCTACGGTACGGCGCCCTGGACATCACAACGACGAGCCCTACCACACCACCCGCCCAAGAACGAGGACCCGAACACCAGCCAACCTCACAACCAGAACATCAACGGATCAGACGCCCTCTAAGGACTCGGCAGCTACAGGGGGACGGCGAAAGAGCGGGCACAGCCCGCGTGGTGTGCCGTTCGCCGGGTGGTGGGCGGAGCCGACTGCAATAGCCGGAACCGTGCTCGGGGGGCCGGTCGGCGTCCTGAGCGCCGTTCTGGCTATCGATTTCGGTCGTCGTTGGCGTCAGGCGCGGGCGAGCGACCCGAGGTAGAGCTCGATGACCTTGGGGTCGTTGATCAGTTCGCGCCCGGTGCCGGTGTAGGCGTTGCGGCCCTGGTCGAGGACGTAGCCGCGGTGGCAGATCTGCAGGCAGCGCCGGGCGTTCTGCTCGACGATGACGACGGAGACGCCGGCCTTGTTGATCTCGCGGGTGCGGATGAACACCTCGTCCTGGAGGACGGGGGAGAGGCCGGCGGACGGCTCGTCGAGGAGGATGACGCTGGGGTCGGCCATGAGGGCGCGGCCCATGGCCACCATCTGCCGCTCGCCGCCGGACAGCGAGCCGGCCCGCTGCTTGCGGCGGTCGCCGAGGGCGGGGAAGAGGTCGGTGACGAACGCGAACCGGCTGGCGAACGTCTTCGGTGCCTGGTAGACGCCCATCTCGAGGTTCTCCTCGACCGTCAGGCCGGGGAAGACGTTGTTCGTCTGCGGCACGAAGCTGACGCCGCGCGACACCAGCTGGTTGGCCGGCAGGTTGGTGATGTCCTCGCCCTTGAGGTGCACCGAGCCCTCGCGCACCTTCACCAGCCCGAACAGCCCCTTCAGCAGCGTCGACTTGCCGGCGCCGTTGGGGCCGATGATGCCGACGATCTCGCCCTGCTGGCAGTAGAGGTCGCAGCCGGTGAGGATGTTGACGCCCTCGACGTACCCGGCGACGATCTCGTCGGCCCGCAGGACGGCGCCCTCGGCGGCGGCCACGTGGACCGAGCGGTCGGCCGTGGTGGTGCTCTCGTTCTGGGTCATCGTCCGTCCTTCGTGTCGCCGCCGTCGACCACCACGGGCTCGGCCGGCTTCTGGCCGAGCTCGGCGGCGACCTCCTCGGCCAGCGCGCCGCTCTCGAGCTGTTCCTCCAGCTCGGCCAGCGACTGGTCGTGGTGGGCGCCGAGGTAGGCGTCGATGACCTTGTGGTCGGACATGACGGCCTCGGGCGGGCCCTCGGCGAGGATCCGGCCCTGGCCCATGACGACCACCCAGTCGGCGATGTCGCGGACCATGTCCATGTCGTGCTCGACGAACAGCACGGTCATGCCCTGCTCGCGCAGGTTGGAGACGTGCTGCAGCAGCGACTGGGTGAGCGCCGGGTTGACGCCGGCCATCGGCTCGTCGAGCATGACGAGCTCGGGCCCGACCATGAGCGCGCGGGCCATCTCGAGCAGCTTGCGCTGGCCGCCGGAGAGCGAGCCGGCGAAGTCGTCGCGCTTGGTGTCGAGCGTGAACCGGGTCAGCAGCTCCTCGGCCCGGACGGTGATGGCGTCCTCCTGGCTGCGCCACATGAACGGCAGCATGGCCCGCCAGAAGCTCTCGCCGCGCTGCTCGGTGGCGCCCAGCCGCATGTTCTCGATGACCGTCAGCTTCGACAGCGCCTTGGTCAGCTGGAACGTGCGCACCATGCCGGCCCGGGCCACCTTGAACGGCGGCGTGCCGTGCAGCGACCGCCCGTTGAACGACCAGGAGCCGGAGTTGGCGCGGTCGAACCCGGTGAGCAGGTTGAAGAACGTCGTCTTCCCGGCGCCGTTGGGTCCGATCAGCGCGGTGATGGAGCCGCGCTGCACCTCGACGTGGTCGACGTCGACGGCGAGCAGGCCGCCGAAGTGCCGCTTGACGTCGTCGGCGACGAGGATGGGGTCGGGCTTCTTCGAGCCGGGCTCGCGCGGCACGTCGGCGAGGGCGGCGACCGCCGCCTCGCGCTTGGCCGTCAGGGGCGTCAGGTTGTCATCGGGCATCGAGCGCGATCTCCCTCCGGTCGCCGAGAATGCCTTGCGGGCGGAACACCAGCAGGAGCACCAGGACGATGCCGGTCAACATGAATCGTACGGCTCCCGTGTCGGTGGAATCCATGAGCCAGTCGGGGATGTACCCCTCGGTGATGGCGCCACGCAGGGCCAGGTCGATGAACTGGAAGGCGAACCAGACGATCGCGGCGCCCAGCACCGGGCCGAACACCGTCGCGGCGCCGCCGAGGATGAGGATGGCGTAGGCGAAGAAGGTGAAGTTGGTGGCATAGACGTCCGGCTGCATCGCGCCCTGGAACAGGGAGTAGACGATGCCGGCGAACGCCCCGATGACGCCGCCGAGGACCAGCGACTGCATCTTGTAGGCGTAGACGTTCTTGCCGAGGCTGCGCACGGCGTCCTCGTCCTCGCGGATGCCCTTGAGCACGCGCCCCCACGGGCTGCGCATGAGCAGCCAGACGACCAGCGTGCAGACGGCCACCAGCGCCCAGCCGACCACGAGCACCCAGAGCACCCGCTCGCGGAACTCGAACGGGCCGAGCTGGAACGGTTCGGTGAACGGGTTGAGATCGTAGAACGTGTTGCTGAACCCGGTGATGCCGTCGGAGCCGCCGAACACGTCGCGGCCCCACGCGGACCGGCCGACCAGGCGGACGATCTCGGACGCCGCGATGGTGACGATGGCGAGGTAGTCGGCCCGTAGCCGCAGCGTCGGGATGCCGAGCAGCAGCGCCAACACAACGGCTGCGCTGATGCTGACCAAGATGCCGAGCCAGAACGACCCGTCGTAGGTGGTGACGATGACGGCGACGCCGTAGCCGCCGACCGCGGCGAACGCCGCCTGGCCGAAGTTCAGCAGGCCCGTGTAGCCGAACTGCACGTTGATGCCGATGGCGGCGAGGGCGAAGACGATCGCCTGGACGCCGATGAGCTCGCGCAGCGAGAGCTCGAAGATGCTTCCCCAGTCCATGGTCGTTGCTCCTTCCGCCTCAGCCGACCCGCTCGCGGCGGCCGAGGATGCCCTGCGGCCGGACCAGGAGGATCAGGATGAGCACGACCAGCACACCGGCCGTCTTGAGTTCCGATGGGACCACGTACGCCGACATCTCGATGAAGAGGCCCACGACCAGTGCGCCGACCATGGCACCCCAGGCGGTGCCGAGCCCGCCGAGCACCGTCGCGGCGAACACCAGCAGCAGGATCCGCATGCCCATGAGGTAGTCGACTCCCTGGATCATGCCGAAGAAGACGCCGGAGAGGCCGGCCAGCGCGGTGCCGACGGTCCACACGACGGTGATGACGCGGTCGACGTTGATGCCGGAGGCGGCGGCCAGGGCCGGGTTGTCGGCGACCGCGCGGGTGGCCTTGCCCATGCGGGTGCGGGTCAGGGCCAGCGCCACGGCGGCCAGCAGCACCGCGCAGATGCCCATGATGATGAGGTCGCGCGGCGTGATGCTGACCGGCCCGATCTCGACGGGGTCCTGGTAGGTGTACTGGTCGTAGGTCTCGCGGCCGCCGCCGATGATGAACTGCGTCAGGTAGCGCAGGAACAGCGACACGCCGATCGAGATGATCATCAGCGCGATCAGCCCGGTGGGTTTCTTCCGCAGCGGTCTCCAGAAGCCGCGGTCCTGGCCCCAGCCGAACACGCCGCTGAGGACGGTCGCCAGCAGCGCCGCCATCAGCACCGGCATGCCGGCCTGGTTGAGCAGCAGCGCCGCGACCGCGCCGAAGACGATCAGCTCGCCGTGCGCGAAGTTGGTGAGGCCGGTGGTCCCGAAGACCAGCGACAGCCCCAGGCCGGCGAGACCGAGGATCAACCCGAACCGCAGGCCGCTGATGAACAGCTGCAGCAACTCGTTGTTGCCGCCGGTGGCGGTGACGTCCTCGCCGGCCTCCGCCTCGGCGTTGTCGCCGCCCGGCGCCTCACCCTCGTCCTCACCGCCCTCTGACGGCTCGGACTCCGACGGTGACGGCTGCTCGCCGCCGTCCTCGGGCGCGCCGACGCGGAACAGCACGACCTTGCGCTGCTGCGGGGCGACGTTGGTCTCGACGGTGTCGCGGGCGATGCCGGGCGCCGTCGAGGGGAGGGTGGCCGCGTCGAGGACGACCGTGTAGTCGCCCGGTCCGGGGACCGGCACCTCCCAGGTGCCGTCGGCCGCGGTCTGCACGACGCCGATCTCGTCGCCCTCGGCAGAGGTGACGGTGATGGTGACGCCGGCGACCGGCGCGTCCTGGAACTCGAGCGTGCCGTGGATCGTCTCGCCGCTGCCCTGGGCTACCGCCGGGCTGGCGAGCAGGACGGCGGCCAGGACAGCGAGCAGCGCTCCCAGACATCTGGTCAGCTTCTGCACGTGTGGTTAACCTCCCGCTCCCAGGACCGGCCGTACGTGTGGCAGGCACACGTCAGTTCGGTCGTCCGTACGTCAGACGTTCGTGCCGGAGCATAACTCGCTTCCTGGACGACTCCGCTGCTCCGGGGCGGCCGAGTCCGGACCGATACCACATGGTGACGTTCGTGCATTCCCGCACGTCAGGACCGAATGGCGGCGACAATACTGACAAGTAGCGGTGCCACGAGTAGAGCGGGCAGCAGGTCACCGACCGGAAGCGGCTTCATCCGCAGCAGCCGCAGCGCGACGCCGACGAGCAGCAGGCCGCCGGTCGCCGTGATGGCCGACACATACGCGTCGCCCAGCAGGCTCCCGGCGGCCACTCCGACCACCGTCAGCAGTCCCTGGATGACGGCGACGGCCAGCGCGGAGGCCATGACGCCCCACCCGAACGACGCCGCGAACGCGATGGCCGCGAAGCCGTCCATCGTCGCCTTGAGCGCCAGCTGGTCGTAGCCCAGGCCCATGCCGTCGGAGAGCGCGCCCAGGATCGTCAGCGGGCCGACGCAGAACAGCAGCGACGTGGTGAGGAAGCCCTCGACGAACCGCCGCCGGGCCTCGCCGCCGCCGGTGCCGTCCCCGTCGCCGTCACCGGCGCGCGACAGCCGCCGCTGCAGGCCGGCCCCGACGCCCTCCAGCCGGGCCTCGATCCGCAGCAGCGAGCCGGCGACGCCGCCGATCAGCAGCGCGCCCAGCACGATCAGGACCGTCGCGGACTCGCCCACCTCGGCCGCGTACCCGGCGTCCAGGACGGCGGCCGCGGAGAGCGCCGCGATGAGCAGCGTGACCAGCCCGAGCGCGTCGGTGACGACGTCGCGGGTGCGTTGCGGCAGCCGGTGCCCGACGAGCAGGCCGGCGGCCGAGCCGGCGACGACGGTGACGACGTTGAGGACGGTGCCGAACCCCGGGAACATCCGGCGTCAGGCGCCCGTCTCGGTCGGGATCAGGAAGCAGGTCAGCCGCGCGGTGCAGATGCGGCGGCCGTCGTCGTCGGAGATGACGACCTCGTAGCTGGCCGAGCTGCGGCCCAGGTGCGCCGGCGTGGCGACCGCGGTGACGTGGCCGGACCGGACGCCGCGGTGGTGGGTGGCGTTGAGGTCGACGCCGACGGCGTACTTGTCCGGCGCACCGTGCAGGTTGGCCGCGACCGAGCCCACGCTCTCGGCCAGCACGGCCGACGCGCCGCCGTGCAGCAGCCCGAACGGCTGGGTGTTGCCCTCGACCGGCATGCGGGCGACGACGCGCTCGGCGGTCGCCTCGACGTACTCGATGCCCATGCGCTCGTCCAGCGGGGCGGACGGGAATCCGGGCTGCCGGTTGTCTGCGGCGACGGAGTCGGTCATGGCCGGACGATATCTCTCCGGAGGGCTGCGACAATGTCGGAGGCGGCTACTACTGTTGCCGCGTGGTCGCTGCATCCGATTCTCCCCGCCTCCTGCTCCTCGACGGTCATTCGCTGGCTTACCGGGCGTTCTACGCGCTCAAGGACGCCAATCTCGTCACGACGACGGGCCAGCACACCGAGGGGGTGTACGGCTTCACGTCCATGCTCATCAACGTGCTGCGCGACGAGGCGCCCACGCACGTGGCGGTGGCCTTCGACGTCTCCCGCAAGACGTTCCGCAGCGAGGCCTTCCCGGAGTACAAGGCCAACCGCAGCAAGTCGCCCGAGGAGTTCAGCGGCCAGCTCGACCTCGTCAAGGAGGTGCTGACGGCACTGCGCATCCCGTACGTCGAGAAGGACAACTACGAGGCCGACGACGTCATCGCCACGCTGGCCACCATGGCCGAGAAGGACGGGCTCGACGTCTCCATCTGCACCGGCGACCGCGACGCCTTCCAGCTGGTCACCGACCGCGTGACGGTGCTCTACCCGCGTCGCGGCGTGTCCGACCTCTCCCGCATGACGCCCGACTCGGTGTTCGAGAAGTACGGCCTCACGCCGGCGCAGTACCCCGACTTCGCGGCGCTGCGCGGCGACCCGTCCGACAACCTCCCGAACATCCCGGGCGTGGGCGAGAAGACCGCCGTCAAGTGGGTGGTCGAGTTCGGCGACCTCGACCAGCTGGTGGCCCGGGCCGACGAGGTCAAGGGCAAGGCCGGCGACGCGCTGCGGGCCCACCTCGGCCAGGTCATGACCAACCGGCAGCTCACCGAGCTGGTCCGCGACGTCCCCATCGACGTCCGCATCGACGACCTCCTCCGGCAGACGTGGGACCGCGAAGAGGTGCACCAGCTCTTCGACACCCTGCAGTTCCGGGTGCTGCGCGACCGGCTGTACGAGTACCTCGAGCCCGACACCGCGCCCGAGGCCGACGAGGGCTTCGAGATCGACGCGGTCCACCTGCAGCCGGGCGAGGTTGCCGGCTGGCTGGCCGAGCACCTCGGCGACGGCCGCGCCGGGCTGTCGGTGCGCGGCCACTGGGCCCGCGGCACCGGCGAGGTCACCGAGCTGGCGGTCGCCACGCGCGACGGCGCCGGCGCCTGGTTCGAGCCGGCCGACCTCACGCCCGACGACGACGCGGCGGTCGCCGCCTGGCTGGCCGACCCCGCGCGCGGCAAGGTCATGCACGACGCCAAGGGCCCCATGCACGCGCTGGCCGCCCGCGGCTGGCCGCTGCGGGGGCTGGCCGCCGACACCGAGCTGACCGCGTTCCTCGCGCTGCCCGGCCAGCGTTCCTACAACCTCGCCGACCTCGTGCTGCGCTTCCTCAGTCGCGAGCTGCGCGCCGAGGACGCCGGCGGCGCCGTCCAGCTCTCCCTCGACGGCGGCGACGAGGAGCAGCTGGGCGCCGACGAGACCGTCCGCGCCCGCGCCGTCCTCGACCTCGCCGAGGCGCTCGAGGCCGAGCTCGACAAGAAGGGCGGCCACACGCTGCTCGAGCAGGTCGAGCTGCCGCTGGTCGGCGTGCTGGCCGGCATGGAACGCGCCGGCATCGCCGTCGACCTCGACCACCTGCACGCCCTGGAGTCCGAGTTCGCCGGCAACGTCGCCAAGGCCACCGACGACGCCTACGACGCCATCGGCCGCCGCGACGTCAACCTCGGCTCGCCGAAACAGCTGCAGGCCATCCTCTTCGACGACCTCGGCATGCCGAAGACCAAGCGGACGAAGACCGGCTACACCACCGACGCCGAGTCGCTGGCCGAGCTGTACGCGAAGACCGAGCACCCGTTCCTCGCCGCACTGCTGCGCCACCGCGACGCGTCCAAGCTGCGGGTCACCGTCGAGGGACTGCTCTCCTCGGTCTCCGACGACGGCCGCATCCACACCACGTTCGTGCAGACCATCGCGGCCACCGGGCGGCTGTCGTCCACCGACCCGAACCTGCAGAACATCCCCATCCGCACCGACGAGGGCCGGCGCATCCGCGAGGCGTTCGTCGTCGGGGCCGGGTGCGAGGCGCTCCTCAGCGCCGACTACAGCCAGATCGAGATGCGCATCATGGCGCACCTCTCCGACGACCAAGCGCTCATCGAGGCGTTCGCGTCGGGCATGGACTTCCACTCCGTCACCGCGTCGCGGGTGTTCGACGTCCCGGCCGACGAGGTCAGCCCGGCGCAGCGGGCGAAGATCAAGGCGATGAACTACGGCCTGGCCTACGGACTGTCGTCGTACGGGCTGTCGCGGCAGCTGAACATCCCGGGCGCCGAGGCACAGGGCCTCATGGACGAGTACTTCGAGACGTTCGGCGGCGTACGCGACTACCTCAGCGAGGTGGTCGAGCGGGCCCGCATGGTCGGCTGGACCGAGACCATGCTCGGCCGGCGGCGCTACCTGCCCGACCTCACCAGCGAGAACCGCCAGCGCCGCGAGATGGCCGAGCGCATGGCCCTCAACGCGCCCATCCAAGGGTCGGCGGCCGACATCGTCAAGGTGGCCATGCTCAAGGTCGACCAGGCGCTGGCGGCGGAGAAGCTGGAGTCGCGCATGCTGTTGCAGGTGCACGACGAGCTGGTGCTCGACGTCGCCGAGGGCGAGCGCGAGCAGGTCGACGAACTGGTCCGGCGCGAGATGGGCGCGGCCTACCCGCTGCGGGTTCCCCTCGACGTCTCGGTCGGTATCGGGCGCACCTGGCACGAAGCGGCCCACTGACTCCCTCCGTGTAAACCACACGTTGGTCATCTGTTTGCATTGTGGGGTAGACCGAACGGACGATCGCATGCGAGGCTCGTACGGACGTCGTGAGAACGGGAGTCCGCTTTGCGACCTGTGTTCCGAGCCGCTGGGGCCGTCGTTGCGACCTCGGGGGTTCTCTGCCTGGGTGGTGCGGCAGGACTTCCTGGACCGACCCAGCTCGTGTCCTCGTCCGAGTATCCCGACGACTCCGAGTCCGACGGCATCTTCCAGGGCCGCGGCGACGCGATCATCTCCAGCGATCCGACTGACGGTCAAGCCTCGGTCACGGTAGTCGCCGACAACGCGGCCGCGGTGGCTGCCGGGTTCATCGTCGGGGCTACCCCGTCACCGAGCGTCGTCACGCAGACGCTGGCCAGCGGCCTGGGCATCCCCGGGCTGGTGCTCGAGGCGTACCAGAACGCCGCGGCGCAGATGACGCTCGAGAACCCCGGCTGCGGCATCCGCTGGGAGATCCTCGCCGGCATCGGCAAGATCGAGTCCGGGCACGCGAACGGCGGCCAGGTCACCGCCGCCGGCGACGTCCAGCCGCGCATCGTCGGCCCCGCGCTGAACGGCAACGGCTTCGCGTCCATCGGCGACAGCGACGGCGGCCGCTGGGACGGCGACACCGTCTGGGACCGCGCCGTCGGCCCGATGCAGTTCATCCCGGGCACCTGGAAGACCTTCGGCGCCGACGGTAACGGCGACAGCATCGTCGACCCCCACAACGTCTTCGACGCCACGCTCGCGTCCGCGCAGTATCTGTGCGCCGGCGGCGGCAACCTCGCCAACGAGGCCGACCTGCGGGCCGCACTGTTCCGCTACAACCCGTCCACCACGTACGTCGACAACGTGATGGCGTGGATCCGGGCCTACGACAACGGCAGCGGCTACATCACCGAGACCCCTGGCCCCGGCCCGGCCGGTCCGCCGCTGCCCCCGCCGTCGAGCGACGCGCCCAACCCCGACGGCACCCCGACGCCCACTCCGCCCGGCACCACCCCGCCCGACCCGGAGCCCACGACCCCGCCCAACACTCCGCCCCCCGGTGGTGACGAGAACGGCGGCGGCGACGTCTCCGGCGGTGACGTCTCGGGCGGCGACGTCAGCGGTGGTGACGTGTCCGGTGGTGACGTCAGCGGTGGTGACGTGTCCGGTGGTGACGTCTCGGGCGGTGACGTCTCCGGTGGGGACGTGTCCGGCGGTGACGTCAGCGGTGGCGACGAGTCCGGCGGTGACGAGTCCGGCGGCGACGAGTCCGGCGGCGACGTCAGCGGTGGCGACACCGGCACCGACGTCGGCACGGACACCGGCACCGACACGGGCGCCGAGACCGGGACGGACACGGGCGCTGAGACGGGTGCCGAGACCGGCGCGGAGACCGGCACCGAGACGGGGACCGAGACCGGCACTGAGACGGGAACGGAGACCGGTACCGAGACGGGGACCGAGACCGGCACTGAAACGGGAACGGAGACCGGTACCGAGACGGGGACCGAGACCGGCACTGAAACTGGGACCGAGACGGGTGCGGAGACCGGCGCCGAGGCTGGGGCCGAGAACGGCGCTGACGGTGCGGAGCCCGGCACCGAGTCGCCCACCACGCCGCCCAACGAGGAGTGCCCGGACGACGGGACCGATACGACCTCCGAGGGCACCGACGTCACCAACCCGGACTGCGAGCCCGAGACCGAGCCGCCGACTATGACGGACTCGCCGGCGCCGACCGAGGAGTCGCCGTCGCCGACGGCGGCCGAGACGCCGAACACGGCCACGCCGACGCCCCGGACGACCAGCCGGCGTCGCTGGTTCGCCCGCGTTCTGCCTTGATCATGTCCCCTCGCGGTCGCTGAGGCGCCGCGAGGGAACATGATCAGCGCAGGCGGTTGCTGGTCCGTTCGCGGGCCAGGCCCCACAGCACGATGATCCCGGCGGCGACCAGCCCCGGCACCAGCACGCCGGCCAGCGTCGACGCCCACAGCTCGACGGCCAGGACGTAGCCGGCCAGGACGACCCACAGCACGCCGGTCGTCCACCGGTCGCGCTGCGCCAGGTGCGCGTACACCAGCAGGTGCGCCAGCGCGTACAGCGCGCCGAGTCCGGCGAACCCGGGCACCCACGACACGACGTCGTCGTAGGACGGGCCGGCGACGACGTCGACGGCGGGCCCGGCGACCAGCCAGCAGAGCACCGTCAGCGCCGCCCCGCAGCCGGCCACCGCCGCCAAGCCGAGCGTGACCGCGGCCCGCCGCCGCGCCGGGTCGGCGAGCGCCGGGAAGGCCAGCATCGGCACGAACTGCGGCAGCCAGAACGCGATCTTGGTGAAGATCGACCCGGCCGCGTACAGCCCGCTGGCCTCGGGGGACAGCACGTGCCGGGCGAGGATCACGTCGATGTTGGTGAGCACGACGAAGCCCAGCAGCATCGCGCCCGACGACAGCGTCGCCCGGACGGCGAACCCGCCGCGCGGCGACAGCAGCGACGACGGCCGCGCGACCAGCCAGGCCACGACGCCGGCGGCGACGAAGCCCAGCGCGATGCCGATCAGCGCGCTGGTCGCGGTCGGCTCCACCGCCATACCGATCAGCCCGCCGCCGACCCGCAGTGCCGCCTGGATCGTCACCAGCGCCGCCAGCAGCCCGAACCGCTCGCGGCCCTGGACGATCCCGAGCGACGGCGCCGTTGCGGCGAGCGCCGCGATCGCCACCGCGGCCGCGATGGCCGGCACCGCCGACGGCAGCTGCAGCACCGACTCGGCGACCGGGCTGAGCGCCGTCAGCCCCAGGCCGATGACCACCGCCAGGACCAGCCCGGACCGGACCGCCGGCGCGACCGGCCGCTCGGTGGCCGCCGCGCGCGCCGTCGTCGCCTGAACCGCCAGTGCGGCGACGTTGCCGACGATGATCAGCGCGAGCAGCGCGCTGAACGCCCCGAACTCGTGCGGCCCGAGCCGCCGCGCACCGGCCACCGTCAGCACGTATCCGAGGAGGTTCCCGACGCTGGTGCCGAGCGCGAGCAGCCCCGCTGAGCTGCGCCCGGCACCGAGCAGACGTCTGGCGAGCTGCGGCACGCGCCCTATCGTGCCAGCCCGCCGCTGCAGCCGGTCCCGGTTGCCGCGTTGTGCCTGCCGCCCTGGAGCCGGGCGGGTGCGCCGGCGTCCGGATCATCACGGTTGTGCTTGCATGACCAAGTTTCTTGCCGAAAGTACTGGCGCGTCTTGTTACTGACTGGTAAGAAGACTCCTCATTGACTGACGGCGGCCGCGGACGTCCGCCGGAGAGGAAGCGATGAGGGGCTATTTCCTGCCAGGACTGTTCCTGGCTGTGGCGACCGGCGTGTTGGTCTGGGGCGGCGAGTGGCTCGGCCTGGAACTGGAGCACGTCGCCCTGCTCGGTGCCGCGCTGGGTGGCGCGACCGGAGTGGTGCCGGACCGCGCGCCATGGGAGCGGGCCGCCGGCCTGCTGTCGGGTGCGCTGCTGGCGTGGCTCGGCTACGCGCTGCGGGCAGCCTGGTTGCCGGACACGTCGGCGGGCCGGGGCGTCGCCGCCATGATCGTCGTGCTCGCCTGCCTGCTCATCGCGTTCCTGACCTCCGGCCGGCTGCCGCTGTGGTCGTTCCTCATCGGGGCGGCCGCGGTGGTCGGCGCGTACGAGGTCGCCTACACCGCGGCGCCGCCGGAGTTCTTCCAGACCTCGCCGAGTGCCCTCACGACGGTGCTGCTGGCGGCCGCCTTCGGCTTCCTCGCCACCGTGTTCCTCGGCAACACCATCGAGGACGAGCGGGCCCGTGAGCGCGGCCGGTACGCCTCCGACGACGAGCCGGACGCCGTCCAGGCCGAGCCGGACGACAAGGGCGACAAGGCCGGCGACACCGCGCGCGGCCCGTTCTGGGAAGGAGCGCTGCGATGAGCCGCCGGATCGCCATGGCCGCCGCGGGCGCCGTCGCCCTCGCCCTCGTGGCCGCGCCCACCGCGGCCGCCGACGTCGACGTCACGAACACCGAGACCGTGCGGGTCGACCTGCATGCCGACGGCGAGGTGAACCAGGCCCGCGTCTACGACCAGCTCGACCTCACCGGCAGCGGCTCGGTCGACCTGCGCAACCCCGTCACCACCGAGGGCCTGCGCAACCTGGACGGCTTCGGCGGCACCGACACCGAGGACGGCGAGGCGGTGCTGGAGACCGACGTCGACGGCGAGCAGCGCCGGCGCACCGTCTCCGACTTCGCCGGTGACCTGCCGCTGTCGGTGTCGGTGGAGTACCGGCTCGACGGCGAGGTCGTCGACGCCGAGGACGTCGTGGGGGAGTCCGGCGAGCTGGAGGTGCGCTACCGGGTCGTCAACGAGACCGGTGAGCCGCGCGAGGTCGAGTACGACGACGGCACCGGCACCATCGTGACCGCCGAGGAGGAGGTCTACGTCCCGATGGTCGGGACCATGACCACCACGCTGCCGTCGGAGTTCACCAGCGTCGCCTCGGGCGAGGCCAACATGGCCGGCGACGGCCGCGGCGGCACCCGGCTCACGTACGCGCTGACGCTGTTCCCGCCGATCGGCTCGGCCGAGCAGGAGTTCGGCTACACCGCCGTCATCGAGGACGGCGTCATCCCACGGGCGACGCTGTCCGCCCTGCCGGTGTCGCCGCTGGACAGCCCCACGTACGCGACCGGCGTCGCCGGGTACGAGGGCGGCATCGAGTCCGGCGTCGCGCTCACTGAGGGCGCTCTGACCATCGACGAGAACCTGCTGCGGCTGCGCGACGGCGCGTCGGACCTGCTCGGCGGGCTGATCCAGCTGCGCGACGGCGCGCAGGAGCTGAGCACCGGGCTGTCCGGCCAGGCCGCACCGGGCGCCCGCGAGCTGGCCGACGGGCTCGGCGAGCAGCTGGCGCCGGGAGCGCAGGAGCTCCAGGCCGGCGCCGACGAGTTCTACCAGGGCGTCAACGGTGAGCTGGCGCCTGGCGCGGCCCAGCTGGCCGACGGCGCCGGCGTGCTGGCCGACGGGCTGGCGTCGCAGCTGGTGCCGGGTGCCGGCCAACTGGCCGACGGGGGCGAGGAGCTCGCCGCCGGCCTGCAGGGTCAGCTCGCGCCGGGCGCGTCGCAGCTGGCCGAGGGCGCGTCCGACGCCGCCGACGGCGCCGGGCAGCTGGCCGAGGGCCTGGAGACCGCGGGCGACCGCGCGCCGGAACTGATCGGCGGACTGGAGCAGGTCGGGTCCGGCCTGGACCGCGTTGACGCCGGCCTCACCCAGCTGTACGACGGCATCGGCGGGCTGCCCGAGCAGGCCCAGCCCCTGGCCGACGGCATCGACCGGCTGCGTGCCGGCATCGGCGACGTCGACGAGGACGGGACACTGCTCGGCGGCCTCCAGCAGATCCGCGTCGGCCTCGAGCGAGACGCCGTGACCGGGCTCCAAGTGATGGCCGACGGCGTCTACAACGAAGATCCCGCGCACCCCGGCGCCTACCAGCGCCTCGGCTGCGCCGTTGTCGTTCTCCAGGACATCGTCGATCGCCGGACCAGTGGATTCGGTCCGCCTTGTTATGACACCGAGCAGGCGTTGCTGCTGAACGGAGCACGACCCGTCCTCGGCTACTCCGTCGATCCGATCACGCACGACATTCTGAACACCCTGCGGGGTGAACTTGCGGACGGTCGCTCGGCGCTGGCGAACCCGGATGATCCGATGGACCAGGAGACGTTGTACGGCGGGCTGAACTCCTTGGAGCACGCGCTGACCAGCGGCGACGGCGTCCTCCGCGGCCTCCTGCGGCTGCAGTGCGGGCTCTCCAGCGGAGCGCTCGAAGCGTGTGCCGACGAGCCCGGCCTGCTGGAGGGCCTCAACCTGCTCGACGAAGGCGTCGGAGAGCTGGTCAGCGGCGTGGTCGGGTCGGTGCAGGGCGGCGTCGGCGAGCCTGATGACACCCCGGCCGACGAGACGCTGCGCGGCGGCGTCAACGGCCTCAGCGATGGCGTCGACCAGATCATCGACGGCGGCAACGCGCTGGTCTCCGGGCTGATGCAGCTCACCGACGGCGCGCACCAGCTGCACGACGGCAACCTGCGGATCTCCGACGGCGCCGGCACGCTGGCCGCGGGCGCCGAGGAGGCCGCCGACGGCGCGGGCCGGATCGCCGACGGCGCCGGTCAGCTCGAGGACGGCGCCCGCGACGCCGCCGACGGTGCCGGGCAGATCGAGGACGGTGCCGGCCAGCTGGCCGACGGCGCGGAGGCGGCGGCGGACGGCGCGGGGCAGATCTCCGACGGCGCCGGGCAACTGGCCGACGGCGCCGACGAGGCTGCCGTCGGGGCCGGCGTGCTGGCCACCGGCCTGGAGGACGCCGCCGACGGCTCCACCCAGATCTACGACGGCCTGCTCCAGGCCGCCCAGGGCGCACCCCAGCTCGTCGACGGCGCTCAGCGGCTGTCCACCGAGGGCGCGTCGGAACTGGCCAGCGCCGGGCAGGAGACCGCCGCCGACTTCGGCACCCGGTACGCCCTGCTCGAGGCCGGCGCCGACCGGGCCAAGAACGAGCCGCTGGTCAACGGCGCACCGGATGGCGCCATGCTGAAGACGGCGTTCACGTACGAGATCCCCGAAGTGAGCGGCGAGGGCGGCCGCAACGTCGCCCGCGGCGTGGTCGCGCTCGGCGTGTTCGCGGCCGCGGCCGCCGCGGCGTCGTTCCTGCGCAGCCGCCGCACCTGACCGGCTCAGAGCGGCCGCCAGCCCCCCGGCGGCCGCCCTGCCAGCCACCCCCGCCCCACCCCCGTCCGCCCACCCCGCCGTCCGCTCAGCCCCCGCCCCGGCAGAGGTTGATCATGGAGAACGTCGGGCCTACCGCGCCTGGGGACCCGACGTTCTCCATGATCAACGGGGCTGGCGGGGCGGAGTTGCCGCGTCCGCCGGCGGTCTGCTCTGATGGCGGCCATGGCGGACTCGGGGACCGGCACAGCGATCTGGGTGAGCGTCCGCACGAGCCGGGCCGTGCAGTGGTTCGTCTCGGCAGCCGTGACCGCCTCGTTCGGCTTCTCCGCATGGTTGCTGGCGGGCTTGGCGCTCGTGCCGGCGGCGCTGGCCGGCGCCGCCGTCCTGGTGCTGACGGGCTGGCTGATCGTGGCGCTGCCGAGGCAGTGGACCGGCCAGGGCGTCTCGGTGAGCGCCGACGGGCTCGTGCTGACGGCGCGCCGGCTGGCCTGGTTCCGGGACAGCGAGGCGGTCGTCGGCTGGGACGAGGTCCACGCCGTCCGCCGCGGCACCCGCACCGCCGGCCGAAGGCCCGGGGTCCCGCGCGGCCCCGCGGCGTTCTTCGACCGGCTGTCGAGCCTGGGCGACGAGGTGACGCTGGAGTTCCACCTCGTCGCGCCGCGCCCCCTCGATCTGCCGCACTGGGCGGTGGAGGAGGGCGCGCGGCTCGTGCTCACCGTGGCCGACGCGCCCCGGCAGGCCGTCGAGCGGGCGGTGCGCGTCGTCCGGGCCGACCTGCTCGACCCGCGGCCGACCTCGGCGCCGTCGACCCGTCAACCCAGCGCACCCGGCAGAACAGGCTGGGTGAGCCTGCGCGGCGCCGGGTTCCTGCCGCTGTGGCAGGGCACGCTCGGGCCGACGCTGTACGTCATCGGGCTGGTGTGCGCGGCCTTCCTCGGCTACGCCGGCGTCAGGGCGGCCGTCCACGGGCTCGGCGACGACGACCTCGCCGTGGTCGCCCTGCTGTTCCCGTTCGGGGCCGCCGCGGCCGGCTGGACGCTGCGCCGCCTCCCGCGCCTGCTCACCCGGCAGGGTGTCGCCGCGGACGACGCCGGCGTGGCGCTGGTCCAGGAGCCGCGGTGGTGGTTCGCCGGTGCGACGACCCAGCTGCCGTGGCCGGAGGTGCGGTCGGTATCCGAGGGCGTGCTGGTGACCGGGGACCACAAGAACCGCAGGTCGCATCGGGTCGTGGAGCTCCGCCTGCACCATGACCACGCCGGCCCGCTGCCGAGCTGGGTCGAGGTCAAGTCCCGCCGCCGGCAGACGACCGGACTGGTCATCGCGCCGGGCCGGCGCCGCCACGCCCGCGTCCTGGCCGTGCTGCGCGCCGCCGGACCGGAGTACTTCCCGGACTGACCGGCCGATTCGCCCCATGCGCGACGGCCGTGCCGGTTATGCTCCCCACAAGGTCGATCTTGCGGGGAGGAGCTGGTGTTGACCGCCCCGCAGGCCGCGGCCGGCGCCGACGCGCCGCCCGACAGCGGCGCCAAGCACCGCCGGGCGCACCGCGGCGACTGGATCCTGCTGACGTGGTGCGTCCTGCTCACCGTCGTCATGCTCGGGCCGCTGGCCGCGCCGGGCTACGTCCTGTCCTACGACATGGTGGCGGTGCCCGACCAGACGCTGCTGCCGTCGTCCGTCGGGCTGAGCAGCGCGGTGCCGCGGGCCGTCCCGCTGGACGCCGCCGTGGCGCTGGGCGACTCCGTACTCACCGGGCAGCTGCTGCAGAAGCTGGCGCTGGCCGGCATCGTGCTCGGCGGGGCGCTCGGAGCCGGGCTGGCGCTGCCGAAGGTCCGGACGGGGACGCGGCTGGTCGCGGCGTCGGTCTACAGCTGGAACGCGTACGTGTTCGAGCGGCTGGTCATCGGGCACTGGCCGACGCTGATCGCGTACGCCGCGCTGCCGTGGCTGCTGATCCTCGGCCGGCGGGTGCGCAGCGGCCGCTCGTCGGCGCTCGCGCCGGGGCTGCTGCTCGTCGGGGTGTCCGCACTGACGCCCACCGGCGGGCTGATCGCGGCGGCGCTGTTCGGCGCGCTGGTGCTCGCGCCCGGCGGCAAGCACACGACCCGCGTCCGCGTCATGGGCGGCGCCGCCGTCCTCGCGCTCCAGGCGCCCTGGGTCGTCCCGTCCGTCCTGAGGCCCGACCCGGCCGTCTCCGACCCGGCCGGCGTGGCCGCGTTCGCCGCCGCCCCCGACTCGCCGCTCGGCCTGCTCGGCAGCCTGCTCACGCTCGGCGGCATCTGGAACGACGGCGCCGTCCCGGACAGCCGGGCGCTGCCGTCGGCGCTGGTCCTGACGGTGATCGTGCTGGCGCTCGCGGTGTTCGGCGCGACGGAGCTGCGCCGCCACCTGGGCCGTGCGGAGCTGACGGTGACGTGCACGCTGGCCGCCACCGGGCTCCTCGTCGCCGTGAGCAGCGCGCTGCCGGGCGGCGACACCGTCCTGGAGTGGCTGGTGTCCGAGGTCCCGGGCGGCGGGCTGATCCGCGACGGGCAGAAGTTCCTCGCCTGGTACGCGCTGCTGGTCGCGCTCGCCGCTGCCGCCGGCGCAGGTCGGCTGGCCCGCGCCGCCGCCAACCGCACCGACGCCGCCGTCGCGGTCGCGATCGCGTTGGTCCCCGCCCTTCTCCCCATCGCCGCACTGCCCGACCTCGTGTGGGGCGCGGCCGGCCGGCTGGAGCCGTCCACTTACCCGGCGGCGTGGTCCGACGTCCGCGCAGCGATCGACGGCGACCACGGCGACGTGGTCGTCGTCCCGTACCAGCCGTTCCGCCGGTTCCCGTGGGCCGGCGACCGGACGGTGCTCGACCCGGCCCCGCGCTACCTCGGCGTCGAGGCGGTCGTCCCCGACGCGCTGCCGGTCGGCGGCGACACCGTCGTGCCGGGGGAGGACCGCCGGGCCGCGGAGGTCGGCACCGCCCTCGACGGCGACGATCCGGCGCGCGACCTCGCCGCCCTCGGCGTCGGCTGGGTCGCCGTCGAGCAGGACACCCCCGGCGACGTTCCGGACGGACTCCTCGAATCGCTCGAATCAGTCGAAATCAACGGAACTCTCGACCTTTATCGCGTTCCCGGCCCGATCGGCACATGGTCCCGTATTCCGCCCGCTCCGCCAGTCATCGTCGCCGATATCGTCTTTTCGGTCATTCTCATCGGCGCATCGGCTGATGTTGCCCGGAACGCCTTCTCGCGGCGGCGGAGGTCGTTACGCTCCGAGGTGTCGTGATTTCCGCACCGCTCGAGGAGTACCAGAGTTCATGGGCAATTTCGGAGGCGTTGTCGCCGCCATTGTGGGAGTGGTGCTCGCCGGTCTGACCGTCGTCACCGCCGTGAACGTGAGTCAGCCGAGCGACGCCGACGACGTCAGCCACGAAGAGCTGATCAACTACGACGACAACTGAACCACGTCGTCACCGTGCATACCCCTGTGACATTCGGTCGGATCATGCAACGACGACTCACTCCCTCTAGTCCGGCTCAGGCCTGGACCGAGGGCTCAGGGGGACCTCCGGCCCCCCATCACCCGTCGGTGTTGCATGATCCTTCCGGGACCCTGATCGAGCCACGCCCTCTGAAGATCGTGCTGCTCAATTGGCGCGACACCACCCACCCGGAGGGCGGCGGCTCGGAACGCTACGTGGAGAACGTCGCCGCTGGCCTGGCCGCCGCCGGGCACGACGTGACGTTCTTCTGTGCGGCCCATCCGGGCGCGCCGAAGGTGGAGCGGCGCGACGGCTACCGGATCGTCCGGCGCGGCGGGAAGTTCACCGTCTACGCCCACGCGATCCGGATGCTGGCCAGCGGGGCACTCGGACGGCCCGACGTCATCGTCGACGTGCAGAACGGCGTTCCGTTCTGGAGCCGCCTGGCCGTCCGGTGCCCCGTGGTCGTCCTCGTCCACCACGTCCACCGTGAGCAGTGGGGGGTCGTCTACGGCCCCGCCACCGCGCGGCTGGGCTGGTGGCTGGAGTCCCGGGTCGCGCCCCGCGTGTACCGGCGCTCCCGTTACGTCACCGTCTCGGGCATCACCCGGACGGAGCTCGCCGAGCTCGGGGTCGGTCCCGAGCGAGTGGACGTCGTCCACAACGGCACCGCGCCGGCACCGGCGACGACGACGCAGCGGGCCGACCAGCCCCGCATCAGCGTCCTCGGCCGCCTGGTGCCGCACAAGCGGGTCGAACACGCCCTGCAGGTCGCGGCCCGGCTCCGCGCGAGCCGGCCCGGCCTGCGGGTGAGCGTCATCGGCGACGGCTGGTGGTCCGACCGGCTGACGGCCGAGGCGAAGCGGTTGGGCGTCGACGACATCACCGACTTCCTGGGCTTCGTCGACGAGCGGGCCAAGCACGAGGAGCTGGCCCGCAGCTGGCTCATGCTGGCGCCGTCGGTGAAGGAGGGCTGGGGGCTCACCGTCGTCGAGGCGGCGCAGCACCAGGTGCCCACCATCGGCTACCGCAGCGCCGGCGGCCTGGCCGAGTCGATCGTCGACGGCGCCACCGGCCTGCTCGCCGACGACCTCGACGGCCTCACCGCCGCCACCGAGGAACTGCTCGCCGACGACGTCCGCCGCACCGCGCTGGGCCGGGCGGCCGCCGCCCGCGCCGCCACGTTCACCTGGGACCAGACGGTGCGCTCGTGGGACGCGCTGCTGCGCCGCACCGTCGCCGAGGAGTCGGCCGACCGGTCCGCCCGGCGAGTCGCCGCGGCCACCGAAGGCGTGCCCCTGGACCCGTTCCGAGTGCCCGTTCCGGCCCACGACGGGCTGTTCTTCCGCCAGTCGTGACGAATCGACGCAAGCGCCACGGTAATTGGCGTAATGTGCCGACGTGCTCCTGAATGATTCCCCGCGGTCGAGGGCTAACAGTGCGACACTGAGCCGTTCGGTCCGGCTATTCCGGGCATTCCTCGCCGAGCAGCGTGACCCCGACCATTTCTATGGTGTGCTCGCTGCTGACTCCGTCAGCCAATTGTCCGATTATGCCGATTTGCGGGACTCGCTGGTCCTCGACGTCGGCGGCGGGCCGGGGTATTTCCGCGCCGCGTTCGGCCGGGCCGGCGCCCGCTACGTCGCCGTCGACAGCGACCTCGGCGAGCTGTCCGCCCGCGGCCGCCCCGAGCCCGGCACCGTCATGGGCAGCGGCATGGCGCTGCCCATCCGCGACGGCGCCGCCGACGTCTGCTACTCGTCGAACGTCCTCGAGCACGTGCCCGACCCGTGGACGATGGCCGAGGAGATGCTGCGGGTGACGCGTCCCGGCGGCGTCGTGTTCCTCTCGTTCACCGTCTGGCTTTCGCCATGGGGCGGGCACGAGACCGCGCCGTGGCACTACCTCGGCGGCGAGTCCGCGGCCCGCCGGTACGCGCGGCGGCACGGGCACGACCCGAAGAACCGGTACGGCGTCAGCCTGTTCCCGGTCTCCGTCTCCGACGCGCTGCTGTGGGCGCGGCACACGCCGGACGGCGAGCTGCTCGACGCGTTCCCGCGCTACCACCCGTGGTGGGCGCGCGGCGTCGTCCGGGTGCCCGGCCTGCGTGAGCTGGCGACGTGGAACCTCGCGGTGGTGCTGCGCCGCCGATGACCCTCCACCGCGCAGCGCCACGCCGCCGCCTGCCGGCGTGGCGATTACAATTCGTCCGTGGCGCTTCGCGCCGTCGCCCGGCGGCGTGGCCACTGTCCGTAACCCTCTGCTGCCTAGGCCTGGTCGCCCTCACGTTCCGGCAGGCGCCCGGGCAGATCGTCCCGGACACCAAGCTCGACCTCAGTGCCGACCCGGGCGGGTTCCTGGAGCGCGCGCTGCACCTGTGGGAGCCGGCCGCCGCGTTCGGGCAGCTGCAGAACCAGGCCTACGGCTACCTGTGGCCGATGGGTCCGCTGCACCTCGCCGGCGACCTCGCCGGGCTGCCCGCGTGGATGGTGCAGCGGCTGTGGTGGTCGCTGATCCTGGTCGCTGCGTTCCTCGGCGTGGTGCGGCTGGCCGGCGAGATGGGCATCGGCCGGACGTGGACCCGGCTGCTCGGCGGCCTGGTGTACGCGCTGGCGCCGCGGATCCTGGTGTCGCTCGGTGCGGTGTCGGTCGAGGCGTGGCCGACGGCGCTGGCTCCGTGGGCGCTGATCCCGCTGGTCCGGGCCTGGCGCGGCGGACCGGTCGTGCGCAACGCGGCGCTGTCCGCGCTGGCCGTCCTGTGCATGGGCGGCGTCAACGCGGCCGCGACCGCGGCCGCCGTCGTCCCCGCCGGGTTGTGGCTGCTGCTGGCGCCGCACTGGCCCGGCCGGTGGCGGTTCGCGGCGTGGTGGGTGGGCTGCTGCGCCGCGGTGACGGTGTGGTGGTGGGTGCCGCTGCTGCTGCTCGGGTCGCACAGCCCGCCGTTCCTGGACTGGATCGAGACGGCCGGCAACACCACCCAGCACACGTCGCTAATCGAGGTGCTGCGCGGCAACGACCACTGGCTGTCGTACCTGTCGGTGGCCGGCGGCCCGCAGTGGCCGGCCGGCTGGCTGCTGGCCAGCGAGCCGGTGCTGATCCTGCATACGGTGCTGATCGCGGCGCTCGGGCTGGGCGGGCTGGCCCGCCGGGACATGCCGGGGCGACGGGTCTTCCTGACGGCGGCCGTGCTGGGGCTGGCGCTGGTGTCGGCCGGGTACGTCGGCGCCGCCGCCGGACCGCTGGCGGCGACGGTGCGCGAGCTGCTCGACGGGCCGCTCGCGCCGTTCCGCAACGTGCACAAGTTCGACGTCGTGCTGCGGCTGCCGCTGGCGCTCGGGCTGGCGCACGCGCTGGCGATGCTGCGGGTGCCGGCCATCTCGGTGCGCCGCTTCCGGGTGCTCGTCGTCGGGCTCGCGGCGGTGGTGATCGCCGGGGTGGCGACGCCGGCGCTGGCCGGGCGGCTGCCGCAGGAGGGCTCGTACGACGCGATCCCGGACTACTGGCACGAGGCGTCGGACTGGCTGGACGACAACGCCGGCACCGGGCGGGCCCTGCTGCTGCCGGGCACGGCGTTCGCCGAGTACACGTGGGGGGCGCCGCGCGACGAGCCGCTGCAGGCGCTGGGCGACACCCCGTGGGCCGTGCGCGACTCCGTCCCGCTCTCGTCGGCGGGCAACATCCGGCTGCTGGACGCCGTCGAGGCCCGCATCGCGGCCGGCGAGGGCGGCGCCGGCGTCGTCGACACGCTGCGCCGCGCGGGCGTCACCCACCTCGTCGTCCGCAACGACCTCGACCGGTCCCGCACCGACGCGCCGCGCGCCGCGCTGGTCCACCAGGCCATCGCCGACCTGCCCGGCGCGGAGCGGGTCGCGACGTTCGGGCCGCAGGTCGGCGCCGTCGACGACCCCTCGTCCGCGACGGACTCCCGGCTCGACGTCGACTACCCGGCCGTCGAGGTCTTCACGATCGCCGACCCCGAGGTCGAGGAGTACCGCGTCCAGGCATACCCGCTGAACGGCACGGTGCGGATGTCCGGCGGCCCGGAGTCGCTGCTGACGGCGGGCGACGCCGGGCTACTGGACGGGCGGGCGGCGTTCGTGGCCGGCGACGGCGCCGGGATCGCCGACCCGAACCCGGTCCCCGTCGTCACCGACGGGCTGCGCCGCCGGGCCGTCTGGTTCGGCGCCAGCCGCGACAACACCACCGAGGTGCTGGCCGCCGGCGAGGGCGGGGGACTGGGCCGGGTGGTGCGCGACTTCCTGCCGGTCGACGACCCCGCGCGCGAGACCGTCGCCGTCGTCTCCGGGGTCGAGTCGGTGACGGCGTCGTCGTCAGGCTCGGACCCGCGGGCGACGATGGCGCGCGGCGCGGAGAACTCGCCGTGGGCCGCCGTCGACGGCGACCTCGGGACCAGCTGGGTGTCGGGGGAGTACGGCAGCGCCGTCGGGCAGTGGCTGGAGCTGACCTTCGACGAGCCGCGCCGGGTCTCGTCGGTCGAGCTGACGCCGCTGGTGGGCGGGCCGGTCAGCGCGCCGCTGCAGCGCGTCGCCGTCCAGACCGACACCGGCATCCTGGAGAGCGACCTGCAACCCGACGGCGGCGCGCAGGTGCTCGCCGTCCCGTCCGGCGAGACGACCACCTTGCGGGTGACCGTCGTCGGCGTCGGCGAGGGGACCGTCAGCGGCGTCGGGATCCGCGAGCTGGCCGTCCCCGACCTGACCGTGACCCGCACGCTCGAGGTGCCGCCCGTGACGCCGGCCGACCTCGGCGGATCCGGCTCCGGCGAGCCCGCGCCGGCCACGCTGGTCTTCGCCGTCGCCGACGGCCGCCGCGGCGAGTGCGTCGCGACGACGTCGGGCGACACCCGGGTCGCACGGTGCGCCCGGCAGCTGGCCCGTCCTGGCGAGGAGAACCGCGACCTGCGGCGCAGCGCCGAACTGGCGGCCGCGGCGGAGTACGAGGCGGAGCTGACGGCGCGGCCTCGGCCCGGCCGGTCGCTGGAGGAGCTGATCGCGCCGGACCCGGACGCGATCGTCGCGACGGCCAGCTCGCGCGCCGTGACCGACCCGCTCGGGCGCCCGCAGGCGGCCGTCGACCACGACCCCGGCACCGGCTGGGTGGCCGCGCCCGACGACGAGGCGCCGGCGCTGACGCTGAGCTGGGGGCCGCGGCGGACCGTCGAAGGACTGCGGCTGGAGGTGCAGCCGTGGCTGTCGGCGTCGCGGCCGAGCATGGTCGAGGTGCGGGCCGGCGACGCGCGGTTCCAGGCCGGCGTCGCCGACGACGGCACCGTCACGTTCCCGGAGCCGGTACGCACCGACGAGCTGACCATCGAGATCGTCGAGGTCGCCGAGGTCGAGGACCGCGACCCGTCGTTCGGGCTGCGCTCGGTGCTGCCGGCCGGGGTGTCCGAGGTCGAGGTGCTGGGTGCGGACGACCTGCGGCTGCCGGTCGACGAGTCGCGCGAGGTGACGATCGCCTGTGGCGACGGGCCGCCGCTGACGATCGACGGGTCGGTCGTGACGACGCGGATCGAGACGACCGTCGGCGACCTGCTGCGCGGGCGGCGGCTGGACGTCCTGCCGTGCGGCGACGGCGCTCGTCCGGTGCCGCTGGACGAGGGCGCGCACGACGTCGTCGTCCGGTCCACCGGCGCCGTGCGGCCGGAGTCGGTGGCCCTGCGGCCGGTCGACGAGGCCCCGGAGCCGCCGCCGTCGCTGGACGTCACCGTGCAGACGTGGGGCGCGGCTTCCCGCGAGGTCGTCGTCCCCGCCCGCGACGAGCCAGCCGTCCTCACCGTCACGGAGAACCTCAACACCGGGTGGTCGGCGACGCTGAACGGGCAGACGCTCGAGCCGGTGCGGCTGGACGGCTGGGCGCAGGGCTTCGTGCTGCCGGTGGGCCAGGCCGGCGTCGTGCGGCTGACGTACGGGCCGGACCAGCCGTATCGGTGGGCGTTGCTGGCTGGCCTCGGCGCCGTGCTGGTGGTCGGCGTGCTGGCCTGGCGCGGGACGAAGGTGCCGGCGGCGCCGTCGCCGGTGCCCGCGCAGCGCGTGCCGCGCGAGACCGTCGCCGCCGGTGGACGGCGTGCGCGGCGGACGGTGCCGCTCGGGTCGGACGAGGTCCAGCCGTTGCGGCCACCGGTCACGGCCCGGCCGCTGGCCCGGCACCGCCGGCAGCGGGCGGCGCCGGTCATCCTGCTCGGCGCGGTGGTGCTGACGCTGCTCGGCGGGGCGGCCGGCCTCGCCGCTGCCGCCGTCGGCGCCGTCGTCCTCCTCGCCGGTCCCGGGCGTCCGTGGCTGACCCGGTTGGCGCCCGCGCTGGCCGCCGGCGCCGTCCTGCTGGCCGGCATCGTCGTCGCGCTGAACCCGTGGCCGGGGCCTGACCCGGGCGCCCACTCGGCTGTCGCGCAGGGGCTCGTGCTGATCGCCATCGCGCTCGCCGTCATCGGCTCGGTCGCCTGGCAGCGTCCCGGCACTGCGCCCGAGGACGACGAGTACGTGCGGATCGACGCCATGCTCGACCCGACGGCGACCGGCCCCGTGCCCGCCGGGTCACGCCGTCGCCGCGCGATGTCCGCGGATCCGGTGGATACCCGAATTTCCGGCGAGTGACCGGCCGTTCGACCTCCCACGCGCCGGAAAATCGAGCATCCACCGGTTGAGCGGGTGTCAGCGGTTCCAGCCGGCGGGCAGGACCACCCCGCTCGGTTGCCGCGACGGCCAGTCGGCCGGTTGGGGCTCGACGGCGCCGATCCCGGGCAGGTGCTTCCACCAGCGCACCGGCCGATCCCGGCCGGCGTTGTCGCGCAGGACGGCGGCGAACCGGGCGGCCAGCTCGTCCCGGTTCCGCCATGCGACGTCCCAGCCGAACCGGACGACGTCCAGGCCGAGACGCCGGAGCCGCCACTCGCGTTCGCCCTGCCGGGCGACGATCAGCGACGCGTCGGGCCGGTTGTCGTACTTCAGTGCGCCGTCGGCTTCGAACGCGACGCCGTGGTGTGGCCACAGCCCGTCGACGCGATACTCCGGCCCGACCGCCCCGACCCACGCGTTGGCGACCGGAAGCGGCAGGTCGAACTGCAGGCACGTGAACCGCCCGAGCGTCTCCAGGGGCGACTCCGCCAGCGGGTCGGCGTGCTCGGCGACCCATCGCGCGCGCCCGACCCCCGGCCACCGGGCCATGGCGAGCACCGTCGCCGCCAGGTCATCACCCGACGCGGTCGCGGCGTCGTCCGCGACGAGGGCGGGCACGATCGCCCCCGACCGCGCGGCGTCGAGCACGGCCCAGGCCGGACTCACGAGGTCGATGTCCTGAGCTCGCCGCAGCTGGCCGGGCGGGACCGTGACGATCCGGACGTCGGCGTAGCGGCCGTGCCGGACGCTGCCGGCGCCATGCGGCCGGATCGCCGTCACCCGCGCCGGTGGCGGCCCGACCGTCGGCAGGTGCCACATCACCGCCGCGGACCATCCGGTCAGGACGGTGGAACCGTCGCTGAAGAGGGCGAACGCTCGCGACCTGAGCCGATGACGTTCCCAGGACGACGCCGCGGACAGTACTGCGGCCGAGGCGTAGCAGCCGGGGGCGAGCCGGACCAACAGCTCGGCGGCGGCCAAGCGGCGCAGCCGGCCCTCCTCCACGCCTGCCCGCGCCGCGGTCGCGAGGTCGACCACGCCGTGGCGGCGGACGAGCAGCTCCGCCACGTCGGGTGGGAGGGTGCGCAACCGAGCGGTCATGCGACCACTTTCAGCGGGCCGGGCGGCCGTCGCCAGGCCCGATCACCAATCTGTGGACAGCAGGCTTTCCGCCGGCGGGTTGTGGACGAGGAGGGCCCTGATCGGGTGCGATGTTGCGGAGTGGCATGCACGGGCTCGGATCGGAGGGTAGGTTCACGAAGAGCCCCTGTGCCGCCCCGGGGCCGCGCCCGGCGGTGGTCTCACGCGGGCCGCGCGGAGACCCCGATCCGAGGAGAGGCTTGTCCATGCGGCGCAGTATCGGCCTGGTCCTGGTGGGACTGGGCGTGTTGATGTTGGTGCTCGCGCCGCTGTCTCGCTGGTACGCCTATCCGCGGCTGGCGGTCGTCTCCAACGACGTCGCGGAGCGGGTGTCCACGGGTACTGACGTCACCGTCCTCGACCTCGGCGCCGTCGTGCGTCAGGAGGGCGAGGTCGAGCGCGTCACCGACATCCGCAACGTGCGCCGCATCATTCCGGACCAGGGCGACAGCACCGGCGACACCGCCGTGTGGGACACCAGCGTCACGACGTTCGACGAGCTCGGCGCGGGCGCTACGCCCGAGGAGAACGTCCTCTCGTACTACGAGGAGCGGGTCGCGTTCGACCGGCACACCGCCGAGGCCGTCGACGGCTACGACCAGTACTACACGCCCACCGGCGAGCCCGCCGACCGCGACGACGTCGAGCACGAGGGCTACTACTTCAAGCTGCCGTTCGGTACCGAGCAGCGGTCGTACCCGTTCTGGGACTCCACCATCCAGGACACCCGGCCCATGGAGTTCCAGAGCGAGACGACGCTCGAGGGCCTCCCGGTCTACGTCTTCGAGCAGGTCGTCGAGCCGACGCCGGTGTCGGCGCTGGAGATCCCCGGCGCCCTGTTCGGCGCGGCCGGGTCGATCGTCGCCGACCGCATCTACAGCAACACCCGCACCATCTGGGTCGAGCCGCACACCGGCGCGATCATCAAGGGCCAGGAGGTGCAGGACTCCTACCTCGACTTCGAGGGCACCCGCGGCCCGACGATCGTCCAGGGCACGCTCGCCTACACCGACGACCAGGTCGCCGCCAACGTCGACGAGTTCGCCTCGAGCGCCGACCGCCTCGCCCTCGTCCGCGACACCGTCCCGATCGCCGCGGCGGCCGGTGGCCTGCTCTTCGTGATCGTCGGGCTGTTGCTGGCTCGCCGGGGCAACTATCCCGGCAAACGGCGGGCGCCGCTTCCCGACGACGACGGTGCCGGCGCGCGGCCGGTGGAGGAGCGGGCGCCGGTGCGGCCGCGGACCCGCAGCGCCGCGTCCGCCGATGCCGCCCTGGCCGGCCAGACCCGGGTCCAGGAGCCGGTCGGCTACCAGCCGCCGCGCGTCGCGCGCTACGACGAGCCCCGGTACGAGTCCGCCCCGTACCAGGACGCCCAGCACGGCGGCGGCCGAGCCGACAGCGTCCGCTACGGCGACGGCCGGGCCGAGGAGCCGTCGCGCTATGACGACCCGCCGGCCGAGGCGGCGACGTACGCCGAGGAGCCGCGGCTGCACGTCGAGACCGCACCCAGTGCCACGACCGGCCACTTCGCCGCGCCCGACCAGTCCGCGACGGGCGAGTCGGCGGCTCTCCGTGAACCGGCGGCGGAGTCCGCCCAGGCCGCACCGTCCCCATGGGCGAGCCAGGCCGACCTCGCCGCGCGGGGCGGCCACGTCACCCGCGCCGACCGCATCGCGGCGGCGGACCCGTCCGCCTGGGCGAACCAGACCGACCCCACCACGTCGGCCGATCACGCCGTCGGGGCCGATCCCGCCGCGTCTGCCGATCAGGCCGGCCAGACCCCGCCGGCCGGCCCGACGCCGGGGGAGCGGCCGTTGCCACGCCGCCGCCCGCAGCCGGGAGCCGTCCGGCCGCCGGTGGGCCGGGCGCAGTCGCAGGCGCCGTCGGCCCAGTCGCTGCTCGGCGAGTCGCCGGCCGGGGAGTCGCTGACCGGCCCGCTCGCTCCGGAGCAGCCCGCCGACCCCGGCCCCTCGCCGGACGACCGCTTGCCGGCCGCCGACCCGGCGGGTGCTCACACCGACTTCGACCACTCGCTGGACGACCGGTCGCCGTCGGCGCAGCCGTCGGGCGCCTACACCGATCCCGGCCACTCGCTGGACGACCCCGCACCCGCACCCGCAGCACAGCCGTCAGGCGGTCACGAGTCCGCCGAGCTGGACCGCGCCCGCACCGACCTCGCCCGCCTCGACCAGGCCCGCGCCGAGCTGGACCGGTTCGCCCAGGAGCACCCCGACCTCGCCGGCGGGGCGCAGCCCGCCGCGCAGCCGTCCGCCCCCGACCGGGCGCCCGCCGGGCAGGCCTCTACGGCGCCCGAACCACAGCCCGCGAGCCCGGCGTCCCGGCCCGAGTCCACGCCCGACGCCGACGCGGCGTCCAAGGCCCAGGCGCCCGCCAAGGGCCGCCGCCGCGCCCGCGACGACGACGGGCTGTTCGACGAGTTCGACGAGGACGGCCAGTCCGCGGGCAGCCTGCACCGCTACTGACCGCGCCACGGCGCGACGGTCACCGGCGCTGCCCGCCGCCGGCAAACCCGTCCCCGCCTGCAGCGATACCGACCTCCGCCGACCGGGCCGGAGGGGAGTATTCTGACCCGAACCGACGAACGGGGGCCTGCCCTCCAGTGAGCCCATAGCTGAATCCGCTGCCGTGATCAACTCGCGACCTTGCGCCGATTGACCCTGGTCGTCGCGGGCAGGTAATCTGTGTCTGCGCTGTGGGCCTGTGTGAACCTCGGACGGAGCAGGCTCGCGCTCGTTATTGTCGGTTGGCGGCACAGGGGATCCAGAACCTGGTCGGTGATGGCACAGCGATCCAAGGGTCCTGGCGCGCAAGCTACCACCGAACCTTGTCCGGAGTCCCCTTCCACATGACGAGCAGCATCGAGGCCGAGGCGCCTACCTCGACGGCCCCCAGGACGACCACGCAGGTCGCGGTCAACGACATCGGGTCCGAGGAAGACTTCCTCGCCGCGATCGACGAGACCATCAAGTACTTCAATGACGGCGATATCGTCTCCGGTACCGTCGTCAAGGTCGACCGGGACGAAGTCCTGCTCGACATCGGCTACAAGACCGAGGGCGTCATCCCCTCGCGTGAGCTGTCCATCAAGCACGATGTCGACCCGTCTGAGGTCGTGACCGTCGGGGACGACGTCGAGGCCCTCGTCCTTCAGAAGGAGGACAAGGAAGGCCGCCTGATCCTGTCCAAGAAGCGCGCTCAGTACGAGCGCGCCTGGGGCAAGATCGAGGAGATCAAAGAGGCCGACGGCGTCGTTTCGGGCACCGTCATCGAGGTTGTCAAGGGCGGACTCATCCTCGACATCGGTCTCCGTGGCTTCCTGCCGGCATCGCTGGTCGAGATGCGCCGGGTCCGCGACCTCCAGCCGTACGTCGGCAAGGAGATCGAGGCCAAGATCATCGAGCTGGACAAGAACCGTAACAACGTGGTCCTGTCCCGCCGGGCGTGGCTCGAGCAGACCCAGTCCGAGGTCCGGTCGACCTTCCTGCAGACGCTGCAGAAGGGGCAGATCCGCTCCGGCGTGGTCTCCTCGATCGTCAACTTCGGCGCGTTCGTCGATCTCGGCGGCGTCGACGGCCTGGTGCACGTCTCGGAGCTCTCCTGGAAGCACATCGACCACCCCTCCGAGGTGGTCGAGGTCGGCCAGGAGGTCACCGTCGAGGTGCTCGACGTCGACATGGACCGCGAGCGCGTGTCCCTGTCGCTCAAGGCCACCCTCGAGGACCCGTGGCAGCAGTTCGCCCGGATCCACCAGATCGGCCAGATCGTGCCCGGCAAGGTCACCAAGCTCGTCCCGTTCGGCGCGTTCGTTCGCGTCGAGGACGGCATCGAGGGCCTCGTGCACATCTCCGAGCTGGCCGAGCGCCACGTCGAGGTGCCCGAGCAGGTCGTCACCGTCGGCAAGGACGTCATGGTCAAGGTCATCGACATCGACCTCGAGCGTCGACGCATCTCGCTGTCGCTGAAGCAGGCCAACGAGGGCGACACCGCCGCGCACGTCAGCGAGCACTTCGACCCGACGCTGTACGGCATGGCCGCCGACTACGACGCCGAGGGGAACTACAAGTACCCCGAGGGCTTCGACCCCGAGACCAACGACTGGCTCGAGGGCTACGAGAAGCAGCGTGAGGAGTGGGAGCGGCAGTACGCCGAGGCCCACGCTCGCTGGGAAGCGCACAAGTCCCAGATCGAGAGCGCGCAGGAGGCCGACGCCGAGGCGAAGGCCGACAGCCCGTCCACCTACTCCTCCGGCGGCGCGAGCGAGGACGAAGAGGGCGCCGGCACGCTGGCGTCCGACGAAGCGCTCCAGGCGCTTCGCGAGAAGCTCACCGGCAACTGATCCAGCCGGTCAGCACCTGACCGAAGCCCCGGCCCCGCGCACCCAAGTGGTGTGCGGGCCGGGGCTTCGGCGCGTCCAGGGTCGATCCGGCCGCGACGGCTGGTGCGCACGCGGCGCCGCCGTATACGTTGTCACTACTGTCGAGACACGTAGTCAGGCCGGTTGAGCATGGGGGCTCGTCGTCCATTCCCCGGAGGCGGTCGCGTGGGTGAGAGCACGGTGGACGACGGGCGCGGACGGGTCGTCGCGCCGGCCATGGTCGGCCGGTCGAGGGAGTTGTCGCAGCTCGCCGCCGCCGGGTCGGCGCCGCCGGCGGTCGTGTCGATCGAGGGCGAGGCCGGGGTCGGCAAGACCCGGCTGGTGACGGAGTGGCTGGCCGGCCCCGGGACCGCCGGCCGGTGGATCATGGTCGGCCGTTGTCACCCCATTCGGGAGTCGTTCCCGCTCGGTCCGGTGCTCGAGGCGCTGCGGGGTGTGGGCGAGGAACTGCGCGGACGCCCGGTGAGCACCGTGGCCGGAGCCCTCCGCCCGCTGCTGCCGGAGCTCGCCGCGTGGCTGCCGCCGGCGCCGGAGCCGCTGGACGACCGGGTCGCGCAGCGGCACCTGGTGTTCCGCGGCCTGGCCGCGCTGCTGACCGCGGTCTCGCCCGCGGTGCTGGTGCTCGAGGACCTGCACTGGGTGGACGAGCAGACGGCCGACTTCGTCGCCTATCTGCTGGCCGATATGCCGGCGGACCTGACGCTGGTGCTGACCTACCGCGGCGAGGACGCCGACGCCGGCGTGCGGGCGTTGACGGCGAAGCCACCGGCCGGCACGGCGCGGGCGCACGTCGTGCTCGCCCCGCTGGACGAGGCCCGGACCGGCCTGCTGGCCGGCGCCATCCTCGACGCCGACCAGGTGTCGGAGGAGTTCACCCGCTACCTGTGGGAGGGCACGTCCGGCCTCCCGTTCGCCGTCGAGGAGGTGCTCGCGCTGTTCCGCGAGCGCGGCGAGGTGATGCACCGGGGCGATCGGTGGGCGCGCCGGACGCTGGCCCGGCTGGAGGTCCCGCGCAGCATCCGCGACTCCACCGTCGAGCGGGTGGACCGGCTGCCGGCCGGGGCACGGCGCCTGGTCGACGCCGTCGCGGTGCTGCGCACCCCCGCTGTCCCGGCCGTCCTCGCCGCGATGACCGCGCCGGGCGACGGCGGCGACGACGGCAGCGGCGACCGCCTGCTCGATGCGCTGGCCCAGGCCGTCGCCCACGGCGTGCTGGCCGAGACGGACGGACGGTTCGGGTTCCGGCACGCGCTGGCCGCGCAGGCGGTGTACGACGACCTCAACGCCGCCCGCCGCATCGCGCTGCACAGCCGGGCGGCCGACGCGCTGGGCGAGCAGTCGCCGGTCCCGCTGGGTCAGGTCGCCCACCACCTGCGCAGCGCCGGCCGGTTCACCGAGTGGGCCGACGCCGCCGTGCGGGCGGCCGCTCAGGCCGCCCGGCTGGGCGACGAGGACGAGGCGGTCCGGCTGCTGGCCGACGTGCTACGCCAGGCCGACCTGCCGCCGTCGCGGCGGGCCGCCGTCGCCGTCGACCTGGGCTGGGCCGCGCTGGACACTCTGCACGCCCGCGACGTGATCGAGCCGCTGCGCGCGGTGCTCGACCTGGACGTCCCCGGGACGGCACGGGGCGAGCTGCGGTTCCTGCTCGCCGTCATCCTCGGCCAGGCCGGCGAGGATCCGGCCGGCCAGCGACAGCTCTTCCCCGACGCACTGCCCGAGCTGGAGCACCGTCCGGACCTGCGGACCTGGGCGATGGTGGGGCTGGGCGTCACCATCCCGTCGGACGTCCCGACGTCGGAGTCGGTGTACTGGATGACGCGGGCGGTCGAGCTGGTCGAGGGGGTCGACGACCGGCTCCTGAAGATCTTCGTGCTGGGCAAGGCCGGCGCCAGCCTGATGGAGGGCGGCGACCGATCCTGGCGCGCCGTCGCCGAGCGGGTCGAGGCGCTGACCGGCGGCCGGCCGCGGCAGCGACGGGAGGCCAGCGCCTACTGCTCGCTCGGCGTCGCCGCGAGCTACCTCGGCCACCTCACGACCGCGGACCGCATGCTCGCCGCGGGTCTGCGCAGCGAGGCCGCCCAGCAGAACCGCCGGCTGGAGGTCATGCTGCGCGGTGGGCTGGCGGTCCTGAGCTACGGCGCCGGGCGGTGGGACGGTCTGGCCGGCGAGGTCGACGCGGCGCTGGCCGACGTCGCCGACTACGCGACCAGCCGGCTCGACCTCGAGCTGGTGGCCGGCGCCCTGGCCGTCGCGGGCGGCGACGTCGACGGGGGAGAGGCGCTGCTGCGGCGGGTCACCGAGCTGGCCGTCGAGATCGGCGCCTACGAGATCGTGCCGTTGGCCGCCACCGCGTGGGCCCGGGCCGGGCTGGCCCGCGGCGACGTACCCGCGGCGCTGACCCGCATCCGCACCCTGCTCGGCGTGCTGGACGCCAAGGGATTGTGGGCGCCGGCCGGCTGGGCCGTGCCCGTCGCCGTCGAGACGCTGCTCGCCGCGGACCTGCGTGCCGAGGCGGAGCGGTTCGCCGATCGGGCCGCCGCGGAACTGCGCGAGCTGGACGCCCCGCTGGCCGATCCCGCGCTGGCCCACGCCCGCGGCCTGCTGGCCGGCAGCGCGGACGACCTCGTCGCGGCCGCCGAGCAGTACGACACGCTGCCCGCGCCGTACGAGGCGGCCCGGGCTCGCGAGGCCGCCGCCGCTGCCCGGCTCGCCGCCGGTGACGTCCACCGTGGCGGGCCGCTGCTGCGCGAGGCCGCCGCGGCGTACCAGCGGCTCGGCGCGGCGGGCGACGCCGACCGCGCGGCCGGCCTGGCCCGACGGCACGACGTGGCGCTGCCCGCCCGCCACCGCGGCGGCCGTCGCGGCTACGGAACGGAGCTCTCCCCGCGGGAGCGGCAGGTGGCGGAACTGGCCGCGAGCGGGCGGACGAACAAGGAGATCGCCGCCGCGCTGTTCGTCTCCGCGTTCACCGTCGACAAACACATGGCGGCGATCAAGCGCAAGCTGCGGGTGCGTTCGCGCACCGACCTGGTACGGCTGCTGGGCAAAGAGTACGGCGTTCTGCCATAGCTATCACCGGGCGCGCGTCGGCAGGGTGTGGCCCATGGACGAGACGACCCCGCCGCCGGAACCGGCCGATGAGGTGCCGGACGACGACGAGGCGCAGCCCGACGAGGAGCCGGCGGGACCCGCCGACCCCGACGACTGGGTGCCGTTGTGAGTCTCGTCGCCGGGTAACCCCCCTGACCTGGAGGTCCTCCGATGAGGCTACGGTTCGTCGCGGCGGTGCCAGCCGTCGCGCTGCTGACATCCCTGGTGTCCTGGACGGCGCCACAGGCCGCCGAGGTCCCACCCGAGCCGGACGTTGCCGCGGAGGTGCGCTCGACGATCGCGTCCGGCCACACCGCGGACTTCGTCGTCGAGTTCGAGGAGCAGGCCGACCTCCGCGAGGCGGAGTCGATCGACGACTGGGCCGAGCGCGGCGCGTTCGTGGTGGACGCCCTGCAGAGCACGGCCGAGGACACCCAGGCGGAGGTCGTCGAGGCCCTGACCGGCCAGGGCGCGACGTTCACGTCGTACTGGATCAGCAACTCGATCGTCGTGCACGACGGCGGTGACGAAGCGCTCGCGGCCGTGACGGACCGGCCCGAGGTCGCCGCCGTCACGGCGCTGGAGACCGTGCCGCTGCCCGAGCTCGAGCCCGAGGCGGCGGCCGCCGCCGTCGCCGCGGTGGAGTGGGGCGTGGCCGACATCGGCGCGGACCAGGTGTGGTCGCAGGCGGGCGTGCGCGGCGAGGGCGTCGTGATCGGGTCCATCGACTCCGGCGTGCAGTTCGACCACCCGGCGCTGGCGGCCGCCTACCGCGGCCGTGCACCGGACGGCTCGGTCAGCCACGACCACAACTTCTTCGACCCGACCGGTGTGTGCGGTGCGGCGACGCCCTGCGACAACACCGGCCACGGCACCCACACCATGGGCACCATGGTCGGCACCGGCAGCGGCAACCAGATCGGGGTGGCGCCGGGCGCGACGTGGATCAGCGCCAAGGGCTGCGCGTCCGACTTCTGCTCGGAGGCCGACCTGCTCGCGTCGGGCCAGTGGCTGCTCGCCCCGACCGACCTGGCCGGCGAGAACGCCGACCCCGCGCTCCGGCCGCACATCGTGAACAACTCGTGGAGCGGCGGCGGCACCGACACCTTCTTCCGCCCCGTGGTCGACGCCTGGCGCGCGGCCGGGATCTTCCCGGTGTTCTCCAACGGGAACGACGGCCCGGCCTGCGAGACGGTGGGCGCGCCGGGCAGCTTCGGGAACACCCTGGGCGTCGGCGCCTACGACCGGGACGGGGTCATCGCGTCGTTCTCCAGCCGCGGCCCGAGCCCGCTCGACGGCGGGATCAAGCCGGACGTCTCGGCACCCGGCGTCGCGGTGCGCTCCTCGGTGCCCGGCGGGACGTACGCGACCGCCGACGGCACGTCGATGGCGGCGCCGCACGTCGCGGGCGCCATCGCGCTGGTGTGGTCGGCGTCCGAGGCGCTGCGCGGCAACGTCGACGACACCGCGCGCCTGCTCGAGGACACCGCCCGCGACGTCGAGGACACGACCTGCGGCGGCGACGCCGACGACAACAACGTGTGGGGCGAGGGCAAGCTGGACGCCCTCGCCGCCGTCCTCGGCGCGCCCCTGGGCGACGCCGGCCGCGTCCGCGGCGTCGTCACCGACGAGGCGTCCGGCGACCCGCTGCCGGGGGCCACGCTCGCGGTCGGCGAGCGGAGCACGCAGACCGACGACGAGGGCCGGTACTCGATGCTGGTCGACGCCGGTGACGTGACGCTGACCGCGACCGCGTACGGCTACGGCGACGTCACCCGGGCGATGACAGTGCCGGCCGGCGGCGAGGTGACCGCCGACGTCGCGCTGGCGCCGCTGCCGGTGCACACGGTGACCGGGACGGTGCGCGACGGCGGCGTGCACGGCTGGCCGCTCTACGCACAGCTGGAGGTGGCCGGCCTGCCCGAGACGCGCGTCAACACCGATCCGGTCACCGGCCGGTTCGAGCTGCGGCTGCCGGAGGGCGACGAGACGCTGCTGGTGTCGTCGGAGCTGTACGGCTACGCGCCGGTGGAGCGGCAGGTCACGTCCGAGGCCGGCGCCGAGCCGGTCGACCTGACACTCGACGGCGGGTGTCAGGCGGTCGGCTATGACCCGTACGGCTGCCAGCCGCCACCGCCGTACGGGCTGGTCGTGGGGCACGTGCGGTCCGCGGCCGACGGCGCCGCGATCGACGGCGCGGAGGTCGTGGCCGGCGACGGCGGGCCCTGGGAGTACACCGACAGCCGGCCGACCCCCGGCGACGATGCGCTGGACGACGGGTTCTTCCGGCTGGTCGCGCCGCCGGGCGCGCAGCAGCTCACCGTGACGATCGCGGGCTACCCGACGGCGACGGTGCCGGTGGACGTCGTCGACGGCGGGGTCGTGCGGGCCGACGTCGACCTCGACGCGGCGAAGATCGAGGTGGCCGCCGACGGCCTGGACGCCACGACGCCGTTCGGCGAGTCGGCGGAGGGGTCGCTCACGCTGACCAACTCCGGCACGCTCGCCACCACGGTCACGCTGACCGAGCGGGCCCGGCTGGACTCGTCGGAGGACACGCCCGACGTCACCCGCGTGCCGGTGGAGCTGACCCCGTCGCCGACCGGCCGCCTGATGCCCGACCCCGCGTCGAGCGGTGGCACGGCCGCCGTCACCCCCTCGTCCGGCTGGGAGCCCATCGCCCCGTTCTTCACCCTCGGCGGGAGCGATCAGCGCGGGCTCGACTACCTCGGGGCGGCGGCGATCGACGGCGTCGTCTACAGCGTCGGCGGCATGCAGGAGATCTACACGGGCGCCGGCAACTACTTCGAGGTCAACTACCTGCTCGCCTACGACCCGGCCACGGACACCTGGACCCGCAAGCGGCCGATGACCTACGGCCGGGGCGCCCCGGCGGTGGCGGCGATGGACGGACGGATCTTCGCCGCGGGCGGCCTCGACTGGTGGGTGGTCGACGGCGCCACGACCGACGGCGAGCTGACGCACGACAACGAGATGGCGCCGGGGCTGGAGATCTACGACCCGGCCACCGACCGGTGGGAGCTGCGCGACGGCCCGCCGCGGCTGCGGGCGTTCGGCGCCGGCGTCGCGCTGGACGGGCAGTTCTACCAGATCGGCGGCTGTGACCTCAGCCCGAGCTGCGACAACACGGTGTTCCGCTACGACCCCGGCGCCGATACCTGGACGGAGGTGGCTCCGTACCCGACCGCACGGATCAGCATGCCGGTGTGCGGCGCGATCGACGGCGCCATCTACTGCGCCGGCGGGACGGCCGGCGCGCCGACCAGCCAGACGTTCCGGTACGACCCGGACGCGGACCGGTGGACCGAGGTGGCCGCGATGCCGGTCGCCACGACGGACGCCGCGGGCACCGTCGCGAACGGAAACCTTCTGGTCAGCGGCGGCATCATCCAGATCGACGGGGTCAACTACGGCACCAATGAGGGGTACGCCTACGACCCGGGCACGAACACGTGGTCGTCGCTCCCGCCCGCCCCGCGGACGTCCTACGGGTCGGCCGCGGCCTGCGGTCTCTTCCGGTTCGGCGGGCGGTCGGCCGAGCGCGGCTGGCGGACGGACCCGTCCGGCGAGGCGCTGCCCGGGCTCGACTCCTGCGGCACCGGCGACCTGCCCTGGATGACGCTGGACCGCACGGAGGTCGACCTCGCTGTGGGGGAGACGGTGACTGTGCCGGTGCGGCTGGACGGTACCCCGCTGGCCGGGCCGGGCACCGAGCTGGGCTCCATCGCCGTCGTCGAGAACACTCCTGGCACGGTCGCGCCGGTACCGGTGACGCTGGACGTCACCGCGTCGCGGCGGGCCGCGGAGCTCGCCGTCGACGTCGACGCGATCGGCCGGTGCGGCACCGAGGGGCAGGCGCTGACCGGCGCCCGCGTCACCGTCGAGACCCGGTCGCACACCCGCACGGCGACGGCCGACGCCGACGGGCTCGCCCGGGTGTGGGTGCTGCCGAACGAGGGCAGGGCGACGGTGACCGCCACCGCCCCGGGCCACCAGCCGGACGCGGCGAGCGGACTGCGGCCGCGGCCGGGCGACGTCACGTCCGTAGAGCTCGACCCGGTCCAGTCGGTGGCGTGCGCGTCGGTCGAGCCCGGCGAGCTGGCCGCGACCGTGGCCGCGGGCGACAGCGTCACCGTGCCGGTCACGCTGGGCAACACCGGGGCCACCGGCTTCGCGGCGGAGGTCCTCGAGACGCCCGCACAGCTGCGGGCCCGGCCGGCGGGCACGGACGCCGCGCCCGGCGTGAGCTCGACCCCCGCCGTCAGCGCGGCCGCGACGGAGCTGGCCCTGCCGCCGCAGTGGTACCGCATGGCGGTCGACTACCCGGACACCGGCCAGCACACCGGCATCCGCATGGTCGGCTGCGACGGCCGCGCGGACCGGCTGGTCGCGCTGGACTACGTCCGCGGGTTCGTGTTCGACCCGGCCACGAGCGGGTGGGACGAGCAGCCGCGGTTCCCGTCCGGACCGGCGGGAGGCACGGTGGCGGTCTGTGACGTGGACGAGGTCCACCTCCTCGGCGGCGGCAACTACTTCGGCCCGGGGTTCCAGCACGAGGTCTACGACCTGAACACCGGCCAGCGGCGGTCGGCGGCGGGCCTGCCGGTGCGGGTCAACAACGCGGCGGTGGGAATCTGGGACGGCCGGATCTACCTCGCGGGCGGTTACGGCGAGGGCTACCGGGCCACCGACGCGGTCCAGGTCTATGACACCGCCACGAACACCTGGGAGCAGCTCGAGCCGATGCCGCACGCCGTGCAGCAGGCCGGGTTCGCCCAGCAGGGCCACCATCTCTACGTGGTCGGCGGGTCCCCGGCCGCGGCCGGGTCGGCATCGCTGCGGCTCGACATGATGACCGGCGAGTGGGAGCGCGGACCCGACCTCGGGCAGGCTCGGTACAACCTCGGGCTGGTCGCGACCGACACGGCGATCTACGCGCTCGGCGGCGGCATTCCGGGCGACACCGCCCGGTACTCCGATGCCGCCGAACGGCTGCCGCTCGCGAGCTGGCCGGACGGCGCCTGGCAGCCGCTCCAGTCGTTGCCGCAGCGCGGGGCGGGGCTCGGCGCGGGCTGCACGGAGTCGCTGACCGGCGGGGAGATCTGGGCGGTCGGCGGCAGTATCTGGAACGGCTCGCAGGTCGTCACCAACCGCGGGGTGTACTTCCGGCCGGTCGAGGGCGAGCGCTGCGACACGGTCGTCGCGGACGTGCCGTGGCTGTCCGCGGCGGAGTCCGGCGTGAGCGTCGAGCCGGACAGCACGGCGTCGGTCGAGCTGACCGTCGACGCGAGCGCCCTGGAACCCGGCACGCACCACGCCACCGTGCTGGTGCGGACCGACGACCCGGGGGCGGCGGAGGTGCGGGTGCCGGTCACCGTCACCGTCACCGCGCCTTAGGGACAGCCCGCGGCGAGCCCCGTCCCCGGAGTGGGGGCGGGGCTCGCCGCATGTCCGTCGCCCGTGCGGCGGTGCCGGGCGTTACCGTGTGCACGTGACGAGCAGAGACCGCTGCCGAGCCGCGGCGCTGATCCTGCCGCTGCTCCTCGTGCTGGCCGGCTGCTCGAACGGCGACGAGCCCGAGGTGCCGGTCGTGCCCACGTCGGGGGAGCCGACGGAGGGCGACGGCACCGAGGCCGCGGAGGACCCGACCGCGTCGCCCACCTCGACGACCGGCGTGCCGGAGGAGTGCGGCGACCTTGCCAGCGCCGGCGACGTCGCGCAGATCCTGCAGGTGCCCATGCAGGGCGAGACGATCCGCGTCTACAACGACGAGTTCCTGCCCGACTCCGGCCGCACCGGGCGCCTGACCTGCAGCTACGGCGTCCCCGAGGCCCCGGAGGGTCAGACGCCGCCGCCCACGCCGCCGCCGGTGCCGTTGGAGATCGCCGTCAGCGGCTACACCGACGCCGAGACCGCCGCCGGCCGCATCGACCCCACCGTCGACGACGCGCAGGCCGCGGGCGCCCTCGTCACCGCTCAGACGGTCGCCGGCCGCGACGGCTTCCTGTTGTCCGACGCCGAGGACGTGTCGTTCGTGGTCGCCGACGACGTCCGCACGTACGTCATCACGCTGCGCCACGGCGTGGTCGCGGCCGCGGCGGAGCCGGTCGTGCTGGTGAACCTGGCGGCGCACGTGCTCGGCGACGACGGGACGGGCACGGCGACGGATCCGGCGACGCCGGGGCCGACGGACACCGGGACGGCGACTGAGACTCCGGCCGCGACGCCCTAGGAGTTCGCCACGCCGGTCGCGGCGGCGACGGCCACCGCGCTGGCGGTCGCCGCGACGATGCCGGCGTTGGTCGTCATGACCGCTTGGGTCGCCGGGTCGCCGGCCCAGTCGCCCTGCTGGATCTCGTAGGCCCGCTTGGCGACGACCCGCCAGGGGAAGTCCGGGCCGCTGACCACGATGTACAACACGTTGATGGAGTTCAGCAGCGCGATGATCGCCGCCGTCCGGGCGTCCGGGTCGTCGCCGTGGACGAGCACGCGCTCGAGCCCGGCGCGCAGCTCGGCCTCGTGCCGGGCGTCGTCGGCGGGCCAGGTGGTGGTGCGGAACAGGCCGAGGAACTTGCGCTGCTCGCGGCGGATCAGGCCGCGCTCGAGGAGGCGTTCGGTGACCTTGTCGCTGAGCCCCTGGCCGAGCACGAACAGCAGCGAGTGGGTGCTCCGGCGCTTCTCGCCGATCTTCTCCAGCGCGTCCGCGAGCAGCGGGTCGTCCGGCGGCGGCCCGGGGAGGACCGTCACACCCTTGGACTCGATCTCGATGCGCCCCTGAAGCGCCAGGTCGACGAGCAGGGCACCGCCGAGCGAGTAGTGCAGCGTGCCGGCGCCGGCCGGGCTGCCGCTGTCGTCGTCGAGCAGGAGCAGCATGAAGTCCTCGACGATGAGCAGATCCATCCCCACACCCCGTTAGTACACTGTGCCAACCCTGGATTCGACCGTAGCACGGTGTGCCATCGGCGGGAGGTGGAACGGATGCCGAGCGAGCGACGTGAGCAGATCGTCCGCGCCGCGCGCGAGCTGGTCGCCGAGAAGGGCGCGACCGGCCTCAGCGTGCGCGCCGTGGCCGCGCGGGCCGGCGTCGGCGCCAGCACGCTGCGCTACTACTTCCCGTCGCAGCGCGAGCTCTACGAGGCCGTCTTCGCCGCCGCCTTCGACGACACGCTGCTCGACCTGCGCATCCACGACACCGCCGTCCCGCCCGGCGAGCGGCTGGCCGAGTGCCTGATGCAGCTGCTGCCGGCGGCGCCGCCGCCCGAGCAGGCGGTGGAGCGCTGGATGGACACGCTCAGCGCCACGTTCGGCCCCGGCGCCGCGCCTGAGCCGCGGCTCGCGTGGTCGGCGATCTCCCGCCGGGCGCGGGCGCGCGTGCTGGCCTGGCTCGAGGTGCTCGCCGCCGAAGGTGCCGTCGCCGCCGACCGGCCCACGATGGAGCGCAACGCCCTGCTCCTCCTCACGGTGGTCGACGGCCTCGCGCTGGGCCGGCTGGTCCCGATCGAGCGGGTCGAACAGGCCCAGGAGCGTGGCGTCCTCGCCGACGCCGTCGCCGCCGTCCTGCTCTGACCCCCGCTCGCCCGGACGTCCGCCCGCTGGCGCCCGCCCCCGCCCGCCCCGTTGATCATGGAGAAGGTCGGCCTCCGACGGCCGATGGACCCTCGTTTCTCCATGATCAACGGCGGGGTGGGCTCACTTGTCCAGCGCGACGTACGCCGCCCGCAGCCGGTTCATCCCCATGACCATCGACATGATCCTCCAGGGGGATCCCTCGTCGAGCCCCGGCGGACGTTAGGGTCGTCGGGTGCTGAGAGTCGGGCTGACGGGCGGGATCGGGGCCGGCAAGTCGGTGGTGGCGCGCCGCCTGGCGGAGCGGGGCGCGACGGTCGTCGACGCGGACCTGATCGCCCGCGAAGTGGTCGAGCCGGGGACGCCGGGACTGGCCGCCGTCGTCGACGAGTTCGGGCCCGGCGTCCTGACCCCCGATGGCGCCCTGGACCGGCCCGCCCTCGGGAAGATCGTCTTCGCCGACGAGGACCGGCGGCGCGCGCTGAACGCGATCGTGCACCCGCTGGTCGGACGGCGCCGGCAGGAGCTGGTCGACGCGGCCGGGCCGGACGCCGTCGTCGTCGAGGACATCCCGCTGCTGGTCGAGAACGGGCTGACCGCCGGATTCCCGCTGGTCATCGTCGTGCACGCGCCCGAGCACGAGCGGCTGCGCCGGCTGGTCGAGGACCGCGGGATGACGGAGGCCGACGCGCTGGCCCGCATCCGCGCGCAGGCGACGGACGACCAGCGGCGCGCCGCGGCGGACGTCAGGCTGGACAACTCCGGCCCGCTTGTGGATATCCAGGCCGCCGTCGACGCCCTGTGGACGCAGCGGCTGGCGCCGTTCGAGGCGCACCTGCGGACCCGGACCCGTGCGGCGCGTCCGCCGCACGCCGTCATCGCCGAACCCGACCCGAGCTGGGCCGTGCAGGGCGAGCGGCTGCTGGCGCGGATCCGGCGGATCGCGGGGGAGCGGCTGATCCGCTCGGACCACCATGGCTCGACGTCGGTGCCCGGGCTGCCGGCGAAGGACGTGATCGACGTGCAACTGGTCGTCGCGGACCTCGACACGGCGACGGCGCTCGCCGGCGACCTCGCCGACGCCGGGCTGGTCCGGCTGCCGGACCGCTGGTGGGACGTCGACCGCGATGGCGTCGAGCACGACAAGGCGATCGCCGCCAACGCCGACCCCGGCCGCCCCGTCAACTGCCACATCCGCCCCGTGACGTCGCCGACCTGGCGCGACGCGCTGCTGCTGCGCGACTGGCTGCGGGCGCATTCTGAGGGTGTCGCCGAGTATGCGGCGCTGAAGCGAGATTTGGCCGCCCGGCCGCACGAGTCGGTGGACGAGTACGCCATGCGGAAGACGCCGTGGGTCAATGGAGCGCTGGCTAGGGCTGAGCAGTGGGCGGTGGAGGTCGGCTGGGAGCCCTGACGGGGTCCGCCTCCTCTGGCCGCTGCCATGATCATCGGCGACCGACCACGTCATGGTGGGGGCGATCGTGGATGAAACCTGGGGATGCCGGTCGTGAGGTCAGAGCGGCGCCAGGCCCGGCTGCGGCCCACCCGCGCCGAACCCGCCCGGCCCGCCGCCGGGATCGTCCGTCGCGCCGCCGAAGAGGCTGCGGCTGAGCGCTTCGGTGTCGCTCAGCATCTCGTCGAGCGCGGCGGACAGGTCGGCGTCGCCCGGAGGGTGGCCGGCGTCGGCTGCGCCGAGGACGGCCCGGCGCATGAGCTCCTTCGCGAACGAGGCCGTCGTCCCCTCGGCCCGCTCGGCCGTCTCGTCCAGGGCTGACGCCGAGAACGGCAGGTCGCGCGCGTACAGCCGGTTCAGCCGCCGCCGGGAAGCACCGTCGGGCAGCGGGATCTCGGCGGCGAGGTCGACCCGGCCGGGCCGTTGGGCGAGGGCGGGCTCGAGCAGGTCGGCGCGGTTGGTGGTGAGGACGAACGCGACGTCGGCGTCGTCGGCGAGGCCGTCGAGGGCGTCGAGCGCCTCGAAGAGCAGCGGCTGCGGCCCGTCGGAGAGGCTGCGGTCCTCGGCGATCAGGTCGCAGTCTTCCAGCACGACGACGGCCGGTTCGAGCGCGCGGGCGGTCTCGGCGGCGACCTGGACGAGCCGTAGCGACCGCCCGGACAGCACGATCACCGTCGTGCCGGGGCTCACGGCCATGAAGTAGCGGACGGTGTGCGTCTTGCCGGTGCCGGGCGGGCCGAAGAGGAGGACTCCGCGCTTCAGGTGCTGGCCGGCCGCCCGCAGCGCGTCGCGGTGCCGGGCGACGCCGGTGAGGTGCCGCTCGACGCGGGCGAGCAGGCCGTCGGGCAGGACGACGTCGTCGGCGGTGAGTTCGGGGCGGCGCAGGAACGTGACCTCGCCGTTGCTGGCGCCGAAGACGGCCGGGGCGAATGTGACGACCTGGCCGCGCAGCACGCTGTGCTCGGCCATGAGCCGGTGCAACTCGTCCAGGAACGCGGGCACGACGGCGTCAGAGGCGGCCAGCACCTCCAGTTCGGGCAGCTCGCGGCCCAGCTGGGGCTGCGCGCTGCGCTGCAGGACGACCAGTGGGACGCCGTCGTACGAGAACAGGTGCAGGCCGAACGCGACGACCTGCCGGCTGGAGTCGGGGCCGGTGGGGACGCGGGCGTAGTCGACCGGGCCGACGGGGAACATGCCGTGCAGGCCCGCGTTCTCGATGATCTCGGCCAGCGACGCGTGCCGCCGGGTCATGCCGCCGCCGACGCCGATCAGCCGGCGTCCGCCCTGCCGCGCCGCCAGCGCCTCCAGCGCGACGTCGGCGTCGGCGAACCGGAGCGGCGACACCTGCTCGACGACGACGGGCACGGACCGCGGCGGGACGCCGAGGTGCTCCTCGAGTACGGGCAGCAGCGGCTGGACGTCGCCGGACTCGGCGCGGACCTGGTTGACGACCTCGGTCATGAACTCGCGGAAGGTGGTCACGAACCTGCGGGTTTCGTCGTCCATCGCTGCGAGCCTACTGGGCACCGACCGCGAGGTACCGGCGGCCAGTAGTCCCGCAAGGGAAGGGAAGAACAGCCGTAGCCCCGGACCTTGTCGGTGGGAGCGCATACCCTCGATGTCATGCGTGCGGCAGGTGAGATCACCCGAACGGTGGCGCCCTTCGAGGTCGTCTCAGAGTGGGACCCGTCCGGCGACCAGCCGGCGGCCATCGACGAGCTCGAGCGGCGGGTCCGTCAGGGCGACAAGAACACCGTCCTGCTCGGCGCCACCGGCACGGGCAAGAGCGCCACCACGGCCTGGCTGGTCGAACGGCTGCAGCGGCCCACGCTGGTCATGGTGCCGAACAAGACGCTGGCCGCCCAGTTCGCCAACGAGCTGCGCGAGATGTTCCCGAACAACGCGGTCGAGTACTTCGTGTCGTACTACGACTACTACCAGCCCGAGGCGTACGTCCCGCAGAGCGACACCTACATCGAGAAGGACTCCTCCATCAACGAGGAGGTCGAGCGGCTGCGGCACTCGGCCACGTGGTCGCTGCTGACCCGCCGCGACGTCATCGTGGTGGCGACGGTGTCGTGCATCTACGGTCTGGGCTCGGCCGACGAGTACCTCCACCGCATGGTGCACCTCAAGGTCGGCGACGAGAAGAACCGCGAGGGCCTGCTGCGCGAGCTGGTCGACGTCCAGTACACGCGCAACGACCAGAACCTCACCCGCGGCACGTTCCGGGTCCGTGGCGACACCCTCGAGATCATCCCGATGTACGACGAGCTGGCCGTCCGGGTCGAGTTCTTCGGCGACGAGATCGAGCGCATCATGACCATGCACCCGCTCACCGGCGAGGTCATGCGCGAGGAGCGCGAGACGTACGTCGCGCCGGCCACCCACTACGTGTCCGGGCGCGAGCGCATGGAGCGGGCCATCCACAGCATCGAGACCGAGCTCGAGGAGCGGCTGGCCGAGTTCGAGCGTCAGGGCAAGCTGCTCGAGGCGCAGCGGCTGCGCATGCGCACGACGTACGACATCGAGATGATGCGCGAGGTCGGGTTCACGTCGGGCATCGAGAACTACTCGCGCCACCTCGACGGCCGCGAGCCCGGGTCGGCGCCGAACTGCCTCATCGACTATTTCCCCGACGACTTCCTGCTGGTCATCGACGAGTCGCACGTCACCGTCCCGCAGATCGGCGGCATGTACGAGGGCGACATGAGCCGCAAGCGCACCCTCGTCGACCACGGGTTCCGGCTGCCCAGCGCCATGGACAACCGGCCGCTGCGGTTCGAGGAGTTCCTCGAGCGCATCGGCCAGACGGTGTACCTGTCGGCCACGCCCGGCCCGTACGAGCTCGACAAGGTCGACAGCGTCGTCGAGCAGATCATCCGCCCGACCGGCCTGATCGACCCCGAGGTCGTGGTGAAGTCCACGAAGGGCCAGATCGACGACCTCATCCACGAGATCCAGCTGCGGATCGGCCGCGACGAGCGGGTCCTCGTCACCACGCTGACCAAGAAGATGGCCGAAGACCTCACCGACTACCTGCTCGAACGCGGCATCCAGGTGCGCTACCTGCACAGCGAGGTCGACACCCTCCGCCGTATCGAGCTGCTGCGCGAGCTGCGCACGGGCGAGTTCGACGTCCTCGTCGGCATCAACCTGCTCCGCGAGGGCCTCGACCTCCCGGAGGTGTCGCTGGTCAGTATCCTCGACGCCGACAAGGAGGGCTTCCTCCGCTCCGGCACGTCGCTGATCCAGACCATCGGCCGGGCCGCCCGCAACGTGTCCGGCCAGGTGCACATGTACGCCGACACCATCACGCCGTCCATGCAGAACGCCATCGACGAGACCAACCGGCGGCGCGAGAAGCAGGTCGCCTACAACCGCGCCAACGGCATCGACCCCACGCCGCTGCGCAAGCGGATCAGCGACATCACCCAGCTGCTGGCCCGCGAGGACGCCGACACCGAGGCGCTCATCGGCGGGTCCGGTCGCGCCGCCAGCCGCGGCAAGTCGCCGGTGCCCGGGGTCCGCGCCAGCGTCGGCGGCGCCGGCAAGCACGCCGCCGACCTCGCCGGCATGCCCGCGGCCGACCTCGCCGACCTCATCCAGCAGCTCAGCGACCAGATGCACGCGGCCGCGACGGAGCTGCAGTTCGAGCTGGCGGCCCGGCTGCGCGACGAGATCTCGGAGCTGAAGAAGGAACTGCGCGGCATGCACGAAGCCGGCGTCGGCTGACCTCTCCCCGAAGTTGATCTTGGAGTTGTTCGGCAATTGCCGGGGGATATGTCCGATAGATGGCCGAAGTACTCCAAGATCAACTCGGCTGGGGCGGGGAGGTGTCGTCAGTCGAGGGCGTAGGCGCGCAGGACCTCCTGCTCGATCCGGTTGCCGTCCCGATCCCAGGCCTCGACCCGCAGCGACAGGTGCGTCGCCGAGGCGGGCACGCGGCTGACGACCGCGCGGAACGAGCCGTCGCCGCGCGGCAGCACCCGGGCCGGCGCCCAGTTGGCCCCGTCGTCGAACGAGACCGAGGCCGTCGCGCCGGCGACCGGGGCCGACGGGCCGGAGCCGGGCTGGTGACCGACCACGACGTCCACGAACTGGGCGCCCGGCTTGGCGGCGACGTTCAGGGGCGACACGTCGACGCCGTAGGAGAGGGTCAGCAGGGGGAGCGGCGTCGGCGCATCGACGGACGACGATCGGGCGACGGTCCAGGCGGTCGAGGTCGACGTCGAGGCCAGCCACCAGGGGGCCGACCGGGCGACGTCCAACTCCACCCGCAGCGTCGACGGCGACGACGGCACGGCGAACGTCCCGTTCGCCCGCCCACCCGACCCCACCAGCGCGCCATCCGCGAACAGCCGGAACGACGGCGTGTCCACGCCCGGCACCGCGCCGCCCCAGTGGCCGTACCCGTCGGTCCACTCCTGCAGCCGTAACGTCACGTCGTCACCCGACCGGTACGCCGCCGAGTCCACGGCGCCGAAGTCGACCGGCAGCACGCCCGGCGCCTGCACCTGCCGCAGCCAGGCGTCCTCCAGCTCGAGCCCGGCCTCGTACGTCCGCGGCGCCGACTGCAGTGGGAACCCGAACGGATCGGCGTCGGTCGATGCGCCGTAGAGATACTGCGCCCACGCCGTGTCGCCGCCCGAGACGTACTCCACCCGCGTCTGCGGCGCGACCGTCCGGCGCAGGAAACCGAACGAGAACGCGTCCCACGGCCGCCACTTGTGCCGCAGCTCGCCGATCCCGTGGTCGTCGACATGGCTGTGGTAGCCGACGTCGATCCGCGTGGTGTTGGACGAGTCGATCACGTAGTCCAAGGAAGGCGGCACGACGTCCGGCTCCACCAGCACGAGGTCGTAGAGGTAGGGACTGACCGGGATCGCATCGACGGCGGCCGTCACGGGCCCCTGGTCCAGCAGCGCGAGCAGCGCCTGCCCCTCCTCGCGGGTCATCGACATCGTCGGGACGGTCGACGGGTCGCCGGCGATCGGCAGCGGCCCGGCCACGTTGTTGAAGATCATGACGAGCGACGCGCCGGCCGCCGCCGCGTTGCGCATCTTCTCCACGAAGGTGATCTCGCCGCGCTGGATCAGCGCGATCGAACCCTCGACGTCCACGCCGGCGAAGTCGGCGGGTCGGCCCAGCCCGGCATACACCAGCGGCAGCTCGAACGACCCGTCCAGCAGCGCCGAGTTCGAGACGTACGACGCCTGGATCGGCCCCTCCACCGGGGTCAGCGTCCGCACCTGGATCAGCGGCGCGACCAGCGAGTACTGCGTGTAGTACTCGAAGTCGCCGACGCTGACCGCGTCGGTCGGCGACGCGAACGAGGGCTGCGCGCCGACGGAGAACGAGTGGGCGTACGACTTGCCCTCCGGGTCCGACCGCATCCACGCCAGCATCGTGTTGGTCGCCTCGACCGGGTCCGCGGTCTCGACCTCGATCGGCACCGTCGTGCGCGCGTCCAGCGTCACCGACGTCGGCCCGGACACAGTGAACTCCGGCGCGAACACCCCGGCCGTCTCCGTCGTGAACACGTGCGGCTCGTCGTAGGTGAACACGAAGCCCATCGCGGCGTACCGGCCCGGCGGCACCCGCAGCGTCGCCGCGCCGTCGACGAACCCGACGCTGGTCGCGGCGAACACCGACGTGTCGTCGACATTGACGACGTCGACCAGGCTGATCCCGCCGGCCGGGCGGCCGTCACGGGCGATGCCGTGAACGGTGAGGTCGTACCGCTCGGACTCCTTGTAGAAGCCCAGCGCCGTCCGCACGCCGACGCCGTCGGGGCCGGTCGCGACCAGCCAGCCGCCGTACAGGCCGTAGTCGCCGGCGGCGGGGTCGACGGTGACGGCGACCTCCGCGGTCCCGCCGGCCGGCACCACGACCGACGACGCGCCGAGCGTCACCATCCCGGCCGCGGGCGCCGTCCCGTCCTCGTCCGTGACCTCGGCGGCCAGCGCCAGCGTCACCGGCGCGGTCCCGGTGTTGCGATACGTGACGGTGCGCGTCACCGGCACCGCGTCGTCGTGCGGATACGGGAAGTAGCCGGCGTCGATCGGCCCGCTCGCCGCGAACACCTGCTGCGACGTCGCGCGGGCGAGGTCGACGCGGCCGGCGCCCTGCTCGTACACCGTCAGCGCCTCGGACGCCGACGACGTCGACGCGAGCGCCGCCTTGAGGTCCGCCCCGGCCCACTCCGGCCGCTGCTGCAGCAGCAGCGCGGCCGCGCCCGCGACGTGCGGCGTCGCCATCGAGGTGCCGTCCAGCGCGAGGTAGTCGTCGCCGACCGGGGTCCCGATGACGGCGTTCGCGGCCCGCGCCGCGATGATCCCGACGCCCGGCGCCGTCACGTCCGGCTTGAGCGCGAAGTCGCCCGCCCGCGGGCCGCGCGACGAGAACCCTGCCAGCCCGTCCTGCTTGTCGACGGCCCCGACGGTGAGCGCGGACGTCGCCGCGCCAGGCGTCGTGACGGTGCCCTCGCCCGGCCCGTCGTTGCCGGCCGCGATGACGAACAGGGCGTCCGACGACGCGCTGAGCCGGTCGACCGCCTGGCTGGCCGGGTCGGTGCCGTCGGTGTAGCCGCCGCGCACGCCCAGGCTGAGGTTGACGACGTCGGCGCCGTTCGCGACCGCCCACTCCATCCCGGCGATGACCTCGGACATCGGCCCGGAGCCGCCGTCGTCGAGCACCTTGACGTTCATCAGGTCGGCCTCGTAGGCGATGCCGCGCCGCTGCCCGTCAGACGCGGCCCCGGTGCCCGCGACGATCGACGCGACGTGGGTGCCGTGGCCGAAGCGGTCGGTCGTGCTGTCCGAGACGCTGAAGTTCGCCTCGGCGACGACCTTGCCGGTCAGGTCCGGGTGCGTGGTGTCGATACCGGTGTCCAGGACGGCGACGGTGACGCCCGCGCCGGTGAACCCGGCGGCCCACGCGTCCGGGGCGCCGATCTGCGGCGCGCTGTCCTCGTCGACCGTGCTCATCGGCTGGTCCAGCCAGATCTTCTCGACGCCGGCCAGCGGGGCGGCGGCCCGCGACCCGGCGGCCGCGCCCGCCCCGTCCAGGGCGACCGTGCCGGTCAGCGCGTCGGCCAGCGCCGCCGCCGCGTCCTTGTCGACGTCCGCCGCGACCGCGCCGATCGACTCCAGCGTGTCCGTCGTGGTGACCGAGGGCAGTGACGCCGCACGAGCCGCGCCCGCGCCCGCGCTCGTCGTCTCCACGATCACCGGCAGCACGTCGCTGCTCGCGTCGTCGTAGCCCTGCTCGATCAGCGCCGTGACGTCGAACAGTGCGGGGTCGAGCACGGCCGGGACCAGCAGTGCGACGTCGGCCGGGACGATGTGCAGGTGCCCGTCCAGCTCCTGCTCGTGGAAGCCGGGGACGGTGCCGTCGGCCCTCGTCGCGGGCTCGACGGTGGCCGCCTGCCGGCCGTCCGGCCCGGTCGAGACGTGCACGCGGTCGCCGGTGATCAGCGTGACGGTGACCGCGCCGGCCGGCCCGGCGAGGGGTGGGGAGTACCCCGCCGGGCCGGCAAGCTCGGCGGTCGCGGCAGGGATCCCCTGCGCGACCAGACCGGTGAGGACGACGGCGGCCGCGGCCGCTCTCCAGTACCTGCGCAACGCTCTGCCCTCCGGGGTGCGGGCTGCCGTGCCGTCAAGGGATGCGGTGACCGGATCGTCCCGGAGTTTCGGAGAACGTGACAAGGGTTATGCTTTGGCGAAAATCCGACAGTGGCGCGTTTTGGCCAGCGGTCTCGACCCCCGGAGCCGCTCATGCTGGAACAGCTCGGCCTCAGCGACGAGGAGCAGACCGTCTACCTCGCCCTGCTGGACCACGCCCGGCCGGCGACGGCGGCGGAGCTGGGGTCCGCCGCGGCGTCCGACCTGCCGCCCGACGCCGTCGAGAAGCTGCTGGACGGGCTCGAGCGGCGCGGCGTGGCCGACCGGCTGCCGGGGGAGCCGCCCACTTACCGCCTGGTCGACCCCGCGCTGGCGTTCGCCGAGACGCTGGCGGCCCGCGAGCGCGACCTGCAGCGCAGCCGCGTCCTCGTCGACGAGCTGGCCGTGCGGCACCGCCGCCGCCACGACGCCGTCGAGCCCGGCGACCTCGTCGAGATCGTCACCGGCTCCGACGCGACCGCCCGCCGCCTGGTCGACGTCTACAGCAGCGCCCGCACACAGGTCCGGGCCATGGAGCGGCCGCCGTACGGCGTCGTCAACAGCGAGGCGAACCCGATCGAGGTCGAGCTGCTGCGAGCCGGCGTCCGGCACCGCGTCCTCTACGAGCAGAGCGCCGTCGACCTGCCCGGCCGGCTCGCCGACCTGCTGGGTGGCATCGCCGCTGGTGAGGAGGCGCGGGTCGTGCCGACGCTGCCGGCCCGGATGCTGCTGATCGACGACCGGCTGGCGATGATCCCGGCCCGGGCCGGCGCGCTGATCACCGACCAGCTGCTGGTCGTCCACCCGAGCGGGCTGCTGGACGTGCTGGCCGAGCTGTTCGAGGAGACCTGGCTGCGGGCGATGCCGCTGCGGCTGGCCCCCAGCGACCAGGACGGCCAGGTCGACGACGACCGCGTCATCCTGAACCTGCTGGCCGCGGGGCTGACGGAGCAGTCGATCGCCCGGCACGTCGGCGCCAGCCAGCGCACCGTCCAGCGGCGGATCAAGGAGATCAGCGGCCGGCTGGGCGCCCGGACGCGGTTCCAGGCGGGGCTCCAGGCCGCCCGCAACGGCGTGCTCTAGACCGGCGGGAAACGTCGGGCGGGGCAACGAATTGCGCGTGCGGCCGTGGCTGTGAAATATACTGGGATCAGCGTGGAGGGGAGTAATCCCGACGCGGTGGCATCGTCATCACGGATGCTCCCTACACCGGGGAGTCTCCCGGTGCCTCCGGCCCGGTGATCCTGGGCGGACGAGACCTCCGGTCGCGCACAGCGCCCGCTGTGCGGTCAGCTCACCGGAGGGGACTCTGTCTTCGTGTTGAACCTGCCCGTGTGGTTCGAAGTCGGCACGTTCGTCGTGCTCGTCCTGCTACTCGTGCTCGACCTCCTCATCGTCACGCGCCGCCCGCATGCCCCGTCCATCCGCGAGGCCAGCCTGTGGGTGGCGTTCTACGTCGGGCTCGCGGTGGTGTTCGGCATCGTCCTGGGGTTCGTCGGCCACGGCCAGGCGTCCGGCGAGTTCTTCGCCGGCTGGCTCACCGAGTACAGCCTCAGTGTCGACAACCTGTTCATCTTCGTCATCATCATGGCCCAGTTCAGGGTGCCCAGGAAGTACCAGCAATCGGTACTGATGTTCGGCATCCTCACGGCCATCGTGCTGCGCGGTGTGTTCATCCTGCTCGGCGCGGCGCTGATCAACGAGTTCGCCTGGGTGTTCTACATCTTCGGCGCGTTCCTCGTGTACACCGCGGTCCGGCTGGCCAACCAGCAGGTCCACCACGAGGAGCACGACGACGAGTACGAGAACGCGTTCGTCCGCCGCGCCCAGAAGGTGCTGCCGATGACCAAGGAGTACCACGGCGTCAAGCTGCGCATCACCGAGAACGGCAAGCGCCTCTACACGCCGATGGTCATCGTGTTCCTGTCCATCGCCTCGGCCGACCTGCTGTTCGCCGTCGACTCCATCCCGGCCATCTTCGGGCTCACGCAAGAGGCGTTCATCGTCTTCACCGCGAACATCTTCGCGCTGATGGGGCTGCGGCAGCTGTACTTCCTCATCGGCGGGCTGCTGGAGAAGCTGGTCTACCTCTCCGCCGGCCTGGCCGTCATCCTCGCGTTCATCGGCGTGAAGCTCGTCATGCACGCCCTGCACGAGAACAACCTGCCGTTCGTCAACGGCGGCGAGCCGTTCCACAGCGTGCCCGAGGTGCCCATCTGGCTGTCGCTGACGGTCATCATCGGGACCTTGCTGGTCACGACGGTGCTGAGCCTGCTCAAATCCCGGCGGGACCTCCGCAACGGCGTCGCGGAGGGTGGCTCGGCCGGTGCTGACCGCGACGAGGTCGAGGACGGCTCGGCCGACGCGGACCTGGTGGACGAGGCGAACGAGGCCACCGCGGCCGACCACGACCGCCGCTGACAGCAGGGTTGGCGGGGGGATTGCCGAGTTGGCCGTCCCCTGCTGCCCATGGTCTTAGCCGTGAACGCGCGCCTCAAGTCCGCGGCCTCTGACTGTTTGCTGTTCCCTGTGGTGGGGGCCTTGGACTTGACCCGCGCGTCCCCGGTCTAAGCCTCGATCCGTGGACTGGCTGGCTGGTCGTTCGGTGTGGTGACGAAGAAAGTGCCTTCTGTGCAGGGAGGATCTGGATTGTCTAGGTCCTGATCGCCACTGCTGCGGAAGGCACTCTCGGTGCGACTATCTCACGTCTGGTCGAAGGCGATGCCGAGGTTCGATGACGAGAATCTCGTGTCGTGCGCGGGGCTGGTGCCGGTGATGGCCTTGGCCGAGCAGGCTGGCCTGTCCGAGCTGATCTCGTCCAAGGTCGCGGTCGGCTCGGTGAGGGTGAAGTCGGCCGGCGTGAACCCGGCGGGCAAGATCACCTCGATCGTGGCGGGGATGGCTGCCGGCGCGGACTGCATCGACGATCTGGACGTGGTCCGTTCCGGCGGGATGGGCCGGTTGTTCGGCGGCGTGTATGCGCCGGCCACGCTGGGGCAGTTCCTGCGGGAGTTCACCCATGGCCATGCCCTGCAGTTGGCCTCGGTCGCGCGGGCGCATCTGGTCGGCCTCGTCACGACGACGGGGCTGTTGCCCGGGATCGGGACTCGGGCGTTCGTCGACATCGATTCGCTGCTGCGCCCGGTCTACGGGCACGCCAAGCAGGGCGCCAGCTTCGGGCACACCAAGATCGCCGGGCGGCAGGTGCTCCGCAAGGGCCTGTCGCCGCTGGCCACCAGCATCAGTACCGAGCACGGTGCGCCGGTGGTGGCCGGGATCCGGCTACGGGCCGGGCGGGCCGGTTCCGGGAAGGGCGCGGCGACGATGGTCGCCGAGGCGATCCGGACCGCCCGCGCCGCCGGCGCGGCGGGTGAGATCCTGGTCCGCGGTGATTCGGCCTACGGCAACAGCGTCGTCGTCGGCGCCTGCGTGAGGGCGGGGGCCCGGTTCTCCGTGGCGCTGACCAAGAACCGTGCGGTGAGCAGGGCGATCGCGACCATCCCCGCCGACGCGTGGACACCGGTGCACTACCCCGGCGCGGTCGTCGACCCGGACACCGGGCAGTTGATCTCCGACGCCCACGTCGCCGAAGTACCGTTCACCGCGTTCGGCTCCAAGGCCAAGAAGCACCAGGTCACCGCCCGGCTGATCGTGCGCCGGGTCCGCGACCGCGCCAAGACCGATGAACTGTTCCCGGTCTGGCGGCACCACCCGTTCTTCACCGACAACACCGAACCGACCGCCGACGCGGACATCACCCACCGCGCGCACGCGATCATCGAGACCGTGTTCGCCGACCTCATCGACGGGCCGCTGGCCCACCTGCCGTCTGGCCGGTTCGCCGCGAACGCCGCCTGGGCGACCTGCGCCGCGATGACCCACAACCTGCTCCGCGCCGCCGGCACCCTGACCAGTCCGCGGCATGCCGTCGCGCGCGGCGCGACACTGCGCCGACAGATCGTCACCGTGCCCGCCCGGCTGGCCCGCCCGCAACGCCGCCGCGTGTTGCACCTGCCCACGCACTGGCCCTGGGCCCAGCAGTGGACCCGCCTCTGGAACCACGTGCTCGCCACCGGGCCACCCGCCGCGGCGGCCTGACCGTCGACCACCGCCCGCACCGGGCCCCGACCGGACACCGACACGTGGAAGAGCTGGGCAGACCAGCCGACCAGCCCTGCCCACGACCCCGATCAAGATCAACAGTCAGGAGCGAAGATCACCCGATAGCCCTTCCACGGATCGAGGCTAAGTACGGGCAGCTATCAGGGGGACGGGGGAGGTGTGGCGACGGGTCGGGCGTCGATGTCGGCTGTCGTCTTCGATAGTGGTGATCGTCCTCGATGGGGCGCGAGGACGGTTTCTGCCATCGAGGACGACTTTCGCTGGTGAGGACGACGGCGCGGGTCCTGGTCTGGTGTTACGTCGTGGTCTGCCGTCACGCGAAATGGTGGATTCGGGGCTCGTGGCGTGACTGGGAACCAGGACGTGACGGCAGACCAGGACGCCGGGCGCTCACCAACCTGGGTCTGACGCGCGTCCTGGGTGTGAGGCGCGCTTCCGGGCCCGTTTCGCCGTTTCAGCGCGACTCAGACCCAGGACGCGCCTCACACCCAGGAAGCCAGCGGCGCAAAGTCGGGCGAACTGCACGAATCCGACGGGCTGTGCCCGGTTCTTCCCCGTCCCCCTGATAGCTGCCAGTTCTCAGGCCGCGGGCCCGCGGGTCAAGCGGTCATCGACGGCGCGAAGCGCCCAATTGTCCGCTTGAGGCGCGGGTGCGCGGCTTAGCCTCGATCCGTGGACTGGCTGGCTGGTCGTTCGGTGTGGTGACGAAGAAAGTGCCTTCTGTGCAGGGAGGATCTGGATTGTCTAGGTCCTGATCGCCACTGCTGCGGAAGGCACTCTCGGTGCGACTATCTCACGTCTGGTCGAAGGCGATGCCGAGGTTCGATGACGAGAATCTCGTGTCGTGCGCGGGGCTGGTGCCGGTGATGGCCTTGGCCGAGCAGGCTGGCCTGTCCGAGCTGATCTCGTCCAAGGTCGCGGTCGGCTCGGTGAGGGTGAAGTCGGCCGGCGTGAACCCGGCGGGCAAGATCACCTCGATCGTGGCGGGGATGGCTGCCGGCGCGGACTGCATCGACGATCTGGACGTGGTCCGTTCCGGCGGGATGGGCCGGTTGTTCGGCGGCGTGTATGCGCCGGCCACGCTGGGGCAGTTCCTGCGGGAGTTCACCCATGGCCATGCCCTGCAGTTGGCCTCGGTCGCGCGGGCGCATCTGGTCGGCCTCGTCACGACGACGGGGCTGTTGCCCGGGATCGGGACTCGGGCGTTCGTCGACATCGATTCGCTGCTGCGCCCGGTCTACGGGCACGCCAAGCAGGGCGCCAGCTTCGGGCACACCAAGATCGCCGGGCGGCAGGTGCTCCGCAAGGGCCTGTCGCCGCTGGCCACCAGCATCAGTACCGAGCACGGTGCGCCGGTGGTGGCCGGGATCCGGCTACGGGCCGGGCGGGCCGGTTCCGGGAAGGGCGCGGCGACGATGGTCGCCGAGGCGATCCGGACCGCCCGCGCCGCCGGCGCGGCGGGTGAGATCCTGGTCCGCGGTGATTCGGCCTACGGCAACAGCGTCGTCGTCGGCGCCTGCGTGAGGGCGGGGGCCCGGTTCTCCGTGGCGCTGACCAAGAACCGTGCGGTGAGCAGGGCGATCGCGACCATCCCCGCCGACGCGTGGACACCGGTGCACTACCCCGGCGCGGTCGTCGACCCGGACACCGGGCAGTTGATCTCCGACGCCCACGTCGCCGAAGTACCGTTCACCGCGTTCGGCTCCAAGGCCAAGAAGCACCAGGTCACCGCCCGGCTGATCGTGCGCCGGGTCCGCGACCGCGCCAAGACCGATGAACTGTTCCCGGTCTGGCGGCACCACCCGTTCTTCACCGACAACACCGAACCGACCGCCGACGCGGACATCACCCACCGCGCGCACGCGATCATCGAGACCGTGTTCGCCGACCTCATCGACGGGCCGCTGGCCCACCTGCCGTCTGGCCGGTTCGCCGCGAACGCCGCCTGGGCGACCTGCGCCGCGATGACCCACAACCTGCTCCGCGCCGCCGGCACCCTGACCAGTCCGCGGCATGCCGTCGCGCGCGGCGCGACACTGCGCCGACAGATCGTCACCGTGCCCGCCCGGCTGGCCCGCCCGCAACGCCGCCGCGTGTTGCACCTGCCCACGCACTGGCCCTGGGCCCAGCAGTGGACCCGCCTCTGGAACCACGTGCTCGCCACCGGGCCACCCGCCGCGGCGGCCTGACCGTCGACCACCGCCCGCACCGGGCCCCGACCGGACACCGACACGTGGAAGAGCTGGGCAGACCAGCCGACCAGCCCTGCCCACGACCCCGATCAAGATCAACAGTCAGGAGCGAAGATCACCCGATAGCCCTTCCACGGATCGAGGCTTAGAGAATGGGCAGCAGGGGACGCCCAACTCGGCAAACGTCCCGGCCGAACTACCAGCCCCGATCACGCCACTCGGCCAGCTGAGGACGCTCGGCGCCGAGGGTGGTGTCGTCGCCGTGGCCGGGGTAGACCCAGGTCTCGTCGGGCAGCCGGTCGAACAGCTTGCGCTCCACATCGTCCAGCAGGGACGCGAAGTCGTCAGCCGACCGCGTCCGGCCGAGGCCGCCGGGGAACAGGGAGTCGCCGGTCCAGAGGTGCGGCGGGCCGGTCGGGTCGTCGTACAGGACGGCGAGGCCGCCGGGCGTGTGGCCGGCCAGGTGGATCAGCTCCACGGTAACGGAGCCGAACGCCAGCCGGTCGCCGTCGCCCGCCACCAGCGTCGTCGGCACCGGGATCGCCGGCGCGTCGGCCGCGTGCGCCACCGTCACGGCACCGGTCGCGGCCGCCACCTCGGCCAGGGCGCCCCAGTGGTCGGGGTGGCGGTGGGTCGTGACGACGTAGCGCAGCGGGCCCTCGCCGCACAGCGCCAGCACCCGCGCCGGCTCGGCGGCGGCGTCGACCAGCAGCTCGTCGCCGCTGAAGCGGTCGCGCAGCACGTAGACGTTGTTGTCCCAGCTTCCGCCGACGGACGCCTTCATGACGACCAGCCGGGCCAGCTCGTGGACGTCCGGCACGCCGCCGGGCGTCACGTGGCCGGAGTACGTGCTCACAGCCAGGACGGCAGCGCCGGCAGCCGGCCGGCCGGCTCGACCCGCAGGCCGTCGCCGCCGGACCGGCCGGTCAGCCAGCTCAGCAGCTCGGCCGGCTCGCCGCCGACCGTGACGGGCGCCTCGGCGCCCAGGTGCTCGACGCCGGCGCCGTCGATCTCGAGCGTGAGGGCGGGGACGTCGTCGCGGCGGCCGAACGCGCGCACCGTCTCGTCGAGCGCGCGGCGGACGAACGCGGGCGGCCAGTCGGCGGGGGAGTAGCCGGTCGAGAGGTCGACGTGGTGGATCTCGAGCTCGCGCAGCCGCAGCCACAGCACCCGCCGCCCGGGCAGCGGGTCGCCGGTGGCGGCCGGGCCGCGGCGCACCTGCCGCTCCCAGCCGTCGTCGGGCATCTCCATGACGGCGCGGACGAAGCGGTCGGCGGAAACCCGCAGGTCGTCGACGATCTCGGCGGCGGGACGGCCGGCGCCGGCCTCGATGTCGGCGTTGCGCGCCTCGGTGCTCGGGTACATCGGGTTCTCGCGCCCGGTGCGCGCCCAGGCCAGCAGGTTGGACAGCCCGTCGGCATTGCGGGCCACATGCGTGAGCACGTGGGCGCGGGTCCAGCCGGGACATAGACTGGACGCGGCCAGGTCAGCGTCGTCCAGCGTGGCGGCCGTCGCGATGAGGCGCTCGGTCGCGGCGGTCACCGGCCCGGCGGCGGGCACGTCACCGGAATCAGAGGACATCGGTTCGGCGTTCACGGTGGGCACCATTCGAACCTAGTCGTCATCGGCCGTCGCGGCGACTGGGTTGGGCGTCCCGGGTCGTTCGTCCGGCAGACCTTGTCGGACCCGCCCCCTACGATGCAACGAACCGTACGTCTGTCCGCCACACCACCACCGATACCGGAGTCCACGGGGTCCCATGACCGAACGAACCGCCGCCCGAGCCAGCGACCGCCTGGTGGTCCGCGGCGCACGGGAGCACAACCTCAAAGACGTCTCCCTCGACCTGCCGCGCGACGCGCTCATCGTGTTCACCGGGCTGTCCGGGTCGGGGAAGTCCAGCCTGGCCTTCGACACCATCTTCGCCGAGGGCCAGCGCCGCTACGTCGAGTCGCTGTCGGCGTACGCCCGGCAGTTCCTGGGGCAGATGGACAAACCCGACGTCGACTTCATCGAAGGGCTGTCGCCGGCGGTCTCCATCGACCAGAAGTCGACCTCGCGCAACCCGCGGTCGACCGTCGGCACCATCACCGAGGTCTACGACTACCTGCGCCTGCTGTACGCCCGGGCCGGGCACCCGCACTGTCCCGTGTGCGGCCGGCCGATCGGGCGGCAGACGCCGCAGTCCATCGTCGACCAGGTGCTCGAGCTCGAGGACGGCGCCCGGTTCCAGGTGCTGGCGCCGGTCATCCGCGAGCGCAAGGGCGAGTACGCCGACCTCTTCCGCACGCTGCAGTCGCAGGGCTATTCCCGCGCCCGCGTCGACGGCACGGTGTACCAGCTCACCGACGTCCCGAAGCTGAAGAAACAGGAGAAGCACACCATCGAGGTGGTGGTCGACCGGCTGGCGGTGAAGGAGTCCGCGAAGCGGCGGCTCACCGACTCCGTCGAGACGGCGCTGCGGCTGTCCGGCGGCCTGGTCACGCTCGACTTCGTCGACCTGCCCGAGGACGACGACCACCGCGAGCGGGTCTACTCCGAGCACCTGTACTGCCCGTACGACGAGCTGTCGTTCGAAGAGCTCGAGCCGCGGTCGTTCTCGTTCAACTCGCCGTTCGGCGCCTGCCCCGAGTGCACCGGACTGGGCACCCGCATGGAGGTCGACGAGGAACTGATCGTCCCCGACCCGTCCAAGAGCCTCGACGGCGGCGCGCTGGCCCCGTGGGCGCCCGGCAGCACGTCCGAGTACTTCGACCGGCTGGTCACCGCGCTGGGCGAGGCGCTCGGGTTCCGCACCGACGTGCCGTTCGAGAAGCTGCCGAAGAAGGCCCGCGAGGCCGTCCTGCACGGCTACCCCGAGCAGGTGCACGTCCGCTACAAGAACCGGTACGGCCGCGAGCGCTCCTACTACACGTCCTACGAGGGCGTGCTCCCGTGGGTGCGGCGCCGCTACGCCGAAGCCGAGTCCGACGCCAGCCGCGAGCGGTTCGAGGGCTTCATGCGCGAGGTGCCGTGCCCGGCCTGCGGCGGCACCCGGCTCAAGCCGGTGGTCCTGGCGGTGACGGTGGGCGGCAAGAGCATCGCCGACGTCGCCGCCCTGCCCATCGGCGAGTGCGCCGAGTTCCTGCGCACCCTGAAGCTGTCCGAGCGCGAGGAGCAGATCGCCGCGCGGGTGCTCAAGGAGGTCAACGAGCGGCTGCAGTTCCTGGTCGACGTCGGCCTGCACTACCTCAGCCTCAACCGCGCGTCGGCCACGCTGGCCGGCGGTGAGGCGCAGCGCATCCGGCTGGCCACGCAGATCGGGTCCGGCCTGGTCGGCGTGCTGTACGTGCTCGACGAGCCGTCCATCGGCCTGCACCAGCGCGACAACCACCGGCTGATCGAGACGCTCATCCGCCTGCGCGACCTCGGCAACACGCTGATCGTCGTCGAGCACGACGAAGAGACCATCAAGGTGGCCGACTGGGTGGTCGACATCGGCCCGGGCGCCGGCGAGCACGGCGGCCAGGTCGTCGTCAGCGGCACCCTCGACGACCTCCTGGCACAGGAAGACTCCCTGACGGGCGCGTACCTGTCCGGGAAGCGGCGCATCGACATCCCGCCGGTACGGCGTCCGCCCACCAGGGACCGCGCGCTCAAGGTCGTCGGGGCACGGGCCAACAACCTCAAGGACGTCACCGTCGGCTTCCCGCTCGGCTGCTTCGTCGCCGTCACCGGCGTCAGCGGCTCGGGCAAGTCGACGCTGGTCAACGACATCCTCTACACCTCGCTGGCGAAGGAGATCTACAACGCCAGGGCGGTGCCGGGCCGGCACAAGCGCATCGAGGGCATGGCCCTGGTCGACAAGGTCGTGCACGTCGACCAGTCGGCCATCGGCCGCACGCCGCGCAGCAACCCGGCCACCTACACCGGCGTCTTCGACGTCATCCGCAAGCTGTTCGCCGAGACGCAGGAGGCGAAGGTCCGCGGCTACCAGCAGGGCCGGTTCTCGTTCAACGTCAAGGGCGGGCGCTGCGAGGCGTGCTCCGGCGACGGCACGATCAAGATCGAGATGAACTTCCTGCCCGACGTCTACGTGCCCTGCGAGGTCTGCCACGGCGCCCGCTACAACCGCGAGACGCTCGAGGTGCACTACAAGGGCAAGAGCATCTCCGAGGTGCTCGAGATGCCGATCGAGGAGGCGACGGAGTTCTTCGCCCCGGTCGAGCGCATCGCCCGGCACCTGCGCACGCTCAAAGAGGTCGGGCTGGGGTACGTGCGGCTCGGCCAGCCGGCGCCGACGCTGTCCGGCGGCGAGGCGCAGCGGGTCAAGCTGGCGGCCGAGCTGCAAAAACGGTCCACCGGCAAGACCATCTACGTCCTCGACGAGCCCACCACCGGGCTGCACTTCGAAGACATCCGCAAGCTCATCGGCGTGCTGCAGGGTCTGGTCGACAAGGGCAACACGGTCGTCGTCATCGAGCACAACCTCGACGTCGTCAAGACCGCCGACTGGATCATCGACATGGGCCCCGAGGGCGGCACCGGCGGCGGTACCGTCGTCGCGACCGGCACGCCCGAGCAGGTGGCCAAGGTCGAGGCGTCGCACACCGGCGGGTTCCTCAAGGAGATCCTCGGGGTCTGAGGGGGGCGCTGACCCCACCACTTCGTTGCGCGCGCAATCCGTTCCGGTCACTGGTACGTACAAGAAAAAGGACGGCGGCGGCCGGAGCCATCGGCGGGTCACGGTCGTTGAGACTGTGCGAGCCGGCGGCGATCGTCGCGCGCCGGCCGCGTTGACGCAGCCGACACGGAGAGGCCATCGATGGAGCAGCACCACACGGCAACCACCCTGACCCGCGAGGCGGACGGCCACCAGGCCGATGGCGACCACCGCGGCGACCACACCGGCAGTGACCACGCCGGCTGTGGCCGCTGCATCGGCCGCCGCACCGCCTTGATGGGCATGGGCGCCGTCGGCGTCGCGGGCCTGCTGGCCGCCTGCGGCGGGGGCGACGACGAGCCGAGCACCGGCGGCGCGCCGTCCGCGACCACCGAGCCCAGCGCCGAGCCTCCGTCCAGCGAGGCCACCACACCGGCCGAGCCGGCGCCGGAGGCGACGACGCCCGCGGAGGAGGAGCCGGCCGGCGAGGCGATCGCCACCACCGCCGACGTGCCGGTGGGCAGCGGGTTCATCAACGACAGCGCCGGGGTCGTGGTGACCCAGCCCGCGGCGGGCACGTTCGTCGCCTTCAGCGCCACCTGCACGCATCAGGGCTGCGCGGTCACCACGGTCGCCGACGGCCTGATCACCTGCGACTGCCACGGCAGCCAGTACAACGTCGCCGACGGCTCGGTCGCACGCGGCCCGGCCGAGCAGCCGCTGCCGCCGGTCGCGATCGTCGTCGACGGCGACCAGATCCTGGCCGGCTGACGCAGGACGGCACCCGGTCGCAGCCCGCGTGAGGGGCGGCGACCGGGTGCGTCACCGGGTGTTCGAGCCCGGCCGGCCAAGGCTGCCCGTGGTCGGCCGGGCCGAGGCCGATCCCGGGTGGCTGACGGGGCCGCACCCGGCCGGTGCGAACGGGGTGAACCAGGCGGCCGGGTGCGGCGTCAGTGGGGCGGCGTCAGGTGCCCGGACGCGGCTCCGTGGGCGGCGGCTCCTCGTCGCCGAACAGCGACGGACCCGGCGGGTCGGCCGGCTGGTCCGACGGCGCGCCGTACGACGGTGCGTCGTAGGACGGCGCCGTGGCGGCCTGACCCATCGGCGAGTCGAAGTTCGACGGCGACAGCTTGCGCCACCACTCGCGGGCGGTGTTGATGCCGCCCACGCCGAACGCGATGGTGCCGGCGGCCAGGATCGCCAGCGGCAGGTACTGCAGCAGCGTGTTCTCGATCTTCGACGTCACCGACGGCGCGAAGTCCAGCGTGTCGAACGCCGCCAGGACGCCGACCACCAGCACGCCGATGCGCACGGCGCTGCTGACCCAGCTCATGTTCCGGCTGTCCGCGAACGGCCGGACGACATTCGCCGCCCAGTTCGCGATCGCGGCGGCCACGAACAACACCAGAAGCGCGACGGCCACCAACGGCAGATACGCGATCAGGCGATTCAGCATCGACGTGAGCTCGTCGATCTGCAACACCTCGGCGGCGATCTGCACGAAGATGACGAAGATCAGGAAATAGGCCACCTGACCGATCAATGCCACGCCATTCGTGCCGGCCTGGCGCAAGGTGTTCTCGATGCCCGCCGCCTCGGTCAGCCGTCCGGCGCCGACTTTTTCCAGGCCGGTTGTGAGCAGCCGCCGGATCAGTTTGGCGACCCAGTGCCCGACCAGCAGCAGTAGCAGCGCGACCAAGAGGCGCGGCACGAAGTCGCCGATGTCGGAGCCGAGCCGGCTGAACGAATCGCCGAGTTGGTCGACGAAATTCTCTGTTCGCACAGATGTGGGCATTCCATGCCTCCCGCCCTGTCTCGAATTTCTCCCGAACCTAGTTGCGGGCGGCTAATGGGTCGGTGCGATTCCGATTTGTTCCGGCTGTTCGGCCGAGGGAGGTGTGAGAATTGTCGGCACATCGCGGCACAATGCCGGGCGGCCGCCCGGTCACGCCGACGGCGAACGCCGCGGTGCCATCGCTGTCGGTGCGAGGTCATAGGCTGTCAGTCGTGGCCGATCCGACGACGTACCGTCCGGCCCCGGGGTCGATCCCGGTGGAGCCCGGGGTCTACCGCTTCAGCGACGCCAGGGGCCGCGTCATCTACGTCGGCAAGGCCAAGAGCCTGCGGTCGCGGCTGTCGTCGTACTTCCAGGACCTCTCCGCCCTGCACCCGCGCACGTTCGCCATGGTCACCACCGCGGCCAAGGTCGAGTGGACGGTCGTGCGCACCGAGGTCGAGGCGCTGCAGCTGGAGTACTCCTGGATCAAGGAGTTCGACCCGCGGTTCAACGTCCGCTACCGCGACGACAAGTCCTATCCGTACCTCGCGGTCACGCTGAACGAGGAGTTCCCGCGGGCCATGGTCATGCGCGGGGCGAAGAAGCGCGGCGTCCGCTACTTCGGCCCGTACGCCCACGCGTGGGCCATCCGCGAGTCGCTCGACCAGCTGCTGCGGGTGTTCCCGGTGCGCAGCTGCTCCAAAGGGGTGTTCAACCGGTCGAAGCAGATCGGCCGGCCGTGCCTGCTCGGCTACATCGGCAAGTGCTCCGCGCCGTGCGTCGGCCGGGTCGACGCCGACGAGCACCGCGACATCGCCGACGACCTCGTCGCGTTCCTCGAGGGCAAGACGGCGGGCTACATCCGGCGGCTGGAGAAGGAGATGAAGGGCGCCGCGGCGGAACTCGACTTCGAGCGGGCCGCCCGGCTGCGCGACGACATCGCCGCACTCGACCGCGCCATGGAGGCCAACGCCGTCGTGCTCGGCGACGGCACCGACGCCGACGTCGTCGCACTGGCCGAGGACGCGCTCGAGGTCGCCGTCCAGGTGTTCTACGTGCGCGGCGGACGGGTCCGCGGGCAGCGCGGCTGGGTCGCCGACAAGTCCGACGACGTCCCCGCCGGCGAGTTGGTCGAGCGGTTCCTGCTGCAGCTCTACGGCGAGCTGGACGGCGAGGTGGCGGTGCCGCGCGAGGTGCTGGTGCCGGCGCTGCCCGCCGACGCCGGTGAGGCGGCCGCGCTGACCGAGCTGCTGACGGAGTTGCGCGGCGGCCGGGTCGACATCCGGGTGCCGCAGCGCGGCGACAAGCGGGCGCTGCTGCAAACCGTCGCCGCCAACGCCAAGCAGTCGCTCAACCTGCACAAGACGAAGCGGGCCAGCGACCTCACCACCCGCAGCCGGGCGCTCCAGGAGGTCCAGGAGGCGCTCGAGCTGGACGAGCCGCCGCTGCGCATCGAGTGCTACGACATCTCCAACCTGGCCGGCACCGAGGTGGTCGCGTCCATGGTGGTGTTCGAGGACGGCCTGCCGCGCAAGAGCGAGTACCGCAAGTTCACCGTCCGCGGCGAGCAGGGCGGCACCGACGACGTCGCGTCCATCCGTGAGGTGCTGATCCGCCGGTTCCGCCGGCTGCGCGAGTCCCACCAGGCCGACCAGGACGAGGCCGCGGCCGACGGCACCGAGACCGCCGAGGCCGGCATCGCCGCGCCGGAGCTGCGCCCCGGCATCGACCCCGAGACCGGCCGGCCGCGCAAGTTCGCCTACGCTCCCGGCCTGGTGGTCGTCGACGGCGGCCAGCCGCAGGTCAACGCGGCCCGGCAGGCCATGGACGAGGCCGGCGTCAGCGACATCCCGGTCGTCGGACTGGCCAAGCGCCTGGAGGAGGTGTGGCCGCCCGACTCCGACCACCCGATCATCCTGCCGCGCACCAGCGAGGGCCTCTATCTGCTGCAGCGGGTCCGCGACGAAGCGCACCGGTTCGCCATCACGTTCCACCGGCAGCGCCGCTCCACCTCCATGGTCGACAGCCTGCTCGACGGCGTGCCCGGCCTCGGCCCGGCGCGGCGCAAGGCGCTCATGAAAGAGTTCGGCTCGCTGAAACGGCTCCGAGCTGCGACCATGGAGCAGATCGCGGAGGTCCCCGGCTTCGGTCCTGCGACGGCGCAGGCGGTGGTCGACGCGCTGGCGGAGCGCCCGGCCGTCCCGGCCGTGAACACCGCAACCGGCGAGATCCTCGATCCGTGACCAGCGATGGCCACGGGTCGCTCGCCGGACGCGCCCCGACAACAGCTAAACAGCCACGCCCTACACCGCACAAGGGGATCGCACCATGACCGACCAGGGCCGTCCGGAGGCCTCGGAGAAGCTCGACCTGCTCCTGGTCACCGGCATGTCCGGTGCCGGGAAGACGGCGGCGACGGCTGCTCTCGACGACATCGGCTGGTTCGTCGTCGACAACCTGCCGCCGTCGTTGCTGATGGACCTCGTCACCACCGTCACCCAGCGCACCGACCTCCGCCGCGTCGCCGTCGTCGCCGACGTCCGCGGCGGCGTGTTCTTCGGCGAGCTGCGCGGCGCACTCGACCGCCTCACCGAGCAGGGCTACCGCCCGACCGTGCTGTTCATCGAGGCCGGCGACGAAGCCCTCGTCCGCCGGTTCGAGTCCGCGCGGCGGCCGCACCCGCTGCAGGGCGGCGGCCGCATCCTCGAGGCGATCGAGCGCGAGCGCGAAGAGCTGGCGTCGCTGCGGGTCGCCGCCGACGTCGTCATCGACACCTCGCTGCTCAACCCGCACGAGCTGGCCGGCCGGGTCCGGTCGGCGTTCTCGGCGCCCGAGATCACCGGGCTGCGGGCCATCGTCATCTCGTTCGGATTCAAGTACGGTCTGCCGGTGGACGCCGACATGGTCGCCGACATGCGCTTCCTGCCGAACCCGCACTGGGTGCCGCACCTGCGGCCGCAGAACGGCACGGACGCCGAGGTCAGCGACTACGTGCTGACCCAGCCGGGTGCCGAGGACTTCCTCGAGCACTACAGCGAGCTGGTCGCCATGGTGGCGCCCGGGTACCTGCACGAGGGCAAGCGGTTCGTCACCATCGGCATCGGCTGCACCGGCGGCAAGCACCGCAGCGTCGCGATGAGCGAAGAGCTCGCGCAGCGGCTGCGCAAACAGGGCATCGAGACCCTCGTGGTCCATCGCGATCTCGGACGGGAATGACGGGAACACTCACCAGCACGACGGGCGACGTCGCCCGCGGCCGGCTCGCCGGCCCGAAGGTGGTCGCCCTCGGCGGCGGGCACGGTCTGGCGGCGTCGCTGTCGGCCCTGCGCCGCATGGCCGGGCGGCTGACCGCCGTCGTCACCGTGGCCGACGACGGCGGCTCCAGCGGGCGGCTGCGCGAGGAGCTGGGCGTGCTGCCGCCCGGCGACCTGCGCATGGCGCTGGCCGCGCTCTGCGGTGACGACGACTGGGGCCGCACCTGGGCGCGGGTGCTGCAGCACCGGTTCCTCAGTGGGGGAGAGCTGCACAACCACGCGGCCGGCAACCTGCTCATCGTCGCGCTGTGGGAGCTGCTCGGCGGCCACGTCGAGGGCCTGGACTGGGTCGGCCGGCTGCTCGGCGCCCAGGGCCGCGTGCTGCCGATGGCACTGGTCCCGCTGACCATCGAGGCGCTGGTCGGCGTGCCGGCCGCGGAGCCCGGCGCGCCGCGCGAGATCTTCACCGTCACCGGCCAGCACGAGGTGGCGACGACCGAGGGCGACATCGTCGCGGTCGGGCTGGTCCCGGAGAACCCGCCGGCCTGCCCCGAGGCGCTGGAGGCCATCGCCGACGCCGACTGGGTGGTGCTCGGCCCCGGCTCCTGGTTCAGCAGCGTCGTGCCGCACCTGCTGGTCCCCGAGATCCGCGACGCCCTGGTGACGACGTCCGCGCGGCGGGCCGTCACGCTCAACCTGTCCGAGGAGGGCGGCGAGACCACCGGCTTCACCCCGGAGATGCACCTCGAGGTGCTCGGGGCGTACGCGCCGGACCTGCGGCTGGACCTCGTCATCGCCGAGCGGCGCTCCTGCCCGGACGAGAAACTGCTGCGCCGCATCGCCGGCGAGATGGGCGCCGAGCTGGTCGTCGCCGACGTCGCCGACCGCGACGGCACCGCCCAGCACGACCCCGTCCGGCTGGGCCGCGCCTACGCCCGGACGCTCGGCAGCGGCCGCATCGGCCCCTGGCGCTGACCCGCCGCCTCCCCGCCCGTCCGCCCAGCCCGTCCGCCCAGCCCAAGTTGATCTTGGAGTTGCCCGGCCATCTATGGGACAAATCGCCCGGCAATTGCCGAAGAACTCCAAGATCAACTTTGGGGAGGGTCGAGGGGTGGCCGTTCGGGGAGCCGTCGTCCGGCATGCAGCGACCGCGACCGGACGGACCCTCCGGTGTGGCAGGATCACGGCATGGCGATGACAGCATCCGTGAAGGACGAGCTGGCTCGCCTCGAGGTGACAAGGACGTGCTGCCGCAAGGCTGAGGTGTCGTCGCTGCTGCGCTTTGCCGGCGGCCTGCACATCGTCAGTGGGAAGATCGTCATCGAGGCCGAGTTGGATACGGGGGTCGCGGCCCGCAGGCTGCGACGTGACATAGCGGAGGTGTTCGGCCACGACAGCGACCTCGCGATGGTCGCGGCCGGTGGGTTGCGCAAGGGGAGCCGTTACATGGTGCGCGTCGTGCGCGACGGTGAACGGCTGGCGCGCCAGACGGGGTTGATCGACGGCAGCGGGCGGCCGGTCCGCGGGCTGCCGCCGCAGGTGGTGAACGGCGCCGACCACGACGCCGAGGCGGCGTGGCGGGGCGCGTTCCTCGCGCACGGGTCGCTGACCGAGCCGGGGCGCAGCTCCGCGCTCGAGGTCACCTGCCCGGGGCCCGAGGCGGCGCTAGCGCTGGTCGGCGCGGCGCGGCGGCTGGCGATCTCGGCCAAGGCGCGCGACGTCCGGGGCACCGACCGCGTGGTGGTGCGCGACGGCGACGCCATCGGCGCGCTGCTGACCCGACTGGGCGCCCACGACAGCGTGCTGGCCTGGGAGGAACGGCGCATGCGCCGCGAGGTCCGGGCCACGGCGAACCGGCTGGCCAACTTCGACGACGCCAACCTGCGCCGGTCCGCGCGGGCTGCCGTCGCCGCGGGGGCGCGGGTCGAGCGGGCGCTGGAGATCCTCGGCGAGGACGTCCCCGAGCACCTGCAGAAGGCCGGCCTGCTGCGGCTGGAGAACAAGCAGGCCAGCCTCGAAGAGCTGGGCCAGCTGTCCGACCCGCCGATGACCAAGGACGCCGTGGCCGGCCGCATCCGCCGGCTGCTCGCCATGGCCGACCGCAAGGCCGCCGACGACGGCATCCCCGACACCGAGGCGAACCTCACCCCGGACATGCTCGCCCCGTGAGCGAGCCCGCCCCCGACGGCGGGTGGGCGATGCAGATCGTCGTCCACCTGCCCCGGCCCGGCTCGCCCGAGGGCGACCCGCCCACCCGGAAGGCGCTGCTGGAGGCGGTCGCGACGGCGGTCGGCCGGCTGGTCGACGCGTGCTACGCCGACGGCGCCGACCCCGAGTGGGCCGCCGCGATCCGTCACTACGAGGACGGCTGGATCCGCAAGGTGGTCCGCCGCGCCCGCGGCATCGGCTGGCGGCGCGTCCAGGACCTGCCCGGCGTCGGTGTCGAGCACGACGGCGCCGGCGTGCGGGCGCTGCTGCCCGGCCCGGCCGACGCCGTCCCGGACGACGTGCGCAAGCTGCAGGTCGGCGGCACGGAGGCGGCGGACGATGCGGACGAGGCGACGCCGGACGGCGAGTACGACGACCAGCCCGCCGCGATCACCGTCGTCACGAACCCGGCAGTGACGATGACGGCGGGCAAGGCGGCCGCCCAGGCCGGGCACGCCGCCCAGCTCGCCTGGCACGCGATGCCGTCCGCCCGCCGCGACGACTGGGCCGCCGCCGGCTGCCCGGTCACCGTCCTCGCCCCGACGGACTCGGATTGGGCCACGGCGCTGGCCGGCGCCGCCGTCGTCGTCCGTGACGGCGGCCTGACCGAGGTCAGGCCGGGGACGACGACGGCGATCGCCTGGTGGTGAGCCCGGTCAGGGCTGCGTCACGGTCACGCCGTCCGGAGGCGCTGCACCGTCGGACGCAGGCCCGCCGAGCCGGCCGACCGCGCCCGACGCGGCGCTCTTGATCAGCTGGTCGAGGTCGAGGCCGGTCGCGTTCTTCAGCATCTCGATGGTCTGGACGACGTTGTCGGTGACCTGCCGCGGCAGCGAGCCGACGCCGTCGGTCGACACCACTGTCAGCTTGTCGATCGCGCTGATCGGCGCCGACACCTCGCGGGCGATGCTCGGCAGCACCTCGATCAGCATCTGCAGCACCGCGGCCTCGTTGTAGTGGGCGAACGCCTCGGCGCGCTTGTCCATGGCCTCCGCCTCGGCGTGGCCGCGGGCGAGGATCGACGACGCCTCGGCGTCGCCCTCGGCGCGGACCGCGTCGGCCTCGGCGACCCGGCGCGCCTTCTCGGCCTCACCGCGCTTGGCGCCCTCGATGGCCTCGGCCTCGGCCAGCGCCGCGCGCCGCGCCTTCTCCGACTCACCGACCAGCCGGGCCTCCTCGGCGCGGCCCTCCGCGGCGGCGATGGCGGCGGCCTTGCGCGCCTCGGCCTCGGCGATGTCGGAGTTCCGCTTGGCCTCGGCCTCCTGCTCGACGCGGTACCGCGCGGCGTCGGCGGGCTTGCGCACCTGGGTGTCGAGCTGCCGTTCGGTCAGCGCCGCCTGGCGGACGGCGACCTTCTCCTGCTCGGCGAGGATCGCCTGGTCCTGGTCGGCCTGGGCCAGCGGCCCGGCGGCGGCCGCCCGTGCCGACGCAGCGTCGGTCTCGGCCAGGATCTCGGCCTGCCGTAGCGCCAGCCCGCGCTGAGAGACGGCGATCTCCTCCTCGGCCAGGATGCGGGCCTGCTCGGCGGCCTGCCGGGCGTTGGCCTCGGCGATGGCCGCCTCCTGCCCGATGCGGGCGGCCTCGGGCCGGCCCAGGTCGGACAGGTAGCTGCCGTCGTCGGTGATGTCCTGGATCTGGAACGTGTCGAGGACCAGGCCCTGCCCGGTGAGCGAGTTCTCCGACTCGTCGGCGACGCGCTGGGCGAACGCGGCGCGGTCGCGGATGATCTGCTCGACGCTGAGGCCGCCGACGATGGAGCGCAGCGCGCCGGCCAGGACCTCCTGCGTGAACGTCTCGACCTCTTCCTGCTGGGTGAGGAAGCGCTGCGCGGAGGCCCGGATCTGGTCCTCGTTGCCGCCGACCTTCACGATGGCGACGCCCTCGACGTTGAGCTTGACGCCCTGGCCCGACACGGCGCCGCGGATCTGCACCGACAGCCGGCGGCTGGAGAGGTCGAGGATGTGCAGCTTCTGGACGAACGGGATGACGAACGTGCCGCCGCCCATCACGACCCGCTGCCCGGACAGGTCGGTGGAGATGATGCCGGTCTCGACGTTGCGCACCGCCTTGCCGCGCCGGCCGGTGACGATGTAGGCCTCGTTGGGCCCGGCCACCTTGTACCGGCTGGTGATCAGCAGGACGATCAGGACCAGGAGGACGACGAGGCCGATGACGGTGATGGTCGTTTCGTTCATGCGTGGAACTCCCCGTTGACGGGGCCCGCTACAGGCGGGCGACGGACACGGCGGTGGGTGACAGCACTCCGACGACCGTGACCGCGGCCCCGCTCTCGATCGTCTCGACGGCGCGGGCGTTCAGGCGGGTGAGATGACCGCCGACACTGATGTTGACCACCCCGAAGCCCGCCTCCGGGATGGTCGAGACCACGACGCCGTCGAACCCGATGATGTCGCCGGTGCGCGGCGTCTGGTCGGTGGCGCCGTCCTTGAGCGTCCGCGTCAGCCACACGGTGAGCGCCGCGACCAGCGCCCCGGCTACCGCGCCGAGCCCGAGCGTCGCCGGCGTGCCCAGGTCGGCGGACTCGGCCAGCGAGGCGCAGAAGCCGAACGCCGACACGAACGCGGCCACGGCGGCACTGGAGAACCAGTCGCCGAGGTGCAGGACGCCGTCCAGGAACTCACCGGCGAGCAGCGACACCAGCAGGAACGCCAGCCCCGCGACGCCCAGGACGAGATAGATGGTCACCCGTGGATCCCCCTCCCGGCGACGTGGTCGGGCCGATGGTAGCGGGTGCCGCTCCGGGGGACGAGCACGGTACTACCATGCGGATGACGGGCCACTCAACGTTTCCGGCAGCGATGCCCTAATGTTTCGTCTGGGTCACCACGACGGGGTGGACGACCGTTCTTGTACGCCCCTCACCGTGAGGAGTATCTCCTGATGACCGTACGTGTAGGCATCAACGGCTTCGGCCGGATCGGCCGCAACTTCGCCCGCGCGGTCTTCGCGCAGGGCGGCGGCGACATCGAGATCGTCGGCGCCAACGACCTCACCGACACCAAGACGCTCGCGCATCTGCTCAAGTACGACTCCATCCTCGGCACGCTCGCCGACGTCAGCTACGACGGCGACACCATCAGCGCCGGCGGCCAGTCGTTCAAGGTGCTGACCGAGCGCGACCCCGCCCAGCTGCCCTGGAAGGAGCTCGGCGCCGACGTCGTCCTCGAGTCCACCGGCTTCTTCACCGACGCCACCAAGGCGAAGGCGCACGTCGACGGCGGCGCGCAGAAGGTCGTCATCTCCGCCCCGGCGAAGAACGAGGACGTCACCGTCGTCATGGGCGTCAACGAGAACGAGTACGACCCCGCCGCGCACACCATCATCTCCAACGCGTCCTGCACCACGAACTGCCTGGCCCCGCTGGCCAAGGTGCTGCACGACACGTTCACCATCGAGCGCGGCCTCATGACGACGGTGCACGCCTACACCGCCGACCAGAACCTGCAGGACGGCCCGCACAAGGACCTGCGCCGGGCCCGCGCCGCCGCGCTGAGCATCGTCCCCACCAGCACCGGTGCGGCCAAGGCCATCGGCCTGGTGCTGCCCGAGCTCAAGGGCAAGCTCGACGGCTTCGCCCTGCGCGTCCCGGTGCCCACCGGCTCGGCCACCGACCTCACCGTCACGCTGTCGCGCGAGGTCACCCTCGACGAGGTCAACGCCGCGTACAAGGCGGCCGCCGAGGGCGCACTGGCCGGCTACCTGCGCTACACCGAGGACGAGATCGTCTCCGCCGACATCGTCACCGACCCCGCGTCGTGCATCTACGACTCCGGCCTGACCCGCGTCAATGGCGACCAGGTCAAGGTCGTGGGCTGGTACGACAACGAGTGGGGCTACTCCAACCGGCTGGTCGACCTGGTTCGCTACGTCGGCACGTCGCTCTGAGGATGAGGGGAATCGACGAGCTGGGGGACCTGCGCGGTCAGCGGGTCCTCCTGCGCTCCGACCTCAACGTGCCGCTCGATGCCGAGACCATCACCGACGACGGCCGTGTGCGGGCGTCGGTGCCGACCATCCAGCAGCTGGCCTCGGCCGGCGCCCGTGTCGTCGTCATGGCGCACCTGGGCCGGCCGAAGGGCGCGCCCGAGGCGAAGTACTCGCTCGCGCCGGTGGCCAAGCGGCTGTCCGAGCTGCTCGGCGCCGACGTCGCGTTCGCCGCCGACACCGTCGGTGAGAGCGCGCGCAAGACGGTAGCCGCGCTGGCCGACGGCGACGTCGCGCTGCTCGAGAACCTGCGCTTCGACGCGCGCGAGACCAGCAAGGACGATGCCGAGCGGGCGGCCTTCGCGGCCGAGCTGGCCGAGCTGGGCGACGTCTTCGTGTCCGACGGCTTCGGCGTCGTCCACCGCAAGCAGGCCAGCGTCTACGACCTCGCCGAGGTGCTGCCGCACGCGGCCGGCCTGCTGGTGAAGGCCGAGGTGCAGGCGTTCGCGAAGGTCCTCGACGACCCCGCGCGCCCGTACGTCGTCGTGCTCGGCGGCTCGAAGGTGTCCGACAAGCTGGGCGTCATCGACAACCTGCTCGAGAAGGTCGACCGCCTGCTCATCGGCGGCGGCATGGCCTTCACGTTCCTCAAGGCCCAGGGCTACGAGGTCGGCGGCTCGCTGCTCGAGGAGGACCAGCTCGACACCGTGCGGGGCTACCTCGACCGCGCGGGCGAGCGGGGCGTCGAACTGGTGTTGCCGGTCGACGTCGTCGTCGCGGCCGACATCAGTGCCGACGCGGCGACGTCGGTGGTGCCGGCGTCGGCCATCCCGGCCGACCAGAAGGGCCTCGACATCGGCCCGGCCACCATCGAGCTGTTCCGCGGCAAGCTGGCCGACGCCAAGACGGTGGTCTGGAACGGCCCGATGGGCGTGTTCGAGCTGGCGCCGTTCGCCGAGGGCACCAAGCAGGTCGCCATCGCCGTTTCCGAGGTCCAGGGCACCAGCGTCGTCGGCGGCGGCGACTCCGCGGCCGCCGTGCGTCAGCTCGGTCTCGACGAAGGCGCGTTCACGCACATCTCGACCGGCGGCGGAGCCTCGCTGGAGCTGCTCGAGGGCAAGGTTCTGCCCGGCCTGACCGTCCTGGAGTCCTGATGGCGACGACCACCCGCCGGCCGCTGATGGCCGGCAACTGGAAGATGAACCTCACCCACCTCGAGGCCATCGCGCTGGTGCAGAAGCTCGCCTTCTCACTCAACGACGACGACCTCGAGAAGGTCGAGGTGGCGGTGCTGCCGCCGTTCACCGATCTGCGGTCGGTGCAGACGCTGATCGACGCCGACCGCTACAACCTCGCCTACGGCGGGCAGGACCTCTCCCCGCAAGACTCCGGCGCCTACACCGGCGACATCTCCGGGGCCATGCTGGCGAAGCTGGGCTGCACGTACGTCGTCGTCGGCCACTCCGAGCGGCGCCAGTACCACGCCGAGACCGACGAGCTGGTCGCGGCGAAGATCAAGGCGGCGTACAAGCACGGCCTCACGCCGATCCTGTGCGTCGGCGAGCCGCTCGAGGTCCGGCAGGAGAACCGGCACGTCGAGCACACGCTCGCGCAGCTCGACGGCGCGCTCGACGGTCTGGGCGCCGAGCAGGCGGCCAGCATCGTCGTCGCGTACGAGCCGGTCTGGGCCATCGGCACCGGCGAGGTGGCCACGCCCGACGACGCCCAGGAGCTGGCCGCGGCCATCCGCGAGCGGCTGGCGAAGCTGTACGGCGCCGACGTCGCGGCGAAGGTCCGGGTGCTGTACGGCGGCTCCGTCAAGGCGTCGAACGTCAAGCCGATCATGGAGCAGCCCGACGTCGACGGCGCGCTGGTCGGCGGCGCGAGCATCAACGCCGACGAGTTCGCACTGATCGCCCGGTACCACCGCAACCCCTGAGCTGCGGCTCCGTGTCCCCGTCACCCGGCGCGTTCGACCCGCCGGGGGCGGGGACATGATTGTCCCAGCCCAACGCCCACCGGCGAGGTCCCGGCGGCGGTGAGACCCACGAGGCAAAGGGAGAGCGTGCACGAGGTACCATTCGGCACGTCGGGCGCGAACGCGTAGTCTTGGAGCGTGCGATCGGCGCTCTGCCGGCTCGCCGATCCGAAAGGACGAAGGCACACCACCGTGGAACTGGCATTCTCGATCCTGCTGGTCATCACCAGCGCGTTGCTGATCCTGCTGGTGCTCATGCACAAGGGCAAGGGTGGCGGCCTGTCCGACATGTTCGGCGGAGGCGTGTCGTCCTCGGTGGGCGGCTCCTCGGTGGCCGAGCGCAACCTCGACCGTCTGACGATCGCGCTGGCTCTCGTCTGGGCCGCCGCCATCGTCGCGCTCGGCCTGCTGAACGCCAGCTAGCAACTCTCAGGAGGACGCACCGTGGTCGGAGGCAACGCGATCCGTGGCAGCCGGGTGGGCGCCGGTCCCATGGGTGAGGCAGAACGCGGCGATTCCGCGCCACGCCGCCGGGTGACGTACTACTGCGAGCACGGGCACGAGAGCTCGCCCAGCTTCGCCGCCGAGGCGGTCATCCCCGAGTCCTGGGACTGCATCCGCTGCGGGCTCCCGGCCAGCCAGGACCCCGAGCACCCGCCGGCCGCGCCGCGCACCGAGCCGTACAAGACGCACCTCGCGTACGTGAAGGAGCGGCGCAGCGACGAGGACGGCGCGGCCATCCTCGAAGAGGCGTTGCAGGCGCTGCGCAAGCGCCGCTCGCTCTAGGGCACGTCTGCTGTTGCGGCCACGAGCCGATGAACCAGGGGACCCATCCCGAAGAGCTGCCGGCCGAGGTCCTGGACGACGTGGCCAGCGTGGCCGGGGCAGAGGTCACTCTTCTCAGTCGCCTACCCGGAGGCGTCAATGGGGGTGCCCTGCGCGTCCAGTTGGCCGGAAGGGCAGATGCAGTTCTCAAAGCAGTGCCCCGGGCACACCCCAACCACCTGGACGAGACGTTGCGAGCCCAGAGAGTGGTCGAGCACATGCGTGGGCGCGGCTATCCCACCCCGGCCTGGCTCGGAGTGGGGGCCACAGCCGCTCATGTATGGCATCTGATGGACTTCGTTGACGCGGCTCCCGCGCCAGAGCTGACCCCGTCCCTCGTTGAGCAGCTGATGGAGATCATCGAACTCCAGGCTGGCCAAGCCTCCGAGCCCTACGACCACTGGTCGTACGCCTGGCGGGTCGCCACCGGTCAGGAATCGGCTGTCGCCGGGCAGGATGTCCCACCACCACGAGAGGCACCTGACATGGTCCATGCCGATCTCTCAACCCCCAGCAATGTCCTGGTCCGTGACGGAGCAGTGGTGGCGGTCGTGGATATCGGGAACGCAGGTAGCGGCACGCGGGCGACCGATCTCACCACCCTCGTGTGGTACACCTTCCAGGATCCGCTGCTGGACGATGTCCGAAGGCGGCTGTGGACGAGAATCCTCGACCTGGTCGGCTGGGAGGGGGCGGCGGTGCTCGCAGCGACACAGATCCTCCACATGCTCGAGATCCCCATCCGTCACGGGCGCCACGATGTCGTTCCAGGGGTGGTCAAGCGCGGCCATCGCGCCCTCGACGAGCTGGCCACCCCGCCGTGATCATCAACCTTCTTGGCTGCTATCACGACGTGGAAGGTTGATGATCATGGAACGAACCGCAGAGCCCCGATCCTGACTCGCGCTAGTTCTGCGCCAGGAACTCCGTTGCCGCGCGGCGCATGTCGTCGCGGAGGTCGGCCGGTTCCAGCACGACCACGTCGCCGGCCAGACCCAGCAGGTAGACGCGGGTCTCGTAGGCCGACTCGAACGTCATGCTCACGTTGGCCCAGCCGTCGTCGTCCGGTGCCGTCTGCGCGTCGATGACGGCGTTGCGGGCCCAGCGCAGGCGGGTGGCGGCGTAGCCCCGGACTCGCAGCCTGACGGGGTAGCGGCGCAGCTCGGCGAAGTAGCGGTCGCTGTGGTGCCGCCAGTGCTCGGTGAGGTCGAAGGCGTCCGGCCGCTCGAACCGCTCGTCCGTGCCGTCGGCGTGGACGATGCGGTCGACCCGGTAGGTGCGGAACTCGCCGGTCGCCTTGCGGGCGACGAGGTACCAGGACCGCTTCTTCGCCACCAGCCCGAGCGGCTCGACGGCGACGGCGTGCGGCGCGCTGCCGTAGGTGAGGTGGACGCGGGTGTCGTCCCAGACCGCCCGCTGCAGCACCGGCAGCCACGGCGACGGCTCGCGCGTCTCCATCCAGTCGGCGTGGTCGACCAGCACCCGCTCGCGGGCGAGGTCGGCGTGCCGCCGGGCGTGCGCCGGCACCGTCGCCAGCAGCTTCGCCTCGGCCGTACCCGCCGCCGCGTCCAGGCCCAGGTCGGCCAGCACGTGCGCCGTCGACGCGACGAACAGCGCGGCGGTCTCGGCGGGGGAGAGGCCGGTCAGCCGGGTGCGGTAGTCCGCCGCCAGCGACCACCCGCCGGCCCGGCCGCGGTCGGCGTACACCGGGAAGCCGGCCGCGCTGAGCGCGTCGAGGTCGCGCTGCACCGTCCGCGCCGACACCTCCAGGCGCCGGGCCAGCTCGCCCGCCGTCAGCCGGCCGTGTGTCTGCAGCAGCAGGATGATCTGGACGAGGCGTTCGGCGCGCATCTCTCCTTTATATGACAGACGGTGTCCTATTTGGGTTCTACGGTGGACGACATGACGTGGAGTACCGACCTGCTCGACCAGCTCGAGTTCTACTGGACCGTCCACTTCCGGCCGCGGCTGGCCGGCCTGACCGACGACGAATACCGGTGGGAGCCGGTCGACGGGGCGTGGAGCCTGCGTCCGACCGGCCCGTACGCAGCGCTGGAGCTGGAGTCCGTCCGGCCCGAGCCGCCGCTCCCGCCCGTCACGACGATCGCCTGGCGGGCGATGCACGTCGGGCGGGACGTGCTCGGCAAACGGGCGCGGGCGTTCTTCGACCCGGCCGCCGCCGACGCGGACATGTACGACGCCCGGCACTGGCCGTCGGCCCTGCCCGGGACGGCCGAGGGGGCGCTGGAGCTGCTGGACTCGGCCTACGCGCTGTGGCGGTCGGGGGTCGCGGGGTTGGACGACGAGGCGATGCTGCGGCCGCTCGGGCCGCGCGGCGGGCCGTACGCCGAGGACTCGATGGCCAGGCTCGTGCTGCACGTGAACCGCGAGGTGATGGCGCACGGCGCCGAGATCTGCCTGCTGCGCGACCTGTACCGGGCGTACGCGGACCAGCGCGACCCGGTCGTGGCAGCGGCCCTGCGCGGCGATGCGACGGCGCTGGCGGGCGCGTCGGGTGCTGACGTGCGGCCGACGCTGGTCGCCGAGGCGGCCGGCCTGCACCATTGGGATGTCGTGCGGGCGCTGGTGACGGCCGGTGCTCCGGTGGACGGGGCGGTGCACTACGCCGCCGGCGCCGGCGAACTGGACGTGGTGAAGCTGCTGGTCGCGCACGGTGCCGACGTCGCGTTGAAGGACGACCGCTTCCACCTCGACGCCGCCGGCTGGGCCGACTTCTTCGAGCACCCCGACGTGGCCGCCCACCTCCGCTCGTCCGCCCCCTCGCCGCGTTGATCATGGAGAAGGTCGGCTCTGGATCGCCTTGGGACCCGACCTTCTCCATGATCAACGCGGCGAGGGGGCGGGAATTCGCGTGACGCGGGGCGTCTGATCGTCGATACTCCACGCGATGCCACCATGAACACCGGCGGGACCGAACCCGGCCCGTCCTCCCGGTACTCCTTGACCGCGGTGGCCGGACGCACCCTCGACGCGATCCCGCCGCCGGCGCTGGTCATGCTCGGCATCGTCAGCGTCCAGCTGGGCTCGGCGTTGGCCAAGGGCCTGTTCGACGAGGTGGGCAGCTTCGGGACGGTCGCGTTGCGGCTGTTCTTCGCGGCGGCGGTGTTGATGCTGCTGTGGCGGCCGTCGGTGCGGTTGAACCGTCGCACCTGGACCGTGGTGCTCAGCTACGGCGTGATCCTCGGCCTGATGAACCTGTGCTTCTACCTGGCCCTTGACCGGCTGCCGCTGGGGATCGCGGTGACCATCGAGTTCCTCGGGCCGCTGGCGGTGGCGCTGGCCGGGTCGAGGCGCTGGCTGGACGCGTTCTGGGCCGTGCTCGCCGCGGGCGGAGTGGTCCTGCTGATGGAGGGACGCGGCGACCTCGACCCCGTCGGCATGCTGTTCGCCCTCGCCGCGGGCGCGTTCTGGGGCCTGTACATCCTGGTCGGCGCCGCGCTGGGCCGTCACACCACGGAGGGCAACGGCCTGGCGCTGGGCATGGCCGTCGCGGCGGTGGTGGCAGTGCCCATCGGCGTGGCGGACAGCGGAACGGCGCTGATCCAGCCCTGGGTGCTGATCGCGGGGCTGGGCGTGGCGCTGTTGTCGTCCGTCGTCCCGTACACGGTGGACCTGGAGGCACTGCGCAAGATCCCGCCGCGGGTGTTCGGCATCCTGATGAGCCTCGAACCGGCGATGGCCGCGCTCATCGGCCTCATCGTGCTGCAGGAGTCGCTGAGCTGGTCGCAGTGGATCGCGGTGATCTGCGTGGTGATCGCGTCGGCGGGCGCCACCCGCGGCGCCCGCCCAGAGCCCTTGCCGCCGGACCGCTGACCGCCGGTCAGGCCGCCCGGGCCTGCGCCACAGCGGCCTTCGGCGGCTTGGCGTCGAACGAGTAGCGCCGCTTGCCCTCGCGCTCCAGCAGCCCGGCGTCGGACAGCCGCTTGAGCACGACCGGGCACGCCTTGCAGCGCGGCCGGTCGCGGCAGCACTTCTTCTTCGCCTTCATCGACGCCATGTGGGGAAGGATAGGCAAGCCTTCCCCGCTTCGTCACATCTGTCCCGATGTATCCGCGGCGATCAGGGCGACGCGAGCCGATCCAGACCGGCCGGCAGCTCGGCCGCCGCGGCACGGTCGAGCAGCCACCGCGTGGCCCGGCTGCCCTGGGCGCCGGCCGCCGGGATCTGCACCGGCCCGGAGCCGCCGAGCGCCAGCCGGACCGCCTGCGCCTTGTCGGCACCGGCGACGACCAGCCAGACCTCGTCGGCGGAGCGGATGACCGGCATGCTCAGGCTGACGCGCTCGGGCGGCGGCTTGGGCGCACCGCGCACGCCGACGACGGTGCGGTCGTCGTGCAGGGCGGGGTGCTCGGGGAACAGCGAGGCGACGTGGCCGTCGGGGCCGACGCCGAGCAGCAGGACGTCGAACGCGGGCGCCCCTGAGTGCAGCCGCTTGTTCGTCTCGGCCGCCAGCACGTCGGCGTAGCGCGCCGCCGCGTCCTCCGGCGTCAGGTCGCCGGACGACGGCGGCATCGCGAACACCCGCGCCGGGTCGACCGGCACGTGGTCCAGCAGCGCCGCCCGCGCCTGGGTCTCGTTGCGGTCCGGGTCGCCGGACGGCAGGAACCGCTCGTCGCCCCACCAGACCGACAGCGCGGACCAGTCGACCGCCGACCGCGCCGGCGACGCCGCCACCGCGCGCAGCGTCGCGATGCCCGCCGTCCCGCCGGTGAGGACGACCGACGCGTCGCCGTGGGCGGCCTGGGCGTCGACCAGGCGGGTGATCAGCCGGGCCGCCACCGCCTGCACCAGCACGTCGGCGTCGCGGTGGATGACGATCGTCGGTGTGGTCATCGCTTGACCTTCGCCTTGGTCCGGGTGATCTTGCCGGTCTCGTGCAGCTCGCCCAGCCCTTCCTGGATGACCTCGCCGTAGATGTCGTCGGGGTCGAGCCGGCGCAGCTCCTCGGCCAGCGACTCGCCGGCGTTTCGACGGGGGAGTGCGACGCGGCGGTCGGCGCGGCCGGGGACGGTCAGCGTCGCCACCTCGTCGTCGGGCCGCTCGATGCCGATGGCACCGGACGGACGGTCCAGCCGGACGCTGAACAGGCCGGCGACGCCGGTCGCCTTGGTCCGCGTCACCGGCACCCGCAGCGTGTGCGCCAGCCACCCGGCCAGCAGGTCGGCACTCGGGTTGTCCGGCCCGCCCACCACCCGCGCGGCCGTGATCTCCTCGTGCGGCGGCTGGTCCAGGGCCGCGGCCAGCAGCGCTCGCCACAGCGTCAGCCGGGTCCACGCGAGGTCGGTGTCGCCCGGCTGGTAGCTCTCGGCCCGTTCCTGCAGGGCGGCGCTCGGCCGCTTGCACGCCGCGGCGTCGGTGATGCGCCGCTGCGCCAGCCGGCCGACGGGGTCGTCGGCGGGCACCGCGGGCGACTCGGCCGGCCACCAGACGACCACCGGGTTGTCCGGCAGCAGCAGCGGGACGATGACGGACTCGGCGTGCCCGGTCAGCGGCCCGAACAGCCGCAGCACGACCACCTCGCTGGCGCCGGCGTCGCCGCCGACCCGGATCTGCGCGTCGAGCCGGGCCGACCCGCGCGACGTGCCCTTGATGACCGCAATGATGCGGCAGGGGTGCTCGTGGCTGGCCTGGTTCGCCGACTCGATGGCGTCCTCGGCGTCGGCCTCCTCAGAGACGATGACCAGCGTGAGGACGCGGCCCAGCGCGACCGCGCCGTGCTTCTCGCGCAGGTCGACCAGGCGCTTGCCGACAGCGCCGGCGGTGGTCGACGGGATGTCGATGATCATGGACGCCTCCAGGTGCGGCCGTCGCGGGCCAGCATCGCGTCGGCGGACTCGGGACCCCAGCCGCCGGGCGGGTACTGCTGCGGCTGGCCGGCGGTCTCGGCCCAGAACTCCTCGATCGGGTCGAGGATCTGCCAGGACAGCTCCACCTCTTCGTGCCGCGGGAACAGCGGCGGGTCGCCCAGCAGGACGTCGAGGATGAGCCGCTCGTAGGCCTCGGGGCTCTCCTCGGTGAACGAGCCGCCGTAGCCGAAGTCCATGGTGACGTCGCGGACCTCCATGGCCGTGCCGGGCACCTTCGACCCGAACCGGATCGTCGTGCCCTCGTCCGGCTGTACCCGGATGACCAGCGCGTTCTGGCCCAGCTCCTCGGTGGCGGTGGATTCGAACGGCAGATGCGGCGCGCGCTTGAACACGATCGCCACCTCGGTGACGCGGCGCCCCAGCCGCTTGCCGGTGCGCAGGTAGAACGGCACGCCGGCCCATCGGCGGGTGTCGATGTCGAGGCGGACGGCGGCGAAGGTCTCCGTCGTGGAGCTCGCCGGGATGCCGTCCTCGTCGAGGAAGCCCTTCACCTTCTGCCCGCCGGCCCAGCCCGCGGCGTACTGTCCGCGCGCGGTGTACTCGGAGAGGTCCTCGGGCAGCCGCACCGCGGAGAGCACCTTCTCCTTCTCCGCCCGCAGGTCCGACGCGTTGAACGACACCGGCTCCTCCATGGCCACCAGCGCCAGCAGCTGCAGCAGGTGGTTCTGGATGACGTCGCGCGCGGCGCCGATGCCGTCGTAGTAGCCGGCCCGGCCCTCGATGCCGATGTCCTCGGCCATCGTGATCTGCACGTGGTCGACGTAGTGGGCATTCCAGGTCGGCTCGAACAGCTGGTTGGCGAAGCGCAGCGCCAGGATGTTCTGGACCGTCTCCTTGCCCAGGTAGTGGTCGATGCGGAAGATCGAGTCGGGCGGGAAGATGCTCTCGACCGTCGCGTTGAGCTGCCGGGCGCTCTCGAGGTCGTGGCCGAACGGCTTCTCGATGATCACCCGCCGCCACTGCTCGGCGCCGTCCGGGTGCGCCAGCCCGGAGCGATCCAGCTGCTTGCTGACGATGTCGAAGGACGACGGCGGGATGGACAGGTAGAACGCGAAGTTGCCGCCCGTGCCCTGCTCGCGGTCGAGCTCGTGGACGGTCTCGGCCAGCCGGTCGAAGGCGTCGTCGTCGGAGAAGTCGCCCGGCACGAACCGGAACCCCTGCGCGAGCTGCCGCCAGGTTGACTCGCGGAACGGAGTGCGCGCGTGCTGCTTGACGGCGTCGTGGACGATCTTGCCGAAGTCCTGCGTGGCCCAGTCGCGCCGGGCGAAGCCGACCAGCGAGAAGCCGGGCGGCAGCAGGCCGCGGTTGGCGAGGTCGTACACCGCGGGCATCAGCTTCTTGCGCGCGAGGTCGCCGGTGACCCCGAAGATCACCAGGCCGGACGGACCGGCGATGCGTGGCAGCCGCTTGTCGCGTTTGTCGCGCAGCGGGTTCTGGTAGTTCACCTCAGGATGCCCCTCAGGGTCTCGATGCCTGCCGTGCGGTCGGTCAGGTGCAGCCGGAGCACCGGACGGTCGTGGTCGGCCAGCACCTGGGCGTCGCCGGCCGCCTGCGCGGAGATCAGCTGCCCGAACGTGAACGGCCGGTCGGGGATCTCCAGGTCCTCGGCCGGCGCGCCGGTGACCTGCAGGTACACGCCCTGCGCCGGCCCGCCCTTGTGGTACTGGCCGGTGGAGTGGAGGAAGCGCGGGCCCCAGCCGAACGTCACCGGCCGCTCGGTGCGCCGCTCCAGCGGGACGCGGACGTCCGCCAGCCCGGCGTCGGGCCCCTCGCGGTCGAGGTAGGCCATGACGGCGAGATAGCCGTCCGGCGCCAGCCGCCCGAGCAGCGCGTCGACCGCGCCGGCGAGGGAGTCGACGCCGTCCAGCAGCCCGGCCGAGCCGCGGACCTCGACGACGCCGTCGGTGAACGCCGGCGCCTCGGGCTCGGGGGTGGCGTCGAGCAGGCCGCGGGCGGCCTTCTTCGCGCTCTCGACGTCGGGCTGGTCGAACGGGTTGATGCCCAGCAGCTTCCCGGCGACGGCCGTCGCGTACTCCCAGAGCAGGAACTGCGCGCCCAGCTCACCGGCGACGACGACGCCCTTGGCGGGCGGCTGGGCGGGCGCGCCCACGATGGCCGGGAGGACGTCGGCGGCGGGGTGGGCGACCTCGGGGTCGTCGACGCTGCCGCTGGCGATCGGCAGGATGCCGGTGCCCAGCTTGCCGGTGGACTCAGCGATCAGCTGCTCCGCCCAGTCGGCCAGGCCGACGATGCCGGAGCCGGCGTCGGCGATGGCGACCTTGTCGCGGCCGTCGACCTTGCCGCCGGCCAGCGCGGCGCCCAGCCGCAGCGCCGGGTTGTCGGGGAGATCGCCGGCCAGCCGGTCGGCGGCCGCGGCCGCCTCGTCCAGCAGGGCGGCGATGTCGGCGCCGGCCAGCCCGCTCGGGACCATGCCGAACGCGGTCAGCGCGGAGTAGCGGCCGCCGACGTTCGGGTCGGCGAGGAAGACCTTGCGGTAGCCGCCGGACCCGGCCAGCTCGGCCAGCCCGGAACCGGGGTCGGTGACGGCGACGATGCGGCCGGCCGCGTCGATGCCGGCCGCCTCGAACGCGGCCGCGAACACCCGCCGCTGGCTGTCGGTCTCGACGGTCGAGCCGGACTTGCTGGACACGACGATCACGGTGCGGTCCAGCCGGTCGGCCAGCGCCCGCCGGACCGCGCCCGGGTCGGTGGTGTCGAGGACGGTCAGCTCGACGCCGGCCGTCCGGGTGATGACCTCGGGCGCCAGCGACGAGCCGCCCATGCCGGCCAGCACGATGCGGTCGAGGCCCTCGGACCGCAACTGCGCCGACAGCGCCTCGATCTCGGCCAGCAGCGGCCGCGACGTCTCGTGCAGGTCGGTCCAGCCGAGCCGGATGGACGCCTCGGGCTCGGCCTCCGGGCCCCACAGCGTGGCGTCCTTCGCCGCGATGCGCGACGCGACCTTCTCGCCGACCAGGCCGTCGACGACGGCGTCCGTGTCGACGCCGTACGTCGTGACGGTCAGAGCGGTCACTTGGCGGCCTCCAGCTTGGCGTTGACGGACTCGAGCAGGTCGTTCCAGCTCGTCTCGAACTTCTCCAGGCCCTCGCGCTCGAGCACCTCGCTGACGTCGTCGAGGTCGACGCCGGCGGCGCGGACCGCGGCCAGCGCGTTCCACGCGTTCTCGCGGTTGGGGCGGATGGTGTCGCCGGTGATGTCGCCGTGGTCGGCCACGGCCTCGATGGTCGCCTCGGGCATCGTGTTGACGGTGTCGGGCGCGACCAGGTCGGTGACGTACATGGTGTCGGGGTAGTCGGGGTTCTTCGTCGACGTCGACGCCCACAGCGGCCGCTGCCGCTTCGCGCCGGCCGCCTCGAGCCGCTGCCAGCGGCCGGCGGCGACGACGTCCTCGTAGGCGGCGTAGGCGAGCCGCGCGTTGGCGACGGCGGACCGCCCGCGCAGCGCCAGCGCCTCGTCGGAGCCGATGGCCTCGAGCCGCTTGTCGATCTCGCTGTCGACCCGGCTCACGAAGAAGGACGCGACCGAGGCGATGCCGTCGAGCGACTCACCGGCGGCGACCCGCTGCTCGAGTCCCGCCTGGTAGGCGTCCATGACCTCACGGTAGCGGTCGATGGAGAAGATCAGCGTGACGTTGACGCTGATTCCCGCGGCGATGGTGGCGGTGATGGCCGGCAGCCCGGCCTTCGTCGCGGGGATCTTGATGTAGATGTTCGGCCGGTCGACCTCGGTCCACAGGTCGCGGGCCTGGGCGATGGTGCCGTCGGTGTCGTGCGCCAGCCGCGGGTCGACCTCGATGGAGATGCGGCCGTCGCCGTTGCTGGTGCGCTGGTGGACCGGGGTGAACAGGTCGGCGGCGGCGCGGACGTCGTCGGTCATGAGGTCGCGCACGGCCGCGTCGGCGTCGGAGCCCTGTGCGGCGTGGCGGCGCAGGTCGTCGTCGTACTGGCTGCTCTTGGTGATGGCGGCCTGGGCGATCGACGGGTTCGTGGTGACGCCGACGACGTGCTTGTCGTCGATCAGCGACTGCAGGTTGCCGGTGGTCAGACGGTCGCGGGAGAGGTCGTCGAGCCAGATGGCGACGCCCTCGGCGGAGAGCTGGGCGAGTGGATCGGTGGACATGGTGTCTCCTCAGGCGTTCGAGATGGAGTCACGGGCCGCGGCCACCACGGCGTCCACCGTGATGCCGAACTCGCGGTACAGGGTCTTGTAGTCGGCCGACGCGCCGAAGTGCTCGAGGCTGACGGCGCGGCCGGCGTCGCCGAGGTAGCGGTACCAGCTCATCGCCACGCCGGCCTCGACGGAGACCCGCGCCTTGACGGCGACTGGCAGCACCGACTCGCGGTACTCGGCGTCCTGCTCCTCGAACCACTCCTGCGAGGGCATGGAGACCACGCGGGTGGCCACGCCGTCGGCCTGCAGCGCCTCGCGTGCCTCGACCGCCAGCTGCAGCTCGGAGCCGGTGCCGATCAAGATCACTTGAGGCGCCCCACTGCCGTTGTCTGTGGCGGCCTCGGCGAACACGTACCCGCCGCGCGCCGTGCCCTCGGCCGAGCCGTAGACGCTGCGGTCGAAGGTCGGGACGTTCTGACGGGTCAGCGCCAGGCCGGCCGGGTGCTGCCGCTCCAGGATGGTGCGCCAGGCGACGGCCGTCTCGTTCGCGTCGGCCGGGCGGACGACGTCCAGGCCCGGGATGGCCCGCAGCGCCGACAGGTGCTCGACCGGCTGGTGCGTCGGGCCGTCCTCGCCGAGGCCGATGGAGTCGTGCGTCCAGACGAACGTCACCGGCAGCTGCTGGATGGCCGCCAGCCGGACCGCGGCCCGCTGGTAGTCGCTGAACACCAGGAACGTCGCGGCGTAGGGGCGGGTCAGGCCGTTGAGGGCGATGCCGTTGACGATCAGGCCCGACGCGAACTCGCGGACGCCGAAGTGCAGCGTGCGGCCGTACGGGTCGCCCGGGAACATCTTCGACGAGCGCTTCTCGGGCAGGAAGCTCGGCTCGCCATCGATGGTCGTGTTGTTGGAGCCGGCGAGGTCGGCCGAGCCGCCCCACAGCTCGGGCAGTACCGGCGCGACGGCGTTGATGACCTTGCCCGACGCGGCGCGCGTGGCGATGCCCTTCTCCGACGGCTCGAAGACCGGCAGGGTGTCGGTCCAGCCTTCCGGCAGCTCGCGGTTGCTCAGGCGGTCGAGCAGGGCGGCCCGCTCGGGGTTCGCGGTGCGCCAGGCGGCGTAGCGCCCGTCCCACTCCTCGCGCGCGGCCTTGCCGCGGGCGCCGACCTCGCGCGCGTGCGCCAGCACGCCGTCGGCGACGTCGAACGTCTTCTCCGGGTCGGCGCCCAGCACCTGCTTGGTGGCGGCGACCTCGTCGGCGCCCAGCGCGGAGCCGTGGATGGCGCCGGTGTTCTGCTTGTTCGGCGCGGGCCAGCCGATGATCGTCCGGACGGCGATGAACGACGGGCGGTCGGTGACGGCCTTCGCGTGCTGCAGCGCCTCGAAGATCGCCTGCGGGTTCTCGTGGTACTCGCCGCCGGCGGTGAAGTCGACGACCTGGGTGTGCCAGCCGTACGCCTCGTAGCGGGCGACGGTGTCCTCGGTGAAGGCGATGTTGGTGTCGTCCTCGATCGAGATGTGGTTGTCGTCCCACAGCACGACGAGGTTGCCCAGCTCCTGCGTGCCCGCCAGCGAGCTGGCCTCGCTCGACACGCCCTCCTCGAGGTCGCCGTCGGAGGCGATGACGAAGACGTGGTGGTCGAAGACGCTCTCGCCCGGCAGCGCGTCGGGGTCGAGCAGGCCGCGCACCCGGCGCTGCGCGAACGCCAGGCCGACCGCCGACCCGAACCCGGACCCGAGCGGGCCGGTCGTGACCTCGACGCCGTCGGTGTGCCGGTACTCCGGGTGCCCCGGCGTCGCCGAGCCCCAGGTGCGGAACGCGCCGAGGTCGTCCAGCGTCACGTTGTAGCCGGACAGGTACAGCTGGATGTACTGCGTCAGGCTGCTGTGGCCGGCCGACAGGACGAACCGGTCGCGGCCGAGCCAGTGCTGGTCGGACGGGTCGTGGCGGAGCACCCGCTGGTAGAGGGTGTAGGCGACCGGGGCCAGGCTCATGGCCGTGCCCGGGTGGCCGTTGCCGACCTTCTCGACGGCGTCCATGGCCAGCAGCCGCACGGTGTCGACCGCCCGGTCGTCGAGCTCCGTCCACTCGAAGTCTGCGCTGTTGTCGGGTGTCGTGTTCACCGGCGTGACGTTCCTCTCAGGCGGATGGAATCCCTACGTCTCTGCTCATGGCGCCGTCGGCGAGACGGCCGTTCCACGGTCGAGCGTATCGACGTCACCCGCACGTGTGCCCGGCCGCTCGGCGGATTGGGCGCACCGTTAGACTCAACAGGCCATGCTGGCGGATGTTCCCACTCCCGCCTGTCTCTTCGACCACACGAAGGTGAACGTTGACGTCCGTCGAGCCGAGTCCCGCGGCGACCCGGCGTGGGCCGAAGCCGACCACGCGGCTGGGGCGGCTGACCGCCGTCGTCGGCGTCTACCTGGCGCTGATGAAACTGCGCGTCGTCGAGCTGCTGCTCATCACGACGCTGCCGGCCATGGTGCTGGCCGAGCGCGGGCTGCCGTCGCTGGGGCTGGTGCTCGCCACGCTGATCGCCGGCACGCTGGCCGGCGGTAGCGCGCACGCGTTCAACCAGGTGCTCGAGCGCGACATCGACGCCGTCATGCACCGCACCCGGCGCCGGCCGCTGGCCACCGCCGTGGTCGGGCCGTACCCGGCGTTCGCGTTCGCGTCCGTTCTCCTGGCCGCGTCGGTCGCGATCATGCTGGTGTGGGTCAACGCGCTGGCCGCGGCGCTGACCATCGCGGCCAACCTGTTCTACGTCCTCGTTTACACCATGCTGCTCAAGCGGCGGACGTCGCAGAACATCGTGTGGGGCGGCGTGGCCGGCTGCGTGCCGACCCTGATCGGCTGGGCCGCCGTCACCGGGTCGCTGGACTGGCCGCCCGTCTTGCTGTTCCTCGTCGTCTTCTTCTGGACGCCGCCGCACTACTGGCCGCTGGCCATGCGCTACCGCGACGACTACGCGCGGGCCGGCGTGCCGATGCTGCCGGTCGTGGCGCCGGCGCGGACGGTGGCGCTGCAGATCCTCCTGTACTCGTGGGCCATGGTCGCCACGACGTTCGTCCTGTGGCCGGTCGCGTCGCTCGGGTGGATCTTCGGGCTGGCGTCCGCGCTCACTGGCGTCTGGTTCCTCGTCGAGGCGCATCGGCTGTACGGCCGCGCGCGGCGCATGCCCGACGGCGCCGGGCTGACCGCCATGCGGCTGTTCCACGGCTCCATCACCTACCTGACCGTGGTGTTCGTCGCGGTGATGGCGGATGTCCTGATCCTGGGTTGACTCTCCAGCCGCTGGAGACAGCACGGTGGTTCTCGTGAACGACGACGACGCCTTCCTGAGCATCGGCGACCTGGCCCGGCACACCGGACTCCCGGTGAAGACGATCAGGTACTACGCCGACATCGGGCTGGTGCCGCCGACCGACCGATCCCCGGCGGGCTACCGCCGCTACGACGCCGTCGCGCTGGCCCGGCTGGATCTCGTCCGTACGCTCCGCGAGCTCGGCATCGACCTCGCGACCGTCCGGCAGGTCCTCGACCGGTCGCTGACGCTGTCTGACATGGCGACGGCGCACGCGGCCGCGCTGGACGCGCAGATCCGGCTGCTCCGGACCCGGCGTTCGGTGCTGCGGGCGGTGGCCGCGCTGGGGATCGACGACCACGAGGAGCTGGATCTCATGAACCGCCTGGCCCACCTGTCCGCCGCCGAGCGGCAGCAGATCATCGACGACTACTGGTCGTCGGCCTTCGAAGGGCTGGACACCGACCCGGCGTTCGCCGACCGGATGCGTTCGGTCAGCGTCGACCTGCCGGACGATCCCACGCCCGACCAGGTGGAGGCCTGGGTCGAGCTGGCGGAGCTGGTGCAGGACCCGTCCTATCAGGCGCGGGTGCGCCAGATGGCCGAGGCGGGTTCTGGTTCGTCGTCGGGGCCGTCGCCCGCCGAGGTCGCGCTGTACGAGGCCGTGACCGAACTGGTGACGCCGCTGCTGACGGCCGGCGTCGCGCCCGCGTCCACGGAGGGCCGCCTGGTCGTCGACCAGCTGGCGCCCCGCTTCGCCCACGCCCGCGGCGTCGACGACGGTGCCGGCTTCCGCCGCGAGCTGGGCGAGCAGATCGCGTTGTTCTCCGACCGCCGGGTCGAGCGCTACTGGGAGCTGGTCGGGATCATCAACGGCTGGCCCACCGACCAGGTGAGCTCCGGCAGCGTCGCCATGATGGAGTGGTTCGCCCACGCGCTCACGGCAGCCGCCGACTCCTGAGCAGCGGCGATGCCGGTTGGGCGCGGCTACGGCTGCGTGGGTGCGCGGCTGTGGGTGTGCGGCTGCGTGGCCGCGTGGGGCCGTCCGGACCCCCGGTTTCGGCGCTGGAGCTCTGCCGTCGCATCCGATGGCAGAGCTCTATCGCGCGCGATGGTGGTCTGCGGTCGGTTCGGATGGCAGAGCTCCATCGCGCGCGATCGTGATCTGCAGTCGGTTCGGATGGCAGAGCTCCACTGGCCCGCAGTGCCGTCCGGACCGGACCGGGCCGGGCCGCCGCGCGCGACGCCGGGCTCGCGCGACCCGGCGTCGTCCCTGCTCCGCCGACCGTGGGTGGTGTGAGAGCATCGTCGCCGTGACACCGCTGCCGTGGCCGCCGGAGTGGCGCCGTCCGCCCCTCGGTGGCTGGCTCGGCGTCGTCGTCTTCGCGCTGCTCGCAGCCCTCCTGATACCGGCGGCCGTGGTCGCCGCCGTGGCCGGTCAGTGGGTCGGCGCGGCGACGATCGGCGTGGTGCTGCTGGTGCTGGCGCCCATCGCCGCCGGCAGCCGGCCCCGTCGCCGCGGGTACGCCGTCGAGGAGGTGCCGGTCGAGGTCGGCGGCGTCCGGCAGACGGGCGTGCGTGTCCGCGTCCGGCCGACATCGCCGCTGGTGAGCCTGGCGCTGGCGGTCCTGGGGCTGGCGATCACCGTGCTCGGGCTCGCGGCGTTCGTCATCGCGATCGTGCGCGGCGACTGGTCGTCGCTGGTCGGATTCGTCGTACTGCTGGTCATCGGGTCGGTGCTGCTGCTCGGCGGCGTGGTCGGGCTGCTGGCGTCGCGGAAGCGGCTCGGGCTGGACCTGACGCCGTCGCACGTCGTCATCGGGCTCGGCGGCGAGCCCGTCGTGCTGACCTGGGAGCAGATCGCGCGGATCGGCTCGACGTCGATCCGCTACGGCGTGGGCGCGGTGCTGCGCCCGGTGCAGAACTGGCTGACGGTCGAGACCCGCGAGCCGGTGGGCGTGGCGGCCCGGCTGAGCGGCCGGCGGTCCGCGGCGCTGGGCCGGTTGGCCGCGACGGCGTCGGCGAACGTGGCCGCGGCGATCCCGGCGGAGCGGCTCGGCGCCGATCCGGCGCTGGTCCACCACGCGCTGCGGTACTACCTCGAACACGCCGACGCCCGCCCCGAGCTCGGGACGGGCGCGGCGATCCGCCGGCTGGCGGCCGGCGAGGTCGTGGCCTAGAGCGGGTCGACGTCGTCGCGACGCTCGACGTACTCGCGGGTGCGCGGGCGCTCGACGTACTCCGTGCTGCGCGTGCGACGCGTCCGCATCGACGCGACCATCATCGACACCACGATGGCCAGGGCGCCGACACCGGTCAGCACCCAGCCGATGACGCTGAGGTCGAAGTCGGACAGCCGGTCACGGACGCCGAGGGCCAGGATCAGGCCCGCCGCCATCAGGAAGACTCCAAGGCCGATACTCATATCGGGTCACACCTCCTCTATCAGCAGGATTCGCCTGAGGGGTACCCGGCCGTGGGTTCGGCAAACGGCAGGGCCGTCCGACCGGCCGGCGGCGGGTCAGGCCGCTCGGCGCGAGGGCAGCCAGCGCGTGGCGTACCAGGCGTCCGTCGCCGCCATCACCATCAGCGCCGCGCCGAGCATGTGCAGCCCGACCAGCAGTTCCGGCAGCTCGAGCCGGTACTGCACCAGCCCGATGAGCCCCTGCCCGAGTTCGACGCCGAGCAGGACGGCGGCAGTGGCGGCCGCCCGGCCGGGGGAGCCGACCGTCCGGGCGGCGAAGTAGAGCCCGATCGAGATGCCGATGAGCACCAGGACCGAGTCGGCGTGCACCTGTGTCACGACGGCCACGTCCAGGCCGGTGCGCTTGGAGTCCGGGTCGCCGGCGTGCGGCCCGCTGCCGGTGACGACGGTGCCCAGGTACACGGCGATCGCGGTGACCACCAGGGTGAGCAGGCCGAGCCGCTCCAGCCAGGGCAGCCCGACGCGCTCCGGCACCGCTCCCAGCGGCCGCTGCGTCCGTCTGACCAGTACCGTCGCGACACCGACCAGTGCCGCCGACACCAGGAAGTGGAACATGACGACCCACGGGTTCAGGTCGGTCCAGACGGTGATGCCGCCGATGACCGCCTGGGCCGGCACGACGCCCAGCAGCACGGCCGACAGCGCGACGAGGTCGCGGCGCGGCCGGTTGGAGGTCAGCGTGCGCAGGACGGCGACCAGCATGAGGAGCGCGACCGCGCCGACCACGAACGTGAGCAGCCGGTTGCCGAACTCGATGGCGCCGTGCATCCCCATCTCGCGGGTCGCGGTGACCGAGCCCTCGGTGCAGTGCGGCCAGTCGGGGCAGCCGAGCCCGGAGTCGGTGAGCCGTACTGCGCCGCCGGTCACGATGATGCCGGCCTGCGTGACCAGCGAGGCGACGGCGAGCTTGCGCAGCGTCGCCTCCGACGGCAGCGGGAGCCGCCGCACGAGCCGGGCGGCCCGGCCGGGCGCCGGAGCCGGAGTCGTCGGGAGGGTCGCGGTCACCACGACATGGTAGGGACCCGGCGCCCGACGTCGATCTCCGGGTCCGGCGTCCGCTGCCTCACTGCAGGCGTTCTGTTAAGGGTCTGCGGTTTGCCCGTTCGACGCCGGCGTTAGCCCGGTGATTAGCCCGACGGGGTCCGCCGGCGGCGCGGCGGTTAGCCCTGATTCGGGCAAACGTCCTGGTCATTCGGGCAAACGCGGAAACCGCCGAACGGGCCGGATCCGGGTTTAGCGTCCGGGTCATGACCCCTCGATCCGTTCGTTCCCGCGCTCTGACGGCGGCCGCCGCGGTGCTCGCCGTGGTGCTGGCCGCGGTCGTGCTGGCCGCCGCCATCGTCGTGGCGGGTGCCGTCCGGGCGGCGGGTCCCGACGATCGCCGGCCCGCCACAGGGGAGCGGGCTGGCGCGGGGGAGCGGGTCGTGGCGGGTGAGCGGCCCGCCGCCGTCGCCGGGCTGGTCGAGCGTGAACGCGCCCGGCCCGCCCCGTGCCGGTGCCCCGGTCCCGGCGAGTTCGGCCGGCCCGGCGCACGCGGCCCGGAGCCTGGTGGCCGCTGGCCGGCGCCCGCCGCCCGCGCGCAGGCCGCCGCGACGGCATGGTTCGCCCCACTTCGGTCGCCTCGGCGTGACGGCTCGGATAACGTGCGACTGCGGGCCGGTCCTGATCGCCGCGAGAGCCGCCGTGGGCACACCGGCGGGCTCCGGCGCCGGTCCCGTTCGCTGCGACGATCTGCGGGAGGCAACGGACATGAGCGGCGGCACTCGGCTGCGACCGCCCAGGAACTGGCTGGACCAGCGCGTGCAGGGCTGGTGGCGGGCCCAGCTGGGGGTGCTGACCGCCATCGTGGTGGTGCCCCTGCTGATCCTCGGCCTGCTCATCGCGCCGGCTCGGCCGTGGTTCCTAGTCCCGGCGGCGGTGGTCGTGGTCCTCGGGCTGCTGGCGGTCGTGCTGCTGCCGCCCTGGTGGTTCCGCATCCATCGCTGGGAGGTCACCGACCAGGCCGTCTACACCCGCGGCGGAGTGCTGTGGCAGGTCTGGCGGGTGGCGCCGATGTCGCGCATCCAGACCGTCGACACCGCGCGAGGGCCGCTGCAGCGCGCCTTCGGCCTGTCGACGGTGACGGTGACGACGGCGTCCTCCGCGGGGGCGGTGAAGATCGAGGGCCTCGACCACGAGCAGGCCGCCGATCTCGCCGAGGAGCTCACCCGCATCACCCACGACACGCCGGGAGACGCCACGTGAGCGACTCCGGCGCCGCCTCCACACCCGCCCCCGGCGCCGCTCCCGCCGCCGCCCCTGCCCACACCGCTGACGAGGGGCCGGCCTGGCTGGCGCTGCATCGCGACACGGTCAAGGTCACCGCCATCTGGGTCCTCGGCCTCGCGGTGGCCGGCGCCGTGCCCACGACGCTGGGCATCGGCTCCGGCACGTCGTACGGCATCGCCCTCGCGTTCGTCGTCCCGGGGATCGTCCTGCTGGTCGCCGGGTCGGCCGTCGCCGACTACGTCCGGTGGCGGCACAGCCGATACCGGGTCACGCCGAAGCGCATGGAGCTGCACAAGGGCCTGATCTTCACCACGAAACGCTCGCTCGCCCGCGAGCGCATCCGCACCGTCGACCTCTCCGCCGACCCGGTCCAGCGGGCGTTCGGGCTGGTGAAGGTCAGCATCGGCACCGGCGAGGCCGTCGAGGCCGGCGGTCCGGGACAGCCGAAGCAGACGCTGGTACTCGATCCCGTGGGCCGCGACGAGGGCGAGCGGCTGCGGGCGCTCCTGCTCGACCGTCCGGTGGCCTCCGGCGACGGCGCCGATCCGGGGGTGCGGGTGCTGGCCCGCTGGGACCCCGCCTGGCTGCGGTTCGCGCCGCTCTCGTTCTGGACGTTCGCGCTGGCCGGCGTCGCCGTCGGCGGGTTGTTCCAGGTGTTCGACTGGTTCGGCCGCGAGAGCCTGCCGGTCGACTTCACCCGCGACGCCGTCGAACGCCTCGGCGCCACGCAGACGCTGCTGCTGTTCGCCGCCGCGTTCGTGCTGGCCGGCATGGTCGCGATCCTGGCACTCACCCTCGAGTCGTGGTGGAACTACCGCCTCGAGCGCGAGCCCGGCGGGACGCTCCGGGTGCGGCGCGGCCTGCTGACCACCAGGTCGGTCAGCATCGAGGAGCAGCGCGTCCGCGGCGTCGAGATCGTCGAGCCGCTCGGCGTCCGCTCCGCCGGCGCCGCCCGCGTCGACGTCGTCACGACGGGCCTACGCACCGACGCGAAGTCCGAGGCGTCGACGCTGCTGCCGGCGGCGCCGATGACGGTGGCGGCGTCGGTCGCGGCCGCGGTCGCCGGCATCCGCCCCGGCGGCCGGTTGCGGCCGCACCCCGCGGCGGCGCGGACCCGGCGGCTGCGCTGGGCATTGGCCGCCGACGTCGTGCTGGCGGCGGTCATCGCCTGGCTGTCGTTCGGCTCGCCGGTGCGCACCTTCTGGGCGGTCGTGCTGACGGTGCTCGCCGCCGCCCTGTGCGTCGCGCTGGTCGTGCTGGCCCACGACGCCTACCGCTCGCTCGGCCACGACCTCGACGACGCGTACCTCGTGGCCCGCAAGGGGAGCGTCCGCCGCGCGACGGTGTACCTGCAGCGGCAGGGCATCATCGGCTGGCGGGTGAGCCAGTCGGTGTTCCAGCGCCGGGCCGGCCTCATGACCCTCACGGCCACGACGGCGGCCGGCGCCCGTCAGTACTCCGTCATCGACGCCGACGAGCACGAGGTCCTCGAGTTCGGCGCCGAGGCGGTCCCCGGCCTGCTCGCCCCGTTCCTCGTCACCGACGCGCTGCCGCCGCCCGACCGCACACCGGCGGCTCTGGAGGGCTAGAGCGGTTCTGACGGATCTTGTTCTCTGGGGTTCAGGATGCTGGGTGTGTGGGTGAGCGGCCGAGCCGGCCAGACGAATCGTGGGCGCAAAGGTGTGAGAGCAGTGGCGCAGTGGGGTGAGACCGCTGTGGCTCTGACGACCGTGAACTCACACGGTGCTCGCAGCAAACTCACGTCGTCCGAGCGCCTGGCTATCCGCAACGACAAGCCCGCCGGCAACCATCTCGGTGCATGCCCGCCGACCAGATCGATGGCGGGCGGTCTGGTGGCGCTGGGACGCCACCGATCCACCCGTCACCGCGGCACCGGCGACGGACGCGGTCACTCCCAGCGGAACCAGCGGGCCGCCGCGGCGAGGCCGGCCACGGCCCAGACCGCGAGAACGGCGACCGGCGCCCACGGCAGGCCGGCCCCATCGGCCAGGACGGAGCGCAGCCCATCCGCCAGCGCGCCCGTCGGCGTCAGCTCGAGGACCGTCCGCACGCCGGACGGGAAGCCGGACAGCGGGATCACCACGCCACCCAGGACCAGTAGCAACAGATAGACGAGGTTGGCCGCCGCCAGCGTCGCCTCGGCGCGGAGGGTGCCGGCCATCAGCAGGCCCAGTCCGGCGAACGCCAGGGTGCCGGCGACCAGCAGCACGACCACGGCCAGCGGCGATCCCGACGGTCGCCAGCCCAGGGCCAGCCCGAGTCCGCAGACCACCACGACCTGCAGGGCCTCGACCACCAGCACCGTCAGCGCCTTGGCCAGCAGCAACGTCCAGCGGGGGAGCGGCGACGCGGCCAGGCGTTTCAGCGCGCCGTAGCGGCGCTCGTACCCGGTCGCGATCGCCAGCGACGTGAACGCGGTCGACATCACGCACAGCGCCAGGATCCCGGGCACGAGGAAGTCGACCCGCTCGTAGGAGCCGGTGTCGAACACCGGGGCGGCCGTCAGCAGCCACAACAGGACGACCGGGATCGCGGCGGTCAGGAGGAGCTGCTCGCCGTTGCGCAGCAGCAGCCGGATCTCGAACCGCGTCTGCGCCAGCAGCATCCGGCCGACCGGCGCAGCCCTGGGGGCCGGAGTGAACAGGGACGGCCGCGCGGACGCCGCGTCGTCGGACGGCGAGTCCGGCGGCTGGCCGGCGGACGGCGTTCCGGTCACGGCGCGGTCCTTCCGGCCCCGATCAGCTCGAGGTACACGTCCTCCAGCGACCGGTGCCCGACCTGCAGGCCCTCGGCCAGGATGTCGTTCGCCGCGCACCAGGACGTCAGCGTCGCCAGGAGCCGCGGGTCCACGGTCGCCGTGACCTCGTAGCTGCCCGGCGCGACCTCGCGCACCACGGCGTTGTCGGGCAGCGCCGCCAGCAGCGACCCGACGTCCAGGCGGGGCGGTCCGCCGAAGCGGATGACGTCGTCGGAGACGCCGCTGATCAGCTCCTGCGGCGTCCCCTCGGTCAGCACCCGCCCGGCGTCGATGATGACGACGTGGTCGGCGAGCCGCTCGGCCTCGTCGATGAGGTGCGTCGTCAGCACGACGGTGACCCCGGCGGCCCGCAGCTCGTCCAGCAGCTGCCAGGTGTCGCGGCGGCCCTGGGGGTCCAGGCCGGCGGTCGGCTCGTCGAGGAACACCAGCTCCGGCCGCCCGACCAGCGCCGCCGCCAGTGCGACCCGCTGCCGCTCGCCACCGGACAGCCGCCGCAGCGGCGTCCCGCCCCGGCCGCGCCGGCCCTCGCGATCTTTCCCGCCCAGCCTGTCCAGCCCCAGCCGCACCATCAGCATCGGCACATCCAGCGGCGTGGCGTGCAGCCGCGCCAGGTGCGTCAGCAGCTCCTCCGGCCGCGCGCCCGGGTAGAAGCCGGCGCCCTCCTGCAGCATGACGCCCACCCGCGGCCGCAGCTCGGCACCGTCGCGCCAGGGATCGAGGCCCAGCACGCGCACGGTGCCGGCGTCGGGGCGGCGGAAGCCCTCGCAGACCTCCAGCGTCGTCGTCTTGCCGGCGCCGTTCGGGCCGAGGACGGCGGTGATCGTGCCGGCTGCGACCCGCAGCGAGAGCCCGTCGACGGCGGTGACGGCGTCGTAGCGCTTGACCAGAGAGGTGATCTCGACGGCCGGCGCTGCGCTCATCACGCGAGTGTCGCACGGCCACGCTGGACGATCACGGCCCGGTCAGGGCGGCCCTCACGACAAAGGTAAGGCTGACCTGCGTGATGCATCGCACGACGAGGAGGTTGTGACCGGCCATGAAAAAGAGCACGATGGTGTTGTGAAATACGTGCGCGACGCCACACGGGCACCGGGCGAGGAGCCCGGCGTCCAGGATGCGCACGCGCGCACCCGCGAACGGGTCGCCCGTTCCATCCTCGAGAACGGCCCGTCGACGGCGGCGGCGCTGGGCGAGCGCCTGGGCCTGACCCCGGCGGCCGTGCGGCGCCACCTCGACACCCTGCTGGGCGACGGCGTCATCGAGTCCCGCGAAGAGCGAGTCTACGGCCACCGCGGCCGCGGCCGCCCGGCCAAGGTCTTCGTGCTGACGAACGCCGGTCGCGACGCGTTCGAGCAGGCCTACGACGACCTCGCGGTCGGCGCGCTGAGGTTCCTCGCCGAGACCGGGGGAGAGCACCTCGTTGCCGAGTTCGCTCGTCGGCGTATCGCCGACCTCGAGGAGCGGTACCGGCCTATCATCGAAGCGGTACCTCCGGAGCAGCGCGCGGCCGCGCTCGCCGACGCCCTCAGCGCCGACGGGTACGCCGCGTCGGCCCAGGCCTCGCCGGTCACCGGCGAGCAGTTGTGCCAGCACCACTGCCCGGTGGCGCACGTCGCCGAGCAGTTCCCGCAGTTGTGCGAGGCCGAGACTGAGGCGTTCGCCCGGCTGCTCGACACCCACGTCCAGCGCATCGCCACCATCGCGCATGGCGAAGGGGTCTGCACGACGCACATCCCCCGGGGCGGCAACGCCACGGAAAGCAGCGCCACGGAATCCACAGGAAAGACGGAGAGGATCTCCCAGATATGACCACCACCGCTCACCCCGAGCTCGAGGGCCTGGGTCGTTACGAATACGGCTGGGCCGACAGCGACAAGGCCGGCGCCGCCGCCAAGCGCGGGCTGAACGAGAACGTGGTCCGCGAGATCTCCGCGCTCAAGAACGAGCCCGAGTGGATGCTCGAGACGCGGCTCAAGGCGCTGCGCCTGTACGACAAGAAGCCGGTCCCCACATGGGGCGCCGACCTGTCGACCATCGACTTCGACAACATCAAGTACTTCGTCCGGTCGACGGAGAAGCAGGCGGCGTCGTGGGACGAGCTGCCCGACGACATCAAGAACACCTACGACCGGCTCGGCATCCCCGAGGCCGAGAAGCAGCGCCTCGTCGCCGGCGTCGCGGCGCAGTACGAGTCCGAGGTCGTCTACCACAAGATCCGCGAGGACCTCGAGGAGCAGGGCGTCATCTTCCTCGACACCGACACCGGCCTCAAGGAGCACCCCGAGCTGTTCAAGGAGTACTTCGCCTCGGTCATCCCGGCCGGCGACAACAAGTTCTCCGCGCTGAACACGGCGGTGTGGTCCGGCGGCAGCTTCATCTACGTGCCGAAGGGCGTCCACGTCGAGATCCCGCTGCAGGCCTACTTCCGCATCAACACCGAGAACATGGGCCAGTTCGAGCGGACGCTGATCATCGCCGACGAGGACTCCTACGTCCACTACGTCGAGGGCTGCACGGCCCCCATCTACACGTCCGACTCGCTGCACAGCGCGGTCGTCGAGATCGTGGTGAAGAAGGGCGCCCGGGTCCGCTACACGACCATCCAGAACTGGTCGAACAACGTGTACAACCTGGTGACGAAGCGCGCCACGGCCGCCGAGGGCGCCACCATGGAGTGGATCGACGGCAACATCGGCTCGAAGATCACCATGAAGTACCCGGCCATCTACCTGATGGGCGAGCACGCCAAGGGCGAGACGCTGTCGCTGGCGTTCGCCGGCGAGGGCCAGCACCAGGACTCCGGGTCGAAGATGGTGCACCTCGCGCCGAACACGTCGAGCTCCATCGTGTCGAAGTCGGTCGCCCGCGGCGGCGGCCGGACGTCCTACCGCGGCCTGGTGCAGGTCATGCCGCGCGCCAGTCACAGCGCCAGCACGGTGCGCTGCGACGCGCTGCTGGTCGACACCATCTCGCGGTCGGACACCTACCCGTACGTCGACATCCGCAACGACGACGTCTCCATGGGCCACGAGGCCACCGTCTCCAAGGTCAGCGAGGACCAGCTCTTCTATCTGATGAGCCGGGGCCTGACCGAGGAGGAGGCCATGGCGATGATCGTCCGCGGCTTCATCGAGCCCATCGCGCGCGAGCTGCCCATGGAGTACGCGCTGGAGCTGAACCGGCTGATCGAGCTGCAGATGGAGGGCGCGGTCGGCTGACGCCACCGCCCCGACCACCCGCGGACCGACCACCCACGAGAGAGAGCAGATGAGCACGGACACCGCTCAGGCCCAGCACGGCCTCACCGAGCACTCGCACGGCGCGGGCGCGCCCGACCACGGCGGCAGCGCCTTCGACACCGTCGCGTCGTTCGACGTCGACGCGCACGTGGTGCCGCGCGGGCGCGAAGAGGAGTGGCGCTTCACGCCCATGGCGCGGCTGCGCGGCCTGCACGACGACGCCCCGCTCGACGGCCACGACTACGAGGTCAGCGTCGACGCCGACCCCCAGGTGGTCGTCGAGACGGTCGAGGCGACGGACCCGCGGCGCGGCTCGTCCGGCTACGTGCCGAACGACCGCGCGAGCGCCCGCGCCTGGGCCGAGGCCGACAAGGTGCTGGCCATCACCGTCCCGGCAGACGTCGTCGCCGAGAAGCCGACGATCGTCCGCCTGCGCGGCCTGAGTGCGGAGAAGGCGGCCGCCGGCCACGTCGTCATCACGGCCGAGCGGTTCAGCCAGTCCGTCGTCGTCCTCGAATATGAGGCTTCGGCTGCATTTGTTGAGAACGTCGAGATCGTCACCCACGACGGCGCCCGGCTCACCGTGGTCAGCCTGCAGGACTGGGCCGACGACTCCGTCCACCTGTCGCACCACCACGTCAGCGTGGGCCGCGACGCCGTCGTCAAGCACGCCGTCGTCAGCTTCGGCGGCGATCTCGTGCGTACGTCGGTCACCCTCGACTACGCGGCCCCCGGCGGCGACGCCGAACTGCTCGGCCTGTACTTCGCCGACAGCGGCCAGCACCTCGAGAAGCGCCTGTTCGTCGACCACAACCAGCCCAACTGCCGCAGCAACGTGCTCTACAAGGGCGCGCTGCAGGGCAAGAAGGCGCACACGGTGTGGATCGGCAACGTGCTCATCCGGCCCGCGGCCGAGGGCATCAGCACCTACGAGCTCAACCGCAACCTGGTGCTCACCGACGGCGCCCGCGCCGACTCCGTCCCGAACCTCGAGATCGAGACCGGCGAGATCGTGGGCGCCGGACACGCCAGCGCCACCGGCCGGTTCGACGACGAGCAGCTGTTCTACCTGATGGCCCGGGGCATCCCGGCCGACGAGGCCCGCCGGCTGGTCGTGCGCGGCTTCTTCACCGAGCTGATCAACAAGATCGGCGTACCGGAGATCGCCGAGCGGCTGAGCGCCACCGTCGAGCGCGAACTGGCGCTGGGCGAGGGCCTGCCGGCCGCCACGTCGACGACGCACTGACCACCGAGAACACCCGAGAGGCATCGAGAATGAGCACCCTGGAGATCCGCGACCTGCACGTCTCGGTCGAGACCGAGGCCGGCCCCAAGGAGATCCTGCGCGGCGTCGACCTCACCGTCCGCAGCGGCGAGACGCACGCCATCATGGGCCCGAACGGCTCCGGCAAGTCGACCCTGGCGTACTCCCTGGCCGGGCACCCGAAGTACACCGTCACCAGCGGCGAGGTGCTGCTCGACGGCGAGGACGTGCTGGCCATGACGGTCGACGCGCGGGCTCGCGCGGGCCTGTTCCTGGCCATGCAGTACCCGGTCGAGGTGCCGGGCGTGTCGGTGTCGAACTTCCTGCGCACCGCCAAGACCGCCGTCGACGGCGAGGCGCCGAAGCTGCGCACCTGGGTGAAGGACGTCAAGCAGGCCATGGACCAGCTGGCCATCTCCGACGACTTCGCCGAGCGCGACCTCAACACCGGCTTCTCCGGCGGTGAGAAGAAGCGGCACGAGATCCTGCAGCTGGAGCTGTTGAAGCCGACCTTCGCCGTGCTCGACGAGACCGACTCCGGCCTCGACATCGACGCGCTGCGGGTCGTGTCCGACGGCGTCAACCGCTTCTCGGCGTCGGGCGACAAGGGCGTCCTGCTGATCACGCACTACACGCGCATCCTGCGCTACATCAAGCCCGACTTCGTGCACGTCTTCGTCGCCGGCCGCATCGCCGAGGAGGGCGGCTCGGAGCTGGCGGAGAAGCTGGAGGAGAAGGGCTACGTCGACTACGTCGGCACCCCGGCCTGACCCCCGCTCGACCGCGCGACCACAGAGGAGCCATCGTGAGCGCACCGCACAGCCCGCTGGACGTGGATCGGGTCCGCAAGGACTTCCCGATCCTCGAACGGCGGCTCGCCGGTGACCACCCGCTGGTCTACCTCGACTCCGCGAACACCTCGCAGAAGCCGACGGCCGTCCTCGACGCCCTCGCCGAGCACTACACGCAGCACAACGCCAACGTGGCGCGTGCGGTGCACCAGCTCGGCGAGGAGTCGACGGCGGCCTACGAGGGCGCCCGCGACAAGCTGGCCGCGCTGATCAAGGCGCCCAGCCGCGACGAGATCATCTTCACCAAGAACGCCTCCGAGGCGCTCAATCTGGTCGCGCACACGCTGGCCAGCGGCCTGGCCGACGACCCCCGGTACCGCCTGGGGCCCGGCGACGAGATCGTCGTCACCGAGATGGAGCACCACTCCAACATCGTGCCGTGGCAGCTGGCCGCCAAGCGGACGGGCGCGGCGTTCCGCTGGTTCGGGCTCACCGACGACGGCCGGCTGGACCTCTCGACCATCGGCGAGCTGATCAACGAGCGGACGAAGATCGTCTCGCTGGTGCACCAGTCGAACAGCCTGGGCACCGTCAACGACGTCGCCACCGTCGTCGCCCGCGCCCGCGAGGTCGGCGCGCTGGTGCTGCTGGACGGCTCGCAGTCGGTGCCGCACCAGCCCATCGACGTCAACGAGCTGGGCGTCGACCTGCTCGCGTTCACCGGCCACAAGATGGTCGGCCCGACCGGCATCGGCGTGCTGTGGGGCCGCCGCGACGTGCTCGACGCGCTGCCGCCGTTCCTCGGCGGCGGCGAGATGATCGAGACCGTCGAGATGACCGACTCGACGTTCGCCGGCATCCCGCACAAGTTCGAGGCCGGCACGCCGCCGATCGCGCAGGCCATCGGCCTGGGCGCGGCGGTCGACTACCTCACCGGCATCGGCCTCGACCGCATCCACGAGCACGAGCAGGCGCTGACGGCGTACGCGCTGGAGCAGCTCAACGCCATCGACGACGTCCGCATCATCGGCCCGAACTCGACGCAGAGCCGCGGCGGAACCGTCTCGTTCGTCGTCGACGGCGTCCACCCGCACGACGTCGGCCAGCTCCTCGACGAACAGGGCGTCGCGGTGCGCGTCGGGCACCACTGCGCCCGGCCGGTCTGCGTCCGGTACGGAATACCCGCGACCACCCGGGCGTCGTTCTACCTGTACACGACGTTCGACGAGATCGACGCGCTCGCCGGCGGTCTCCAGCAGGTGAAGAGGTTCTTCGGGTGAGCGACAGCCTGTACCAGGAGATCATCCTGGACCACTACAAGCACCCGCACGGGCGCGGGCTGCGCGAGCCGTTCGGCGGCGAGGCGCACCACGTCAACCCCACGTGCGGCGACGAGATCACCGTCCGGGTCGCGCTCGACGGCGAGAAGATCACCGACGTCTCGTACGACGGCCAGGGCTGCTCGATCAGCCAGGCGTCGGCGAGCGTCCTGCACGAGCTGCTCACCGGCTCCACCGTCGACGACGCGTTCGCGACCGAGCGGGTGTTCACCGAGCTCATGCAGGGCCGCGGCCGCGTCGAGCCGGACGAGGACGTGCTCGGCGACGGCATCGCCTTCGCCGGCGTCGCCAAGTACCCCGCCCGGGTCAAGTGCGCGCTGCTGAGCTGGATGGCGTTCAAGGACGCGACCGCCCGCGCCCTCTCCGGTGCCGGGCCTATCGAGGAGGAGACCCGATGACCACCACCGTCGACCTCGAGGACCTCAGGGAGGCCCTCCGCGACGTCGTCGACCCCGAGCTGGGCATCAACGTCGTCGACCTCGGCCTGATCTACGGCGTCACCGTCGACGAGCAGAACGTCGCCACCGTCGACATGACGCTCACCAGCGCCGCCTGCCCGCTCACCGACCTCATCGAGGAGCAGGCCAACGCGGCCACCGACGGGCTGGTCGCGGAGCTGCGCATCAACTGGGTGTGGATGCCGCCGTGGGGCCCGGACAAGATCACCGACGAGGGGCGGGAGCAGCTGCGCGCGCTCGGTTTCAACGTATGAGCGCACCGCAGACCGTCGTCTTCGACCTCGGGGGAGTGCTGGTCGACTGGGACCCGCGCTACCTCTACCGCACGCTGCTGCCGTCCGACGCCGACGTGGAGCGGTTCCTGTCCGACGTCGCGACGCCGTCGTGGAACGCCGAGCAGGACGCCGGGCGCACCTGGGCCGACGCCGTCGCCACCCTCTCGGCGGAGCACCCCGAGCACGCCGAGCTGATCGAGGCGTACGACACCCGCTGGATCGAGACCATCGGCGGGCCCATCGACGACAGCGTCGAGCTGCTGCGCGAGCTGCGCGACGGCGGCGAGGTCGGCCTCTACGCGCTGACCAACTGGTCGGCGGAGAAGTTCCCGCTGGCCGTCGAGCGGTTCGAGTGGCTGTCCTGGTTCGAGGGCATCGTGGTGTCCGGCACGGAGCGTCTGGTCAAGCCCGACCATCGGATCTTCCGGTTGCTGCTGGACCGCTACGCCCTCGACGCGTCGTCGACCGTCTACATCGACGACAGCGCGCGCAACGTCGACGCCGCCGCCGAGCTGGGCATGACCAGCCTGCACTTCACCGGCCCGGACCGGCTGCGCGACGAGCTGTCGCAGCTGGGCCTGGTGCCGGCTGATCCGTCACCTGATCGTCCGTCCGAGGAGTAAGAGATGGCCGTCCGACCGATCCGGCTGTTCGGCGACCCGGTGCTGCGCACCAAGGCCGAACCAGTGGTCGACTTCGACCGTGAGCTGCAGCAGCTCGTCACCGACCTCGTCGACACCATGCAGGCCGCGCCCGGCGCCGGCCTGGCCGCTCCGCAGATCGGCGTCTCGCTCCGCGTCTTCACCTACGACATCGACGACGTCGTCGGTCACCTGATCAACCCGTCGCTGGAGCTGTCCGAGGAGGAGCAGTTCGGCCCCGAGGGCTGTCTCTCGCTGCCCGGCCTCGAGTACGACTGCCGCCGCGCCCTGCGCGTCGTCGCGCACGGCTTCGACATGTACGGCGAGCCGGTCGCCATCGAGGGGTCGGAGCGGCTGGCCCGGGCCATCCAGCACGAGACCGATCACCTCGACGGCATCCTCTTCATCGACAAGCTCGACCGCGAGTCCCGCAAGGCGGCGATGAAGGTCATCCGCGAGGCCGACTGGGCTGGCGAGCGGGCCCCGGTCATCAAGGAGTCCCCGCACGCCACCTTCGGCAGCGCCATCTGACCCCAGCCTCTCCACGTTGATCTTGGAGTAGCTGCGGAGTTCCGGCCCGAAATGTCCGATGAATACCGCGGTTACTCCAAGATCAACATCGCCTGGGGCGGTCAGGCGGAGAAGTCGTAGGCGATCAGCCGGGCGAGGCAGTCGTGCCAGCCCTGCGCGTGGTTGGCGCTGTCGCCGGCGTCGGTGAACCGCTCGTGGGTGACGACGACGTCCGTGCCGCCGTCGGCGCGGGCCAGGAACTCCACCGTCACCAGCGTCTCCAGGTCCTCGCCGTCCCACTGCCACGTGTGGACGAGCCGGCCGGGCGGCTCGACGGCGGCGAACTCGCCGCTGACGGCCATGCCGGCAGAGGCTGACGCGATGCGGAAACGGCCGCCGACGCGCAGGTCGACGCTGCACTCCGTCGCGAACGAGGCCGGCCAGTACCAGCGGGCCAATTCGGCGGGGTCGGTCCAGGCCTGCCACACGCGCTCGCGGCCGGCCGGCACGTGCCGCTTGAGCTGCAGCGTCAGGGGCGTCATCACGGGTTCTCCTTCAGATAGTCCGTCAGGGCGTCGAGCCGCTCGTCCCAGTAGGCGCCGTACTCCGCGAGCCAGGCGGCGGCGTCGCGCATCGGCGCGGCCGTCAGCGCGCAGTACCGCTGCCGGCCCTGCTTCGACGTCGTCACCAGGCCGGCCCGCTGGAGCCCCCCGGGGGTCTTCGTCAGCGCCGGGAGGCCGGCCCGCAGGGGAGTGGCCGGCTGGTGAAGTGACAAGACTACTGCTTGCGTTCGTTGGTTCTGCGGTGTTACGGTTCATTAGTCAAGTAAAGAACCTAAGAACCGAGGGGGTGCGCATGTTCGACGACCGGAGCCCGATCTACCACCAGATCGCGGAAGCCATCAAGAACGACATCCTCAGCGGAGAGTTGGGAGCTGACGAGCAGGTGATGTCCACCAACCAGTACGCCGCGTACTACCGCATCAACCCGGCGACCGCCGCCAAGGGGTTCCAGCAGCTGGTGGACGAGGGCGTCCTCTACAAGCGGCGGGGCATCGGCATGTTCGTCAGCCCCGACGCCCGCGACGCGCTGCTGGCCCAGCGTCGCGAGCGGTTCTTCGCCGCGGTCGTCGAGCCGATGGTCGCCGAGGCCCGGGTCATCGGCATCCCGCTCGACGACGTCGTCGCCCGCATCCAGTCGCTGAAGGGTCGTGAGTCGGCATGACGTTCGGCATCGACATCCAGAACCTGACCGTCCGCTACCCGGGCGTCACGGCGATCGACGACCTCACGCTGAAGCTCGAGGGCGGCAAGATCTACGGGCTGCTCGGCCGCAACGGGTCGGGCAAGACCACGCTGCTGTCGCTGATCGCGGCGTACCGCCGGGTCGCCGAGGGGACCATCCTCGTCGACGGCGAGAGCCCGTTCGAGAACGAGCGGCTCACCCAGGACATCTGCCTGATCCGCGAGAGCGGCGACATCGTCATCGACGGCGACAGCGTCAAGGGGATCCTGCGCCGCTCGCGCCGGTTCCGCCCGAACTGGGACGACGAGCTCGCCCAGCGGCTGCTCGACCTGTTCCAGGTGCCGGCGAACCGCGGCGTCGCCAAGCTGTCGCGCGGCCAGAAGTCGGCCCTCGGCATCACCGTCGGGCTGGCCTCACGCGCGCCGCTGACCATGCTCGACGAGTCCTACCTCGGCATGGACGCACCGTCGCGGTACGCGTTCTACGACGTCCTGCTCGAGGACTACATGGAGAACCCGCGCACGATCATCCTGTCGACGCACCTCATCGAGGAGGTCGCGCGGCTGTTCGAGCAGGTCGTCATCATCGACGGCGGCCGGTTGGTCGCCCACGACGACACCGAGTCGCTGCGTCTGCGCGGCGCCGCCGTCGTCGGCCCGGCCACGGCCGTCGACGACTTCACCACCGGCATGACGATCCTCGGCGAGCAGCGCCTCGGCGGCACGAAGTCCGTCACCGTCTACGGCGACATCGACCCCGACGCGCGCGCCGTCGCCGCGGACTGGGGCCTGGAGCTGTCGCCGGTCGCCCTGCAGGACCTGTTCGTCCACCTCACGAAGGGAAACCAGGCATGAGCGCCGCCGCCCTCACGTACCGCCGTGCGCGGGCATCGTTCCTGGACCTCTCGACCGGCTTCTCGCTGAGCATCGCGTGGTTCGTCGCGACCGTCGCGGTGATCTTCCTGGTCATCGGCGTGATCGTCAGCTTCGCCACCGGCGGCACCAGCGAGAGCATCTGGGAGAACTCCCAGTACGCGACGCGGTACTTCCCGCTCTCGATGGGCATCATGATCACCGCGGCCTACCTGCCGGTGGCCATCGCCTCCGGCGTGACGCGGCGCAGCTTCGGCTGGGCCGGCGCGGGCGTCGTCCTCGCGCTGTCCGGGCTCATGGCGCTGCTCGAGGCCGTCGGCTACCTCATCGAGTACGGCCTGTACCGGCTGGTCGACCAGGTGCCGGAGTTCACGACACCGCACCTGTTCGACCAGGGCTACCAGTTCTGGATCATCCTCCCCGAGGTGTGGATCATCGTCGCCGCCAACGTGGCCGCCGGCTGGCTGATCGGCTCGGCGTACTACAAGTGGGGCTGGCTCGGCCCGACGCTGGCCCTCCCGCTGCTGCTGCTCCCGCTGCTCGCCGTCGAGGCGATCATGGCCGTCGGCTGGGCCGGCAGCGCCCTCGACGCCCTGAACATCGAGCCGCTGCCCACCGCCGCCGGCGTGCCGGCCGCGCTCGCCGTCGTCGCCCTCACCCTCGCGGGCATGCAGCGGTTCGTCCGCACCATCGACCTCCGGCCGCAGAAGTCCTGACCTCTCACCCCTCGCCCCTGAGCTCCGGAAGGACGGCACACCATGCCGATCATCGAAGTGACCCATCTGCACAAGGTCTACGGCTCCACCGTCGCCGTCGACGACGTCTCGTTCGCGGTCGAGGAGGGCGAGATCTTCGGGATCCTCGGCCCCAACGGCGCCGGCAAGACCACCACCGTCGAGTGCATCGAAGGACTGCGGCGGCCCGACGGCGGCAGCGTCAGCGTGCTGGGCATGGATCCGGTCCGCGACCGTGCCGACGTGCGTCAGGTGCTCGGCGCGCAGCTCCAGGAGAGCGAGCTGCCCGAGAACATCACCGCCGCCGAGGCGCTCGACCTCTACGCGTCGTTCTACCCGTCGCCGGCCGACCCGGCCGAGCTGCTCGCCGACCTCGGCCTCACCGACAAGGCCGGCACGCGGTTCGAGAAGCTGTCCGGCGGGCAGAAGCAGCGGCTGTCGATCGCCCTGGCGCTCGTGGGCAACCCGCGCATCGCCGTGCTCGACGAGCTCACCACCGGCCTGGACCCGCAGGCGCGGCGCGACACCTGGCAGCTGATCGAGCAGGTGCGGGCGCGCGGCGTCACGATCATCCTCGTCACGCACTTCATGGACGAGGCCGAGCGGCTGTGCGACCGGCTCGCGCTGATCGACGGCGGCCGGGTCGCGGCCATCGACAGCCCGGCCGGGCTGGTCGCGCGGGTCTCGTCGGAGCAGACGCTGCGGTTCCGCCCGTCGTCGCCGCTGGACGAGACCGTCCTCACCGCGCTGCCCGACGTCACCGGCGTCCGCCGCGACGGCGCCCACTACGTCGTCAGCGGCACCGGCAACCTGCCCTACACCGTCATCACCACGCTGGCCGCGCACGACGTCGTCGCCGCCGAGCTGCGCATGGACCAGGCCAGTCTCGAGGACGCGTTCGTCGCGATGACCGGCCGCTCGTTCCAGCCCGAGCCCGTCGGCTGACGCCGTCCCGCGACCAGAGAGGAGACTTCCATGTCCACCCTGACCAAGATCACCACGGTCGAGTCCAAGCTGTTCCTCCGCGACACGACGTCCGCCATCATGACGTTCGCGCTGCCGATCGGCCTGATGGTCGTGTTCGGCTCGATCGGGCTAGGGGAGGACGACCCCGAGGTCGGCATCACCGAGGCGTTCCTGCCGGTCATGGCGCTGGCGCTATCGGCGGCGCTGCTCGGCCTCAGCGTCCTGCCGACGGTGCTCGCGACCTACCGCGAGAAGGGGATCCTGCGCCGGATGTCCGTGACGCCGGTCCACCCCGGGAACGTCCTGGCCGCGCAGCTGCTGGTCAACCTGGCGGCGCTGCTGGCGGCGGCGGTCATGGTCGTGCTGCTCGGGGCGCTCGCCTTCGACCTGGGCACCCCGTCGAACGTCGGCGGCTTCCTCGTCGCGTTCGTGCTGACGGCGACGGCGCTGTTCGCCGTCGGCCTGCTGGTCGCGGCGCTGGCGCCGACCGGCAAGGCGGCGACGTCGATCGGCATGCTGCTGTTCTTCCCGAGCATGTTCTTCGCCGGCGTCTGGACGCCGGGCGACCTGATGCCGTCCTGGGCGCGGCCGGTCCGCGACGTGTCGCCGCTGGGTGCGGGCATGGAGGCGCTGCAGGACGCGTGGAACGGCGCCTGGCCCGACGGGACGAACCTGATCGCGCTGGCGGTCATGACGGTGGTCGCCGGCGGCATCGCCGCGCGGGTGTTCCGCTGGGAGTGAGTGCTCAGACGACCTCGGCCAGGTGCGGTGTGCGTCCGGCCGGGAGCGCAGGCAGCGAGCGCGCGGTGTCCTCCAGCAGGTGGACGCCGCGCGTGAGCTCGTCCACGCGGCCGGTGAACGGGAGACGGACGAACCGCTCGAACGCCCCGTCGATACCGAACTTCGGGCCGGCGATGATGCTGACGCCCCTGGTCAGGCCGAACAGCGCGAGTGCGGAGCTGATCGGCGCGCCGAGACCCACCCACAGCGACGCGCCGCCGTCCGGCACCGGCACGTCCCAGTGCGGCAGCCGCTCGTTCAGCTCCCGCACCAGCACGTCGCGGTGGTGCCGCAGCTGCGCCGTCCGCCGCTGCACCAGCGCGTCGTAGTCGTCGAAGACCTCGGCCGCGACCAACTGCTCCAACTCAGGCGTCCCGAGGTCGCCGGCCGCCCGCGCCGCGTGCAGCGCGCCGATGACGTCGTCGTCGGCCCTGATCCAGCCGATGCGCAGGCCGCCCCACACGCTCTTGCCGAGAGAGCCGATGGTGACGGTGCGGTGGCCGTCCGCCCGCGCGGCGAACGGCACGTCCGTCCAGCCGCGGTCGATGTCCAGGTCGGCCGTCGTCTCGTCGATGACCAGGACGGTGCCCGCGCGGCGCGCGTCGCGGATGACGTCGTCCCTTTCCCGCGGGGGCATCGACGCGCCGGTCGGGTTCTGGAAGTCGGGGATGAGGTAGGCCAGCGCCGGCCGGGCCCGTTCGAACGCGTCGCGCAACCGTTCCCCGTCCCACCCGCCGGCGGTGACCGGCACGGTGACCAGCCGCCCGCCGTTCATCCGGAACGCGTCCAGCGCGTGCGGGTACGTCGGCGACTCGACCAGCACCCGGTCGGCCCGCCGCACCAACGTCCGCCCGAGCAGCGCGATCGCGTGCTGCGCCCCCAGCGTGATCATCACCTGGCCGGGGTGCGTCGGCAGCCCGCGCCTGGAGTAGTGGTCGGCGATCCGCTCGCGCAGCGGGAGGCTGCCGATGAGGTCGAAGCCGCTCTTGCTCAGCACCTGCGAGAGGTCCGCGGTGGCCCGCTGGATCACCGTCTCCAGCCCGCCGATCGCCGCCGGCGCCGCCCTCGAGAAGTCGACGACGGCCGGCTGAGGTAGCGGGCCGGGCCGCTCGTGCGCGTGCGGCAACGCGGCGACGCTGCCGGAGCCGCGCTGGCTGACCAGGTGGCCGGTGTCCTTCAGCTCCCGATACGCCGACACGATGGTCGTCCGGCTGCGTTCGAGCTCGTCCGCCAGCTCCCGCTCGGCCGGCAGCCGCGTCCGCGTCGGTATCCGCCCGTCGATGATCAGCAGCCGGATGCGGTCGGCCAGCGCGTGATAGGCGCTCTGCCCGTCGGTCTCCCACTCGCCGAGCAGCGTCCGCAGGTCCTTCGGTCCGAGTCTCGCGCCGTTCATCAGTCCAGTCTTTCACAATTGGCATCTTGTTGAGAAGAGTGGACTGGTGTTTGGTGGGAGGTGTTGGAATATTGGTCTTGTTGGTTGGGCGGTGGGTTGATCATGGGTGTCGTGGTGGTCGTGGCGGTGTTGGTCCTGGCGGCGGTCTTGGCGGCCGAGATCTGGGCGGTGCAGCACGGGGACGTGCGGGCCCAGCTCTACCGCTCCGACTACGACAGCCGCCGGCCTCGTCCCTGAGCGATTTGGCCGCGGGTCTGGTCGGCCCTTCTCGTGCTGAAGGGGTGACTTGAGCGCCAACTGTTGGCGCTCAAGTCACCCCTTCGGCCGGTGTCCGGAGCGGTGCCGCGGAGGCGGTACACTGTTCATCGCTCCGCCGCGCTCGTGGATGGGGCAGCCACGGGCTGTGGCGCAGCTTGGTAGCGCACCTGACTGGGGGTCAGGGGGTCGCAGGTTCAAATCCTGTCAGCCCGACCAATCCATCACCCTCGTTGACACAGGTCAGCGGGGGTTTTCGCTTGTCGCATCACCTCCTCTGATGATCTTCAGCTGAGGCCGCGACGGACCAGATCCGGACCACCAGGACGAGAACGACTCGCCGGCGGCCTTTAACGCGGCCAAGTCGGGGTGAAGGTAGCGCGACGTCACGTCGGGGGACTGGTGCCCGGCGACCTTCTGCAGAACGTCGAGCGAGACGCCGGCGTCAGCCATCCACGTCAACGCTGTATGCCGCAGACCATGACGGACCAACGTCGGGTGACCAAGGCGCGTCACCAGCTCGTCCCAACGAGTTGCATCGCGCAGTGTCGCCGTCGTGATCACGCCCCCGCGCGGACCACGCAGCAACCGATCATCAGGCTTCCGACCCGCCATCAGACGCTCCAGCGTCGGCACCAACGGCTCGATGATCGGCACCGCTCGACGACGACGGCCCTTCGTACGCTTGCGAACCAGCCCACCCTCGCCTGGGTAGAGCTGCCACTCGACTTTGATGACCCCGTTCGACAAGTCGACGTAGCGTGCTTCCAGACCGGACGCCTCACTGATCCGCATCGCCGTCGTGGCCAGGATCGTCACCATGTCGCCCCAGCACTGATGCCGGCCTGCCTTGGCTACTTCCGCCACCAGTTCGTCAAGCGCGGCGACATCGGGCAGCGCGAAGTCACGCGGGTTCGGCGCTTCCTCCTCATCGTCGCCGGTGCGACGGCCGACAGCAGTACGGCGAGCGCGATCGTCGGCCGGGTTGCGATCGATCAACTCGTCACGCTTGGCCTCGTTGAGCACCAGGACCAGGGAAGCGATGGTGTTCTTGATGGTCGAGCCGCCGATGCCCTTGTCCTCCCAGTCATCGATCACGCGGTCGATCAGCCCGGCCGTGATCATGTTCACCGGCAGATGCCCGAGGGTCGGGATCACGCGCAGCCGCAGACCCGCCGAGTACACGCCTAACGTCGAGGTCTTGTCGATCTGTCGAGCCCACCGAGCACCGATGGTCGCGACGTACTCAGCCAGCGTCTGACCAGGATCCAGGCCCGTCGACGCAGCCCGTGTCATCCGGTCGACCCAGGCGTTGGCCGCATCGATTGTCGGATGAGCCCGTTTGACGCCATCACGGCGACTCGTTACCGGATCTGTCCAGCGAACCCGTGCCCAGAAGGAGACACCGCCGCGCTTCAACTGGACCTCCTCGATGTCGACAGTTAGTTCCACGCCGACGGGCGGCCGTTTCTCGACCTTGCTCATGACGCCAGCCGGCCTCTCAGGCTCTCGGCGATCCAGGCTTCCAGCTCGTTTGCCGGGTAGCGGTGGATGCTGCCCTTCTTGAGGTAGGGCGGGCCGACACCGTCGAGACGCCAGCGGCGGACGGTGGACGGGTCCACGCGAAGTCGTGCGGCCGTTTCCTCGGTAGTCAACAGCCGGCCAAGGTTCTGTCTGGTCATGGTCGTTCTCCCTGCACTTCGGTCCGATCAGCTGGCGACGCCGTCGGCGCGGCGGATGCGGGCGAGGTTGGCTGAGCGGGTGGCGTTGGCGGCGGCTGCGGTGTCGAGGTAGCCGCGTCCGGCGTAGTGCCAGTCGCCGACGACGATGAGCGTGGTGGTGTCGTCGGCCGCCTCCTGGTCGAGGTCGAGGACGTCTCGTACGTCGGCGTCGGCGGGGAGTTGGGCGCGCTTCTGTCGCCAGTGCCGGCGGGCGGAGCGGAGTGCGCCGAAGGTCACGCTGTAGGCGCGGCTCTTGGTGATGGGGTGGCCGCGGTAGCCGAGGGTGGCGTAGCGGTCCCTGAGCCGGGCGTAGTCCTCGTCGACGGGAACCAACTGCTGTGCCGCCTTGATGAGCCGGACGGCGTGCGGGGTCGCGCCGCGTTTGGCCGCGTGACCGGCGCTGTAGAGCTTACCGGCGACGGGCAGCCCGAAGTCCTCGGTCGACTTCGTCAAGTACTTCGCGAGGTAGGCGGCGACCTGGTGCGGATGTGCTGGCCCGTCGGAGTTGTCGCGCCCGGCGCCGGGGGTGATGGTGCGCAGGTCGAGCTGCTTCCCCCACCGCAGCCGTAGCGTCTGCCCGCCGATGATCGGCACGTCCTTGTGCGCCTGGGCGGCGGCGTGCCGTACCGCGTCCTCGAGGTCCGTCACCGAGAGGCCCAGCTGCGGCGGCGTGGCCGGGCCGTCGGGGCCGTCGAGGCGGATGACGACGTGGAAGTGCACGACGCCACGGGCCTGGAACTCGGTCACCTTCGTGTAGGAGACCTTGACCGCCTTCGTGAACGCCTTCATCGACAGGCCGACAGCGCGGGCGAGGCGGCGGCGCAGCGCCATGGTGAAGTAGCGCCACAGCTGCGGCGCCCACCACTGCCACGCGGCGTGCGCGGTGTAGTCGTAGCACTCGAAGCACAGCGGCTGCCCTACCTGCGGGTCATCGGCGTCATGCCGCCGCACACATGACAGCGGCCGGCTGTGCGGGCAGCGCGGTCTGTCCCGCCTGGCCCGGCACGGCGCGGTGCGGCCGTTGGTGGGCCGGGTGTGGCGGTGCACGGCCCCGAACGACGGCGCGGTGAAGGTGGCGAACGTCGCCGGATGCTCGGCCACCGTCTCCGGGACGGTCTTGCCGCCGGCCAGCCCGCAGGACAGCAGCTGCCACGCGTCGCCCTTGTACTCCCGCGAGCAGGACGGGCAGACGGCGGCGCGGCGGTTGCCGCAGCGCACGTAGGTGTGCCCATCCGGTTCGTCGTTCGAGGAGTAGCTGCGCACGACCTCACCCGTCGCGGCATGGATGGTGGTCGAGGAGCCGGTGAGCCTGATCGGGTTGACGCAGCCGCGGGCCTGCTGTGCGGCGCGGGAGTGCGACAGCGACGCCAGCTGGAACAGCAGCTCCGTATGTCCGAGCTCGCGCGTGCTCATGCGACCGCTCCCGTGTCGTCGTCGCCCTTGTCGGTGTCGGTGACGACGGTGAACCCGTGACGCGGCGGTGCCGGCGGCGCGGCCGGGTAGTCGCGGGCCATGGCGCGGATGTCGTCGTCGGTGACCCACGTGAACCGGATCCGGACCGGGGTGGGGTCGCCGTCGACGAGCACGTAACCCGTGCCGGGCAGAGCCTCGGGAATCGACTCAGCGCGTGCGCCACGTTCCCAGGCGTCCTTGCCCAGCACCATCTCGACCTCGGACGCGGTGTCCAACCTGAGCGCGACCTTGGTGGGGAACAGGTTGCGGGCATCGACCACGGACTTGCGGGGATCCTAGACGAACGCGAGCACCGAGACGCCGGCGGCGCGACCCTGAGATAGGACGACCTTGAGGGCCTTGTTGAACTGGTGCTTGAGCTTGGTGTCGTCCTGGTACTCCGTCAGGTAGGCCAGCTCGTCGATGATCAGCACGACGAACGGCTCATCGGGCGTGGGGGTGTGTTTGCGGCTGTGGCCCCGCAGCTGCTTCGAGCGTGCCCGGACCAGGTCGGCGGCCTCGACGACCAGCTGGACCATGTCGCCGGGCTCGTCGTCGGCGGTGAACCGGGAGAACAGCGCCCGGCCCATGGCCAGCTCGATGCCACCCTTCGGGTCGGCACCCACAGCTCGACGACACCGGACGGGACGGCAGGCGCGAGGGCACGCACGGTCGACCACAGCGCGGAGCCCTTCCCGGACCCGGTCGCGCCGGCCGTCAGCACGTGGCTGTAGAGCAGCCGCAGCCGATACGGGCTGGCGTCCTCGGTGAACCCGACCGGTAGCGCCTCGAACTCCACGTCCGTTGCGTCCAGCGTCATCGCCGGGATCGGGTCGGTGAGCATGTCGCCGGTACTGAACAGCAACGTCACCGTGCCGGGCTGGTCGGACCGGACCCGGACCTGCGTGGCGCCGAACGCGTGCGCCAGAGCGTCGGCGCGGTCGGCATAGTCGGCGGGCGACTGGCCGGCGAACAGGCGCACCACCACGGCATCGGCTGCGGGGTGGCCGATCACCCGCACCAGCTCGGGCGCGACCAGGCGGCCGAATGGACCAGCCACGGCGAGGCCGCACCCGGCGGCGACGGTGGGCCAGTGCTTGCGGTAGATGCGCCGGTACCGCCACCGTCCCCGCACCAGCGCGGCGACCCGCTCCGCAGACTCGGGGTGCGCGAGCCGCCACACCACCCAACCGACCGGCGGGAGTACGAACAGCAGGACCAGGCCACCGCCGCCGAGCACCGAGTAGGCGAGCAACAGGACGCAGCCGGCGGCGAACACCAGGGGGAGCTTGCGCAGCAGCATCAGCGGCGTCAGCGTCACCCAGCCCAATCCGCGCAGCAGCCGCCGGATCAGCGAGTCGTGATCGAACAGGTTCTGCACGAACGTCGCGAGGATCTTGACGTTCTTCGCGGTCAGCACGGGTCGGGGCGTCATCGAATCAGTCCTTGGGAAGCTGTCAGGGCCGCGTGCCGCAAGTGGGCGGCGGCATGGCAGAGGTCGCAGACGGTGTCACCGGTGCCCGGGTGGAACCACGCCTGAACGGCGGCCACCGAGCGGCCACAACCAGAGCACCTCACGAGTGCGGACATCAGGTCGTCGCCTTACCGGGTCGACGCCGGGTCGCGATCTTGCGCTTGGCCGGCGGCGCAGCAGGGGGGCAGGCGTCACAGACGGTGTCGGGCCGGGCCGAGTCGGTTCGGCCGCATGACGGACACGGGAACGAGTACGCGGCTTCGCCGGTGCGGAATGGCAGCACGCCGAACAAGACCGGCTGCCCGTTCACGAGCGATCACCACAACGAGTCACCGAGGCGTCGCGGACCATGTCGGACCGTTCGGCGCTGACCTCGTCGGCGCCAACCATGAGGACGGCCACGGTCAGCAGCTGCGCGAGGATGACGCCAAGGGCAGCGAGTGGGCGTCGCCAGGTCGTAGGGTTGGACACACCGATCCCCTCCATTCGGGGGTGTTGATTGGGGCCACCGGGGATGGGCGGTTTCCTAGGCCTTGACCCGTCCCCGGTGGGGTCTCATCGCGAGACGGCGCGAACCTCGCCGTTCGTCGCGTCGTTCACTGCGGCCAGCCGCACGATCAGCGCGTCATCGCTGGCCGCCGGATACATCGAGGCGGGGAGTTGGGCGTGCACGATCGCGAGCCAGTCCGCGAGCACGGCGGCGCCGCGCTGGTCGAACGACACGTCCAGCGGTGACCACCCCAAGCGACCGCCGAGGGTGGCGACCAGGCGGATCAGCCTCTTCTCACCGCCGGACATGACGCCGAACGCTCGGACGGGCGGTGCGGGCTGCGGACCCTGCGCGTGCCACTCCCAGAACGCCGCGTCCTCTGCCGGTGCCGGATGCCGGCGCTCGTACTCCACCCACGCGGCACCGTCGCCGTCGCTGTCGTTGACGGCCTGGGTGAGCACGTCGAGCCAGTCCTCACGCCGGTCGACCGGGCCGGCGATCCGTTCGACCAGCTGGCGAACCCACGGATGCCGGGCGGCGAGCCAGTCAGCGGCGAGGTAGGCGTCGGTGGGGATCTCGATGACGGTCATGGTCAGGCCGCCTTGTCGCCGCTGCCGGAGGTGGTCTTGCCGGCGTCCTTGCGCGGCGGCGTGTGCGACGCGATCCCGCCGGCCCGCCACGCCTCGACCAGCTGGCCGGCCTTCGTCGCCCGCGGCGACGCCATCAGGTCGCCGAACTCGATCGGGGAGTAGTCCGCGATCTCCGGCTTCGACGGTGCCGGCACCGTCACCAGTGCGCGAGCCGTCAGTTCCCTGTCGAAGGACATCGTCCGGTAGTTGACCTCGACCGCCCACAAGGGCATCCGTGTTTCCTCGTCGAGCGCCTGGCGCTCGGACTGCCGACGCCCGTCCGGGGTGTCCTCCCACTCGTGCACCGAGTTGACCACGCCGGTCGCCGTCATCATCTGCCGATTGCTGTCCACTGCATAGGTCGCCATGACCTCTCCTTTCGTAGCCGGGGACTCTCCCCGATCCCGCACTCGGAGGCGTGCGGGACGTCTTCAGAGTGCACTATGTCGACATAGTGCGTCAAGATGGCTTGTAGGTTATGGCCTTAAGGTGTTCAGACCGGCTGCACATAGTGCGGCAACAGGTCCGGATGACACGGAGGATGTCGATGTCGAGCGCACCCGCGTTCCGGCAACTCGCGGATGAGCTGCGCGCGCGGATTGCCTCGGGGGAGCTGTCGCCTGGAAGCCAGCTGCCGTCGATGACCCAGCTGCGCGCGCAGCATGGCGTGTCCAGCACCGTCGTGCGGGACGCGCTCAACGAGTTGCGCGGAGATGGGCTGATCGTCGGCCGCCAGGGCAAGGGCGTGTTCGTCGCCGACGACGTGAGCGCTGCGGCTCGTCGACCCGGCGACACCCAGGCCCGGCTTGATCGCCTTGAGGACGCCGTGCGGACCCTGACTGAACGGGTCGACGACCTCACGGCCGGCCGCGAGTGACCATGGGCAGGCGTGCTTCGTTCGCTGGTGGGGGCTGTCACACCACCAGCAGAACCCGCCCCGCAAGTGGACGCCCGGACAAACTGTCCGGGTACATGACTGACCTGCTGACCTATCGTTGACACCATGCGTGGAGCAGGGGACACCCTCAGCATCGGAGAACGCATCGCGTTCTACCGAGTGCGGCGCGGCCTGACCCAATCCGTGCTCGCGAACCTCGTGGGCCGCTCCGAGGATTGGCTCAGCAAGATCGAGCGCGGTGAGCGCGAGATCCGGCGACTCGACATCCTGGCCGAGCTGGCGCGTGCCCTGCGCGTCACCCTGGCCGACCTTATCGGCCAACCGGTCCTCGTCGAGGATGATCGTGAAAGCGACGACGTGCCTGCCATCCGCGATGCGCTGATGAGCCCACGCCGGCTCTCACAGTTGCTGTTCAACCAGACCGCCATCGCGCAGATCGACGTCACGCACACCGAGCGGCTGACGGTGACCGCTTGGGACGACTACCAGAACGGCGGCCTCGGCCGCACCGTCGCCGTCCTGCCTCAGCTGCTGGCGTCGGCTCAGGCGCTCGAAGCGGAGGGGACGCGGGCCGGTTGGCGGGTGTCTGCCAGAGTGCACCACCTGGCGGCCACGACGCTGAGCAAGATTGGTGAGGTCGACCTCGCCTGGATCGCGGCCGAGCGAGCGATGAGCGCAGCGGGCCAGTCCGAGGACCCGCTCGCCCTCGCCTCTGCCGCGCGCGCCGGTACTCACGCGCTCCTGTCGGTCGGTCGCTACGACGACGCCCTTCAAGTCGGAGACGCTGCCCGCAGCTGGCTGATGAGCACGGTCCGGGCCGGCGAGCCCGAAGCGCTCAGTCTGCTCGGCATGCTCGACTTACGCATGGCTGTGGCTGCTGCCCGACGGCAGGACCGCGCGACAACAACGGACCTCCTCGACCGAGCAACCGAGGCAGCGGCGCGGCTTGGCCACGACGCGAACCACTGGCAGACCGCGTTTGGTCCGACCAACGTCCACGTGCATCGCGTTTCGACAGCCTTGGACCTCGGTGACGTCGCCTACGTGGCCGAGCACGGCCCGCGGATCGACCCGAGCCCGCTTCCCATCGAGCGGCAGGTCTGTCATCGCATCGACGTGGCCCGTGCCTACAGCCACCTTGCCCAGGACGAGGAAGCCGTCGACGCCTTGCTGATGGCCGAGCAGCAGGCACCGCAGTTCGTTCGCCACAACCCGGCCGTCCGCGAGACCGTGCGCGCCATCTACCGACGATCGCCCGTCACCATGGGCGGCCGTCAGTCCGTCGTCATTCAGCTCGCTGAACGCTGCCGAGCCGTATGACCGGCCCCGTCCTCGGACTCATCGCCTGCGCTGCCGGCGGCATCGAAGACCTCCGGACCGAGCTGATCGAACCCATGCAGCGCGACGGCTGGACCGTCGCCGTCACCGTCACACCGACAGCGGCAACCTGGCTACGAGCATCGGGGGAGTTCGACAGGATCGAGGACACCACGGGCCAGCCTGTGCGCGATCGAGGCCGCTTGCCTAGCGAGGCGAGTCCGCATCCGCAGGTGGACTGCTATGCGGTTGTTCCTGCGACTGCGAACACTGTGGCCAAGCTCGCCCTCGGCATAGCCGATAACCACGCGCTCACGGGCGTGAGCGAGGCGATAGGCAACAGGGCACCGCCGATCGTCGTCTTCCCTCGAATCAACGCCGCGCACGCGGCGCACCCAGCGTGGCACGGATACATGAACACACTGGGCAGCGTCGGAGTCCGCCTTGTGGTAGGCGATGACGTCTGGCCACTGCATGCGCCGCGCAGCATGCCGGGGCGCCAGCTGCCATGGAGCAAGATACGGAACGCCATAGACGAGGAGACTCGAAGAGTGCGGGATTCCTGGTAAGTCCTTAGCCCAGCACGTTGGGGGCCGTCGCGCGTCGCGCCCTCACGCTCGCCGGTACTCCATTCGCACAAGGACCGGGTGGCGAACCGGGACTCCCACACAACATGTGCCTCACACGATCCATTGTGCCAATTTGTCGTGCATAGCCCACTGACAGCGCAACACCGTCGACGACGGCCGGGCACGCTGGGGCCAGCCGCATCGACGCTGAGCATTGCCACGTTCCTGCATGCCAGCGCGCTCCGGCATGTGACGCACGTCACATTCGCTTCTGCCTGCCTTCCGCTAGTATCAGGGCTAGCTAATAAGGCGACATACGCCTACATGGCGGATTGTCGCTATCTATTCGTGCGGGGCGAGGGGGCAATCTTATGAAAGCCATCGTTGCAGGTGCGCTTGTGATCATGCTAGCAGGCATTCTGCCCGCATCTCCAACCGAAGCCAGTGCGGACGCAGAGAGTACCGCGACACCGAATTCGTTGAAAGTGCGACTAGTTCGAGATGGGGTGCCGGTCGCTGGCGACGTAGTGGTTGACGTCTGGCCGACTCCCGAGGTCGAGAGCACTCTGCAGGACGGAGACGCGATCCCCACCCGGACCGTCGGCGTGCAGGCGACGGGATCGGACGGCGTGGTCGAAATCGTTCTGGATCCTGCCATTGCAGATTCGGACCAGGAACTAGACCTTGAAATTAATGTTGCTGACCACACATCGCAGGCCAGTTGGTTCCTCACTCTCAAGAACCATGGTGGCACAAGGTGGCTTCCGGCCAACTACATGCCGGGCCAGGAAAAGATTATCCTAATCCAGACGGTTGTGACCTTCGATCTGGCCACCGGTCTTGTGACAGATCCGTCCATGCCGCGAGATCAAATGGTCGACCTTGATGGAACGGAGTTGTCGGATTCAGCTGCACGTGCAGCCACCACGACCCAGACGCAACCCCGAAATTCGGGATTTGAACGGCGTATCGCCGCCGCGCGCGGCCTTGAGCCGAGGTGCCCTTACTATGTCGTTGCCAACCTCAACGGCTTAGCTGAGCGATTCGCAGTGTTGCAGGCTTGGTCCGGCGCCCCAGGGACGATCAACCAGGGTGTGGGAGTAGATCATACACTTGGCGTCGCGTTTCAGCCGACCAGCGGACAAGGTGCCTCATTTGGTGGATCTATCAAGATTTCGCACAATGCGTCAAGTTCAGTGGGTGGCTTTACCGCAGGAGGCTCAGCAATTCACAACAGGGTCAACTATAAAAAGTATAACGACTGGTGCAATTTGCGCTATGTGTACAAGCCAATTAGCATGCACTCCCTTCTGACGCACTGGATCGGAGTCGCCCGCAAGGCACACAATCCCCCTGGAGGCTGCACGCCATACACCAGTGGAACCCACCGGAAAGGCAGCGCCAAGAACGTTACGTTCACCGGAGGAATTGACGTCGGCCCCATCAGTGTTTCTGCTCAGTCGGGCTGGAATGTCGAAACAAACATGGCCTTTGTCGTGCGGCAACCGACCAATATCTGCGGCAACACCAGTTCAGGTTGGGTCAGCTCGCCACTGATCGACGTGCGCTCGCGGTAAACTAATTCCATGATGCCAGCCAAGAGCCTAGGGGTCTCGTTCATCGTTTACATTCTCCTGGCCGGATGCACCGGGGATGCTGGTCGGCGTGCGGACGAAACTCCGGACTCCGGCCAGCATCCAATGCTTGCCTCGGGAGACGACATGGGAGCGACATCCACGTTTTCTGATGTGGCCGAAGGAACGCCCTTCACCTACACGACGCTACCAGTGTGCGTCGATGGCGAGGGCACGATAGAGGTTACGACGGTGGCGCCCATTGACGATCAGAACATCACCATTAAGAGGTTCGCGGTAGTGGAATCTGCCGATGGGATCCTCGGCGCGGACTACGCGCCAATGGAGGAACTGGGTATAGATCCGGAAGTCACCGTCGTCACCCGACCATGCGATGAAGACAAGGGGCCCGCTCTGGTCGCGGTGGAGCTGGTCAGGACCGGCGCGACGACAGGGTGGTCGGATGGCTTCGAAGTCCACTACGAGGCTGGCGACAGTGAAGCCACAACGACCGTTCACGTCAAGGTTGTGCTGTGCGCGCCCGGTGACGAAATGACGCAGGATTGCTCAATCGCGCCAACACCGTAAGTACGCCGGACCACGGCGCCGCCTACCGCAACGGCGGCGCGGCAGGGGACCTATCGGAACGGGTCCGAACGAGCCACCGGGCCGACCCTCGCCAACCACCATCCCATCGCGACTCAACCACGAGCTGGTGCCGGTTCCACGGCCAGTTCCGGCCACAGGATGTGCCATGTCTCGTCACCGAACCCCCGGTCCGGTGACGCTGGGGTGGCGACTTGGCCCGTCGACGCGCGACCTTGGGTTGCTTTGTGTCGTGCGTGAGAACTTTCTGTACTCCGTCAAGGGCGGCGCGCAAGCGCGCCGCCGCGCACCCGGCCACGCGCCGGGCATGCGGCCTAGCGGCCGTTCCGGGCGCGTGACCGGGCGCGGCGCACGAGCGGCCGACACCGACTCGGGCAACGTGGATACGTCACCGAGCGCCGTCCCCCTCATCGCGGCCATTCTTTGGCCTCCACTCCGGGCGTCAAGGGCGTCAAGATCGTTCGCCAGGCGAGCCGGCATGTCGCCCTGAGTCGACGACGGGGCGAACCATCTTGACGTCGCTGCGCGATGGCGCAAGCGCCACCCTTGACCCCCTGCACTCCGGTCAACGATCGGCAGCTATGAGGTCGACGCCGCAGAGTGGGGACGGCTGGCGGTGGGACCGGGCCTACGAGGCTCGTTTGGTGTTGGCTCGGGAACCGTGGCGCTCGTGGGCGGATTGGCGGCTGACGCCGAGTGCGAGGCCGATGCGAGCCCAGGAACGGCCGTTTACGCGAGCTGTATGGACGGCGGCGCGAAGTCGTCGCTCCGCGAGGGCCACCTGGTCGGCGGCCTCGGCGATGGCCTTGAGGTCCGCGGTGTCTTCCGCCGGCGTGGTGGCGGGGTCGAGTCCGTCGAGCCATGCCTCGGCGTCGGCGGCTCGCTGGTCCTTGTCTGGCTTGTTGGTCATGTGCTTCACCGCCCCCAAGGCAAGTACGCGTAGAACTTCGGCCGGAGAGCCATCGCATGGATGATCACCGGATCGGTGTCCGGGTCGAGCACCACGACCTCCAACAGGCTGCCGTCGAGCCCGGCCCCGATGAGCAGAACACGGTCGCCCTGCCCAACTTCGGCGATCGCATGTCGCGCCGCGTGCACCATGTCCTCATCGGACACGCCGTGCTTGCGAGCGCTCTCCGCGATCACCACTCCACCGTCAGGATACCCTGACAGTCGCTTGTCGTCCACGAATGTCCTTCCTGCCACGCGAGCGGCCGGCTCTCGCCCGGCTCGACACTGAGCGAGCGAGAGCCAGCCGCCCCTTGCAAGGCGCTATCGATCAGCCGCGCCGGCCACGGGTCGTGCTGTCGAGCTCCGCAGCGCGTTCGGCTGCCTCGGTCAGCGCGGCCGCGATCTCCTGTACGGACGCAGCGGCGAACAGGTGGCCGGCCGTCGACGCCCACGGCGTGGTCACCGTCAGCTCCACGCACACCGACGCGCGCGGCTGGACGCGTTGCGCGAGGTTCACGCCGACCAGGCCGCCGCCACGAATCCCGCCGGGCACCGACGCCACGTACTTGCGATGCACCTTGTGCGTGCCGGCCTCGTCGCACCACTTCACCGAACATGCCGCATTGCGATCGACAGGCCCGGTCACGACTGGTACTCCTGCTCAGCGATGTACAGCTGTCGTACGTCCTCCAGCGACGAGCGCAGCTCCGCTAGGCGATCGGCCAACTCCGGGACGCCGGACAGCCTCTCCGCGTGCTCCTCGACCAGCGCCGCCGAGCGTTCCAACGTCTCTTTGTGCACTTCGAGGGCGAGCGCCAGGCCGGCACGGCGATCCAGCCGGCCACGGAACCCGATCACGAGTCCGCCCCAGCGGCGGTAGAGCCGGTCCAGGCGCTCGATGATCTGCTCGTCGGTCATGCCCGGCAGATACGCCCGAGCGTCCGACAGGATGATCGGGGTCCAGCCGGCCCGCTGAACGATGGTGCCGATGCGGTGCAGCTCGTCGGCCAACTCGTGCGCGCCGGCCGCGGTGAGACCGAACTGCGCGTACTCCTCGCTGCCCTCCGGTCGGATCGTCACATCGATGGTCGGGCCCTCCTCGTCGTGGTACGCGACGATCTCGCCGACGTGGGGATGCACGAACGGTGCGCGGGTGATGATCTCTCGCTTCTTCGACTTCGGTACGGTGACCATGGGTCTCCTCCTGCTACTACAGGTTGGGATCAAGTCCCCGACCGGTGTTCGCGCACCGGCCGGGGGCGATTACAGATGGCGCTGAGCGACGGACCAGAAACGGACCAACGGCGGACTCCACTCCGCACGCGACGCACGATTGCGCCTGGCTCGTCACACCGTGCTCAGCAGGCTGACCTGCGTGTTCGCAACAGCAGAGAGCTGGGGGTCAGGGGGTCGCAGGTTCAAATCCTGTCAGCCCGACCAATCCATCACCCTCGTTGACACAGGTCAGCGGGGGTTTTCGTGGCCGGCGCCGCCGCCGACCAGCCGCAGCCGGGGTGACCTTGGACCGGGGTTGGACCACCACGCCGAGAACGACTCCGCGGCGGCCTGTAACGCCGACAGATCCGGGTGCAGGTAGCGCGACGTCACGTCGGGCGACTGGTGGCCCGCGACCTTCTGCAACACGTCGAGCGAGATGCCGGCGTAGGGCATCCACGTCAACGCGGTGTGCCGCAGCCCGGCGGCCCAGGAACAGTCTGATGGCGGCGATCATCTCGGCGGCGACGAGGATGCCGACTGGGCGACCTCGCGGGGTGATGTGACGTGGGAGTGACATAGCCAATGCGGCGAGCAGCTGTCGCCGGGCACTGGAGGGCCAGAGGGTCCAGGCGGCGAATGTCATGGACAGGCGCAGCGCGCGCATTGCGGGATCAGGTACGTCGTGGCGGCGAGCGCCACGGAACGCTATTGGAGCTGCGGGCGGTGAGGCGGGTGAACGTGGTCGGTTCCAGGGCGAGACATTCGTGCGCGCACCTGGGTCTTTCGCGGCGGTATGACGCGTCCGCTGCCGCCGTGCGATGCCGTTTCCAAGCGGGCCGATGCGATTGATCGACGCGGGCCGCGGTGTCGACCATGAGGCTTGCCCGGATTCGGATGTGATGGGTGGCTGGTCTGTAACCTTCCGACCGTGACTGATGAGATCGTCGCCCGGGTAGAGGCGTTCGTTGCCGACTTCCACCAGAGTTGGGAGCGGTACGGCAGGCCACCGACCGGATCGTCGTTCGATCCGGCGGACTACGAACGGTGGGTTCGGGAGCTGTCCGTTCTCATCGACGTGCACGGTGTGCCTGGAGGTAGCACCGGCGCGGAGGGCGTGATGTCCTCGTCCCCGGCGCATGGTCCGGCCCTTGAGCGGATCACCACCGTCGAGGTGGACGGCGACGAGGCCACGGTGCGCTCGATAATCGACGTCGGCATCCTGCCCACCTACTACGAGTACCGGCTCGTGCGCCGAGGCAGTGAGTGGCGCATCGGTCAGATCCTGTCGTTCCTTGATCCACCCGGCTCGCTACTTGTCGATGACGCCGAGGCGGCGCGGCTCTTGGCCGGCTCGACCGAGGAGGCGCCGTTGTCGGACATCGATCCGGGTCTCGAGCTCGATCTCCCGGCCCTGTTCAGCGCCGGCCGTCAGGTCGTCTTCTTCGAAGAGCCGGCCACGATCGAGGTCACCGAACTGGGCGAGATCACCTGTCACCTGGGCGCGCTGACCGTCCGCGACTTCGGGTACGGAGACTCTGATCTCGAGCCTCTTGGCCGTCGCGTGCCGGCTGGCAGCTATCCGGTGGAGGTCGCTACCGTCGGACGGACCAACGTCGCTGTGCGCGTGCGTCTGTCCGAGCTGCCGCCAGTCAGCTGGCATCCCGCGACGCGCACGAACGGCTCCCATGTCGTGGGCGTCGATTACGGCAACGTCGCGATCCTCGATCTGGCCAGTCTGGTGCGCTGCGATGCGCAACACGTGGAGGAACTCTTTGAGGCCCAGGCCCAGCGGCTATCGAATGCACCCGGGACCGTCTTCAGCCTGAATGGAGAGACGAATGACGCCGCCATGGTGACCAGCGGCTACGGCGACGGCGGTTACCCGTGTTACTGGGGTGTGGCGGCCGATGGCACGCTGGCGGCGCTCGTCGTGGACTTCCTGGTCCTGGTCGAGGCCAAGGTCTCCACGATCACCGTTCCCTGGCGGTCCGGCCCGGCCTCGGCGCCCGAACTCTCCGGGTGTGATCTCGCGATCACCGACGATGGGGGCTCGTTCACCGTCGAATATCGCGGCCGGAACATCGACAAGATCCGCGTACTGGCGCCCAACGGCGTCGTCCTCGTCGACGGATACCGCCTCGGACTCTCCGTGACCGGGGACTGGCACCGCCAGACGTGGCGGCCAGCCGCACCACCCCCATCCGGGTCTGTCCTCGAGGTGACCATGGACAACGGATACCGGCATACCTGAGCACAGGGCCCTCCACAAGCGGTGCAGCGTCGCTGGCCGCGTCGACCAGACCGTACGCGGCGATATGACGCGGTCGGACATGTCGTTCAGCGAACGCAAGCGAAAGCGCCGGGGTGAATTGAATCGGATTTCACACGGGAGCGATCGTGCATTCGCGTCGGTTCGCAGAGGGTTGTGTCGGGGGTATCTGCCACCCTGGGCTCTTATTGAAAGGAGTTGACGCATGCCTACCTACTGCGTGAACAGCACTGCCCAGTCGAACGGCGACCACGAGGTCCACGACGTCACGGCCAACAAGTGGTGCCTGCCGACGCCCGCCAACCGGGTGGACCTCGGGCACCACGGAACTTGCTCCGCGGCTGTGCGGGCCGCCAAGAACCACTTCAGGCAGGTGAACGGCTGCCGTTGGTGCGCCCCGGGCTGCCACACGAGCTAGCTGTCACGGGCCGCGGCGGCCAGAGTCACCACGGGCTCCAATCCGGATCCGAGCCAGCCGTACACGCGGCGAAGTGACGCGCGTCGGACTCATTGGATTGCACTAGTCTCCCGCCGACGAGCAACGTGGCAGCTACGGTATGGCGACAATGCGAGTGGATGGCGTGAGGCGAGTTGAATTGGGGGCGGTTGTCCGATGACACGATGGTGGAAGTGCGACTTGCAGATCTCCACGCCGTGGTCGCCGGACTTCACCGGCGAGCCGGGGTGGGACCTTGAGACGGGAGCAGGGCGCGAGGCTGCCGCGGATGTGTACATGGCCCGCGCCCGCGAGGTCGGCCTTGAAGTCGTGGTGCTGGCTGCGCACAACACTGCCGACGGTGCAGAGCTGCTCGTTCGGGCCGGCGCAAAGCATGATGTCGTCGTCTTCCCCGGATTTGAACTTACGAGCGGCCCTGGTGCAGACGGCATTCACGTCGTCGTCTTCGGTGGACCCGAGACGACCGAGGCCGAGCTAACTGCGCTCCTCACTGGCTGCTGCGGTTTTGATCACGACAATCCTCCATTCGATCCAACTGACCCAACGCGACCGATGCCATCACCATTTACCTTGCCTCAGATTCTAGACAAGCTGCCTGAGCGTTACCTCGTCGTTGCACCTCACGTCTTCGGAGACAACGGGCTGACGAATGGCAACACCGCCAAGGGATCGATTCGCTGGAAGGCCATCCATCATGCTCGCCTTGGCGCGATCGACGTCGGTGACCCAGGAACCATCGATAATCAAGCCTCCTGGCGAGCACGATTCACACGCCGCGAACTGACCGACTACCCCTGTCTCGCCGACCTTCCTTTCGTGTCGACCAGTGACGCTTACGCGCTGCAGGACCTTGGTGGGCGGTACACCTGGATCCGCATGGAGACACCGACGATCGAGGCGCTGCGTCAGGCGTTTCTCGACCATAGCGCGCGAATAGCTTGCGATTGGGATCCCCGCTTCGCTCCGGCGGATCGATCGCCCAACGATGTCTCTCACGCCTGGGTTCAATCCATTCATCTCGCCAACCTGTCTACCGCGAACGAGCCGCTCCAAGCGGCTCTTGATCCTCATCTCAACGTCATCATCGGAGGAAGAGGTTCGGGCAAGTCGACTCTGGTCTCAGGGTTGCGGCTCCTGTACGGCAACATCGAGTCGCTTCCACCAGCTACTCGGGAGGATGCTGAGCAACTGCGCGACACCGTCTTCTCTCAGGCGGCAGTCACTGGGACGCACCACCTTGCACACAGCGGCGAGGTCCAGAGCAGTACTTGGACGATGGCGTCCGGATCCACGACGATACGACGGGACTCTCGTCAAACCCCGACCGACTTCCGCGTTCGTGTGGTGGGCCAGAAGGAGCTGTTCGAGCGTGCGGCCAGTTCAAAGGACAATCCGTTCGTCACGTCTCGGAACCTGCTCGTGCTCGTCGATGACGCATTGGCAGGCCAAGACATTCAGTCGGGAGATCGGGCTGCTTTCGACGCCGCACTCGACGAGGCCCGGACTTCATGGGTTGGGGCAGCACGACGTCTGTACGGCGAGCGCGCAGCCGTGTCGCAACTGGCTGCCGTTGAGGAGCGGGTTTCGGAGCTGCGTCGGCAAGTCGATGCCTTTGACAGTGAAGCGAGTCGAGCCCGCCGAATGCGAAACGACGCCCTTCTCGAAGAGTCGCGCCTGGTAACCCAGGAGCATCTGGGGCTCCTCCGTGGCCTGGACGCCATCCAGACAGAGGCGTCGAGTGCCACGGCGCCAAATACGCTCCCTGACACCACCGACCGCTCCGGCGGTGCGTCTGCATTGCTCAGACGACTTGGTGAGTTGAGGGAGGAGATCGCTGGCACGCTGCGGTCCGCGCTAGATGCCGCAAGATCGACCGTCGAATCGCTCTATGCCGAGAGTCCTGACTTCGCCGAATGGCGCAGCTCTGTTGGCGGAGCCGCAGCGGACGCAGAACAGCTGGTCCGAGAGTTGGCGGAGCTCGGCCTCGATCCCGACGCATACGGTCGAATTCGGGCCCAACTCGCGGTGCAAGAGGCGACCGAACGTGATCTTCAGTCAAGGCGCTCCGCCTTGCCAGAACTCGAAGCAGATGCAGGCGCGGCCTGGCGAGCAGTCCTTGCGCTTGTCGATCAGCGCCGCGTCGATCGGACGGCTCTACTGCGGCAGGTCCAAGCCAGGAGTCAAACTCTGCGCTTTACCATTCGAACCCTGGCCGATACCGCGTCGTGGGTTGAGCAAACTCGAGTCCTGCTCAACCTTCGATCCGACGGTTTCCTCGAGGACGTGCCAGCCCTCGCGTCGTGGATCTGGGAAGACGAAGAGCATCGCGATCACCGCGTGGATGCGTGGCGGATGGCGTGCATCTCAGGAGACTTCTCGGGCCTCGCCTCAAGAGCAGCAATGCGACCTGCCTGGGCCAGTCGGTTGAGCGACGTCGACCCCTTGATCCGGACACGCTTGGCAGCCGAACTGCCAGATGACGAAGTCTGCATGCGCTTCCTTCGTGACGACGGCGATGCCGACAGAGATGAGGATTGGCAGCCCCTGACGACCGGCTCACCTGGGCAGCGCAGTGCCGCGATGCTGGGCTTCGTCCTCCACTATGGTGAAGAGCCGCTCGTTCTGGACCAGCCTGAGGATGATCTGGACACCGAATGGATCAGCGAGCTCATCGTGCGCCAACTTAGGCGAAGTCGATGGGCGCGACAGCTGATCGTCGTTACCCACAACGCGAACATTCCGGTCAATGCGGACGCCGAACGCGTGATTGTTCTTGAGAACGAGAGTGGTTCCCTCAAGATTCGATCCACAGCGATGGGCGATGCCGGCCAAGTCGAGCACTGCGGCCCCATCGAGAACCAGCTCGTGCGGACGGACATTCAGAAGATCATGGAGGGCGGCGTTGACGCTTTCGTGCGACGTGAGCGGCGGTACAACAATGAGCTCAACTCCTACCGGATCGCGATGGAGCGCGTGAACCCTTCTTGACGCGTCCTCCACGCGCAACTGACCCTTCGTGCATTTATCGTGTGCAGGATCCGCTCCAGCCACTCTCGCCCTCGAGATTGAAGCAGCGTCCATGAATAGACAGGCGAGGTCGCGTCACGCGCCGGGTCCGTGCTTGTGTGGCGCGCGACACGGCCTCGATCACGTCATTCTGGGCGGAACGACGCGATGTCCTGGCAGTGTTGCGCCGGCTTCGCGCTGATCCCATGACCGTCCGGTCATCCGAAGGATCGACGGCCGGGTCCGAGTGTGGGGGCGCGGTGCTGGTGCCACTGGCGACGACGGTGGCGCCGGAGCCTGCCGATGTCGATCAGTTCGTCGCACAACCCAGGCGGTACAGTTGTTGCAGATGGAGCAAGTAGAGCAGATGGAGGGGTGCTGATGACGGAGATGCTCGCTCGTGACGTAGCGGCGGTCCATCGTGCTCTGGATGCCGGCGGTGACGAGGTGCAGGTTTCCCTCTCGCGGGAGACGGCCGAGTTGCTCGCGCGTGTGGTTGATGCGCGTGCCCGCGGCCAGCAGGTTCTCCTCACGCGTGGGCACGCCGAGGTCACCCCGAGCGAGGCCGCTGAGCTGCTGGGGATGTCACGGCCGCAGGTCCGCAAGCTGATGGACCAAGGCGTGCTCGACTTCCGTATGGTCGGCGCCCATCACCGCGTCCGAGTCTCTTCGATCCGGGCGTTCCTTGACGCCGAGCGTCCGCGCCGTTGGGCAGCCTTGGGGGAGCTTGCCGATCTGCAGGACGAGCTGGGCCTCACCGAGTAACCGAGGATCTCGACCTGCCCGGAATGGTCCGGGCCGTCCTCGTCGACGCCAACGTTCTGTACTCGCGCGCGCTGCGTGACTATCTGCTCGATGCCGCTGATGAGGAGATCATCGCCATCGCGTGGAGCCGGGAGATCCTCGATGAAGTGCCTGATGATGACGACCGCCATGTACTGGCCGCTGCCATCGCTGCAGAGGCAACAATCCTGTGCACGGCAAACACGAAAGACTTCCCGGAGGACGTAGCGGCCCCGCTCGGGTTCGAAGTGATGACACCCGATGCGCTGTTGAGTCTTCTGATCGCCGAGTACCCGGCCCAGATGCTCACCGTACACACGACCTCCGTTGCTCGGCTGCGCGGCGCCACCGACGCATCGACCATCGCGGCCCTGCAGCGTGCTGGCGCGCCGGTTGCCGCCGCCAGGATGGTGCCCCTGCTGGAGGCGGCCGGCCTAGCTCTCGACTGAGACCGCGCCCTCCACGGGGCAGCGGGACGGGCTACATCCCCTCGACCGGCGGGTACCGGTCGTCGCCGAGGAAGGGCACGGCCTGCATGGCCGCGACGTTTGCCCTGACGACGGCTTCCTCCAGCTCCGGGCTTCCCGCGTCGGTCCGGACGAGAAGGAAGCCGCGGTGGCCGAGTGTGCCGCCCGAGCCGGAACCAGCGGCGGAGCCGCCGTCCCCGACAGAGGCCACAGCACCGGGGAACGTGATGCACTCGTCGTAGTGCTCCACGCACATCGGCTGGTAGAGGCGGTCGCGCTGCCAGACGGCGACGTCGACCCGGGTCCCGTCGGCGGTGGCGTAGGCGGCCGACACCAGACCGGTCTGGACCTGGACGCCCTCGACGGTCTCGGTCACGTCGCCGTCGACCGGGGTGACCACCGTCAGCGGTCCGAACGACTCCTCGAGGGCGGCCTTGATGTCGGGCCAGGCATCGTCGGCCGTTGCCCGCAGGTCCACACCGCTGACCAGCTCGGCCGGCGTGTGCTGCGCCCCGACGGACCAGACGGCGTCGGCGATGCGGTCCGCCTCGTCGGCGGTCAGCGGGGTCTCGGTCTCGATCGGCATGCCGTTGTCGTCGACCTCGTCGCCCTCGTAGTGGACGCCCCAGCGCAGCGCGACCGCCGCCGGGCCACCGTCCAGGACGAGCTGGGTGTTCAGCCCGTCATCGCCGATCGCGCGCCAGCGGCCCTCGTCGTCGCTGCCCTGCTCGCAGTTCGCCCACCGGCTGGACGGGACGAGCGGCAGCACCGGTTCCGTGCACGGGCGGAAGTCGGGCAGGTCGGGCCGGGAGTTCTGCATCCAGACGCTGAGGCTGAACCGGACGTCGCCGCGCTCCAAGCTCAGATACAGGTTCGGTCCCGGCCCGGAGTCGTAGACGTAGGAGTTCTCCACCAACCGCACGTCGCTGGGCAGGACGTCGTCGACGGCTTCCCACATTGCCAGCTTGAGCGGATCGTCGGCCACCTCGGGCGAGACCACGGCGTCGGCGCGCGAGCCGCCGGTGGTGGGTGCCTGCGCCACCTCGGCGTCGACCACCGAGATCGGCGACGACGGCAGCACCAGCGCGGCCGCGACCGCGGCTGCCACCAGCACGCCGCCGCCGGCCCGGCGCCGCAGCGCCCGCGCCCGGCGGGCCCGGCCGCGTGCCACGCGCTCGGCCACGGGTACGTCCTGCGCCGGCTCGCCGGCCAGCGCGTCCTCGAACAGGGTCTTGAGGTCGTTCATCGCTGCTCCTCGATGGTGGCCAGCATCTGTGGACCCAGTACGTCGCGCAGCTGTTGCAGGCCGCGCGACGTCTGACTCTTGACGTTGCCGGTGCTGCATCCGAGCAGGTCCGCGACCTGCTCCACCGACTGGTCCTCCCAGAACCGCAGCACCAACACCGCCCGCCTTCCGGCCGGCAGACCGGCCAAGGCAGCCAGCAGCTGACCGCGGGCGCCCGGATCGGTGCCGTCGGCGGGATCGCCCGCCCCGGCCTGCTCCGGAACCACGTCGACCGAGCGCTCGCGCCGCCAGGGCCGGCGGGTGCTGTCGATATAGGCGTTGAGAAGCGTCTTGCGTGCGTAGGCTTCGGCATTTTCGCAGCGAAGGACCCGGCGCCAGGCCACGTACAGCTTGGCCAGCGTCTCCTGCACCAGGTCCTCGGCCAGGTGCCAGTCACCGGTCAGCAGGAATGCGGTCCGAAGCAGCGCCCGCTGCCGCCCGCCGACGAACTCGCCGTACGACGCCTCGTCGATCGCCAGCATGGGCCGCCTCCGTGGTACGCGGTTACGAGCTTCTCACCCCGCCAACGGAGCGCCGCGTCGAACGGGTTGCTTCCCTGGCACCTGGGTGGGCAACCCCGGGAAGGAATTCGCCCACTGCTCGCGGCGCCACAGCACTGGGCGTCGGAGCTCGTCGGTACGAGAATCATGATGAGGGGCGGTGGCTCGGTGATGCGCCGGTGACGCATCGGTGACGGCTGAAGATCGATGCTGTCCGCTCCCGGGCGCACCTTGTGGGGGGACGTGATCGGTGATGTCCGTGGCGGTGCTTCGGCGCGACGTCGGCAGGGCGAGCGGGCGGCTCGAGCGCAGCCTCCGTCTACTGGCGGAGTTCCAGTTGGTCGTCGATGGGCGAGTGGTGACGCTTCCGCACAGCGTGGAGCGCGTCCTCGCGTTCTTGGGGATCAGCCGCGCGCCGATCAGCAGGGCACAGCTGGCGGGCACGCTCTGGCCGGAGGTCGCCGATCACCGCGCCAACGGCGACCTGCGCTCGGCACTGTGGCGTCTGCGGCGTATCGCCGGGGTGGTGGACGCCGAGAACCATCGGCTCACGCTGGCGGCGGACGTCGGAGTGGACGTCGCGGAGATGGCCGACCTCTCGAGTTCGCTGCTCGACGAGCCGGAACCCGGAGAGCTCGGCCGCGTGCCGGAGCTCGTCCGGGCGTCATCCCTGTTACCGGGCTGGGACGAGGAGTGGCTCGTCGTGGAGCGCGAGCGATACCGGATGACCCGGCTGCGCGCACTCGAGCGGTCCGCGACCGAGCTCCTCGCCGCCGCGGACTACACGAGCGCGCTCATCGCCGCCTCGGCCGCGGCCGAATCCGAGCCGTTCCGTGAGACGGCGCATCGGCTGGTGATCCAGATCCACCTGGCCGAAGGGAACCACGCTCAGGCCGTCAAGGTCTTCCGTGCCTACCGGGAGCTCGTCGGTGACGAGCTCGGCATCGAACCGTCCCCGCTGATGTGCGACCTCGTCGCGCCGCTCACCGGCATGACCGCGATCCGCTGACCACCTGGCGCGATGACGGTCCCTTGACGGCGGCGTGACGCCGGACCGCGCAGGCTGCGATGGTGCCCTACCAGCGCGAAGATCGAGTCGGACTGCTCGTCGTGAGGGCGTTCGTCGAGACCACCCCACGGCACCGGCTGCTGGTCAGAGTCCTCGACGTCGGCTTGTCGGGGGAGGACCGCGAGATCGCGGTCGTCGACTCGCGGGATGCCCTGGTGCGAGCGATCGGCCAGTGGCTCGACGCGCTGGTCACCATGACGGACGGCAGGAGCGACGCGCCATGCCGGTTCGACGACGGTGATCGGTGACGGCGCGGTGATGCCGTCGTGACGATCACGTGGCGACCACCGTCGCAGACTGAGCCGGCGAAGGAGGCGACCGTGGCAGCAGCATTCGAGTCGACCGGAGTGGCCGCGCAGTCCCGGGCTCCCATGTCGGCGCCCGAGACGCCGTTTCTCGAGGTACCGACCGCCGGCTGGACGGTGTCGCCCGTCGACCCGCCGGCCGGGGAAGCGCCGTTCCTGCCCGAGGCGCCGTTCCTCAGCGAGTACGCGTCGGGCGATGAAGTGGTCCGGCCCGAGGAGCCGCTGCTGCGCGAACTCCTCGACGAGCTGTATGACGAGGAGTTCGACGAAGCGGTGGCCGATCTGGTCGCCGAGGCCGAGACCTATGTCGCCGAGCTGGGACTCGGCGAGTCCGAGACTGACCAGGTCCGGGCCGAGCAGCTGCTCGAGGCGTGGATCGAGCCGCTGCGGCGCGAGTCCCAAGCCACGCTCGCCGGCCTGGCGGAGGCGCTGGAGGCCGAGGAACCGCAGCTGCTGACGCCCGACCGGCTGGACGCCGCCTTCGCCCGCTTCGAGCCGCGCGCCGGCGAGCACGGCCCGGCCTTCGAGGGCTTCCTGAAGTCGCTGGTGAACAAGGCGAAGAAGATCGCCGGCAAGGCGATCAAGGCGGCGAAGTCGGGCATCGCCGCGGTGTCGAAGATCATGCCCATCGGGATCGTCCTGCGGAAGCTGGCCGCCCTCGCCCGGCCGCTGCTCACCCGGGTGCTGAAGGTCGCGCTCGACAAGCTCCCGGTCGAGTACCGCGACCCCGCGAAGCAGTTGGCCCGCCGCTTCCTCGGTGTCACCGTCGCGGAGTCGCTCGACGAGGCCGACGAGGCCGACGAGGGAGAGCTCGAGGACTCCCTGGAGGCCGAGCAGCCCGCGACAGCGGATCTTCGGCAGCTCCAGGACTTGTTCGACGCCGAGGCGGCAGCGCTCCTCTTCGCGCCGTCGGAGCGGGAACAGGACCTCTACCTGGCCGAGGCGTCCACCGCGAGCGCCGTCGTCGCGCCGTCGCCGCTGGCCGCCCTCGACGCGGCACGGACGCGATTCGTGACCGGGCTGGCTCGCCTCGACGAGGCTGCCGACCCGACCCCGCTCGTGGAGAACTTCCTGCCCGCCGTCCTGCCGGCGCTCCGGCTGGGACTCAAGCTCGCCGGTCGGCCACGCGTCGTACGGTTCCTCGCCCAGTACATCGGCCGGCTGATCGCCCCATACGTCGGTCCGTCCGTCTCACCCGGACTCTCGCGCGCGATCGTCGACGCCGGTCTTCGGGCGATGTCGCTGGAGACGGAGAGCGAGACGAGCGAACGTGCGGGCACGGTAGCGGCCGAGGCGTTCGCGGCGCTGGTGGAGGACACGGTCGCGCGCGTGGCACAGCTCGACGAAGCCGAGCTGGCTGACGACCGCTTGGTCGAGGAGGCCGCCTACACGGCTTTCCAGGAATCCGCCGCGGCCACGTTCCCCGCGGAGGCCCTGGCGCCGGACAACGAGTACCTGGAGGCCGGCCGGTCGCGGGGAACCTGGGTGTCGATGCCGCGCGGCGGGCCGTGGCGCTATCGCAAGTACAGCGCCGTCCCGAACGTCGTGATCCACCCGGCAGCGGCCCGGGCGCTGACCACGTTCGGCGGCCGGTCGCTCAGCGCGTTCCTCCGCGATCGCGTCGGCCGTCGCGGACCGATCCGCGCGCGGGTGCACCTCTACCAGGCGGTGCCCGGATCGTCGTTGGCCCGCATCGCCCGCGCCGAGCGGAACGTCGCGGGCCTGGGGACGTCGACGGCGGATGCGCGGTCCCGGTTCCACCCGCTGACGCCGATGGCGGCGGCCGCGCTGCTGGGCGAGCCCGGGCTCGGCCGCGAGGTGTCGGAGGTGTTCGCCGACGGTGCCGGACCGCTCGCGATCGGCCAGCGGCTCTACTACCTCGAGGTGCCCGCGGCCACGGGCACACCGGCCGCGACCGGGACCGATGGTGGTGCCGCTGCCGGAGCTGCCGGTGCTGCCGGGGCCGCCGCCGACGGCGCCGCGGATGCGGCGACCGGTTCGGGTGTCGCCGCCGGAGCGGCCGCCGCGCAGCCGCGCTCGAGCGACGCGCGCGCCGTCGTCGACCCTGGCGGCGCGGCCGTGAGCGTGACGATCTACGTCAGCGAGGCCGACGCACAGGGGATCGCGGTGCGGCTGCGCCGCCGGGAGCCGCTCGGCGCGAGCCTGGCAGCGCTCCGCCGGATCTACGGTCCCGCGATCGGGCGGGCGGCGGGTACTGGGCGCGCGCAGCGGGTTCGGGTCCGGTCCGAGGCGGAGGCCGGCGAAGCGGCCGGTGACGAGGTCGCGACCGAGGATTACGTCCGCCGTTCGATGCGCGGCGCTCGGTCCGCTTACGCCGGCCGCCGCCGAGTGGCCAGGCCGCTGCTCGCTCGTCGACGGGTCTACGGCGCCCGCCGTCGGCGTCCTCGATTCGTCCGGCGCCGGTTGCTCGTGTCGTGGATCGGCCGAGCCCTCGCGGCGGAGCTCGACCGGAGCCGCGACGCGTTCCTCCAGGCGGCCGACGCCGATGCGGACGGTGTCACCATCGTCGTCCGCCTGCGACCGCCGGTCGGCCGTGCCCTGACGACACGGGCGGTCCAGTCTGCCGCCGCCGCGCCGGGGCCGGCTCAGGTGGAGATCCATCCGGGACCACCTCGTGGCTGACGACCTCGCCGCCGTCCGCTTGCAGGTCGCCCGTCAGGTGGCGCACTGGAGGGCGGCGGTGCTCGCGCTGGCGGACCTGGACAACTTCGCGTCGCCGGAGGCGTGGCGCCGGCTCGAGCGGTACCTCGGCCAGGCGCTGCGGGCCAACCTGAGCGGGGCGGTCGACCGCCTCGCGCGCGACGGCGACGTGCTGGCGGCGGAGCTGCGGGCCGCCGAGACCGCGGACGAGCTGGAGGCGGTCCGGCGGCATGTCGTGCGGTTCCGGCGGCGGTTCCTGCGCGTCGAGACCGGCCTCGAGTTCTACGGCGGGGCCGTGAACGACCGCTCGTCGCCACGGCTCGGCGCGCTGCTCGCCGCCTGCGACGTGTTGGCGAACCGGGCCCTCGAGTCCGTGCTGACGCCGCTCGGCCGGCCGGTCCCGCCCGTACTCACGTACCTGGACAAGGGCCTGGGCGCCTCGATCCTCCGGGCTGGGCTGCGGCTCTGGGATGGCCGGACGTTGAGCGCGGCGGCAGCCATCAAGCTGACCCGGCACAACCTCAACGGCAGGCCCACCGCGTTGCTGCACGAGGCCGGCCACCAGATCGGTTTCACGCTGGGATGGAACGACGAACTCGCCGACGAGTTGCGCCGCGAGCTGCGGGACGACCCCGAGCTGGCGGGCGCGTGGAGCGGCTGGAGCTCCGAGGTCGTGGGGGACTGCATCGCCTTCGTCCATGCCGGCTACGCGGCCGTCGCGGCGCTGCACGACGTGATCGCCGGCGAGGCCGTCAACGTCTATGCGCTGCGCCCGTTCGACCCGCATCCGATCGCCCACCTGCGAGTCCTGCTCGGCACGGCGATGGCCACCCGGTTCTTCGGCGAAGGACCGTGGACCGGGCTGGCCCGCGCCTGGCTCATCGCCCATCCCGTCGGCCGTGCGCCGGCGGACGTCCGCCCCCTCATCGAGCGGTCGGTGCCGCGTCTGCCGCGGATCGCCGAGGTCTGCCTGCTCGCCCCGATGCGGGCGTTCGGCGGGCGCCCGCTGACGGCGCTCGTCGACCCGTCGCGCGTCCGGCCGGACGCGCTCGTGGCGTTGGCGCGGGACGCGGGAGCGTCGCTCGGCGTCTCGTCGCACTGGCTCTGGAGCGAGAGCCTCCGGCTGCTCGCCCTGTCCGGATATCGAGCGGCGACGGAGCCCGACCGGGCACCGGAGATCGCCGCGGAGTTCGAGGCCTGGATGCTGCGGCTCGGCCGCGGCGTCCAGTTGGCCGCCTAGGAGGTACGCACCGTGAACGAGCAGTCCAAGCGTAAGGCGCAGGCCCCGGAGGCCGACCAGGTCCGCGGGGAGGGTCATGGGCTCCGCGACCTGCTGGGATTCGACGGCGGCCTGCAGGCCGACCCCGTCCTGACACAGCGCATCACGAACCTCGAGATCGCCCTGCACGGGACCACGGTGAGCGGCCGTCGGCGTCGGCTCAACTGGAGCGGCATCAACGAGACCGGCGTCGTCTTCACGTCGATCGAGGACGCGTTGACGAAATCGGCGCCGCCGGACCGGCCGGACACGGACCTGCCGGACGGCCACGACCCGTCGTACTCAGGAGGCTAGTCATGTTCCTCGCGCTCGCCCACCGCGCGACCGGCGCGGCCGAGGCCAACGCCCAGCAGCTGCTCTCGCTGGACGCGGCGACCGTCTCCTACCTCATGGAGGCGGCCTGGTCGCACGGCGGACCGGGACTCCTGACCGGGGTGGGCGGTCCCAAGATCGCGGCGCCGCCTCCCGCTCCGGTCGGGATCACCTTGGCAGGCGCGAGGCTCAGCCGGGTCTGGACGCCGGTGTGGGATCACCTCATCTACGCCTACATGATCGAGAACACGCGCGTGTACGAGATCATGGGCCGCGTCATCGCCGAGTACACCCAGGGCGAACGGCTCGGCATCCTCCGCACCGACGCCGCCTACCAGTGGCTGCGCACCACCGAGGAACTGTTCTACAAGGACGCCTCGCCGCTGCAGCCGTACAACCTGGTCAGCCGGGTCCGCCCGGACATCGCCGCGACCCGGCGCAACGCGTACTACCGCATGTTCGGCATGGACCTGAACCACGGACGCGACGGCGCACCCGCGTACCCGTACATCAAGCCGCCAGTGGCGAACCGGGAGTTCGTCACGACGTTCGAGGAGTTCCTGCGGCAGGTGTGGCGCGCGATCGAGAACGCGCGGAACTTCCTGGCGGGCAACCCGACCGACTTCGCGGCGATCCAGGACCTCGCGGACCGGCTGGAGAACATGCTCACTGCTCGCCGCGGTGGCGGTCCGGACCGGCCCAACCTCTCCCGCGAGGAGTTCCTGGCGGTGGCCCTGTTCGCCTGGCTGCACCTCACGCTGGCCTTCGACACCGCGATCGTCCAGGAGCTCGCCGCGGCCGGCCCGAGCCCGGAGGAGCGGCTGCGCCAGATCGGCGAGCGGGTGGGGCTGCCCGCGCACGGCCGGTCGCACAGTTATTTCCTCCTCGCGCCGCGCGTGTCCACCCTGCTCGTCGCGATCGAGCGTGGCGACTTCAACGATCCAACCGGTGCCCGGACGCTGGCGGCACCGGGCCCGGTCCGAGACCTGGTCTCAGAGATCATCCACCACTGGTCGCAGGTCAGCGGCCGCAGCCTCAAGGCGATGCCGGTCGCCTCCGATGCGGCCATGCCCGTCGCGGTGTCCGGGGGAACCATGCCCGGGCCTGCGCCGTCGGCGGTCGCCGCACCCGCGGCGAGCAACGGCAAGGTCGCGGCGGAGCTGTCGTGACCACGCCGTCCGTCGACCACTGGGCCTTCCAGGTCGACAGTCCCTTCCGTGCTCCGGCGGAGCTCCGCGAACTCGCTGGACGGGCTCCCGTGCCTGGAATGGAGCTGACGGTCGAGGAAGAGGCCGAGGAGTTCGAGGCGTACGACGCCTTCGAGCCCAGTTTCGAAGCCGACGCCTATGACGAGGCCGAGTCGGCCGAGGACCGCCTGCTCGAGGAGGCCCCGGCCGGCGAGCATCCGCTGGCCGCTGTGTTCACGCTGCCACGGCTCGCCTTCGACGCCATGGCCAGGGGCGGGTGGGCGACCGCGGTCGCCACCGCGGCCGGCGCCGGGCTGCGTGACGTCAACCAGCTGACGAACATGGTCTTCTGGTTCCGGCACCCACAGCTGATCGGACAGAAGCTCCGCCCCGACCAGCGCGACCTCGCCCGCGAGTGGCTGCGGATCCGGGACGAGGTCGTCCGGCCCGCCCTCGCGGGTGACCAGCGTCCCGCCCCGACGCCGTCACCGTCGCCAGCAGCACCGCTGACACCGTCGGCCGGAGGGAGGACGTCGATCCCGCCCGACGGGCTGGAGTGGTTCGGCCCGCCCGGCCAGAAGACGCCCGAGCTGATGGCGTTCATGCGCAAGGTCTACGACCTGCACGTGCGGCGGTCACGGGGAAACTTCGTCGACACGCTGCCGAGGTCGGCGCTCGACGATGTCGAGGACGGACACAAGGCGCGCAAGGACGCCGCCGCCAAGGCTCGCGAGCTGCTCGCCGCAGCACGTGCCAAGCTCGCGGCCGAAGGACGCAGCGGCGAGATCCGGATCGGCGTGCTCAGCGGCTACCGGTCCGCCGACCGGCAGTTCGCCATCTGGCAGGGCCAGACGACCAAGGGCAGGGGCGGCTTCCCGCACTACTACGCGAAGACCCGCGAGGCCCGGCGCAGCGCGAAGTACGGCGGCGAGCACAGTGACGCGGCCGCCGCCTACCTGGCGCAGTACATGGGCCAGTATGTAGCCGCGCCCGGGTACAGCAACCACCAGGACGGGCTGGCTCTCGATCTCGGGATCGGCGCGGCGACCGGCCGGCTGGGCCGGCTGTCCGAGCGGTCGTGGCTCTACAAGTGGCTGAAGGACAACGCCCACATCTACCGGTTCAAGCCGCTGGCCAGTGAGGCCTGGCACTGGACGTTCCAGCCCGCGGGCGGCAGCCAGCAGGAGGCCGTGCAGGGGTCGTCGGAGGCGCCTGCGTCGTCCGCCATCCCGGCCGGCCGGCTGGAGGTCGACCGGCTCCCGCTGCTGGCCGCCCATCGCGGCCAGGCGCCGGACCTGGTCCTGCGCTGGAACGACATGCCGGCGGTCCCGGCCGAGATCGACGTCGCCGTACACCTGCACGGCTACTCGTGGGCGAAGATGACCCTTCCCCAGCACATGGAGGTCTGGTCCGGGCTCGACCTCGCCGCCGTCGACGGCGCCAGCGGCACCGGGCGGACGCGGCCGACGCTGACGGTCCTGCCGCGCGGCCACTTCACCGGGGTCAAGTCCGGCCGGATCTACCGGTACACGTTCCCGGCGCTGGTCACCGAGGACGGGCTGCCCGCACTCGTGCGGGCGGCCCTGGACCGGTTCGCCGCCCGGGTGGGCGGCACGCCGCCGAAGGTGGGCCGGCTCATCCTCACCGCCCACTCCGGCGGCGGTGCGCCGCTGATGCAGATCCTCCGGCGGCACGACCCGCACGAGGTCCACGTCTTCGACGGCCTCTACCAGGACGCGAGCGCTCTCGCCGACTGGGCCCGGCGCCACATCAGAGCGGATCGGGCGACAGTCCAGGCTGGCGGCGCGCCGGCGGGTGCGATGCGGGTGTTCGCCGGACCCTCCACGAAGGGCTACAGCCTTCGCCTGCACGGGGCGATCGCGGCCGAGCTCAGGGCCGCACCACCGTCCGTCCAGGCCCGCTACCGCGTCGAACTGAGCCGCCTCGGTCATTGGCAGATCGCGCGCCAGTACGGCTGGCGCATGCTCGCCGACCCGTCCGCCGACGTGCCCGACTCGGCCCGACCGGCGCCCGCCCGCGGCGCGCCGGCCGGCGAGCTCGAGCTGGACACGACGGAGATGCCCTTCCTTCCACAGGAGGCCGAGGAGTTCGGGGAGGACGAGGACTGGGCGTCCGCCGATGAGGAGACGGAGCTCGAGACCGAGGGTGCGGCCGGATTCGGCGAACCCGAGTTCGAGGAGCCGCGGTTCCAGGGCGCGGAAGGCGAGGAGCCCGGGTCCGGCGAGGCCTGGGGCACCGGCCTGGAGGAGCTCGAGCCCACGAGCGGCGAGTGGCCCTAGGCTTTGCGTCGACGCCTGGGGCCTAGGGCCTGCTCGTGTGCGGCGTGGAGCCGGAAGGACGAGCGGAGGACGGCGATGACCCACGAACACGCTGCGCCTTCGGAGCGGCCGGAGCTGGCCGCGACCCTCGACCTGGCGCCGCACCCGGAGGGCGGCTGGTTCCGAGAAACCTGGCGTTCCGGCGTCGAGTTCGAGCCGCCCGGCTACGGGTCGCCTCGGCCGTCCGCGACGGCGATCTACTACCTGTTGGTGCCGGGGGAGCGGTCGCGGTGGCACCGGGTTCGCTCTGCCGAGCTGTGGCTGTGGCACTCTGGCGGGCCGCTCGAGCTGCGGTTGGGCGGAGCTGGCCCGCGCCCAGCCCAAGAGGTCGACGTCGTCCTGCTCGGGCCGGATGTGGACCGAGGTGAGCGACCGCAGGCGATCGTTCCTGCTCGCACGTGGCAGACCGCTGAGCCGCTCGGCGCCGAGCCGGTTCTGGTCACCTGCATCGTCTCGCCGGGCTTCGACTACGCCGACTTCGAGATGCCGCAGTAGTCGTCAGAAGGTCAGAGCCTGTCCTAGATGCACGCGATGCTGGACGTATGACAGCCACCCCCGCATGGAGTGACGTGTCCGCCCGGCGCCTGGAGCGCAGCGCTCTCGCGGAGCCGTCCGCCACCGCGACCCCCGCCGAGCTGGTCCGGGCCGTGTGCGGTGCGCACGCCCAGGTCCTGTCGGCGGCGGAGCTCTCGGTCGGCCTCCGGGCCACGGCCCTGACCCGCAAGGACGTCAGGGCCGCGCTGTGGGACGAGCGCAGCCTGGTCAAGACGCACGGCCCGCGCGGCACGGTCCACCTGCTGCCGACGGCCGACCTGCCGCTGTGGATCGGCGCGCTGTCGACCATCCCGCAGCAGGCCACCCCGTTCCCGGAGCACGTCCGGCTGACCGACGAACAGACGGAACAGGTCGTCGAGGCGATCGGGACGGTGCTGGCCGACGCGGAGCTGACCATCGACGAGCTGAGCGAGGCGGTCGTCGAGGCGACCGGGACGTGGTCCGGCGACCTCGTCATGCCCGCGTTCCAGGTCATGTGGCCGCGCTGGCGGCAGGCGGTGACACTGGCATCGCACCGCGGCGTCCTGTGCTTCGGCCCGAACCGGGGCCGCAAGGTCACCTACACCAACCCGCACCGCTTCCTGACGCGCTTCGAGCCCGTCGACGGACCGGCGGCCCAGGCGTGGCTGCTGGAGCGCTACCTGCACGCCTACGGACCCGCCACCCCGCAGCACTTCGCCCAGTGGCTGAGCGCGCCGCGCGGCTGGGCCACCGACCTGTTCGGCGCGCTCGAGGCTCGTGGCCGCCTCGACCGGGTCGACGTCGAGGGCGGCGCGCCCGCGTGGGTCAACGCCGGCGACACCGTGTTCCCGGAGGGCACGCCGAGCGGCGTGCGGCTGCTGCCGTACTTCGACGCCTACGTCGTGGCCGCCCAGCCGCGGGACCGCCTCTACCAGGGCCGGGCCGCGCAGCGCGCCCTCAGCCCGAGCGGACAGGCGGGCAACTACCCGGTGCTGCTGGTCGACGGCGCGGTCGCCGGCGTCTGGCACCAGCGGCGCTCCGGCGCCAGGCTGGCCGTCACGGTCGAGCCGCTCGTGCCGCTCGACGCGGCCCGGCGCGCCGCCCTGGACGAGCAGGTCGAGCGTGTCGCCACGGTGCTGGAGGGCCGGCCGGAGCTGACCATCGGGACGGTCACGGCAGGCCCGCACGCCTGACCACGGACGCCGCCCGAACAATCGCAACTAAGGGTTGACCTTTCGCCGGGCCCCGCCTAAAGTCCAGGCCACCGGGGCCGCGTGAAACGATTCACCTGGAGGCGCCATGTCCGACCAGAGGCATCCGCTCAGCCGGCGCACGTTGATCAAGGGCGCGGCGGCCGGCGCCGGCGCGACGGCGTTCGGCGCCGCCCACGGCGCGGGACCGGCCGGAGCGGAGCCGCTGCCCGGCGGCGGACCGCTGCGGGTCGAGCGGACCACCGTCGAGTACGCCGAGCAGCTGCTGGGCACCGACGTCACGGCGCCCCGGCTGTCGTGGGTGCTGACGGCGACGGGGCACGGCGCGCGGCAGAGCGCCTACCAGGTGCGCGTCGCGTCGACGCCGAACCTGCTGGACCAGGGCGCTGACGTCTGGGACAGCGGCCGGGTGGAGTCGGCGCAGACCGTCGGCGTCGTCTACACCGGGCCGGCGCTGCTGCCGAAGACCCGCTACCACTGGCGGGTCCGGGTCTGGGACGCGTCCGGACGCCCGTCCGAGTGGAGCGAGCCGTCGTGGTGGGAGACCGCGATGTTGTCGCAGCCGTGGACGGCGAGCTGGATCGGCCACGCCCCCGTCGACGACGATCCGCCCGGCTTCGGCGGGACGTCCTGGATCTGGTTCCCGGGCGCCACGACGTCCGACGCGCCGGAGGGGCCGCGCTGGTTCCGCGCGGCGCTGGAGCTGCCCGCGGGCGAGGTCGAGCGCGCGCAGCTGGTCATGACGGCCGACGACGACTTCACCCTGTTCGTGAGCGGCGAGCAGGTCCTGCACGAGCCGGTGACCGTCGACGGCTGGCGGACCGCGCACCTCGCGGACGTCACCGCGCAGGTGCGGGCGTCCGGCGGGCGCGTCGTGCTGGCCGCCGTCGCGACGAACCGGCCGGGCGCGACGCTGAATCCGGCGGGCCTGCTGGGCCGGCTCCGGGTCGAGCTGGCCGGCGGCGGCGTCGCCGAGCTGGTGACGGGCGCGGGCTGGCGCAGCGCCGACACCGAACGGCCCGGCTGGACCGAGCCCGGCTACGACGACTCCGGCTGGCCGGCCGTCACCGTCCTGGCGCCGTACGGCAGCGGGCCGTGGGGCAGCGGCGTCACGCTCGCCCGCCCGGAGCGCCCGGCGCCGCTGCTGCGCCGCGAGTTCGCGCTCGACGCGCCGGTCGCGCGGGCGCGGCTGTACGTGTGCGGGCTGGCCTACCACGAGGTGCGCGTCAACGGGCAGCGCGTCGGCGACGCCGTCCTCGACCCCGGCTTCACCGACTACGACGACACCGTGCTCTACGTGACGCACGACGTCACCGGCCTGCTGGCCGAGGGCGCCAACGCCGTCGGGGTCGAGCTGGGCCGCGGCTTCTACGGCATGACCACGCCGAACGTCTGGAACTGGCACGTGCCGCCGTGGCACGGCGAGCCGCGGCTGCTGCTGCAGCTCGAGGTCGAGCACACCGACGGGTCCCGGACGGTGCTGGCCTCGGACGGGTCGTGGCGCATCGCCGACGGCCCGACGCTGGTGAACTCGCAGTACACGGGGGAGACCTACGACGCCCGGCGGGCCGTCGCGGGCTGGGCCGAGCCCGGGTTCGACGACTCCGGCTGGGCCGCCGCCACCGCGCTGGACGCGCCGTCGGGACGGCTGGCCGCCCAGCAGCACGAGCCGATCCGGATCACCGAGACCGTCCGCCCGGTGGGCGTGACCGACATCGGCGCCGGCCGCCACGTCGTCGACTTCGGCCGCACCACCGCCGGCTGGGTCCGGCTCTCCGTCGACGTCCCCGCGGGCACCTGGGTCAGCGTCGTGCACGGCGAGAAGCTGAACGACGACGGCAGCGTGAACGCCGTCACCGGGCACGTCCCCGGCGGGCGGTTCCAGCGCGACGAGTACGTCGCGGCCGGCGGCGGGCGCGAGACCTGGGAGCCGCGCTTCACCTACAAGGGCTTCCGCTACGTGCAGGTCGAGGGCCTGCCGTCGGTGCCCAAGGCGGACGACTTCCGCTGCCGGGTGCTGCACAACGACGTCGCCACCACCGGCACGTTCAGCTGCTCGGAGCCGATGTACGAGCAGATCGACGCGGCCATGCGGCGGACCGTCCTGAACAACCTTCACGGCATCCCCACCGACACGCCGATGTTCGAGAAGAACGGCTGGACCGGCGACGCCCACGTGGGCGCGCCGACCATGGCCTTCGCCTTCGACATGGCCCGGTCCTTCACCAAGTGGGCCGGCGACCTGTCCGACAGCCGCGCGGCCAGCGGCCAGGTGCCGGTGATCGTGCCGAGCGGCGGCTGGGGCTACACCGACCTCGCGCCGTCGCCGGAGTGGACGACGGTGTACCCGTTCCTGGTCCGCGAGCTGTACCGGTGGTACGGCGACCTCCGGCTGGTCGAGACCCACTTCGCGGCCGTCACCGACTACGTCGACTGGGAGATCGGCCGGCGGGTCGGCGGCCTCGCGCCGACCGCGCTGGGCGACTGGGTCGCGCCGGGCTACCAGGGCACGCCGCCGGAGGACCCGCGGCTCACCGCGACGTCGTACCTGCACCGAGGGCTGCTCGCCACCGCCGACTTGGCCGACCTGCTCGGCCACGACGGCGACGCCGCGCGGTACCGGGCGGTCGCGGCCGAGTCCCGCGACGCGCTCAACGCGACGTTCCTGGACACCGCCGCCGGGCACTACCGCACCGCCCGCGACCCCGGCTACCGGCAGACGTCCAACGCGATCCCGCTGGCCTTCGGCCTGGTCCCGGCCGAGGTGGAGGCGTCCGTCGTCGCCAGCCTGGTCGCCGACATCGAGCGGCGCGGCAACCACCTGAACACCGGCTGCCTCGGCACCAGCGTGCTGCTGCCGGTGCCCAGCCGGTACGGGCACGCGGACGTCGCCCACGCCATCGCGACACAGACGACGTATCCCAGCTGGGGCTACTGGCTGGCCAACGGCGCGGACACGATGTGGGAGATGTGGGAGCTGAACTCGCGCTCCCGCGACCACTACTTCCTCGGCACCGTCTCGCAGTGGTTCTACGAGAACGTCGCCGGGCTGCGTCCGGGCGACAACGGCTACCAGCGCTTCGTCGTCCGCCCGGACGGAAGGGCGGGCGTGCGGTGGGTGCGGTCGGAGCTGCGGACGGTGCGCGGGCGCGTCGGCGTCTCGTGGGCCGACGCCGGCCGGGCGTTCCATCTCGACGTCGAGGTGCCGGTGGGCGCCGAGGCGGAGGTGCACGTGCCGGCCTCCGGGCCCGACGCCGTGCACGTCACGCCCGCGGCCGGCGCCGGGCTGGTCCGCACCGAGCCCGGCTATGCCGTCTTCACGGTCGGCCACGGCCAGTGGCGGTTCGCGTCGCGGCCGTGACGCCGCTCAGCGCTCGTCGGTGCGCCGGTCGCCGAAGGGGGTGATCACCCCGAGGTCGAGCGGGTCGAGGTCGTCGAGCGCCCGGTCCAGCGGCGTGGGCTCCGGTGGCGCCGAGTGCTGCCCGCGGACCGCGCCGCCGATGCGGGCCCAGAGGCTGCGGTGCTCGGGCCGGACCCGCTCCTGGCGTGCGGTCGCGGCGCCGGCGGTGATGCCGGCGATCAGCTCGGCCCCGCCGTAGTGGCCCGCGACGACCAGGGCGGCGCGGAAGGCGGTCGGGCCGCCGGAGCAGGTGATGATCCGGCCGTCGACGACCAGCGGCTCGGCGGACGGGTGGGCTCCGTAGTGTTCGAGGAGAGGGCCGGCCAGCCAGTGGGTCACCGCGGTGGCGTCGTCGAGCAGGCCGGCCGCCGCCAGCAGCGTCGACCCGGTCGAGCTCGCGAGCAGCCAGCGCGGCGACACCCGGCGCAGCCAGGCGGCGATCTCGGGATGCCGGTCGGTCCCGACGCCGCCGGGTACGGCGACCACCTGGGGCGCGTTGACCTGGTCGAAGGTGGCGTCGATGAGCTGGACGCCGCCCGGGCCCGCGACCTGGCCGAGCGCGGTGCCGATGGTCACAGTGCGGAAGCCGGGGAGCTGGGACAGCACGTAGCGGAAGATCTCCGCCTCGTCGGCGGAGACACCCTGGTAGGCGACGATCGCGGTCGTCGAAGTGGCTTCCATCGGGCAGCTCCTCGCCAGTGTCCACTTTAGCCGGTCCGGGAATACGACGGGTGCCGCCGCGGCTTGACCATTATGGAGAAGTCGCAACGCCGTGCACCGTCTTGCACGTATTGCGGCTCGATGAGCGGTACTCTGTAGAGAGCTGTGCCGCAGTGGGACCCGTCGAACGGGTCTCTCCGCCGCGGTCAGCGACGAGGGAACCGGCCACTGGTCGGCACGTTCGCACCGCGACAGTAGGCGCCAGGCTCGCCGGATCTGCAGGCCGAGCAGCGTCATTGGGGGAGAGCAACAACGCGCCGCGACAACGGCGCCCGGCCCGCCGCCCGAAGGCGTGGCCGTCCCCATCGCTGTCGCGCACCGCGGACGTGGCACCACCAGAGGAGGAACATTTGGCGAGAGACGCCAGGCGCCGGCCAGGCGCCAGCCGGACCGCGAACCGCACCCGTCGGCGCGCCCGGGCCCAGGACGACGAGGGCATCATGTCGGTGCTCGCCCGCGCCGTGCGCGAGGTCGAGGGCAGCATCCAGCGCGGCTCGCTGAAGCCGTCGGTACGCACCAAGTTCCAGGTCATCGCCCTGCTGGTGCGCGAAGAGCGCGCCCAGGTCAAGGCCGAGGAGTCGCGCAGCGAGGCCTACCGTGCCGAGCAGCTCAAGCGGCTCGACGGCATCGCGACGATCCTCGCGAAGGTCGCGGTCCAGGACGCGACGCTGCTCGGCCTGCTGGCCGAGGACGCGCCGGTCACCGACGCCGCCAGGGCGCTGCGGCGCGAGATGATGCTGGCCGCCGGGCGGACGCCGCCCGTCGAGGAGGTCCCGGCCGCTGCGCCGGCCGCCGCCACCGCGGCGAAGCGGCAGGTCGTGCCGCAGGCCGTCATCTCGCGGCAGCTGGCCAACCCGTTCCTCGCCCCCGACTACGACTCCGCCGCGATGCGCCCCGCGCCGAAGGCCGCCGCGCGGCCGCGCCGGCTGGTCAACTGGGAGCTGATCGGCCCGCTGCTCAGCTCGTTCGAGAACGCCACCGACGGCACCACCGCCTCCATGGCGCTGCCGCCCGCCGCCCCCGTCAAGACGCCGGACGGCCTCGAGCTGATGCCGCACCAGTCCCGGCTGGTCGCCGCCACCGAGGCCGGGCACCGGACCTTCCTGCTCGCCGACGAGCCGGGCCTCGGCAAGACCGCGCAGGCGCTGCTGGCCGCGCGGACCGCCGACGCGTATCCGCTGCTCGTCGTCGTCCCGAACGTGGTCAAGACGAACTGGGCGCGCGAGGCGAGCCTGTGGACGCCGGACCACCCGGCGACCGTCATCCACGGCGACGGCGACACCATCGACGGCTTCGCCGACATCATCGTCGTCAACTACGAGGTGCTCGACCGCCACGTCGGCTGGCTCGGCGACCTCGGCTTCCGCGGCATGGTCGTCGACGAGGCGCACTTCATCAAGAACAAGCGGTCGCAGCGCTCGCAGCACGTCCTGCAGCTGTCCGAGCAGCTCCGGTCCCGCGCCTTCCGCCCGCTGCTGATGGCGCTCACCGGCACGCCGCTGATCAACGACATCGACGACTTCCGCGCGATCTGGCAGTTCCTCGGCTGGATCGACGAGAAGAAGCCCGGCCGGGAGCTGATGGAGGCGCTGGAGGAGACCGGCCTGACGCCCGTCGACGCCGGGTTCTCCTCCGCCGCCCGCGGCTGCGTGATCGACCTCGGCATCGTGCGACGGCGCAAGTCCGACGTCGCCGCCGACATCCCCGCCCGCCGCGTCGCCGACCTCCCGGTCGAGCTGGACGACGCCGCCGGCCGTTCGATCCGCGCGGCCGAGCGCGAACTCGCCGACCGCCTGGTGGCGCGCTACCGGGCCGCCCTCGAGGCGCGCGGCGAGGCCGCGGCCGTCGGTGCGGCCGTCGACGCCGACCTCGTGCGCCGCGTCGCCGGCGCGGAGCTGGCCGACAAGTCGACGAAGACCGGCGAGAATGTGTTCAGCATGATCCGCCGCATCGGCCAGGCCAAGGCCGGGCTGGCCGCCGACTACGCCGCGCAGCTGGCCCGCAGCGTCGGCAAGGTGGTCTTCTTCGCCAAGCACATCGACGTCATGGACGCGGCCGAGGCGATCTTCGCCGAGCGCGGCCTGCGGTACGCGTCGATTCGCGGCGAGCAGACCACGCGCAAGCGGCAGCAGAACATCGACGCGTTCGTCAACGACCCCGACGTCGCGGTCGCGGTCTGCTCGCTGATGGCCGCCGGCGTCGGCATCAACCTGCAGGTCGCGTCGAACCTCGTGCTGGCCGAGCTGTCGTGGTCGGCGGCCGAGCAGACCCAGGCCATCGACCGCGTCCACCGCATCGGCCAGGCCGAGCCCGTCACGGCGTGGCGCATCATCGCCGCCCAGACCGTCGACACCCGCATCGCGGAGCTGATCGACGGCAAGGCGGGGCTGGCCGCCCGCGCGCTCGACGGCTCCGACGACGAGGTGTCGTCGGCGGCTGACGTGCAGCTCGAGGCGCTGGTCGCGCTGCTGACCGATGCTCTGACGACGGCCCGGTAGGCCGGGCGGTCAGGCGTTCCGGGCGAACACGGGGGTGGTGGTCCGCTCGCTGCGCAGCACGACCAGCCGCTCGCTGCGGTCCTGCTGCAGCTGCCAGCGGCGGCGCAGCGGGTCGTCGGGACCGAGGCCGGTGTGGCAGGCGGTGGCCGCGCGCTGCCGTTCGCGGTCCACGTCGACGACGAGGACCTGGCGGCCGCGGAAGGCCTGGCCCGGCCGCAGCGTCCACGCGTAGAGCGTGCTGCCCTGCTTGGACGCCGCGCGGTAGGCGGCCCGCATGGCGCGGACGTGGTCCGGGTGCGCGTCGTCGCCGGTCGCGTCGACGGTGAGCATGGCGTCGGCGCTCTGCCGGATCGTCAGGATCTCGTCGGCCAGCGCGTCCAGGCTGGTCAGCGCCAGCGTCCCCGGAGCGTGGTCGAGCATCGTGACGTCGTCGGCGCCGAGGTGCCGGGTGGCGCGGCCGAGGTCGCGGGCCCGGTCGATTCGCCGCCGCGGCCGTGGGTCGGGCGTGCGGCCGTGCGTGAGGCACAGGATGTGGACGGACGTCCCGGCGCAGGCGAACGCGGCGATGACGCCGCCCAGCGCGAACGTCGCATCGTAGGGATGCGCGCACACCACCATGAGGGTGCGGACGGCCGGCACCGGCCTCACGTACTTGCTCATGCTTCAGGATCGGGCCGTCCGATTCGTCACCGTAGGGCCGGAAAGACCGCGATCACGGGACCTTCGTCCCATGACGGTCCGCGGTGAGCTGCGCCGCTGGCGGCCGGGTGGCGCCGTCGGGCAAGGTGGGCGGCATCGCGAGACCCCGGAGGACGGAGGGCCGATGAAGGCCGAGCAGCTGACGGCGGACGTGTGCGAGCACGGCGAGGGCCCGGTCCATTCGCCCCGCTGGGTCGGACCGCGCTGGGTCGACATGCTGGCCGGCGAGGTGCTCGAGCTGAGCCCGTCCGGCGAGGTGGCCCGGCGCGACGTCGGCAGCAAGGTCGCCGCGGTCGTCCGGCCGCGGCGCGGCGCCGGCTGGCTGGTCGCGACGGAGCGCGCGGTCGCGCTGGCCGACGGCGACGACCTCGACGCGGCGCTGACCAACGGGCCGGAGCTGTGGACCGACACCGGCATCCGCTCGAACGAGGGCGGCTGCGCCCCTGACGGCGCGTTCTACCTGGGCACCATGGCCTACGACGAGACGCCGGGCGCGGGCACGGTGCACCGCATCGACCCGTCCGGCGCCGTGACGACGGCCTTCGGGAACGTCACGGTCTCCAACGGACTCGGCTGGTCGCCCGACGGCACCCGCGCCTACTACGTCGACACCGACACCGGGCGCATCGACGTCTTCGACTGGACCGCGGACAACGGGCTGACCGGACGGCGCGCCTGGGCCGACGTGCCGGGCGGGCCCGACGGCCTCACCGTCGACGCCGAGGGCGGCGTGTGGGTCGCCACGTACTGGACCGGCGAGGTGCGCCGCTACGACGCCGACGGCCGCCTCGACGCCGTCGTCGATCTCCCGGTGCGGCGGGCCACGGCGGTCGCGTTCACCGGCGCCGGCCTCGACCAGCTGATCGTGACGACGTCGCGGCTGGACCAGGACACCCCCGGGCCGGGCGACGGCGCGCTGTTCGGCATCGTCGAGCCCGGCGTGCGAGGGCTGCCGGTGCTGGAGTTCGGCGGCTGACACCGGTCGGTCGGCGTCAATCGGCCAGCTCGGTGCCCAGCCACGCGCCGAGCACCCGCGCGCTCGCGTCGACCACCGTGGGCCAGTCCATCGCCGACTCGTCCGCCGCGTCGGAGACGTGCTTGACCAGCCGCACCGGCACGCCCAGCCGCCGGCACGCGTACGCGACCGCGTAGCCCTCCATGTCGACCAGGTCGGCCCGCTGGGCCAGCTCGTCGCGCAGGCGCGAGTCGGCGACGAACCGGTCGCCGGTCGCGAGCGTGACGCCGTCGCCGACGGGCAGCTCGATCAGCTCTTCCGGGTCGAGACCCAGCGCCCGCACCAGGTCGGCGTCGAGATCGTGGTTGAGCACTCGGCGGGGCGTGAACAGGCCGGTCAGCCCGGGCCGCAGTGCGCCGGCGGTGCCGATGTTGACGACCACGAGGTCGTCCGGTGCACGTCCGGCCAGCGCCTGGGTGGTCGCGGTCGCCGCGGCGGTCTTGCCGATGCCGGTGATGACGACGGGCAGGCCGGCGGGGACGTAGCGTGCCTCGGCCTCGGTGGCGCTCACGATCAGGTAGCTGGTCACTGAAGGAACCTACGCGCGGGGGAGGACGGCGGCGCACATGGCCTCGCCGATCCACTGCTCGTAGTCGTCGCCGGACCAGCCGCGCACGCCGGTGAGCAGGTCCCACACCTCGATGCTGTTGAGGGTCCAGACGCGGTCGCGCGCGGCGTCGACCGTGAGGTCCGGCCGCAACGCGCCGAGCTCGTCGACCCGGCGGGCGACCATGCCGGTGCCGATCAGCCGCTCGCCGTTGATGGTCCGGACGTGCGCCGTCAGGTCCGGGTCGCCGGCGGCGGCGCCGGCGAGCGCGACGAGGACCAGCGGCCCGAGCCGTTCGTTCAGCTGCCGCCCGAGCGCGGCGTAGGCGCGCAGGAACCGCTCCGGGTCGGGGTCGGCGTACATCGCGATGACCTCGGGGCGCCGGGCCAGCGGGATGTCCTCGTCGTCGCCGCCCAGGACAACGTCGTGGGTGCGCTTGAGCAGCGCAGCCTTGCTGCCGAACGCGTTGTACACGGTCTGCGCCGACACGCCGGCGGCCGCCGCGACCGCCGCCATGGTCGTCGGGCCGTAGCCCTGCTCGACGAACAGCCGGTGCGCGGCGTCGACGATGCGCCGCTGCGTCAGCCGGGCCTGCTCGGCGCGGAGCGTGCTGGTGTACGTCCGCCTCTCATTATTCATTTGACTCTCTCTAAAATGAAGTTATTCTGACTACATCGAAAGGCTACCCCGGGGGACACACCATGGCCACCTTCCTGATCGCGTCGATCGCGGTCGAGGCACACACCACCAACCCGCTGCCCATCGCGGCGCGGCTGATCGAGCGCGGGCACACCGTGCTCTGGTACGCCGGGCGGGCGTTCCACGAACGCATCGCCCGCACCGGCGCCACGCCGCTGCCGTACGTCGACGCGCCCGACTTCAGCGGGCAGGACATCGACGAGTTCTTCCCGCAGTTCCGCGGCAAGTCGGGACCGAAGATGATCGGCGAGGCATTCGACCAGATCTTCGTCGGCCACGCGCCGCAGCGGGTCGCCGACCTGCGCCGCATCGTCGCCGCGCACCCCGTCGACGCCATGCTCACCGAAGGGCTGAGCTACGGCGTCGGCATGGTGTCCGAGCTCGAGGACATCCCGTGGGCGACGTTCGCCGACGGACCGCTGCCGTACGAGGACGCCGACACGCCGCCGTTCGGCCCCGGCCTGCTGCCGATGCGCGGTCCGGCCGGCCGGCTGCGCAACCGGCTGGTCGCCGCCGCCGCCGACCGCCTGATCTTCCGCGCCGCCGAGCGGAGGTACGAGAGCATCCGCGCCGGCCTGGGGCTGCCGCGCGATCCGGGGTCGGCCCGGCTGGCCGGCGCCTCGTCGCTGCTGCACCTGCAGGCGTGCACGCCGTCGTTCGAGTACCCGCGCCGCGACCTGCCGCCGCAGATCCACTGGATCGGCGCGCTGCGGCCGGACCCGCGGCCGTGGCAGCCGCCGGTCTGGTGGGACGACCTCGGCGCCGACGGCCGGCCCGTCGTGCACGTGACGCAGGGCAGCCTGCGCCCCGACCTGACCGAACTGGTGCTGCCGGCGGTCCGTGGCCTGGCCGACGAGCCGGTGCAGGTGGTCGTGACGACGGGCGGCGCGTCGCGGGCCGACCTCGAGCAGGCGGCCGGAGCGGCGCTGCCGGCGAACTGCCTGGTCGTGCCGTGGATCCCGTACGACGAGCTGCTGGCCCGCGCCGACGTGTTCGTCACCAACGGCGGCTACACGGGCGTGACGCTGGCGCTCGCGCACGGCGTGCCGATCGTGCAGGCCGGCACCACGGAGGAGAAGGCCGAGAACGCCGCGCGCATCCAGTGGTCCGGCGTCGGGCTGCGGCTCGGCAAGACGCACCCGGCGCCCGCGAAGGTGCGTGCCGCCGTTCGCCGGGTGCTGGACGAGCCGTCGTTCCGGACGGCGGCGCGGCGGATCCAGGCCGAGATGGCCGAGCACGACGCCGCCAACGAGGCGGCCGGCCTGCTGGAGCGGCTGGCCCGCACCCGCCGCCCGGTGCACCGCGCCGACGCGGCCGCGGGCGGTGACCTCCCGGTCACGGTCTGACCGCCGCCCTTTGCAATGAGCACCTATACGCACCGGTGCGTAGAGGTGCTCATTGCAAACGCGGCTCGCATGAGAGGGTTCTCAGCCCACTCGAATGGCCGGCTCATCCGGTGTGTCGATCGTTGAGGCGTCGCGCCCCGACGAGAGGAACGCCTCCCGATGCCTGCCGGACCGCTGCCCGGAACGCCGACCCTTGCCCCCGGAGCCGCGACTGCGCCGCCTCCACCACCGCTGCCCGCGCCACGGCACCAGCACGAGCCGCGGCGGGTCCGGCAGGCCGGGTTCCCATGGTGGCTGCCGAACGTCGGGGTCGCGGCCGCGGCCGCGACGCTGTTCGCCGTCGTCGTCGGCACCGGGGTGCAGGGTCCGTCCGCCGGCACCACCGCCTGGTGGCTGCTGACCGCATCGATGCATCTGCCGGTGCTGCTCATCGCCGCGTTCCTGGCCGGTGGTGTGATCGAGCGGCTGGGCTACTTCTGGCGCGGCCGGGCGCCGGAGCGGCCCGGCCGGCTGCCGTACCGCTACCCGTCGGTGTGCGTGCAGCTGCCGATGTTCAACGAGCACGCCGTCGCCCGCCGGGCCATCGAGGCGGCCTGTGCACTGCGCTGGCCGAGCGACCGGCTCACCGTCCAGGTGCTCGACGACTCCACCGACGGCGACACGCGGGCGCTGGTCGACGCCGTCTGCGCGCGGCTGCGGTGGGAGACCGGCGTGGACGTTCGCGTGCTGCGGCGCCCGCACCGGCACGGCTACAAGGCCGGCGCGCTGGAGGCCGGGCGCCGGCTGACCGACGCCGAGTTCATCGCGATCTTCGACGCCGACTTCCTGCCGCCGCGCGACTACCTGCTCCGCGCGATCCCGCACTTCTTCCGTCCCGACGGCGTCCCGGACCACGGGCTCGCGCTGGTGCAGGCGCAGTGGGGACACCTCAATCACGACGAGTCGGCGCTGACGAGGGCGCAGTCACTGTGGGTCGACGACCACCACACGCTGCAGATGTCGTGGCGCTCGGCGATGTGGCGGTTCGTCAACTTCACCGGCACCGCCGGCGTGTGGCGGGCCGCGTCCGTCGAGGCAGCCGGCGGGTGGCGCGCGGCCAGCCTGGTCGAGGACTGCGAGCTCAGCTTCCGGCACCTGTTCGCCGGCTACCGCACCAAGTTCGTCAAGGAGATCGTCGCGCCGGCCGAGCTGCCCGCCACCTACACCGCGTACAAGGCGCAGCAGAAGCGGTGGACCCAGGGCTGGGTGCAGGTGCAGCGGCTGCACCTGGGGACGCTGCTGTTCCGGCACCGCGCGTCGCTCGCCCGCCGGGCGCATCTCGTCTACCACATGTGCACGACCTGGCAGTGGCCGCTGTGGGCGGTGTGGATCACGGTGCTGCCGGCGCTGATCCACTCCGGGCTGTGGTTCGGCGCGCTCGGCGCCGGCGCGGGCCTCGCGCTCTACGTGCTGCCGAGCCTGCTGTGGCTGACGCTGGTGACGAGCCTGGCGTCGGCCGAGACCCGGCACACCTACCCGGAGCGGACCACGCCGTCGGTGTTCCGGCGCCGGTTCACGCGGATCGTGCCGTACCTCGTCGTCAACACCGGCATGCTTCCGCACCAGTTCAGCGCGTTCACCGAGGGCCTGTTCGGGCCGCTGCACAGCGAGTTCGAGCGGACGCCGAAGGCCGGCGAGGCGGGCCGCGCGGCCACCGAGCGGCGGCGGGACCGCGTCAAGGTGCATTGGCCGTACGTGGCGGCCGAGCTGTTCTGCGTCGCCTACCAGCTGGCCTGGGCCGGGGTGTTCCTGGCCGAAGGGCTGTGGTGGTGCGCGCTGGGCGCCGGTTACGTGGCGGTGTGCGTGGCGTCGCTGCTGGTCAGGTACGGCGACCACGCCGGGAAGGTGCTGTTCGTGCTGGACGCGCCGCGGCGGCTCACGCGCTCGCGGCGGGCAGAACGGGCGCCAGCACCCGCAGCGTGATGCCGTCGAGCAGCTCCTGGGCGACCGGGTCCAGCGCGATCGGGTTCGGCGTGGCCGGGCGCCGCTCGTCGTAGTACGTGCCGTTGTCGTCGTCGCGCTGGGCGACGGCGAGCAGGTTGGCGGCCGCGTGCTCCGGGGTGTCGCCGCCGATGGAGAACATCGCGTGCAGCAGCTCGGTGGCGATGACGCCCGGGTGCACGCTGACGAACTCGATGGTGGGCCGCGGCCGGCGCCCGGCGAGCCGGCAGGTCCACGTCACCAGCGCCAGCTTCGACCGCGCGTACGCCGACGCGGGGGAGTAGCCCGACCTGGCCAGCTCGAGATCGTCCAGCCCCAGCTCGGCCGAGAAGTGGGTGGCCGACGCGACGTTGACGATGCGCCCGGCGCGGCCGGCGCCGATGACGTCGAACAGCAGCGTGGTCAGCGCGACCGGCGCGAAGTAGTTCGTCTGCAGCGTCGCCTCGTGGCCGTCGGCGGTCAGCGTGCGCGTCCGCGGCCCGGGCCGGGCGGCGTTGTTGATCAGCAGGTCGACGCCGTCGGGGCAGGCCGCCCGCACGCCCGCCGCCAGCTCGGCGACCTCGTCCAGCACGCCGTAGTCGGCGGACAGGTAGACGACCTCGCCGGTCGAGCCGAGCGCGGCGTCCAGCTCTTCGACCAGGCCGGCCGTCTCGGCGGCCGGCTGCGGGCCGTGCACCACCAGCCGCCGGGGCCGTGCGGCCGCCAGCTCCAGCGCCGTCGCCCGCCCGATGCCCGACGTCGCGCCGGTGAGCACGATGGTCGATCCCGCCAGCCGCATGCGGTCACAGTAGGGCACGGGTCGGACGGTGGCAGCATGGTCTCGTGCGGGTGCAGCCGGTGACCGAGGACGTGCTGGTGGACCGCATCGTCGGGCTCGTCCTGGCGGCTTCGGTCGCGGTGGCGGCCGGCGCCGTCCGGCTGGTGGTCGACGGTCACCCGGCGGCGCATCCGGAGCGGCTGGCCGACGCGCTGGTGGAACCGCTGCGGTCGGCGGGCCGGCCGGTCGCGCGGATCCGCGTCCGCGACTTCCTGCGGCCGCGGTCGCTGCGGCTGGAGCAGGGCGCGCACGACCCGGACGCGCTGCTGGACGACTGGATCGACGCCGCCGCGCTGAACCGTGAGGTGCTGGAGCCGGTCGGGCCCGGCGGCTCCGGCCGCTACCTGCCGAGCCTGCGCGACCCCGACACCGACCGCCCTACCCGCGCCGCCTACGTCGACGCGCCGCCCGGGCTGGTCCTGGTCCTGGACGGCGCCCTGACGCTGGGCCGCTGGCTGGACCTCGATCTCGCTGTTCACTTGGCGCTGCGGCCGGCCACACTGCGCCGGCTCACCCCGCCGGAGGATTCGTGGACGCTGCCGGCGTACGAGCGCTACGCCGCCGAGACCGTCCCGGAGACCCTCGCCGACCTCGTCGTCCGCGCCGACGACCCGCGGCACCCGGCCCTGGTGGTCGGCTGAAGGCACACGCCGGGAGTGCGGGGTTCGCCGAGTTGGTCGGGGGTTTGCGACAGTTGGCCGTCCCCTGCTGCCCATGGTCTTAGAGGGCGTCTGGTCTAGATCTGTGGGGGTGCGCCTGAGTTGGCTGGTTCGTCGTGCCAGGTTTGGGTGGTTTCGCCGGTGATCCGGCGGCTCATGTTGTCGATCATCGCCCAGTGGATCATGGTGCGGGAACGTTCTGGGAGCGTCTCGTAATCTCGGACTAATCGACGATGCAGCATCAGCCAGCCGAAGGTGCGCTCCACGGGCCAGCGCAGAGTCGGGTGGAAGCCCTTCAGCCCGGGGTCTTTCTGGACGACCTGAACGTCGATACCGCGATCGACACCACGCTGGGCGACGCTGGCGCGGTAGCCGCGGTCCACCCAAGCCTTGGACACGCCCGCGTGGCGATCGGCGAGGCGATCAACCAGGTCACGCCCACCTGCGGTGTCGTGCACGCTGGCCGCGGTGATCAACACCACCAGCAGCAGCCCCAGCGTGTCGGTGGCGATATGCCGCTTGCGTCCCTTGATCTTCTTGCCCGCATCGATGCCCTGATCGGACTCGGCCACATTCGACGACGTCTTCACCGACTGCGCGTCCAGGATCGCCGCGCTGGGCTCACTGGCCCGCCCGGCCGCTGCGCGCGCCGTGCCGCGCAGCAGGTCATGGATCTTCTCCGTCGTCCCGTCCTTCTCCCACTTGGCGTAGTAGTCATAGACGGTCTTGAACGGCGGGAAGTCGTGCGGCGGGCCTGTCAAGTTTTTCGTGTAAGACAGGGCAAACCTTTACCTTGATGTGACTTTTCTAGGTGAGTCGTCCTGGGAATTCCACGACCAGGAAGTTGAGTGCTTTCTTCCATCCGTGGGTTCCGGTGCCTGATGCTCCTCCTCGTTTCCGGCTGATGTTACGGATCCCGAGAAAGAGCAGCTTCATGGCGGCGTCATCGTCGGGGAAGTGGCCGCGGGTCTTGGTGATCTTCCGTAGCTGGTAGTTGATTGATTCGATCAGGTTCGTCGTGTAGACGATTCGGCGTAGCTCGGCCGGGTAATCCAGGAACGGGATGAACTCGTTCCACGCATTCTTCCACACCTCGATCGCGCCGGGATACTGCTGCCCGAAATTCTGCTCGAATTCTTTCAACGCGATCTCGGCCGCCGCGACGCCGGGAGCGGTGTAGATGTGACGCATCGCCGTGGCGACCTTTTTCCGGTCGCCGTAGGAGATGAACCGCATCGTATTGCGGATCACGTGCACCACACAGGTTTGCACGGTGACCTTGTCGAACACGCTGCGCGCGGCGTCAGGCAGCCCGGTCAGCCCGTCGCAGCACAGGATGAGGACGTCGCGCAGGCCCCGGTTGCGCAGCTGCGTGAGCACGTGCGCCCAGAACTTCGCGCCCTCCTCCGCGGCGATCCAGATCCCCAGCACGTCCTTCAACCCGTCGACGTCGACGCCCACGACCAGGTGTGCGGACTTCAGCGTGACCGAGCCGCGGTCGCGGACCCGGATCCGGATGGCGTCGACGTAGACGATCGGGTAGACCTCGTCGACCGGCCGGTTCTGCCACAGTGTGATCTCGTCCACGACCACGTCGGTGATCTTGGAGATCAGCGCCGGCGACGTGTTGATGTCGTAGATCTCCTTCAGGTGCGCCTCGATCTCCCGGGTCGATAGCCCGCGCGCATACAACGACAGAATGATGTCCTCGATCGCGCCGACACGCCGGGAGTGTTTCGGCACGATCTGCGGGGCGAATGTCGAATTCCGGTCTCGTGGCACGGTCACGTTCACCGGGCCGGCCGTCGTCGCGACCGTCTTGGCCGAACGCCCATTCCGGGAGTTCCCCGATCCGCGCCCAGCCGGATCACCGGGCTCATAACCGAGATGATCGGTCATCTCGGTCTCCAACGCCCGCTCCAGAACTCTCGACGTCAACCGATTCAACAACCCATGAACACCATCAACCGGTGTCCCGGACGACTCGGCATCCGCCAACAGATTATCAATCGCCTCATCCGACAACACCGCCGCCAACCGACGAGCTGCCTCATCCGAGGAATCGACAACCTTCTCCTGCTCCGACACAAAGAATCCTCTCGCGGCCACGACGCAAACACGCCCGGACCAATCCTGGCCCACCCGGCCTTACACGAAAGATTCAACACGCCCCGTGCGGCAAGTACTCCCAGGCGATGCCGGTCCGGTTCACGTACAAGATCGCGTTGACGATCTCTCGCAGGTCATGGACGGGCTCACTGATCCCCAGCCCGCGCCGGGCCGCACGCCACCCGGACATGACCGGCTCGATCAGCGCCCACCGGGCATCGGACAGATCGCTACGGTACGGCGCCCTGGACATCACAACGACGAGCCCTACCACACCACCCGCCCAAGAACGAGGACCCGAACACCAGCCAACCTCACAACCAGAACATCAACGGATCAGACGCCCTCTTAGCCGCGAGGGTGCGCCTCAAGTCCGCGCCTCTGCTGTTCATTGTTCGCTGTGGTTGGGGGCTTGGACTTGACCCGCACCCTCGCGGTCTAAGAACTGGCAGCTATCAGGGGTACGGGGGGAGTGTGACGACGGGCGGGTCCTGGTCTGGTGTGACGTCCTGGTCTGCCGTTACGCGAAACGGCGGATTCGGGGCTCGCGGCGTGACTGGAGACCAGGACGTGACGGCAGACCAGGACCCCGGCGTTCATCAACCTGGGTGTGGAGCGCGTCCTGGGTGTGAGTCGCGTTTCCAGGCCCATTTCGGCGGTTCAGCGCGACTCACACCCAGGACGCGCCTCACACCCAGGAAGCCAACCGGGCAAAGCCAGGCGAACGGCACGAATCCGACGGGCTGTGCCCGGTTCTTCCCCGTCCCCCTGATAACTGCCTAAGAACGGGCAGCAGGGGACGGCCAACGTCCGCTCGACGAGTGCCGAGTCAGTCGCCGGCGCCGGCCGGGATGCCGACGAAGCCGGTGCCGGGGCGGTAGTCGGGGGACTGGTGCCGGAAGTAGGTGTTGTAGACGTCGCAGTAGGCGCCGCCGGCCCGGAGCAGCGACGCGTGTGTGCCCTCCTCGACGATGCCGCCGTCGCGCATGACGATGATGCGGTCGGCGTGCTCGATGGTGGACAGCCGGTGCGCGATGACGATGGACGTGCGGCCGGCCAGCGCGACGTCGAGGCCCTCGGAGATCTGCGCCTCGGTGAGCGGGTCGACGCTGGCGGTGGCCTCGTCGAGGATGACGATGGCGGGGTCCTGCAGCAGCAGCCGGGCCAGCGCGACCAGCTGGCGCTGGCCCATCGACAGCGCCGAGCCGTGCTCGCCGACCTCGGTGGCGAGGCCGTCGGGCAGCGCGTCGAGCCAGTCGCCGCCGGCCACCGACCCGGCGGCCGCGCGCACGTCGTCGTCGGAGGCGTCGGGGCGGGGGTAGCGGATGTTGTCGGCCACGGTGCCGGAGAACAGGAACGGCGACTGCGGCACGACGCCGAGCTGGTGGCGGTAGCTGGTCAGCTCGACGGAGCGGATGTCGGTGCCGTCGACGAGGATCTGCCCACCCTGGAACTCGTAGAAGCGCACCAGCAGCCGGCCGATGGTGGACTTGCCTGCGCCGGTGTGCCCGACCAGCGCGACGGTCTCGCCGGCCGCGATGGTGAGGTCGAACCCGTGCAGGACCGTGTGCTGCGGGGTGTAGCCGAACGTGACGTCGCGCAGCTCGATGCGCCCGGCCAGCCGGCCGACCGGCTGAGGGTCGCGCTGCACCACCAGCGGCTCGGCGTCGATCAGCGCGAACACCCGCTCGGACGCGGACAGCCCCTGCTGGAACTGCGACCAGAACGACGCGATGGACGTCAGCGGCAGCCAGAACAGCGCGACGCTCTGCAGGAAGAGGTACCAGTCGCCGGCCGAGATGTCGCCCTCGATCACCCGTCCGCCGCCGACCCGCACCAGCATGACCGTGGCCAGCCCGGCCACCGCGAACAGCGCCGGGAAGATCGCGCCGAACACGAAACCCTGCTTGAGCGTGACCTGGTAGTTCTGCCCGTTGATCGGCTGGAACTCGCCGTAGATGGTCTGCTCCTGGCGGAAGTTCTTCGCCACGGAGATGCCGCCCATGGTCTCTTGCAGCGTCGCGTTGACCTTCGCGAGCGACCGTTGCTGGTGCCGCGTCGTCTCGCGGGCGATGCGCCGGAAGCCCAGCGCCATCGCGACGATGACCGGCACGACCGCCATGACCAGCAGCGCCAGCTCGACGTTGCGGGTGAACAGCAGCACGGTGACGAGCCCGACCAGCAGCACCTGGCTGATGAGGTTCAGCGTCAGCGTGACGACGGTGGCGAAGTCCTCGGTGTCGGACGTGACCCGGCTGACCACCTTGCCCGACGCGTGCTCGTCGTAGAAGGACATGTCGCGGTCGAGGACGGCGTCGAAGGCGTCCTCGCGCAGGTCGAGCACGACGTCGCCGACGACCGTCGCGGTGTACCAGCGCTGCACGAAGTTGAACACCCAGCCGAGCACGCCGGTGACCAGCACCGCCGACACCAGCGCCACGACCAGGCCGGTGCTGCGGTCGTCGACGATGCGGTCGAGGCCTTCGCTGACCAGGATCGGGAACGCCGCCTGCATGAGCGACTGCAACACGATGGCGCCCGCGATGAGCCCCATGACCCGCGTCTTGGACCGGAAGTAGCGCAGGATGCGGCGCAGCAGGTCGCGGTCTTCGTAGGTGCGGTCGTACGCCTCGGCGTCGAGGCCGTCCATGATGAAGGCCATCAGCCGCTCACCTCGTCGTAGTGGGCGAAGATGCGCCGGTAGAGCGCGCAGCGGCCGAGCAGCTCGTCGTGCGAGCCCTCGTCGACCAGCCGACCGCGCTGCAGCAGCAGGACCTTGTCGGCCCACCGGATCTGCGACAGGCGGTGGGTGATGAGCAGCGTCGTGCGGCCCTCGAGGACGCGCTGGATGGCCCGCTGGATCTCGTCCTCGGTGGCGCTGTCGATGGCGCTTGTGGAGTCGTCGAGCACCAGGATGGCGGGGTCGGTGAGCAGCGCCCGGGCGATGGCCAGCCGCTGGCGCTGGCCGCCGGAGAGCGTGACGCCGCGCTCGCCGATGACGGTGTCGTAGCCGTCGTCGAGCGCCGTGACGAACTCGTGCGCCTGGGCGTCCTTCGCCGCGCGGACGACGTCGTCGCGGGAGGCCTGCTGACCGAGGCTGAACGCGATGTTCTCGTGGACCGGCCGGCTGAACAGCACGATGTCCTGCTCGATGGTGGAGATCTGCGAGCGCAGGGAGTCGAGGTTCCAGTCGCGCACGTCGACGCCGTCGACCAGGATGCGCCCGGACCCGGTGTCGTAGATGCGGTTGACCAGCTTGGTCAGCGTGGTCTTGCCCGAGCCGGTCTCGCCGACGACGGCGACCGTCTGGCCCGGCTCGATGCGGAACGACAGGTGCTCGAGCACCGGCTGGCCGCCGTAGCCGAACGTGACGTCCTGGAACTCGATGGCGCCGCGCATGGGCGCGACGTGGCCGGCCTCGTTGTGGTCGAGCTCGGTCTCTTCGCGCATCAGCGTGAGCAGCCGGTTGGCGCTGGCGATGCCGTTCTGCACCAGTGAGAACGAGAAGATCGAGACGAACGCCGGGAACCCGAGCAGGCCGAGCAGCCCGATGTAGGTGATCAGCCCGCCGACGCTCAGCTCGCCGGCGTCGAGCAGCCACAGCCCGTGCAGCAACCCGCCGGCGGTCGCGACGGACAGCAGCAGCGTCGGCAGGTAGCGGGCCTGGATGAGGCCCTGCTGGACGTAGGCGTCGCGGTAGCGGCGGGCGTTGCGGCCGAACTTGCCCAGCTCCTGGCGCTCCTGGCCGGTCGCCTTGACCACCTCGATGCCGCGGATGGTCTCGTTCAGCCCGGCGTTCAGGGTGCCGTAGTCCTCGCGCAGCCGGGCCGACACCGGCGCCAGCTGCCGCATGAACCGGCGGATCGACCACACGAACGCGACCGCGAAGATCAGCGGCGCCACCAGCAGCCGTGGGTCGAGGAACGCGATGAACACGATCGGGACGATGCCCTGTGTCAGGGAGTCGACCAGCAGGTCGATGCCGGGGCTGAACATGGTGCCGAGCTGGCGGACGTCGTTGGCGCCGCGGGCCATGAGGTCGCCGACGCGCTGCCGGTTGTGGAACGTCTGGCTCTTGCCGAGCAGGCTGACGTACAGCTCGTTGCGCGCGTCGCGTTCGATGCGCTTGGCCAGCACCTCGGTGCACAGCCGGGCGACGAAGTCGAGCGCCGACCGGGCGAGGACGACGACCAGCAGGATCAGCGCGATGGTGCTCAACTCGGCGCCGCGGTCGGCGGTCTCGTCGAGGACCGTGTCGAAGGCGTCGCCGACCAGCCCCGGGATCATGGAGTTGAGCACCACCATGGTGACCGAGCCGAACAGGAAGCCGGCCAGGTGCCACGGGTTGCGCAGCTGGTGCGACACGATCCAGCGCACCGGGCCGCGCCGGTCGTACTCCGGCTGCCCGGCGACGGTGAACTCGGTGCGCGTCGCGGTGGTGGTCATCGTCCGCAGTTCTAACACGCGGCACCGACAGACCTCATCCGGTTAAACCCCGGGGCCTATGCTTCGGTCCAACCCGGACTGGGGAGGAGTGCCGATGGCGAGGAGCCGGCTGGGGTCGCTGGAGGCGGCCGTCATGGACGTCATGTGGAGGTCGCAGACGCCGCTGACGGTGCGCCAGGTCGCCGAGACGCTGCAGCCGTCGCGGCCGGTGGCCTACACCACGGTGCTCACCGTCATGGACAACCTGTTCCGCAAGGCCGTGCTGGCCCGCGAGCTGACCGGACGGGCGCACGTCTACCGGCCGCGCACGTCGCGCGAGGACTTCGCCGCCGACCTGGTCGAGACGGCGCTGTCGGACAGCCCCGACCCGGCGGCGGTGCTGATCAGGTTCGCCGACCGGCTCGACGACGCCGACGTCCGGCGGCTGGTGGAGGCGCTGGAACGGCACCGGGAGCGCGGCGGGGACGCGACGCCGTGACGGCGTTGGCGGCGGCCGCGCTCGGGCTGGCCGGGCTGTGGCTGCTGCCGCGACCGCTGGCGGCGGCCCGGTGGACGTACCGGTTCCCGCGCGCCGGCATCGCCGCCTGGCTGCTGCTGTTCCCGGCGACGGCCGGCACGCTGCTGGCGGCCGGGCTGACGATGGCGCTGCACCTGCTGCTCGGCCCTCGCGACGAGCACGTCGACGAGCACGTCGGCGGGCCGGCGCTGGACGGCGTCATCGCGGTCGCCGAGACGGCGGTCGTGCTGGGCGGCGCCGTCGCGGTGGCGATGACGGTGCACCGCGCCGCCGTGGCGCGGCGGTCGCACCTGCGCGACCTCGCCCTGGTCGCCCGGCCGACGGCGCACCTCGACGTCCTCGTCGTCGACGCCGCTCAGCCGGCCGCGTACGCCGTCCCCGGCCGGCCGGGCGCCGTCGTGCTGACGACGGCCGCCCGCGACGTGCTGAGCCGGCCCGAGCTGGCCGCCGTTCTCGAGCACGAACGGGCGCACCTGCGGGCCCGGCACGACCGGCTGCTCACCGTCGCCGGGACGTTCGCCGCCGCGGCGCCGTGGATCCCGGCCGCGCGGGTCGGCCATCGAGCGCTCCGAGTGCTCGCCGAGATGCACGCCGACGACGCCGCCGCCCGCCGCACGTCCCCCTTCACGACGGCGTCGGCGCTGGTCAAGCTGGCGGGGACGGCGCGGCCGGCGGGCTCGCTGGGCGTCGCCGGCACGGACGTCGCGGCGCGGGTGGAGCGCCTGCTCGGCCGTGCCGCCGAGCCACGCACGCCCGGCCGGTGGCCGATGCTCCTCGGACTCGCCGGCCTGACGGTGCTCGCGGCCGTACCTGGAGGCGTGGTGGCATTGGCCGTCGCCGCGGCCACCCAAAGTTGATCTTGGAGTAAGCGGGCAATTGCGGTGGCATTTGTCCGATAGATGGCCGCTTTACTCCAAGATCAACTTGGGCGGGGTTGGGGGTCAGCGGATGCGGACGAACACCGGGTTCGAGTAGAACCAGAGGTCCTCCCACGGGCTCTCCAGGCCGTCCGCCGCGGGCTCGAGCTCGTCGGTGCTGGTGCCGCGGACCCGGGCGTAGAAGCTCGCCTCCGCGTCGCGGACGGTGTGCCGGACGACGTACTCCTCGCCCTGCCGCTGCCAGTCGCCCGGGCCGAACCGGGCGACGACCTGGGTGGTGGGGTTGGTGGCGGCGTCGAGGTCGCTGACCGGGCCGGTGACCTCGCCGACGATGAGGTCCACGCGGGTGACCTCGGGCCGGTCACCGTTGGCGTTGGTCCCGCCGAGCGGCCGGAACCGGATCTCGATCTCGACGTCGTTGCGGGCGCGGCGGTCCAGGGTGAGCGTCTCGCCGACGGCGACGGTCTTGCGCCGGCTGGTCGCCGACACGTCCAGCGACCTGACCAGGTCGCCGGTCGTGACGAAGATCCGGCCGGTGCGCAGGCCGTCCATGATGTCGGCGTAGTCCTGCTTGGCGTGCACGTAGGTCTTGCTGTACTCGCCGGGCCAGAAGTCCGAGCCGCCGCGGGTCCAGTGGACGTGCGAGTCCGACGTCGCGGTGATCCACCACTTGCGGCCCTCGCCGAGCAGCGAGTCCCACAGGCCGCCGACCTGCGCGGTCATCTGGTCGTAGCCGCCGTGCGTCGGGTAGTTGCCGTAGCCGCCGCGGGCGCCGCCGTTGAGCGGGCCGGCCTGGTGCCCGGGCGCGCCCTCGAAGCCGACGTAGATGTCGGGCGCGGCGTTGTTGCCGTTGCGGAACTCGTGCGGGGTGTCCTGGCCCCAGACGCCGAGGCCGGACGCCGAGCGGGCCGCGTGGTGGGCGATGACCAGCGGCTTCGGGCTCATGCCCTTGGCCACCTTGAGGAACTCGACCATCTTCGGCTCGGTGTCGCGGCCCGGGTCGGACGGGAACGCGTCGTGCTTGGCGAACCGGCTCTCCAGCTCGAACAGCATCCGCGCCTCGTCGTCGTGGCGGGGGATCATCAGCGTGTGGTGGTCCATGGCCGGCGCGTCGAACTCCATGCCCCAGAACTGCAGCACGTCCGGGACGAGCCGGCGCGACAGCAGCAGGTCGGGGTAGGCCTGCTCGAGGTTGACCTTCGAGTGCGTCGGTCCTCCGTGGTCGGTGCACATCGCCCAGGTCAGGCCGAAGTTCTTGGCCATGATCGCGTTGGTGACGATCGGGTAGACGGCGTCGGCGCCCTTGTGGAAGACGGGCGGGTTGACGGACGTGTCGAACTCGCCGCTGTACTCGGAGTGGATGTGGTGGTCGCCGGCTCGCCAGGCGCGGCCGCGTGAACCGCCCGACCCGCCCGACGACGGCGCCGCGCCCCGGTCGTCCTCGTCGGCCCAGGAGGCGTTGCCGCCGGCGACGGTGGACGCCGCCGCGAGCGTCGCGCCGACGCCCGCGTACTTCATCAGCTGGCGCCGCGACAGGCCCGGCTCCGGACCCTCGACCCGCTCGCCCATGGATGCCTCTTCTCTACTAACGACGGCAGTACTAACCCGCATAGTTTTGACGTGGGTCCTGAATGGGCGATGAACGGCCCGGGAACGACGGCACGCGGCGGGACGAAGGCTCAGTCGACGGCCCAGGTGTGCACCGGCTCGTTGGTGTGCATGTGGTCGACGTAGGAGCGCAGCATGCCGCGCAGTGCGTCGTAGCGCTCCACGGACGTGCCGTCGAACCGGCGCCGGAACGCGGCGACCTGCCAGTCGGAGCCGTTGCGGTGCTCGGCGCAGCGCCGCTCGACGATGCCCAGCAGCCGCTCCTGCTCCGCGGTGTCGACGCCCCAGTCGCGCAGGCCGTCGTAGGCCATCGGCAGCAGCCGGCGCAGCACCAGCTCGGCGACCGGGACGTGCCCCAGCCCCGGCCAGTACACCTGGGCGTCGAGGCCCTCGCGGGCGCAGGCGTGGAAGTTCTCCTCAGCGGCGCTGAACGACATCTGCGTCCACACCGGCCGGTCCTCCTCGGACAGCTTCCGCACCAGCCCGTAGTAGAACGCGCCATTCGCCAAGGTGTCGGCGACGGTCGGCCCGGCCGGCAGCACGCGGTTCTCGACCCGCAGGTGCGCGCGCCCGCGGACGACGTCGTAGACCGGCCGGTTCCAGCGGTAGATGGTGCCGTTGTGCAGCCGCAGCTCGGCCAGCTCAGGGGTGTCGCCGCGGTCCAGCACCGCGATCGGGTCCTCGTCGGCGACGATCGGCAGCAGCGCGGGGAAGTACCGCACGTTCTCCTCGAACAGGTCGAAGATCGAGGTGATCCACCGTTCGCCGAACCACACCCGTGGCCGCACGCCCTGCGCCTTGAGCTCCTCGCTGCGGGTGTCGGTGGCCTGCTCGAACAGCGCGATGCGGGTCTCGGCCCACAGCTGTTTGCCGAGCAGGAACGGCGAGTTCGCGCCGACGGCGATCTGCACGCCCGCGACGGCCTGGGCGGCGTTCCAGACGGCGGGGAACTGCTCCGGGCTGACCTGCAGGTGGAACTGGGTGCTCGTGCAGGCCGCCTCGGGGACGATGGTGTCGCACGAGACGCGCAGCCGCTCGGCGCCGTCGACGGCCAGGTGCAGGTCCTCGCCGCGGGCGGACAGGATCTGGTCGTTGAGCAGCTCGTAGCGCGGGTTCACCGACAGCGCGTGCCCGGTCATGTGCTCCAGCCGCAGCGTGGGCAGGATCCCGATCATCGCCAGGTGCGCGCCGACGGCGCCGGCCTTCTGCTCGGCGGCGTTCAGGCTGGCGCGGACGTCCTCCTCGAACGCCGTCACGCCGGCGCCGTCCAGCTCGCGCGGTGCGAGGTTGATCTCCAGGTTCCACTGGCCGAGCTCGGTCTGGAAGGCCGGGTCGGCGATGGCCTCCAGCGCCTCGGCGTTGCGCATGGCCGGGTCCTGGTGCTCGTCGACGAGGTTCAGCTCGATCTCCAGCCCGGTCATCGGCCGGTCGAACTCGAACTGCGCCTCACGGAGCATGCGCTCGAAGGCGTCGAGGCCCCGGCGGACCTTGGCGCGGTACTTCGTCCGGTCCGCCCGGCTGAACTCCTGCCTGCCGACGTCCTCGCCCATGTGACCTCCAGCGGCTCGTCAGCACAGTATTACCCCGACTCAGAGCTTGAGCAGCAGTTCGATACCGATGACGACGTCGATGATCGCGCACCACTCGGCGAACGACCGCGCGACCACTTTGTCCAGCTTCAGGTGGACGACGTCCCAGACGCCGTGGAAGAACCAGCCGGCCGCGACCAGGTAGCGGCCGACGTCCGGGTCGATGATCAGCCCGGCCAGCCCGAGCCCGCCGAACACCAGCATCCCCACCGCCTGGGCCTGCAGCACCCCGTCGCGCCACAGCCGCCCGCCGACGGCGGTCCACACCAGCGTGACCAGCGCGATCGCCCAGAACACGACGGCGGGGGAGATCAGGTCGAGGCCTCGGAGCAGGAACACCAGCGCGAACCCGACGACGACCAGCGGCCAGGTCGCCCGGCGCCGCTCCAGCGTCGCGACGACCACGTAGAGCAGGGGGAGCATCGGCAGGATCTCGGCGAACGAGTGCATGCCGTCGACCGTCTCGGCGCCGCCGAACGTCAGGACGGTCATGACGACGGCGAGCGCGGCGGGCCAGCGCGCGGCGACGTGCCGGTACCAGGGGACGGACGGGGCCGCCGTCGCTGCCGTCATCGCGTCCACCGCCCGTACTCGGCCGGCCGGCGCAGCATCGCCAGCCACATGAGCGGCAGCATGACGACGTGCTCGGCCAGCAGCAGGGCGTCGGCGCCGAACAGGCCGAGCCAGTGCAGCGGCGCCAGGACGGCGACCGGCGCGACCATGACGCCGGCCATCTCCAGCGTCGCCGGCCAGCCGTGGCCGCGGATCCGCATCCAGACGACCATCGCGACGGACATGTCGACGGCCATCAGGACGGCGCCGGTTCCGGCTCCGGCGGACGGCTCCAGCCCGGCGGCCGAGCGCAGCAGCGGGCCGAGCATCATGCCGGCGGCCATGGCCACCAGCATCTCGAGGTAATGACGGACGAACGCGCGTCGTCCGTGGCGGTGGGTGGTGTGCGTCAGTGTCATACCCGCAGCCTCGGCCGGTTCCGCGCACGGCCGTAGATGCACGGTGTCACCGGTGCACCGTGCGGTCTGCACGGTCCAGCCGTGCACCGCCGCCTATCGCGACGAGCTGGCCGCTACTGCGGCGGCTTCGCCCCCAGGATGTTGACCATCCAGCTGACCCCGTACGGGTCGACGCACATGCCGAAGGTGTCGCCCCACGGCGCCTTCTCCAACGGCACGGTGACGGTGCCGTCGCCGGACAGCGCCTCCCAGTAGCCGCGCAGCGTGGGCTCGTCGTCGCCGCTGAGCGAGATCGAGACACTGCCGCCGGGCGTGTACTCCATGTCGCTCGGCGTGTCGGCGGCCATCAGCACCAGGTCGTTCTCGGTCTCCAGCTGGCCGTGCATGATCTTGCCCGACTCGGCCGGGTCGTGGCTGGCGCCGAGGTCGGCGAACGTGCTGAGCTGCAGCTCGCCGCCGAAGACCGACTGGTAGAACTCCAGCGCCTGCCGCGCGTTGTCACGGAACCCGATGTACGGGTTGAGCAGCGTGCTCATGGTCCGACCTCCTCGTCGGGAGACTCCGGATCCGCGGACCGGACCCGGCACCGTCCGACATTAGACCCGCCTCCGGTACGCGGGCAGGGCTGTGCGGGTGAACAATCGATATCTCCGCCTTCCCCATGATCACCAATGACCTGACCCCCGACAGAGCCTGTTGCGCTTTCGGCTGTCGCCGCGCTGGGCCGGGAGATCTTCGAATGCGCGTCTCGCACTGACGGCCCGGTGCCGCCCTTGGCAAGGCTGGTCGTCGTGACTGCGCCCGATATGCCCGGCCTGGTGCGACGACCAGGCTGGCCAAGGTGCTTGGGCGGGCACCTCGCTCGGCTGGTGTGTACCTCACTCGTCTGGCGACCGCATGACGAGTGGATCAGGCCCGCAAGTGGTCCTCAGGAGGGTGAGGTGCACCTGCGGCGGGTGAGGTGCTTCGATCCGCGCCCCGACGATGGAGCCAGCGGCCAGCTGGCGTAGCTCGGCAAAGGCCCCGCCCGGCAGAACGCCGGACGGGGCCTTCGTGCGAAGCCGGCCTCAGTGCAGGACGACCGGCGGCGCCTGGCTGGCGTCGCCCTCGCCCTCCTCGCGGGGGTCGAGACGCAGCTCCTGCTTCGACCGCGGCAGGAAGAACGCCGGGACGAGGCAGAGCAGGACCAGCACGACCGCCACCACGTAGGTGTTGCCGAACGCCTCGGCCAGCGCCTGCTGTCCGGCCGCGAAGAGGTCCGGCGGCAGCTGGTCCTCGGACTGGGTCTGGACCGCGCCGTAGAACGTGGCGGCGGACTGGTTGTTGATGATGTTGTTCGTCAGGATGACCGACATGACGGCGGTACCGATCGAGCCGCCGGTCTGCTGGACGATGTTCATCAGCGTCGACCCACGGGCCACCTCGCCGTGCGTGAGGCTGGCCAGCGCGGCGGTCATGATCGGCATCATCGTCATGCCCATGCCGAGGCCCATGACGAACAGCGCGCCCATCAGCAGCCCGTACGGCGTGTCGGCGTCGAGCTGGGTGAACGTCCCCATGCCGATGGCGATGAGCACGATGCCGCCGAGCACCAGCTTGCCGGGGCCGGCCTTGTCGGTGAACCGGCCCGCGATCGGCATCGTCACCATGGCGCCGAGACCCTGGGGCGCGATCAGCAGACCGGCCATCAGCGTGCTCTCGCCGCGGACCTGCACGAAGTAGCCGGGGAACAGCAGACCGGCGCCCATGAAGGCCACGATGAACAGCGACATCGTCACGACGGCGATGGTGAGGTGCCGGTTGAGGAACAGCCGCAGGTCGATCAGCGGGTGGTCCTTGCGCAGCGCGTGGAAGACGAACGCGACCACGAGGGCCAGGCCGATGATGGCCGGGATGAGCACCTCGGCGTTGTTGACCGTGCCGTGCTCCGGGATCGACGACACGCCGTACAGGAACGCCGCGAGGCCGGGGGAGAGCAGCGCCATACCGAGGAAGTCGAACGTCTCGGACGGCTGCTCGGTGTCGCGCGGCAGCACCCGCCACGCCGCGAAGATGCCGACGATGCCGATGGGCAGGTTGATCAGGAAGATCCAGTGCCAGGAGGCGACGTCGATCAGCCAGCCGCCGAGGATCGGGCCGCCGATCGGGCCCAGCAGCATCGGCACGCCCAGCACGGCCATGACGCGGCCGACGCGGTCCGGGCCGGCGGCGCGGGTCATGATCGTCATGCCCAGCGGCATCAGCATGCCGCCGCCGAGGCCCTGCAGCACGCGGGCGCCGATGAGCGGGCCGATGTCCCAGGCCATGGCACACAGCACCGAGCCGAGGGTGAACAGGACGAGCGACGTCAGGTAGAGCCGCTTGGTGCCGAACCGGTCCGCCGCCCAGCCGCTGATCGGGATGACCGCGGCCAGAGCCAGGGTGTACGCCGTCATCGTCCAAGCGACGGTGGCGTAGGTGGCGTTGAACTCGGACTGGAAGGTCGGCAGCGCGATGCTGACGACCGTGATGTCGAGGATCGACATGATGGCGCCGAGCACCACCACGCCGGCGACCTTCAGGACGCCGCGATCGAGCTTGTCAGACCCGGTGTCGGGGGGTCCGGCCGGTGCACTCATGAGAGTTGTTCCTCCAGGCGAGATGGTGCGGATGGTTCGACGATCGGAGCGAGCGCGGCGGTGAGCCGGTCCCGGTCCGCCGGGTCGAGGGACTGGGCGAACGCCACGAGTGCGTTGCGGTGGTGGGCGTCGATCTCGGTCATGATCGACCTCCCCGTGTCGGACAGCGAGACCAGCCGGACCCTGCGGTCCTGCGGGTCCTCACGCCGTTCGACCAGCCCGTGCGCGAGCAGGCGGTCGACGTTGCGACCGGCCGTGGCCAGCGTGAGGTCGAGACCGTCGGCCAGCTCGTTGATCGGCAGCGCCTCGGCATGCCGGCCGAGCAGGATGAGGCAGCGGAACTGGGAGATGGACAGATCCATCTCGACCATGGACCGCAGATCGGAGTCGGCCTTGGTGCACGACAGCTGATGGAAGAGCGCCTCCAGCGCGCGGATGAGCTCGAGCTCGGAGGCGGACACCCGAGAATACTAACGCACCCGCAACCATTGCGGGTGTGAGAGCGATCACGCCCGTACGTCCCCCGGTCCCCGTCCACGCCCGCAAGCATGACTGCCGCTGACGCCGTCGCGCATCGGATTTTCCCCGCCACTGTCCTGGCCACACCAACCAAGACGTACGACCCCGCCGGATTGTGACGCGTACGCTGGGGGCGGCATCGAGCCACAGGCGAACGGGGGACGACGGGCTGTGAAGGCGCAGGAGACGGCGGTGCAGACCGACCGGGTGTTCACGGTTCCGAACATCCTGTCGTTCCTGCGCCTGCTCGGCGTGCCGGTGTTCCTCTGGCTGGTGCTGGTCGAGGAGGCCGACACTCTCGCGATCATCCTGCTCGCGGTCTCCGGGTTCACCGACTACCTCGACGGCTACCTCGCGCGGCGGTGGAACCAGATCAGCCGGGTCGGCCAGTTGCTCGACCCGCTCGCGGACAGGCTCTACATCCTCACCACGATCGTGGCGCTGACGCTGCGCGAGGTCATCCCGCTCTGGTTCGCGGTGCTGCTGGTCGCGCGCGACGTGTACATGGCGGGCATCGTCGCGCTGCTGCGCGCCCGCCGCGGCATCACCGGCCTGCCCGTCCACTTCCTCGGCAAGTCCGCGACGGCCTGCCTGCTCTACGCGTTCCCGCTGCTGCTCTGGGGTGACGGCGACGGCACCGTCCCGATGCTGGCCCGGGTGTTCGGCTGGGCGTTCGTCATCTGGGGCGTGGCGCTGTACTGGTGGGCGGCGGTCCTCTATACCGAGCAGACCCGCAAGGTGCTCGCGACACCCGTCGCCGGCCGGAATTCCTGAGGGCCTGACGCGGATGTCGGCGCGGAACGTCGTGACGTGCGTGCGAGCATAGGACCGTGGTGACAGGGCAGGCTCCGCGCGTCCGTCCGCTGCGGCGGCCGGACGAGTCGATGTCGCTGCTCAACGACCTGTTCGCCAAGCCGCTCGACGCCGGGTACGAGGAGGCGGCGGCACGACGTCAGGCCGCGGGCGAGCGGCCGACCTCCGAGCGCACCTGGCGGTCGCCGGCCCTGGCGATCGGGCTGGTCGCGCTCGGCCTGTTGCTGACCATGTCGGTGTTGCAGGTACGCGACACCGCTAGTGTTGTCTCTTCGGAGCGGCAGGGGCTCATCGAGCAGATCGACAACGAGGACGCACGGGTCAGCCGGCTGCAGGGCGAGGTCACCGCCCTGGAGGCCGAGATCGGCGAGCTCGAGAGCAACCTCCTGCAGAACTCCGCGGCCGGGCAGCAGATGCGTGAGGAAGTCGAGGGCTTGCAGGTGACAACGGGGGCGATCGCCGTGACGGGGCCAGGGGTGGTCGTCACGGTCGACGATGCCGAGGACCAGAGCGCCGAGGACGGCACCGACCGCGTCCTCGACCTCGACCTGCGCCAGGTCGTGAACGGGCTCTGGTCGGCCGGCGCCGAGGCCATCGCCATCAACGGCCAGCGCATCACCCCGCTCACCGGCATCCGCTCCGCCCAGGACCTCATCCAGATCAACTACCGGCCCACGGACGCGCCCTACGAGATCTCCGCCATCGGCGACCCTCGCACGCTGGCCCGCGACTTCGGCGACGGCAGCGGCGGCGAGTGGTTGCGCCGCACCGCCGCGAGCAGCGGCATCTCGTCCAACGTCCGCACCGAGGAGTCCCTGGACCTTCCGGCCGGCAACACTCCGCTTTCCTTTGCCACCCCGGGGGAGGGCGCGTCGTGATCCCCCTCGCCGGGCTCCTGGTCGGCATCCTGGCCGGCCTGTACTTCGACGTGTCGGTGCCGCTGGAGCTGCAGCCGTACCTGCCCATCGCCATCGTGGCCGCGCTCGACGCGGTGTTCGGTGGCATCCGGGCGGTCATCGAGGGCATCTTCAACGACAAGGTGTTCGTGGTCTCGTTCATCGCCAACGTGCTGATCGCCGCGTTCATCGTGTTCCTCGGCGACCAGCTCGGCGTCGGCTCGCAGCTGTCGACGGCGGTGATCGTCGTGCTGGGCATCCGCATCTTCACCAACGTCGCGACGATCAGGCGGCACATCTTCCATGCCTGACCCCACCGCCGATCCCGCCGACGCCGTGCCCGACGGCGCCGCCGCCCCGGCCGAGCCCGTCCGGCGCAGCGAGCCCACGGAGTACGAGGAGCACGAGGCGCGTGAGGGGCGCGCCGAGCCCGATGAACCAACCGAGCCCGCTGCGCCTGCCGAGCCCTCGGAGCGGGACGCGCGCGACGCGCCGGACGAGCCGCCGGAGCGGGAGGAGCCGAACGAGCCGGCCGCCGGCGACGAGCCCGCGGCGCCGCGGCAGCCGTTCGTCCCCGGTGGCAGCCGCTTCACCCCGGCCGCGCCGTCGGGCACGCAGCGGCTCTGGAACGCCGTCCGGCAGAAGCCCGACGGCGGCCAGGTGCTGGTGGCCGTGCTGGTCGCGCTGCTCGGGTTCAGCGCCGTGCTGCAGGTGCGCTCGGACGACGACGACGCGCTCGCCAGCGCCCGCCGCGACGACCTCGTGCAGATCCTCGACGGGCTGCGCCGCCAGGCCGACCGCCTCGACGACCACGTGACCGAGCTGGAGTCCGATCGCCGCGACCTCGTCAGCGGCGCCGACACCGAGGCGGCCGCGCTCGAGCAGGCCGAGGAGCGGGCCCGCAGCACCGGCGTGCTGGCCGGCACCATCCCGGCCAGCGGTCCCGGCATCATCATGACGATCAGCGACCCCGACCACGCCGTCAGCGCCTTCACCATGCTCCGCGCCGTCAACGAGCTGCGGGTGGCCGGCGCCGAGGCGATCCAGATCCGCGGCGGCGGGAACGACGAGGCGGTCCGCGTCGTCGCGAGCACGTCGTTCGAGAACCCGAGCAGCGACGTCCTCACCGTCGGCGGCAAGGAGCTGGAGCCGCCGTACGACATCACCGCCATCGGCGACCCGGGCGAGCTGTCCGGCGCCATGACGTTCGCCGGCGGCATCGTCGCCAGCATCGAGGACGACGGCGACGGCGCGGACGCCACCGTCGACGAGTACGACGACCTCATCGTGGACGTGTTGCACGAGCCGGAGGCGCCTCAGTACGCTCGCCCGGCGCCGGACGACGGCGACGACGAATGACCCCGCACAGGTGCCCCCGAGGAGGCAGATCTCGTTGTATCCCGACGACCTGAGGTACACCGCGGAGCACGAGTGGGTCCGCAGCCCCGGCGAGACCGAGGGCAGCGTCCGCGTCGGCATCACGCACTTCGCCCAGGAGCAGCTCGGCGACATCGTGTACGTCCAGCTCCCGGCCGTCGGTGACGAGCTCACCGCGGGCGGCGTCTGCGGCGAGCTCGAGTCCACCAAGAGCGTGAGCGAGCTGTTCGCGCCGCTCACCGGCACCGTCACGGCGCGCAACGACGAGCTCGACGCCGCGCCCGAGCAGGTGAACGCCGACCCGTACGGCGCCGGCTGGATGATCGAGATCGTCCCCGCCGACCCGGGGGCCGTCGATCAGCTCCTGACGGCCGACGACTACCGTTCTCAGGTGGAGGGCTGACCGGGGCGGTCGGAAGGGGGGAAGCCGCCGGTTGACCCTGGCGGCGGCCGGTTCTAGGTTGCCAACATCCGTAAACCCTCAGGCGCTGGTCGAGAGTGAGTGAGACACTCGTAGCGCCGACGAGTCGAAGCCGGGGGGAGACCCTCGGCGGGAGGCCAGCTGATGCCGTTCTGCACCCAGTGCGGGCACCAAAACCCGTCCGACGCGAAGTTCTGCTCGAATTGCGGAGCCCCGCTGGTCCGGCCCATGCAGCCGGCCGAGACGGGGGGTGACGCCACGAGCACCATGGCCATGGTGCGCGAGGAGACCGCGCAGGGGGTCGAGCGGGACGACTCCAGTGACCTCGCGGCGGCCGACCAGGCCGCCGTCGACGCACTGCCCGAGGGCAGCGCTCTGCTCGTCGTACTGCGCGGCCCCAACGCCGGCAGCCGGTTCCTGCTCGACACCGACGTCGTGAGCGCCGGCCGGCACCCCGACTCCGACATCTTCCTCGACGATGTCACCGTCTCGCGGCGGCACGCGGAGTTCCGGCGCATGCCCGGCGGCTTCGTCGTGTCCGACGTCGGCAGCCTCAACGGCACCTACGTCAACCGCGACCGCATCGACGAGGTGGCGCTGAGCAACGGCGACGAGGTCCAGATCGGCAAGTACCGCCTGGTCTACTACTCCAGCCAGCACGGGTTCGGAGGCGGGCCCAGGTGAGTCCCGCCGAGGGGAACTCGGCGCGTGCCTCCGGGCCGGCGCGGCGCGACGCCGCGCCGGCCGGCCAGACGATGAGCATCGGCGAGGTGCTCGCCCAGCTGCGGCCCGACTTCGCCGACGTCAGCATCTCCAAGATCCGGTTCCTCGAGACCGAGGGCCTGGTCGAGCCGCAGCGCTCGCCGTCGGGCTACCGCCGCTTCACCCACGACGACGTCGCACGGCTGCGCTACGTTCTCACCGTCCAGCGCGACCACTACCTGCCGCTGCGGGTGATCAAAGAGCAACTGGCACAGCTCGACCGAGGAATGGAGCTGGTCACCGAGGGTGGCAGTTCGGTCACGCCATACACCGCGGCCGCGGCGGCGAACGACGAGGTGCTGCTGCCGCGCGCGTCGCTGCTAGAGGCCGCGGCCATCTCCGACGAGCTGCTGACCGAGCTGGAGTCCTACGGGCTGGTGACGGCGCGCCGCGGGGGCGCGTACGACGCCGACGCCTTGCTGGTCGCCCGCACGGCCGGCGAGCTGGCCCAGTACGGGCTGCAGCCGCGGCACCTGCGTTCGGTCCGGACCGCCGCCGAGCGGCAGGTCGGGCTGGTCGAGCAGGTGGTGGCGCCGATCTTCCGGCAGCGCAGTGCCGACTCCCGCGGCCGGGCCGAAGAGGCCGCCGTCGACGTCGCCCGGCTGACCGTCCGGCTGCACGCCGCGCTGGTCGACGCCGGGGCGCGCCGGCTGTCGCGCTGAGGGCGGGCCGGACGTCGTCCCGCGGGCTGGTTCTGCCGCAGAGCCCGGCCCGATGCGGGGGTAGTGTTGAAGGCGTGCGCGAGCTAGACGTCGTGGGTGTCCGTGTGGAGATGCCCTCCAACCAGCCCATCGTCCTACTGCGTGAGGTGGGCGGAGACCGGTTCCTGCCCATCTGGATCGGCGCGGTGGAGGCCACCGCCATCGCGTTCGCCCAGCAGGGCGTCGTCCCGCCCCGGCCCATGACCCACGATCTGTTCAAAGACGTGCTCGACGCCGCCGGCATCACGCTCGAGCAGGTCCGCATCACCGAGGTGCGCGACAACACCTACTACGCCGAGCTGGTGCTGTCCGGCGGCCTCGAGGTCAGCTCGCGGCCGTCCGACTCCATCGCGCTCGCGCTGCGCACGGGATCTCCCATCTACGCGTCCGAGCCGCTGCTCGACGAGGCCGGGGTGCTCATGGCCGACCCTGACTCCGAAGAGCAGGAGGACGAGGTCGCCCGGTTCCGCCAGTTCCTCGACGAGGTCACCCCGGAAGACTTCAGCGGCTGAGCCTCCTGTTACTCGTGTGACTGGTGTGATTCCTGTCTAGAGCTGAAGTCGAGCTTGAGACTTGCCGCGTGTTGCATTGACCGGGGTGGGGCCCGGGCCTAACGTCACTCGTGTAATACGACGTCGCAATCGGCATGGACCATGAAGGGGTCGGCGTGAGCGCAGACAGCACATCCGGTACTGGCGCGGCAGGTGACGCCGGTCGTACCGCTGCGGCCGGTCGCGCCGCCACGCGGCAGGGCCTGCTGTTCGAGGGCATGGTCGGCCCGGTCCCCGACGACGTCGGCTACCGCGGGCCCACCGCGTGCAGCGCCGCCGGCATCACCTACCGCCAGCTCGACTACTGGGCCCGCACCGGCCTGGTCGAGCCGAGCATCCGCAGCGCCGCCGGGTCCGGCAGCCAGCGGCTCTACTCCTTCCGCGACATCCTCGTGCTCAAGATCGTCAAGCGGCTGCTCGACACCGGCGTCTCGCTGCAGCAGATCCGCCAGGCGGTCCAGCACCTGCGCGACCGCGGCGTCGAGGACCTCGCCGGCATCACGCTGATGAGCGACGGCGCCAGCGTCTACGAGTGCACCTCCGCCGACGAGGTCGTCGACCTCGTCCAGGGCGGCCAGGGCGTCTTCGGCATCGCCGTGGGCCGGGTGTGGCGCGAGATCGAGGCCACCCTCGTCCAGCTGCCGGCCGAGAAGCCCGGCGAGCCGCCGGCCGAACACCCCGGCGACCAGCTCGCCGCCCGCCGCCGCGCCCGCGCAGCGGGGGAGTAGGAGACCGGCCGCCCCGGCGTCAGGTCAGCTCGCTGAACCGCTCGGCGTCGGGGATCAGCCCGGAGACGATGAGCGTGTCGCCGTCCTGTACGACGGTGTCCGCCGTCGCGTAGGTGAACCCCTCGCCCGGCCGCTTCACCGCGACGACGGTGACGCCGTACTTCTGCCGGATCCCGGTGTCGCCGAGGCGCAACCCTACGGTCTCCCGTGGTGGCGTCGTCTTGACCATCGCAAAGCCGTCGTCGAACTCGATGAAGTCGAGCATGCGGCCGCGGACGAGGTGGGCGACCTTGGCGCCCATGTCGTGCTCGGGCTGGACCACGTGGTGCACGCCCAGCTGGCGCAGGATCCGAGCGTGCGGCTCCGTGATCGCCTTGGCCCAGACATTTGGGATCCCCATGCTGAGCAGCACCGACGCGGTGAGGATGCTGGCCTCGAGGTGGCTGCCGATGCCCAGGACCACGCGGTCGTACTCCTGCACGGACAGCTGACGCAGCGCGTCCTCGCTGGTGGAGTCGGCGATGGCGACGTGGGTGAGCTGGCTGCTGACGGCCTGCGCGGCCGCGGGGTCGCTGTCGATGCCCAGCACCTCGGTGTCGCCGGTGCGCATCAACTCCAGCGCCAGCGACGTGCCGAACCGGCCGAGGCCGATGACGGCGACGTCCAGGGTGCGCGTTCTCCTAGCCAATGATCGGCCTCTCTTCCGGTCGTTCGTAGAGCCGCGTCCGTTGCCGCAGCACCAGCGCGCTGGCCAGCGTGACCGTACCGACGCGCCCGATGAACATGATGAACACCAGCAGTAGCTGCCCGCCGGCCGGCAGCTGCGGGGTGATGCCGGCCGACAGCCCGGCGGTGGAGAAGGCGGAGGTTACCTCGAGCAGCACCTCGTCCAGGCCGAACCGCGTCGTGGCGACCAGCGCGACCGTCGGCACCATGACGACGGCGATCGCGAGCAGCGCCACGGTGAGCGCCTGCCGCTGGGCCTGCTCGCTGATGCGGCGGCCCAGCACGTGCACCGTCGGGTCGCCGCGGATCTCGGAGAAGATCGCGTAGAACAGCAGCGCGAACGTCGTCACCTTGATGCCGCCGGCCGTGCCCGCGCTGCCGCCGCCTATGAACATCAGCACGTCGGTGCCCAGCCACGTGGCGTCCGTCATCTGCGTGACATCGACGGTGTTGAAGCCGGCCGTGCGCGTCACCGACGAGTGGAAGAACGCCGCGAACACCCGGTCGGTGCCGTCGAGCGGCCCGAACGTGGCGGCGTTGCGCCACTCTGTCGCCGCCGTGTACGCGGTGCCGGCGACCAGCAGCAGGCCGCTGATCACGACGGTGAGCTGGGTATGCAGCGTCCACCGCCGGGGCGAGCGCCAGCGGTGCCGAAGCTCCAGCAGTGCCGGGAAGCCGAGACCCGCGCAGATGACCGAGACCGCGATCGGCAGGAAGATCACCGGGTCGCCCACGAACCCCATGAGGTTGGTGCTGTAGAGGGAGAAGCCGACGTTGTTGAACGAGGCGATCGCGTGGAAGAAGCCGTGGTAGGCGGCCTGTCCGAGCGGTTCGTCGTGCTGCGTGGTCAGCCGGGCCGTCAGGATCGTGCCGACCGTCAGCTCGAACGTCGCCGTCACCGCTGCAACCCCGAGGACGACCCGGCGGACGTCGGTGCGGTCCAGGCCCTTGCTCTCGGTGGCGGCGGTGAGCCGGGTCCGCAGCCCGATCCGGCGCGCCACGAGCACCACCAGCAGCGACCCGAGCGTCATGATGCCGAACCCGCCGACCTGGATCAGCCCGAGGATCACCACTTCGCCGAACGTGCTCCAGTACGTCGGCGTGTCGACGACGATCAACCCGGTGACGCACGTGGCCGACGTCGACGTGAACAGCGCGACCAGCGGGGGAGCGGATCCGGGCCCTTCGCGCGCGATGGGCAGCATGAGCAGCAACGTCCCGGCGATGACGACGGCGGCGAACGCGACCACGACCACCTGAGCCGGCTGCGGCCGTCGCGGTCGCCGGATCGCGCCGCCGCGCCCGTCCGGCCGCCGAGCCCACCCCACGGCGGCCACGCTACACGGCCCGGCCCCACTGGTCCGCGCGTCCGCTTCGCCCGGCCCGCGCGGCGGCGCGGCCGGGCGGGCGGCGGCCTCCCAGAGGCAAGTGCGGCCCGCTGGAGACCTGCTGTCTTTGGGGACGGCAGGTCTCCATCGCGCGCGATCGTGGGCTGCGGTCGTTGGGGACGGCAGGTCTCCATCGCGCGCGATGGAGGGCTGCTGTCTTTGGCGACGGCAGGTCTCCAGCGGCCTGAGACATCGGCCGGCGGCCCCTCGCGCACCCCCAAGCCCGCTATCCGGGGCGGCCGTCCACAGGATGGGCGGATCCGTGGGGCTGTCCACAGATGGGCGTGAGGGCCTGTCGCGGGCCATACGAAGCGTGGTCGCATGGACGCATGATCGAGAAGACAGTGCGCAGCGTGGAGCATCCAGGCCCGGCCCAGGTCCCCGCCTGGGGTCATGAGGGCGCGCACCCCAGCGTCCGTGCCGCCCTGTTCGTGGCGGGCACTGTGCTCCGGACTGCCCGGGCACATGCCGGGCTGAGCCAGCGAGAGCTGGCGGAACGGGCCGGTGTCGCGCTGTCCTCGATCGTCAAGACCGAGGCGGCCAGGTCCGTACCCAGCTGGAGCACGATGATGACCTGCCTCGAGGCGTGCGGAGTGCGGCTGGCGTTCGTCACACCTGATGGCGAAGTCGTGCTGACGGCGCCGTTGGTCCTGGCGCCCGATGCGGCCGGACGGCACTATCCTTCGCACCTGCCCGTCTGGGCGGTAGAGCGCGACGAGCAGTGGTGGGACAGTCACCCGCTCCGCCGGGCACCGGTCGTGCCGCGAGAGCGGATACCGCGATACAGCTATCGGCTCCGATCGCCCGGCGACGAGGGCAAGGCCAGGTGGGAACGCGACCCATGAACGCCGGCGGCCGGCGGCCAGGGCGGACCAGTCCGCGCGTCCGCGTCGCCCGTCACGTCCGGCCGCGTTATGCTGACGGCGAGCTGTGGACTCTGACCGGGAGAGTTCTCGCATCCGCAGGGTGCGAGGCGCCGAAGGGGCAACATCCCCGCCAACCTCTCAGGCACACGGACCGGTCAGGCGAGGCCACTCTGAAGCCGTCCCTCGTGGGCGACGACAGAGGGGGAGCTGACTCGCCATACCGTCCGAGGAGCTCCGTCGATGTCCCAGCAGTTCCAGCCACTGTCGTCCGTGGCAAGTGAGGCACCCTTCGTCGCCCGGCACGTGGGGCCGCGCGACGAAGAGATCGCGAAGATGCTCGACGCCGTCGGGTACGAGACGCTCGACGCGCTGGTCGAGGCGGCCGTGCCCGACGCCATCCGCAACCTGGGCGCGCTCGACCTGCCGCCGGCCAGCACCGAGACCGAGGCGCTGGACGAGCTGCGGGCGCTGTCGCGGCGCAACCAGCGGCACACCCAGATGATCGGCCTCGGCTACTACGACACCGTGACGCCGCCGGTGGTCGTGCGCCGCGTGCTGGAGAGCCCGGCCTGGTACACCGCCTACACGCCGTACCAGCCGGAGATCTCGCAGGGCCGGCTCGAGGCGCTGCTGAACTTCCAGACCGTCGTGTCCGACCTCGCCGGGCTGCCGACCGCCAACGCCAGCCTGCTCGACGAGGCGACCGCCGCCGCTGAGGCCATGACGCTCATGCGCCGGTCGATCCGGGGGAGCACAGCGAACACCGTCGTCGTCGACGCGGACTGCCTGCCGCAGACGATCGCTGTCATCCAGACCCGGGCCGAACCGCTGGGCATCGACGTCGTCGTGGCCGACCTGGACGAGGGGTTGCCCGACGGCGAGCTGTTCGGCGTCGTCGTCCAGTACCCCGGCGCGTCCGGGCGGGTCCGCGACCTCGCACCGGTCGTCGAGGCCGCGCACGAGCGGGGCGCGCTCGTGACGGTGGCCGCCGACCTGCTCGGCCTGACGCTGCTGACGCCGCCCGGCGAGCTGGGCGCCGACGTGGTCGTCGGGACGTCGCAGCGGTTCGGGGTGCCGCTCGGGTACGGCGGGCCGCACGCCGGGTACATGGCCGTCCGGGCCGGCCTGGAGCGCGGGCTGCCCGGCCGGTTGGTCGGCGTCTCGAAGGATGCGACCGGCGCGCAGGCGTACCGGCTCGCGCTGCAGACCCGCGAGCAGCACATCCGCCGCGAGAAGGCGACGTCGAACATCTGCACCGCGCAGGTGCTGCTGGCCGTGGTCGCGTCGATGTACGCCGTCTGGCACGGCCCCGAGGGGCTGCGCGAGATCGCCTCGCGGGTGCACGGCCACGCGACGAGGCTCGCGGCGGCACTGCGGGCCGGCGGCGTCGAGGTCGTCCACGACGCGTTCTTCGACACCGTGCTGGCCCGGGTGCCGGGCCGCGCGGCCGCCGTCGTCGCCGACGCCGCCGAGCTGGGCGTCAACCTCGGCCTCGCCGGCATCGACGACGTCCGCATCGCCTGCGACGAGGTCACCACCGACGCCGACCTCACCCGGGTGCTGCGCGCGTTCGGCGTCGCCGGGACGGTCGTGGCCGCGCCCGTCGCGATCCCCGAGGGCCTGCGCCGGCACAGCCCGTATCTCACCCACCCGGTCTTCAACACGCACCGGTCCGAGACGTCGATGCTGCGCTACCTGCGCAAGCTCGCCGACAAGGACTACGCGCTGGACCGCGGCATGATCCCGCTCGGCTCGTGCACCATGAAGCTCAACGCGGCCACCGAGATGGAGCCGATCACCTGGCCCGGGTTCGCCGGCATCCACCCGTTCGCGCCGGTCGAGCAGGCCGACGGCTACCTCGCGCTGATCCGCCAGCTGGAGGGTTGGCTGGCGACCGTGACGGGGTACGACGCGGTGTCGATCCAGCCGAACGCCGGGTCGCAGGGCGAACTGGCCGGGCTGCTGGCCATTCGCGCGTTCCACCGCGACAACGGCGACGAGCAGCGCGACGTCTGCCTCATCCCGTCCAGCGCGCACGGCACCAACGCGGCGTCGGCGGTCATGGCCGGCATGCGGGTCGTGGTGGTCGCGGCGGCCGGCGACGGCACCGTCGACCTCGACGACCTGCGGGCGAAGCTCGACGAGCACGCCGGCCGGGTCGCCGCGATCATGGTCACCTACCCGTCGACGCACGGCGTCTACGAGGAGGGCATCACCGACCTCGCGACGCTGGTGCACGCCGCCGGCGGGCAGGTGTACGTCGACGGTGCCAACCTCAACGCGCTGGTCGGGCTGGCCAAGCCGGGCGAGTTCGGCGCCGACGTCAGCCACCTCAACCTGCACAAGACGTTCTGCATCCCGCACGGCGGCGGCGGTCCCGGCGTCGGCCCGATCGGCGTGCGGTCGCACCTGGCGCCGTTCCTGCCGAACCACCCGCTGCTCCCCGAGGCCGGGCCGTCGACCGGCGTCGGTCCGATCGCGGCGGCGCCGTTCGGGTCCGCATCGATCCTGCCGATCCCGTGGGCGTACATCCGGATGATGGGCCCGGCCGGGCTGAAGCTGGCCACCCAGACCGCCGTGCTGAACGCCAACTACATGGCCGTGCGGCTGCGCGACCACTTCCCGGTCCTCTACACCGGCCGGGGCGGGCTGGTGGCGCACGAGTGCATCGTCGACCTGCGGCCGCTGACGAAGGCGACCGGCATCTCTGTCGACGACGTCGCCAAGCGGCTGATCGACTACGGCTTCCACGCGCCGACGATGTCGTTCCCCGTCGCCGGGACGCTGATGATCGAGCCGACCGAGTCCGAGGACAAGACCGAGCTGGACCGGTTCTGCGACGCGATGATCGCGATCCGCGCCGAGGCCGACCGCGTCGCCGCCGGTGACTGGCCTGCCGACGACAACCCGCTGGTCAACGCGCCGCACACCGCGTCGTCCGTCGTCGCGGAGTGGTCGCACCCTTACGACCGCGAGACCGCCGTGTACCCGTCGCCGGCCAGCCGCGACGACAAGTACTGGCCGCCGGTCGGGCGCATCGACGGTGCGTACGGCGACCGCCACCTGGTCTGCTCGTGCCCGTCGCCGGAGGCGTTCCAGGACTGACGCTCAGGGTGCACCCCCGACGAAAGTCGGGGGTGCGACTCCGACTGAGGTCGCATGTGCGCGGCGGGTGACGCCGCGTAGGGTCGGAGGTGACGAGTCGGCCGAGCAGAGAACACGGGGAAATGAACGACGCGATCATCGACTTCGCCCGCGATGTCATGGGCTCCCCATGGGTCTACGCCGTCATCTTCGGTGTCGCGCTGCTCGACGGGTTCTTCCCGGCCGTGCCGAGCGAGACCCTGGTCATCACCGGCGGGGTGTTCGCGGCCGCCGATGGCGTGCCGAACCTGTGGTTCGTCATCCTGGCCGGCGCGGCGGGCGCGTTCGTCGGCGACCACGTCTCCTACTTCATCGGCCGCACCGCGGGCTCCAGGGTGAAACACCGCATCGAGGGCGGTAAGAAGTCCGGCGCGATGTTCGCCTGGGCCGAACGCCAGCTCAACGAGCGCGGCGGCGTCATCCTCATCATCGCGCGCTACATCCCCGGCGGGCGCACCGCGGTCACGCTCACCTGCGGGACGGTCGGCTACCCGCTGCGCAAGTTCTCCCTCTTCGACGCCATCGCGGCGCTGTCGTGGGGCGTCTACTCCGGCATGATCGGCTACGTCGGCGGGCACGCGTTCGAGGACAACCCGCTGCTGGGCCTCGGCGTCGGCCTGGGCATCGCGCTGACCATCACCGGCCTGGTCGAGCTGATCCGCCACCGCATCGCCGTGCGCAACCGGCGCCGCGAAGAGGAGGCCGGGACGCCCGAGTCCGCGGCCGGCGCGGAGGGGTCACCGGACGAGAAGCCGCAGGAGCTGGTCTGACGACCGCCGCCGCGCCGCCGCCGGCCTGGGTCCGCGGCGTCGTGGACGTGGCGTGGCGGCGCACCGCCGGGCTCTGCCTCGGCGCGGTGTCGGCCTTCGTGTCGCTCGGACTCCTGCTGCTCACCGGCCTGGCGCTGCTGCCGGTCGCCGCGGTCCCGGCGGCCCGCGACCGGGTGCTGAAGGCGGCCGGGCGGCCGGCCGACACGCTGGTGCGGTGGGAGCGGCGGCGGCTGCGGCAGTGGCTGGCGACGCCGACGCCCGCGCCCGCGCTGTCGCCGGGTGGGACGACGGCCGGTGCGTCGCGCCGGGCGCTCGGCTATCTCGCCGCCCGCACGGTGGCCGGGCTGCTGGGCGCGGCGATCCTGCTGCTGGTCGTCTGGGGGATCGTCACGGTCGCGGTGACGACGCGGATGTGGCTGGTCGGCTCACCGGACGACGCCAACGGCGAGCCGGTCACCGGGCTGACCATGCTGTCGCTGGTCCTGCCCGGCGCCGTGCTGCTGTACATCGCGGTCCAGGGGCTAGCCGGTGTGGTCGGGCTGGAACGGCGGGCGGCGCGGCGGTTCCTCGGGCCGACTGAGGCCGAGCTGCTGCGCCGTCGCATCGACGAACTGGCCGAGTCGCGGGCCGGCGCCGTGGCCGCCGTCGACGCCGAGCGACGGCGCATCGAGCGCGACCTGCACGACGGCGTCCAGCAGCGGCTGGTCGCGCTCGGCCTGCTGCTGGGGCGGGCGCGGCGGGCGGCGGAGCGCGACCGGCCCGCCGCCGACGAGCTGCTGCGGGCGGCGCACGAGGAGTCGCAGCGGGTGCTGGCCGACCTGCGTGCCGTCGCCTGGCGGGTGTACCCGGCGGCGCTGGACACGCTCGGGCTCGAGGAGGCGCTGACGGCGGTCGCGGAGGGCGCCGGCGCCAAGCTGTCCTACGCGGCCGGGTCGCCGCCGGAGCCGGTCGCGACCGCCGTCTACTTCGTGGTCGCCGAGGCCGCCACCAACGCCGTCAAGCACGCCGGTGCGTCGTCGCTGCACATCGACGTGTGGCGGGCCGGCCCGGCGGTGCGGGTGCGGGTGACCGACGACGGCGCGGGCGGCGCCGATCCGGACGGCGGCGGGCTGGCCGGGCTGCGCCGCCGGGTCGCCGCGCTGGACGGCCGGTTCGCCGTCGAGTCGCCGCCCGGCCGCGGGACCGTCGTCGAGGCGGAGCTGTCGTGCGCGTGATGCTGGCCGAGGACTCCGTGCTGCTGCGCGAGGGCCTGGCGAAGCTGCTGCGCGACGAGGGCCACGACGTCGTCGCCTCGGTGGGCGACGCCGACGCGCTGCTGGCCGCGGTCGCCGCGGTCGCCGCCGACCCGCCGGACGTCGTGGTCGCCGACGTCCGGATGCCGCCGTCGCACACCGACGAAGGACTGCGGGCGGCGCTGCGGATCAAGGCCGACCGGCCCGGCGTCGGGATCCTGGTGCTGTCGCAGTACGTCGAGAAGCGCTACGCCGCCGAACTGTTCCAGACGCACACCGACGGCGTCGGCTACCTGCTCAAGGACCGCGTCGCGCACGTCGGCGACTTCCTCGACGCACTGGACCGGGTCGCCGCCGGGGGAGCGGCCTACGACGCCGAGGTGGTCCGTCAGCTGATCGCCCGGACCAGCCACAGCGACCCGCTGCAGGCCCTCACTCGGCGCGAGCGCGACGTGCTGGAGCTGATGGCGCAGGGCCACACGAACGCCGCCGTCGCCGGCCGGCTGCACGTGTCGCGCAGCGCCGTCGAGAAGCACGCGAACGCGATCTTCGAGAAGCTCGAGCTGACCGGCGACGGCGGCTACAGCCGCCGGGTGCTGGCGGTGCTGCGCTACCTCGGTTCCTGACGGCGCACCCGGTGCCGGGCCCGCTCGCGGTCGCGCCGGTTGGACCGGACGCGCAGCACCACGAACGCCGCCACCGCGATGACCACGGCCGCGATGACCGCGTACTGCAGGATGCCGATGTAGCCCTCGACGGCGTCCCAGTTCTGCCCCAGCTGGTAGCCGAGCAGGATGAACACGCTGTTCCAGATAGCGCTGCCGAGCCCGGTGAAGAGCAGGAAGACCGGCAGCGACATGCGTTCGACGCCGGCCGGGATGGAGATGAAGCTGCGGAAGATCGGGATCATCCGGCCGAAGAAGATGGTCTTGACGCCGTGCTTGGCGAACCACCCCTCCGCCTTGTCGACGTCGCTCATCTTGACCAGCGGCAGCGCCGCCAGGATGGTCCGGGTGCGGTCGCGCCCCACCGCCGCGCCGACGGCGTACCAGATCAGCGCGCCGACCACCGAGCCGATCGTGGTCCAGATGATCGCCGCCGCCAGGTTCATGTCGCCGCGGCTGGCGGTGAACCCCGCCAGCGGCAGGATCACCTCGCTGGGCAGCGGCGGGAACAGGTTCTCGGCGGCGATGGCGAGGCCGGCGCCGACCGCGCCCATGGTGTCCATGAGGTCGACGGCCCAGCCGGCCAGGCCGGTCAGCTCGGTTTCCGGGGAGAGGCGGATGTTCACGACTCGACCGTACGGGATCGGGGTGGACGGGCGCGATGAAGGTCACCGCCGGATCACCCTGTGGTTCTCCGCAGGATGGGCGGTCTGTGATGGAAAGCGCATTCGGCGCGCCTCATCGGGTCTGCGGCACTGCGCCGGTACCGTCGCACCTGCCGGGTTCTGACGGATTCGTCCTGAGTGAGGCGGGGTGGTGCCGGTGTCCAGACAGCTCCGTGCTGCCCTCATGCTGTGCCTGATCGTCGGCGTCATCGTCGGCGCCGCCCGCAGCGAGCCGCCCGGCAGCACGTCCGCCGCCGCCGAGACCACCCAGCAGGTGTCGCCCAAGGTGCCGGAGCGGCTGTTGTCGCTGGTGCCGGCCACGACGGACGGGAAGGCCCCCGTCGCCGAGGTCGACGACGCCGGCACCCGCCGCCTCAACGGCCGCGACGGCCCCACCGTCGCCCTCACCTTCGACGACGGGCCGCACCCTGAGCAGACGCCGCAGGTGCTGCGGATCCTCCGCGAGTACGACATCACCGCGACGTTCTGCGTGGTCGGCGAGATGGCGCGGCTCTACCCGAAACTCGTCCGCGAGATCGCCGACGACGGCCACCGGCTCTGCGACCACACCATCACCCACGACACCTCGCTGCCCGACAAGCCCGACGACGTCATCGAGGACGAGATCGGCGGCACGCTGGACGCCATCGAGGACGCCGTGCGCGGTGTGGACGTGCCGTTCTTCCGCGCGCCTGGCGGCAACTTCGCCGCCAACGTCAACGACGTCGCCGCCGAGCACGACCAGGTGCCGCTCGGCTGGAGCGTCGACCCCGGCGACTGGCGCAAGCCCGGCGCCCGCGCCATCCACGACTACGTCGCCGAGCACGTCCATCCCGGCGCGATCGTCCTCCTCCACGACGGCGGCGGCGACCGCGCCGGCACCGTCGAGGCGCTGCCGGCGATCATCGAGACGCTGCTCGCCGCCGGCTACGAGTTCGTCCTTCCCCGGGCATGACCTGCTGCGCCGACCGGCTGATCCTATTGCCGCACCGACCAGCGTGATCACTGACGGTCATATGGCACCCTTACGCCCATGCGACGCGTCTTCCGGGCGATCGGCCAGGGCCTCTGGGTGCTCATGCCGGTCTACTCCATCGGCATCCTCGGTTGGCTGCCCGCGGGGCAGGCGTGGTGGCGCACCAGGTCGTCCGGCTGGCTCGCGGCGACCGTGCTGCTCGCCGCGGGCGGGGTGGGCGTGCTGCTGCGGTATGCGCTGGGCTCGGACAACGACGTGTTCGTCATGATCTTCCTCGCGACGGCCGTTGCGGGTGTGGCCACCGCACTGAAGGCCCGCCCGGTCGTCTTCGCGCGGCGCGAGGAGACCGTCGAGCTGCCCCCGTACGAGCCGGACTCCGCCGCCGTCCCGGCCGCCGAGGACCACCCGGCTGTGCGCGAGGTCCTCGCCGGCCGGGAACGGCGGCGGCAGGCGCGCGAGATCGTCGCCCGCGACCCGGCCATGGCGCTCGAGCTGAGCATCGGCCGGCCCGACGCGCGGCGCAGCTACGACGACGGCGGGCTGGTCGACCTCAACAACGCCGGCGCCGACGGGCTGGCGACGGCGCTGGGCTGGCCGATCGAGACGGCCGAGGCGTTCGTCGTCGCGCGGGACCTGCGCGGCGGGTACGCGTCGCTGGACGAGGTCGCCGCGCTGTCGGGTCTGGAGACGGCGCTGCTGGACCGCGATGCCGAGCGCATCGTCCTCCTCCCGCACCGCACGACGTGAGAGGCCGCGCATGACGACGACGAACGAGAGCCGGTTCGAGCGCTGGCGCCGGACGGCTGTGGCGGCGGCCGCGTCGGCCGGCGAGGCGCGCGCGACCGTGGTCCGCGAGCTGGCCGCGGCGCTCGCCGTCCTGGTCCGCCGGGTGCGGATCCCGCTGCTGGTCGCCGGCGTGCTGCCGCTGCCGCCGGCGCTGCTGCTGGTGTTGGAGGGGCTTGCCGCCGACAGCGGCCGCCCCTTCTTCCTGGCCGTCGCGGCGGCCGGTGCGGCGCTCGGGCTGCTCTTGCTGTGGCGCCGGCGCCGGCTGGTCCGCGCCGTCGACCCGGTCGACGAGCTGGCCGCCGAGCTGGCCGAGGCCTACGACGTCGCCGGCGCGTGGGCGCGGGCGAACGACGCGCTCGAGCAGGTGCGGTCGGCCGGGCCGGGGCTGCGTGGCGCCGGGCGGGCGGCGCGTGGTGTCTGGGCCGGCGTCCAGCTGACGAAGGACCTGTTCGACCGGTTCTCCGACCTGCCGCGGGTCGCGCCCTTCCTTCCGGTGTCGCTGCAGTTCACCGGCTATCTGTGTCTCGCGTCGGTCGTCGCCGCCGGGGTGCTGGGCGGCTTCGCGGTGGCCGGGCTCGGCGTCGTCCTGCTGACATAACTCTTCTGCCGTTGTGTGTGGGTTTGTCACCTTGCGTTGGGGTGACGCCGACAGGGTGAGGTTCGCAACTCCGTGCCCCCACCCTGACCGGAGGACTTCCATGGCGAGACGCAAACGCTGGCTCGTTGGTACCGGTATCGCGGCAACGGTGACCGGCCTGGGCGCGACCGGCTTCGGCCTGGCCGGCGCCGAGACCGCACCGGAGACCGAGACCGCCACCGGCGTCGTCTACGACGACCGCAACCGCAACGGCCAGCGCGACGGCGGCGAGGCCGGCGTGGCGGACGTGTCGGTGTCGAACGGGCGCGACGTCGTGCGCACCGACGCCGACGGCCGCTACAGCCTGCAGGTCGACGACGAGACCGTCATCTTCGTCAGCAAGCCGGCCGGCTGGATGGTGCCGGTGAACGACGTCCAGCTGCCGCAGTTCTATTACAACCACTACCCGAACGGCAGCCCGTACGAACTGCGCTACGGCGGCGTCGAGCCGACCGGCCCGCTGCCGGCGTCCGTCGACTTCCCGATGTACCAGGACGACTCGGTCGACGAGACGTTCTCGGCGCTGGCCTTCGCCGACCCGCAGACGTCCAACACCGGGCAGATCGACACGATGGCGATCGACGTCATCGCCGGGATCGTCGGGAACACCGACGCCCGGTTCGGCGTCACCGTCGGCGACGTCGTCAACGACCCGCTGGACCTGTTCGCGCCGCACAACCAGGCGGTGTCGGCGATCGGCATCCCGTGGTGGAACACGCCCGGCAACCACGACCAGGACTACGACGCGCCGACCGACGCGAACGCCACCGACACCTACAAGGAGACGTTCGGGCCGACGGACTACTCGTTCGACTACGGCCAGGTGCACTTCGTACTGATGGACAACGTCAAGCACGAGGGCCCGGACCACGGCTACATCGGCTACCTCAACGACGAGCAGCTGCAGTGGCTGGAGAACGACCTGCGCCACGTGCCGGCCGACAAGCTGATCGTCATCGGGACGCACATCCCGCTGGCCACCGACGCCACCACGTCCGACGGCGTCAACACCACGAACCTGACCGACCTATTCGCGATCCTCGAGGACCGCGAGCACGTCTACACGATCTCCGGCCACGACACCAGCAACAGCTGGCAGATGTACATGGGCGAGGAGCACGGCTGGTTCGGCCCGAAGGACTTCCACCACCAGGTGCTCGCCGAGGTGCGCGGCAGCGGCTGGAACACCGGCCCGCGCGACTCGCGCGGCATCCAGGCGGCGGACATGTCCGACGGCAACCCGAACGGCCACTACGAGCTGTTCTTCGACGGCAACGAGTACACGGCCCAGTTCAAGCCGGCCAGCCTGCCGGAGGAGTACCAGATCAGGCTCACCTTCGACGGCGGCTGGGGCGACGAGGTGCGCATCCCGACCGGCGTCAGCGGGGTGGACGGCTTCGCCGCCGGCACCGTGCGGTTCAACGCCCGCGACTGGATCGGCACCGGCGTCCAGCGCCCGACCGTGACGGCGAACGTGTTCGACGGCGGCTCGCGGCACACCGTCGAGGTCAGCGTCGACGGCGGCCCGTTCCTTCCGATGACGCATCTGTCGCCGCAGAACGACCCGTACATCTCCGTGCTGCGCTCGACGCTGACCGGCAGCCTGCGCCCGGCCGCGCCCGAGCCGTCGTCGCACCTGTGGTCGTACGAGCTGCCCCGCGGCCTGCGGCACGGCGAGCACACCGTCACCGTCCGCAGCACCGACCCGTACGGCCAGGTCTCCACCACCGACGACACCATCACCGTCGCCGGCGGCCGCCCGTAGCTCTCGGTTCATGGTTGGCGGTTTGGTGGTGCTCTGGCACCACCAAACCGCCAACCACCGGGTCTACGAGGCCTGCGAGACCGATGACATGTTGAAGTCGGGGACGCGCAGCGCCGGCATCGCCGTGCGCGGGAAGTAGTCGCCCCACTCGCGGCTGAACGTCGGCACCGTCGCGCCGGCCGCGGTGAAGCGGTCCAGCAGCGCGATCGGGCTCTCGTTGAACCGGTAGTTGTTCACCGCGCCGGTGACCTCGCCGTTCTCGACCAGGTAGACGCCGTCGCGGGTGAGGCCGGTGAGCAGCAGCGTCTGCGGGTCGACGGCGCGGATGTACCAGAGGCAGGTGAGCAGCAGGCCGCGCTCGACCCCGGCCGCCAGTTCCTCGACGCCGCCGGTGGCGCCGTCGACCGTGAGGCCGAGGTTGTCGACCGCGGGGGTGACGGGCAGCCCGGTCAGGCCGGCCGAGTGGCGGCTCTGCAGCAGCGCCCGCAGCGTGCCGTCCTCGATCCACGAGGTCGGCGCGACCGGCAGGCCGTTGTCGAACACGCTGGACTCCGCCGACGAGGCGTGCGCGTACACCGCCGGCGCGCACTCCAGTCCAGGCGCGGCGGGATCGGACCACAGCGACACCGGGTGCTTCGAGAGCCGCTCGCCGACCCGGGTCGCGCCGCCCGGCGCGGAGTACACCGAGCGCCCGTCGGCGGCGTCGCGGCCGCTCATCGTCCAGTAGGCGTAGATCATCAGGTCGGCGACGGCGGTCGGCGGCAGCACGGTGTCGTACCGGCCGGCCGGCAGCTCGACGGTGCGTTGCGCCCAGCCCAGCCGCTTCGTCAGCTCCGCGTCGAGCGCGGTGACGTCGACATCGGTGAGGTCGCGCGAGGACTGCCCGACCCAGGCCGAGCGGGTCTTGTCGGCGGACTTGCCGGTGATGCCGATGTGCCCGGTCGGCTGCTCGTGCCGCGCCCGCAACCCGGTCGACGACCCGAGGTACGTCGTGCGGACGCCGTGCTCGAGGTAGCCGTACAGCAGCCGCCGCTCGTCGTCGGCGCGGCTGAACGCGTCGCCGAGGGCGGGCGCGATGTGCGCGAACACGTCGGGGGACGTCTCGCCGGGCGCGTCGCTCCAGCCGGGGCGGGCGTCGCCGGGGACCAGTGGCTGCGCGTCCTCGGCCGGGCCGTTGTCGCGGGCGGCCTGCTCGGCGGCGCGGACCAGCGGCTCCAGGCCTTCGGGCGTGACGGCGCTGCGGGCGACCACGCCGGACGCGGTGCCGCTGGCGCCGTCGACCGTCGCGATCACCGTCACCGACCGGCCGCGGGTGACGCCGTTGGTCGTCAGCGCGTTGGTCGCCCAGCGCAGGTTCGCCGTGGACGCCTCGTCGACCAGCACGAGCGTGCCGCTCGCCTTGGACAGCTCCAGGCAGCGCTCGACGATCTCCTGCGGCGTCATGGTGCCACTCACTGGCCACCCTCCTCGGCGGTGTTGAGGACGCGGATATCGCGGAACAGCGCCGACGGGGCACCGTGCGACACCGGCGCGATCTGCCCCGGCTGGGCCTTGCCGCAGTTGAACGCGCCGCCCAGCACGTACGTCTGCGGGCCGCCGACCGCGGCCATCGAGCCCCAGAAGTCGGTCGTGGTGGCCTGGTACGCGACGTCGTTGAGCTGGCCGTCCAGCTCGCCGCCGCGGATGCGGTAGAACCGCTGGCCGGTGAACTGGAAGTTGTAGCGCTGCATGTCGATCGACCACGACTTGTCGCCGACGACGTAGATGCCGTCGTCGACCTGCGAGATCAGCTCCGCGGTCGACGGGCCGCCGTCGGCCGGCTGCAGCGAGACGTTGGCCATGCGCTGCACAGGGACGTGGCCGGAGGAGTCGGCGAACGCGCAGCCGTTGGAGCGGCTGGTGCCGAGCGCGCTGGCGTTGGCCGCGGCCATCGCGCGGTCGAGCTGGTAGCCGACCAGCGTGCCGCCGCTGACGATGTCCCACCGCTGCGCCTCGACGCCCTCGTCGTCGTACCCGATGGTCGACAAGCCGTGCGGCGTGGTGCGGTCGCCGGTGACGTGCATGACGGGGGAGCCGTAGCGCAGCGTCCACAGCTGGTCGAGGGTGGCGAACGAGGTGCCGGCGTAGTTGGCCTCGTAGCCGAGCGCGCGGTCCAGCTCGGTGGCGTGGCCGATGGACTCGTGGATCGTCAGCCACAGGTTCGTCGGGTCGATGACGAGGTCGTAGCGGCCGGCCTGGATGCTCGGCGCGGCGAACTTCTCCGCCAGCAGCGGCCCCAGCTCGTCCAGCGCCGCGCCCCAGTCGACGACGCCGTCGGCGCCGGTGGCGTACTCCCAGCCGCGGCCGGCCGGGGCGGCGAGCGTGCGCATGGTCTCGAACCGCCCGGTCTGGGGGTCGACCTTCACCGCCTCGAAGGACGGGTGCAGCCGGACCCGCTGCTGGGTGGTGACGGTGCCGCGGGTGTCGGCGTAGAACTTGTTCTCCTGCACCTGCTGCAGCTGAGCGGTGACGTGATGGACGTCGGGCTGCGCGAGGACCCGCACGGAGTGGCCGACCATGCGGTCGATCTTCTCTGTGTCGGGGACGTCGAACGGGTTGACCTCGTAGGCCGACACCCAGGTGACGTCGGGGTGCACCGGCTCGTCGGCCAGCTCGACGCGGGCCGGGCTCAGACGCTTGGACACCTTGGCGAGGTCGACCGCCTTCTCGGCCGTCTTCGCGGCGTCGTCCGTCGTGAGGTCGACGGTGGCGGCGAACCCCCACGTGCCCTCGTGCAGGACGCGCACCGCGAACCCCACGTCCTCGCCGTCGCGGCTGCCCTCGAGCTTGCCGTCGCGGAAGGAGAGATCCTGGGAGCGGATGCGCTCGAGCCGGAAGTCGGCGTGCTCGACCCCCAGGTCCCGGGCCCGCTGCAACGCGGCGTCGGCCAAGGAGCGCATCGGCAGGGCGATGAAGGCTGGATCGATCTCATGCGGCACCCTGCCGAGCCTAGACCAGCGGTCCGACGACGGTTCACCGCACTACGGCCGTAGCGCTCGTGGGCGCCGGCCGGGGTGGGTTCAGCCGGCGAACGGATCGAGGAGGGTCACACCCGTCCGGGCGAAGTCGCGCACGTTGCGGGTCACCAGCGTCAGGCCGCGCCTCAGCGCTGTGGCTGCGATGAGCCCATCGACGACGGGGATCGGCTGGTGCTGGGGGAACCGGCCCCAGATCTCGGCGGTGACGGTGTCGACCGGGAGTATGCGGTCGGCGAACTGGTGGGCGATGGTGTCGAGCCAATCGGCCAGCCGCTGCGCCTGCGCGTGGTCGTCGCGTGCCTGTAGTCGCCCGACGCCGCGGCGCAGCTCGCCGATGGTCAGGCTGCTGACATAGAGGCGGCTGGTCGGTGCGTCGTTCCACCACTCGAGCACGCGGTGGTGCGGGCGGGGGCGGCGGACCTCGGACACGACGTTGGTGTCGAGGAGGTAGGTCACTCGCGACCCACGAGGTCGATGTCGCGCGGAAGGTCGTGCGCGCGCTCGGCGACGATCTCGTCGAGCACGTCGGAGAACTCGTCCGACCCCGATCCGTGGGTGAGCGCGTGCTTGAAGTCGGGTGCGAGCTCGACGCGCAGGAGCTCGCGGTAGCGAATGATGTCGATCACGACGGCCAGCTCCTCTCCGTGCTTGGTCACGATCTGCGGCCCCTCCTCGGTCGCCTTGCGCAACAGCTCGCTCAGCCGCTGCTTGGCGTCTTGGACCGGCCAGGTGGATTCCATCTAGACAGTCTAGACGGAATCGTCGCTGTCGGCAATCGGCGCCCACTGACGCCGACCTGTGGACTGCGGTCGGGGTGCGCGGCGGAGAGCGTGGGAGAATTCGAGCATGCTCAGATGGCTGACAGCGGGGGAGTCGCACGGGCCGGCCCTGGTCGCGATCCTCGAGGGACTTCCGGCCGGGGTCGAGGTCACGACCGCCGACATCGACGCGGCGCTGGCGCGGCGGCGGCTCGGGTACGGCCGCGGTGCCCGGATGAAGTTCGAGGCCGACGAGGTCACGCTCGTCGGCGGGGTGCGGCACGGCACGTCGCTCGGCAGCCCCGTCGCCATCCAGGTGGGCAACACCGAGTGGCCCAAGTGGGAGCAGGTCATGGCCGCCGACCCGGTCGACCAGGAGGTCCTGGACGGCCTCGCGCGCAACGCCCCGCTGACCCGTCCCCGCCCCGGCCACGCCGACCTCGCGGGCATGCAGAAGTACGGCTTCGGCGAGGCCCGCCCGGTGCTCGAGCGGGCCAGCGCCCGCGAGACGGCCGCCCGGGTGGCGCTCGGCGCGGTCGCGTCGGCGTTCCTGCGGCAGGCGTACGGCGTCCGGCTGGTCAGCCACACAGTCGGGCTGGGTACGGTCGCGGTGCCGGCCGGCTCGCCGCTGCCCGGCCCCGACGACGTCGAGTACCTCGACGCCGACCCGCTGCGCTGCTTCGACGCCGACACCAGCAAGCTCATGGTCGCTGAGGTCGACGTCGCGCATGACGAGGGCGACACGCTCGGCGGGGTCGTCGAGGTGGTCGTCACCGGCCTGCCGCCCGGCGTGGGCAGTTACGTGCACGGCGACCGCAAGCTCGACGCCCGGCTGGCCGGCGCGCTTATGGGCATCCAGGCCATCAAGGGCGTCGCGGTCGGCGACGGCTTCGAGCTGGCCCGCACCCGCGGCTCGCAGGCGCAGGACGAGATCGTGCCGGTCGACGGCGGCGGGGTGCGGCGGACGTCGGGCCGGTCCGGCGGCATCGAGGGTGGCATGACCACCGGCGAGACGCTGCGGGTCCGGGCCGCGATGAAGCCGATCTCGACCGTCCCGCGGGCGCTGCGCACCGTCGACACCGCTACTGGCGAGGTCGCCAAGGCGCACCACCAGCGCTCCGACGTGTGCGCGGTCCCGGCGGCCGGCGTCGTCGCCGAGGCCATGGTCGCGCTGGTCGTGGCCGAGCTGGCGCTGGAGAAGTTCGGCGGCGACTCCGTCGCCGAGACCGCCCGCAACCTGGCCGCCTACCTCGACGCCATCCCGGCGGGGCTGGCGGTGCGCTGATGGCGCCGCGCGTCGTCGTCATCGGCCCGCCCGGCGCCGGCAAGACCACCGTCGGCACGCTGGTCGCGCAGCGGCTGGGCGCGACCTTCCGCGACACCGACACCGACATCGAGCGCACCGCGGGCAAGCCGATCACCGACATCTTCGTCGAGGACGGCGAGCCGGCGTTCCGCGCGCTGGAACGCGCCGCGGTGGCGACGGCGCTGGACGAGCACGACGGCGTCCTCGCACTCGGCGGCGGGGCGGTCGTCGGGGCCGAGCACCGCGCGCTGCTCGCCGGGCACGTCGTCGTCTTCCTCGACGTCGGCCTGGCCGACGCGGTCTCGCGGGTCGGGCTGAACCGGGACCGGCCGCTGCTGCTGGAGAGCCCGCGGGCCCAGCTCAAGCGGCTGCTCGACGACCGCCGCCCGGTCTACGTCGAGGCCGCCACGGTCACCGTCGACACCGCCGGCCGCACCCCCGAGGACATCGCCGACGAGGTCGTCAAGCATGTCCACTGACGCCGCCACGCCGACCCGGGTCCACGTCGGCGGCGAGCACCCCTACGACGTCGTGGTGGGCAGCGGGCTGCTGGGCGAGCTGCCCGGGCTGCTCGGCGACGGCGTCCGGCGCATCGCCGTCATCCACCCCGGCGCGCTGCGGACGACCGCCGACACCGTCCGCGACGACCTCGTGGCGCAGGGCTTCGAGGCGCACGCCGTCGAGGTCCCCGACGCCGAGGAGGCCAAGACCGCGGAGGTCGCCGCGTACTGCTGGTCGGTGCTCGGCCGCATCGGCATGACCCGCTCCGACGCCGTCGTCGGCATCGGCGGGGGAGCGACCACCGACCTCGCCGGGTTCGTGGCGGCGTCGTGGCTGCGGGGCGTGAAGTGGGTGCCGATCCCGACGACGGTGCTCGGCATGGTCGACGCCGCGGTGGGCGGGAAGACCGGCATCAACACCGCCGAGGGCAAGAACCTGGTCGGTGCGTTCCACCCGCCGGCCGGCGTGCTCTGCGACCTCGCCGCCCTGTCGTCGCTGCCGCCGAACGAGTATGTCGCCGGCCTCGCCGAGGTGATCAAGGCCGGCTTCATCGCCGACCCGTCGATCCTCGACATCATCGAGGCCGACCCCGCTGGCGCCGCCCGGCCCGACGGCCCGTACGTGCGTGACCTCGTGGTGCGGTCGGTGCAGGTGAAGGCCGACGTCGTGGGCGCGGACCTGCGCGAGTCAGGGCTGCGCGAGATCCTCAACTACGGGCACACGCTCGGCCACGCCATCGAGAAGCTCGAACGGTACAAGTGGCGCCACGGCGCCGCGATCTCCGTCGGCATGGTCTTCGCCGCCGAACTCGGCCGTCTTGCCGGCCGCCTCGACGACGACACCGCCGACCGGCACCGCCGCATCCTCGAGACCCTCGGCCTGCCCACCAGCTACGACGGCCAGGCCTGGCCCCGGCTGCTCGACACCATGCGCATCGACAAGAAGACCCGCGGCGACCGGCTGCGGTTCGTCGTACTCGACGCGCTGGGCAAGCCCGGCATCCTCGAGGCCCCCGACCCGCAGCTCCTGACGGCCGCCTTCACCGAGGTCGCCCGCTAGCCGAACCGCCATCGGGTCGGGTTGTAGTCGTCGTCGGCGCCCGACCCGTAGCCGAACCCCGTGGACGGGGTCAGCGCGTACACGTTGAACGGGCCTGGTCCGGCGGTGGGCGCGCCCTCGGCGTGGAAGACGCCGTCGCGGATGTCGACCGGCCAGTCGTACTGGTCGAGGTAGCGCGCGGCCACAGCCTGCAGCACGGGTTCGTCGCGCACGGGCGCCGCCAGGCCCTCGACGGCGATGTCGATGCCGCCGGCGGTGACGGCGACGACGCAGCGCGGGTCGGCCGCCAGGTTGCGCCCGGCCACGCTGCCCGGCCACGCGGCGAAGTGGAACCCGCCGTCGACGACCACGCCCAGGATCGGGACGACGTGCGGCCGCCCGTCGGGGCGCACCGTCGACAGCCAGTACGTGTCGGCCGCGGCCAGCGCCGCCACCGCGTCGGCCCACGGCGTGGTGGCCGAGCCGTCGGTCAGCATCGAACTGGTCTCCGGTTCATCGCTCATGCGGCCATCGTGGCACCCACCACCGACAACGCCGCCGAACCTCACCGGACCAGCATCGGCACGCCATACATCTCGTGTGCCCGGCGTGACCGCTCGGCCAGCCGGGCGACAACGGCATCCGGGTCGCGGTGGATCTCGGCGCCGGTCCAGCGGGTGACGACGAAGCCGAGGTCCTCGAGGCGCTCCTGCCGCAGTTTCTCCTTCCACAGCACGGTCTCGGCCGTGCTCCACGGATCGTCGTATTTCACCCGGCCGTCCGCCTCGCCCAGCAGCCGGTGCCGGCGCCAGGCGAAGTCGGCCCGCACGCCGCCGCGACGCTCCGCGGAGAGCCAGGCGTTGCACTCGGGGAGCGCGAGCCCACGCCGCACGAACACCGCGTACGACACCGACTCGACCGGCGACTCGCGCAGCCCCGACGCGTGCTCTGCCACCAGCCGCGCAGCCGACACGCCAGGCCAGCCGGCGAGGTCGGCGACGGTCGCGGCGAGCTGCGCCGGCGTGGCGAGGTCGCGGCGCAGCGCTGCATCGCCGACGACGAGACCGGCGGCCACCCCGTCGGTGCGGGCGATGTCGAGCACGTTGCGGGCCACCGTCAGGACCGGCAGCCCGAACACCGTCGTCCGGTGGGCCGGTGGAACGGCCGCCGTCCGGAACCGGACGCCCGGATACGACGGCCGCCCCGCAGCCCGGACCGGCCGCGTCAGCGTGACGACCTCGTCCCAGCCGGACGGGAGGGGCAGTTGCTGCAGTGCCGCACCGGAGTAGTGGCTGACCCACGCGCCGCCGAGCGACATCAGCACCGCGCGGATCTCCAGTTCGTGCCGCAGCCGCTGGTCGGCGCCCATCCGCTCCCACACGTCGCGCGAGCAGTAGACGCCGTGGCGCACCACGATCAAGCGGCCCTGCCGCACCTGATGACGGATGGCGCTCTCGGTGAGCCCGGCGGCCAGCGCGCCGGAGTACGTGAACAGCGGCGGCAGGTCGACCATGACGCGTCCTCTCATTCGCCTGCCGGGCGCCTCATTGTCGCTCTTCGGCGAGGCCGGCCGCGCCTTGGCACGGCCGGCCATCCTCTTGGCACGGCTGGACGTCGCTGCGACGTCCGATATGCGCGGTTCGCGGCGACGGTCAGCCTTGCCAAGGCGGACGGCGGGCGACGGCGGCCCCGCTAGGCTCGGCCGGGTGAAGTACATCGACATCGGCGGATCCGGGCTGATCGGCTCGGCCGTCACGCTCGGCTGCATGCGCATCGACCAGCTGTCCGAGGACGAGGTCGCGGGGCTGATCGGCGCGGCCGCCGACGCCGGCATCACGATGTTCGACCATGCCGACATCTACGGCGGCGGACGGTGCGAGGAGGTCTTCGGAGCCGCGCTGGCCCGGACCTCCACCCGGCGCGAGGACATCGTCGTCCAGACGAAGTGCGGCATCCGCGACGGGTTCTTCGACTTCTCCGCCGAGCACATCCGCACCTCCGTCGAGGGGTCGCTGCGCCGGCTGCGCACCGACTACGTCGACCTGCTGCTCCTGCACCGGCCGGACACCCTGATGGAGCCGGACGAGGTCGCGGCGGCCTTCGACGAGCTGGTGACGGCGGGCAAGGTGCGCCACGTCGGGGTCAGCAACCAGAACCCGGCTCAGCTGGAGCTGCTGAAGGCGCACGTGCGGCAGCCGCTGATCGCCAACCAGCTGCAGTTCGGCCTCGCCCACACCCCGCTGATCGACTCCGGCCTCAACGTCAACACCGGTTCGACGGCGGCGTGGACCGCGACGGCGGCGCGCTGGAGTACTGCCGGCGGCACGGCATCACCATCCAGCCGTGGTCGGTCCTGCAGCACGGCCACATCGCCGGGACGTTCCTGACGAACCCGAACTTCCAGGAGCTGAACGATGCGCTCGCGGCCGTCGGCGCCGAGACCGGCACCACGCCGGGCACCGTCGCCGTCGCCTGGATCCTGCGCCACCCGGCCCGCATGCAGCCGGTCGTCGGGACGACGAAGCCGGCCCGCGTCGCCGAGCTGGCCCGCGCGGCCGACCTCGAGCTGAGCCGCGAGACCTGGTACGCGCTCTACCGGGCGGCCGGCAACCGGCTCCCGTGAGGCAGCGATAAGGTCGGGCCCGTGACGACGCGCGTACTGGTGCTCAACGGTCCCAACCTCGGCCGGCTGGGGTCGCGCGAGCCGGACGTCTACGGCAGTACGACCTTCGCCGGCCTGGTCGAGCGGTGCCACAAGACCGCCGCCGAGCTCGGCCTCGACGCCGATGTGCGGCAGACCGACGACGAAGCGGAGCTGGTGCACTGGCTGCACGAGGCCGCCGACGCCGGCACGCCGGTCGTGCTCAACCCGGCCGCGTTCACGCACTACTCCTACGCGCTGCGCGACGCGTGCGCCCAGCTGGGCGCGCCGCTGATCGAGGTGCACATCTCCAACCCGGCCGCGCGCGAGGAGTTCCGGCACACCAGCGTCGTCGCCGGGGTCGCCACCGGCACGGTCGCCGGGTTCGGGCTGGGCTCGTACGACCTCGCACTGCGGGCCGTCGCCGGCCTCGTCTGACGGCAGATCAGAGCCGGTCGACGATCGCCTTGGCCCTCCTGAGGTCGAGGTCGGGTGCGTTCTCGATCAGCAGCTTGATCGCCTGGATCTTCTTGCCGTCGGCCACCAGCGCCTGAACGCGCGCCATCACCTCGTCGGTCGGGTCCGCGGCGGCCGGCGACGGGACGTCGAGCGCGGCGACGACCCCGGACTCCTCCATGCGGTCGACGGTGTCCTTGGCCTGCTTGAGCCCGAGGCCGGTGTGCTCGCGCAGCTCCTTGATCGCGTGGATCTTCTTACCCTGGGCGATCAGCTGCTGGATGCGCGCCATCGCCTCGGGCGTGATCGTCTCGGGGGACCGCCGCACCGGCGCGACCGCCTGCGTGCTCGCCCCGGCGGCCAGCCGGTCGACGTACTCCTTGGCGTCCTTGAGCCCGAAGCCGGTGTGCTCGCGGACCAGCTTGACGGCATGGATGAGCTTGCCCTCCGCGAGCAGGGCGCCGACGGCGTCGTCGAGCGATTGGCGGTCGACGACGGGCGGCGGCGGCGCGGCGGGCACGCGGGTCACGTCACTCCCGCCGCTCACCGACGGCGTCCCGCGGACCGCGTCGGCCCGTCCGCGCAGGATGACGATGCCGAAACCGAGCACCAGCGCGGCCCCGAACGCGATGACGACGATCAGCCAGAAATCCACGCGACGACCGTACCGGTCAGACGGCCACGAACCCCAGATCGGCGGCCGCCGCGCGCTGTGCGTCGTCGTGCGAGGCGAACCCGACCCGCTCGCCGGAGCGGGCCAGCGGCCGCGCGGCGAGGTCGGCGATGGCCAGGTGCAGGGCGTCGACGGCGCGGATGCCGAACCGGCGCACCAGCACCCGCGCGGTGTTCTCGGTGTCGAGGGTGTCGGCCCGGATCAGCGCGACCGGTCCCGTGGGCGAGACGTCCTCGTAGAGCTTGGCCAGTAGCGTGTCGACGTCGCCGACGTGGCGGGTGCGCGCCGCCCGGACCAGCGCAGACGACGCCTCCAGCAGCGCCAGCGTGGACGTCACCAGCAGCGAGCGGCCCTCGATCAGCCCGCGCGCGACGGCGTGCCGCGGCTCGTCGGCGAGGTAGGAGCGCACCAGCACCGACGAGTCGACGTAGGTGAGCATGCTCATCGGCCGTCGGCCCACAGCTCGTCGACGACCGGGCCGGCGCCCTCGGTGGCCTTGAGCGCGCGGGTGAACTGGGCGGGCGGGACGGACGGCGCCGGGTTCTCGACCAGGATGCCGAGGTCGCGGGCCTTCTCGCGCAGCTCCAGACGCCGCACGTCGATGTCGTCGTCGGACGGGGGAGGCGGCGGCGCGGCGGCGGAGAGCACCTTGTTGGCCAGCGCGTTGATGGAGACGCCCTCGCGCTGCGCACGCGCGGACAGCCGCCGGTGGAGGTCTTCGGGGATCCGCAGCAGCAACTGGCGCATGCCGCGATGCTATCACCGGTACCAGCGGTGATATCAAGTGTTACAGAGCGTCGAGGAACCGCCGGGCGTCGCGGGTGTTCATGCCGGTGCGGTCTCGGAGCAGCTTGATGGCGGCCGTGCGGCGCAGGCGGTCCTGGCTGACCAGCCGGCGCAGCGTCGCCAGCAGCTCGGCGTCGATGGCGCCGCGGCGGCGGGACGGGCTCGCGGGTGCGGTGCTGGCCGGCTCGGGCTCAGGGAACACCTGTCCCACCTGGACCGCGTAGACGATGGCGGTAGCCTGCGGTAGTGGAAGGCTGGCCCGTTTGTGCAGGATTTTCACGGCTTGGTCGGTATTGCCGCGCGATGCGACGTCTCGGACCTCGTCCTGCAACTCGCGGGGGAGCCGCACGCCGGGCGGCGGTGTCAAGGACGAAGAGAAGGTGCGCGCGGTGGTTGTCTCGGGCCCACGCCGAATGACGAGAAAGCTCATGACGAGGGCCAGAATGACGATGACTACCAGGCCTAGGATGAGCATGATCATGAGAGTAGTCGAGCCGTGATCAACTGCGAAGCACCCGTCTCAATTATTGAAATGCGACGACGTCTACACAGGTCAGTACGGATGGAGAGGGCATAAACGATGGCGGAGACCCACGCGAGGCGACGCGCCGGACTGGCTCGGAGGCTGGTTGATGACAAGATTGACGCGGCGCTAGTCACAAGCCTGGTCAACGTCCGTTATCTCACCGGCCTCGACAGCAGTAACGCGGCATTGCTCCTGACCTCGGACGGTTCGGCCGTGCTTGCGACGGATAGCCGCTATTCTACGGCGGCGAAGGCCGTGGCAGAAGATGTCGAGCTGGTCGTAGAGCGGGGTGTCGCGACGTCCCTCGCCACCCGTGCGGCGAAGGCCGGGGGGAGTCTACGGCTGGGCGTCGAGGAGCACGCCGTCACCCTGGAGATGTGGGAGGCGGTCCAGACCGCGCTCGAGGCCGAGCCGGCCACGGTCGAGACCGTCCACCTGGGCCGCGCGGTCGAGCAGCTGCGCGCCGTCAAGGACGAGGACGAGCTCGGCCTGCTGGCCGAGGCGTGTGCCATCTCGTGCCGGGCGCTGGACGACCTCTACGCCGCGGGCGGGTTCGCCGGGCGGACGGAGAAGGAGATCGCCCGCGACCTCGAGTGGCGGATGTTCGGCCACGGCGCCGACGCCATCGCCTTCGAGACCATCGTCGCGGCCGGCTCGAACAGCGCCATCCCGCACCACAGCCCGACCGAGCGCGTGGTCGAGCGCGGCGACCTGCTGAAGATCGACTTCGGCGCCGCCTACCGCGGCTACCACGCCGACTGCACCCGTACGTCCGTCGTCGGGACGCAGCCGCAGGACTGGCAGCGCGAGATCTACGACCTCGTCGCCGCCGCCCAGCGGGCCGGCACCGAGGCCGTCATCGTCGGCGCCGAGTGCATCTCCGTCGACAACGCCAGCCGCGCGGTCATCGACGACGCCGGCTACAAGGAGAACTTCGGGCACGGGACGGGGCACGGCGTGGGCCTGGAGGTCCACGAGGCGCCGACGCTCGGATACTCCGCGACGGGTACACTGGCCGATCGCATGGCTGTGACCGTCGAGCCCGGGATCTACCTGCCCGGCCGCGGCGGCGTCCGCATCGAGGACACGCTGGCGGTTCGGGCCTCCGGTGGTTCCGAGCTGCTCACACCCACCACCAAGGACCTGCTGGTCCTGGACGCCTGACGCGGCCGGGACCCGTAACCAAGACGACAGAAGGCATCGAACGACGTGGCGACGACCAACGACCTCAAGAACGGCATCGTGCTCAACCTCGACGGGCAACTGTGGAGCGTGGTGGAGTTCCAGCACGTCAAGCCCGGCAAGGGCGGGGCTTTCGTGCGGACGAAGCTGAAGAACGTCCTGTCCGGCAAGGTGGTCGACAAGACGTTCAACGCGGGCGTCAAGGTCGAGACCGCCAACGTCGACCGCCGCGAGATGACCTACCTGTACCGCGACGCCGACGACTTCGTGTTCATGGACACCCAGAGCTACGAGCAGACGCACGTCTCGACCGGCGTGGTCGGTGGCGCCGCGAACTTCATGCTGGAGAACCAGGACGCCACCGTCGGCCTGCACGACGGCACCCCGCTGTTCGTCGAGCTGCCCGCGTCGGTCGTGCTCACCATCGAGTACACCGAGCCGGGCCTGCAGGGCGACCGGTCCACCGGCGGCAACAAGCCGGCCCGGCTCGAGACCGGCTACGAGGTGCAGGTGCCGCTGTTCATCACCAGTGGCGAGAAGGTCAAGGTCGACACCCGCGACGGTTCCTACCTCGGCCGCGCCGGCTGACGGGCGCGGGTTATGCCAGCGAGGAGCCGTGCCCGCAAGCGTGCGCTCGACATCCTGTACGAGTCCGAGCTGCGCGGGCTCACGCTCGGCGCCACGCTGGCGCACCGTCTCGCCACCGCCGAACAGCCGCTGAACGAGTACACCGTCCAGCTGGTCGAGGGCGTTATCGCGCACCGTGACCGCATCGACGAGCTGATCTCGACCTACTCCGAGGGCTGGACGCTGGAGCGCATGCCGGCGGTCGACCGCAACGTGCTGCGCATCGGCGTCTACGAGGTGCTGTACCGCGACGACGTCCCCGACCCGGTGGCGCTGGACGAGGCCGTCACCCTGGCCCGCGACCTGTCGACCGACCAGTCGCCGACGTTCGTCAACGGCCTGCTCGGCCGGCTGGTCGCCATCAAGCCCAGCCTCAGCGCCTGAGTCGTTACCGGCTCAGCTGTCGTCGGGACGGCGGCGCAGGCGCTTGGTCTCGCCCTGCTTCTTCTTGCTCTCCACCCGGCGGGCCTTGGCCCGGCGCGACGGCTTGGTGGGGCGGCGCGGCGGCGGTGGCGGGCGCAGCGCCTCGTCCAGCAGGGCCGCCAACCGCTCCTGAGCGGCCTCGCGGTTGCGCAGCTGCGAGCGGTGCTCGGACGCGACCACCGTCAGCACGCCGTCCACCAGCCGGTGCGCCAGCCGCTCCGTCACCCGCGCCCGCGCCGCGGCGCTGAGCACGCGCGACCCCGTCACGTCGAAGGACAGCTCGACCCGTGAGTCGGTGGTGTTGACGCCCTGGCCGCCAGGCCCGCTGGACCGGGAGAACCGCCAGGACAGCTCGTCGTCGGGGATGACGAGCGTCTCGCTGACTCGGACCGGCGCCACGCGATCAGTATCTCTCCCGCTCGCGACCGGTTCCATCAGCCCGCCCCGGCCCTAGACTCTCGAGCATGCGGCCGGCAGGGGCACGGCCGGCCGCAGCCTTCGGGGGAGGTCGGCATGGACCAACGGCCGGTGCTGGTGGTCATCGAGCACGAGCACGACGCCACGGGGCAGGCGCGCATCGCCGACCAGCTGCGCCGGCGCTACGGCGGCGACTACGACGTCGTCGACGAGCGGAGCAGTGCGGCCGGGCTGGCGTCTCTCGAGTCGCTGCGCGAGCGCGGGCTGCAGGTGGCGCTCGTCCTGTGCGACCGCCCGCCCACCTCCGACGACGCCGGCGACCCCGAGGACGCCGTCTTCAGTGAGGTCAAGCAGCTGTACCCGGAGGCGAAGCGGGCGCTCGTCGTCGACTGGGGCGCGTGGGCCGACCGCGCGACCGCCGACTCCATCCACCGGCTGATCGCGCTCGGCAAGATCGACTACTACGCGCTGCGGCCGTGGCGCGCGCCGGACGAGTACTTCCACCGCACCGTCACCGAGTTCCTGCTGGAGTGGGAGCGGTCGGTGTCGGCGGCGCCACGCGAGGTGACGGTGGTCGCCGAGCGCTGGTCGCCGCGTGCGCACGAGCTGCGCAGCCTGCTGGTCCGCAACGGGGTGCAGCACCAGTTCCACGCCTCCGACACCGACGAGGGCCGGACGGCGCTCGCCGCGGCCGGTCTCGACGGCAGCGCGGCGCCGGTCGTCCTGCTGCACGACGGCCGGGTGCTGGTCGACCCGACGAACACCCAGCTCGCCGACGCGTACGGGGTCGACACGACGCTCGGCGCCGAGACGGACTTCGACGTCATCGTCGTCGGCGCCGGGCCTGCGGGGCTGGCGGCCGCCGTGTACGCGTCGTCGGAAGGGCTGCGGACGCTGGTCGTCGAGCGCGAGTCGATCGGCGGCCAGGCCGGGTCCAGCTCGTTGATCCGCAACTATCTCGGATTCGCCCGCGGCATCAGCGGCGCGGAACTGGCGCAGCGTGCCTACCAGCAGGCATGGGTGTTCGGTGCGACGTTCCTGCTGATGCGCGAGCTGGTCGATCTGAAGTCCGAGGACGGCTGGCACCTGCTGACGGCGGCCGACGGGCAGCGGGCCCAGGCGCGCGCCGTCGTACTGGCCACCGGGGTCAGCTACCGCCGCATGGACGCGCCGTCGCTGACGCAGTTCGAGGGTGCCGGCGTCTTCTATGGCGCGTCGGTGTCCGAGGCCCGGGCGCTGGCGGGGGAGCCGGTCTACGTCGTCGGCGGCGGCAACTCGGCCGGCCAGGCCGCCATCTACCTGTCGCGCTATGCCGGCTCCGTCACGCTGCTGGTGCGCGGCGCCTCGCTGGCCGACAGCATGTCGCAGTACCTCATCGACTCCATCGACGCGGCCGGCGTCCGGGTCCGGTTCCGGACGGAGGTCGTCGACGGCGGCGGCAGCGGCCGGCTGGCGTGGATCGAACTGCGTGACCGCGACACCGGCGCGACCCGCACCGAGCCCGCCGCCGGGCTGTTCCTGCTCATCGGCGCCGAGCCGCACACCGGCTGGCTGCCGGAGCGGATCGAGCGCGACCAATGGGGCTATCTGTTCACCGGCCCGGACGTCATGGAGAGCCACGCCGCGCGGCGCTGGCCGCTGGAGCGGCAGCCGCTGATGCTCGAGACCTGTGTGCCCGGCGTGTTCGCCGTCGGCGACGTGCGCCGCCGGTCGGTCAAGCGGGTCGCGTCCGCCGTCGGCGAGGGGTCCGTAGTCATCCAGCAGGTGCACCAGTGGCTCGCCACCGCACCGATCACCGGCGACCCGGCCCGGCCGTGACGGAGCAGCCCGCGGACCCGCCGTCGCCCGCCGACCCGCCGGCCCGCACCGTCGCGCCTCGGCTCGGCACGACGGCGCTGCTGCTCGCGCTCCCGCTGGCCGGGCTGTTCGTGCTGCTGGCGATGCCGGACTGGGACGTGCGGTGGCAGCACCACCCGGCACACTTCTGGCTGGTGCTGGGTGCGGCGGCACTGAGCACGGCGCTGGCCTACGCGACGGGGACGGCTGCGCGTCGTCGCAACGACGCCCGCGTCTTCCTGGTCTCGCTGGCGTTCCTGTCGGCGGCCGGGTTCCTCGGGTTGCACGCGCTGGCGACCCCCGGCGTGCTGCTCGACTCGCCCAACGCTGGGTTCGCGCTGGCCACGCCGGTCGGGCTGCTGGTGGCGGCGATGTTCGCGGCGGCGTCGGCGACGGAGCTGGCCGGTGGCCGGGCGCACGCGGTGATGCGCCGGGCGCACCTGATCCGCGGCGGCCTGCTGGCCGTGCTGGTGCTGTGGGGCGCGGCGTCGGTGGGCGGACTGGCGCCGCTGGACGACCCCGCGCCGCCGGAACGGGCGTCCGGCCCGCTGGTCTGGCTCGCGGTGGCCGCGCTGCTGCTGTATGCGTTCGCCGTCGTCCAGTACCTGCGGCTGCCCAGCCACCCCGGCTCGGTGACCCTGCTCATGGCCATGGCGGCGGCGTTCGTGCTGCTCGCCGAGGCGTCGGTTGCGGTGGCGCTGGGCCGCAACTGGCACGCCAGCTGGTGGGAGTGGCACCTGCTGATGCTCGCGGCGTTCGCGCTGGTCGCCGTGAGCGCGCACCGGCAGTGGCACGAGGAGCGGTTCGCCAGTCTCTACCTCGGCGACACCGCGAAGGGGACGCGCGAGCTCAGCGTGCTCTTCGCCGACCTGCAGGGATTCACGTCGTTCTCCGAGCGCACCCGCCCGCAGGACGTCACGCAGATGCTCAACGAGTACTTCACCATCGCCATCCCGCCCGTGGTCGAGCAGCACGGCGGCACCGTCGACCGGCTGGTCGGCGACGCGCTCATGGTGACCTTCAACCGCGACGGTGACCAGCCCGACCACGCGCGACGGGCGGCCGCGGCGGCTCTGGCGATCCAGGCGGCGACGGCGACGGTGGCGGCTCAGCACCCCGGCTGGCCGCGCTTCCGCGTCGGCGTCAATACGGGCGAGGTCGCCGTCGGCATCCTCGGCACGGCCGGCGGCCGCACGTTCACCGTCATCGGCGACGCCGTCAACCTCGCCGCCCGGCTCGAGAGCGCCGCACCTGTCGGCGGGGTGCTGATCGGCGCCGAGACGGCTCGGCGGCTACCTGGTGCGCGGACCGAGCGGGTCGAGGGCCTGGAGGTCAAGGGCAAGACCGGCGTCGTCGAGGCGTACCGGCTGCTGGGGCTCTGACCGGCAGGGCTAGGCTCACGGGGTGCGCCGAGATGCCCTGCCCTTCTACCGCGTCATGGCCTACACCACGGGTGTGGTGCTGCTCCTGCTGTGCGTGGCGATGTTCGTCCGCTACGGCCCGGCCGATGACGCCACCATGAGCCGCACGGTGTCGCCGATCCACGGCTGGCTGTACGTGATCTACCTGATCGCCACCGGGCTGCTCGTGCACCAGCGCGGCTGGAAGGCCAGCTGGGCAGTGCTGGTCGCGCTCGCAGGCACGGTGCCGTTCGCGTCGTTCTTCGCCGAGCGGTTCGTCGTCAGGAAGGCGCGTGAGACGGAGCGGGTGCGCTGACGTCGTCACCCCTGCTCGTCGTGGACGGGGTGTCCGCGCGCCGGCGGGTGCGGACGCCGTTGCGGACGATGCTCACCCAGAACACCACCGCGGCCAGCGCGAACACCCACCACTGCGCCCAGTAGGAGAGGTTCTGCCACGGGCTGACGTCGCGGATCGGGGCGACGGTGTCGACGTCGAGCGCGACGGGCGCGGCGGCCGGCGCCGGCGACTCGTCGCGCAGCAGCAGGTAGCCGTGCAGCGCCGTGGCCTCGCTCACGCCGGCGCGCTGGGCCAGCTGGTCCGGCGCGATGTAGGCCATGCGGCCGTCGTCGAGCTGCTGGCCGGTGCGGACGGTCGCGTGGTCGGACGTCTCGGGCGGCAGCAGGTAGCCGGTGACGGTGACCTCGCCCGCCGGGACGGCGGCGCCCGCGTCCTCGGGGTCGTCGACCCAGCCGCGCAGCACCGGCACCACCATGCCGTCGTCCGTCTCCAGCGGCGTGACGACGAACGACCCGAGCGTGCCGTCGTGCACCCGGCCCGGGACGATCTGCTGCTGGCCGGCCAGGTACGTGCCGGTGGCCACGACCTGCCGGTCGGCGCCGTCGCCCAGTTCCGCCCCGGGCGACGCCAGCTCGGCAACGGCGACCGGCTCGCGGTCGCGCAGTTCGTGCCGTCCGTGGCTGTCCTGGTAGACGTCGGCCTGCCACCAGCCGAGCAGCAGGCAGCCGGCCACCGCCGCCATCGCGACCCCGTGCAGCAGCAGCCAGCGAGGCGTCAGCAGGAACCGATACACACCCACACCGTAACGGCCGGGTGGGCGGCCCGGTGCGTGCGGGGGAGCCGTAGTGGGCAAGATCAGACATTTATGTCCGGATGGACCACATGATCTTGGTGGCGCGTTGGGTAGGCTTCGAACAGTCTCGTTCGGGGGACGGGCAGCATCCACCCTGGTGAACGATCACGATGGAGAGAAGATCGAGATGAGTCGACCGCACCCGCTGAGCGCCATGAAGGAGTGGGAGTGGTCGCAGGCCTGGGAGCAGCAGCAGGAGATCGTCGACCGGCTGAAGGCCAAACGTGGCTCGTGGCTGCCCAACGTCGTCGAGAAGCGACCCTGGGGCGCCGTCCGGTGGACGTCGGGCCGGCCCTCGCATGCGGCCACGTCGGGTCAGGCGGTCCCCGAGACGTTCGCGGTGCTGCGGCCCGGTCTCAACGACCAGCCGCTGCGTGACCGCGTGGCCGAGGCGCTCGCCCAGCCGGCGCCGATGTTCCAGGTCGTCGGCATCGGGCTGCGCCGCCACCAGCTCGTCCCGGCCATCGCCGGCGCGGCGGTCGGCGCGGTGCTACTGATTGTGGTGGCGCTGCTGATCGGCCTCGGCCCCATCGGCGCGATCGTCGGCGCACTGGTCGGCCTCGCCGGCGGTGGCGTTGGCGGCGCGGCCCTCGGCCAGTACCTGTTCGACCGCGAGCGCGACGCCGTCCTCAAGGAGGGCGAGCGGGTCCGCGTCGTGACCGGCCGCTACGCCCCCACCGCCTGGTCCCGCCTCGTCGACGCCACCACCGGCCTCGAGACCGCCGCGACGGCCGCCGCCGACGACCAGACCGGCAACGCCGTCCAGACGGCGCTGTGGGAAGCGGCAGGGCTGCTGCTGCGGTCGTCCGACCACACCGGCGTCGAGGTGCTGGCGGACGGCATGGAGCGGCTCGCTCAGGCCCACCGCGGCATCAGCGGCGGCCGCTGACCTTCCCCATGAACGGGCAGGCCTCTAGCCAGGCCCCCGGATCTTCAACACCGACTCGATCGTGTCGGCCTCGGCGGCCGGCTTGTCGGGGCGATGCCGCAGCACTCGGGCGAACCGCAACGCCACGCCCGCTGGATAGCGCGGCGATGTCTGGACGCCGTCGAAGGCGATCTCGACGAGCAGCTCAGGCCGCACCCGAACCACCCACTCCTCAGTACCCCCGACGGCGAGCGACCGCAGCTCAGCCGTCTGCCACGTCAGCATCGCGTCGGTCAGGCCCTTGAACGTCTTTCCCAGCATCACCCAGCCGCCGGCCGGCCCGTACGTGCCGGCCGGATCGAGCGCCCCCAGATGCAGGTTGGACAGCCAGCCCTGCCGCCGCCCGTGGCCCCACTCGGCGGCGAGGATGGCGAGGTCGAGGGTGTGCCGCGGCTTCACCTTGAGCCAGCCCGAACCGCGCCGGCCGGCCTCGTAGGGGACGTCGAGCCCCTTGACGATGACGCCCTCGTGGCCCTGGGCGATCGCGTCGGAGAAGAACGCCTGCGCCTCGTCGACCGACCCCGTGACCAGCCGCGGCACCCGGGCCGACGCCGGCACGACGGCGGAGAGGGCGGCCCAGCGCTCGGTGCCGGGCGCGCCGATGAGGTCGGCGCCGTCGACATGCAGGACGTCGAAGACGAAGAGCGAGAGCGGCGTCTTGGCCCGCGCCGTCGCGACGTCGACCCGGCTGCTGACCCGTGAGCCGGTGCGTTGGAAGGGGAGCGGCCGCCCGGACGGGTCGAGCGCGATGGTCTCGCCGTCGAGCACGGCCGAGCGGACGGGGAGCGCCAGGGCCGCCTCGACCAGCTCGGGGACCTGGCCGGTGATGTCGTCGAGCGTGCGGGTGAACACGGCGACGTCGGTGCCGTCGCGGTGGATCTGGACCCGGACGCCGTCGACCTTCCATTCGACGGCGGCCTCGCCGGTGCGTTCGAGCGCCTCGGCGATGTCGGGCGCGGGGGATGCCAGCATGGGCCGCAGCGGCGACCCGACGGTGAGCCGGAACCGCGCCAGCCCGTCGGCCCCGGACGCCAGCACCGCGGCCGCCACGGGCACCAGGGCCCCCGCGACCGTGACCGCGCGGCGCACCTCGGCCGACGGCACGTCGGCGGCCCGGGCGACGGCCTCGGTGAGGACGCCGTCGAGGGCGCCCTGGCGCAGCTCGCCGGAGACCAGCCCGGCCAGCAGCCGCTGCTCAGCCGCCGTGGAGCGGGCCAGCAGCTCGCGGAAGCGCTCGCGCCGCGCACCCGTGGACCCCTTGCCGGACAGCTCGGCGACGGCGGCGAACGCGGCGTCGACCTCGAGCACCTCGAGCGACGGCGACTCGGCCGGCGGCGGTATGTCCCGCAGGGACGCGTAGCCCAGCCCGGTGCGGCGCTGGCGCAGCTCACCGGCCAGGTAACCGGCCACGACCTCGACCTCGGCCGGCGCGGCCCGGCGCAGGCAGCCGGCCAGCAGGTCGATCTTCGCCAGCCGCCCGGAGACCCCGGCGACGGCGGCGGAGGTGTCGGCGACGTCCTTCAACAGCACGTCCCCAGTCTGCCGCCTGCCACTGACAAACGGCGACGCCCCCGAGAACACACGCACCAGTGCTCTCGGGGGCGCCCTTACCACCGGACGACGGCGTGGCTCAGCTGGTCTGTGCGTCGCTGCCCAGGGTCACCGTGGCGGTGCTCTCCTGGCCGTCGCGCACGTAGGTGAGCTCGATCTCGTCGCCGGGACGGTGCGACCGGACGGCCGCGATCAGGGAGGTCGCGTCGGTGATGACGCGGTCGCCGACGCGGGTGACGACGTCACCCTCCTGCAGTCCGGCCTCGGCGCCGGCGCTGCCATCGTTGACCTGGGCGATCTCGGCGCCGCGGACGTCGCCCTGGGCGTCGCCGACGCCCACGCCGATCTGCGCGTGCGTGGGCTGCTCGCCGCTGCGCAGCTCCTCGATGATCGGCTTGGCCTGGTCGATCGGGATGGAGAAGCCGAGGCCGATCGAGCCGCTGTCGGTGCCGGTGGTGAGGATCGCGCTGTTGATGCCGACGACCTGGCCGTCCAGGTTGACCAGCGGCCCGCCCGAGTTGCCCGGGTTGATCGGGGCGTCGGTCTGGATGGCGTCGATGACGGAGTTGACCCCGGCCTGCGGCTGCCCCTCGCTGCTGGCCGCCATCGGGCGGTTCAGCGAGGACACGATGCCAGTGGTGACGGTGCCGTCCAGGCCGAGCGGCGAGCCGATCGCGACGACCTGCTGGCCGACGGCGAGGTCGCCGGAGTTGCCCAGCTCGGCCGGCTGCAGGTCGGACACGTCCTGCGCCTTGATGACGGCGAGGTCGGTGAGCGGGTCGGTGCCGACGACCTCGGCGTCCGCCGTGGTGCCGTCGGAGAACGTCACCTGGACGGTGCCGCCGTCGCCGACGCCCTCGACCACGTGGTTGTTCGTGACGATCTCGCCGTCGGAGGAGATGATGAAGCCGGTGCCGCCGGCCTCGCCGAACTGGCTCTGCACGGTGATCGACACGACGCTGGGCAGCAGGTCCGCGGCGACGGCCTGGACGCCGGTCGCGTTCGAGGCCTGCTGGCCGCTGTTGCTGCCGGAGTCGCTGCTCAGGTCGCTGCGGCTCACCGGGCTGCCGGCGTCGTCGCCGCCGTCGTCGTCACCGGCGACCGCGACGACGGCCGCGCCGGCACCGCCGCCGATGATCGCGCCGAGCGCGACGCCGGCCAGCACGAGCGGGGCGCGACGGCGCTTGGGCTCGGGCTGGCGGTCGTGCTCGGACGGCGGCTCGTGCGGCGGCGGGGAGCCGGCCGCGCCGGCCTCGGTGGGCACCGCGCCGGTGGCCTGCTCGCCGGACGGCGGCGTGGACCAGCCGCTGCGCGGCAGCTCGGTGGTGTGTGCGGGGGTGGGTGCCGCGGCGGGTGCGGGGGTGGCGGCCGGGGTCGTGGGGACGGTGTCGGCCGGCGTGCCCGCGGGCGGCGGGGGCACGGGTGCGGTCGGTAGCGTCGTGGTGCTGGCCGAGCCCTCGGGCTCGCCGGGGGTGGTGCTGCGGGTCACGTCGTCCATGTCTCAACCGTGCCCGGCATCTCTGAGAGCAGGCTGAGAGTCAGTCAAGAGCAGCCGAAGAAGCTCCCGGCAGCCGCATCGTCAGGCGCGCGCCGCCGGACAGGGCCCGGCCGGCCTCGACGCTGCCGCCGTGCCGCTCGGCCGCCGCCTTGACGATGGCCAGCCCCAGCCCGGAGCCGGGCAGCCCGCGCGCCTCCGACGACCGGTAGAAGCGGTCGAAGACGCGGGTGAGGTCGGCCTCGGCGATGCCCGGGCCCTCGTCGCTGACGTCCAGGACGCCGTCGCGCAGGGTCACGGTGACGGTGCCGTGCGGCGGGCTGAACTTGGCGGCGTTGTCGAGCAGGTTCGTGGCCGCGCGGCCGAGCTGGGTGGCGTCGCCCTGGACGATCCAGCTGTGCAGGTCGGCGGCGAACGCGACGCCCGGGGCCCGGCGGCGCACCCGGCCGAGCGCGTCGCGGACCACGTCGGCGAGGTCGACTTGTTCACGCGACGCGGCCGGCGGGTCCTCGCGGGACAGCTCGACGAGGTCGCCGACCAGTGTGGACAGCTCGACGGCCTGGGCGCGGGTGTCGGCGATCAGCTGGGCGCGGTCGGCCGGGGCCAGTCCGCCGGTGGCCTCGCTCTGCACCAGCAGGTCGAGGTTGGTGCGCATGCTGGTCAGCGGCGTGCGCAGCTCGTGCCCGGCGTCGGCGACCAGCCGCGACTGCCGCAGCCTCGCCTCGCGCAGGGCCGTCAGCATCGCGTTGAACGCGTGCGCCAGCCGGGCGATCTCGTCGCTGCCGGTGACCTCGATCGGTTCGAGCTGCCCGGTCGCGGCGACGTGCTCGGCGGCCTGGGTGAGCTGCCGGACGGGGCGCAGCCCGGCCCGCGCGATGGACAGCCCGGCCCACGTCGCGAGCACGATGCCGACGCCGCCGGCGATGAACGACACCAGCCGCAGCCGGTCGAGCACCTCGTCGGTCGCCTTGGTCGACTGGCCCAGCACCAGGGCGAAACCCTGCTCCGCGGGGACCGCCACGACCCGATAGGGCTGTCCACCGAGGTCAGCGGTGCGCACGCTCTGCGGTTGCCGGCCGAGCGCCACCTCCAGTTCGGCTTCGCCCATGGGCGGCGTCGTGTCGCCGCCGCTGGCGACGATGGCGGTGCCGTTCGCTTGGAGCAGCGCGATGCGGACGTCCGTGGCGACGATCGCCGCACCCGGCACCTGGGCCAGCTGCCGGGGGTCGCCGAGCGTCGTGGAGACGGCCTGGCGGGCCCGGTCGAGGAGGTTCTCGTCGACGCTCTGCTGGAGCTGGGACGAGACGGTGAGGTAGGCCGCCAGGGCGGTCAGCGTGACGGCCAGGCCGACGCCGAGGGCGGCCAGGGCGCCGACCCGCGTGCGCAGCGACAGCCGCGACGCGAACCCCGGCGTGGACCGGCCGCCGGGCGGGTCGCCCGGCGCGCCACCAGCGCCACCAGCGGCGGCGCGGCTGGTACCGGGCGGCGGCGGGGGAGGGACGATGTTGTCCGGCGACCAGACGCGGCGGGCGGCGTCGCTGGTCACGGCGGGTCCTCGCGGGCGACGTAGCCGACACCGCGGACGGTGTGGATGAGCCGCGGCTCGCCGCCCTCCTCGGTCTTGCGGCGCAGGTACCCGACGTACACCTCCAGCGAGTTCGCCGTCGTCGGGAAGTCGTAGCCCCACACCTCCTCGAGGATGCGGTCGCGGGTGAGCACCTGCCGCGGGTGCCGCAGCAGCAGCTCGAGCAGCGAGAACTCGGTGCGGGTGAGCCGGATCGCGCGGCTGCCGCGGGTGACGTCGCGCGTGACGGGGTCGAGGACGAGGTCGCCCATGCGCAGCTGACGTCCGGCGGCGGGGTCGGCGGTCGGCGCGGTGCGGCGCAGCAGCGCACGCAGCCGGGCCAGCAGCTCCTCGAGGGCGAACGGCTTGGGCAGGTAGTCGTCGGCGCCGGCGTCGAGCCCGGACACGCGGTCGGAGACCTCGTCGCGGGCGGTGAGCATGAGGATGGGCAGGTCGTTGCCGGCGGCGCGGAGCGCGCGGCAGGTCGCGAGGCCGTCGAGGCGGGGCATCATGATGTCCAGGACGACGGCGTCGGGCGCGTCTGCGCTGATGGCGCGCAGCGCCTCCTCGCCGTCGCCGGCCAGCTCGACCTGGTAGCCGTTGAACGCCAGCGACCGGCGCAGCGACTCGCGCACGCCAGGATCGTCGTCGACGACTAGTACTCGCATGCCCTCAGTCTGCCCGTCCGAGGTGAGAATCGCCTGAGAGCGCGCCAGGTGAGGTGGCAGAACGACTGCGGCGGACGACCTCCCGGAGGAGGCCGTCCGCCGCCAGTACTACGTACGGCTGAACCAGGTCAGCTGAACGCGGGGCCAGCAGCCTCGGCCGCGTCGGACGCGACGTCGGAGCGAGCCTCGGCGTCGGCCTTGGCCTGCGCCTTGCGGTCAGCCGCCACGTCGGACGGCGTGGCCGACCGGGACAGCGGCGCCGAAGCGGCCGCAGCACCGGAGTTGTCGTCGCCGCGAACGCGGTTGTTCTCAGCGGTGACGGTGCCCGTGTTGCCCGAGACGTTGAAGTCGCCACGGATCACGTTGTCGGACACGTACACGTCGGCGCTGTTGTCCGTGATGCTCAGGTTGCCGCCGAACGCGTTGTAGCCACAGCCGGTCAGCGGGGCGGACGCACCGATCTGGAGGATCTCGCCGCTACCGCTGAACGAGGCGTCGCCGTCGACCTCCGACAGGCACAGAACGCCGCCCTGCTCGGCACCGGTCACCGTGTAGGTGCCCTCGATGACGGTGTCGTAGACGTCGGTCAGGGTGTCGCCGGTGGTCGCGAGGTTCCGGGTGACCCAGCCACTCTCGATGAAGGTCTCACCGTTCGTGGAGGTGACGCTGCGGGCGTGGCTCGAGCCGACCGAGTAGAAGAACCCGGAGTCGGTGGCGGTGACGTTGTTGCCGAGCGTGCTGTCCTCGGCGTACGTGCCGTACGCGGCGGTCAGCGTGGTGGTGCCGGTGACCGACGTGCCGACGACGTCGACGAAGCCGTTCGCCAGGACGCGAACGTTGCCGTTGACGGTATTGCCGTCGAGCAGCAGGTTGGCGTCGGCGCGGACGGTCACGTTGCCGTTGATGACGACGTTGGTCAGCTCGCACGACTTGCCGGCGGCGACAACCAGGTCACCGGGGACGGTGACGTCGGCTGCGACACCGTCACAGAACGTCGTGAGTGCGGCCTGGGACGGCGCGGCGAAACCTACGGCCATGAGACCGGCGGCAGCAGCCGTCAGGGCGATCTTGCGGTAGCGCATGTGCGCTCCTCTCTGCGGATCCTGCGGATGGTGCGTGAATGACGCGTTCCCCGAGCGATGCGTCACGACGCCGGCCGGGTCACGGACCTTCATCGAGACGGATCGCGCGAGGAGGTGGAGGGCTCTGTGCGCGAGATTCAGTTGTCAACACCGAATCGAAGCGCTAGATACCCCCCGGCTCCTTTCGGAGACTTGGTACGACGTGCACTCTTTCCGGGAAATGACGATCATGTCAAGGTTTGGCCCGGATTTCGGGGCCACTTGTCGACCTGAGTTCGCTTGGGCGACACGATACGAGAGCGGCGCGTCGATGGCGTTCATCATGACGACATTTGTCCGTTGTGTCGCGCTGAATCGAGCGCGTCCTGGGCCCGGACCAGGACGTCCAGGACCCGCGCGCCGAAGGCCAGGCCGTTCGGGTGCTCCGGCGCCCCGGGCCGCGTGGCGGCGATCAGTTCCGTGACGGCCGTGCTCAGCGCGTCGACGACGGGGGTGTTCTGGTCGGGCAGGACGGCGTGCCCGGCGCCGCCCCACACGCGCGCGTAAGAGAGACCTGCCGCCGCAGGGACGTTCTGCGAGACGGTGACGGTGCTGGAGGCGCCGCCTCGGTGCCCCAGGACGAGGTGGACGGTGCCGAGCGGGTCCTCGTGAGCCGCGACCGTCGCGACGGGCTCCAGGAGGCTCAGGAGGACGGAGAGGGGGTGCGGAGCGAGGTCCCAGAGGCCGCCGTCGCGCTCCAGCCGCCACGGCGTGGAGAAGACGCCCTGCTCGCGCTGGACCGAGCCCAGCGTCACCGCCGTCCCGCCCTCCCAGGGGTGCTCGGCCGCGGCGGCCCGACAGGACTCGAGCCAGTCGCGCACCTCGGGCCGGTACAGCTGGGTGAAGAACACGGCGCTGGCGACCCCGGATGCGGCGGCGGCGTCGGTCAGCGCGCGGCCGGCGTCGGCGTCGTGCGCGATCGGCTTCTCCAGCAGCAGGTGCTTCCCGGCCGCGGCCGCCGCCGTGGCGTGCTCGGCCTGGACGTCAGGCGGGACGGAGAACTGGACGGCCTCGGTGTCGGTCAGCAGCTCGTCGAACGAGCCGTACGCCCGCACGCCGAACTCGTCGGCGAGCGCCGCCGTCCTGGCCGGGTCGCGGCCCCAGACGCCGGCGAACGTCGCCTCCTTCGTCGCCGCGAGCGCGGGTGCGTGGGCCACCCGGGCCCAGTGTCCGGTGCCGACCAGTCCGAAGCGCATGGCACCGGACCCTACTCACGCCTCTCATGATCATGTTCCCTGGCGGCGTGTCAGCGACCGCGAGGGAACATGATCATGGGAGGGCGCCGCTAGCCTGGGCGAGTGGACGAGGCCGCGGACTATCCCGCGCATTGGGAGGCCGACGTCGTGCTGTCCGACGGCGCGACGGCGCACCTGCGGCCCATGACGCCGGCCGACGACGAGCGCCTGGTCGAGTTCTACGCGCGCGTGAGCGACCGGTCGAAGTACTACCGCTTCTTCGCTCCTTACCCGACGCTGTCCAGCCGCGACGTCGAGCGGTTCACCCACGTCGACCACCGCGACCGGGTGGCGCTGATCCTGATGGTCGGCGACGACATGATCGCCGTCGGTCGATACGAGCGGCTCAGCGCCACCGACGCGGAGGTGTCGTTCCTGGTCGAGGACGGTCACCAGGGCCGCGGCGTGGGCAGCGTGCTGCTCGAGCACCTGGCGCAGGCGGCCCGGGAGCGCGGCGTGCGCCGGTTCGTCGCCGACATCCTGCCGGCCAACCACAAGATGATCAGCGTCTTCGCCGACGCCGGCTACACCGTCGACAACAGCTACGAGGACGGCGTCGCCCACGTGGAGTTCGAGATCGCGCCGACCGGCAGCTCGCTGGAGGTCATGGCCGCGCGCGAGCACCGGGCCGAGGCACGCTCGATCGAGCGGCTGCTGACGCCGCGGTCGGTCGCGGTCATCGGCGCCAGCCGATGGCGCGAGAAGATCGGCCAGACGCTGGTCCGCAACCTCGTGCTGGGCGGCTTCACCGGGCCGGTCTACGCGGTCAACCGCGAGGCGGCGGCCGTCACCGGGCTGCCGGCCTACAAGAGCGTCCGCGACGTCCCCGGCGAGATCGACCTCGCGCTGGTCGCGGTCCCCGCCGACGCCGTCGCCGACGTCGTCCTCGACTGCGCCGCCAAGGGCGTGCGCGGGCTGGTCGTCGTGTCGTCCGGGTTCGCCGAGACGGGCGAGCCGGTCGGCCGCTCGCGGCAGGCCGAGCTGGTCCGGCTGGCGCGGGCGCACGGCATGCGCATCGTCGGGCCCAACTGCCTGGGCATCGTCAACACCGACCCCGCCTACTCGCTGAACGCGTCGCTGGCCACCACGCTGCCGCCGGCCGGAAAGGTCGGCCTCTTCGCCCAGTCCGGCGCGCTGGGCAGCGCGATCCTCGGCGACGGCGCCGCCCGCGGCCTGGGGATCTCGACGTTCGTGTCGGCCGGCAACCGGGCCGACGTGTCCGGCAACGACCTGCTGCAGTACTGGCGCGACGACGCCGCCACCGAGGTCGTGCTGCTGTACCTGGAGTCGCTGGGCAACCCGCGCAAGTTCTCCCGGCTTTCCCGCGCGGTCGCCGAGATCAAGCCGGTGGTGGCGGTGAAGAGCGGCCGGTCGACCCAGGGCGTGCCGCTCGGGCACACCGTCCGGCGCATCGAGGCGCCGGCCGACGCGCTGGACGCGATGTTCCGGCAGTCAGGCGTCGTCCTGGTCGACACCATCCCGGAGATGTTCGACGTCGCCCAGGTGCTGGCCTTCCAGCCGCTGCCCACGGGCCGCACGGTCGCCGTCATGGGCAACTCCGGCGCGCTGTGCCTGCTGGCCGCCGACGCCGCCGTCAGCGCCGGGCTGGACGTCTACGGCGACCCGGTCGGGTTCGGCGCCGGCGCGACCGCCGACGACTACCGCAAGGCGCTGCGCGCGTTCGTCGACGAGCCCGCCGTCAGCTCCGTCCTCGTCGTCTACGCGCCGGCCGTCGACGGGCCCGGCGGCGGCGACGTCGCCACGGCCCTGGCGGAGGTCGCGGCCTCGGCCGGGAAGCCGGTCGTGACGACGTTCCAGGGCCAGCGCGGCGTCCGCGGGCCGGCCGGCGTGCCGTCGTACCCGTCGCCGGAGGAGGCCGCTCGGGCGCTCGGCCACGCCACCGAGTACGCCGAGTGGCGGCGGCGCAGTCACGGCAAGGTGCCCCGGCTGGACGGCTGCGACGCCGCGGCCGCCCGGAAGCTGGCCCGCGCCGTGCTGAGCGCGCCCGGCACCGACCCGGCCGAGGGCGCCGAGCTGGAGCCGGCCCGGCTGCGCGAGCTACTCGCCGCGTACGGCGTCGACCTGCCGCCGATGGTCCCGGCGCCGACCCTGGAAGCCGCGCTGACGGCGCTGGGGGAGCTGGGCGGCGAGGTGGTGCTGAAGGCGACATCGCCGCGGCTGCGGCACCGCCCCGACCTCGGCGCCGTCTGGCGCAACATCGACACCGAGGAAGAGATGCGCGACGCCTGGGCGACGATGGCGCGGACGCTGACCGACCCGGCCGAGGCCGGGTTCGTCGTGCAGCCGATGGCGCCGGGTGGCGTGCCGGTGTCGATCCGCGCCTGGGCCGACCCGATGTTCGGCCCGGTCATCTCGTTCGGCGTGTCCGGGGTCGCGTCGGACCTGCTCGGCGACCGCTCGTATCGCATCCCGCCGCTCACCGACCGCGACGCCGCGGAGATGGTGCGCGAGGTGAAGGCGGCCGCCTTGCTGATGGGCTACCACGGCGGCATCATGGCCGACCTGGGTGCGGTCGAGGACCTCGTCCACCGCATGTCGCGGCTGGTCGACGAGGTGCCGGAGGTCGGCTCCGTCGAGCTGGACCCGGTGCTCGCCGGCGAGTCCGGCCTGACCGTCGTCAACGGTTCGGCCAGGGTCGCGGCGCCGGCCGGACGACAGGACTGGTACACCCGGCGACTGCCGTGACGTCAACGGCCCGAGGAGGGTCATGCAATACCGACGGGCGATGGGGGGCCGAAGGTCTCCCTGAGCCCTCGGTCCAGGGCAGATACGGACTAGAGAGAGTTCGTGGTCTTTGCATGACCCGAACTCTGAACAAGGTGAACGAGCGTGCGAGGATGGTGGAATGGCGGACACAGGGACGCGTGAGGGCCTTCGCCTGGCCATCCAAGAGGCCGGGTACTACCCGGACCTCGTTGCGGACATGCTCGAGACCTCGCTGGCCGGCGAGGCGGTCAACTCGTACGTGGTGCACCACGAGCCGCACTTCGACCGCGACGAACTGCGCCGGCACGTCAGCGTGCTGGTGCTCACCCCGACGAGGCTGATCGTCGGGCACACCGACGAGTACCCCTCCGACGACACCCACGACGTGCCGTACGCCACCACGTCCACTGAGGCGGTGCCGCTCGACCGCGTCACGTCGGTGGTGGTCAGCCGCACCGTCACCGCGCCCGCCTCCTACCGCACCGGGGCCCCGGCGCTCGACGTCGTGCTCACCGTCGGCTGGGGGGCCATGAGCCGCATCGACCTCGAGCCGGCCACCTGCGGCGACCCCGACTGCGAGGCCGACCACGGCTACACCGGCGCGCTGACGTCCGACGACTTCACGCTGCGGGTCAGCGAGGCCGGCGACGGCGTCAGCCGCGTGCGCGACCTGCTGACGTTCGCCCGCGCGCTGTCCGCCGCCACCATCAGCGTGCGGTGACCGGTGCCGTTGTTGCCCCGTTACGGCGAGGCGGCCCTCGCTGACCTCCTGCCGTCCGTGCTGGCCGCCCTCGGCGTCCCCGGCGAGCTCGACGTGCTGGGCTTGCCGCCGGCCCGCCGCTACTGCGTCCTGCTGGTCGACGCGCTCGGCTGGAACCTGCTGCGCGCCCACCCTGCGCAGGCGCCGTTCCTGACGTCGCTGACCGGCCGGGCCATCACCGCCGGCACGCCCACCACCACGGCCACCAGCCTGGCCAGCCTCGGCACCGGCCTGCCGCCCGGGAAGCACGGCATCGTCGGCTACACGTCGCGGGTGCCGGGCGGCGACGGCCTGTTCAACGCGCTCAAGTGGGACCCGCCGCTGGACCCGTCCACCTACCAGCCCTACCCGTCGCTGTTCGACCGAGCCGTCCGCGCCGGCATCGCGACCACCGTCATCGGGCAGAGCAGCTTCCGCGACACCGGCCTGACCCGCGCCGCCATGGGCGGGCCGTTCCGCGCCGCCAACACGTACGGCCAGCGGGTCGCGGCGGCGGTCGAGGGGTCCTCCGGCGCCGCGCCGTCGCTGGTGTACGTCTACGACGGCGACCTCGACTACACCGGCCACCAGCACGGCTGCCGCTCGGCCGCCTGGCGCTACCAGCTGGCCATGGTCGACCGGTTCGCCGAGCAGCTGTACGACGAGCTGCCGGCCGGCACCGTCCTACTCGTCACGGCCGACCACGGCATGGTCGACGTCGAGCCCGACCGCCGGGTCGACGTCGACGACGTGCCCGCGCTGCGCGAGGGCGTGGCGCTGGTGGCCGGCGAGGCCCGGTTCCGGCACGTGTACGGCGTGCCCGGGGCGGCGGCCGGCGACATCGCCGCCGCGTGGCGGTCGGTGCTGGGGGAGCGGGCCGCGGTGCTGACCCGCACTGAGGCCGTCGGCGCGGGCTGGTTCGGCGCGGTGGAGTCGCGGGTGACCGAGCGGCTCGGCGACGTCGTCGTCAGCGTGCACGGCGACTGCGCGGTCGAGCGGCGCAGCGTGTTCCCCGTCGAGACGCGGCTGCGCGGGCTGCACGGCGCACTGAGCGAGGACGAGCTGCTGGTGCCGCTGCTGGCCGGGGAGGCCTGAGGACGGCGTGGCGGAACTGACCTTCTTCACCGGCACCATGGACTGCGGCAAGTCGACGCTGGCCCTGCAGACCGACTACAACCACCGCCGCCGCGGGCTGGCCGGGCTGATGCTCACGTCGCACGACCGCGCCGGCGAGGCGACGGTGTCCAGCCGGCTCGGGCTGTCAGCCGACGCCGTCGAGGTGACGCCGTCGTCGCAGCTGTGGGCGCTGGTGGCGGCCCGGCTGACGGCCGGGGCCCGCATCGACTACGTCATCGCCGACGAGGCGCAGTTCTACACGTCCGAGCAGGTCGACGACCTCGGCCGCATGGCCGACGAGCTGGACGTCCCGGTGTACGCGTTCGGCATCCTCACCGACTTCCGCACCCGGCTGTTCCCGGGCTCGGCCCGGCTGGTCGAGCTGGCCGACCGCGTCGAGACGCTGCAGGTCGAGGCGCTGTGCTGGTGCGGCCGCCGGGCCACCCACAACGCCCGCACGGTCGGCGGCGTCATGGTGACGGAGGGCGAGCAGGTGGTCGTCGGCGACACCGACGGCGCGGGGGTGGTCGGCTACGAGGTGCTGTGCCGGCACCACCACCGGCGCCGCATGACGGCCGTCAGCGCACGGGTGGCCGAGTCCGGCGCCGAGCCGCTCCCGTTCGCCGCCTCGTGAACGCTCAGAAGAACTCGTCGAGCAGCCGGTAGAAGGCCTGCTTGGCCGGGTCGGGCTCGACGCCGCAGCCGGTCAGGTAGCGGGCGGCGGCGTCGTCGCCGAGGCCGTCGGCGAGCTCGCGATTGGCGACGGCGAGGTCGAGCCAGCGGTCGGCGACGCCCAGCCGCCCGGCGTCGACGAGCCCCGACACCGTCAGTGTCTCGGGGTCGATCAGCACGTTCTGGGTGGTGAGGTCGCCGTGGCAGACCACCACGTCCTCGCCGGCCGGCCGGGTGGCCAGCAGCTCGGCGATCAGCCGGTCGCGGGTCCAGCCGCGGCGGTCGTCGTCGAGATCGTCCAGGTCGACGTCGGCGGCCAGCGCCGCGGGCATCGTCACCGCCAGGCGGCGGTCGAACGGGCAGTCCGCGACCGGCAGGGAGTGCAGCGCGCGCGTCAGCTCGGCCAGCGCGTCGACGACGTGGCCGCGCAGCGCCAGTGGCCAGTCGTCGTCGGCGGGGCGGCCCGGCACCTCGGCCGTGACCAGCAGGCCGGGACCGCACTCGAGCACCTCGGCGGCCGGGATGCCCTGCGCGCGCAGCCAGGTGAGCCGGGCGGCCTCGCCGAGCAGATCGTCGGTGAGTGACTCCTTGCGGTACGTGCCGGCCACCCGGACGATGCTGGCGCCGGACTGACCGGTGGTGACCCGTTCGGCCTCGCTCATTCAGATGCTGACCCAGCTGGTGACGACCGGCGGGCGGGCGTCGTCGTCGAACCGGCAGCTGACCGAGATGGGGCCGGCGGCGACCGGCGCGGCGCGGAACCGGCCGTCGGCGTCGGTAGCCACGGTGACGACGCCGTCGGCGTGGCGCACCTCGATGGTGGCCGGCGCCGGCGCGACGATCTGGCCCATGACGCGGTGCGCGCCGGCGTCGCGGGTGACCTCGAGGACCACGATGGTGTCGCCGGCGGTGAACGTCAGCAGCCGGGGCGCCTCGGTGGCGGACCGGACGGCGGCGGCCGGCTCGGTGCTGGAGTCGGCGATGAGGTCGGCCAGCTCGGCGTCGACCGTCCGCCACGCCAGGCTCGCCTTGGCGACGTCGACCAGCCGGCGCGGCGGCGGGTCGGTCGCCTCGATGACCTCGCGGAGCTGGTCGACCAGGTGGTCGTCGTCAGCCATGGATGCCCCCTTCAGCGCCGGCCCGTGCGCGGGTGGGCGCGGGCCGGGCCGGTGTCGTCCGTGTCGCGGGCGGTGTCCGCCGCGCTGGTGGTGCCGTCGCTGGTGTTGTCGCTGGTGTTGTCGCTGGTGTCGCCGTCGTGGAGGAGCCGGCGCAGGTGCTCGATGCAGCGCTGCCGGGTCGGCCCGACGCTGCCGACCGGCATGTCGAGCTCGGCCGCGACGTCGGCGTAGCGCGGGTCGGCAGCGGCCACCGTGAGCCGCAGCAGGTCTTGGCAACGCGGCCGCAGCCGCTGGAACGCGTGCAGCACCGCGACCTGCTCTTCGCGGGCCAGCAGCGCTTCGACCGGGCCGGGATCTGGGGCAGCGGCGTCATCGGCGCGGTCGGCGATGTGGAGGTCCGGCAGTTCGGCGCCGCCCCGGCGCAGCAGCCGCAGGCACTCGCGGCGCGCCGTGGTGACCAGCCAGGCCGGCAGCCGCTCGGGCTGGGCCAGCCGGCCCAGGTTCTCGACCAGTCGCAGCCACGTGCTCTGGAACGCGTCCTCGGCGTCGCCGCCGTAGAGCCGGTGACTCCGGACGACCGCCCAGACCAGCGACGCGTGGTCGTCGACCAGGCGGTCCCAGGCGAGTTGGTCGCCCCCGGACGCCGCCTCGACCAGTTCGCTGACGGACAGATCGGCCACCGCCCAGAGTATAGATGCAGGTAGATCGCCGTCAGTGACGGGCACGTGCCCCCGGGCGCGGCGAACCACGCCCTGCCCACGTACCCGTCACCCCCCGTTGTGCCGATCATCGCAGCAGCCCCCCGGCTTCACAGACGTTGTACGAGCAGACGTCGTGGACGCCTGCGTCGCCTGGCTGCGAGGATCTCGACGACGCGGTTTCTCGAAAGAGCCCGCCACGGTTCCAGGGGAGCGAGGCCGTCGCGCACGGGCTGGTCGGGGAGGGCCAGACGCTGTGCTGGTGTCATGGCCGCCTCCCCTCGGTGTGCACGACACGGCCGGAGGTCCCTGGTCCGCGGAACGCCACCTGGTGGCCAAGTCGGCGTTCACAGATACAGAGCACGCTCGGGCCGCTCAGATACACCCGAATGAGACTTTTCTCAGATTTCTTCGTTCCCCCAGCTCAGCGCCCACCCCAGCAACTCGAACGGACGGGGCCGGGCGGGCGAACCCGCCCGCCCGGCCCCCGCCCGTCAGTCCTGGCCGGGTGCGTCGCCGTCCGCCGCGGCCGGTGCGGCGCCCGCACCGGTCAGGGCGACCTCGACGGCGTCGCCGGGGGCGTTCGTCTCGACCACCAGGTCCGCGGTCGCCGTCTCACCGGCGGCCGACGGGGTGAACCGGACCGGCACCTCGCACGACGCGCCCGGCTGGACCGGCGCCGCCGTGCACGCCGACGGACCGGCGAGCGCGAACTCGTCCGCCGTCACCGACAGCCCGGAGACCACCAGCGGCCGGTCGCCGCTGTTCGTCAGCGTCACCGGCTGGACGGTGCCGGCCGCGTCGGCCGCCACCGCAGTGAACACCGGCGCCGCCGCATCGACCCGTGCACCCGGACCGGCAGCGGCCACGACCCGGACCGTCGTCCGCCCGGTGACCGGGGCCATCGACTCGTCGCCGGTGTAGGCGCGCATCGAGTCGTTGGTGACCTCGAGCGTCACCTCGCCGGTGCGCAGGCCGGTCAGCTGCCGCGTCACCGGGTCCAGGATCGCGACCTTGCCCTCGGCCCTCGCCCGGCTGATCGCCGCCGCGCCGGAGCCGATGGCCAGGCCGTCGTCGCCGGACCAGTGCACCGACATCGGGTAGGCCAGCGGCACCACCCGGCTGCCCGGCAGGACGCCGGACGGCTGGACGACGTGCCCGCCGACGGTCACCGCGCGGCCGACCTCGACCGTCTCCGGCGCCTCGACGACGACCTCCTGCGCGAACGCCCGGACGTCGGCGCTGAGCCACTGCTGTGCGCCGGAGTCGTCCCCGTCGACGCTCCACTCGACCCAGCCGGTGAAGCCGCCGCGGTCCGGGGTGCCGTAGGGCGCCTTGCCCGACGACGGGTGGACGACGTACTGGACGCCCTCCTGCCGCTGGACGTCGACGATCTGGGCGTGCGAGCCGACCATCGCCGCGCCCTTGTTGGCCTCGGTGCGGAAGTCGGCCAGCAGCCGCTCGACCAGCTGCACCTCCATGCGGTCGCCGAGCTGGCTGGAGTTCGTCTCCGCCGGATCGTCGACCGGGTGGTGGGCGAAGACCATGACGTTGCTGACGGAGTCGTCGTCGGCCGCGGTCGCCAGCGCCTCCTGGAGCATCGGCAACTGGTCCCAGTCCGAGCCGCGCAGGCTGCCGAGCGCGCTGTTCAGCAGGATGAACCGGGTGCCCTTGTGGTCGAAGGTCCGGTACGGCTGGCCGAACTCGGCCTCCCACGCGGCCAGCGTCCCCTGGGTGTTGTTGACGCCGTACGACTCGTGGTTGCCCGGCACGTAATAGCAGGGGACCGTGCCGGGGTCGTCGTCCGGCTCGGCGCCGGCGGCGATGAGATCGCAGCCGCCCTCCTCGAGCGTCTCCCGGGCCAGCGCGATGTCCTCGGGCAGGCCTCGGTCGACGATGTCGCCGTTGAGCACGACGAGGTCGGGCTCCTCGGCGCGGATGCGGTTCAGCGCGGCGACGGCGACCTGGGTGAGGTCCGGCGCCGACGCGGTGAACTGGACGTCGGACAGCGTGGCGAAGGTCCAGTCGGCGCCCTGCTGCGGCTGGCCGTCGGCGGAGATCAGCGGGTCGGCGCGCAGCGGCGCCTGCTCGGGCAGGTCGATCTGCGACGGGATGTCCGCCTCCAGGCCGCCGATGACGAACCGGCCCGGCACCTGCTGGTCCACGGCGGTGTTGATGCCCTGGAACGAGTTGAACCGGATCGGGAACACCGCCGTCGACGGGATGACGAACGTCGCGTACTGCCACTCGTCCGACGGCTGCAGCCCGGTGCCGTAGACGCCGACGGAGGTGCCCTGGGCGTCCCAGAAGCCGGCGTAGGTGAGGCCGCTCGGGACGAACACGTCGGACTTGATCTTCAGCCGGACGCGCAGCGGCTGGCCCGGGATCTCGACCCACCGGTTCGGGTTGCTGGCGGCGGTGATGCCCTTGTTGCGGGCCGCGCCGAACTCCAGCCGGATGCCCTCCGGGTCGTCCAGGATGTCCATCCGGACGCCCGCGGTGCCGTTGCGGGTCCAGCGGCCGTTGGCGGCGTAGTCGTCCTGGAAGTCGTACACCTGGACGGTCTGGACGCCGACGGTCACCGGCAGCTTCAGGGTCTGGCCGGCGACGCTCAGCTCGAGGACGGTCCCGCCGGCGGCCAGCGGCGTGATCTTCAGGCCGCTGCCCGACGCCGCCACGTCGATGACCGACGCGTCGTAGCTGAGGTCGAGGTCGACCAGCTCGACGGGCGCGGCGTAGCCCTGGGCGTCGCGGCCGGTGACGGCGACCTGGACGGCGTTCTGCGGGACCGGGTCGCCGATCGAGACCCGGCTGGTGGACAGCTCCAGCGAGTTCAGCTCGCCGAGGATCTCCACACTGCGCACGCCCTGCGCCGCGCCGGACGTCGCGTGGACGACGACGCGGCCGCGCCGGCCCTCCGGCACCGCCAGGACGGAGCCGTCGAACGTGCCGCCGCTGCTGCGCCAGCGAACCGCCGCCGGGTCGAGGTCGACCGGCGTGAGGTGGTTGTCGACCGCCTTGGCCGTCAGAGTGCGGTGCAGGCCGGGGAAGGCCCGCGCCTCCTCCTCGCCGGGCGTGATGACCAGCTGCTTGGGCCGGCCGTTGCCCGGCGCGACGAACAGGCCGACGCCGTTGGGGTCGGGCCGCTCGGCGCCGTCGGACGGGCTGTTGCGGACGGTCGCCGTCTCCTCGCCGAGCGGGGCCGCCACCATCGACGTCGAGCCGCCGCCGTCGAGGTTCCAGGCCGTCTCGGCGCCCAGCCGGACCATGAACCGGGCCAGCTCGCGCATCGTCATGCCGGTGACGGGCGGCTGCCGGCCGTCGTTGGTGACCAGCAGCATCGTCTGGCCGTCGTCCTTGAACCCGATGACGGTGCGCGGGTGGACGTCGTTGTCGAGTTCGGAGTCGGGCCGGGCGACGCCGTCGCGGACCAGCTCGCGGTTGGAGCCGACGACGAAGCGCATCTGCTGGGCGATCTCGTCGCTGAGCTCATAGGCCAATGTGACGGCGTCGCCCGGCCGCAGCGCGCGGATGGCGGCCGCGCCGGCCTCGCGCCCGACCAGCACGAACGCGCCGCCGGGGATCGCCCCCTCGCCGGCCGTGCTCGGGTCGACGGTGACGACGCGGTCGTCCTGCACCAGCACGGACGCGACGTCGGTGGCGCCGTTGACGCCGATCGAGCGGCGGTAGGTGCCCCACGCCGACGTGTAGGCGATGATCGCGTCGCGCGGCGAGCCGGACAGCATGTTCGACGCGTTCAGCGACGCCACGGGGCGGGCGGTGCCGGCCAGCGTCGCCGTCGCGTCCAGCGTCATGTCGACCGCGCGGCCGATGCCGTCCATGCCGACGCCGACGTGGGTCCAGTTGCCGTAGTCGGAGGACTTCAGCAGCTCGCCGTCGCGCACCTCCGCGCCGAGCGGGGCGCCGGAGTTGTTGATGTCGAAGAAGTCGCCGTTGACGCCGGCGACCGCGTCCGCGTCGTTCACCAGCACCGACGTCGGCGCCCGCTCGGCCACGTACTCGCCGGAGATGAGGTCGCTGGTGACGGCCGGGTTGGCGAGATCGGCGGTGAGAATGTGCTGGTCGTACCACCCGGTCGGGGTGACGGAGGTCAGCTCGCGCAGCGTGATGCCGGGGCCGATCTGCTCGGTACGGTCGACCAGCTCGATCGCGTCGTCGGTCAGCGGCGGGCCGTCGCCCTCCGCGGCGTTGGCTGCGGGCACGGTGCTCAGCAGGCCGACGGCGACTGCGGACGCCGTCAGCGTGGACAACGACGTCAGCCATCGACGTCGTGCTGTGGTGCTCGACATTGGCATCGAGTCCTTGGACAGAGGTATAGGCCAATGTCATTCAAGTGGTTCGATGCTCCTTGTCCAAGTCGCCCCATTTGCGGCGAATGGAACTTTGGATGAACCCCACACCCACCCCAAGTTGATCTTGGAGTAGTTCGGCAATTGCGGCCCGAGATGCCGGATTGATCCCCGAAGAACTCCAAGATCAACTTGGGGTGGGTCCGGGCGGGGCGCGGCGGGGGAAGTGCGGTAGGGGAACGCGAGGCGGCCCGCCGCGTCAGGTGGACGGGGCGGGCCGCTGGTAAGGCCGGAGCGTCAGTCGTTCTTGCGGCGGCCGAACATGATCTCGTCCCAGCTGGGGACGCTCGGGCGGCCCTTGCGCGACGAACTGGTCTTGCGGGCGGGCGGGGCCGGCTCGTCGGCCGTGGGTGCGAGGTCGGCCTCGGCCGCCTCGTCCTCGGCCTCGACGTGCTGGGCGATGTCGCTGAGCCGCAGCCGCTCGCTGGTGACCGCATCGTCGTCAGCGTCGGCGGGCGGCTCGGCCGGCTCCGGGGCGTGCTCGTGGAACAGGTCGGGCTCGCGGCGGCGGCGCTCGCGGCCGGTCCGGCTGGTGCGCCGGTTGCGACGGGCGGCCGGGATCGGTGTGGTGTTCTCGAACTCGTCGTCGTCCTGCTCGGCGGGGTCGTCGTGGTCGAGGTCGCGGACCAGGCCGCGCACCGGGCCGACGCCCACCCCGGCCGGCTTGAGGAACGCGGGCAGGTCGGGGCCCTCGTCATCGGCGGACGGGGACGCGGCGGCCGGGCGCGGGTCGGACCCGACGACGGACAGCCGGGCCGGGCCGGCCGGCACGTCGGGCTCGGGGTCGGCGGGCGCCTCGGCGGGCAGCACGCCGGCGATGGAGCGGGCGTTGTCGTCCTCGGGGATGACGGTGCGGCCGGACGGGTCGAACGAGAAGAGGGCGGAGTCCTCCTCCTCGCCGGCCCAGGCGAACCTGACCAGCCAGCGTCCGTCCTCGCGCCGCCACGCGTCCCACTCGACGAGGTCGGGGTCGGCGCCGTGCGTCTTGGCGGTCGCGCCCGCGGCGGCCTCGAGGGTCTGCGGCGGGCCGTCGCCGCCCAGCCGGCGCACCGTCGCCTGCCGGGCCCGGCCGGCGATGTGCTCGCGCTCGGCGAGGACGGGGCCGGCGAAGCGCTCGACCTTCTCGCGTGGCATCCCCGCCACCGCGGCCACGGAGTCGACGGACTCGCCGGCCCGGATGCGTGCCTGGATGTCGCGTGGACGTAGCTGGCTTTCGAGCCGGATATCCAACTGTCCCAACCTCGCTCGGTCGCCTCGGATCGCGGCGAGCAGGCGGTCGTCCACCCGCAACGCCAGCTGTTCACCGTCGCGGCCGGAGAGGATCAGATGGGCGCCGTCCTCGCTGACCGCGATCAGCCGGAGCTCGCGCACATCCTCACCTCCCAACAACGACTGCCACCATCGTCACCCGCGGGACAGGGTCCGACCAAGCCGCCACGCCGCCGTATCGGCGGGTCTGACGAGCAGTTTTATTCGTCCAGGACCTGCTCGAGGTACTCGTTGGCCATGATCCTCTCGGGGTCGACCCGGTCGCGGACCGCCCGGAAGGACCCCATTCGCTGGTATTGATCGTGAAGATACCCCGAATCGCGGGTATGGAGCTTTCCCCAATGCGGCCGCCCACCGTACTCCGTCCACAGGCGCTCGACGGCGGAGAACCACCCGGTGTAGTCGGTGCGGGGGTAGGCGTGGGTCGCGACGTAGACGGTGTCGCGGCCGTGGGCGGGGGAGAGCCAGACGTCATCGGCGGGGGCGAGGCGGACCTCGACGGGGAACGCGACGCGCCACGGCCCGCGCGCCGTCAGGTCCCGCAGCGCCTGGAGCGCGCCGGTCGCGGCGGACCGGGGCAGCGCGTACTCCATCTCGTGGAACCGCACCCGCCGCGTCGTGGTGAACACCTTCGGCGCGGCGTCGACGAACGTGCGGCCGCCGATCAGCCGGGCGGCGACGGCGTTGACGGCCGGGGTGGTCTTGGGCGCGGCCCTGGTCAGCCGCTGGACGACCGCCAGCCCGGCGTTCTCGACGACGTCGCCGGACCACCAGGCGGCGACCGGGTTCGGCGGCGCGGCCGGCTCGCCGGTGCGGCGGTTGACGGTGAGCTGGACGGCGTTGGTGAACGGCAGCCAGTACAGGTCGCAGTGGTCCTCGGCCTCGAGGTCGCCGAACCGCTCGACGACGGCGTCCAGCGTCGTCCGCTCCACCGTCGAGCGCAGCGTGAAGGCCGGCTCGACCCGGAAGGTGACAGTGGTCACGATCCCCAGGGCGCCGAGGCCCAGCCGCGCGGCCTGAAACAGGTCGGCATCATCGGACGCCGACACCCGCCGCACCGAGCCGTCGGGCAGCGCGATCTCCAGCGCCACCACCTGCTCCGACAGCGACGCGCTGGCCCGGCCGCTGCCGTGCGTGCCGGTCGCGACGGCCCCGGACACCGTCTGGACGGCGATGTCGCCCATGTTCGTCAGCCCGTAGCCGCGCTCCGTGAGCAGGGCGTTGAGCTCGTGCAACCGGGTGCCGGCGCCGACGGTGGCGGTGTGCGCGGTCGTGTCGAGCGCGAGCAGGCCGCTGAGCCCGTCCAGCCGCACCTGGACGCCGTCCGTCGCCGCGATCGTGGTGAAGCTGTGCCCGGCGCCGACCGGCTTGACTCGCAGACCGTCGCGGGCGGCCGCGACGAGCACGGCGGCGGCCTCGTCGGCGCTCGCCGGCCGCTCGACCCGGACCGGGCGCGCCTGGACAGTCCGCGCCCAGTTCTGCCAAAGCATGGGCGTTAGGCTCTCACGTGTGAGCATCACCGATCCCTACGACGCTCTCCTGGTCGTCTCCTTCGGCGGTCCGGAGGGACAGGACGACGTCATCCCGTTCCTCGAGAACGTCACCCGCGGCCGGGGCATCCCCAGCGAGCGGCTGGAAGAGGTCGGCGAGCACTACCGCCTGTTCGGCGGGCGCAGCCCCATCAACGACCAGAACCGCGCGCTGATCGCGAACCTCGAGCACGAGCTGGCCGAGCGGAAGATCTCGCTGCCGGTCTACTGGGGCAACCGCAACTGGGACCCCTATCTGGCCGACGAGCTGGCGCGCATGCGCGACGACGGCGTCCAGCGGGTCGCCGCGTTCGTCACCAGCGCCTACGACTCGTACTCCGGCTGCCGGCAGTACCGCGAGGACCTGTGGCGCGCCGTCGAGAAGGTCGGGCCGGGCGCGCCGCGCATCGACCGGCTGCGGCACTCGTTCGACCACCCCGGCTTCGTGACGGCCAACGCCGACGGCGTGGTGGGTGCGCTGGGCGACCTCCCGCGTGACGTCGCCGACGCCGCGCGGATCGTCTACGTCACGCACTCCATCCCGAACGCCATGGCCGACACCTCCGGCCCGACCGGTGGCGCGTACGTCGCCCAGCACCAGGCCGTCGCCGCCGCCGTCAGCGAGCAGGTCGCGGCGCGGACCGGCGTCGCCCGGGCGCACGACATCGTCTACTGCTCGCGCAGCGGCCCGCCGTCGATGCCGTGGCTGGAGCCGGACGTCAACGACCACCTCGCCGCGCTGGCGTCGCAGGGGGTGGAGTCGGTGGTGCTGGCGCCGATCGGGTTCCTGTCCGACCACATGGAGGTCGCGTACGACCTCGACACCGAGGCGCTGGCGACGGCGAAGGAGCTGGGCATCGCGGCGGCTCGGGCGGCCACCGCCGGGACGCACCCCGACTTCGTCGACACCGTCATCGACCTGCTGCTCGAGCGGTCCGCCGTCGAGCGCGGCGAGTCCGTGGTGCGGGCCAGCATCGGCGCCCCCGGCCCCGCCGCCGACGTCGCGCCGGCCGGCTGCTGCCCCAACCTGCGTGAGGATCTCCCCGCCCTGTGCGGCGTCGACTCGCCCCCGTACCCGTGACCGCTCCTGGAGGATTCGCCGTGACGGCCGACCCCGCCGACCTGCTCACCCTGGCCGAGAAGACCGCCCGCGAGGCCGGTGACCTGGTCCGGGACCGGCGCGAGGCGGTGGAGCGGATGGCCGTCGCCGGCACCAAGTCGACGCCCACCGACGTCGTCACCGAGTCCGACACCGCCGCCGAGGCGCTGATCCGGTCCCGCCTGTTCGCCGCCCGCCCCGACGACGGCTTCGTCGGCGAGGAGGACGGCGTCGTGCTCGGCTCGACCGGCGTCGACTGGGTGGTCGACCCGATCGACGGCACCGTCAACTACCTGTACGGCATCCCGCAGTACGCCGTCTCCATCGCCGCCCAGGTCGACGGCGTCGTGCGGGCGGGTGTGGTGCACAACCCGGCGAGCGGCGAGACGTGGACGGCGGTGCTCGGCGGCGGGGCGCTGCTGGACGGGCGCCCGGTGCGGGTGTCGGCCTGTACGTCGCTGTCGTTGGCGCTGGTCGGGACCGGTTTCGGCTACGACGCGGCGCGGCGGTCGCGGCAGGCGGCCGTGCTGCTGGAGATCGTGCCGATCGTCCGCGACATCCGCCGGGCGGGCGCGGCGGCACTGGACCTGTGTGCCGTGGCGTCGGGCCGGCTGGACGCCTACTACGAACGCGGCCTCAACCCCTGGGACCTCGCCGCCGGCGGCCTCATCGCCGCCGAGGCCGGCGCCGTGGTCGGTGGGCTGCACGGCGCCCCTGCGGGCAACGACCTCGCGATGGCGGCGACGCCCGGTGTGGCCGCCGAACTGACCGCCCTCCTCGAACGCCTCGGCGCCGACCACGACTGACCGCCGCCCCCATGATCATCAATGATCCAACCACCTATCGAGCCTGCTGCGCTTTCGGCTGTCGTCGCGCCGGAGCCGGAGATCTTCCTGCCCACATCACGCGCCGCCGGCCTGGCTAGCCAAGGCGATCGAGGGTCGCGGCGAGAACGGCGGCCGCCGAAGATTCATCGGCAACGCCCGCACCGCACGCCATTCCGCAACAGGCGCTATCGGGGGTCGTGCTGGTGAAACGGGCTGGTACTCGAAATTCCGACGCGTGCTGCCCGGATCTGGCCCGCACTCGCCGGAAATTCGAGCATCCGCCGGTTCCCTGAGCATCCACCGGCCTACCGAGATCGAGGCGTGCCCAGTTCTTCCCCGTCCCCCTGCGGCCCAAGAACGGGCGGCAGGGGCGACGGCCAACTCGGCAAACCCACGGCCAACGGTCAAGCACCAGCCCGGCGGCGGGCGGCCCAGGCGTCCTTCAGTGACACCTTGGCGCCCATCCGGAGCACCGCCCCTTCGTACACCCGCGCCGCCAGCACCACCAGGATCGCGATCAGCCCGACCATCAGGCCCAGCGCCAGCCCGATCTCCCAGGCGGCCGCGTCGCCGCGAGCCATCCGCAACGGCATGATCAGCGCGCTGAACGGCGGCACCACGCTCAATACTGCCGCGGCCGGAGCGTCCTGGTTCAGGAACACGTAGAACGCGCCGAAGTACGACACCATCATCAGCGTGTTCACCGGCGTGGTGACGTTCTGCAGGTCCTCCTGCCGCGAGATGCGGGCGGCCGCGGCCGCGGACAGGGAGGCGTACGCGGCGAAGCCGAGGACGAACCAGCCGAGGGCGGTCAGGACGGGCGTGATCATCGGCCCGCTGAGGTCCACCGCGCCCAGTGCGGACGCGAGCCCCAGCCCCAGCCCGCCGATCAGGGCCAGCTGGACCAGCCCGAGCAGCCCGATGCCGATGATCTTGCCGGCCAGCAGCGCCCGCGCAGGGATCGTCGCGAGGATGACCTCGACGACGCGGCTGGACTTCTCTTCGACGACGCCCATGGCGACCCACATGGAGTAGGTGATGAGCTGGCCGAACAGCACGATGGTCCCGAAGAAGGCGATGACGCCGCGGGCCTCGCGCTCGTCGGCGTCGGGGTCGAGCGTCACCGTCTCGAGGGTCGCCGACGTCAGGGCGGCGGACACCTCGGCAGGGTCGATGCCGGCCGACTCCAGCGCCCGCGCGCCCTCGACCTGGCTGTACGCGTTGTCGAGGACGGCGCGCAGCGAGCTGTCGAGCGACTGGTCGACGACGACGTTGTCACCGTCGACGTAGGCGTCGATGTCACCGTCACGGACGGCCTGCTCGGCCTCGGACGCGTCGGACACCGACCGGAAGCTCACCTCGACGTCGGAGATCTCGGCCTGACGCGAGACGGCATCCTGCAGGCCGGCCGGCTCGCCGACCAGCGCGACGTCGTAGCTGCCGGTGCCGAAGTCGGTGAACCGCGGCAGCAGGACGACCACGGCGATGATGCCGAGCGTGATGAGCAGCGAGATGAAGAACGACCGCTCGCGGATGCGCTGCCCGAACTCACGCCGGGCGACCAGCGTGGCGGCCTCGCGGAACGACAGTGCGCGCATCAGGCGGCCTCGACCTTCTCGGGTCCGGACGGCGGCACGGACGGCGGCACCGGCGGCTCGGCCGGAGGGTCGGCGACGACGGAACGGAACAGCTCGGCGAGCGTCGGGCGCACCGGCGTGAACTGGTGGACCGGGCCCAGGGCGCGGGCGGCGTCGAGCAGGGTCTGGTCGTCGGCGGACGGTGGCAGCTCGACCACGGCGGACCGGTCGCCGTCGTCGACGAGGGTCAGGCCGGGCACCGCGGCCGTCAGCGACGCCGTCCAGCCGGGCTGCGCGCCGACGTCGAGCCGGTAGCGGCGCGCGGCGGTCCCGCGCAGGTCGTCGACGCTGCCGTCGGCGACCAGCCGCCCGGCCCGGATGATGCCGACGGCGTCGCAGAGACGTTCGACCAGCTCGAGCTGGTGGCTGGAGAAGACGACGGAGGCGCCGGCGTCGACCCGGGCGCGCAGCACGGCGGCCATGGAGTCGACGCCCATCGGGTCGAGGCCGCTGAACGGCTCGTCGAGGACCATGACGGTGGGCTCGTGCACGAGCGCGGCGGCCAGCTGGACCCGCTGCTGGTTCCCGAGTGAGAGCGATTCGACCCGATCTGAGGCACGTTCGCTCAGAGCGAGCGCCTCCAGCAGGTCCGATGCGGCCTTCGCGGCTGTGATGCCTGACACACCGTGCAGCCGGGCGAGATACACCAGATGCTCGTGTACCTGCATCTTCGGGTACAAACCGCGCTCTTCCGGCATGTAACCGAACTCACGCCGGATGCCCTGATCGAGGGGCGTACCGTTCCACCGGACCTCGCCGCTGTCGGGTTCGAGAACCCCCAGGACGATGCGCATGGCGGTGGTCTTGCCGGCGCCGTTGGTGCCGACGAATCCGTACATCTGCCCTGGTCGGACCGTAAACGAGAGATCGTCGAGGGCCACGACGTCGCCATAGCGGCGGGACAGCCGGTCGAGCTCGAGCATGTGCGTCCTCTCGGTGCGTACGATCCGATGACAGCCTCTCGCCTGGAATCCTGGCATCCCTCGTCCCCGAGGACGGTCTGAACGGTCGGTCCAAAGGACGACACGAATTCCCACAGTGTGGGGTGGCGTGCCAACGGGGTATCGCATCAGGCAGAATCTCCCGCTCGGAGCGGGCACAACCGCGGGCCGTCGTGCGTTACGGAGGGGCACGGAGTCCAAACCGACCCCGCCACAGTCATTCACGACGCGCCCAGTGAGGGGGAATAGATCAATGGCAACCGACTACGACGCGCCACGCAAGACCGACGACGATCTGTCCGAGGACTCGCTGGAGGAACTCAAGAACCGGCGTATGGACAAGTCGTCCGGCATCGTCGACGTCGACGAGTCCGACCTGAACGAGTCCATGGAGCTCCCAGGAGCGGATCTGTCGAACGAGGAGCTGGCGGTCCGAGTGCTGCCGCGGCAGGCTGACGAGTTCACCTGCTCGCAGTGCTTCCTGGTGCACCACCGCAGCCAGCTGGCGAAGGAGAAGGACGGGATGCTCATCTGCCGCGACTGCGCGGCCTGAGCCCCTCCGAACCCCTCACCGGCCGGCGGTCTGACGCGCCGCCTCGAGCTCGGCCACGAGCCGCTCGGGGCGGCGCGTCGACACCAGCCAGTAAGGAGTGGGGTCGGCGGCGTCGTCGACCCCGATACGCACGACCCCCGGCACGTACCCGCGGATCGCCACATAGGCGCGGCGGTCGAGGCCGGGGCCACGGGCCTCACGCGCGTCCTCGCCGGTGAGCGCCTCGGCCGAGCCGAGCGCCGTCAGCGGCAGCCGGGCCCGCCCGACGCTGACACCGTCCGCCCCGACGGCGATGGCCAGCCGGCCGTACGCGAGCAGCGCGACCCCCCCGAGCGCGAACACCCCGCCGGCCACCGGCAGCGACACTCCCCAGCCGTAGGCCTGGTGGTAGACCAGCCACGCCGACGCGGCCAGACCGGCCAGCAGCAGCCACCATCGAGCCGGCACCACCAGGCGTTCGCGGTAATGGGTCACTGTTGCAGACTGCCACGGTTCGCCGGAGCCGAGCGGGTAGGGTCGTCGATCGTGACCGAACGGCAGCACGGGGAGCCGCCTCCCACCGGCGAGATCCAGCGGCATCCCGACGCGCCGGCGCCCGGCAGCACCATCGCCTCGCACTACCGCATGTGCGTCGGCTGCGGCCCGGACCACCCGACGGGGCTGCACGTCACCGTCGTCGCGGGCGAGGGCCTCACCGTGGCCGGAACGTTCACCGTCACCGACGACCACCAGGGCGCGCCCGGGCTGGCGCACGGCGGCATCCTGTCGCTGGCCTTCGACGAGGTGCTCGGCTCGCTGATCTGGCTGATCGGCAAGCCGGCCGTCACCGGCCACCTGGAGACCAGCTACCGCCGTCCGGTCCCGGTCGGCACGACGCTGCACATCGGCGCCGCGGTCGACCGCGGCGAGGGCCGCAAGATCTTCATGTCCGCCGTCGGCCGCGAGAACGCGCCCGACGGCCCGGTCAGCGTCACCGCGTCGGCCGTCTTCGTCGTCGTCCCGCCGACCCATTTCACCGACCACGGCCGCCCGGTGGCCGCGTCGGAGCTGTCCCAGGCGGCCGCGAAGGTCGCGGAGGTGAACCCGTGACGAACGAGACCCGTCCGGTCGACGTCCTGATCACCCGGCTGGACCCGGACGTGCCGCTGCCGGGCTACGCGCACCCCGGCGACGCCGGCGCCGACCTCGTCACGACCAGCGACGTCACCATCGCGCCGGGGGAGCGGGCCATGGTGGGGACGGGCATCGCGATCGCCCTGCCCGCGGGATACGCTGCATTCGTCCACCCACGATCGGGCCTCGCGCACCGGCTCGGGGTCAGCATCGTCAACACGCCGGGAACGGTCGACGCGGGCTACCGGGGCGAGATCAAGGTGGTACTGGTCAACCACGACCTGCGGGAACCGGCGGTGTTCGCGCGCGGCGACCGGATCGCTCAGCTGGTGCTCCAGCGCGTCGAGCAGGCCCGGTTCCACGAGGTGGAGCGGCTGCCCGGCTCGGCGCGGGGCGACGGCGGCTACGGATCGACGGGCACGGCAAGCCAGGCCGGCGACACCGCCGGCAGTCGATGAGACGAAGGGGACGGTCAGGGTGTGGGGACGGCGGCGCCGCGACGGCGATGAGGACGAGCCCGAGGTCGAGGAGACCACGCAGGGCTCCTCGGCGGCGTCCGGTTCGGAGGCAGGGGCGCTGTCCGGCGACGCGTCCGATGAGGACGACGGCGAGTCGCCCAAGAGCGACCGCACCGACGGCCCGCTCGACGAGTCCGAGGTCGACCTCGCCGAGGCCCGCAAGGGCCGCATCGACCTCGGCGGCCTGCTGATCAAGGGCGCGCCCGGCATGAAGCTGCAGCTGCAGGTCGACCAGCGCACCGGCAACGCCACCAGCGCCGTCCTCGCCATCGAGGACGCCGCGGTGCAGCTGATCGCCGTCGCCGCGCCGCGCAGCTCCGGCATGTGGGGCCAGACGCGGCTGCAGATCACCCAGGACGCCAAGCGCCGCGGCGGCCGGGCCGACGAGGCGCCCGGGCCGTTCGGCACCGAGGTGCGGCTGGTCGTCCCGGTGCAGGCGCCCGACGGCAAGCAGGTGCTGCAGCCGTCGCGTGTGTCGGCCATCGACGGGCCGCGCTGGATGCTGCGCGCGACGTTCCTCGGCAAGGCCACCAACGACGCCGCCACGTTCCAGCGGTTCGTCGCGCTGGTCAAGGACACCGTGGTCGTCCGCGGGCAGTCGCCGATGGCGCCGGGCGACGTCATCGTGCTGAACCCGCCGCCGGGCAACCGCCCGGTCGACCCGTCCGAGCCCGTACAGGCCTGAGCTGCGCGTTTGCCGGGCGGACTAGTCTTAAGACGTGGACGAGAAGACGGGCAAGCGCGGGCTCTGGGGTGCCATCACCCGCTGGGTCGCCTCCGACGAGGAGGTCGAGGCCGAGGAGCTGCGCGACGACGCGCGCGAGGCCGGCTGTCAGCCGCTGGCCGGGGTCGAGGACCGCACGACGGCGCGCGTCCGAGGCGTGCTGCAGTCGGTCACGCTGCAGCCGCGCGTGGGCACGCCGGCGCTCGAGGCCGACTTGTACGACGGATCCGGTGCGGTGACACTGGTCTGGCTCGGCCGGCGGCGCATCGCCGGCATCAGCTGCGGACGCCGGCTGGTCGCGACCGGACGGGTGGCCACCCTCGACGGCCGCAGGGTCATGTACAACCCGCGATACGAGCTGCTGCCCGCAGGCATGGAGTGAGATGAGTCAGAGCGATCCCGGCGCCCCCGAGCCCGCCGGCCGGCCGAGCTGGGTCCAGGCCATCGCCTCGGACGAGCGGTTCCGCCCGAAGGACGTCCTCGGCCCGGCGGCCCTGCTCGACGCCGGGCTGCCGCTGGCGCTCTTCACCGTCGTCTACACCGCGGCGGGTCGCGACCTCACACTGTCGCTGTGGGTCGCACTGGCCTCCGGCCTCGTGCTCGGCGTCGTGCGGTTGCTGCGCAAGGAGCCGCTGCAGAACGTCATCGCCGGCTTCCTCGGCGTCGGCCTCGCCGCGTTCATGGCCAACCGCACCGGGCGCGCCGAGGACGTGTTCCTGCCCGGCCTGCTGATCAATGTCGGCTACGGGCTGGCGTACCTGGTGTCGATCGTGGTCCGCTGGCCGCTGCTCGGCGTGTTCGTCGGGCTGGTCACCGGCCAGGGGACGGCCTGGCGGAAGGACCCCGCGCTGCTGCGCGCCTACACGCAGGCGAGCCTGCTGTGGGTGGGCATGTTCGCGCTGCGGCTGGCGGTGCAGGTGCCGCTGTACCTCGCCGGCGAAGAGCAGATCGGCTGGCTGGCCGGCGCCCGGCTGGTCATGAGCTGGCCGCTGTTCCTGCTGGTGGCGTACCTGTCCTGGCTGATCATCCGGCCGGCCTACCGCGCCCACCAGGAGCGGCTGGCCCCGGCGGTCAAGCCCGACCCGGACCCCGTCGACAGCTGAGCCGCGCCGCGCGCTAGTTGGCGTGCGGCGAGAGCAGGTCCTCGAGCTGCTGCTCCCGCTCCGGCGCGGCGACGAACAGCAGCTCGTCGCCGGCCTCCAGCGGCAGGTCGGGCAGCGGGCTGTGCACGTGCTTGCCGCGGATGATCGAGACCAGCGAGGTGTCGACCGGCCAGGCGACGTCCGCGACCGCCGTCCCGGCGATGGGGGAGTCGGGCGGCAGCGTCAGCTCGACGAGGTTCGCCTCGCCCTGCCGGAAGCTGAACAGCCGGACGAGGTCGCCGACGCTCACGGCCTCCTCGACCAGCGCGCTCATGATGCGCGGCGTCGAGACGGACACGTCGACGCCCCAGGACTCGGTGAACATCCACTCGTTGCGCGGGTGGTTCACCCGGGCCACCACGCGCGGCACCCCGAACTCCGTCTTGGCCAGCAGCGACACGACGAGGTTGACCTTGTCGTCGCCGGTGGCGGCGATGACGACGTTGCAGCGGTCCAGCGCCGCCTCCTCGAGCATGGACAGCTCGCAGGCGTCGGCCAGCAGCCACTCGGCCTCGGGCACGCTGGCGGCCTTGATCGCCTTGGTGTCCTTGTCGATGAGCAGCACGTCGTGGCCGTTGGCCAGCAGCTCCGACGCGATCGAGCGGCCGACGTTGCCGGCGCCGGCGATGGCGACGCGCATCAGACCTCCACCTCCGGGTCCTTGGCCAGCGCCTGCGCGACGTAGGCGATGCGTTCGGTGTTGACGAGGACGTGCACGAGGTCGCCGTCCTGGAGGACGGTGGAGGCGGTGGGCAGGACGCCTTCGCCGTAGCGGGTGAGGAACGCGACCCGGGCGCCGGACGCCTCCTCCAGCCTGTCGATGGTGAGCCCGATCCAGCCGCTGCTGACGTGGAACTCGGCCAGCTGGACCGTCCCCGTGGGATCGACCCACTCGGTCTGCGCGCCCTCGGGGAACAGCCGGCGCAGGATCTGGTCGGCCGTCCACCGCACCGTCGCCACCGTCGGGATGCCCAGCCGCTGGTAGACCTCGGCGCGGCCCGGGTCGTAGATGCGGGCCACGACGTTGTCGACGCCGAACGTCTCGCGGGCCACCCGGGCGGCGAGGATGTTGGAGTTGTCGCCGCTGCTGACGGCGACGAACGCGTCGGCGCGCTCGATGCCGGCCTCGATGAGCACGTCGCGGTCGAACCCGACCCCGGCCACCGTGGAGCCCTCGAAGCCGGGCTGCAGCCGCCGGAACGCCTCGGGGTTCTGGTCGACGATCGCGACCGTGTGGTCGTGCGACTCGAGGATGTGTGCGACGGTCGAGCCGACCCTGCCGCAGCCCATGATGACGACGTGCACTGTGGTCCTCTCCGGGTCCAGGCGGCGCTGGGCTCGCCGTGTCGCAGCCGACGTTACACGGCTGCTACGGAAGGCATACCATTGCCGATCGTGCCGAGCCTCGGCGATCTGTCCAAGCGGCTGCTCATCGGTCGCAAGCTCCCCAGCGACCGCATGGGGCACACGCTGCTACCCAAGCGGCTGGCCCTGCCGGTCTTCGCCAGCGACCCGCTGTCGTCGGTCACGTACGCCACGCAGGAGATCCTGGTCATCCTGACGCTGGGCGGCCTGGCCTACCTGACGTACACCCCGTGGGTCGCCGCGGTCGTCGTGCTGCTGCTGATCACCGTCGTCGCGTCGTACCGGCAGCTGGTCCGCGCGTACCCGTCCGGCGGCGGCGACTTCGAGGTCGCCAACACCAACCTCGGCCCGACGGCCGGGCTGATCGTCGCGAGCGCCCTGCTCATCGACTACATCCTGACGGTGGCGGTGTCGGTCTCGGCGGGCGTGGACAACCTGATCTCGGCGGTCCCGGAGCTGAACGACTACCGGGTGCCGATCGCCATCGGGTTGGTGGTGCTGCTGGCGGCGGCGAACCTGCGCGGTATCCGCGAGAGCGGCACCGCGTTCGCCATCCCGACGTACCTGTTCATCGTCGGCATCGGCGCGATGATCGCGTGGGGCCTGGGCAAGACGGTGTTCGGCGAGGACCCGGTCGCGGAGTCGGCCTCGTACGACGTCCACGCCGAGATGACCGACCTCGGCGGTATCGCGCTGATGCTACTGGTGCTCCGCGCGTTCGCATCCGGTTGTACGGCGCTGACCGGCGTCGAGGCGATCGCCAACGGCGTGCCAGCGTTCCGCAAGCCCAAGGCGAAGAACGCCGCCGCGACGCTGGCCATCATGGGCACGCTGTCCATCACGATGTTCAGCGGCATCACCGCGCTGGCCGTGATCGCCGACGTCCGCTACGTCGAGAACTCCTGCGACCTCGTCGGGTTCGACTGCACCCAGCCGCAGCCGACCGTCATCTCGCAGCTGGCCGCGGCGGTGTTCGGCGGCGACACGATCCCCTTCTACTACATCCAGGGTGCCGCGGCGCTGATCCTGATCCTGGCCGCGAACACCGCGTTCAACGGGTTCCCGCTGCTCGGCTCGATCCTCGCGCAGTACCGCTATGCGCCTCGTCAGCTGCACACCCGCGGCGACCGGCTGGTGTTCAGCAACGGCATCCTGGTGCTGGCGGTGCTGGCCGGCCTGCTGATCGTCGCGTTCGACGCCTCGGTGACCCGGCTGATCCAGCTCTACATCGTCGGTGTGTTCACGGCGTTCACGTTCGGCCAGACGGGGATGGTGCGGCACTGGAACCGGCTGCTCGCGGCTGGGCCGACCGGGCCGGAGCGACGGCAGATCCTGCGCTCCCGCGTCATCAACGGCACCGGCGCGATGCTGACCGGCGTCGTGCTCGTCGTCGTGCTGATCACCAAGTTCGCCCACGGGGCCTGGCTCGTCGTCGCGATGATGCCGCTGCTGTTCCTGGTCATGCGCGGCATCCGCCGGCACTACGACGCCACCTCCCTCGAGCTGGAGGTCGAGGACTGGCCGGCCGAGTCGCTGCTGCCGTCCCGCGTGCACGCCGTCGTGTTGGTGTCGCGGCTGCACAAGCCGACGGTGCGGGCCATCGCCTACGCGCGGGCCACCCGGCCGGACATCCTCGAGGCCATCACCGTCGACGTCGACAGTGAGGCGACCGCCGTGCTGCTCGACGAGTGGGACCGGCACGACATCCCGGTGCCGCTGCGGGTGCTCGACTCGCCGTACCGCGAGATCGCCCGGCCGGTGGTCGAGTACGTCCGGGCGATCCGCCGGGCCAGCCCGCGCGACATCGTCACGGTGTACGTGCCCGAGTACGTGGTCGGTCGCTGGTGGGAGCGGATCCTGCACAACCAGAGCGTCTTCTGGCTCAAGGGCCGGCTGCTGTTCACGCCGGGCGTCATGGTCACCAGCGTGCCGTGGCAGCTGCGCTCCGCGGCGGCGGCCAAGGCCCGGGCCAAGGCGAAGCCGGCCCGCCGGGCGCCCGGCGACGTGCGGCGGGGCGGTCCGCGCTGAGCGGGCGGGCGCGCACGGTCCGCGGCGAGTCGGTCGCCGGCACGGAGGTCGTGGTCGACGTCGGCGCCGTCGCGCACGGCGGCGTCTGCGTGGCCCGGCACGAGGGCCGCGCGGTCTTCGTCCGGCACGCGCTGCCCGGCGAGCGGGTGCGCATCAGGGTCACCGAGGGCGGCACCGAGGACCGGTTCTGGCGCGCCGACGCGGTCGCCGTGCTGACACCGTCGCCGGCCCGGGTCGAGCCGCCCTGCCCGTGGTCGGGTCCCGGGAAGTGCGGCGGCTGCGACTGGCAGCACGTGCTGCTGCCCGCGCAGCGGTCGCTGAAGGCCGCGGTCGTCTCCGAGCAGCTGGAGCGGCTGGCCGGTCTGCGCCGCGAGGTGACCGTCGAGGCCGTGGCAAGTCGATCTGCGGCCTCGGCTGAGATGCGTACCTCGGCCGGCGATGATGACGGGCTGGGCTGGCGGACCCGCGTGACCTACGCCGTCGACGCGAGTGGACGGGCCGGGCTGCGTGCGCACCGCTCGCACGAGGTCGTGCCGATCGACCACTGCCGCATCGCGCACCCCGAGGTCCGCGCGGCGCACGTCGAGGACGGCGAGTGGCCGGGCGCGTCGTCGGTCGAGGTGGTCGCCGCGAACACGGGGGAGCGGCAGCTGCTGGTCGACGGCCAGGTGGTCGAGGGCCGCCGGTACGTCGTCGAGGAGGCGGCCGGACGGCGCTGGCGGGTCGGCGGCGGCGGGTTCTGGCAGGTCCACCCGGGCGCGGCCGAGACGCTGGTGAGCGCCGTGCTGGAGGGCGTCGAGGCCCGGCCGGGCGAGTCCGCGCTGGACCTCTACTGCGGCGTCGGTCTGTTCGCCGGCGCGCTGGCGCCGCTGGTCGGGCCGTCCGGCTCGGTGGTGGGCGTCGAGGGATCGCCGCAGGCCGTCGGCGACGCCAAGCGCAACCTGCACGACGTCGGGTGGGTGCGGCTGCTGACCGGCCGGGTCGACCGGGTACTGGCCGGGACCGGCCCGGCGGGCGTGCCCGACTCCGTCGACGTCGTCGTGCTGGACCCGCCGCGCGAGGGCGCCAAGGCCGCCGTCGTCCGGCGGATCGCCGAGCGCAGGCCGCGGGTCGTCGCGTACGTCGCCTGCGATCCGGCCGCGCTGGCCCGCGACCTCGCCACGTTCGCCGGCCACGGCTACCACCTCACCGGTCTGCGCGCGTTCGACCTGTTCCCGATGACGCACCACGTCGAGTGCGTCGCGATCCTGCATCCGGCGAGCTGATCACCCGCGGCGGCCGTCTGTGGACTATCCTGAACGGTGGCGTACCAGCGGCGACGTATCGGGAGGTGAGGCTGCCATGCGCAGTGAGCCTCCTAGTCATGCGACGCAGGACACCGAGGCCGAGGACAGCTGATGTCCGGCGGCCGGGTGGTCCTGCGTCCCACGACACCCGTCACCGTCCGCCTCATCGCCATGGGAGCGTCGCCATGCCGCCTCGTCGTCAGCGTGCCTTGCGTGTCATCCGTCCCGCTCTGCGCCGTCAGGGCCGGGGCGACACCGTGACCGACCGTCCGGCCGACGAGCCGGAGACCACCGTGCGCCGGTCGAGCATCGTCGACGCCGCGCTGTATCGCGACGGCAAGCGCATCAGCACGCCCAGCTCGCTGGCCGAGACGTACCGCCAGCTGCGCGCCGACGCCGAGGCGATGGCGTGGATCGGGCTGTACAAGCCGAGCGATGCCGAGCTGCTGTCGCTGGCCGACGAGTTCGACCTGCACCCGCTGGCCGTCGAGGACGCCATGGAGGCGCATCAGCGGCCCAAGCTGGAGCGTTACGGCGAGACGCTGTTCGTGGTGCTGCGCGCGGCCCGCTACATCGACTCCGACGAGGAGGTCGACTTCGCGGAGATGCACCTGTTCGTCGGACCCGGCTTCGTCATCACCGTCCGGCACGGCGCCGCGCCCGACCTCTCCGGCGTCCGGCGGCGCATGGAGGACGACCCCGACCTGCTGCGGCTCGGCCCCGAGTCCGTCCTGTACGCCGTCCTCGACTCCGTCGTCGACGGCTACATCCCGGTCGTCAACGGCGTCAGCAACGACGTCGACGAGATCGAGGTCCAGGTGTTCGGCCGCGACCCCGAGGTGTCGCGGCGCATCTACGAGCTGTCCCGCGAGGTGCTGGAGTTCCAGCGGGCGACGCGGCCGCTGGCCGGCATGCTGTCCGGTCTCGAGGCGGGCTTCGAGAAGTACGAGACCGACGAGGAGCTGCAGCGCTACCTGCGCGACGTCGCCGACCACGCCACCGAGGTGACTGAGCGGGTCGACGGCTTCCGGCAGGTGCTGTCCGACATCCTCGCCGTCAACGCGACGCTCGTCACGCAGCAGCAGAACGAGGAGATGAAGTCGCTGACGGAGGCCAGCTTCGAGCAGAACGAGGAGCTCAAGAAGATCTCCGCCTGGGCCGCCATCCTGTTCGCGCCGACCCTGGTCGGGACCATCTACGGCATGAACTTCGACAACATGCCCGAGACGCACTGGTCGCTGGGCTACCCGTTCGCGGTGTTCCTCATGGCGATGGTCTGCGCGTCGCTGTTCGTCATCTTCCGGCGGAAGGGCTGGCTCTGAGGCTGCGGGTGGCCCGTGAAAAGCTGGACCCATGCAGCTGCGGATCTTCACCGAGCCCCAACAGGGCGCGAGCTACGACGACCTGCTCGCCGTCGCGCAGGCCACGGAACGGCTGGGCTTCGACGCCTTCTTCCGTTCCGACCACTTCCTGAAGATGGGCTCCGTCAGCGGGTTGCCCGGCCCGACCGACGCGTGGACGACCCTGGCGGGGCTGGCCCGCGAGACGTCGCGCATCCGGCTCGGCACGCTGGTCACGTCGGCGACGTTCCGGCACCCGGGCGTGCTGGCCATCCAGGTCGCGCAGGTCGACCAGATGTCCGGCGGACGGGTCGAGCTGGGGCTGGGCGCTGGCTGGTACGCGAAGGAGCACGCGGCGTACGGCATCCCGTTCCCCGAGAAGCGGTTCGGGCTGCTCGAGGAGCAGTTCGCCGTCGTCACCGGGCTGTGGAACACCCCGGACGGGTCGACGTTCTCGTTCGACGGCGCGCACTACACCGTCAGTGAGTCGCCGGGGCTGCCGAAGCCGGTGCAGCAGCCGATCCCGCTCATCGTCGGCGGCAACGGCCCGCGCCGCACGCCCGCGCTGGCCGCGAAGTACGCCGCCGAGTACAACTCGTCGTTCCCGGCGAAGTCCGACATCGCCGAGCGGTTCGGCGTCGTCCGCAAGGCCTGCGAGGACGCCGGCCGCGACCCCGACTCGCTGGTCTACTCGGTCGCCCTGGTCGCCTGCGTCGGGGCCGACGAGGCCGAGTTCGCCCGGCGCGCCGCGGCCATCGGGCGCGACCCGTCCGAGGTCCGTCAGCACGGCCTGGCCGGCACGCCGCAGGAGGTCGTCGACGGCATCAACGCCATCCGCGAGCTCGGCGGCGGCCGCATCTACCTGCAGATCCTCGACCTCTCCGACCTCGACCACCTGGAGCTGATTGCCGCCGAGGTCGCACCCCACGTCGCGGGCTGACCCCGCCCCCACCTCGAAGTTGATCTTGGAGTTGTTCGGCAATTACAGGGTGATTTGCCCCATAGATGGCCGAACAACTCCAAGATCAACATGTGGCTCTGGATCCGATCACTCGACGGTGACGGACTTCGCGAGGTTGCGGGGCTTGTCGACGTCGTGGCCGAGCGTCAGGGCGGCGTGGTAGGCGAGCAGCTGGAGCGGGATCGTCAGCAGCAGCGGGTCCAGCTCCGGCTCGCTCTTCGGCACCGCGATCACGTGCGCGGGCACGACGCCGAGGTCGACGCCGTCGTGCGTCACCACGACGAGCGGCCCGGACCGCGCGGTGATCTCCTGCAGCGCGCCGAGGTTGCGCTCGAGCAGCTCGTCGTCGGGGACGATCGCGACCGTCGGCAGCTCCGGGCCGACCAGCGCGAGCGGGCCGTGCTTGAGCTCGGACGTCTGGTAGGCCTCGGCGTGCCGGTAGGAGATCTCCTTGAGCTTCTGCGCGCCCTCGCGGGCGACCGGGAAGCCGCGCGTCCGGCCGACGAAGAACAGGCTGGGGGCCTGCGCCAGGTCCTTCGCGACGGCGGCCAGGTGGTCCTCGTCGGCGAGGATGCGCTCGATCTGCTCCGGCAGCGCCTGCAGCGCGGTGATGAGCCGGCGTCCGTCCGCCGGTGAGACGTCGCGGATGCGGCCCAGGTGCAGGCCGAGCAGCGCGAAGCCGACCAGCATGTTCGTCAGCGCCTTCGTCGACGCGACCGCCACCTCGGGGCCCGCGTGCAGGTAGACGCCGCCGTCGCACTCGCGGGCGATGCTCGAGCCGACCGCGTTGACCAGGCCGATCACCCGGCCGCCCTTCCGCTTCAGCTCCTGGACGGCGACCAGCGTGTCGTACGTCTCGCCGGACTGGCTGACCGCGACGTAGAGCGTGTCCTTCTCGATGACGGGGTTGCGGTAGCGGAACTCCGACGCGGGCTCGGCGTCGGCCGGGATGCGGGCGACCTCCTCGATGAACTGCGCGCCCGCCTGGCCGGCGTAGTAGGCCGAACCGCAGCCGAGGATCTTCACCCGGCGGAACTCGCGCAGCTCGCGGGCGTCCATCTCCAGGCCGCCGAGTCGCACCGTGTGGAAGCGCTCGTCCAGCCGGCCCTTGAGGACGCGGCGGACGGAGTCGGGCTGCTCGGCGATCTCCTTGTGCATGAAGTGCGCGTGGCCGTCGCTGCCGTAGTCGGAGGTGTCCCAGTCGACGGTGACCGCGGTCTTCGTCGTGCGGGCGTCGCGGGTGAACGTCTGGTAGCCGTCGGCCTTGAGCGTGGCGAGCTCGCCGTCGTCGAGGTGGACGACCTGCTTGGTGTAGCGGACGAGCGCGGCGGTGTCGCTGGCGACGTGCATCTCGCGGTCGCCGATGCCGAGGATGATCGGGCTGCCGTTGCGGGCGACGACGATGCGGTCCGGGTGGGCCCGGTCGAGCACGGCCAGGCCGTAGGTGCCCTCGATGCGGTCGAGGGTGGCGAGGACGGCCTGTTCGAGCGTGGTGGTGTCGCTCGTGTGTGCTCGCGCGATCAGGTGGGCGAGGACCTCGGTGTCGGTGTCGGAGGTCAGCTCGACGCCGTCGGCCGCCAGCTCGGCGCGCAGCTGGGACGCGTTGTCGATGATGCCGTTGTGCACGACCGCGACCCGGCCGTCGGCGCTGAGCTGCGGGTGGGCGTTGCGCTGCGACGGGACGCCGTGCGTGGCCCAGCGGGTGTGGCCGATGCCGGTCTTGCCGGCGAACCGCTTCGGCAGGCTCGCCTCCAGCTCCCGCACCCGGACGGCGTCGCGGTGCAGCCGGATCTCGCTCGGCCCGAGGACCGCGACGCCCGCCGAGTCGTAGCCGCGGTACTCCAGCCGCGCCAGGCCGTCGACCAGGATGGGGGCGGCCGGCTTCGCGCCGACGTATCCGACGATTCCGCACATGCCGGGTGTCCTCTCGTTGGGTTCGTGTGTAGTCGGGTGGTCGTTGGGCGACCAGGGGACGGCGTCAGCCCGCCGCGTCAGCCGGCCGCGTCAGTCGGCCGTGTCAGCCGTAGACGATGCGGCGGAGCTGCCGGGCGGACAGGTCCGGCGCGCGGACCGGCCGGTGCGCCAGTTCGGCGCGGATCCGGTCGAAGATCTCGTCGTTCTTGCCGCCGCGCAGCTGCAGCTCCTGGTGGCGGCGTCGCACGTAGTCGTCGACCGGCTCGGAGAAGTACGCCGCGACGTCCGCGACGACCCGCCGCGCCTCGCCCGCCGGCAGCCCCGTCGTCCGGATGATCTGCTCGACGAGATCCGCGGCGGTGTGGGTCACGCGTCCCACCATGCCTTCGTGGCGCGGCGATTGCCAATTTTCTGCCCGGAATCAGGCAGGGATCGGTCTTTCAGCCGCCCGGCTGCACGAGCCCGGTCTCGTAGGCGATGACGACGGCCTGGGCGCGGTCGCGCAGGTCCAGCTTCATCAGGATCCGCCCGACGTGGGTCTTCACCGTCTGCTCGGCGAGCACGAGCGTGTCGGCGATCTCGCCGTTCGACCGGCCGGCGGCGATCAGCTTGAGCACCTCGGTCTCCCGCGGCGTCAGCACTCTGAGCTGGTCCGGCCGGGGGCGGTTCTGCTGCGGCCGGCGGGCGAAGTCGGCGATCAGCGTCCGGGTGATCGACGGCGCCAGCAGCGCGTCCCCGGCGGCCACCACCCGGACGGCGTGCACGAGGTCGGCCGCCGGCGCGTCCTTCAGCAGGAAGCCGCTGGCGCCGGCCCGCAGCGCCTCGTACACATAGTCGTCGAGGTCGAACGTGGTGAGCATGATGACGCGCGGGTGCCGGTCGCCGGGCGCCTTGAGGATGCGCCGGGTCGCCTCCAGCCCGTCCAGCACCGGCATCCGCACGTCCATCAACACCACGTCCGGCTGCTTCCTCCACACCGCGTCGACCGCCTCGGCCCCGTTGGCCGCGCTCCCGACCACCTCGAGGTCGTCCTGCGCCGCCAGCAGCGCCCCGAACCCTTCCCGCACCATCGCCTGGTCGTCCACGATCAGCACGCGTGTGGTCATGCGGTGGGCTCCTCGGTCTCGGCCGCGCTGTCGTGCGGAAGTCCGGGCGCGGCCGGTGCTCCGGCCTGGTAGGGCAGCACCGCGGCGATGGCGAACCCGCCGGTCGCGGTCGGCCCGGCCGTCAACGTCCCATCCACGACGGCGGCCCGTTCCCGCATGCCGGGCAAGCCGTGCCCGCTGGCGTCGCTCTTGCTCGTCGCCACAGCCACGGCCGGTGCCGTGTTGCGCACCCGCAGTTCGACCGCCTGTGCCGTGTACGACACGTCGACCGTGACCTCGGTGCCCGGCGCGTGCCGGACGGCGTTGGCCAGCGACTCCTGCACGATCCGGTATGCCGACAGACCCACCGCGGCCGAGACCTCCGTCGCCGGAGCCCCGGCCGTCGTCAGCTCGACCGCCACGCCCGACCGCCGGGCGCCGTCGACCAGGTCGGTGAGCTGGGCCAGACCCGGCTGCGGCGCCAGCGTGACCGTCTCGTCCGTCCCGCGCAGCACGCCGAGCAGGCCGCGGATCTCGTCCAGCGCCTGCCGGGCCGACCCGCTGATGGACGTGAACTCGGCGCGCGCGTCGTCGGACAGTCCGTCGATGCGGTAGGGCGCCGTCTCGGCCTGGACGACGACCATCGACATGTGGTGTGCGACGACGTCGTGGAGGTCGCGGGCGATGCGGCTGCGTTCCTCCAGGACGGTGCGGCGGGCCTTCTCCAGTTCGCTGAGCTCGGTCTGCCGCTCGAGGTCGCGGCTCGCGGTGCGGCGGGCGCGGACGAGGTCGCCGATGACCACGATCGCCGTCGCCGCGACGATCATCGTCACCGCCGTACCCGCGTCGTCGCCCGTGCCGGTGAGCATGGCGGCGACGGTGATCGCCCACGCGCAGACCGTCGTCCACCGGTCGTACCGGACGGCGACGAAGAACACCGTCGCGAGCCAGACCCACTGGAAGATCACCGGCCAGGCGCCGTCGTACTCGCCCTCGCTCGGTGTGCCGAGCAGCGCCAGCACGACGCCGAGGACGGTGGCGAGGCGCCAGCCGACGAGGGGGCTCCGGTCGACCAGCCCGGCCGGCAACGCCATCGCCACCCCGACGACCGGCACCAGTAGCGCATGGATCTCGACCGACGCCTCGACGGTCGAGATCGCGGTCCAGAACACGACGAACGCGGCCAGCCACGGCACGTAGCGGCGCACCCAGGGCGCGACCCCGCTCGGCTCGACGGCCGGCGGCGGACCCCAGTCGGCCACGACCTGGCTGAGTCCGGTGCGGAGCAGCGCGGGCAGGTCGCCGACCGGCACCGGTGGTTCGGCCGGCGGGACGCGGAACAGCGGAAGGCGCCGGGCGACCATCCCCGCCACCCCGACGGCCGATGCCCCGACCGCCCAGCCGGCCCGCAGGTCGTCCGGCACCGAGACGGCGAACAGGAACGCGGTCGCGACGGTCGCCACGACCGGGACGGCGAGCTCGCCCAGCACCCTCGCCACCCGCGACCGCCGCGTCCGTCCGCCGCCGACGCTCGCCTCGGCGCCCCCTTCCTCGGCGTCGGCGGGGGAGCGTGACCAGGGCAGCGGCAGCAGCCCCGTCGCGAACAGCAGCGCCAGCAGCACGACGCCGTGCACCGTCGGCCAGGGCCAGGGGTCGCCGTCGACCGCGTCGTAGACCTGCGACACCAGGAGCGCCGACCCGGCCGAGAGCAGCCAGCCGAGCGCCGGCAGCGTCGCGATCAGGCCGAGCGGCACCGCGGCGGCGGCCGCGACCAGCGGGGTCGCGTTGAGCGGCACGTCCAGCACGTCGCCGGCCGTCTGCAGGGTCACGACGAACGCCGCCGCGGCGCCCAGCCACGGCAGCCACGAGCGGATGGTGCGCCGTTCGCCGTTCACGCGACTCACATTAGGGCGGCGGCCGCGGCGGTGCGTCGTACTACGGAGGTGTCCCTCAGGGGATACCAGCGGGGTACGCCGAACCTGGCTCCGCAGCGTGACGATGCGGCGCGGCCGCGTTCCTAGCGTCCGCGGCATGTGGAATCGCATCGCACTGGTCGCGGCCGCCGTGGCCGCGTCGTTCGCGCTGACCGGCGCCGGGCAGGTGGCGTCGCCGTCGGCTCCGGAGAACGCGGCGGCCGCACACGCCGTCACCGTCCTGACCGAGCAGCCGGCTGGTCCCGGTGACCTCGCGGCGGCGATCCCCGCCGACTTCGCCGCCGTCGAGGGGTACGACCCGGTCGCCGTGGCCGGCCCGGACGGGGCGGTGCTGATGATCGACCCGGCCGGCGGCTGCTCGTGGCTGGGCAGCACCGACTACGACTTCGGCCCCGCATGCCGGGCGCACGACCTCGGCTACGACCTGCTCCGCTACGCGACGGTGAAGGGCGGCGAGCTGGGCCCGTGGGCGCGCCATGCGATCGACGACCGGTTCGCCGCGGACCTGCATGACCGCTGTGCCGAGGTGGACGGCGGCACGACCTGCGCGGCGCTCGCCCGGGCGACCGCCGGCGCCGTCGGGTTCAACTCGTGGCGCCAGGGCTACGGCAACCCAGGCGACGAGGCGGTCTGGCCGTACCTCGTGTCGGCCGCGCTCATCGCCGGCGCCCTCCTCTCGCCGTCGATCGTCCGGCGGTTTCGATGACCGGCCGCCTGAACCACGGTGGTTCCGGCCGCGGGCGCCAACCCGCGGACGCCCACGCCGGCCTCGGCGGCGCCCATCCGGCCAACCCCGGCCGCGCCGACCCCGCCGGCCTCGGCCGCGGTGACCCCGTCAGCCGCGACAGCGACCGCTCGGCCAACCGCGACCGCTCAGCTGAGCGCGACCACTCAGGCGGGCGGGACCGGCTGGTCGACGCGGCGCGGGCGGGCAGCTTGGCGATCGTCGTCGCCGGGCACTGGCTGATGGCGTCGTTCTCGGTGTCGCCCAGCGGCCGGATCGTGGGCGAGAACGCTCTCTCCTTCCTCCCGGCCCTGCGGCCGGCGACGTGGGTGCTGCAGGTGATGCCACTCATCTTCATGGCCGGTGGGTTCGCCAACCGCACCGTCTGGCGGCGGACGGTCGCGGCCGGCGGCGGGCCCCGGGACTTCGTGCGGTCGCGGCTGGTCCGGCTGTGGCGGCCGGCGGCGGTGTTCCTGGCCGCGGTGCCGGTGGTCGCGGTGGTCGCACTGGCGGCCGGGGTGCCGGCAGGCGATGCCCTCGCGGTGGCCGGCCTGCTGGTGCAGCCGCTGTGGTTCCTGGCCGTCTACACCGGGATCATCGTGGTCGCTCCCTTCCTGTTGCGTTGGCATGCGGCCGTCCCGCGGACGGTGCTGGCCGTGCTCGCGTCCGGCGCCGTGGCCGTCGACGCCGTGCGACTGACCGCCGGGCCGGCCGCGGGCCTGCCCGCTGGACCGGGCGGAACGCTGACCGGCTGGCCGGCCGCGGCTGCTGCGGTCGCCGCTGCGGTCGCCGCGGCGAACCTGGCGCTGGTCTGGCTCTTCGCGCACCAGCTCGGCGTCTGGTACGGCGACGGCCGGTTCGAGGTGGTGTCGCGACGCCGGTTGTGGGCCGTGCTCGCCGCCGGGTTGGCCGCACTCGTGGTGCTGACCGGCCCGGGTCCGTATCCGGTCAGCATGGTCGGTCTGCCGGGCGAGCTCTCGAACATGTCTCCGCCGACCGTGTGCGTGCTGGTGCTGAGCATCGGCCAGGGCGCGGCCCTGCTGCTGGCCCGGCCGCGGCTGCTCGGCTGGCTGCATCGGCCGGCGCCGTGGGCAGTGGTGCGGCGCTTCGGCGGCGTGGCGATGACGGTGTACCTCTGGCACCTCCTGGTGCTCGTGGCGGCGTTCGGTGTTGTGCTCGCCGTGGATGAGCTGCCGCCTCGGCCGGGGACTGCGACGTGGTGGCTGACCCGGCCGGTCTGGCTGCTCGCGCTCGGTGCCGCGCTACTGGCCGTGACGGCGTTCGCGCGCTGGCTCGGGCGGCGGCTGCGGCTACGGCGGCGCCCGTGCATCGAGGGACGGCGGCGCGTCCGGAAGACGGATGCGCACTGACGGCGGGCCGGACCCGCGCGACCCCCGGCCCGGCCGGCTGTGCGCGCACGTCACCCGCGTAGCCGCCCTCCAGCACGACCACACACTCAGCAACAGCATCCAAAGCCTCACACCCTCTATGGGTGCTTTCCGGAGCCCGAATGTGACAGCCGGGCGACAAGAACTTCGGATCAGCTCAGCGACAGCTCGGCGGTCAGCGGCTCGTCGACCTGGAACTCGTACGTCGTGTCAGGAGCGCGCGTGCTGACCGTCCCCGTCGGCTGGTAGACGAGCGTCGCGGCCTCGAGGTCGTCGGGCACCAGGAAGACCACCGGAGCGCCACTGTCGACCGGCTCGGCGGCGGGCAGGGTGGCGCCGTCGTGCTGCAGCACCCAGCTCGCGGCGAGGTCGAGCGTCGCCTCCCACCAGCCGTCGACGACGCGCTGGAGCGGGTCCTCGACCGGGACGACGAGCCAGGCCTGGCCGGACGGCGCCCAGCCGCGGGCGCGGTCGAACGGCGTCAGGACGACCTCCTCGAACCGGCCCTGGTAGACGACGCGGGCGCCCTCGCGGGTCTGGTCGCCGAGTCCGCTGCCGAGCTCGGCCTCCAGCTGCTCGGGCGTGCGCACGACGTACGTGGTCAGTGGCCACTCGACCGGATGCGGGAAGGTCAACTCCGCGCCGTCCTGGGCGATCAGTGAGACGTCGCCGGTGACCTCCCCCGTCGCGAGGTCGAGCCGCAGCTCCTCGCCGTCGACGGTGGCCACCAGCGCGGGGGAGGAGTCGGCGTCGACCGTCGCCAGCAGGATCCGCTCGGCGGGCTCGTCCTCGGCGCAGGGCAGCTCGGGGCACTCGAATGTCAGCTCGTCCGGGCCGAACTCGCCGACCACGGGGAGCGGGTCGCCGCCCGCGTCGAGCCGCACCGTCGCCGACGCGTCGCGCGGGCTCTGCTCCGGCTCGAAGGGGGCGAACACGTCGGCCGACATCGCCGGACCCGGCTCGAAGGTGACTCGCCAGGCGTAGACGGCCTGTCCGTCGGCGGGCCGGTACTCCTCGCCGTCGTCGGCCGACGCCTCCGTCAGGGCGCCGACGACGTCGGCGGTGAGCAGGTCGAGCGTCTGGACGCCGTCGACGATGACGGTGACGGACGGGAGGACGAGGCGCTGCGGCGTGGCGACCGGCTCGACCTGGAGGTCGTCCTGGACCAGGTGCGGCGAGATGAGGGCGACGGTGTCCTCGACGGGCGCGGCCGGCAGGTCCTCGTCCGGCCCGCCGGACGACGGTGCACCGGAGGGCTCCGACCCGCCCGAGCAAGCGGCCACGAGGAGCACGGCGAGGAGCGACGTCACGACGGAGCGGCTGCGAGTCATCATGGCGAGCAACAGACTATTGGGAGGACGGTGTCCGCGGGCGCCGATCGACGTCCCGGCCGCCGTGATATCTTGACTTCAAGAGACTTCTCCGGCTCGGGCTGGGGTGCCCGGACAGTGACCGGACAGTTAGGCGAGCCTCAGCGCGCCGCCGCCACCGCGAGTGCGCGACGATGTGCGGGAACGCCACGGATGCGAGAGGTTGGGGATCGAACGTGACCAGCAAGGACAGCTTCGGCGCGAAGGGAACCCTGCAGGTCGGTGACGCCTCGTACGAGGTCTACCGGCTGGCCGCCGCGGGCGACGTGAGCCGGCTGCCGTACAGCCTGAAGATCCTGCTGGAGAACCTGCTGCGCACCGAGGACGGCGCCAACATCACCGCCGATCACGTCCGCGCGGTGGTCGGCTGGGACGCCAACGCGCAGCCGAACACGGAGATCCAGTTCACGCCGGCGCGTGTCGTCATGCAGGACTTCACCGGCGTGCCGTGCGTCGTCGACCTCGCCACCATGCGCGAGGCCATGAGCGACCTCGGCGGCGACGCGGCGAAGATCAACCCGCTGGCGCCGGCCGAGCTGGTCATCGACCACTCCGTCATCGCCGACGTGTTCGGCGCGCCCGACGCGTTCGTCCGCAACGTCGAGCTCGAGTACGGCCGCAACAAGGAGCGCTACCAGTTCCTGCGCTGGGGTCAGGGCGCGTTCGACGACTTCAAGGTCGTCCCGCCGGGCACCGGCATCGTGCACCAGGTGAACATCGAGCACCTCGCCCGCACGGTCTACACGAAGACCGTCGGCGACACCACCGTCGCCTACCCGGACACCTGCGTGGGCACCGACAGCCACACCACCATGGTCAACGGCCTGGGCGTGGTCGGCTGGGGCGTCGGCGGCATCGAGGCCGAGGCGGCCATGCTCGGCCAGCCGGTCAGCATGCTGATCCCGCGCGTCGTCGGCTTCAAGCTGCACGGCAGCCTGCCCGACGGCGCGACGGCCACCGACCTCGTCCTCACCATCACCGAGCAGCTGCGCAAGCACGGCGTCGTCGGGAAGTTCGTCGAGTTCTACGGCCCGGGCGTCGCTGCGGTGCCGCTGGCCAACCGCGCCACCATCGGCAACATGAGCCCCGAGTACGGCTCCACCATCGCGGTCTTCCCGATCGACGACGAGACCGTCCGCTACCTGCGTCTGACCGGCCGGACGGACGAGCAGGTCGCGCTGGTCGAGGCGTACGCGAAGGAGCAGGGCCTCTGGCACGACGCCGCGCACGAGCCGACGTTCTCCGAGTACCTCGAGCTCGACCTCGGCACCGTCGTCCCGTCCATCGCCGGCCCGAAGCGCCCGCAGGACCGCGTCTCGCTCACCGACGGCAAGACGGCCTTCCGCACCTCGCTGCGCGACTACGTGGCGCACGACGAGGGCCCGCACACCGCGCTGGACGAGGCCGTGGAAGAGAGCTTCCCGGCCAGCGACCCGGCCTCGGTGCACCCCAACGGCGGCGAGGCCGAGGAGCCGCGTGTGGTGTCCGCGGCCGTCACCGCCGAGGGCCGGCCGTCCGCGCCCATCAAGGTGACGCTCGACGACGGCACCGAGTGCGAGATCGACCACGGCGCCGTCGTCATCGCGGCCATCACGTCCTGCACGAACACGTCGAACCCGTCGGTGATGATCGGGGCGGCGCTGCTGGCCAAGAACGCGGTCGAGCGCGGCCTGAACCGCAAGCCGTGGGTGAAGACGACGCTCGCGCCCGGGTCGAAGGTCGTCATGGACTACTACGAGCGCGCCGGCCTGACGCCGTACCTCGAGAAGCTGGGCTTCCACCTGGTCGGATACGGCTGCACGACGTGCATCGGCAACTCCGGCCCGCTGCCGGAGGCGGTGTCGGCCGCCGTCGACGAGAACGACCTCGCCGTCGTCTCCGTGCTCTCCGGCAACCGCAACTTCGAGGGCCGCATCAACCCCGACGTCAAGATGAACTACCTGGCGTCGCCGCCGCTGGTCGTCGCGTATGCGCTGGCCGGCAGCATGGACATCGACATCACGACCGAGCCGCTCGGGGTGGGCAGCGACGGCGAGCCCGTCTACCTGCGCGACCTGTGGCCGTCGCCGGCGGAGATCGAGACGGTCGTCGAGTCGGCCATCGCCAGCGAGATGTTCACCCGCGACTACGCCGACGTGTTCGCCGGCGACCAGCAGTGGCAGTCGCTGCCGACGCCGTCGGGCAACACGTTCGCCTGGGACGCCTCGTCGACGTACGTCCGCAAGCCTCCCTACTTCGACGGCATGGGCGTCGAGCCGTCGCCGGTGGGTGACATCGCGGGCGCGCGGGTGCTGGCCAAGCTGGGCGACTCGGTGACAACAGACCACATCAGCCCGGCCGGCGCCATCAAGGCCGACTCGCCGGCGGGGCACTACCTGTCGTCGCACGGGGTGCAGCGGCGCGATTTCAACTCCTATGGCTCCCGTCGCGGCAACCACGAGGTGATGATCCGCGGGACGTTCGCCAACATCCGGCTGCGCAACCAGATCGCGCCGGGGACGGAAGGCGGCTTCACCAGGGACTTCACGGCGGCCGACGCGCCCGTGACGACGATCTACGACGCGTCGGTGGCGTACGCGTCTGCCGGGGTGCCCTTGGTGATCCTGGCCGGCAAGGAGTACGGCTCCGGCTCGTCGCGCGACTGGGCGGCGAAGGGGACGGCGCTGCTGGGCGTGCGCGCGGTCATCGCGGAGTCCTACGAGCGCATCCACCGGTCCAACCTCATCGGCATGGGCGTCCTGCCGCTGCAGTTCCCGGAGGGCTCGAACGCGGAGTCGCTGGGGCTGACCGGCGAGGAGACGTTCGAGGTCACCGGGGTGACGGCGCTGAACGACGGCGAGACGCCGGCGACGGTGCGTGTGCGCGCGGATGACGTCGAGTTCGACGCGGTGGTGCGCATCGACACGCCGGGGGAGGCGGACTACTACCGCCACGGCGGCATCATGCAGTACGTGCTGCGCAGCCTGCTCTGAGATTCGTACGCCGCCGCCGGGCGGTCTGTTCTCCACAGGCCGCCCGGCGGCGCCGCGTTGTCCACATTTCCGGGATCGGCGGTGGCGGCGAGCGGCCGGTCGTGTTGATCTTGTCGGCATGCGATCCCTACCCGACGACATCACCCGCCTCCTCCGCGCCGGCCGCGGCGTCTTCAGCGTCGCCGAAGCGCGGCTGCGGGGCATCACCAGGCCACGGTTGACGCGTCTGGCGCAGGCCGGGCTCCTGGTACGGCTCGCCCGCGGTGTGTACGCGTGCGCATCGACCTATCGCGACGCCGACGAGTGGGCCGCGTTCGGCCTGCGGTCTCGGGCGTTCACGCTCGCCTGCGGCACTCGAGCGTTCGCGGCCGGTTGGTCCGCGGCGGCCCTGTACGGGCTGCCGCCTATCAACGCGCCGCCCGCCCGGCCCGTGGTGTGTCTGGCGGACGGCGCCGGCTCGGCGGTGAACAGCCGGTACGGGACCGTACGCGTGGCTGCGCTGCCGCCGAACCAGTGCCGCTACCAGGATCGTTGCCGGCTGACCTCGCTACCTCGGACGGTGGTCGACGTCGCCCGGGTAGCGCCGCGTGCGGACGCGATCGTCGTGGCTGACGCGGCGCTGTCGTCGGGCGTCACCGTCGCCGACCTACGAGGGGTGCTCGGCGTCCAATCGGGTTGGCGCGGCAGCCGGGAAGCCGCCTGGGTGATCGAGCACGCCGATGCCTACGCGGAGAGTGCACTGGAGTCGCTGGGGCGGCTGGCGTTCATCGCGCACGACCTGCCGGTGCCGATGTCGAACGCCTGGATTGACACAGGCGAGAGACGCTACCGGGTCGATCACCTGCTGCCGGACCGCTGGCTGGTGTTCGAAGCCGATGGTTCGCTCAAGTACGACAACCGCCTGGATGCGGGTCGAGTCGTCGCTGATCAGCGAGAACGTGAATGGCGTCTTCGCGAGCTGGGGTTGGAGGTGGTGCGGTACGGCTGGGAACAGGCGCGGCACGACCGAAAGCGGCTGGCGGCAAGGTTCGCTGCGGCGATCGAGCGTTGCCCGGTGCGCCCGGAGCCTGTCCAGTGGACTCGAGGGGCTGGTCCAGGCTCCCGCCTCATGGTCTGACGTCACGTCCTGGTCTGCCGTGACGTGTTTCGGCCGGAATTGCCTCCACAGCGTGACGTGAGACCAGGACGTTCCGTGGGACCAGGAGGCGACGTGGGGCCGGGACGCGCGCCACACCCGGGATGCGACGTCAGGGTTCTGGGGGTGGGACGGGTTCGGCGCGGGTGGGCGTCTCGTCGTCGGAGCGCTGGGAGCGGCCCGTGCCGATGATCCCGACGAGCAGGACCAGCAGCGCGACGCCGCAGAGCCAGGCGCCGGCCTGGAGGTCGCCGGCCGAGAAGGAGAGGGAGTTGTCGTTGACGGACATCACGATCCAGAGCGCCAGGGTCGCCGCGCCGATCAGCCAGCCCAGGAGGAGGACGAACCGTGACAGCAGCAGCGCACCGAGCACGCCCAGCAGGCCGACCACCGCGAGCGCCAGCGCCATCGAGTTCCAGTAGGACGACGGCAGGCCGACGGCGTCGGTCTGGAAGAGCCGCTCGAGTGGGATGTCGGTCGCGTCGCGACCGTCGTACCAGTCGAGGTAGCTGCTGGCGGTGACGCCCAGGGCGCCGACCACGGCGACGACCGCGCCGGAGGCACGTTGGCGTGTGGTCATGTGGATCGCCTCCTCATCGAGGGTCCAGACGACTCGTTCACGGCCTTGCGCCGGGCGGCACCGGCCGCAGTTCCACTGTGCCACGCGCACCGGCACCGCGCACGGCAGAGCGCCTCACTGCCGAGACGCACCCGGCGTCGGCGCTGCCACGACCCAGCCGGCGGGACGGGGTCAGCTGTCGTCGCCGAACATCCGCAGCGGGGCGTCGACCTCTTCCTTGCGTGGACCCATGACGACGACGCCGACGAGGATCGCCAGCAGCCCGATCGCGCACAGCCACACGCCGGCACCCGTCCCGACGCCCGCCGGCGCGTTGTCGGTCGCGTTGCCGATGGCCCGCATCAGCCCCCACAGGGCGAGCGTCGCGACCCCGACCATCCAGGCCAGGACCAGCAGGAAGCGGAACCGCACGAGCGCGCCGAGCAGGCCCAGCGCACCGACCACCGCCAGCGGCGCCGCGACCGACGCCCAGTAGCCGCTGGCCGCGCCGGGGGCGCCGGTCTCGGCCAGGTGCCGGATGGGCAGTTCGTATGGCGCGCGGTCGCCGTACCACGACAGATAGGCGCTGAGCGCGCACATCAGCGTGCCGGCTCCGGCGATGATGGCTCCGGTGGCTCGGCGTCCCAGTCGGGCGACCGGCCCCCACGCCCGTTCCTCGTGAGACACAGCGGAAGGGTAGTGGCCCGCGCGCCGCGCGCTCAACAACGACACCTGAACGTGATCGAGAGTCGTTCGCCCTCTAGACTCGGCAGTCAGCACCGGCGCGACTTGGAGGCAGCACGCGTGGGACTTCTCGACCGCATCAAGGACCCCCGCGACCTGCGGGCATTGTCCGATGACGAGCTCGAGTCGCTGGCCGCGGAGATCCGCGACCGGCTGGTGGCGACCTGCGCCTCCAACGGCGGCCACCTCGGACCGAACCTCGGCGTCGTCGAGCTGACCATCGCGGCGCACCGGGTGTTCGACTCCCCGCGCGACCCCATCGTCTTCGACACCGGCCACCAGGCCTACGTGCACAAGATGCTCACCGGCCGGCAAGACTTCACGCGGCTCAAGCAGTCCGGCGGGCTGTCCGGGTACCCGAGCCGGGCCGAGAGCGAGCACGACTGGGTCGAGAACTCGCATGCGTCGACGGCGCTGTCCTACGCCGACGGCATGGCCAAGGCGTTCGCGGTGCGCGGCGAGCGCGACCGCACCGTCGTCGCGTTCATCGGCGACGGCGCGCTGACCGGCGGCATGGCCTGGGAGGCGCTGAACAACATCGCCGGCGGGCCGCAGACCGGCCCCGACCGCCGGCCGCTCGTCATCATCGTCAACGACAACGGCCGCTCGTACTCGCCGACCGTCGGCGGGCTGGCCCGCCACCTGACCGGGCTGCGCACCGACCCGCGCTACGAACAGGCGCTCGACGTCGTCAAGCGGACGCTCGGCCGCACCGCGCTGGTCGGCCAGCCCCTCTACGACGCGCTGCACGGGGTCAAGAAGGGCCTGAAGGACCTGCTGGCGCCGCAGGGCATGTTCGAGGATCTCGGGCTCAAGTACATCGGGCCCATCGACGGGCACGACCGCGCGCAGGTCGAGCAGGCGCTGACGCAGGCGAAGAAGTTCGGCGGGCCGGTGCTGGTGCACTGCCTGACGCAGAAGGGGTTCGGCTACGACCCCGCCCTGCGCGACGAGGCCGACCAGATGCACAGCCCGCGGCCGTTCGATCCCGCCACCGGCGCCCCCGCGGGCAAGCCGGTGCGCGAGTGGACGGACGTCTTCAGCGAGGCGCTGGTGCGCGCCGGAAGAGACCGGCCCGACGTCGTCGCCGTCACGGCCGCGATGCTCGGACCGACCGGGCTCGAGCCGTTCGCCCAGGCGTTCCCGGACCGCTGTTTCGACGTCGGCATCGCCGAGCAGCACGCGGCCACCTCGGCGGCCGGCATGGCGGCGATGGGCCTGCACCCGGTGGTCGCGGTCTACGCGACGTTCCTCAACCGCGCGTTCGACCAGGTGCTGATGGACTGCGCCCTGCACAAGGCCGGCGTGACGTTCGTGCTCGACCGCGCCGGCGTCACCGGCAACGACGGGCCGTCGCACAACGGCATGTGGGACATGTCGATCCTGCAGGTCGTGCCCGGCCTGCGGCTGGCCGCGCCGCGCGACGGCGAGCAGCTGGCCGAGCTGTTCGCCGAGGCGCTCGACGTCGACGACGCGCCCACCGTCGTGCGGTTCTCCAAGGGCGCCGTCGGCCCGGACGTCCCGGCACTCGAGCGCATCGGCACGGTCGACGTGCTGGCCCGCGCCGAGACGCGCGACGTGCTGCTGGTCGCCGTCGGCGCCATGGGCAAGGTCGGCGTCGACACCGCGCAGCGGCTCCAGGCGCAAGGCGTCGGCGTCACCGTCGTCGACCCGCGCTGGGTGAAGCCGCTCGACGCCGCGCTCGTCGAGCTCGCCCGGCAGCACCGGCTGGTCGTGACCATCGAGGACAACGGCCGGGTCGGGGGAGTCGGGTCGGTGCTGGCCCAGCTGCTCCGCGACGCCGGGGTCGCCGTCCCGGTACACGACCACGGCCTGCCGCAGCGCTTCCTCGACCACGCCAAGCGCGACGAGATCCTCGCCGCCGCCGGACTCACCGCGCAGGACCTCGCGCGTGAGGTGTCCGGGCTGGTCGCGGCGCTCGACAGCACGCCCCATGACCGAACGACGACGGTGTGATCGGTGACCATTAACCCTCCCGGACGCCGTCCGGACCCTGACTGGCTGCGGCCCGAATCCATCATCGCGCTGCGCCTGCTCATCATCGGAGTGGCCATCGCCGCCGCGATGTGGCTGGTCCTGCAGGTGCAGTTCATCGCCACGGCGGTCGTGCTGGGCTTCGCCGAGGTGGCGCTGTTGTGGCCGCTGGCCCGGTGGCTGCGCAGCAAACGCGTGCCGGCCGTGCTGGCGGCGCTGATGTGCGTGCTGCTGTTCCTGGCCTTCTTCGCCGGGCTGCTGGTCTTCGTCGTCACCGAGGTGGTCGACTCCTGGCCGCGCATGGTCGACGCCATCACCGGCTCGGTCAGCGAGATCAACCGCTGGCTCGAGGACGGGCCGTTCGGCATGGACACCCAGAACGTCCAGGACCTGCTGGACGAACTGGAGTCGCGGCTCGGCGACGTGCTGGGCGACGTCACGAGTGCCGCGGTGGGCGGGCTGTCGCTGGTCGGCAACTTCGTCACCGTCATCCTCATCGCGACATTCTTCGCCATCTTCGCGCTGACCAGCGGCGACAAGCTGTGGAAGCAGTTCGTGGCGGCGCTGGCCCCGACGCACCGCGACCCGGCCGATGCCGCCTTCCGGGCGTCGATGCGCACCGCCGGCAACTGGTTCTACGCCTCGACGCTGACCGGTCTGGTCGACGGCGTGCTGATCGGCGTCGGCCTGCTGATCCTCGACGTGCCGCTTGCGGTGCCGATCGGCGCGCTGACGTTCATCATGGCCTACATCCCGCTGGTCGGCGCCACGCTGGCGGGGGCGGTGGCGGTGCTGGTCGCGCTGTTCTCCGGCGGCTTCACGACGTCGCTGTGGGCACTGGGCATCGTCGTCGTGGTGCAGCAGATCGAGGGCAACATCCTCTCGCCGCTGCTGATGTCGCGAGCGCTCAACTTCCACCCGGTCGTCACGCTGATCCTCACGACGGCAGCAGCCGCGGCGTTCGGCCTGGTCGGCCTGTTCCTCGCCGTCCCGGTGTCGGGCGCCATCGCCGCGGCCGTCCTGGCGTGGAGACGGGTCACGCGGGCGCGCGAACTGGCCGAGAGCGGTGAACCACCCGGCGAGGACGGCCAACCACCGCCCGTCGACGCGACCGCACCGCCCTCCGCCGACCCGCCGTCCCCGCTCGGATCGCCGTCGCGCTAGGGCTGGGCCTCGGCGGACAGCTCGCCGCTCGCGAAGAAGTACCGGGTATCGCCGAGAGCGCACGGGTGGTTCGGGTCGATGGGCATCAGCCCGTTGTCGTAGTCGAGGTTGCCGCCGCCGATGCCGATCGCGTCGCCTTCGCGGGCGCGGAGCCGGCCCGTCTCGTCGAAGAGCGCCGCACGTCCGTCGCCATCCCTGGCGACGCTCCAGCCGGGCGGCCACGCGACCGGGATGACGGGATGCGATTCGGCGATGCCCCCGAGGGCGACACAGCCGTTGTCGGTCACCGTGAGCGTGCCTTGGTAGAGCGCCTCCATGGCGACACCGACGCCGTCCGGCTCTGGCCAGGTCAGCAGCTGGACCGGACGGGCCACGGCGGCGTCACCGGCGCTGCGCGCGGTCGGGGGATCGCCGGGTAGCCAGGCGAGCGCCGCCGCGCCGGCGCCGGCGACCGCCAGGGTGACCACCGGAACGACCGCGAGCAGCGTCGTCCGCCGGCGGCGTCGTTGGGACCGCCCACGTTCGACGGCGCGGTCGACGGCGGCCGGGTCGAAGGGCTGGTCGGCCGCCTCGGACCGCAGCGCCTCCCGCAGTGCCTGTTCGTCCATATCGGGTCTCCTCCCGCGCTCAGCCGAGTTCCTCGACGGCCGCCGTCGTGCGCAGCCGGGCGAGGGCGCGCGACGCCTGGCTGCGGACGGTCTTGGGGCTGCAGCCGAGGGCGTCGGCGATCTGCTCGTCGGAGAGGTCGCAGTAATACCGCAGCACGACGACCGCGCGCTGCCGTGCGCCCAGCTCGGCCAGCGCGCCGGCCAGGGCCGACCGGTCGACGACGCGCGGCACGCGATCCTCGACCGCGGCCGGAGCACCGGGCCAGCGCCGGCCCCGCCGGTCGCGGCTCTGCGACCGGCGCATCGACACGTGCTGGTTGACCAGCATCGTCCGGACGTAGCCGTCCGGACTCTCCAGGCGGCTGATCCGGGACCAGCGCAGATACACCTTGACCAGCGTCTCCTGGACGAGGTCATCGGCGTCGGCGGCGTGGTCGCACAGCAGGCCGGCGATGCGCCGCAGCCCGGGCCCGGCCCGGTGGGCCCACTCCTCGAACGGCGGCGTGCTCACCCGGCCGGCTCCTCTCCCTCTACTCAGTCAACGCCACCCTCGGGGGCAGGTGTTGCATCCGGGAGAGGACCGGCCGGACGGCGCCGGCCGTCAGCTAGGCACGACGCTCGCGACGCCGGGCTGGAGGAAGCGCCGGCCGGTGGCCCGCTCGGCGACACCGCTGCGATCGAGGTACGGCGTGATGCCGCCCAGGTGGAACGGCCAGCCGGCGCCGAGCAGCATGCACAGGTCGATGTCCTGCGCCTCGGCGACAACGCCCTCGTCGAGCATGAGGCGGATCTCGTCGGCGACCGCGGCGAGCGCCCGCTCGCGTACTTCGTCCGACGTCAGCGCGGCATCGCCCTGCTCGAACAGCGCGGCGGTCGACTCGTCGAGGTAGGGCTTGCCCTGCTCGTTCCACGACCAGATGCCGGGCTTGCCGGCCGCGACCAGGCGGCGCAGGTTCTCGGACACCGGGAAGCGCTCGGGGTAGGCGTCGTGGAGGGTCTCGGCGACGTGGAGGGCGACGGCCGGGCCGACCAGCTGGAGGAGGACGAACGGCGACATCGGCAGGCCGAGCGGCGCGAGTGCGTTGTCGGCGACGTCGAGCGGAGTGCCCTCGTCGGCCGCGCGGGTGATCTCGCCGATGAACCGGGTCAGCACCCGGTTGACGACGAACGCCGGGGCGTCCTTGACCAGCACGCACGACTTCTTCAGCGTCTTGCCGACCGCCAGCGCCGTCGCCAGCGTCGCGTCGTCGGTCGCGCCGGCGCGGACCACCTCGACCAGCGGCAGCACGGCCACCGGGTTGAAGAAGTGGAACCCGACGACGCGCTCGGGGTGCCGCAGGCCGGACGCCATGTCGGTGATCGACAGCGACGACGTGTTGGTGGCCAGCACGCACTCGGGGGAGACAACGGCCTCGAGGTCGGCGAAGACCTGCTGCTTGACCTTCATCTCCTCGAACACGGCCTCGATGACGAGGTCGGCGTCGGCGAAGACGGCCTTGTCGGTCGAGCCGGTGACCAGCGCGGTCAGCTTGTTCCGCGCGTCGGGCGACAGCCGGCCCTTGCCGGCCAGCTTGTCGATCTCGGCGTGCACCCAGCCGACGCCCTTGTCGACCCGCTCGGCGTCGAGGTCGGTCAGGACGACGGGCACCTCGAGCCGCCGGACGAACAGCAGCGCCAGCTGGCTGGCCATGAGCCCGGCGCCGACGATGCCGACCTTGGTGACCGGCCGGGCCAGCGACTTGTCGGGCGCGCCGGCCGGCCGCTTGGCCCGCCGCTGGGTGAGGTCGAACGCGTACACGCCGGCGCGAAGGTCGTCGCCCATGATGAGGTCGCCGAGCGCGTCGTCCTCGGCCGCGAAGCCGTCGTCGCGCGAGACCGTGCGTGCGGCCGCGATGAGGTCGAGCGCGCGGTACGGGGCCGGCGTGGCGCCGTGCAGCCGGCCGTCGGCGGCGGCGCGACCCCGCGCTACGGCGGCGTCCCAGGCGGCCTCCGACCGGTCGACCTCAGGCCGCGACACGACGACGTCGCCGCGCAGCACCTGCGCCGCCCAGTGCAGCGACCGCTCGATGAAGTCGGCGCCGTCGAGCGCGACATCGGCGATGCCTATCTGGGCCACCTGCGGGCCGCGGAGCATGCGGTTCTGGTTCAGCGCGTTCTCGATGATGACGGTGACCGCCTTGTCGGCGCCGATGAGGTTCGGCAGCAGCCAGGCACCGCCCCAGCCCGGGACGAGGCCGAGGAACACCTCGGGCAGTGCGATGCCCTGCGCCGCCTTGGACACCGTGCGGTAGGTGCAGTGCAGCGCGACCTCCAGCCCGCCGCCCAGCGCCATGCCGTTGATCAGCGCGAACGTCGGCACAGGGCCGTCGGCGAGCTTGCCGAACACGCGGTGCCCGAGCTGCCCGAGCGCGACCGCCTGCGACCGCTCGGTCACCAGCGCCATGCCCTTGAGGTCGGCGCCGGCGGCGAGGATGAACGGCTTGCCGGTGACGACGACGGCGACGATGCCGGGCTCGGCGTAGGCGGCGTCGATGGCCTGCTCGAGTCCGAGCAGCGTGGCCGGGCCGAGCGTGTTCGGCTTGGTGTGGTCGTGGCCGTTGTCGAGCGTGATGAGCGCTGCCTTGCCGGCGCCCAGCGGCAGCTCGACGAGGCGCAGGTGCGCGGTGGTGACGACTTCGTCGGGGAAGACGGTGGCCAGATCAGTGGTGGTCATCAGGCCGCGGCCTCCTCGGAGTAGTCGGCGTGGTGCGGGTTCTCCCAGACGACGGTGCCGCCCATGCCGATGCCGATGCACATGGTGGTGACGCCGTAGCGCACCTCGGGGTGCTCCTCGAACTCGCGGGCCAGCTGGTTCATCAGCCGGACGCCGGACGAGGCGAGCGGGTGGCCGACGGCGATGGCGCCGCCGTAGGGGTTGACGCGGGGGTCGTCGTCGGCGATGCCGAAGTGATCGAGGAGCGCCAGCACCTGGACGGCGAACGCCTCGTTGATCTCGAACAGCCCGATGTCGTCGATGCTGAGACCGGCCTTGGCCAGCGCCTTTTCGGTGGCCGGGACCGGGCCGACGCCCATGACCTCGGGCTCGACGCCGGCGAAGGAGTACGAGACCAGCCGCATCTTCGGCGTCAGCCCGAACTCGGCGGCCGCCTCGTCGCTGACCAGCAGCGCCGCGGTGGCGCCGTCGTTGAGCCCCGCGGCGTTGCCGGCGGTGACCCGTCCGTGCGGGCGGAACGGCGTCTTGAGGCCGGCGAGGTCGTCGACGGTCGTGCCGGGGCGCGGCGGCTCGTCGGCCGTGGCCAGGCCCCAGCCCTGCTCGACGCTGCGCGTGGCGACGGGCACGAGGTCGGGCTGGATCTTGCCGTCGGCGACCGCCTTGGCGTACTTGGCCTGGCTGGCCGCCGCGAACACGTCGGCCCGCTCCTTGCTCAGGTGCGGGAAGCGGTCGTGCAGGTTCTCGGCCGTGCTGCCCATGACCAGCGCGGACGGGTCGACCAGCTTCTCGGCGAGGATGCGCGGGTTGGGGTCGACGCCCTCGCCCATGGGGTGGCGGCCCATGTGCTCGACGCCGCCGGCGATGACGACGTCGTAGGCGCCGAACGCGATGCCGCCGGCCGTCGTGGTGACCGCCGTCATGGCGCCCGCGCACATGCGGTCGATGGCGTAGCCGGGCACCGACTTGGGCAGTCCGGCCAGCAGCGCCGCCGTCCGCCCGATGGTCAGGCCCTGGTCGCCGAGCTGGGTCGTCGCGGCGATGGCGACGTCGTCGACGCGCTCGGGCGGGAGGCTCGGGTTGCGGCGCAGCAGCTCGCGGATGCAGTTGATGACGAGATCGTCGGCGCGGGTCTCGTGGTACATGCCCTTGGGGCCGGCCTTGCCGAACGGCGTACGCACGCCGTCGACGAACAGCACGTCGCGAACAGGCCTGGTGGAGCGTGGCACGTGACCCTCCTCGGTTCAGAAGCTACCCACGAGTAACAATACTCGGTGGGTCGATGTTACGCAGTGCCTCGCGGCGTGACAACGGCGAGAGGTCAGCCTCGTGCGCGGCGACGAACGCCCGCACCCAGCCGGGGTCGGTCTTGGCGTGCTGGCGCAGCGCCCAGCCGATGCCCTTGCGCAGGAAGAAGTCCTTGTCGTGGACGTTCGCCTCGATGGCCTCGGCCAGCAGCGCGGTGTCGACGTCGCCCTTCAAGCCGACCTGGCAGATGACCGCCGTGCGGCGCCGCCAGCGGTCGTCGTCGCGGGCCCATCGCCTGACGACGGGCGCGACGGCGTCGTGGTGGGCGCGCAGGACGGGGCCGACGGAGCGGATGGCGACCTCGTCGACGAAGTCCCACCAGGCGCCGGTGACGACGAGGTGGTCGTAGACGTCGAGCGCGTCGGGGCGGGTCGCGTACGCGGCGTACTGCTTGAGCTGCGCCAGCGTGACGGCGGCGTAGCGCTCTTCGCGGAACTCGGCGCCGTCCCAGAGCACGAGCACCGCGGCCCGCCAGCCGTCGCCGTCGTCGACCCGATGCTCGGCGAAGACCGGCCGCAGGGCTGCGGTGCGGGCGGGTTTGGGGACGCCGAGGAACGGCATGGCCGACTTCATGTACGCGCGCATCGGCTCGGCCGCCGCGGGATCGGCGGCCGCACGCAGCGCCGTCCGCGCGGCGTCGACGAGAGCGGTGACAGCGGAGACCATGACCGCAACGCTAGGCCGCAGGACCGACAGCGAGCCGTGCATCTCTCGCTGAACTGGTTCGTCGGTGTGCCGTTGGTGGGGTTTGCGCCGTTCGCCGTCCCCCTGCTGCCCATTTTCTCAGCCGCGGACCCGCGCCTCAAGCGGACTGTTGGGCGCTTCGCGCCGGCGATGACCGCTTGACCCACGGCTCCGCGGCCAAGAACTCGGCAGCTATCAGGGGGACGGGGCGAGTCTGGGCACACCCCAACGTTCGCGGCCGTCGTCCCCGGCCGCCGGATACTCAAAGAACCGGCCGACACCCGAATTTCCGGTGGATGCGGCCCTGATCCGGGCGGCACGCGCCGGAAATTCGGGTATCCGCCGGTTTCACCAGCACGACCGTGTGACCTCACCCGGCACGGACGCACCTCACCCGCCGTAGGACCACTCCCGGCACCGATCCGGCCACCATCCGGCCCGCACACGAGTGAGGTGCCCCGTCCCCGAGTGACGACGGACCGAAACGGTCGCCGTAGCGTCCGGCCAACGCGGCAAAACCCGGCGAACCTCGCCAACCAGAAGCGACCGACCCACGGAACGGGTCGGAGAGCCTCATTTCGGGGATGGCCGGGGCGCGGCGGCGTGATGCGGCGTCCGATGTCGTTAGGCTGAGCCTTCACATGACCGGCTCGTACGATCTCATCGTGATCGGCGCCGGGCCCGCGGGGCTCGCCGCCGCGTGGCGTGCTGCCCAGCGCGGCCTGAAGGTGGCGCTGCTCGAGCGGGCCGACCACGTGGGCGGGCTGGCCGCGTCGTTCGAGGTGGGCGGGGTGCGGGTCGACCAGGGGTCGCACCGGCTGGACCCCGGCACGCCGCCGGAGATCCTGCGCGACCTGCGCGCGCTGCTCGGCGACGACCTGCAGCAGCGGCGGCGGACCAGTCGCATCCGGGTCGGCGACCAGTGGCTGGCGCTGCCGTTGCGGGCCGACGAGGTCGCGCGGCGGCTGCCGGCGTCGTTCCTGGCGAAGGTCGCCCGCGACTCCGCGGTGTCGCGGTTCCGCCGCGAAGAGGGCGACACCTACGGCGGCCTGGTGCGCAACCGGGTCGGGCCGGCGCTGTACGAGTCCGTGTACGGGCCGCTGGCCGAGAAGCTCTGGGGCATGCCGGGCGACCGCATCAGCGCCGACCAGGCCCGCCGGCAGACCGACCGGCTCGGCACCTGGCGGGTCGCCGCGCGGGCCCTGCGCCGCAGCCGCAAGCGTGGCACGTCGGCCACCGGCGGCGGCTACTACTACCCGCGCACCGGGTTCGGGCAGCTGGTCGAGGTGCTCGCCGACGCCGCCGTGACGGCCGGCGTCGAGATCCGCTGTGAGGCCGAGGTCGACCGCGTCCGCGTCACCGAGGACGAGGTCGAGGTCAGCACGCAGGACGGCGACCTCATCACCGGCGGGCTGGTGTTCTCGACGTTGCCGCTGCCGGTGCTGGCCCGCATCGCCCGGCCGGCGCCGTCGCTGACGTCGATCGAGTCGTCCGCGCGGCTGCGCTACCGCGCGATGCTGCTGGTCTACGTCGTCCACCAGGGCGGCCGGTGGAGCCCGTTCGACTCCCACGACATCCCCGACCCGCGCACGCCGGTCATCCGCATCTCCGAGCCGCCCAACTACCGCGCCAACCCCGACGACCCCGCCGACCGGTCCGTGCTGTGCGCCGAGATCCCGTGCGCGATGACCGACGACGTGTGGGGGCTCGACGACGAGTCGCTGGCCGACCTCGTCGACGAGACGCTGGGGCTCACCGGGCTGCCGAAGGTCAACCGCGTCCACGTCGAGAGCCGCCGCATCGGCCAGTCGCACCCGATCTACCGGGTCGGCTACGAGCACGACCTCAGCGACGTCGACACCTGGGCCCGCATGATCCGCCGCGTGGTCACGCTCGGCCGGCAGGGCCTGTTCGTGCTGGAGAACATCGACCAGGCGCTGCTCATGGCCTACGGCGCGGTCGACGCCATCCGCGACGACGGCCGGTTCGACCGGTACGCGTGGACGGTGGCGCGCGAGCGGTTCGCCCGCTCCGGCTACGTCGACGGCTGAGCCGGCGGCCTGGAATATCCGCTGGCGCCGCCCGGAGACCACGGGCAGACTGTCGGCGATGCTGATCGATCACTTCCCGGTACTGGGGCTGCGGCTGCGCACCCCCAGGCTGGAGCTGCGGCTGCCGACGCCCGAGGAACTGGCCGAGCTCGGGGAGCTGGCCGTCGACGGAATCCATGGACCGGACCTGATGCCGTTCGGCGTGCCGTGGACCGAACTGCCGCCCGACCAGCTGGCCCGCCGCGTCATCCAACGTCACTGGAAGACCCTGGCGGAGCTGAAGCCGGACTCCTGGGCACTGAACCTGGCCGTCTTCGCCGACGGCGTGCCGGTCGGCGTCCAGGAGCTGGAGGCCGACGATTTCGCGATCCAGCGTGAGATCCACTCCGAGTCCTGGCTCGGCCTGCGCCACCAGGGGCGGGGCATCGGCACCGAGATGCGCGCGGCCATGCTGCACCTGGCCTTCGCCGGGCTGGGCGCCGACGAGGCGGTGTCGGTCGGCTACCTCGACAACCACGCCTCGCTGCAGGTGTCGCGCAAGCTCGGCTACGCCGAGAACGGCGTCGGCCGCAGCGTCTCCAAGGGGAAGCTGACCTTCGAGCAGCGGTTCCGGCTGACCCGGCAGGCCTGGGAGCAGCACCGCAGCGTCGACGTCACGATCGAGGGCCTCGAACCCTGCCTGTCGCTGCTGGGCGCCGAGAAGGAGTGAGTGGCATGCGTCTGGAGAACGTCGAACCTCCGAGCGGATTGACGACGGACGGCTTCGTCCTGCGGCCGATCCTGGCCACCGACGCCGAGCTCGACTACGCGGCCGTCATGGAGAGCCGGGACTACCTGCGCACCTGGGAGCAGACGACCTGGCCCGAGGACGACTTCACCGTCGCCGCCAACCGGGCCGACCTGGAGAAGCTGGAAGAGCGGCACGTCGCCCGCCAGGCGTTCACGTACACCGTCATGGACCCGGCCGGCACGGAGTGTCTCGGCTGCGTCTACCTCATGCCGACCGACGGGCGCTCGTTCGCCGGGGCGCGCATCACGCCGGTCGGCGACCACCGGTGGGACGACTACGCCGCGGCGGTCTACTTCTGGGTGCGCCGGTCCCGGCTGGCGGCGCGGACGGACCGGGTGCTGCTCGACGCGCTGCGGACCTGGCTGGCGACGGACTGGCGTCTGGGCGGCTATCTGTTCGTCACCAACGAGCAGTTCACCCAGCAGGTCGAGCTGATCCGCGACACCGACCTCGAGCTGCGGTTCGAGGTCGAGGAGCCGGACAAACCGGGCCGCTATCTGGCCTACGAGTAGGACGGCCGCCTCAGGCGGCGGGCTCCGGCGGCCCGGCCTCCGGCGACCCGGCCTCCGGCGCGGGCGGCTCAGGCGGGGCCTCCGGCGGCGACGCCGGCTCCGGCGGGGCCGGGTTCGCGAACGCGTCGGCGACGGCGTCAGCCGTCAGCTCGATCTGCCACTCCCGGGCGCCGCGCGAGCGGAACAGCTCGCCGATGGCCTCGGCGGTCGCCGGCGCCGGCGGCTGCCAGGCCGCCCGGCGCAGCGTGTCGGGGGTCAGCAGGTTCTCGACCGGCAGCTCGTTGGCCTCGGCGATCTCGCCGACGCGGGCGCGCGCGGCGGTCAGCCGGGCGGCGGCGTCGGGCTGGCGGGTCGCCCAGGCGCGCGGCGGCGGCGGGCCGTCGTACGGCGCGGTCTGCGGCGGCAGCTCCTTGTCGGGCAGCGCGCGGGCGTCGGCGACGGCGCCGAACCAGCGCGACAGCTCGCGCCGCTGCGACCGGCCCCGGTAGACCGGCATCGCGGACATCGCCTCGGCGCTGGTCGGCATGGTGAGCGAGGCCTCGACGATGGCGGCGTCGGGCAGCACCCGGCCGGGGGAGAGGTCGCGCTGACGGGCCAGTTCGTCGCGGGCGTACCAGAGCTGACGGACGACGGCGAGCCGGCGGCGGTCGCGGATGCGGTGCATTCCGGACGTGCGCCGCCACGGGTCGGCGCGCGGCTCCTGCTGCGGCGCCGCGGCGATGGCGGCGAACTCTTCGTGCGCCCAGCCGAGCTTGCCGGCGTCGCGCAGCCGCTCCTCCAGCGCGTCGCGCAGCTCGACCAGCAGCTCGACGTCGAGGGCGGCGTAGCGCAGCCAGTCCTCGGGCAGTGGCCGGGTGGACCAGTCGGCGGCCGAGTGGCCTTTCTCCAGCGCGTAGCCGAGCACGCTGTCGACCAGTGGCCCGAGCCCGACGCGGGGGAGCCCGAGCAGGCGGCCGGCCAGCTCGGTGTCGAACAGCCGGACCGGCTTCATGCCGACCTCGGCGAGGCAGGCGAGGTCCTGCGACGCGGCGTGCAGCACCCATTCGGTGTCGGCCAGCGCGGCGCCCAGCGCGGACAGGTCGGGCAGCGGGATCGGGTCGATCAACGCCGTGCCCGCGCCCCGCCGGCGCAGCTGGATGAGGTAGGCGCGGTGGCCGTAGCGGTAGCCGGACGCCCGCTCGGCGTCGACGGCCACCGGTCCGTCGGCGGCCGCGAACGCCGCGATCGTGGCCTTCAGCGTGTCGTCGTCGGTGACGACGTCCGGAAGGCCGTCGCGCGGCTCCAGCAACGGAGTCGAGGCGTCGTCCGTCAAAGTCAACGACCCCGCCTACGACGTGTGGGTGGCATCGGGACGACGCCGGCCGGCAGCGGCATCAGGCCGGCCGCCGTCGTCAACGCGTCGCCCCAGGCCAGGGCCTGCGCGGTGAGGTCGGGCTCGAGCGGCGTCCAGGACGCGCGGATCTCGATCTCGGCGCTGGCCAGCTCGCCGGCCATGCCGCCGAAGCCCTCGGACGCGACCCGGGTGACGGTGCCGCTGGCCGCGGTGTACGGCGCGGACCGGCCGGCCAGCGAGTCGATGATCCAGGTCCAGCCGACGGCGAGCAGCAGCGGGTCGGCGCCCATCTCGGGTTCGAGGCTGGCGCGCAGGTACGTGACGAGACGGAACTCGCCGTGCCAGGACTCCTGGCCGGCGGGGTCGTAGAGCAGCACGAGCCGGCCGGTGGCGGTGGCGTCCTCGTCGGCCTCGTCGACGAACACGTCGGCGCTGAGCGCGTGTGTGTGCGGCGCCAGCCGCTTCGGTGCGGGGGTCTCCTCGAGCCGGACCTCGCGCCGGAACTGCGCAGACGTCAGTGAACGCACGGCACGCTCGAAGACAGCCGGTACCCCCGGCTGGAGACCCTCGGTGTCCCTTGCCACAATTGGCAGACTAGGCCCGTTTGACGGTCGCGTCAGGCAGGCACGCCCGCCATGCGACGATCAGTGATGTGACCGTGACCTACGACGAGAACGCCGCCGCGCCCGCGGATCCGTCCGACAGCCTGTTCGCGCGCGCCTGCCGAGGCGAGCGCACGAGCCGTCCACCTGTGTGGTTCATGCGGCAGGCCGGGCGCTCGCTGCCCGAGTACCGCCGGCTGCGCGAGGGCGTGCCGATGCTGGAGTCGTGCACCCGGCCCGACATGGTGACCGAGATCACGTTACAACCGGTCCGGCGCTACGGTGTCGACGCCGCCATCTTCTACTCCGACATCGTGGTGCCGCTGCGTGCGGTGGGTGTCGACGTCGACGTGAAGCCGGGTGTGGGGCCGGTGCTCGGCCGTCCCATCCGCAGCCGGGCCGACCTCGACCTGCTGCGGCCGCTGGAGCCCGGCGAAGTCTCGTTCGTCGACGAGGCGGTGCGCGCGCTGGTCGGCGAGCTGGGCGGCACTCCGCTGATCGGCTTCGCCGGGGCGCCGTTCACGCTGGCGTCGTACCTCGTCGAGGGCGGGCCGTCGAAGCACCACGAGGTCACGAAGGCGCTCATGCACAGCGACCCGGAGCTGTGGCACGAGCTGCTCAGCCGGGTCGCCGGCATCTCCGCGATGTTCCTCGACGTCCAGGTGCGGGCCGGCGCGAGCGCCGTCCAGCTGTTCGACTCGTGGGCCGGTGCCCTGTCGGCCGCCGACTACGCCAAGTACGTCCACCCGCACAGCGCCGAGGTGCTCGACAGCGTCATCGACGTGCCGCGCATCCACTTCGGCGTCGGGACGTCCGAGTTCCTGCCGCTGATGGCCTCGGCCGGCGCCGACGTCGTCGGTGTCGACTGGCGGCTGCCGCTGGACGAGGCCGCCCTGCGGGTGCCGGGCAAGCCGCTGCAGGGCAACCTCGACCCCGCGCTGCTGGGTGCGGACTGGCCGGTCGTCGAGCGCGAGGTGCACCGCATCGTGGCCGAGGGCCGGCGGGCGCCGGCGCACATCTTCAACCTCGGCCACGGCGTGCTCCCGGCCACCGACCCCGGCGTGCTGGCCCGGGTGGTCGAGACGGTTCAGGCGGCGGGCGGCGCGGGGGTGGCGGGGGCCGCGGCCGGCGCCTGACCCCGTCGGCGCCGCGTGATCCGGTAGGCGGGGACGCCGACCAGCGCGGCCAGCGCGGCGAACGGCAGCACCGCCCCGAGCGCGGTCAGGAACCCGCCGCCGACGGCCACGAACGCGTCCCACCCGCCGGCCAGCCCCGCGAGGAACCCGCGGTCGTCGTCCTCCTCCTGCGGCGGCGGGGCCTCGCCCTGCTCGTACAGGTGCAGGGTGACGGTGGCCATCGTGGTCAGCCCGGCCAGCTGCTGCTGCCGGCTCAGCAGCGCGTCCAGGTCGGCCTCGCGGGTGGCCAGCTCGGACTCGATGCTGACGACGTCGGTGAGCGCCGTCGCGTCGGCCAGCAGGGCGCGGATGCGGACGATGCTGGCCCGCTGCGACTCGATCCGCGACGCGGTGTCGACGACCTCCTGGGTGACGTCCTCAGTGCCGCGGCTGCGGCTGGTGACGTCGCCGAGCGTCTCGAGCTCGGTCACCGCCTGCTGGTGGCCGTCGGCCGGGACCTTCAGCGTGAGGACGGCGTCGCGGTCGCCGTCGACCTGCTCGCTGGCGACGAAGCCGCCGGACGTCGTCGCGATGGCGGCCGCCCGGTTCGCCGCCGCGACGACGTTGTCGGTCTCGATGGAGAGGTCGACGGTGTAGATGATGGACCGGCCCTCAACGGCGGAGGCGACGTTCGCGAGGACGCCGCCGTCGGACTGGGCCTCTTCGGGCGCGGCCTCGTCCTGGGCGGCATCGTTCTGGGCGGCCTCGCCGTCGCCCTCGCCGGCCGGGGCGTCGGCCTCGGGGGCGGAGAGGTCGGCCGCGGAGCCGCCGGCGCTGTCGCTGCCACTGTCTGAGTCGTCGGAGCCGCCGCAGCCGGCCAGAGCCAGCGCCGCGAGCAGGGTGATGGTCGTCCCGAACACCGTTCGTCGTGTCATGACGCCTCCCGAGGTCTGTTGCCTGATTCGACGGCTCGACCTTCGCCAGGGTTGCGGAACCGCTGGTCACGATCGGGGAACGACCTGGTCACGGGCGTGGGAGGGGTGCATGCCATGCTGGGGCGCGTGATCGATGTGCGGGTGGCGGTGGTCGGCGGCGGGATCAGCGGACTGGCGGCGGCGTGGTTCCTGCGGCAGTCGCTCGGGCCTGACGCCGAGATCGTCGTGCTGGAGAAGCAGCCGGTCGTCGGCGGTCACCTGCGGGTGTCCGACGTCGCCGGGCTGCCGGTCGACGAGGGCGCGGAGTCGCTGCTGGCGCGCCGGCCAGAGGCGGTCGACCTGGCCGTCGCGGTGGGACTGGGCGACGACGTGGTGCATCCGGCGTCGGTCGGTGCGGGGCTGTGGAGCCGCGGCGCGATCGTGCCGCTGCCCGCCGGGACGGTGATGGGCGTGCCCGCCGATCCCGCGCAGCTGGCCGGGGTGCTGACGGTGGCCGAGATGACGGCGGCGATCGCCCGGGACGCGTCGTATCCTCAGCTGCGGGTCGAGGAGGACGTCGCGATCGGGCGGCTGGTGCGGTCGCGGTACGGCGACGCGGTGGCGGACCGGCTGGTCGAGCCGCTGCTCGGCGGCGTGTACGCGGGGCGCGCGGACGAGCTGTCCCTGGACGCGACGGTGCCCGCGCTCGGGGCGGCGGTGCGGACGGCGCGGACGTTGGGCGAGGCGGTCGCCGCGGCGTCGCCTGGTGCGGCGGCGGGGGCGGGGCCGGTGTTCGCCGGCCTGACCGGCGGCGTCGGGCGGTTGCCGGGCGCGGTGGCGGCGGCGTCCGGTGCGGACGTCCGCACCGGCGTGACGGTGCGCTCGGTGGAGCGGACGGCGGATGGCTGGCGGCTGGTGATCGGCCCGGTCCCGGAGCCGTCCGTGCTGGACGTGGACGCGGTCGTGGTGGCGACGCCCGCGGTGGCGGCGGCCCGGCTGCTGGCGGACGCGGCTCCGGCGGCCGCGGCCGAGCTCGGCGGGGTCGAGGCGGCCAGCATGGCGATCGTGACCCTGGCCCTCCCAGCGGACGGGTTCCCGGCGGCGCCGTCGTCGACCGGGTTCCTGGTGCCGCCGGTGGACGGGCGGACGATCAAGGCGGTGACGTTCTCGTCGGTGAAGTGGCCGTGGCTGGGTGGGCGGGCCGGCGGGCTGGTGCTGCTGCGCGCGTCGCTGGGCCGGCACGGCGAGGCCAGCGACCTGCAGCGCGACGACGACGAGCTGGTCGCGGCCGCGCTGGCCGACGTCCGCGCGGCGACCGGTTACGCGGGCGCCGTCGCCGACTCGCGGGTCACCCGGTGGGGCGGGGCGCTGCCCCAGTACGCCGTCGGCCACCTGGACCGCGTCGCGAGGGTGCGAGCCGCCGTCGACGCCCTGCCCGGGCTTGCGGTCTGCGGGGCCGTGTACGACGGCGTCGGCCTGGCCGCCTGCGTCGGCGCGGCCCACGATGCGGCCAGTGGGGTGGCCGCGTACCTGTCGGACCGGCGTGCCAGGATCGAGACATGAGCGACGACACCGCGGCCAGGCCGAAGGCCCGCGAGCTGAACCAGGTCATCCGTTACACCATGTGGTCGGTGTTCCGGCTGCGCTCGCCGCTGGGCGCCACGTCGCGCGCCGAGCTCGCCGACGAGGTCACGGCGCTGTTCGCCGAGCTCGCCGCCAAGGACGTCGTCGTCCGCGGCACCTACGACGTCGCCGGCCTGCGCGCCGACGCCGACCTGCTGATCTGGTGGCACGCGCCGGCCATCGAGGACCTCCAGACCGCGTACCACCGGTTCCGCGGCACCGCGTTCGGCCGCCAGTTCGACCCCGTCTGGTCGCAGGCCGCGCTGCACCGTCCGGCCGAGTTCAACAAGAGCCACGTCCCGGCGTTCCTGGCCGACGAGGAGCCGCGCGCGTACGTGTCGGTGTACCCGTTCGTGCGGTCCTACGAGTGGTACCTGCTGCCCGACGCCGAGCGCCGCCAGCTGCTCGCCGAGCACGGCAAGATGGCCCGCGACTACCCCGACGTGCGGGCCAACACGGTCGCCTCGTTCTCCCTCGGCGACTACGAGTGGATCCTCGCCTTCGAGGCCGACGAGCTCCACCGCATCGTCGACCTCATGCGGCACCTGCGCGGGTCGGCGGCCCGGCGGCACGTCCGCGAGGAGATCCCGTTCTACACCGGTCGTCGGCTGGCGCTGTCCGAGCTGGTCGCGGCGCTGCCCTAACCGGTCACCTCGAGTTCGAGCGGCCCGCTGTAGAGCGTGAAGGCGTCGACGAACTCGAACTCGACGTAGACCTGGTAGGTGCCGGGTTCGAGCGGCTCGTGCTGCGGTTGCGTGGTCTCGTCCGGGGTGCACTGACGTAGGAACGAGTGCACCGGGTAGGTGACGCTCTGGCCCTGAGCCAGCATGACGCCATGGAGCGACGCCTGCTGCGGACCCACCTCCGTGACCACTGAGTCATCGCGGACCACGAACGCTCCGGGGAACCGGCCCGTTGCGCCACTGAAGGGCTCTTCGCTGACATTGGTAATGGTCGCGGTGCCGATGGGCTCCGCCCAATCGCGGTCGAGATCCACGGTGTCGTCGAGGTCTACGGTCATCTCCAGGGGCGTCTCTGGCGCCAGGCCCTGCGTCGCCACCTCTTCGCCACAGCCGGGCGCGTTGAACGCCAGCTGTGGACCCGGCGGCGGCGACTTCTCGACCGTCGGCGGGCCGCTCGGTGTGGGTGTCGACTCGCCGGCCACCGGGGGCGGGCCTTCCTGGTCGAGGAGGCCCACCGCGGCCACGGAGGCGGCCGTCGCGGTGAGGACGACAGCCGCGCCCGCCGAGGCGAGCCGGGCCCGTCGCCGGCGGACGATGCGGCCGTGCAGCCGGTCGAGGTCGAGCGTGCCGGGGCCGGGGGCGTCCGCGGCCAGGTCGTCGAGTCGGGTACGCAGAGTCATCGCAGTCCCTCCCGCGAGTCGCTGAGCAGGGGTTCGAGCCGGGCGCGGGCGTCGCTGAGGTGCCGCTTCACCGCGCCGGGAGCGCAGCCGAGCACGTCGGCGACCTGCGCCACGGAGAGGTCCTCGTAGTAGTGCAGCACCACGCAGGCCCGCTGCCGCGGCGACAGCGTCGCCAGCGCGGACCGCAGGTCGGCACCTTCGACGACGACACCTTCCGGCCCGGCGACGTCGGGACGGGCGGCCAGCAGGTGCCGCACCCGCCGCCACCGCCCCGACCTCCGCGTCCGTCGACGTGGATGGTGAGGATCGCGCGCCGCACGTACGCCTCGGCCGACTCGAGCGTCAGCCCGCGCGTCGTCCGGCCGAAGGCGCGCAGCAGCGCCTCCTGCACCAGGTCCGACGCCTCGGCGCCGTCGCCGGTCAGCAGGTACGCGTAGCGGAGCAGAGCCTGGCCGCGGGTCTCCGCGAGGTCGGTGAAGACGTGCTCCCAGCTCGCCACCCGGCCACCTCCGCCCTCTCACCCACTAAGACGAACAGCGCGGCGATCCGGTTGGGGGTGGGGTTGCGATGAAGGATCGACGCCCGTCACTGCGGCGCCGGGCGGGCCATCGGCAGGTGCGGGATGTGGCCGTCGAGGAACTCGGGGCCGGTGACGGAGAAGCCGTAGCGGGCGTAGAAACCGGCCAGGTGGGACTGCGCGGCGAGTACGCATCGACGGTCGCCGATGTGCTCCAGCGCGGCCGACATCATCCGCCCGGACAGTCCGCCGCCACGAGCGTCGGCGGCGACAACGACCCGGCCGATGCGGGCCGCGCCGTCGGGATCGTCGAGGATGCGCAGGTAGCCGACCGGCTCGTCGCCGCGGGCGAGCCAGAGGTGGACGGCGGACGGCTCGAGGTCGCGGCCGTCCAGCTCGGCGTAGGGGTCGCCCTGCTCGACGACGAAGACGTCGGTGCGCAGGCGCAGCAGCCGATAGAGCGTCGTCGCGTCGAGCTGGTCGATGGTGGCGATGTGCAGGGTGAGGTCGGCGGTCACCGGCTCAGTGTGCCGGATCGGCCTCGCGCCGCTGCAGGGAGATGCCGTTGATGCAGTAGCGCAGGTCGGTCGGGGTGGCGAAGCCCTCGCCCTGGAAGACGTGGCCCAGGTGCGAGCCGCAGCGGGCGCAGCGGACCTCGGTGCGGACCGAGCCGAAGCTACGGTCCTCGATGTACTCCACGCGGTCCTCGGCCAGGGGCTCGTAGAACGACGGCCACCCGCACTGGGCGTCGAACTTGGTGGCGGACTCGAACAGCTCGGCGCCGCACGCGCGACACGAGTACACGAACGGCTGGTCGTCGGCGTACTCCAGCGGGCTGGTGAAGGCGCGCTCGGTGCCGGCATCGCGCAGCACGTGATACTCCTCCGGCGTCAGCTCCGCGCGCCACTCGGCGTCGCTCTTCTCGATCGGATAGCTCATGTCCGGTAAACCCCCTGGAAGACGCCAGGATTCCCAGGTGTGAGCGTACGCCGCCGTGGCAATGATCAGGACGGAACTACTCACTCACGGAGGCGACATGGACGTCGTGTTCCTGATCGGCCGTATCCTCTTCGCCGCGATCTTCATCGGCAGCTCGGTCGCCCATCTCACCGACCGCGGCGCGATGGCCGGCTACGCGGAGAGCCGCGGGGTCAAGCCTGGTCAACCGGCGGTGTGGGTCACCGGCGGGCAGATCCTGCTCGGCGGGCTGTCGGTGCTGCTCGGCGTCTGGATGGACGTCGGCGCGATCCTGCTCGCGCTGTTCACGCTGTCGGCGGCGCTGCTCATGCACGCCTTCTGGCGAGACAAGGACCCGGTGACCCGCCAGCAGGAGATGACCCAGTTCATGAAGGACATCTCGCTGACCGGCGCGTCGCTGATCCTGCTCTTCCTGGTCTGGGAGCTGGGCGACGCCACCCCGCTGACCATCACCGACCCGCTCTTCGACGTCGACTGACGGCCGCTGCGCCGCGCACCCGGCCGCCGCCAGCCGTCAGAACGGCGGCGGTTCCGGTACGTGCGGCAGGGCAGGCATGACCGGCGGCGGCCGTGTGATGTGTCGGTGGCCCAGCGGGCTCAGCCAGACCGTGGTGTCTGATGCATGCTTGACGATCCGCCAGCCGCCGTCGTGTTTGAGCCGGTGGTCGTGGCGGCAGCAGCAGCCCAGATTCGCCTCGTCCGTCGGCCCGCCACGGGCGTGATCGACGGCGTGGTCCTGATCGGTGCGGCTGGCTGGAGCCCGGCAGGCGGGGTGCGTGCAGTACCGATCCCGGATCTGCACCACCCGCCGCAGCCGGAGTCGCGCGCGCCGCCGGAACGGGTCGTCCGTGGCGGTGTCCTCGGCTCCGCTGGCGGCGTGTTGGGCGCCGAGGTCGGCGAGCACGGTGTCCCAGCCACACAGCCGGCCGGCGGCGATCAGGTCCGGCAGTTCGCCGGCCCTCAGCTGGAGTTCGACGATCGCCGAACGGCCGCGGCCGGGCGAATGCGCCGGTGCCGGTGGTCCGCCTGAGGCCCGTGGCGACGGTCGGCGGCGGGTGATGCCGCTATCTATCGGGCGGCCGTCGTGGCCGCAGATCACCCAGCGCCATTCCGCATCGCTCATCGTGGCCAGCAGCTGCCGGGCCAGTGTCGCCGGGATGACGTCCCAGCCGACGATCTCGGCCGGATGCTCGTTCAGCCCCAGCAGCGCGGCGACCTCGACGCGTAGCTCTCGAACGCACCACCCGCCCGCTGAGCCGCCGGAAACGGCTGGGCCCGCCGCTCCAACGGTCGCCACCTCGTCGGTCGTGCCCCCTGACATGGCCCCGTCGGCCCGTCGCCGGTCCGAGGCCGCCGCGGACGGTGGGCGGCTCGCGTCCCCGTGACTGCGGCCGCTGCCGTCGCCGGGCTCGTGCTCGGCGAGGTCGGTGAAGGGGTGGGCGAGAACGTGTTCGATGATCTGGTCTTCGGTGAGCCGCTCGAAGGTGCCGTCGAGCATGCCCAGGTAGAGGTCGGCGCGGATGTGGTCGATCGGCCGGGCGTCACGGGCGTGCTTGCACGCCCGCGCGAGCGTGTCGATGCGGTCGCACGCCGCGGCGGCCCGGTCGATCGGCAGATCCAGGCCCTGCACGTTCGCCGTGCCGTCGTCGTTGCGCGATCCCTCGACCCGGCGGCCCTTGACCGCGGCCCGGTAGCGGCGCTCGGCCCAGCCGGGGTCGATGGCGATCGCGGCCCGCTTGATCCGGTCGATCAGCGCACCGACCAGCAACCCGGCGGCCACCGGCAGCAGGGCGGCGATCACCTGAGCGGCGTGGTCGTCGTCCAGTCCGATGGTCCAGTGGACGAACGCACGTGCCCGCGGCTCGTCCAGGACGCCGGCCTCCATCGCCTCACCCAGCATCGGCAGCCGCTCGTGTACCTGCCAGGCGAACTCGAACGTGCTGTCGGCGCGGCGGCGCGACCAGACCAGCGCCGCCCTGGCCTCTTCCGCGGCGAACTCGCCAGGGCTCTGCAGCCGCGACACACCCTCCGGAGTATGCGGCCGGCGCATCCCGGTCTCGAGCAGCGCCCGCAGGAACACCCCCTGCGCATGACACACCTGCCGATACGCCGCGGCCATCACCTCGACGGTGTCATGTCCGCTGACCCGGCGGACCGGGACGCGGGCCAGCGCGGCACCCAGCTGCGGGCCGGGTGGCAACGACCCGAGATCGGACGGCACCGGGACCGGCCCGGACCCCGCATCGCCGCCGGAGCCAGACCGGCCACTGCGGCGTCCGAGCAGGAACCCGGCAACCGCGTCATCGAGCCGACGGACCGCAGGATCGTCGTCCTGCACCAGTCGGATCTGCTCCGCCGCCCAAAGGCCGGTGCGACTGTCGAGAGCTGTGCGCACGCCGAACCTCCTCGTGTCTACAACGGAACATCTGTCGACATGAGAAGTATAATTCGAACACAAGGGCGGCGCAATTCGACGGCTGGGTGCGTCAGTCGAAGGTCGCGCGGCGGGACGGCTGGACACGCAGGGGCTCGCCGGGCATCTTCGGGTACTCCGGCGGGTAGGGCAGGTCGCCGAGGTCGTGGTCCTTCTCGTCGCGGGCGGCCAGTTCCAGCAGCGGCTCCAGCGAGTACGCGACCTCGGCCACGCCGGCATGGAGGTCGCCGACCGAGGCGAACCGGGCCGGCATCGTCGTGATGTCGAAGTCCTCGGGCCGGGCGTCGTCGACCTCGTCCCAAGACAGCGGCGCCGACACCGTCGCCCGCGGCTTGGGCCGGACGGAGTAGGCGGAGGCGATGGTGCGGTCGCGGGCCATCTGGTTGAAGTCGATGAAGATGCGCTCGCCCCGCTCCTCCTTCCACCAGTCGACGGTGACCTGCTTGGGCATCCGGCGGTTCAGCTCGCGGCCGAACGCGATGACGGCGCGGCGGGCCTGGACGAAGTCCCACTCGGGCCGCACCGGGACATACAGATGCATGCCGCGGCCGCCGGACGTCTTCGGGAAGCCGTCCATGCCGAGCTCCTGGAGCAGCGCCCGGGCCTCATGGGCGACGGGGACGGCGTCGGCGTAGTCGGTGCCGGGCTGCGGGTCGAGGTCGATGCGCAGCTGGTCGGGGTGCTCGGCGTCGGGACGGCGGACCGGCCACGGGTGGAACGTCAGCGTGCCGAGGTTCGCCGCCCACGCGACCACCGCGACCTCCGTCGGGCAGACCTCGTCGGCGGTGCGGCCGCTGGGAAACGCGACGGTCGCGGTCTCGACGTAGTCGGGCGCGCCCCTGGGGATGCGCTTCTGGTAGAACGCGTCGCCGCGGTTGTCCTGGCGGGTGGACAGTTTGGCGCCCTCGAAGACGCCGCCGGGCCAGCGCTCCAAGGTGGTCGGCCGCTCGCGCAGCGCGCCGAGGATGCCGTCGCCGACGGCGAGGAAGTACTGCACCACGTTGAGCTTGGTGAGACCGCGCTCGGGGAAGTAGACCTTGCTGGGGCTCGAGACCCGGACCATGCGGCCGCCGGCCTCGACCTCGATCGCTTCCCTCATGCGGTGCCCGACGTGGTGTCGTTGCCGGCAGCGCGGCGGTCGCGTTCGGCGGCGTGCTCGGCCTCGACCTCGGACTCCCAGTCGGGCTCGCCCTTGGCCAGCAGGTGCAGCACCGGCACCTTGAGCCGGCGCCGGGCCCGGGCGGTCCAGTCGACGTGGAACAGCTCGGCGACCACGTGCGGGCGGGTGAGGATGATGATCTCGGCCGCACCGCACTCCGTCGACAGCGCGCACAGGCGGTCCAGCGGGTCGGTCGCGGTGACCTCGCCGCCGGCCTGGGCGCCCGCGGCGGCGAACGCCTCCAGCGACTGCGCCAGCGCGCGTTTGCTGGCGGCCCGGATCTCCTCGTGCACCCGCTCGAGGTCGGCCTCGTCGACGTACATGGCGGCCGTGCCCATGACCTCACTGGCCGCGAGCGAGCCGATGGTCGACTCGACCCGGCTGGCGGCGTCCTCGACCGGGATCAGCACGTGATAGCGGACCGGTTCGGGTGTGTCGGCATGCAGCGCCACGATCTGGCGCGCGTCCCAGTCGGCAACGGGCTCTTCCACGAGTACCACGATGTTGTACGACATGGCGCACCTCCCAGGGTCGACGCCCGGCTGCTTCCATTCTGACTCAGATGGCGCAGCATAATCAGCCTAGGACGTCGGCGAGGTCGAACTTGACTGGTTCTTCGAGCTGCGCGTACGTGCACGACGACGGGTCGCGGTCGGGCCGCCAGCGGACGAACTGCGCGGTGTGCCTGAACCGGACGCCCTCCATGTGGTCGTAGCGCACCTCGACGACCCGCTCAGGGCGCAGCGGGACGAACGAGAGGTCCTTACCCGCGCTCCACCGGCTGTACTCGGCGTTGCGCGGCGTGCGGGTGCCCTCTTCCTGCTTCGCCCAGGCCCAGGGGTGGTCGTCGAACGTGGTGACCAGCTCCTGCAGCTCCTCGAACAGTTCCTCGCGCCGCTTCATCGGGAACGCCCCGATGACGCCGACGCTGGCCAGCACGCCGTCGTCGTCGTAGAGGCCGAGCAGCAGCGAGCCGATGCGGTCGGGGCCGCTCTTGTGGACGCGGTAGCCGGCGACGACGCAGTCGGCGGTGCGCTCGTGCTTGATCTTGAACATCGTCCGCTTGTCCGGCTCGTAGAGGCCGTCCTGCGGCTTGGCGATGAGGCCGTCGAGCCCGGCGCCCTCGAACTGGTGGAACCACTGCTCGGCGACGGTCTTGTCGGTGGTGGCGGTGGTGACGTGGATGGGCGCCTGGGCCGCGGCGAACGCCTCGACGAGGGCCGCGCGACGCTCGCGGAACGGCCGCTGCGTGTAGTCGTCGTCGCCGAGGGCGAGCAGGTCGAACGCGACGAACTTGGCAGGCACGGTCTCGGAGAGCATCTTCACCCGGCTGGCGGCGGGGTGGATGCGCTGCTGCAGCATCTCGAAGTCGAGCCGGTCGCCGGCGTCGCCGACCAGCACGATCTCGCCGTCGACCACTGCCCGCTCGGGGAAGTTCGCCTTGACCGCCTCGACCAGCTCGGGGAAGTACCTGGTCATCGGCTTCTCGTTGCGGCTGCCGATCTCGACGTCGTCGCCGTCGCGGAAGATGATGGACCGGAAGCCGTCCCACTTGGGCTCGAAGCTGAGGTCGCCGTCGGGGATCGCCTTGACCGGCTTGGCCAGCATCGGCGGCACGGGCGGCAGGACCGGGAGTCGCATGCGCCCAGTGTGTACCACGTCGCTGACAATGCTCAGGACCGGCGCGCGACCCAGCGCATGAGCAAGGTGTCGCCGTCCTCGATCAGATGGCCGAGCGACCAGTCGCTGCGCAGCGTCGACGGCGCCTCGAGCAGCCGGTGCGACCGGCCGCCGACCATCGACGGCGTCAGCGTGTAGCAGAGCTCGTCCAGCGCGTCCGCCGCGACGATCGCCGCCAGCAGGTGCGGGCCGCCCTCGCACAGGATCCGGGTGAGGCCGCGCTCGGCCAGCGCGCGGACCGCGGCCGGCACGTCCAGCGTCGTCTCTCCGGCCACGACGACGTCGGCGACCTCGCGCAGGGCCGCTTGCCGGTCGGCGGGGGAGGATGCGCAGGTCAGCACGATGGTCTGGTGCGTCGCCTCGGTGAACAGCGGCGCCGCCGGGTCGAGGTCGAGGGACCGGCTGGCGACCGCGATCGGCCGCTGCGCCGGGCCGTAGTGCTCGGCCCGGACGGTGCCCGCGCCGGCCAGGACGACGTCGGCCAGCCGCCGCAGCAGGGACAGCACGACGCGGTCGGGCGGGCTGGACACCGTCGCCGACCGGCCGTCGGGACCCTGCACGGCGCCGTCGAGGCTGGTCACCATGTTGGCCCGCAGCCAGGTCGCGCCGCCGTCGAGCGGGGGATAGGCGTACGCGGCGTCGAGGTCGACGGCGTCGCCGGGCGGATAGAGCTGCTGCACGAGGAGAACCTTACGATTGCCGTCGTGCCGTCTCGCCTCGCAGACCGCCGTCCGGACGTGCCGGCGTCGCGGCTGGTCGCCGACATGGTCCCGCCGCCGCGGTTCCGCGACGTGAGCTTCGAGAGCTACCGCGCCGATCCCGACGTCCCCAGCCAGGCGGCCGCCGTCGCCGCCGCCCGGGCCTTCGCCGCGGCCATCGGTGACGGCGCCGGCGGGCGGCGCCGCGGGTGGTTCCGGAGGACGCCGGACGAAGCCCCGGGCGCGGGGATCTATCTCGACGGCGGCTTCGGCGTGGGCAAGACGCACCTGCTGGCGTCGCTGTGGCACGCCGCGCCGGTGCCGGCCGAACGGAAGCTGTTCTGCACGTTCGTCGAGCTCACCAACCTCGCCGGCGCGCTCGGCTTCGCCGCCACCGTCGAGGCGCTGTCCGCGCACCGGCTGGTCTGCGTCGACGAGTTCGAGCTGGACGACCCCGGCGACACCGTCCTCGTGTCGACGCTGCTCGGACGGCTGTCCGAGCGCGGCGTCCGGCTGGCCGCGACCAGCAACACGCTGCCGGACCAGCTCGGCGAGGGCCGGTTCGCCGCTGCGGACTTCCTGCGCGAGATCCAGCGGCTGTCCGGCCGGTTCACCGTCGTCCGGGTCGACGGCGAGGACTACCGGCACCGCGGGCTGCCGTCGGCCCCGTCGCCGGTGCCGGACGCCGTGGTGGCGTCGTCGGCCGTCGGCGACGGTGTCACGCTCGACGACTTCGACGCGCTGACGGCGCACCTGGCCACCGTCCACCCGTCGCGGTACGGACCGCTGCTCGACGGCGTCCGCCGCGTCCACCTGCGCGGCGTGCGCACCGTCGACGACCAGTCGGCGGCGCTGCGGCTGGTCGTGCTGGCCGACCGCCTCTACGACCGTGACCTGCCCGTCGTCGCCGGCGGCGTGCCGCTGGACCGGCTGTTCACGCCCGAGTTGCTGGCCGGCGGGTACCGGAAGAAGTACTTCCGCGCGGTCTCCCGCCTGACGGCGCTGAGCAGGGACGGCGCGGCCTCTCTCGGATCGCGATAAGAGCCCTGGCCGCGGCGGGTGCGCGGGCGGAGACTGGCTCCGCAGAGGTCCGAAGCGACGAGGAGGTCCGACCCATGCCCAAGGTGCTCATCCTGACCGGTGACGCGGCCGAGGATCTGGAGTTCTTCTACCCGTACCAGCGGCTGCTCGAAGAGGGCTACGAGGTCGACGTCGCCGCCCCGTCGGTGAAGAAGCTGCAGTTCGTCGTGCACGACTTCGTCGACGGGTTCGACACGTACACCGAGAAGCCCGGCCACAGCTGGCCGGCCGACGTCGCGTTCGCCGACGTGAACGTCGACGACTACGTGGCGGTCGTGGTGCCCGGCGGCCGCGCGCCCGAGTACATCCGCAACGACGCCGACGCCCAGCGCATCGTCAAGCACTTCATGGACAGCGGCGCGCCGACCGCCGCCCTGTGCCACGGCCCGCTGCTGCTGGCGGCCGCGAAGACCCTGGACGGACGGCGTTCGTCGGCGTATCCGGCGCTCGCCGTCGACGTCGAGACCGCCGGCGGCACCTTCGTCGACGGCGCCGGCGTGGTCGACGGCAACCTGGTGACCGGCCGCGCCTGGCCCGACCACCCGCAGTGGTTCGGCGCGTTCATGGAGCAGCTGCGCAAGACCGCCCCCGTCTGATCGGGCCCGGCGATAACGCTGTGACATATTTATGTCGCCGCGCTATCGTTGGGGCATGCGAACGACGGTACGCCTCGACGAGGACCTGATGAGGCAGGTCAAGGAGTACGCCGCGCGCAGCGACCGCACCATCACGTCAGTTCTGGAGGACGCCTTGCGCCAGCTACTCGAACGAGAACGCCGCGATGTCGGCGGCCCGCGCGCCGATGTCCTCGCCGTCTTCACCGGTGACGGGCTGTACGCCGGCTTCGATCTGGACGACCGCTCCACCTGGGCCGAGCAGGCCGAGCTGGAGGACGCCGCGCACTTCGAGGCCGTCGATCGTGTTGATGCCTGACGTCAACATCCTGGTCTACGCGCACCGCGGTGAGCTGCCGCAGCATCCGCCGCACCGCGAGTGGCTGCAGGGCCTGCTCGATGGCATGGAGAGCTATGCGGTCAGCGACGCCGTGCTCAACGGGTTCCTGCGGTTGGTGACGAACCGGCGGGTGTTCCGGACGCCGACGCCGCTCGACGACGCGCTTCGGTTTGCCGACGCCGTCCGGCACCGTCCGCAGGCCATCGTCGTCGCGCCGGGGCCGCGGCACTGGCCGATCTTCGAGCAGCTGTGCCGCGACGCCGGCGCCACGGGTCGCGACGTCCCCGACGCGCACCTCGCGGCGGTGGCCATCGAGCACGGGTGCGAATTCGTCACCGCCGACAAGGGCTTCGCGCGGTTCAAGGGCCTGCGCACGAGCGCCGTCCCCGTCTGAGCGGCGATGGTTGAGGGATCCGCGCTGCTCTGGCTACCCGGATCCCTCAACCACGGGCGACCTCAGGCGAGCATCGGCGGCAGCGGCTCGGCGTGCAGCAGGACCAGCCGCTGGGTGGGCCGGGTGACGGCGACGTAGAGGTCGGTCGCGCCGCGGACGGACTCGGCCAGCAGCTCGGCCGGCTCGACCACCACGACGGTGTCGAACTCGAGGCCCTTGGCCTGCCCGGCGGTCAGGACGGTCACCGGGGCGTCCAGGGCATCCGTCGTCGAGGCACGCGACACCGAGACCGGCAGCGCACCGGCCAGGCCGGCGTGCACCTCGTCCAGCCGCGCCACCGGCACCAGCACCGCCAGCCGGCCCGCGCCGATCGCGTCCAGCTCGGCCGACACCTCCGTGGCCAGCTGCTCCACGAGGTCCAGCGACGACCACACCGGCACCTCGCGCGGCGTCTCGCCGGTCGAGCGCACCGAGGTCGGCGGCTCCAGCGCGGGGTCGATGGCGTGCAGCACCCGGGCCGCGAGGTCCATCACCTCGCTCGGCGTGCGGTAGTTGACGGTCAGCGTCTCCTGCCGCCACCGGCCCGGCACGTGCGGCTCCAGCACGTCGGCCCACGAGCGCGCGCCCGCCGCGGCCGCCGTCTGCGCGATGTCGCCGACGACGGTCATCGAGCGGCCCGGCGCCCGGCGCATGACCATGCGCCACGCCATAGGCGACAGCTCCTGCGCCTCGTCGACGATGACGTGCCCGAACGCCCACGAGCGGTCCAGCCCGGCCCGCTCGGCGACACTGCGACGGGCCTCGCCGCCGCGGTAGCGCTCGGCCACCAGCGACGGGTCGACCGGGATCTCCAGCGACAGCTCGTCCAGCAGGTCGCGGGCGTACTGGATCTCGGCCTCCTCGCGCTGCCGGGCCAGCCGGGCCGCCTCGTCGGGGTCGTCGATCTCGCCGAGCAGCTCCGCGGCCTCGTCCAGCAGCGGCACGTCGGACGTCGTCCAGGCGGCGCCGGGCTCGCGCTCGAGCAGCTTCCGCTCCGCCGCCGTCAGGTCACCGCCGGCCGACGCGAGCAGCGACGGCGACGCGAACAGCTCGCCGAGCAGCCGCTCGGGCGTCAGCGCCGGCCACAGCTCATCGACGACGGTGGCGACGGACGGCTCGGCGGCGAGGTCGGCGCGGATCTCGGCGAGGTCGTCCTCGTCCAGCGACTCGCCGAGCACCCGGGCCTGCTCTTCGGCGAGGTGGTCGAGCAGTTCGCGGACGAACACCCGGCGGGCGACGTTGTGCGGACGGCGGGCGCGGCGGGCGCGCGTGCGGGCGGCCCGGGCGGCGGCCGTCGCCAGCGTCAGCTCGACGCGGTCGACCTTGAGCTCGACGGGGCCGGCGGGCAGCCGCTGCCGGTCGCGGACGGCGGCAGCGATGACGTCGGCCATGCGGGGGTCGGCCTTGACGACGGCGACGTCGGCGGGGTCGTCGGTGGTCGCCTCGACACCGGGCACCAGCTCGCCGACCGTCGCCAGCACGACGCCGGTCTCGCCCAGCGACGGCAGTACCTGGTCGATGTAGTGCAGGAACGTGCGGTTCGGCCCGACCACGAGCACGCCACTGGAGCCCAGGCGGTCGCGGTGGGTGTAGAGCAGGTACGCCGCGCGGTGCAGCGCCGCGACCGTCTTGCCGGTGCCCGGCCCGCCCTGCACGACCAGCACGCCGCCCAGCGGCGACCGGATGATGCGGTCCTGCTCGGACTGGATCGTCGCGACGATGTCGGACATGCGGCCGGTACGGTGCTCGGTCAGCGCCGCCAGCAGCGCCGCCTCGCCGCGCAGCGTGCCCTGGCCGCCGGCCGGCATCGCGGCGAGGTCGAACACCTCGTCGTCGACGGCGAGCACCTTGCGCAGCCGGGTCTGGATGTGCCGGCGGCGGACGAGCTCGCCCGGGTCGGCGGCGGTGGCGCGGTAGAACGGCTCGGCGGCCGGGGCGCGCCAGTCGACCAGCAGCTGCTCGTAGTCGTCGTCGGTCAGTCCCATGCGGCCGATGTAGCTGGTGTGGCTGTCACGGAAGTCGAGCCGGCCGAAGCACAGCCCGCGGTCGACCGAGCCCAGCCGCTCCAGCCGCTCGACGTCGCGGGCGACGAACGCCTCGCGGTCCCACACCGAGGCGTGGGTGCCGCCGTGCTCGCGGTACAACGTCGCCAGCCGGGCCGTGAGCCGCGCCTTGAGCTCGTCGAGCCGCTCGTACAGATGGGTGATGTACGGCTGCTCCTCGTCGACGGCATCGTCGTGACCCGCCCCCGGCCGTGCGGCGGCATCGTGCTTCTCGGCGTCGATGACGTTCCCTTTCCGAAGCCGTTCGGTCCAGCCGACCGAATCGTCAATTGTACCGGCACTCGCCCGTATGCCATCCGTTACGCTCGATTGATGAGCCAGCCGACGTGGTCGTCACTTCTCCGTCTGCCGCCCGGGCCGGTCGACCTCGCGTCGCTCGACACCCGCGCCACACCCGGCTTCGACGGCAAGAAGGCCGACGGTCAGGCCGCGCTGCAGGAGCTCGGCCCGGTCATCTCCGACCTGCAGGAACGGCTGTTCGCGGCCGGCCGCGCCGGCGGCGACCAGCGGCTGCTGCTCGTCGTCCAGGGCATGGACACCTCCGGCAAGGGCGGCACCATGCGCCACGCCGTCGGCCTGATGGACCCGCAGGGCGTCAGCATCCGCGCGTTCAAGGCGCCGACCCCGACCGAGCGCCGCCGCGGCTTCCTCTGGCGCATCCGCCAGGCGCTGCCCGAGCCCGGCCAGATCGGCGTCTTCGACCGCAGCCACTACGAGGACGTGCTGGCCGCGCGGGTGCGCAAGCTGGTCCGGCCGGCGGTCGTCGAGTCCCGCTACGAGGCGATCAACGACTTCGAGCGCGAGCTGGCCGGCTCCGGCTGCGTCGTCGTCAAGGTCATGCTGCACATCTCCGCCGACGAGCAGCGCGCCCGGCTGGCCGAGCGGCTGGACGACCCGGCGAAGTACTGGAAGTACAACCCGAGCGACATCGACGACCGCAAGCTCTGGCCCGACTTCCAGCGCGCCTACGAGATCGCGCTGGAGCGCTGCAACACCGACGCCGCGCCCTGGCACGTCGTCCCGGCCGACCGCAAGTGGTACCGCAACCTCGCGGTGACGCAGCTGCTCATCGAGCATCTCGCGCCGCTGAAACTGGACTGGCCGCCGGCCGACTTCGACGTCGAGGCCGAGAAGGCGCGGCTGGCCGCGTCCTGACCCGTGTACGTCAGGGGGAGTAGACGACGGCCGCGCGCCTACGCAGATCTGCGTAGCCGGTTCCGTTCCGGAGCGGACGACTCGCACCCCCGCCTGGGCGAATGATCGCTCCGGGAGCCGGCGGTGTAGCCGGCCCGGAGGGAGCGGGTCATGCGGAAGGTCTTCCTCGGCTTCGCGGTGCTCATGCTCGCGGCGGTCGCGGTGCAGTTCTATTTGGCGGCGGTCGGCGCGTTCGACACCCGGCCGAACGACGAGGCGTTCAGCGCCCACGCGATCGGCGGCACCGTGTTGCTGCTGCTCGCGGTGGTGGCGACGATCATCGCGGCGGTGGCCCGGATGGGCGGGCGGCTGATCGGGATGACCGCCGGGATCGCCGGGCTGACCCTGCTGCAGAGCCTGATCCGGGTGCTCGCCGACGCGCTGAACGACTCCGGCGACACGTCGACGACTGCCGGGCGGCTGGTGTTCGGGCTGCACGCCCTGAACGGCCTGGCGATCATGGGGCTCACCGGCCGGGCGCTCGCGGACGCTCGGCGGCCGGAGCGGACCGAACAGCCTGCCGCCGCCACGTGAGCACCGGCCAGCTGGTCCTCCTCGACCACGGCGTCGCGGTCCTGACGGCGGCGCTCTGGGTGGCCGCGGGCGGGGTCGCGGCGGCCGGGCGGACCCGGCTGGCGCTGTGGCTGGCGGCCGCCGGCGTGCTGGCGGTGGCCGGGCGGCTGGTGCTGGTCGCCGTGCTGGCCGACCGGGGCTGGTGGTTCGTGCAGGAGAAGGTGCTGCTCGGGGTGCCGTTGCTGGTCGTGACGGTGGCCGCGGCCGGCGTGCTGGCCGGGCGGCCGTTGCTGCGCGGGCGTGCGCCGTTGCCGCCGGGCGCGGTGACGGCGCTGTTCGCGGCCGGGTACGCGGCGCTGGCCGGCTTCGTCGTGACGTACGTCGGCGGCTACCCGCTCACCTGGAGCGTCGCGCTGTTCGCCCTGGCCGGGGTCGGCGGTGCGGTGCTGGTCACGGCGCAGGCACTCACCCCGGCACCCACGGCGGCGGGGCCGGCGGTGTCGCGGCGCCGGTTCCTCGCGATCGCCGCCGGGGCCGCGGGCGCCGCCGGGGTGGGGCTGGCGTTCGTCCGCGCCCCGTCGGCCGACGCGGGCGGGGGAGTGGCCGCCGCCCATCCGGCCGGCCACGGCACGCCGGTGACCGACCTCCGCGGCGCGACGACGCCGGCCGCGGGCGGGACCGTCCGGCCGTACACCGTCACGGCCCGCACGGCGACCGTCGCCCTGACGTCCGGGCACGAGGTCGACGCGTGGACGTACGACGGCACGCTGCCGGGCCCGCCGCTGACCGCCGTCCAGGGCGACCTCGTCGAGGTGACGCTGCGCAACGAGGACGTCGACGAGGGCGTGACGATCCACTGGCACGGCTACGACGTCGCGTGCGGCGAGGACGGCGCGCCCGGCACCACGCAGGACGTCGTGGGGCCCGGCGCCGAGTTCGGCTACCGCTTCCGCGCCGACCAGGCCGGCACGTTCTGGTACCACACGCACCAGGTGTCACACGTCGGCGTGCGCCGCGGGCTGTACGGCACGCTCGTCGTCGCGCCGCGCGACGCCGCGCCTGAGGACGTCGACCTCGCCGTGCCGGTGCACACCTACGACGGCGTGCTGGCGATCGGCGACGACGACGGCGTGCTCGACCAGGCCGCCGAGCCCGGCGCGTCCGTCCGGCTACGGCTGCTGAACACCGACTCCGAGCCGCACCGGTTCGGGCTGGCCGGCACCGCGTTCCGGCTGGCGGCCGTCGACGGGCGCGACCTGAACGGACCCGGCGAGGTGTCCGAGCGCGCGCTGCGGCTGCCCGCGGGCGGCCGGTACGACGTCGTGTTCACGATGCCGGACGGCCCGGTCGCGCTGACGGTGGACGGCGAGGTCCGGCTGCGCCTGGGCGGCGGGGACGACGACCCGGCGACGAGCGGCTGGGCCGAGCTGGACCCGCTGCACTACGGCGAGCCGGCCGACGTCCCGTTCACGCTGGACACCACGTTCGACCGGCACTTCACCATGGTTCTGGACCGCGGCGCGGCGATGGTCGACGGCCGGCCGGCGTTTGCGCAGACGGTGAACGGCCGCGGCCACCCGTCCATCCCGGAGCAGGTGGTGGCCGAGGGCGACCTCGTCCGCTTCACCGTCGTCAACCGCAGCCTCGAGACGCACCCGTGGCACCTGCACGGGCACGGCGTCCTCGTGCTGGCGCGGGACGGACAGGCCGCGACCGGCAGCCCGCTGTGGGTCGACACGTTCGACGTCCGGCCGGGCGAGGTCTGGGACGTCGCCTTCGAGGCCGGCAACCCGGGCGTGTGGATGAACCACTGCCACAACCTCCCGCATGCCGACCAGGGGATGATGCTGCGGCTGCGCTACGACGGCGTCGCCGCGATGGCGGGCGGGCACGGCCATGCAGCGCATTGAGCCGCCGGACGCCGGCCCGACGGTGGAGCGCTTGCGCCGCCGCGGCGACGTCATCATCGGCCGGGAGCTGACCCGGCTGGCCGGCCGCGCCCGCACCCTCGGCCCGCGCGACCTCGCCGTCGTCGAGGAGGCGCTGAACGGGCTGGTCGAGCGGCTGGTGCTGGAGCGGCTCCGCGCCGTCCCGCACCGCGCGGCCGAGCTCGACCGCCTCTTCGACGACGCTGACCCCACCGCCGAAGCCACCCCTGACCCGGTCCCACGTTGATCTCCGAGATCAACGCGGCGCACCGTCCTCCTCCTGACGGCGACCCAGCTGACGGCCGGCGGCTGCTCTAGGACGACGGCGGCGAGGGCGACGACGGGGGAGGCGGCGGCGGGCCGAGCCGCGACTGGACCGCCGCCACCCGCCGCGCCACCGCGACCGACGCCAGCCCGGCCGCACCCAGGACCAGGAACGTCTGAGTCAGCGACAGCACTAGGGTCGCGGCGCCGAACAGCGCCGGCGCGGCGAACTTGCCGACGTTGCGGACCATGCCGGTCAGACCGACGTACGTCGAGCGCAGGCCGGGTGGGGCCAGCTCCGTCACCAGCACGTTGTGCGCCACCCCGTATACGCCGTCCTGGGCGCCGAACACCAGCATCGCGGCGATCGCCAGCGCCACCCACTCGCCCACGGCCATGCCGCCGACCGCCAGCGCCGCGACGACCAGGCTGCCGCCGATCAGTTGCGCCGACGTCCAGCGGCCGGCCAGCTTCTCCGTCAGCGCGGCGGAGACCGCGGCGATCGCTGCCGATGCACCCATGACGAGGCCGACGGTGGCCGGCGACAGCCCGAGCTGGCCGGTCGCGAGCAGCGGGTAGTAGGTGATGACCGGGAACTTGAACACGAACCGCATCGCGGCCAGCACCTGCACGCCGACGACCGCGGGCGCCTTCAGCACCGCACGCATCCCGCCGGACCGCGACGGTGCCCCGTCCCCGTCCGAGCCCGCCGCCGGCCCGGAACGCCGCAGTGGCGGCAGTACCCGCCAGGCCAGCACGGCCAGCGGAAGCGCCACCAACTGCAGCGCGAACGGCGACGACCAGCCCAGTCCCCACGCGAGCAGCAGGCCGGCCGCGATGGGCAGCACGGCCTCGGCGATCGCCATCGCGATGATCCGCCGGCTCTGCCCGCGCGCCGCCGCGGCGCCTGACGGAGCGACGTCGCCGATGATCCCGACGGTCAGCGAGAGCACGGCGCCGAACGCCGCGCCCTGCACGAACCGGATCGCCAGCAGCGTCCAGAACGACACGTCCAGCAGCAACAGCCCGCCGCCGAGACCGAACAGCAGCAGCGACCCGGCGATCACCGGCCGGGTACCGACGCGGTCGGCGAGGATCCCGCCGATCAGCGCCGACAGCACGCTCGGCAACAGGTACACGCTGGTGACCAGCGCGACCTCCGCCGAACTGAGGTCGAACCGGTCCTGGATGGCCGGCAGCGCGGGCGCGATGCCCTGAATGCCGGCCGTCACGATCGCCGAGGACAGGCTGGCGACCGCGATCACCCGGCCCGCCGAGACGCCGCCCGAACCCTCCGTCCGTTCCGCCATCGGCCCGCTGGTCCCTTCTCGAGTGGCCGTCGGCGATGACGCCGCCGAACAGCGACCTCAGTGCTGGCACCAGCGCGCCGGCTGCGACGATGCCGATGCCGCCGACGAGCGCGACGGCCGCGGGTCGCGCAGCGGGCCCGAGTTGGGCACCCGGGCTCCGAACGAGATCTTGGCCATCAACCACTCCCGAGAGTCGTGCCGACGTCGATCGTCTGAATCGGCCGGCTGCGGGCGAGTGTGCTCAGCCCGCAACCGGCCGGTATGTGGGTGCCCGGGGCAATTCCCGCGCAGCTTTTCGATTGAAGATACAGGATACAATCGAGCAGTCAAGAGTGGCCCGGATCACACTTGGTGTCGGGAGGGGTGTGCGGCGTCAGGCGGAGGCGAGCGCCGCGACGTCGCCGACGACGATGACGGCCGGCGGCTTCGCCCCGGCCTTCTGCGCTGCCGTGGCGATGCCGGAGAGCGGCGCGGTGGTGACCCGCTGGCCAGGGCCGAAGCCGTCCTCGACGACGGCTGCGGGGGTGGCGGGGTCCATGCCGTGCGCGACGAGTTGGGCGGCGGTGTCGGCGAGCAGGCTGACGCCCATGAGGAACACCAGCGTGCCCTCGGTGCCGGCGAGGTTGGCCCAGTCCAGGCCCTCGTGGCCGGAGACGACGGTGAACTGCTTGGCCAGCCCGCGGTGCGTCACGGGGATACCGACGGAGGCGGGCACGGCGATCGCGCTGGTCACGCCCGGGACGACCTCGACGGGGACGCCGGCCTCGCGGCAGGCGGCCGCCTCCTCGCCGCCGCGGCCGAGGACGAACGGGTCGCCGCCCTTGAGCCGGACGACCTGCTGGCCGGCCTGCGCGTGCTCGACCAGCAGCCGGTTGATCTCATGCTGCGGGACGGGGTGGTGGCCGGGCGTCTTGCCGACGTCGATCACCTCGACGTCGTCGTCCAGGTCGGCCAGCAGCGCGCGCGGCGCCAGCCGGTCGACCACGACGACGTCGGCGGCGGCCAGCAGCTGCCGGCCGCGGGTGGTGATCAGCCCGGGGTGGCCGGGGCCGCCGCCCACGAGGGCGACCTGACCCCGTCGATCCCGGCGGGTCCGGCGCAGCGGCAGCTCGCCCGTCTCCAGCGCGGTCTGGACGGCGTTGCGCAGCCGGACGGCGCGCCGCGGGTCGCCGCCGGCGGTGACGGCGATCAGCACGTCGCCGACCCGGGCGACGGCCGGCGTCCATGCGGCCGAGCGGGCGGCGTCGTCGGCGCGGACGCACCAGGTGCGCTGGGCGTCGGCCGCCGCGGCGACGGTGTCGTCCACGGCCGGCTCGCCGGTGGCGGTGTGCACCAGCCAGGCGCCGTCGAGGTCGCCGTCGGAGTAGTCGCGCGGCGACCACGTGACCCGTCCGGCCGCGACCAGCTCGGCCAGCGGCTCGCACAGGAACGGCGCGACGACGTGCAGCTGGGCGCCGGCGTCGACGAGGGGGAGCGCGCGGCGTGCGGCCACCGGGCCGCCGCCCACCACGACGACCCGCTTGCCGGCGACGTCCAGCTGCAGGGGATACATCAGATGTTGATCCCGCACTCGGTCTTCGACGAGCCGGACCAGCGGCCGGCGCGCGCGTCCTCACCAGGCGCGACGGGACGGGTGCACGGCTCGCAGCCGATCGACAGGAAGCCCAGCTCGCGCAGCGGGTTCACCAGGATGGAGTGCTTCTCGACGTACGCGTCGACCTGCTCGTCGGTCCAGGTGGCCAGCGGGTTCACCTTGACCTTGCCGCGCTTGGGGTCCCAGGCGACGACGGGGGTGGTGGCGCGGCTGGACGACTCGGAGCGGCGGACGCCGCCGGCCCAGGCGTCGTACGGCTTGAGCGCGCGGTCCAGCGGCCAGACCTTGCGGATCGCGCAGCACAGGTCGGAGTCGATCTCGTAGAGCTTCCCGTACTCGGCCTCGTGCTCCGGGACGCGCAGCGGGTGCGTGATCGTCTCGACCTCGACGTCGTAGGTCGCCGCGATGGCGTCGCGCGTGCCGATGGTCTCGGCGAAGTGGTAGCCGGTGTCGAGGAACAGCACCTTGATGCCCGGCACCGCCATCGACGCCACGTGCGACAGCACGCCGTCGGCCATCGAGGCGGTGATGGCGAACCGCTCGCCGAAGGTCTCGTGCGCCCAGCGGACGATCTCGCCGGCCGGTGCGTCCTCCAGGTTCCGCGCGGCGTCCAGCGCGAGTGCCTCGAGGGAGTTCGTCGGGCAGAGGGTCATCCTGCGCTCCTTCGGGTCGAGAGGCCGAGCAGTTTCACCGAGAACACCCGCAGACAGGACCGGCACTCCCACGCACCGTGCGGCTCCTCCACGGGGAAGAGGTCCTCCTCCGCACAGAACGGGCAGTGCATGATCGCGGCCCTGGTCTCAGCCATGTCTAGATCGCCGTCCTCACTGGAGTGCGTCCTCGTCCGCGCGGGCCACCCACTGGGCGAACCGCTCGCCGTCGGTGCGCTGCTCGACGAATCGCCGGACGACGCGCTCCACGTAGTCGGGCAGTTCCGCCGCCGTCACCTTGAGGCCGCGCAGCTTCCGGCCGAACCCGGCGTCGAGACCGAGACCGCCACCGAGGTGGACCTGGAAGCCCTCCTCGCCCTTGACGACCTGCCCCTTGAGGCCGATGTCGGCGACCTGGATGCGGGCGCAGGAGTTCGGGCAGCCGTTGATGTGCAGCGAGATCGGCACGTCGATGTCGGCCGTCAGGTCGGCCAGCCGCTTCTCCAGGTCGCCGACGGTGTCGACGGCCAGCTGCTTGGTCTCGACGATGGCCAGCTTGCAGTACTCCAGGCCGGTGCAGGCCATGGTGTTGCGGCGGAAGACGCTCGGCCGGGCCTGCAGGCCGATCGCGTCGAGCGCGGTGACCAGCGACTCGACCTGGTCGCCGTCGACGTCGAGGATGACCAGCTTCTGGTGCGGCGTCGTGCGCAGCCGGCCGGAGCCGTGCGTCTCGACGACGTCGGCCAGCTTGCTGAGCATCGAGCCGGAGACGCGGCCGACCAGCGGCGCGACGCCGACGTAGAAGCGGCCGTCCCTCTGCTCATGGACGCCGACGTGGTCGATCGGCTCGACGTGCCCGGGCGGCGGCGGGCCGTCGATCAGCTTGCGGCCGAGGTACTCGTCGGACTCGAGAACTTCCCTGAACTTCTCCGGGCCCCAGTCGTCGACGAGGAACTTCAGCCGTGCGCGGTGGCGCAGGCGGCGGTAGCCGTAGTCGCGGAAGATGCCGACGACGCCGGCCCACACCTCGGGCGCCTCGTCCAGCGGGACCCACGCGCCCAGCCGCACGGCCAGCTTCGGGTTCGTCGACAGGCCGCCGCCGACCCACAGGTCCAGGCCCGGCCCGTGCTCGGGGTGGACGACGCCGACGTAGGCGATGTCGTTGGCCTCGTGCACGATGTCGGGCAGCCCGCTGATCGCCGACTTGAACTTGCGCGGCAGGTTCGAGAACTCCGGCGACCCGATGTAGCGGCGCTGGATCTCGTCGATCGCCCAAGTGGGGTCCAGCACCTCCTCGGCGCTGATGCCGGCGACGGGGGAGCCGAGGATGACGCGGGGCACGTCGCCGCAGGCCTCGGTCGTGCTGAGGCCGACGCCCTCCAGCTTCTCCCAGATGGCCGGCATGTCCTCGACCCGGATCCAGTGCAGTTGGATGTTCTGCCGGTCGGTGACGTCAGCGGTGTCGCGCGCGTACGTCGTCGAGATCTCCGCGACGGTGCGCAGCTGCTCCAGGCTGAGCGCGCCGCCGTCGATGCGGACCCGCAGCATGAAGTACTCGTCGTCCAGCTCGTGCGGCTCCAGCACCGCCGTCTTCCCGCCGGGGATGCCGGGCCGTCGCTGCGTGTACAGGCCCCACCAGCGGAAACGCCCGCGCAGATCCTGCGGGTCGATGCTGGCGAACCCGCGCTTGCTGTAGATCGTCTCGATCCGCTTGCGGACGTTGAGCCCGTCGTCGTCCTTCTTGACCCGCTCGTTCGGGTTCAGCGGCTCCAGGTGGCCGAGGGCCCACTGCCCCTGGCCCCGGGGGCGCTTGGGAGCCGGCGTCTGCGTGGGAGACATGTGCAGTGCAGTCCTCGAAGGGTCGGGGACGCACGGTGCGCGCGCTTTCTTCGGCGGCTGTGGTGTCCGGGGTGCCCGCCGGCGCGACCGCGCGCCCGGCTGAGTGAGTCCGGGGCGGTCAGAACGCCAGACAGAGCATGCTGTCCATGCGGCCGTAGTCGACGTGACGCCGACTCACCAGCAGCAGAGGAATGACGGACAACATGCGAAGCATCGTGCCATGCTTCGGCGCTGGTCGCGAATGGCGTGTCCATCATTCGGGCAAAGTTGTCTTATATTTCGAGATTTCCTAGCGGTTGAGTAGGTTTTAATGCGGCGTGTGTAGGGTCGGGCGGTGCGACGAATCCTGCGACCCGTTGTCCTGCTCGCCGTCGGCGTCCTGGCGCTGACCGCCTGCTCCGAACAGCTCGACCAGGGCCTCAACGACCTCGCCGCCACGGCGCTCGAGGACGCCGTCACCCGGCAGCTCTCCGATGCCGGTGTGACGCTCGAGACCGGCCCCGACTGCTCCACCGACCTCAACCGCGACGGCACCTCCCTCAGCGGCGACGCATCCTGCACGGGCACCGCGGTCGACGGCCGCGACGTCCGGGCCGAGTTCGACGGGACGCTGTCCAGCTCCGGCTGCACCGGCTCCCTCGGCGTCTTCGTCGACGACGAGGCGATCGCTCAGATGGACGAGATCCCCGACTGCTCGGTGAACGTGAGCCTCTGAGGCAGGCCGGGGCCGCGACGGGGAGTCCGGCTCGGCGAGCGGCGGGTCCTCGATGGCGGCGGCCGTCCTCGATACGCAGTGTGGTCCTCGATCTCGAAAACCCTCCTCTGCATGCCTCGAGGACGGTTCTTGCCATCGAGGACGACTCTGGGCATTGAAGTGGGCTGCTGGCTGGTGTCGGGAGGGACTTTCACCCGCCAGGGCCGGGAAACTCCCTCCTGACGTTCGTGGAGGGTGGGTTACTGCTGCTCTGGCCGCAGTAGATCGCCCCCGACACCGCCGAACGCCCGGCAGGGACGGCGGGCTATGTGCGGGAGGCCCACCTCATCACCCCCGCAGAACCTCACTCCGACGCGTGACCGGTCGCCGGCTCGACCGGGCGATCCTTCCCCTGATGCTGGCAGTCGCACCAGGAGCGGCCCTTCTCGCGAGCCGGGCAGTCGTCGTGGCGTTGCTCACTACACGCGGGACAGATCACGGCGCCTCCGGGGTCGCGCGGCGGACGATCGCACCAGTATCCAGCCCGGCGGGCAGCGCGCCATAGACCCCGTGCCGGGCATCGAGGCGGCTGGCGCAGAACGCGTCGGCGACGGCCGGCGGAGCGAACCGGACCAGCAGGCTGGCCTGCAGCAACACCGCCATCCGGCCGGCCAGCACCCGCGCCTGCCCGGGCTCGCCCACCTCGACGTCGAGTGAGCTCAGCGCCTCATCGAGGCGGCGGTCCTGGCCCTTCGCGGCCTCGACCTCGGTCCGCCAGGCGGCGACGGCGTCGGGCTCGCGCGTGATCACCCGCAGCAGGTCGAGCGCCTGGACGTTGCCGGCACCCTCCCAGATCGAGTTCAGCGGCGCCTCGCGATACAGCCGCGGCATGCCGCTCTCCTCGACGTAGCCGTTGCCGCCCAGGCACTCCAGCGCCTCGGCGACCGCGGCCGGCGTGCGCTTGCACACCCAGTACTTCGCCAGCGGCAGCCCGATGCGCCGCAGCGCCCGCTCGTGCGGATCGGCGGCGGCGTCGACGGACGCGGCGAGGCGCATGCCGAGCGCCGTCGCGGCCTCGGACTCGAGCGCGAGGTCGGCGAGGACGGCGCGCATCAGCTCGGAGTCGGCCAGCCGGGCGCCGAACGCGGACCGGTGCGCCGCATGCCACGTCGCCTCGGCCACGGACCGGCGCAGCAGCGCGGCCGAGCCGAGCACGCAGTCGAGCCGGGTGGCGGCCACCATCTCGATGATCGTGGCCACACCGCGGCCCTCGTCGCCCAGCCGCTGCGCCAGCGCGCCGTCGAACTCGACCTCGGCCGACGCGTTGGCCCGGTTACCCAGCTTGTCCTTGAGCCGCTGCAGCCGCAGGGCGTTGCGGCTGCCGTCGTCGAGCACGCGGGGGAGGACGAAGCAGGTCAGACCGCCCGGCGCCTGCGCGAGCACCAGGAACACGTCGTTCATCGGCGCCGAGCAGAACCACTTGTGCCCGGTGAGCCGGTACCAGCCGGCCCCGATCGAGGCGGCCGGCTCGGCCCGCGTGGTGTTGGCGCGGACGTCGGAGCCGCCCTGCTTCTCGGTCATCGCCATGCCGGCCAGCGCGCCGGCCTTCGTCGCGGGCGCGCGCAGGCCGGGGTCGTACGCCGTCGACGTCAGCCGCGGCTCCCACACGGCCGCCACCGCGTCGTCGGTCCGCAGCGCCGGGACCGCCGCGTACGTCATGGAGACCGGGCAGAGATGCGCCGCCTCCAGCTGGCTCCACACCAGGAACTTCGCGGCCCGGACGGCGTGCGCGGCCGGCCGCGGCGGGGCCCACGGCGCCGCCTGCAGCCCGTGCTCGACGGCGGCCGCCATGAGCCGATGCCACGACGGGTGGAAGTCGACCTCGTCGACGCGATGGCCGTACCGGTCGTGCGTGCGCAACACGGGGCCGTTGCGGTCGGCCTCGACGGCCCATCGCTGCGCCTCGGCGGACCCGGCCAGCCGCCCCAGCGCAGGCAGCTCGTCGCGCGCGCCGGCGCCGCCGTGGCGGCCGAACGCCTCGGCCAGCGCGGCGTCGGCGCCGAACACGTCGTAGCCGGTGAGCGGCGGCGGCTGGTTGGTGACCTCGTGTGTCGCTTCCACAAACCCACGGTAGACCGGGCCGGCCGTTATTCGCTGGCCGCGAATGCCCGCCTGTGGATAACGTGACGATCAAATTCAGCCTGTGGACGACGGAGGAGGTGAGCGGCCCATGCACGTGAGCAGATCCGTTCGCTCCAGTACTCTCCGGCCAGCACGCCGCCGCTGACACCGTCGCGCGTGAGGCCACCCGAGAAGAAGGTCTCACATGTCCGCTTCCCAGCAACGCCTGCTCGACCTCGGCTGGACGCCCGACGTCGGCCGGGCGTTCCAGCCCTACCGGGGCGCCCACCGGCTGGCCCGCGTCTGCCGCGTCGACCGCGGCGGCGCCGACCTCGCCGGCGGCATGGGCGCGGTCCGGGCCACGTACGGCGGCGACGTGCTGCGCGCCGTCGCCGCCGACCGGATGGCGCAGCCCGCCGTCGGCGACTGGACCGCGGTCCGCGACTGGCCGGACGACCGCGTCACGCTCGAGGCGGTGCTGCCGCGGCGGACGGCGATCGTGCGCGACAGCGCCGACCGGACGTCGTACGGCCAGGTCGTCGCCGCGAACATCGACGTCGTCGTGATCGTCGAGCACCTCGACCCCGATCCCGACCTCGGCCGCATCGAGCGGCTGCTGGTGCTGGCGTGGGGGAGCGGCGCGCAGCCGGTCGTCGTCCTGACCAAGCCCGACCTCGTCCCCGACCCGGACGGCATGCGCGCCGAGGTCGCCGAGGTCGCGCCGGGCGTGGAGATCCTGCTGGTCAGCGCGGTTCCGGGGACCGGGCTCGACGAGCTGGGCGCGCTGCTGCGCAACGGCCGGACGCTGGCGCTGGTCGGGCCGTCCGGTGCGGGGAAGTCGACGCTGACCAACGCGCTGGCCGGGGTCCCGCTGCTGCCGACGGGGTCCGTGCGGGCCCGCGACGGCCGCGGCCGGCACACGACGACGCATCGCGAGCTGGTCGTGCTGCCCGGCCGCGGCGTCATCGTCGATACGCCCGGACTGCGCGCCGTCGGGCTGGTGGCCGACGACGACGCCGTCGCCGGGGCGTTCGCGGACGTCGAGGCGCTGGCGGCGCACTGCCGGTTCCGTGACTGCGCGCACGTGGCCGAGCCCGGGTGCGCCGTCCGGCTCGCGGTCGCCGACGGTGAGCTCGACGAGGACCGGCTGGCGCGCTGGCGGAAGCTGCGGCGCGAGGCGGCCCGGAACGCGGCTCGCCGCGCGGGGGACCGGCGCTCCGTCGTCGCCGAACTGGAGGCGAAGCGGCACCGGCGCTGACGCCGTCGCAACCCGTCAGCCGGCCCCGTCAGCCGGCCACGGAGCGGGCGGTTGTCGCCGGCCGGGTGATGGGCCAGGATGGCGGCGCGGGCACGCCGCACTCGATCGAGGACGCCATGACGCTCGAAGACAACGCTCGCCACGTCATCGACACCACCCGCTACATGAGCCTGGGCACCGTCGACCCCGACGGCCGCGCCCGGGTGTCGCCGGTCTACTACGCGCCCGACGGCTACGACGTCTTCTACTGGATGTCGGTGCCCGAGGCGCAGCACTCCCAGAACATCGAGCGCCAGCCCGAGATGAGCGTGGTGATCTTCGACTCGACCCAGCCGGTCGGCAGCGACATCCGCGCCGTCTACCTGAAGGCCACCGCCGGCCGGGTCCCGGACGACGAGCTGGCGGTTTGCGCGCCGATCGCGTGCCGGGTGCGGTTCCCGGAACGGACCGAGCCGTTCCCCGTCGAGTGGCTGTATCCGCCGGAGCGGCTGCGGCTGTGGCGGGCGCGCGTGACGGAGCACTCGGTGCACGTGCGGGGGAGCGACCCCGAGTACGGGACGGGCATCGACTCGCGGCGTGTGGTGACGTTGTGAGCGGCGGGTGCTGCGGCCCGCGTAGCTGAATCGGCGTCCCTACGCGACCGCGTCGGCGCAGCTCATGGCCGCACCGGGCGCGGTCTCGCCGTGCGTGTGTTCCAGGTGGGCCTCGCCCCACGCGCGCACGTTCTCGACGACGGGCAGCACCGTGGCGCCGTACGGGGTCAGCCGGTAGATGACCGGCGCCGGGACGGGCCCGGTCTCGACCCGCTCGACGAGCCCGTCGGCCTCGAGCTCGCGCAGTTGCTCGGCCAGCACCTTCGGGGTGATCGGCGCGCCCCGGCGCCGCAGGCCGGCGAAGTGGCTCTCGCCATGGGCGAGCCAGTACAACAGGGTCAGCTTCCACTTCCCGCCGATCGCGGCGAACGCCGCCGCCATCGGGCAGCCGGGAATGGGGTTGGGGCGCGACGGTGAGGGGTTACCTAAAAGTGCCTTCTTGTTCACGGGCCCACTCTGCTCCGATATTCGCCTCATGAACACTCACGCGAAGATCACCACGCCACGGAAGCGGATCCTGGTCGTGTGCATGTCGCTGCTCGCGTTGACCGCGGGCGCGGCGTCGGGCGAGGCGGCGCCGATTCCGTCAACGACTCGAGAGGCTGTCGCGGAAGGCCAGCGAAGCTTCGACTGGGAGATCGGCACCTGGCGCTCTCAGGTGCGGGTGCTGGCCAATCCGCTCTCGGACGCCCCGGACGAGTGGCTCGACTTCGCGGGCACGAGCGTCGTCCGCCCGCTGATGGACCGTCGGGCGAACGTCGTCGAGTTCGAGGTCCAGGGGCCGACCGGACGGATCGACGCCCTCAACATGCGGCTCTACGAGCCGCAGAACGATCGCTGGAGCCTGACCTTCGTCAACATGCGCGACGGGCTGCTCACGCCGGCCGTTTACGGCGGCTTCGACGGCAGGGTGGGCGAGTTCTACGGCGAGGATCAGCTCGATGGACGCCCGATCAAGGTGCGCTTCCTCGTCACCCGGCTGGGACCGGACAAGGCCCGATTCGAGCAGGCGTTCTCCGACGACGGCGGGCAGACGTGGGAGACGAACTGGATCGTCGTGGACAAGCGGATCTGACCCGCAACCCGACCGCGCGGACATGAAAGAGGCCCTGCCGACAAGATCGACAGGGCCTCTGAGCTGGTGGGCGATACTGGGATTGAACCAGTGACCTCTTCCGTGTCAGGGAAGCGCTCTCCCGCTGAGCTAATCGCCCGAGTCTTCGTACCGAGGTGGAGACGGGATTTGAACCCGTGTAGACGGCTTTGCAGGCCGTTGCCTCGCCTCTCGGCCACTCCACCGTGATGAGGGCCGAAGCCCCGCTCCGAGCGGACGACGGGACTCGAACCCGCGACCCTCACCTTGGCAAGGTGATGCGCTACCAACTGCGCTACGTCCGCATTGCATCGGGCCGGTTTCCCGTACCACGGTGCGGGTGAAACATTAGCCCATCGATGCCGCCGCCGCCAAACGCGGTAGCGTCGCGTGTTGTGGACGTGCCGCCGACACCCATGGCGCATCTCGGGGGGATGCTGGCCACGGGACTGGCAGAGGTGTCGTCCGACCTGCGGGTCCTCGACGGGGCCGGGCGGTGGGCCGTCGTGGTGACGTTCGAGGGCGACATCGTCTGCGCCCGGTTCGACCACTGGGAGAACGCGCCGCTGCCACGGGCCGAACGCCGGTGGAACGGACCCGAGGCGGCGGCCTGGACGTCGTCGCTGGAGCGCGAGGCCTACGTCGACGCCGTGCGGGAGGTGCGGGAACGCATCGCGGCGGGGACGGTGTACCAGGTCAACGTGTGCCGGGTGCTGGAGGCGCCGCTGCCGGACGGCGCCGGCGACCTGCTGCCGCTGGCGAACCGGCTCCACGACCGGCACGACGCGCCGTTCGCCGGCATCGTCGCGCTGCCCGACCTCCAGGTCGTGACGGCGTCGCCGGAGCTGTTCCTGCGCCGCCGCGGCGACCACGTCACGTCGTCGCCGATCAAGGGGACGGGGCGGACGGCGGCCGACCTGACGGCCAAGGACGGCGCCGAGAACGTGATGATCGTCGACCTCGTCCGCAACGACCTGTCGCGGGTCTGCGTCACCGGCAGCATCGCCGTCGACGAGCTGCTGAGCGTCGAGAAGCACCCCGGCCTCGTGCACCTGGTGTCGACGGTGAGCGGGCGGCTGCTGCCCGGCGCGGGCTGGGCGGAGCTGTTCGACGCGACGTTCCCGCCCGGCTCGGTGTCCGGCGCGCCGAAGTCGACGGCGCTGGAGGCGATCGCGGAGCTCGAGCCGGTGCCGCGCGGGCCGTACTGCGGCGCCGTCGGCTGGGTCGACGCCGACACGGGGGAGGGCGAGCTGGCCGTCGGCATCCGCACCTTCTGGGCGCGCGACGGCGTGCTGCGGTTCGGGACCGGCGCCGGCATCACGTGGGGCTCGGATCCGGACCGGGAATGGGCCGAGACGGAACTGAAGGCGGAGCGCCTCGTAGGCTTGGCCTCGTGCTGACTTGGGTGAACGGTGAGCTGCTGGACGAGTCCGACGCGACCGTCAGCGTGTTCGATCACGGCCTCACGGTGGGCGACGGCGTCTTCGAGACCGTGAAGGTCGTCGGCGGCGTGTCGTTCGCGCTGGGCCGGCATCTGGCCCGGCTGGGCCGCTCGGCCGCCGGGCTGGGCCTGCCGGCGCCCGACCCCGTCGAGGTCGCCAAGGCGTGCGAGCAGGTCGCGGTCCAGGCGACCGGCGACGGCGTGTACCGGCTGCGCATGACCTACACCGGCGGTGTCGCGCCGCTCGGCTCGCAGCGCGGCGACGCCGGGCCGACGCTCGTCATCGCGCTGGCGCCGGCCGCGCCGCAGCCGCCGGTCACGACGGTCGCGGTGGTGCCGTGGCCGCGCAACGAGCGGGGCGCGCTGGCCGGCCTGAAGACCACGTCCTACGCCGAGAACGTCGTCGCGCTGGACCGCGCGGCTGCCGCCGGGGCCAGTGAGGCGCTGTGCGCCGACACCCGCGGCCGGCTGTGCGAGGGCACCGGCAGCAACGTGTTCGTCGTCGTCGGCGGCCGGCTGCTGACGCCGTCGACCGCGACGGGCTGCCTGGCTGGCGTCACCCGCGACCTCGTCATCGAGTGGTGCGACGCGGCCGAGGCCGACGTCGACCTCGGCGTCCTCGACACCGCCGACGAGATCTTCCTCACGTCGACGACGCGCGACGTGCAGCCGGTGTCGTCGGTCGTCTGGCCCGACGGGCGACGGCGGGAGCTGCCGGCCCCCGGCCCGGTGACGGCGCGCGCCGCCGCGACGTTCGCCGAGCGGGCGGCGGCCGACCCGGAGCCGTGAGCTGACGCCGTCGTCAGACGGCGGCGGCGCGCTGCCGCTCGCGGTAGGCCGCGACGTGAAGCCGGTTGCCGCAGGTGCGGCTGTCGCAGTAGCGCTTGGAGCGGTTGCGCGAGAGGTCGACCAGGACGCGCTCGCAGTCGGGGGCCGAGCACACCTGCAGCCGCTCCTGCTCGCCGGCGACCACGACGAACGACAGCGCCATGCCCGCGTCGATCAGCAGGTGCTCGGCCGGGCGCGAGCCGGGCGCGAAGTAGTGGATGTGCCAGTCGTAGCCGTCGTGGTTGGTCAGCCGCGGGCACACCCGCGCGCCGCTGAGCAGCTCGTTGACCAGTTCGGCGGCGGTGGCGGTGTCGCCGGCCTCGAAGACCTGGCGCAGCCGCGGGCGCAACGCCCGAACCGCCTGCAGGTCGGACTCGGTGACCGTGGGCAGGTCGCTGATCTTGAATGAATCGATGAACGACCGCAGCGCGCCGACGTCGGGCAGGCCCTCGGTGCCGCCGGCGACGGGGTCGCCGTTCACCAGGTCGACGACAGCCTCGAGAGCGTGTTCGGTGTCGTGGCTGAAGGTCACGTGCCCTGCCCTTACCTCGGATTCCGGGTCTCAAGTGGACTTGACCGTAGTCGACCGGTGCGCGGCGGACAACATGCGAGGGACACGTGGTGAGGTCAGGTACGGTCCAGCAACGAGTCCAGGACGGCGTCGATGCTGAGCAGCCGCCCCTCGATGCCGGTCGGCACCAGCGTCCACGTCTGGATGAGGAAGTCCTCGACCGCCGTCGCCGGCGCCTCCAGCACCGCGTCGCCGTCGGGCGAACGCAGCCGCAGCCGCACCGTCGGCGTGCCGTGCGGGTCGAGCGCCGGCCAGACGTTGATGTCGCCCTTGCCGCTCGGCTCGTCCAGCCCGGCACTGAGCAGATCGCGGGCGAACACCCACGGCACCGGCTCGCGCGCCGTGGTGTCGAACACCGCCGTGACCGCCAGCGGGTCGGTCACGGAATAGCGCAGCTCCGCCTGGATGTACCGCTCGTCGTCACCCTCGTCGAGCAGGCGCAGGGCCAGAGGGTAGGAGATGGTCGACGCGCTCATGGCCAGTAGTGTCAGCCCATTCCGGACATCGCGCAACGCGAAACTCCGGCGGTTGTTTCTGTTCGGGTGCCGGGGTGCGGTATCGTTCTGCTCGCGCCCGGGCGATTAGCTCAGCGGGAGAGCGCTTCGTTCACACCGAAGAGGTCACTGGTTCGATCCCAGTATCGCCCACCCAGGTCAGCCCCTGTATCGATCATCACCTCTCGAGCCGTTTCAGGGCTCTGTGCGCCAGCCGTGTGATGATCTTGGTCGATCGGTGCGACGCCCTTGTCCGAACGACGGGGCCGGCCGACCTTGTGATCAGATCGTCTCCATTTCTCGCCCTCGCTGACACCCTCAGCGAGGGCTTTCTGCTGCGGCACCACTTACGTGCGTGGCCAATGAGTGGCGTCCACCGATGCACCTCGGCGCGGCCGTCAGCAGAGTGGACCGCGGCACTTGGTCGGGGCCTGCGGCTGTCGGAGCGGAAACCGCCGCTTCGGGGATGTCGAGAACGGCGCACCGGCTCCGTCCCAGGAACAGCAGCGGCTAGGACCGGCCGCGTGACGAGAAGGAGAGAACCACCATGACGATCCAGCGGATGGACAACGTCGGCATCGTCTTCGACGACCTCGACGCGGCCGTCGCGTTCTTCCTCGAGCTCGGCATGGAGCTGGAAGGCAGGGCGACGGTCGACGGGCCCGTGGCGGACCGCACCGTCGGACTCGACGGCGTCCGCTGCGACATCGCGATGCTGCGGACCCCGGACGGCCACGGCCGGCTCGAGCTGGCGAAGTACCGCACGCCCGCGGCGATCGCCGGACCGCACAACCCGCCGCACAACACGGTGGGCATGCATCGCGTCATGTTCGCCGTCGACGACATCGAGGACGTCGTCGCCCGCCTGCGCACGCACGGCGCCGAACTGGTCGGCGAGCTGGCCCAGTACGAGGACAGCTACCGGCTCTGCTACGTCCGCGGCCCCGAGGGTGTCATCGTCGGGCTGGCCGAGCAGCTCGGCTGACAGCCGTCAAGGCCGGACCCACTCACCCAACGTCAAGGAGACCGCACCATGGGAAAGATCGTTGTCTGCACCATGCTCAGCGTCGACGGCTACACCGAGGGCCGCGACGGCGACGTCATGGCGATGCCGATGGATCAGGCGTTCGCCGAACACAACACCGACCGGACTCGGACGGCGAGCTCGTTCCTGTTCGGCGGGACGACGTATCGCGGTGCCCTGACCTACTGGCCCCAGCAGCACGACAACCCGGACGCCTCACCGCTCAACCACTACATCGCCAAGCGGTACGCCGAGGGCATCCCCATCACGGTGGTGTCGGACACTCTGACCGCGGACGACACCGGGCCATGGCGCGACCAGACCACGATCGTCCGGCGCGCGGACGGTCACGAGGCCGTCGCGAGGCTGCGCGAGCAGGAGGGCGATGCCTTGATGTTCGGCAGCCGGACCCTCTGGACCGACCTGCTGGCCCATCGGTTGGTCGACGAGCTCCACCTGATGATCGGCCCCAAGATCGTGGCCGGCGACCAGCGCGCCTTCGCGGGCGTGGCCGAGACCGACCTGCGGCTCATCGGCGTGCGGACCTGGGGCGGGTCGGACAACGTGGTCCTCAGCTACGGGCTCGGCCGGTCGTGAGCGGGGAGACGGTACGCGGGTTGCGGCCGGGCGACGCGGGGTACGACGCCGCGCGCACGGTCTGGAACGCGATGGTCGACCGCAGGCCGGCCCTGATCGCCCGCTGCGCTACGGCCGCGGAGGTGGTCGAGGCGGTGCGGTACGGCCGCGAGCAAGGTCTCGAGATCGGCGTGCGCGGCGGTGGGCACAGCGTGCTCGGCCTGCCGATCGCCGATGGCGGGCTGGTGATCGACCTGGCGCCGATGGGCACGGTCCGGGTCGACGCCGGCAGCCGCCGGGCGCGGGTCGGCGGCGGCGCGCTGCTCGGTGCGCTGGACACCGCGGCCCAGCGATACGGCCTGACCACCACCGCCGGCAACGTCTCGCACACCGGCGTCGGCGGCCTGACGCTCGGTGGCGGCGTCGGATGGCTGGCCCGCATGCATGGGCTGACCTGCGACAACGTCACCTCGTACGAGGTCGTCACGGCCGACGGTGAGCTGGTCACGGCCAGCCGGACCGAACGACCGGACCTGTTCTGGGGGCTGCGCGGCGGCGGCGGCAACTTCGGCGTCGTCACCGAGTTCGAGTTCCGCCTGCACCCGATCGGGACCCGGGCGCTGCGAGTGGAGCTCGTGCACGAGCTCGAGGACGCCGGCACGGCGCTGCGCGGCTGGCGCGATCTCCTGGCCGAGGCGCCTCGCCGCGCGACTCCCGTTGCCCGGGTCACCGAACGTGACGGGCGCCCGGTGGTGACGATCGGGTACGTCTGGGTGGGCGATCCCGCCGACGGGCGGCGGTTGCTCGCCGCGTACAGGTCGATCGGGCGGCCGGTCGCGGAGCGGGTCGAGGAGCTGAGCTACCTCGACCTGCAGACCGCCGACGACGATGACGAGGGCCATGCCGTACGCCGCTACTGGAAGGGCCACTACCTCCGGCAGCTGAGCGACCGGGCGATCGAGGCGTTCCTGGACCGCGGGAACGGGACGGCCCCGGCGGGGCGGCTGACGCTGAACGGCGGGGCGGTCTCCGACGTGCCGGACGAGGACTCGGCGTTCAGCCACCGCGACGCGCTGGTCGAGTTCACCACGGCGACGGGCTGGACCGATCCCGCGGAGGACGAGGCACGGATGAGCGCTGCCCGGGAGTACGCCGCGGGCATCGAGCCGTTCGCGAGCGGCGCCTACGTGAACGCCCTGTCCGACGAGGGAGCCTCAGGAGTACGCCGCGCCTACACCCCGGCCAAGCTGGCACGTCTCACGGAGCTGAAGGTCCGGTACGACCCGGACAACGTGTTCCACCTCAACCCGAACATCCGCCCTGAACCGCGTCGAGCCGGCGACGGCCGTCCTGGCGACCACTAGCGTCCGGCGCTCATGGCCCGGCCGCCGGTCAGCGCGCCCAGGACGACGAGGAGAGCGCAGGTGATCGCGATCGCGGTGAGCGGCAGCCAGGGCATGGTCAGTCCGACGTCGGTGACGTCGGCGGTCGTCGCCCGGCGGATGAGCCAGCCGAGGAAGGCGGTGACCGCGGCGCCCACGAGGAGCGCGGCGGCGCCGACCAGGCCGGCCTCCCAGAGCGCCATCCGCCGCACCTGCCGGTGAGTCGCGCCGAGCAGCTGGACGACCCGAACCTGGCGGCGCCGCTGCGAGGCGCCGATCAGGATCGCGTTGACGATCGCGATGCCGGCGTAGAGGCCGGCCGGCCCGAGCAGCACCCAGAGGCCGACGTCGTTGGCCGACCGGGCCTCGCGGTCCACCTGGTCGATCCACGTGTCGCCGGCCAGGACCCGGCTGGACGTACCGGCGAGGCGCTGTTCGATGGACGCTCGCGCGTCGGCGACCGAGACGTCGTCGCGGGGCACCACGAAGATCAGCGCGGGGTCCAGCCCTCGCAGCTCCTGCTCGACGAGGCCGGCGGGCACGAGCAGGTCGCCGTACAGGTCGGGCGCGTCGGCGACCACGGCGACGATCCGCAGCGCCACGTCGCTGCCGTCGATCCGTGCCGGGAGCGTGTCGCCGAGGTCCTTGCCCGAGTCGCTGACCCAGGTCTCCGACACTGCGAGGGACTGGCCCCGCAGGTCGCCGAGGTCGCCGCGGACGGCGTGCAGCCCGCGGGCGGTCGTGGCGGCGGCGACGTCCACGGCCTCGACGTCCTCGGTCTCGCCGTCGGCGCCGAGCCGCAGCCGCACCGGCGGGCTGGCGTCGGCGATCGCGACGGCCGGGTCGTCGGCGAGCAGGTCGGTGACGCCGGCCGCGCCGGCCTCGACGACCAGGGGCGCGGCGAGCTGCTCGCGATTCAGGGCCGTCGTCCAGTCGGCGGTGAAGCTCAGCGCGACGATCATCGACCCCGCGATCGACGAGATGGCCACGATCGGAGCCGCCAGCGCCGCGGGGGTCCGCGACGAGGTGCGGACGTGGTCGCGCGCGAGCCGGGCGGCGACGTCGCGGCCGACGAACGGCCGGGCGAGCAGGCCGGCCAGGGCCGGGAACAGCACGCCGCCGAAGCACATGAGGCCGATGACGATCACCTCAGGCAGCAGGATGGCCGTGACCAGCGCGAAGAGCGGCTCCATCCGGGTGGCGACCAGCAGGACGCCCACCACCGCGGCTGTGCAGCACAGGCCGATGAGCCACTGCCACACGCTGAGCCGCCGCCGCTCGACGGCCGCCTCGTGGAGGGCGGCGACGGGTGGCACCCGCGCCGCACGCCGGGACGCGCGCCAGGCACCCACCAGAGCGACACCTGCGCCGCAGGGCGCCGCGACGGCCCACGCCGCCCACGGCGACGGGGACTGCAGGTCGAGGTCGGTGATACCGCGGGACCGGAGCAGCGCCAGGACGACCGGCGTGAGGGCGGTGGCCGCGAGACAGCCGGCCACCGTCGCGACCACCGCCACCACCGCGGACTCGCCGAGCACGAGGCGGCGCACCTGCCGGGGCGTCGCCCCGACGAGACGCAGCAGCCCCAGCTCTCGGCGCCGGGTGGCGACCACGAAGCCGAACGTGCTCGAGACCACGAACATCGCCATGAAGAGCGAGACCGCCGCCATGAACCCGAACATCGCCCCGAGTTCGTCCAGCTGGGCCAGGTCGGCCGTGGTCGCGCCGGGCTGTGACGCCGTGGCGGCGACCGAACCCAGGAGCGACACGGTCAGCGCGATCAGCACGATGCCGCAGGCGAGCGCGGTGAAGGCGCCGGCGAACGGCCGCCAGTTCTGCCGGACGGTCTGCCGGCTCAGGCTGAGCATCATCGTTCGAGCTCGTTCATCGCGGCCGCGATGCGGCTGGCGTCGGCCTGGTGCAGCCGCCCGACCACCTGGCCGTCGGCGAGGAACAGCACGTGGTGCGCGAACGACGCCGCGAGCGGGTCGTGGGTGACCATCACGACGGTCTGCCCGTGGTCGTCGGTGAGCCTGCGCAGCAGCTCGAGCACCTGGCGGCCGGAGCCGCGGTCGAGCGCGCCCGTGGGTTCGTCGGCGAACAGCACGTCGGGCCTGGAGTGCAGGGCTCTCGCCACCGCGACCCGCTGCTGCTGGCCGCCGGACAGCTCGGGCGGCCGGCGCTTCGCGAGACCGTCGAGGCCCACCTGATCGAGGGCACCGATCACCGCGTCGCGGTGCACCCGCCGGCCGGCGAGACGGGCCGGCAGCGCCACGTTGTCGTACGCCGTCAGGGCGTCCAGCAGGTTGTAGGCCTGGAAGACGAAGCCCATGGAGTCGCGACGTACCCGCGTGAGCTCGGTCTGGCCGAGTCCCGTCAAGGCGACGCCGGCGACGGTGACCTCGCCGCGGGTCGGGCGGTCGAGCCCGGCCGCGACCTGGAGGAGGGTGGACTTGCCCGAGCCGGACGGTCCCATCACGGCGGTGAAGCTGCCACGCGGGAACGCATGGGTGACACCGCGCAGAGCGTGGACGTCGCCGGCACGGGATCGATAGGTGCGGGTGACGCCGTCGAGGGCGACCGCGATCGTGGTCTCGGGAGCGGCTGTCTGCGAGAGGGTTCCGGTCATGGTTCGAGTCCACCGTCGCATCGACGTCCGGGCACGGGCTCGTACGCGAGATCCGGGGTAGCGCGTGCGCTACCCCGGCGGGCCACCGATGCATCTAGGGTCCTGTGGAGGGCCGGGCATACCGGCGACGACTGGGGGCCGGAGGCTCCCACGAGTCGTTGGTCCGGGGCGGAAGTAGATCGGAGCGAGTGAGTCGAGGTGCCTGGCCCGACACGTAGAGGGGGTGCAGCCATGAGCTCGTTCCCGGACGCGTGGACGGCTGTCCGGGGGAGACCGTGGCGGTTCCTCTTCTCGATGTGGCCGTGGCGTTCGCTGGCCTACCTGGTCACCACGGTCCCGGTCGGCCTGGCGGCCTGCGCGGTGTTGTTCGTTGTCGTCGGGGTCGGGCTGCTCACCCTCGTCGTGGTCGTCGGCCTCCTGGTCCTGGCCGGTGTGCCGGCGGTCGCGGCCGTGGTCGCCGACGTCGAGCGTCGTCGTTCGCGGCTGGTGCTGCCGCAGGCGACCCAGGCCCGGTTCGGCACGCTGCGCGAGCGGCTGCGCGCGGGCCGCCGGCTCCCGATCGTCTGGGCCGAGGTCGGCTACGCCGTCCTGCTGGCCACGATCCTGTGGCTGGTCGACGCCGTGGTGGTCACCTTGGCCCTTGTCGTGCCGGGCAGCCTGCTGCTGGCGCCGGCACTGGTGCGGATCGACCAGCTCGACGTGCTCGGCTGGCAGATCGACACCACGCGCGAGGCGGCGCTCGCCGCGGCGGGACCGGGCCTGGTCGGGCTGGTGGCCGCCGCGTACGCCGTCACGGCGCTCGCCGCGGCCCAGGCCGCGCTCGCCCGGCTGCTGCTCGACCCGCGGCAGGCCGAGCTGGCGGCCGCGGTCGCCGACCTGCGGCGCTCCCGGGTCGGCCTGGTCGACGCCTTCGAAACCGAGCGCCGCCGGATCGAGCGCGACCTCCACGACGGCGTCCAGCAGCGGCTCGTCGCACTCACCATGACCCTGGGCCGGGCCGAGCTCGACGTGCCCGACGGCGCCGGGCTCGAGCTCGTCCGCGAGGCGCACCGGCAGGCCGAGGGGGCGCTCGAGGAGCTGCGGTCGACGGTCCGCGGCATCCATCCACGGGTGCTGGCCGACCACGGCCTCGAGGCGGCGGTGCACGAGATCGCGGACCGCTCGCCGGTGCCGGTCGACACCGAGATCAGCCTGACCGGCCGGCTGCCCGCCCCGGTCGAGACCGCGGCGTACTTCGTGGTCAGCGAGGCGCTCACCAACGTGGTCCGGCACGCGTCCGCACGCTCGGCGCAGGTGCACGCCTGGACCCAGAACGGCAGGCTGGTCGTGACCGTGGTGGACGACGGCGTCGGCGGCGCCGACATAGGCAGAGGCACCGGACTGGCCGGCCTCGCCGTCCGGCTCGAGGCGCTCGACGGCGGGCTGCAGGTGACCAGCCCGGCGGGCGGTCCGACGGAGGTGAGGATGGAATGTCCGGTCGACGCAGCCTGAGGCTGGTCATCGCCGAGGACGCGGTGCTGCTGCGCGAGGGCCTGGTCGGCATCCTGGAACGGGCCGGCCACGAGGTGCTGGCCGCGGTGAACGACGCCGACGCGCTACTGGCCTTCGTCGCACACACCTCGCCCGACGCAGTGGTCACCGACATCCGGATGCCACCCGGACACTCCGACGAGGGCCTGCGGGCCGCGGCCGCGATCCGGGCCGCGCACCCGGACATCGCGATCATGGTGCTCTCGGCGTACGTCGCCGACGCCTACGTCGCCGAGCTGCTCGACTCCACCCCCGGCGGCGGGGTCGGCTATCTGCTCAAGGACCGGGTGGGCCACGTCCGCGAGTTCCTCGACAGCCTCGACCGGGTCGCCGACGGCGGCACCGTGGTCGACCCGCAGGTGGTCCGTCAGTTGCTCCGGCGCCGCCGCACCGACGGACCGCTCGCCGCGCTCACCGAGCGCGAGCACGAGGTTCTGGCGCTGATGGCCGAGGGCCGCACCAACGGCTCCATCGCCGAGACCCTGGTCGTGAGCGAGGCCGCGGTGCGCAAGCACGTGGGCAACATCTTCGCGAAGCTTCGCCTCGAGCCGGGTTCGGACTGCCGCGTCTCCGCCGTCCTGGCCTACCTGCGTGGCTGACGACCACGCCCGGACCGTCAGCTCGCGCCCCGACGGGGTCAGCCGGCGGTCTCCTTCAGGGAGGTGATGAGCGCCTCGACGCGGCCGCGGATGTCGTCGCGGATGGGGCGGACGGCCTCGATGCCCTGGCCGGCCGGGTCGTCGAGCTCCCAGTCCTCGTAGCGCTTGCCGGGGTAGAACGGGCAGGCGTCGCCGCAGCCCATGGTGATGACGACGTCGGACTCCTGGACCGCCTCGTCGGTGAGGATCTTGGACTGCTCGGCGGCGATGTCGATGCCGATCTCGGCCATCGCCGCCACGGCGACCGGGTTGATCTGGTCGGCGGGGGCGGACCCGGCCGAGCGGACCTCGATGTCGCCGCCGCCGAGGTGGCTGAGGAATCCTGCTGCCATCTGGGAACGGCCGGCGTTGTGGACGCAGACGAACAGCACGCTGGGCTTGTCGGTCACCTGGACTCCGTGTCGATGAGGTCGGCGAGGAGCGCGTGGACACGGCCGTCGAGATCGTCGTGGATCGCCGCCAGCCGGGCGTCGTCGGCGCCGTCGGGGTCGGCGACGTCCCAGTCCTCGTAGCGCTTGCCGGGATAGACCGGGCAGGCGTCGCCACACCCCATCGTAATGACGACGTCGGCGGCCCTGACGACGTCGTCCGTCAGCGGCTTCGGGAAGGCTGTCGCGACGTCGGCGCCGACCTGCTCGAGCAGCCGGCGGGTCTCGGGATGCAGGTCGCCGGCCGGGTGCGACCCGGCGGAGCGCACGTGGACCCGCCCGATGGCGATGCGGTCGAGGAGCGCGGCGGCGATCTGCGAGCGGCCGGCGTTCTGCTCGCACACGAACAACACCTCGGGCACAGCCTTGACGGTGGCGCCGCTGGCCTGGGTGACGGCGGTGAGCCGCTCCAACGCGAAGTGCTCGGTCAGCGACGGGACGTGTTGCTTCACCGCCGACGTGCGCAGCAGCGCGACGTAGGACTCGGCGACGAGGCGGTGCACCGTCTCCGCGGTCACGATGCCGGTGAACCGGTGTGCCAGGCGTTCACCGATCCGGTCCAGGACGGCGTCGGCCGAGAGCAGGCCGTCGGGCTGGGTCATGGTGGGCTCCAACGTCGAGAGGTTCGGCCGGCGGCTCGCCGACCACGATAGGAAGCGCTCCGTCGGGCCCGGGCGGTTCGGTAGGCGTGCCGTCTGCTGTTCACGAACCGTTCGCCGACGTGTTCAGTAGCTCGCCGGCGATGCGGCCTGCCGTCGTCGGTTCCGCCCGTCGCATAGACACGCGTAAATATTGATCGATATCGATGTCACGCAGGTGCCTAGCGGGTGGCGAGTGGCTGAACCGGGCCCGTGGGAGCGCTCTAGTACTGCTGACGGGCCTGTTCGCCCCTTACGATGGACAGTGTGAGTGTCACGCCGCAGTACCGAGGGCCGGTGGGTGAACCCGCCGAGGTCGCTGCTCGCTCCCTCACACCCGGGACGTCGCTCACCCGCGACGACGCCGAGCGTCTCGCCGGTCTGCTGCGCGTGGTCTCCGACCCGACCCGCCTGCAGTTGCTCAGCATGCTGCTGGCCGCGCCCGACGCCGAGGCGAACGTCACCGACCTCACCGAGCCGCTCGACCTCACCCAGCCCACGGTCTCGCACCACCTGCGCCTGATGGTCGAGGCCGGCGTGCTTCGGCGCGAGCGGCGTGGCAAGCAGGTCTGGTTCTCGATCGTGCCGGAGCGGCTGGCGGCCATCGCCGACATTCTGCGCTGACCTTCGGATGGCTGAGTTTCGTCTAGACCGTTCACATAGATCTGCGTCAAAATAGGCGCCATGACGACGGAGTCGGGCGGTGGAGGCCTGCGACCGATCAGCCGGTCGGCCGCCACCGAGATCGCCCAGCAGCTCAAGGTGCTCGCCGACCCGGCACGGCTGCAGCTGCTCGCCGTCCTGATCGATCACGAGGACGGCGAGGCGTCCGCTGGGGAGCTGGCCGCGAGCGTCGCGCTGTCGCCGTCGACGGTGAGCCACCACCTCGGCGTGCTGCACCGCGCCCGTATGGTCGAGAAGGAGCGCCGCGGCACCGAGATCCACTACCGGCCGTCGCACGATGCGCTCGCCCGCTACGCCCGGCTGGTCGAGACCGGGAGTCCGGGGCCGGCGCAGGGGCTGATCCGCGTCGACGCCGTCCTCGGCCGGGTGGCCGACCAGCTCGCGGCGCGCTTCTCCGGCATCTTCTCGCCGGAGACCGTCGAGCGGTACGTGGTGGAGAGCTACCAGCTGCTGGCCGGGCGGGCCCGCATCACCCGCTATCTGCCGTCGCTGACGTCCAGCTTCGCCGCCGAGCGGCTGACCGCGCTGGCGCAGGCGCAGGGGATCGTCGTCAAGGGCGTGCCCGAGGTGCTGTTCGTGTGCGTGCAGAACTCCGGACGGTCCCAGCTGGCGGCCGCCGTCCTCAAGTTCATCGCCGGGGCGCGGGCGCACGTGCGCACGGCCGGCTCGGCGCCCGCGCGGGCGCTGAACCCGGAGCTGGTGACCGTGCTGGACGAGATCGGGGTGCCGCTCGGCGCGGAGTTCCCGAAGCCGCTGACCGACGATGTGGTGCGCGCGGCCGATTACGTCATCACGATGGGCTGCGGTGACGCCTGCCCGGTGTACCCGGGCCGCCGCTACCTCGACTGGGCGATCGACGATCCGGCCGGCAGACCGATGGAGGAGATCCGCCGGATCCGCGACGACGTGGTCTCGCGCGTGGAAGGGCTGGTGGCGGAGGTAGTGCCGGCCGGGGCGTCGTCCGGGGCGACCAGGCGGTAGCCCAGGCCGCGTACGGTCCGGATGATGCGCGGGTTGCGCAGGTCGTCACCGAGCTTCACCCGTAGCCGGCGGATGTGCACGACGAGGGTGTTCGTGGTGCTGCGCGGCCGGCCCCAGACCGCGGCCATGATCTGCCCGGACGTGACGACGCTCTCGGTGTTGCGGATCAGGTATGCGAGCAGTTCGAGCTCGCGGACGGTCAGCTGGACCTTCTGACCGCCGATCGTGGCCTCGTAGGAGCGCAGGTCGACGCTCAGGCTTCCGCTGTGCAGCAGGCCCTCGCCGGGCGTGGGGTTCGGGCGGATGCCGGCGAGCAGGGGCGTGAGCTCGGGCATGCGGTAGGGCCGGGCGACGATCGCGCTGACACCGGCGGCGAGGAGATCGTTCATGAGGATGGAGTCGTCGTTGGCGCCCATGCCGGCGATGACGGCTGCCACCCGCTGTTCGCGGATGGCTCGAACGGCGGCGGCGACGGGCACGCCGGGAAGGTCGGTGCTGATCAGGACGACGTCCGGGTGGGTCAGGCCGGTGCGTAGCAATGCCTCGGCGCCGTTGGAGCAGGTGGTCACCTCGGCGCCGAGAACGGACAGGCCGTCGGTGAGGTCGGCCGCGACGGCCGGGTCCGGCTCGGCCACCAGGACGCTGAGCTGTTGCTGGGTGCCGATGGAATGGAGGGCGGGCACGGTCACGATGACCTCCTATCCGAACCGGCCGGAGATGTAGTCCTCGGTGCGCTTGTCGGCCGGCTTGGTGAAGAGCACGGTGGTGCGGTCGAACTCGACGAGCATCCCGGTGCGGTCCCCGGTCTGCTCGTCCGGCCGGGCGGTGAAGAACGCCGTCCGGTCGGCGACGCGGGCGGCCTGCTGCATGTTGTGGGTGACCACGACGATCGTGTAGTCGTCGCGCAGTTCGTGCATCAGGTCCTCGATCTTCGCCGTCGCGATCGGGTCCAGAGCCGAGCACGGCTCGTCCATCAGGATCACCTCGGGCCGTGTCGCGATGGTGCGGGCGATGCACAGTCGCTGCTGCTGTCCGCCGGACAGGCCGTAGGCGGACTGCTTGAGCTTGTCCTTGACCTCGTCCCAGAGCGCGGCACGGGTCAGGACTTCCTCGACGAGGTCGTCCATGTCGTCGACCTTCATGCCGGTCACGCGTGGTCCGTAGGCGACGTTGTCGTAGATCGACTTGGGGAACGGGTTGGGCTTCTGGAAGACCATGCCGATCTTGCGGCGCACCTCGATCGCGTCGACGTCGTCGGCGTACATGTCCTGGCCGTGGTAGGCGATCACGCCGGCCACCCGAGCGCCCTCGATGAGGTCGTTCATCCGGTTGAGCGAGCGCAGCAGGGTCGACTTCCCGCAGCCGGACGGACCGATCAGCGCTGTGATCTCCTTGCGCCCGAACACCATCGTCACGTCGCTGACGGCGCGGAAGCTGCCGTAGTAGATGTCGACGCCCTTGCACTCGATCACCGGGTCCGGCACGTCGGCGACGGAACGATCGGGGCGGCCGGTCTTCACCGCGGATGGGTCGATGTGGAAGTCGCTCTGCGCCTGGCCGTTGCCCGGGTGGGTCAGGTCCTGTCCGGTCGACGTCTCGCTGGTCATGGGGTTGGTCTCCACGAGTCGGGTCACCAGCGATGCTGGTAGCGGTTGCGGATGAAGATGGCCAGCGCGTTCATGGCCAGCAGCAGCACGAGGAGCACCACGCTGGCGGCGGCGGCCAGCTCGTGGAACCCCTCCTGCGGGCGGCCGGTCCAGTTGAAGATCTGGATCGGCAGGGTCGTGAACCCACTCAGGAGGCCGTTCGGGTCGAACGTCACGTAGACGAGCCCGCCGAGCAGCAGCAGCGGCGCGGCCTCGCCGAGCGCCCGCGAGAGGGCGAGGATCGTCCCGGTCGCGATGCCCGGTACCGCCGAGGGCAGCGTCTGGCGCCAGACGGTCTGCCACTGCGTGGCGCCCAGGGCGAGCGAGCCCTGACGGATCTCGTCCGGGACGGCGCGCAGGGACTCTCGCGTCGCGATGATGACCACCGGAAGGATGAGCAGGCTGAGTGCCAGTGCGCCACCGATGACGACGTTCTTGTTCTGCACGCCGAGCAGGGCCAGGAAGCCCAGCGCGAGCATGCCGTAGATGATGGCCGGGACCGCGGCGAGGTTCTGGATGTTGAGTTCCAGCAGCCGGTTGAACCAGTGCTTCTTGTCGGCGAACTCCTCGAGGTGGATCGCTGCCGCGACGCCGAGCGGGATGGTCAGCACCGCCGTCGTCCCGATGACCCAGGCCGACCCCAGGATCGCCGCGCGTGCGCCCGCCTCTTCGGGGACGGACGCGGAGTACCCGGTGAGCAGGCCGGAGTCGAGGCGGCCGGCGCCGTCCTGCGCGATCGTGACGATCAGTGTGACCAGGACGCCGAAGGCGATCAGCAGGCTCAGCCAGAGCAGCAGGAGGAAGACCAGTGAGCGGGTGCTGCGTTCGCCGCCGCGAGCCCGGCCGGTGATGGCCGCGTTGGCGGCATCGGCTGTGGTGGTGGCCATCAGTACGCCTCCCGGAAGCGCCGGACCAGCCGGATGCTGATGAAGTTGACGACGAGGGTCAGCAGGAACAGCAGCAGGCCGACCGCGAAGAGGGTGTTGTACTCCAGCGACCCGACCCGGGCGTCGCCGAGCGCGGCGTTGGCGATGAAGCCGGTCATCGTCTGTCCCGCCTCCAGCGGCCCCTCGACGATGCGCGCCTGGTTGCCCGCGGCGATGGCCACGATCATCGTCTCGCCGACCGCCCGCGAGATACCGAGCACGATGGCCGCGATGATGCCGGACAGCGCGGCCGGGAACACCACCCGGAGGCTGGTCTGCATCCGGTTGGCGCCGAGGGCGGCCGAGCCCTGCCGCATGCTCATCGGCACCGCGGACATCGCGTCCTCGGACAGCGACGCGATCGTCGGGATGATCATGATGCCCATCACGAGGCCCGCGGCCAGCACGCTGAACGCGCCGGTCTGGAAGCTGAACAGGTCGCGCAGGATCGTCGCCTGCACGAAGGTCAGGGCGAAGAACCCGAAGACGACGGTCGGGATGCCGGCCAGGACCTCGAGGATCGGCTTGAGGACCTTGCGAACCCGGCGGTGCGCGTACTCGCTGAGGTAGATCGCCGCGCCCAGTCCCAGCGGCACGGCCACCAGCAGGGCGATGGCCGTCGTCCACAAGGTGGCGGTGATGAGCGGCACCACCCCGAAGGTGGCCGGGCTGAACTGCGGCGCCCAGCGCGTCCCGGTCAGGAAGTCGATGACGCTGACCTCGGCGAAGAACTCCAGCGCCGGCACCAGCAGCGCGATGACGATGCCGATGGTGGTGGCCATCGACACGGCGGCCGCGAGGAACAGGCCGAGCCGGATCGCCCGCTCGCCGGGCCGGCGGTTCCTCACGGTGATGGACGCGCCGGGGTGGCCCGGCACACCGGCCGGGCCACCCTGGTTGACGACGGTGCTCACGCGGTACTAGCCGAGGCTCGCGAGCTCGTCCGCGGCAGTCTGCTGCTGCTCCGGCGTCAGCCCGATGAACAGCGCCCGCTCGGCCACGTCGACCGCGTTCTCGACGTAGAAGTCCACGAACGCCTTCACCTGCGGCTGGCCGGTGTAGGACTCGTTCTTGACGTAGATGAACAGCGGCCGGCCCAGCGGGATGTACTCGTTGGACTGCACCGTCTCCGACGAGGGCGCCACGCAGCCGTTGCCGCCGTCGACCTCGACCGCCTTGACCGAGTCCGGGTTCTCCTCGACGTAGGACAGGCCGAAGAAGCCCGTGGCGCCCACGTCGCCGGCGATGCCCTGGACCAGGACGTTGTCGTCCTCGGACGGGCTGTAGTCGGTGCGGATCGCGCCGGTCTCGCCGTTGATCGCCTCAGTGAAGTAGTCGAACGTGCCCGAGTCGGTGCCGGCGCCGAACAGCGTGAGCGGCTGGTCCGGGAACGACGGGTCGACCTGGTTCCAGTTGGTGACCTGGCCCTCGGAGTCCGGCGACCAGATCGTCTGCAGCTGCTCGACGGTGAGGCAGGTGGCCCAGTCGTTGTCCGGGTTGACGGCGACCGCGAGGCCGTCGTTGGCCATGATGATCTCGGTGAAGTCGATGCCGCCGGACTCACAGGCCGCGGTCTCCTCCTCGTCGATGGGCCGCGAGGCGTTGGAGATGTCGGTCTCACCGGCGCAGAACGCGTCGAAGCCGCCGCCCGTGCCGGAGGTGGCCACCGTGACGTCGACGTCCGGGTTCTCGTCGCCGAAGAGGTCGGCCGCGGCCTCGGTGAGCGGGCCGACGGTCGAGGAGCCGTCAGCCGTGACGGCACCGGAGACCGCGCCACCCGCGTCGCCGTCAGGCGCCTCGGACTCGCTGCTGCCACCCTCGTCGGAGCTGGTCTCAGGGTCGTCCTGACCGCCGCACGCGGCCAGCCCGAACGTCAGAGCGCCCGTCGCCGCGATCGCGAGGATCGACCGGCGAAGTCTGCTGGAGGTCACGATGAATCTAGCCTTCCCGTATCTGACCGTCCGGCGCCCCCCACGGGTATGCCGGCTGCTCGGTGAGCAGGTCATATTGAAGACCGTCTATGTGAACGCCAAGCAAACGCACGCCATCTGACGTCGAAATATAGAAGAGTGTCTATGTGAAAGAAGTTCAAGAGCCGTGGCGCGCGTGCATCGCCGGTACGGCAGTGCCGGCTGCTACGACGGCGGCGGCGCCGGCGATCGCGGTGAGCACGGTGAACATGGCCGGATAGCTCCCGACGGCGGCGGCGATGGCGCTGCCGGCCCAGGGCGCGACGGCCATCGCGATGGTGGTGGGCGCGTTGAGAATGCCGTAGAGGGTGCCGAAGCCGGCGATGCCCCATCGGTCGCTGACGGCGGTGGACTGCAGCAGGGTGAACGCGCCGCGGGCGATGCCGAGGACGATGCTGGCGGCGACCAGGGCGGCGGCCGGCCCGGGCAGCAGGCCGACGGTGGCGATGGTGGCGGCGCCGCCGGCGAGGATGGCGACGGACCGGAAGCGCGGCGTGGTGCGGCGCGACAACGGCGCGTAGCCGACGCGGCCGAGCAGCTGCCCGGCGCCGGAGAGGCCGAGCGCCCAGGCGGCGAGTGACATGGACAGTCCGCGGTCGGTGAGCAGCGGGATGAGGTGGATGGTCGCGGCGAACATCGCGAATGCCGTGAGTGCCGAGGCGACGGTGAGACACACGAACGCCCGGCTGCTCGCGACCGTGCGGACGTGGCCGTTGCGTCGTCGCGGATGGGCCGTGTGGTCGTGTGCGGGCCAGGGTGCGGTGAGGCCGAACGCATGGCCGGGGATGGTGGTGACCGCCAGGAGGACGGCGAGCACGAGGTAGGTCTGCCGCCAGCCGAAGTGGTCGAGCAGAGCTGCGGTGGCCGGGGCGAAGATCGTGCTGGACAGGCCGGCCACGAGGGTCAGGACGGTCAGCGCGTGGGTGCGGCGCGGGCCGTACCAGCGGGTCAGTGCGGTGAATGCGGCCGCGTAGAGGGTGCCGGCCTGCGCGAGTCCGGCGACCACCCAGGCAGCGGCGAACCAGCCGATGGTCGGTGCGGCGGCGATGCCGAGGGTCGCGGCGACGCCGACGACCGAGCCGATGGTCATGATCGGTCGCGGGCCGTAGCGGTCGATGGCCCGGCCCGCCGGGATGCCCACAAGAGCCGCGACCACGAGCGCGAGCGAGAAGGCCGCAGTCGTCGACGGGCCGGACCAGCCGGTGTCCGCGGTGATGGTCGGCAGTGCGACCGGGAACGAGTAGTAGAGGACGCCCCAGCCGACGACCTGCGTGACGCACAATGCGGCCAGCGCGCGTCTTCGGCTCACAGGCCGATGGTGGCGGGCGCCTGCCGGACGTGTGCGGCGAGCGGTCCGACGACGTAGTCGGCATCGCGGCTGACACCGCGGAGGGTGTTGGAGGAGAAGGAGCGCTGGAACTCCAGGCCGAGGTAGACGAGGCCGGGGTGAGTGGTGGAGATGCCGTCGACGTGCCGCGGCAGGCCGGTCTCGTCCAGCGCGCCGAGCGGCCGCAGGTAGTCGACGTCGGGCCGGTACCCGGTGGCGAAGATGACGGTGTCGACGTGCTCGCGCTCGCCGTCGGGCCAGCTGACGGCGTCGCCGTCGAAGGCGGTGAACATCGCTCGCCGCTCGACCTGGCCGGACGCGATGGCCTCGTGGTAGTGGCCGGTGTCCAGCACGAGCGGCTTGCGGACGATGTGGCGCAGCCAGGCCGCGGGCAGGTGGTCGAAGCCGGTGACGTCGAGCCAGTGGTGCAGGTCGCGGCCGCGGATCACCTGGGGAAGGAAGAGCACCGGCGCGAGCGTGGCGAGCGTGAGGTCGGCGCCGGCGGCGAGCTCGTCGGCGATCTGGACGCCGGAGTTGCCGCCGCCGACGACGATGACGCGCTTGCCTGCGTACGGGGCCGGGACGCGGTAGGCCGCGACGTGCAGCAGCTCGCCCGCGAACGTCTCCTGGCCGGGCAGGTTCGGGATGATCGGGCTGCCGAACGAGCCGGACGCCGCGACCACGCCCGCGGCCGGCAGGGCGTCGCCGCCGGCCGTGCGCACGACGAACCCGGTGCCGTCGGCCTCCACCGCGCTCACCCGGGTGTGCGTGCGGATGTCGACGCCGAGGTGCCGGGCGTAGTGGTCGAGGTAGTCGGCGACCTCGTCGCGGGTGGGGTAGCGGTCGGGGTCGCCGTCCATCGGGAAGCCGGGCATGGCGCTGTAGCGGGCGGGGGAGAAGACCCGCAGGCTGTCGTAGTAGTGCGGCCAGGAGCCGGCCGGCCGGTCGCCGGCCTCGAGCACGACGGGGTGCAGGCCTGCGTCACGGACGGCGCGGGCGGCGGCGAGGCCGGACTGGCCGGCGCCGACGACGATCACAGGGAGCGCGGTGGCGGTCATGCGAGCCAACATATCGTCGATTCGCGAGATGGCAAAATGACGATACGTTGCGTATTCTCGGCGGCATGAGCGAAGTCGTGGCGGCGGGGGAGCGCAGGTCGTTGCCGCTGGTGGCGGACGATCTCGTCGAGCTCAGCGACGCCACGCTCGACTTCCTCAAGGCGCTGGCCAATCCGGCCCGGCAGAAGATCATGCTGCTGTTCGCCCGCGGCGCCGAGCTGTCCGTGGGGGAGATCGCCGAGCTCGCCGACATCGGCCAGTCGACCGCGTCGGAGCAGCTGAAGCTCCTGCGACGCGGTGGCATCGTCACCTCGCGCCGCGACGGCAAGACCGTCTACTACCGCGCCAACAAGGACGGCATGGCCCGCGCGCTCGAGGACCTGCAGAACTACCTCAAGGTCTGCTGCTGAGCCCGTCCAGCGTGTCCGGCGTCACGGGTCCAGTGTCAGGGCGTCGCGGATCGCAGTCAGACGCTCGGGGATGACGCGGTAGTTGACCCAGGTGCCGCGTCGGTCGCCGGTGATCAGGCCGGCGTCGCGTAGCAGCTTCAGATGGTGGCTGGTGGTGGCCGCGGTCTTGCCGATGCTGGCCGAGAAGTCGCAGGCGCAGACCTCGTCGGCGTTGAGCAGCATGGACAGGATCTTCACCCGTGCCGGGTCGGCCAGCGCCTTGAACATGCCGGCCAGCAGCGAGGCGTCGTCGTCGCTGATGGCGGAAGTCGGCGTGCAGCAGTCGTTCAGCACCGGCAGGGCGCGAGCCTTCGCCGGTGCTGTGGGGCTGATCGTGGCGGTGGTCATCGTCGCTCCAGGCTACCCGGGACAGTCTGCTGGTTCCATGATTCTCGACGTTTGTTTTGACATCCTTCGAATCAGTGATTAGATGAACGTCGAAACAGGGTCGGTCTGGTCCGGCCCCGTGAGCGCTGCCGAGGAGGCGTCATGGACCCGTACTTGCCTGAGACGATGGCCGCCGAGCGTCGTCGCGACCTGATCGCCGAGGCCGCCCGCCACCGTCTCGCCGCGCTGGCGACCTGCTGCCGCAAGAGCGCTCTGGGCCGCACTGTGTCGCGCGTGCGCGACGCCTGGGCGGCGCGCACCTCGAGCCGCGGCTCCGCCTGCTGCGCGAACGCCTGACCACCGCTCGCGAAACGCGCGAGGGAGGTGACCACGATGGACTGCTGCGACGACCAGATCACGGACTGCTGCAACACCGGGTGCTGCTGACAGCGTCAACCTCTGGCGGCGGCGCTCGGCGCCGCCCCGCTGCCGTGGGCCTCAGGGGCGTGGTGACGGCGCGGACTGCGGGGACGCGGCCCACGACGCGAGGAGCTTGAGCGCGTCGGCGGCCGGCGAATCGGCGGGTGCGGTGTAGATGTTGAGGTAGAGGCCGGGCGCGGAGGCGAGCTCCAACGACTCGAAGTCGAGGTCCAGCTGCCCGACGACCGGGTGGCGCAGGCGCTTGCGCTCGCTGCGGTGGAACTTGACGTCGTGGCTGGCCCAGCGCTGGCGGAACCGTTCGGACTGGGTGGACAGCTCGCCGACCAGCTCGATGAGCGCGTGGTCGTGCGGGTTGCGGCCGGCCTCGAGCCGCAGCATCGCCGCGGCGTCGTCGGCGATGCGGTCGTAGTCGACGAAGAACTCCTCGGCCGCGGGGTCGAGGTAGATGAACCGGGTCGTGTTCGGCGGCCGGCGCGGATCGGCGAGGACGGGGGAGTAGAGCGCCCGGCCCAGCTGGTTCGTCGCGACGATGTCGTGGCGGCCGTTGCGCACCCAGGCGGGCGCCTCGGTCATCGCGTCGAGCACCCGCTGGATCGGCGCCGCGACGGTGGCGGGCGCGGTCCGCCGCTGCTTGCGGCCGCGGCTGCGGCTCTCGCGGGCCAGCGCGTACAGGTGGGTCCGCTCGGCCTCGTCCAGCCGGAGCGCGTTGGCCAGGGCGTCGAGGACGCTCTCGGACGCGCCGGCCAGGCTGCCGCGCTCCATGCGGACGTAGTAGTCGACCGAGACGCCGGCCAGCATCGCCACCTCTTCCCGCCGCAGCCCCTTGACCCGGCGGTTACCGCCGAACACGGGCAGGCCGGCCTCCCCCGGTGTGAGGCGGGCGCGCCGAGTGCTGAGGAACTCGCGGATCTCGGCGCGCAGATCGACGGTGTCCATGCCCCTACGGTAGGCCGCCGCCCGGCCCGCTGGGGGGCACTGGCAGTACCGGTGACGACAGGCTCTCCCCGCGCGCCCGGCGGTGCCGTCCACTGGAGGCATGCGAGCCACCTATCTGTACGGCGCGGGCGACGTCCGCGTGATCGATGTCCCCGAGCCGACGATCAAGCAGCCGGCCGACGCGCTGGTGCGCGTGGTCCGGGCCTGCGTGTGCGGCAGCGACCTGCACCCGTACCACTCGATGCCGGCCAGCGACGCCGGCACGTCGATGGGCCACGAGTTCATCGGCGTGGTCGAGGAGGTCGGCGCCGAGGTCACCACGCTGCGCGCCGGCGACTTCGTCATCGCCCCGTTCGCGATCTCCTGCGGCCGGTGCGAGTTCTGCCGGGCCGGGCTGCAGACATCCTGCGCCCTCGGCGGGTTCTGGAACGACGCCGGCCTGGGCACGGGCGGCGGGCAGGCCGAGGCCGTCCGCGTCCCGTTCGCCGACGGGACCCTGGTCGCCGTCCCCGGCGTCGACGCGGGCACCGACGACGCCCGGCTGGCGAGTCTGCTCACCCTGTCCGACGTGTACGGCACCGGCTGGCACGCGGCCGTCCGCGGCGGCGTGACCGAGGGCAGCACCGTCACCGTCATCGGTGACGGCGCCGTCGGCCTGCTGGCCGTGTTGTCGGCCGCCCGGCTGGGCGCGGAGCGGATCGTGCTGATGGGACGGCACCAGGTGCGCACCGACCTCGGCCGCGAGTTCGGCGCCACCGAAGTCGTGCCTCAGCGCGGTCCAGAGGGCATCGCCCAGGTCCGCGAGCTCACCGGCGGCGGCAGCCCGATCGTGCTCGAAGCCGTCGGGCACCGGCCGGCCTACGACCAGGCCGTCGGGATCGTCCGCCCCGGCGGCGTCATCAGCCGCGTCGGCGTCCCGCAGTACGAGGAAGCGCCGATCGGGTTCGGCAGCCTCTTCCTCCCCAACATCACCCTGACCGGCGGACCCGCGCCCGTCCGCGCCTACATCGAGCAGCTGCTGCCCGCGGTGCTGGACGGCACGCTGAACCCCGGACGGGTCTTCGACCGGACCGTCGCCCTGGACGACGTCCCCAAGGCCTACGCCGCGATGGACGACCGCACCGCGCTCAAGGTCGCCGTCCGGCCGTGACGCTTGGGCCGTCAGGCTCGGGGCAGCGCCCGGAGGGTCTCGCCGACGGCGTGGGGACCCGTCACGGTGCCGACGATGGCCGGGCCGTGGCGGTCGTACTTGGCGTGGTAGGCCTCGTCGACCGCGGTGTGGACGTCGTCGCCCGGCTCCTCGAACGTCACGTCCCTCTCGACGCCGCCGGCGCGGATGCGGCCGGTGCCGCTGGCGAGCGCGCGCCGGAACCAGCCGTTGTCGCGGCCGTAGGCGGAGCGGACGTAGATGTCGTCGCCGGCGCGGACGGTCCAGATGGTCACGTACGGACGGAGGGTGCCGTCGGCGCGGTAGGAGGCGACCTGCAGCTCTTCCGCTTTGCCGATGCGGGTCAGCTCGTCGTCGGTCCAGGCTGTCATGCGCTCACGCTAGGTCGCCGGCGGCGGCCGAGGGAGGCACTGTCAGTGCCTGGTTCGGCAAGCACTCCCAGGCCGCAGCCGCGGCGCCTAGCGTGGACGTCATGAACGTTCCCCAGATCGAGCTGAACAACGGGGTCGAGCTGCCGGCCCTCGGGTTCGGCGTGTTCCAGACACCGCCGGAGGAGACGGTGGCGGCGGTCGAGACGGCGCTGGCCACGGGCTACCGCCACATCGACACGGCCGCGGCGTATCTGAACGAGCGGGAGGTGGGTGAGGCGATCCGCCGCTCCGGCCTGGACCGCTCGGAGCTGTTCGTCGAGACGAAGGTGTGGATCAGCGACTACGGGTACGACGAGACGCTGCACGCGTTCGACAAGAGCGCCGGCAAGCTCGGCGTCGAGCGGATCGACCTGCTGATCCTGCACCAGGCGCTGCCGGGCGAGTTCGACCGCACGATCGCCGCGTACCGGGCGTTGGAGACGCTGCTGGGCGACGGGCGGGTGCGGGCGATCGGGGTCAGCAACTTCATGCCCGCGCATCTGACCCGGTTGATGGCGGCGACGTCGGTGGTGCCGGCGGTGAACCAGATCGAGGTGCACCCGTACTTCCGCCAGTCCGAGCTGCTCGCCGTCGACGCCGAGCACGGCATCGTGTCGCAGGCGTGGTCGCCGATCGGCGGCATCACCTTCTACCGCGACGGCGCGCACGGCAGCACGCTGCGGGACCCGGTGATCAACGAGATCGCGCGGGCGCACGGGAAGACGCCGGCCCAGGTGATGCTGCGCTGGCACCTGCAGCAGGGCCGCCAGGTGATCCCGAAGTCGGTCACCCCGTCGCGGATCGCGGAGAACTTCGACGTCTTCGACTTCGAGCTGACGGCGGACCAGCTGGCCGGGATCGACGCCCTCGACACCGGCGTGCGCGGCGGCCCCGAGCCGGAGCAGATCACCCTCGAGGCCTTCGGCCGCCCGATCCCCGAGGCCTGAGGCCGTGACCTCGTCGATCAGCCGCCCGCCGCGTCGAGGGGGAACGTCACGCTGAAGGTGCGGCCCGGGTCGTAGCGGTCCTTGAGAGCGCGCAGCCGGGTCAGGTCGTCGGGCCGGTAGTGGCGCGCGGCGAGCGTGGTGGCGTGCTCGACGCCGCTGAAGTTCAGGTAGCTGCCACCGGTCGACCACGGCTCCATGGCCGCGAGCAGCCGGTCGCGGGCCGCCCGGTCCTCGGCCGGCGGCCCGGCGATCGCGAGCAGCGAGAAGGCGGCGTCGCGGCCGCCGACGGCGTTCGGCACCGCCGGCTGCCTCGCCAGCGCCCCGCCCCAGGCGCGCAGCTCCACCAGGAACGGCGCATCCGCGTCCGGCCCGGCGAGCTTCGTGATGACGGCGGCAGCGTCGCCACCGAGGTCGCGCAGCAGCACGTTGCGGTCGAAGGCGGCGACCGGTGTGCCGGTCGGGTCGTGGTGGATCGTGCCGACGTCCGCGTACGGCATCGGCCGGACGGTGTCCACGAGCCGCGGCCCGGCGGCCCGCAACTCGTCGACGAGCGTACGGCCGGCCTCCGCGTCGTCGCCGCTGTCGGCGAGCCGCAGGTGGGTGACGTGCTGCCCACGCAGCCGCTCCGGAACGGCGGGATCGTCCGGGTAACGCAGGAGGAGCAGCGACGACGCCATCGTCTCCGGAGCGGTGCAGGCCCACGCCAGGTAGGCCTGCAGCACGTCGTCCGAATGCTCCGGGCCGAAGCACAGTTCGCCGCCGTACAGCGTCGCCACCGGGAACAGGGCGATCTCCATGGCCGTGACGACGCCGAAGTTCGCACCGGCGCCACGCAACGCCCAGAACAGGTCCGGGTCGGTGTCGGCGTCGACGCGCTGGAGCCGGCCGTCGGCGGTGACGACGTCCATCCAGTGCACATGGTCGGCGGCGAAGCCGAACCGCCGGCCCAGCAGGCCCACGCCGCCGCCGAGCGTGTAGCCGGCGACGCCGACGTCAGGGCTGGACCCGTTGAGCGGGGCGAGGCCGTACGGTGCGGCGGCGGCGATGACGTCGCGCCAGCAGGCGCCGGCCTCGACCCTGGCGACCCGCCGGCCCGGGTCGACCTGAACGCCGGACAGCCCTCCGGTGCGGATCAGGACGGCGCCGTCGGCCGGCACCGACGGCCCGTGCCCGGTGTTCATGACGCCGACCGGCCGGCGTTCGCCGGTCGCGGCCGCCACAGCTGCGGCCACGTCGTCCGCCGAGCGCGCCTCGACGATCAGCGCCGGCTCGTGCGTGACGGCGAGATTGAAGCCGGCCCGCAGCGTGTCGTAGCGGCTGTCACCAGGCCCGACGCCTTCGATGTCCATACAGGCATCGTGCACCACCGCCGGCCCCTGGTCTTGAAGGTTTCGGACGCCGCCGTACGACCTGAGGCGTACTCGACGGCGCAGACACTAGCCGCGAGACGATCGCGGGGGTGGCAGGCGCCTTCCTAGTGTCGATCTCATGATCGAGATATCGGGACTGACCAAACGCTTCGGCGATTCGATCGCCGTCGATGGACTCTCCTTCACCGTGCCGCCAGGGCAGGTGACCGGGTTCCTCGGACCCAACGGCGCGGGCAAGTCGACCACAATGCGCATGATCGTGGGACTGGACCGCCCGAGCGGCGGGGCCGCGCTGGTGAACGGCGTCGCCTACGCGCAGCACAGGGCACCATTGTGCGAGGTCGGAGCGCTGCTGGACGCCAAGGCCGTCCACCGTGGCCGGAGCGCACGCAAGCATCTCCTGGCGCTGGCGCAGACCCACGGCTTCGCCGCGAAGCGGGTCGACGAGGTGCTCGGGGCGGTGGGTCTGGAGGCGGTGGCAGACCGCCGTGCCGGTGGCTTCTCCCTCGGCATGAGTCAGCGGCTCGGGATCGCCGCCGCCCTGCTCGGGGATCCCGCCGTGGTGATCCTGGACGAGCCGGTCAACGGCCTCGATCCGGACGGCGTGCTGTGGATCCGCAACCTGCTCAAGCAGCTGGCGGCGGAGGGACGCACCGTCCTGGTCTCCAGCCACCTGATGAGCGAGATGGCGATGACGGCGGAGCACCTGGTGATCATCGGCCGGGGCCGGCTGCTGGCCGACACGTCCGTCGACGAGCTGATCGCGCGGGTCGTGGTGGATCGGACGTCGGTGCGGTCCCCGCAGGCGGCCGAGCTGCGCGACGTGCTCGTGCGGCATGGGGCACGGGTGACCAGCGAGGCGTCGGGTGTGCTCCAGGTGAGCGGCCTCGCGGTGGAGACGATCGGGGAGCTGGCGCGTCAGCACGACCTGGCGCTGTACGAGCTCACCCCGGCGCGGGCCTCGCTGGAGCAGGCCTACATGGAGCTGACCGACGACTCGGTGGAGTACCGGGACGAGCGGGAGAGGAGTGCGGCATGACGATCAACGCTGCCGGTGCCGGCGGGTACCGTGTGAGTTTCAGGGCAGTGGTGCGCTCGGAGTGGACCAAGCTGTGGTCCTTGCGGTCGACGTGGTGGGTGCTGGGTCTGGCCGGGCTGTTCACCGTCGGCCTCGCGGGCGTCGTCGGCTGGGCGACGCGGCGAGACGACGTGGCCGTGACCGTCGACGGGGCCGTCGAGAGCGCGTTCTTCGGGGTCGACGGGCTGTCGCTGGTCCTCGGCGTGTTCGGGGTCGTGCTGATGACCGGCGAGTACGGGTCGGGGCTGATCCGGGCGACGCTGACGGCGGTGCCTCGCCGGGTGCCGGTGCTGACGGCCAAGGCGCTCGTGCTGGTCGCCGCGACGTTGCCGGTCACGGTCGTGGTGTGCGTGGCGGCGTTCGTGGTCCACCAGGCGTTCGCGGGCGCGGCCGGCGAGGTCACGCTCGCCGACGCAGGGGTCGTGCGGGCGACGCTCGGAGCGGCGGTCGCACCGGTCGGGCTGGCCGTGCTGGGTCTGGGCCTCGGGGCGATGCTGCGGCACACGGCGGGTGGGCTGGCCGCCTACGCGGGCTCCGTCCTGATCGTGCCCGCGCTGCTGCGGCCGATGCTGCCCGAGTCGATCGAGGGCGACGTCATGCCGTACGTCCCCACGTTCGCCGGCCAGGCGATGTACACGGTCGGGGGCAGCGAGACGTTTCCGTGGATGCTGTCGCCCGGCGCCGGGGCCCTGGTGCTCGCGGCCTGGGCCGGCGTCTTCATCGCCGGCGGCGTGGCCGTCCTGCGAGCTCGGGACGCGTAGCCGTGGCGACCGTACGCTGATGGCCATGTCGACCGTCCAGGCCGCCGCTCGGCGTCACCCGCAGGTGGTCGACGCGGCCTTGGCGGGCGTGGTGGCGGCGGTCTCGGCGCAGGCGGCGGCCGAGCTCGGCCAGGTCTCCGGCGGCGGCTGGGTGTGGTTCGCCGCGCTCCATGTGCCGCTCGTGTGGCGGCGCCGTGTCCCGGTGGTCGTCTTCTGGGTCATCGTGCTCGTCGGCCTGGTGTGGGTCGGCGACGGCGACGGTGACGACGTCAGCGGGTTCTCCCTGCTGGTCGTCCCGATGATCGCCCTGTACACCGTGGCCCGCTACCGGCCGCGGCGGCACCTCTGGGCGCCGGCCGCGCTCGTCGTCCCGTTCACCGTGGGCTGGGTGAGCAACGGCGGGCCGTGGTGGGACGTCGTGGCGCTGGCCGGCCTGTTCGCCGCGGCGGCGCTGCTGGGGGTGAACCTGCAGACCCGCCGGGCCTACCTGGCGGAGCTGGAGGAACGGGCCCGCCGCCTGGAGCGGGAACGTGACCAGCAGGCCAGGCTCGCCGCGGCGGCCGAACGGGCCCGGATCGCCCGCGAGATGCACGACATCGTCGCGCACAACCTCGCCGTCATGGTCGCGTTGTCCGACGGCGCGGCGGCGACGACCCGGGCCGCTCCGGAGCGGGCCGTGGGCATGATGGAGAAGTCGTCGGCGACCGGCCGCGAGGCGCTGGGGGAGATCCGGCGGCTGGTGGGCCTGCTGCGCGACGGCGAGGCCGAGGGACCCGCGGCCTCGCCGGCCGGTGCGCCGGCCCCGCAGCCCGGCCTCGACGACCTCGACGAGCTGGTCGATCAGGTGCGCGCCGCGGGCGTGGACGTCGCCGTCACCCAGGAGCGTGTGCCTGGCGACTGGGGCCCGGGCGCCGGCCTGACCGTCTACCGCGTCGTCCAGGAAGCGCTCACGAACACGATGAAGCACGCCGGGCCACGGGCCAGGGCGCAGGTCCGGCTGCGGTACTCGGCCGGTGGCGTCGACGTCGAGATCGTCGACGACGGCGCCGGCCAGCCGGCCGGTCGCGCGGCGCCGGGGCACGGCCTGACCGGGATGATGGAGCGGGCGGCCTCCTTCGGCGGACGGATCGACGCCGGCCCGTGCCCTGGGGCCGGCTGGCGCGTCCGTCTGCACCTTCCGATCGACCCGAGCGAGGACACGTGACCATCCGGGTGCTCCTGGTGGACGACCAGTCGCTGCTGCGGCTCGGGTTCCGCGCCCTGCTCGAGCAGCAGCCCGACCTCGACGTCGTGGGCGAGGCCGGCAACGGCGCCGAGGCCGTCACCATGACGCGCGCGCTCCGGCCCGACGTCGTGCTCATGGACGTGCGGATGCCGGCCATGGACGGCATCGAGGCCACCCGGCAGATCGTGGCGGCCGGCGGGGACGCGCGCATCCTCGTCCTCACGACGTTCGACCTGGACGAGTACGTGTTCGCGGCGTTGCGGGCGGGCGCGAGCGGGTTCCTGCTCAAGGACGCGACGCCGGCGGACCTGCTGGCCGGCATCCGGGTCGTCGCCTCGGGTGACGCGGCCGTCGCGCCCGCCGTCACCCGCCGGCTGATCGAGGCCTTCGCCCACCACCTGCCAACGTCGACCGGCCGATCACCCGTCGACGAGCGGCTGGACCAGCTCACCGAGCGCGAGCGTCAGGTCCTGGGCGAGCTGGCTCGTGGGCGGACCAACGCCGAGATCGCCGCGCGGCTCTTCGTCTCCGAGGCCACCGTCAAGGTGCACGTCGGGCGCATCCTGGCCAAGCTCGAGCTGCGCGACCGCGTGCAGGTGGTGGTGTTCGCCTACGAGAACGGCCTCGTGGACCCGGAGCAGGGCGGGCAAGGAGGACGGCACGGCGGGTGAACCCTCACGGATCCTTGGTCCCGCCGTGCCCTGGTTGACGCCCGAGGGGCAAAGGCGCACAACCTCCCTGCCGGCCTTGATCGGAGGGGGATCAGCCGGCACATCAGGAGGATGGGTAACACGGAAGGTTCATCGCAGGCGAGAAGGTGTCACCGGGCGGATCGGCAATTCCGGGTAGGTCCACATCGACGAAGGAGCGGTATCCCACGGTGGCGCTGGACGAGCATGCCTCCCTCGCCGTAGCCCGAAAGCCATGCCCGGTGCCTGGCCTGACGTTGAGGCTGCCGGACGCAACCGTCCTCCAACCACAGCCAGCGGGGGTACAGAACCTCGCCTGCAAGAAAATGTCCACGTTCGCCGTACTCGGACACGTGCCAGCCACCTGTTTCCAATAGCCGTGCGCCGATGCGGCTCGAGGCTGAGCCTTCGAAACATGCACATTTTCGGCACCCTGCCGGAAAAAACAGTTGCCGGCAATGATGATGGCTGACTCAGCCAGAGGCTCGATGATGTCGTCGGGAGGCGCCGAAAGCGGAGCCCAGTAGCCTGATTCGTCTGTTCGATCCGCCTGTGGCGCCGGCGTCGCGGACGAAGTGGGCGTCGCGGCGACAAGAGTGGCCAGGAAGCCATCAAGGCAGCCGGAAGTGCAGTGTGCTTGCGGCGTCGCAGCCGACTCATTCGCCGCTTGACAGCCGTCTTCGGGCGCGTCTTACTGCTGTCAGTGTCCACCTGGGTACTCCGTTCCCGAGGCGAAAGGTCTGGGGATCCGGTCGGCAGCGGAACGCCGACGGTTAGTGACCTGACTGGCCTACGGATAGGCGAGCCCGGTGAACCGGACGGGGTTGCTCGGGGCGGACAGCCTGCCGTCCTGGTCCCGGTATCGGAGGGTGATGTCGTAGGTGCCGACCGGCATGGGGAACTCGATCAGCGTTGCGGTGTTCCGCCACCAGTCGAAGCTCGCGTAGGGGGTGGTGGCGGGGCTGTGGGTGGCGCTGGACGCGAACGGCGTCGGGGAGTCGCCGAGGTAGAGCTCGAAGTCGACGTTCCGGCCGACACCGTCGGGAAGGCGCCAGTGGAAGAACAGGTCCGGAGCGTCCGCGAAGGCGACGGTCGTTCCCGCCAGGTGGGTTGGTGCGGGCAGGGTGGAGCTCTGCCGGCTCGGGGCGTGGGCGCTGCTCGTCGGAGCGGCTTGGTCGGGTGCGGCGAGCGCCGTCGCAGCATTGCCTGCTGTCGCTGCGATGACTGCCGCGGCGGTGAGCGCCGCCGCGATTCTCGGATACATGGGGCCTCCTTGATCAGCTGGCCGGCGGGGTGCCCTGAGCGGCCTGGGGGTCCATCCAGAAGACCTCCCAGAAGTGGCCGTCCGGGTCGCGGAAGCTGCGGGTGTACATGAAGCCGAGGTCTTCGGTCTCCCGGGCGAAGGACGCGCCCGCGGCGAACGCCTGCAGGGCCAGGTGGTCGACCTCCTCGCGACTGGCGGCCGACAGTCCGAGTGTGGCCTCGGTGACCTTGGTGGCGTCGGCGACCTCGGTGGTGAGGGAGCTCTGGAAGGTCGGCCGGGCCAGCAGCATGACGTAGATGGTGTCGCTGATGACGACGGTCGTGCTGACGTCGTTGGAGAAGTTCTCGTCGAGCGTGTAGCCGAGCGCCGCGTAGAACGCGCGCGACGCCGCCAGGTCCTCGACGGGCAGGTTGACGAAGATGGACGTGGACATCGGGTCTCTTTCCGGGGGTCGTTCCGCCGACGATCGTCGGCGGTGTGGCGGTCAGGGATGCGGGCGCTGGTCAGCCGGGTTCGACGGCGCCGGCCAGCGCCTCGAGCACGTCGCGCAGGCCTTGCCGGCGCTGCTCGGTGTTCTCCAGCCCGTCGAAGAAGACGCCCTGCTCGGTCATGGTCAGCAGGGTGCCGGCGGCGGTTCCGGCCAGCTCGATCGAGGTGATGGAGACCGAGAGCCGGGTGCCGTCGACGCGCATCTCGTAGCTGTAGACGATCCGCAGGTCCTCGACGATCTCGTGGTAGCGGGCATCGAACCGCGACACCGGGCCGTCCGTGCCGAAGCGGCTCTCGTTGTGCTCGTGCCCGCCCTCGCGGAAGTCGCTGGAGGAGTCGATCAGCGTCCACCCGCCGCCGGGGTCGTCGAACCAGGTCGCCTTGATCGACGGGTCAGCGAAGGCTTGGAAGACCTTCTCCGCCGGGACCTTGTACTCGCGTTCGACGGCGAAGGTCGAGTGGGTCAGCTTGCGTTCGATCATGGGTCTCTCTTCATCGGATGGTTCAGGTCTCGTCTTCGAGCAGCGCCCCGAGGCGATCGAGCTTCCGCTCCCAGCTGGTGCGGCGCTCGGCGATCCAGTCCTCGGCGGTCCGCAGCGCGCCCGGTTCGATGCGGCACATGCGCACCCGGCCCTCCTTCGTGGTGCGCACCAGCCCGCTGACCTCGAGGACCTTCATGTGCTGCAGGATCGCGGCCAGCGTCATCTCGAACGGCCGGGCAAGCTCCGACGCGGACGCCGGGCCGTGCGTCATCCGTTCGACGAGCGCACGGCGGGTGGGATCGGCGAGCGCCTGGAACACCAGGTCGAGGTTCGGCTGTTGGTCAAGCATGTGCTTTAGTAAAGCAGTTGCTTGAGTGTCGCGCAACCCCCGTCGCAGGATTGGGCGGCGTATACCTAACTGTTAGTGTGTAACGGTGAGCCATTCTCGCTCTGTCAACGCCGTCACCGGCCGTCGTCTGGCGTGGTCGCTGGCGATCGCGCTGCTGGCGGCCGCGGGGTGCGACGCCGCGCCCGCCGAGCCGGACGAGCCGGCGCCCGCTCCGACGAGCGCGTCCAAGACCCCGTCGGAGCCGGCCGGCAAGGTGGTGAACGACGTGGCGGCAAGCGTGCCTCCAGGAACCTTCGAAGCGGTGACCCCATGCACGCCCGGAGCGCCGCCCCTGCCACAGATCCCGGGCGACGCCGACTGCGAGATGGCCATTTGGCGGGTCGACCTCGGCGTGGACGGCACCTACGAACTGCGTGCCACCTACGGAATATCGCAACCGAACACCCCAGGAATCCGCGGCGGAGGCACGTCGATCGCCATGGCCGGCACCTGGTCGGCGTCGAACGGCGCGGACACCCCGGACACCGCGGGAGCGACGGTCATCGAACTGGCCGATCCGAGCACGTCACGCCCGGTCCGGTTCAGGATGATCAGCGACGACCTCATCCACCTGCTGGACGACGACGGCGGCCTCATGGTGGGCAACGGCGCGTGGAGCTACACCCTCAACCGCACCGGACCAGAGTCCGTCTCGGCGCCGGCGTCCCCGCCGGACGTCACCGGCACGTACGAAGGCCGCACGCGGTGCTCGCCACTCGTTCACGAGTTCACCAGGATCCCCGAGGATCCAGAGTGCCAGCGGATCAAGTGGTGGCTGCGCATCTCCGCCTCGGACGGAGACCCCGCACAGGGGACCTACCTCTACCAGGGCACGGAGACCGAGCGACGTGGCACCTGGCGGCTCGCGCAGGGCGTCGACCACGACCCCTCGGCGGTGGTCGTCGAGCTCGACATGGACACGAGCGATCCGTTGCGGCTCTTCGCGGCGGACGCCAACCACCTCTACGTCCTCGACCGCGATCGAGTCCCGGTGGTGGGGGACGCGCTCTTCAGCTATACGCTCAGCCGCGCGGCCGCCGGCTGACGGTCCGTGACACGCTCCGGTTCGGCGAACGGCTCAGGTAGAGCGCGAACGGGGCGTCGTCGTGGATGCCGTCGCGGTCGGCACGGAAGCCGCGGCCGGTGACGGTGCCCACGTGGCGCATGCCGAGGCGCTCCATCACGGCGCGCGAGGCCCGGTTGTGCTCCTCGGTGAAGCTGACGACGGCGCCTGCCCCCAGCTCCGCGAACGCGACGTCGAGGGCGCAGCGGCCGAGCTCGGTGGCGTAGCCGTGCCCGTGGTGCGCGCCGGCCAGCACCCAGCCCACCTCCAGGCGGTGCTCCGCCCAGTCGTCACCGCCTGGCACAGTGGCGGCGATCTGGCGCGTCATGGCCGCGGCGACGGCCAGCCGTGACAGCCCGCCGCGTCCGACCAGTGCGCCGGTGTCGCGGTGGTAGGCGATCCACTTGCCGACGCCCGCGGTGCGCCAGCCCGACTCCCGGGCGGCGGCGAACGCGGTGACCTCGGCCCGGTCCAGGTCACCGTACCAGCGCGCCACGGCCGGGTCGCGGTGCAAGCCGACCAGTTCGTCGACGTGGCGCGGGGCGATCGGTTCCAGGACCAGCCGTTCGGTCAGCCGCCGCGCGTCAGACATGGCGGGCGAGTCTAGCTGGGCAACCTGATCGCCGGCTCGCGCGTCATCGAGGTGTCCTGCGGTGCGGCGCTCACGGACGGGGGAGCAGGCCATGCCAGTCGACGGTGAGGACGAGGCAGTGGCGGCGGCCGAGCCCGGGCGGGTCGGCTGGGTGCCCGAGCGCCCGGCCGGACCGGACCGGCTGCCGGTCTGGTCCGCGCCGCCGCAACCCCCACGGCCGCCGAGGAACGGCTTCGCCGTCGCCGCCCTGATCGTCGGGCCGGTGGGCCTGGTCGCGGTCATCGGGGTGCTCTACGTGCTCGTCTACCGTGACGACGGGGACGACGACGGCGCGCCCTACTGGCTCGAGGACACCTGGGCGGCGCTGCGCGACGGCGACTGCGTCGACGGGCTCAGCACGATCGAGGGCGAGACGCAGCAGGAGCTCGACTTCCCGGTCGTGGCCTGCTCAGGGCCGCACGAGGGCGAGGTGTACGCGACGTTCGAGCTGGCCGAGGGCGACTATCCGGGCCTGACCGTCGTCGAGGAGCGAGCGGACCAGCGATGCGCGCAGTTGCTCGACGGCAGCCCGCCGGAGACCGTCAGCGGGCCCGAATACGGCTACCTGTACCTCTACCCGCATGGCGACTGGTGGCCGGAGATCCGCACCGTCGTGTGCATCGCCTTCGACATGGACGACGTCATGCCGCCGGGCCTGACACCGGCACCGCGGGCGTGACGCGGGGTACGCTCTGGCCATATGTCCAGGTCGTCGCGTGCGCCGTCCATCACGGACGTGGCGCGCCTGGCGGGTGTGTCGGTGCCGACGGTGTCGCGCGTCATCACCGGCTCGGTGCCGGTCAGCCCGGAGCGCACCGACCGCGTCATGGCCGCCGTCCGCGAGCTGGGCTATCGACCCAACGGCGCCGCCCGCGCGCTGGTGACGGGGCGGCAGTCGGTCATCGCGGTGCTGGCGAGCAACACCACCCGCTACGGCTACGCCACGACGCTGCAGGGCATCGAGGAGGCGGCCCGGCTGGCCGGCTTCATCGTCATGATCACCGTGATCGAGACCGACGAGCCCGCCGCGGTCCAGGCGGCCGTCGACCTCGCGTTGAGCCACCCGGTCGCCGGGGTGGTCGTGCTGAAGTTCGACCCGCCCGGCGCGGCCGCGCTGCACCGGCTGCCCGACGCGCTGCCGGTCGTCGCCGCCTCCGGTGGCCGCGGCGACGGGGTGCCGCACGCCGTCCTCGACGACACGGCCGGCGCCATGGCGGCGACGGAGTACCTGCTCGGGCTCGGCCACCGCACGGTGCACTATGTCGCCGTGCCGACGTCGGGACGCCGGGCCGGCCGGGCGACGGGCTGGAAGCGGGCCCTGACCCGGGCCGGGGTCGAGGCGCCGCCCGTCCTCGACGCAGGCTGGGACCCGGAGCGCGCGTACGAGATCGGCCGTGAGCTGGCCGGGCGCGACGACGTCACGGCCGTGCTGTGCGGCAACGACGAGCTGGCCATGGGCCTGATGCGCGGCCTGCACGAGGCCGGCCGCAAGGTGCCCGCCGACATCAGTGTGGTCGGCTTCGACGGCCACCCCATGGGCCGGTTCTGGACACCCGCGCTCACCACCGTCGAGCAGGACTTCGCCGATCTCGGCCGGCGCTCGTTCGCGCTGCTCGGAGGGCTGCTCGGCACCGGACACACGGCCAAGACGTCGTCGACGGCGGCCCGGCTGGTGGTCCGCGAGAGCAGCGGCCCGCCGCCGGTCCGCTAGCCTCGCTTGTCCTTCGAGCTGCGACGTTCGAGCCGGGCTTCTGAGCGACGTGGTGTTCGTCGGCCGGTGAGAACCGTGATCAAGGGCGATTTACTGCTGCCCTGGCGACACCAGACCGCCCATGATCATGGTTCTCACGTGGCCCTGGCGAGGACAGCGCACTCACACCGCCGAAGCTTGATGATCATGGAACGGTCGCCGCGACGTCCGGCCCGGACCCCTTGACGACGAATCTGAAAACGTTATCATCGGCGGAACGCCTCGTTCCTGTGAGCGTTAACAGCACCGAGGAAGGCCGATGCCGATGACGTCGCAGCCCGCCCGCATCGAGTGGGGACACGACGCCCTGACCGTGGTCCTCGCCGCCGACCCGAGCGGTCCCGTCCGGCTGATCACGATCGACGCCGCCGGGCCGGGAGCCGGCGCCGACGCGATCCCCGAGCCGGCGCAGCCGCTGGTCGAGCTGCTGGTCGCGGGGGAGGGCAGCGCGTGGTCCGGCCCGCGGCAGGTCGAGAGCGCCGCCGGCGCACGGCTGCGCTACGCCGCGCACCGGGAGCACCGCGAGGGCGGCTGGACGACGCTCGAGATCGACCAGGTCGACGACGTCGCCGGCCTGGGGGTGACCAGCGTGCTGCGCTCGCCGCTGGGCGTGGCCGCGGTCCGCGCCGAGACGACCGTCCAGGTCACGGGGCCTGAGCCGGTGACGCTGCACGCCGTCAGCTCGCTGGCCACCGGCGCCTTCCGGCCGGGAACCAGCGGGGCCGACGGCATCGACGTCCTCTGGGCGGAGAACGACTGGCTGGCCGAGGGACGCTGGCAGCGGCAGGCGTTGCGCGAGCGGCGGCTGCCCGACATCGACCTCGAGACGCACGGCAAGAACCCGCGTGGGGCGCTGGTCGTCGCGAGCCACGGCTCGTGGTCGTCGGGGGAGTACCTGCCGGCCGGCGCGCTGGTCGACCGGGCGAGCGGGCGGGCGTGGGCCTTCCAGGTCGAGCACAACGGCGCCTGGCGGTGGGAGGTCGGCGAGCGGCTCGACGGCGTCTACCTCGCCGTCCACGGACCCGGCGACGCCGACCACCAGTGGCGGCACACCCTGGAGCCGGGCCAGGAGTTCACCAGCGTCCCCGCCGCGCTGGCCGTCGGCGACGGCGGGCTGGAGGCGGCCGTGGCCGCGCTGACGGCCTACCGGCGCGCGATCGTCCGGCCGCATCCGGACCGCATGGCGCTGCCGGTCGTCTTCAACGACTACATGAACACCCTCGACGGCGACCCGACCACTGAGCGGCTGCTCCCGCTGGTCGACGCCGCCGCCCGGGCCGGCGCGGAGTACTTCTGCATCGACGCCGGCTGGTACGACGAGGACGGCGCCTGGTGGGACAGCGTCGGCGCCTGGGAGCCGTCGGCCACCCGGTTCCCGAACGGCCTGGGCGAGGTGACCGACCGGATCCGGGCCGCCGGGATGCGGCCGGGGCTGTGGCTGGAGCCGGAGGTCGTCGGCGTGCGCAGCCCGTTGGCGGACAGCCTGCCGCCGGACGCGTTCTTCCAGCGCGACGGACGCCGGCAGGCCGAGAACGGCCGGTACCACCTCGACCTGCGCCACCCGGCCGCCGTCGCGCACCTCGACGCCACCGTCGACCGGCTGGTCGAGGAGCTCGGGATCGGCTACTTCAAGCTCGACTACAACATCGACCCCGGCGCCGGCACCGACGCGAAGGCCGACGCACCCGGCGCCGGGCTGCTCGCGCACAACCGGGCCCACCTGCGCTGGCTCGAGGGCGTCCTGGACCGGCACCCGGACCTCGTCCTGGAGAACTGCGGCTCCGGCGGCATGCGCATGGACTACGCCCTGCTCGCGCGCCTGCAGCTGCAGTCGACGAGCGACCAGCAGAACCCGCTGCTCTACCCGCCGATCACCGCCGCGGCGCCGATGGCGGTGCTGCCGGAACAGTCGGCGAACTGGGCCTACCCGCAGCCAGAGATGAGCGACGAGGAGATCGCCTTCACCGTCACCACCGGCCTGCTCGGCCGGCTCTACCTCTCCGGACACCTGAACCGGATGACGGCGGACCAGTTCGCGCTGGTCCGCGACGGCGTCGACGCGTACCGGGAGCTGCGGCCCGGCCTCGCGGCGAGCGTCCCCTTCTGGCCGCTGGGCCTGCCCGGCTGGACCGACGGCTGGATCGCGCTCGGCCTGCGCAGGGACGGCGACAGCGTGCTGGCCGTGTGGCGGCGGCCCGGCGCGGACGCCGTCACCGAACTCCCGCTGCCGCACCTGCGCGGCGCGACCCCCGAGATCGACGTGCTCTACCCGCGGCGGCTGCCCGCCTGGCCGCATGCGTGGGACGCCGACGCCGGCGTCCTGCGCGTCGACGGAGCGGTGGCCGCCCCGGCGGCCCGCGTGTTCCGCCTGCGCCACACCGATGGACCGATCCGTACCGACCGAGAACGAGGAGAGACTCGATGAGGAGATCCCTGACGTTCGTGGCGGCGCTGGCCGCCGTCACCCTGACCGCCACCGCCTGCAGCGACCCCGCGTCCGGCCCGTCCGGCAACAGCGACGGCGACGGCGAGACCGCCGGCGACGCCGCCTGGCCGGACCCGACCGGCGACCTCGACGGCGTCGAGCTGACCATCTGGGCGGCGCAGAACAGCACCACCGTCCCCGAGCAGGTCGTGGCCGCGTTCGAGGAGGGGACCGGCGCGTCGGTCGAGGTCGTCACGATCCCCGACCCGTACGAGCAGAGCATCCAGACCCGCGTCGCGACCGGTGACATGCCCGACCTGGCGTTCTGGCAGCCGACGGCGTCGATGCTCACGGCGATCAACGCGCGCACCAACCTGCAGCCGCTGGACGACGCGCCGTGGATCGAGGAGCTCGAGCCGGAGCTGCAGGACATGACCGGCATCCTCGACGACACCCGCTACGCCGCGCTGATCACCAGCCCGGCGGTCGAGGGCGTCTACTACAACACGCAGGTCTTCGCGGCGAACGGCATCACCGAGACACCCACGGACTTCGCCGGCATGGTCGACGTCGGACGGCAGCTCGACGCGGCCGGCGTCACCCCGTTCTTCGAGATGGGCGCCGACCGCTGGGCCACCCAGTGGTGGGTGCAGGTGCAGCTGGCCGACGCCGCCGCCGACGGGTTCTGGGACCGCCTCAACGCCGGCGAGGAGACGTTCGAGAGCCCGGTCGTCCTCGACGCCATCACCACCTACCAGGGCCTGGTCGACGAGGGCCTGTTCAACGACGACATCGTCACGGCCACGTTCGAGGACCAGGGCGACGCGCTGCTGGCCGGCGAGGCGGCGATGGTCGTCCAGGTCAACTCGTTCTTCGGCCAGCTCCAGGCCAAGGCCGACACCGCGACGCTGGACGAGACCATCGGCTTCTTCCCGATCTCGCCGTCGGGCAACGTCGGCACGTTCATCCCGGACCAGAGCAACGCGCTGGTCGCGTTCCGCACCGGTGACGCCGAGCGCGAGGCCGCGGCCCGGCAGCTGCTGGCGTACTGGATGGGCCCGGGCTACGAGGACTTCGTGGCCGGCCGGCAGACCGTCTCGCTGAAGTCGGACGTGCCCAGCCCGGACGGCGTGCCGCAGGCGCTGCTGGACGTGCACGCGTCGCTGGCCGACGCCGTCGGCTCGATGCAGGCGCTCGCCGTCGCCAACCCGGACCTCTACCTCAACCTCGCGGACATGCTGGCCGGGACGATGACCCCGGAGCAGGTCGCGGCGGCCACCCAGGACCAGTTCGAGCAGCTGGCCGAGGCGGCCGGGGTCGGGAGCTGACCGTCGATGGCGCACGCCCAGGCGCCCGCGGCTGACCGGCGGCGGGAGCGGACCACCCACCCGGGCTGGTTCCTGCTTCCGGCGCTGGTCGTGCTGGCCGTCTTCTTCGTCGTCCCGACGGTCTTCAACTTCGTCTACGCGTTCACCGACTGGTCCAGCTTCACCAGCGAGATCAACCCGGTGGGCTTCGACAACTTCGAGCAGCTGGCGAGCAACGGGACGCTGTTCTCGTCGCTGCGCATCACGCTCGTCTACGCGGTGCTGGTGGCGATCTTCCAGAACGTGTTCGGGCTGGCGCTGGCGGTGCTGCTGGAGCGGGACACCGCGCTGAACCGGTTCGCCCGGGCGGCGTTCTTCCTCCCGGTGCTGATGTCGGCCCTGGCCGTCGGCTACATCTTCCAGGCGCTGCTGAAGCCGGACGGCGCCCTCAACGACGTGCTCGGGTTCTTCGCCGGCCGCGACGTGACGACGCCGTGGCTGGGCAACACGACGTGGACGATCGTCGTCGTCGCGCTGATCCACGCCTGGAAGTGGATGGGGCTGTCGATGCTCATCTACCTGGCCGGGCTGAAGACGATGCCGGAGGACATCCTCGAGGCGGCGCGCATGGACGGGGCACCGGCGTGGAAGGCGTTCTGGACGATCCGCTTCCCGCTGCTGGCGCCCGCGGTGACGTTCAGCGTCGCGACCGCGCTGCTGGGCTCGATGAACGGGTTCGACATCGTGCAGGCGACGACCGAGGGCGGGCCCGCCCGGACCACCGAGATCCTCAACATCTTCATCTACCGCACGTTCGGCCAGGGCCTGTTCGCCCAGGCCACGACGATGAGCCTGGTGCTGTTCCTGATGGTCGCGCTGCTGGCCTTCCCGGTGATCAGGATGCTGCGCCGGCGGGAGCAGGTCCTGTGAGCGGGGTGAGCCTGCGACGGCGGCCGCTGCGGGAGCGCTCGACGTGGTCGCGGCTGCAGCCGGTGGTCACCGTCGTGCTGGTGGCCGTCCTCGTCGGCATCCCGATGTGGCTGGTCGTCATGACGGCGGGGAAGTCGCAGGGTGAGGCGCTCAGCCCGAACCTCGCGCCGCCGACGGACTGGCAATTGTGGGAGAACCTGCGCGAGGTCTGGGACCGCGGCGCGATCCCGTCTGCGTTCGCCGGCAGCCTGCTGGTGATGGTGCCGGCCGTGGCCGGGGTGCTGGTCCTCGGCTCGATGGCGGCCTGGGTGCTGGCCCGGCGGACCGGCCGCGGGTACGCCGTCCTGTACGCGGCCGCCATCAGCGGCATCGTGCTGCCGCCGGCGGTCGTGACGATCGTCCTGCTGCTGCGCCAGCTCGGCCTGGCCGGCACGGCCGTCGGCATGATCGGCGTCTACGCCGGCATCTACCTGTCCACGGTGATCTTCTTCGTCACCGGCTTCGTTCGCACCATCCCGCTGGAGCTGGAGGAGGCCGCCCGGGTCGACGGCGCCGGCCCGGTCAAGGTGTTCGTGCGGATCATCCTGCCGCTGCTGCGGCCGGTGCTGGCGACGGCGACGATCCTCATCTGCCTCTACGTGTGGAACGACGTGTTCTATGCGTTCTTCGTGCTCGGCGGCCGGCTGGACACGCTGCCGCTCAACCTGTTCCAGGTGGCCAGCGCGGGGCTCTACCTCAACAACTGGCACCTGATCTTCATGTACGTGGTCCTGATGAGCCTGCCGCTGCTCATCGTGTTCGTCGTGGCCCAGCGCAAGATCATCTCCGGCATCACCAGCGGCGCGGTCAAGTAGCCCCTCTCGCACCACCCTCCGAACGATCGACGACGACGGAAAGAGGACGTCATGCGAACGTGGATCGCACCGATCGCCGCGCTGAGTGTCGTGGCCGGCGCACTGGCGGCGAGCACGCTGCCGGCTCCACCGGCCCGCGCCGACGACGCGCAGCAGCTGGTCGTGGACCTGAGCGAGCGCACGGGCCCGTTCCTGGGCGCCGGCGGCGGCACCCTGTACGGGCTCAGCGACGACGGCGTGCCCAGCGACAACACCCTCGAACCGCTGCGCCTGCACAGCATCGCGCAGAAGCCGCCGGCCGGCGCGCAGCACCCCAACGGCGACGCGCTCGTCGTGGCCGACCCGTTCGTCCGCACCGGCGGCGAGTACATCCAGATCTACGTGCAGGACATGTACGCCGAGTGGGAGTACGAGAACCCCGGCGGGGTGGTGCCCTGCAACGACGTCTGCTTCGACGATTACATGGACAAGCTCGCCTGGGTGGTCGACCAGGCGTCCAGCAGCCCGCACGCCGACCGGTTCGTCTACGTGCTGTTCAACGAGCCCGACAACATCTGGTACGACCTGGGCACCGGCAACGCCGCGACGTACCGGACCCGCATGGACGCGTTCCTGCAGCACTGGAAGGAGGCCGTCGAGTACGTCCGCGCCCATCACCCGGGCGCCCGTGTCGCCGGCATGAACGACGCCACGTTCCGGCAGCGCAACTACGCCGACTTCCTCACCTTCGCCCGCGACAACGACGTCCTGCCCGACATCGCGGCCTGGCACCAGCTGGCGTCCAACAGCCTCGACCCGGCCAGCGGCAACTACTTCCGCTCGACCTACGCGGCCTACCGTGCGCTGGAACGCGAGCGCGGCATCGACGCGATACCGATCAACATCAACGAGTACGGCGGCAACCGCGACCTCACCGTCCCCGGCCAGCTGATCAAGTGGACGGCGATGTTCGAGGACGCCAAGGTCGCCGCCGGCGGCAAGGCGTACTGGACCGCGGCCGGCGGCCAGGCCGGTGACGTCGTGCAGACGAACAAGCCCGGCGGCGGCTGGTGGTTCTACAAGATGTACGCCGACCTGCACGGCGGCGACACCGTCGCGGTCACCCGGCCGGACACCACCACCGTCGACGCGCTGGACGCCATCGCCGTCATCGACGACGACCGCCGGCAGGCCCGCATCGTCACCGGCGGCACGGCCGAGCCCGTCGACGTCGTCGTCGAGGGCGTGGACCCGGAGCTGTTCGGCGACACCGTCAACGTCGAGGTCCGGGCCACCACCTGGAGCGGGCAGAACTCCGACGCGCCGCCGCCGGAGGTGCTGCACCGCGCCGACGTGACGCCGTCGGGTGGCACGGTGACCGTGCCGATCCGCGGACTGGGCGTGCATGGCGACGGCGGCTCGAACGTCGACCTGATGGCTGCCTACGAGATCGTGCTGTCGCCCGGCGGCAGCGGCAGCCGCGAGCCGGTCGACCGGCCGTGGCGGGCGACGTACGAGGCCGAGACCGCCGCGATCACCGCCGGCACCGTCTTCACGCAGGGCACGCTGCAGAACTGGAACGCCGCGGCGACGTCGGGCAACCGCGACGTCGGCGCGCTGAACCGCGTTGAGAGCGCCGTCGCGTTCACCGTCGACGTCCCGGCCGCCGGCGACTACCGCCTGGGCATCATGTACGGCAACCAGACCGGCCAGCCGTCGCAGCAGGTGCTGACCGTCAACGGCGCGGAGCCGCGATTCGTCGACTACGAAGCGACGATGAACTGGACCTGGCGGACCCGCGCCGACGTCGTCGTCACGCTCGCCGCCGGGAGCAACGAGATCCGGCTGGCCGGGTCCGACCCGACCTTGGGCCGGGCCATCGGCGAGGCGACGCTCGACCGGATCGACCTCGAGCAGCTGAGCGGCGACGGCGGGACGGAACCGGCCCGCACGTACGAGGCCGAGCTGGCGCAGAGCAGCGACACCGCCGGGCACGAGTACGACCGCGCCGACCAGTCCGGCGCCGGCCACGTCGTGCTGCGGCGCGGCGCCGAGACGCTGTTCACCGTCTACGCCGAGGACGACGGCTACTACGACCTCGAGTTCCGGCACAGCAGCCCCGGCCGGCCGGGGTCGGCCGTCGCGCAGGTCGGGCTGGACCGCCGGCCGGTCGACGGCGCCGTGCTGACGGCGGCGCCCGGCGGCGGGTTCTGGGACACCGACCGGCACCGGCTGTTCCTTTCCGCCGGCGTCAACCGCGTGACGGTGACGCCCACCGGCCCGACGCCGGTGCGGCTGGACGACGTCGCCGTCACCCGGGCCGTCGACGGCGCGCAGCCGGTGACCGCGGTCGAGGCCGAGGACGCCACCCTCGCGGGGACGGCCGAGGTCCGGTCGCACCGCGCCGCGTCGGGCGGCTCGTTCGTCGGCGGCGTCGGCAACGGGCCGGCGAACTCGCTGACGCTGACCGTCGACGCCGCCCAGGCGGGGGAGCATCTGCTGGTCGTCCATTACGCCAACGACGAGCGCGACACCGGGCATCCGTACAACGCCGACATCATCTCCCGCCCGGTCGACGTGTCCGTCAACGGCGCCGAGCCTGCGCGGCACTGGTTGAAGAACACGTGGTCGTGGGGGAACTGGTGGGCCCGCGGCGTGCCGGTGACGCTGGAAGCCGGGCGCAACGAGATCACCGTGTCCAACGACCCGGCCCGGGGCGCGACGGCGAGCGAGTGCCCGCAGCCGTGCAAGCCGGCCCTGGACAGCCCGTGGGCACCGGACCTGGACCGGTTCGAGCTCGCCCCGATCCGGGTCGGCTGAGGTCAGGGACGCCGGTCCGGCGCCGTCGACGCGGCGCAGGACCGGGCGGTCCGGTAGAGCTGGAACGCGACGAGCAGGAGGGCCAGGCCCAGCAACACCATTGCGACGACGACCGGCCACTGCCACGCCTCGGGCGCGTACAGGGCGAGGAACCAGACCGGCTCGGTCTGGCCGGTGAGCTTCATGACGGCCGGGACGATGCCCTGCGGCACGGCGGCGATCATGCCCAGCGTGACGCAGACGCTGAGCAGGGCCTGCCGGTGCCGTGGCATCATCTCGACCGGGTTGCCGGACGCCTCGCGGGTCGCCGTGGGCGGGCGGGGGCCGACGCGCATGAGCTGGAGCAACTCCGGGCCGCGGTCGCGCAGCCGCCGGTACGCCGCGCGCCCGAACGCCCAGGCGCAGCCCACGCCGGTGAGCAGGCCGGCAGGGACGGCGAGCCAGGTCAGTGCCGGGACGTCATTCGCACTGCCCAGGACGAGCAGCACCGTGGGCGGCGCCGCGGTCAGCACCGTCGCGAAGAGCATGGCGAAGTAGAGGCCGGTGGCGTCGCCGCCGGTCTCGGCCGGGTTGCCGGTGCGCTTGTGCGCGTCGGTCTCCGGTGCCAGGCCATAGACGGAGAGCAGCGGGATCAGCCCGGCCGCGCCGCCGAGCAGCGCGGGCACCAGCGCGGCGACCCAGGGGACGGGCCAGGCCTCCCGCACCACCGCCAGCCCGACCAGCGACGGGAGCACCGTCGCCGGCACGTAGATGAGCAGCCAGGCGAGCTGACGGCCCCGGACGTCGGCCCGCTCGGCGCCGGGGACGAGCAGCGTCAGCCAGAGCGCGGTGCCGTCCATCGCGTACACGTTGACGCAGGCCATCGCGCCGATCAGTGCGACGACGACACCGGCGAACGGCAGCACCTCCGGGGCCAGCGCCCACAGCGCCGCGGTCGTGAAGACGGCCGCCCACAGCGAGCTGCGCACCTCGATGCCGCGCCGCGGGTCGCGCAGCCACGTCCGCAGGTCCTTGCCGGTCACGGCGCCCAGCTGGGTCGCCGGCAACCGGCGGCGGCCGGACGCTCGCACCGTCACGCCCGGGCCGGCCCGGCCGCCGGTGAGCCGCCGGCGCAGCAGCCATGCCCACAGCAGCAGGCCCGCCCACACCGCCGCCGCCAGCCCGGCCAGCGCGGCGGCCGCGAGCGGCCAGTCACCGCGTCCGGCCGCCTCGACGGCGACGATGCCCCAGCCCGACGGGAGCGCCCGCACGAGCGTCGCGAGCCAGCCCGGCAGCAGGTCGGCGAACTCCGCACCGGCGTCGCCGGCGACGTCGGCCAGGATCGAGATGATCGCCCAGCCGACCAGCATGGCCGCGATGAACAGCCCGTACTGCAGGCTGGCCAGCTCGGTGGCGAGGCGCGACCGGGCCGCCGAGCCCAGCGCCTCGGCGACGATGCGGGAGGCGAGGATCATCAGGAGCAGCAGGAGCGGGAGGGCCGCGACGGCCATGGCGACCGCGTCCGCTCCCAGCCGCCCGCCGTAGATCGCGGGCGCGACCAGCATCACCGCCGTGATCGCCGCGCCGATGCTCACGCTCGAGGCCGCCAGCAGCCCGGCGGCCAGCCGGCGCGGCGTCAGCGGCGCCATCGCGAACCACTCCGGCCGCAGCAGGTCGGCGCCACCGGTCTGGATGGGCCCGATCACCCAGCCGACCAGCCAGGCCGCCGCGATGACGGCGAGCAGGTCGGCCGTGCTGCGTTCGCCGCCGAGGTCGCCGGTGCCGACCGCGAGGGCCGCCAGCGCCAGGGCGAGGCCGAGCGTCACGCCGACGGGCCGCAAGCCGTTCGGGGTACGCCGCCAGACGGTGAGCCGCAGCCGGACCAGCGTGGGGATCAGGCCGTCAGCCATGCCAGGCCGTCTTCGTCGGCCGCCCGGACCCCCACCAGCTCGACGAACCGCTCCTCCAGACCGGCGCCGGCGCGGACGGCGTCCAGCGGCCCGGCCGACGTGATCGCACAGCTGCTCGACCAGGGCCATGACGTGGCTGGAGATGACGACCGAGCCGCCGCCGGCGACGAAGCGCTGCAGGATGGCCCGGATGGTCATGGCCGAGACCGGGTCGACGGCCTCGAACGGCTCGTCCAGCACCAGCAGCCGGGGCGCGTGCAGCAGCGCCGTCGCCAGGCCGATCTTCTTGCGCATGCCGGCGGAGTACTCGATCACCAGGGTGGACCCGGCGTCGGCGAGGTCGAGCACGTCCAGCAGCTCGCCGGCCCGCTCGCCGATGGTGGCCTCGTCCATGCCGCGCAGCAGCCCCAGATAGGTGAGGACCTCGGTGCCGGTGAGCCGCTCGGGCATGGCCAGCGCGTCGGGAAGCACCCCGACCAGCCGCTTCGCCGCCACCGGGTCGGCCCATACGTCGTGCCCGAAGATGCGCGCCGTTCCGGCGTCGGGCCGCAGCAGCCCGACGGCCATCGACAGCGACGTCGTCTTGCCGGCGCCGTTGGGCCCGACCAGCCCGAAGAACGAGCCCCGCGGGACCGTCAGGTCGACGCCGTCGGCGGCCGCCTTCTCGCCGAACCGCTTGGACAGCCCGGCCAGTTCGAAGGCCGCCACCTCGGGCTGCTCAGCTGGCACCGCGACCCCTCACGACCGTATCGGGCTGACGACGGGTGACACGTTCTCACAACGCATCACCCGCCGCCAACCCTCGCGACCGGCCGGTCAGTTGCCCTGGAACCGGCGGTACTGCCGCCAGATCTCCTGCGCCTCCAGGTCGTCGTCGAAGAACATCAGCGCGTCCATCCGGCAGTTGCACGGGTTGCGCTCGCTGCCGTCCTGCGGGTACGAGCCGCCGATCTTGATGCCGCGCGGGTTGGTGGCCGAGGTGCCGGTCCCGTCGATCTGCCAGGGGTCGCCGGGGGTGGTGTAGAAGCCCTCGATCGGCCGGCCGTTGCGGTACAGCGCCATCTCCCCGGTCGTGTAGTCGAATGTCGCGGCCAGGTGCACCCACTCGTCCTGGGGGAGCAGCTCGCGCCAGTCCTGCACGGCGGCGAAGGTCTGTGAGGCGCCGGTGTCGATCCGCCGGCCGAGGGCGACCAGCCGCAGCTCGCCGTTGACCTGGATCAGCTCGAGCAGGGCGCGGACGCCGTGACCGTCGGAGTTGCCGCTCAGGACGCCGGCGAGGCCGATCGCGTTGAAGCCGGGGGTGGGGTTCTGGCCGTTCAGCTTGAACCAGCCCATCACCGTGATGCCCTCGGCTCCGTTGAAGCGGCTCAGTGACTCCACGCCGTCGGCGTCGGCGGAGTACACGCCCGCCTTCCACGGAACGCCGGTCGGCGAGCCGGCGGCGCTGTGCAGCTGCAGGGCGTTGAGGCTGCCCGCGTAGGCTCCGTCGTCGACCCGCAGGTCCTCACCCCCGTTGACCAGCCTGATCAGCGTGCGCGACCACCCCTGGTCCTCCTCCCAGGAGTCGTCGGCGGCGAAGGGGTGCTCGAAGTCGTACGACGCGACGAGGTCCGGCGCGATCGACGGGTGGACCTCGGGGCGGATCGACTCGTACTTCATGCCCACGACCCGCCAGATCCTTCCGTCGGCCTTCGCCAGCAGGTAGAGGTTCTGGTCGGAGTCCGTGCCGAAGCGCAGGTCGACGCGTCCGTCGCCGACGAAGTCGGTCATCCGCATGCGGGTGCCTTCGGTGTCGTAGAGCGCGAGCTCGTAGAGCGGCGCCTCCCGCGAGACGTCGTTGTCGTGGCCGGTGTCGTCGGGGCGTCCGGCGATCTGGCTGTAGTACACCCGGCCCTCGACGAGGTCGCCGAAGACGTAGGCGCCGTACAGGCCGGGCAGGTCGCCGCGGTACACGAACCCGCCGGAGGCGGCGTGCCCGGAGTCGGAGTTGCACGGCCAGTTGGCCGGCTTGTCGTGGTCGTAGGAGGTGGCCGGGTACTCGTAACCGGCGTCCTTCATCTCCTCCGTCATCGGGTAGAGCCAGCACTGGGTCTCGTTGCGGTAGGCGTAGCGACCCTCGATCACCGGCCAGCCGAAGTTGTCGCCGGCGTCGACGTCGTAGACCGCCTCGATGGCGCGCTGGCCGATGTGCCCGAGGTACATGTCGCCGGGGTGGCGGCGGTCCCAGCTGAAGCGGTGCGGGTCGCGCATGCCGACGGCGTAGATCTCGCCGGCGGCGCCCGGCTCGCCCACGAACGGGTTCGACGCGGGGATGCCGTACTGCCCGTTCGGGCCGTTCGTGCCGGCCGGGTCGATCCGGAGGATCTTGCCCGACGGCGTGGCGAGGTCCTGGGGCACGTCGCTGCTCACCCCGATGCCGCCGTCGCCGACGGCGAGGTAGAGCAGCCCGTAGTCCTCGTCGCCGTGCCGGGCGTGCGGGTTGAAGTCGATCTGCTGGATCGCGTGGATCTGGCCGCCGAAGCGGAACCGGAACAGCTCCCGGCTGGTGCCGCTGAACGTGCCGGCCGCGGGGTCGTCGGCGGTCCACTCGGTCACGACGCTCGTCACCGACGAGGAGGTCACCGGCTGGGACGGGTAGGTCAGCTCACCCGGGGCGTCGGGGGTCTCGGAGTGGACGGTGTAGAACCTGCCGTTGTCCTCGAACTCGGGGTGGAACGTCACGAAGCCGAACCCGGAGCCGAGGCCGCGCCAGGACAGGAAGTGCGGGTACCGCGCCGCGATGTCGAGGTAGAGCTGCGGCTCGCCGTCGTTCAGGAGGTACAGCGGGCCGTTGAGGTCGGGCACGTACATCCGGCCGGAGCCGTCCGGGATCTCGCCGAGATAGTTGATCCGGTTGTACCTCGAGCCGATCCGGACGTCGGTGACCGGCCCGTTGGGCACGGATGCGGGCAGCTGGGCGTACTCCTCCAGGACCAGACCGCGGGTGGACGGCTTGATCGCGTCGGGGATCGGGTCGGTGATGGGAGTGTCGGGGTCGGCGGTGTCCGCCGTGGCCGGCAGCGTGAGCGGGGTGAGCGCCGCCGCGAGCACGAATGCTGTGACAGCGGCGAGCCATCGACGTGATCTGCGCATGGTCCTCGTCCCTCACTTCAGATGTGGATGGGAAGGTGCCGTGGTGGGCCGGCCGCCGAGGTAGAGCTCGGCCAGCTGCGGGTCTTGGAGCAGCTCCGCGGCCGGGCCGTCGATGTGCACCCGGCCGAGGTCCAGCACGCAGCCGAGGTCGGCGGTCTCGAGGGCGCGGCGCGCGTTCTGCTCGACGAGCAGCACGGCCGTTCCCGCGTCGCGCATGCGGATCACCTGCTCGAAGACGGACGCCGCCGACCTGGGGTCCAGGCCCATCGACGGCTCGTCGAGCAGCACCACCCGCGGGCTGACCATCAGCGACCGGGCGAACTCGACCTGTTTCTGCTGACCGCCGGACAGCGCTCCGGCCAGTGCCTTCCATCGGTCGCGGACGACGGGGAACAGGTCCTTGACGAAACCGGCCCGCTCGGCGATCCGGGCGCGGTCGCGGATCGTGTACGCGCCCAGCAGCACGTTCTCCTCGACCGTCATCTCCTTGAACACGCTGTGCCCCTGGAGCACGTGCGAGAGGCCGGCGGCCAGCAGCTGCTGCGGCCCGAAGCCGGTCACGTCCTCGCCGTTGACCCGGATCGTGCCAGAGCGGGGCGCGAGCATGCCGCTGGCGACCTTGAGGACGGTGGACTTGCCGGCGCCGTTGGGCCCGACCAGGCACACGACCGATCCCGCCGGGACCCGCACCGTCAGGCCGCGCAGCACCAGGGCGGCGCGACCGTAGCCCGCCTCGATGTCGACGAGCTCGAGCAGGTGGTCAGATGCCAAGGTAGGCCTCCAGGACTCGGGGGTCCTGCTGGACCACTGAAGGCGGGCCGGCGCTGATCTGGGTGCCGCGGTCGAAGACGATCACGTGGTCGGAGAGGCTCATGACCAGTTCCATGTTGTGCTCGACGACGATGAACGTCTTGCCCTCGGCGTTGAGCGAGCGGACCAGCGCGGCGATCCGCTCGATGAGCGCCGGGTTCACGCCGCCGGCCGGTTCGTCGAGCATGATCGTGTCGGGGTCGGCCATCAGCACGCCCGCGAGCTCGAGCAGCTTCTGCTGGCCGTAGGACAGGGCGCGCGCCTCGGAGCTCTCGAGGTGCTCGATGCCGACGCGGGACAGCAGCTCCCGGGCCCGTGCGACGTCGCCGCGATGGTGGGCGGAGGCGAGCAGGCGGGCCCGGCTCGGCGGCCGGACCGCCGCCAGGACGTTCTCCAGCGCGGTCATCCGGGGGAAGATCCGGCACAGCTGGAAGCTGCGCCCGACGCCGGCGCGGGCGATCCGGTGCGGCGCCTTCCCGGTGATGTCGGCGTCGTAGTACGTGACGCGCCCGCTGTCGGGCTTGATCATGCCGGTGACGCAGTTGAAGAACGTCGTCTTCCCCGAGCCGTTCGGCCCGATCAGGGCGTTGATCTTGCCGTGGTGGAACTCGACCGTGGCGTCGTCGACGGCCCGGACACCTCCGAACGCCTTCGACAGCCCGGTCGCCGCGAGGCCGATCCTCGTCATCGCTTCGCCCCCTCTCTGGCCGGGGCGGAATCTCGCTGCTCGGCGAGCTCGGCCTGGCTGACCTCGCGGATGGACGACTCCTGCGGGCGGAACCGCCGTCGCAGCGCCGCGAGCGCCGGGATGACGCCGTCGGGCATGAACAGCACGACCAGCCCGAGCAGCAGCCCGGTGGCGACGAGGTGGAACTGGGTGTCGCCGTACTCGTTCTTGAAGAACTCGACGGAGTAGCCGACGACCAGGGCTCCGAGCAGCGGCCCGAACAGGCTGCGGATGCCGCCCAGCAGGCTCATCAGCACCATGTAGGAGCCGATGAGGATCGAGAACTGGAAGATCGGGTCGAGGAAGCCGAACCAGAGCGCGTAGAGCCCGCCGCCGACCGCGGTGAAGAACGCGGAGAGGACGAACGCCACGAGCTTGTAGGTGAACGTCGGGATGCCCAGCGCCTGCGCCTTGTCCTCGTCCTCGCGGATCGCCTTGAGGCCGATGCCGAACCGCGACCGGTCGATCAGCCACCAGGCGAGCAGCGCGATCGCCAGTACCGCGACGTGCAGGTAGAAGAAGCGCTCGTGCTGCTCGGGACGCAGGACGTCGGGCCCGAACGGCCGTGGCACCCGCAGCCCGTTCGACCCGCCGGTGAACTCGCCCCACGACTGGAAGACCAGCTGCAGGATCAGCACGAAGGCGATCGAGACGATGACGAACGACGCTCCGCGCACGCGCAGGCTGGCGATGCCCACCGGCACCGCGATCAGCGCGGTGATCAGTGCGCCGAGGACCAGCGCCAGCCACGGGTTGATGCCCGACTCGATGATCAGCAGTGCGGTGGCGTAGCCGCCGAGGCCGGAGTAGGCCGCGTGGCCGAGCGACATGTAGCCGGTGAACCCGCCGACGAAGTTCCAGCCGGTCGCGAGGACCGCGTAGCTCATGATCACCACGCCCACCGACAGGATGAACGGGTTCGCGGCGAACGCGGGGAACGACAACGCCGCCGCGGCGAGGGCGAGGATTCCGATGACCTTGAGCGCGGCGGTCAGCCCCGGCCCGCGGATCCGGTCAGAAGCGCTGGGCAAGACGACCTCCGAAGAATCCCTGCGGGCGGACCATGAGGGTGACGAAGAGCGCCACGTAGAAGATCGTCTGCGCCCACGTGGTGCTGAGCGGGATCTGGAGCAGCGCCTGCCCGATCCCGAGGACCATCGCGGCGATCGCGGCGCCCGGGATGCTGCCCAGGCCGCCCACCACGATGATCGCCATCAGGGGCCCGATCCAGTGCCAGTGCAGCGACGGGTAGATGGTGGAGTCCAGCGCCAGCGCGGTCCCGCCGACGGCCGCCGTCGCCAGCCCGATGCCGAAGCCGTACCCGGCGGTGCGCTCGGTGTCGATACCGACCAGCCGGGCGGCCTCGGGATGCTGGATCGTCGCCCGCAGCGCCTGGCCGAAGCGCGTCCGCGTCAGCAACAGGTACAGCGCCAGCAGCGACAGCGCGGCCAGCCCGAACGCGATCAGCTTGACCACGGCGACGTTGACGCCGGCCACCTCGAGGTCGGCGCCGCCGTAGGGCAGCTGGATCCGTCGTTGCGTGCCGGTGAAGACCCAGCCGAGCATGCCCTCGATGACCAGCGCGATGGAGAACGTCAGCAGCACCGACATCATCGTCAGCGTGGCCGGGCGGAGCCGAGCCATCAGCAGCCGCTGGATCGCGACGCCGAGGACGAAGAACAGCGGCACCGTGCCGATCATGGACAGCAGCGGGTCGAGGCCGGTCTCCCGGGTGAACACCCAGGCGAGATAGGCGGCCAGGATGAGGAACGCCGAATGGGCGATCATCACCACCCGCATCACGCCGAAGTAGAGCGTGAGGCCCGCCGCCAGGAGGGCGTAGAGCCCTCCCAGCAGGATTCCGAGCACCAGGCTCTGGACGAACAGCGACATGCCGGTCAGACCTCTCCGGGCTCGGCGCCGCCGCCGGTGCCCGTCACCACGCCGGCTTCTCGACGATCAGCTCGGCCTCGGCCGCGTCCTCCGGGAGGACGATCCGGATCTCGCCGCCGACGTACTGCTGGATCAGATGGGCGCCCTGCGGGCGGCCCTCGGCGTCCCAGCTCAGCGGGCCGACAACGGTGTCGACCTCGTTCTCCCGCAGCCAGTCGATGAGCTGCTGCTGGCAGTCGGGCTCCGGGTCGGCACACCCGACGGCCTCGACCGCGGCGGCGACGACCTGGCCGGTCGTCCACGCGTTGGCCTGGTCCTCACCCGGCGCGGTGCCGTACTCCTCGGTGTAGAACTCGACGAACTCCTGGTTGGAGGGGTAGGTCGCCTCCGGGGTGTAGCCGGTCGGCGCCAGGACGCCCTCGGTCCGGTCGCCGATCGCCGCGGGGAACTCCGGGTTGGTCGGCGCGGTCGAGAACGCCGCCATCCGCGGCTGGTAGCCCAGCTGCTGGAGCGCGAGGATCAGGTTGACCGCGTCCTGGTACTGCGTCCCGCCGACCATGATGTCGGCGTCTGTGCTGGCGATCTGCGCCGCGATGCTGCTGAAGTCGGTGGTGTTCGGCGGGTAGACCTCGTCGGCCACCGTCGTCACGCCCATCGCCTCCAGGCGCGCCTTGAGGCCGTAGGCGGTGCCCATCGCGAACGGGTCGTCCATCGCCGCGTAGGCGGCGGTCTGGGGCCGCTCGGCCGCGGGCATCGCCTCGATCGCGTCGGCCAGGTGGTTGTAGTGGTCGTCGGCGACCGCAGGTGCGGCGTAGAAGAGGTTGTCGAAGCCCTGGGTGAACACCTCCGGCGCGGCGCCGGCCGGCTCGACGAACAGGAAGCCGTAGTCCTGCGCGACCTGCGCGGCGGGGACCACGAGGCGGGTGGAGAACGGCCCGAAGACCAGGTCGACGCCGTCCTCGTTGATCAGCCGCTCGTAGTCCGAGGCGACCCGGTCCGCGCTGGACTGGTCGTCCAGGATCGTCAGCTCGACGTCCCTGCCGAGCAGGCCGCCGTTCTCGTTCATGTAGGCCGCCCAGGCCTCGTACCCCTGCTCGACGCCCTTGCCCGGCTCGGCGAAGTCGCCGGTCAGCGGGAGGGAGATGCCGATCGTGATGGGGTCGTCGCCGCCCTCGGCGTCGGGGCTGTCATCGTCGCCGCTGCTGATACACGCCGTGAGCGCCAGACCGCCGGCGACGGCCAGAGCGGTGCGGCGAACACGAATGGGGACGGTCATGTCGCTCCTCGTTGAACTGAACACTGTCGGTCCCATGCTGGAAAGCGCTTTCGTAAGCGCTTTCCAGTAGCGTAGGGGTGGAGGTTCGACGTGGCAAGGCTCACAAACCGCCCATCGTGCGTGGGTGACAGGCGAAGGGGCGAGGAGTGGCCGAGCGACCGCGGATCCTGCGCCTGAAGGACGTCGCCGAGCACGCGGGCGTCTCGATCGCGACGGCCTCGCGCAGCCTGTCCGGGGCGTCCGGCGTCAGCGAGACGCTGGCCGAGCGGGTGCGCGAGGTGGCCAGGCAACTGGGGTACACCGCCAACCCGCATGCCCGCAGCCTCGCGGCCGGCACGTCCCGGTCGGTGGGGCTGGTCGTGCACGAGATCGGTGACCCGTACTTCACCGAGATCGCCAGCGGCGCGCTGCGGGTCGGCGCCCGGGAAGGGCTCATGGTCCAGATCTGCCACACCGGTCGCGACCCGAGGCAGCAGCTCGCTCAGGTCCGCACTCTGGTGGCCAGCCGCGTGGGCGCGATCGTCATCGCCGGGTCGGGCTTCGTGGACGCCCGGCTGCAGGTCGCCGTCAAGGCGGAGCTGCAGGCCTACCGTGCGGCGGGCGGCCGGGTCGCCGTCATCGGCCGGCACCACCTGGGCGTCGACGCGGTGCTGCCCGAGAACGCCGCGGGCGGCCGGGCGATCGCCGAGCACGTCCTCGCCCAGGGGCATCGGCGGCTGGCGGTCGTCACCGGCTCGCGGGCGCTGACCACGATCGCGGACCGGATCGGGGGAGTCGCCGCGGCGTTCGGCGCGGCCGGCCTGGACTTCGCGACGGTGCCGCAGGTCGAGGCCGAGTTCACCCGCGCCGGCGGGAAGGTGGCCGCTCAGACGATCCTGGCCCAGCACCCGGACGTGACCGCGGTGCTCGCCCTCAACGACGACATGGCGATCGGGATCCTGTCGGTCTTCCGGTCCCACGGCATCGCCGTGCCGGGCCGGATCTCCGTCGCCGGCTTCGACGACGTCGCGGTCGCCCAGGACCTCGCGCCGTCGCTGACCACCGTCCGGCTGCCGATGTCGGAGATGGGCGCCCTCGCCCTCGAGCTCGCGTTGAAGGAACCCTCCGCCCGGCCCCGCCGGCGCGTGATCGGCCACGGGCTCGTGGTGCGCGACTCGACCGCACCGCCGCCGGCAGCTGTGGCGAGCGAGCGACCGTAGACTCGGCCTGGGCCGCCATGAGGAGGAGCATCCGATGAAGTTCCGGGCCGAGCTCGAGTCCAGCGGCAAGACCGCGGCGGGTTTCGAGGTACCTGCGTCGGTCGTGGAGGGCCTCGGCGGAGGCAAGCACCCCAAGGTGGTCGTGACCGTCAACGGTTTCACGTTCCGCACCTCCATCGCGAGCATGGGAGGGCGGTTCATGCTCGGCGTCAGCGCCGACCGCCGCGCCGAGGCCGGCGTCACGGCCGGCGAGACCCTCGAGGTCGAGGTGAGCCTCGACACCGCGCCACGCGAGGTCGACGTGCCGGCCGACTTCGCGGCCGCACTCGCGGCCGATCCCGAAGCCGACGCCTTCTGGCGCACGCTCTCCTACAGCAAGCAGTCGTGGCACACGCTCCAGATCGCCGGCGCCAAGACGGCCGCGACACGAGCTGCCCGCATCGCCAAGTCGGTGTCGCTGCTGCGGGAGCGCCGCGCCCGCTGAGGAAGTACAGCGGCCCTCAGCGCCCCGCGCTCATCGGCCGCCTTCCGGTCGAGGCGGCGGCTCGATGGCCACCAGCAGCCGGCAGTTGCGGTCGTCCCGCGGCAGGTCGCAGGTCTCGACGAGGTCGGCGAGGCCGTCGCGCATCCGCTGCAGGTCCGCGATCCTGGCTTCCAGATCGGACTTCCGGGCGACGGCGAGCACCCGGGCGGCGTCGCAGCCGTCCGGACCGCCGGCGTCGAGGTGGAGCAGCTCCTCGACCTCGTCCAGCGTGAAGCCGAGCTCCTGAGCACGCTTGACGAACCGCAGCAGCCGCACGGTGGTGTCCGGGTAGTCGCGGTGCCCGCCCGGCGTCCGCGGCGGCTCGTCGAGCAGTCCGCGGCGTTCGTAGTAGCGCAGCGTCTCCGGGTTCACGCCCACGTGGCGGGCCAGCTCGCTCGTCCTCATGTCGCCATCATCGACCCCGTACCTGGGTACAGGGTCAAGACCGACGTTCAGCGCAAGTCGCGGGCCGATCTGGCGCCGCGAGCACGAAGCCACGCGACCAGGTCCGACGCGCCGGCCCGGTCGGCGGCGTCGAGCGGAGTCAGGTCGTCGTACCCGATCCAGTCCGCATCGGCCCCGCGGCCGAGGAAGTACGCCGCCGCCTCACGCTGACCGCCATGGCACGCCGCCCACAGACCCTGGGTCACCTCGTGCGCGTCCGGCGCAGGCTCGGCGGCGAAGGCGCCCTCGATGCGGTCCATCAGACCGAGTGCGGCGGCCTCCCAGAGCAGAGTGGTCGCGCCGCGCTCGAGCAGGCGGCGGGCGGAGTTCCACTGGGCGAAGGCGCACGCGTCGGACATCGGCGTGCCGCCGCCGATGACGGAACCACCGGCCTCGATGTCCGCGCCCGCATCGAGCAGGGCATCGAGCACCGCGACATCGTCGGTGCTGGCCGCCCAATGCAGCGGCGTCTCGATGTGTGGGCCGGCGAACCGGGCGTTCACGTCGGCACCCGCCTGGACGAGGGCGGCCACGGTCTCGGCGCCGCGCGGGAAATGACCGGGCCAGTCGGTCGCCACGTGCAGCAACGTCCGCGACATGCCGGTCGCGGAGCCGAGGCGGTCCGTCGCCAGGCCGGGGTGCTCCACGAGCAGTTGCCGCAGCCCTTCCATGTCACCGGAGTGGATCGCTGCCACCGCGGCCACCGCGACCGGATCGCGCGTGTCCAGGAAGGCCATGTCCGAATCCTGCCCTCAGCTCGAACAACTCGCCAGGCCCGTTCACGCGGGGATGGCGTCTCCGGGGAAGCCGTGGCACTGGTAGATCTCGCAGACGATCATCCCGGCGCGGACGCAAGGATCGGCGTCCATGATGTCCTTGGCCTGCTCGGCCGGCACGGTCATGACGGCCACGCCGGCCAACGTGTCGGAGGCGATCGGGCACAGGACCGCGATGACCCCGTCGGCGCGCAGCGACACCATGCGCCGCTGGTGTTCCAGCTCGGTCGCCTCAGCGCCGTCCCTGTACCTCTCCGGGCCCCACCGCAGGACCGCCAGGCTGTAGGGCTTCGCCGTCGCCGCCAGCTCGCGGATCTGCTCGTCGGTCACGGTGTGTTGCTGATCTCTCCTGACGTCGTAGCGGGTGGCGGTCGCGGCGGCGCGGTCGCGCAGGGCGGTGCGCAGCCACTGCGGCTCCAGCGCCTCGGCGTTCGTGGCGAGCTGCCACAGCGCCCACTCGGCGTGGCGCCGATCCTGGAACGTCACCTCCAGCCGCAGCCAGCCGTCCGCGTCGGTGTCTTCGGCGTGCACGGCCAGCGCGGTGCCCACCAGCTGCGCCCGCCGCGCCGGGTCGACCCGGACGAGGACGGTGACGAGGTCGCCGCCGGTGCGGAACCGCGTGCTGCGATCCTGCCAGGCGCGGTCCAGGTCGACGCGGTCCGGTCGCTGCGCGGGTTCGGCGAGCGCCTCGGCGGCCACGACGCGGGACAGCCGGTAGGTGCGGTCCTCGCCGGACCGCGTGGCCAGCAGGTAGCCGTGGTCGCGGACGGTGACCAGGCCGATCGGGTCGACGGTGCGCCACTGCGGGGGCTGGCCCGAGGCCGCGTAGTGGATGCGCAGCTTGTGCCCGGCGAACACCGCGCGGCGGACCTCGGCCACGATGGCGTCGGGCACCTCGTCGGCGACCAGACGGCGCGAGAGGAGGTCGGTCTCCGGGTCGATGAGCAGTCGCTGGGCCGCCCCGGCCGCGGTGGCCCGATGGCCCTCGGGGAGCGCGTCGACCACCTTGAGCATGGCCGAGGCGAGCGCCGAGCCGAGGCCGAACACCTGCGCGCCGCGCCGCGACCCGGCGACCAGCAGGGCGAGCGCCTCGTCGTGGTTGAGCCCGGTGAGCTCGGTCTGGAACCCGGGCAGCAACGCGAACCCGCCGTGCCGCCCGCGTTCGGCGTAGACCGGGACGCCGGCCGCGGACAGCGCCTCGATGTCGCGCAGCACGGTGCGGGTGGACACCTCCAGCTCGCGAGCCAGCGCGGTCGCGGACAGCCGGCCGTGCTGGCGCAGCAGCAGCACCAGCGAGACCAACCGGTCGGCGCGCATCCGAGAACTCTACCGAATACGCGACACAGGATGTCGTGATTCGCTGCGAGGCTTGTCCTCATGACCAACAAGAACGCGGCTTCCGAGCCGAATGACCTGGGCCGATTCTTCATCGAGCGGGCCAACGCGGGCGACGTCGACGGCCTGGTGGCGTTGTACGAGCCCAACGCCGTGCTGGCGTTCCCGCCCGGCAACCTCGCGACCGGGCACGCCGAGATCCGCAAGGTGTACGAGCAGTTCGTCGCGGCCGCGCCGGTGCTGCTGCCGGGCCGGCAGCACCCGGCGCTGGTGGGCGACGACCTGGCGCTGACGGCGTCGACGCTGACCACCGGCGAGGTGACCGTCGAGGTCGCCCGCCGCCAGCCGGACGGATCGTGGCTGTGGGCCGTCGACCAGCCGTCGCTGGAGCCGTGACGCGCATCGCGTCGATCGGCGTCTACGGCTTCACGGGGGAGACCTTCCTGGAGCGGCTCAGCGGCGCTGGCGTGGGGTTGCTGCTCGACCTCCGCCAGCGCCGCGGCGTGCGCGGCCCCGACTACGCCTGGGCGAACTCGGCGCGGCTCCAGGGCGCGCTCGCCGCGGCGGACATCGGCTACCGGCACGTGCAGGAGCTGGCGCCGACGACCGAGCTGCGCCGGCTCCAGTACCGCGAGGACGACCGGCAGGGCGTGGGCAAGCGCAACCGCGTCGCGCTGGCGCCCGAGTACGCCGAGCGCTACACCCGCGAGATCCTCGACCCGTTCGACCTCGGCGCGCTCGTGGCCGGGCTGCCGACCGGCTCGGTGGCCGCCGTTCTCTGCGTCGAGCGCGACCCGGAGGCGTGCCACCGCTCGCTCGTGACCGCGCGCCTGAGCGCCGACCACGGCCTGCCGGTCGCGAGCCTCCGCCCGGGCTGATCGGCCACCGTGGTCGATCACGATCTGGCGCCACCCCTGCTGGACGCGGCGTCCGGCGAGCTAGATTGGTGGTAACCGTCCTGGATGTCCGGGAGGTCGGTTCCATGTCGTGGATCGTGTGGCTGCTGGTGGCTGCGATGCTGGGCGCGGCGGAGTTCTTCACGCTGACGTTCGCTCTCGGCATGCTCGCCGGGGCGGCGCTGGTCGCGGCCGTCGTCGCGGGGCTGGGCGGTGCGTGGCTGCTGCAGATCGCGGCGTTCGCGCTCGCCGGCGCCGCCGGGTTGCTGGTCGTCCGGCCGATCGCTCGCCAGCACATGAGTCACCCACCGCTCACCAGCGAGGGCAGCGACGCGCTGGTCGGGAAGCGGGCCGTGGTGATCGAGGACGTCACGACCGACCGCGGGCTGATCAAACTCGCCGGTGAGACCTGGTCGGCCCGCGTCCTGGACGGCGACCAGGTCATCCCGGCCGGCTCGGTGGTCGACGTGATGGAGATCGAGGGCGCGACGGCCATCGTCTATCCGCGGGAACTGCTGCCCTGACACGACGACGGAGGACACATGGAACTGCTGGTGCTCATCATCGTCCTCGCTGCCGTGGTGGCGTTCGGGGTCGCCTCGACGGTGCGGGTGGTGCCTCAGGCGCGCCGCTACAACGTCGAGCGATTCGGCCGCTACCGCACGACCCTGCAACCCGGGCTGAACTTCATCATCCCGATGGTCGATCGCATCAACACCAAGCTCGACGTGCGTGAGCACGTGTTCACGTCGCAGCCGCAGCCGGTGATCACTCAGGACAACCTGGTGGTGAACATCGACACGGTGCTCTACTACCAGATCACCGACCCCCGCGCCGCGGCCTACGAGGTGGCCAACTACCTGCAGGCCATCGACCAGCTGACCGTCACCACGCTGCGCAACGTCATCGGCAGCATGGACCTGGAGAGCACGCTCACCTCCCGCGAGGTGATCAACGCCCAGCTGCGGACGGTGCTCGACGACGCGACGGGGAAGTGGGGCATCCGGGTGAACCGGGTCGAGATCAAGGCGATCGATCCGCCGTCCACCATCAAGGAGGCCATGGAGAAGCAGATGCGGGCCGAGCGGGACAAGCGCGCCGTCATCCTGCACGCCGAGGGGGAGCGGCAGTCCAAGATCCTCACTGCCGAGGGCACCCGGCAGCAGGAGATCCTCGAGGCGCAGGGCAACCAGCAGGCGATGATCCTGCGTGCCGACGGCGAGGCCCGCGCCATCGAGCGGGTCTTCCAGGCGGTGCATCAGAACGACGCCGACCCGAAGGTGCTGGCCTACAAGTACCTCGAGACGCTGCCGCACCTCGCCAGCGGCGAGAACAACACGTTCTGGGTCATCCCCGGCGAGTTCACCGAGGCGATCCGCACGGTCACCAGCGCCTTCGGCGACCACTCCGGCTCGGGCGCCGCTCAGGCGTCCGGCAGCGAGGACGGCGACGGCCGGGCGCAGGCCGAGCTCGACCACGACGAGCACCGGGAGCTGACGGCGGGGGGCGTGCCCTCAGGTGATGCCGCCGCCGCGGCGCATCAGGTCGCCCAGCAGGCCGCGGCCGCCGTCGAGGACGCCAAGGCCGAGGCCGCGGCGGCCGAGAGCGGTGTCACCACCGGGCCGGGCCGCGCGTCAGGCGGGTGACGCGTTCCACTCCTCGGCGAGCAGGGCGTAGCCGTAGCCGTCGAGCCACTCGCCGGAGCGGTGCAGGGTGTCGCGGACGTTGTGCTCCTCGCGGCGCATGCCCAGCCGCTCCATCAGCCGCCACGAGGGCTCGTTGTCGGCGAAGCAGAGCGCGGTGACGCGGCGCAGGCGCAGGCCGGTGAAGCAGATCCGCAGCAGTGCGCGGACGGCCTCGGTGGCGTAGCCGTGGCCCTGCTGGGCGGGGTGGAAGACCCAGCCCAGCTCGGCGTGGACGTTCCGGGCGGTGTCGGCGACCTCGGCCTGCGCCCAGGCGTCCTCGATCTTGACCATGAGATCGCCGATGACCTGCCCGTCCAGCTCGACCACGAGGCTGGTGGCCAGCCGGCCGGGCTCCTCGAACCGGGTGCGGAAGGCGTCCTCGTCGGCCGGGAGCTCGGTGATCCAGCGGGCGACCGGCTCGAGGCTGCGGTACTGGAAGACGGCGTGGGCATCGGCCGGGCGGGCGGGGCGCAGGACGAGCCGCTCGGTGCGCTCCGGCCAGTCGAGCCGTTGCAGCAACCCGGGCGCCGGCCGGGGGAGCGCCCGCACCGACAGCAGCGCGGCGCCGAGGTCGCGCAGCTGGGTGAGCGTGCCATGCAGTTGTGCCTGGTCGGTCATCGGGCCGGTCAGCGTGGACGTGCCGTCCGGGTGGTGCTCGAGGCGAAGGCCCCCGAGCTGGGTACCCCAGTGCGCGTCCACGTGGCCGTCGACCCGGAACTCGTACGTGCTCATCGGACGCTGAGCGTATCCGGCCTCGCGTCTGGCGTGAATGAGGGGTGACGGCGAGAGTGTGCTGGGCGTCACTCTGGCGGTCGAAATAACGAAACGACGCGTATAGTTTCGTAGTGTGGCGCCGCTGAGAGAACGCGGCGCGACAGCAGACAGAGGAGCCGATCATGCGGCGAACGCGGATGACGACGACGGAACTGGGCTCGACCGGGGCGGAGCTCGAGGATCAGGGGCGGACGCCATGAGCGCCGTCGGCGTGGTCGGGCTCGGCGCGATGGGCGGCCGGATCGCCGGCCGGCTGCTCGACATCGGGCACGAGGTGCACGGGACGAACCGCACGGCCGGCCGGGCGCGGCCGCTGATCGCGCGCGGGCTGATCTGGCACGACACCCCACGCGAGGTCGCTGAAGCGGCCGACGTGGTCATCAGCATGGTGACCGACGACGCGGCGCTCGACGCGATCACCGGCGGACCCGGCGGGGTGGTCGCGGGGGTCGCGGCCGGCAAGGTCTACATCGACATGAGCAGCGTCAGCCCGGAGACCAGCGAGCGGATCGCCGAACGGGTCTCCGCGGCCGGTGCGGACATGATCGACGCGCCGGTGTCCGGCAGCGTCCCGCAGGCCGAGACCGGCACGCTGACCATCATGGCCGGCGGCGACGAGCGGGTGTTCCGCGGCGTGGAGCCGCTCCTGCGCGATCTCGGCCAGAGCGTCACCCTCGTCGGCGGCCACGGTCGCGGCGCCCTCCTCAAGCTGGCCGTCAACATCAGCCTCGCCGTCCAGACCCTCGCGTTCAGCGAAGGGCTGGTCCTCGCCGAACGGGGCGGCATCGACCCGCGGCTGGCCGCGAGCGTCATGAGCAGCAGCGCCATCGGCTCGCCGATGCTGCAGGCCAGGGTGCCGCTGCTGCTGGACCTGCCCGAGGACGCGTGGTTCACCATTCGCCTCATCCGCAAGGACATCGGCCTCGCCCTGGACGAGGCGCGGCGCGGCGGCGTGCCGCTGCCGTCCGGAGCCGCGGCGGCAGCCGTGCTGGACGAGGCGATCGAGCGCGGGTACGGCCGGCGCGACCTCGCCGCGCTTCACCAGGTGGTGCGCGAGCTGGCGACGGGCGGGGCGACGTGACCGCCGCACCGGCGCCGCGGCGCGGGCGGCCGCGCAGCGAGCGGGCGCAGGCCGCGATCCTGCACGCGTCCGCCGAGCTGATCCTCGACCACGGGCTCGGCGACGTCAGCATGGACACCATCGCCGAGCGCGCGGGCGTCAGCAAGGCCACCATCTACCGCTGGTGGCCCACGAAGGAGGCACTGGCGCTGGACGCCCTGTACACCGAGTGGGAGCCGCCGGAACCGACCGACACCGGAACGCTGCGCGGCGACCTGCTCGACCTGCTGCTGCCCTGGGTCCGGCTGGTGCGGGCCCGTCCGTACGGGCGGGTCATCGGGACCTTCATCACCAAGGCTCACAGCGACCCCGGCTTCGCCGCAGAGTACGTGTCGCGGGTGGTGGAACCGCGGCGCGACGCGGCCCGGGCGCTGTTCGCCCGCGCGGTGGAGCGGGGCGAGATTCCGGCCGGCACCCGGGTGGAGGTGGTCCTGGACCTGCTCTACGGCGCGCTCTACCACCGGTTGCTGCACGGCCACCTGCCGCTGACGGACGGGTTCGTCGCTGACGTCGTCGACCTCGCCCTCGACGGAGTACACGGACACACCGGATCGGAGGTGCGTCGTGCCGACGATCGTCCGCAGTCGTGACGAGACGCTGATCCCGGTCCTGCTGTTCGGCCTCACCGCTGTGACGGGCGTGGTCGACGCGGTGAGCTACCTCGCGCTCGGGCACGTGTTCGTCGCGAACATGACCGGCAACGTGATCTTCCTCGGCTTCGGCATCGCGGGAGCGGCGGACGTCTCGGCCGCGGCCTCGGTGGCCGCCCTGCTCGCGTTCGTGCTCGGCGCCCTCGCCGGTGGCCGGCTGTCGCGGCACCTGCAGCACGCCGGCACGCCGCGCCACCTCGCCGTCGTCACGGCGGCCGGATTGGCCGGGACGACGGCGGCGCTCGTGCTCTCGCTGCTCGTGGGTGACGACTCGGCGGCGGCCCGCTACGCGCTGATCGTCGTGCTCGCCGCCACCATGGGCCTCCAGAACGCGTCCGCTCGCGCCCTGGCGCTGCCCGATCTGACCACCACCGTGCTCACCCAGAGCATCACCGGCCTGGCCGCGGACAGCCGCTGGGGCTCCGGCGGGCGCCAGCGGGCGGGACGTCGCCTCGGCTCCGTCGCGACGATGCTCGCCGGGGCGCTGGCCGGCGCGCTGCTCCTGCGCGGCGGCGGCCCGGCTGCCGCGCTCGGCGTGGCCGTCCTCCTGCAGGCCGCCGTGGCCACCATCGCCTACCGCATCCAGCGGTCCTGACGCACCATCCCCACCGAAAGGAAACCAGCAGTGAAGACCTTCACCCTGCCCGGCACCGAGATCGTCGTCCCGAACGTCGTGCTCGGCCTGATGCGGATCGACGGCAAGACCGACGACGACGTCCGCGAGTTGGTGCGCACGGCGCGCGACGCCGGCATCGACTTCGTCGACCACGCCGACGTGTACGGGAACGAGCTGCACGGCTGTGAGCGTCGCTTCGCCGACGCGCTGCAGCTCACGCCGTCGCAACGCGACGAGATCACCATCCAGACCAAGGCCGGCATCGTCAGGGAGGGGCCGTACTTCGACTTCTCCTACGAGCACCTCGTCGAGTCGGTCGACGGGTCGCTGCGGGCGCTGCGGACGGACCGCATCGACATCCTGCTGCTGCACCGCCCGGACGCGCTCGTCGAGCCCGAGGAGGTCGCTCGTGCCTTCGACGAGCTCGAGTCCTCGGGCAAGGTGCGGCACTTCGGCGTCTCGAACCACACGCCCCGCCAGATCGACCTGCTGCGCAAGTTCGTCCGCCAGCCGATCGTCGCCAACCAGCTGCAGTTGTCGATCACGCACGAACCGATCGTCGCCCAGGGCGTCGCGGCGAACATGCTCGGCGAGCAGCAGTCGGTGACGCTCGACGGCGGCGGCATGCTCGACTACTGCCGCCTGAACGACATCACCGTCCAGGCGTGGTCGCCGTTCCAGGCGGGCTTCTTCAACGGAGTCTTCCTGGGCTCGCCCGACTACCCGGAGCTCAACGCCGTCATCGACCGGCTCGCCGCGCAGTACGACGTCCCGGCGATCGCCATCGCGACCGCCTGGATCACCCGTCACCCCGCGCGGATGCAGGTCGTGCTCGGCACCACCACGCCGGAGCGGGTGGCCGGTGCCGCCCAGGGGTCGGACGTGCCGCTGACCCGCGCGGAGTGGTACGAGCTGTTCCGCGCCGCCGGCCATCGCGTGCCGTGACTCGCGGTTATTCGAATCCAGTACTAATTCAGAAACGAAATGGACGCATCATGAGCACCCAGGAAAGAGTCCTTCCCATCGGCGATCCGAGCGTCATCCAGGAGACGGTGAGTTCATACATCGTGTCCTCCGGCGCCCTCGTCACCCGCCCGCCACGGTCCGTGCGTGCCGGCGACTACGTCGCACGCCTTGAGAGTGGCGGAGTCGGCAGCCCGTCCTTCGCGGTCCTTCCCCTGACGGACGACGCTCCGGCGGAGACGATCATTCTCTCGGGCACCGGTGAGGTCACGGCTCGCTCGCCTCGCTACGTCCGCGTAGCGACCCGGAGGGAAGCCGTGGAGTATCGGCTCGACATGCCCGCCACGTTCACCGGCTGGGCATCGCACGACTGAAAGGGCGGTGGTGCGGCGCGGCGCCGCTCGGATGACCGGCGATGATACCGGTTGTCGATCATGAGATCAAGACTGGCTGGGTCTTCTACCTGCGGTTATGGTCTGGGCGTCTCGGGTCCGAACGGGCCGGGACGGGCCGACCGGAGGAGCGAGCATGGACGACCTCACCAGCCTGCGGCACGTGGCGACCTTCTGCGGCAACTGCGATTGCGGCTGCCCGGAGCTCTACGTCGACGACGACGCGCCGGCGGATCGCCGCATCGTCATCACCGACGACTTCGGGCAGCGGATCCAGATGAGCCACGACCAGTTCGACGACCTGGTCGCGGCCGCGAAGAACGGGTCGCTGGACCGGACCCGGTTGCCGGCCGTCGTCTGAGAAGTCACCGGCGCGATCCGTGAGCTGGATCGACACCGCCGGCCGGCGGCGGACCGGCCACCCGGCTGCTGACGTCGCCGTCCGTGCTCCATTGGTGCGAGGTCGCCATGGCGGCCGGCATGGCCGTCATGGCGGCCCGGGCGCTCTGACGGGCTGCTAGCCTCGGCGGGCCGATGATCTACGACTTCCTGCTGTTCAACAAGCCGCTCGCCTACGCGACCCTGCTCGTGGTCGTCGTGGCCGGCATCGTGGCCGGATACCTGCTCACGCGCCGCGGCGAGGCGGGCCGTCGTCCGTTGTGGGTGCTTGCGGGGCTGGCGGTCCTGCCGGTGCTCGGGCTGACCCTGGTGCCCGAGCTCAAGTCGACGGCCGGCTGGCCGGACGAGGTGCGGTGCGCGTTCGCCGCGAGCGTCCCGCCGCTGAACGTCTTGGTGGTGGCGAACGCGGTGCTGTTCCTGGTGCCGGTCTTCCTCGCCGCGCTGGCAGCCCGGCGCCCGGCCGTCGTGTTCGCGGCCGGCGCGGCACTGTCGGCGCTGGTCGAGGGCCTGCAGGCGCTGATCCCGTCGCTCGGGCGCGCGTGCGACGTCGACGACTGGGTGGTGAACACCCTCGGCGCGGCGGCCGGCGCGTTGCTCGCGCTCGGGGTCATGACCGCCGCGCGGCGGCGCGAATCGCCTCGACCCCTTCCTCCACGCGGTCGCGGTGGGTTCGGTGGCTGAGCACGCACAGGCGGATCGCGTTCCGTCCGGCCAGCCGGGTGCTGGACAGGAAGACTCGGCGGCCGGCGTTGACGCGCTCCAGCAGGCGGCGGGTGGCGTCGTCGCCGGCGACCGAGTGGGCGACGATCACCGTCAGGTCCGGGCGCAGCGGGACGTCGAGGTGCGGGTCGGCGCGTAGTTCGTCGTAGGCCCAGCGCGCCAGCTCGAGCTTCTCCTCCAGCGCCGACCGGAAGGCGTCGACGCCGTGCAGCTGCAGCGGCAGCCAGAGCCGCAGCCCGCGGGAGTCGCGGGTCAGCTCCGGGCCCAGGTCGGCGTAGTCGGGCAGGCCGGGGTCGTCGACGAGGTCCTGCAGGTAGTCGCCGCCGGCGCTGAAGGCGGACCGCAGCGTCTGCTCGTCGCGGACCAGCAGGACGCCGGTGCCGTAGGGCAGGAACAGGCTCTTGTGCGGGTCGAACGTGATCGAGTCGGCCAGCTCGGCGCCGTCCAGCAGCGTCCGGCCGTACTCGGTGAGCTGGAACCCGCCGCCGTAGGCGCCGTCGACGTGGAACCAGAGGCTCTCCTCGGCGGCGAGGGCCGCGATCCGTCGCAGCGGGTCGACGGTGCCGGTGCTGGTCGACCCGGCGGTGCCGACGATCAGGAACGGGCGCCGGCCGTCCGCGCGGTCGCGCCCGATCGCCGTCCGCGCCGCGTCGACGTCCATCCGCAGCTCGGCGTCGACGGAGACCACCCGCAGCTGCGCGTCGGTGCAGCCGGCGATCCGGGCCGCCTTGGCGACGCAGTGGTGGGTGTGCTCGGTGACGTAGATCGTCGCTCTCGGGTCGGGCTGGTCCAGCCGGTCGACGCGGGCCGCATGCAGCGCCGTCAGTGTCGCGATCGACGCGCCGGACGTGATCAGGCCGCCGGCGGGCGACGGGAGCCGGAACTGGTCGCAGAGCCACCGGACGACGCTCTGCTCGAGCCCGACCAGGCCCGGCGCCGTGGCCGCCACGCCGGTGTAGCGGTTGACCGTCTGCGCCAGCAGCTCGCCGAGCACGGACGAGTACAGGCCGCCGGCGGGGAAGTAGGCGAGATAGCCCGGGCCCGCGGTCTCGACAGCGGCGGCCACGGCGGTGGCGACCTCGGTCATCAGGCCCGCGAGCGGCCGCGGCCCGGCGCCCGGCGGGGCGGTCGTCGTTGCCGCCGTCGATCCGTCCCAGCTCGCCGGGGCGTCCGGCAGGCCGTCGATGAAATCGTCGAGATAGTCGAGGACGCCCTTCGCCCACAGCGTCCGGGTCGCTCGATCCGGTTCCAGCTCCGAGTGCATGCGGGGGAGCGTAGGGGCCGCGGGCTCAGCGGTCTTGAACGTTCTTGCGCCGGTACTGCCCCGGCGGCACGCCGACCACGCGGCGGAAGTGACGGGTCAGGTGGGCCTGGTCGGCGAAGCCCACCGCGGCCGCGACCGCCGACGGCGGCTGGCCCATCTCCAGCAGCGCGCAGGCGCGCCGGATGCGTTGTTCGTTGAGGTATGCGTGCGGCGGCAGCCCGTAGCGGTGGCGGAACGCGCGGGCCAGCGCGAACCGTCCCGTCCCCACGATGGCGGCGAGCTCGTCCAGGCTCGGCGGGTCGACCAGTCGCTCCACCAGGATGTCGCGTGCGGTCGCGGCCTGGCATGTGCCGGCGGGGGCGGCCTGGCTGGCGTGGTCCCGGCGGGTCTGGCCGTGGCGGGCGCCGAGGCCGGCCAGCGTCGTCAGCAGCAGCGTGCTCGACGTCAGCGCGTCGCCCTGCTCGGCCGCGCCATGCGCCGCCAGCACCGCGCCGGCGGCGTCGCGATCGTCCACCAGCGGCTCGGCGAACCACGGCGAGGCGGCGCCGGTCAGCTCGGCCAGCAGCTGCGCCGGCGGGTAGAGGACGCGGTACGCCCAGCCGCCGGCCGTAGCAGGGACGCCCGTGTGCACGACGTCGGGGTTGATCAGCACCAGCCCGCCCGGTCCGACGTACTCCGTCCGGTCGCCGATGCGCAGCCGCTCCAGCCCGCGCTCCACCACCCCGATCGCGAACGTCGGGTGACTGTGCCGTCCGAACGCGTGGCGGACGAACCGCGCCCGCATCAGGTCCACGCCCGGGACCGCCGGATGCGCCCAGTACTTCGCCGCGTCGCGCACGCGTTCACCGTAGCGCGCGGCCCCGCCCACCGGCGTCGAGTTGATCTTGTCGGTGGGGGTGGGTAGGGTGGTGTGCATGTTCGAAGAAGCGCTGCTGTCTGCTCCGTTGCCGGGTGTTGGTCCGGTGGCGGTGGAGCCTGATGGTGTGGTCGACGCGGAGGTGCGGGCGCTGTTGGACGGGCTGGCCGCGGAGTATGCGGCGGTGCCGGCGGCTGGGGTGTTGCCGTTCGGGGCGGATGAGGTCGCGGTGGGTGCGCAGTTGGCGGCGTTGCTGGCTGGGTTCGATCCGTCGGTGGCTGATGGCTACGACTTGGTGGAGGCGTCGGCCGGGTGGGAGCGGTTGGCGGCGTGGGTGGAGGCGAACAAGGCGCGGGTCGCGGCCGCGCTCGCCTCCCGGGCCGAGATGCGTCCGGACACGTCGGGTTATCGGTCGGTGAACCCGGTGACCAATACCGCGGTCGCGATCGCTGGGCGGTGTCATGTGACGACCCGGCAGGCGGAGTACCTGGTGGGTCATTCGGTGCAGTTGGTGGAGGACTTCCCCGACACGCACGCTGTCTTGTTGGCGGGGTTGATCGATCTGCGCCGTGCTCGCGTGATCACTGACGAGCTCGGTGGGCAGGATCCGGGCGTCCGCGAGCGGGTGGAGGCCGCGGTGTTGCCACGGGCGCCGCAGTTGGATTCGGTCGCGTTGCGGAAGCTGATCCGGCAGTTGCTGCAGGAACTGGCGCCGGTGGAGACGGCCGAGCGGCATCGGCGTGCGCGTGATGGCCGGTATGTGGCGGTGACGCCCGCGTCGGATGGGATGGCGTTCGTGGAGGCGCTGATCCCGGCCGAGGACGCGACCGCCTGGGACACGGTCCTGAATGTGGCCGCTGCGGATGCGAAGCGGGCTGATGCGGCGGCGGGTGTGCCGGCGCGGACGCGGGATCAGCGTCGTGCGGACGCGTTGGCCGAGTGGGGCTGGGCCGCGCTGGGTGCGTGCGCCGACGGCGCCACGGGGTACGTCTCCGCCGCCCGGGGCGACGCCGCGCCTGAGCCTGCCGGGCGCGCTGCCCGCACCGGCGCTGGCCGCACCAGCACGCCTGAGCCCGCCGTCGGGGCCCGCTCCGCCGTCGTCGGCGGCAGCGGCGCCGCCCGCACCGGCTCGCCAGAGCCCCCCGTCGGGGCGCGCTCCGCCGTCAGCGGCAGCGGGCGTGCGTCCGCCGCCCCGGCCGACGCCGCCTCGGCCGACGCCGCCTCGTCTGAGCCCGCCGTCCGCACCGGCCCCGACGTCAGTGGCGGCCCGCCCGGCGACCACGCACCTCTTCCGTCTGCTGTGGGGTCGAGGCCGCGGCGGCGGCCGGTCAGTGTGCACGTCACCATCCCGTTCGCGACGCTGGCCGGGCTGACCGACCAGCCCGGCGAGTTGGACGGTTACGGACCGATCCCCGCCCACGTTGCCCGGGCTCTCGCGGCCGAGGGGGTGTGGACCTGGCTGGCCCATGATCCCGGCACCGGACAGCTGCTCGACCTCGGGCGCACGAGATATCGGCCGACCAAGGCGCTGGCCGAGTTCGTCATCGCCCGCGACCGGACCTGCCGCACACCGGGCTGCCACCGGACCGCCAAGGCCGCCGATATCGACCACCTGGTGCCGTTCGCGGCCGGCGGCACCACCGACCCGGCCAACTGCCACGCACTGTGCGAGACCCACCATCTGCTCAAACACCACGGCGGCTGGTCAGTCCAACGAGATCGCGACGGCACCACCCGATGGCGAAGTCCCACCGGACACCGATACGAAAAGCCGCCCGAACGCCTCGACCCCGACTGAGTGCGTCGATGAGTTCCGGGGGAGGGTGCAGTCTGTCTGTCGTCGGGCACGCCGGAACGGCCACACACAGGAGGCACGGATGGGCGTCATCTTCTCCAGCTTCACCATGTCGCTCGACGGGTTCGTCGCGTACCCGGACGACTCGGTGGGGGCGCTCTTCGACTGGTACAACAGCGGCGACGTCGAGGTGCGGCCGGCTGGTTACCCGATCACGTTCAGGATGTCCGAGGCGAGTGCCGCCTACTGGCACCAGAACGAGACCGAGGGCGTGTTCATCGCCGGGCGACGGATCTTCGACCACGCCAACGGCTGGGGCGGCAAGCCGCCGAACGACTCGCCGACGTTCGTGGTGACGCACCGGCCGCCGCCGGCGAACTGGCCGCCGATCCCGGACGCGCCGTTCACCTTCGTCGACAGCGTGCAGAGCGCGCTCGAGCAGGCCCGGGCCATCGCCGGCGGCAAGGACATCGGCGTCGCCGGGCCGAATATCGCCCAGCAGTGCGTCAACCTCGGCGTGCTGGAGGAGATCCGGATCGACCTCGTGCCGATCCTCATGCGCGACGGCGTCCGCTACCTCGACAACATCGAGAACGAGCGCACCCACCTCGAGCTGCTGCAGGTCGTCGAGGGCAAGAACGTGACCCACCTGCGCTACGGGGTCAGCTACGACTGAACCGTAGGATGGCCGCGATGCGTGGACCACTGACCGCCGCGGCCGGACTGACTGGCAAACTCACTGCTCACCAGCGGCGGGCCGTGAGCGCCGGGCTGATGGTGGCGGTCGCGGTGCTGTGGTGGCTGGCGCTGCCGCCGCGCGACTGGTGGCCGCTGTTCCCGCTCGGGGTCGCCGGGTTCGCGCTGGCGCTGGCCGGGCACCGGCTGCGCGACCGGCTCTGGCTGGGCGCGCTGTGCGGCGTGGTGCACTACGTCGTCGCGCTGCGGTGGATGACGGACTTCAGCCCGCCCGGGTACGCGGCCGTGGCGGTGCTGGAAACCGTGTTGCTGACGGCGGTCGCGGCGGTGTCGCCGGGCCGGTCGGCCGGACGATGGCCCGGCTGGTGGCTGGTCGCGCCCGCGGCGCTGGTGCTGCTGGAGGCGGTGCAGTACCGCTTCCCGTTCGGCGGCTTCCCGCTGCCCGCGCTCGGGCTGAGCCTCACCGACAGCCCGTTCCTGGCGGTCGCGCCGCTGGGCGGAGCACTGTTCGTGACGGCGCTCGCGGCGCTGGCCGGCGGGGCGCTCGCGGGCATGGTGGTCGCCGGCGGCAAGCGCGGCAACCGCGGCAACCGCGGCAACCGCACGAGGCTGGTCGCCGCCGCGACCGCCGTCGTCGCCGTCGGGCTTCCGCTCGCGCTGAGCGGCGCCGCCATGACGCGCGACGCGGGCAGCCTGGACGCGGTCATCGTGCAGGGCGGCGGGCCGCGCGGACTGCGGGCGATCTTCATCGACTCCATGGACGCCACCAACCGGCACCTGGAGGCGCTGGAGCAGGTGGACGGCGAGCCCGACGTCGTGCTGCTGCCGGAGAACGTGGCCGACGTCGACGGGCCGATCGCCGGCACCGCGCTGGACGAGGCGTTCGCCGACGAAGCCCGGCGGCTGGGCACCACGCTCGTCGTCGGCGTAACCGAGGGCGAGGTCGACGGGTTCCGCAACGCCTCGGTCGTGTGGGGGCCCGACGGCGCCATCACCGACCGGTACGAGAAGCAGCACCGGGTCCCGTTCGGCGAGTACATCCCGCTGCGCGGCCTGTTCGAGGCGCTCAGCGACGACACCCGCTTCGTCCCGCGCGACGCGATCGTGGGGACGACCGACGCCGTCGTCGAGGCGGCCGGGACGCCGCTGGCGATCGTCATCTCCTACGAGGTCTTCTTCGCCGACCGGGTCGCCGACGGCGTGCGCGACGGCGGCGAGGTGGTGCTGGCGCCGACGAACGCGTCGTCGTACGTGGGTGAGGAAGTGCCGGCCATCGAGGTGGCGGCGTCGCGGCTGCGGGCCCGCGAGTTCGGCCGGACGGTGCTGCAGGCCGCGCCGACCGGCTACTCCGCGATCGTGCTGCCGGACGGGTCGGTGACGCGGCTCAGCGGGCTGGGCACGCAGGAGCTGCTGGAGCAGAGCGTGCCGCTGCGCACCGGCCTGACCCCGTACGCCCGCACCGGCGACTGGCCGGTCCTGGTGCTGATCGCGCTGCCACTGATCGCCGCGGCCGTCGCCCGTGTCGCCGCCCATGTCGCCGCCCATGTCACGGGGCGCCGGGCTGTCTCGTCTCGGGTCCGGGAGTAACGACCGGACGAGGAGCGTGACGTGATGCGGGTGTTCGTGGCGGGCGGGACCGGGGCGATCGGACGGCGTCTGGTGCCCCAGCTCGTGGCGCGGGGCCACCAGGTGACGGCGACGACGACGAACCCGGGCCGGCTGGGCCTGCTGACGCAGCTGGGCGCCGAGGGCGTGCTGATGGACGGGCTCGACGCGGCGTCGGTCGGCGAGGCGGTGGCGCACGCTCGGCCCGACGCGATCGTGCACGAGATGACCGCGCTGTCGCCGGACTACATCGGCAAGCCTGACTTCCGGCACCCCGAGCGGTTCGCCGCCACCACCAACCGGCTGCGGACGACCGGGACGGATCACCTGCTGGCCGCCGCCGAGGCGACCGGCGTCACCCACGTCGTCGCGCAGAGCCTCGCCAACTGGCCCGCGAACCGTGCGGCCGGCTCGGTGACCGAGGACGAGGCGCTGCCGACGGAGCAGCTGCCGGCCAAGCTGCGGATCATGGTCCGGCCGCTGCGCTACGTCGAGGACGTGGTCGTCAAGGCCGGCGGCGCGGCCCTGCGCTACGGCGGGTTCTACGGTCCCGGCGGCGGCATCGAGGATCAGATCGACCTCGTCCGCAAGCGGCGGATGCCGGTCATCGGCGGCGGCGCCGGCTACTTCTCGTGGGTGCACATCGACGACGCCGCGAGCGCTACCGTGCTGGCTGTGGAGCAGCAGGCGAACGGCGTGTTCAACATCGTCGACGACGAGCCGGCCCCGGTCCGCGAGTGGCTGCCGTACCTGGCCTCGTGCGTCGGGGCGAAGCGGCCGTTGCGCGTCCCCGCATGGCTGGTCCGGCCGTTCGCCGGCGAGATGGGGGTGGCGATCATGACTCAGGGCCGGCCCTTCTCCAACGCCAAGGCCAAGCGGGAGCTCGGCTGGGACCTGCGGTATCCCACCTGGCGCGAGGGCTTCAAGAGCGAGGGTTCCAAGGAGGAAGCGGCATGACGCCCACGGAGGAGTTCCAGGACCTGCGGCCGCTGTTGTTCTCCATCGCCTACCGGCTGCTCGGCAGCGTGAGCGAGGCCGAGGACGCGGTGCAGGAGACCTGGCTGCGCTACCAGACCGCCACGACCCGCCCGGTGTCGGTGAAGGCGTACCTGTCGGCCGTGGTCACGCGGGTGTCGATCGACGTGCTGCGCTCGGCCCGGGTGCGGCGCGAGGAGTACGTCGGGCCGTGGCTGCCCGAGCCGCTGGCCACCGACCCGTACGACGACCCGGCCCGGTCGGCCGAGCTGGCCGACTCGGTGTCGATGGCCGCGCTGCTGCTGCTCGAGCGGCTCAGCCCGCTGGAACGGGCGGTGTTCGTGCTGCGTGACGTGTTCGGTTTCGGCTTCCCGGAGATCGCGGCCGCCGTCGGCCGGTCCGAGGCGGCCTGCCGCCAGCTCGCCGTCCGGGCGCGGCGGCACATGGACGACGGCCGCCCGCGGTTCGCGGCCGATCGGGAGGAGCGCGACGAGCTCGCGGCGCGGTTCTTCGGGGCGGTCCGCGACGGCGACGTCGACGGGCTGCGCGAGCTGCTCGCCGCCGACGTGCAGATGGTCGGCGACGGCGGCGGCAAGGCGCCCGCGCTGGCCAAGGGCGTGTACGGCGCCGACAACGTGGCCCGGCTGGTCGGGTCGTTCATGCCGGCGCTGGCCGCGATCGGCGCGGCGATCGAGCCACAGACCCTGAACGGCCAGCCCGGCGCGGTGGTCCGCGACCGCGACGGCGCGCTGATCGGCACGATGACGCTGGACGTGCTCGACGGCCGGATCCAGGCGATCCGCTCGGTGGTCAACCCCGACAAGCTGCACCACCTCGGCCCGCTGTCCGACGCGTGGGCGGTCGCCAACGAGGTGCGCCGGGCTCGTCGCCGCTGACCGGACCGGCTGGACCTCAGCGCGGGGCGTGCAGCGTGGGCGCCGCGGCCAGCAGCGCCTGCGTGTACGGGTGCCGCGGGTCCTCGTAGACGCGTTCGGTCGGCCCGGCCTCGACGATCGTGCCGCCGCGCATGACGGCGACGTGGTCGGTGGCGAACCGGACGACGCGCATGTCGTGCGAGACGATCAGCAGCGCCAGGTGCCGCTCTGCCCGGATCCGGTGCAGCAGCATGAGGATCTGCGCCTGCACCGAGACGTCGAGCGCGGACGTCGGCTCGTCGGCGACGATCAGGCTGGGCTCGACGACGAGTGCGCGGGCCAGCGCGACCCGCTGCAGCTGGCCGCCGGAGAGCGCCCGCACCGGCCGGTCGGCCATCGCGCCCGGCAGCCCGACGCTCTCCAGCGTGGCGCGGACGGTGGCGTCGCGGGACCGGCGGTCGCCGATGCCCAGGACGGTCAACGGGTCGCGGACCACGGCGCCGACGGACAGCCGCGGGTTCAGGGAGCTGCGCGGGTCCTGGAACACCATCGCGGCGTCGCGGCCGAGCCGGCGGAACCGCGCAACCCGCGGCAGCCGGTAGATGTCCTGCTCGCGGTGCAGGACGTGGCCCGCCGCTGGCTCGATCAGGCCCAGCAGCGACCGCGCCAGCGTGGTCTTGCCCGAGCCCGACTCGCCGATCAGCCCGACGGCCTGGCCCGCGCGGACGGTGACGCTGACGCCGTCGACCGCCAGAGTGCGTGACCGCGTGCTGCCGTAGTCGACGACGACGTCGCGGGCCTCGACGATCGCCTCGCGAGCGTGGCCGCCGCCGTCGTCGGCGTCCTCGGCGCGATCACGCACGCGGGCAGGCGCGGGCCGGGGTGGCGGCTCCGTCAGCGGGTGGAAGCAGGCGAGCAGCCGGGCGCCGCCGGCGAGCAGGTCCGGCCGGGTGGCGCAGGCGTCGTCGGCGCGGGCGCAGCGGTCGCGGAACCGGCAGCCGGACGCGAACTCGGCCGGCTGGCGGACGTGGCCGGGAATCGGCGCCAGGTCCGGCCAGCGCTCCTCCAAGCTGCGGCTCGCGTTCAGCAGGCCGGCGGTGTACGGGTGCCGCGGCCGGCCGAGCACCTCGGCGGTCGGGCCGGACTCGACCACCTGGCCGGCGTACATCACCGTCGTCCGGGCGGCCACCTCGGAGACCAGGGCGAGGTCGTGGCTGATGAACATCAGCGCGAAGCCGCGGCTCTCCTGCAGACCGCGGAGCAGCTCGACCACCTGCCGCTGCACGGTGACGTCCAGCGCCGTCGTCGGCTCGTCGGCGATGACGAGGGCGGGGTCGCGGGCCAGCGCGATCGCGATCAGCACGCGCTGGCGCTGCCCGCCGGACAGCTGGTAGGGCCGGGCGCCCAGGATGCGGGCGGAGTGCTCCAGCCCCACCGCGTCGAGCAGCTCCTCCGGCGTCGACGACGCCCCCAGCTTGCACACCTGGCGCAGCTGACGTCCGACGGTGAGGCCGGGGTTCAGGCTGGTCATCGCGTCCTGGAAGACGACGCCGATGCCGGCCCCGCGGACGCGGCGCAGCTCGCGCCGGGACAGCGCGCGGAGGTCGCGGCCCTGGAAGGCGACCGTCCCGGACGCCTTCGCGGTGGGCGGTAGCACGTGCGCGGCGGCCAGCCCGAGCAGCGTCTTCCCGCAGCCCGACTCGCCGACGACGGCGACCGCCTCGCCCGGGTGGACGGTGAGGCCGACGCCGTCCAGCACCGGCACGTCGCCGTACCGCTTGGGGAAGCGCACCCGCAGGTCGCGCAGGTCCAGCAGCGGCGCCTCGTTCGTCGTCATCGCGACCTCAACCGGGTGCCGACGGCCTCGGAGCATCGGTTCAGCACCAGCACCGCGGCGACGATGGCGAGGCCGGGGAACAGCGACACCCACCACGCGCCGGCGCCCATCACCGCCTGGCCGTCGCTGATGATGTTGCCCCACGACGGCGCCGGCGGGCGGATGCCGGCGCCGATGAACGACAGCGCCGCCTCGGTCACCACGGCGTCGGCCATGACCAGCGTCGTGTAGACCATCACCGGCAGGGCCGCGTTGAGCCCGATGTGGTAGCCGACCACGCGGATCTTCCTGCTGCCGAACAGCGTCGCGGCGGTGACGTAGTCCTCGCCCTGCTCGGTGAAGACGGCCGCCCGGACAACCCGCGCCATCGACGGCGTGTAGATGACGCCGAGCACGACGACCGTGGCCCACAGGCTGGGCCCGATCGCCGCGGCGAGCACGACCGCGAGCAGGATGCCGGGGAAGGCCAGCCCGACGTCCATGACCCGCATGATCAGCTCGTTGACCCAGCCGCGGCTGCTCGCCGCGAGCGCGCCGAGCAGGCCGCCGCCGAGCAGCGCCGCGCCTCCCGAGCAGACCGCCACGAGCAGGCTCAGCCGCGCGCCGTAGACGACCCGCGACAGCACGTCGCGGCCGAGCTGGTCGGTGCCGAACCAGTGCTCGCCCGACGGCGCCTGCAGGGCCGCGGCGCCGTCGATGGCCCTCGGCGAGTACGGCATCAGCAGCGGCAGCACCACCAGCACCACGACCAGCACGACGGCGGTGCCGGCCAGTCAGCGTGCGCCCGGCCGGGCCCGCAGGACCGCGCGGATCATGGCCGCACCACCTCCGCGCTGCGCGGGTTCAGCAGCAGGTACAGCAGGTCGATCACAACGTTGACCAGCACGTACGAGACCGCGCCGACGATCGCCACGCCGCGGACGATGCCGAGGTCGCCCTGCCGGACACCGGTGACCAGCAGCGTCCCCATGCCGGGGATGGTGAAGACGGTCTCGACGAGGATCGCGCCGGACATCATCGCGCCGACGTAGACGCCGAGCACCGTGATCGGCGTGATCAGCGCGTTGCGCAGCACGTTGGTGACCAGCACCGTGCCGGTCGGCAGCCCCGCGCAGACCGCCGTCCGCACGTAGTCCTTGGCCAGCTCGTCGGCGACGGAGGCGCGGATCACCCGTGTCATCGCGGCGGCGAACGGCAGCGCCAGCACGATCGCCGGGCCGATCAGCGACGAGAACCAGTAGCTGAACCCGGCCGACAGCGGCGTGTACCCGCCCACCGGCAGCATGCCGAGCCCCACCGCGAACAGCTGCACGAACAGCAGGCCGATCCAGAACTGCGGCGCGGCCTGGAAGAACGCCGCCACCACACTGATGGCGCGGTCGGCCGGACGGCCCTCGTGCCGGGCCGCGACGATCCCCAGCAGCAGCGACGCCGTCACCGCGATGACCGTCGCCAGCAGCATCAGCTGGAGGGTGATCGGCAGCGCCATGCGGATCAGCTCGTTGACCGACTCGGCCCGGACGACCGAGTCGCCCAGGCGCAGCTGGAGGAGGTCGCCGAGGAACCGGACGAACCGCACCGGCAGCGGGTCGTCGAGGCCGTTCTCCGCCGCGAACCGGGCCCGCTGCTCGGCGTCGGCGAACACCCCCAGCGCCGCCCGGGCGGGGTCGTTCGGCGACAGGTCGACGACCACGAAGACGGTGAAGACGACGCCGAGCAGGATCAGCGGTGCCAGCAGCAACCGCCGGAGCACGAAGCGGACGTGCGGCGCGGCGGCGTCGACCGACGTCATCCGGTGACGCCGTCCAGGTCGAACCCGGCGGTGGGCAGCGGCCGGAACCCCTGCAGCGTGTCGGACCAGCCGGTGAGGTAGTCGGCGCGGTGCAGCCGGGCCAGCGGCGCCTGGACCTGCAGGATGTTCTGCGCCTCGGCCAGCGCCGCGGACCGCGCGGCCGCGTCGGGCGTGGTCAGCGCGACGTCGAGCAACTGCTCGACGCGGTCGCGCTCGGGGACGTTCCAGTAGAGGAACTCGCGCGGGATGGTGCCGTAGAAGGACCAGCGCAGCAGGAACTCCGCGTCCGTCGCGCCCAGTGCCGCGGTGTCGGTCATGATGAGGAACAGCTGGTAGCTGCCCTCGGTGACGCGCGCGTACAGCGACTCCAGCTCGCCCGGGACGACGTTCGGCTCGAACCCGACCGCCCGCAGGTTCTCCTCGATGATCGGGGTCTGCGAGGCGAGGAACTCCAGGTTGCCGGCGATGAAGTCGATCGGGACGCCGCCGGCTCCGTATCCGGCGTCGGCCAGCAGCTGGCGGGCGTGGTCGGGGTCGTACCGGTAGATCAGCTCGGGCTCCACCCACTCCGGGTTGTCGGTGGTCATGACGCCGTCCCAGGCCGGCGTGGCGTGCCCGAAGAAGCTGGTCTGGGTGATGGTGTCGCGGTCGATCGCGAACAGCACGGCCTGCCGCACGCGGACGTCGTCGAACGGCGGCTTCCCGCAGTGGAACATCAGGCCGGTCTGGTGGTCGCCGGGTGCGCCCTCGACCTGGAGGCCGTCCATGCCGGCGAGGCTGTCGAACGAGCTGCTCGGGACGTCCTCGATGACGCGGGTCCGGCCGCTGCGCAGCCCGGCGACGCGGGCATTGCCGTCGGCGGTGACGGTGATGCCGACCTCGTCGAAGCTCACCCGGGCCGGCCCGGTGTAGTCGGAGAACAGCGTCAGCGCGACCTCCTGGCCGGACACCACCGACTGGACGCGGTACGGCCCGGTGCCGACCGGCGCGATCGTCAGGGCGTCGGGGGAGCTCTCGATCGCGCGCCGCGACATCCCCTTGACCAGCACCAGCCGCTGCGCGAGCAGCGTGGTCGGCTGGGTGAGCAGGAGCTCGACCTCGTGCTCGCCGACGGCAGTGACGGACTCGACGATCTCGAAGAACCGGGCGAACAGCGACGCGGCGGCCGGGTCCTTGATGCGCTGGATGGTGAAGACGACGTCGTCGGCGGTCAGCGGGGTGCCGTCATGGAACACCGCGTCGGTGCGCAGCGGGATGCGGTACGTGGTCGGGTCGATCTCCTGTGGCAGGTCGGCGGCCAGCTCAGGCGTCAGGTCGGCGCGCGGCGGGAACGGGTCGAGCCGGTACAGCGACTCGTAGACGAACCGGTTGATCGCGATGGTGCCGACGGTCGCGGCCGTGGTCGGGTCGAGGTCGGCGAAGGTGTTCGCCATCGCCGTGCGCAGCACCGGATCGCCGCCGCCGGGCGAGCCGTCGCCGTCGCCGGAACCGCCCGGTGGCGACTCGGCCGTGCACGCGGCGGCTATGGAGCCGAGCCCGGCGACCGCCAGGCCGGCGCCCGCGGCGCGCAGCACCTGCCGCCGGCTGAGCAGGTCGGGCCACCGGAACACGTCGTGGGGGACAGGCGGCATGGGGGGCCTCCTCCACTGGTTGTCCAGCGAACCTAATCCGCCCTCCGAGCAGGTGTCAACGGCCGGTATAACTGATTCACTAGGTGAAACGGATGTTCGGCGGAGTGATCATGAGGTCAGCCGGAACGTGGGGACGAACGCCGGGTCGGTGAGGGCAGGGCGGTCGGCGCGGAAGGCGTCGATCGGGTACGGCGTCGAGCCGTCCGCCGCGAGGTCGGCGAGGATCCGGCCGAGCAGCGACGCGAACTTGGCCGCGTGGCCGCCGCCGACGAAGGCGACGACGCGCGGGTGGCCGGGGACGTGGTCGAGGATGAACTCGCGGTCCGGCGGCAGGTCGTAGACGCAGGTCTTGCTGACCAGCTCCGGCCCGGCGGCGCCGGGCAGGCGGTCGCGCAGGAACGCCGCGACCTCCTCCGTCGCGGCCGGGTCGGGGACGTCGCTGCGGGTCTCCTGGGTGACGAACCGGCCGCTGAGGTCGCGGGCGGCCTTGACGGCGACCTCGCCGTAGACGGGGAAGCCGTAGAAGAACGCCTCGCCGTGCCAGATCCACATCGGGAACCGGTCCGGGGCGAAGTCGCGCAGGTTCGGGGTGGCGAAGTAGCTGACCTGCTCCTGGCTCAGCGTGATCGGCCAGTCGACGCCGAGGCTCGGCAGCAGGGTCGGCGTCCAGGAGGCGGCGCACAGCACGACCGAGCCGGCGGTGAACTCGCCCCGGCTGGTGGTGACGGTGATGTGCGTGTCCGTCGATGTCAGCCCGAGCACGGTGGTGCCGGGGGCGAACTCGACGCCGCGGCCGCGGGCCAGCGCGATGTGCGCGGCGGTGGCGCGGCGGACGTCGAGGATGCCGCCGTCCGGCTGGAACAGGCCGACGACGTCGTCGTCGATGCGCCACTGCGGCCACCGCGACCGCACCTCGGCTGCGTCCAGGCGCTCCCACGTCACGCCCTGCGCCGCGAGCGGATGCAGGGAGGACTCGTACCGGTTCAGTTCCTGCTCGCCGGGGGTGCCGGCGACGGCGAGGTCGAGGCCGCCGACCTTGAACACCAGCTGCAGGCCGGTCTCGTCCTCGACCTCGTCCCAGGCGGCGTAGGCGGCCGGCGTGAGCGCGGTGTAGGTGGTGGAGTGGTAGGTGTGCCGGATGATGCGGGAGTGGTCCTCCGACGCGCCGCGGGTGTGGCCGAGCTCGTACTGCTCCAGCACCAGCACGTCGGTGTGGCCGGCCGCGGCCAGCCGGTACGCGGCGGCCGAGCCCAGCGCCCCGGCCCCGATGACGATGTGGTCGTAGGCGGTCTTCACGAACGGCCCTCCAGGACGGGTGCGAAGTGCGCGGCCAGCAGGTCGGTCAGCGCGTCCAGGTAGCGCGTCCCGCGGGCGGCGTCGGCCGGCCGGGCGTCGCCGAGGACGCCGTTGGCCGACAGCGCGGCGGTGCCGCCGGTGAACACCCGCCGGGCGGTCTCGTCGTCGAAGACACCGTCGAAGCCCTGGACGGCGGCGCTCATGTCGACCAGGTCGGGCCGCTCGGCCAGCAGGATGGACGTCTCGGCCTCGCCCGCGTGCACGCCGCCGACCTCGGGTGCGATGCCGTCGTCGCGGCCGACCCGCTCGAGCACGGCGATGAACGCGCTGAGGTCGGTGTACGGGACGAACCGGGCTCCGCCGACGTCGCCGCCGGTGGACTCGAGCAGCTGCGCCAGCGGCGCGAAGTTGCCGCCGTGGCTGGGCACCACCAGCACCGTCTCGAACCCGTGCGCGGCCAGGCTGCCGACGTACTGCAGGACGACCGCCTGGAACGTCTCGGTGTCGAGGGTCAGCGTGCCGGGGAAGGCCATGTGGTGGGTGGCGACGCCGAACGGCACCGTCGGCCCTACGAGGACGTCGCCCAGCCGCGGCGCCAGCCGGCTGACCAGGGCGTCGCCGAGCAGGGTGTCGGCAGCGAGTGGCAGATGTGGGCCGTGCTGCTCGGTGGACCCGACGGCGAACAGGGCGGTCCGCTGCCCGGCGTCGAGGGCGGCCCGCACCCGCGGCCAGGACACGTCGGTCAGTCGCAGCACTCCGGCGCTCATCGCCCTATCGAACCATGAGCGCCGGAGGCTGCTGGGGGACGGTCAGCGCTGCGCGACCACCTGGAAGGTGAGCGTGTCGGCGTAGCGGCGGCCGTGGACGTCGGTGGCCGTGACGTGCGCCCGGTGGGTACCCGGGGCCAGGTCGGCCGGCAGGTCGAAGCGCCACAGGTGCATGGTCCGGTCGGCCACGCTGCCGCCGTGCACGAGCTGCTCGGCGACGGCGACCGGGTCGGAGTACTCGGGGCCGATGAGCTGGTCCTCGCCCTGCATGGCCTGGGTGCGGACGGCCTGGACGGGGCGGCCGCGGTCGAGGCGGACGGTGACGGTGGAGCCGGTGCCGCCGATGAAGAAGTTCGTCGTCAGCCAGGTGCCGCCGGCGAGGTCGGCCTGGTCGACGACGAGCGGGTCGCCCAGCTCGGGGGCGGCGCCGGCCGGATTGTCGTTCCAGGCGTCCCGGGCGACGAACCAGTCGCGGTAGGCCGGCGTGTTGAGGCCGAGTTGGGTCTGCTCCCGGTCCGGCTCGCCGGTGACGGTGAACCGCTCCTGGAACGAGGCGTCGTCGAGCTCGAGGGTGAGGACGCCCGGCCGGCCGCCGTCGCGCTGCAGGGCGGTGGGGTAGCCGTCCTCGGTGACCCGGCCGGAGAACCAGTCGCCGGCGATCGCGCCCACGGTCAGGTGCGGGAACGGCAGCGAGTCGACGCCGAACAGGTCGTTCCAGCCCTGCATGGAGTCGCCGGTGCGCAGGTTCTCGATCGAGTGGCTGTGCCCGGCCAGCGCGACCGCCTTGCGGCCGTGCAGCAGCTCGTACACCTCGCGGACCTGGTCCACCTGGTGGATCGCGCTGCCCTCGTCGGCCCAGTTCAGCAGCCCGATGTGGCCGGCGATGACGATGAGCTTGTCGCGGTCGACCTGGGCGAGGTCCTGGCGCAGCCACTCCATCTGGGTGGCGTCGATGAACCCGTTGTAGCGCGGCCGGTTGACCGGGTCGTTGCACTCCGGGCGCAGGCCGTCGGCGTTGTCGAGGTCGGGGGTGCACGGGTAGCGCACCGTGTTCAGCGCGATGACGTGCGCCTCGCCGACGTCGTAGGAGAAGTACGCCGGCGCGAGCTGCGCCCGGAACGTGTCGAACGAGTGCTCGGCCGTCGTGGCGTCGAAGTCGAGGTCGTGGTTGCCGGGCAGGAACCGGGCCGGCCCGTTCGTCTGCGCCGTCAGCCCCTTCACCTCGTCGTAGAGCGAGAGGTCGTCGCCGACCACGTCGCCGACGAAGAGGCTGCCGCAGCCCTGGTAGTCGTCGCGGCGGGAGAGGTCGCGAATGGCGCCCTTGCGGGCGTACTCGACCTCGGTGATGTTGTACGTCTGCAGGTCGCCGGCGATGATGCAGTTCAGGTCGCTGTCGTCGGTCAGGCGGCTCTCGACCAGCGGGAAGTTCACCGCGTCGGGGATCGGGCCGGTCGGCTCGATGCCGCCGTAGCGCAGCTCGGGCGAGCCGGCGGGCAGGTGGTTGTAGTGGAACTGCGCGACGTTGGAGTCGTCGACGGGCACCTGGTAGCCCGCGGGCTGGGTGACGAAGACCGTCATGTTGTCGTGGACGGGCAGCTGGTAGCGGCCGCGCGAGTCCGTGGTCACCACGTCACGCCCGTTGGAGACCTCGACGCCGCGCAGGCCGCGCTCGTTCCGGTCGTGGTGGCTGTCGCGGTCGCGGTCGTTGAAGACGGTGCCGTTCAGCACCGTGGGGTCGGCGGGGCCGTCGTCGCTGCGGACGACCTCGATCTGGCCGCGGTAGGCGGTGTCGTCCCAGTCCTGGTACCGCCCGGACGCCGCGGCGCCGGGCGTCGCGACAGTCGCCGCGACGGCGGCGATGCCGGCGAGGCCGGCCACCGCGGCGAGGACGCGATCTCTCGAAGACATGCAGGGTTCTCCCGGGTGTCGTCGGGTGTGCCGGCCGGACCCGGCCGGCACACCCGCGACCCTTCCGGATCATCCGGAACATCCCGGTAACGCAGCCCGACCAGACCGTGACCGCCGGGTTGTCTTCGGGTCGTCACGCCGGTAGCGGGACGGCAGGACCCGCGGCGTCGCGCCGCCACACGTTGGCAGGTTAGGCTTTCCTCACTTCTGTCGTCGTAGGTTCGAGGAGTGCGGATGGCCGTCGGTGCCGACCTGCCCATGCGGTTCTTCCGAGCGGAGGTGGTCGAGGCCCGGCCGATCTGCGCCGACATGGTGCGGGTCGTGTTCGGCGGGCCGGACCTGAGCGGGTTCGCGTCGACCCAGGTGGGCGACGAGTACCTGCGCATCTTCTTCCCGCCCGAGGGTGCGGAGCCGGTGCTGCCCGTGATCCACCCCGACGGCCGCTGGACCTACCCCGACGACGCCGAGCCGTCGCCGATGCGCACGTACACGGTCCGCGACTTCCGCCGCGGCCGCGGCGAGCTGGTCATCGACTTCGTCGTGCACGACGGCGGGGTGGCGGCGGCGTGGGCACAGCGGGCGGCGCCGGGCGACGTCGTCACCGTCAACACGCCGACCGGCATGTACGACCCGCCCGCCGACCTGAGCTGGCAACTGCTGCTGGCCGACGCCGCGGGGCTGCCGGCGGCGACGCGGATCCTGGATGCGGTGCCGGACGGCGTCCGCACCCGCGCGGTGCTCGAGGTGCCGTCACCGGCGCATCGGGTCGAGCTGCCGGGCGGCGCGGGCGTCGAGGTGGTGTGGCTGTACGGCGGCAACGGGCACGGCCCCAGCCGGCTGTCCGGCGCGCTGCGCACGGCGGAGCTGCCGAGGGGCAGCGGGTACGTCTGGGTGGCCGGCGAGACCGCGGTGCTGCGCGACGCCCGCCGCTACCTGCGGCACGAGCTGAAGCTGCCGCCGTCGGCGTACAAGGTGGTCGGCTACTGGACCGACAACGGCGAGGAGTACAACCGCCGCCTGGCCGCCCTCGACGAGGCCACCCAGCAGTGGTTGCTCGCGCCGTGGGAGTCCAGCGCCGACGAGGAGGAGCAGGAGGACGAGTACATCGCCCGGCTGGAGTCGCTCGGCCTCTAGCGCCGACCGCTCGGATCGGTCAACGGCGCACCGGATAGCGCAGGTGAAGCACCCGGTTGCCCTGAATCACCACGTCGGGATCCTCCAGCAGGTGCTGCGCGTCGACCGACCCGAAGTAGCGCTTGCCGGACCCGAGCACGACGGGTACGACGTCCATGCGCACCTCGTCGACCAGGCCCGCGGCAAGCGCCTGGCCACCGACGTCGCCGGCGGCGACCTCGACGATGCGGTCACCCGCAAGCTCCTGCGCCTTGGCCACGGCTGCCTCGACGCCGTCGACGAAGTGGAACGGCGCCTCGGGGTCCCAGCCCTCGGGCGCCGGCCGGTGCGTCACGACGACCACGTGGTCGATCCCGCCCGGAGGCTTCCCGTCCCAGCCGTCGGTCAGGTCGAAGACGTGGCGGCCGGCGATCGTCACCCCGATCTGGTCCCAGTACGCCCGGGTGTGGTCGTAGGACACCTGCGACACCTTCACCTCGCCGCTTTCATCCAACGGGACGTCACCGCTGGTCAACCAGTCGAACAGCGGCCCGGGCTGGTCGTTCTCGTCCGCGACGAAGCCGTCCACCGACACCGAGGCATACATGACTACGTTGCCCATGGGGCTCTCCTCTGCTTTGTGATGCCCCCATAGTGGCGTGTCGTGAGCTGTCGCTCTTGTAAGAAATCAATCGGCCGGCAGCGGCCAGCCGTACAGCGTGTGGCCGGGATGTTCGCGCAGGAACCGCCGCCGGACTTCGACGTACCGGGTCGGCGTGAGCCCGGTGAACTCGCGGAACTCGTGGCCGAAGTGGGCCTGGTCGAAGTAGCCCGCGCGAGCGGCGAGATCGCCCCAGTCGATCGGTTCGGCGGGGTTGATCGGGAGCACGGTGGCGGTGAAGCGTTGGGTGCGGGCCAGCCGCTTCGGTGTGACGCCGACGAGCTCCTTGAACCGCTGTGCCAGATGAGTGCTGCTGACACCGGCTGCCACGCTCAGGTCGCCGATCGCCACCGTCCCGCTGGTGGCCGCGATGACGCTGCTCGTATGGCGGACCAGCCCCAGGCCGGCGGTCTCGCATAGCCGTCGCATCAGCTCTTCCTCGAGCAGCGTCAGCATCTCGTGCGGTCCGTCCGCCGTGGCCAGCCGGTCTCGCAGGTCAGCAATGGCGGGCCGGCCCCAAACCTGCTCGATCGTCACCGGCCGGTCACACAGCTCCGCCGCGGGCATCGGCAGGAACGGCGCCAGCCCCCATGGCTTGACGTGCACGCCGACGGAACGTGTCCGGGGTGGGTAGCCGAACTCCAACGCGCGGGTGGGCATGGTGACCACGCAGCCGTCGGCGTACTCGGCCGTCTCGAGGTCGGTGCCGGCGCGGATGCTGAACGGCGCCCCGAGGTTGACGATGAGCAGCGCCGACGGGCTCGGCGGCAGCAACAGCCGGGCGTACGGCGGCGCACCCTCCAGGTAGTAGAGGTCGTCGATCAGCCCGTCCAGTGGCGGTCGCGGCGCTCTGGACACGTACTCCACGCGCCCAGTATCGCCGACCCCCGCCGACATCACCCCTCCGCGCTCTCACCCGGACCGGAGGAGGCGGGCGGGCGGCGACGGGGCGAACCTGGCCACGGACACTCGCGCAACGGTGAGGGGAGCCGTGATGACGTGGCCGATCGCGGCGAAGCTGCGCTACATCGACGAGACGCTGAGCTGGCTGGCCGACTACCGCCGCCGCTGCGACGACCCCGGTGAGCTGCTGCGCATCCACACCGCGATCGACGGCTGGCTGGACGAGCGGATCGGGCTGATGCGCCGGGCGGAGCGGCTGGGCCTGGCCGGCGGCCCTCAGGAACCGAGCAGCGTCGCGTAGCTGCCGGGCGTCCGGCCGAAGTGCCGGCGGAAGGCGTTGATGAACCCGTTGACGCTGCGGTAGCCGACCCGGCCGGCGACCGCGGCCACCGGCAGCCGGTCAGCCAGCAGCGGCAGCGCCGCGCGCAGCCGCACCTGGGTGCGCCAGTCGGTGAACGTCATGCCGGTCTCGGCGACGAACGCGCGGCGCAGGGTCTTCTCGCTGACGTGCAGGGCGGCGGCCCACTCGTGCAGGCTGCGGGGGTCGCCGGGGGAGCGGACCAGCGCCTGCGCCAGCTCGCGCGCCCGCCCGGCCGCCGGCATCGGGACGTCCGCCGCTGGGCCGGCGCCGGAGTGCAGGAGGCCGGGGTGCACCAGGCCGGGGCGCAGCAGGTCGGCCAGCAGCGCGCGGGCCCGCTGGGCGGCCGCGTCGGGCAGGTCCGGCCGGGCGAGGTACAGCATGACCTGCCGCAGCATCGGGTCGGCGGCGACGACCGTGGTGGTGGTCCAGGTGATCGGGCAGTCGGCCGGCCACAGGTAGAGGCAGTAGAGCTGGGTCGGACGGGTCGCGCGCAGCGCGTGCGGGGTGCCGGCCGGGATCCACACCGCCTGCGATGGCGGCAGCAGCCAGCTCCCGCCCGCCTCGACCACCAACTGGCCGTGCGCCACCCAGGACAGCTGGTGCTCGGCGTGCTCGTGGGTGGTGAAGCCGGTCTGCCGCGGGAGGTCGAAGCGGGTCAGCCAGAACTCCTCGGCGCCGTCGAGTCCGCCGCCGAACGAGCGCGCGAACACCAGACCTCCGACCGTCGACGTCCGCGGCGTGATGTGAGGCGACCGCTGGGTTGGACCACTACCAGGTTAGCCGAACCTAACCTGACGGTGACGCCCGACCCCGAGAGGACATCGCTGCGATGGCGGACCAGACCCGCGCCCCCGGACGCCGGCTGCTGCGGGAGATCTTCTGCCAGCGCCGGCGCGTGCTCGTGACCGGCCTGCTCTGCGGCCTGGCCGGTCAGCTCGGCTACCTGGCCACGCCCGCGCTCGTGCAGCGCGCCGTCGACGACGGGCTGGACGCGGGCGCGGCGGGCCGGACCGCCGGGTGGGCGCTGGCCGTCGTCGGGCTGGCCCTGCTCGTGCTCGTCGGCGGGACGCTGGGCGAGCGGCTGACCCGGCACGCGGCCAACGTGACCGCGCTGGACCTGCGCGAGCGGCTGCTGGACCGGGCCGGCGCCGCCGACGGCGCCGTGACCGCCCGGTTCGAGCGCGGCGACCTCGCCTCCAGGGCCGAGCGCGACGTCCTGACCGTCGCCGACTGGGTCGACAAACTGACGTACTGGACGCTGTCGCTGAGCACGATCGTCGTCGTGGTGCCGGCGATCGCGACGCTGCATCCGCGGCTGCTGGTCGTGACGGCCGCGATGGCGCCGCTGGTCGTCGCCACCCAGCTGATCTTCCCGCCCCGGTTCGCCGCCGCGGCCGAGAAGCTGGCCGGCGCGCACGCCCGCCGGGCCGGCGCGGTCGAGGAGCTGCTGTCCGCGGCCGGCGCGGTGCGCGGGCTCGGCGGCACCGGCCGGCTGGTCCGCCGGCACGCCGACGCCAGCGGCGAGGTCACGGTGCACACGCTGACCGTCGCCCGGGTGGCCGCCTGGTGGGCGTCGGTGCCGCCGTCGGTGCCGCGGCTGGCGATCGCGGCCGGCCTGGCGACGGGCGGGCTGGCCGTGCTCGACGGCGGGCTGAGCATCGGCGGCCTGATCGCCTACACGTCCTGGATGACGATGCTGACCATCGCGCTGAGCTTCCTGGTGCTGCTGGTGTCGAACCGGCGCGAGGCCGAGGTGTCGGGGACGCGGATCGCGGCGGTGCTGGATACGCCGTCGCCGCGCGGACCGGCCGGCGCTGCCATTCTCCCCGAACGCGGCGACCTGGTGCTGGACGAGCTGTCCGCCCGCACGGGCAGCGGCGGCGAGCCGACGGAGCCGCTGCGGCTGACGGCCGCGCCCGGCGAGCTGGTCGTGCTGCGCGGCCCGGTCGGCAGCGGCAAGTCGTCGCTGCTGCGGGCGGTCGCCCGGCTGGACGATCCCGCGGCGGGCACCGTCCGGTTCGGCGGCGCCGACGTCGCACGCGCGGACCGGATGGACTGGTGGGCGAGGATCGGCTACGTGCCGCAGCGGCCGCTGGTGCTCACCGGCACCATCGCCGACAACGTCAGGCTCGGCCGCGCGGCCGGCGACGACGAGGTCGCCTGGGCCTGCCGGGTGGCCGGCGCCGACGGGTTCGTCCGCGCGCTGCCGGCCGGGTACGAGACGGCGGTCGGCGAGCGCGGGACGACGTTGTCCGGCGGGCAGGTGCAGCGGCTGGCGCTGGCCCGCGCGCTGCTCGGCCGGCCGCGGGTGCTGCTGCTCGACGACGTCACCTCGGCGGTCGACGTCGGCACCGAGCGGGCGATCCTGGACCGGCTGCGCACCGAGCTGCCCGACACCGCGATCGTCGCCGTGTCGCACCGCACGCAGTTCCGGGACCGGGCCGACCGCGTCGTCGACCTCCAGGCCCCGATAACGGTCGGGAGCATCGATGGCTGAGGAGCCCGTGCTGGAGGAGGCGCCGCCCACCCGCGGCGTGTACCGGCGCTTCGCCGCCGTGGCCCGGCCGTACCGGCGCGAGGCGTTGCTCGCGCTGGCCGTCAGCGTGCTCAGCGCCGGCGCGCTGGTGTCGATGGCGCCGATCATCGGCCGGGCGATCGACGAGCTGGTGCAGCGGTCGCGGTCCGGGCTGTTCACCGCGGTCGCCGTGCTGGCGGTGGTCGTCGTCGCGCGGATCTTCCTGCTGCGCACGTCCGAGGTGTTGCTGACGCGGACCGGCGAGCGGGTGGTGCGCGACCTGCGCGACACCGCGGTCGCCCGCATCGCGTCGGCGCCGCTGCGGTTCCTCGAGTCGCACCGGGTCGGCGACCTGCTGCAGCGCACCACGGGCGAGGTCGCCACCGTCACCGACTTCGTCCGCCAGCAGCTGCCCGACGTCGTCAACCTGTCGCTGTCGCTGCTGCTCACGCTGGGTGTGCTGCTGTCGTACTCGCCGCTGCTGACGTTGATCACGCTGGCCGTGACGCTGCCGGCGACCTGGCTGGTGATCCGCTGGTTCCGGCGCGACGCGAAGGCCGCCTACGGGCGGGTGGCGGCCGACCGCGCGGGCATCGCGGCGACGTTCACCGAGACGCTGGCCGGCCGCGAGACGCTGGACCTGACCGGCGGCATGCCGGAGCGGCGGCGCCGGTTCGCCGCCCAGGCCGAGGCCCTGCGCGCCGCCGAGGACCACACCGTCGACGTCGAGCTGCGGCTGCGGCTGATCGGCTTCCTGGAGGGCCTGTCCATCGCCGTCCTGCTGGTCGCCGGCGCCTGGCTGGCGGGGGAGGGCAGGCTCACCATCGGGACGGTCGCGGTCTTCGTGCTGGCGATGGCGAACCTGTTCGAGGGCGTGCTGCGGCTGTCGCAGGTGTTCGGCGAGCTGCAAGCGACCGCCGTCAGCCTGGCCCGGTTGCTGGACCTGCTGGACCGGACGGCGGACCGCTCGCCCGCTTCCGGCGCGACCCTGCCCGACGCCGGCGACCTCACCGTCCGCGGCGTCCGCTACGCCTACCGGCCCGGCACTGACGTGCTGGCCGGTGTAGACGTGACGTTCCCGCACGGCGCGCACGTGGCGATCGCGGGCCCGACCGGCTCGGGCAAGAGCACGCTGGTGAAGCTGGCCAGCGGCCTCTACCGGCCGGACGCGGGCACGGTCGTGTTCGGCGGCGTCGACCTCGCCACCGCGACCGAGGCGGAGGTGCGGCGGCGGATCGTCCTGGTGCCGCAGCAGGTGCACCTGGTCAGCGGCACGCTCGCGGACAACCTCGCATTGGTGCCGCACGACCCGGCCCGGGCGGAGCTGCTCGACGCCGTCGACCGGCTCGGGCTGACGTCGTGGCTGGCCGGGCTGCCGGACGGGCTGGACACCGTCGTCGGGCCGTACGGGTCGGCGCTGTCGGCCGGCGAGCAGCAGCTGGTCGGCATCGTCCGGGCCGCGCTGGTCGACCCGGCGGTGCTGATCCTCGACGAGGCCACCGCCGACCTCGACCCCGACGTCGCGGCCAGCATCGAGACCGCCGTCGACCGCGTGCGGGCCGGGCGGACGCTGATCCTGGTGGCGCACCGGCCGGAGACGATCGCCCGCCACGCGGCCGTCGTCAGGGTCGACGCCGGGGTGGTCGCGCTCAGCTGACGTGCGGGTGGAACAGCACCGGGTGCAGCAGCTGGGCGAGCTCGTCGACGGTGTCCAGCGGCCGGGCGAAGTCCAGCCGTACCCAGCGCCGTCGCGGCCGGCCGGTGTCGACGGTGAACCCGTACCGGTCCAGCCGGGCCGCGCGCGGGTGCTCGGCCTCGATCCCCGCCGACCCGAGCGCGGTGCGGAACCACGGCTCCAGCTCGTCGACGTGGTGGTCGGCGAGGTCGAGCAGCAGGTCGCGCTCGGCCTCGTGCAGCGGGTCCGGCTCGGCGGCGGCGTACTCGGCCGGGTCCAGCGGGCCGCCGCCCTGGTCGCTGACGAGGTGGACGCCGGTCAGGTGCAGCCGGTACAGGACGGCCTCGGTGCCGACGCCGAGCAGGCTGGGCAGCGGGTTGGCCGTGGCGAACTCCAGCGCGGCCGCGGTGCTGCTCTCACCGGGGTCGACGGGGTGCAGCCGGCCGCTGGCCCGGGCCCGGCCGAGGCTCGGCGCGTCGGCGGACGGCGGAACGTCGTCCACGCGGAGCACGCCGCCGGGCCCGACCGGGCCGCGTGCCCGCAACGCCTCCCGCAGCCCGCCGGCGGCCGGGACCAGCAGCAACGGTTGCCCGGCGTGATCGGTGCCGTGCCGGACCGGGAGCGGCACCGCGACGTCGTCGAGGAAGAGCAGGCCGGGCAGGCGGCCGCGCAGCAGCGTGCGGGCCCGCTCGGCGGGCGAGGGGCAGGTCATGGCCGCCTCCAGATGCGTCGAAAGGAAAGGCTAACCTAACCTGTCGACGCGGGATGCGACAGCCTCTCAGCCCATCGTGGCGAGGAACACGAAGAACACGATCAGGCCGGCCAGCAGTCCGAGCACCCCGCCGGTGAGCGCCCGCGCGCCGTCGTCGGTGAGGCCCCGCTCGGCGCGGTCCCACCCGATCAGGCCCAGCGTGATGGCGACGACGGCCGCGGGCAGCGCGACGAACTCGCCGACGATCGGGACGAACGCGAAGACCAGCGCGAGCACGCCGGTGAACAGGGCCGGGCCGCCGAGGCCGCGGGGACGGGGCTTGGTGGCCGGGTCACCTTCCATGCACACAGCTTCCCATGCCGGGATGACGGCCAAGGGTTCACGAAACGGTCACCGCCGTTTCGTTGCGCGGCTCGGTGAGCGTTCCCGGCGATCGGGACAATCCAGGGCGCTCCACCCACACCCGCCCTCGAGAGACAGGCCCGCCGATGACGCTGCCCCCACGTCCCGGAAGACGGAAGAGAAGGGCCGCGCTGGTCACGGCCGCGCTTGCCGCCGTCCTCGTCGGGGTCACCTGGCCCGCCTCCTACGCGGTGACGGCCGCGCAGGACGCGCCGGCCGAGACCGCCGAGGAGAACCGGGACGCGGACGCGCAGCCGCCGACGCTGGCACCGGCCGACGGCGCGTTCCTGGAGGGCACCGTCACCGTCGCGTCCGAGCCGGTCACGGCCGACGACGACGTCACCAGCCTCGCCATCGACGGCACGCCGGTCCAGGGCACGCCGACGGTCGGCGTGTCGACGCTGAGCTTCGACGTCGGCAGCAACTCGACCGAGGCCCGCTACCGCAACTACGTGCTGATCAACGGCGACCACCGGATCGACCTCGGCGACGCCGTCAACCAGCGGGTCAGCCTGGACATCCCGAACGAGCACCTCGTGCCCGGCCAGAACACCGTCGAGGTGTTCGCCGGCACCATCAGCACCGACTGCGGCATCAACCACGACGACTTCGTGCTCTCGGAGTTCACCCTCGACCTGCTCGGCGGGGCCGCCGACGGCGACGCCAACGAGTTCACCTACGCCTTCGGCGACGGCTCCTGCGGGACGAACACCTCGCTGCTGCTCGAGGCCGAGCTGACCTTCGTGATCGACGGCGACCCGCAGGGCACCACCGGGCTGACCGCCGAGGTCGACACGACGACGCTGGCCAACGGCCCGCACGAGATCGTCGCCCGGACCGCGTCCGGCGCCGCCACCACGCACGCCGTCACGGTGAACAACGCCGCGACCGGCGCCCCGCACGTCCAGCCCGCCGACGGCACCCTCGCCGCCGGCACCCAGCCGGTGATCGCGTCGTTCCCCGCCGGCACGCCCGGCGCGGTGCCGTCGCTCACCGTCGACGGCGCCGAGCCGGTCACGAAGCCGACCCTGGGCGCGGGGGTGTCGACGTTCAGTTTCGACGTCGGCACGAACTCCCTCGACGTCAGGTACCACAACCACCTGCTGGTCAACGGCAAGCGGCTGGACCTCGGCGGCGACTACGTGAGCCGGCGGGTCGACTTCCCGATCCCGAACCAGTACCTGGTGCCGGGCGACAACGTCATCACCGTCGTCACCGGCGGCCGGCAGGAGGCCTGCGGCGTCAACCGCGACGACTTCGGCATCGCGAACCTGGCGCTGACCGTCGCCGACGGCACCGCGGCGGGGCAGGACATCGCGCCGTCCTACGCGATGGGCGACGGGAGCTGCGGCACCAGCACGACGGCGCTGCGCGAGGTCGAGCTGCACTACGTGATCGACGCGCCGGCCGCGCACGTCCGCCCGACCCTCGGCTCGGGCCTGGCGGTCTTCGCGTTCGACATCGCCACCAATTCGATGGAGACGCGCTACCGCAACCACCTGCTGGTCAACGGCATGCGGCTCGACCTGGGCGGCGACTACGTCAGCGAGCGCGTGGAGATCACCGTCCCGAACGAGTGGCTGGTGCCCGGCTGGAACACCATCGACCTCGTCACCGGCACGTTCCCGACCGGCTGTGGCAACAACCGCGACGACTTCGTCGTCTCGAACGTCACGCTCACCCCGGCGGAGGGGACGGCGACGACGCAGCTCCCGCAGCCCAGCTACGGGATGGGCGACGGCGACTGCGGCTCCACCGTGAACCCGCTGCGCGAGGTCGACCTGCACTTCCTCGTCGACGCGCCGGCCCGCGGCATCCGCGCCGACCTCGACACCGCGGCGCTGCCCGACGGCGAGCACACCATCGCCGCGTCGTCCACCACCGGCGAGGTCGCGACCCGGCTGCTGGTCACCGACAACACCGCGCCCGAGGTGACGGCGAGCACGCCGGCCGCCGGCGAGACGATCACATCGGCGGTCGTGCTGGACGTCCAGCTCGACGACGACTCCGGTGTGCTGTCCGGCCCTGAGGTCGCGCTCGACGGCACCGAGGTCGCGCTCGGCGCCCCGATCGGCCCCGGCCTCACGCCCGGCGAGCACACGCTGTCCGTGACCGGCACCGACGTCATGGGCAACACCGCCGTCCGCGAGATCGTCTTCGCCAGCGCCGGCATCCCGGACGTCCCGGCCGAGCTGGCCCCGGCCTCCGGCGCCACCGACGTCGGCGAGGCCGTGACGCTGTCGGCCCGGGTGGCCACGCCCGGCGGCGGCGACGTGACGACGTCGTTCGCGCAGGCCGAGGTGGCCACCGCGAACAGCGCCTGGCAGGGCAGCACGGCCACCATGCCGACGACCCTGCGGGTGCCGGGGGAGCGGCCGGCCCAGACGAACGCCCTCGCGCCGCTGGACGGGCGCACGCTCGCCGCGCCGACCAGCCGCGACATCACCTTCCAGCGGTTCGACATCCGGGTGCGCAAGAACGTCGACGCACCGTTCGTGCGCTGGGAGGGCGTCGCCGACCCGGAGCGGCTGGTGACGCTGCACGCCTGGAACACCGAGACCCAGGCGTGGGACGCGCTCGCGACCGCCCGCGGCGCCGTCGAGGCCAACACCGAGCTGTCCGCGACCGTCGAGGCCAAGTACGTCGACCGCAACCGGGTGAACGTCCTCGTCACCGCTCAGGACCCGTTCGCCGACGACATCGAGCCGGGCGACCCGAACGGCTTCGCCGACCCGGACACGTACGACTTCTCCATCGTCCACTTCACCGACACCCAGTACATCTCCGAGGGTGCGGTGGAGCAGGAGACCCCGGAGGAGCGGGCCGTCTGGGCGTCGGCCTACCAGGGCATCGTCGACTGGGTCGTCGACAACGCCGACGAGCGGAAGATCGCCTACGCCGCGCACACCGGCGACATCGTCGAGAACAACACCCGGCCGCCGCTGGACGAGCCGATGCGCCAGCAGGTCATCGGCGAGTTCGAGTTCTCGTCCGAGCAGCAGGGCGTGCTCGACGGCGCCGGCATCCCGAACGGCGTCATCGCCGGCAACCACGACAACCAGTCCGGCCGCGAGACCGGCCCGGAGGCGCTGTACAACCAGTACTACGGGCCGGACCGGTACGCCGCCGCCGACGACCAGTGGGAGCACGCGGAGTACGGCGGCCCGTGGCGCGAGGGCGACAACCAGAACCACTACGACCTGTTCTCGGCCGGTGGCCTGGACTTCGTCGTCGTCGGCCTCTCCTACGGCGTCGACCGGGAGGAGGCCGAGTGGGCGAACTCGATCTTCGAGCGGTTCCCGGACCGCAACGGCATCCTGCTCTCGCACGACTACCTGGTGCCGTCGACCAGCCCGGACGGCCGCGGCGCCGGCTTCTCCGGCCCGGACGGCGCGATGCTGTTCCGCCGCGTCGTCGAGCCCAACCCGAACGTGTTCCTGGTGCTGGCCGGCCACGAGCACGGCGTCGGGACGAACATCAAGCCGCAGGTCGGCGGCGAGATCAGCCGCGGCGTGGTGGAACTGCTGGCGGACTACCAGTTCTACACGGTGTCCGCCGACCGGCTCGGGCTGACCGAGATCGGCGGCTACGAGCCGGACGACCAGCTGCAGTTCGGCGCCAGCTTCTTCCGGCTGCTGCAGTTCGACGTCGACCGGTCCGAGCTGATCGTCGACACGTACTCGCCGCTGCTGGCGGACTTCGGCGCGACCGAGTTCGACACCAACGGCCGGTACAACGGCACCGAGGACAACATGGTGCTGCCGGTCGACCTGCAGACCCGCACGACCACGTTCCAGACCGACGCGATCGCGCTCTACACGCCGGCCGAGCCGCTGGGTGAGGTCACGGTGCCGTCCGGCGAGATCGCCTCGGTCGAGTGGGCAGGGCTGCGCCCGGCCACGACCTACGCGTGGATCGTCACCGCGCACAGCGCCGGCGGCGGCGTCACCGCGTCCGAGCCGGCCGTCTTCACGACGACCGACGCTCGCGGCCGGCCGCAGGCGTGGGGGCCGAGCGCGCCGCTGTACCCGTACTTCGCGCCGTTCGAACCGGAGGAGACGCCAGCCGAATAGTCCTGCTCCGACGGGGTCGCCCGCGGCTCGCGCTTGCGGCCGCAGGCGACCCCGTCACCGTCGTTCACCCGCCGTTCGTGCTGGTAGTGGGGCCGCACGTGCTACTCTCCCAATAGCTGTGATCGTTGTTCCATCGAACGTTGCGGGATGCGCCGCTGCCCGGTCGTCGGGTGTTTCAGCGTTGACGTAGTTGTCCCCTCACGCACGGTCGGATTCGCGCGGGTCCACCATCTCGACCCGTCGTCGCGACCGGGCTCGCAGCCGCGGTCGTCGCGGATCGCGCCCTGTTCGAGCCCGGCACACACCGACCCCCATGGGTGGTACACACGTTGATCTCCTTCATCTGGTCTCCGGGAAACCCGCTGCCGGCCGGCACCGGCGGCTCGGAGAACTACACCGTCGGCCAGGTCCGAGAACTCAACCGGCGCGGCGTCCCCGCGCAGGTCGTCACGGTCGGCCTCGGCACCGCCGACGGCCGCGACGACTTCACCGACATCCCGTTCCTGTCGCTGCCGACGCTGGCCGGCGTCGGTGAGCTCGACGGCACCGTCGTCTTCGTCAACGAGCCGCACCCGGTGCCGACCCGGACGCCGTCGTTCCTGATCCTGCACAACCCGCCGCCGATCCGGGAGCGGGAGTGGGCCTTCGCCGCCGACGGCACCAGGGACCGCACCATGATCGCCACCAGCCGTTACTCGGCCGAGCTGTGGGCCCGCTTCCTCGACGTCGACGTCGCGACCATCAGCGTCGTGTACCCGTTCGCCGAGCCGTGCTTCGCCGCACAGCCGCGGCCCGTCAACATCAGCGGGTCGACCCGGGTGCTGTACGCCGGCCGGCTGAGCCCTGAGAAGGGCATCTACACCCTGATGTCGACCCTGCACATCGACATCATCGACCAGGACCTCGACCTCGTCTTCATGGCGACGACCGCCGGCGCCGACAAGCCGCAGGGCAAGATCATCGGGCGCCTGCTCGACGCGCACCCGCGCATCTCCGTCGTCCCCACCCGCAAGTCTCCGGCCAGGATGGCGGCGCTGATGGCCGACCACGACATCGTCGTGATGCCGTCCAACAGCCAGTACTGGCACGAGACCTTCGGCATCGTGTCGATCGAGGCCCAGCACGCCGGCTGCCGGGTCATCGCCTCCGACGACGGCGGCCTGCCCGAGACCGACTGCGGCGGCGTGACCCTGGTCAAGCCGGACGACGCCGAGGCGCTGGCCTGGGGCATCCGGGCGGCCGTCGCGGCCGGGCCACTCTCTGACACCACACGCCGCGATGCCGGGACGAGGTTCACCGTCGGACAGTCGGTGGACACGCTCCTGAGCGTCCTGGCTCAGCCGCGGCCGATCCCGCCGGCGACCATCGTCCGGCAACTCGAAGACCTGATCGCCGCACCGTCCGCGGAACCGCCGCGACCGCGGGCCGTGCTGACCGACGAGCGGGATGACATCCGCACCGCGGGGTAAAACCATGACAGCGGCGCCGGCCTCAAGGAGACCCACATGACCACCATCTCGCCGAGCGCGACCGCCGATCCCGCGAGCGACGCCGCGCCGAAGCGCGTGCGGCACGTGAGCACCTACACCGAACTGGCACAGCAGGTGAAGGAGGCAGGGCTGCTCCGCCGCGCCTACACCTACTACTGGTCCAGGATCCTCGGCGCCGTCGCCGTCTTCGCCGGCATCTGGGTCGCGTTCGCCTTCCTCGGCGACTCCTGGTTCCAGCTGCTCCTCGCCGCCGGGCTGGGGGTCGTGCTCACCCAGATCAGCTTCCTGGGCCACGACAGCGCGCACCGGCAGATCTTCCGGTCGCACCACTGGAACGACTGGACGTCGCGGGTGCTGTCGGGGCTGTTCGCCGGGCTCAGCCACGGTTGGTGGGTGAGCAAGCACAGCCGCCACCACGCCAACCCGAACAAGGAGGGCTCCGACCCCGACATCGGGCCCAGTGCGTTCGCCTTCACCCCGGCCATCGCGCAGGCCCGGCGCGGGCTGGCGGCCAAGCTCACCCGGTGGCAGGGGTACTTCCTCCCGTTCGTCCCGTTCATCGGCGTCGCCCTGCACATCGCGAGCATCCAGCGACTCGTCGGCAAGCAGCCGCTCAAGCACCGCTGGACGGAGATCGCGTTCATCGCCGCCCGGCTCGGCGGCTACATCACCGTGCTGCTGCTCGTCCTGCCGCCGGGCAAGGCGGCCGCCTTCTTCGCCGTGCAGATGCTGGTGTTCGGGCTGCTGCTCGGCAGCGCCTTCGCGACCAACCACGTCGGCATGCCGATCGTGCCGCCGGACATGAAGATCGACTTCCTGCGCCGCCAGGTGCTGATGTCGCGCAACATCAGCGGCGGCAGGTTCACCACCTTCGCCATGGGCGGGCTCAACTACCAGATCGAGCACCACCTCTTCCCGAACATGCCGCGGCCGAACCTGCGCCGGGCGCGCGACCTCGTCCGGGCCCACTGCGTCAAGCACGACGTCCACTACACCGAGACGACGTTCTTCGGCGCCTTCCGCGCGATCAGCCGCTACCTCAACGACGTCGGCCGCATGCCCGACCCGTTCGGTTGCCCGCTCGCCACCCAGCTGCGCTGAGAGCGCGCGGCCGGCCTCAGTCGATGACCGCGTACGCCTCGACCTCGACGAGCACGTCCGGCTCGAACAGGTAGTCGACGCCGATGGCGGACAGTGGCGGCAGCGGCCGCGGCAGCCCGATCTCGTCGGCGACCTTCTCGATGCCGGCCGTGAACGCGTCGTACGTCTCCGCGTTCCAGCCGACGATGAAGAACCGCAGCCGGACGACGTCGGCGAAGGTCGCGCCGGCGCCGGCCAGGCCGCGGGCGGTGTTGCGCAGCGCCTGCGCGAGCTGCCCGGCGAAGTCGCCGGTCGCGACGGGGCTGCCGTCGCCGTCGCGGGCGATCTGGCCGGCGACGTGCACCTGGCGGCTGCCGGTGCCGACGGACACGTGGTGGTACGGGACCGGCTGGAACATGCCGTCCGGGGTGAGCACCTGTACGGTCATGGGGAGTTCCTTTCGCGTGGTCAGAACGGGTATCTGATGTCTACCTGGTGTCCGGAGGGAACTTCAACGAGACTAGGTGTCATGACGGAAACCCCGCAGGTCACCGGGCGGCACCGCGAGCTGCTCGACCAGGTCCTCGACAAGTGGTCGCTACACGTGCTGGACCGGTTGTGCGAGGGGCCGCTGCGCTTCAACGGGCTGCGCCGCGCGATCCCCGTCGTCACGCAGAAGTCGCTCACGGCCGCGCTGCGCCGGCTCGAGCGCAACGGCATGGTCGAGCGGGTCGTCGTCAGCACCCGGCCGGTCGCCGTCGAGTACCGCATCACGCCGCTCGGCAAGACCCTCCAGGACCTCATCGACGCGCTGCTGCTCTGGACCGCCGACAACCTCCCCGACGTCGAGCGCGCCCGCGCCCGCTTCGACGACGCGTCAGCGGTAGCCGGCGGCGAGTGACGTCAGCACCGTCAGCATCGCGGTCGCCGCGGGCGTGCGCACGGCCGGCGGCAGGACGGCGGCGAGGACGCGCCGCCGCGGCAGGGTGGGCGACGTCGGGCGCAGGGCGACGTCCGGGCGGACCGCCGAGGCGGCCAGCGTCGACATGATCGTGACGCCCATGCCGGCCGCGACCAGCGCCTGCTTGCCCGTCCAGTCGTCGCAGGTGAAGCCGATGCGGGGCGGGCCGCCCAGCGTCTTCTCGAGGACGTCGAGCGGGCCGAGGCAGTCGGGGTGGCTGCCCTCGATCCAGGTCTCGCCACGCAGCTCGCGCAGCGGGACGGTCGTGCGGCCGGCCAGACGGTGCGTGGACGGCAACGCGATGCGGTGGTCCTCGTCGAGCAGCGGCACGAGGTCGACGTCGTCGCCGGCCTCGTCCCAGGACGTGAGCAGCGCGACGTCGACGGCGCCGGTGCGCAGCTCGCCCGGCCCGGCCTGGACCAGGCCCACCTCGACGCCGGGGTAGAGCTCGCTGAACCGGCGGATCGCCGCGGGCACGAACTCGGTGTTGGCGCTGGGGAAGGCGGACAGCCGGACGTGCCCGCTGCGCAGCTGCGCGAACGCGCCGAGTCGCGCCTCCAGCCCGGCCAGCCGGCCGAGGATCGCGCGCGCCTCGTCGATGGCCAGGACCCCGGCCGCGGTCGGGACGACACCACGCGGCAGCCGGCGGAACAGCCGGACCCCGGCCCGGCGCTCGAGCGAGGCGATCTGCCGCGAGACGGCCGGCTGCGTCATCGTCAGCGCCTCGGCCGCGGCGGAGAACGAGCCCCGCTCGGCGACCTCGGCCAGCACCCGCAGCGACCACGTGTCGAGCATGCGTCGAGCGTATACCTGGTCTGTCCGACCTGCAGTGGTGCTCATGGCGGATCCGCCGCACGGTGGAGCCATGGACTTCATCGACACCCACCTGCCACCCGCACCGGCCCGGATCCTCGACGCCGGCTGCGGCGACGGCGCCCTGGCCGACCGCCTGCGCGAGCGCGGCTACGACGTCACCGCCATCGACATCGACCCGGAGCGGGCCCGGCCCGGCGTCCGCACCGCCGACATCTGCGACTTCCGCGACGACCCGTACGACGCGGTGGTCTTCGCGCTGTCGCTGCATCACGTCGACGACCTCGGCCGGGCGCTGGACTCGGCCGCCGCGCTGCTGCGCGAGGGCGGCCGGCTGCTCATCGACGAGTTCGCGCACGAGCGGGCCGGCACCGCCATCGCCGACCTCTTCTACGACCAGCCCGGCTCGCTGTCGCGCTGGCGCGACGAGCACCGCGACCTGCACACCGGCGCGGCCATGGTCGACGCCGTCGCCGGCCGGTTCACCATCGCGTCGCTGGCGAGCGTCCCGTACCTGTACCGCTACCTCGAGGACGAGACGCTGCGCGACACCGAGTCGGTGCTCGGCCTGCAGCTCGTCGGCCTGCAGCCGGCCGACGTCCCGGCGGGGTGGCGGCCGTGATCGTCGACGTCGACGTCGACGTCGGCCGCGTGCAGCGGCGCACGATGGCGCTGCTGCTGGCCAGCCAGGTGCTCGGCAGCATCGCGGTGACGGTGACGTTCGCCGTCAGCGGGATCCTCGCGGCGGAGATGTCCGGCTCCACCGGCGCCGCGGGCCTCACCCAGGCCACCCTGACGGTTGGCGCGGGCGTGTCGTCGTACCTGCTGGCCGCCTGGATGAACCGGCGCGGCCGCCGCTGGCCGGGCCGTTCCTGTTCGACCTCTCGTGCGCGGCGATCGCCGGGCTGCTCGTCTTCGCCCTCCTGCGCCCGGACCCCCTCCTCGTCGCGCGCGACACCGGCCGCGTCCCGCCGCCGGACATCACCGGTGCCCAGGGCGCCGGGAGGTCGCGGTTCGCCGCCGTCGCACCGGCCGTAGCCGGCCTCGTCCTCGCGCACGCCACGATGGTCGCCGTCATGGTGATGACGCCGGTGCAGATGCACCACGAGGGCGGGTCGCACACGGCGATCGGCGCGGCCATCTCGGTGCACTTCCTCGGCATGTACGCGTTCGCGCCGCTGTCCGGGCTGCTGGCCGACCGCGTCGGGGTGCGCCCCGCGCTGGTCGCCGGTGGCACCATCCTGCTGATCTCGTCGGCGGTCGCGGCCGGCTTCGCCGGATCGGCGGCCTACACGCACGGGCTGGGGCTGTTCCTGCTGGGCCTGGGCTGGTCGGTCTGCACGGTGGCGGCGTCGGCGCACATCGCGGCCAGCTCGGCGGGCGACACGCGCATCCAGGGCGCCGCCGACACCGCGATGACGCTGGTCTCGGCCGGCGCGGCGCTCGCCGCCGGGCCGATCATGCTGGTCTGGGGCTTCGTCGGACTGCTCGTCCTGGCCACCGTCCTCTCCGCCGGCGTCCTCGTCGCCTCCACCCGGGTCGGTCCGCTCAGAAGGCCCGCGGGGTGGGCTTGCGGACGATGATCGGTGGCTCGTAGCTTGGCGCAGGGGGGTGAGCCATGCTGTTCGGGCGCGAGGCGGAGCTGGGCCTGATGGCCGCCTTCGCCCGCGGCGCACCGGAGTTCGGGCCGGTGCTGCTGTTCAGCGGCGAGCCCGGGGCCGGCAAGACCGCCCTGCTCGACGCCGGCGCCGAGCAGGCCGAGCGGGCCGGACGGCGCGTGCTGCGGGCCACCGCGCTGGAGTACGAGGCCGACCTCACCTACGGCGCGCTCAACCTGGTGCTGCACCCCCTGCTCGACCAGCTGCCGGCGCTGGACGAGGCGCACCGCCACGCCGTCGCCGTCATCTGCGGGCTCGAGCCGGGGCCGCCGCCGGCCCAGCTGCTGGCCGGCGCCGCGGCCCTGGCGCTGCTGACGCGGGTCGCGGCCGACCGGCCGCTCATGCTGGTCGTCGACGACGCGCCATGGCTGGACCTCGCCAGCGCGATGGCGCTCGCGTACGTCGCCCGCCGGCTCCGCGACGCCGCCGTCCGGCTGCTGGTCGCGGCGCGGTCGGAGCTGGAGAACGTGTTCGTCCGCAGCGGGTTCGACGCGCACGTCCTGCCGCCGCTGTCGGAGCGGAGCGCCGACGCCCTGCTGGCCGACCGGTTCCCGGCCCTCCCGGCGAACGTGCGGCGGCGCATCCGCGCCGAGGCGCTGGGCAACCCGCTCGCGCTGCTCGACCTCCCGGCGGCGCTGGACGCCGACCCGCGGCCGCTCACCGACACGCTGCCGCTGACCGAGCGGCTGACCGCCCTCTACGCCCGGCGGCTGCGCGACCTGCCCGGCGGCACCCGGGAGCTGCTGCTGTTCGTGGTGCTCGCCGGCGCGGAGAACAGCATGACGCTGGAGCAGTGCACCCGGATGCCCACCGGCCAGGACGACCTCGCCCCGGCCGAACGGGCCGGCATCGTCCGGCTCAACCCGCGGTCGGGCCGGCTGGAGTTCCGCCACCCGCTGCTCCGGTCGGCCGTGGTCGAGCTGTCGGCCAGCGAGGAGCGGCGGCACGCCCACGCCCTGCTCGCGGAGGCGTTCCGGCTGGACCCGCAGCGGCGCGCGTGGCACCTCGGGCAGTCCGCTTCGGGGCCGGACGAGGACGTCGCCCGGCTGCTCGAGGCCGTCTCCGGCGACCTGCTGCACGCCGGGAACAGCACGCGCGCCACCGCTGCGATGCTCCGCGCGGCGGAGCTGAGCCCGGCCCGCGCCGACCGCGCCCGTCGGGTGGCCCGCGCCGCCTATCTCGGGTCGCACGTGACCGGCCAGCTACAGGCCGGCCCGCGGCTGCTGGTCGACGCCCAGCCCGAGCCGGACGGCGCGCCGTCACTGGCCGCGGTGACGGCGGCGGCCTACCAGCTGCTCAACGGCGAGGGCGACGCGTCGAGCGCACAGCGGCTGCTGGTCGCGGCGCTCGACGCACTGCCCGGCCCGCTCGACGCCGCCGACGACCCGACCGTCGAGGCACTGCACACCCTGGTGGCCGTCGGGTTCTACGCCGGCCGGGCCGAGTTCTGGGCCGACACCCACCGGCAGTTCGCCCGCGTCCTCCCGGAGCTGCCGGAGCTCCTCGCGCTGCTCGACGTCGCCTTCGGTGACCCCGCGCGCGGCGACGTCTCCGTCGTCGGCCGCCTCGACGCCGCCCTCGACGGGCTCCGGTTCAGCTCGGACCCGGTGCGGATCACCCGGGTCGCCACCGCGGCCGCCCACCTCGACCGGGTGGGCCGCGCCCGCGAGCCGCTGTGGCGGGTCATCGACGACGGCCGCCGCGGCGGCGCGGTCGCGAAGGAGATCGAGTCGCTGTTCCTGATCGGGCTCGACGCCTGGGTCCGAGGCCGGTGGGACGAGCTCGAGCAGGTCGTGGACGACGGCCTGCGGCTCTGCGACGAGCTCGGGTACGCGCTGACGGCGGCGCCCGGGCGGTATCTGCGCGCGATGGCCGACGCCGCCCGGGGCCGCGAGGCGGTCGCCGACGAAGCGGCCGAGCAGCTGCTGCTGTGGGCGGCGCCGCGCCGGCTCTACACGCTGGCCGCGTACGCCTCGCACGTGCGCTGCCTGCTGCAGCTCCCGCACGGCCGGTTCGAGTCGGCGTACCGGCACGCGGCCTCGGTCAGCCCGGCCGGCACCCTGCAGCCGTTCCTGCCGCACGCCGTCTGGCTGGTGTTCGACCTGGTCGAGGCCGCGACGCGGTCGGGCCGGACGGCGGTGGCCGCCGCGCACGTCCGCGCCGCCGAGGAGGCCGGGCTGGGCCTGCTCTCGGATCGCCTCGGCCTGCTGGTCGGCGCCGCCGGTGCGCTCACCGACCCCGCGGACTGGCGCGACCGCTTCGACCTCGTGCTGGCCGCGTCCGGCGCTGAGCGCTGGCCGTTCGACCGCGCCCGGGTCCAGCTCGTGTACGGCGAGCAGCTGCGCCGCGCGCACGCGCCGGCCGATGCCCGGGCCCAGCTGGCCGCCGCCGTCGACGCCTTCCGCGACCTGCGCGCCGCGCCGTGGGCCGGCCGGGCGGTGCGCGAGCTGCGCGCCGCGGGCGGCATCGACCCGGGCGGAGACGAGCTGACGCCGCAGGAGGCCACCGTCGCGCGGCTCGCGGCGACCGGGCTCACGAACAAGGAGATCGCGGCCCAGCTCTACCTCTCGCCGCGGACCGTGTCGACGCACCTGTCGCGGGTGTTCCCGAAGCTCGGCATCGGCTCGCGTGGCGCGCTGCGCGACGCCCTGGAACGCCGGCGCCACTGAGCTACGTCATCTGACGGATTCCGGCGGCCGGCGCGCTGCCTAGGTTCGATCGTGTCCACACCGATCGAAGGAGTCACCATGAGTCCCACCATCGTCCTCGTCCACGGCGGGTTCGTCGACGGGTCCGGCTGGCGCGCCGTCTACGACGAGCTGCGCGCCGACGGCTTCGACGTCCGCGTCGTGCAGAACCCCACGAAGTCCCTCGCCGACGACGCCGCGACCACGCGCGACGTGCTCGACAGCATCGACGGTCCGGTCGTGCTCGTCGGCCACTCCTACGGCGGCGCGGTCATCACCGAGGCCGGCACGCACGACGCGGTGGCCGCACTGGTGTACATCACGGCGTTCGTGCCCGACCAGGGGGAGTCGGTGAACTCGCTGCTCGCGACCTTCCCGGCCGACGGCCCGCAGCCGCCGATCATGCCGCCGGTCAACGGCTACCTGTTCCTCGACCGGGCCGAGTTCCACGCCGCGTTCGCCGGTGACCTCTCCGCCGAGGACGCGGCCTTCCTGGCCGACTCGCAGGTGCCGTGGGGCGTCGACGCACTGGGCGGCGCCGTCACCGAGGCGGCCTGGCGGCTGAAGCCGAGCTGGTACCTGCACGTCAGCGAGGACCGGATGATCCCGCCGGCCGCCCAGGCGTCGATGGCCGAGCGCACCGGCGCGACCATCGTCGAGACGCCGGGCAGCCACGCCGTCTACGTCTCGCGGCCGACGGTCGTGGCCGACCTCATCCGCGCCGCGGCGGCGAAGGCCGGCTGAGTGCCCTCTTGACATTTTGGTCAGTGACCAAGTTTACTCGAACGAAGAGAACTTGGTCACTGACCAAAACAAGGAGGTCACCATGTCCAGCAAGACCTGGCTCATCACCGGAGCGTCCAAGGGCTTCGGCCGCGAGTGGACCGAGGCCGCGCTCGAGCGCGGCGACCGGGTGGCGGCACTGAGCCGCTCCGCCGGTGCGTTCGACGACCTGGCCGCGAAGTACGGCGACGCCGTGCTGCCGCTCCAGGCCGACGTCACCGATCGGGCCGCCGTCGCCACGGCCGTACAGCGGGCCGTGTCGCACTTCGGCGGGCTCGACGTCGTGGTCAACAACGCCGGGTACGGCCTGTTCGGCACGGTCGAGGAGGTGACCGAGCAGCAGGCCCGCGACCAGCTCGACGTCAACCTGCTGGGGCCGCTGTGGGTCACCCAGGCCGCGCTGCCGCACCTGCGCGCCCGGGGGAGCGGCCACCTGATCCAGGTGTCGTCGATCGCCGGCGTGTACTCGCTGCCCGGCCTGGGGCTTTACCACGCCTCCAAGTTCGGGCTGGAGGGCTTCACCGCCAGCCTCGCCGCCGAGGTGAAGGCGTTCGGCGTCAAGGTCACGCTGGTCGAGCCGGCCGGCTACGCCACCGACTGGGCCGGCCCGTCGGCGGTGCACGCCGAGCGGTCCGCCGTCTACGACGACGTCCGGGCCGCGATGGCCCGGCCGGCCGGGAAGCGCGGCGACCCGGGCGCCACCCGTACGGCCATCCTGCGGGTCGTCGACGCCGAGGAGCCGCCGCTGCGGATCTTCTTCGGGCCGGCGCCGCTGCCGCTGATCAAGCAGGAGTACGCGGCCCGGATCGAGGAATGGGAGCGCTGGGACGACGTGTCGCGAGCGGCGTTCTGACCGGTCGCCGTGCGCTAGGGTCTGAACGCCATGCGCTGGACTCAGGACGACGTCGTTGCCGCCGCGTTCACGACGCTCGAGGCCGACGGGCTGGAGAAGCTGTCGCTGCGCGGGGTCGCTCGCACACTCGGCGCCCACCTCAACTCGGTCAGCTGGTACGTCAAGACCAAGCAGTCGCTGATCGACACCATGGCCGACGCCATCGTCGGCGCCGTCCGCACCGACGACCTACCGGCCGACCCCGTCGAGCGGGTGCGCACCCTCGCCGGCCGGTACCGCGCGTCGATGCTGGCGCACCGCGACGGCGGCCGGCTGGTGGCCGGCACCCACACCGGCACCGGCAAGACCCTGCACGTCGCCGACACCATCGTCGGTTCGCTGCTGGAGGCCGGCTACGCCGAGGCCGACGCCGCCCGGCTGTGCTGGGCGGTCGTCTACTTCACCATCGGGCTCACCCAGGAGGAGCAGACGCCGTCCGACCCGCCCGAGAGCAAGCTCGAGCGGCTGCTGGACGGCAGCTACCCGGCGCTGGCGCGGGTCGGCCCGGAGCTCATGGTCGCCGACTCCTTCGACGCCCGGTTCGAGTACGGCATCGCCCGGTTGCTACGGCTCTAGGGTGTGTCTCCCAAGTCGCCGCGCAGTAGGCCATGGACTTGGGAGACACACCCTAGCCGCGGCCAGGCGACGAGGTCACGGCTGCGGCGTGGTGACGAACTGCCTGAACAGCGCGTCGGCCCAGGGGGTGCCGCGGAGTCCGGCCTGGTCGGCGAGGCGGGTCGCCTCCGCGACGCAGGCGTCGGCGCTGTGGAGGTCGCCGCGGGCGCGGTGCGCGTGGGCGAGCTCGATCAGCGCCTCGCAGGTCCACTGGACGTTCCCGTAGTGAAGTCCGATGAGGTGCTGCAGTCCTGCGGCGGCGGTGTCCAGGCTGTGCTGCCCGGCCAGCCGGCGGGCTCGGGCGAGCAATAAGGTCGACCGGGCGATCCATTGGCTGGCGTGCATCTCCCGGGCCGCCGTGACGGCGCGTTCGGCGGCGGCGACCGCCTCGATCGGCCGCTCCGCCACGAGGTGGACCTCGATCTCGGCGGTCAGATCGTGGTACTCCGGGATCGAGCCCGGCTCCGGCACGTGCAGTGCGCGCGCCGCCGCCAGCGCCACCTGGGCCGCGGCGGCATCACCGCTGCGCGCGAGCAGATCGGCGAACGTGACCTGGCAGCGGCTGCGGAGCATGTCCGGCAGTGCGTCGGCAGCCGCCATGCACTGGCGCATGAGCTCGAGGGCGGCGGCGTAGTCGCCCAGCTTGCCGTGCAGGACGGAGAGGTTGTTCAGCAGAGCTGCCTCGCCGTACCGGTCGCCGAGGCGCCGCCAGATCACGATCGCCTGCGCGGCCGCCTCGTCGGCCTCCGCCAGCCGGCCCTGGTCGGACAGCCCCGAGGCGAGGTTGTGCCAGGCGGCGCCGACGTAACGGTCAGCGGCCGGCGGCAGCGGCGCGACGGTGATGAGGCGGAGCAGCTCCTCGGTATCGTGTCCGGCACCGCAGCACTCGTAGAGCAACTTGTCGAGGTTGACGGCCAGTGCGGCGGCCTCGAGCGCCTGGTTCTCGTCCGGGGAGGTCAGGGCGTCGCGGGCCAGGCCGGTGAGCAGCGCTATGCGGGGGTGCAGCCAGGCGTGGACGTCACTGTGTTCGGCGAAGATGACCCCGTCGGCGTCGATGGTGGCGACGATCGGGTGGTGTGGGCGGTCGCCGGGGCGGAGCCGGTCGTTCGCGTTGGCTGCGGACGCGATCGCTTGGCGCAGTGCCCGCCGGACAGCTGCGGCGTCGCGGTGCCCCGGGCGGTCGCGGAGGTAGCTGCCGATGAGGTCGTGCCAGCTGTAGCACCCGGGTACGGCTGGTTCGAGTAGGCGGATGTCGCTGAGGTGTTCGAGCAGGTCGCGGGCCTCGATGGGGTCGGTTTCCCAGAGGGCGGCGGCGGTTTCGATGTCGACGAGGTCGGCCGGGAGGGTGCCGAGGGTGTGGAAGCGGGTGGCGTCGGTGGGGTCGAGGGTGCTGGTGGTGGCGTCGAGGACGGCTTGGACGGAGTGGCCGTCCAGGCGTAGTTCGGCCAGCCGGCCGGGTCCGGTGAGCCGGTCGCGCAGGTGCGCGAGCGGCCAGGCCGGGCGGGTGGCGAGGCGGCCGCCGATGATGTGCAGCGCCAGCGGGGAGCCGGCGCAGGCGTGGATGATGGCGGCGGTGGCGTCGGGTTCGGCGGCCAGTCGGGCGGCGCCGGCCAGGGTGGCGAGTAGTTCGTGTGATTCGGCGGTGGTGATGGTGTCGAGGTCGAGGGTGAGGTTGGCCGGGACGGCGATGCGGCGGCGGCTGGTGACCAGCACGGCGCAGTCGCCGGCGCCGGGCAGCAGGTCGGTGATCTGGTCGGCGGAGTGGGCGTCGTCGATGACGATCAGCAGCCGCCGTCTGGCGCAGAGGGAGCGGAACAGGGCGGCGCGGTCGGCCAGTGAGGCGGGGATGTCCGCGCTCGTGGTGCCGAGGTCGCGCAGGAAGGTGCCGAGCAGGTCGCGGGCCGGCACGGCGGTGCCGCTGTTGCTGCCGGCGGTGTAGAGCTGCCCGTCGGGGAAGCGGGCGCGGGCCCGGTGGGCGGCCTCGATCACGGTGGTGGTCTTGCCGACGCCGGCGGGTCCGGACACGACGGCGACGCGGACCCGGTCGGCGGGGCGGTCCAGCAGCGCCGCCAGCTCGGCCAGTTCGCGGCGGCGGCCGACGAACGCGGGGGAGCCGGCCGGCAACTGGGCGGGCGGCTCGGCCACCGGTCCGGCTCCCGCCGTCGCCGGGGGTGTCGGGTCGAGCAGGTCCGGGTCGGCGGCGAGCATCCGCTGGTGCAGCTGGGTGGCCTCGGCGCCGGGGTCGATGCCCAGGCCGTCGCGCAGCACACCGACCAGGTCGGTGAACGTCGAGAGTGCCTCGCCTTGGCGGCCGGTGCGATACAGCGCCAGCATCAGGTGGCACCAGGTCCGTTCGCGCCACGGATGCTCCGCGGTGAGGCGGCGCAGCGACGCGATGAACGCCTCGTCGAGGTCGCCCAGGCGCAGCCGCAGCTCGTTGCGCCGTTCGGCGACGTTGAGGATCTCGTCGAGCAGCGCCGGCCGTTCGACCTCGGCGAGCTGGTCCACCCCCAGCCCGGACAGCGGAGCCCCGGTCCACAAATCGAGAGCCTGGCTCAACGCGTCGAGTTCCTCGCGTGGCGATCCGGTGTCGGTGTCGACGAGACGGCGGAACCGGTACAGGTCGACCCGGTCCGGGTCCAGCTGCAGCCGCAACCCGTCCCCATGGGCGACGACCGCGTCGCGCCCGATCACTTCCCGCAGCCGGGAGGCGTAGGTCTGGATCGCCCGGCGCGGGCTGGCCGGCAACTCGTCGGGCGACCACAACAACTCCGCGATCACGCCGTAGGACACCGGCACGTTCAACCGCAACGCGAGCGCGGCCAGCACCGCGGCCGGGCGGCGGGCCAACGCGACGCGCTCCGTGCCCTGGAGCACCTCGACCGGGCCGCCCAGCAGACGGACGAAAACCTCCGACTCGGGCACAGCCCCGAGACTACCGGCGGCGGTGTCAGTCGTCCTCGACAAAGACTTCTTCCCGCTTGCGGCGGATGGCGGGCAGCACGGCGACTACCAGGGCGCCGAGGGCGAGGGCCAGCAGCACCGCCGAGATCGGGCGGGTGACGAACACCGAGGGATCGCCGCGGGAGATGATCAGCGCGCGGCGCAGGTGCTCCTCCAGCAGCGGACCGAGCACGAACCCCAGCAGCAGCGGAGCCGGCTCGCAGCCGCACTTGATCAGGACGTACCCCAGCACCCCGAACACCGCGACCGCGTAGACGTCGAAGGCGTTGAAGTCCAGCGAGAAGGTGCCGATGGCGGCGAACACGACGATCGCCGGGAACAGCCACTGGTACGGGATCGCCAGCATCCGCACCCAGAGCCCGATCAGCGGCAGGTTCAGCATGACCAGCAGCAGGTTCCCGATCCACATCGACGCGATCAGGCCCCAGAACAGCGCCGGCTGCTCGTCGATGACGTTGGGCCCGGGCGTGATGCCCTGCACGATGAACGCGCCGATCATCAGCGCCATCACCGGATGCGCCGGCAGGCCCAGGGTCAGCAGCGGGATGAACGACGTCTGCGCCGCGGCGTTGTTCGCCGACTCCGGTGCCGCCACGCCCTCGATCGCGCCGCGGCCGAAGCGCTCCGGCGTCTTCGAGATCCGCTTCTCCACCGAGTACGACGCGAACGCGGCCAGCACGTGGCCGCCGCCCGGCAGCACGCCCAGCAGCGAGCCCAGTCCCGTCCCGCGCAGGACCGGCCCCACGATGCGGCGAAGGTCCTCGCGGCTGGGCCACAGGCCGCTGACGCGCCGGACCAGCGCCGTCCGCGTCTTCTCGTTCTCGAGGTTGCGCAGGATCTCCGCCACGCCGAAGACACCGACGGCGACGGAGACGAAGTCCAGGCCGCCGAAGAGCTCGCGTGCGCCCATCGTGAACCGCGGCGTCCCCGTGTAGATGTCCTGCCCGACGGTCCCGAGCAGCACGCCCAGCGTGATCATCGCCAGCGCCTTCAGCGTCGAGCCGCGGGCCAGCGCGATCGAGGCGATCAGGCCCAACACGACCAGTGAGAAGTACTCCGCCGACCCGAACTGCAGCGCCGCGCGCGCCAGCGGCGGCGCGAACACCGCCAGCACGACCGTCGCGACCGTGCCGGCGAAGAACGAACCCAGCGCGGCGGCAGCCAGGGCCGGGCCGGCTCGTCCCTGCCTGGCCATCTCGTGGCCGTCGATCGCGGTGACGGCGGCCGAGGACTCACCGGGCAGGTTGATGAGGATGGCCGTCGTCGAGCCGCCGTACTGCGCCCCGTAGTAGATGCCGGCCAGCATGATCAGCGCGGGCACCGGCTCCAGGCTGAACGTGATGGGCAGCAGCATCGCGATCGTCGCCGTCGGGCCGATGCCGGGCAGGACGCCGACCGCCGTCCCCAGCACGACGCCGAGCAGGCAGTACAGGACGTTCTCGAGCTGGAACGCGGTCTCGAGGCCGAGCGCGAGGTTGTCCAGCAGGTCCATGCACACCCCCTAGAACGTGAGCCAGGGCCCGAACAGGGGCAGGCGCAGCTGCAGGCCGACGACGAAGATGAGCGTGCTCAGCCCGGTGAGCCCGGCGGCGACCGCGACCGCCGTCAACGGCTTGATCCGGTAGCTGGCCAGCGCGGTGAGCAGCGCCGTCACGAAGACCGCGGGCAGGAACCCGGCCCGGCGCACGGTGAGGCCGAAGAACACCAGCGCGGCCACGATCATCACCACCGACCGCCACGGCACGGCACCCCACGAGATGTCCTCGCCGGCCAGCAGGCCCTTGGCGACGACGCCGAGCCCGAGCAGGGCGAGGATGCCGCCGACCACGAGCGGGAAGTAGCCGGGCCCCATGCGCAACGGCGTGCCCAGCTCGTAGTCGAGCGAGGCCACCACGAAGATCAGGCCGATGCCGGCGAAGATCGCGCCGGCCAGGATGTCCGGGCCGGATCGATGACGCTCCACCGCGTTCACCTCCAGGGCGACAGGGAAGTAGGACGGTGGGTGGCCCGCTCGCGGACCGGGCCGCCCACCTGCTCGGACGGGGTCAGGACTGCTCGACGCCGGCGTCGGCGATGACCTGCCCCCAGCTCTCGATCTGCTCCTCGAGCCGGGCCCGGTGCGCATCCGGCGTGGCGTCCGCCTCGGGCACCGGCGCGGTGCCGAGGTCGGCCAGCTGGTCGATGACACCCTGGTCGGCCAGCGCCACCTTCAGCGCGTCGGACAGCTGCGTGACGATCTCCTCCGGCGTCCCGGCCGGCACGTACAGGCCGTGCCAGACGCTGATCTCCAGCTCCGGCAGCCCGGCCTCCTCGGTCGTCGGCAGGTCGGGCAGGCTCGCGACCCGCTCCGGCGTCGTGACGGCATACGCCTTCACCTCGCCGGCCGCGATCTGGCCGGACGTGTTCGTGGTCTGGTCGCACATGAAGTCGACCTGCCCGCCGACGAGGTCGGTGAGCGCCGGGCCGGTGCCCTCGTACGGCACCTCCTGCACCGTCACGCCGATCGCGTCCTGGAACAGCAGCCCGCACAGGTGCGACGCCGCGCCGATGCCGGCGTTGGCCAGCGTGACGGAGTCGGCGTTGTCGGAGACGTGGTCGATGAGGTCCTCGAGCGTCTCCGGCTCGAAGTCGTTACGGGCGACGATCGTCATCGGGACGTCGGTGACCAGGCCGATCATCTCGAAGTCTTCGAGCGGGTCGAAACCGAGGTCCTGGTAGAGCGCGGGCGCGGTCGACATGCCGATGTGGTGCATCAGGACGGTGTAACCGTCGGACTCGGCGTTGGCGACCTCGCCGGCGCCGACGGTGCCGCCGGCGCCCTCGACGTTCTGGACGACGATCTGCACGCCCAGCTCCTCCGATATCGGCTCGGCGATCAACCGCGTGACGGTGTCCGTCGGCCCGCCCGCGCTGAACGGGACGACGAAGGTGATGCTCTGGTCCGGGTAGCCGGCGGCGTCGCCACCGCCACCGCCGTCGCCCGTGTCGCCGTCCTCCGCGCAGGCCGCCGCGAGCGACACGGCGGCGACGGCGGCGAACAGGCGCACCGCGGGCTTCCTGAGGGTCGTCATCGACCTGACCTCCTCGTCAGCGTCGGGGGTTGTGGGCGACCATTCTTGGCAAGAATGCGCTGGCGTTGTGTCAGAGAAATCTGAAGAAAATCCGGACCCGGATACAGCCGCCGGGAATCCGTAAGATGCACGGGTATGCGGATCACCGTCGTCGAAGATGACGACCGCGTGGCGCGGGGACTCGTCACCGTCCTGACCCAGGCCGGCTTCGACGTCCACCGGGTGGCCACGGCGGCCGATGCCGTGCGCGCCGAGCCCGCCGACGTCGTGCTCGTCGACCTCGGGCTGCCCGACGGCGACGGCCTGGACGTCATCCGGCAGCTGCGCGACCAGCCCGAGACCGCCGTCATCGCCGTCACGGCCCGGTCCGAGGAGCACGAGCGGGTCCGCGGCCTGCGCACCGGCGCCGACGACTACATCGTCAAGCCGTTCGGGGTGCCCGAGCTGCTGGCCCGCATCGACGCCGTCCTGCGCCGCACCCGGGCCGCCCGCGCGCAGACCCACCCGGACCAGCCGCTCGAGCTGGCCGGCATGCGCATCGACCCCGGCACCCGCGAGGTGACGGTGCACGACGCGCGCGTGGTGCTCACCCGCAAGGAGTTCGAGCTGCTCGTCCTGCTGGCCCGGCGGGCGCCGAACGTCGTCAGCCGCGACGTCATTCTCGACCAGATCTGGGGCGTGTCCTGGGAGGCGTCCACCCGCACCCTCGACACCCACATCGCCGCGCTGCGCGGGAAGCTCGGGCCCGGCGTGCCCATCCGCACCATCCGCGGCGTCGGCTACCGCCTGCTGGCCGAGCGCGTGGCCGACCAGCCGGAGCTGATCGGCTAACGCGTGCGCCACCGTCTCCTGGCCGTCCTCGTCCCGCTCGCGGTGCTCCTGGTCGGCGCGCTCGGCGTGCCGCTGGGCATCACCGTCGCCGAGCGCGAGCTGCAGGAGACCTACGTCGACCGCCTCAACGACGCCGGCCGGTTCGCGTCGCTGGCCGAGACCGCGCTGTCCGGCAGCCGCACCGAGGCGCTGGACCAGGAGCTGGAGCGCTACCACGAGCTCTACGGCATCGCCGGCGCCCTGATCGCCACCGACGGCGCCGTCATCCTCGGCGCCGAGGAGCAGTTCGCCGCGGCCCGCGGCGACAGCGACACCATCATCCAGGCGGCGCTGGCCGGCGCCCGGTCCGAGCCGTCGCGCGACATCTGGCCCTGGCAGGACTCCCGGCTGGTCGTGGCCGAGCCGGTCGGCCGCGACAGCGAGGTGGTGGGCGTCGTCGTCACGGTCTCCGACCTCGACCGCACCCGCGAGCGCATCGTCACCCGCTGGGCGCAGCTGGCCGGCATCGGGCTGCTGCCGCTACTCGCGCTGGTGGCGGTGGCCTGGCCGGTGTCGAGCTGGATCCTGCGGCCGGTGCGCGAGCTGGACACCGCGACGGCCGGCATCTCCCGCGGCGACCTCACCATCAGGGTCGACGCCGGCGGCGGCCCGGTCGAGCTGCGCCGGCTGGCCGGCTCGTTCAACACGATGATGGACGCCGTCGAGCACTCCGTCGAGCGGCAACGGGCCTTCGTCGCCGACGCGTCGCACCAGCTGCGCAACCCGCTGACCAGCCTGCGCCTGGTCGTCGAGAGCCTGCGTCCGCACCTGAGCGGCGACGGCGGCCGGCAGGCGCACGACGTCGCCGTCGACGAGCTGCGGGCCATGCACCGGATGCTCAACGCGCTGCTGGCCAGCGCCCGGATGGAGAGCATGCGCACCGCCGAGCCGGTCGACCTCGACACCCTGCTCGAGACCCGGGTCGACCGGTGGCGCGCGCTGACCTCCGTCGAGGGCCAGTCGCTGCGGGTGGACGTCACGCCCGGGCTGCTGCTGCTCGAGCCGCCGGGCGGGCTGGGCAGCATCCTCGACGAGCTGATCAGCAACGCGATGCGGCTCTCCGACGCGTCGGTGGTCGAGGTGGCGGCGCGCCCGGCCGGCCCGTCGGGGCTCGTCGAGGTCGTCGTCCGCGACGACGGGCGCGGCATCGACCCCGCCGACCGCGAGCAGGCGCTGCGCCGCTTCTGGCGCGCGCCCCGGCACCAGAACGTGCCCGGCACCGGCCTGGGGCTGGCGATCTGCGCGGAGCTGGTGGCCCGGGCCGGGGGAGAGCTGCGGCTCGACGACGGCCTCCCGCGCGGCGACGGCGGCAACGGCCTCGCCGCCGTGGTCGCCCTGCCCGTCGCCCCCGAACCACCAACGGCACACTGAATCAGGGCGAACGGCACGAATGGTCCGGGCTGTGCCCGGTTCCTCCCCGTCCCCCGGATGGTGGCGGTCGTCTTCGATATCGGGGGCCGTGGTCTGGGTGTGTCGAGGACGGTTTGTGCCATCGAGGACGACTGTCGCTATGGAGGACGACCGGGCGGGTCCTGGTCTGGTGTGACGTCGTGGTCTGCCGTGACGCGAAACGGCGGATTCGGGGCTGGTGGCGTGACTGGGGACCAGGACGTGCCGGCAGACCAGGACCCCGGCGTTCACCAACCTGGGTGTGAGGCGCGTCCTGGGTGTGAGGCGCGGTTTCGGGCTCGATACGGGTGTTCGGCGCGCGTGAGACCCAGGACGCGCCTCACACCCAGGAAGCCAATGGTGCAGAGCCAGGCGAACGGCGCGAATCCGGCGGGCTGTGCCCGCACTTCCCCCGTCCCCCTGATAGCTGCGGCTAAGAAATGGGCAGCAGGGGGACGGCCTACGGCACGAACCGGCGCACGTCGGCCCGGCGCACGTTCACCCAGCCCACGTCCACCTCTGGCGGCGGTTTGAGCCGACCTTCTCCATGATCAACTCGGCGTGGGGGTCAGCGTTTCTGGTTGCGGAACCAGGCGGCGGCGCCGGGGTGCAGGGGTACCGGGCCGGTGGAGATGCCGGTGCGGACGTTGATCTGCCACGCCTCGGGGACGGGTTCGGCGGTGGCGTCGGCGCGGTCGCCGTCGGTGGCGAGGGCCTCGGTGTCGGTGAAGATCGTCTCGGTGATCGCCTCGACGAGGTCCGCCGGGACGTCGTCGCGGACCAGCAGGATGTTGGGGACGGCGACGGTGCCGGTGGCGGGCACGCCGTCGTAGGCGGTCGACGGGATCGCGGCCGGCACGTACGGGCCGGGGTAGGTCTGGGCCAGCGCGCCGGCCTCGCGGTCCAGCGGGACCAGCCGGATCGGCCGGGTCGCGGCGAGCTGGCTGACGGCCGGGGTGGGCACGCCGCTGAGCGAGAACATGGCGTCCAGGTCGCCGCGGACCAGCTCCTGCGCCGAGACGGCCTGCGGGTTGTTGGAGCCGGCCACGTCGACGCCGCTCAGCGACAGCAGCCGCCGCGACGTGAACTCGGTACCCGAGTCGCGGGCGCCGAGGCCCACCCGGGCACCGGCGAGGCCGGCCAGCGCCGTCACGGGGGAGTCCGCCAGCACCACGAGGTGCAGGTGGCTGTCGTACAGCCGGCACAGCGCCGACAGCCCCGCGGGCGACTCGTCGCTGCCGGCCGGGAAGACGGCGTCGAGGCTGGTCAGGCCCAGCTCGACCTCGGCGTCGAGCAGCATCCGGATGTTGTCGGTGGACGCGCCGCTGGGCACCGTCGTGACCCGCGCGCCGGGCACGCGGGCGGTGATCCGCTCAGCCAGCGCACCGCCGATGCGCCGGTACACGGCGCCGGCCGGCCCGGTCGCCAGCCGCAGCTCGACGTCGTACTCGGTCCGGCTCGACGAGCACGCGCCGAGCAGCGCCGTCCCGGCCGCGGCGGCCAGCACCGTGCGGCGGCGCACCGCGTGAGCGTCCACCCGGCCTCCTGCCCGACGTCGCGGCTGTGGCCGGGGAGTCTAGCGGCGCTTCGCCCACACGCCGGAGACCAGCCACGACGCGAGCAGGATCGCGCAGGTGACGAAGCCGACGATGCCGGTCCAGCCGTACGCCGCGAAGGCCAGCCCGCTCAGCGACCCGCCGAGGCTGCTGCCGGCGTAGTACGCGGTCAGGTACAGCGCGGACGCCTGGGCCCGGCCCCGGACGGCGCGATGCGTGACGGCGGTGCTGGCGGTGGCGTGCGCGCCGAAGAAGCCGACGGTGAACAGCACCAGCCCGGCGACGACGCAACCGAGCAGGTCGGGCCAGGTCAGCAGGATTGCCAGCTGCGCGAGCAGCACGCTCGCCCACAGCACCGCCCGCCGGCCCAGCCGGTCGCCGAGCCGCCCGGCCACGCCCGCCGACACCGAACCGGGGACGTAGGCCAGGAAGACCAGGCCGACCGCGGTGGCCGACAGCGCGAACGGCGCGGCCAGCAGCCGGTAGGGCAGGTAGTTGTACACCGTCACGAACGCCGCCATCAGCACGAAGCTCAGCCCGAACAGCCGCAGCAGTACCGGGTCGCGCAGCTGCTCGGCCACGTAGCGCGGCGCGGCCACCTCGGCGCCGCGCCGCCGCTCGCGGCCGGTCTCGGGGCCGGTCTCGGGGCCGGTCTCGCGGGTCGGCAGCAGCCACCAGAACGCCGCCAGGCAGGCCGTCGCGAACACCGCCGTGACGGCGAACGCGGGCCGCCAGCCGAGCAGGTCCGATACCGCCGCGGCGATGAGCCGCCCGGACAGCCCGCCCATCGTGTTGCCGGCGACGAGCAGCCCGACGGCGCCGCCCAGCGCGGACGGGTGGATGATGCGCCCGAGGTAGGCGATCGCCAGCGCGGGCACGCCCGCCATCGCGACACCTTGCGCCGCCCGCAGCACCAGCAGCACCGGGAACGACGGCGCCAGCGGCACCAGCAGGGCGAGCACCGTCGCAGCAGCCAGCGACACCGTGATGACCCGCGACGTGCCCCACCGCGCCGACGCCGCACTCATCGGCAGCAGCGACACCGCGATCGCGCCCGTCGCCGCGGACAGCGCCAGGCTGGCGGTCGCGGCCGAGACGTCGAACGCGTCGGAGAGCTGGGGGAGCAGCGCCTGTGCCCCGTACAGCAGGGCGAACGTGCCGGCGCCGGCGAGGAAGGCCGCCGCACTGGCCCGCCGGTAGCCGGCCGAGCCCCGTCGGTACCCGCCCGGCGGCGGCTCGGCCGCGGCGGCACCGCGCGCGGCCGGCATGAGGCCGACCCTAGATACAACCGCCCGCCGGGGCTGCGCCGGCGACGTGTGAAATTCGACTCACGGGAGGTCCGAACCACTTCCGACAAGCCTGTTATCGGATCGTGACAGCCCTGTCGCGAAACTGCTGTTAACGTTCACAAACGGCATATTCCGGACGTGATCCATTGACGGGTCGAGCGGCCCGTTTCCGCAAGGGAGGGGCCTAGTGAAGACACGAGTCAAAGCGCTGGTCGGAGGCGCGTTGCTGGCCCTGACGCTGGTGGCGTGCGGCGGTGAGGGCGCGGGCGGCGAGGACGACGGGTCGGCGGCGCCGGAGGAGCGCACGATCGGCGTCTCGATGCCGACCCAGACGTCGGAGCGGTGGATCGCCGACGGCGACTCGGTGGAGGAGCAGCTCGAGGAGCTGGGCTACCAGGTCGACCTGCAGTACGCGAACGACGACATCCCGACGCAGTCGCAGCAGGTGGACCAGATGATCACCCAGGGCGCGGACGTCCTGATCATCGCCGCCATCGACGGCACGGCGCTGAGCAGCCAGCTGCAGGCGGCCGCCGACGCCGACATCCCGGTCATCGCCTACGACCGGCTGATCCGCGACAGCGAGAACGTCGACTTCTACGTCAGCTTCGACAACTACCGCGTCGGCGTCGCCCAGGCCGAGGCGCTGCTCACCGGGCTGGGCCTGCAGACCGCCGACGGGCAGCCGGGCGACGCGGCCGGGCCGTTCAACATCGAGTTGTTCGCCGGTTCGCTGGACGACAACAACGCGCACTTCTTCTTCGACGGCGCGATGGACACCTTGCAGCCGTTCATCGACGACGGCTCGCTGGTGGTGAAGTCCGGCCAGCTCGACATCGAGCAGGTCGCCATTCTGCGCTGGCAGCAGGAGACCGCGCAGCGGCGCATGGAGGACCTGCTGACGGCCAGCTACAGCGACGGCTCGCGGGTCGACGGCGTGCTGTCGCCGTTCGACGGGCTGTCGCGCGGCATCATCACGGCGCTGCAGAACGCCGGCTATGGCGCCGCCGCGAGCCCGATGGCGGTGGTGACGGGACAGGACGCGGAGATCGCGTCGGTGAAGCTGATCGCCGACGGCGTGCAGAACTCCACCATCTTCAAGGACACCCGGCTGCTGGCCGAGCAGGCCGTCGCCGCGGCGGAGGCGTTCCTGGCCGGCGAGGAGCCCGAGGCCAACGACACCGAGACGTACGACAACGGCGTCAAGGTGGTCCCGTCGTACCTGCTGCCGGTCGAGACCGTGTATGCCGACGACATCGCGCCGATCCTCGTCGACTCCGGCTACTACACGGCCGAGGAGGTCGCCGCCGGCCAGACGGACGGGTGAGGGCGCGGCGATGAGCGACACGATCCTGGAGATGCGCGGCATCACCAAGACCTTCCCCGGCGTGACGGCGCTCGAGGACGTCTCGCTGGTGGTGCGGCGCGGTGAGATCCACGCGATCTGCGGCGAGAACGGCGCCGGCAAGTCGACGCTGATGAAGGTGCTGTCCGGGGTGCACCCGGCCGGCTCGTACGACGGCGACATCGTGCTCGACGGGACCGCGCCGGCGCGGTTCCACGGCATCCGCGACAGCGAGGCCGTCGGCGTCGTGATCATCCACCAGGAGCTGGCGCTGGTGCCGCACCTGTCGGTCGCCGAGAACGTCTTCCTCGGCAACGAGCGCCGCGGCCGGGGCGGGCTGATCGACTGGAACCGCACCAACGCCGAGGCCGCCGCGCTGCTCGCCTCGGTCGGTCTGGACGAGATCCCGGTCACCCCGGTCGCGCAGCTCGGCGTCGGCAAGCAGCAGCTGGTCGAGATCGCCAAGGCGCTGTCGAAGGAGGTGCGGCTGCTGATCCTGGACGAGCCGACCGCCGCGCTCAACGACACCGACTCCGCGCACCTGCTCGACCTGCTGCGCCGGCTGCGCGACCAGGGCATCACCTGCATCCTCATCTCGCACAAGCTGGCCGAGGTGACGTCCATCGCCGACGCCATCACGGTGCTGCGCGACGGCCGCACCGTCGAGACCCTGCGGGCCGGTGACGGGGACGTCTCGCAGGAGCGGATCATCCGCGGCATGGTCGGCCGCGACCTGGAGAGCTTCTACCCCGACCGCGTCAGCGAACCGGGCGACGAGGTGCTGCGGGTCGAGGACTGGACCGTCTGGCACCCCACCCAGGACCGCAAGGTGGTCGACGACGTCAGCCTGCGGGTGCGGGCCGGCGAGGTCGTCGGCATCGCCGGGCTGATGGGCGCCGGGCGCACCGAGCTGGCGATGAGCGTGTTCGGACGGTCCTACGGGCGCGACGTCAGCGGCCGGCTGTACGTGCGCGGCCGTGAGGTGCGCGCGCGGTCGGTGGCAGAGGCGATCGACAACGGCATCGCCTACGCCACCGAGGACCGCAAGAAGTACGGCCTCAACCTCATCGAGGACGTCCGCCGCAACATCTCCGCGGCGGCGCTGCGCAAGCTGGCCAGCCACGGCTGGGTGGACGGCAACGAAGAGATCCGGGTCGCCGAGGAGAGCCGGTCCTACCTCGGTATCCGCGCGCCCAGCGTGATGACCTCCGTCGGCACGCTGTCGGGCGGCAACCAGCAGAAGGTCGTGCTGGCCAAGTGGCTGTTCGCCGACCCGGACGTGCTGATCCTGGACGAGCCGACCCGCGGCATCGACGTCGGCGCCAAGTACGAGATCTACACGATCATCAACCGGCTGGTGGCGGCCGGGAAAGGGGTCCTCGTCATCTCGTCCGAGCTGCCCGAGCTGCTCGGCGTCTGCGACCGCATCTACACGCTGGCCGCGGGCCGGCTCACCGGCGAGCTGCCGGTCGGCGAGGCGACCCAGGAGAACCTCATGGCACTGATGACCAAGGACAGGGAGGGCGTCGCATGACGAGCACCCAGCGGCCGCCGGCCGGCGAGCGCGGCGACCGCGCCGAGCCGGAGAGCGCCCAGGCCGCCGCCCTGCACACCGGCACCAGCAACCTGCGCACGCTGGTGACCCGCAACGTGCGCCAGAGCGGCATCTACGTCGCGTTCGTGGTGATCGTCGCGCTGTTCGCGATCCTGACCGACGGCGTGCTGCTCAGCCCCGGCAACATCACCAACATCGTGCTGCAGTACTCCTACATCCTGGTGCTGGCCATCGGGATGGTGATCGTCATCATCGCCGGGCACATCGACCTGTCCGTCGGGTCGGTGGTGGCCCTGACCGGCGCGGTGTCGGCGGTGCTGGTGATCGAGCAGGGCTACGCGTGGTGGATCGGCATCCTGGCCGCGCTGCTGGTCGGCCTCGCCGTCGGCGCCTGGCACGGGTTCTGGGTCGCCTACGTCGGCATCCCGGCGTTCATCGTGACGCTGGCCGGCATGCTGCTGTTCCGCGGTCTGACCCTCCAGGTGCTGGACAACATCTCGCTGTCGCCGTTCCCCTCGGAGTACCAGCGGGTCGCCAGCGGCTTCCTCAACGGCCTGTTCGGCGGGCAGGGCTACGACGCGTTCACGCTGTTCATCGGTGCGTTCGCGGTGGCCGGCTACGCCGTCAGCGGGTTCCGCACGCGCGTCGCGCGGATCCGCTACCGCCAGCCGGTGGAGTCGTTCCCGCTGTTCGTCGCCCGCGTGCTGGCCGTCGGCGCCGTCGTCATGTATTTCGCCTGGCAGCTCGCGCACGCCCGCGGCCTGCCGATCGTGCTGATCATCCTCGGCGTGCTGGTCATCGCGTACGCCGTCGTCACCAAGCAGACGGTGTTCGGCCGGCAGGTCTACGCGATCGGCGGCAACCTGTCCGCGGCGCTGCTGTCCGGCGTGCGGGTGCGGGCGGTGAACTTCTGGATCTTCGTCAACATGGGCTTCCTGTCCGGCGTCGCCGGCGTCATCTACTCGTCCCGGTCCAACGGCGCCCAGCCAGGCGCCGGGACGATGTTCGAGCTGGACGCCATCGCGGCGGCGTTCATCGGCGGCGCGGCGGTGACGGGTGGCGTCGGCACCGTCGTCGGCGCGATGGTCGGCGGCCTGATCATGGCCGTCATGAGCAACGGCATGCAGCTCATGGGCGTCGACCAGTCGGTGCAGTCGGTCGTGAAGGGCCTGGTGCTCATGCTCGCGGTCGCGTTCGACATCTGGAACAAGCGCCGAGGCGGCGCCGCCCGCTGACGGGCGGCCGCGCTGGCCGAGGTGCACCCCGTCGTCCTGGAGATATCCCCACGCGTGAATGGTTGGCGGTTTGGTGGTGCCAGAGCACCACCAAACCGCCAACCACTGCCGTTCGGGCGCAGCAGCCTACTGGATGCCCTCGCGCCTCAGCCGCCACTGCTGGCACTGGCAGGAGCCGCTCGTCCACTGCTGGGCGACGGCGCCGTCGGCGGTGGAGCTGCCGGCGATCTCGAGGCTCTTGCCGCTGTTGGCGTTGGCCAGGCGCCACCAGCCGCCGCTGAGCAGCGTCGGCACCCAGGTCTGCGTGGCGTGGCCGGTCGGCCCCCACTGCGCGGCCTGGACGCCGTCACCCAACGCGGCGCCGGGGATCTCCAGCAGCTTCCCGCTGTTCGCGTTGGCCAGCTGGACGCCGCCGGCGACGGTGCGCAGGTTCCACACCTGGGTGGCGTGGTTGGTATCGCCCCACTGACCGGCACCGGCGCCGTCGGTCGTCAGCGCCGACAGGATCTCCAGGAACTTGCCGCTGGTCCGGTTGACGACGCGGAACTGCGGGTCCAGCGGCGCCGACGTCCGGTAGACGTGCAGCACGTCGAGCTCGGCGAACGAGGTCGCCTTGGTGAAGGTGATCGTGTTGACGCCGGCGTTGAGGTTCACCGTCTGCTGCGCCCACAGATAGCGGCCCCAGTCGACCGTCGGCGGGTAGGAGATGGCGGTGGCCGACCCGCCGTCGACGCTGACGGAGTGGGTGCTGGTGCTGCCCATCCCGTTGGCGTAGCGCACGTTCAGCCGGTACGACCCGGCGGCCGGCACCCGGACGGTGAACGTCACCGAGCTGCCCGCGTTGTTGATGTTGCCGACCTTCTGCCCGTTGGACGCGTCGTGGTGGGTGACGAGGGACGCGTCCACCCGGGCGGCCCGTTCGGCCTCGTACTGCTGGGCGTCCAGCGGGATGGTGCCGACGCGGACGTCGTTGTAGGTGGTCGACGGGTTCTCGACGTTGGTGGCGTGCACGAGCGTGCGGCCGTCGACGCTGGTGTGGAGGCCCTGCGCGAAGCCGCTGAACGCGCCGCCCTGGGTGTCGGTGGAGTCGTAGGTGACGGCGTACGGCAGCCGCTCCCACGGACCCTCGCCGAGGTTGTAGTTGACGTAGAAGTGCTGGCCGGTGTTGATGTTGCCGCTCGCGTCCAGCGACCACTTCGACGACACGATGACCATGCCGTTGGGCCCGCCGCCGGGCACCCATCGAACGAACGGCGACGACCCGATGCCGCGGCCGTCGGCCAGCCGGATCGGCGTGCCGATGCTGGACTCCGGGCTCCAGTTCAGGCCGTCGGGGGAGATCTTGTAGTAGGCGGGCGCGGTGTTCTGGCTCAGGCTCGGCCGGTTCACCACCTCGAACGTGGCCAAGTAGCGGCCGTCGGGCAGCTTCGTGACGGTGATCATCCCCGGCCGGTCGCTGCTGTTCGGCGGCGCCGAGACGTTGACCAGCGGGCCCCAGGTCTGCCCGCCGTCGGTGGAGCGCCGGTACGACACCGCCTGCAGCACGCCGTTCGCCTTCTGCCGCTCGTCGGAGAAGTAGGCGACCAGCCCGCCCTGGCCGTCGACGGCCAGCGCCGGCTCCCAGACGGTGGTGGTGGTCGATGTCGGGCTGGGGTCGTAGACCGCCGGCCCGCCGGTGTCGATGGTGCTCAGGAAGGACCACGTGACGCCGCGATCCTGGCTTTTGTACACGACCAGCCGGCTGCTGGACCGGTCGGCCGGCATGATCATCCCGGACAGCAGGATCGTGCCGGCCGGCAGCGAGCCGACCTGCTGCGGCAGCTCGTACAGGAACGGCTGCGCGGTGCGGGTCAGCGTGGGGAAGGTGGCGCTGGGCGCGACGTCGGCGATCTTGCTCCAGCTGGTGCCGTCGTTGGTGCTGCGGTGGATGGGGTAGACCTGCACGCCGCCGACCAGCACCAGCTGGTCGAACGTCACCAGCTGGGTGCCGTTGGCGGAGCCGTTGTGCTTGAGCGTGATGACCTTGGCGTAGGTGGTGCCGACCGGCCGGTTGCCCTCGGGGTCGAAGGACGTTCCGGCGGCGGGGGAATAGACGAGGGCGCCGTTGCCGGTCGTGACGGCGGTGGCGGCGGGGTCGGGCGCTGCGGCCAGGGCGGCCGAGGCCAGTGCGGCGACGGCGGCGAGGGCGGCCAGCGCACGGCGGCGTGGGCTGCGGACTTCGGTGGACATGACTCTCCTCTGACGGGGCGGGCACAGTCATGCAACGTTGTAAGGTCACCTGCTCATACAACGTTGTAACACCGGTGTGATCAGCACCCTAGAGTTGGGTCAGCGCTCGTGTCAACGGCTACCGTGTGTCCATGACAGCGACGCTGCGTGACGTCGCCCGGCTCGCGGGCGTGTCGTTCAAGACCGTGTCGAACGTCGTCAACGACCATCCGTATGTCGCCGACGCCACGCGCGCCAAGGTGCAGGCCGCCATCGACGAACTGGGCTACCGGCCGAACCGCCAGGCGCGCAGCCTGCGCTCCGGCCGCACCGGCGCCATCGGCCTCGCGGTCCCCGAGCTGAGCCTGGCCTACTTCGCCGAACTGGCCGACGAGGTCATCACGGCGGCCGAGAAGCGCGACGTCGTGGTCGTCATCGAGCAGACCGGCGGTGACCGCCGGCGCGAGCTGGACGTGCTGTCCGGGTCGCGGCGGCAGCTGACCGACGGGCTGCTGTTCAGCCCGCTCGGCCTGAGCAACGCCGACCGCGGCCTGCTCACCGTCGACTTCCCGCTGGTGCTGCTGGGCGAGCGCATCTTCGACGGCCCGGTCGACCACGTGACGATGGAGAACGTCGACGCCGCCCGCGCCGCCACCGACCACCTGCTCGCTCTCGGCCGCCGGCGCATCGCCGCGCTGGGCGCGCACGAGGGCGAGGTCATCGGCTCGGCCGGGCTGCGGCTGAGCGGCTACCGCGCGGCGCTCGAGGCGCGCGGCCTGGCCTACGACGAGGCGCTGGTCGTCGACGCCGGGCCGTGGCACCGCTTCAACGGCGCCGAGGCCATGCGGGCGCTGCTGCAGCGCGGCGTCGAGTTCGACGCGGTCTTCGCGCTCAACGACGAGCTGGCGCTCGGCGCGCTGCGGGTCATGCAGGAGCAGGGCATCAGGGTGCCGGGCGACGTTGCGATCATCGGCTTCGACGACGTCGACGAGGGCAAGTACTCGCTGCCCAGCCTGAGCACCGTCGACCCCGGCCGGCGCGAGATCGCCCGGCTGGCCGTCGAGGTGCTGCTGGAACGCATCGAGAAGGGCCCCGACGAGCCTCGGCGCGAGCTGCGCTCGGCGTTCGAGATCGTCGAGCGCGAGTCGACAGGCGCCCTCCAGTCACAGGGCTGAGCCCGCTTGACATCTTCCGCGGCGTTCCCCATCCTGGGTCTTACAACGTTGTAAGGTCATGATCATCTCACTGTGGAGAAGGACCGGACATGACACGCAACCGCCTCACCTTGGGACTCGTCCTCGTCCTGGCCGCCGGTCTGACCGCCTGCGGCAGCGACGACGACTCCGGCGGCGCGTCCGCCGGCGGCCCCGTCGAGCTCACCTTCTGGCACGGGTACACCGAGGCCGACGGTGACGTGCTCGAGCAGCTCGTCGACGACTTCAACGCCTCGCAGGACGAGGTCGTGATCAGCACCGAGATCAACCCGTGGGACGTCATCGACGACACGCTGCTGCCGGCGCTCTCGGCCGGGAACGGCCCCGACATCGTCGCGATGCCGGCCGAGCGGCTGCCCGTCTACGCCGACCGCGGCGCGTTCGTCGAGCTGGACGAGTTCTACGACGACCCCGAGAGCAACACCGCCGAGCTCAACCCGGGTGCGGTCGACATGGTGACCGTCGACGACACCCGCTACGGCATCCCCAGCGGCTTCGTCCCGCTGGCGATGTTCTACAACAAGGCGCTGTTCGCCGCCGCCGGCATCACCGAGCCGCCGGCCACCTGGGACGACTGGGTCGAGACGGCCCGCGCGCTCACCATCGACCAGAACGGCGACGGCACGCCCGAGCAGTACGGCGTCGCGATCCCGGACCACGCGACGGTCGCGAACGGCGTCTGGCCCAGCCTGTTCTACGGCGGCGGCGGCGACATCGTCGACGGCGGCACCGACGTCGTCATCGACTCGCCGGAGAACCTCGCCACGCTGGAGTACTGGTACCAGGCGATCGCGGTCGACAAGATCTCGCCGACCGGCGTCGACGGCATCGCCGGCGACGGCCTGTTCAGCAGCGGCAAGGCCGCGATGTACCTGGGCGGGCCGTGGATGGCGTCGATCTCGGAGGAGAACGGCATCGACTACGGCATCGCGCCGGTCCCGGCCGGCCCCGAAGCGCAGGCCGCGTCCGCCATCGGCGTCTCGCTGGCCATCACCGAGCAGGCCGGCGACGACGCCGTCGAGGCCGCCGAGCGGTTCTTCAGCTTCTTCCTCGACGACGAGAACGCGGTCACGTGGTCGCTCGGCTCCGGCTGGCCGCCGCTGCGCACCGACGTCCCCGCCGACGCCGTCGCCGAGAACCCGGTCGTGGCCGCGCTCACCGAGCAGGCCGAGTTCGGCCGGCCGCTGCTGCCCGGCGTGGTGAACAGCGTCGACGTGCTCACCGCCGTCGACGAGCTGACCCAGCGCGCGATGGCCGGCGAGGACATCGCCGGGCTGCTGTCCGAGGCGCAGGCCGAGATCGAATCGGCCGTCGGGTAGGTCTGGTGTCCCTCACCGCACCACGACGGCGCTACCGGCCGCCCGCGCCACTCGGCGGGCGGCGGGTGGCGCCCCGGGCCGGACGGGGCCGGTCCGGCCGCCGCACCGCCACCGCGCTGGCGTTCCTCGGCCCGGCCCTGCTCATCCTCGTCGTCTTCGTCGGCTGGCCGATGCTGTCGGCGCTGCGGACGTCGTTCACCGACGCCAGCGGCTTCGGCGAGGCCGAGTGGGTCGGGTTCGACAACTACGTCCAGGTGTTCACCGACCCCGACCTGTTCGACGCTGTTCAGAACACGCTCTGGTACACGGTGCTGTTCACGCCGACGGCGGTCATCGCGGCGCTGGCGCTGGCGCTGGTGTTGAACAGCCCGGCGCTGCCGTTCCGCGGGTTCTTCCGCACCGCGCTGTTCATCCCGTTCGTGGTGTCGCTGGCGGTCGCCGCCTACGCGTGGACGTACCTGATCGACCCGCAGGTCGGGCTGCTCAACCACTGGCTCGGCGGCCTCGGCATCCAGCTGGGCAACGTCCTCGAGGACCCGCAGCTGGCGATGCCGGCGGTGGCGCTGGTCGCCGTCTGGAAGAACTTCGGCTTCTACCTGGTGATCTTCCTGGCCGGGCTGCAGGACATCCCCGGCACGCTGTACGAGGCGGCCCGCGTGGACGGGGCGGGCGTGTGGCGGCGGTTCCAGCACGTGACGCTGCCGCTGCTGTCCAACACGATGGCGTTCGTGCTGGTGTTCGCGATGATCGCGGCGCTGCAGGCGTTCGACCAGATCTACGTCATGACCGGCGGCGGGCCGTACGGCAACACCCAGACGATCGTCATGGAGATCTACGAGTCCGGCTTCCGCCGGCTGGAGCTCGGCTTCGCGTCGGCGCTGTCGTACGTACTGCTGATCGCGACGCTGCTGCTGAGCGTCGTCCAGTTCGTGTTCTTCGGCCGCCGCGAGAAGGACGCCCAGTGAACGCCGCGCGGGTCCGTCCCGGCACCGTCCTCGGCACCGTCGCCATGCTGGCGGTGACGGCGGCCGTGCTGCTGCCACTGGCCATCATCGTGCTCACCGCGTTCAAGCCGGTGTCGGAGGTGAACGCGTTCCCGCCCACGCTGCTGCCGCAGGACTGGACACTGGACAACCTAACCCGCATCGTCGACGAGCTGCCGTTCACGCGGCTGGTGCTGAACAGCTTCCTGTTCGCCGGCGGGGTGACGGCGTTCGCGCTGGTCTTCGACTCGCTGGCGGCGTACGCGCTGGCCCGCATCGACTTCACCGGGCGGCGGACGCTGCTGATCGCGATCATCGCGACGCTGATGATCCCGTTCCAGGCCACTCTGGTGCCGGTGTACCAGCTGGTCAGCGACCTCGGCTGGGTGAACACGTTCGCCGGGCTCATCGCGCCGCGGGCCGCCGACGCGTTCGGCATCTTCTTCCTGCGGCAGTTCTTCCTGGCGCTGCCGCGCGACCTCGACAACGCCGCCCGCATCGACGGCGCGTCGGAGTTGCGCATCTTCCGCAGCATCGTGCTGCCCAACGCCGTCCCCGCGCTGCTGACCTTGGCGATCTTCACGTTCGTCAACAACTGGAACGACCTGCTGTGGCCCCTGATCTTCACCACGGAACGCGAAATGGGCACCATCACGTCCGGGCTGACGCTGCTGACCGGGCCGGGCGGCATCGTCCCGTACGGCGTCATGATGGCCGGCGCGCTGGTGGCGATCCTGCCGCTGGTCGTCGCGTTCCTGCTGGTGCAGCGGCGGTTCATCGAGAGCATCGCGACGACGGGGATCAAATGACGTCTTGGCACAAGGATGGCGCGCTGCACTTCGCGCTGGGCGTCGAGGACACCTTCGTGCCGCAGGAGCGGCCGGGCGAGCGGGCCATCGACGAGTACGAGCTGACCCAGCACTACGAGTTCTGGTCGTCCGACCTGGGCCTGGCGTCTGACGCCGGGGCGACGCTGCTGCGCTGGGGCGTGCCGTGGTACCGCGTCAACCCGGCGGAGGGCCGGTGGGACTGGTCGTGGCTGGACCGCGTCGTCGACCGGTTCGCCGAGCTGGGGCTGCGGCCCGTCGTCGACCTGCTGCACTACGGCACGCCGCTGTGGCTGGACGGCCAGTTCGCCCACCCCGACTACCCGGCGCACGTGGCGGAGTACTCCGCACGGGTCGCCGAGCGGTACGCCGACCGCGTCACCGACTACACGCCGGTGAACGAGCCGATGATCCACGCGCTGTTCTCCGGCGAGTACGCGTACTGGCCGCCGTACCTGTCCGGGCCGGACGGCCTGGCGACGATGGTGCGCCAGCTGGCCCGCGGGTTCGTGCTGGCGCAGCGGGCGATGCGCGACGTGCTGGGGGAGCGGGGCGTGTTCGTGCACGTCGACGCGGGCATGCGCTACGACGGCGACGACGCGGCGCTGATCTCGCGGCTGCGGCGGCACGTGCACCTGGTGGAGGATCTGGTGACCGGCAGGGCGGCCGACGGCCTCGGCGACGAGGACCTCGCGTGGTTCGCCGAGCACGCCGTCCGGCCCGACGTCATGGGCGTCAACTACTACCCGCGGCACTCCACCGAGGTGGTCTCGGCGCGTGAGCCGCACGGCGGCGGCTTCCGCGACCCCCGTCCCACCCGCGACGACGGCGTCACCGGCATGGAGGAGCTGCTGCGCGCCGCGCACGAGCGCTACGGCGTGCCCGTCGCGCTCACCGAGACCTGCGTGACGGCGAGCGTCGCCGAGCGGCTGGCCTGGCTCGACGCGTCCGTCGAGTCCGTGCGCCGGCTGCGGGCCGGCGGCGTCCCCGTCGCGGCCTACACGTGGTGGCCGGTGTTCGACATGTACGAGTGGACGTACCGCCATTCCGCCGAGCCGCGCGAGGCGCACCGCCTGACGATGGGCCTCTGGGAGCTGTCCGAGCGCGACGGCGTCCTGCACCGCGTCGCCACCCCGCTGGTCGAGCGGTTCCGCGAGCAGGCGCACGACCCGCTGAACGCCGTACCCGTCAAGCACAAGGAGAGCTGAGTGCCGCACGCATCGCTGACCGTCGATCCCTCGTTTGTCGTCGGTGCCGTCGACCGGCGCCTGTTCGGTTCGTTCGTCGAGCACCTGGGCCGCGCGGTGTACGACGGCATCTACGAGCCGGCGCACGCCACGGCCGACGAGGACGGCTTCCGCAAGGACGTCATCGAGCTGGTCCGCGAGCTGGGCGTGTCGACCGTCCGCTACCCGGGCGGCAACTTCGTCTCCGGCTACCGGTGGGAGGACGGGGTAGGCCCGGTCGCCGACCGGCCGCGGCGGCTCGACCTCGCCTGGCACTCGCTGGAGACCAACGAGATCGGGCTGGACGAGTTCGCCCGCTGGTCGGCGAAGGCCGGCACCGAGCTGATGCTGGCCGTCAACCTCGGCACCCGCGGCGTGCAGGAGGCGCTGGACCTGCTGGAGTACGCGAACGTCCGGTCCGGATCGACGCTGGCCGATCTGCGCGTCGCCAACGGCACCCCCGACCCGCATGGTGTCGTGCTGTGGTGCCTGGGCAACGAGATGGACGGGCCGTGGCAGCTGGGCCACCGCAGCGCCGACGACTACGGCAAGCTGGCCGCCCAGACCGCGCGGGCGATGCGGCAGCTCGACCCCGGTGTGCGGCTGATCGCGTGCGGCAGCTCGAACCGGCAGATGCCGACGTTCGGCGCGTGGGAGCGGACCGTCCTGGAGCACACGTACGACGAGATCGACTATCTGTCCTGCCACGCGTACTACCACGAGACGCCCGGCGACCTGCCCGGTTTCCTGGCGTCGCCGGTCGACATGGACCGCTTCATCGAGTCCGTCGCCGCGACCATCGACCACGTCCGCGCGCTGCGTCCGGGCCGCCGTCGCGTCGACATCTCCTTCGACGAGTGGAACGTCTGGTACGTCGACCGCTACCACGACGAGGACAAGGTCACCGACCCGCAGGTCTGGCCCGTCGCGCCGCGCATCCTGGAGGACTCGTACACCGTCGCCGACGCGGTCGTGGTGGGCGGGCTGCTGATGTCGCTGTTGCGCCACGCCGACCGCGTCACGGCGGCGAGCATGGCCCAGCTGGTCAACGTCATCGCGCCGATCATGACCGAGCCGGGCGGCCCGAGCTGGCGCCAGACCACGTTCTTCCCGTTCGCGACGACGTCGCGGCTGGCCCGCGGCGAGACGCTGTCCGTGTCCGTCGCGGGTCCGACGTACTCGACCGCCGCCTACGGCGACGTCCCGCTGGTCGACGCCGTGGCCACCCACGACGCGGCGGCCGGGTCGACCGCGGTGTTCCTGGTCAACCGCTCGGTCGACGCGTCCGCCACGGTCTCGGTGGACGTCTCGCGCGCTCCGGGCGCCACGTCGGTCGCCGAGGCCGTCACCCTGTGGGACGACGACCCGCACGCCCGCAACACCCTCGACCAGCCGAACCGGGTGGGCTTGCGGCCGACCCCGTCTGCCGTGGTCGACGGGGGAGAGCTGCGGGTGACGCTGCCCCCCGTGTCGTGGACGGCGGTCTCACTAGGCTGAGAGCGTGACCGCTGAGAACACCGCCACGACGGTCGAGCTGACTCGCTTCCGCGTCCTGCCCGAGAACACCGACGCACTGCTGGCCGCTCGGCCCGCCATGCTCGCCGACTTCCGCGCCGACCGCGCCGGCTTCCTCGACGCCGTCCTCGTCCGCCTGTCCGGCGACGAGTGGCTCGACATCGTCACCTGGCGCTCGCCCGAGGACTTCGCCGCCTCACGGGCCAAGGGCGCCAACCGGCCCGGCATCGAGGCATTCTTCTCGGCGATCGCCGAACTGGTCTCCGCCGAGGAGGGCACCACCGCCCCATGATCATCAACCTTTCGTGCTGCTACCACAGCACAAAAGGTTGATGATCATGGGACGGTCGGCACCTCGCTCGCCTGGGATGCACGTCACTCGCCTGGCGGCTGCGTCATGACCGGGTCGGACGCAGATGGGGTACCTCTGGCGGGTGAGGTGCACCAGCGGCGGGTGAGGTGCATGGGTTGGCGGGCGGCCGGAGGCGGCCTGAGGACCGGAACCAACAGCGGAGCCGGTCGCCGGAACACCACCCAGGAGGGTGAGGGGCTAGCGGAGCCAGGAGAAGCAGGCTGGAAGCCAGGCCCAGTCTTGGGCGGCCCCCTGACGCTGCTGTACCGGTGGCGCGGGAGGTCGGGTCAAGCGGTCATCGTCGCGCGAAGCGCTCCATAGTCCGCTTGAGGCGGCCTCCCGCGCCCCCGACAATGGAAAGCAGCAGGGGGCAGGCACAACACGTCGGTGGGGGACAATCGGGGGATGTGCGGACGCTACGTCGCTGACGCGTCGATCGACGACCTCGCGGCCGAGTTCGACGCCATCGCCGAGGGCGCGGTCGCGGAGCTGATGCCGTCGTACAACGTCGCGCCGACCGATCGCGTGCCCGTCGTGCTGGAACGCACCGACGAGGCGCCCGAGCGGACCCGGCAGTTGCACGCGGCGCGCTGGGGGCTGATCCCGTCGTGGGCGAAGGACCCCGGCGCCGCCGCGACGGTGATCAACGCGCGTATCGAGACCGTCGCGGACAAACCGGCGTTCCGCGGCCCGGTCGCCCGCCGCCGCTGCGTCGTCCCGGCCCGCGGGTACTTCGAGTGGCAGCGGGGGACCGGCCGGGCGAAACAGCCGTACTTCATCCACCCGACGGGCGGCCTGCTGGCCATGGCCGGCGTGTTCGAGTGGTGGCGCGACCCGTCGGTGCCGGCCGAGGACCCGGACCGCTGGGTGCTGTCGGCCAGCGTCTTGACGACCGCGCCGGTGCCGGGGCTGTCGCACATCCACGACCGGATGCCGGTGTTGCTGACGCCGGCGGAGATCCCGGACTGGCTGGACCGGAGCAACGACGACGCGGCGGCGCTGCTGGACCTCGCCCGCGCGGCGGCCGGCCGGGTCGGCGCCGGCCTCACCGCGCGCCCCGTCGGCCCCGACGTCGGGAACGTCCGCAACAACCATGCCGGCCTGCTGGCCGAGCACGTGCCCGCGCAGGCCGACCTGCTCGGCTCCTGACCCTCACCCCGCGCGGGTGAGGCCGCGCCCCGGCCGCGGGTGGACGATGGCCCGGCAGACCGGGGGAGGGCGTCATGACCAGCATCTACGAGCCGTCGCGCACGCGGGCGGGGTCGTGGGCCGAGGCCGGGCTCAACTTCGCGGCGACGATGATGATCCTGCTCGGCATGTTCCAGGGCCTGGAGGGCCTGACCGCGCTCATCGACGAGAACTTCTACGCGGGCGTGCCGGAGTACGCGTACGACATCAGCGTCGGGGCGTGGGCCTGGATCCACCTGATCATGGCGCTGCTGCTGATCATCGCGGGGTTCGCGCTGTTCGCCGGCAGCCGGGTCGCGGCCGGAGTGGCGATGGCGCTGGCCGGCCTGTCGGCGATCGCGCACTTCGTGTTCCTGCCTTACTACCCGGTGTGGTCGGTGGTGGTCATCGTGCTGTGCGTGTTCTCGATGTGGGCGATCGTCCGCTCCGGCGTCTTCGTCCGCTGACGGCGGGTGGCGCGACGATGAGCACCACGGCCACCACCACGTCCTCCGCCGAGGACCGCACCGAGTGGTATCGGATCTCCGCGATCGACGCCTGCCGGCAGCTGCGCGTCGACCCGGGCGTCGGCCTGACCACGGCCGAGGTCGCCGAGCGGCGGTCGACGTACGGGCCGAACCGGCTGGCCGAGGCCGCGAAGGAGCCCGGGTGGAAGGCGTTCCTGCGCCAGTACCGCGACCTGATGCAACTGGTCCTCGTCGGCGCGGCCGTGGTGAGCATCGTCGCGCTGCAGGACGTGTCGACCGGCCTGGTGGTGCTGTCGCTGACGGTGGTCAACGCGATCATGGGGCTGCACCAGGAGGGCAAGGCGGCGCAGAGCGTCGCGGCGCTGAGCAAGATGCTGATCATGACGGCGCACGTGCGCCGGGACGGGCAGATCCTGCAGATCCCGGCCGAGGAGCTGGTGCCGGGCGACATCGTCAGCTTCGAGGCCGGCGACAAGGTGCCCGCGGACGGCCGCATCCTGCTGGCGGCGACGCTGGAGATCGAAGAGGCCGGGCTGACGGGTGAGAGCACCCCGGTCTCGAAGACCATCGCCCCGGTCGCCGGCGTCGACGTGCCGCTGGGCGACCGCATCGACATGGCGTACATGAACTCGCAGGTCACCCGCGGCCGCGGCGAGATGGTCGTCACCGCGACCGGCATGGGTACCGAGGTCGGCCACATCTCCGGCATGCTCAGCGGCGTCGAGCAGGAGAAGACGCCGCTCACCAAGCAGCTGGACCAGCTGACCGTGCTGATCACGATCATGGCCGCCGGCGCGCTGGTCGCGATCATCCTGCTCGGCCTGGCCCGCGGCGAGGACTTCGACTCGCTGTTCCTCGTCGGCATCAGCCTGGCCATCGCCGCCATCCCGACCGGGCTGCCCGCCGTCGTGACGATGCTGCTCTCGATGGGCACCCAGCGGCTGGCCACCAAGGGCGCCATCGTCAAGCGGCTGCGCTCGGTCGAGACGCTCGGCTCGACGTCGGCGATCTGCTCGGACAAGACCGGCACCCTGACGCTGAACCAGATGACGGCGCGGGCGCTGGTCGTCGCCGGCCGCCGGTTCGACGTCGACGGCGAGGGGTACTCGACGCAGGGCCGCATCATGCGCGTCGCCGGGTCCGGGGAGGGGACGCTGGAGCCGTTCCTGCTGCCGATGGCGCTGGCCAACGACGCGGTGATCCGTGACGGCGCCTGCATCGGCGACCCGACGGAGGGCGCGCTGGTCGTGCTGGCGGAGAAGGGCGGCCTGGACGTCGAGGAGACCCGGCGCAGCATCCCGCGCGTGGCCGAGGTGCCCTTCGACACCGAGTACAAGCTGATGGCGACGTTCCACGAGCAGGAGGAGAACGGCCGGCGGTTCATTCGCTGCCTGGTCAAGGGCGCACCCGACGTGCTGCTGGCGCGGTCGTCGCGGTACCTGGCCGGCGACGGGTCGTCGCTTCCGCTGACCACCGGCCCGGCCGGGACGGCCAAGGTGCTGGCCGAGAACGACCGGCTGGCCGGCGAGGGGATGCGGGTGCTGGCGGTGGCCCGGCGCGACCTCGAGCGCAGCGAGTTCGACGCCGCGTCCGACCTGCTGGGCGCCGTCACCGACCTGGAGCTCCTGGCCCTCATCGGCATCGTCGACCCGCCGCGCAAGGAGGCCAGGGACGCGATCGCGGAGTGCAAGCGGGCCGGGATCCGGGTCCGGATGATCACCGGCGACCACGCCACGACAGCGGCCGCCATCGCCGGACAACTGGGCATCGAAGGACGCGCCCTCACCGGCACCGAGTTCGCCGCGCTGTCCGACGACCGCCTGGACCGCGAAGTCGGCGAGATCGGCGTCGTGGCCCGGGTCGCGCCGGAGGACAAGGTCCGGCTGGTGGGCGCGCTGAAGAAGCAGGGCAACGTGGTCGCGATGACCGGTGACGGCGTGAACGACGCGCCCGCGCTGACCCGCGCCGACATCGGCGTCGCTATGGGGATCACCGGCACCGAGGTGACCAAGGACGCGGCGGAGATGATCCTCACCGACGACAACTTCGCGACGATCGTCACCGCCGTCGAGGGCGGGCGCGGACTCTACGACAACCTGATGAAGTACGTGCGCGTCCAGATGATCATGCTGGCCGGGTTCATCCTGACCTTCCTCGGCGCCGGGATCTTCACCATCGCGAACGGCACCCCGCTGCTGCCGCTGCAGATCCTGTGGATCAACTTCGCGATCGACGTGCTGCTGGCCGTCGGGCTCGGCTTCGACCAGCCGACGCCCGGACTGATGGACCGTCGTCCGCGCCCGCCGGACGAGCCGGTGATCCGGCCGGCCATGGGCGTGCGGCTGGCCATCGACGGGCTGCTGATCGCGATCGGCACCCTGGTGGTCGTCGCCGTCGGCGAGGACCAGTACAGCCTGGCCGTCGCGACCACGATGGGACTGACCGCGATCTCGCTGCTGCACATCGTCGCGGCGCTGGAATGGCGCGACCCGCTACGGACGATCTTCACCCACGACACGCTCGCGAACGGGCGGTTCATCCGGCTGGTGCTGGTCGCGGGGGCGCTGACGTTCGTCGTCACCGCGATCGGCGCCTTGCAGCGCATCTTCGACACCGTCGAGTTGACGGCGACGCAGTGGGGGATCTGCCTGCTGGCGCCCCTGGGCTACCTGGTTCTGGCCGAGATCGAGAAGCTGATCGTCCGCCGCCGGACGGCGTCGGTACAGGGGTGAGGACATGGACAGACGCGGCCGCATCGTCGACGGGCTGCGCGTGCGGCCCGGCACACCCGCCGCGCTCGCGGAGCGCGACACCCGCTGGTCCGCGGGCGGTGAGCTGGGGGAGCTGACGGAGCCGCAGCTGGCCGCCGCCGCGCGCGCGTTGTTGAAGGAGGGCGTGTCCGACCTGTCCGACGCGCAGGAGCTGCTGTGGGCCAGCGACCGGTACGCGATGCTGATCGTGTTCCAGGCGATGGACGCGGCCGGCAAGGACTCGGCCATCGAGCACGTCATGTCCGGCGTCAACCCCCAGGGCGTCGATGTGGTCGGCTTCCGCAAGCCGTCGGCCGAGGAACTCGACCACACGTACCTGTGGCGCATCGCCAAGGCCGTGCCCGAGCGCGGCCGCATCGGCATCTTCAACCGGTCGCACTACGAAGAGGTCATCGCGCTGCGCGTCCACCCGGAATGGCTCGACGCGCAGAAGCTGCCGGACGGCGACCGCGGACCGGGCTTCTGGGCGGATCGCTACGACGACATCAACGCCTTCGAGCGGCACCTCGACCGCAACGGCACCAAGATCGTCAAGTTCTTCCTGCAGGTGTCGAAAGACGAGCAGCACCGCCGCTTCATGGCCCGCCTCGACAACCCGGACAAGGAATGGAAGTTCAACGCCGCCGACGTCGAGGAGCGTGCGCTGTGGGCGGATTACCAGGCCGCTTACGAGAGTGCCATCTCCGCCACGTCCACGGCGTGGGCGCCCTGGTACGTCGTGCCGGCCGACCAGAAGAGCGTCACGCAGGCCCTGGTCGGCGCCGTCATCCTCGAGACCATCGGTGGGCTGGACCTGCGCTGGCCGGTCGTCACGGACGCGGCGCGCGCGGAGAACGCCCGCGCCCGCGAGGTCCTCGAGGCCGAGACGGTGACGCCGCGCGGCTGATCAGGCGCCCAGCGCGAGATGGTGCGTGCGCAGGCCGAGCTCGTCGACGACGTGGACGAGGAGGGCGGCGGGCTCGGGTGACGGCGTCAGCGGCACGTCCGCGCGCAGGTCGAGCCGGGGCCGCCACGACAGCGCGGGCGCCGACACCATCGGCACCGTGCCGTCCAGCCGCGTCGCGATGTGACGGTGGTCGTGGCCGCACAGGACACCGGCGACCACCGGGTGCCGGGCGACGACGGCCCGCAGCGCCGCCGCGTCGGTGAGCGGCCACTCGGTGTCGAGCTGGGCGAGGCCGGTGCGGAACGGCGGGTGGTGCAGCGTGACGAGGACCGGGCCGGACGCCGCCGCGAGCAGGCCGTCCAGCCAGGCCAGCTGCTCGGTGCCGAGCGTGCCGGACGAGCTGTCCAGGCCGGCCAGCGTCACGCCGCCGACGGTCTCGGTCCACGCCGCCGGCGAGCCCGCACCCGGCGTCGCGCCCAGCAGCTGCGGCAGCTCGTCGCGCAGCACGGCGGGGTCGTCGTGGTTGCCGGCGACCACCAGGCAGCGCACGCCCAGCGGCTCGAGCAGCGCCGACAGCCGCCGGTACTCGTCGGGGGTGCCGTGGTCGGTGAGGTCGCCGGTGATCAGCAGCAGGCCCGGCCCGGGCCGGACGGAGCCGAGGGCGGCGGGCAGTGCCGCGAGGGCCGTGGCGAGCGCGGCGTCGTGGTCGCTGCCGACGTGGGTGTCGCTGGCGTGGGCGAGAATCATGGACGGCAGACTAGAGGTCCAGCTCGGACCGGCCGAACTTCTCCCGCAGGAACCGGCCCTGGTCGCCGAGTGCCTGGACGGCGCGCGAGTGCACGGCCGCGCGGATCCGCTCGCTCTCCCGCTCGAGGATGCCAAGCTGGTTCTGCAGCTCGTCGTGCGCCGCGCCTGCGCGCAGCTGGCGGGGGAGGTCGAGGTAGCGCTGGATCGAGGTCGGCAGGTAGTCGCCGATGATCTGCTCGACGGTGTGCGCCTGGTCCGGCGCCCCGGCCAGCTCGTCCCAGCGGCCGACGATGACGCCTGAGCCCCGTCCGCCCCGCCGCGCCCCCCGTTGATCATGGAGAAGGTCGGCTCAAAACCGCGGTGGGAGCCGACTTTTTCCATGATCAACAGCTAACGTCGGCGGCAAACGGCGAGAGAAAGGGCGGCGGCGTGGCGATCACGCGCATCATCCCGGAGCTCCGGAGCCAGAACCCGCGTGCGACGGAGGAGCTCTACTGCACCGTGCTCGGGCTGGAGGTGAACATGCGCGACGAGGAGTCGGGTTTCCTCATGTTCGGGTCACCCGACACCCCGGCCGCCCAACTGGTCGTCAATGACAACGGCCACGAAGGGCTGCCGCCCGGATTCGCCATCGACGTCGGCAGCCCCGCCGAGGTCGAGGCGATTCACGCGGCGATCCTCGAGCGCGGGCTGCCGGTCGTCGAACCGCTCACGACGAAGCCGTGGGGCATCCGCCGGTTCTCCTTCGTCGACCACAACGGCGAGCGGATCACGGTGATCGCCCACACCGGCGACGAGGCCGCGCGCTAGCTCGCCGTGATGCTCCAGCGGCCGACGTCGCGGTAGGCGGAGTCGTAGATCGCGGAGCCGTCGCCGGGCTTCAGCTCGTAGTGGTGCAGGTTGCCGCCCCAGTAGCGCAGGACGCGGCCCAGTTCCTTGGCGGCGTCGTCCATCCCGTCCAGGCTCACCTCGAGAACGAACTTCATGCTTCTATCGTCTCATTGAAGTCCTTTTTGAGACTTTGGCCACGAGACGGCCAGGTTGCGCTGCGCCAACCCTCAACTGGGGACCGGGATGGATTCCGGGCGGCGGTGCCGGACGCCGTGGAGAGCGGCGATGACGGCGGTCACCGCGGCGGCGATGCCGGCGATGACGAACGAGAGGACGTAGCCGTCGATCCGCGGGATGGACGTGTTCGCGATCAGCTGGGAGGTCAGGATGGCCGCCGTCGCCGCGCTGGCGATGCTGCCGCCGGCCGTGCGGACCAGCGAGTTGATGCCGCTGGCGATGCCGCTCTGACTCATCGGGACGTGCTCGACGGCGATCGTGCCGAGCGCGGCGTAGGCGATGCCGAAGCCGATGCCCTGCACGCCGCTGAAGATCATGATGTCCAGCGGGGTGTCGTGCCGCACCGCCAGCCACACGTAGGCGACGGCGGCGAACGTCGCGCCGACGGCCAGCGTGAACGCCGCGCCGAGCCGGGCCTCGAACCGTCCGGCCAGCACCGAGAAGAGCAGCATCGTCACCGTGCTCGGCAGCAGGTACAGGCCGACGTCGATGACCTCGCCGCTGAGCCCGTAGCCGGCGACGGCGGACGGCGTCTGGATGAGGTTCGACACGAGCGTGAACCCGGCGAACATCGAGAAGCCGAGCAGCACCGACGCCAGGTTCGCCGACAGCGACCGCGGCCCGCTCAGCAGCCGCAGCTGCACCAGCGGCTCGCGGACCCGCTGCTCCACCAGGACCCAGGTAGTGGTCAGCACGACGGCCGCGGCGAACAGGCCGAGCGTGCGGCCGTCGGTCCAGCCCCAGGTGTTGCCCTGGCTGATCCCCAGCAGCAGCGTGACCAGCAGGCCGGCCAGCAGCAGCGCGCCCACGACGTCGGGCCGGCCGCCGGGCCGCGTGCCGGTCGACGAGGTGAACGCGAGCACGAGGATCAGCGCGAGCAGGCCCATGCCGGCGGAGATCCAGAACACCGGGTGGTAGCTGCTGGTGCGGTCGGCGATGACGCCGGTGACGAGCATGCCGGCGCTGCCACCGACGCCGAGCGTCGCGCTGACGATGCCGATCGAGGCCATGACCCGCTCGCGCGGGAAGGTGTCGCGGATCATGCCGATGGCCAGCGGGATGACCGCCGACGCCGCGCCCTGCAGGGCCCGGCCGGCGATCAGCACGCCGAGCGAGTCCGACAGCGCGCACACCACCGAGCCGGCCACCAACAGCGCCATCGTCACCATGACCATGCGCTTCTTGCCGTACATGTCGCCGAACCGCGACAGCAGCGGCGTCGCGACCGCCCCGGCCAGCAGCGTCGCCGTGAACACCCAGGTGACCGACGTGACCGACGTGCCGAACGCCTGCTGCAGCCGCGGGAGCAGGGGCAGCACCAGAGTCTGCTGGAGGGAGACGACGAGCCCGGCGCCGCCCAGTGCCAGCAGTGTCAGCCCCGGGGTCCGGGTCCGGCGGGTCTCCGGACGATCGTCGACGACCGTGGCTGTCATGCGGGCTCCTGCCGTACCGGGAGTGAGTGAGCGGCACGGCGGCGGCGACGTGCTACGTCAGCCTACTCGTTTGGTTGCCTGTTGCAACCATATATCGGTCAGAAGTGAGCGGCGCCACCATCGATGGACAGGTGCTCGGCGCTGATGAACGCGGACTCGTCCGAGGCGAGGAACACGACGGCCGCCGCGATCTCCTCCGGTTCTGCCGCCCACTTGGGCAGGAACGGCGTGCCCATCTGGTTGAGCGGCGGGTTGGTCTCGCCGGCCCGCTGCAGCTCGGCCTGCATGTCGCCGGAGCCCATCGGGGTGTTCACCGCGCCCGGGTGGATGCTGTTGACGCGGATGTTGTGGCGGCCCAGCTCGGCGGCGAACGCGCGCGTCATGCCGGTGACGGCGTGCTTGCTGGCGGTGTAGTGGATCATGAACGGCTGCATCTTGGCGCCCGCGTACGAGCTGGTCAGGATGATCGAGCCGCCGCCGGCCGCGATCAGGTGCGGCGCGCCGGCCATGACGGTGTTCCAGACGCCGAGCACGTTGGTGTCCATGACCGCGCGGAACTCGTCGACGCCGATCTGGTCCCACGCGTGCGGGATGCAGATGCCGGCGTTGGCGACGACGATGTCGAGGCGGCCCAGCTCGCCGGCGGCGCGGTCGGCGAACGCCTTCAGCGCGTCGTGGTCGCGGACGTCGCCGCGCTCGGCGATGATGCGCCGGTCCTCGGCCTCGACCAGGCGGACGGTCTCCTCGAGGTCGGCCGGCGTGGGGGAGTCGTACGGCACGCCCGGCAGTTCGCCGGCGAGGTCGACGGCGACGATGTCCGCGCCCTCCCTGGCCAGCGCCACCGCGTGCGCGCGGCCCTGCCCGCGGGCCGCCCCGGTGACGAAGGCGACCTTGCCCTCGACGCGTCCAGTCATCGTTCGTTCCCCTCTCCGAAGCCAGGCGAGCGCCTTATGGCACCCAGTGCCATAGTAGTCCGGGTCAGGGCGGGGTGAGCAGCCGGAAGCCGGCGCCGTCGACGGAGACGGCGGTGGCGGAGAGGACGGCGACGCCGGCGTCGGCCGCGCGGTCCAGCCCGACCCAGGACCGGAACCCGCCGGACCCGCCGTTGTGCCAGGTGATCTCGCGGCCGCGGAGCTTCGTCGTGAGCCAGCCGGCGCCGATGCGCGCCCCGGTGCCGAACCGGGCGACCGGCTCCAGCGCGGCGACACCGGGCGCCGTCCCGTCGAGCAGTGCTTCGAGCAGCCGGCCGAGGTCGCGGATCGACGCGCGGACGCCGCCGGCCGGTCCGAGCGCGGCGTTGGCCCACGGCTCGCGCGGCTGCCCTCGCCGGCCGTGCCCGGCCAGCGCCGTCTGCCGCAGCTCGGACGCGTCGGCCGGGACGTAGAGGCCGGACAGCTCGAGCGGCCCGGCCAACCGCTGCGCGACCAGCTCCGCGTACGTCGTGCCGGCCGCGGCGGCGACGGCGTGCCCGAGCAGCTCGAAGCCGATGTTGGAGTAGCGCGGCTTGACCCGCCGGCGGACCCGCACGCCGCGGGCCTGCCCCAGCAGCTCGTCCAGGCTCTCGCGGTACGGGTTGGTGCCGTGCCGCCACAGCTGGAACGTGCGCCGCCAGGGTTGCGCGGCGGACGGCAGCCGGGGGAGTCCGGCGCGGTGTGTGCTCAGGGCGTCCAGCCGCGCCCGGGCGACGGGCGTGCCGTCCAGCGGGAGCAATTCGCCCAGCGTGGTGCCGGGCCGGACCTCGCCGCGCGCCAGTGCGTCGGCGTAGAGCAGCCCGGTCAGGCCCTTGGACACCGAGGCGAGCTCGAAGTCGGAGTCGAGGTCCGCGCCGTGCGCGGCCATGCGGATGGCGGACGGGGTGACGACGGCGGCCGCGGCGGCCGGGTGGCGCCGGCCGAGCAGCTCGGCCAGGCGCAGTCCGAGCTGGGCGTCGCCGTCCACTCGTGGGCTCATGCCGTCAACATAGGTTGACGGCGTCCTGGTTGTCAACCAAGGATGACACGACTCGGTCCGGTCAGGCCGGGACGGTGAGCAGGTAGTCGTCGGCGCCGTCGTCCCAGCGCAGCTCGATGGCGCCGTTGGTGGCGGCGGCGCGGACGAACTGGAGGAAGCTGCGGAACCCGAGCGCCTGCTCGCTGAAGCCGGGCCGGACCCGGCGCAGCTGGTCCTTGAGCCCGGACAGCGCGGCCCGGCCGTTCTTCGCCGTCAGGTCCTGAACGACGGAGCGGAGCAGGTCGAACGCCTCCTGCTGCCCGTCCAGCGCCGGCAGCAGGACCTCGGGGTCGCCCTTGGTGGGGCCGTCCGCCAGCTCGACGACGTGCCGCTCGGCCAGGTGCCGCAGCAGCTCGCCGAACGCCCGGAAGCCGTGGTCGGCCTCGTTGAAGGTCGGGTCCTTGCGCAGCAGCGTGCGTTTCAGCGTCGACGCCGTCACCTGGCCGCCCGTGCGCTGCAGGCCTGCGACGCTCTGGGCGACCACACCGGCGAGGTCGTCGAGGTCGCGGTCGGCGCGGTCGGGGATCGGCTCGGCCGCGGCGGTCACCGCCGGTGCGGGCTCGACGCCCTCGAGGTCGTCGTAGTACAGGAACTCGTCGCAGGCCGGCGGCAGCAGAGCGGACGTCGACTTGCGGATGCCGACGCCGATGACCCGCTTGTTGAGCTCGCGCAGCTTGTACACCAGCGGCGTGAAGTCGCTGTCGCCCGTGCAGATGACGAACGTCGACACGTAGTCGCGCACGAACGCCAGCTCGACCGCGTCGACGGCCATCTTGATGTCGGCGGCGTTCTTGCGCGAGGCGCCCATCCGCTGCGGCATCTCGATCAGCTCGACGTGCGAGCGGGTGAGCATGCGCCGGTCCTCGTCGAAGTAGGACCAGTCGGCGTAGGCCCGCCGCACGACGACCCGGCCGCGTTCGGCCAGCGCGTCGGCGATCGGGCGCACGTCGAAGGCCAGGCCGCCCAGGTCCTCACGGGCGCCGATGGCGAGGTTCTCGTAGTCCAGGAAGAGGGCGATGCGATCTTCGTCGTCCACACCGGCAGGCTACGCCTCCACTGCTCTGGGGAGACACAGATCTGAAGCCGTGATGAAGACGTGGCTCCCTAGAGTCGGTCTCGCTACCGATGACCAGGAGGAACGCATGCTGAAGAAGTTCACGGGCCTGCTCGCCGCCGCGGCGCTGAGCGCCGCCACACTGGCCGGCGGCGCGACCGCGGCTACGGCCGCCACGACGCAGGCCGAGCCGGCGCCGTCGTCGGGCCCGATCACCGCGATGTCGTGGCACCGCTCGCCCTACTACCCGAACGCGGCCACCTGCATGGCGGTCCTGGCTTCGCAGCGCGCCGCCGGCGTCCCCACGATGCCGGGCACCGGGCCGTGCTACAGCTCCGCGCAGGGCTACTTCTTCTGGTACTGGCGCTGACGCGCGTCCCTAGCGTGCCGAGGTCGCCGGCATGCCGCCGCGGAAGGTGTCGCGATAGGCGCGCGGCGTCGTGCCGGCGTAGGTCAGGAAGTGCCGGCGCATCGACTCCGTCGAGCCGAACCCGGCGGTGTGGGCGATCTGCGTCACCGTCAGGCGGGAGTCCTCGAGCAGGGCGCGGGCCCGCTCGACCCGCCGGCGGGCGATCCAGACGGACAGGCTGTCGCCGGTCTCCTCGCGGAACCGGCGCACGAGCGTGCGCTGGCTCATGTGCGCCTGCGCCGCGACGTGGCCGAGGCTCAGCGGCTCGGCGAGGTGCTCGTCGAGCCAGTCGAGGACGGGTGAGAGCGGGCCGGACGGGCGCGGCCCGGACTTGACGTACTGGGCCTGCCCGCCCGTGCGGTGCGGCGGGCTGACCAGCACGCGCGAGACGTCGTTGGCGTAGGACTGGCCGTGGTCCTGGCCGAGTACGTACAGGCACAGGTCGGCCGAGGCGAGCATGCCGCCCGACGACAGGATCTGCCCGTCGTCGACGTACAGGGCGTGCTCGACCAGGTCGGCCCGCGGGAACGCCGCGCGGAACTCGTCGGCCAGCGCCCAGTGGGTGGTGACGCGGCGCCCGTCCAGCACACCGGCCTGCCCGAGCACGAACGCGCCGGCGCACAGCGAGACCAAGCGGGCGCCGTCGGCCGCGGCCCGGGCGACGGCGGCGAGGACGGCCGGGTCCTGCGGCGCCCAGGGCGCCTCCAGCCCCGGCACGACGACGGTGTCGGCGCCGGTGATCCAGTCGACCGGCTTGAGGTCGCTCATGGTGAACCCGAGCGACGTCGGCGTGGGCGCCAGGCCGCAGACCCCGATCTCGTACGGTGGCTCGGGCTCGTCGCGGATCTTCGAGAACACCGACGGCCGGCGGCCGAACGCCTGCACGGCCACTGCCAGGTCGAGGACGAACGTCCCGCCGAGGACGATCATGGCCACCCGATGACGTCCCAACTCCTACCCCCCGTGGCCGGAATCGTGGCAACTCTGGCGCTCAGCGTAGTGCCTGGCCAGCGGGTTGCCCACGATGATCGGGGGATGGAACCGGACACCATCGTGCTCGTGCACGGCTTCTGGGTGACGCCCCGGAGCTGGGAACACTGGATCACCCACTACGAGGCCAAGGGGTACACCGTCATCGCGCCGGGCTACCCGGGCTTCGAGGTCGAGGTCGAGGCCCTGCGCGAGAACCCGCAGATCATCGTCGACGTCACCGTCCCCGCGCTCATCGAGAAGATCGAGGGGATCCTCCGCGAGCTGGACCGTCCGCCCATCATCATGGGGCACTCGGCCGGCGGCGCGTTCACCCAGATCCTGCTCGACCACGGCTTCGGCGCCGCCGGCGTGGCGATGAACTCCGCGCCGACCGAGGGCGTGAAGGTGGTGCCGTTCTCGCAGGTCAAGTCGACGTTCCCGGTGCTGAAGAGCCCGGCGAACCGGCACAAGGCCGTCGGCCTGACGGCCGAGCAGTGGCACTACGCGTTCACCAACACGTTCACCGAGGAGGAGTCGGCGGCGCTGTACGAGCGCTACCACATCCCGGCCAACGGCGGCATCCTGTGGGGGAGCGTGCTGGCCAACTTCCAGCCCGGCCCGCAGGAGACCTGGGTCGACTACAAGAACGACGACCGCGCGCCGCTGCTGTTCGTCTCGGGCAGCGAGGACCACATCATGCCGCCGGCGATCCAGCAGTCGAACCTCAAGCACTACAAGTCGAACACCGTCACCGAGATCCGCGAGTACGAGGGCTACGCGCACCTGCTGCCCGCCCAGAAGGGCTGGGAGCAGATCGCCGACGACGTCCTGGCCTGGGCCGTGGAGCACGCTCGTTGATCCTCACCCACATCGGCGGCCCCACCGTCCTCGTCGAGCTGGACGGCTGGCGGCTGCTGACCGACCCGACGTTCGACCCACCCGGAGAGCGCTACTCCTTCGGGTGGGGGACGTCGTCGGTGAAGCTGACCGGGCCTTCGGTTGCTCCTGATGAGGTGGGCGCGGTCGACGTCGTGCTGCTCACCCACGACCGCCACGCCGACAACCTCGACCGTCTCGGACGGTCCATACTGGCGTCGGCCGGCACGGTGGTGACGACGGCGTCGGGAGCGCGGCGGCTCGGCGGCGGGTCCGTCCGCGGCCTGGCCGCGGGGGCGTCGACGGTGCTGCCGGGAGGCGACGTCCGGCCGGACCTCTCGGTGACGGCGACGCCGGCCCGGCACGGCCCGCCGCTGTCCCGTCCGATCGCCGGCGACGTGATCGGCTTCGCCCTGCGCCTGGGCGACGCGCCGGCCGTAGCGCTGTGGATCACCGGCGACACCGTCCTCTACGGCCCGCTCCGCTCGACGGCGACGTCCCTGCCAGTCGACGTCGCCCTGGTGCACGTCGGCGGGGTCCGGTTCGGCCTCACCGGCCCCATCCGCTACACCATGACCGGCCGCGACGCGGTCACCCTGATCGGCCTCACCCGCCCCCGCGTCGCCGTCCCCGTCCACTACGAAGGCTGGTCCCACTTCGCCGACGGCCCCTCCGGCCTCGACGCCGCCCTCGCCGCCGCCCCGGACGACGTCCGCGCCCGCGTCCGCCGCCTCGACCCCGGCGTCCCGACCTCGGTCGACGACTGACGCTCCCGGCCCCTCCTGACCGGCCCGAGCCGGTTGATCATGGAGAAGGTCGGGCTTCCGGGTCGGAGAAGCCCGACCTTCTCCATGATCAACCCGGCTGGTTCAGTCCTGGGTGTGCGCCATGATCGGCTGCGGCGCGGGACTGAGCGCGGCGGACGGCGGTGGGAGAGGATGGACCCGTCGCAGCCACGATGACGGGAGCGCGGACATGGAGTACACCCGGCTGGGCGGCTCGGGGCTGAAGGTGAGCCGCATCGCGCTCGGCTGCATGAGTTTCGGTGACCGGTCCGGCGGCGAGGGCTGGACGCTCGACGACGATGCGGCGGAGCCGATCTTCCGGCAGGCGCTGGAGCTCGGCATCACGTTCTGGGACACCGCGAACGTGTACTGGAACGGGTCGTCCGAGGAGATCGTCGGGCGGGCGATCAGGCGCTACACCCGGCGCGAGGACGTCGTGCTGGCGACGAAGGTGTTCTTCCCGATGCACGACGGCCCCGGCGGCTCCGGGCTGTCCCGCCGGGCGATCATGGAGCAGATCGACGCCTCGCTGCGGCGGCTCGACACCGACTACGTCGACGTCTACCAGATCCATCGGTTCGACCCGGACACGCCGATCGAGGAGACGATGGAGGCGCTGCACGACGTCGTCAAGGCGGGCAAGGCCCGCTACATCGGCGCGTCGTCGATGTGGGCGTGGCAGTTCGCGAAGTTCCAGTACACCGCCGACCTCGGCGGCTGGACCCGGTTCGTGTCGATGCAGAACCAGTACAACCTCATGCAGCGCGAGGACGAGCGAGAGCTGTTCGGACTGCTGGCCGACCAGGGCGTCGGCAGCATCCCGTGGAGCCCGCTGAGCCGCGGCCGCCTCACCCGGCCGTGGGCCGAGCGGACCGTGCGCGGCGAGTCCGACTCGCTGCTGCGCGAGCGCTACACCGAGGCCGCCGACAAGCCGATCACCGACGCCGTCGAGCGGGTCGCCGAGGCGCGCGGCCTGCCGATGGCGCAGGTCGCGCTCGCCTGGGTGCTGCGCAACCCGGCCGTCAGCGCGCCGATCGTCGGGCCGACCAAGCCGCACCATCTGCCCGACGCCGTGGCGGCACTCGACGTCGAGCTCAGCGACGACGAGGTGAGCGCGCTGGAGGAGCCGTACACGCCGCGGCTGCCGAGCGGCTTCTCCTGACGTGCCCCGGCGGCGGGTTGCACGGTGGCGGCCACGGGACCGGCCCGGCTGGGTGCGCTCCGGTGGGCCTGGGGCGGCGGGGGCCTGCAGTCGTTCTGACGCCTTTGCAATGAGCACCTATACGCACCACTCCGCCACTCCGCCGGTGGTGCGTATAGGTGCTCATTGCAAAGCGCCGCAGGAGATCAGCCGAGCAGCGCGTACACCGTCGATGCCTTCGCGACGGGGCGGTCGTCGCCGTCGGCGGTCATGGTGACGTCGACGAAGGCCAGGGTGCGTCCCCGCTTGCTGACGCGAGCCGTCACGAACACGTCCGCGCCCATGACCGGCCGCTGGAACGTCGTCGACTGCTGGACGGTCGTCATCGGGCCGTAGCCACCGCGGGCGGCGCTCAACGCGATGACCGTCGCGGTGTCGGCGGCGGCCATGAGCGCCTGCCCGGACAGCGCGCCGCCCTCGCGGGCCAGGCGGTCGCTCCACGGCAGCCGCAGCGTCGCGTCGCCGTCGGCGGGGCTGAGCGCAGCGGTCATGCGCTCATGATGCCCGCCGCTCCAGCAGAACGGTGTCGTGCCAGCCACCGTCGCGCTGCGCGATGCGCTCGCGGACGCCGACGGTGCGGTAGCCGGCCTGGTGGTGCAGGGACAGGCTGGCCCGGTTCTCGGTGAACACCGACGTCTGCAGCGTCCACAGCCCGTCCGCGTCGGCCGCCGTCACCTGCCGCCGCAGCAGCGCCTTCCCGACCCCGCGGCCGCGCGCGCCGTCGGCGACGTAGACGGACGTCTCGCCGACGCCGCGGTAGCAGTCGCGGGTGGAGACGGGGGCGACTGAGGTCCAGCCGACGACGGCGCCGTCGATCTCGGCGACCCAGCGGTGCCCGGGCAGCCACTTCGCCGCCAGCCGCGTGCTCGGCGGCACCGACGTCTCGAAGGTGGCGATGCCGGTGTCGATGCCCTCGCGGTAGATCCGCCGCACCGCCGGCCAGTCCGCGTCGTCGAGCGCCCGGACGGTGACGTCGGCCGGGACGTCGTCGGGGCAGCACGGGCGGGTCGCGCCGACGCTGCCCATGACGACGTCGGCCATGTGGGGGAGACCGGTGCAGCACGCCTCGTTGACGGTGACGCGCGTGCTGGTGCCGACCTTCGACACGTGCACGAACCGGGCGGCCGCGAGTTTGCGCACGTGGTGAGAGCAGGTCGACTGGCTGACGCCGAGCTGTTCGGCCAGCTCGCCCACGGTCAGGCCGCCGTTCGAGGTGGCGACGGCGTGCAGCAGCCGGACTCGGGTGGGGTCGGAGAGCGCGGCGAAGCACTCGGCGTAGTCGGCGGCGGAGTCGGCCGGGAGCAGCGCCGCCGGGGCGGCCAGGGTCGTCATGCGACGCAGTCTATCGACAGATGTCGATGGTTGCGAGGATCGACACTCGTCGATAGAGTCGGCACCAGTCCATCGACGTTCTTCGATGAAAGTGAGTGGCTCATGACGGATCCGGTGGTGGTGGCCGGCGGCGGCCCGGTGGGGCTGGCGGCCGCGGCCGAACTGGCCGAGCGCGGTCTCGAGGTCGTCGTGTACGAACGGGGCGCGAAGGCCGGCGCGGCGGTCGCGGAGTGGGGCCACGTCCGGCTGTTCTCCGCGTGGCCGGAACTGGTCGCGCCGGCGGCCCGGCGGCTGCTCGAACCGACCGGCTGGACCCCGCCGCCGCCCGACGTGTACCCGACCGGCGCCGAGTGGGTGCGCGACTACCTGGCCCCGCTGGCCGCCGCGCTCCGCGACCGGGTGCGCACCGGCGTCGAGGTCGTCGGCGCCGCCCGCACCGGCCGCGACCGGATGGTCGACGACGGCCGCGACAGCCAGCCGCTCACCGTCCACGTCCGCCACGCCGACGGTCGCGAGGAGCGGGTGCGCGCCGGCGGCCTCGTCGACGCGTCGGGCACCTGGACCGCGCCGAACCCGCTGGGCGGCGACGGCCTGCCCGCACTGGGGGAGCGCGCCGCCGCCGCGGCCGGGCGGCTGACGTACCGCATCCCGCGCACGGCGCCCGGCGGGCACGTCGTCGTCGCCGGGAGCGGACATTCCGCCCTGACCGCCCTCGTGTCCCTGACCAGGCACAACAGTGACACAACGGTGACGTGGATCCTGCGGCGCGGTGGCATCGGTGACACCTTCGGCGGCGGCGACGCGGATGAGCTGCCGGCTCGCGGACGGCTCGGCCGGCAGGCTCGCGCGGCGGTCGAGGCCGGCGGCGTCCGGGTCGTGACGGGGTTCCGCACGGCGGCGGTCGAGGCGGGGGCGGACGGACGCCTGACGCTGACGTCCGAAGACGGCCGTACCGTCGACGCCGTCGACCACGTCGTCGCGCTGACCGGGCTGCGGCCGGACCTGAGCTGGCTGTCGGAGCTGCGTCTGGAGCTGGACCCGGCGCTGCAGGCGCCGACTCGGCTGGCGCCGCTGATCGACCCGAACGTGCACTCCTGCGGCAGCGTGCCGCCGCACGGTGTCCGCGAGCTGGCCCACCCCGAGTCCGGCGTCTACCTCGCCGGCATGAAGAGCTACGGCCGCGCGCCGACGTTCCTCGCGCTCACCGGGTACGAGCAGGTCCGCAGCATCGCCGCCGCGTTCGCCGGCGACCACGCCGCCGCCGAGCGGGTCGAGCTGGTGCTGCCCGAGTCCGGCGTCTGCGGCGGGTCGGGCGGGTTCGACGGCGACGGGGCCGGCGGCTGCTGCGGGGCCGCCGCCACGGCGGAGCCCGAGCTGCTGCAGCTGAGCTCGCCGGCGCGGGTGCCGTCCGGTCGCAGCTGACCGCCGCTAGTCACCCCGCGACCACGCATACTCTCTCCACCGGCCGGCTGCCGGGAGTACAGCGATTGCTGTACTGTCCGTCGCATGACCACGGTGACGGCGTCGCACACCGACGCGCTGGCCCGGCTCGGGTACGCGCTGTCCGACGGAACGCGGGCGCGGATCCTGCTGGCGCTGCGCGACGGGCCGGCGTTCCCGTCCGACCTCGCCGACGAGCTGGGGGTGTCGCGTCAGGTGATGTCGAACCAGCTCACCTGCCTGCGTGGCTGCGGGCTGGTCGAGGCGACGCCGGAGGGGCGGCGGACGCGGTACCGGCTGGCCGACGCCCACCTCGGCGCGGCGCTGGGCGAGTTGCTGGAGCTGGTGCTCGTGGTCGATCCGGACTGCTGTGGGCCCGAGGGGTGCTCCTGCCGATGAGCCTTCCCATCACGCCGCTGACCGATCCGCGCCGGCGCGAGGTGCTGCGCCGACGGGTCCGGCTGATCGTCGCGACCACCATCGGCTACAACGTGGTCGAGGCGGTCGTCGCGATCTCGGCCGGCGCGGCGGCGTCGTCGGCCGCGCTGATCGGGTTCGGGCTGGACTCCGTCGTCGAGGTCGTGTCGGCCGCCGCGATCGCCTGGCAGTTCGCCGGGCGCGACCACGAGACGCGCGAGCGGACGGCGCTGCGGATCGTCGCGTTCTCGTTCTTCGCGCTGGCCGCGTACGTCGGGTTCGAGGCGGTCCGCGCCCTCGTCGGCGGCGCCGACGCCGACCACAGCACCGTCGGGATCGTCCTCGCGGCCGTCAGCCTCGGGGTCATGCCGGCGTTGTCCTACGCCGAGCGGCGCACCGGGCGCGCGCTGGGCTCGGCCGCTGTCATCGCCGACTCGAAGCAGACGCTGATCTGCAGCTACCTGTCGGCGGTGCTGCTGACCGGCCTGGTGCTGAACTCGGCGCTCGGCTGGTGGTGGGCCGACCCGCTGGCGGCGCTGGTCATCGCCGGGTTCGCGGTCCGTGAAGGGCTCGAGGCCTGGCGCGGCGACGCCTGCGCGACGACGGCCGGCGCGCTGCTGCGCGACCCGGAGGCGGACGGCTGCGGACCGGACTGCGACTGCTGCGACGGCTAGCGAGCCCGCACGCCGACCTCGTCCAGCAGGGTGAGCACTCGCCGCTCGATCTCGTCGCGGATCGGCCGGACGTCCGCGAGGTCCTGGCCGGCGGGGTCGTCGAGGGTCCAGTCCTCGTAGCGCTTGCCGGGGAAGACGGGGCAGGCGTCGCCGCAGCCCATGGTGACGACGACGTCGGCGGCCTTGACGATCTCGTCGGTCCAGGGCTTGGGGAACTCGCCGGAGATGTCGATGCCGCGTTCGGTCATGGCGGCGACGGCGACCGGGTTGATCCGCTCGCCGGGCTCGGAGCCGCCGGACCACGCGACGGCGTCGTCGCCGGCGTGGTGCTGGAAGAAGCCGAGCGCCATCTGTGACCGTCCGGCGTTGTGCACGCACAGGAACAGCACGGTGGGCCGGCCGTCGTGGCTGCGTCCCTCGACCCGGGCCAGCGCGGTGAGTCGCTGGCGGGCGAAGCGTTCGGCCAGCAGCGGCAGGAAGTTCGCGACGACGGCGCGGCCGGCGAACTGGTCGTAGGACGTGTGCAGGAACCGCTCGATCGTCTCCTGGCCGAACGTCCCCTCGAAGTCGCCGGCCAGCCGGGTGGCGGCGGTGGTGAGGGCGTACTGCTGGTCCAGGGTGATCGGTTCGCGTTCGCCGGTGTTCGTCATGACGGTTGCTCCTCTCGGGTGCCCCTCAGGTGGCCGCGAGGCGTGCGGCGAGTCCGTCGACGCGGTGGGCGAGCGTGCTGACGGTGGCGTCGAAGGCGTCGTCGGTGCCGACGCGGACGGGGTCGGGGATGGACCAGTGCAGGCCGCCGAGGTCGCCTAGCTCCTCGTGGGCGTGGTCGCAGACGGTGATGACGAAGTCGTCGGCGGCGGCGATGTCGGCCAGGCGACGCGGCCGGGTCGCCCGCAGCGCGAAGCGGTGCCGCCGGGCCGCGGCGGCGGCGCCGGGGTCGACGCGGCCGGCCGGGTGGGTGCCCGCGGACGCGGCGGGGATCTCGCTGGCCCGTCGCCAGAGCGCGGCGGCGAGCTGTGAGCGGGCGGAGTTGGCGGTGCAGACGAACACGACCCGGTGTGCCTCGCCGGCGGCGCCGGGCACGAGGCCGTCGAGCGCGCCGGGCGTGAGCCGGACGTAGCTGCGCCGCCGGTCCGCCTCGGACCTGGTGCGCGTCAGCAGCCCCGCCGATTCGAGCGTCCTGAGGTGATGGGCCAGCAGGTTCGACGGCATGCCCAGGTCAGCCTGCAGCTCGCCGGGGGAGCGGTCGCCGAGGCTGAGGACGTCGACGATGTGCAGCCTGGACGGGTCGGCCAGCGCCGCGTGCTTGGCGGCGCGCCGCTCCAGGGCAGTTCGCTCAACGTTCATTGTCTCAATCTTGACTGAGTTAAAGCGAGCCGTCAAGCTGACGCCGTGATGCATCGACGCTTGCTCGCCGAGTTCCTCGGCACAGGTCTGCTGGTCGCTGTCGTGGTCGGCTCCGGGATCGCCGCCGAGCGGCTGTCCCCGGACGACGTGGGCCTGCAGCTGCTGCAGAACAGCACGGCGACCGTGCTGGGGTTGGCGGTGTTGATCCTGCTGTTCGGGCCGGTGTCCGGCGCGCACTTCAACCCGGTGGTGTCGGTGGCGGACTGGTGGCTGGGCCGCCGGTCGGGCGGCGGGCTGTCCGGCGCCGAGCTGGCGGCGTATGTGGTCGCGCAGGGTGCCGGTGGGATCGTCGGGGCGCTGCTGGCGAACGTCATGTTCTCCGTCGACGCTGCGATGGCGACGACCGAGCGCACCGGAACCGGCCTGCTGGCCGGCGAGGTGGTCGCGACGGCCGGGCTGGTGCTGCTGATCTTCGCGCTGGTCCGTTCCGGCCGTGCCGCGGTGGTCGCGCCGGCGGTCGGCGCCTACATCGGGGCGGCGTACTGGTTCACCAGCTCGACGTCGTTCGCCAACCCGGCCGTCACCGTCGGGCGGATGTTCACCGACACCTTTGCCGGCATCGCGCCGTCGTCGGTGCTGCCCTTCGTCGGCGCCCAACTGGTGGGTGGCGCCGTCGGCGTCCTGCTCGTCCTCGTCCTGTACCCCGTGCCCACACCCGTCCGCATCTGAGAGGAACGCTCGTGCACATCGTCGCCATCGGCGGGAGCGACGCCGGCATCTCCGCCGCGCTGCGCGCCCGCGAGCTGGACCCGTCCGCGGACGTGACCGTAGTGGTCGCCGACGCCTACCCGAACTTCTCCATCTGCGGCATCCCGTACTACCTCTCCGGCGAGGTGGGCCACTGGTCGAACCTGGCCCACCGCACCCACGCCGACCTCGAGGCGACCGGGATGCGGCTGCGGCTGGACACGCTGGCCACCGCGATCGACGTCGGCGGGCGGCGGCTGGCGCTGCGCGAGAGCGACGGCAGCGAGACGACGCTGGACTACGACGAGCTGATCGTCGGCACCGGTGCGCTCCCGGTGCGCCCGCCGATCGCCGGCCTGGACGAGCTGGGCGCGGCCGACGGGGTGCACGTGCTGCATTCGATGGGCGACACGTTCGCGCTGGAGCGGAGCCTGGACCGAATCGAGCCGTCGACGGCGCTGATCGTCGGCGCCGGGTACGTCGGGCTGGAGATGGCCGAAGGCCTGACCACGCGCGGGATCGCCGTGACGCAGGTGGAGATGCTGCCCGAAGTGCTGCCGACCGTCAACCCGGAGCTCGGCGCGCTGGTTCATGCCGAGCTGGACCGGCACGGCGTCACCGTCCACACCAGCGCGACGGTCACCGCGATCTCCCGCGGCACGTCCGGCCTGCACGTCGACGGCGCCGGCCCGGACGGCGAGCCGCTGGCCTGGGACGTCGACCTCGTCCTCGTCGTGGTGGGCGTGCGGCCGGACACCGACCTGCTCGTGGCCGCCGGGGCGCGGACCGGGCCGCGCGGCGCCGTCGTCGTGGACGAGACCATGGCCACCGGGCTGCCGCACGTGTGGGCCGCCGGCGACTGCGTCGTGACGCATCATCGTCAGCTCGGCGTCACCTACCTGCCGCTGGGCACCACCGCGCACAAGCAGGGCCGCGTCGCCGGCGAGAACGCGCTCGGCGGACAGGCCGGGTTCGCCGGCAGCCTCGGCACCCAGGTCGTGAAGGTGTTCGACCTGGTGGCCGCCCGCACGGGACTGCGCGAGCACGAGGCGGCTGCGGCCGGGTTCGCGCCGGTCAGCACGACCGCCACCCCGGACGACCACAAGGCGTACTACCCGGGTGCGCGGCCGATCGCCATCCGCATCACCGGCGACGCCGGCACCGGCCTGCTGCTCGGCGCCCAGCTCGTCGGGCCGCGCGGCACCGAGACCGCCAAGCGCGTCGACACCTACGCCACCGCGCTGTTCCACGGCATGACCGTCGACGCCTTCAGCGAGCTCGACCTGTCGTACACCCCGCCGCTCGGGTCACCGTGGGACGCGACCCAGCTGGCCACCCAGGCGTGGGTCCGCGAGCACCTGCTGCCGGCGCAGGTCGTCAGCCGCCGGTGAGCGCGGCGACCTCGTCGCTCACGGTGGCCCAGCGGCCGAGCCGGATGGACTCCAGCATCGTCGCGTAGGCGTGCGCCCACCAGGACGTCTCGCCGCCGTCCAGCAGGGCGGCGACGTACTCGGCCGGTGGGACATCGACGTAGCGGGCGCCGGGCTCGAGGGCGGCGACGATCTCGGCGAGGTCCAGCGCCGCGGGGCCGGTGAGGTCGTGGTGCCGGTTCGACGGCGGGCGCAGCGCCAGCGCGGCCAGCGACCGCCCGACGTCGGCCCGCGCGACCAGCGACACCCGGGCGTCGCCGGCCGGCAGCCGGACCTCGTCGCCGCGCCGTGCGCCGCGGACCAGCCCGGCGAAGAACTCGGTGTACACCGAGGCGCGCGCCAGCGAGAGGCCGCAGCCGCTCGCGGCCAGCAGCTCCTCGGTGTGCCCGTTGGTGACCGCGTAGCAGAACGGCGACTCGACGTCGACGTCCAGCCCGCTCAGCGCGACGACGTGCCCGACCCCGGTCTCGGCGGCGGCCCGCACGACGTTGACGTGGTGCAGCATGACGGTGGCCGCGTGGCCGTCGCTGGACACGAAGACCAGCGTGTCGGCGCCCTTCAGCGCCGCGTGCAGCGACGCCGGGTCGCCGTAGTCCGCCGCCGCGACGGTCACGCCGGCCGGCGGGACGTACCTGCTCGACGGGCGCACCAGCGCGACCACCTCGTGGCCGGGCTCGGCCGCCAGCAGCTCGGCGACCTGGCCGCCCACCCGTCCACTCGCCCCGGTCACCGCGATCCGCACCCCACGACCTTAGGCGACCGCGTCTGCGGCGCTGTGATCAGGAGGCGGCGCCGAACACGGGCCGGCCGGGCGCGACGTCCTCGTCGTCGGGGACGCCGATGTTCTGGCAGGCGGTGAGCAGCCAGCGGCCGTCCTCCTTGGCCATGATCCAGAGCGGCGAGCCGACGTCGAGGCCGTCGGGGGTGGTGTAGACCTGGCGCAGCTTCACGGCGGCGACGTCGGGGCGGATGAACAGGACGTGCTCCAGTTCGAACCGCATCGACATGCCCCGCATGCCGCCGGGGAGGACCTGGCGGGTGAACTCGGCGATCTCGTCCAGCCCGTACAGCCGCTTGCCGCCGCCAGTGGTCCAGATGGCGTCGGAGCGGAACAGGGCCAGGAACTCGTCGGGCAGCTCGTTGTTCTGCGCGTGCTCGACGGTGTCGATGACGTGGCGGATCGCGTCCAGCTCGGCCTCGGCGGCCACGGTGTCGATGTCTGTTGTCATACCACCAGCTTGCTACCTCAACCGAAGTTGAGGTCAAGTGGGCGACCGGCATCACCCGGTTCGGGTGGGGCCGGGCCGCCGCCCGCACGCGAGGATCCGGAGGGGGGTGGTCTCATGAGCGAGACGACGCTGCCGATCATGTCGAGCCGGCGGTTGGGGGAGTTGCTCCGGCTGCTGAAGGAGGCGGACACGGTCGAGCTGAAGCTGAGCGTGCCGGACGCGGACCAGCGCTCCGCGGTCACGGAGCTGGGGATGGACCCGCTCGACGCGCAGATCCGGCAGGTGGTGTTCTTCGATACGCCGGACCTCGTGCTGGACGGCGCCGGGGTGGTGGTCCGGGCCCGGCGGGTGCAGCGCCGGCCCGGCGACGCGGTGGTGAAGCTGCGGCCGGTGGAGCCCGGACAACTGTCGCCGGGGCTGCGCCGGTCGCCGGACTTCGGGGTCGAGGTCGACGCGATGCCCGGCGGCTCGTTCGTCGCCTCTGGGCGGCTGAAGGCGCCGCTCGACAACGCCCACGTCACCGACGTGCTGGCCGGGCGGCGGCCGATCCGCAAGCTGTTCACCAAGCAGCAGCGTGAGCTGTTCGCCGCGCACGCCCCGGAGGGCATCGAGCTGGACGACCTGCGCCCGCTCGGCCCGATCCCGATCATGAAGCTCAAGTTCTCGCCCGGCGAGTACGGCCGCCGGCTGGTCGCCGAGCTGTGGTTCTACCCGGACGGCACCCGCATCCTCGAGCTGTCCACCAAGTGCCAACCCGGCGAGGCGCTCAACGTCGCCGCGGAGTCGCGGGCCTTCCTCGGCGAGCACGGCATCGACGTGGGCGGCGTGCAGCAGACGAAGACCCGGACGGCGCTGAGCTACTTCTCCGGGCAGCTCACCGGCAGCGGCGCGTCAGGACCCTGACTCCGGCTCGGCGGCGACGACGGCAGCGGCGGCCTCCGCGCTGACGGCGTGCCGGGCGATGGTGCGGTACCCCTCGATCCCGGCCTGCAGCCGTTCGATCATCCGGTCCTCGGCGACCGCGATGATGGCGGACGTGCCGGGCTGGAGGCTGTCGCCGACGGTGCGCAGGTCGTCGTCCTGGAAGCCCTTGTCGCGCAGCTTGCCCCAGATGCCTCCGCCGGCCGCGCCGACCGCGGCCGAGACCAACAGGCTGGGCGGGAAGATCAGCCCGACGATCCCGCCGGCGACGGCGCCGCGCTTGGCCCACGTCTTGCCGCCGGGGTCGGCGGTCTCCTGGAACGTCACCTGGCCGTCGGCGCGGCGGACGACGACGGCGGCGTCGATCAGGTCGATCGACCCCTCGCGGTCCATGGCGCGGAAGTCCTTCAGGGCCTCGCCGGCCTCGTCCTCGGTGCCGAAGGCGGCCACGAAGACCTCGATGGTGCTGTCACTCATGATGGTGTCCCTCCCGTGCGGGTCTCTTGGCAGGCCGGCGCGTCGTCGAAGGCCTGCCGGAGCGTGTCGTCGGCCGCCGACAGGAAGCCGGCGACGGTGTCGCCGAGCGTGCTGAGCGCCTGGCCGGTCTGCGTCAGCCCGGCCTGCGCCTCGGACAGCGCGGCGGTGAGGCCCTCGGCGCTGGTCGCTCCGGTGAGGCCCTGCAGCGCCTGCCCGACGGCGTCCAGCCCGGCGCGGACGTCGTCGGCGTCGTCGGCGAGCTCCTGCCGAGCGTTCTCGACGGCCTGATCGGCGCCGTCGGGCACGTCCTCGATGGCCTCGGAGAGCTCGTCGGCGCCGTCCTGGACGTCGCCGGCCCGGTCCTCGAGCTCCGAGCGCAGCTCGTCCAGCGACTCCTGCGACAGCGAGTCGACGTTCAGCCCGTCGGTCAGGCCGCGCAGGTCGTCGCCGAGGTCACTCCACGCCGAGCAGACGTCGTCGGCCCACGACGTCTCGGCGGACGCCTCGTCGCTGCAGCCGGCCAGCAGCAGCACCGACGCCGCCACCGCCGCCCCGAGCCGCCGCCGTCGCCGCGCCCCGCTCACCCCGCTCACCGCTCCAGCCGCTGGTCGAGCGTCGTCGCCGCCGTGATCAGCGCCAGGTGGCTGAAGGCCTGCGGGAAGTTGCCGAGCTGCTCGCCGGTGCGGCCGATCTCCTCGGCGTACAGGCCGACGTGGTTGGCGTAGGTGAGCATCTTCTCGAAGGTCAGGACAGCGTCGTCCAGCCGCCCGGACCGCGCCAGCGCGTCGACGTACCAGAACGTGCACATCGAGAACGTGCCCTCGTCGCCGCGCAGGCCGTCCGGCGAGGCGGCCGGGTCGTACCGGTACACCAGGCTGTCCGACACCAGCTCGCCGTCCATCGCCGCCAGCGTCGAGTGCCACCTCGGGTCGCGGGCGTCGACGAAGCCGACCAGCGGCAGGTAGAGGTTGGCGGCGTCGAGCACCGACGTGTCGTAGTGCTGCACGAACGCCTGCCGCTGCTGGTTCCACGCGCGCTCCATGACCTGCTGGTAGATCGCGTCGCGGTGCGCCCGCCAGCGGGTGACGTCGGCCGGACGGGCGTGGCGGTCGGCCAGCCGCAGCGCGCGGTCGAAGGCCACCCACGACATCACCCGGCCGTAGGTGAAGTGCTGCCGGCCGCCGCGGGTCTCCCAGATGCCGTCGTCGGGCTGGTCCCACGCGTCGCACAACCAGTCCAGCAGCGCGGTGACCCGCTGCCAGCCGGCGTGCGTCACCGGCAGCCCGTGGGTGGCGGCGAGGTGGACGGAGTCCAGCGCCTCGCCGAAGATGTCCAGCTGCAGCTGGCCGGCGGCGCCGTTTCCGACCCGCACCGGCCGCGAGCCGCGCCAGCCGTCGAAGTGGCCGAGCTCCTCCTCGGACAGGTCGGACGAGCCGTCGATCCGGTACATGATCTGCAACGGCGGCGCGCCGCCGTCCGCGGGCAACGGCGCCCGGACGCGGTCGCTCAGCCAGTTCAGGAACGCGCCGGCCTCCTCGGTGTAGCCGAGGCCGAGCAGCGCATGGATCGACAGCGACCCGTCGCGCACCCACGTGTACCGGTAGTCCCAGTTCCGCTCGCCGCCCGCCTGCTCCGGCAGCCCGGCGGTCGGCGCCGCGACCAGCGCGCCGGTAGGCCGGTACGTCAGCAGCTTGAGCGTGATCGCGGACCGGTCGACCCGCTCGCGCCAGCGGCCCCGGTAGGTGGACCGGCCGACCCAGCGGCGCCAGAACTCGCGGGTCTGCTCGAACAGCGCGAGGAGCTCGTCGCGGCCGGGCTCGCGCGGCGGGCCGTCCGGCGCCGTCTCCAGCACGACGCCGCCGATCTCGCCGGCCGACGCGGTGAGGACCGCGTGCACGCCGGCGGCGTCCTCCTCGACCCGCATCCGGTCCTCGGGCCGGAGGTTCGCCCGCCGGGCCACGTGCAGCGCCAGCTCGGTGCCGTCGGAGCCGTGGAACAGCACACCGGCCTCGGTGATCTCGGTGGTGTGGGTGCCGCGGCCGTAGTCGAACCGCGGCTCGACGTCGATGGCGACGCGCATCTGGCCGCGGACCACGCGCAGCAGCCGGACCAGCCGGTGCCGGTCGGTGGCCGCGCCGTCGATCACCGGCATGAAGTCGACGATCTCGCCGACGCCCTCCTCGGTGAGGAACCGCGTGATGAGGATCGCCGTCCCGGGCAGGTAGAGCTGCTTGCTCACCCAGCCGTCGCTGGCCGGCGCGATCCGGAACCGCCCGCCGCGCCCGGCGTCCAGCAGCGACGCGAACACGCTGGGTGAGTCGAACCGGGGCGTGCAGAACCAGTCGACGGTGCCGTCGGTGGCCACGAGCGCGGCGGTCTGCAGGTCGCCGATCAGCCCGTGGTCCTCGATGGGCGGGTAGCCGGTCATCCGCCCAGCAACCGCGCCTTGGCCGCGGTGAACTCCTCGTCGGTGAGCACGCCCTGAGCCTTGAGGTCGGCCAGCCGGGCCAGCTGGTCGGACAACGAGTCCTCGGCCGGCGCGGCCGGCGCTGGCGCGGGCGCGGCGGGCGCGGGCGGCGGCTGGGCGGCGTAGGCCGCCTGCGCCTGCTGCTCGTACTCCTGACCTTGCCAGCGCTGGGCCTGGCGGCGCGACACGCGGTTCGACACCGCCGTCGCCGTGCCGGCCACGACCGCCGTCCGGGCCATCCCGCGGAGCAGTCCCATCGCGATCGCCCCCTCAGCCGAGGTCGAGGCCGCGCAGCGCGCGGGCGGCCGTCTCGGCCGGGATGCGGGCCTGGTCGACGACGTCGCCGCCGGCCCCGCGGACCGCGTTGACGAACGGGATCGCCCAAGTGTTCTCGACGACGAGGACGGCGACGGAGTTGCCCGGCGGCAGCGCGGCCGCGACCTCCTCCACGTCCTCGGCGTCGAGCAGCCCGCCGCCGAGCTGCCCGTCGAGGTCGGCGAAGGCCGGTTCCAGGTCCGGCCCGAGCCCGGCCAGCTCGACCGAGCCGACGACGCCCTCGTCATCGCGGTACACGAACATCAGGTCCACGATCCGGACCAGCCCGTTCACGACGAGGTCGCGCATCGCCGGCACGATCTCGCCCTTGAACCGGTTGCCCGGGAACCTCAGCATCAGCACATCGACCGGTCCCACGTCCACGGTGTCCATGCGGCCCAGCCTCCGCCGCGGGACCACCGGCCGCCTCACCCGTCCGGGGTGAGGGGCCTCCGCCGGCTCGAGCTGCGCGCCACCGACGAGACCAGCGAGCCGATCGCTATCCCGAGCACCAGGTTCAGCCCGGCCGTGGCCAGCTGCGCGTCGAGGTCCGCGCCGGACGTGAACGGCGCCACGACGCCGATCACCGTCGCCAGCGCGATCACCCAGCCGAGGAACCGCAGCGGCTGCGGCGTCGTCAGGAGCAGGACGTGCGCCAGCCCGGTCGCCAGCAGCGCCGCCAGGGCCGCACCGGCCGCGTACCAGCCGGTGCTCGCGTCGCCCCAGGTGCCCTCGCCCTCCGGCGCGAGGACCGGGATGTCGAAGACGCCGCGGACCAGCACGATCCCGACGATCGCGATGAGGGCGGCGATGACGGCGGTCGCGGCGCCGCCGGCCCAGAGCCGGCTCGCGACGACGGCAGGTGGTCCGGACCGGTTGGCGGGGTAGCTGGTCATCGGCACGGCCTCCTCGGGCCTCAATCGGGCAGCTTGCGCATCTCCACGACCGTCAGCCCCAGGGCGTCCAGCCGGGCGAGCACGCCCCGCAGGTCCGCCCGGTCGCGCACCGGCCCGAAGATCGACGTGCCGCCGGCCGGGCCGTCGGCGACGCCGAACTCGGGGAACGCCGCCCGGACGGTGTCGGAGACGCGTCCGGGGACGAGGAACTCGTAGCGCATGTCGATGCGCCCCCAGGCTTCGGAGCGGGACACGTCCCACCTTCGCCGTCCGGGGGCCGGGACGGCTCACCCGCACGGGGTGAGGGGTGCGTCGGCGCGCCGAAACCCGTCCGAGGTGAGGGGCCCTGAGCAGGGTCGAGATCGACCATTCGCCGCTACTGTGAAGATCGTGGTCGTAGCTGCCCCCCACGCGGGGCGTGCGAGGATCCTGGAACAGAAGCTGCGGGTTCCTCGGATGCCGGCCAGCGTGGTGCCCCGCACCCGACTGCTTCGCGGCCTGGGGTCCGCGGAGGAGGAGGGGCGTGTGCTCGCCCTCGTCTCGGCCCCGGCCGGCGCGGGGAAGACCATGCTGATGTCCCAGTGGTGGCAGCGGCAGCGCTCGGCCGGCGTCCCGGTCGCCTGGCTGGCACTCGACGAGCATGACGACGACCCGTACGTGCTGTGGTCGGGGCTGTTGCGGGCGTGCGGACGGGCGGTGCGCGGCGTCGACGCGGCCGCCGAGGTGCGGCTGGCCGCGCTGACCCCGCCGGCCGACGCCGGCAACCGGGGCTTCCTGACCGCGTTCGCCGAGGCGGTCGACGCGCTGCGGGCGCCGATGTGGGTGCTGCTCGACGACGTGCACGTCATCGCGTCGCCGCACGGGCTGGCCTGCCTGGCCGGGCTGATCCGGTATCGCCCACCGGGGCTGCGGCTCATGCTCGGCAGCCGGTTCGACCCGCCGCTGCCGGTGGCCCGGATGGTGGTCGACGGCCAGGTGGCGGAGGTGCGCGCGGCCGACCTGGCGTTCGACCGCCACGAGGCCGGCCAGCTGCTGCGCCGCCGGCACCTCGAGCTGACCGATCCGGACATCGCGCTGCTGCTGGAGCGGACCGAGGGCTGGGCGGCCGGGCTCAGCCTGGCGGCGCTGTCATTGGCGTCGCAGGAGGACGTCACCAAGTACATCGCCGGGTTCGCCGGCGACGAGCGGCCGCTGGCCGACTACCTCGTCGCGGAGGTGCTCGACGCGCTCTCCGCTGACACCGTCGACCTGCTGCTGGCGACCGCGGTGGCCGAGACGCTCACCGCCGACCTCGCCAGCCGGCTGTCCGGCCGGGCCGACGCGGGCGCCGTCCTGGCCCGGCTGGCCCGCGACAACGCGCTGGTGGCGCGGGTGGGCCGGGCGCCGACGACGTACCGCGTGCACGGCCTGCTGCGCAGCTTCCTGCTGGCCGAGGGCAACCGGCGCGACGTCGTCGCGCAGCGGCGGCACCACGTCGAGGCGTCGCGCTGGTTCGCCGACCACGGGCTGCCCGCGCTGGCGCTCGACCACGCCGCCGCCGGTGGTGAGTGGCCGCGCACCGCCGAGCTGGTCGACCGGTACGGGCTGCGGCTGCTGCTCTCCGGCGACGCGGCGCAGCTGACGGCGACGGTCCGGCGGCTGCCCGACGACCTCGTCACCGAACCGGTGACGGCGCTGGTCGCCGCGCTGGCGGCGCTGCACGGCGGCGCGCTGGCGGTGGCCCGCCGGCACATCGACCTCGTCGGCCGCGACCCGACCGTGCACGCGTCGCCCCGGCTGCGGCTGCTGCACACCACCGCGCTCATGTACGAGGCCCGGCTGCGCGGCGACCGCGGCCCGAAGCTGCTGGAGCTGCTCGCGCTGAGCGACGAGCAGGCGCCGGGCGAGCCGGACCTGCTGCTGCTCGCCGCGGTGAACCGGGGAATCCTCCGGATCTGGTTCGGCGAGCACACGGCGGCCGAGGAGGACCTGCGCGACGCGCTGCGGATGGCCCGCCGTGACGGCCGCGACGCGCTCGCGCTGGAGTGCTTGTCGTACCTCGCGGTGAGCGCCGCGGCGCGGGGTGACGCCGACACCGTCGACCGGCTGATCACCGAGGCGATCGACTTCGCCGCGCGGCGCGGCTGGGCGGCCACCGGGCGGATGCCGCCGGTGTACCTGCTGGCGGCCGGTGCGGCGTACGAGCGCATGGACGACGCCGGGACCCGGCGGTACCTGTCGCTGGCCGGTGCCGTCGACGCCGACCTCGAGCCGGAGGTCGAGCTGTCCGCACGGCTGCTGCGCGCCAGCCTGGCGGCCGCGGAGACCCCGAACCGGCACGACGCGGTCCGGCTGCTGCGCCGGGCCTGGCCGTACGACGACACGGCGCTGCCGCCGCTGAGCGCGTCCTTCTTCAGTCTGACGCAACTGCGGCTGGCGCTGGCCGCGGGCGACCGCCCGGCGGCCGTCGAGGTGCTCGGCCGGGCCGAGCGGCTGCTGGGGGAGTCCGGCGACGTGCTGGTGCTGCGCGCGCTGGCACACGCGCACGACGGCCGCAAGGCGGCGGCCCGGGCGGCGCTGCAGCCGGTGCTGGCCGGCACGGCGCGGTGTCACCTGATCGGGTCCGAGGTCACCGGCTGGCTGCTGTCGGCGCACTTCGCGGCCGAGCTGGACGAGCCGGCACGGGCGCACGACGCGCTGCTGCACGCGTTGGAGCTGGCCGAGCCGCGGCGGATGTACCGGGAGTTCGTCGCCGCGTCGGGCCGGGTCCGGTCGCTGCTCATCCACGGGGAGGGGAGGTTCGGGCGGTACGAGGCGTTCGTGCGCTCGGTAGTGGCGCTGTTCGGCGACGGCGGCTTGGACGGCGTCGGCGACTTCCATGTCGCGGCGGTGTCCGGCGAGGCTCTGACGGCACGCGAGCTGGAGCTGCTGCGCGACCTGCCGTCGCTGCTGTCGCTGGAGGAGATCGCCGGCGCGCACGTGCTGAGCGTCAACACCGTCAAGACACATCTCAAGGCGATCTACCGCAAGTTCGACGTCGGCAGCCGCCGCCAGGCCGTCGACCGGGCACGGGAGTTGGGACTGTTGTAGCGCGGCTCACCCGCTGGGGGTGAGGCGCGGAGGATCATCGACGAGCAGGCTGTGGGCACGCTGTTGGGCGGGCTGGGGGAATGGGGTGGTGCATGGCCACACGCAGACGGGGGCTGCGATGAGGTTCCGGCCGGTGGAGGTGTTGATACTGACGTTTCCCGGCGAGCGGGTCGACCCGCTCGCCGTCGAAGCGTTGCGCGGCGTCGTCGACATGGGCGACGTCACGCTGCTGGACATCGTGTTCGCCACGCGCGAGGCGAACGGCGACCTGCGGGTCGTCGAGTTCGCCGACGGCGCTGACACGTTCGGCTTCGGCGGGGTGGAGATCGCCGAGGGCGAGCTGGTGAACGACGAGGACATCGCCGTGGTCGCCGACGCGCTGGCGCCGGGGCACTCGGCGGTGCTGATCGCGTACGAGAACACCTGGGTGCGGCGCGTCTCGGAGGCGATCCGCGACGCCGGCGGCCAGGTGGCGCTGCATGTCTTGATCCCGTCGGAAGCTGCCGACGACGTGTTGAGGGGGAACCCATGACCGGACGATTCGACCGGCCCGGACTGCTGGGCGCGGTGACGCGAGCCGCGATCCTGGACGGGACCGCACAGGTGATCACGAACGTGGTGACGCACTCCACCGCCCGCCGGCCGGCTCCGGCGGCTCCGGGCGCGGGTGCGCCTGGTGCCGGTGCGCCGGAGGTGGACCGCGCGGACCGGCCCGGACAGCGGCTGGTGGCGGCCCGGCCGGGCGGAGACTGACTCGATGGCCGGCGAGCCCCGCCCACCAGACGTTGATCTTGGAGAAACCGCGGAATCAACCGGGCAAAAGGGACCGCAACCCCGCGAGAACTCCAAGATCAACTCGGCGGCGGCCGGGGGTGAGAGGGCGCTCGGTGACGAGGAGCGGGCCGAGCTGGAGCGGCTGCGCTCCGAGGTGACGCGGCTGCGGGCGGCGGGTCCGCCCGGCGCCGACGCTTCGGCGGGCGGCTCCGGCGGCGCGTCGCCGGGGGAGACGGCGGCCGGGACGGGCTCCGGCGGCGGACGCTGGCGGGCGGTGGTCGCACCGATCCTGATCGTGCTCGGCTGCCTGCTCGCGATCCCGGCGACCGCGGCGGTGTGGCTGGACTCCGTCGTCACCGACACCGACCGGTACGTCGAGACCGTCGGCCCGCTGGCCCGCGACCCGGACATCGAGCGGGCCGTCACGAACCGCGTCACCGCCCGGCTGATGCAGGAGATCGACGTGCCGGCGGTGGTGAATGAGGCGTCGGCCCTGCTCGCGTCGCAGGGCGCCCGCCCGCGGCTGACGTCGACGCTCAACGACCTGGCCGGGCCGATCGACGGGGCCGTCCAGGGCTGGGTGGGCGACCAGGTCGGCGCCGTCGTCGCCAGTGACCGGTTCGCCGACGCCTGGACGCAGGCCAACCGGGTCGCCCACCAGGCGCTCCTGGCGGTACTGACAGGCGAGAACGAGAACGGCGCCGTCCAGGTCGAGGGCAACACCGTCAGCATCCAGCTGGCGCCGGTCGTCGAGGACGCGAAGCAGCGGCTCGTCGATGCGGGGTTCCAGCGCGCCGGGTCGATCCCGGCGGTGGACATGCAGCTGACGCTGTTCCAGTCCGACGACGTGGAGACGGCGCAGGCCGGGTTCCGGCTGATCGACCGGCTGGGCACGTGGCTGCCGGTCATCGCGCTGGGGCTGATCGCGGCCGGGGCGCTCGTGGCCCGCGGCCGGCGGCGGGCGCTGATCGGCGCCGGGATCGGGCTCGGGCTGGCGATGCTCGCCCTCGGCGCCGCGCTCACCGTCGTCCGGCCGGTCTACCTGGGTGCGCTGCCGGCGTCCGTGGACGACGCCGCGGCGGGCGCGCTGTTCGACCAGGTGGTGTCGCTGCTGCGGACGACCCTGCGCACGGTGCTGGCGGCCGGGCTGGTCGTGGCGCTGGTGGCGTGGCTGACCGGGCCGTCTCCACAGGCGGTCGCGGTGCGTCGCGGCGTCGCGCGGCTGGGCTCCGTCGGCACCGGCTGGGGTTGGCGCGACTCGCCGGCGGTCGGCTGGCTGCGCGAGCACAAGCGGCCGGTGCAGGTGGCCGTCCTGGTGGTCGCGGCGCTCGTGTTCGTGTTCTGGAACTACCCGAACGCCGGCGTGGTGCTGTCGATCCTGCTGGTCGCGGGTGTGTTGCTGGCGGCGCTCGAGCTGGCGACGGGCCAGGTGGCGGCGCGACCCGGACCGCCGGCCGCCCGGCCGTCGTAGGGGATGGACGGTCAGGTGGCGGCGTCGTCCGGACCCTCGGCGACCAGGCGCTCGTAGGCGTCGACGGCGGCCCGCACCGAGGGGTGCACGCGGCCGCCGTCGCGCCAGGACGGCCAGGCCGCCGTGCGCCGCGCCTTCACCAGCGCCGCCTCCGGGACGGCGGCCACCCAGAGAGCGATGCCGTCCCTGGCCAGCTGCTGCTCGGTCGCCGCGAAGGCGTCCATCACCGTCACCGACGTGTCCAGCGTCGCGCCGAGGTCCAGCAGCAGCACCCGCGGAGGCGGGTCGGCCGTCGTCGCGCGGCGTACCAGTTCCGTCTGAACGGTGCGCACGTTCATCGTGTAGAGGGCGCCCTCGATCCGGACCACTAGCAGTCCGGGTAGTGGCGACTCCTGAAATAGGAGTGGATGGTTCAGTCGGCGTAGGACGAGGTAGTAGGTCAGGAGCACTCCTGCAAGAACACCCACCAGCAGGTTCGTCACCAGCGCGAGCAGCCCCGTCGCCGCCGCGACCCACACCTCGGCCCGATCGATCCGGGCGATGCGGCGCAGCTCGTCGACGTCGAGCAGGCCGGTCACCGCGACCACGACGACGGCGGCCAGCGTGGCCTCCGGCAGGTCGCTGAGCACCGGCGCGAGGAACAGCGCCGCGGCCACGGCGACCGCGGCGGTCACTAGCGAGCTGAGCTGGGTCCGGGCGCCGGCGCCGACGTTGACCATCGTCTGCGAGAACCCGCCGGCCGGCGGCGCGGTCGCGACGAACGCCCCGGCGACCGCCGCGGTCCCGTTGGCGAGCAACTCGCGGCCGGTGCCGATCGGCGGGTCGGCCGGCTCGCGGGTGCTGCGGCCGACGGCGATCGTCTCCATGAACGCCATCAGCGCGATGGCCAGCGCGTACGGCAGCATCGTCGTCGCGCCGTCGAGCGGCGGGACGGCCGGGACGGGCAGGCCGCTCGGCACCTCCGGGATCAGCTCGACGCCGCGCGCGGGCAGGTCCGCCCACGCTGTCGCCGCGATCCCACCGGCGACGGCGAGCAGCGGGCCGGGCACCCGCGGCACCCACCGGTGCACCGCCCACAGCCCGGCCAACGTCAGAGCGGCGAGGACGACGGTGGCGCGGTTCGCGTCGTCGAGGTGCGTCACGATGTGCCCGATGCCGCGCAGGAACCCGTCCGGCCCGGCGTCGATGCCGAGCAGGTGCGGCAGCTGGTCGACGATGATCGTCAGCCCGACGCCCACCTTCAGCCCGCTGACGACGGTGTCCGAGATCGCGTCGACCACCCAGCCGAGGCGGAGCAGCCAGAACAGCAGCAGCGCCAGTCCGGTGAGCAGCGTCAGCGTGCTGACCGCGGCCATCGCCTCGTCCGGGTCGTCCGGCGTGCCCGCGGCGGCCAGCGCCAGCCCCGCCAGCGCGACGATGGTGGACGTCGTGCTCATGCTCAGCTTCCGGGCGCCGCCGAGCAGCGCGTACGCCACCATCGGCACGATGCACGTGTACAGGCCGACCTCCACCGGCAGCCCGGCCACGCCCGCGTACCCCATCGCCTGCGGGATCACCACCGCGCCCGCCACGACCCCCGCGACGACGTCGGCGCGGACCGCGGCGGTCGTCCTGGCGGGGACGGCGGCGCTGGTCACCCGGACAGCCCGGCGATGCCGTCGCCGACCAGCTTGGCGCCGATCACCAGCAGCACGACCGTCAGCACGGCCGCGTTGTTCCGGGCCAGCCACGTCTTGAGGTCGGCCAGCATCGCGTCGGCGCGCTCGCCCAGCACCCACGTGAGCACGACCGGCAACCCGACCCCGAGCGTGCCGAGAACCACGAACACCGCCAGCGCGACCGCCTGCTCGCCGGCGCCGATGCCGGTCTGCGCGATGGCCGCGCCCGCCGCGACGGTGAGCATGAGGTTCTTCGGGTTGACGGCGGACAGCGCGGCGCCGAGGCCGCATGAGCGGACGGCCGACCAGGAGTCGAGCGCCGCCATCCAGCCCGGCAGCTCCGGCTCGGCGTCGCCGATGGGCCGTTGCCGCCAGGTCCGGACGGCGAGGAGCAGGACGAGCAGGCCGAGCGCCAGCTTCAGCCAGCCGACCCAGTCCGCCGGCTCGCCGCCGTCGGCCGGATCGGCAGCGGCCGCCGCCAGCAGCACCACCGTCCCGGCGACGGCCAGGCCGGCCAGCCAGCCGATCAGGAACGCCGGCCCGGTCACGCGGCCGCGGCGGCTGCTCAGCATCAGGACGACCGCGACGATCGGCAGCGGGCTCAGTGCCACGCCCACCCCGAGCGGCAGGACCGCCCCGATCGCCTCGCCCATGCCCGCCTCCACCCGCCCGAGTCCCGGCCATCGTCGCGGCGGCCGGCCAGGCGCGGCGTCACCCGAACGGGGTGACCCCCCGCCCACGTTGATCTTGGAGTTCTTCGGCCATCTACCGGACATTTCGCCCCGTGAATGCCGAACAACTCCAAGATCAACGTCGCGGGGTGCGGGGGCGCGGGGCGGGGGAGGGCGGCGTCACCCGAAGGGGGTGAGGCAGCGGCCGCCGGTCGGAGCCGACGATGGCCGCATGCCGGCGTGGTTGTTGGGGTCGTTGCGCGGCTACCGGCGGTCGTGGCTGCGCCGCGACCTGGTGGCCGGGCTGACGGTGTGGGCGGTGCTGATCCCGGAGTCGCTGGCCTACGCGTCGATCGCCGGGGTATCGCCGGTGGTGGGGCTGTACGCGGCGATCCCGGCCCTGATCCTGTACCCGCTGTTCGGCAGCTCCCGGCACCTGGTCGTCGGGCCGATGTCGGCGACGGCGGCGTTGTCGGCGGGAGTGGTCGGCGGGATCGTGTCGAGCGGATCCGGGGACTTCCCCGCTTATACGGCGGGCCTGGCGCTCGCGGTCGGTACGCTGGCGGTGCTGGCCGGGCTGCTGCGGCTGGGCTTCCTGGCCAACTTCGTCTCCGAACCGGTGCTCAAGGGCTTCATCGTCGGGATGGCGCTGGTGATCATCGTCGGGCAGTTGCCGAAGCTGTTCGGGCTCGAGGGCGGCGAGGGCAACTTCTTCCAGAAGCTCTGGGCCGTCCTGACGTCGCTCCAGGACGCCAACGGCTGGGCCGCGGCCGTCGGCGGACTCTGCCTCGCACTGGTGCTCGTCCTGCGCCGCACGGCGCCGCTGGTCCCCGGATCGCTGGCGGCGGTCGTCCTCGGCATCGTCCTGTCGGCCGCGCTGAACCTGCAGGACCGCGGCGTCGCCGTCGTCGGGGACATCGAGGCGGGGCTGCCGGCGCCGAACGTGCCGGACCTGGCCGCGGCCGCGGACATCCCGCTGCTGCTGTCGGGCGCGGCCGGGGTGATGCTGGTCGGCTTCGCCGAGGGCCTCGGCGCGGCCAAGACCTACGCCCGCCGCGACGGCTACCGGATCGACGCCGACCGGGAGCTGGCCGGGCTGGGCGCGGCCAACCTCGGCGCCGGGTTCCTCAACGGCATGGTGGTGAACGGCAGCCTGTCGAAGACGGCGGTCAACGGCGGCGCGGGCGCGCGGTCGCAGGTGTCCGGCTGGACGGTCGCCGCGCTGACGGTGCTGACGTTGCTGCTGCTGACGCCGCTGTTCGCGGACCTGCCGGAGCCGGCGCTGGCCGCCGTCGTCATCGCGGCGGTGATCGAACTGGTCGACGTCGGCGGGCTGCGGCGGTTGTACGACGTCAACACGGCCGCGCTGACCACCATCTACGGCCGGGCCGCGCGGGCGGACTTCATCTGCGCCTCCGGCGCCCTGCTCGGCGTCCTCGTCTTCGACACGCTGCCGGGCCTGCTCATCGGCGTCGTGCTGTCGGTGATCCTGCTGCTGGCCCGGACGGCGCACCCGCACGTCGCCGTGCTCGGCCGCGTCCCGGGCGGCCAGTGGGTGGACCTCGCCCGGGAACCGGGGAGCTCCCCGGCTGACGGCGTCGTGGTGGTTCGGGTGGAGAGCGGGCTGTACTTCGCCAACGCCGACGCGGTCCAGGAGCGGCTGCTGGAGCTGGCCGCCGCCGACGGCGTCCACGCGCTGGTGCTCGACGCCGCCACCGTCCCGTCCGTCGACGTCACCGCGGCGGGGATGCTCCGCGACACCGCCGCCGAGCTGCGCGCTCGCGGCGTAGAGCTGCTCGCCGTCGGCGACGTGGGGCAGGTGCGCGACGTGCTGCGGCGGACCGGCGCGGCGACGGTGCTGAACCGGCTGTACCCGACGGTCGACGCGGCGGTCGCGGCGACCTCACCCGGAGAAGGTGAGGCCGCCGGCGACGGCGCCGCCCGACGATGAGCAGACGGGGGACGACGGGGGCGACAGCGAGGGGGACCCATGGCCGAGCGGTTCGACGGCGTCATCAACCTCGACATCCGCGACTCCGTACCCGACTGGACGCCGTTCCTGGCCCGCCGGGCTCCGGAGGGCGCGCCGAACGTCCTGGTCATCCTTTACGACGACACCGGGCAGGCGGCGTGGTCGCCGTACGGCGGACGGATCGAGATGCCGACGCTGGACCGGCTGGCCGCGAACGGGCTGACGTACAGCCAGTGGCACACGACCGCGTTGTGCGGGCCGACCCGGTCGTGCCTGCTCACCGGCCGCAACCACCACCAGAACGCGTTCGCGACGATCGCCGAGTCGGCCACCGGCTTCCCCGGCAACCACACGCACATCCCGATGGAGAACGCCTACCTGGCGCAGGTGCTCGGCGACGCCGGCTGGAACACGTTCTGGGTCGGCAAGAACCACAACGTCCCGGTCGACGAGTTCGCCATGGGCGCGTCGAAGCGGAACTGGCCGATCCGCCGCGGCTTCGACCGGTTCTACGGCTTCATCGGCGGCGAGACCAACCAGTGGTACCCCGACCTCGCCGAGGACGACCACTACACCGAGCAGCCGTACCTGCCCGAGGACGGCTACCACCTGTCCAAGGACCTCGCGGACAAGGCGATCGAGTTCGTCCGCGACAGCCGGCAGACCGCGCCGGACAAGCCCTGGTACCTGTTCTACTGCCCGGGCGCCAACCACGCGCCGCACCATGCCCCGCGCGAGTGGATCGACAAGTACCGCGGCGCCTTCGACGCCGGCTACGAGGCCTACCGCGAGTGGGTCCTGCCGCGGATGAAGGCGCGCGGGATCCTGCCGGACGACACCGAGCTGACCCCGATGAACCCGATGCCGGACGGCACCACCAGCCCGCAGGACGCCGTCCGGCCGTGGGACTCGCTCAGCGCGGACGAGCAGCGGCTGTTCAGCCGGATGGCCGAGGTCTACGCCGCGTTCTCCGAGTACACCGACCACGAGACCGGCCGGCTGATCGACTACCTGGACGAGTCCGGGCAGCTGGACAACACCCTCGTCTTCTACTGCGCGGATAACGGCGCGTCGGGGGAGGGCAGCCCGAACGGCTCGGTCAACGAGAACAAGTTCTTCAACGGCTGGCCGGACACCATCGAGGACAACCTGCCGATGATCGACCGGCTGGGCGGCCCGGACACCTACAACCACTACCCGACCGGCTGGGCGATGGCGTTCTCGACGCCGTACCGCATGTTCAAGCGGTACTCGTACCAGGGCGGCGTCTGCGACCCGCTGGTGATCTCCTGGCCGAGCGGGATCAAGGCCCGCGGCGAGGTGCGCGACCAGTACCACCACGCGATCGACGTCGTGCCGACGATCCTCGACTGCTGCGGCGTCGAGCTGCCTGACACGGTGCTCGGGTACGCGCAGACGCCGCTGCCGGGCGCGTCGATGCGGTACAGCTTCGACGACGACGCCGCGCCGACGAACCGGCGCACACAGTACTACGAGATGCTCGGCACCCGGGCGCTGTGGCACGACGGCTGGAAGGCCGTCGCCGTCCACGGCCCGATGCCGTCGGACCTCGGGCACTTCGCCGACGACCGGTGGCAGCTGTTCCACACCGACGCCGACCGCGCCGAGGCGCACGACCTCGCCGACGAGCACCCGGAGAAGCTGCGCGAGCTGGTGGACCTCTGGTTCGAGGAGGCCGGCAAGTACGACGTGCTGCCGCTCAACGACCTCGGGGTGCTCGACTACATCACCTACGAGTTCCAGGCGCCGGCACCGGCCGGCGGCACGTACACCTACTACCCGGGCACCGCCGACGTGCCGGAGCGTTCGGCCGCCAGCACGCACGGCGTCTCGTACCGGATCCTCGCCGAGGTGGAGCTGACGGCGTCGGCGCAGGGCGTGCTCCTGGCGCACGGGTCGCGGTTCGGCGGCCACACGCTGTTCGTCCAGGACGGCCGGCTGCACTACGTCTACAACTTCCTCGGCCTCGCGCCGGAGCAGGAGCTGGTCTCCGGCGCGCTGCCCGACGGCCGGCACGTCCTCGGCGTCGAGTTCGCCAAGGAGCGGACCGGCGAGCACGGCGAGTCGCACGGCACCGCCACGCTCTACGTCGACGAGACGGCGGTGGCCAAGGGCGCGCTGCGCACCCAGACCGGGCACTTCGCGCTGTGCGGCGAGGGCCTGTGCGTCGGCTACGACGGCGGCGACGCCGTCACCCGGCAGTACCCGCAGCGGTTCCCGTTCACCGGCGGCCGCATCGTGAAGGTCGAGGTCAACGTGGCCGACGACCGCTATCTGGACCTCGAGCGGCAGCTCAACGCCGCTCTCGCCCGCGACTAGCACACAAGGAGACCCGCTCATGGCCACGTTCACCGTCTGGAAGTTCGACGACCCCACCGCCGCCGACCGCTCCGTCACGCTGCTGGAGTCGCTGCAGAAACAGGAGCTGATCCAGGTCCACGACGCCGCCACGGTGTCCTGGGAGCCGGACAAGAAGAAGCCGAAGACCCGCCAGCTGTCCAGCATGACCAGGATCGGCGCGCTCGGCGGGGCGTTCTGGGGGATGCTGTTCGGCCTGCTGTTCTTCGTCCCGCTGCTGGGCGCGGCGGTCGGCGCGGCCGCCGGCGCGCTGGGCGGGTCGCTCAGCGACGTCGGCATCGACGACGACTTCATCCGGCAGACCCGCGATAAAGTCACCCCTGGGACGTCCGCGCTGTTCGTCCTCACCAGCGGCGCCGTGCAGGACAAGGTCCTCCAGGCGTTCGAGGAGTCCGGGCTGCGGGCCGAGCTGGTCCAGTCCAACCTGACCATGGAGCAGGAGGAGAAACTCCGGGATGCCTTCGCCGAGTGACCCGGCGCCGTGCTGTGCGGCCGCCCGCGAGCCGCACCTGGTGGCGGTGCCGTCGCTGACGGCGCCGCCACCAGCCGCGTCGGCGCCCGGCGGCGCGATGGTGACGCTGCCCGGCGGCGCGTTCCTCATGGGCACCGACGCCGGCGACGGCTACCCGGCCGACGGCGAGGGCCCGGTCCGCGAGGTGAGGCTCGAGCCGTTCCGCATCGACGTCACCACGGTGACGAACGCGGCCTTCGCCGAGTTCACCGAGGCCACCGGCTGGATCACGCTGGCCGAGCGGTTCGGCACGTCGTTCGTCTTCGCCGGCCTGCTGCCCGGCGACCACCCGCCGACCCGCGGCGTCGCGGCGGCGCCGTGGTGGCGTGAGGTGTACGGGGCCGACTGGCGGCACCCGGAGGGCCCGGCGTCGGGCATCGACGAGCGCATGGACCACCCCGTCGTCCACGTCACCTGGCGCGACGCTCGCGCCTACGCCCGCTGGGCGGGCAAGCGGCTGCCCACCGAGGAGGAGTGGGAGTACGCCGCCCGCGGCGGGCTGGTGCAGAGCCGCTACCCGTGGGGCGACGAGCGCGAGCCCGGCGGCGAGCACCGCATGAACGTCTGGCAGGGCAGCTTCCCGGCGAAGAACACCGCCGCCGACGGCTTCGTCGGCACCGCGCCGGCCGACGCCTACCCGCCCAACGGCTACGGCCTGCACAACATGACCGGCAACGTGTGGGAGTGGTGCGCGAACTGGTTCGACCAGCGCGACCCCGCGCGGGCCGGCGCCAAGGCGATGCGCGGCGGCTCCTACCTGTGCCACGACAGCTACTGCTTCCGCTACCGGGTCGACGCACGCAGCTCCAACACGCCTGACAGCTCGGCCGGCAACATCGGCTTCCGCTGCGTCGCCGACGAGTGAGTCCCACGCCCGCGGCCCTCACACTGCCGATGGTTGGCAGTTTGGTGGTGCCATAGACCCACCAAACTGCCAACCATCGCGGCGGGCGAGCCCGCAACGCCGTGCGCCGTCACCTGGCGCTGAGGATGCCGGACCTCGCGATCGCCCAGATCACGAACACGTTGATCGCGATGATCAGCAGCGACCAGAACGGGTAGTAGGGGATGAAGAAGAAGTTGCTGATCGCGCTCACGGCGGCGAGCCCGATCGCCACCCCTCCGGCGACGCTGCTGCCGGTGAACAGGAAGAAGCCGGCCAGGGCGATGAGGACGCCGATGATCAGGTGCACCCAGCCCCATGCGGTGATGTCCAGGTCGAACGTGTAATTGGGCAGCACGACGTAGAACTCGTCGTCGATGATCGCCGCCAGTCCCTCGAGCGCCTGGAAGACGCCGATGATGATCATCATCGTCGCGGCGAAGATGACCCCGCCGGACGCCCAGCCGGGCGGCTCGGACCGGGTCGACTCGGTCGGCGACGTGCGGAAATCGGTCATGACTCCTCCTGCGAGCTGACACGGGGACGTCCCCGCATCTCACGATCCCGATGCGGGGACGGCCCCGGCATCACCCACCAGGGGTGATACCGCCGCCGGCCGATAGAGTGACCGATATGTCCGGAGACGAGCCCGCGGGGGAGACCGAGCCCGACCGCGTCCGGACGCCGCCGCAGCGCCGGCGGTCCGCCGCTCGCGCGGTGCCCGCCCTGCTGACGGCGCTGGCCGAGGGCTTCCTGCGCGACTCGATGATCATCGGCACGGCCGCGCTCGGACTGTTCGTCGCCGCCGGCGGGCTGCTGGCGGGTTCGGCCGGTCAGGGGGTCACCGGCGTCGTGGGCGGCGTCGGCGGGGCGGTCCTGGTGCTCGTGGCCGTTGCCAAGCACTGGTCGATCGGCCGGCAGTGGCTCACCGTCGCGATCGTGCTGGCGGTGCAGATCGGGCTGATCGCCGTCTGGACCTCCTGACCTGTCTCGACGGCGGCCCGGCGGCCCGGCGGACTACTCGCGGAGGGTCAGCTCGACCGTCAGCGTGTCGCCGTCGTCGAGCCTCTCGGCGGTCCGTACCGCCTTCTTGACCGGCAGCACGTAGCAGCCGCTCTTCGCGTCGGGGAAGATCGACGTGGACCAGGACGTGCCGCCGACCCGCACGCCGACCTTCAGCGAGCCGAACCCCGGCCGCGGCGGGCGTGGACGAGCGCGGATGTCGGCCGAGACCTCGGACGGCACCGTGACGAACACCCACGAGGCCTCGCCGCCGTAGGCCCACAGGTCGCCGTCGAACGTGTACGCCTGCTGCACCGGGCCAGTCTGGCAGCCGCCACTGACAGCCCGGGCGCGACTCGGGGCCGGCACCCCCGACCGGCCCCGAGCCTTCCCCCGCGGTGCGGCCACGTGCTCCGCCCGTACCCAGTGCACCGCGCCCGGGGCGCTCGCGGACCGGGCGAAGGTCGGCCTCCGATGGGACCAAGGTCCCGGCCGGGCCGGGCCCTCTGACCGCGCCGTCCTCGACATCGCTGCTGCTCGATGCGACACTGACCCCGGGCGGCAGGGGGTTGATCGCGCGTGTATGAGTCTGAGCACCTCCTCCCGAAGGTCCCACTCGATCAGCTGCTGGCCGAGGTGCAGGCACGGCTGCAGGCGGTGGTGGCCGCCAGGGACGGGGTGCACGCACTGCTCGAGGCCGTGGTGTCGATCGGGCGGGAGCTGGAGCTCGAGGCGGCGCTGCGCCGCATCGTCGAGGTCGCGATCGACCTCGCCGACTGCCGCTACGGCGCGCTCGGCATCATCGGCGACGACGGCCAGCTGTCGCAGTTCATCCCGATCGGCGTGACGGCCGGCGAGATCGCCCACATCGCGGAGTGGCCGCACGGGCGCGGCCTGCTCGGCCTGCTGATCAAGGAACCGAAGCCGCTGCGGCTGGGCGAGATCGCCGAGCACCCCGAGTCGTACGGGTTCCCGGCGGGGCACCCGCCGATGCGCAGCTTCCTCGGGGTGCCGATCCGGGTCCGCGACGCCGTGTTCGGCAACCTGTACCTGACGGAGAAGAACGGCGGCCGCGACTTCGACGAGCAGGACGAGACCGTGGTGACGGCGCTGGCCACGGCCGCGGGCATCGCCATCGAGAACGCCCGCCTGTACGACGCCAGCCGCCGCCGCGAGACCTGGCTGGACGCGTCGGCCGAGGTCACCCAGGCGCTGCTGTCGGGTACCGAGCTCGACGACGCGCTGGCGCTGATCGCCTCGCGCGCGCGGGCCATGTCGTCGGCGCACGCGGCGATCGTCGTCGCGCCCGACGATGGAGCGGCCGGGCTCATGCGGGTGCTCACGGCCGACGGCGACCACGCCGGCGAGCTGGACGGACTGCGGTTCTCCGCCGGCGGCACGCTGTCCGAATCGGTGCTGCGGACCGGTGAGCCGCGGGTCGTCGCCGAGATCCGTGCGGGCGCCGAGCCGGCGCCGCTGCTGGACCGGCTGCCCGCCGGGCCGGCGGTGCTGGTGCCGCTGGGCGCACCGCCGCGGCTGGTGCGCGGCGTGCTGGTGCTGGTCAGGCGGCGCGGCGAGCAGCCGTTCGCCGGTCCGGCGGTGCGCATGTTGCAGGCCTTCGCCAGCCAGGCCGCGGTCGGGCTGGAGCTGGCCGACGCCCGCAAGGACGCCGAACGGCACGGGCTGGTCGACGACCGCGAGCGCATCGCCCGCGACCTGCACGACGTCGTGGTCCAGCGGCTGTTCGCCAGCGCGATGAGCCTCACGGCCGCCGCCCGGCTGATCGACCGGCCGGACGTCGCGACGCGGGTGGAGCGCACCGTCGACGACCTCGACGCGACCATCCGGCAGATCCGCTCGACCATCTTCGCGCTGCAGTCGGCCAACGAGGACGTCATCGACACGCTGCGCGGCCGGCTGGTCGCCGTCGTGCAGTCGGCGGGGGAGCAGCTCGGGTTCGCGCCCGGCCTGCAGCTGATCGGCGAGCTGGACAACGCCGTGCCCGACGACGTCGGCGACCAGCTGGTGCCGGTGCTGCAGGAGTCGCTGTCCAACGTCGTGCGCCACGCCAAGGCGTCGCGGGCGAGCGCCGTCGTCGAGCTGTCCGGCGGCCGGCTGCGCGTCACCGTCACCGACAACGGGGTGGGGTTGCCGCCTGAGCACCACAGCAGCGGCCTGGCCAACCTGGCCGAGCGGGCCGGGCGGCTGGGCGGCACGTTCACCGCTGAGCCGGCCCCGGAGGGCGGCACCGAGGTGTGCTGGGACGTCCCGGCCGGCGCTCAGTCCGCGACGGCCTGACGCTCGCGGGCGTCGCGGCCGCTCCACGCCCAGACCAGCTCGACCAGCACGACGCCGACGGCCGCGCAGATCAGCCCGATGACGGTGTACCCGGTGTTGCTGGGGTCGAGCAGGAACAGGTCCTGGGTGAACGGCAGCACGAACATCAGCGCCGACGACGACGCCATGAGGACCACCAGCGCGATCTTCCACGGCGCGTAGGGACGGGCGACGATGGCCAGCACCCACAGCGCGATGATCGTCAGCGTGATCAGCGCTGTGGTGGTGGACTGCGTGCGCGCCTCCTCACCGGCGTCGGCGCCTTCGTAGGTGAGAATGTAGGCGACGAAACACGCCACCCCGATGACGATGCCGGCCGGCACCGACGTGCGCATCACCCGGCGGACGAAGCCCGGCCGGGCCCGCTCGGTGTTCGGCGCCAGCGACAGCACGAACGCCGGCACGCCGATGGTGAACCAGCCGGTGATCGTGACGTGCCGCGGGTAGAACGGGTACGGCAGCGCGTCGAAGCCGACCAGGCCGGGCACACCGACCATGAACGCCAGCAGCACCGAGTAGACCGTCTTGGTGAGGAACAGCGTGGCGACCCGCTCGATGTTGCCGATGACGCGGCGGCCCTCGGCCACGACGTGCGGCAGCGTCGCGAACTTGTTGTCGAGCAGCACGATCTGCGCCACCGACCGGGTGGCCGGGCTGCCGGCGCCCATGGCCACGCCGATGTCGGCGTCCTTGAGTGCGAGCACGTCGTTGACGCCGTCGCCGGTCATCGCGACCGTGTGCCCGCGCGACTGCAGCGCGCCGACCATGGCCCGCTTCTGGTCGGGCGTGACGCGGCCGAAGACGGCGTTGTCGTTCAGCACGTCGGCCAGCGCCTCGCGGTCGCCGGGCAGCGTGCGGGCGTCGACGGTGTGCGTGGCGCCGGGCAGCCCGAGCGACCCGGCGACCGCGCCGACGGAGGCCGCGTTGTCGCCGGAGATGACCTTGACGGTGACGTCCTGCTCGGCGAAGTACGCGAGCGTGTCCTTCGCGTCGGGGCGGACCTTCTGCTCCAGGACGACCAGCGCCGCCGGCGTGACGGCGCCGGGCGCGCCCACGGCGTCGACAGGCCCGTCGGAGCGGCCGAGCAGCAGCACCCGCAGCCCCTGCGCGCCGGTGCGCTCGGCGTCGTCGCGGGTGGGGTCGCCGGCCGGCAGCAGCACGTCGGGTGCGCCGAGCACCCAGTGACCGTTCCCGTCGAAGCTGGCGCCGCTCCACTTGCGCGCCGACGAGAACGGCGCGACGCCGGTGACCCGCCAGCCGGGGTCGTCGGGGTGCGCCTCGGCGATGGCCTGCAGGCTGGCGTTGGGCCGCGGGTCGGCGGCGGCCAGCGCGCCCAGCGCCGTCCGGACGCCGGCGGGGTCGCCGTCGAGGTCGCGCACCTCGGCCAGTCGCATGGCGTTCTCCGTCAGCGTGCCGGTCTTGTCGGCGCAGACGGTGTCGACCCGGGCCAGCCCCTCGATCGCGGGCAGCTCGTTGACCAGGCACTGGCGCCGGCCGAGCCGCACCACGCCGACCGCGAACGCGATGGACAGCATGAGGACCAGGCCCTCGGGCACCATCGGCACCAGCGCCGCCACCATGCCGTTCAGCGCGTCGGGGAGGTCCTGGTCGCCGGACAGCTGGTTGTAGATCGACAGCGCGCCGGCCGGGATCAGCAGGTAGGTGATGAACCGCAGGATGGTGTTGACGCCGTTGCGCAGGTCGGAGTTGACCAGGGTGAACCGGCTGGCCTCCTCGGCCAGCTTGGCCGCGTACGCCTCGCGGCCCACCTTGGTGGCGCGGTAGGCGCCGTTGCCGGCCACGACGAAGCTGCCGGACATCACCGGGTCGCCCGGGTGCTTCACCACCGGGTCGGACTCGCCGGTGAGCAGCGACTCGTCGACCTCCAGCGCGTCGGCCGCGACGACCTCGCCGTCGACGACGACCTGGTCGCCCGCGCTCATCTCGATGACGTCGTCGGCGACCACCTCGTTCGGCGCGAGGTCGACGGTGGCGCCGTCGCGTCGGACCCGCGGCCGGGCCTGCCCCACGATGGTGAGGCGGTCGAGGGTGCGCTTGGCCCGCATCTCCTGCACCAGGCCGACGACGCTGTTGGCGACGATCATCCCGCCGAACAGGCCGTCGAGCAGCGAGCCCGTCGACAGCACGATCAGGAACAGCACCAACAGGATCGCGTTGATACGGGTGAAGACGTTGGCGCGGACGATCTCCCAGACGCCGCGGCTGGCCCGGGCCGGCACGTCGTTGGTGCGACCGGCTGCGACGCGCTCTGCCACCTCCGCCGTCGTGAGCCCGCGTGCGACGTCGGCGGGCAGGGTCGTCCGGTCGGAGGTCATGGGAGGACCCTATCGGCGCGCGTCAGCGGCCGGGATGGTCTTTGGCCGCGGCCTTGAGCTGCGCCGACAGCGCCGCCGCCTGGGTGCGCCGGCTCAGGTCGAGCTTGGCGAGCAGGTTGGAGACGTAGTTCTTGATGGTCTTCTCGGCGAGGAACATCCGCTCGCCGATCTGCCGGTTCGTCAGGCCCTCGCCGATGAGGTCGAGGATGCGCCGCTCCTGGTCGGTCAGCGCGGCCAGCGGGTCGGCGCGGGTGGCGCGGTCGCGCAGCCGGGCCAGCATGCGGGCCGTGCTCTCGGGGTCGATCAGCGACTTGCCGTCGGCCAGTGCCCGGACCGCGCCGATGAGGTCGGTGCCGTGGACCTGCTTGAGGACGTAGCCCGCGGCGCCGGCCATGACGGCGTCGAACAGCGCGTCGTCGTCGGCGAACGACGTGAACATGAGGCACTGCAGTCCCGGCAGCCGCGAGCGCATCTCGCGGCAGACGGTGACGCCGTCACCGTCGGGGAGGCGGACGTCGAGGATGGCGACGTCGGGCTGGAGGGCGGGGATGCGGGCCATCGCCTGCTCGGCGGTGCCGGCCTCGCCGACCACCTCGATGTCGGGTTCGGTCTCCAGCAGGGCGGAGACGCCGCGGCGGACCACCTCGTGGTCGTCGAGCAGGAAGACGCGGACGACGCGGTCGGTGCTCACGGTGCCGACGCTACTGCGTCCCGCGGGCGCCGTCATGGGACCTTCGTCCCTTCCGGCCAGGGCCGTTCGGGAGGAGCGTGGATCGGGTGCTTCCCTCGACCCCTGCCGGCCCGGGTGGCGCGGATCCACTGGACCGGCCTACCTGTTATGCGCTCCTCGCGCGCGCCCCGATCGGCCGACTGGTCTTCACCGAGGGCGCATTGCCGGCGATCGAGCCGGTCGTGTTCGAGCTGGACGGCGACGACGTGGTGGTGCGGTTCGGGCTGACGCCGTCGCTCCCGCCCGCCGACCGGCTGGGCGTCGTGGCGTTCCAGGCCGACGAGTACGACCCGGTCGCGCGCACCGGCTGGTGCGTCGTCACGATCGGGCGGTCCACGGCGGAGGGCGACGGCCTGCGGATCAGGCCCGAGATCGTCCGCGGCCGGCGGATCGTGCCGTCAGGGGAGCCGGCCGCCGCATGAATGCGGCGTGAAGCAAGGCTGAAGACGTCCGTCCCTATCGTGGCGACCGGGCCGGTGCGGTGCCGGTGCGGGAGGGCGGATGGCCGGCTGGCGCGAGGTGTTCGGCGTCCCCGAGTTCCGTACGCTCTGGCTGGCTCAGACGCAGTCGCGCGTCGGCGACCAGCTGGCCCGGGTGGCTCTGGCGCTGCTGGTGTACGAGCGGACCGACTCGGCCGGGCTGACGGCCCTGGTCTACGCGCTGACGCTGCTGCCGCCGCTGGTCACGGCGCCGCTGCTGGCCGGGCTGGCCGACCGGTACTCGCGCCGGACGGTGATGGTGGCCGTCGACGTCGCACGGGCGGCGTTCGCCGGGCTGATGGCGATCCCCGGGATGCCGCTGCCGCTGCTGGCGGCACTCGTCGTGGCGATGACGTGCCTGCAGCCGCTGTTCGCCGCGGCCCGGAACGCGACCCTGCCGTCCGTGCTGACCGGCGACCGGTTCGCCGTCGGGCTGGGCATCGTGACGGCGACCGATGGGCTGGCCCAGGTCGCCGGGTTCACCGCCGGCGGGCTGGTGGTGGTGTGGGCGGGCGGGCCGAACGTCGCGCTCGCCGCCAACGCCGTGACGTTCCTGCTGTCGGCGGCGCTGCTGCGGTGGGGGCTGCGGCCGCACCGGCCCGGTGGAGCCGACGGCGTGCCCGCGCGGCGGCCGTCCGGGTTCGCGCTGGCCGGCGTGCGGCTGGTCGTCGGTGACCGGCGGCTGCTCGGGCTGGTGTCGCTGATCTGGCTGTTCGGCCTCTACCTGGCGCCGGAGGCGTTGGCGGCACCGTACGCGGCCCAGATCGGGGCCGGTACGTCCGCCGTCGGGCTGCTGATGGCGGCCGACGTCGCGGGATCGGTCGTCGGCGCCGCGCTGGTGACCCGCGTGCGGCCGCCGTGGAGGGATCGGCTGACGGTGCCGCTCGCCGTCGCGGCCGGGCTGCCGCTGGTGGCGACGGTCGCCGGCCCGCCGTTGCCGGTGACGGTGGCGCTGTGGGCGCTCTCCGGTCTGCTCGCGACGTACATGGTGCTGGCGCAGGTGACGTTCACCGAGGAGCTGGCCGACGAGGTGCGCGGGCGCGCCATCGGCTTCGCGTCGGCCGGCCTGCAGTCCGCGCAGGGCGTCGGCGTCCTGCTGGCCGGAGGTCTGGCGGAACTGATGCCGCCGTCGGTGGCCGTCGCCGCGTGCGCGGCCGCCGGTTCGCTGGGTGCGGTGCTGATCTGGGCGACGCTGCTGCGCGCCCGCGACGGCACCGGCCCGGCCGTTCGTCGAACAGAGGAGAGGAGGAACCATGCGTGATCGCGAGCTGCAGCGCAGCTGGGACTGGGAGCACTGATCCCGTCCGCCGAGGTCGCGCCCCGGGCGGAGTCTCGCCCGGGGCGCGACCCGGTCATCGGGCCAGCCGCTCCAGCCCGTCGAGCACCGGCGCCTGCGCCGGCCACACGTCCACCGTCAGCGCGCCGCCGTCGCCGAAGGTGAAGGTGAAGAACCCGCAGCAGGCGGTCTCGCGGGCGGCGAGGTCGCGGGCCGTCGCGAGCACGGCGGGGTCGTCCTCGAGCGTGAGCCGCAGCCGGGTGGGCGAGACGCGGTCCGGCTGTCGGGCGGAGCGGGCGAACAGGTCGGCGAACTCGGCCAGTCGCAGCGGCCGGTCCGCCGACGGCAGCGTGCACGAGTCGGGGATGAACGAGGCGTTGTCCATGTCCCGACGGTAAACCCGTACCCACGTACCGGATGCAACCTCCTTCCGCCCGCCGCCCCGAGTTGATCTTGGAGTTGTTCGGCCATCTATCGGGCATTCCGGACCGCAATTGCCGAAGAACTCCAAGATCAACGTGCTGGGTCCACGCGGGCGGGGGTGGTGAGCACGCGGGGGCCGTCCAGGACGCGCAGCCGGCCGGTGACCTCCAGCTCGGCGGCGACCGGGAGGTCCTCGCTGGATCGGCCGGCGGCCAGGGTGAACGTGCCGGGCTCGACGACGCGGCGCAGGTCCAGGCCGGTGAACGAGGTGCGGTCGGCGTGGACGGTGAACGTGACGCGGCGCGCGTCGCCGGGCGCCAGCGGGACCCGCCGGTAGCCGATCAGCTCGCGCACCGGTCGGACCGTCTGCGCGACGTGGTCGGTGAGGTAGAGCTGGACGATCTCGGCGGCCGGCCGCGCGCCGGTGTTGCGCACCGTCACCGTCACGTCGACCCGGCCGTCCGACGGCATCGACGACGCGCTGAGCGTCAGCGCCTCGTACGCCACCGTCGTGTACGACAGCCCGTGCCCGAACGGGTACAGCGGCGCCGGGTCGAGACTGGAGACGCCGTCGGTGCGCTGGTCCAGCGGCGCTGCCCGGTAGGTGGGCAGCGACGACGACGGCGTGCGCGGGACGGCGACCGGGAGCCGGCCGCTCGGGTCCACCCGCCCGGACAGCACGCCGGCGATCGCGGCGCCGCCCTCCTCGCCCGGGAAGAACGCCTGCACGACGGCCGCGCACCGGGGCGCCAGGTCGCCGAGCGCGTACGGCCGCCCGGACACCACGACCAGCACCACCGGCGTCCCGGTGTCCAGCACCGCCGTCACCAGGTCCGCCTGGACGCCCGGCAGCGTGAGGTCCGGCGCGTCGCAGCCCTCGCCGGACGTGCCGCGTCCGAACAGCCCGGCGAGGTCGCCGACCGCGACGATCGCGACGTCCGCCTGTGCCGCCAGCGCCACCGCCGCGGCGAACCCGGACCGGTCGTCGCCGGTGATCGCGGCGCCTTGCGCGTGCGTCACGTCCGCGCCGGCGTGCTCCACGCGAAGCGCGTCCAGCAGCGTCGGCACCGCGATGCCGAGGTCGTCGCCGCCCTGCTTGGCCAGCACGTGGTTCGGGAAGGAGTAGCAGCCGAGGAACGTGCGCGGCTCGACGGCGGTGGTCCCGACGACGGCGACCCGGCCCGGCCCCGGCGCGAGCGGCAGCGTCCCGTCGTTGGACAGCAGCACGACCGACCGCTCGGCCAGTCGGCGGGCCAGCGACCGGTTGCCGGGGGAGTCGAGGTCGACGCCGTCGTCCGCCCGCGGCGCCCAGTCGGGGTCGAGCAGGCCGAGCCGGGCCTTCTGCAGCAGCACCCGGCGGGCCGCGTCGTCCAGCACCGCCTCGGGGACGGCGCCAGAACGGACCAGCGCAGCGAGCCCGGCGAAGCCGACCGTCTCGGGCAGCTCGACGTCCACGCCGGCGGCCAGGGCGAGCGCGCCGGCGCCGTCGTCGTCCGCCGCGATCCGGTGCGTCCGGCGCAGGAACGGGACCGCCCAGTAGTCCGAAACGACGGTCCCGTCGAACCCCCACTCGTCCCGCAGTACCGACGTCAGCAGCGTCCGGCTGGCCGTGGGCGGGGCGCCGTCGACGGCCGCGTAGGACGGCATCACCGAGCCGGCGCCGCCCTCGCGGATCGCCAGCTCGAACGGCGGCAGCAGCACGTCGGCCAGCTCCCGCGGGCCCATCGCGACCGGCGCGTGGTTGCGCGCCGACCGTGACGCCGAGTAGCCGGCGAAGTGCTTGAGCGTCGCCACGAGCCCGGTGGACTGCAGGCCGCGCACGTACGCCGTCGCCACTGTCGCGACCAGGTACGGGTCCTCGCCGATCGACTCCTCGACCCGGCCCCAGCGGTAGTCGCGGACGACGTCGAGCACCGGCGCGAGTCCTTGGTCGACGCCGACGGCGCGCAGGTCGCGGCCGATCGCGGCGGCGACCTCCTCGACCAGGTCCGGGTCGAAGGCGGCGCCCCAGGCCAGCGGCGTCGGGTAGACGGTGGCGCCGTACGCCGTGAACCCGGTCAGGCACTCCTCGTGCGCGATGGCCGGGATCGCGAACCGCGACGCCTTCTGGATGCGCGTCTGCCGCTCGCGCAGGTCCGCGACGCCGTCCGCCACCGAGACGGGCACCGTCCCGAACACCCGGGTGAGGTGGCCCAGCCCGTGCTCGATCGCCGCCTCGAACGATTGCGGCCCGGTCATCTCGCCCTCCATCGGCGCGACGTCGCCGCCCGGTTCGTCCGGCCGGAACCAGAAGCTGCCCAGCTGGCCGGCCTTCTCCTCCGGCGTCATCGCGGCCAGCAGCGCGTCGACGCGCTCGGTCTCAGCGGTCATCGAATCCTCACTTACCGAAGCCGGCGGTCAGGCCGGACACCAGCTGGCGGCGGCCGACGATGAACGCGGCCAGGACGGGGAGCGCGGACAGGGTCACCGCGGCCAGCACCGCCGGCACGTTGACGGCGAATTGGCCCTGGTAGGTCCACAGCGACAGCGGCAGCACGCGCACCGACGAGCTCTGCGTCAGGACCAGCGGGAACAGGAACCCGTTCCACACCTGCAGCGCCTGGTAGATGCCGACGGTCAGCAGCGCCGGCCGGCTCAGCGGCAGCACCAGCGCCAGCAGGATGCGCCCGTGCCCGGCGCCGTCGGCGCGCATCGACTCGAACAGCTCCGCCGGGATGTCGCGGACGAAGTTGACGATGATCAGCACGCTGATCGGGATGGCGAACGCGATGGCCGGCAGCACCAGTGCGACCAGGCTGTCGTACAGCCCGAGCCGCACGATCAGGTAGTAGACCGGGATGATCGTCGCCTGCACGGGGATCGCCAGGCCCAGCAGCACCAGCCGCAGCGTGCCGCGCGACAGCGGCGTCCCGGAGCGGACCAGGTAGTACGACGCCATCAGCGACACCGTCAGGATCACCACCACCGACGCGACGGTGACGACGAGGCTGTTGGTCAGGTAGCGCAGGAAGTCGTTCTCCAGCACCAGCCGGTACGCGTCCAGCGTCGGGTCCGCGGGCGGCAGCAGCGGGTTCTCGACGTAGTAGTCCTGCTGCCGGCGCAGGCTGGTGAGCACCAGGTAGTAGACCGGCACGATCGTCACGACGACCCACACCAGGCCGCCCAGGGCGCCCAGCACGTTCGGCGTCTCGCGGATCCGGCGCCGGCTCATGCCGCGCCCGCCTGCTGGCTCTGCATGCGGCTCGAGCCGGAGACGCGGCTGAGGAACAGCGACAGCGCGAGGCCGATCGCCACCAGGATCACGGCGATGACGCTGGCCGGGCCCATCTGGTAGCTGCGGAACCCGGTGAGGTACATGTCCAGCGGCAGGATCCTCGTCGCGTCGCCCGGCCCGCCGCCGGTCAGCACGAACACCAGGTCGAAGTACGTCAGCGAGCCGACCAGCATCAGCGTCGACGACGTCACGATCGTGTAGCGCAGCTGCGGGAGCGTCACCCACCGGAACTGCTGCCACCGTCCGGCGCCGTCCAGCGTCGCCGCCTCGTACAGCGACGCCGGGATCTGCCGGACGCCGGCCTGGTAGAGCAGCGCGTGGAACGGGACGAAGCACCAGCCGACGACGAAGATCACCGCGTAGAGCGCGAGGTCCGGGTCGCCCAGCCAGTTCGTCGACAGCGTGCCGGGGGAGAAGGCGCGGGACAGCCCGAAGTTCGGGTCCAGCAGCGACCGGAACACGATGCCGATGGCCGCCGACGAGAACAGCAGCGGCAGGAAGTACAGCACCGCGAAGGCCGCCCGGTAGCGCTGCCGTCCGGCGGTGAACACGCCGAGCAGCAGCGCGACCGGCGCCTGGAACAGGAACGACACGACCACGAACACGACGGTGCGCCCGAGCGCCTCGCGGGTGGCCGGGTCGGTGACGGTGTCGATCCAGATGCTCGTCCCGGCCCAGCGCGGCGTGCCGAGCCCGTCCCACTCCATGAACGACAGGACGGCGACGCCGCCGAGGGGGAGCAGTGCGAACAGGGCGAAGAACGCGAGCGCCGGTACGGCCAGCCAGAACGACGGGCCCTTCGACCGTCCGCATTCCACTCCTCATGTGTCGCGCCGCGCACATCCTGCCTGTCCAGCCCTCCATCGGTGACGGGCCGACGACTCGTGGGAGCCTCCGGCCCCCAGTCGCCGCCGGCGTGCACGGCGCTCGACGGGTCAGAGCGTGGCGTTCATCGCGTCGACGAACTGCTGCGGGGTGATCTCGCCGAGGAAGATCTGGCTGAGGTTCGTCAGCAGCTCCTGCGCCTGGTCGGCCGGGAGCGCCTGGTCCCAGGAGAGCTGGAAGTGCGGCGCGTCCTGCACCAGCCCATAGGCGAAGCCGAGGTACTCGGCGTCGTCGCTCTGCGCGATCTGGTCCTCCAGCCCCGCGACCGGCGGGACGCTGCCGGCGTCGAGCATGGCGGTGAGCTGGTCGTCGTCGTAGACGAACTCGTTGAGGTAGTCCAGCGCGGTCTGCTGCGCCGCGTCGTCCGCCGAGGCGGAGATCGACCAGAAGTTGGCCGGGTTGCCGACGATGTTCGCCGGGTCGCCGCTACCGTCCTCGATCGTCGGGAACGTCGTGAACCCGAGCGCGGACGTCGCGAACTCCGGGTTGTCGGTGTGGAAGGTCGCGTAGACCCAGCTGCCCTGCAGCAGCATGGCGGCGCGGCCGGTGTGCACCAGCGCGGCGTCGGCGCTCTGGTCAGCGGCGACCGACGCGAACGCGTCGCCGAACCCGCCGGCGTCGACCAGCTCCTGGATCTTCGTCAGCGCCTCCGTGATCGCCGGGTCGGACCAGGCGTCGGGTGTGCCGTCGAGAACCGCCTGGAACACCTCGGGGCCGCCGATGCGGTCGGTGAGGTACTGGATCCACATCAGCTCCGGCCAGACGCTCTGCCCGGCCAGCGAGAACGGGATGATGCCGGCGTCGCTGAACGTCGCGACCGCGTCGAGGGTCTCCTGCCAGGTGGTCGGCACCTCGATGCCGGCCTGCGCGAACAGGTCCTCGTTGTAGTAGAGGACGACCGGCTGGACGTCGTTCATCGGGACCGCGTAGGTGGTGCCGTCGATGGCGCCGTTCTGCGCGACGGACGGCATGACGCGGTCGACGAGCGCCTGGGTGTCGGCGCCGATGTCGACGACCTGGTCGTTCGCGACGTAGTCGGCCAGTGTGCCGCCGGTCCAGTTCATGACCAGCGTCGGTGCCTCGCCGGATCCGACCGAGGTGCGGATCTTCTCCTTGTACGCGTCGTTCTCGAACTCCTCGACCGCGATCGGCTGGTCGTCGTGCTCGCCGTTCCAGCGCTCGAACGATGCGGCCGTGACGGGCCAGCCGCCGCCGGTGAGGATCCAGGCGCTGGCGGCGCCGCCCTCGGTTCCGTTCTCATCGCTGCCGCTGGTGCTGTCGTCGCTGCCGTCAGTGGAGTCGCCGGGGCTCGCACCCCCGCACGCCGCGAGTGTGAGCGCCGTGGCGGCGAACGTCGCTGCCGTCACGGCACGGAGTCTGATGTGCCTCATTGCGCCATCCTGTCCTCGTGAAGCGGCTGGGTCCGAAACAGTTGCGACGTTGTTTCGGATGCGAGGGAGCGTAACGAGGCGGGTCGATGGCGTCAATGCCCTCTTGACAGGGAGTGTGTGCTCGAAATAGTTTCGGACGTATGCGAAGAGAGCGGCCGACCCTCGACACCGTCGCGCAAGCCGCCGGGGTGTCGAAGGCGACGGTGTCGAAGGTGCTCAACGGGCGCGGCGACGTCGCGGCGGCGACCCGGGAGCGGGTGCACGAGGCGATCGGGTCGCTCGGCTACGTTCCCAGCACCGGCCGGCGGGTGCACGACACCACGCCCACCGTCACCGTCCTGTTCGACGCGTTCGTGAACCTGTACTCGGCGCAGGTGCTCTCCGGCGTGGTCTCCGCCGGCAACGAGCAGGGCGTCGACGTCGTCGTCACACACCTGGCCGGGTCGTCGGCTCTGACGCCCGGCTGGTTCCGCGGGCTGTCCGCCAAGGGACATCACGGGCTGATCGTCGTCACGACCGAGGTTCGGCCCGACCAGGTCCGCGCCTGCGCCGACGCCGGCCTCGGCCTGGTCGCCGTCGACCCCGTCTCGATCGACCCCAGCACGACCGACCAGCTGGTCAGCGTCAGCGCCACCAACTGGTCAGGCGGGCTGCAGGCGACCGAGCACCTGCTCGGGCTGGGGCACCGGCGCATCGGCTTCGCCGGCGGCCCGCCCGCGTCGCGGCCGGCGCAGCAGCGGCTGCACGGTCATTTGGCGGCGTTGAGCAGCCGGGATGTCGTTCTCGACGACTCCCTGGTGCTGCAGGTCGGCTTCAGCCACGAGGACGGCCGCGCAATGGCCGGGCGCCTGCTCGACCTCGCCGACCCGCCGACGGCCATCGTCGCCGGCTGCGACGCGTCCGCCCTGGGCGTCATGGAGGAGGCCCGCCGGCGCGGCCTGCGCCTGCCGGAAGACCTCAGCATCGTCGGCTTCGACGACACCTACGCCGCCGCCTGGACGTCGCCCCAGCTCACCACCGTGCGCCAGCCCATGCGCGAGATGGGCCGGGTCGCCCTGCGGACGCTGCTGGGGCTCGCCCAGGGCCAGCGCCCCGAGACCCACCACTTCGAGCTCGCCACGACGCTGATCGAGCGCAGCTCCACCGCGCCGCTGCGCTGATCACCGATTCTCGTCGAGCGAAGATCTCCCCCTGGCTCGCTCTCCGGCGTGGGGATGTCATGGACACCACGTCTGAGCCGGGACTTCCGACGAGAGAAGGCGACGTGTGCGGCATCGCGGGATGGGTGTCATATGACTCGGACCTGAGCGCCAGCCGGGACATTGTCGACGCCATGGTCGCGACCATGGCGCGCCGCGGACCCGACGACTCCGGCGTCTGGCTACGGCACGACGTCGCGCTCGGTCATCGCAGACTTGCGGTGATCGATCTGGACGGCGGCAAGCAACCCATGACGTTCGATACCCCGAACGGCACCGTGGCGCTCACGTACAGCGGCGAGGTCTACAACTACCTGGAGTTGCGCCGCGAACTGCTCCAGAAGGGCCACCGGTTCCGGACGCGGAGCGACACGGAGGTCGTGCTGCACGGCTATCTGGAGTGGGGCGACGGCCTCGTCGACCATCTCAATGGAATGTTCGCCTTCGCGATCTGGGACGACCGGGACTCCCGCCTGCTGTTGATCCGCGATCGCCTCGGCGTGAAGCCGCTCTACTACTATCCGACGCCGGACGGCGTCCTCTTCGGGTCCGAACCCAAGGCGATTCTCGCCCACCCGTCGGTCAGGAAGGTCGTCGACCTCGATGGTTTACGCGGCCTGCTGTCGCACCGTCTCTACACCAAACCGCCCGGGTGGTCGCTGTGGAAGGGGATGAGCGAGGTCCTTCCCGGCACGATCGTGTCCGTCGAGTCCGGTGGCATCAAGAGCCGCACGTACTGGCGGCTGCAGCCGTCGGAGCACCGCGACGACCGTGAGACGACGATCGAACACGTACGAGAGCTCCTGGACGACATCGTCCGGCGACAGCTCGTCGCCGACGTGCCGCGGTGCGTCCTGCTCTCCGGCGGCCTCGACTCCAGCACCATCACCGGTCTCGCCGCGCGGCACCTGGACGACGACGGCGATTCCTTGCGGACGTTCTCCGTCGACTTCGCCGGGTACGAGGAGAATTTCACCCCGCAGGAAGGTTGCGAGGCGCCCGACTCCCAGTTCGTCCGCGAAATGGCTGCCTATCACCAGCTGAACCACGAGGTGGTCATGCTGGACCCGGAGATGCTGAAGGATCCGGCCGTGCGCCGAGCCGGCATCGCGGCCCGCGACCTGCCGACAGGATTCGGTGACCTCGACACCTCGCTGTATCTCCTGTTCGACGCCATCAGCGCCAACTCGACCGTCGCCTTGTCCGGAGAATCGGCCGACGAGGTGTTCGGCGGCTACCTCTGGTTCCACGACGAAGCCGCCCAACGGGACGCCACCTTCCCCTGGATCTCGTTCATCCGGTCCCGCGTGGGCGACCCGCTCCCATGGGTGTCCGAGGACCTGCGGCGCAAAACGGAGCTTGACGACTACATCGACGAGCTCTACCGAAGCGCGGCGGCCGAGGCCGGCCACCTCGACGACGAGAGCGAGACGGAACGGCGCATGCGCACAGTCTTCTATCTGAGCGTCGCCCGCTTCGTGCGCTATCTGCTCGACCGGAAGGACCGCCTGTCCATGTCCGTCGGCCTGGAGGTGCGCGTGCCGTTCTGCGACCATCGCCTCGTCGAGTACATCTACAACACGCCGTGGGCGCTGAAGACCTTCGACGGCCGGGAGAAGAGCCTGCTCCGTGCGGCGAGCGGAGAGGTCGTCCCGCGTTCGATCCGCGATCGGAAGAAGGCGGCGTATCCGCTGACGCAGGACCCCGGCTATCTGCGAAGCATCCAGGACCAGGCGCGGGATCTGCTCGGCGAATCGTCCAGCCCGGTGTTCGAGCTGGTCGACCGGGCGTGGCTGACGCGGGCCGCGACGGCGGAGGTCTCGGCGGCGCCCGCCGACACGCGATTCGGCATCGAGGCGGCCCTGGACCTGCATCACTGGTTCGATCTCTACCGGCCACGTCTCGAGCTCTGACACCGGGACGTCGGTGGCGTGCCCTCCGGCACGCGTGATTCAATCATCGAAACAACCGTTTCGCCTGAATCACCGCGTCCGGAGGTCGGCATGTTCATCGTGCCCGAGTCCGATGAGCTCCAGCGGGTCGCCCGGTCGCTCGGCTTCGAACTGGCCGGTCACGAGGTGGCGACCTATCAGCGACTCGTGGCCGACGGTCTCGAGGTGCTCGACGACTTCATGAACCTGCGGCTCCAGGAACCGCCGCCACCGGCGGCCGACGTGCGGCGGGGAGTGCCCTACAGGCCCGACGCGGCGGAGGATCCGTTGAACGCGTGGGTGCGGAAGTGCTCGTTCGGCGGCGACGCCGCGGGCGCCCTCGCCGGGAGGACCGTCTCGTTCAAGGACACCATCGTGGTCGCTGGCATCCCGTCGACGCTGGGGTCGCACGGTGTCGACCACCTGATGCCCGACTTCGACTCCACGGTCGCGCGGCGGGTCCTCGAGGCGGGCGCGACGGTCGTCGGGACGAACGCGGTGGTCGGCGGCTTCGGCGAGGTCAGCGACGCCCGGCGCCCGAAGAACCCGCACGACCCGACCCGGCTGGCCGGTGGGACGTCGTCCGGCGGCGCGGTCGCGGCAGCGGCCGGCGAGGTCGACATCGCCTTCGGCGGTGACCAGGGCGGCTCCGTCCGGATCCCGGCGGCGTGGTCGGGCGCGATCGGCCTCAAGCCCACGTTTGGCCTGGTGTCCCACTTCGGGGTCGTGTCGGACAACGACCCGACCGTCGACCACGTCGGGCCGATCGCCCGCAGCGTCGAGGACATCGCGGCCGCGTTGGACGTCGTCGCGGGGTACGACGGCCTGGACCCGCGTCAGGGGCGGCACATCCCGGACGCCGTCGACACCTCGTCGACCCTGGCCGACGGCGTCGACGGGCTGACCATCGGGCTGCTCGACGAGGCATTCCTCGACGCCGATCCGGAGGTGGCCGCGGTCGTGCGGTCGGCAGCGGTCGTGTTGCGAGCCGCGGGCGCGAAGATCGTTGACGTCTCCGTACCGGAGCATCTGGCCGTGACGCCCGCGTACGCGGCGCTGACGCTGGACGGCAGCCACGCCGTCGGCCGGGCCGGCATCTCCGCGCTGGGGGAGACGTACTACCCGCCCTCACTCGCCGCGGCACTCGGCCGGTCGTGGCGCATGGAAGTGGAGCGCTATCCCGAACGCCGGCTGCAGCGCCTGCTCGGCGAGCTCAGCGCGCGCGTCTTCGAGGGCAGGCTCTACGCCAGGGCGCAGAACGTGCGGCCCACCTTCGTGGCGGCCTACGACCGGGCCCTGGTCGACGTCGACGTCCTGCTCATGCCGACCTGCCTGACGACGGCGCCGGTGTTCCGCGAGCGGCCGCGGTTCCCGGCGAACCTGCAGCCGGCCGGGGGCGACGGCGAGGGCGACGGAGACCGCGCCATGGGTCTGCCGGGCCTGCGCAACACCCTCCAGTTCAACTACACGGGGCATCCGGCGTTGACCATCCCGTGCGGACGGTCGCAGGGCCTCCCGGTGGGCATGCAGCTGGTCGGCCGCTACCTGGAGGAGGCCGTCCTGCTGCGGGCCGGCTACGCGTTCCAGCACTCCGTCCGATTCGACGAGCTGATCGCGGTCGAGGCGGCCGGTTGAGCCTCGGGCGCGCGCTGTTCACGTACTCGTAACGCAGGAGTGGCCCATGTCACGTGGCCGTAATGGCCGCCGCACGCCCGAGTAACGACGGGTCGCCACCATCACAGGGACGTGGCCGGCCTGTGAACGGGCCGGCGTTCCGACTCGGCTAGGAGCCAACGATGCCCGAACTCAGCGCGGGCGATACCGCGTGGGTGCTCACGAGCGCGGCTCTCGTTCTGCTCATGACCCCTGGACTGGCCTTCTTCTACGGCGGCATGGTGCGCGCCAAGGCCGTCCTCAACATGCTCATGATGAGCTTCCTCTGCCTGGCGATCGTGCCGGTCGTCTGGGTGCTGTGGGGCTACTCGCTGGCGTTCGACGGCAGCAACGGCAACCTCATCGGCGGGCTGGGGAAGTTCGGCCTCGACGGCGTGGGCGTGGACAGCATGGCGGCGGCGCCGATCCCGGAGTTCGCCTTCGTGGCGTTCCAGGCGGTGTTCGCCATCATCACGGTCGCGCTGATCAGCGGCGCGGTCGCGGAGCGTGCGTCGTTCCGGGGGTGGGCGCTGTTCGTGCCGCTCTGGGTGACGATCGTGTACTTCCCGGTCGCCAACTGGGTGTGGGGCGGCGGCTGGATCTTCGACCTCGGCGCGCTGGACTTCGCCGGCGGCACCGTCGTGCACATCAACGCGGGCGCGGCGGGCCTGGCCCTGGCGCTCGTGCTGGGCAAGCGGGTCGGCTGGCCGAAGCAGCCGATGCGGCCGCACAACCTGCCGTTCGTGCTGCTGGGGGCCGGCCTGCTGTGGTTCGGCTGGTTCGGGTTCAACGCCGGGTCGGCGCTGGGCGCGAACGGGCTGGCGTCGGCAGCGTTCGTGAACACCATGGTGGCGACGGCGGCGGCGGTGCTCGGCTGGCTGCTGGTCGACGTCGTGAAGCAGAAGCACTCGACGACGCTGGGTGCGGCGTCCGGCGCGATCGCCGGCCTCGTCGCCATCACGCCGGCCTGCGCGTTCGTCAGCCCGGTCGGCGCGATCGTCATCGGCGTTGTCGCGGGCGCGGTGTGCGCGCTGTGCGTCGGGCTCAAGTACCGGTTCGGCTACGACGACTCGCTCGACGTGGTCGCGGTGCACCTGGTGGGCGGGGTCGTCGGCACGCTGATGATCGGCCTGCTGGCGTCGGCCGACTTCACCGGTGAGGCCGAGGGCCTGTTCTACGGTGGCGGTGTGGATCTGCTCTGGCGGCAGGCGGTGGCCGCGGCCGTCGTCATCGTCTTCTCCTTCGTGGTCGCGTTCGCGCTCGGGAAGATCATCGACCGGACGGTCGGGTTCCGGGTGAGCGAAGAGGAGGAGGTCGACGGCATCGACCTCGGCAGCCACCTCGAGACCGCCTACGAGCTGACCTCGACGTCGGCCGGCCTCACGCGCGCCCAGCCCGCGCCGGCCCCCGTCCGCACCGAGACCACGCAGGGAGCGTGACCCGATGAAGGTCGTCACCGCTGTTATCAAGCCGTTCAAGCTCGACGAGGTCCGCAAGGCGCTGGAGGCGTTCGGCGTCAACGGCATGACCGTCACCGAGGCCAGCGGCTACGGCCGCCAGAAGGGGCACACCGAGGTCTACCGGGGCGCCGAGTACACCGTCGACCTCGTGCCGAAGGTGCGCCTGGAGGTGCTGGTCGACGACCTCGACGTGGACCAGGTGCTGGGGGTCGTCGCCGAGGCGGCCCGGACCGGCAAGATCGGCGACGGCAAGATCTGGGTCACGCCGGCCGAGGCCGTCATCCGGGTGCGCACCGGGGAGACCGGGCCGGACGCGCTCTGAGCACCACCACCGCGCGGTTCGTGGCGCTGCGCCGGGCGATCGTCGACGACGACCGCCTCGGCGCGGCGCAGCGGGCCAAGACGCTGTCCGAGCTGGCCGACGGGTGGCTGGCGCGGCTGTTCGCGGACGTGCCCGACGCGGCGCGGCGCGGGTACGCGCTGGTCGCCGTCGGCGGCTACGGGCGGCGCGAACTGCTGCCCGGCAGCGACCTCGACGTCGTGCTGCTGGTCACCGGCCGCGGCGACCCAGGCGCCGTCGCCGACGCCGTGTTCTATCCGGTGTGGGACGCCGGCCTGGCGCTGGACCACTCGGTCCGCACGCTCGGGCAGGCGCTCGACGTCGCCGCCGACGACCTCAAGGCGGCGCTCGGGCTGATCGACGCAAGGCACGTGGCCGGCGACGAGGCCTTGACGGACGAGCTGCGGGCCGGCGTCCGCGACGGCTGGCGCAAGCAGGCAGCCGTCAGGCTGCCGGAGCTGGCGGCCATGTGCCGCGACCGCGCGGCGAGTGTGGGCGAGCTGGCGCACCTGCTGGAGCCGGACCTCGTCCAGGCCTACGGCGGGCTGCGCGACACGCTCGCGCTGCGGGCGGTGACGGCGTCGTGGATCGCCGACCGCCCGCGCACCGCCGGCGTCGACCTCGCCCGGCAGTGGCTGCTCACCGTCCGCGACGCGCTGCACCGCACGACCGGCCGGCGGCAGGACCGGCTGCTGTTCGAGAACCAGGACGACGTCGCCGCCAAGCTCGGGCTGCCCGACGCCGACCCGCTGCTGCGCCGCGTCGCCGAGGCCGGCCGCAGCATCGCCTACGCCTCCGACGTCACCTGGAGCGACGTCGAGCGGACGCTGGCCGGCCGGAAGCGGCGCGGACGGCGCCAGCAACTGGTCCGCCGCGCGCTGGCCGACGGCGTCGACGAGTACGACGGCGAGGTGGTGCTCGGCCGCGATGCCGACCCGGCGCACGACGCCGTCCTGCCGCTCCGGATGGCCGCCGCCGCGGCGCAGGCCGGCCTGGTGCCCAGCCCGACGACCTTGGCGCGGCTGGCCGGCGAGTGCCCGCCGCTGCCCGAGCCGTGGCCGGCACCGGCCCTCGACGCGCTGGTCAGCCTGCTCGGCGCCGGTCCGGGCATCGTGCCGGTGTGGGACGCGCTGGAGGCGGCCGGGCTGGTGGTGCGCTGGTTCCCGGAGTGGGAACGGATCCGCTACCGCCCCACCCGTACGCCCGTCCACCGGCACACCGTCGACCGGCACCTCGTCGAGACGGCTCTGGTGGCATCGCGGCTGACCCGCCGGGTGGCCCGGCCGGACGTGCTGCTGCTGGCCGCGCTGGTGCACGACCTCGGCAAGGGCGTGCCGGGCGACCACTCCGCGGCGGGCGAGCCGATCGCCGCCGGTCTGGGCCGCCGGGTCGGGCTGAGCGACGACGACGCCGCGACGCTGGGCCGGCTGGTCCGGCACCACCTGCTGCTGCCCGAGACGGCGACCCGGCGCGACCCGGACGACCCGGCCACGCTCGCGGCGGTCGTCGACGCCGTCGGGACGCGCGAGTTCCTCGACCTGCTGGCCTGCCTCACCGAGGCCGACGCCACCGCCGCCGGTCCGATCGCGTGGTCGCCGCTGCGGTCCCGGCTGGTCGGCGACCTGGTCGAGCGGACCCGCCGGGTGCTGGCCGGCGCCCCGCCGCCGGAGCCGGGCCGGCTGACGGCTGAGCAAGCGGCGCTGGCGGCGCAGATCGCGCTGACAGTGGAGCAGACGGTGCCGGCGGAGCGGGACGGGAGCGCCCCGAGGTCCACGTCACTGGCCGTCCAGGTGACCCCGCCGGACGACGCTACAGGGCTGAGCACCGTCACGGTCGTCGCACCGCAGGGCCAGCACGTGCTCGGCGCCGTCGCCGGCGTGCTGGCGCTGCACCGCCTCGACGTCCGGTCCGCCAGCGCGTACACCGCGGGCGCCGCCGTCGTGCTCGTCTGGCGGGTGGTGACGCGCCGGGGCAGCGGCCCGGACGAGGTCAGGCTGCGCGAGGACGTCGCCCGGGCGCTCGGCGGCAGCCTGGGCCTGGGGGAGCGGCTGGCCGCGCGCGCCGCCGAGTGGCGCGGCCGGGTCATCGCACACGCCCGCCCCCAGGTCGAGCTGCTCAGAGACGTCTCGGCGGACGCGACGGTGCTGGAGGTGCGGGCGCACGACGAACCCGGCCTGCTGCACCGGCTCGCGACGGCACTGAGCGGACCGGGCGTCGTCATCCGGTCGGCCGTCGTCGGGACGCTCGGGTCCGAGGCGATCGACGTCTTCTATCTGGTCGACGGGGCCGGCGCACCGTTGGAGGCGGCGGCCGAGGAGACCGCCGTCGCCGCGGCCCGATTCGCGTTGACCGGCGCGACACATGACACGGACGGCGTCGACAAGCCCTAGGGTGTGTCTCCCAAGTCCGTGGCCTACTGCGCGACGCCCAGGCGGCGCCTCGCTGCGTTCTCGTCAGTCGTCATAGAACCCCGCTATGCCTCCTTCCTCGGCCTTGCGAGGCATCCACCTGGACGCCGCTCGCTACGGCCGAGACTTGGGAGACACACCCTAGGCTGCGATCCCATACCGAGTTCCGCTAGTATTCAGGAATTACATCGCCACGATGTAAAGCCAAACCCCAGGTCAGCACTCATCTCGATCTTGGCTGATGAGCTTTCCAGCACCATGACGAATTGTCGCCGGAATGGTCGGGAAAAGAGGTAGATCCTCTTCACTTGGCGCATGTCTGGCGTACACGTTGGCCTGGTTGAGATGCAACACATACCCAGGAGAGTCACCCCCGAAGGCGCGGCTCGCGCCCGAGATCTGACGGATCACCGGCTGTGGCGCGTCTGCCACGTCGAGGGGGTGGCGTGGTGCGGTCGGCTCGATTCATCTTCCTTGCCCTGCACGACCCGGACCGATCGCGCAGTCCCAGCTGGGGCCGCAACAGCGATCCGGCTCCGGCCCGGCGTCCAGGAGCGCCGGCGGTGTGCTTCGCCTGGCTGCTGGCGTCGCCGAACAACCGGGAACTGGGCCGCAGCTTCCGCGTCTGGGACAGCTATGCGGCCGGCCGCTCGGACGTCGGCATCCTGCAGCAGGGCGTCGAGCAGCTCGAGACGTCCATGGCGACCGACACCGCCACCGGCATGTGGACCTGGCGGGTCACGCTGGGGGACCGGCCGGTCGCACGCTCCGGGCGCATGTACCACCGCGAGCGCGAGTGCCGGTACAGCCTGCGGACGTTCCTCGCGGCGGTGCCCGGCGCCCAGTTGGTCGAGGGCGTCCGCCAGGTCGAGGGCCGCGGCCGGCCCGACCGGAGCAGCGTGGGCTCGCTGTGACCGAGGCACCACCCCACGAGGCCGCCGGCGCGGCTGATGGACCGCGCCGGCTGACCACGGTCACCGGCCGGTCCGACCAGATCTTCGGCGGCGTGTCGCGGCTGGCCGGGTTCGTCGTCCTCGCCGTCATGTCGCTGGTCGGCCTGTTCCTGCTGTACCGCGGCTGGCAGGCGCTGTCGGCCGACGGCGTCCGCGCCTTCGTCACGACGCGGACCTGGGAGCCCGACTCGCACAACTTCGGCATCGCCGCCGTGCTGGTGCTGACCATCATGATCGCGCTGGTCGCGATCACGATCGCGGTGCCGCTGGCGACCGGGGCCGCGCTGTACATCTCCGAGTACGCGCCGCGGCGGTTCAAGCAGACGCTGATCAGCATGGTCGACCTGATGGCCGCGGTGCCGAGCATCGTCTACGGCATCTGGGGCGTCTACCTGCTGCAGCCGCACGTCATCGGGCTGTCGCGGTGGCTGGCGACCTGGCTGGACTGGATCCCGTTCCTCCAGGTCGACGCGTTCGACCCGGACGACCCGCTGCTGTCGATGTCGGTCTTCACGGCGTCGACGTTCATCGCCGGCATCGTCGTGGCGCTGATGATCACCCCGATCATCTGCTCGATCATGCGCGAGGTGTTCTCGCAGGCCCCGCCCGGCGAGCGGGAGGGCGCGTACGCACTGGGCGCCACCCGATGGGGGATGATCCGCTCCGTCGTGCTGCCGTTCGGGACCGGCGGCATGATCGGCGGGTCGATGCTCGGCCTCGGCCGGGCGCTCGGTGAGACGATCGCCGTCTACCTGATCATCTCGCCGGTCTTCGAGATCCAGACCAACATCCTGCAGACCGGGTCGAACTCGATCTCGGCGCTGATCGCGCTGCGGTTCGGCGAAGCCACCGAGTTCGGCATGTCGGCCCTCATGGCGGCCGGCCTGACGCTGTTCCTCATGACGCTGGTCGTGAACTTCGCGGCCTCGTCGATCGTGGCGCGCACCCGGTCCGGAGCGGCGAGCGAGGCGTGAACCGATGACCGTCACCACCATGCCCGAGTCCGCTCCCGGCGAGGTCACCACGGCCGACGCCCCGGCGACGACGGAACGGCCGCCGCAGCTGCCGCCGGCTCAGAGCGAGGCCCTGCGCCGGACGTCGCCGCTGCGCCGCACCGACATCCTGGCGCTGATCGGGTCGGCGATCGCCGCGCTCGCCGTCACCACCTTGTTCTTCTCGCTGCTGACGCCGTTCGACGGCGTGATCGGCTACGTGGTCGTCGCCTACGTGCTGTTCCTCGCGTTCTACGCGCTGCTGGTGTCGTACGACGAGAGCGGCCCGGCCGTGCGCGACCGGCTGTCGACGGTCGTCATGCACAGCGCCGCGATCGTGGTGCTGACGGCGCTGGTCTCCGTCGTCGCGTTCACGTTCTGGCGCGGCCGCGAGCCGATGACGCACTGGAACTTCTACACGCAGGACCTGCGCGCCGCCGGGCCGCTGGAGGGCCTCGAGGTCGGCGGCGTCCTGCACGGCATGGCCGGCACGCTGATCATGATCGCCATCGCGATCGTCATCACGGTGCCGCTGGGGCTGGTCTGCGCGGTGTTCCTCAGCGAGTTCCCGGGCCGCTACAGCCGGTTCGTCCGCACCATCGTCGAGGCGATGACCGCGCTGCCTTCGATCGTCGCCGGCCTGTTCATCTACGCGACGGTGGTGGTGACGCTCGGGCTCGGCTTCTCCGGGTTCGCCGCCGCCCTGGCGCTGTCGGTGATGATGCTGCCGATCGTCATCCGCGCCGCCGACGTCGTACTGCGGCTGGTGCCGGGGACGCTCAAGGAGGCCTCTTACGGGCTGGGCGCCGGGCACTGGCGCACCGTCTGGCACGTGACGCTGCCGACCGCGCGGTCCGGCCTGACGACGTCGGTCATCCTCGGCACCGCGCGCGGCATCGGCGAGACGTCACCGGTGCTGCTCACCGCCGGCATGACGACCCACCTCAACCTCAACCCGCTCGAGGGCCCGATGGTGTCGCTGCCGCTGCTCACGTTCGACCTGGTGCGCTCGCCGGAGCCGGCCTACATCTCGCGCGGCTTCGGCGCCGCCGCGCTGCTGATGATCATCGTGCTGGCCCTGTTCGTCGCCGCCCGCATCGTCGGCGGCCGCGGCCCGGGCCAGCTGACCCGACGGCAGCAGCGGCGGCGCATGGCCGCCTCGCGCCGTGAGGCCGGGCGGTACGCCGATCGCGACCGCCGGCACGCTCTCCCGACCGGACCGGGCGAGAACAGCATCGACGGCCTGCCCGAGTCCGGTGCGGGCGAGCCGGGAGGATCGCGATGAGGTTCGGGATGCTGGCGCGGGTCGCGGGGGCCCTCGCCGCCACGGCGCTGATCGGCGCCGCGGTGCTGTCGGGCGCAAGCCCGGCGACCGCCGAGACCGGGTACACGACGGTGAGCGGGTCGGGCTCGACGTGGAGCCAGAACGCGATCGCGCAGTGGGCGCGCAACGTCCACCAGTACGGCCTGACGATCAACTACTCGGGCGTCGGCTCGTCGGCCGGGCGCCAGCAGTTCGGCCAGGGCTCGGTCGACTTCGCCGTCTCCGAGATCCCGTACGGCCTGCGCGACACCGGCACCCAGAACTCCGACCCGCCGCCGGCGCGGAGCTACCGGTACATGCCGATCGTCGCCGGCGGCACCGCGCTGATGTACAACCTGTCGATCGGCGGCGAGCGGGTGACGAACCTGCGGCTGTCCGGCGAGGTCATCACGAAGATCTTCACCGGCGTCATCACGATGTGGAACGATGCCGAGATCCGCGAGGACAACCCGCAGCTCGCGCTGCCGGCCCGCCGGATCGTCCCGGTCGTCCGCTCCGACGGCTCCGGCACGTCGGCGCAGTTCTCCATGTGGATGTCCTCGGAGTACGGCGCGCTGTGGAACGACTACTGCGAGCGGGTCGGACGCGACACCCCGTGCGGGCAGACGTCGTACTACCCGACGGTCGACGGCATGGTGGCGCAGTCGGGCTCCAACAACGTCGCCGGCTACGTCGCCCAGGCGCACAACGAGGGCGCCATCACCTACGTGGAGTACTCGTACGCGCTGAACGCCGGGTTCCCCGTGGTGAAGGTGCTCAACCGGTCCGGCTACTACGTCGAGCCGACGCCGTACGCCGTCGCCGTGGGCCTGCTGGGCGCACAGATCGAGGACGACGACCCCGAGTCGGAGACCTACCTCACCCAGAACCTCACGAACGTGTACCGCAACGCCGACGAGCGCGCCTACCCGATGTCGTCGTACTCCTACATGATCATCCCGGATGAGATCGAGTACGGCTTCAACGAGGACAAGGGCCTCACGCTCGGCGACTTCGCCTACCACTTCCTCTGCGAGGGCCAGAACGCCGCGCCCTCGCTCGGCTACTCGCCGCTGCCGATCAACCTGGTCGAGGCCGGGTTCGCGCAGGTCCGCGAGATCCCGGGAGCGCGGACGGCGCAGCTCAACGTCGCCGACTGCAACAACCCGACGTTCTCGACCGACGGTTCGAACACGCTGGCCGAGATCGCGCCGTACCCGGCGGACTGCGACAAGCAGGGCCCGGTGCAGTGCGCGACCGGCACCGGCGGCGCGGGTCCCGGCGGTGACGAGGGCGGCGACGAAGGAGGCGGCGGTGACGCCAGCGGTGCGACCGGGGCGGACGGCGGTGGCGCCGAGGGCGGCACCGCCACCGGAGCCGAGGGCGGGACGGCGGCCGGTGACGGGGGCGCCGCCGAGAGCGGTGCCGAGGGCGCGACCAGTGGAGACACCGCCGGCGCCGAGGGTGCGGCCGACACCGGCACGGACACCGGCGACGGCGGCGCGGTGGACCGCGCGCCCGTCGTCGACCCGGACACCGGCGAGATCATCGCCGGCGCCGACTCCGGCACCGACGCCGGGGGAGACGGCGACCCGAACGCCGCCAACGTCCCGACCGTCATGGCCGCCGCGAGCGGCTGGGGGCTGCCGCAGACCCTGATGCTGATCGCCGGCCTGTCGCTGCTCGTCGTCATCGTCGCTCCACCACTGGTGCTGCGCGCGCTGCGTCAGCACCCCGGGAGCACGTCGTGACGAGGATCCTCTGGACCCGGCTGGCCGCCGGTCTGATGCTGTTCGGCCTGGCGGTCACGCTGCTCGTGCTCGGCCCGCCGCGCGAGGTGGCGCAGGCGGCCGAGGACGAGCCGACCGAGTCGGCCGTGACGGTCAGCGGCGGCGAAGGGCCCTACGACGACTTCTCCGACCTGCGGGTCACGGTGTCGCAGACGCGGAACCTCACCACGCAGGGCATCACGATCAGCTGGACCGGCGGCGCGCCCACGGCGCCGGCGAAGACGTTCGAGTCGAACTTCGTGCAGATCATGCAGTGCTGGGGCGAGCCGGACGACCCGAACCTGCGCGAGACCTGCCAGTTCGGCGGCGGCGTCGAGCAGCCGCTCAACGTCAACCAGGGTCTCGGCGCGGAGACCGGCCGGCGCAGTGTCCAGGTGGACGACCCCATCGAGACCTACGAAGGCATCCCCGCCGGCGGTGTGGCCCGGCTGCCGTTCCGGTCCGCGCGCGGCGGGCTCTACTACCCGACCGAGGACTCGTCGGGCGGCCAGGAAGAGCTGCCGGACGGGTTCGACGGACGCCTCTCCGAGCTGTTCACCATCAACACCACCAACGAGATCCCGTGGGCCGTCACCGCCGGCGACGGCACCGGCCGCGTGACGATGTGGCTGCAGACGGACAAGGAGTCGCCGCACCTCGGCTGCGGCCGGGTCACCGAGGCCGCACCGGACGGGCAGCGGTGCACGCTGGTCGTCGTCCCGCGCGGGACGCACAACGTGGACGGCACCGACCCGTCGTCGGCGATCAACAGCTCGCCGCTGTCGGCGTCCAACTGGGCCGCGCGCATCGTCGTCCCGCTCGAGTTCGAGCCGCTGGGCGGGTACTGCCCGCTCGGCGCCGTGCAGACCCCCACGGTCGGCACCGAGCTGGTCGCCGAGGCCATGACGTCGTGGCAGCCGGCGCTGTGCGACGACGAGGTGACGTACGGGTACTCGTCCACGGGCGACCTCGAGGCCGTCAACCAGCTGCTCAGCGGCTTCGACGGCGCGCCCGGCCTGGCCTTCACCATGGACCCGGTGGTCGGCGCCGAGGGCGACCCGGCGATCGTCCACGCGCCCATGGCGATCTCCGGCCTGACCATCGCGCTGCAGATCGACGTCAACCCCAAGCTGTTCGCGTCGCCCGAGGTCGAGGCGCTGTGGGGCACCCAGGTCGACGAGCTCAAGCTGACGCCGCGGCTGGTGGCGAAGCTGCTCACGCAGTCGTACCAGGCCGACGTGCCGGGCGGCGGCGGAGGCGGGCTGGAACACCTCAGCAGCGGCGACGGCGTCGAGAACCCGATCTACATCACCTACGACCCGGAGTTCGTCGAGCTCAACCCGATCTTCGCGAACTTCCCGACGTCGGCCAGCGGCCCGAAGGGCCTGATGGTGACGCTGGGCAACGCGGCGTCCAACCGCGAGGTCTGGCGGTGGATCCTCGCCGACGAGGAGGCCAGGGACTGGCTCGGCGGCGAGCCGGACGAGCACGGCATGATCGTCAACCCCACCTACGAGGTACTCGGCCTGGACGAGACGGCGCCGCTGAACTTCCCGAAGTCCGACCCGGCCTGCGACCGTCCGCCCAACGCGCCCGAGGACCAGCTCTACTGCTCGCTGGACCTGCGGCCCTACATGGGCAGCAACAGCGAGGTGGCGCAGCGGGTGCTCCGGGCGCACGTGCCGGACCGGACGGTGTGGCAGGACCAGAACCCGCCGTTCGGCTACATCGCGGCGCCGCCGCGCACGGTCGGCAAGCGGTGGACCATCGGCCTCACCGACACCGCGTCGTCGGCGCGGTACGGCCTGTACGTGGCCAGCCTGCGCAACCAGGCCGGCGAGTTCGTCGCGCCCACGCAGGAGAGCCTCATCGCCGGCGTCGAGGCGATGGTGGACAGCGACGTGCCCGGCGTGCTGGAGATCGACCCGGAGGCGGCCGACCCGGACGCCTATCCGCTCACCATGGTCACCTACGGCGCCGTCCGCGTCGACCAGGAGCCGGAGGCGCTGACCAACTACGCCCGCCTGCTCGAGTACGCGGCCGGCGAGGGGCAGCAGCCCGGGTCGCAGCGCGGCCAGCTGCCGAAGGGATACGTGCCGCTGCCGGCCGACCTGCGCGAGCAGACCCAGCAGGCGGCGGCGGAGCTCGAGGCGCTCGCCTCGGCCACATCGACGCCCACGCCGACTCCGACGCCCACCGCGACCACACCGCCGCCCGGGCCGGGTCCCGGGGGCGGTCCCGCTCCGCTCCCGTCGGGCGACGGCCCGCCGCTGGTCCCGAACGTGCCGCAGGGGCCCGGCGACGACTTCTTCCCGCCGCCCCCGGACGACAGCGGCCCGAGCGCGTCGCCGTCGCCGGGAGCGCCCGTGCCGGCTCCGAGCCCGACGCCGTCGCCGACACCGACGGAGACGTCCACGCCGGTCGCGCGGTCGAGCAGCACCCCGGGCACCGACGCGGGGATAGCGCCGTATGTGCTCATGGTGGCGCTGCTCATCGGGGCGGCGGCCGCCGTCGCCGGACCGGCCCTGACAAAGCTCGGCGCGCGATTCACCGGAGCGGCCTGAACAAAGTCACCTGGGGGAGAGAACATGGGCGGAATCGACGACTGAAGAGCGGCTGCCGGAAATGCCGCAAAACGTTGCTGCACCCATTGTGAGCTGCACATTCGTTCCCGATACGAGTCATTCATCTGGCGTAAACGTTGGCGAGAGGTAGCCGCCCCAACGTTTCCGTGCCGTCTCTCGTTCGCCCCGGAAGATCACGCCACTATCGAATCGAAATGCCCAGTAGTACATCCCTGTGGAAAGGGGAGCAATTCAGTGAAGCGTCAGAATCTCGCCCGTGTGGGCGCCGCGCTGGGGGCCGCTGTCATGGCTCTCGGTCTCGCGGTCGGCCCGGCGTCGGCTGACCCGGACCCGGTGACCGACTACCGCCAGCTGGCCGGTGCCGGTTCCGACACGACCCAGGACGTGCTCAACGGCCTGGGCCTCGCCGTCGGCGGCGGTGACGTGATCGCGTCGTGGGACGCCCGCGGCACGGCCACGATCACCACCAAGGCCCCGGCTCAGAACGCGAACTGCCAAGCCATCGTCCGCCCGAACGGCTCCGGCCAGGGCCGGACGGCGCTGCGGGCGTCCGAGGGCGACGGTCAGTGGAACGGCCGGAACATCACGGGCTGCATCGACTTCGCGCGGTCCTCCAGCGCGCCGTCGAGCCCGAGCACGACCGGCAACTACACCTACATCCCGTTCGGTGTGGACGCGATGACCTACGCGGTGCACAGCAACGCCGTCAGCGACCTCGGCTTCCCGACGAACCTGACGCGGCGCCAGCTCGAGGGCATCTACAAGTGCGTCATCACGCGGGTGAACGGCATCGAGGTCAACCCGCTGCTGCCGCAGTCGGGCTCGGGCAGCCGCGCCTTCTGGCTGTCGCAGGTCGACATCCTCGAGGACGAGCTGTCGTCGTACCCGTGCATCGACCAGCGGAACAACACCATCCAGGAGCACGACGGCCGCGTACTGCAGTGGGACCTGGACGACAACACCGCTGACATCGTGCCGTTCTCGGTGGGCCAGTACATCGCGCAGGGCAACGCGGGCGAGACGCACGGCGGTGTCCTGATCGACGTCGAGAACCGCCGCGGCAGCGCGGTCCTCGGCCGCATCAACGGCGTGGCGCCGACCACCGGCCCGGTGGCCGACCCGGTGCTGAACACCACCTTCCCGATCGTGCGGGACGTCTACAACGTCGTCCCGACGCACGACATCGAGGGTGGCGCGCCCGATGCCGCCATCGTCAGCACCTTCGTGGGCGCCAACTCGGCGGTCTGCCAGGCCCGGGCAGTCGTCGAGGCCTTCGGCTTCGGTTTCCGGACCACGTCGGTTCCCGGTGACCCGCTGAAGCTCTCCTGCGGCGCCACCACCCTGCGCGCCAACAGCTGACGCGCGGCCGCACAGACCCTCGCGGGCGCGCCAGGACGGGCGCCCGCGAGTGGGGCCGGCACGGGGCCGGCCCCGACCATCACCTTCGAAGGGAAGGTATGTCATGCACATGTCGAAGAGGGCGCTGGCGCTCGCGGCCACCTCGGTGGTCGTCGGCGTTGTCGGTGCCGGCCTCGCGGCCGCTCCGGCGAACGCGGCTGTGCTCGGCGACGTCACGTTCTCGGCGTCCAGCGGCAGCATCAACGACGGCCCGTTCCTCGAGTGGGCGCGGTCCTCCGGCCCGTGCCCGACGGCGTTCTCGCAGGGCGCCTCGCTCGACGTCGTCATCGACGTCAACGGCAACGGCTCCATCGACCTCGAGAACGAGCGCTTCTCGCTCGGCCCGACCCTGAATGAGGGCGGTTACGACACGGTCCCGTTCATCCAGGTCAACGGCATCGCGGGCACCGCCCGGACGCTCGAGACCCGGCTGCAGGGCCGCAAGGGCACCTTCGAGATCCGCATCAGCTGCCTCTCGGAGCAGTTCACCACCTCGCCCGACTATTACCGGACCGAGATCATCGTCGAGGGCGACACGTGGCGCCTCAACGAGGACGTCGACCCGGAGCCGGTCGAGGGCACGCAGGAGATCACCACCACCGTCGAGCAGGGCGAGGGCCAGCTCACCATGACGATCGGCGACGACGCGCAGGTCACCCTGCCGGCGCCGCAGCTCGATGGTGACCGGCTGTCGTCCGAGGGCGACCTCGACCCCGTCACGGTCAGCGACACCCGTGCGGGTGCGCCCGGCTGGGACACCACCGCCCAGGTGAGCGAGTTCTCGACGGGGTCCGCCGCGTTCGAGGGCAAGTACCTCGGCTGGACCCCGGCGGTCGTCTCGTCGACGGCCACCGGTGTCGTCGCCGGCGCCACGGTCGCCCCCGGCTTCAGCGAGGGCACCGGTCTCTCGGAGCCGCGTCAGCTCGCTGGCGCGCCCGCGGGCAGCGGTACCGGTTCGTCGCAGCTGGGCGCGGGTCTCTCACTGGAGATCCCGTCCGACACCGCGGCCGGCACCTACACCGCCACGCTGACCCTGACCACGATCTGAGTTCGATCGGGCCGGTCGTCAGCACGCCCGGGGGTGGATCCGGCACGTCGCCGGGTCCACCCCATGGGTGCGTGTGCGGCCCGGTGAACAGAATTGGAGCACCTGCGATGGCCAGAGCCCTTCGCGCCAACCCGTCCCGGTCGCGCCCCGGTCGTCTCGCCGGGGCGCTCGCTGCCGTTCTGGCCTCTGCCGCGGTCGTCGCGGCACCGGCAGCAGCCGAACCCACGCCGACGCCCACCCCGTCCGCACCCGCCGAGGAGCCCGCCGCGGGCTCGGTCAGCTGGTCCGTCCAGCCGTCGTCCGCGAGCGGCCCGGACGGCCGGACCTCCTTCACCTACGAGCTCGACCCCGGCGCGACCGTCTCCGACGTCGTCCGGGTGAACAACTTCAGCGACACCCCGCAGGTCTTCCGCGTCTACTCGCAGGACGCGATCAACACCCCGGAGGGCAGTTTCTCGCTGCTGGAGGGGACCGAGACGCCGGTCGACGTCGGGCTGTGGGCGGCGGTGAGCCATGACGGGGTCGAGGTGCCGCCCGGCGGCTTCGTCGACCTGCCGTTCACGCTGACGGTGCCGGCCAACGCGACGCCGGGCGACCACGCCGGCGGCATCGTCGCGTCGCTCACCGACGTCGTCACCGAGGAGAACGACAACCAGGTCCTGGTCGAGAACCGCGTCGGGACCCGCATCTACCTGCGCGTCGGCGGCGAGCTGGCGCCGTCGGTGCGTATCCAGGCGGTGTCCGCGTCCTTCTCCAGCGGCTGGGTGCCGTTCACCGGCGGCGACCTGAGCGTCACCTACGAGCTGGAGAACACCGGCAACGTTCGGCTGACCGGGTCGCAGCTGGTCGACGTCGAGGGGCCGCTGGGCGTCGGGCTGGCGTCCGTCCATCCGGACGACCTGCCCGAGCTGCTGCCCGGCCAGAAGTACACCGTCACGACCGAGGCGAGCGGCGTGCAGCGGCTCGGCCGGGTGAGCGCCCGGGTGTCGATCGACCCGGCGTCGCTGAACGTGCCCGAAGGCAGCCCGGAGCCGCCGGACGTGTCCGGCGTCGCGTCGGTGTGGGCGGTGCCGTGGCCAGAGCTGGTCCTGCTGCTGGTCGTCGTCGCGGTGCTGCTGTTGCTGCGCCGCCGGTCGCGTGGGCGTCGCCGGCGGGCGGCGGACGCGATCGCGGCGGCGGAGGCGCGTGGCCGGGCCGCGGCGGCCGCTGAGCTGCAGGCGCCGCAGGCTCAGCGGGTGATCGCGGTGGTCGTCGCGGGTGTGCTGGCGCTGGTGGGTCTTCTTGCGCCCGCCGCGGTGGCGAGCGAGGACCCGCCCGGGCCGGGCGAGATGGACGTGACGGTCACGGTGCCGTCGCCCTCGCCGACGGGGTCCGACACCGGAGCGGAGCCGGGGTCGGAGTCCGGCGGCGCCGGTGGGGCCGCGGGCGGTGCCGGCGAGTCGGGCGACGAGGACGGCGGGCCGGGGGAGCACCCGCCGACCGGCGCCGACGTCGCAGGCTGGGTCCTGGTCGGCGGGCTGCTGGTGGTGTTCGGCACGCTGATGGTGCGGTCGATGCGGCGCACGGGGGAGGCCGCGGCATGAGCGCCCCGCCGGACGTCCCGGTGGCACCGGCTCCACCCGCGCCGCCGTCGAGGCTGCCGCCCGTGCAGCCGCCGGTGATGCCGTCGGTCCCGCCGGTGGTCTCGTCGGGCATCGGCGAGGCGCTACGGCTGCCCGGCCTGGCGCTGACGATCGTCGCCGTGCTGCTGCTCGGCTTCGTCGCGCAGCTCGGCCTGTTGTCGCAGCTGGGGCACGAGCGGGCGCAGGAGCTGGCGTTCGACGAGTTCCGGGTGCAGCTCGCCGACGGCACGGCGCCGATCGGCCAGCTGAACGCGGACGACGAACTATGGCCGCTGGGGACGGCGATGGCGGTGCTGGAGATCCCGGCCCTCGACCTGCACGAGGTGGTCTTCGAGGGCACGACGTCGAGCGTCCTGCAGGACGGCCCTGGTCACCGCCGCGACACCGTGCTCCCTGGGCAGGCCGGCACCAGCGTGATCCTGGCCCGCCAGGCGACCTACGGCGGCCCGTTCGGGCGGCTGGACCTGCTGCAGCCGGGCGAACCGTTCACCGTCACCACCGGCCAGGGGGCGCACACCTACCACGTGACCGGCGTGCGCCGCGAGGGCGATCCGCAGCCGCCGCCGCTCGCTGCCGACGGCGGGCGGTTGACGCTGGTCACGGCCGGCGGTGATCCGTTCCGGCCCGACGACGTGCTGCGGGTCGATGCCGAGCTGGTCAGCGACCCCGTGCCGACGCCGTCGCGGCCGTTCCGGTCCGCGGATCTGCCGGAGCAGGAGCAGGCGATGAAGGGTGAGCCGGGCGGCTGGGTACCGGTGATGCTGTGGGCCCAGGGGATCGCGGTCGCCGCCGTCGGCGTGGCGTGGGCGACGGTTCGATGGGGGAAGGCGCAGGCGTGGACGGTGGGTGTGCCACTGCTCGGGGGCTTGGGGATCGGGTTGGCCGACGCCGTGGCCGTACTGCTGCCGAATCTGATGTGACGTTGGTCCAGCCCCCTGCTGCTCTCCATTGTCGGGGCGCCCCGGGCGCGGATCGAGGCTCGTCACTCGCCGCGGGTGCACCTCACCCGTCTGAGGTACCGGTTGCGGGTCCATTCCGGTCGCGGTGCGATCGTCTGGCGGGTGAGGTGCGGTCTAGGCGAGCGAGGTACACCCAGGAAAGCGCTCGCCCGCCCTCGCTCCCGTGATCATCGACCTTTTGGGCTGGTATCACGTCGCAAAAGGTTGATGATCATGGGGTGGGGCGGTCGGAGTAGCGGCGGCGGCGGACGCGGTAGACGGGCTTGGGGAGGGGGCGGCCGCCGGGGAGCTCGTCGGCGCGGCGGCCGCTGATCAGCTGGTAGGCGATCGGCCCGGCCACGGGGAGGCCGACGATCGAGACGACGACGGCGACGATCGTCGTCAGGCCGTTGGGGAAGACGAGGCCGGCCAGCCAGATGAGGCCGCCGGCGAACGTCGCGTAGATGACGGCGCCCAGGGTGGTCGCGCCGGCGGCGGCGAGGATCACCTTGCGCACGGACCACGACGACTGGTTGTTCACGGCCATGAGGAGCAGGCCGGGCAGCATGCCGACCGCCAGTCCGCCGATCGACGCCGGGACGATCCAGGCGGGCTCGATGTCGAGCAGGCCGGAGTCGCGGGCCGCCATGCCGGCGAAAGCCCCACCGGCCGCCGCGCCGCCGATGAACAGGACGAGGCCCAGCACAGTCACGACCACGGGCGGCGAGTCTACGAGGCTCCTCGGTGTCAGTATCGACGGGTATCGTCGGGCCTGTCGCCTGCGAAGACACCGGAAGGAGCCGAACCATGCCTCGTGTCGCCCTGGTCACCTGCGCGGAGCTGCCCGACCTCGACACAGACGACCAGCTGGTGGTCGAGCCGCTGCGGTCGCTCGGCGTCGACGTCGAGACGCCGGTGTGGGACGACCCCGCCGTCGACTGGGCGGCGTTCGACCTGGCCGTGCTGCGCAACCCGTGGGACTACGCCCGCCGCCGCGAGCAGTTCCTCGCCTGGGCGCACGCGGTGCCGCGGCTGCTGAACCCGGTGAAGGTGGTCGAGTGGAACACCGACAAGGTGTACCTGCGCGAGCTGGCCGCCGCCGGGCTGCCGGTCGTCCCCACCACCTGGCTCACGGCCGGCGACGCCGCCGACCTGCCGCACGAGGGCGAGTACGTCGTCAAGCCGTCGGTCAGCGCGGGGTCGGCCGACACCGGCCGCTACGACCTCGCCGACGACGCGCAGCGGGCCCTCGCCGTCGCGCAGGTGGAGAAGCTGGTGGCGCGCGGGTCCACCGTCATGCTGCAGCCGTACCTCAGCGCCGTCGACACCGCCGGCGAGACCGCCATGCTGCACATCGGCGGCGCGTTCAGCCACGCCATCCGCAAGGGCGCCTTGCTCGACGGGCCCGACCTGCGCGACGGGCAGCCGCTGTGGAGCGAGCAGATCGAGCCGCGCGAGCCGACGGCCACCGAGACGGAGCTGGCCCGGCGCACGCTCGACGCCATCCCGGGCAGCGACGCCCTGCTGTACGCCCGCGTCGACACCATCCCGGGCCCCGACGGCGCGCCCGTCATCCTCGAGGTCGAGCTGACCGAGCCGAGCCTGTTCCTGGCCACGTCGCCCGGCGCGCCGGAACGCCTGGCGCGGGCGATCGTCGCCCGCATCTAGCCGGTAGCATCGACCCGGCCCAGAACACCCACAGCAACCGAGGAGCAGTCGTGTCCGAACAGATCCGTATCGTCGTCGCCGGGAGCGAGCGACAGGTCGATGCGGGCACGACGGCGGCCAGCCTATTCGCCGACGACCCCACGGTCATCGCGGCGCGGGTCGGCGGGACGCTGGTCGACCTCGCCCGGGTGCTGGCCGACGGCGACGACGTCGAGCCGGTCGAGATCAGCTCGCGCGACGGCCACGACATCCTGCGCCACTCGACGGCGCACGTCATGGCGCAGGCGGTGCAGGCGCTGTACCCCGAGGCCAAGCTGGGCATCGGCCCGCCGGTCGAGAACGGCTTCTACTACGACTTCGACGTCGCCGAGCCGTTCACCCCCGACGATCTCAAGAGCATCGAGAAGAAGATGCAGCAGATCGTCAAGGAGCGGCAGTCGTTCGTCCGCCGCCCGGTCAGCGACGACGAGGCCCGCGCCGAGCTGGCGGCCGAGCCGTACAAGCTCGAGCTCATCGGCCTCAAGGGCGGCAGCGCCGAGCAGGCCGCCGAGGGTGCGTCCGCCGAGGTCGGCGGCGCCGAGCTGACCATCTACGACAACGTGAAGCCCGACGGCGAGCCGGCCTGGAAGGACCTCTGCCGCGGCCCGCACCTGCCCACCACCCGCAACATCCCGGCGTTCAAGCTGATGCGCGTCGCCGCCGCCTACTGGCGCGGCAGCGAGAAGAACCCGCAGCTGCAGCGCATCTACGGCACCGCCTGGGAGAGCCGCGACGCGCTCAAGGCCTACCTCGACCGCCTCGCCGAGGCCGAGCGGCGCGACCACCGCAAGCTCGGCCGCGAGCTGGACCTCTACAGCTTCCCCGACGAGCTGGGCTCCGGCCTGCCGGTGTTCCACCCCAAGGGCGGCGTCATCAAGCGCGAGATGGAGGACTACGTCCGCCGCCGGCACCTGGAGGAGGGCTTCCAGTACGTCGGCACGCCGCACATCACCAAGCAGGGCCTGTTCGAGACCTCCGGGCACCTGCCGTACTACGCCGACGGCATGTTCCCGCCCATGGAGCTGGAGGGCAGCTCGTATTACCTCAAGGCGATGAACTGCCCGATGCACAACCTGATCTTCCGCTCCCGCGGCCGGTCCTACCGCGAGCTGCCGCTGCGGCTGTTCGAGTTCGGCTCGGTGTACCGGTACGAGAAGTCCGGCGTGGTGCACGGGCTCACCCGGGTGCGCGGCATGACGCAGGACGACTCGCACTCGTACGTCACCCAGGAGCAGGCCGCCGACGAGATCAAGCACCTGCTGAGCTTCGTGCTCGGCCTGCTCAAGGACTTCGGGCTGGACGACTACTACCTCGAGCTGTCCACCCGCGACCCCGAGTCCGACAAGTTCATCGGCACCGACGAGCAGTGGGAGGTCGCCACCCGCACGCTCGAGGAGGTCGGCAAGGCCTCCGGCCTCGAGCTGGTCCCCGACCCGGGCGGCGCCGCCTACTACGGCCCGAAGATCTCGGTGCAGATCCGCGACGCCATCGGGCGCAGCTGGCAGATGTCGACCATCCAGCTCGACTTCAACCAGCCGGCCCGGTTCGAGCTGGAGTACCAGGCCGCCGACGGGTCGCGGCAGCAGCCGGTCATGATCCACTCGGCGAAGTTCGGCTCCATCGAGCGGTTCATCGGCGTGCTGGTCGAGCACTATGCGGGCGCGTTCCCGCCCTGGCTGGCCCCGGTGCAGGCGGTCGGCATCCCGATCGCCGACGAGCACGTGCCGTACCTCGAGACCGTCGCGGCGAAGCTGCGTGACGCGGGCATCCGGGTCGAGGTCGACGACTCCGACGACCGCATGCAGAAGAAGATCCGCAACGCGCAGAAGCAGAAGATCCCGTTCATGCTGATCGCCGGTGACGACGACGTCGCCAAGGACGCGGTCTCCTTCCGCTACCGCGACGGCAGCCAGAAGAACGGCGTGCCGGTCGACGACGCGGTCGCCGAGATCGCCGACGCCGTCCGCCGCCGCGTGCAGGTCTGACCGTGCCCGAGACCGACCGCCTGGAACGGCTGTGGACGCCGTACCGGATGGCCTACATCACCGGTGAGCCGGGCAACGGCCGCGACGGCGACGGCTGCCCCTTCTGCGAGATCCCGCGCAGGTCCGACGAGGACGGGCTGATCCTGCGCCGGGGCGAGACGGTGTACGCGGTGCTGAACCTGCACCCGTACAACCCCGGCCACCTCATGGTCGTCCCGTACCGGCACACCAGCGAGTTCGAGACGCTCACCGACGACGAGTCGCGGGAGCTGACGTCGATGACGCAGGACGCCGTGCGCGCGGTGCGGGCGGCGTCCCAGCCGCACGGGTTCAACGTCGGTCTCAACCTCGGCGGCGTGGCCGGCGGCTCGCTGGCGTCGCACCTGCACCAGCACGTCGTGCCGCGGTGGAGCGGCGACGCCAACTTCATGACCGTCCTCGGCAACACCAAGATCATGCCGCAACTGCTCGCCGACACCCGAACCCTGCTGGCGGAGGCCTGGCCGTGACCGACCCCGACCCGAAGCCCAAGGACGACGACGTCGCGCATCTCGAGGACGAGCTGGTCACCACCCACCATGTCCTCGACACCCCGGACGGCCAGCTGTCCTACACGGCCAAGGCCGGCCGCGTCGTGCTGTGGGAGGACAAGGTCGAGGACGACGTCTGGAAGGGCCGGCGCCCGCGCGCCCAGGTCGGCCTGACGGCGTACACCCTCGACGACGCCGACCCGGGCACCCGGCCGGTGACCTTCGCGTTCAACGGCGGACCTGGCTCGGCCAGCGTCTGGCTGCACCTCGGCGTGCTGGGACCGCGCCGCGTCGTCATGGGCGACGTCGGCGACCTCGCGCCGCCGCCGTACGGGCTGGCCGACAACCCCGAGTCGCTGCTCGCCGTCAGCGACCTCGTCTTCATCGACCCCGTCTCCAGCGGGCGCTCCCGGGTCGTGGACGGGCAGAAGGCGGGCGACTTCCACGGCTTCACCGCCGACATCGAGTCCGTCGGCGAGATCATCCGCCAGTGGGTCACCGCCGAGGGACGCTGGCTGTCTCCGAAGCTGCTGGCGGGGGAGTCGTACGGCACCACGCGCGCGTCGGCGCTCGCTCAGCACCTCCAGGGCGCCGGCATGTACCTCAACGGGCTCATGCTCATCTCCTGCGTCCTCAACTTCGGCGCGCACGACTTCAAGGAGGGCAACGACGCCGCCTACGCGCGGTTCCTGCCGTTCTACGCCGCGACCGCGCACTACCACGGCCGGCACCCGGGCCGGGAGCTGCGCGACGTCGTCGCCGAGGCCGAGGAGTACGCCGCCCGCGACTACCTCTACGTGCTGGCCCGCGGGTCCCGGCTGGGCGCCCAGGAGCGCGCCGACGCCGTCGCGACCGTCGCCCGCCTCACCGGGCTGAGCGAGGACTATGTCGACCGCGCCGACCTGCGCCTGGAGCACTGGCGCTACTTCACCGAGCTGCGCCGCGCCGACGGCCTCAGCGTCGGCCGTCTGGACTCCCGGTTCACCGCCCCCGCCGCCGACGGGATCGCCGACGGCATGGACGCCGACCCGTCGATGGACGCGATCCTCGGCCCGTACGCGACGGCCTACCAGCACTACGCGCGCGCCGAGCTGGGCGTCGAGGACACCTCCCCGTTCCATGTGTTCGGCCCGGACGTCAACGGCAAGTGGAGTTACAAGGAGTTCGAGAACGCGTCGGTGTCCGTGCTCGACCGCCTCTCCCGCGCGATGCGGCAGAACCCGCACCTGCGCGTCCACGTCGCGTTCGGCTATTACGACGGCGCGACGCCGTTCTCCTGTGCCGAGGACGACCTCGCGCACCTGAACATCCCGGCCGGGCTGCGCGACAACATCGAGCGCCGGTACTACGAGGCCGGCCACATGATGTACGTCCACGAGCCCAGCCGGCTGCGTCAGAGCGCCGACCTCGCCGACTTCGTCCGCCGGGCCACCGCGTCATAGCCGTACCCGGGCGCCGGGGGCCGCTGAGTGCCACCCCGCTGTTGATCATGGAGAAGGTCGGGTCCCGAAGCGCCGGGAAGCCGACCTTCTCCATGATCAACGGGCCGCGGCGGGCGCGGCGGACACCTGGGGCTGGGCCTAGCCGTCGGCCGTCACCTTGGCGGCGAGGTTCTGCGGCATCGCCTCGTACCGGGCGTAGCGCCGGGTGAAGGTGCCGGTGCCGTGGCTCATCGCGCGCAGGTCGATGGCGTACCGGACGATCTCCGTCTGCGGCACGTCGGCGCGCACCACCGTCCGCCCGGACCCGACCGCCTCGGTCCCGAGCACCCGGCCGCGCCGCCCGGCGAGGTCGCCCATGACCGAGCCGACGTAGTCGTCGGGGACCATGACGGACAGCTCGTCGACCGGCTCGAGCAGGTTCACGCCGGCCGCCGACGCCGCCTCGCGCAGGGCCAGGCCGCCCGCGGTCTGGAAGGCCATGTCGGACGAGTCGACGCTGTGCGCCTTGCCGTCGTACAGCGTGACCTTGATGTCGACCATCGGGTAGCCCGCGACGGTGCCGCGCTCCATCTGCGCCCGCACGCCCTTCTCGACCGACGGGATGTACTGGCGCGGGACGGAGCCGCCGACGACCTTGTCGACGAACTCGAAACCGCCGCCCTCGGGGAGCGGCTCGACCTCGATCTCGCAGACGGCGTACTGGCCGTGGCCGCCGGACTGCTTGACGTGCCGGCCGCGGCCGCTCGCCTTGCCGGCCAGCGTCTCGCGCAGCGGCACCCGCAGGCCGACGGTGTCGACGTCGACGCCGTGGCGGGTGCGCAGCCGGTCCAGGACGAGGTCCGCGTGCGCCTCGCCCATCGTCCACAGCACCAGCTGGTGCGTCTCGCCGTTGTTCTCGACCCGCAGCGTCGGGTCCTCGGCGACCAGCCGGGACAGGCCCTGGACGAGCTTGTCGTCGTCGGCCTTGGCGGACGGGACGATCGCGAACGGCAGCAGCGGCTCGGGCATCGACCACGGCCGCATGAGCAGCGGGTCGTCCTTCGCGGACAGCGTGTCGCCGGTCTCGGCGCGGGACAGCTTGGCGATCGCGACGATGTCGCCGGCGTGCGCCTCGGCGACCGGCCGCTGCGTCTTGCCGAGCGGGCAGGACAGCGCGCCGATGCGCTCGTCCTCGTCGTGCTCCTCGTGCCCGCGGTCGGCCAGGAAGTGGCCGGAGACGTGCACCGTCGCGTCGGGGCGCAGCGTGCCGGAGAAGATCCGGACCAGGCTGACGCGGCCCACATAGGGGTCCGACGTGGTCTTGACGACCTCGGCCAGCAGCGGGCCGGCGGGGTCGGCGGCGATGCCCTCGCGCGGCGTGCCGTCCAGCGACGTCACCTCCGGCAGCGGGTGCTCCGACGGCGCCGGGAAGCCGCCCGCGATGACCTCCAGCAGCTCCTGCGTGCCCAGGCCGGTCGCGGAGCAGACCGGGACGACCGGGTGGAACGAGCCGCGCGCGACCGCCCGTTCGAGGTCGTCGACCAGCACCTTCAGCTCGATGTGCTCGCCGCTGAGGTAGCGATCCATCAGCGACTCGTCCTCGGACTCCTCGATGATGCCCTCGATCAGCTCCCCGCGGGCGCCCTCCAGCAGGGCGGCCTCGTCGGCCGACGGGTCGCGCTCGGTGCGGCCGCCGTCGTACGCATAGACCCGCTCGCTGAGCAGGCCGACCAGGGAGTCCGTCCCGCTGGTCAGGTAGAGGGGCAGCACCTTGTCGCCGAAGCCGTCGCGGATCGCGGCCAGCGTGCCCGCGTAGTCGGAGCGGGGGTGGTCCAGCTTGGTGAGGACGACGGCACGCGGCATGCGGACCGCTTCGCACTCGGCCCACAGCAGCCGGGTGGTGCCGTCGATCGGCTCGGCCGTCGACACGACGAACAGTGCGCAGTCGGCGCCGCGCAGCCCGGCCCGCAGATCACCGACGAAGTCGGCGTAGCCGGGGGTGTCCAGCAGGTTGATCTTGGTCTGCTCGTACAGCAGCGGGGCGAGCGCGAGCCCGACCGAGCGCTGCTGGCGGACCTCGCTCTCGTCGTGGTCGGTCACGGTGGTGCCGTCCTCGACCCGGCCGGCCCGGTGGATCGTCCCGGACGCGACGAGGAGGGCCTCGACGAGCGTGGTCTTACCGGCTGAGGTCGGGCCGACGAGAGCGACGTTGCGCACGTCGACCCCGTCGGCCGGAGGTACACCTCCGGCGTCGCCCTGCTCTCCTGTCTGGTGCCGTGTCGCCATGCGCCAGCCTCCTGCCTCGCAGGCGACGCGCGGCCCGGCGGTACCAGCGCCTCGTTGCGCCGCCGCGGATCGTAGATGTGGTGATGGCCACTTTGGTGCCCGAGGCGTGGATGCGCAAGGGTGATCGGCATATCGCCAGTAGCATGGCGGCGCCGGATGCTGCTCATCCAGCGGACCGGTTTCGGACATCTGGAGTCGAACGGACGGGCGATGCTCGACAAGTACACCCGGGTCTATTCGACCCGCATCCTGACACCCGCGGCGCGCGGGATGCTGCGGCTGGGGCTGGGCCCGGATGCGGTGACGGTCATCGGCACGCTCGGCGTCGTCGCCGGTGCGGTGATCTTCTACCCGCTGGGGGAGTTCCTCTGGGGGACGCTGTTCATCACGGCGTTCGTGTTCTTCGACAACATCGACGGCATCATGGCGCGGCTGCAGGGCCGGACGAGCAAGTGGGGGGCGTTCCTCGACTCCACGCTGGACCGCTTCGGCGACGCCGCGATCTTCGGCGGGCTGGCGATGTGGTTCGCCGGCGACGGCGACAGCCTGCGCATGGTGGCGCTGCTGATCGCCTGCCTGACGCTGGGCGCCGTCGTCTCCTACGCGAAGGCACGGGCCGAGAGCCTCGGCTACACCGCCGGCGGCGGCATCGCCGAGCGGGCCGACCGGCTGGTCGCGATCCTCGTCGTCACCGGGTTGGTCGGCCTGTTCGACCTGCCCGTCGTCGTGCTCGAGGTGCTGCTCTGGCTGCTGGCGGCGGCCAGTGCGTGGACCGTCTGGCACCGCGTCCGCACGGTGCAGCGGCAGGCGGCGCTGGAGTGAGTGCGTTCAGCGACTGGCGGCAGTACTGGCTCTACAGCACGGGCTGGAAAGCCGTCCAGCACATGCCGGAGAAGGCGGCGTACCGGTCGTTCCGGACCATCGCGGACTTCTTCTGGCGCCGCGAGAGCCCGTCGGTGCGCCGGCTGGGGCTGAACCTGGCCCGCGTCGGCAAGTACGACCCCGAGGAGCTGCGCGAACTGACCCATCTCGGCGCCCGCTCGTACATGCGGTACTGGTGCGACGCGTTCCGGATGTCGGAGTGGAGCCACGAGCGCATCCTCGAACGGGTCCGGGTGGTCGACGAGCACCACTTCCGCGACGCCTTGGCCGCCGGGCGGGGCGTCGTCGTGCCGCTGCCGCACATGGGCAACTGGGACTGGGCCGGCGCGTGGGCCTGCCTCACCGGCGCCCCGCTGGCGACGGTGGCCGAGCGGCTGCGCCCGGAGCGGCTGTACGAACGGTTCGTCACCTACCGCGAGGCGCTCGGCATGACGGTGCACCCGCTGGGCGGCGAGGGTGTCATGAGCGCGCTGGCCGAGCACCTGAACCGCGGCGGGCTGGTCTGCCTGCCCGCCGAGCGCGACCTGTCCCGCCGCGGCGTCCCCGTCACGCTGTTCGGCGAGCCGACCCGGATGCCCGCCGGTAGCGCGATGCTGGCGCTGCGCACCGGGGCCGCGCTGATCCCCGCCACGCTCTCCTACGAGGGCCGCGAGCCCGACCACGGCCTGGTCGTCCGGTTCCACGAGCCGATCGAGCCGCCGCAGGAACGCGGCGAGCGGCTGGCCACCATGACGCAGCGCATCGCCGACGCGTTCGAGATCGGCATCGCGGCCAGCCCGCAGGACTGGCACATGACCCAGCGGCTGTTCATCGCCGACCTCGACGCGAACGACCCGCGACGGGCGCACCCGGTGGCGCCGTGAAGGTCGGCATCGCCTGCCCGTACGCCTGGGACGTCCCGGGCGGCGTCCAGGTGCACATCCGCGACTTCACCGAGGAGTTGACCCGCCGCGGGCACAAGGTCTCCGTCCTGGCGCCCGGCGATGACGACGACGACCTGCCGTCGTACGTCACCACCGTCGGGCGGCCGCTGGCCATCCCGTACAACGGGTCGGTGGCGCGGGTCGCGTTCGGGCCGCGCATCGCCGCGCGGGTGCGCCGCTGGCTCGTCGACGGCGAGTTCGACGTCGTGCACGTGCACGAGCCGGCGTCGCTGTCGCTGGGCCTGATCACGACGTTGTGGGCCGAGGTGCCGATCGTCGCGACGTCGCACTCGGCGATGCGCCGGTCCCGGGCGATGAGCGCCGCGCAGGGCATCCTCAAGTCGGCGTTCGAGAAGTTCACCGCCCACATCGCCGTCTCCGAGGAGGCCCGGCGCACCGTCGTCGAGCACCTGGGCGTCGACGCGGTGCTGATCCCCAACGGGCTGTACGTCGACCGGTTCGCCGTCGAGCCGCGGCCTGAGTGGCGCTCGCCCGACGGCACGCTGTCGTTCCTCGGCCGCCTCGACGAGCAGCGCAAGGGCCTGCAGGTGCTGCTCAAGGCCTGGCCGGCCATTCAGGAGGCGTTCCCGCGGGCCCGGCTCCTGGTCGCCGGACGGGGCGAGATCGACGACATCCGCCGCGGCATCGCCCCCCGCCACCGCGACGCCGTCGAGTTCCTCGGCGGCGTCAGCGACGAGGACAAGGCCGCGATGCTGGCCAGCAGCGACATCTACGTCGCGCCGCACATCGGCGGCGAGTCGTTCGGCATCGTCCTCGCCGAGGCGATGGCCGCGGGCGCGCCGGTGCTGGCCAGCGAGCTGGAGGCATTCCAGGCCGTTCTGGACAACGGGCGGCTGGGCGCGCTGGTGCCGGTCGGCGACGCTGGGGCGCTGGCGGACGAGGCGATCGCGCTGCTCGGCGACCCCGCGCGCCGGGCACGGTACCGCGCGGCCGCGTCACTGGGGGTGCGCCGCTACGACTGGGCCCGGGTCGCCGACGAGGTGCTGGCGGTCTACGAGATGGCCGTCGCGGTCGGGTCCGGCGGTCACACCTTCAAGCTGCCGGGGCTGCCGTGAACTGGGAATGGCTGTTCGTCACGATCGCCGTGCTCGCCGCCCTCGGCGTCTACCTGTCGTGGACGGCCGGGCGGCTGGACCGGCGGCACGCCCGGCTGGCGGCGTCGCTGGCCGTCCTGGACGCCGAGCTGCTGCGCCGGTCGGGGTCGGTGCTGGACCTCGCGACCGCCGGCCTGCTGGACCCGGCGACGTCCGTCGCGCTGGCTGACGCGGCGTCGCGGGCACGGACGGCTTCTGAGGGTGCGGAGCGGTACCAGGCGGAGAGTGATCTGACCGCGGTGTTGACGGCCGTGCTGGACGATCCGGCCGACCTGGAGCCGCTGCGCTCGGATCCCGCCGCCGAGGCGGCGCTGGACGAGCTGGGGATGGCCTGCCGCCGGGCCGCCCACGCGCGGCGGTTCCACAACGAGCTGGTGCGCGGGTCCATCAGGCTGCGGCGGAAGGCACTGGTCCGGTGGCTGAGGCTGGCCGGCTATGCGCCGATGCCCCAGACCGTGGAGCTGGACGACACCGTCCCGCGCGGCCTGGCGGGGGAGTAGCCGGAGGGCAGGCCGCGGGGCAGAGGCGTCACGGGCGAGGCCGTACCATGGTGCTGTCCGTCCGTCCGTCGACTCATGAGGTTCGAGCAGTGTCCGAAGAGACGCAGTCCACCGTCGGTACCGCCCGGGTCAAGCGGGGCATGGCCGAGATGCTCAAGGGTGGCGTGATCATGGACGTGGTCACCGCTGACCAGGCCCGCATCGCCGAGGACGCCGGCGCCGTCGCCGTCATGGCGCTCGAGCGGGTGCCGGCCGACATCCGCGCGCAGGGCGGCGTGGCGCGCATGAGCGACCCCGACCTCATCGACGGCATCATCGGCGCGGTGTCGATCCCGGTCATGGCGAAGGCGCGCATCGGGCACTTCGTCGAGGCGCAGGTGCTGCAGAGCCTGGGCGTCGACTACATCGACGAGTCCGAGGTGCTCACGCCGGCCGACTACGAGCACCACATCGACAAGTGGAAGTTCACCGTGCCGTTCGTGTGCGGCGCGACGAACCTGGGCGAGGCGCTGCGCCGCATCGCCGAGGGCGCGGCCATGATCCGCTCCAAGGGCGAGGCCGGCACCGGCGACGTCTCGAACGCGACGACGCACATGCGGCAGCTGCGCGACCAGATCGCCCGGCTGTCGTCGCTGCCCGAGGACGAGCTGTACGTGGCCGCGAAGGAGCTGCAGGCGCCGTACGAGCTGGTCCGCGAGGTCGCTCAGGCCGGCAAGCTCCCGGTGGTGCTGTTCACCGCCGGCGGCATCGCCACCCCGGCCGACGCCGCCATGATGATGCAGCTGGGCGCTGAGGGCGTCTTCGTCGGCTCGGGCATCTTCAAGTCCGGCGACCCCGCGCGACGCGCCGAGGCCATCGTCAAGGCCACCACGTTCTACAACGACCCCGACACGCTGGCCAAGGTGTCGCGCGGCCTCGGCGAGGCCATGGTCGGCATCAACGTCGCCGACGTGCCCGAGCCGCACCGGCTGGCCGAGCGCGGTTGGTGAGCTAGCCCGGGCAGCCTGCTGGAGGCCTGATCAGCTCAGCGGGACGATCCCGGTACGCCCCGCCCAGGTGCCGTGCTCTGAGAGCGGGCGGAAGCGGAATGTCGCGAACTCGTGGTGGAAGTCACGGCGCCGACGTTCGACCATGGCGTCCGCGTGTCGTCGGGCTGCGGGAAGGTCGGAGCGACCGTGCACCATCTCCTCCATCTCGCGCACGGTGCGCCACACGGAGAACGTGGAGATCGTGCGCGGCGGCCGGAAGGCGGCCAGGGCGAGCGTGGTGCCGGGGTGGTCGCGCACCTGACGTTCGACGGGCTTTCCCCACCGCAGGAACCGGGGCACCTCGGGCAGACGCATCCGCGCGACGGTCACCGCGACCACGGGTTCGTCCCGGTCCCAGTCGCCTGCTCGGGCGGGCAGACCGGGCAGGGCCGCCAGCCGGGACCAGCGGCGCAGGTACTCCAGGCGGACGTGCCAGCCGGTCGCCAGGTGGCGGCCGAGGACGTCGTCGGACAGGAAGCCGTCCACGGCGTCCTCGTCACGCCACTGTGCGAAGACCGCGATCCGGCGTAGCTGCAGCCGGCCCGGGGAGACGGTGGGCGCCCCCAGGCGCATGAGGGCCAGGCACTCGGCGTGGTCCAGTCCAGGTGTGGTGGTGCCCGACGGCGGTCGCAGCAGCGCGCGTGCCGTCACGGCGGCCGGCATCTCGGTGAGGTGAAAGGTGTGGATCATCGGGCGTGCTCCATCTTGTAGTGCAGACGCATCATCCAGGTGCGCCGCAACCGCAGCTCGTGGTCGGTGCGGAGCACCCCGTACGGGTCGCAGTACAGGCGGAAGGTCTCGTGGAGCGGGACGCGCGCCGCGAAATCCCGTCCGCCGTCGTGCACGACGACGTACGCGCCGTCCTGCCCGAATCGCCCAGGGGGCGACCCGAGGACGAGTCGCCAGAACTTCCGGGACCCGAGGTCCAGCAGATGGTTCACGACAACACATCCTTCCAGGGGGGGTCCGCCGTTGAACTCGCCTGCGGGCGGGTGAGGTGTTCCGCGGTGGTGGTCGGTTACCGTCGGGGCGTGCTGCTGCCTGAACCGTCGGTGCCCGGGGCGGAACTGCCGGTCCGGGCCGTTCTGCCCGCCACGGTCGATGCGGTGCGGTCGCGCGGTACCGCGGTGCTGGTCGCGCCGCCCGGATCGGGGAAGACCTCGCTGTTGCCGCTTGCGCTGGGTGACGCGCTCGGGGGCACGATCATCGTCGCCGAGCCGCGACGGATGGCAACCCGCGCGGCCGCGGCTCGGCTGGCGACGCTCGTCGGCGAACCGCTCGGGCAGCGGATCGGCTACGCGATGCGCGGTGAGCGCAGCGGCGGCAGTGGACTCCGGGTCGAGGTGGTGACGACGGGGCTCCTCGTACGGCGTCTGCAGCAGGACCCGGAGCTGCCGGGTGTCACCGCGATCGTGATCGACGAGTGCCACGAGCGGCACCTGGATGCCGATCTGCTCCTCGCGCTCTGCGTCGACATCCGGGCGAACCTGCGGGAAGACCTGGCGATCGTCGCGACCTCGGCCACGGCGGACACGGTCAGGCTGAGCCGCGCACTGGGCACGGACGTCCCGGCGCCCGTGATCACCGCGTCTGCTGCGCTGTTCGACGTGGCGATCGAGTGGGCCCCGCCACCGGTCCCCGTGCCGCTGCTTCCCGGCGGGCGGATCGACCCCCGCCTGCTGGATCACGTCGCGGCCGTCGTCCGGCGCGCACTGACCGAGAACGACGGCGACGTCCTCGTGTTCGTCCCGGGGGAGGCCGAGATCAACGGTGTGACTCGCCGGCTGGCCGGTCGGAACGTCCTGCCGTTGTTCGGTCGCCAGTCCCGGGCCGAGCAGGACCGCGCGCTGGCGCCCGCTGCCACCCGTCGGATCGTGGTCACGACGTCGGTCGCGGAGAGCTCGCTGACCGTGCCCGGGGTCAGGGTCGTGGTCGACTCGGGTCTTGCCCGGGAGCCGCGGACCGATCAGTCCCGTGGCCTCGGTGCGTTGGTCACCTGCCGGGTCTCGAGATCGTCAGCCGACCAGCGGGCGGGGCGCGCCGGGCGGGAGGCGCCTGGCCGGGTCTATCGGTGCTGGTCCGCCACCAGCCACGCCCGTCTCGACGAGCATGCGGCGCCGGAGATCGCGACCGCCGACCTGGCATCCTTCGCCCTCGCGCTGGCGGCGTGGGGTGCGCCCGCCGGTGACGGTCTGACCTTGATCGAGGCGCCGCCGGTGGTGGCGATGACCGCGGCCACCGAACTGCTGAGCGGCTTCGGCGCCCTTGACGACGCCGGCCGGATCACCGAGCGGGGCCGGCGGATGACGGCGGTCGGGGCGCATCCTCGGTTGGCTCGTGCATTGCTGGACGGGACGCCGCGGGTCGGTGCCGACCGGGCACGCGAGATCGTCGCGATGCTCTCGGACGACTCCGGCCGCGACCTCGGGGACGATCTACCGGCCCGCTGGCGAGCTCTTCGCCGTGGCGACGATCGCGGTGCCACGGCCCGCTGGCGAGAAGAGGCGGAGCGCCTCGGACGAGGCACGACGGCCGACAACCCGCCGGGTGGGGCGGCTGGCCGGGGGACGCGCGGAGTACCGGACGATCTTGCGGTGGGGATCGTGGTGGGGCTGGCGTACCCGGACCGCATCGCGCGGGCCCGGGGGACCGACTCGGCGACGTACCAGATGTCCGGCGGTACGGGTGCTGCGCTGGATCCGCAGTCGCCGCTGCGGACCACGACCTGGCTGGCGATCGCGGTCGCCGACCGGGCACCCGGGAGCGCCGACGCCAGGATCCGTTCCGCGGCGCCGATCGACCAGCAGACCGCGCGAGACGTCGCCGGCGACCTCGTCTCGACCAACGACCAGATCCGCTGGGACGACGGCCGGGTCGTGACGCGACGCGTCGAGGCGCTCGGCGCGATCGTGCTCAACGACGTCCCGTTGGCAGAGCCTGACCCGCTGCTCGTCCAAGCGGCAGTCCGCGACGGTATCCGGCGCAGGGGCCTGTCCGTGCTGCGCTGGTCGGAGGCCGCACTCGCCTTGCGGGAGCGGCTCGCGTTCTGCCACGCCCACCTCGGCGCCCCGTGGCCCGCGGTCGACGACGAAGCACTGCTGGCCGATCTCGACGAATGGCTGGGTACCGAGCTCGCCTCGGTGCGAGGCTCGCGCGATCTTGCCCGCATCGACGTGGCTTCGGCGCTCCGGCGACTGCTGCCATGGCCTGCTGCCGCCCGGTTCGGCGAACTCACACCGGAACGGCTCCAGGTCCCGTCGGGCTCCGAGGTCCGACTCGCGTACCACGGTGCCGAGCCGCCGGTCCTCGCGGTGAAGCTGCAGGAGGTGTTCGGCTGGACCGTCACTCCAGCCGTCGCGGACGGTCGTGTCCCGGTCGTTCTGCACCTGCTGTCGCCCGCACGACGCCCGGTCGCGATCACGAGCGATCTCGCCTCGTTCTGGGCGCAGGTCTACCCCCAGGTCCGAGCCGACCTGCGAGCTCGCTACCCCCGCCATCCGTGGCCGGAGGATCCGCTCACCGCCGTCCCGACCGGACGGGCAAAACCTCGCCGGTGAACCGAGCTGCCTTGGTCGGATACGTTGGCGTCTTGTGCTCCCACAGCGAGATCGAGGCAGAGCTGGCCGGCCGAGCACGACTGGTGACCCTGCCATGGTGACGCCCCGGCCCGAGCCCGAGCATCGGCGCGCCGCCCGGGTGATCGTCGTCGACGAGGCCGGGCGCGTGCTGCTGATGCGCGGCTACGACCCCGCCGACCCGTCGAACGTCTGGTGGATCACGCCCGGCGGCGGGCTGGAGCCGGGCGAGGACGAGCGGGCCGGCGCCGTCCGCGAGCTGTTCGAGGAGAGCGGGCTGCGGGTCGGGCCGGACGAGCTAGCCGGCCCGGTCGCCGTCCGCACCGCGTTCTTCAGCTTCATGGGGCGTCCGTACCGCCAGGACGAGGTGCTGTTCTTCGCCCGGCTGACCGGCGCGACGGACGTCGACGGGTCCGGGTGGACGGACATCGAGCGGGCCTCGGTGACGGAGCTGCGCTGGTGCGCCGCCGACGAGGTCGAGGCGCTCGGGGAGCCGGTGTACCCGCCGGCGCTGCCGTCGATCGTGCGCGGCCTGGTCGGCCACGGCTGGGACGGCACGACGCGCACGGTCGGCTGACGTCAGTGGTGCGGGCGCATCCCGTCGAAGATGATGGCCAGCGTGCGGTCGCGTAGCCCGTCGTCCCAGCCGCCGTGCTGGGCCGCCAGCGAGGCGCCGGTGAGCAGCGCCATCAGCTCGGGCATGGTCAGGTCGTCGCGGACGGCGCCGGCTCGGCGGGCGCGCGTGAGCAGGGTCTCGTTCGCGCGGAGCATCTCCGCGTGGATGTCGTCCGAGCCGGCCTCGATGTCGATGCCGGCATCGGCCAGCGCCTCGGCGAAGGTCTTCTTCGTGCGTGCCTCGTCGATGACGCGCACGAAGTAGCCGAACAGCGCCGCGCCCGGGTCGTCGGCCGTCGCCAGCGCGGTCGCCTCGTCGATCATGCGGCGTTGCCTGGCGGCCACGATGGCCTGGTAGAGGGTCTCCTTGGTGGGGAACTGCCGGTAGATGGTGCCGACGCCGACACCGGCCTCGCGGGCGATCGTGTTCATCGGCGCCTCGAGCCCGTCCCTGGCGAGCACCACCTCCGCGGCGTGCAGCACCCGAGCGCGGTTCCGGCGCGCGTCGGCCCGCATCGGCCTGCCGTGGTCGTCCGTCATGTCCCCGCATCTCCACGTGCTTGACAACCGGAATTCAGATTCCGTATGTTCAAAGCGGAATCCAAGTTCCGGATCATAGCGCGAAGGGACGGACGAGTGGAATACACCACGCTGGGACGCTCGGGGCTGAAGGTCTCGCGGGCATGTCTGGGCGCGCTCAACTTCGGCACCACGGGCGGTGGCTTCGGCGGCGGGCTGGTCGCCTGCGACGAGGACGAGGCGGGCCGGATCGTCGGCGCCTTCCTGGATGCCGGGAACAACGTCATCGACACCGCGGACAACTACAACGCCGGCCAGTCCGAGGAGGTGGTCGGCAGGGCGGTGCGCGGCCGGCGCGACGACGTGGTGGTCGCCACCAAGGCCGGCATGCCGCACGGAGCGGCGCCCAACAGCAGGGGCCTGTCCCGGGGCCACCTGACCAGGGCGCTCGACGCCAGCCTGCGGCGGCTGGGCACCGACTACGTCGACCTCTACCAGTGTCACCTGCCGGATGGCAGTACGCCCATCGAGGAGACGATGGCGACGCTCGAGGGGTTCGTCCGCGCCGGCAAGGTGCGTTACCTGGGCTGCTCGAACTTCACCGCCGCGATGATCGTCGAGGCACAGTGGGCCGCTTCGCGGCTGGGCGGCCCGCCGTTCGTGGCGCTGCAGGCCCAGTACTCCCTGCTCCAGCGCGAGATCGAGGCCGAGATCCTGCCCGCATGCGCGCGTCACGGTCTCGGCACGCTCGCCTACAGCCCGCTCGGCGGGGGCGTGCTGGCCGGACGGTACCGGCGGGACGCGGAACCGGAACCGGACTCCCGGATCGGCCGGCTGCTCGCGATGCCCGAGCCGGCGGCGCACCGGTCCGCCGAGGAGATGTTCAACGAGCGTGCCCTGGACATCGCCGACGAGGTCGGCAAGGTGGCCGCCGAGATCGACGCGACGCCGGCGGCAGTCGCGCTGGCCTGGCTGCTCGGCCGTCCGGGGGTGACGTCGGTGATCATCGGCCCGCGCAGCCTCGACCAGTACGCTCGAAGCGCCCCGGGGTTCGAGCTGGAGCTGCCGGCGGAACTGACCGCTCGGCTCGACGCGGTGTCCGCGCCCGGCAACCTGCCGGTGACCGGCGCGCCGGTGCTGGAACGCTGGAGGTCGGCCGGCGGATAAAATCGAGCTGTCAGTGTCATCGTCAGCGACGAGAGGTCGATCCAACCGTGTCGCAGCCCGTTGTGGGAGTGCTCGCCCTTCAGGGCGACGTCCGCGAGCACCAGCGCATGCTGGCCGAGGTCGGCGCGGCGAGCACGCCGGTCCGCACACCGGACGAGCTCGACGCCGTCGACGCGCTCGTGCTGCCCGGCGGCGAGTCGACCACCATGTGGCGGCTGGCCCGCACGTTCGGGCTGCTCGAACCGCTACGGCAGCGGGTGGCCGGCGGGCTGCCGGTGTACGGGTCGTGCGCGGGCATGATCCTGCTCGCCGACCGCATCGAGGGCGGCGTCGCCGGCCAGGAGACCGTCGGCGGCATGGACATCACGGTGCGCCGCAACGCCTTCGGTCGCCAGGTCGACTCCTTCGAGGCCGACCTCGACTTCCCGGCGCTGAGCGAGCCGGAGCGGCCGCTGCACGCGGTGTTCATCCGCGCGCCCTGGGTCGAGAAGGTCGGCGACGGCGTCGACGTCCTCGCCCGCGTGGCAACGGCCGACGGCACCGGTAATATCGTCGCGGTCCGGCAGGGACGGCTCCTGGCCACGTCCTTCCACCCGGAACTGACAGCGGACGCGCGTGTGCACGCGCTCTTCCTCGACATCGTGAAGGAGGCTTGACCCCAGATGTCCGGCCACTCCAAGTGGGCGACCACCAAGCACAAGAAGGCCCTGGTCGACGCGAAGCGGGGCAAGCTCTTCGCCAAGCTGATCAAGAACGTCGAGGTGGCGGCCCGTACCGGCGGCGGCGACCCCGCGGGCAACCCGACGCTCTACGACGCCATCCAGAAGGCGAAGAAGTCGTCGGTCCCCAATGACAACATCGACCGCGCGGTCAAGCGCGGTTCCGGCGCCGAGGGCGGCGGGGCCGAGTACCAGACGATCATGTACGAGGGCTACGGCCCCAACGGCGTCGCGGTGCTCATCGAGTGCCTCACCGACAACCGCAACCGCGCGGCGTCCGAGGTCCGCGTCGCCATGACCCGCAACGGCGGCTCCATGGCCGACCCCGGCTCGGTCTCGTACATGTTCGACCGCAAGGGCGTCGTCGTCGTGCCGACGGCCCAGGAGGGCGGCCGCACGATCACCGAGGACGACCTGCTCGAGGCCGTGCTCGACGCCGGCGCGGACGAGGTCGAGGACCTCGGCGAGGCGTTCGAGATCCGCAGCGAGGCCACCGACCTCGTCGCCGTCCGCACCGCCGTCCAGCAGGCCGGGCTCGACTACGACTCCGCCGAGTCGTCGTTCGTGCCGTCGGTCAGCGTCCCGCTCGACGAGGACGGCGCCCGGAAGATCTTCCGGCTCATCGACGCCCTCGAGGACAGCGACGACGTTCAGAACGTGTGGGCCAACTTCGACGTCTCCGACGACGTCATGGCGGCGGTCGGCTGACGCTGCGGCGCGTCTGCACGGGGCGCCGAACGGCGCCCGGTATGGTCGGCACCGAACTGGTGTTCGGTGAGAGGTGTGCTGCATGCGGGTGCTGGGAGTCGATCCAGGGCTGACGCGGTGCGGGCTCGGCGTGGTCGAGGGGTCGCCCGGGCGGCCGTTGAACCTCGTCGCCGTCGACGTCGTCCGCACGCCCGCCGACGCCGAGCTGGGGCACCGGCTGCTCGCCATCGAGACGGCGCTCGAGGAGTGGCTGACGCGGTACCGGCCCGACACCGTCGCCGTCGAGCGGGTGTTCAGCCAGCACAACGTCCGCACCGTGATGGGGACGGCGCAGGCCAGCGGCGTCGCGACCCTCGTGGCGGCGCGCCGCGGCATCCCCGTCGTCACGCACACGCCCAGCGAGGTGAAGGCCGCGGTCAGCGGCAGCGGCAAGGCCGACAAGACGCAGGTCGCGTTCATGGTGACCCGGCTGCTGCGGCTCGACGCCCAGCCCAAGCCGGCCGACGCCAGCGACGCGCTCGCGCTGGCCATCTGCCAGGTGTGGCGCGGCGCGGCACAGAACCGGCTGCAGGCCGCGGTCGCCGCGGCGGGAAGGGGACGACGATGATCGCTTACGTCCGTGGCCAGGTCACGGCGGTCCGGCCGACCGAGGCCGTCATCGACGTCGGCGGGGTCGGGCTGGCGCTGCACTGCACGCCGTCCACGACGTCCGCGCTGCGGCTGGGCGAGGTCCACCAGCTGGCCGCCAGCCTCGTCGTCCGCGAGGAGTCGCTGACGCTGTACGGCTTCGCCGACGAGGACGAGAAGGCGGTCTTCGAGCTGCTGCAGACCGCCAGCGGTGTCGGCCCGCGGCTCGCCCAGGCGATGCTGTCGGTGCACTCGCCCGACGACCTGCGCCGCGCCGTCGCCACCGAGGACCTCGTCGCGCTGACGAAGGTGCCCGGCATCGGCAAGAAGGGCGCCCAGCGCATCGTCATCGAGCTCAAGGACAAGCTCGGCGTGCCCGGCAGCGGCCCGTCGCTGACGGCGGTGCCGTCCCGCCCGGCGCCCGGCTCGGCCGACTGGCAGGTCCAGGTGCACGAGGCGCTGCTCGGCCTCGGCTGGTCCACCCGCGAGGCCGACCGCGCCGTCGACAACGTCGCGGCCGACCTGAACGGCGACGGCGACCACGACGTCTCGGTGCTGCTGCGCAAGGCGCTGCGCCACCTGGCCAGGACATGAGCGTCCCCGACGACCACGTCACCCGGCTGGTGGGCGGCGACGCCGACCAGGAGGAACGCACCGTCGAGGCGGCACTGCGGCCGCGCACGCTGGCCGAGTTCGTCGGGCAGGAGCGGCTGCGCGAGCAGCTCTCGCTCGTCCTCGACGCCGCCCGGGCGCGGGGGAGAAGCGCCGACCACATCCTGCTGTCCGGCCCGCCCGGCCTCGGCAAGACCACCCTGGCGATGATCGTCGCCGCCGAGATGGGCGTCCCGCTGCGCATCACCAGCGGCCCGGCCATCCAGCACGCCGGCGACCTCGCCGCCATCCTGTCCTCGGTCAACGAGGGCGACGTGCTGTTCTTCGACGAGATCCACCGCATGGCCCGGCCGGCGGAGGAGATCCTCTACACCGCCATGGAGGACTTCCGCGTCGACATCGTGGTCGGCAAGGGTCCCGGCGCGACGGCCATCCCGCTGGAGCTGCCGCACTTCACCATGGTCGGCGCCACGACGCGCACAGGGCTGCTGCCGGGGCCGCTGCGCGACCGGTTCGGGTTCACCGGGCACCTGGAGCTGTACGAGCCGGCCGAGCTGGAGCTGGTGCTGCGCCGGTCGGCCGGGCTGCTCGACCTCGAGCTGAAGGGCGAGGGCACGGGCGAGATCGCCGGCCGGTCCCGCGGTACGCCGCGCATCGCGAACCGGCTGCTGCGCCGGGTCCGCGACTTCGCCGAGGTGCGCGGCAACGGCGTCATCACCGGCGACGTCGCCCGCGCGGCCCTGAAGGTGTTCGCCGTCGACGAGCTGGGGCTGGACCGCCTGGACCGCGCCGTGCTGACGGCGTTGTGCAAGAGCTTCGGCGGGGGACCGGTCGGGCTCGGCACGCTCGCCGTCGCCGTCGGCGAAGAGCGCGAGACCGTCGAGGAGGTGGCCGAGCCGTTCCTCGTCCGGGCCGGACTGCTGGCGCGGACCCCGCGCGGGCGCGTCGCGACCCCGGCCGCGTGGAGCCATCTCGGCCTGGCCCCACCTGCGCAGACGGCGTTCGGACGCGGGTTCGACGAACCCGATCTGTTCTCGGCCGCCGACGGTGCGTGAACCTGCCGCCCCGACGCGGGTAGACTCGTACTTTCGGCGATCACCGGATCGCCGAACGCCGCACGGTGCCCGTAGCGGGGTGCCCCTGGAAGGAAGCCTGTCCCCATCATGGAAGCACTGCTGCTGCCGGTCCTGCTGATCGCTGTCTTCTACTTCCTGCTCATCCGGCCGCAGCAGAAGCAGCGGCGTCAGATGGCGGAGCTCCAGCAGTCGGTCCAGCCCGGGACGAAGGTCATGACGACGGCCGGCCTGTTCGCCACGGTCGTCGAGGTCAACGACGACGAGGTCGTGCTCGAGGTCGCGCCGGGCGTGCACAGCCGCTACGTGCGCCGCGCCATCGCCAACGTCGTCCAGCCCGAGGAGCCGGTCGTGCCGGCCACCCCGGCCGACGACGTCATCGACGACGCGCCGACGCACGAGCCCGTCCAGGCCAAGGGCGAGGACCGCACGAACGGCGACGACATCCGCTGAGCGGGCCGTGTGCGTCCGGCTCGCCACGCGATAGCCTCTGACCTCGTGACGAAGCCGCCGGCGATCGCCGACTCCGACCGCGACCTGCTGCTCTCCTACATCCGCGACGTCCCGGACTGGCCGGAACCCGGCGTGACGTTCAAGGACATCACGCCGCTGCTGCGCGACCCGGCCGCGTTCGACACGATGATCGAGCTGCTCGGCGCGGTCGGCGGCGAGGACGTCGACGTGGTCGTAGGCATCGAGGCGCGCGGGTTCATCCTGGGTGCGCCGGTCGCGCACCGTCTCGGCGCCGGCTTCGTGCCCGTGCGCAAGCAGGGCAAGCTGCCGTGGAAGACGTCCGCGGCCAGCTACTCCCTGGAGTACGGTGAGGCGACCATCGAGGTCCACGTCGACGCCTTCAAGCCGGGCGAGCGGGTCCTCGTCGTCGACGACGTGCTGGCCACCGGCGGCACCGTGCGCGCCACCGTCGACCTCGTCCGCGGCGGCGGCGCCGACGTGGTGGGCGTCGGGATCCTCATGGAGCTCGGCTTCCTGAACGGCCGCGACAAGCTCGCGGACGTCAACATCCAGTCCCTGCTCGTCGTGTAGGCACGGACGTGGAGGCGGCGGCGCTGTTCCTGGCGCCGTTCGTCCTGTCGCTGCTCGCCGCCCTCGTGGTGCGACGCTGGTGGGCACTGATCGTCCCGGTGGTCGCCGTGCCGCTCTACTACAGCGGCCTGCGCTACGGGTGGTGGGGCGGCGGCGTCGGCGACGGAGCCTGGGTGCTGCTGGCCGCGTTCCTCACCCTGGTCGCGGTGGCCGGCTGCGCCGTCGTCATCGGCCTGTTCCGCCTCCTCGCCCGCCGCCCATGATCATCAACTTTTGCGCTGCCGTGGAGCCTGTTGCGCTCTCGGCGGTCGACGCGCTGGAGCCGGAGATCTTCCTGCCCGCGTCACGCGCCGACGGCCCGGTGCCGCCCTTGGCAAGGCTGGTCGTCGTGACGGCGCCCGATATGCCCGGCCTGGTGCGGCGACCAGGCTGGCCAAGGCGATCGGGCGTCGCGGCGAGAACGGCGGCCGCCGAAGATTCTTCGGCAACGCCCGCCACCGCACGCCATTCCGCAACAGGCTCCATAGCGGCACAAAACGTTGATGATCATGGGCGCCATGACGCTGAGTTACCCGCCGGGAACAGCGACCCCCTAAACTGTGTTGTGTCCTTACCCGGGACGAGAGGGGGCCTGTGGCCGAGCAGACTGTTCCCAGCGGCGCGCTGACCCCGGTCAGGGTGCGGGCGAGGCTCGCCCGCCTGACCGCCCAACGACAGCAGTCCGACCCCGCGCTGGAACCGCTGTTCCGGATCATCCGGGCCAACCATCCGAAGGCCGACCTCGAGGTCATCGAGAAGGCCTATCGCACCGCCGCGCGCGCCCACAGCGGGCAGAAGCGCAAGAGCGGCGACCCGTACATCACCCACCCGCTGGCCGTCACGACCATCCTGGCCGAGCTGGGCATGACGCCGCCCACGCTGGCCGCGGCGCTGCTGCACGACACCGTCGAGGACACCGACTACGGCCTCGACCAGCTGCGCGGCGAATTCGGCGAAGAGATCGCCATGCTGGTCGACGGCGTCACGAAGCTCGACAAGGTCAAGTACGGGCAGGCCGCGCAGGCCGAGACTGTCCGCAAGATGGTCATCGCCATGGCCAAGGACATCCGCGTCCTGGTCATCAAGCTGGCCGACCGGCTGCACAACGCCCGCACGTGGCGTTACGTGCCGAAGGAGTCGGCGCGGCGCAAGGCGCACGAGACGCTGGAGATCTACGCACCGCTGGCGCACCGGCTGGGCATGAACACCATCAAGTGGGAGCTCGAAGACCTCTCGTTCGCCACCCTGCATCCGAAGGTGTACGACGAGATCGTGCGGCTGGTGGCCGAGCGGGCGCCGTCGCGCGACGACTACCTGGCGTCGGTCATCGACCAGGTGCAGGGTGACCTGCGGGTGTCGAAGATCAAGGCGAACGTCTACGGCCGGCCCAAGCACTATTACTCGATCTACCAGAAGATGATCGTCCGCGGCCGCGACTTCGCCGACATCTACGACCTCGTCGGCATCCGCGTGCTGGTCGAGTCGGTGCGCGACTGTTACGCCGTCCTGGGCATCGTGCACGCGCGCTGGAACCCGGTGCCGGGCCGGTTCAAGGACTTCATCGCGATGCCGAAGTTCAACATGTACCAGTCGCTGCACACCACGGTCATCGGGCCGGGCGGCAAGCCGGTCGAGCTGCAGATCCGCACCCACGCCATGCACCGCCGGGCCGAGTACGGCATCGCCGCGCACTGGAAGTACAAGGAAGACTCCAACTCCAGCCGCGAGACCGACAAGCAGATCAACAACAACGGCGACAACGCCGGCAACGACATGACCTGGCTGCGTCAGCTGCTGGACTGGCAGAAGGAGACCGAGGACCCGGGCGAGTTCCTCGAGTCGCTGCGGTTCGAGATGGAGTCCAACGAGGTCTTCGTCTTCACCCCGAAGGGCGACGTCGTCGCGCTGCCCGCCGCGGCCACCCCGGTCGACTTCGCCTACGCCGTCCACACCGACATCGGTCACCGCACCATCGGCGCGCGGGTCAACGGCCGGCTGGTGCCGCTGGAGTCCAATCTCGACAACGGCGACGTCGTCGAGGTGTTCACCTCCAAGGCGCAGGGCGCCGGCCCGAGCCGCGACTGGCTGACGTTCGTCACCAGCGCCCGGGCCCGCAACAAGATCAAGCAGTGGTTCTCGAAGGAGCGCCGCGAAGAGGCCATCGAGCACGGCAAGGACGCCATCGCCCGGGCCATGCGCAAGCAGGACCTCCCGCTGCAGCGGATGATGAGCCAAGAGTCGCTCAAGGCCGTCGCCGACGACCTGCGCTACCCCGACATCTCCGCGCTCTACGCCGCGGTCGGCGAGGGCAACGTGTCGGCGCAGAGCATCGTGCAGAAGCTCGTGCAGATTCTCGGCGGCGAGGAGGGCACCACCGAGGACGTCGCCGAGGCGGCCACCCCCGACCGGCCACGCCGGCGCAGCGGCGGCGACCCCGGCGTCGTCGTCAAGGGCGTCTCCGACGTGTGGGTCAAGCTGGCCCGCTGTTGCACCCCGGTGCCGGGCGACACCATCGTCGGCTTCGTCACCCGCGGATCTGGCGTGTCGGTGCACCGCGAGGACTGCGTCAACGTCGACGGCCTGCGGCGCCAGCACGGCCGCATGGTCGAGGTCGAGTGGGCGCCGACGGCGAACAGCATGTTCCTGGTGGCCATCCAGGTCGAGGCGCTCGACCGCGCCCGGCTGCTGTCCGACGTCACCCGGGTGCTGTCCGACCAGCACGTGAACATCCTGTCGGCCACGGTGTCCACCAACACCGACCGCATCGCCACCAGCCGGTTCACCTTCGAGATGGCCGACCCCAAGCACCTGGGCCACGTTCTCAAGGCGGTCCGTGGTGTCGAGGGCGTCTTCGACGCCTACCGGCTGACCAGCGGCATCCCGGCGCCGACGCACTGAGTTGAGCTAGGTGCGGCGACGCCGGGCGGCGCGCGTCAGCTGGTGAACTCCTCGAGCGCCTGCTGAGCCTGCTCGAGCCACGACTTGCGGGCCTCGATGGCCTCCTCGGCCTCGCGCAGCTTGCGGTCGTTGCCGGCCTCGCGCGCCTTCGCCGCCTTCGATTCCAGGTCGGCGATCGACGCCTCCAGCTGCGTCACCGTCGCCTGGGCGCGGGCCCTGGCCTCCGGGTTGGACCGCTGCCACTCGTTCTGCTCGGCCTCGCGGATGGCGTCCTCGACCCGGCGCATGCGGCCCTCGACCGACCGCATGGCGTCGCGGGGGACGTGGCCGGCATCCTCCCAGCGGTCCTGCAGGGCGCGCAACTGCTGGCGGGCGACCTTCCAGTCGGTGATCGGCAGCAGCGCCTCGGCGTTGGCGAGGATGCCCTCCTTGACCACGAGGTTGGCCTGCTGCTCGTCGTCGCGCTGGGACTGCTGCGCGGCGCGGGCGCCGAAGAAGGTGTCCTGGGCGGCCCGGAACCTCTTCCACAGGCTGTCCTCGACCCCCCGCGGCGCCGGGCCGGCGGCCTTCCACTGCGACATCAGCTCGCGGTAGCGCCGCGACGTCGGGCCCCAGTCGGTGGAGCCGCTGATCTCCTCGGCCTCAGACAGGATGCGCTCCTTGATGACGCGGGCCTCGTCGCGGCGCTCGGCCAGCTCGGAGAAGTGCGCCTTGCGCCGCCGGGTGTAGTGCGTCCGCGCCGACGAGAACCGGCGCCACAGCTCGTCGTCGGTGGCGCGGTCCAGCCGGGGCAGCGACTTCCACTCCTCGAGCAGCCCTCGCAACGTGTCGGCGCCGTTGCGCCAGTCGCTGCCCTCGGCGATGCTCTCGGCCTGCTGCGCGATCTGCTCCTTGCGCCCGCGCGCGTCCTCCAGCGCCTTGGCCCGGGCGGCCCGGCGCTCGGCCCGCCGCTCCGCGATGCGGGCGTCGAGCGCGTCCAGCCGGGTGGACAGCGCGGCGAGGTCGCCGATGGCGTGCGCCTCGGCCAGCTGCGCGCGCACCTTGGCGACACCCTGCGCGGTATCGTCGGGCGCCGCGGCGCCGGATTCCAGCCGGGTCTCCAGCAGGTCGACCTGGACGGCGAGATCCTCGTACTTGCGGATGAAGAAGGCCAGCGCCTCCTCGGGCTTGCCGACCTGCCACGAGCCGATGCTGCGCTCGCCCTCGGCGGTGCGGACGTACACCTCGCCGCTCTCGTCGACCCGGCCCCACTCGTTGGACGCCACGGTCGGCGCGGCCGGCCCGGTGGACTCCGCCGCGGGGGCAGCGGGGGTGGGGGCAGTCGGCGTGGGGACGCTGGGCGTGGGTGCGGGGTCGGCTGCCGTGGGCACCGGCGGAGCCGGGGTGGGCCGCGCGGGTGCCGCCTCGGCGGCGGCAGGCTCGGGCTCGGGGGGCGCCGACTCGGCGGCGGCAGGCTCGGGCTCGGGGGGCGCCGACTCGGCGGCGGGCTCCGCGGGAGCGGGCTCCGCCTCGGCGGGCTCCGGCTCGGCCGGGACGGCCGCCAGGTCGGCGGGCGTCGGCACGGCCGCCGGCTGCGCGGCCTCCGCTTCGGCGGGTGCGGGCTCAGCCTCGGCCGGCTCGGCCTCCGGCTCGGCGGGCGTCGCCTCATCAGGCGCCGCGTCGGTACTAGCGGGCTCGGCCGCGACGGGCTCCGGCGCGGCCTCCGCTTCGGCGGGTGCCGGCTCAGGGTCCGTGGGCGTTGCCTCGGCGCGTGCGGGCTCAGGCTCGGCGGACGCTGCGGGAGCGGCCTCCGGCTCGGCGGGCTCCGGCTCAGCCTGGACGGCCGTCGGCTCGGCCTCCGCTTCGGCGGGTGCGGGCTCAGCTTCGGCCGGCTCGGCCTCCGCTTCGGCGGGCGTCGACTCAGCGTCCGTGGGCGTTGCCTCGACGGTTTCGGGCGTCGGCGTCGGCTGGGCGGCGCCGGGGGACTCGGGGGCCGTGGGCTCGACCTCGGCGGCAGGGGTCACCGCGTCGTCGTGCTCGGGGCTACCAGTCGTGTTCGTCACGGTGTCCTCATCCGGGTCAGGCGGTGGCGACGGAGTCGAGGGTGACCGGGGTGATGGGCGCGCCATCCTCCGATCCGTTGTCGGTTCCAGCGTCGGCGATTCCAGTGATCACGTCCAGACCTGCGGTGATCTGGCCGAAAACGGTGTAGTCGGGCGGCAGCTGGGAGTCGCCGTACACCAGGAAGAACTGGCTGCCGTTGGTGTTGGGCCCGCCGTTGGCCATGGCCACCGTACCGGCCGGGTAGGTGGCGCCGTCGGTGTTCTCGTTGTCGTACTCGTAGCCGGGGCCGCCGGAGCCGGAGCCGGTCGGGTCGCCGCACTGCAGCACCTTGAGCGAGGCGGACGTCGTCAGGCGGTGGCAGGAGGTCGCGTTGTAATACCCGGCGGCGGCCAGGAAGGCCATCGAGTTGACGGTGCACGGCGCGCCGGCGTCGAGCGTCACGGTGACCGGCGCGCCGTTGATCGTCAGCGTCGCGGTGGTGGGCAGCGGCGTCGCGAGCGCGGCGGGGTCGATGGCGGGCGGCGTGCCGAGGTTCGGGACGGCCGACTCGCCGGCCGCGCGGTAGTCGCACACGCCGGTGGCGGTGTCGGCCGACGGGTCGGAGTCGGAACCGGCCGCGACGGGATCGTCGTCGCCGCCGAGCGCGCCCGACACCAGCAGCGTGCCCATGACCAGGGCCACCACGACGATGACGCCACCGACGACGAGGCCGAGCTTGCGCCGTCGCGCCGCCTCGGCGGCTCGCCGTTCCTGCTGGCGATCGTGGTGCTGGCGCGCGAGCTCACGTCGTCGCTGCTTGGCGCTCTGGGCCACCGGCCATCCTCCCGCTCCGTCGAGAAAACGTTCAGGAAGGCCGCGGCGACCCCCCTTCGCGTGTGTGGTACGCGGAGACAGTCTAGGCAGTACACGGCGGGAATCAGATAACGAGTTCGCGGCGATGACCGGCCCGCCGGTAACCTTCCTGGGTGCTCCTGCTCACCGTCGTCGCCCCCGTGCTGGGCACCAACTGCTACGTCGTGGCGGCCGGCGACGGCCGCGAGTGCGTGGTGATCGACCCCGGCATCGGCGTCGCCGAGCAGTTGGAGAAGGTGTTCGCCGAGCACTCCCTCGAGCCTGTGGCGGTCCTCGTCACCCACGGCCACCTCGACCACACCTACGCGCTGAGCGAGTTGTCGCAGGCCCGCGGCCTCCCCGTCCACCTGCACGAGGGCGACGCGTACCGGCTGGCCGACCCGCTCGGCTCGCTCGGGCCGCAGCTCGCGGCGCAGTTCGCCCAGTTCGGCGCCGACTGGACGCCGCCGGCCGACGTGCGGACCTTCGGCGGCGCCGAGACCGAGCTGGACCTCGCCGGCGTCGGGCTGCGCGCCGTCCACGCCCCGGGCCATACCGAGGGGTCGACGCTCTACCACGCGCCCGCCGACGGCGTCGTCTTCACCGGCGACGTGCTGTTCGCGGGCACGGTGGGCCGCACCGACCTGCCGGGCGGCGACGACGCGCTGATGCGCGCGACGCTGACCCGGCTCGCGTCGGACGACGGGCTGCCCGGACTCACCATCGTCCGGCCCGGCCACGGCCCGGCGTCGACCCTCGACCGGGAACGCGCATCCAACCCGTACCTGCGAGGACTGTAGACACGTGAACACACCGGAATTCCGCGCCCCCCGGGGCACCTTCGACCTCGTGCCGCCGCGCGGCGAGGCCATGCTCGCCGTCCGCGACGCCCTGGCCGCGCCGCTGCGCACGGCCGGCTACGGCTACGTCGAGACGCCCAGCTTCGAGGAGACGACGCTGTTCGCCCGCGGCGTCGGCGAGTCGACGGACATCGTCACCAAAGAGATGTACTCCTTCACCACCCGCGGCGGCGACGACGTCACGCTGCGGCCCGAGGGGACGGCGCCGGTGCTGCGCGCCGTCCTCGAGAACGGCCTGCACCGCGGCGCGCTGCCGGTGAAGCTCTGGTACTCCGGCTCGTACTACCGCTACGAGCGGCCGCAGAAGGGCCGCTACCGGCACTTCTCGCAGGTCGGGGCGGAGATCCTGGGCACCGAGGACCCGGCCAGCGACGCCGAGCTGATCGTCCTCGCCGTCGACGCCTACCGCGCGCTGGGGCTGACGGGGGTGCGGGTGCTGCTGAACTCGCTCGGCTCGCACGAGTCGCGGCCGGCGTACCGGGCGGCGCTGCAGGAGTTCCTGCGGAGGCTCGACCTCGACGACGAGACCGCCCGGCGGGTCGAGATCAACCCGTTGCGGGTGCTCGACGACAAGCGGCCGGAGATCCAGAAGGCGCTCACCGACGCGCCGGTCATCACCGACTTCCTGTCACCGTCGGACCGCGCGCACCACGCGACCGTCCGGTCGCTGCTGACCGCGGCGGGCGTGGCGTTCGAGGACGACCCGCGGCTGGTCCGCGGCCTCGACTACTACACCCGCACGCTGTTCGAGTTCGTCCACGACGGCCTCGGCTCGCAGTCCGCGGTGGGCGGTGGCGGCCGCTACGACGGCCTGTCCGAACTGCTCGGCGGGCCCGCCCTGCCCGGTGTCGGCTGGGCGCTCGGCGCCGACCGCACGCTGCTGGCCATGGAGGCCGAAGGGCTGCCGCTGCCGGGCGCCACCGGCGTCCAGGTGTTCGCCGTCCCGCTCGGCGAAGAGGCCGCGGCGTGGGCGTTCTCGCTGGTGACGTCGCTGCGACGGGAGGGCGTGACGGCCGACTTCGCCACCGGCGGCCGCGGCCTCAAGGGCGCCATGAAGGCCGCCGACCGCAGCGGCGCCAAGTACGCCGTCGTGGTCGGCGAGCGCGACCTTGCCGAGGGCGTCGCCCAGGTCAAGGACCTCGCGACGGGGGAGCAGCAGGCCGTCTCGGTGAACGGGCTGGTCACGCACCTCAAGCGGCTGGTCTAGCGGGCCGCCTTCTGCTGTTGCCTGCGTGCCTCACTCCGCCGATGGTTGGCAGTTTGGTGGTGTCATAGACCCACCAAACTGCCAACCATCGCGGCTGGTGGGAGGCGGGCGCTAGGCGAGCTCGTTGCGGCGGCGGGTGAGGTGGGCGGTCTGGGCGGTGTTGCCGGCCAGACCGATGGCCGCGTCGTAGGCCGCGCGCGCGTCCTGGCCGCGGCCCAGGCGGCGCAGCAGCTCGGCGCGGGTGGCGTGGAACAGGTGGTAGCCGGCGAGGTCGTCCCGGAGGCGGTCGACGGCGGCGAGAGCGACGTCCGGGCCGTCGAGCTCGGCGACAGCGATGGCCCGGTTGAGGGCGACGATCGGCGAGGGGTCGACGCGGACGAGCTGGTCGTAGAGGGCGACGACCTGGGACCAGTCGGTGTCGCGCATCTGGCGGGCGGACGTGTGCACGGCGTTGATCGCGGCGAGGATCTGGTAGCGGCCCGGCGCCACTCCAGTGGCGAGGCGCTCGCGCACCAGCCGGTGCCCCTCGGCGATCAGCGCCGCGTCCCAGGCGCCGCGGTCCTGCGCGTCGATCGTGACCAGGTCGCCGCCGGCGGAGAAGCGCGCGGTGTGGCGGGCCTCGGTGAGCAGCATCAGCGCGAGCAGGCCGGCCACCTCACCGTCGTCGGGCAGGAGGGCCCGGATCAGGCGGGTGAGCCGGATCGCCTCGGCGGTCAGGTCGTGCCGGACGGGGCCGGCGTCGGCGCCCGTCGCCAGGTAGCCCTCGTTGAAGATGAGGTAGAGGACGGCGAGGACGCCGGACACGCGGGCCGGGAGGTCCGCGGCGGACGGCACCCGGTAGGGGATGCGGGCCGCCTTGATCTTGGCCTTCGCGCGGGTGATCCGCTGGCCCATCGCGGTCTCCTGCACGAGGAAGGCGCTGGCGATCTCGGCCACGGTCAGGCCGCCGACCATGCGCAGTGTCAGCGCCACGCGAGACGGCATCGCCAGCGCCGGGTGACAGCAGGTGAAGATCAGCCGGAGCCGCTCGTCGTCGATGGCACCGAGCGGCTCGGGCGGGTCGCCGTCGAACAGCATCGTGGCCTCCTTCTGCTTCTCGTCGCGCTTGAGCTCGCGGCGGACGCGGTCGATCGCCTTGCGGGTGGCGGTGGTGGTCAGCCAGCCGCCGGGGTTCGGCGGCACGCCGTCGGACGGCCACCGCTGGACGGCGGTCCCGAACGCCTCGGCCGCCGCCTCCTCGGCGACGTCGAGGTCGCCGAAACGCCTGGTCAGGGACGCGACCAGCCGGGCCCACTCCTCGCGATGGGCCCGGGTGACCGCCTCCCGGACGTCGGACGTCATCGTCAGATCAGCTCCTCAGCCGGCGGCGTACTGGGGGCGCCCGGTGGGCCGGTAGACGTGGTGGGTGATGCCGTTGGTGAAGGAGCGGAAGTCAACCAGATCGAGCGCCGCGTCCGGGCCGGCGTCGGGGAACAGCCGGGTGCCCTGGCCGACGACCACGGGATAGGTGAACAGGGCGATCTCGTCGACCAGCCGATGGTCGAGGAGCCAGCGGACCAGAGCGCCGCTGCCGTGCACCTGCAGCTCACCCTCCCGCCCGGCCTTCAGCTCGCGGACGGCTCCCGCGACGTCGCCGGAGAAGACGGTGCTGCCCGCCCAGCGCGGGTCGGTCAGGGTGGTGGACGCGACGTACTTGGGCCGCTCGTTCAGGGCCTGCCCGATGGGCGCGTTCGCCATGTCCTCGATCGTGCCCCAGGAGCCGGCGAAGATCTCATAGGTTCGCCGGCCGAACAGGAACGCGTCGGCACGCTGGTAGACGTCGCTGAGGTACGTCTCGGCGTCGCCGCCGAACAGCGGCAGCGCCCAGCCGCCGCGCTCGAACCCGCCCCTGCGGTCCTCGTTCGACCCGCCCAGTCCCTGGATGACGCCGTCGACGGAGACGTTCGTGACAGTCGTCAGTTTCATGTCGGTCCCTTCCTCGGGCCGCCCCTTGTAGGCGGCCTCTTACCCCTTCCACGAACGCCGCCGCCCCGATCCGACACCGACTGGGGGATTTGCCAGCGCTCCGAACGTGTGTTCGAATAGATGGATGCGCTGGGAAGGTCAGGAGCTCGCCGTCACCGACGGGGCCGCGCTGCCGGGGTTGCAGCGGCTGTCCGGGCTGGTCCGCAGCGTGCGCACGCCCGAGTTCGAGGGCATCACGTTCCACGAGGTGACGTCCAAGTCGGCGCTGAACAAGGTGCCCGAGGCCTCGCACGTGCCGTTCCGGTGGACGGTGAACCCGTACCGCGGCTGCAGCCACGCGTGCACGTACTGCCTGTCCGGCTACGCGCCCATCAGCATGGCCGACGGCACCACCGTCCCGCTCGCGCGGGTGCGGCCGGGCGACCAGGTGCTCGGCACCCGGCGCGAGGGGCTGAGCCGGCGGCTGGTGCGCACCCAGGTGGTCGACCACTGGCGCACGTCCAAGCCGGCGTTCCGGGTCGAGCTCGACGGCGGCACCTCCATCGTCGCGAGCGGCGACCACCGGTTCCTGACGCTGGACGGCTGGAAGCACGTGGCGCCGCCCGGCGAGGGCGACCCGCCGCGGCCGTACCTCACCACCCGCGACCGCCTGATGGGCCTGCGCCGCAGCGTGGTCGGCGCGGCGGTGCGGGGCGAGGACGCGCTGGCGGTCAGCTACGTGCGGGCGATGGACGTCGAGCTGCCGATGTTCGACCTCACCACCGGCACCGGCGACTTCATCGCGCACGGCGTCGTCAGCCACAACTGCTTCGCCCGCAACACTCACACCTACCTCGACCTCGACGCCGGCGACGACTTCGACCGCCAGGTGATCGTCAAGGTCAACGTCGCCGACGTGCTGCGGCGCGAAGTCGGCCGGCGCGGCTGGGCCCGCGAGCACGTCGCCATGGGCACCAACACCGACCCCTACCAGCGGGCCGAGGGCCGGTACCGGCTGATGCCGGGCATCATCGAGGCGCTGGCCGGGTCGGGCACGCCGTTCAGCATCCTCACCAAGGGCACGCTGCTGCGCCGCGACCTGCCGCTGCTCCAGCGCGCCGCCGAGGACGTCCAGGTCGGCGTCGGCGTGTCGCTGGCGCTGCTCGACGAGGGGCTGCACCGCTCCGTCGAGCCCGGCACCCCAACGCCGAAGGCCCGGCTCGACCTCGTCCGCGCCGTACGAGCGGCCGGGCTGCCGTGCACCGTCCTGCTGGCGCCCATCCTGCCCGGCCTGACCGACTCCGAGGAGCAGCTGTCCGCGCTGGTCGCGGCGGTGGCCGAGGCCGGCGCGACGGGCATCAGCTACATCCCGCTGCACCTGCGGCCGGGCGCTCGCGAGTGGTACCTCGGCTGGCTGGAGTCCACCCGGCCCGACCTGCTGCCGCTGTACCGGCGGCTCTACCACCGCGGCTCCTACTCCGACCAGCGCTACCGCGACTGGCTGCGCGCCCGGGTCGAGCCGCACCTGAAGGCGTACCGGCTCCGCGGCGACGACGACGAAGACCTGGTCGACGACCGGCGGCGGCCACTGCACGGGAAGCGCTGGGGCACCCGGCTGACCCCGTCGGGCAGCGGAACCGAGGCTGCCACCGTCGTACCCGGCCAGGACCCCCTCTTCTGACGCACACCGCCCGCCGCCCGCCGCCGCCCGCCGTCCCTCCAAAGTTGATCTTGGAGTTGTTCGGCACATAGGGCCTGGAATGTCCGGTAGATGGCCGAACAACTCCAAGATCAACGGGGTTGGGGGAATCGCCTCGCCGTGGACGGAGCGGGTTCCGTAGGATCGGCTGGTCCACGTACAACGCACGATCCGAGAGGAACACCCGTGCTCCGCACCCACGAGGCCGGCACGTTGCGTGCCGGCCACGCCGGCCAGACCGTCACCCTCACCGGCTGGGTCGCCCGCCGCCGCGATCACGGGGGAGTGGCGTTCCTGGATCTGCGCGACGCGTCCGGGGTGGCGCAGGTGGTGGTGCGGGACGAGGCCGTGGCGCACGGGCTGCGCAACGAGTTCTGCATCAAGGTCACCGGGCAGGTCGGCCGCCGCCCGGAGGGGAACGAGAACCCGAACCTGCCGACCGGCGAGATCGAGGTCGTCGCCGAGGCGCTCGAGGTGCTCAGCGAGGCCGAGCCGCTGCCGTTCCAGATCGACGACCACGTCGACGTCGGCGAGGAGGTGCGGCTGAAGTACCGCTACCTCGACCTGCGCCGGTCCGGTCCGGCCACCGCGATCCGCCTCCGCAGTGCCGTCAACAAGGCCGCCCGCGACGTCCTGCTGGCCGAGGACTTCGTCGAGGTCGAGACGCCGACGCTGACCCGGTCGACGCCGGAGGGGGCGCGCGACTTCGTGGTGCCGGCCCGGCTGCGGCCGGGGTCCTGGTACGCCCTGCCGCAGTCGCCGCAGCTGTTCAAGCAGCTGCTCATGGTGGCCGGGCTGGAGCGCTACTTCCAGATCGCCCGCTGCTACCGCGACGAGGACTTCCGCGCCGACCGCCAGCCCGAGTTCACCCAGCTCGACGTCGAGCTGAGCTTCGTCGAGCAGGACGACGTCATCGCGCTGGCCGAGAAGGTGCTGACGGCGCTGTGGGCGCTGGTCGGCCACGAGATCAGCGCCCCGATCCCGCGCATGACCTACCACGACGCCATGGACCGGTTCGGCTCGGACAAGCCCGACCTGCGGTTCGGGCAGGAGCTCACCGAGGTCACCGAGCACTTCGCCAACACCTCGTTCCGGGTGTTCCAGGCGGCCTACGTCGGCGCCGTCGTCCACCCGGGCGGCGCGTCGCAGAGCCGCAAGGAGCTCGACGGCTGGCAGGACTGGGCCAAGGCGCGCGGCGCCCGCGGCCTGGCGTACGTGCTGGTCGGGGCCGACGGCGAGCTGGCCGGCCCGGTCGCGAAGAACCTGTCCGAGGACGAGACGGCCGGCCTGCCGAAGTTGGTCGGCGCGGTCCCGGGCGACGCCGTGTTCTTCGCGGCCGGACCGCGGCGGTCGTCGCAGGCGCTGCTCGGCGCGGCCCGGCTGGAGATCGGCCGCCGGGCCGGCCTCATCGACGAGAGCGCATGGGCGTTCACCTGGGTGGTCGACGCGCCGCTGTTCGAGCCGGTCGACGAGACCGACGACGTCGCCGTCGGGTCCGGCGCCTGGACAGCCGTGCACCACGCGTTCACGTCGCCGAAGCCCGAGTCGATCGACACCTTCGACACCGACCCGGGCAGCGCGCTCGCCTACGCCTACGACATCGTCTGCAACGGCAACGAGATCGGCGGCGGGTCGATCCGTATCCATCGCCGCGACGTGCAGGAACGCGTCTTCCAGGTGATGGGCCTGAGCCCGGACGAGGCGCAGGAGAAGTTCGGCTTCCTGCTCGACGCGTTCAAGTACGGCGCGCCGCCGCACGGCGGCATCGCGTTCGGCTGGGACCGCATCACGGCGCTGCTGGCCGGCTCGGACTCGATCCGCGACGTCATCGCGTTCCCGAAGACCGGCGGCGGCTACGACCCGCTGACGGCCGCGCCGGCGCCGATCACCGCGCAGCAGCGCAAGGAGGCCGGCATCGACGCCGTACCGGAGCAGCCCGGGAACTGACGCGACGCCGCCCGCGCCTCAGCCGAGGCGCGGGCGGATCGCGATGCTGACCAGGTCACGCCCCTTCAACGCGTAGAGGGCGCGGCCGTTGGGCGCGATGTTGAGCCGCGACCCGCCGCCGAACCAGTCGCTCGCGAGGCCGTCGACGATCTTCTTCGCCGTGAAGGGGACGAGGTCGATCCGGTACACGGCGTTCACGTCGCTGGTGTAGGCGGTGAAGCCGGCGATCAACAGGTCGCCGCCGCGCTCGCTGACCTGCATCGTCCGGGTGATCCTGCGCTGCACCAGGCTGTACTCGAACAGCACGCCGGTGTTGGTGATGCCGTAGACGGCCCGCGGGGTGTGCGCCAGGTCCATGATGGCGCCGATGCCCGGGAGCACCTCCAGTTCCCACGTCACCGTCCTGGTCCGCAGGTCGAACGCGGCCAGCTTGGCGGTGGGGGTGACGGGCGGCGAACCGAGGCCCTCCTGCGTACTGGTGCCCATGAACAGCGTTCCGGCGACGGCGGTCAGCGAGAACACCGTCTGCCGCTCGATGACCGGGCGGTAGGTGTCCAGCCGGCCGGTCCTGGGGTCGTAGAGGTCCAGGGCGCCGTTGGGGTGGCCGGGCTCGGGCTGGGTGGACATGGCGATCAGGCCGGTGGCGCGGTCGTAGGCCAGGTCCTTGGGCCGGTCCTGGTTCTGGCCGGTGCGGAACAGCAGCTCGGCCTCCGCGTCGCCGGCGCGGTGCGAGTAGAGCGCGGCCTGGGTGTAGATGCCGAGGTAGGTGGTGCCGTCGACGGTGATGGCAGTCTTCGGCTCGCCCGGGATGGGCAGCCGGGTGACCTCGCCCGAGGCCAGGTCGTGCAGATCGGCCCCGCTCTTGCCGCCGACGTAGATGACCTTGCCGTCGGAGTGCACCGACATCGGCGCCTCGGCGGCGGCGCGGAAGCCGCGCTGGACGTGGCTGACGTAGTCCATCGAGCCCGTGGCCGGGTCGTAGACGAAGATGCCGGGATCCTGCAGGCCGTAGATCCGCCCGCCGTGCTCGAGCAGGCGCACCGTCTGCGCCTCCGGGAACGGCACGCCCAGGACCTCCGGCTCCCCGCCGTCCACCGGCACGCGGTAGACCGTCCCGGTGGGGCGGCCGGCGAAGTAGACCCAGCCGTCGTGGATGAGGACGGCGACGGTGTACTTCTCGCCCGCGGCGCTCGCCTTGACGATCCGGTAGCTGCTGGGGTCGGCCTTGTCCAGGACGACGAGCTCGGCGGTGGAGTTGAGCCCGCCGGCGATGTGAGTGGCGCTGATGTGCATGCTGGAGACCCAGTCGCGGTCCAGCAGCTCGGCGGGTAGCAGCTCGCGCTTCTCGCCGGTCTGCCGATCGATGGCGATGAGGTGGGCGTTGGCCCCGATGCCGGCGTAGACGTGGGTGTCGTCGGCCTGGATGCTGCGCACGTAGGCCTCGCCGGGCGCGGGCTGGCCCAGGTCGCGGCTGGCGCCGGTGGCCGGGTCGTACTCGACCACGCGCCCCGGCTCGGACATGCCCATGTAGATCTTGCCGTCGGGGGAGGCGGCCATGGTCCAGATGAAGTGGTCGGGGTATTCGGCGAGCTTGCTCACCTCGCCGCTGATCGAGTCGATCCGGTAGAGGTCGGAGCGCGAGTGCGTGCCGACGTAGACGTCGGTGCCGACCTTGCACATCGCCCAGATGCCGATGCCCGTCGTGATCTCGACATGGGTGGCGATGGTGTCGGTGCCCAGGTCCCAGGCGCCGACGACGTTGGGGGCCAGTCCGCGCGAGCCCATGTAGAGGACGTCGCCGACGAACTCACCGTTGCCCAGGGGGCTGGCCACGCTGGCCGGGCCGAGGTCGGTGACGGTGCCCTCGGCGGGCGACGACGGCCGGGCCGAGGCCGGGAGGGAGGAGACGGCGGGAACGGCGACGGCCGCGCCAGTGGCGGCGGCTGCCTGGAGGAAGCGGCGGCGGGGGATCATGCGCGGATGGTATTACGGGCCTGACCGTAATGTCGAGAGCGCGAGATGCCGCGCCGGCGTCAGCACACGCAGAACTCGTTGCCCTCGGGGTCGGCGAGCACGTAGAAGTACTCGGTGTACGGGCCCCACGCGTCGTCGGCCTTGCGCAGGACGGTCGCGCCGAGGGCGGTGATGCGCTCGACCTCGGCGTCGACCTCGTGCGGTTCGGCGCGCCGGCCCGGCACCGACCGGACGTCGACGTGGACGCGGTTCTTGCCCAGCTTGGCCTCGGGCACCCGCTGGAAGTAGAACCGCGGTCCCTCGCCGGTGGGGTCCTCGGCGACGACGCGGGCGAGCAGGTCGTCCTCGGTGAGGCCGGACGCCAGCAGCTCGCGGCGCATCTCCTCGGGGTACTCCAGGCGCGGGTAGCCCAGGACGTCGGACCAGAAGTGGGCGAGCAGTCGCGGGTCGGCGCAGTCGACGACGATGTTGGCGATCTTCTGCACAGCAGCTCCTCACGGTCCGGGAAATCGCTTTGCCCGGGACAGTACCCACGTGGCATCCTTGACAGTGATGTGATCTGAACGCGTGACTCCGCCCGTGCCCGAGGTGCGTCCACCCGGCGGGCTCCCAGCAACCTCGTCGAGGTCGTCACGTGTCTCTCCTCTCCGTTCGCGCTCTCTGCATCGCCTACGCCGGCCGCCGGGTCCTCGACGGCGTCAGCTATGACGCCGCCGCGGGGGAGCGGCTCGGCATCGTGGGCGAGAACGGCGCCGGGAAGTCGACCCTGCTCCGGCTCTCGGCCGGGGTCGAGGCGCCCGACTCCGGCACCGTCGAGCGGCACGGCACGCTCGGCTACCTCACCCAGGAGCCCGACCTGCCGGCCGGCAGCACCGTCGACGGCGCCGTCGACGCCGCGCTGGCGGAGTTCCGCGTCCTCGAGCAGCGCATGCGCGCCGCCGAAGCGCGGCTCGCCGACGGCGACGAGTCGGTGCTGGACGAGTACGGCGACCTGCTGGCCGAGTTCGAGCACCGCGACGGCTGGGCCGCCGACGCCCGGGCCGCCCGCGCGCTGGCCGGGCTGGGCCTGGCCGAGATCGCGGGGGACCGGACGGTCGACACGCTGTCGGGCGGCCAGCGGTCCCGGCTGGCGCTGGCGCTGGCACTGGTCCGCGCGCCGGACGTGCTGCTGCTGGACGAGCCGACCAACCACCTCGACGACGACGCCATCGCCTTCCTCGAGGACGCGCTGAAGGAGTACCGCGGCGCCGTCGTCACCGTGTCGCACGACCGCGCGTTCCTCGACGGCGTGGCCACGTCGATCCTCGACCTCGACCCCGTCCTGACGGTGGAGCGCGACGGCACCCCGCACATCGGCCCGGCCCGCTACACCGGCGCCTACACCGACTACCTGGCCGGCAAGGCGGCCGCCCGGTTGCGGTGGGAGCAGGCGTACGCCACCTGGTCCGACGACGTCGACGAGGCGCGCGCGGTCGTCAAGCAGGACGCCCGCCGGGTCGGTCACGACGGCCGCGGCCGGCGCGACAACGACAAGTTCGCCGCGCATTTCGCCAGCCAGAAGGTCGACGCGGCCGTGTCGCGGCGGGTCCGCGAGGCCGAGGTGCGGCTGCGCCGGCTGGAGGAGCTGCGCATCCCGAAGCCGCCGCGGCTGCTCCGGTTCGACGCCGCGCTGGGCGCCGGCGTGCCCGACGGCGTGCTGATCGCCGTCCGCGACGTGAAGGTCCCGGGCCGCATCGCCGCCCGCGCGCTGGACGTCACCCGCGACACCCGGCTGATGATCACCGGCCGCAACGGCTCGGGCAAGTCGTCGCTGCTGGCGGTGCTGGCCGGGGCGCTGGAGCCGCAGACCGGCGAGGTGCTGCGGTCGCGGCGGCTGCGGATCGGCTGGCTGCCGCAGACCGGCAGCTTCCCCGACCTGTCGCTGACGGCGGTGCAGGCGTTCGCCGCCGGTCGCCCCGGCCCGGCCCCCGAGTACCAGGCCGAGCTGGCCGGCCTCGGCCTGCTGCCCGGACCGGCGCTGGGCATGCCGGTCGGCGCGCTGTCGGTCGGGCAGCAGCGCCGGCTCGCGCTGGCCCGGCTGCTGGTGACCCGGCCCCAGGTGCTGCTCCTCGACGAGCCGACGAACCACCTGTCGCTCGGCCTGGTGGAAGAGCTGGAGGCGGCGGTCGACGGCGCCGGCCTTGCGGTCGTCGTCGTGACCCATGACCGCTGGGCGCGGCGCCGCTGGCAGGGCGAACGCGCCGAGGTTGTCCACAACGAACTGCTGGTCGGCTAGTTGTCCACAATCCGGCGATTGCCGATTGCGGGACGTGGTGTCGCCATGAAGGCTGAGTGGCGACCGAGCCCGGAAGGGGGCACCATGACAACCATGATGGAGCGGCCACATGCGGTTGACGGATGGACCGTGGGTGACCTCGAGCACTTCCCCGACGACGGCCTGCGTTACGAACTCGTCGACGGGGCGCTGCTGGTGACGCCCGCACCGCTGGGGCCGCACCAGGACGCGGTCCTCGGGCTCGCCTTGCTGTTGGGGCCCAAGACGCCTGAAGACCTGAAGCTGTACATCGCACCTCGCGACTGGCAGCCGGACGACCGGACGTCGTTCCAGCCCGATGTCTTCGTGATCCGCCGGGAACACGACCAGGCGGCGCCCATCACGGCGCCGCTGAGTCTCGCCATCGAGGTGCTGTCTCGGAGCACGCGGCGCACGGACCAGGCCCTCAAGTACTCGACGTACGCCGAGCACGGCGTGGCGTCGTACTGGATCGTCGACCCGGTCGAGCCGTCCATCGTGGCCTACGACCTGGTCGATGGCGCGTACGTCGAGGTGGGCCGGGCCGCCGGCGACCAGAGCGTCACGCTCACGCAGCCGTTCGAGGTGACCGTCACACCGAAAGCGTTGGTGTCGGCGTGACCCGACCCGTTATGCTGGCGGCGTGGGAATGACAAAGAACGGCGCTGTGGCGTACTGGCGTCCCCGCCTGTCCGTCACGGCGTAGCTTCACGCACCGCCGGCTGACCGCGATCTGAAGCGGTCCGAGGCCGGCACACGGGAGCACGCCGCAGCCGCGTCCGTCCCTCGGTGATCACACCCGAGGCGCACGGCGCGGCTCTTCGACGTCCGCGTCCCCTCGTGATCTCGATTGGTGTGATGGCCATGCCGCGCCATTCCCGTACCCACCAGCGCTCCGGCCGCCCGAACCGCCAGAACGGCGCGAAGCGCGCCCCCGCGAAGACCGCCGCGCAGGCGCCCAACCACGCCGGCATCCACCTGCTCCGCGACCCGGCGGTCAGCGCCCGGATGGTCCGCTCGTCCGGCGCCGGGCCGGGCGACCTCGTCGTCGAGCTCGGCGCCGGCCTGGGCGCGCTGACCGGGCCGCTGGCCGCCACCGGCGCCCGCGTCATCGCCGTGGAACGCGACCCGCGGTTCGTCGCGAAGCTGCAGCGGCGGTTCTCCGACGACGACGGCGTGCGGGTGGTCGAGGCCGACGCGCGCACGGTCATGCTGCCGCACCGCCAGTACGCCGTGGTCGCGAACATCCCGTACGCGATCTCGACGGCGCTGCTGCGCCGGCTGCTCGACCCCGAGGGCACCTCGGTGCGGCAGGCGGACCTGCTGGTCGAGTGGGGGTTCGCCAAGCGGATGACCGACACGCACCCGCGCGACCTGGAGGTCGCGTGGTGGCGGGCCCGGTTCGAGCTCAGCATCGCCGGGCGGGTCGGTCCTGGCAGCTTCCGGCCGGCGCCGTCGGTCGACTCGGCGCACCTGGTGGTCCGCCGCCGCACGGACGTGTCCAGGCAGCAGGCCCGCCTGGCCCGGCGGCTGCTGCAGGACGCGTACCGGCAGCCGCGCCGGGCGGCGCGGGACGTCCTCGGGGCGCACGTGCCGAAGAAGCGCGCGCACCGGTTGCTCACGTCGACGGGCATCGACCCGCCGGCCGCCGCCGCGACGGTGCCCGCCGCCACCTGGCTGCTGCTCGCCGGCGAGCTCAGCGCCGATGCCGCGGATGCAGGTCGAAGCGGGCCAGCTCGCGGCCCGCAACCCCCCAAGCGGTCCAGCCGCGCTCGAACTCCAGCTGAGGAACGGTGAACCAGCTGGCGACGAGCGGCCCGGCCAGCTGCTCCGCGTCGTGGTCGGGGCGCAGCCGGTAGAGGTAGTCGCCGAAGTTGGTCGCCGCGAAGACCTGGTCGTTGTGCACGACGATCTCGCCGTAGCCGCTGATCCTGCCCTGCCTGACGACGGTGCGGGTGGCGAGGTCCATCGCGAACCAGGTGCCGCTCAGACGCTTGTACACGCCGTAGAGATATCCGTCGTGGACCTCGACGTGCTGCAGGCTGGCCTGCCCGGCGATCGGCTCGGTCCGCCACAGCACCGTCCGGGTCGCCAGGTCGAACGCGGCCACCTGCGCGGCCGGCTGGGTCGGTGTGGCGCCGCCGCCGCCCCAGGTGTCGCCGGCCAGGTACGCGACGCCGTCGTGCAGAGCGACGGACATGACGCTCTGGTCCTGCAGCAGGCCGACGTAGGCGTCCATCGCGCCGGTCGCGAGGTCCAGCACGGTCAGCGCGCCGTTCAGCCGGCCGGTCCCCGGCGCCGACGCGACGAGGAGCAGGCCGCGCTCGGTATCGAGCGCCAGCTCCCACGGACGCTGCTGGTCGTTCCCGAGCATGCCCAGCGACGTGACGGTGTCGGTCGCCGGGTCGATGCTGATCAGCTCGCCGCTCGGGTAGATGGCGCCCAGCACTCGGCCCTCGTGCGGCAGCATCGCCTTGATCTCGCCGTTCACCCGGATCCGGCGGGGCTCGACGCCGGCCCACGGCCGGTGCACGGTGACGTAGAAGTGTCCGCCGACGTACACGGCGCTGCGGTCGTAGCTGAGGTACTGGACGAGGTCGGGCCCGGCCACGTCGGTCTCGGTGAGGTCGAACGTCTCGGTGTCGCCGGTGGCGAGGTCGTGGAACCACAGCACCCCGCTGCCGCCGGCGCCCAGCAGCACCGACTCGTCGCGCAGCCAGAGGCCGCGGGTCTCGTCGCCGGCGTTGGCGACACCAGCGGGCTCGAGCGCGTCGCCCACCCGCCGGAACAGCGCGCCGGTGCGGCGCGCGACGCCCAGCAGCTCGCCCGACGGCGTCAGCGTCAGGCCGTCGATCATGGTCGAGGGCTCGGGCGGCGCGACGACCGTGTAGTCGGAGCCGTCGGGCGCGAGGTCCAGCACCTGGCCGCCGGCCGAGACGAGCACGCGGTCGCCGGTGGCGATGATCGCGTCGACCGACCCGGTGCGCTCCAGGTCCGCCGGGTAGATGTCGCGCATCGCCCCGGTGGCGCGGTCGACGGCGATGACGTGCCGCAGCGGCGTCGTGCCCACGTACACCGTCGTGTCGTCGGCGGCGACGACGCGGGCGAACTGGGTGTCGGTGGCGACCCGGCCGACCTTGCGCAGCACGCCGGTGTCCGGCCGGTACTCCCACAGCTCGCAGCGCGGCGACGTGCCGGCGTACACGGTGCCGTCGGGCGCCGTCGTCAGGCACCAGACGAAGCCGCCGGACGGCCCGATCGTGCCGAGCAGCTCGACCTCGCCGCTGACGGGGTCGTAGCGGTACAGGTCGGGGGTCGGGTAGGTGCCCGCGTACACCTGACCGCCCGAGATCGTGCACGCCCAGCCGCCGTCACCGCGGTCGAGGCGGTCGATGCGCGTCACGGTCCGGGCGGCCAGGTCGACGGTGACGACCTTGGGCGGGGTCTGGCCGCGGGTCACGAGGTAGCCGGTGTCGCCCTCGACCGCCATGCCCACGATGGCCGCCGTCACCGCCGCGGGTCCGAACAGCTCCGGTGCCGGCGAGCCGGCTGCGGCGGCGACCCCGGCGATGCCGGGCACCGCGGGCAGCGCACCGGCCGCGGCGACGGCGGAGAGGAAGGTACGGCGGCTGAGTTCGGTCATCGGGAACCTCGTTCCGGAGCGGTGACGGTGACGGTCTTGGACAGTTCGACGGCGCCCCGCGGCAGGGACGGGTGCGAGACGGCGGTGACGTCGGCGGTGACGGCCGCGGCGTCGGCCACGGTGCGGCGCAGCACGCAGCTGCCGTCCCCGCCGGTCACGCAGGAGGTCGTGGCCGCCGGGCGGTCGCCGGCCCGCCAGCCGGCGGTGACCCGGGCGCCGGCCAGCGGCGACCCGTCCGCGCCGAGGACGGTGACGGTGACCGACGCGCGCCACACCCGGGACCGGTCCGGGTCGCCCACCCAGGCCGACGAGGACGCCGCCGACACGTCTGCGAAGAGCTCGCCGGGGACGTCCAGGCGCACGAGGGTCCGGCCCTGGACGGCGAACAGCGCCGACCCGTCCGGCGTGGCGGTGACCGAGGCCGGGCCATACCACTCGCCGGCCAGACCCGTGTACACGGTCGAGACGACCGGCGCGCCCGGCTCGGGCCAGGTCAGCCGGAGGATGGACTTCCCGTCCGTCGTGTAGACCCCGGTGGCCGACGGCGTCAGGATCGACGCGTTCACGCCCAGTGCGTGCTGCCAGCGCAGCGTCCCGGTGGCCGGGTCGAGCCCGAACAGCAGCCCGGTGGACGTCAGGCCGACCAGCTCGGCGCCGATCAGCCGGAGGTCGCCGACGACGGTGGCCCCGGCCGGTGCCGGGATCGACCAGCGCACCGCGCCGGTGCCCGCGTCGACGGCGGCCACCTCGGCGCGGGTCGCGACCGGTGAGGTGCCGAGGCCGGTCTTGATGTCGCTGCCGATGTAGACGGTGTCGCCCTCGGCCGCGACGGCGGAGATCGTCTGGTCCTCGACGATGTCGCGGTAGACGTCCAGCTCGCCGGTGGCCGTGTCGTAGACCGCCAGCGCACCGCCGTAACGGCCGTAGTCGGGCTCGGTGCCGACGTAGAGCCGTCCGGTGCCGTCGTCGAGGAACGAGTCGCGCGGCCGGGTCTGCTCGTGGCCGATCTCCGCGAGCTGCCGCACCGGACCGGCGGTGGAGGGCAGCTCGTAGATCAGCGCCCTGGTGTAGACCGACAGGTAGACGGTGTCGCCGGTGGGCCACAGCGACTTCGCCTCGCCCGGGACGAAGACCCGGCTGCTGCCGCCGCGGGCGATGTCGTGGATCTGGACGCCGCCGGAACCGGACACGTACACGTGCTCGCTGTCGGCGGCGAGGGCCATCGGCCCTTCCGGGCTGGGGGTGACGCCGGCCGCGTCCAGCGGCAGTCCGGTGACGCCGCCGCCGGCCGGGTCGTAGGCGTAGGCGAGGCCGTCGACCAGGCCCCAGACCTGGCCGTCGTTGAAGGTGAGGCCGCTGGCCGCCTTCTCCGGCGCCGGTACGGCGAGTGCCTCCGCGGTGCCGGACCACAGATCGTAGCCGTACAGCGTCCCCGACGGCCGGGCGGCGAAGTAGGCCCGGCCCGGCTCGCCGCCGGTCACGGCGACGACGAACGTCTCGGCCGGCGCCTGGACCAGCTCGTACCGGGACGGGTCGGCGGTCTCGACGACGAGCAGCTGGCCGCGCGGCGAGACGCCGCCCAGCAGCACGCCCTCGTGCAGCGCCAGCGACGAGACGAAGGTGGCGCCGGCCAGGTCCGGGGGAGTGAGGTCGATGCTCTCGTGCGTGGCGCGGTCGATGCGCACCAGCGACGCGGCCGAGCCGATGCCGGCGTAGAGGTAGCGTTCGTCGGCCACCAGCGCGCGCACGTAGTCCTGGCCCGGCACGGTGACGCCCAGGTCGGTGACCGCTCCGGTGGCCGGGTCGTAGGCGAGGATCCGCCCGCCGGACGACTCGTACGTCCCGGCGTAGACGACCCCGTCCGGCGCCACCGTCAGCGCGTAGACGACCGCGCCGGAACCTCCGGCCGTGAGGATCTCCTCGACCTCGCCGCTGACGGTGTCGACGCGGTAGAGCTTGGCGGGCGTGTAGGTGCCGACGTAGACGTCGGTTCCGGAGACCGCGCTCACCCAGGCGCCCAGGCTGTCCGGCAGCGGGATCTGGCTGACCGCCTCGCCGCTGGCGGGATCGAGACCGATGAGGGCCGGCGGGTTGGCCTGCCGGGTCGAGAACCACAGCATGTCGCCGATGAATCCGCCCGAGCCGGTAGGCGTGGCGACGCTGGCCGGCCCGAGCGGCACCGCGGTCCAGGCCGCATCCGCGGCAGCGGGGGCCGGCGTCGCCGGCTCGGCCGTGGCCGCTGCGGGCGAGAGGACCAGGGCGAGCACGAGCAGGACTGCGGCGATCGGGGAGCGGCGGAGCATGCGGCCTCCTCAGCCTTGGCGTGCCCGCAGCGTAGTGAGCGCCCTATATTCGGTCAAGGCCGTTATTCTCCTGTGTCTTCACCCTGCATGGACGGGCCACGAGTGCGATTCGCGCGGCGCCTTGACGGTTGGCCTGGTCAGCTATAGTTTCGGCCCAGGCCGGTATTTGCCGGCCCTGGGCGAGGAGGTTTCCGGTGCGAGTTCGAGGTATGGCGGTCGGGTTGGCGGCGCTGTTGACCGTCGCCGCGTGCGGGGGTTCGGACGACGACGACACTGCCGGCGGTGGTGGTGGCTCGGCCGAGATCACGGTGTGGATGTACCCGGTGATCCCTGACCAGGACGCCAGCATCGAGTTCTGGGACCAGGTCGAGACGGACTTCGAGGCCGAGAACGAGGACATCGACCTGACGATCGAGCAGCAGCCGTGGGAGGGCAAGGACGAGAAGATCGCCACGGCGATCGCCTCCGGTCAGGGTCCCGACCTCGTGCTGCTCACGCCCGACCAGACGCTGCAGTACCAGGTGAGCGGCGGGCTGAAGCCGCTCGACGGCGCCGTCGAGGACGACCGCGACGCCTACCTGCCGAGCGCGCTGGACGTCGTCACGTTCGAGGACGAGCTGTACGGCGTCCCGATCTACCACACCAGCACCACCACGGCGTACAACATGGCGGCGTTCCAGGCCGCCGGCATCACCGAGCCGCCGGAGACGTGGGACGACCTGCTCGCCGCCGCGCCGGCGCTGGCCGCGAACGGCGTCGCCGTCATGGACTACTCCGGCTCGCCGGAGACGACCTTGAACCTCACCTTCTACCCGCTGCTGTGGCAGGCCGGCGGCTCGGTCTTCACCGAGGACGGCTCCGACGTCGCCTTCGACGGACCCGAAGGGCTCGCGACCCTGCAGTTCCTGCTCGACCTGCAGGAGGCGGGCGGGCTCCCGGCCGACGCGGCGACCAAGACGAACCTGGTCGACGGCGGACCGCTGACCACGGGCGGGGCGGCCATGACCTACGCCATCACACTGCCTGACGTCGTGCACATGCGGGCCGGCATCGGCGAGGAGAACGTGGTGGTCGGAGCGCCGCTGACCGGTGAAGAGCAGGTGAGCTTCGGCATCCCCGGTGTCCTGGCGCTGACCAGCATCAGCGACGAGGAGGAGGCGGCCTACGAGGTGGCGTCCTACATCGCCTCGCCGGAGGTCTCGGCCGCGCTGAACGCCGGCGCCGGCACCTTCCCGGCGCGCACCGACGTCGACGCGCCCACCGGCGACGACGCCCTGGCGACGTTCAGCGACGCGCTCCAGTACGCCCGCCCGGGTGAGGTGACGCCGACCGCACGTCAGGTCATGGCGGTGCTGTCGGCGCAGCTCCAGGCCGCGCTGCAGGGCTCGAAGTCGCCCGAGGACGCGCTCGCCGACGCCGCGTCGGAGGCGCGCGACCTGATCGCCCGTGGCGGCTGACGCCGCCACCGCTGACGCCCCATGGCGGGCGAGGAGAACCGTATGACGTTGGAACGCACGGCCGCTCCTCGCCCGACGTGGCGGCAGCGCGTCCGCGACCCCGGCTGGGGACTGATCTTCGTCCTGCCGATGCTGGTGCTGTTCGTGATCTTCCGGTTCGTGCCGAGCCTCGGCGCGGTCGGGATGAGCTTCACCGACTACCGGCTCAGCGGCGAGTTCACCTTCATCGGCGCGGAGAACTACCGCCGCCTGATCGAGGACGACCTGTTCTTCGACAGCCTGCGCGTCACGCTGCTCTACGCGCTGATGTACGTGCCGCTCACGCTGGTGGTGTCGCTGGGCACGGCGACGATGCTGCACCACGTGGTGCGCGGCCGCGGGCTGTTCCGGGGGCTGCTGTTCCTGCCGTACGTCACCTCGTTCGTCATGGCCGGCATCATCTGGATCTGGATCTACCAGTCCGACGGGCTGATCAACGGCGCGCTGGAGCGCATCGGCCTCGGGCCGGTGGCGTTCCTCACCGGCAACCAGGCGATGGTGCTGGGCTCGCTGGCCATCGTGTCGGTGTGGAAGAGCTTCGGCTACTCGATGCTCATCCTGCTGGCTGGGCTGAAGAACATCCCCGAGGACCTCATGGAGGCGGCGACGCTCGACGGCGCCGGCGCATGGGCCAAGTTCCGCCGCATCACGCTGCCGCTGCTGCGCCCGGTGATCTTCTTCGTGCTGGTCATCGAGACGATCGTGGCGTTCCAGGTGTTCGACACGATCTACGTCATGACCGGCGGCGGCCCGGCCCGAGCGTCGTACGGGCTGGTCTACATGCTCTACGACCAGGGCTTCAAGTTCTTCGACTTCGGCTACGCAGCCACCATCGGCGTCATGCTGTTCCTCGTGGTCCTCGTGATCTCCCTGGTGCAGCGCTACGTCCTGGACCGGGAGAACACGTGACCACGCTCACCGCACCCCCCGCTCCGGCGGCGACGGACCCGGCCGGCACCGGGCGCCGTCGCCGCCGGCGGAGCGGGGCGAACATCTGGCTGACCGTCCTGCTGATCCTGGCGTCGGTCTTCACCGTGGTGCCGTTCGTCGCCGTGATCGTGCTCGCGGTGACGCCCGAGGGCGCGCAGACGATCCCGCAGCGGTGGCCCGAGGAGGTGACGTGGGACAACCTGTCCGCCGTCCTGTCGGCGTCCTCGTTCCTGCGCTGGACGCTGAACTCGTTCATCTACTCGATCGTCTCCGTCGTGGTCATCCTGCTGACGGCGGCGATGGCCGGCTACGCGTTCGCCCGCAAGCGGTTCCCCGGCAGCAACGCGCTGATGTGGTCGTTCCTGGCGACGCTGATGGTGCCGGCCCAGGCCACGCTGATCCCGATGTTCGTGCTGGTGTCGCGGATGGAGGGCGTCAACACGTTCTGGGGGCTGATCGTGCCGACGCTGGCGAACTCGCAGGCGGTGTTCCTGATGCGCCAGTTCATCAAGGGGCTGCCGGACGACCTGTTCGACGCGGCGAAGATCGACGGCGCGGGGGAGTGGACGGTGTTCTGGCGGCTGGTGCTGCCGCTCACCAAGCCGGTCCTGGCGACGCTGGGCATCTTCGTGTTCCTGTGGCACTGGAACGACTTCCTGTGGCCGCTGGTGATCGCGCAGACTGACGACATGCGCACGCTGACGGTCGGGCTGTCGACCCTGAACGCCGAGACGGTGGCGCGGGCGCGCATCATGGCGTCGGCCGCGATCAGCGTCATCCCGTGCCTGGTCATCTTCGGCGTCCTCCAGCGGTACCTGGTGAACAGCATCGCGACCACCGGGTTGAAGGGCTGACTTTGCCGGTGCGGATCTTCGACGCCCACCGGCTGCTCGGGCCGGTGCCGGGCGACCACGTGCCGTCAGTCGACGTCGCGGGCCTGCTCGCGGAGCTGGACCACCTCGGCATCGACGGCGCCGCCGTCACCCCGAGCAACGGGCTGTACGGCGACCCGGCGCACGAGCGTCCCGGCGGCGACGACGCGCACGAGCGGCTGGTCAGCGTCCCGGTGATCCTGCCCGCGGTGCCGGGCGCAGGCTGGCCGGACGGCCCCGGCGCGGTCGTCGACGCCGCGCCGGCGATGGTGCGGGCCTGCCCGGTCAGGCACCGGTTCGCGCTCACCGGGCCGGTGGCGCTGCGGTGGTGGAACGAGCTGGCCGCGGCCGGCGTCCCGCTCGCGCTGGACGCGCTCGAGACCGGCCTGGACCGCGTCCGTGCGCTGGCCACGGCGGTGCCGGAGCTGCGGGTGCTGGTGCTCTCGCCGGGCTACCGGTCGCTGCGCGAGCTGGCCGAGCTGCTCGACGCCAACCCGGGCGTGTACGTCGAGACCGGGACGCTCGCCGCGGCCGGCGCCGTCGAGTGGCTGGCCCGGCAGGCCGGCGCGCACCGGCTGGTGTTCGGCACCGGCGCCCCGGTGTGGGACGACGCGGGGCCACGGTTCCAGCTGGACCACCTGCGGCTGCCGGAGGCGGACATCGAGCTGATCGCGTCCGGCTCGTTCGAGGCGGTGAGATCTTGACCCCGGTGATCGACGCGCACGGCCACGTCGGCGGCTGGGCGGACTTCTTCGTCCCGGAGCCCGGCGCGGCCTGGCTGGTGGACGTCAACACCGAGATCGGCATCGACGCCGTCGGCGTGTCGCACCTGGTCGCCGTCGGCCGCGACGTCGCCGCGGGCAACGAGCTGGCGCTGGCCGAGGCCGCCCGGCACCCGGGCCGCATCGGCGTCTGGCTGGTCGCCGACCCGCACCATCCGGACGCAGCCGCGCGGCTGCGCGACCAGCTGGACCGGCCCGGCGTCTGGGGCCTGAAACTGCACCCGGACACTCACCTGTGCGCCGCCACCGACCCGCGGTACGAGCCGCTGCTCGAGCTGGCCGCCGCGGCCGGCGCCACGGTGCTGTCGCACGGGCAGACGCGCTCGCCGTACTCCGACCCGGGCGACCTCGCCGAGCTGGCCCGCCGGCACCCCACGCTGCCGATCCTCGTCGGGCACGCCGGGCTCTGGCAGGACGGCTTCGACCGCGCCGCCCGGCTGGCCGCCGCGCAGCCCAACCTGTACCTGGAGATCTGCGGCTCCCGGCTGACCACCCGCTGGCTGGAGCGCCTGGTCGCCACTGCCGGCGCCGACCGGGTGCTGTTCGGCACCGACGCGTGCTTCCTCGACCCGCGGCTGGGCCTGGGGAAGGTCCGCCTCGCCCGGCTGTCCGACGCCGACCGCGCGCTCGTGCTGGGCGGCAACGCGGTCCGGCTGCTCGGCCGGCGCCTCACCCTCGCCTCGTAGGAGACGCCATGACGACACTCGCGATCGACGGCGGCGACCCGGTCCGCCGCGCACCCTGGCCGGCCTGGCCGCCGCCCGCGTCGGACGCGCAGCGCAAGCTGCTGGCCGAGGTGGTCGACAGCGGCCACTGGGGCGCGACGTCCGGGCCGCTGTGCGAGCAGCTGGCGGCCGAGTTCGCCCGGCGGCACGCCGCGAAGCACGGCATCGTGCTGACGAACGGGACGCTGGCGCTGTTCGTCGCGCTGCGCGCCGCGGGCGTCCGGCCCGGCGACGAGGTGGTGGTGCCGGCGTACACGTTCGTCGCCTGCGCCACGGCGGTGCTGCTGCTGGGCGCCGTGCCGGTGGTCGCCGACGTCGACCCCGCCCACCTGCACCTGACGGCCGGCACCGTCCGGCCCGCGCTGAGCGACCGGACCCGCGCCGTCATGCCGGTGCACCTGGCCGGCAGCCCGGCGCCGCTGGACGAGCTGCTGGCGCTGGCCGCGGAGCACGGCCTGGCGGTCGTCGAGGACAGCGCGCAGGCGCACGGCGCCGCGTACAACGGCCGGCCGGTCGGCGCGCACGGGACGGCCGGCACGTTCAGCTTCCAGTCCAGCAAGGCGATGACCGCCGGCGAGGGCGGCCTGATCGTCACCGACGACGATGACCTCGCCGCCCGCATCTGGTCGGCCTGCAACGTCGGCCGGGTCCGCGACGGCGCCTGGTACCACCACGCCGAGATCGGCTGGAACCTGCGCATGACGGAGCTGCAGGCGGCGCTGCTGCTGCCTTGGCTGGAGCGCCTGGACGACGAGGTCGCCGCGCGCGACGCGTTCGCCCGCCGGGTGGTCGACGGGCTGGCGGCCGCGGACCGGCCGGTCGAGGTGGTGCCACAGCCGCCGGGGACCACGGCCGACTCGCGGCACCTGCTGATGCTGCGGGCCGCGCCCGGCGTCGACCGCGACTGGGCCGGCCGTGCGCTGGCGGCCGAGGGCGTGCCCGTCGACGCCGGCTACCCCCCGCTGGGCGGCCTGGAGCCGCTGCGCGGGCAGGCCCGGGCGCTGCCGGCCCCGGGGGCGGAGGCGGCCGCCGCGACGGTGTTCTGGCTGCGCCAGCCGCAGCTCATGGCCGGACCGGACGGCGCCGACGACGTCGTGGCCGCGGTCCGGCGGGTCTTCGGCGACGTCAGGGCATTCCCGGCCCCACCCCGTTGATCATGGAGAAGGTCGGCTCAAAACCGCGCCGGGAGCCTCCTTGCTCCATGATCAACTTTGCTGGGTGCGGCGTGTTGCCTGGCCTGATTTCCGGCAGAACCGGGACGAACCGCGAGACGGCGTCCCTCAATGTGAGACTTTCGGTTGCGCCCGACCCGGCTTTCTGGCTGATCATGGAACCAGCGTTGTCCCCACCACTGCAGGGAGTGGCGATGGGTCAGAAGCTGGCTAAGAGATTCATGGTCGCGTTCGGACTGGGCCTGCTGCTGGCCCTGATCTTCGACCATTCCGCCGCGGGCTTCGCCGTGGGGTTCGCCATCGTCTTCGGGGCCGGACTGGCCGCCGAGTAACCACCCATTTCACCGCAAGTACCTGCCTTGACAGCACCGCTCTCCGCGCTCTTGACATTTTCACGTCCCGCAAATTACGGTCTGGACCGTAAGTACGTGAACACGGAGGGGTGCGCGGGTGCGGAGCATCGACGAGCTGGACGAGCGACTGTCGCGGCCACGGCCGGAGTTGGTGGAGGACCTGCGCCGGCTCGACGGCGACCTGGTGGTGCTCGGCGCGAGCGGCAAGCTGGGCGTCAGCCTGGTCAGGCTGGCCGTGCGGGGCGTCGAGGAGGCCGGCACCGGCGCCCGCGTCATCGCGGTGTCCCGGTACAGCGGGCCAGGCGCCCGCGAGGCCATGGAGGCGACCGGCGCGCAGGTCGTCGCCGCCGACGTGGCCGACGACGACGCCCTGGCCGCGCTGCCCGACGCCGCGAACGTCGTGTACCTGGTCGGCGCGAAGTTCGGCACCGAGGGCAACCAGTCCGGCACCTGGGAGACGAACGTCTACCTGCCCGGCCGCGTCGCCCGCCGCTACGCCGGCAGCCGCATCAGCGCGCTCTCGACCGGCAACGTGTACCCGCTGGTCGGGGTCGGCAGCGGCGGCGCCACCGAGGACGCGCTGCCCGGGCCGATCGGCGAGTACGCGATGTCCTGCCTCGGCCGCGAGCGGATCCTCGAGGCGGCGTCGCGGCGCGACGGCACGCCGATGGCGATCATCCGGCTCAACTACGCCGTCGAGATGCGCTACGGCGTGCTGGTCGACCTCGCCCAGACGATCGACGCGGGCGAGCCGGTCGACATCACGATGGGCAGCCTCAACCTGGTCTGGCAGGGCTACGCGAACGAGGTGACGCTGCGGGCGCTGCTGCACGTGTCGACCCCGCCGCTGCTGCTCAACGTCACCGGCCCCGAGACGCACAGCGTCCGCCGGCTGGCCACCGACCTGTCCGCGGCGCTGGACAAGCCGGTGACGTTCACCGGCGAGGAGGAGCCGACGGCCCTGCTGGCCAACGCGCAGCGCTGCCACGGGCTGTTCGGCTACCCGGACGTGGCGGTGCCCGAGCTGGTCGAGGCGACCGCGCACTGGGTCCGGGCCGGCCTGCCGACGCTGGGCAAGCCGACCAAGTTCCAGCGACGCGACGGGAAGTTCTGATGACCGCCCTGGACCGGTTCCGCGCCGGTGGCGTGATCCCCGCGCATCCGCTCGCCCTGGACGACGACCGCAAGCTGGACGAACGGCGGCAGCGGGCGCTCTCGCGGTACTACGTCGAGGCCGGCGCCACCGGCCTGGCGGTCGCCGTCCACACCACCCAGTTCGCCGTGCACGAGCCCGGCCGCGGCCTGCTCGCCCCGGTGCTGGAACTGGCCGCCGAGACCGCCGCCGAGTACCCCGAGCAGGCGCCCGTTCTGGTCACCGGCATCGTCGGGCCGACGGAGCAGGCCGTCGCCGAGGCCGAGCTGGCCCGCGACCTGGGCTACGACCTGGCGCTGCTGACGCCGTACGGCACCGGCGACGCCTCCGAGGACGACCTGCTCGCCCGCGCCCGCGCCGTCGGCGAGGTCATCCCGGTCATCGGCTTCTACCTGCAGCCGGCCGTCGGCGGCCGCGTCCTCGGCCGCGACTTCTGGCGGCGGCTGGCCGAGCAGCCCGCGGTGACCGGCGTCAAGGTCGCGCCGTTCGACCGGTACGCCACGCTCGAGGTCGTCCACGGCCTGGCGCTGTCCGGCCGCGCCGGCGACATCGCGCTGTACACCGGCAACGACGACCACATCGTCATGGACCTGCTCACGACGTACGAGCTGGACGGGCAGCGGATCGAGGTGGTCGGCGGCCTGCTCGGGCAGTGGGCGGTGTGGGTGCGCGGCGCGGTGGACGTCCTCGCCGCCGCGGGCCGCGCACGGGCCGGCGACGATGCCGCGCTGCGCGAGCTGCTCGCGCTGAACCCCGTCCTCACCGACGCCAACGCGGCCATCTTCGACGCCGCGCACGGGTTCCACGGCTGTGTGCCGGGCATCCACGAGGTGCTGCGCCGGCAGGGCCTGCTGGCCGGCCTGTGGTGCCTGGACGAGGCCGAGGTGCTCTCGCCGGGTCAGCTGAACGAGATCGACCGCATCTGGGCCGCGTACCCCCAGCTGCGCGACGACGAGTTCATCGCCGAGCGTCTGGACCGCTGGCTCGGCCCGTGACAGGTCCCAGCGCCATGTCACAGCGTGATGCGGTACAGCGTCAGCGGCCGCCCGATCGTCCCGGACTCCAGGCTGCCGGACCGTTCCGCACACCCCGCGAGCTCCAGCCGCTGCAGGATGCGGCGTGCCGTCCGCAGCTGCACGCCGAGCCCGTCGGCGACGTCGCGGGTGGTGAGCGGGCGGTCGTCGGTGGCGGCGGTGATGTCGCGGAGGCGGTCGAGCGTGCCGACGGACAGCCCGACCCGGCTGGCGACGACCGCCCGGCTCTGCGCCGCTTTGGGCGCCTCGGCCGGCGCGACGGTCTCGAGCAGGATGTCGACGTCGTTGCGCGACGACACGACGGCGGCGACGTCGCCGTGGCTGCGGGCCCGGGCCAGCGCCCGGCGGGCCAGCCGCTCGGCCTCGGCGCCGCTGTGCCCGATGCCGAAGCCGACGCGCACGACGTCGTGCCGCTGCCCGAGGCGGTGCAGGAACGGCAGCGCGGTGAACCCGCGCGAGGCGTCGTGCAGCGGCCCCCGGGTGGTCACGATCAGCGACAGCGTCTCGGAGTACTGCGACAGCGAGCCGCCGAGCAGCCCCACCTCGCGGGCGAGGTCGTCGAGCTCGGTGGCGGGGGAGACCTCGACCAGCCCGAGCGCGACCTGCGCGTCCTCCTGGATCTGGCTGGTCGCCGACAGCAGCAGCTGGCGCAGCGCCGCGCGCACCGACTGCCCGGACGGCGCCAGCCGGAACACCGGCAGGTGGCCGCTGAGCTCGTCGTGCACCGACGCCAGGCACGTGACGGCGACGGTGCCGTCGTGACGGGTGGCGTGGCGGCGGTGGAAGGCGGCGAAGTCGGCGGCCGTGGCGCCCGGCCGGTACGGCAGCGTGCGCACGTCGGAGACCGGCACGCCGGCGTCGCGCAGGGTGCCGTGCACCTGCGCGGGGTCGAGGGTGTCGACCGACAGCCGGGTGACGTCGTGGCCGTCGCGCAGCAGCCGTACCAGGGCTTCGAGCAGCGTCGATCCGCTGTAGTCGACGAACGCGGCCGGGCGGGTCAGCGCGTCGTGTGCGAGGGTGTACGGAACGATGCCGGTGAACAACCAGGCGTCGACCCCCGACGCGTGCGTCGTGACCATGGCGCTGGCCTGGGTCTCGTGGTCGTAGTCGAACCGGTGCACCCGCACCCCGGCCTGTTCTTCGCAGACCGTCGCGACGCTGTCGACCAGGTCGTGCGGGCCGACCACGCCGATGGAGGTGTCCATGGCGACAACTGTAGCCACCCACTCCAGATTTCGGGCTAGGCCGATACGATGAGTGTCACTCGACAGGAAGCAGGCGAGGCAGTGCGGACGCTGGCCATCGACGGTGGAACGCCGGTGCGGGCCGGGCGGCCGTTGCCGTCGCCCATGGAGCCGAGCGGGCGGACCATCGGCCCCGAGGAGGAGGCCGCGGTCCTGCGGGTCCTGCGCAGCGGCATGCTGTCCAGCGTGTGGGGCACCGAGGTGAACGCCCTGACCGAGGAGTTCGCGGCGCTCATCGGCACCCGCTACGCGGTGGCCTGCAGCAGCGGCACCGCGGCCATCCACCTGGCGGTCGCCGCCGTCGACCCGGAGCCGGGCGACGAGATCATCGTCCCGCCGATCTCCGACATGGGCTCGGTCACGCCGATCATCGCGCAGAACGCCGTTCCCGTCTTCGCCGACGTCGACCCGGTCACCGGCAACCTCGACCCTGACGCCGTCGCCGCGCTGATCGGCCCGCGCACCCGCGCCGTCGTCGCCGTCCACCTGTTCGGCAAGCCGGCGCCGGTCGCGCGGCTGCGCGAGCTCACCGACCGCGCCGGCATCATGCTGATCGAGGACTGCGCCCAGGCCTACCTCGCGCCGACCCGCCACGGCGGGCCGCTCGTGGGCACCGTCGGGCAGCTGGGCTGCTTCAGCCTGCAGCAGTACAAGCACATCACCACCGGCGACGGCGGCCTGGTCACCACCGACGACCCCGAGCTGGCGCTGCGGCTGCGCCGGTTCGCCGACAAGGGCTGGCCGCGCGAGACCGGCGAGCGCGCCTACCTGTCCTACGCGCTGAACTACCGGATGACCGAGCTGGTCGGCGCCGTCGCCCGCGAGCAGCTGCGCAAGCTGCCCGGCGTCGTCTCGCGGCGGCGGGCGAGCGCGGCGGAGTTCGCCGCCCGCGTGGCCGGGCTGCCGGGGCTGGTGCTGCCGCCCGACGACGGCGACCACGTCTACTGGTACCTCCCGCTGCTGGTCGACGGCCTGGACCACGGCGGGCTGGTGCGGTACGCGGAGGCGCTGACGGCCGAGGGCGTCCTTTCTCTGTCGGGCTACCTGGCGCGGCCGCTCTACGCCGAGCCGGTGCTGCGCAAGCCGCTCACGTACGGCGCGTCCGGCTATCCGCTGGCCGGGCGCGACTACCCGGACGGGCTCTGCCCGGTCGCCGAGGACCTCGTCTACCGGCGGCTCGTGGTGGTGCCGTGGAACGAGAACTTCACCGACGCCGACGTCGACGACATCGTCGCCGCGGTCACGAAGGTGCACACCGCGCTGGTGGCGTCGTGATCCTCGACGCCGACCTGCTGGCCGGCCGCGACGTCGAGACCGGCGTGCGGCTGCCCGGCCCGGAGCTGGCGGCGGCGCTGGAGCCGCTGGGCATCGGCGGCGGGCTGGTGACGTCGCTGCGGGCGCTGCTGTTCGACGCGCCGAGCGGCAACGACGAGGCCCGTGCGGTGGCCGCGGAGCAGGGCTGGCACGCGGCCGCCGGGGTCGACCTGCGCGACCCACTGACCGCGCTGGCGGAGGTCTCGCGGGTGGCGTCGCTCGGGGTGCGGGCGGTGCGGCTGGCGCCGGACCGGCAGGGCGTCCCAGTGTCGGCGCCCGGGCTGCTGGCGGTGGCGCGGGCCGCGGTCGGGGCGGGTCTGGTGCTGCTGGTCGAGGGCGACGTTCGAGTGTTCGGGCCCGCGCTGGCCGGCCTGGGCGCGTCGGCCGTCTTCGTCGACGCGCACTTCTACCACCTAGGCGACTTCGTGCTGCTGGCCCGCGACGAGCCCGGCTTCCACGCGTCGACCCGGCTGCTCGGCGACGTCGACGGCTGGGAGCGGCTGGCCGCCGAGGCCGGTGTGGAGCGGCTGGTGTTCGGCAGCCGGCCCGGCTGGTTCGAGGCGGCCGCCGTCGTGGACCGGCTGACGGTCTCGGGGCTGTCGTCGTCGGAGCGGGAGCTGGTGACCGGCGGGAACCTGCGCCGGTTGCTGGGGGATCCGGGGGTGACGGCGTGATCGTCGACGTGCACGGCCACTGGGGCCCGTGGTTCTTCCACACCGACGTCGCCGACCCGGCGGCGAACCTGCGCGTGATGGACGAGTGCGGCATCGACGTGCAGCTGGTGTCGTCGGTCGAGGCGGTGGTCTACGACCCGCTGACCGGCAACCCGGCGCTGGTGCCCGTCCTGGAGGCGCACCCGCGGCTGCGCGGCCTGCTGGTCGTCGACCCGCGCGAGCTGGACCTGGCGGCGGCGCAGCTGGAGTCGCTGCTGCCGACCGGTCTGTTCGTGGGCGCGAAGATCCACACCCACTATGCGGGCTCGCCCGGCGGCTCACCGGCGATGGCCGACGCTCTGCGGCTGCTGGCCGCGCACGACCTGCCCGTCCTGGCGCACACGTGGGGCGAGGAGCTCGTCGGCCTGGCCGACGTCGTCGCCTCGGTCGACGGCGCCCGCGTCGTCGCCGCTCACCTCGGCGGGCCGTCCTGGCGGCTGGCGCCGTCGGCGGCGGAGCGGACCGACCGGCTCTGGTTCGAGCCCTGCTGGTCGACGCCCGCGCCGGGCCGGATCCGCTGGGTGCTCGACCGCATCGGGCCGGAGCGGCTGATGTTCGGCAGCGACGCGACGCTCATCCACCCGGCGGTCACGCTGGGCGCCGTCCGGGCGGCGCGGCTCAGTGCCGCGGAGGAGGAGCTGGTGATGTGGCGCAACGCCGCCGAGGTATTCCGCCTCTGACGGTGAGCTGGCCCTCGCCGTCAAGGTCGAGTCACTACCGCCAGAGCAGCAGCAACTCGACCTTCACGCGAGCCGCTCAGACCTTGCGCCAGCCGGGGGTCCAGACGCCGTCCTCGACGGTGTAGTCGCCGAACAGGGCGGGCGCCTCCTCGACCATCAGCGCGCCGACCTTGCCGAGGATCAGCCGGATCTCCTCCTCGGCACCCGGCGCGGTGCGGTTCTCGATGACGTGGCGCAGCGTGCGGACGTTCGCCGTCCACACCATGCCGGTGCCCAGGCCCTCGGGGGCGAAGCGGCGCATGAAGGACGTCTTGTGCTTCTTCTCGCCGAACTTCACGCCCTCCTCGTCCAGCCCGAAGTGGCCGGCCATCCAGTGCTGGAACTCCTCCAGCTGGCCGAGCAGCGCAGTGGCGCGCTCCATCAGCTCGGGGTCCTCGCGGGCCCAGTCGGGGAACCAGAACGGGATGTCGTCGAGGCGGACGAAGCGCAGCGACTCCTGCGACACGGCGACGCCGGCGCGGTGGCGGACCAGCTCGTGGGTGGCCACCCGGCTGACGTTGTGCAGCACGAAGGAGAAGTTGACGTGCTCGAGGACGGAGCCGTGCGCGCTGGCCAGGATGTTGCGCAGGTACTCGGCCTGGTCGGTGCGGATGCGGCTGACGTTGGGGTTCAGCCCGGGCTCCCACGACCGGTAGCAGATGCGGCCGGCGAACTCGGCGAGGTTCTGCGCGTCGTCGAGGTCGCCGCGGTCGACCCGCTCCAGCCAGCTCTCACCGCCGACCTCTTTGAGATAGGCCGCGACCTCCTCGTAGTCGAAGTCGGGCCGGGCGATGAGGTGGACTTCAGGCTCTACGGTGCGCACGTCCTCAGTGTGCCAGCACTCGGCCCGGCACCCACCCCAAGGCGGCTTGCGTGTCGTCGGGACGGACGGAGACGCCGGCCACGTCGGCGGTCACGGTGAACGGCCGGTACGGCCCGGTCCACGCGAGCGCCCGGTCGATCGCCGCGGCGAGGTCGGCGGCGGCCAGCGGCGGGATCTGAGTGCTGGTGCCGTCGCGCATCCGCATCTCCCGCGGCGCGAACCCCTCGGGCGAGCGCCAGAGCGGCCAGTCGGCGTCCGGCGTCGGGAAGATCAGCCGCAGCGAGCAGGCCGGCAGCCCCAGCGTCGGCGACAGCGCCGCCACCACCTGCTCGCCGAGCCGTTTGGTCAGCCCGTACGGCTCGACGGAGTCAGGCGCGGCCGCGGGGTCGATCAGCCGGGTCGAGTAGTCGCCGAACACCGACATGGTGCTGATGTGAACGAACGACCGTGCTCCGGCCGACGCCGCCGCCGACAGCGCGAGGTGCAGCGACGCCACGTTCACCTCGAACGCCAGCCGGTTCGCGGCCGCGTCGTAGCCCTTGGCACGGGGGATCGCGGCGGCCATGTGCACCACGCCGTCGACCCCCTCGACCGCGGCCGCGACGTCGTCGGGGGAGCGGGCGTCGCCGGTCACCGACTCGACGCCGCCCACGTCGAGCGGGCGCTGGTCCAGCACCCGGACGGTGTGCCGCTGCGCCAGGTGCGGGACCACGTTGCTGCCGACCATGCCGGCGCCGCCGATGACCAGGACGTGCATGCCGCAGCTCCTCCGACGACTCGAATCAGGCGCTAAAGCGTCGCACACTGCCCGGAGCGGGCACCACGGATCCGGTTCGGGACGCCGTCGTCGGTGGGCGCCTCGGCGTTGCCCGCGCAGGCCAGCGACCCGAGAATCGTCGACCCGGAGATCACCGCGGCCGGCGCCGGGCCGTTGTTCACCGCCACCGCGCCCCGCACGGTCGCGCCGGAGATCACGACCGGTGACGCACCGTCCGCTGTCACCGAGCCGTACACCGCGCCGCCGTCGATGCGCAGGCCGGCGCCGCCGGTGACGGTCACCGACCCGAGCACGGTGGCGTCGTCGAGGCAGAGCGTGCCGGACGACGCCGTCAGCGCGCCGCGGTGTGTGCCGGTGAGCGTCGTCGTGCAGGTGGGCGTGAACCGGAGCAGCTCGTTGCCCGACGAGAGGTACACGTCGCCGGAGCTGTGTGCGGCCAGGTGCGTCGTCGTCCCGGTCCGCAGCTGCTCGGTGACCAGCGTCGACGGGTCGACCCGGACCAGCCGGTTGCCGGCCGGCGAGGCGTAGAGCAGGCCGTCGACGGGGTTGAGGACGAGGTCGCCGGAGCTGCTGCCGCTCGAGCCGAAGCTCAGCCGCTCGACCACCTCGGCGGCCTCGACGTCGATGGCGAACAGGCTGGTCCCGGCCAGGCCCCATAGCCGCCCGGTGTCGTCGAACGTCAGCGCCCCGATCGTCGGCTTGCCCTGCGCCGGGTTCAGCTCCCACAGCAGCCGCCGCTCGGCCACCGACCACGCGAAGACGGTCGCCTCGGGCTGCGTCGGCGGCGTGGCGCTCTGCCCGCCGTAGATGCTGGTGGCGCCGTAGACGACGCCGTCGCGGAAGGCGAGCGCGATGATGCTCTCGTCGTCGATCAGGTCGCGTTCGGCGTGCACCAGCTCGCCGCCGGCCGCGTCGTACAGCGCGAACACCCCGCCCAGCTCGCCGAGATCGGGCATGGTGCCAACGGCCAGGTGGTCGCCGGCCGAGGCCAGCGCGCGCGGCCGGATCTGCCGGTCGGCCTTGAAGTCGAACAGCCGTGCCGGGTTCTCGGCGGCGCCGGGCTCGGGCGACGGCGAGTACTCCGGGCTGTGCCACGGCAGCGCGGGGTCGTACGAGTACACCCGGGCGTCCGGGTAGGCGCCGATGTACAGCTTGCCGTCGTGCGACGTCATCGCCTCGCTCTGCGAGAACGTGTGGAACTCCTCGCGGACGCCTGTGGCGTGGTCGACCGCCGCGAAGCCGCCGTTGAGGAACCCGCCGGCGTAGACGCGCCGATCCGGGCCCTCGCTGAGCGCGGTGATGTCGATCGGCTCGCCCTCGATGGTGGTGGGGACGAACGACTGCGCGCCGGTGGTCGGGTTGTAGCGGAACATCATCCCGCGCCAGAGCAGCCCGACGAGGCTGCGGCCGGGGTAGTCGGGCAGCCCCAGCTCGGCCCAGCCGATGCCGCGGGTGTTCGCGACGCGGCCGGTGAACGGCATGCCGGTGCTCACCGTGCTGCCGTCGCGCGGGTCGTAGCGGACCAGCTCGCCGGCCACGATCAGGTAGACGCGGCCCTCGTCGTCCGGCGGCGACGGCTCCAGCCCGTGCGCGGTCTCGATGCTGTCGACCCACTGACCGGCGGCGATGTCCCAGACGTAGAGCGGGCTCGGCGACGCGGTCCCGTAGCGGACGTAGAGGTAGTCGCCGACGACGTCGACGTCGTAGGCCCACGCGGTCGAGACGTCCAGGCCGTCGGGCACCGGCAGCGCGGTGCTGGCGCCCGTCGCGCGGTCGACGGCGAAGACGGCGGCCGGGTTCTCGGTGCCGGCGAAGATCGTGTCGCCGTGCACGGCGACGCTGCGCGCGTAGGCGTGCGTGGGGGAGAGCCGGCCGTAGTCGCGGAACTCCCCGGTCACGGGGTCGTAGCCGAACAGCTTGCCGGTCGGCGACGTGCCGCCGTACACCTGGCCGTCGTCGGCGACCGTGACGTCCCAGACGAACGTCTCGCCGGCGATGGGGTTTCCGAGCGCCTCGACGCCGCCCGCCGCGGTCCACCGGTACAGGCCGGCCGCGCCGTAGGTGCCGACGTACACCGAGCCGTCCGCTCCGGCGTCGACCGCCCACGACCCGCCCGCGCCGGTCAGGTCGTACCGGCCCACCGCCTCGCCGGTCGCGGGGTCGACGGCGTTGAGGTGCGCGGGCGCGCCGGACGACGCGCTCCACAGCACCGGCGTGCCCTCCGGGCCGGCGCCGAGGGTGCCGCCGATCAGCAGCACGTCCTGCAGCGGCGTGCCGAGCGAGGTGATCTCGCCGGGCGCGGGCGCGTCGACGGGCTCGGCCTCGGCCGACGACGCCGCGGGCGCCACCGCCGCAGTGGTGAGGGCCAGCACGAGGACGGCCGAACCGGACAGGAAGGCTCTCATCGGGGGACCTCCGAGACGGCGGGACGGGGATCTGACCCCGGAGGCTATCGGCCGTTCGGATATCGGGCAAGGCCGAAATTGGTCCGGGTCTTGCCCTGGCGAGCGCAGCGCTGCCAAGATGACCGCCTAACGGGCCAGGCCGAAATCAACGTCCGAGGAGGATCCTTGAAGAGGCTGCAGCTGGTGGCGGTCGCCGCCGCGCTCGTCCTGACGTCGACGGTGCCGATGGCGGACGCCGCCGCACCCCCGGCTCCGGTCGTCGGGGCCGAGGAGTCCCTCGGGTATCCGATCGAGGGGCGGGTGCTGTCGCAGGAACAGTCCCAGGGGGTCGACGCCGAGGGGCGGCCGCAGGCGTACTGGGTGACCGCGGGCAACGAGGAGACCCCGGGCATGTTCCAGGTGACCGACCTGCGCAGCGGCGACGTCGTGTTCGCCGAGCGGCTGCCGGCCGGCATCAACAGCTGGGCCAGCACGTTCAGCGCCGCGGACGGCACCGTCTACTTCGGCATGACGGAGGGGCAGCTCTACTCGTGGACGCCGGGCGACGACGCGGTGACGGCGCTGGGCGTGCCGTTCCCCGGCGAGGGGATCTGGCGGCTGGACGCGGCACCCGACGGTGTCGTCTTCGGCGGCACCTACCCGGGCGGCGAGCTGTTCTCGTACGACCCGGCCACCGGCGAGTTCGCCAACCACGGCCAGGCGGTGCCGGGGGAGACCTACGCCCGCACGCTCGAGGCGGACGAGGACGGCGTCTGGGTCGGCACCCAGCCGCGGGCGCGGCTGACCCAGTTCGACCGCGCGACCGGTGAGTTCGCCCAGGTCGCGCTGCCGGCGCAGTACGCGACCCATGAGGTCGTCTACGACATGACGCTGGCCCGCGAGTACCTGCTGCTGCGCGTTCAGCCGTCGAACGACCTGCTGGTCTACGACACCGGCAGCGGCGAGTTCGTGAACATCGTCCCGGGCATCTCCGGCCGCGCCATGTCCGCGCCGGACCCGGCCGGCAAGTACGTCTACTTCCGCATCGCCTCCGTGGGCGTGGTCGCCTACGACCTGGACACCCACACGTACGCGCCGGTCGGCTGGGGGCCCAACGCGTTCCCGGGCAGCTGGGCGTGGGTCGACCTCGACGATCCGGAGTTCCCGGGCCTGTCGCTGGCGATGACGTATTACTACGGGCGCATCTACGTCTGGAACCCGGAGACAAGGGCCACCCGATACCTCGGCGAGACTGACCTGCAGGGTGCGCCGAACACCATCACCGAGCTGGGCACCGGCCCGGACGGCGCCGTCTACGTGGGCGCGTTCCTGTCGCCGCCGGGGATGGCCCGGTTCGACCCCGCCACCGGCACGACGAGCCTGCTGGCCGGCGCCGGTCAGGTCGAGGGGTTCGGCACGTACGGCGACCACCTGGTGTTCGGCCGCTACCCGAACGCCGGGCTGCTGGACTTCGACACGACCCGGCCGTGGAGTATGGGCACCAACCCCGGCCCGGCCGCCGTCATCGCCGACGAGCAGGACCGCCCGCAGGCGTTCGCGCAGGTCGGCGACCTGATGGCGGTGGGCAGCGTGCCGAAGTCGGGCCGGCTCGGCGGCGCACTGACGCTGTGGAACCCGGCCACCGGAGCGGTCGTGACGCACCGGAACGTGGTGCCGGACCAGAGCGTGGTGTCGCTGGCCGAGCGCGACGGGCTGCTGTACGGCGGCACGTCGGTCAACGGCGGCTACGGCATCGACCCGGTGGCCACCGAGGCGGAGCTGTTCGTGGCCGACCCCGCCTCCGGCGACGTCCTGCACAGTGTCGTGCCGGTCGCCGGCGGCCGCGCGGTCAACGGCCTGACCTTCGACGACGACGGCACGCTGTGGGGCGTCTCGGACGGGACGCTGTTCACCTACGACCCGGACGCACGCGCCGTCACCCGCGCCGAGCAACTGTTCCCGCACAGCACCGGCATGTACGGCCAGGACCGCGACCTGCACTTCCGCGACGACGGCTACCTCTACGTCACCAGCTCCGGCAGCCTGTGGCGGGTCGACCCGGAGGCCTGGACGGTCACCGAGCTGGCGTCGTCCGGCGTGAGTTCGCTGGCCGTGGACGAGGCGGGCAACCTCTACTACGCCCGCGGCGCCGCGCTGTACCGGTGGAACTTCGCGCTGCGGCCGCAACCGGTCTGCGACGTGACGGTGACCGGCCCGCACGCCGGCCCCGTCACCGTCCGGTCCGGGACCACCTGCCTCGACGGCGCCGCGGTCAGCGGGCCGGTGCAGGTCAGCCCGGGTGCGGTGCTGGTGGCGGAGGACTCGACGGTGCGCGGCCCGGTCAGTGCGGTCGGCGCCGGCGGCGTCATCCTCGACGGCGTGACGGTGACCGGCCCGGTGTCGGTGGTCGGCAGCGTCGGCGGCGTGTGGATCGTCGACACGACCGTGATCGGGCCACTCGCCTGCTCGGGCAACGATCCCGCACCGGTGCTGGAGAACGTCGACGTCACCGGCCCGGTGGCCGGCCAGTGCAGGGAGGCATGATGCGACGCTTGATCGCCTGGCTGACGGTGGTGCTGGTCGCGGCGGCCACGCTCTCGACCAGCGCGAGCGCGGCCGACTATCCGTCGTTCAAGGACCTCGGCGCGATGCCGCTGGACGCCGTCACCGCACCCGGCTCCGGCGTCGGCACCGGGCCGAACGGCGAGCCGTGGCTGTACCTGGTGTCGTCCGGCAGCCCGGCGGTGCTCAGCGTCGTCGACGCCCGCGACGGCAGCCGGGTGCACCAGTTCCCGCTGCCCGGGGCGTCCGGGTCGTGGGCGGTCGAGGTCGCCCCGAACGGTGACGTCTACGTCGGCACCTACGGCGAGGGCCGGGTGTACCGGTACCGGCCCGGCGCGGCCGCGGTCGAGAACCTCGGCGTGGCGGTGCCGGGCGAGACGTTCGTCTGGTCGATCACGACCGACGAGAACGGCGTCGTCTACGGCGGCACCGGGCAGTCGCGGGCGAACGTGTTCCGGTACGACCCGGCCACCGGCGTGACGACGAACCTCGGCTCGCTCGCGCCCGACGCCGATCCGCTGATCGTGCGCGGCATCGCCGCGGCCGGCGGCAAGGTCTACGCCGGCACGCACGCCGCCACGACCGTCGTCGAGATCGACCCGACCACGGGGGAGCGGCGCGACCTCGGGCTGCCGCCGGGCGCCGACCCGGCGGCCGGGGTGTACGACCTCGACGTCCGCGGCCGGCTGCTGTTCGCCCGGTTCAGCCTGTCCGGCTCGCCCGAACCGCTGCACGTCTACGACCTCGACGCGGGCGCCTGGGTGCAGGAGATCCCGGACGTCCATGGGCTGAACCTGTCGCCGGTCGCGGCGGACGGTCGCACCGTCTACTTCGTCCGCGACCAGACCCTGCACACGTACGACCTGGTGGACCGGACCTACGCGGCGACCGCCCTGACCGGGGTGAGCGACGTGCGGGGCTTCGGCTTCGTCGACCTCGGCGACCCGGACTGGCCCGGCGACACTCTCGTCGGGCTGAGCCACATCGGCGGCTACTTCGTCTACTCGCCGCAGACCGGGCGCTCGGAGCTGCGCACCGCGGACGCCGTCGCGGCGCCGGGCCCGGTCCGCTCGATCGCCGAAGGGCCGGACGGCCTGCTCTACGTCGGTACCTTCCTGGCCGGCGGGCTGGCCAGCTACGACCCGGAGACCGGCGCGAAGACCCAGTTCGCCGGCGAGGTCAGCCAGGCCGAGGGGATGGTCACCCACGACGGCGCCCTGTACGTCGGCACCTACCCGTGGGGCGACATCCTCCGCTACGACCCGGACCAGCCGGCCGAGCCGGGCGTCAACCCGAGGTCGGTGCTCAGGCTGTACGAGGACCACGGCCAGTCGCGGCCGTTCGCGCTGGCGTCGGCGGGCGACTACCTCGCCATCGGCACCGTCGCCAAGAACGGCTCGCCCGGCGGCGGACTGACGCTGCTGAACACGCGGACCGGCAAGTCCTGGTTCACCGACGTCGTGCCCGGCCACAGCGTCGTCGCGCTCACCTACCGCGACGGCATCCTGTACGGCGCCACGTCCGTCTACGGCGGCGTCGGCGGACCGCGGCCCACCGAGACCGACGCGGTGGTCTTCGCCTACGACATCGAGCAGCGGCGCAAGCTGTGGGAGGTCGTGCCCGTCCCCGGCGAGGGCGCCATCGGCGAGCTCGCCTTCGACGAGAACGGCAAGCTCTGGAGCCAGACGCCGGTGACGGTGTTCCGCATGGACGTCGAGACGCGGGAGGTCGAGGCGACGCGCACCTACGAGCCGTACCCGTGGGACACCATCGCGTACGCGCACGTCGGCTCGCGGGTCTGGTTCGACCCGTACGTCGACCAGCTCTACGTCGTCTCGCAGGCGAAGATGTTCACGATCGACCCGGTGACGCTGGACCGCGCCCGGGTGTTCCAGCCGTCCTCGTACGGCTTCCTGCACAACAACGGCAACGTGTTCATCGCCCGCGACCTGAAGTACTGGGAGTACACCCCGAGCGCCCGGCCCGCGGCGACCGCCGCCACCGCGACGGAATCCGTCCCCGCCGGGCGGCCGCAGACGGTCACCTTCTCCGGCCTCGGCCCGGGCGAGGAGGTCGAGCTGTGGCTGCGGCCGGACGCGCGGTCGCTCGGCACGGTGCGGGCCGACGCCACCGGCACGGCGCGGCTCACCTTCACCGTCCCGCTGGACCGCGCCGGCGAGCTGACCGTCGAGGCCCGCCGGCTCTCCACCCGGGGCGTGCTGAGCACGTCGTTCCAGGCCGCGGCGCCGCTGTGCGACGTCACGGTCGACGGTCCGCACGCCGTGCCGCTGCGCGCCGCGTCAGGCACCACCTGCCTGACCGGCGCGACGGTCTCGGGGCCGGTCGACGTGAGCCCGGGCGCGATGCTGACGGTCACCGACTCGACGGTGTCCGGCCCGGTGCGGTCCACCCGCGCCGGCGGCGTGGTGCTGTCCGGCGCGACGGTGTCCGGTCCGGTGACGCTGACCGGCAGCGCGGGCGCGGTGTCGATCACGGGGTCGGTGGTGAGCGGCTCGGTCTCGCTGGCCGGCAACACCGGCGGCGTCCGGTTCGCCGGGAACCGGGTCACCGGCGGGCTGTCCTGCTCGGGCAACGACCCGGCGCCGGTCCAGGACGAGCCGAACGACGTCACCGGACCCGTCCGCGGGCAGTGTTCCATTGGACGGCCGTGACCGGCGGCGGCTGGGGAATGGGTAGTCTGCATCGGTGGGCAACACGCGAGGTCCGGCGGAGCTGACGGGACGGCTGCGGTGGTCGCTGGTGGCCGCCGCGGCCACGCCCATGCGGGCCGACGGCAGCACCGACCCCGACGTCTGTGAGGCGTACTTCGGCCAACTGGTCCGGGGTGGCGCCGGCGGGCTGGCCGTCGCCGCGCACACCGGGCGCGGCGACCGGCTGTCCATTGCCACCAAGGCCGAGCTGGTCGGCCGCGCCGCCGCGCTGGACGTCCCCGTCCTCGCCGGCGTGGGCGGCAGCGCCGAAGGTCCCGAGCACGACCTCGAGTGGGCGGCCAGGGCGGGCGCGGCCGGCGCCGACGCGCTGCTGGTGTTCCCGCCCGCCGAGGCCGACCCGGACGCCGTCGTCGCACACCATCAGGCGGTCGCACAGGCGTCCGGGCTGCCGCTGGTCGCGTTCGACCTCTATACCCGGCCGTACCCGATCGAGACGCTGGGCCGGGTGCTCGACCTCCCCGACGTGTGCGCGTTCAAGCCGGCCAGGCTGCACGACGCCATCGCCTGCCAGGAGACCATCGCGGCCGCCCGGTCGCGCGGCCTGCTGGTGCTGACCGGCGAGGACCGCATGCTCGGCGCGTCGCTCATGTGGGGCGCCGAGGGCGCGCTGATCGGGCTGGCGGCGGCCGCGGTGCAGATCACCGTCGCGGCGGTCGAGACGTTCGCGGCGGCGGTGCACACGTCGAACCGCGACGCCGCCGCCCGGTTCCTGGAGGTGTCCGCGATCGTCGACGAGGTGGCCCGGGTGACGTTCCGGCCGCCGTACGAGGGCTACGTCCAGCGCATGCTGTGGCTGGCCGCAGACGAGGGCACCGTGCCGGCCGAGTTCGCCGTCGACCCGTACCGGCCCGGCGACCTCGACGACGCCGAGCGCGACGAAGTGGTCCGGGTGGTGCGGCAGTGCCGCGACCAGGTGCGCCGCTGACACGGGGTGTCAGCGTCAGCGCGTAAGGTCAACCCGCATGGAGCAGGATGGATTGTTCGGCGGCGCCCTGCCGTCGGTGCCCGCGGGCTCGTTGTCCGGCGCCGACGACGGCGTCGCCGGCAAGCCGCTGGCGGTGCGCATGCGCCCGCGCACGCTCGACGAGATCGTCGGGCAGCAGCACCTGCTCGGGCCGGGCACGCCGCTGCGCCGGCTGGTCGAGGACGACCAGCCGATGGCGCTGGTGCTGTGGGGACCGCCCGGCACCGGCAAGACCACGCTCGCCTACGTCGTCAGCCGGGCCACGCAGCGCCGGTTCGTCGAGCTGTCCGCCGTCACAGCCGGGGTGAAGGACGTCCGCGCCATCATCGACACCGCCCGTAAGGAGCTGGTGCGCACCGGCGCCGGCACCGTCCTGTTCGTCGACGAGGTGCACCGGTTCTCCAAGACTCAGCAGGACGCCCTGCTGCCCGGCGTGGAGAACCGGTGGGTGTCGCTGGTCGCGGCCACCACTGAGAACCCGTACTTCGCGCTGATCAGCCCGCTGCTGTCGCGGTCGCTGCTGCTCACGCTCGAGCCGCTCGACGACGACGCCATCCGCGAGGTCATGCGCCGGGCGCTGGCCGAGGAGCGCGGGCTGGGCGGCGCCGTCACCATCGACGACGACGCGCACGACCACCTGCTCCGGCTGGCCGGCGGCGACGCCCGCCGCGCCCTGACCTACCTCGAGGCGGCGGCCGGGGGAGCGGCCGACGGTGTCATCACCCTGGAGGTGGCCGAGAAGGCGGTCGACCGCGCCGCCGTCCGCTACGACCGCGACGGCGACCAGCACTACGACGTCACCAGCGCCATGATCAAGTCGATCCGCGGCAGCGACGTCGACGCCGGCCTGCACTACCTCGCCCGCATGGCCGAGGCCGGCGAGGACCCGAAGTTCCTGGCCCGCCGGCTGGTCATCCTGGCCAGCGAGGACATCGGCATGGCCGACCCCACGGCGCTGCAGACGGCCGTCGCGGGCGCCCAGGCGGTGCAGCTGATCGGCTGGCCGGAGGCGCAGATCACGCTGGCCCAGGTGGTCATCGCGCTGGCGCTGGCGCCGAAGTCGAACAGCGTGGTGAAGGCCATCGGCGCCGCCGTCGGTGACGTGCGGGCCGGGCTGGCCGGCGCGGTCCCGCCACACCTGCGCGACTCGCACTACGCCGGGTCGAAGAAGCTCGGCCACGGCACGTCCTACTCGTATGCCCACGACGACCCGCGCGGCGTCGTCGAGCAGCAGTACGCGCCCGACACCGTCGTGGAGAAGCAGTACTACGAGCCGGGCACGCGGGGCGCGGAGCGCGACTACGCCGAGCGCTACGCGAGACTGCGCAAGATCATTCGCGGCGAGTAGGCCCTGGTTCAGGAGAGGCGCGCCGTGATCGCGTCGAGCAGCGCGACCGGCGCCACCATCGCGGCCGCCTCGGCGTCCGACGGCGGCTCGCCCTTCGCGGCGACGGCCATGAACCGGTCCAGCACCGGCGCCAGGTAGTCGCGCGGCAGCGCCAGCTCGCGCGCGTCGACCCCGCCGGACCGCACGACGGTGGCGTGGAACGGGCCTTGCGCGGCGGTGAAGGTCAGCGTGGCGTGGGTGTCGCCGAGCGTCGTGAGCGCGGTGACGACGCCGTCGCCGGACCGCACGTCGACCGGGCCGAAGCCGTCCGCGTCGCCGGTCAGCTGCAGGGCCGCCTCGGCCAGGTGGACGCCGTAGAAGTACAGCCCGCCGGAGGGACCGGCGGGGTCGGCCGGCCCGGTGACGTGGACGGCCTTGGGGCGGTCGCCGGCCAGTTCGGCGATCGCGGGGACGAACCGCAGCGCCGACCCCTCGTAGAGCGGGACGCCGTGTTTCTTGGCCGCGTGGACGACGGCGGCCGCGTCGGCCGCGGATCCGGCCAGCGGCTTGTCGACGAACACCGGCAGCCCGGCCTCGATCAGCGGGACCGCCTCGGCCCGGTGCGCCCGGCCGTCGCGCGTGCAGATGAGGACCGCGTCGACGAGGCCGACGAGGTCCGCGGGCGCGCCGACCAGGCGGGGAACGTCCTCGGCGTTGCCGGCGCCGTTGTCGACGGCGGCCGCGGCGAGGGCGCGGTTGCGCTCGGTGTCGCCGCCGGCGAGCGCCACGACCCGGGCGTCGCCGTGCCGGTGCTCGACGTTGAGCAGACGGACGAACTGGTCGACGTGGCTGCTCTCCGTCCCGGCCACCCCGATGCGCATCACGGTGAGCCACCCTACGCGTCTGGGCTCGTTCACACGGCGTTCGCGCCCGGGTTCCTAACGTCGCTCTCATGACCAGATTCCTGCTGGGCGCCGCCGTGGCCGTCGTGGTGCTGCTCGCCGCGTGCACGTCCGACACCGACACCCCTGAGCGCGTCGCCGGCGATGGGTGCGACGCCGCGCTGAGCGCGTGGGCCGACGCCGGCTTCAGCGTCGCCGTCGCCGTCACCGCGGCCGGTGAGCCGGTGTGCGAGGCGGGCTACGGGCTCGCCGACCGCGACACCGACCGCCCGAACACCGCGGACACCGTCTTCGCGATCGGCTCGGTCACGAAGGCGTTCACCGCGGCGGCCGTCTTCGACCTCGCCGACCAGGGTCTGCTGTCCCTCGACGACCCGGTCGGCGAACTGCTGCCGGAGCTGACCGGGCCGGTCCGCGACGCCACGCTGCGGCAGCTGCTGGTGCACACGAGTGGGCTGAACGGCCAGGCCGGCGCCGACCACGAGCCGCTGAGCCGCGACGACGCGCTGACGGCCATCGGCGCCATGGAACCGGCGTTCGCGCCGGGCACCGACTACGTGTACACCAACGCCGGCTACACGCTGCTGGCGCTGGTGGTCGAGGAGGTGGCCGGCGGCTACCGCGAGCACGCGACGACGCGCATCCTCGACGGGCTGCCGTCGGCGGGCTTCTGGGACGGCGCACCGGCGGCGACGGGCGACCGCGCCGTCGGCTATCTCGACGACGGCGGCACCGGCCAGGCCGGCGACTTCGCCGGGCCGCACTGGGCGCTCGACGGCAACGGCGGCCTCGCCATGACCATGCCCGACCTCGCCGCCTGGACGCACGCGCTGTTCACCGGCGGCGTCGTGTCGGCCGAGTCGGCGGAGGCGATCGCCACGCCGCAGGTCGACCTCGGCGACGGCGCGGCCGAGACGCCCGGCTGGGTCTCGTCCGACGCATCCGCGTTCGGCGTCCCGTTCCTCGCCGCGGCCGGCGGGGGCGGCGACGTCGGCCACGACGCCGTGGTGGTGTGGGTCCCGGAGGGCGAACGCGTCATCGCGGTCGCGTCCAACGGGCCCGACGTCTCGGCCGAGGAGCTGCTGGCCGCGGCCGGCCCGGCGCTGGTGGCCGGCGACCCGGTCCCGGCGCCGGACGTTCCGGGCGGCACCGTCGATCCCGGCGCCGCCGCGGCTATCGTCGGCGACTACCGGCTGGACACGGGAGGTGCGTACCAGGTGACCCACGACGACGACGGGCTGCGCGTCGCCGCGCGCGGCGCCGACGCCGTCCAGGCGCTGTTCCCGCCCGATGACCCAGAGGCCGTCCGCGCCCACGAGCGGCTGGTCGCGGAACTGCTCGCGGGCGAGACCGATGCCGGCAGGGACGAGCTGGCCGCGCTGGACGAGGAGTTCGGGCCCGTCCGTGGGGCCGAGCCGGCCGGCACCGCCGTCATCGAGGGCGAGCTGCGCACGTACGTCACTCTCGACACCGGCGAAGGGCCGCTGCTCGCCTGGTACGCGCTGAACGACGACGGCGGCGTCGAGGGGGTGGAGGTCGGCACCGACCCGCCGGCGTTGACCCTGGTGCCCGACGGCGACGGGTTCCGACCCGCCGACCCGGCCGGGACCGGGCCCGACGTGACCGTGGCGTTCGCCGGCGACGCCGTGACGCTGACCAGCCCTGACGGCGCCGTCACGGCCCGGCGGGACTGACCATGCACATCCTGCTGGTCGAGGACGAGGCCGACCTGGCCGAGGTGGTCGCGCTGGGCCTGCGCAACGAGTCGTACGCGGTCGACCTCGCCGGCACCCGGGCCGAGGCCGAGGAGCTGCTGGTCACCACCGCCTACGACGTCGCCTGCCTCGACCTCGGGCTGCCCGACGGCGACGGGCTGGAGCTGCTGCGCCGGCTCGGCTCCGACCCCGACTTGCGGCGGCCGCGGCGCACCCTGGTGCTGACCGCCCGCGACGCCGTCAACGACCGCGTGGCCGGCCTCGACGCCGGCGCCGACGACTACCTCGTCAAGCCGTTCCACTTCGCCGAGCTGGTGGCGCGGGTCCGGGCGCTGGGCCGCCGCGGCGACGAGACCGGCTCGACGCTGCAGGTCGGCGACCTCGGCCTCGACCTCGCCGCGCACCGGGCCTGGCGCGGCGTCGAGGACCTGCGGCTCACCGCGCGCGAGTTCTCGCTGCTGCGCTACTTCATGCACCACCCCGGCGAGGTGCTGTCGGCCGAGCAGCTGCTCGAACACGTGTGGGACGTCAACGCCGACCCGTTCACCACGTCGGTGCGGGTGATCCTCAGCCGGCTGCGCCGCAAGCTCCGCGACCCGCCGCTGATCGACACCGTCACCGGCGCCGGCTACGTGCTGCGGGTGGCGCCGTGAGCCGGGCGTGGCGGTCGCTGCGCGTACGGCTGGCGGTGCTCGGGTTCCTGGCCATCTATCTGCCGGTGCTGCTGCTGTACGGCGTCACCGCCTACACCGAGTACGACGCGACGACCGAGGTGATCAACGGTGTCGAGATCACCACCTACTCGAACGTCACGTGGTCGCCCTGGGTCACCGGGACGGTGCTGGCGCTCGCCCCAGGGTCGGCGTACCTGGCGTGGTGGTGGTCCGGGCGCGCCGTGCGGCGGTACGAGGCGATGTACGAGCGGCTGCGGCACGCCGCCGACGCCCAGCGGCGGCTGATCGAGGAGACCAGCCACGAGCTGCGCATCCCGCTGTCGGTGCTGGCGACCAACGCCGAGGTGCTGCTGGCCCATCCGGCGCCGACGCTCGAGGTCTACCGCGACGGACTGGAGCGCTCCGGCCGGGCCGCGACCCGGCTGCGGGCGGTCATCGACGAGCTGCTGGTCGACGCCCGCGGCCGCGCCCGCACCATCGACCGCCAGCCGGCCGACGTCGCCGCCCTTGTCCGCGCCGTCGTCGACGACGCCCGAGTGGTAGCCGCGCCCGGCGGCGTGACCGTGACCGTGACGGCTCCGCCCCGGGTCGTGGCCGCGGTCGACGAGGCCACGGTGCGCCGCGCGGCCGCCAACCTGCTCGACAACGCCGTCCGCCACGCCCCGCCCGGCTCCGTCGTCGACGTCATGCTGGAGCGGCACGAGTCGGACCGGCGCGGTGACGTGCTGGCCATCGTGGTCACCGACCACGGGCCGGGCATCCCGTCGGCCGAGCTGGCGCACGTCTTCGAGCCGTTCTGGCACGGCGACGGGAGGGACGGGCCCGGCACCGGTCTCGGCCTGCCGATCGCCCGGCAGATCGCGCTCGCCCACGGCGGCGACATCACCCTCACCTCGCCCGGCCCCGCCGGCGACGGCTGCGTCGCCGAACTGACCCTGCGCGGCTGACGTCCTGTCCGACGACGCCAGTTCGTTACTGTGCCTGACCCGAGTTGATCATGGAGAAGGTGGGGTCCCAGCGCGGTTTTGAGCCGACCTTCTCCATGATCAACTCGGGTCAGGGGGTCGTCGTGTGGCGGCGGCGAGGTAGCGCTCGGCCAGCGAGCGGAGGTGGTCGCGCAGCTCCGGCGGGTCGAGCACCTCGAACCCGACGCCGAGGCTGCCGAGGTAGCCGGCGAGGTCGTGCCAGGAGTCGCCGCCGGTCTGGAGCAGGCAGCTGCCGTCCTCCAGTTCGGTGACCAGGCCGCCCATGGCGGTGATCTTGTCGCGGACGACGTCGATCGGCGCGTCCAGCCGGACCCGGGCCTGCTCGCGGTAGGCCAGCGACCCGACTCCGCGAAGGACATGCGCGACGGCGTCGCCGCCGGGCGGCTCGCGCGGGGCGAACCGCGGGCCGGTGGGGATCTTCGGCCGGATGCGGTCGGCCCGGAAGGTGCGCCAGTCGTCGCGGTCGAGGTCCCAGGCCAGCAGGTACCAGCGCCGCCCGGTGTAGACGAGCTGGTACGGCTCGGTCCGGCGCACCGTGGCCGCGCCGTCGTGGCCCGCGTAGTCGAACCGCAGCTGCTCGCGCCCGTGCACGGCCGCCGCGACCGCCGTCAGCACATCGGCGTCGACCCGGGCCCCCACGCCGGCAGCGGACGCCGTCGCGGATCGAAGGGCGTCGATGCGGTGGCGCAGCCGCGACGGCAGCGTCCGCTCCAGCTTGGCCAGCGCCCGCAGGGACGTCTCCTCGATGCCGGTGACGGAGCCCGCGGCGGCCGCGCGAAGCCCCAGCACGACCGCGACCGCCTCGTCGTCGTCCAGGATCAGCGGGGGCAGCGACGACCCGGCGCCCAGGCGGTAGCCGCCGGCCGGGCCGGTGGTGGAGTCGACCTCGTAGCCCATGATCCGCAGCCGCTCGATGTCGTTGCGCACCGTCCGCGTGGTCACCTCGAGGCGCGCCGCCAGCTCCGCACCCGACCACTCGCGCCTGACCTGCAGCAACGACAGCAGCCGCAGCAGCCGTACCGACGTCTCCAACATGGAGAGAACTCTGCCATCGATTGAGGAACCGCACGTTCCACAACCGCCGATAGCGTCGTTCTCATCAGCAAGCGAACAGGACGAAGGAGAGATCGATGAGCGTCGAACTGCGCGGCTTCTGCACCCTGAACTTCTACGCCGACGACATGGCCGCCGCCCGCGCCTGGTACACCGAGGTGCTCGGCCAGGAGCCGTACTTCGAGGCGACCGACCCGGCGTCCGGGGCCGTCGGCTACTACGAGTGGCGCGTCGGCGACCACCAGGACGAGTTCGGCGTCATCAACCGGGCGTGGCGGTCGCCGGCCGACCCGACCACGCCGGAAGCGCCCGGCGGAGCGGTGATGAACTGGCACGTCGACGACCTCGACGGCACGCTGGAAAGGCTGGTCGAGCTGGGCGCCACCGTCCACCAGCCGCGGGTCGACCGCACCGCCGGGTTCGCCAACGCCACCGTCGCCGACCCGTTCGGCAACCTCCTCGGCCTCATGTACAACCCGCACTGGAAGGCCATGGCCGACGGGACGGAGGAGGCGTGAGCGAGGTGCTCACGTTCGTGGACGCGGCCGGCTGGGACGCCTGGCTGGCCGCGCACCACGACAGCAGCGACGGCGTCGTCCTGCGGATCGCGCGGAAGGGCGCGCCGGGCCTGACGATCGGCGCGGCGCTGGAGGTGGCGCTGTGCCACGGCTGGATCGACAGCGTCCGGCGGCGCGGCGACGACCAGTACTTCCTGCAGCGCTACTCGCCGCGCCGCGACGGCAGCCCGTGGTCGGCGGTGAACGTCGCGCTGGTCGAGGAGCTGACGGCGGCCGGCCGGATGGGTCCCGGGGGACTGGCCCAGGTCGCCGCCGCCAAGGCCGACGGCCGGTGGGACGCCGCCTACGCCTCCCAGGCGACGGCGACGGTCCCGCCGGACCTCGCGGCGGCCCTCGACGCCGACCCGGAAGCGCGGACCGCGTTCGACGCGCTGACGAAGACCGGCCGGTACGCGATCCTGCTGGCGCTGATGAAGGCCCGCACCCCGGCGGCCCGCGAGAAGGCGCTGGGAAAGGCGTTGGCCGGGCTGCGGTCCGGTCGCCTACCCTGAATGACATGGGTGGTCTCAGGGCAGCAGCCGTCTCCTGGTCGTGACCGCGCCGGGTGATCCGGCGCGGTAGGGTCAGACGCTTGAGACGACCGTCCGAAGAGAGGCAGCTCCACCCATGTCCGTAGGCGAGATCGCCGGGTTGCTGGCCGCCGCCGCCCTGGTCGCGCTGGTCGGTTTCCTCGCCGTGCCGATCCTGAAACTGGGCCGCACGGTCGACGAGTTCACCCTCGTGGTGCGCGACATCCGCAAGGAGCACGTCGCCAAGACCGCCGTCACGGTCGACGAGACCAACGAGCTGCTGGCGTCCACCAACGCCCAGCTCCAGCGCATCGACGCCATCACGTCGAACGCGCAGACCGTCACCACCAACGTCGCCGCCATGTCGTCGCTGTTCGCGGCGACGCTCGGCGGGCCGCTGGTGCGCACGGCGGCGTTCACCTACGGCGTGCGCCGGGCCCTCGCCGCCCGCCGGAGCCGGCGATGAGCAAGCTGTTCTGGATCGCCCTCGGCGCCACCGCCGGGGTCCTCGTCGTCCGCCGGCTCACCAAGGCGGCCGAGAGCCTGACGCCCGAGGGCGCGGCCGACCGCGTCGCCGGCGGCTTGCGCAACGTCGGCGACGCCGTCCGTGGGTTCACCGACGAGGTCCGCGCCGGCATGGCCGAGCGCGACGCCGAGCTGCGCTACGCCCTGGGCATCGCACCCGACGGCACCGGCAAGCCCGGCGTCGCCGACCCCGACGCCGTCGACGACCTGTTCCACACGCACCCGAGAGGCACGTTCTGACCATGGAGACCGCCGAGATCCGCCGCCGGTTCCTCGACCACTTCGAGGGGAACGGCCACAGCGTCGTCCCCAGCGCCTCGCTGATCTCGCCCGACCCGTCGCTGCTGTTCACCGTGGCGGGCATGGTGCCGTTCATCCCGTATCTCACCGGGCAGCAGACGCCGCCGTGGCAGCGCGCCACCAGCGTGCAGAAGTGCATCCGCACCGGCGACATCGAAGAGGTCGGCAAGACCACGCGGCACGGCACCTTCTTCCAGATGAACGGCAACTTCTCCTTCGGCGACTACTTCAAGGAAGGCGCCATCTCCTACGCCTGGGACCTCATCACGAAGTCCCACGACGACGGCGGCTACGGGTTCGGCGAGGACAAGATCTGGGTCACCGTCTACCACGACGACGACGAGGCCGCGCAGCTGTGGAAGAAGGTCGCCGGGCTGCCCGACGAGCGCATCCAGCGGCGCGGCCTGCTCGACAACTACTGGCACACCGGCCAGCCCGGCCCGGGCGGCCCGTGCAGCGAGATCTACATCGACCGCGGCGCCGAGCACGGGCCCGACGGCGGCCCGGTCGTCGACGAGGACCGCTTCCTGGAGATCTGGAACCTGGTCTTCATGCAGGAGCAGATCACCGACGTCAAGGCGAAGGACGACTTCACCGTCGTCGGCGACCTGCCGTCGAAGAACATCGACACCGGCATGGGCCTGGAGCGCGTCGCCTACCTGCTGCAGGGCGTCGACAACATGTACGAGATCGACCAGGTCCGCCCGACGCTGCAGCGCGCGGCCGACCTCTCCGGCAGGCGGTACGGCGCCGACCACACCGACGACGTCCGCATGCGGGTCGTCGCCGACCACGTCCGCAGCTCGCTGATGCTGATCGGCGACGGCGTCACCCCGTCCAACGAGGGCCGCGGTTATGTGCTGCGGCGCCTGCTGCGGCGCAGCGTCCGGGCCATGCGGCTGCTCGGTGTCGAGGACACCACCATCCCCGAGCTGCTGCCGGTCGCGAAGGACTGCATGAAGGCGGCGTACCCGGAGCTGGAGTCCGACTTCGATCGCATCTCCTCCGTCGCGTTCGCCGAGGAGGAGGCGTTCCGCCGCACGCTGGTCACCGGCACGCAGATCTTCGACCTCGCGGCCGACGAGGCGAAGCGGGCGGGCGAGTTCGCGCTGCCCGGCGACACCGCGTTCAAGCTGCACGACACCTACGGCTTCCCGATCGACCTCACCCTCGAGATGGCGGCCGAGCAGGGGCTGAAGGTCGACGAGGGGCACTTCCGCCGGCTGATGACCGAGCAGCGCGAGCGGGCCAGGGCCGACGCGAAGGCAAAGAAGACGGGTGGCGCCGACACCAGCGCCTACCGGCAGCTGCGCGACGCCGGCCCGACGCCGTTCACCGGCTACGAGGAGCTCGAGACCGAGAGCCGGGTCCGCGGCCTGCTGCTCGACGGCATGGCCGTCCCGGGCGCCAGCGAGGGCGAGACGCTGGAGGTCGTCCTCGACCGCACGCCGTTCTACGCGGAGTCCGGCGGCCAGGACAGCGACGCCGGCGTCATCACCGGCGACGGCTTCGAGCTCGAGGTGCTCGACGTCCAGCGCCCGGTCAAGGGCCTGATCGTGCACCAGGTGCGGGTTCTCAAAGGCGAGGTCATCAGCGGCCAGGACGTCCACGCCAAGGTCGATCGCGAGTGGCGCGTCGGCGCCTGCCAGGCGCACTCCGGCACGCACATCGTGCACGCCGCGCTGCGCCAGGTGCTCGGCCCGCAGGCGCTGCAGAGCGGTTCCTACAACAAGCCCGGCTACCTGCGGCTGGACTTCGCGTGGGGGCAGGCGCTCGGCGCGCAGACCCGCAGCGAGGTCGAGGAGGTCGCGAACCTCGCCGTGCGCCGCGACCACGCGGTCTCGGCCACGTACATGCCACTCGAGCGGGCCCGTGAGGTCGGCGCGCTGGCGCTGTTCGGCGAGACGTACGACGAAGAGGTGCGGGTCGTCGAGATGGGCGGCGCGTGGTCGCGTGAGCTGTGCGGCGGCACGCACGTGGCGCACTCGTCCCAGGTCGGGCTGATCACGCTGACGGGCGAGAGCTCGGTCGGCGCCGGGTCGCGCCGGGTCGAGGCGTTCGTCGGCATCGAGGGCTTCCGCCACCTGGCGAAGGAGCGCACGCTGGTCAGCCAGCTGGCCGACCTGCTCAAGGTCCAGCCCGACCAGCTGCCCGAGCGGGTCGAGCGGCTCGTCGCGCAGGTCCGCGACGCTGAGAAGGAGCTGGCGAAGGCGCGCTCGTCCGAGCTGGGCGCCCAGGCGGCCGAGCTGGCGGCGTCCGCGCGCGACGTCTACGGCGTCTCGTTCGTCTCGCACACCGCGCCCGACGGCACCGCCGCCGACGAGCTGCGCTCGCTGGCGCTCGACGTCCGCGGCCGGCTCGGCGCCGAGCGGCCCGTGGTGGTCGCGGTGGCCGGCGCCGGTGAGAGTGGGCGGCCCAGCGTCGTCGTCGCCGTGAACGAGCCCGGCCGCGAGTGGGGCGTCAAGGCCGGCGCTCTGGTCCGGGTCGCGGCCCAGACCCTCGGCGGCGGCGGTGGCGGCAAGGACGACGTCGCGCAGGGCGGTGGCACCGACGCGAGCAAGATCGGCGACGCGTTGACGCAGGTGGAACACTCCATCGGCCAAGCCGTGACCGGCTAGTGAGGCGGGGCGCCAGACTGGGGGTCGATGTCGGGACGGTCCGCATCGGGGTCGCCTCGTGCGACCGCGATGGGCTGATCGCCACGCCGGTCGAGACGGTCCGCCGGGGGAAGGGCGATCTGCGGCGGATCCGCGATCTGGCGCACGAGTACGACGTGATCGAGATCGTGCTCGGATTACCGCGTAGTCTCGATGGGAAGGAGCACGCGGCGGCCGCGCACGCCCGGGCCTTTGGTGCCGATTTAGCCCGTTATGTGGCACCATGCCGGGTGCGACTGGTCGACGAGCGGTTGAGCACGACCGTCGCCGCGCGCGGGATGCGAGCCAGTGGTGTCTCGTCGCGTGCGGGTCGCCCGGCGGTGGACCAGGCCGCGGCGATGGTGATCCTGCAAGATGCGCTGGACGCGGAGCGTGCGACCGGTGAGCCGCCTGGAGAGGTGCTGACGGTAACGGATGAGTGACCTGTACACGTCGGAGGAGGAGATCGTCCGCCCCCGGCGTCAGCGGCGCCGCCGGCGCAAACGCAGCCGGTTCGGTTCGTTCGTGGCGGTCCTGGCCTCGCTCACCGTCATCGGTGCGGTGCTGGGCGGAATCTACTACGGCGGCAGCGCGGTGCTGAACAGCGTCGACGGCCTGTTCGGCGAGGCCGAGGACTTCCCCGGGCCGGGCACCGGCGAGGTACCGGTCACGATCGAGGACGGCGCGACGCTGCGGGCCATGGGCGCCACGCTGGTCGACGCCGGCGTCGTCGCCAGCCAGGACGCGTTCATCGCCGCCGCCGACGAGAACCCCGAGGCGCGCTCCATCCAGCCCGGCAACTACGTGCTGCGCAGCGAGATGACCGCCGCCGACGCCGTCGCCGCGCTGGTCGCCGGTGAGGGCGGCGCGCGGGTCTCGCTGCCCGAGGGCTACCGCGTCCGGCAAACCGTCGCGCGGCTGGCCGAGGTGTCCGGGTTCACCGCCGAGGAGCTGCAGGCCGCCGTCGACGCCGCGATGCTGCCCGAGTACGCCGAGGGCGAGGCCGAGGGCTTCCTCTATCCGGCCTCCTACGACCTCGGCGGCGAGGTCACGCCCGAGACGCTGGTCGCCGCGATGGTTGCCCAGTTCGAGCAGACCGCCACCAGCGTCGACCTCGTCAACCGCGCCGACGCGCTCGGCTACACGCCGCGCCAGATCGTCACCGTCGCCAGCATCGTGCAGCGCGAGGTGAGCAACGAGGAGGACATGCCCCGGGTCGCCGAGGTGATCTACAACCGGCTCAACGGCGCCTGCGAGGCGAACGGCGTGGTGCAGGAGCGGCTGCAGATGGACTCCACCGTCCACTACGCCGTCGACGACTACTCCAGCGTGTACACGACGCCGGAGATGCGCGAGGTCGACTCGCCGTACAACACGTACCGCGAGTCCGGCCTGCCGCCTGGCCCGATCGCGTCGCCGGGGGAGGCGGCGCTGGCGGCCGCGCTCAACCCGGCCGGCAACGGCGACTGCTACTTCGTCGCGGTGAACCTGGAGACCGGCGAGACGGCGTTCGCGGTCACGGCGGCCGACCACGACGCGAACATCGCGCGTCTGGACGCGTACTGCGAGGAGAGCGACCTGTGCTGACCCGCTGCGCGGTGCTCGGCTCGCCGATCGCGCACTCGCTGTCGCCGGTCATCCACCGCGCCGCGTACCGGCAGCTCGGGCTGGACTGGGAGTACACCGCGCACGAGGTCGGCGAGGCGGAGCTGCCCGCGTACGTCGGCGCGCTCGGCCCTGAGTGGCGCGGCCTCTCGCTGACGATGCCGCTCAAGCGGGCCGCGCTGGACGTCGCCACGACAGTGTCCGACGTCGCGGCGACCGTGGGAGCGGCGAACACGCTGATCCGCCGCGACGACGGCGGCTGGGACGCCGACAACACCGACGTCCCGGGCGTCGTGGCGACGCTGCGCGAGGCCGGTGCGGCGGTGGCCGCGCCGGTCTGCGTGTGGGGCGGCGGCGCGACGGCGGCCGGCGTGCTGGCGGCGCTGGCGTTCCTGGAGAGCGGGCCGGTGCATGTGCACGTCCGCTCGGAGGCGCGGGCCGGTGCGGCGCTGGCCGTCGCGGCCGCGCTCGGTCACCCGGCCGAGCCCGCGCCGTGGGCCGTCCTGCCCGCCTGTGCCGACGCCGGCGTGACGGTGTCGACGGCGCCGGCTGGCGCCCTGGACGAACTCTCGCGCCAGGTGGCGGCCGGCGCCGCCGCGGGCGCCGAGCGGCCGCGCCGGGTGCTGTTCGACGTCGTGTACGACCCGTGGCCGACGCCGGTCGCGGCGGCCTGGCAGGCGGCCGGGGGTGTCGTGGCCGGCGGCCTCGACCTCCTCGTCCACCAGGCGGCCGGACAGCTGCGGCTGATGACCGGCGCCGACGTCCCGGCGGACCTGCTGCGCTCGGCGGCGCTGGCGGCGATCGGCGCCCGCACGTGACCCTGGTGCTCGTGCTGGCCGCGGCCGGCCTGGTCGCCGGTGCGCTGCTGCCCCTGCTGATCGCCCGGATCCCGGACCGGCCGCCGGTCACCGTCCCGTCCGAGCCGGCGCCGGGCCCGGAGCCCGCACCGGAACACCTCTCGCCCGAGCTGGTCGAGGGCGGCCGCCCGCCCACCCCGATCCCGTACCGCGAGCTTGCCGCCGCGCCCCGGCTGGTCCTCTGGCTGGCGGTCGCGACGGCGGCCGTGTGGGCACTGCTGGCGCTGGCCCGGGACGGCGCGGCGAACGCGCCGGAGGACCTCCCGGCCTACCTCGTGGCCGGGCTGCTCGGCGTCGCGCTGGCCTACGTCGACCTGCGCACCCAGCTGCTGCCCGACTGGCTGAACCTGACGGCGCTCGGCGCGGCGGGCGCCTGGCTGACGGTCGCGGCCGCGCTCACCGGCGACTGGGGCGCGTACGGACGGGCCTGGGCGGCGGCCGGCGCGTGCCTGGCGTTCTACCTGCTGCTGGCGCTGCTGCGACCGGCCGACCTGGGGCTCGGCGACGTGAAGCTGTCGGCGTCGCTGGGGCTGCTGCTCGGCTGGGTCGGCTGGACGACGGTCGCGTCGGGGGTGTTCCTGGCGTTCCTGGCCGGCGCCGCGATCGGGATCGTGCTGCTGGCGGTGGGGCGGGCGGGCCGGCGGACGAGCCTGCCGTTCGGCCCGCCGATGCTCGTCGGCGCGCTGGCCGCCCTGCTGCTGGCTTGACCTCAACACTTGTTGAGGTTGAAGACTGGCGAGCATGCATGCCATCGAAGTGCGTGAGTTCGGCGGACCCGAGGTCCTCATCGCCCGCGAGCTGCCCGACCCCGTCGCCGGGCCCGGCCAGGTCGTCGTAGGGCTGGCCGCGGCCGACGTCATCTACCTGGACACGCTGCTGCGCGGTGGGTGGGGCGGGGAGCACTTCCCGATCAACCTGCCGTACGTGCCCGGCGGCGGGGGAGCGGGCACCGTCCTGACCGTGGGCGACGGTGTCGACCCCGCCTGGGTCGGCCGGCGGGTGCTGGCCCGCGGCGCCGGCGGCTACGCGGCGCGCATGGCCACCGACGTCGACCAGATCGTGCCGGTGCCCGACGAGGTCGGCTGGGCCGACGCGGCCGCCCTGCTGCACGACGGCGTGACGGCGATCGAGCTGCTCCGCCACGCGCCGGTCGCGGCCGGCGACACCGTCCTCGTCGCGGCGGCCGCCGGGGGAGCCGGGTCCCTGCTGGTCCAGCTGGCCAGCGGCTCCGGCGCCCGGGTCGTCGCGGGCGCCCGTGGCGAGCGCAAGCTGGCCCTGGCCCGCGAGCTGGGCGCCGACGTCGCCGTCGACTACTCCGAGGACGGCTGGCAGCACCGCGTCCGCGCGGCCACCGGCGGCGACGGCGTCAGTGTCGCGTTCGACGGTGCCGGCGGCGGGCTCGGCGGCGCGGCGTTCGACACCGTCGCGCCCGGCGGAAAGTTCGTCACCTACGGCACCGCCGGCGGCGGGTTCACCGAGATCGACCCCGAGCTGGCCGCCGCCCGCCGGGTCCAGGTGACGAACGCGCTGGCCAGGCAGCTGGAGCGGCCGGCCGTCCGCGAGCTGCTCGCCGAGGCGCTGACGCTGACCGCGGCCGGCCGCATCCGCCCGGCGATCGGCGCCACCCACCCGCTGGACCGCGCCGCCGACGCGCACGCCGCCCTCGAGGCCCGCGCGACGCTGGGCAAGTCGCTCCTGCTCACCTGATCCCCCACCCCAAGTTGATCTTGGAGTTGTTCGGCATTCACGGGGTGAAATGTCCGGTAGATGGCCGAACGACTCCAAGATCAACTTGGGGGCGGCGGGAGGGGGCCGCCCTCAGGTGCGGCCGTCGGCCTCTTGGGCGCTGAACAGCGTCGGGTCGGGGCGGCTCCACTCGACCTCGTAGACGGTGAACCCGGCCGCACGGGCGGCGGTACAGACGGCGGGGTCGTCGTCGACCAGCATGGCGACGTCGCGGTGGGCCGACAACCGGCGCAGCACGCCGACCTTGAACTGGCGCGCGGGCCGGCGGTCGTCGTCGGGGCGGAGCATGATCGTGCCGGCCGGCGCGCCGTTCTCGGCCAGCCACGACCGGGTGACGGCGCGGGTGCGCTCGGGCCGGCCGCTGAGGTAGACGACCTCATGCTCGTTCGCCAGCAGCGTGACCAGCTCGATGCCCTCGGCGTACGGCGTGTCGTCGCTCATCGCACCGAAGAAGCCAGCCCAGTTCTTCGGGCGCCGGTTCAGGTGGTGCAGCCGGTGCTGGACGTCGGCGAGGACGCCGTCGATGTCGACGACGGCGACGGGGCGGTTCATGAGTCTCCAGGCAGGACGTAGCGGTAGCCGGCGGCGTCGAGCCCGGTGAGGATCTGGTCCAGGGCCGCGACGGTCTGCGACCGGTCGCCGCCGCCGTCGTGCAGCAGTATGACCGATCCCGGCTCCACGTGACCCAGGACGTCCTGCACGATCGACGTCGCGCCCGGCCGCGACCAGTCCCGCGGGTCGAGGGTCCAGTCCAGCGGCTCGAGGTCGCGCTCGTCGAGGATGGGCGCGAGCTGCGGCTCGACGTACGTGCCGGGCTGGCGGAACCAGCGCACCTCGGTGTCGCCGCCGACGGCGTCGTCGAGGGCCTCGTCGGTCTCGTCGATCTGCTGCTCGATCTGCTCGCGGGTGCGCGCGGACAGCTGCTCGTCGTGGGTGTCGGTGTGGTTGCACAGCGCGTGCCCGGCGTCGACGACCTGGCGGACGACCTCGGGGTGCTCGCGGACCCGCTGGCCGACCATGCAGAAGACGGCGATGGCGTCGTGCTTCTCGAGCAGGTCCAGCACCTGCGGCGTGTAGACCGGGTGCGGGCCGTCGTCGAAGGTGAGCGTGACGGTGTAGTCCTCGGCGTCGCCGCCGGTGTCCGGGTTGGTCTCTCCGTCGCTGTCGCCGCCGTCGCTGTCACCGGAACCCGAGCCGGAGCCTGAGTCGCCCCCGGACCCGGACCCGCCGCCGGAGTCGTCCGACCCCGATCCGCCACCGGCGCCGGGCGAGGCGGACGGCGACTCCGACGGGCTCGCCGTCGGGTCGTCACCGCGCGTCTCGCCGTTCCCCGCCGCGACCGCGATGAGGCCGAGCAGGATGCCGATGAGGATGGTGGCCGGCCAGGACAGGTTGTTCACCGGTGCCACCTCCCTCGGGCGCCCATCGACCCATGATCATAGAGTTCGGCGGGGCCGAAACCGGACAGGCGCGCCACAGGTGCGTCAGCAGTTCGGGCGGCACTGCCGTTCGATCATGGCCTGGATGAACACGCTCTGGATGTCGCTGGGGTCCTCGGCGTGGTACGCGTTCGTGCCGGTGGCGGCGGAGATCTGCTGCAGCGCCTCCATGTCCGCCTCCGGCCCCATGCCGATGGTGATGATCGGCACCGGCGCGGCCGGGTCGAACTGCGCAGTGAGCTGGGTGAGCAGCGTCTCGAGGTCGATGCCGTCGGGGTCGTCCTCGTTGCGGCCGTCGGTGAGCAGCACCACCGAGTTGACCATGCCGGCCTGGTAGCTGCTGCGCATCTCCTGGAACGCCGCCAGCGCGGTGTCGTAGAGGCCGGTGCCGCCGTCGGCGATGGACGGCAGCGACTCGACGGCTGCGACCAGCGCCTCCTGCCGCGGCGTGCCGTCCTCGAGCTGCTCGTTCATGGGCCCGACGTCGACCAGCTGGACGTAGTCGTTGGGCGGGTCCTGCAGGATCGAGAACGCCCACAGCCCGACCGAGGCGTCCGGCGGGAACAGGCTCAGCGCCTCGAGCGCGGCGTCGCGGGTCAGCTCCATGCGGGTGGCGCCGCCGTCGACCTGCTCGTTCATCGACCCGGACACGTCGATGACGGCGAGCATGCGCATGTCCAGCGCGAGCGCCGCCCACTGCCGGGACAGCTCGGTGACCAGGGCGGGGTCGGGGGCGGGCAGCAGCTCAGGCATCGCCGGGCGAATGCCGTCGACCACCCCGGCGTCGGCCGCGGCGGTGCCGTCGGGGCTGCGGAAGCCGGCCTCGCGGATCGTCTCCTGCGCCTCCGCCGACCCGAGGTACGTGACGAACGCGGCGGCCGCCGACCGCGCGGCGGCGTCGTCCTCGGCGCCGGTCACCGCGAGTGCCGGGTAGTCGAACCCGAACGTGCCCTCGGCCGGATAGAGGGCGGCCAGCCGCGGCCCGGAGGTCTCGCGGTTGAACGCGACGACGGACTGCTCGGTCGCGGTGAACGCGCCCGGCGACTCCGCGGCCGCCGCGAACGCGTCCTCGACGGTGGGCACAGCGGCCTGCGAGACCTGCGTCATCACCTGGACCAGCTGGTCGCGGTCGACCTCCTCGCCCAGCGCGGTGCGGACGGCGACCAGGCTGGCCAGGCCCTCGTCGTTGGTGGCGGGGTCGGCGATGACGGCCGGCCCGTCGCCCTGCACCAGCGCGGCCCAGGAGATCTGCGCCTCGTCGCCGCCGACGGCCGCCGCGGCCTCCTCCGGCATGACGACGACCAGCGGCGACAAGGCGACGTTGGCCAGTTGCTCGGCGAGGCCCTCGTCGAGCGCCGGGCCGAACGCGCGGCTCTTCGGGATCCACAGGTCCGGCGCCTCGGCGTTGCCGAACGTCGCCACGGCGTCGGCCGTGCTGCTGGCGACGACGTCGACCTCGATGCACCGGTCACCCTGGCGGGGGTCGGTATCGGCGTACGTCGTGGCCAGCTCCGTCAGCACCGGCGTGATGGTCGCGTCGGCGGCGACGGTGACCGGCAGCGGCCCGTCACACTCGCCGTCGGCGGTGTCCAGCACGGAGGCGACGCCGAGTCCGGCCGCGCCGATCAGCGCGACGGCCATGACGGACAGGCCGAGCCGTCGCGGCCAGGGCGACGGCGCGGCAGGCCGGTGCGAGGCGTGGCGTCCTGGCATGGATGGCGGCTCCGGGCGGGTCGGTGGGATTGCAGACTAACCGGGAGCAATGAGACTCAGCTAATTGTGCGTCACACGTGTCACAGCTGAATTCGCCACCGCGTCAGCGACTCAGCTTCTGGTACCGGCGGATCGACAGCGGGACGAAGATCGCCAGGATGAGCAGCGGCCAGCCGACCGCCAGCAGCAGGCTGTGCTGGGCGGCCCACGAGTCGCCGCCGAGGCCGGGGTTGCCGAACAGCTCGCGCGACGCGGCCACCGTCGACGAGAGCGGGTTCCACTCCGACACCGCGCCCAGCCAGCCCGGCATCAGCTCCGGCGCGACGAACACGTTGGACAGCGCGGTCAGCGGGAACGCGGCCGGGAAGACGATGACGCCGACGGTGTCGGGGTTCGGCACGACCAGGCCGAGGTAGATGCCGATCCAGGTGATCGCGAAGCGCAGCAGCAGGATCAGCCCGACCGCGGCGAGGGCGTCGCCGATGCCGTTGCGCCACTGCCAGCCGACCAGCAGGCCGCACACCACCAGCGTCGTCATCTCCAGGACGGCGCGGATGAGGTCGGCCCCGCTGCGGCCCACGACCAGGGCCGACCGCGCCATCGGCATGGACCGGAACCGGTCGACCACGCCGCGGTCGACGTCGAACGCGATGCCCGTGGCGGTGGCCCCCAGGCCGTACAGCATGGTCATCGCGAACACGCCCGGGAGCAGGAACTCGCGGTAGTTGCCGCCGCCGGGCAGCCCCATGCCGCTGCCGAACACGTAGCCGAAGACCAGCACGAACATGATCGGCAGGCTGAAGTAGATGACGACCTCTTCGGGCGCCCGGACGACGTGCGCCATGTTGCGCTTCGTCATCGTCCAGCCGTCGGCAGCGGCCCAGCGCAGCCGGCCGAGCGGTGTGCGGGCCGGCGGGGGAGCGACGACGGCCGGGGTCGGCTGCAGTGCGATGCTCATGCGGCGGTCTCCTCGTTCGTGGCGGCCTGATGGCCGGTCAGGTGCAGGAAGGCTTCGTCGAGGGTGGGCCGGCGCAGGCCGATGTCCTCGGCGACGACGCCGGCGGCCTGGAGCTCGCGAACGGTGTCGGTGAGTGCGGCCATGCGATCGGCGACGGGTGCGCTGACCCGGCGGGTGTCGGCGTCGAGCTCGGGCTCGGCGGTGCCGATACGGGCGACGACGGCGGCGGCGGCGCCCAGCTGGGCGGCGTCGTGCACGACGACCTCGATGCGGTCGCCGCCGATGAGCGCCTTGAGCTGGTCGGACGTGCCCTCGGCGACGACGCGGCCGGCGTCGATGACGGAGATCCGGCCGGCCAGCTGGTCGGCCTCCTCCAGGTACTGCGTGGTGAGCAGGACCGTCGTGCCGCCGGCCACCAGCGAGCGGATCGCGGCCCACACGTCGTTGCGGCTGCGCGGGTCCAGACCGGTCGTCGGCTCGTCGAGGAACAGCACCTCAGGCGCCAGGATCAGGCTGGCCGCGAGGTCGAGCCGGCGCCGCATGCCCCCGGAGTACGTCCGTCCGGACCGGTCGGCGGCGTCGGTGAGGTCGAACTGCTCGAGCAGCTCGTCCGCCCGCCGCTTCGCCTGCCGCGCGCCCAGGTGGTAGAGCCGGCCGAACATCACCAGGTTCTGCCGGCCGGACAGCGTCTCATCCACCGCGGCGTACTGGCCGGTGAGGCCGATGCGGCGGCGCACCTCGTCGGCCTCGGTGACGACGTCGTGGCCCGCGACCCGCGCGCTGCCGCCGTCGAAGCGCAGCAGCGTGGACAGGATGCGGACGGCGGTGGTCTTGCCGGCGCCGTTCGGGCCCAGCAGCCCGTGCACGACCCCACGCTCAACCGTCAGGTCCAGGCCGTCCAGTGCGTAGCTGCTGCCGTACTGCTTGCGCAGCCCTTCGGCGGCGATCGCCGCGTCGCTCGTGGTCACAACCATCCTCCAGATAAACTGTTTATTGCGTATAGTGCTTGGTTTATGTTGTACACAGTTCTAGGATGGGCGTCAAGCGACCGACCTCACCGAGACCTCACCCGAAGGGGGAGCATGGCCACCGACCCGCGTCAGGCCGATCCGAACCGCACGCTCGACCTGCTGTGGGACGTGCAGGCGCCGCCGACCCGCGGGCCCAAGCCCGCGCTGTCGGTGCGGCAGATCGTCGACGCCGCCATCGCCATCGCCGACGCGGAGGGGGTGGCCGCGGTGTCCATGCGCCGGGTGGCCGACGACCTCGGATACACGACGATGTCGCTGTACCGGTACGTGCCCAGCAAGACCGACCTGCTCGACCTCATGGTCGAGCACGCCATGCACGTCGCCGATCTGCCGGCCGGCCTCACCGAGTGGCGCGACAAGCTGCGCTGGTGGGCCACCGACACCGTCGACCTCTACCGGCGCCGGCGCTGGGCCCTCGACGTCCCGCTGAACTCGCCGCCGATGGGCCCCAACCAGATCAAGCGCATGGAGCAGGGGCTGGCCGCGCTCGACGACACCGGGCTCAGCGGGGGAGAGATGCTCGGGATCCTCGTGGTGCTCAGCGGCTACGTGCGCGGGCACGCGCAGCTGGCCACCACCCTCGCCGACGTCGAGAAGCGCACCGGCACCTCGCAGGCCGTGTGGGACCAGGCCTACGGCCGCATGCTGACGACGTTCGTGAACCCCGACGAGCACCCGACGCTGGCCCGCATCGTCACCCAGGACGCGTTCGACGGCTACGCCGAGCCCGACGACGAGTGGCTGGGCGACGACTTCCGGTTCGGCCTCGATCTCGTTCTCGACGGCATCGCCCGGTACGTCGAGCGGCGTCAGGACGCGATGTCACCCGAGTGACGTCCTTGATGTCACCCGGGTGACAGGTCTGGCCGTCGGCCGGCTCGGCATACTGTGCGTAGTTGCGGCTCGGCCGCGTGAGGGCACCTCGGGACAGGAGCAGGCACAGATGGCTGGAACGGCACAGATCGGCGTCACCGGGCTCGCGGTCATGGGCCGCAACCTCGCCCGCAACTTCGCACGTCACGGCTACACGGTCGCGTTGCACAACCGCACGGCGAGCCGCACCCGCGAGCTGGTCGAGCAGTTCGGCGACGAGGGCACGTTCGTCCCGGCCGAGACCGCCGAGGAGTTCGTCGCCGCGCTGGAGCGGCCGCGCCGCCTGGTGATCATGGTCAAGGCGGGCGGGCCGACCGACGCCGTCATCGACGAGTTCGCGCCGCTGCTCGAGCCCGGCGACATGATCGTCGACGGCGGCAACGCGCACTTCGCCGACACCCGGCGGCGCGAGGCGGCGCTGCGCGAGCGCGGGCTGCACTTCGTCGGCACCGGCGTCTCCGGTGGTGAGGAGGGCGCGCTGAACGGCCCGAGCATCATGCCCGGCGGCTCGGTGGAGTCGTACGCGTCGCTCGGCCCGATGCTCGAGACCATCGCCGCGAAGGCCGACGACGGGTCGCCGTGCTGCACGCACATCGGGGCCGACGGCGCCGGGCACTTCGTCAAGATGGTGCACAACGGCATCGAGTACGCCGACATGCAGCTCATCGCCGAGGCGTACGACCTGCTTCGGCACGGCGCCGGCTACGAGCCCGCGCGCATCGCCGAGGTGTTCCGCGGCTGGAACGCCGGCCGGCTGGACTCCTACCTGATCGAGATCACCGCCGAGGTGCTGGCGCACGTCGACGCCGCCACCGGCAAGCCGTTCGTCGACGTCGTCCTCGACCAGGCCGAGCAGAAGGGCACCGGGCGGTGGACGGTGCAGATCGCGCTCGACCTCGGCGTCCCGGTCAGCGGCATCGCCGAGGCGGTGTTCGCACGGTCGCTGTCCGGCCACGCCGATCTCCGGGCCGTCGGCCGCGGGCTGGCCGGGCCCACGCCGTCACCGCTGCCCGCGGACGAGGCGGAGCGGTTCGCCGCGCAGGTCGAGGAGGCGCTGTACGCGTCGAAGGTGGTGTCGTACACGCAGGGCTTCCACCAGCTGCAGGCGGCGGGCGCGGAGTACTCGTGGACGCTGGACCTCGGCGCCATCGCCGGCATCTGGCGCGGCGGCTGCATCATCCGGGCGGCGTTCCTCGACCGCATCACCGCGGCGTACGCGAAGGACGCGGCGCTGCCCAGCCTGCTGGCCGATGAGCAGTTCGCGGGCGAGTTGGGCGCGGCGCAGGACGCGTGGCGGAACGTCGTGGCCACGGCGACGCGGCTGGGCATCCCGGTGCCCGGCTTCGCGACGGCGCTGTCGTACTACGACGCGCTCCGGGCGCCGCGGCTGCCGGCCGCGCTGACCCAGGGCCAGCGCGACTTCTTCGGCGCCCACACCTACCACCGCACCGACCGCGACGGCGTCTTCCACACGCTCTGGTCGGAGGGCCGCGACGAGGAGCAGCAGAGCTGAGTTGTCGCTAGGGTTCGATGCGTGGGAGAGGTCTTTGCGGGTCGCTACGAGCTGGTCGACATCCTCGGCCGCGGCGGCATGGGCGACGTCTGGCGGGTCTGGGACCTGCGCGAACGCGCGTTCCGGGCCGCCAAGCTGCAGCGGCAGTCCGACGGCGCGGCGCTGCTGCGCTTCGTCCGCGAGTCCTCGACCCGGGTCGACCACCCGCACGTCGTCGCCCCGGCCAGCTGGTGGGCCGACGACGGCCGCGTCCTGTTCGTCATGCCGATCGTCGCCGGCGGGTCGGTCGCCGTCCTCCTCGCCGACCACGGCGCGCTGGGGGAGTGGTGGGCGGCCACGCTCGGCGGCCAGCTGCTCGACGCGCTGGCCGCGGTGCATGCCGCCGGGATCGTCCACCGCGACGTCAAGCCGTCCAACCTGCTGCTCGAGGCGACCGGCGTGGGCCGGCCCGTGCTGCGGCTGTCCGACTTCGGCATCGCCGCCGGCATCGACGAGCCGCGGCTGACCCGGACGACCGAGGTCGTGCACACGCCCGGCTACTCGTCCCCGGAGGCCCGCCGCGGCGCCGACCCCGACCCGCGCCAGGACCTCTACGCCGCCGGGGTCGTGCTGATCGAGCTGCTCACCGGCCGGCGTCCGGGCGACGCGGCGTCGGCGGCGGTGCCTGCCGGGCCGCTGGCCGGCGTGATCGGGCGCCTGGTGGCGGCCGACCCGGACGCCCGGTTCCCGACCGCGGCGGAGGCGCGGGCGGCGCTGACGGCCGTGCCGGTCTCGCCGCCCGGGCCGGACGCCGAGCCGGTCGAGGTCTTCGACCAGCTGCCGCCCTGGCCGGCCGGCTGGGGTCCCGGCGGACCGGTCCCCACCGCGCCCCCTACTGCGCCCGCCGCCCCGACTGCCGTCCCGGCCCCGCCCGCCGCGGCCCCCGCTCAGACGTCCGACGCCCCCACCACACCGGCGCCGGACCCGACGCTCCCGGACCCGAGCACCTCGCCCACCCCTGACGTCTCACCGACCACCGGCGTCTCGCCCCCGTCGAGCTCTGCCATCGGATCCGAGGGCAGACCTCCATCGCGCGATGGTGCTCTGCCCTCGCTTCCGATGGCAGAGCTCCAGCAGGCCACGAAGACGCCCACGTCCGCGTCCCCGCCACCGGCCACGGCGCGCGGCTCGGCCCGTCGGGTGCCGTGGCCGGCGGTGGCGCTCGCCGTGGTCGGGGTCGGCCTGCTGGTCGCGGCCGTGGTCACGGCGTTGGCGTAGCCCGGTTCCGGCGCACCAGCCAGCCCGCTCCACCCAGCGCCAGCAGCCCGGCGGCGCCCAGCCCGACCGGCAACCACGGCAGGCCGGACCCGTCGTCCTCGCTGGTCAGGGCCTGGTTCTGGGTCGCCTCGTCACCGGAGCTCGGCTCGTCGCCCGGCGTGGCGTCCCCGCTCGGCTGGTCACCCGAGTCGCCGGAGCCGCCGCCGGACCCGTCGATCAGCGCCGAGTCCGCCGACGGGGGAGGGAGGCCGTCGACGTCGGCGTACTCCGGTGCGCCTTCGCCGGCCGTGCCGTTGGTCTTGAGGGTCAGGGTGTACGGCAACGGGTCGCCCGACGTGTCGAAGGAGACCTGGACGTAGCGCAGTCCGGGGATGCTCGCACCGGCGCCGCCGTTGCGGTTGAGGTAGCCGACGGTCTGGGACTGGGCGCCGATGGCGTAGGACGTCGTGCCTTCGGGGAACGCGCCCCACACTCCGCCCGTCCAGTTCTCGGGCTCTCTGGCGAGGAAGTCCACCATGGCGTAGTCCCGGACCGGGCCGGAGATCTGGACCGTGGGTCCGTGGGTGGCCAGGCCCTCGCCGGTCGGCAGCGCGCTGTCGAACTGCGCCTGCAGGTTCTGGCCCCAGTCGAGCGGAATCGCGACCACCTGCGTCTCGCCCAGGTTGATGTCGAAGGCGTAGGTGCCGTCGGACACCACCGGCGCGTTGGAGAGGGACGTGCCTGGCACCACGTCGGTCACGGCTTCGCCCGGCTCGATCGGAGTCCAGGCCGGCTCCTGGGGCCGGGGGAAGAGGTCGCCGCCGGACGGGTCGGCCAGCGGCGGCTCCTCGTAGACGACGATCTCGACCGGCTCGGCGGACAGGTCGCCCTTCAGCGGCGCGACCTCGACGTAGAGGACGTCGGCGGTGTTGCAGGGGTTGTCCGCGTTCTCGACCCAGCTCGTCGCCGACGTGTAGCCGAGCGTGCCCAACGGGAACGACGAGCCCTCGCTGCACAGGCCCAATGAGCCGGGATCGTCGCCAGGGTGATGGGTGCTCACGCTGACCCAGTCGCCCATGCTGCCGAAGGCGATGCTCCGGTGGGTGACGCCGACGTGGATGGTGCTGTTCGGAGCCGTCCGTTCGACCCGGTACCAGAGCCCGCCCTCCGCCGGGAAGGTGTCGAGGTACTGGCCGGTGGTGATGGTGGGCGCGTCGTCGGGTGTGGCGGTGCCCTGGACGAGGGTGCCGGTGAGGTCGAACGGGCGCGACGCGCGGGTGGTGGAGACGTCGAGGGAGCGGACGAGGTCGTCGGCGTCCTCGGCGTCGTAGTAGGTGCCGTGGCCGTTCTCGGCGATGCAGCGCAGCTTGTCCCGGGCGGTCTGGTCGACGTCGAGGCCGACGACGTCGATGCGCACGTCGACGCCGGCGCCGGCCAGTTCGGTGGCGACCGTGCACGGGTCGGGCTCGCAGGTGGGCTCGCCGTCGGAGACGAGCACGATGGTGCGCGGTCCTTCGGTGCCGAGGTCCTTGCCGGCCTCCTGCAGCGCATTGCCGATCGGGGTCTCGCCGTAGGGCTCGTACCCGTCGAGGGCGGAGGTGAGCTGGTCGCGGTTGCCGGTGCCGGGCTCGACGATCAACTGCGAGTCGGTGCACGCACCGGGGTCGTTCTGCGAGAACACCTCCGCCCCGTAGACCCGCAGGCCGACCTCCTGGTCCTCCGGCAACCCTCCGATCACCTCGCGCAACGCGTCCTTGGCCGCGTCGATCCGGGTCCCGCCGGACGGCGTCGCCTCGGCCATCGACCCGGACGAGTCCAGCACCAACATCATCCGGCTACCCGGATCAAGCGACTCCTCCGCGGCCTCCGACGGCAACACAGTGACGGCGACGACCGCTGCGGCGGTCGCTACTGCGGTGGCAAGGCGGATCATCACTCGCTCCCATCTGAGGTCGCCCGGTTGCGGCGGGCCAGCCAGCCCGCGCCACCCAGCGCCAGTAGCCCGGCGGCGCCGAGCCCGATCGGCATCCACGGCAGGCCGGAGGCGTCACCGCCCGAACCGTCGCCGGTGAGCGCCTGGTCCTCGGTCTCCTCGTCGCCCGGCGTGGCGTCGTCGCTGGGCTCGTCCTCTGCGGAGCCGCCGCCGGACCCGTCCACCAGCGCCGAGTCGGCGCCCGGGGGAGTGAGCCCGTCGACGTCGGCGTACTCGGGAGCGCCTTCGCCGGCCGTGCCGTTGGTCTTCAGCGTCAGGGTGTACTCCATCGGGTCGCCGGCGTCGGGGTAGGACACCTGGACGTACCGCAAGCCGGGGATGCTCGCGTCATTGCTGATCTCGGTCCGGTTCAGGTAGCCGAGGGTGAGCGACTGGGCCCCAACGCGGAAGGGCGATCCGCCCGCGATCGTGCCCCACAACAGGTCGGTCCAGTCATCGGGTGCGCTGCCGTAGAAGTCGACCGAGCCCGCCTCGCGCACAGGCCCGGAGATCTGGATGGTGGGTCCGACGCCCAGGCTCGTCTCGTCGGGCACGATGCCGTCGAGCTGCACCTGGACGTTCTGGCCCCAGTCGAGCGGGATCGCGACCACCTGCGTCTCACCTGCGTTGATGTCGAAGGCGTAGGTGCCGTCGGACACCACCGGGGAGTTGGAGATCGACGTTCCGGGCACGACGTCGGCGACCGGGTCCTCGACGTCCAGGGGCGTCCAGGCGGGCTGCTCGGGAGCGGCCACCAGGTCACGGCCGGAGGGGTCGGCCAGCGGCGGTTCCTCGTAGACGGCGATCTCGACCGGCTCCCCGGTGAACGGCTGCGGGCCGGAGTCGTCGACGTGGACGTAGATGACGTCGGCGGTGTTGCACTCACCCTCCGGGTCCGGGCTCCAGGTATTGGCCGCGGTGTAGCCGAGGTTGCCGAGCGGGAACGTGCTGGCGCTCGCGCACTCGGCTTCATCGGGGTTCACGTAGAGCCTGATCCATGCCCAGGAGCCGGAGTTCCCGATGTCGTCGGACTGGTGGGCGACGCCGACGTGGATGGTGCTGTTCGGAGGCGTCCGTTCGACCCGGTACCAGAGGCCGTCGTTGAGAGGCATCGTGTCGAGGTACTGGCCGGTGGTGATGGTGGGCGCGTCGTCGGGTGTGGCGGTGCCTTGGACGGGGGTGCCGGTGAGGTCGAACGGGCGGGAGGCGCGGGTGGTGGAGACGTCGAGGGAGCGGACGAGGTCGTCGGCGTCCTCGGCGTCGTAGTAGGTGCCGTGGCCGTTCTCGGCGATGCAGCGCAGCTTGTCCCGGGCGGTCTGGTCGACGTCGAGGCCGACGACGTCGATGCGCACGTCGACGCCGTCGCCGGCCAGTTCGGTGGCGACCGTGCACGGGTCGGGTGCGCAGGTGGGCTCGCCGTCGGAGACGAGCACGATGGTGCGCGGTCCTTCGGTGCCGAGGTCCTTGCCGGCCTCCTGCAACGCGTACCCGATCGGGGTCTCGCCGTAGGGCTCGTACCCGTCCAACGCCGACGTGAGCTGGTCGCGGTTGCCGGTGCCGGGCTCGACGATCAACTGCGAGTCGGTGCACGCGCCGGGGTCGTTCTGCGAGAACACCTCCGCGCCATAGACCCGCAGGCCGACCTCCTGGTCCTCCGGCAGCCCGCCGATGACCTCGCGCAACGCGTCCTTGGCTGCATCGATGCGGGTCCCGCCAGACGGCGTCGCCTCGGCCATCGACCCGGACGAGTCCAGCACCAACATCATCCGGCTGCCCGGATCGACCGACTCCGCGGCGGCCTGGACGGGCGCGACGACGGTGATCGCGGCGACGACCGCAGCGGCGGCCGCGAGGGCGGCGGCAAGACGTCCCATACTCACTCCCGAGCCGATTTGCAGTTGCAAACTCAGGTCGAGTCTGGACCGAAGAACGCGTGCGTGTCAACATGGTTCCAGCTTTACGGGTGCAAATGGTGGGAGGGCACGTGGCCGACGTCGACGCCAGTCGCGCGGCGCAGCGCGAGATCTACGGCGAGCCGCTGGGCGCCGTCGTCGATCGTTGCCGGGCGACGCTGGGCCTGACGCAGGGGAGGGTGGCGGCGCTGCTCGGCATCTCCGCGCCCATGCTGTCGCAGCTGGTGAGCGGGCAGCGGATCAAGCTCGGCAACCCGTCGGCGGTCGAGCGGCTGCGGGTCATGGTCGAGGCGACCGATGCCGTCGCGGCCGGGCGGCTGACCGTCGCCGAGGCCATCACGCGGATCGAGGCGGCCGGCGGGCCGGGGGAGTTGCTCACCGGCGCGACCACCCGGCGCGCGTCGACGCGCGAGACCGCCGAGCAGATCCAGAGCCTGTTCCGCCGCGTCGCGTCGGCGCCTGACTACCTCGCCGCCGCCGACCGCGTCGCGCCCGACCACCCGGAGATCGCCGAGCTGCTGCGCGTCTACGGCGCCGGCCGCACCGACGACGCCGTCGCGCACCTGCTCGGCTGAGCGGGCCTACGCGCCTACGCGGTCCGGAGCACCTCGGTGAGCGCGGCGATGCTGTCCTCTCCGTGACCGGCGGCCGCGGCCTTGCGCACCAGGTCGTGCAGCGGTCGCAGCCACGCGTCGTCGACCTTCGCCTCGCGGGCGAACTCGAGGTCCACGTCGGCCCCGGCCACGAACAGGTTCACCGACGACGCACCGGCGCTGTAGTCGCGGGCGTCGATCTCGGCGGCGAAGACGGGCACGATCTCACCGATCATCTGCAGCCAGCGGACGGCGTAGGGGACCAGGTCGGCGGCGGCGATCCCGCGGGTGCGGGCCGCGGCGGCGCCGGCGAAGAAGCCGACCAGCGCGGGCAGCAGCGTGGCGCCGACCGCGGACTCGTAGAACTTGGCGAGGTCAGGCTCGCCGCCCAGCAGGACGGTGTCGCCGCCGAGTGCCCGCAGCGTCGGCGCGTGCTCGGCGAAGACCTCCGCGTCGCCGGCGTAGTAGAGCAGCGTGCCGGGCCCGCCGACCGCCTCCGGCACGTCCTTGACCGCGCCGTCGAGGAAGCGGACGCCGTTGCTTGCCGCCCATTCGGCGAGCTCGCTGGCGTCGGCGGGCGTGCCGCTGTTGAGCGTGACCAGCGTGTGGCCGGCCAGCGTCGCCGTCGCGGGCTCGAGGATCCGGCGGGTGTCGTCGTACCCCGTCAGGCACGCGACGACGAGCGGGCTCGCCGCCACGGCGGCGTCGACGGTGCGTGCGTGCTGGGCGCCGGCGGCGACCAGCGGCGCGGCCTTCTCCGGCGTGCGGTTCCACACCGTCGTCGGGTGCCCGGCGGCGAGGAACGCGCCGGCCAGCGCGGCGCCCATCGAGCCGAGACCGAGGACGGTGACCGCGGCGGGTTCGTGGTGTGTCATGCCCACGATGCTGCGGGTTGCACCCACGGATCCACAAGTACCTACAATTCTGTTCGGTACCCACAGCCTTGTATGCAAGGAGGTCAGATGGCCGGGCGGACGTTCACCTGCGGACTCGACGCCGCAGTCGCCGTCATGGGCGGCAAGTGGAAGGGCCTCATCCTGTTCGCCCTCCAGGACGGCCCGCTGCGCTTCGGCGAACTGCGCCGGACGGTCGGCACCATCAGCGAGCGCATGCTGATCCTGCAGCTGCGCGAGATGCAGACGGCCGGGCTGCTGCACCGCGAGGTGTTCCAGCAGGTCCCGCCGAAGGTCGAGTACTCGCTCACCGAGTTCGGCCGGTCACTCAACGACGCGCTGGCGCCGCTGGGGGACTGGGGCGAGCAGAACATGGGCCGCATCGAGGCGATCCCGTTCGAGTAGTTCCCCGCAATGCAGCGCGCCGCTAGGCTGACGTGACATCCGGGGGAGGCAGCGGTGCCGATCAGGTGGGCTCGAACGATCGTTCTGACGGCCGTCGTGGCGGTGGCGGCGTTCTGCGCCGCCGGCGTCGTCGAGGACGGTCCGCTGGCCGGGCTTGCCGGCGAGGTCGGCCAGCGATCTCGGGACGGCGGCCCGGTGACCATCAGTTACATGCTGCCGAACGACGGAGCTCGGGCCGTCACGATCACTCACGTGGGGCTGCTGAACTCCGACGGGCTCACGCTGGAGGCGGCGCATGTGGTGCCGGGGCGATTCTTCATCGGTGGTCCGTATCCGCCAGAGACGGACGACGAACACTGGGCCAACCATGCGCCCACCTGGCGGCAGCGGGTCGATGCGGTGGGGGCGGTCATCCCGGCCGGCGGCGGCCATGACCTGGTCGTCGGTTTGCGGCCCGGCCGACTTGGTACGTCAAGGATCGACGGTGTGGAGATCACGTACACCGAGGGCGGCCGGACCTACCGACTGGAGTCGCGCATGAAGGTGACGATCTGCACAGGACCTGGATGCTAGTCGGCCGATCGATCCGCGGAGGGGAGTGCCCGGCGCAACCCCTTCCGGCCTTCGCCTCTCAACTACTTGACATAATGTGCATTATCGGCGTTACGTTAGGAGCCGCATATCCACGGCCTTCGCCGCCCGTCGGTCGAACGTCACGGTGTGCTCACAGCCCGCCTGGCGTGCGGTCTCGGCGATGACGGCATCTGCGAAGTCGGCGCCTCCGGACGCTGCCTTCAGCGCCCGGTCGACCACCGCCGGATTCTCGACGACGAACTCGTCGGCGTTCACGAGGTCGCTCAGGGCGCTCGTGACGTCCTGAGCGTCGAAACCGTAGGTGTGTCTCAGCACCCAAGAGGTCTCGACCAGGGTCACGACACCCAGATAGCCGGGCCGCCGGACGGTCAGGCTCTCGAGCGCCTTGGTGGCGATCGGCGCCTGAGCCGGGTCGTCCTGCGTCAGGTAGCGCACCAGGACGTTGGTGTCGACGCCGATCATCATGGCGACTCGGTGGCGCCCCGTGCGATGCCGGCGTCCATCTCGTCCAACGTCTTCGGCTCACCGGTGTACCGCAGCCGCCCCTTGAGCTCCGTGACGCTACGAGCCCGCCGACTGAGGACGTAGTCGCCGTCCTCGTTGCGGGTGAACGTCACGCGCGCACCTGGCACCAGTCCCAGCTCCTTCCGGATCTGCTTCGGAATCGTGATCTGCCCCTTGGTCGTCATGGTCGCAGACGTCACGCAGCATCGCCTCCTTACCTCATGGTAAGGAGGCGATGCCGCATCAGCAAGCGCGTCGGCTCAGGCGTTGGTCGCGACCTTCCACAGGTAGCCGTCCGGATCGCTGAACGTGCCGGAGTAGCCGCCCCATTCGGCGGGCGTCGCCGGCTTGAGGATGGTCGCGCCGGCGGCCTCGGCGGCCTGGAAGACGGTGTCGACCTCTTCGCGGGTGTCGGCGATGTAGTGCAGCGAGAAGCCGCGGAAGCCGGACCCGTCGGCGGGCACACCGGCGTCCTTGGCGACGGCCGCCCAGTGGTACAGCGCCAGCGCCGACCCGTCACCGAGCGCCAGCCGGGCGAAGCCCGGGTGGTCCTGGTCGAGCGTCGCGCCCATGCCTTCCACATAGAACTTCTTGGCGCGGTCGAAGTCCTGGACCCCCAGCATGACCACGCTGACCTGCAGCGACATGATGTTCTCCTTCGTGGTTCGTGGCTACACCATCACGCTACGGCGACCGGAGACGGGCCCGCTTCTCGATTCCTGACCGATCCCTGACCGATCCGGCGTCAGGCGCCCACGTAGTCGGCCAGGTGCTCACCGGTCAGCGTGGACCGCGCCGCGACGAGATCGGCCGGCGTGCCCTCGAAGACGATCTGACCGCCGTCGTGGCCGGCGCCCGGGCCGAGGTCGATGATCCAGTCGCCGTGCGCCATGACCGCCTGGTGGTGCTCGATGACGATCACCGACTTGCCCGAGTCGACCAGCCGGTCCAGCAGCCCGAGCAGCTGCTCGACGTCGGCGAGGTGCAGGCCGCTGGTGGGCTCGTCGAGGACGTAGACGTCGCCCTTCTCGCCCATCTGGTTGGCCAGCTTGAGCCGCTGCCGTTCTCCCCCGGACAGGGTGGTCAGCGGCTGGCCCAGGTTGACATAACCGAGGCCGACGTCCTCGAGGCGGGACAGGATCGCGGCCGCCGCGGGCACCTTGCCCTCGCCGTCGGCGAAGAAGGCGTGCGCCTCGGCCACCGGCAGGTCCAGCACCTCGGCGATGTTCAGGCCGCCCAGCGTGTACTCCAGCACCGCAGCCTGGAACCGCTTTCCGCCGCACTCCTCGCACGGCGTCGAGACCGTCTCCATGAAACCGAGCTCGGTGTAGATGACGCCGGCGCCGTTGCACTCCGGGCAGGCGCCCTCGGAGTTCGCGCTGAACAGCGCCGGCTTGACGCCGTTGGCCTTGGCGAACGCCTTGCGGATCGGCTCGAGCAGACCGGAGTACGTGGCCGGGTTGCTGCGCCGGGAACCCCTGATCGCGCTCTGGTCGATGGCGACGACGCCCTCGCGCTTGGACACCGAGCCGTGGATCAGCGAGCTCTTGCCCGAGCCCGCGACGCCGGTGACGACCACCAGCACGCCGAGCGGGATGTCGACGTCGACGTCCTGCAGGTTGTGCGCCGACGCGCCGCGGACCTCCATGGTGCCCGACGGCGTACGCACGGACGGCTTCACCACGGCGCGGTCGTCCAGGTGCCGGCCGGTGACAGTGTCGGTGCCGCGCAGGTCGTCGACCGTGCCCTCGAAGACCACTTCCCCACCGCCGGAGCCCGCGCCGGGGCCGAGGTCGACGACGTGGTCGGCGACGACGATCGTCTCGGGCTTGTGCTCGACGACGAGCACCGTGTTGCCCTTGTCGCGCAGCCGCAGCAGCAGGTCGTTCATCCGCTGGATGTCGTGCGGGTGCAGCCCGATGGTGGGCTCGTCGAACACGTACGTGACGTCGGTCAGCGACGACCCGAGGTGGCGCAGCATCTTGATCCGCTGCGCCTCGCCGCCGGACAGCGTGCCGGACGGCCGCACGAGGCTGAGGTAGCCGAGCCCAAGCTCGACGAACGAGTCGAGGTTGGCGCCCAGCGCCGTCAGCAGCGGCGCCACCGACGGCTCGTCGAGGCCGCGGATCCACTCGGCGAGGTCGGTGATCTGCATCGCGCACGCCTCGGCGATGTTGATGCCCTTGACCCGCGCGGACAGCGCCGGCGCGTTGAGCCGGGTGCCGCCGCACTCGGGACAGGCGGTGAACGTCGCGACGCGCTCGACGAACGCGCGCAGGTGCGGCTGCAGCGAGTCGACGTCCTTGGACAGGAACGACTTCTGGATCCGCGGGATTAGCCCCTCGTAGGTGAGGTTCATGTTCTCGAACTTGATCTTCGTCGCCTTCTTGTGCAGAAGGTCGTCGAGCTCCTTCGCGCTGTACTGGTTGATCGGCTTGTCCGGGTCGAAGAACCCCGAGGCGGCGAAGATGCGGACGTTCCAGCCGTCGGCGTTGTAGCCGGGGATCGTGAACGGCCCCTCGCTGAGCGACTTGGTGTCGTCGTAGAGCTGGGTGAGGTCGATGTCGGAGACGCTGCCGCGGCCCTCGCACCGCGCGCACATGCCACCGTGGTAGATCGCGTCGCGCACGATGGTCTTCTCCCCGGTGGCCGATGTCATGACGCCGCTGGCCTTGCGGGCGGGGACGTTGAACGAGAACGCCGGCGGCGGCCCGATCTGCGGCTCCCCCAGCCGGCTGAACAGGATGCGCAGCATGGCGTTGGCGTCGGTGACGGTGCCGACGGTCGAGCGCGGGTTCGCGCCCAGCCGCTCCTGGTCGACGATGATCGCCGTCGTCAGGCCCTCCAGCAGGTCGACGTCGGGCCGGGACAGCGTCGGCATGAAGCCCTGCAGGAAGGCGCTGTACGTCTCGTTGATCATCCGCTGCGACTCGGCCGCGATCGTCTCGAACACCAGCGAGCTCTTGCCCGAGCCGGACACGCCGGTGAACACCGTCAGCCGGCGCTTCGGGATCTCGATGCTGACGTCGCGCAGGTTGTTCTCGCGCGCGCCCTGCACCCGGATGAGGTCGTGGCTGTCGGCGGCGTGCGGCGTGGACGCGTCGGTCATGGTGTCTCCATCTGTGTACGTGGGCCGGCGTGCTCAGCGCAGTTCGCTGATGCGGATGAGGTTCCCGGCGGGGTCGCGGACCGCGCAGTCGCGGCCGCCCCACTGCTGCTGCATGGGTTCCTGGACGATCTCCGCCCCACTGGCCTCCAGGCGGCCGAAGACGCCGTCGAGGTCGGGGGTCGACAGGAGGATTCCCGCATAGCTGCCCTTCGCCATCATCTCGGAGATGGTACGGCGCTCGTGTTCGGTCACGCCCGGGTCGGCCGCCGGTGGCTCGAGAACGATCGACGTGCCAGGCTGGCCGACGGGGCCGACGGTGATCCATCGCATGCCCTCGTAGCCGACGTCGTTGCGGACCTCGAAGCCGAGGATGTCGCGGTAGAAGACGACCGCCGTCTCCGGGTCGTCGTGCGGCAGGAAGCTCGCCTGAATCGAGAGGTCCATGCCGGTCACGCTAGGCGCGCCCGGCTCGGCGGCGCTTCTCGATTCCTGACCGGTCACCCCGCGTCAGCGGTGCCGGTCAGCCGCCGCCGGAGGTCGTCGAGCATGGCCGCGGTCGTCGTCGCGCCGAACCGGGTGGCGCCGAGGTCGCGCAGCGCCAGCAGCGCGTCGAGCGTGCGCACGCCGCCGGCCGCCTTCACGCCGACGGACGGCGACACGCTGCGCCGCATGAGGGCGATGTCCGCGGCGGTGGCGCCGCCGGCGGCGAACCCCGTGCTGGTCTTGACGTACGCCGCGCCGGCCCGCTCCGCCGCCTGGCAACCGGTGATCTTCAGTTCATCGGTGAGAAAGACGTTCTCGAGGATGACCTTCACCGGCCGGCCGCCGGCGGCCGCGACCACGGCGGCGATCTGGTCCTCGACGTACGCGACGTCGCCCTCGCGCAGCCGCCCGATGTCGATCACCATGTCGATCTCCCCCGCGCCGTGTGCCACCAGCTCGGCCGTCTCGGACGCCTTCGCGGCAGTGGTCGTACTGCCGTGCGGGAAGCCGACGACGGTGCCGACGACGACCCCGCTCCCCCGCAGCTCAGCGGCCGCCAGCGCGACGTCGGCCGGCCGCACGCACACCGACGCGGTGTCGTACTCCCCCGCCGTCGCCAGCCCGGCAAGGACGTCGTCCCTGGTCAGCTCGGGCCGGAGCAGCGAGTGGTCGATCAGCTTCGCGACCGTGCCGACGGACGGCAGCGGGCCGGCGTAGGGCGGGGCCTCGATCTCGGTGACGGACACGGGCGCTCCTTCGGTAATAACGGTCTAGACAGCCTAGACTGATGATGTGCCCGCTCCGCAACCGCTGTACGAACGCATCGAGAAGCGCCTGCGCGCCCGTGCGGAAGCCGCCGCCGACGGCGACCCGTTCCCGTCCGAGCAGGAGCTCGCCCGCGAGTTCGGCGTCGCCCGGATGACGGTGCGCCAGGCGCTGGCCGGGCTGCAGCGCGACGGGCGGCTGGAACGGGTCCCCGGCCGCGGGACGTTCGTGCGGGCGGCCGCTGCGGTCCGGCCGGTCGGCACGCTGCTCAGCTTCCACGACCAGATGGTCGCCGCCGGGCGCACGCCGCGATCGCGGCTGCTCGAGGCCGGCCTCCGCCCGGCGACCGGCGACGAGGTGGCGGCCGCAGGCGCGGTCGTCGTCGGCATCACGCGCGTGCGGCTGGCCGACGACGTGCCCATCGCGATCGAGCGGGCGGCGTTCCCGGCGTCACTGGAACGGCTGCTCGACGCCGACCTGGAGTCCGGCTCGCTGCATCAGGCGCTCCGCCGGCTGGGGCTGCGGCCGACACTCGGCTCGTCCGTGCTGTCCGCGGGCACCGCCGGTTCCGACGCCGCCGTTCTGGGCGTCGACCCGGGTACGCCGATGCTGGTCGAGACGCGGACCATCGTCGACCAGCACGGCGCGCCCCTGGAACACACCGTCAGCCGCTACATCGCCGAGCGGTACGCGTTGAAGGTCGACTTCACCGTGGCGTCCGGGTCCTCCTAACACCGCCGCGACCGGCCGGAAACCGGTCCGCAATGCCCGACTGGTGGGGTTTCACCGCCGACACAGGTGATCTTCTATCCATCAGAGAGGGACCACATGCCGCACAGCATGTCGAGGGTCCGGGTGACGGCGGGCGGGCTCGCCGCCGTCGCGCTGGCCGCGGCCGTTCTGCTGCCGGCGGCGCCCACGGGCGCCGTCACCAGTGTTCCGGCCGGCAACGGCGCGACGTGGCAGGTGCATGACGCCGCGCCGCCGGGGCTGGACACCGGCAGCATCCGCGCGGTGAGCAACGCGCCGGTCGAGGGGTTCGGCAACATCTTCGTCCGCGTGACCGGGCCGGCCGGCGCCGCCGAACCGCGGCTCAACGGGGAGATGATGCGCGGCTTCGGTCTCACGTTCGATGGCGTCGACACGTTCGAGTCGACCCGGTCGGTGCAGCTGGGCGACGTCCGCATCGCCCGCGACGTGACGGTGGACGGCCCGGACGCCTGGGCGCGGTTCTTCGACACGTTCACCAACACCGGCCGCGCGCCGGTGACCGTCGAGGTGTCGTTCGGCGGCTCACTGGGCTACGGCGCCGCACAGAACCAGGGCGCCATCCGCGCGACGTCCAGCGGCGACGCCGTCGTCGACGGGCAGGACGCGTGGACGCTGGCCGCCACCCCGAACCCGGCGCAGCGGCCGGTCGGCGTCGTGCTCGGCACGCCGGGCGCCGCCGTGCCGTTGGACCGCACCGGCAACCAGCAACGCGACCCGTTCGAGACGCCGATGGCGACCGCCGGGCACGAGGCGAACTTCCAGGGCTACGTCAGCACGTTCACCGTGCGGCCGCGCGAGACGCTGTCGCTGGCCCGGTTCGTGACGGTCGGCGCGACCGGCGCCGGAGCACGGGACGCCGCCGCCGAGCAGCTCACCGGGCTGGCCGCGAAGCCGGACCTCGCCGGGCTGACCACCCTGGAGCGCTGCACGCTACGGAACTGGGACCGGTCGCTGCTCGGCGTCGCGCGCTGCCCGTCGACCCCGGTGCTCGCGACACCGTCGCCCGGCCCGCAGGCCGCGGCCTACACGACCTCGTCGTACGACGTCGTCAACGCCTCCATCGACCAGCTGCTGCGCGACCTCGACGCCGGGGTGACGACGTCGGCCGAGATCACCCGCGCCTACCTGGACCGGATCGCGGTCTACGACGGCGGTCCGCTCGGCTCCCACGCCTTCATCGACGTCGCCGACGACGCCATGGCGCAGGCCCGCGCCGCCGACCGGGCCCGGGCCCGCGGCGAGACCGGCGAGCTGCTGGGCGTCCCGATCGCGATCAAGGACCTCTACGACACCAAGGACATGCCGACCACCGGCGGCACCCTGGCACTCGAGGGCTGGCAGCCGGAGACCGACGCCTACCAGGTCGAACGGCTGCGCGACGCCGGCGCCGTCATCATCGGCAAGGCCAACCTGAGCGAGTTCGCCAACTCCGGCGGCTACAGCGAGAGCGGCTGGGGCCAGGTCTGGAACGCGCTCTACCCGTCGAAGACGTCGTTTGGCTCCAGCGGCGGGTCCGCGGTCGCCGTCTCGGCGAGCATGGCGGCCGGCGCCCTGGGCAGCCAGACCGGCGTGTCGCTCTACGCGCCGTCGACCGGGAACAGCATGACGACGTTCCGCGGCACCGACGGCATGGCCAGCCTGCGCGGCATCATGCCGCTGAGCTGGGCGCAGGACTACGGCGGCCCGATCGCCCGCACCGTCACCGACCTCGCCCACCTGCTCAACGCGACCACCGGGACGGACCCGCTGGACCCGCTGACGGCCGAGGCGGACGCCCACCGGCCGGCCGACTGGACGGCGCACCTGGACGCCGGTGCCCTGGCGGGCCTGCGGATCGGCTACCTGCCGTCGTCGTTCGTCTCCTCCTACGCCGACGACGGCACCGGCGCGGCCGTCCTGGCGCACTTCGCCGACCTGGAAGCGGCCGGCGCGACGATGGTCGAGCTGGGTGCGCCGCCCTCCGGCGGGCAGTCCCCGGCCGGGAGCCGCAGCGAGGAGGGCTGGGCCCGCTACATCGAGCTGCACGACGACTTCCCGTACCCGGACGGCGACGCGCTGCTGTCCTCCCCGCTGGTGCTCCCCTACAACCAGCGGGCGCTGCGCGACACCCCGCGGATGACGCCGGAGCAGGTCGACGCCTGGCTGGCGTACCGGGCGCAGTACAAGGAGACGATCGCCGGCTGGATGGACGCGGCCGACGTCGACGCCGTCGTCTACCCAGGCTTCATCAGCGACATGTACAACAACGACGCGTCCGGCAACCAGCTCACCGCCGACCGCGGCACCGGAGTCCTGACCTCGAACGTCGGCCTGCCGACGGTGGTCGTGCCGGTGGGCACCAGCCCGCACGGCTACTCGATCTCGATGCAGCTGGTCGGCCGGGCGTGGGACGACGCGGCAATCCTCGGGATGGGCTACGCGCTGGAGCAGCAGACGAACGGCCAGCAGGTGCCCGGCGACGCGCCGCCGCTGGAGTACCGGCCGGGGGCCCGGCCGCACGCGGTGCCGCAGATCGCCCCGCTGGTTCCGGGGAGGTCCCCGTCCGCCGCCGGCCTGCGCGGTTTCGGCCCCATCGGCCCGGGTGCAGAGAACCCGCAGAACGACGGCTGATGTCATCAATGACAACCGCAGCATGTCATCGATGACACGCGCTAGGCTCAGCCGCGTCTGAGAGCATATGTGGGGAGTTCTCCGGAAGATCCGGGGAACTCCCCACATCGACGGGCGGGCGGACATGCGGGCGGACGGACGGCGCAACCGGGAGGCGCTGGTGACGGCGGCGGCGAAGGTGTTCGCCGAGGCCGGCCCGGACGCACCGCTCGACGACATCGCCCGGCGCGCCGGGGTGGGCAACGCCACGCTGTACCGCCACTTCCCCACCCGCCGCGCGCTGCTGGCCGCCGTCTACGTCGACGAGCTGACGGCGCTGTGGGACTACGCGGAGCTGCTGCGCGAGCAGGAGGCGCCGGCCGACGCGCTGCACGCGTGGTTGCGGGCGCTGGCGACGCAGTTGGCGCACACCCGCGAACTGGCGCTCGCCGCCGACGCCGACGGCGACTGGTACGCGTCGGTGCGCGCGGCGGTGGCCGGGCTGCTCACGGCGGCGCAGCGAGCCGGCGAGGTCCGGACCGACGTGACGGCGGCCGACCTGCTGGCGCTCGTCCGCGGTGTCGCCCTGACGTCCGCGTCGCCGGACCAGCAGGCCCGGCTGCTCGACCTCGTCTGCCACGCCGTCGCGACCGGCCGGCACCCGTAGCCGCCCCGGCTCACCCCAGCGAGGGATCCGCGCAGCCGGACCGCGACCTAGGCTGAGGCGATGAGCACCGAGGACCCCGACGAGGCGGCGCGGCGGCTGGCGGCCGTGTCGCTCGCGGCCGACGACCCGACCGGCTGGTTCGAGCGCCTCTACGCCGCCGCGGCCGAGGGCGCCGCCGTGGTGCCGTGGGACCGGGGCGCACCGCATCCGCTGTTGGTCGACTGGGCCGACGGCCGTGAGCTCGGCGGCAAGGCCCTGGTGGCCGGGTTCGGTCCCGGGTTCGACGCCGAGTTCCTCGCCGCCCGTGGCATGGCCACCACCGCGTTCGACATCTCCCCCAGCGCCGTCGCCGCGGTCGAGGCACGCTTCCCCGGCTCGGCCGTCGACTACCGCACGGCCGACCTGCTGGACCCGCCGCCGCAGTGGCGGCACGCGTTCGACCTGGTCGTCGAGGTCATGACGGTGCAGTCGATGCCGCCGCCGTTCCACCCGCCGGCGACGGCCTCGGTGGCCGGGTTCGTCGCGCCCGGCGGGACGCTGCTGGTCATCGCGGTCGTGGCAGACACCGCGCCCGAGGACGGACCGCCGTGGCCGCTCACCCGGGCGGAGATCCAGGCCTTCGCGCAGGACGGGCTGAACCCGGTCGCCGTCGAGCGGCTGGAGCAGCGGTGGTGGCGGGCGGAGTTCCGCCATGGCTGACGACCTCGGCCTGTTCGGCCCGGACAGCGTGAGCTGGCGCGTGCACCGCGAGCCGGTGCTCTGGCTGGCCGGCATCCGCGCCCTCTACCTGCAGGCGCTGCACCCGCGCGCCGTCGCCGGGGTCGTGCAGAACTCCGACATCCGGCGCGACTGCTGGCCGCGGCTCATGCGCACCGCCGAGTACGTCGGCACCGTCGTCTACGGCACCACGGAGCAGGCCGAGCGGGCCGGCCGCCGAGTCCGCCGCATCCACGACCGCCTGCGCGCGCACGACACCGTCACCGGCGAGGAGTTCCGCGTCGACGACCCGCAGCTGCTGCGCTGGATCCACGTCACCGAGGTCGAGTCGTTCGTGTCGACCGCGCGACGGGCCCGCATCGGCCTCACCGACGACGATATCGACCGCTACTACACCGAGCAGACCCGCGCCGCCGCCCTGGTCGGCCTCGACCCGGACACCGTCCCTGCCGGTGCGGCCGCCGTCGAGGAGTTCTACCGCACCATCCGGCCCGAGCTCAGGCTCACCCGCGAGGCCCGCGACGTCGCCCGCTTCCTCACCGTCCCGCCAATGCCGACGAAGGTCCTCGCCATCGGCCGGCCGGCCTGGCTGGGCCTGGCGACGACGGCGATGGCGCTGCTCCCCCGCTGGGCGCGACGCCTGTACCGGCTGCCCGGCCTCCCGACGACCGACGTCGCGGCCTCGCTCACCATCCTGGGGCTGCGCGGGGTGATCAACGCGCTGCCGATCCGCGAGGGCCCGATCTACCGCGAGGCGATGCGGCGGGCTGACGCCGTCCGCGCCGGTCAGGAGCTCGCGATATAGGTCGTCACGATCGTGACGGCCACGGCGAGGATGAGGGTGTTGAAGAAGAACGCCAGCACTCCGTGGATGAGCACCCGGCGCCGCATCACGCGGCTCGTGACGGTGACGTCGGTGGTGCCGAACGTGGTGCCGACCGCCAACGCGAAGTAGGCGAAGTCGGTCAGCCCGAGCTCGTCGTCGCCCGGGAACTCGAGCCCGCCCCGCTCCAGGTATGTGCTCAGGTACGCGATGACGAAGCCGGTGTGCAGGGTGACCCACGAGCTGGCGACCGCCACGATGCAGATGGTGAGCACCAGGCCCGGTGACGTGCCGAGCGTCCGCGCCTGCGGCATTGCGATGACCGTCGCGATCATGGCGAAGGCGGCGGCGCCCTGGGCGAGCTCGTCCGGCGACGACGTCAGCAGGCGCAGGAACGGCTGCCGCTCGGGGTGCGCGTCGCGGACCACCTCGCGCAGGGCCGACAGCTCGCGGCGGCGCACGGCCAGCCAGGTCAGCGTCAGGTAGCCGATGGCGTAGATGTCCCAGGCGGCGAGGAGCTGCACGATCGCATCGCCCGGCACCAGCAGGCACAACAGCACGGCGGGCATCGGCAGCAACTGCCGGGACGACTCGCGGTTCCACCAGCGCATGATCCGGCAGCCTAGACGACGCGACCGGCCGCGGGCTTGACCTTCACACCGGTGTCAACCCTTACGGTCAGTACATGATCGTGCACCGCAACGGCCGCACCGCGACGGCCGACGACCTCGCGCCGCTGGCCTTCGCCGGCTATGCCCACTTCACCGCCGCACAGGCCCGCGACCGGCGCATCCGCGGCCTCGACCTGCACCTCGACCGGCTCCGCGTCGCCTCCCTGGAGCTGTTCGGCCGCGCCCTGCCCGACGACGAGGTCCGCACCCACCTGCGGACGGCGCTTGCGGCCGGTCCGGCGGACGTGTCGCTGACGGCGACGGTGTACGCGTCGGGCGCGGAGTTCAGGCCGGCCGACGGCGGCGACCTCGACCTGCTCGTGCGCACGAGCCCGCCGGCGACCGCACCGGCCGGTCCGCTGGCGCTCGCCGTCGTCGAGTACGAACGTTACCTGGCAGCCGTGAAGCACACCGGCGAGGTCGCCAAGACCCACGCGCTGCGCCGCGCGACCGCCACCGGCTTCGATGACGCCGCGTTCGTGGACCGGCACGGCCGGCTCACTGAGGCGTCGATCTGGAACCTCGCCTTCTGGGACGGGACGGCGGTGGTCTGGCCGGTCGCCGACGTGCTCGGCGGCATCACCATGGGCATCCTGCGGCGGCAGTTGGCCGCCCGCGGGGTGCCGCAGCGCGACGCCGAGGTCCGGCCCAGCGACCTCCCGGCGCTCGCCGGCGCCGTGGTGATGAACTCGTGGACGCCCGGCGTCGCGGTGCACCGCATCGGCGACGTCCAGGTGCCAGCCGCGCCGGACTTCGTCGCCCTGCTGCATGACGCCTACGCGGCCGAGCCGCTCACGGCGCCCTGACGCCGTCAGCGCTCAGGTGGGCGCCGCGCGTCGTCGTCCTTCCGCTCCAGCCAGGCCGGCCAGACCCGGGCAGCGTCGCGACGGCGCAGCCGCCCGCCCAGGTGCATCGCGCGCCACACGCCGCGGTAGCCGGGCAGGACGCCGGACGCGATCAGGATGTGGCCGGCGATCACCGGCGTGACCAGGTAGGTCGCCCACCGGTGCAGGCGGTTGAACCAGACGAACACCGGCCCTCCGGACACCGTCCACAGCCCGATCCCGGTCACCACCAGGGAGAGCAGCAGCACGACGAGCACCAGGTTGGCCACCCGCTGGCCCGGGTCGAAGTGCCCCTCGTGCCGGGCGAACCGCCCGGTCACGACCGCCCGCGGCCAGCGGACCAGCCAGTGCAGGTCGCTGCGCCGGAACCGCACCGAGTCGGTCAGCAGCGTCCGCGCCGCCCGCCACCCCACGACCATGCCGAGCAGTGCGATCCCGGCGAACACCCAGCCGATCGCCGTGTGCAGTTCCGCGTCGGACCATCCGGTCAGCGACGACAGCGGGCTCGGGCGGCCCTCCTGGCCGAGCGTCAGCCACCAGCCGGTCAGCAGCAGCACCAGCACGGTCGTGTAGACGGCGGCGTGCAGCCAGCGGGTCCGGGCGTTGTTGCGCTCGACGGTGCGGCGCGGCTCAGTAGTCATAGTCCGGCGGCGCCTCCTCGTCGTCCTCCTCGCCGTCATCACCGTCGTCGGAGGAGCCGGACGAGCCGCCCTCCCCCACGGTCACCGTGATCTCCGCCTCGGCGCCGGCCGCGGAGTGGTCGGCGTTGCGCAGCGAGACGTTCATCGTGTGCTCGCCGGGCTCCAGCCCGTCGAGCGCGGCGGAGTCGGCGGTGATCTCGTGTTCCTCGCCGTTACCGGATTCGATCACCTCATAGGAGCTGTCGTCGCCGTCGAAATAGAGGTGGACGTGGTGATTCCCGCTCTCCGTGGTGCCGAGTTCCTCACTGGATTCCACGACGAACGTGAACGGCACGCCGAGCTCGGCGCCGTCGGCCGGTTCGAGGATCTCGACGGACGGTCCGCCGCCGTCCCCGGACGTCGTACTCGCGTCGTCGTCACCGCCACACGCTGCAAGAACGAGCGTGAGCGCGAGCGCAGACACAATCAAGGGCCTGGACATATCCCTTCCCTTCCGCAGTGGTGTTGTTATCAGCGAATACGCCACCGCGGTGCGGAGGGATTGATCCGGAATCAGGTCAATCCTTTGGCCGCCGCCATACGTACTAGAGATTGTCAGCGGCCATACATCAGGCCTATCTACGAGTGAACGACGGGGTCTCCCCGGCCTCGGCGCGGCGCAGCCAGTCGGCCGCGCCGTCGGCCCACGAGGCCCGCAGCCCGGCCGCCGCCGCGCGGTCGACGGCGTCGCGCAGGGCGGCCAGCCCCTCCTCCCGACGGCCGGCGACGAGCAGCGCCTGGCCGAGCGACAGCGACGCGCTCGCCAGCAGCCGCGGGTCGCCCAGCTCCGCCCGCAGGTCCAGCGACCGCCGCAGGTGCTCGACGGCGGCCGCGGCGTCCTCGGTCACGACCAGGTGGAAGAAGCCGACGTGCCGGTACGCCTCGGACCGCGTGTAGAGGTCGCCATGGGCGTCGGCCTCGGCCAGCGCCTCGCGGAAGTACGGCATCGCGGCGTCCCAGTCGCCGCGCAGCACCTGGTGTACCAGCCCGGTGCCGAACAGCGACTCGGCGACACCGGCGCGGTCGCCGATCGCCCGGCGCAGCTCCAGAGCCTGCGCGAACAGCGCCGCCTCGGCCTCGATGGCCGACGGCGGCAGCTCGGCCAGGCCCGCGGCGCCGCCGTCGATCGCGCGGTAGTGCAGCGCCATCGCCTGCCAGTGCAGCGCCGCCGCCTCGCCCGCCCGGTCGCCCGCCGCCCGCGCCGTCGCCAGGTCCGCGGCCAGCGCCGCGTCGGCGGCATCGAAGTCACCGGTCACGAAGGCGGCGTCCAGTACGGGCGCCGCGCCCACCGGCAGCGCAGGACCGGCGCGGGTCACGATGACACCTCGAGATTCGGACCGGGCAACGGCGTCGCGCGCCCTCCTGTCAGGTGCGGGTCTGGACCGACGAGCCACGAGGACCTCCGGCCCCCGATGTCCCGCCGGTATTGCCCGGTCCTCATCGGGTCGCCTCGAGGACGGCCATCGCGGCCGCTCGGCCGGGGATGCCGCTGACGCCGCCGCCACGCCGGGCACCGGCGCCGCACAACAGCACCCGCGGATGCTCCGTCTCGACGCCCCACCGGCCCACGTCGTCGGGCGTCTCGGCGAACGGCCAGGACAGGTCCCGGTGGAAGATGTGCCCGCCGGGCAGGCCGACGGTCGCCTCGAGGTCGACAGGCGTGCGCGCGTCGAGGCACGGCCGGCCGTCGGCGTCGACGGCGAGGCAGTCCTCGATCGGCTCGGCCAGCACCGAGTTCAGCGAGGCCAGCGTCGCCTTCACCGCGGCCTCCCGCGTCGCGTCGTTGTCCGCCCGGAACAGCCGGGCCGGCAGGTGCAGCCCGAACAGCGTGATCGTGTGCGCGCCCGACTCGCGCAGCGACGGCCCGAGGATCGACGGGTCGGTGAGCGAGTGGCAGTAGATCTCGCACGGCGGGAGGTCCGGTACCGACCCGCCCGCCGCCTGCGCGTACGCGGCCTCCAGCTGGGTGAGCGACTCGTTGACGTGGAACGTCCCGCTGAACGCGGCCGCGGAGTCGACGTCGGAGCGCAGCCGCGGCAGCCGCTTCAGCAGCAGGTTGAGCTTCAGCTGGGCGCCCTCGGGCCGCTCCCCCGGCGCCGCGCCGAGCAGGCCGGCCAGCGTGGACAGCGCGCAGCCGGCCAGCACGTGCCCGGCCCCGACGCCGCGCGTGACGCCGTCGCGGGACACGAACGACACCTCGCCGGTCGCCGGGTCGACCGCGGTCACCGTCGACCCGGTGACGATGACGGCGCCGGCCGCCACCGCAGCGTCGCGCAGTGCGCCACTGACCGCGCCCATGCCGCCGACCGGGACGTCCCAGTCGCCGGTCCCGTTGCCGATGACGTGGTACAGGAAGCACCGGTTCTGCCGCAGCGACGGCTCGTCGGCGGCGGCGAACGTGCCGATCAGCGCGTCGGTGGCGACGACACCGCGGACGGTGTCGTCGGCGAACGTCTCGCGCACCAGCGAACCGATCGGCTGCTCGAACAGCGCCGGCCACGCCTCCGCCCCCACCAGCGAGCGGAACTCGTCGCGCGAGAGCAGCGGCGACGTCAGCGTCGGCGCCACCCGTCGGGCGACCTCGCCGGTCAGCGCGTAGAACCGTTCCCACGCGTCGTGGTCGGCCGCCGCGCCCAGCGCCGCGAACGACGCACGCGTCGCCTCGCGCGAGCCGGTGTCGACCAGCAGGCCGCCCTCGCCGACCGGCGTGTACGACGAGTACCGGCGCCGCCGCAGCGTGATCGGCAGCGCCAGCTCGTCGACGATCTGCCGCGGCAGCAGCGACACGAGGTACGAGTACCGCGACAGCCGGGCGTCGACGCCGGGGAACGGCCGCTCCGAGACGGCCGCTCCCCCGACGTGGTCGAGGCGTTCCAGCACCAGCACGCTGCGGCCGGCCCGGGCGAGGTAGGCGGCGGCGGTGAGCCCGTTGTGCCCACCGCCCACCACGACGGCGTCGTACCGGGCCCGCAGGGAGGAATGGTCGTCAGCCATGCCGGCCATCCTCACCGGAACACCCCCGCCGGTGCCACCCGGGACCGCAGCGAGCCAGAGCATCAGCCGACGCGGGTCAGCTCGGACGACTCCGCCGGCCCGGCCGCACTGACCGGCGGCGTGCGGCGCATCCACCGCGGCGCCCACCAGTTCGCGTTGCCGAGCAGCGCCATCAGCGACGGCAGGACGACCGCGCGGATCACCACCGCGTCGATCAGCACCGCGACGGCCAGCCCGACGCCCATCTGCTTCATCTCGATCACCCGCATGGCCGCGAACAGCCCGAACACCGCGACCATGACGAGCGCCGCGCTGGTGACGGTGCCGGCCGAGCTGGTGATGCCCTCACGGACGGCGGCCCGGATCGGCAGCCCGCGGTCGGCGGCCTCGCGGATCCGGCTGACGACGAACACGTGGTAGTCCATCGACAGGCCGAACAGGATCACGAACAGGAACAGCGGGATCCAGACCACCACCGAGCCGTTCGAGGTGAAGTCCAGCAACCCTTCGGCCCACGAGTATTGGAACACCAGCGCCAGCACGCCGAACGCGGCCACCGTCGACAGCAGGTTGACGAACACGGTGGTGAGGCCGACGACGACCGAGCGGAACGTCACCGTCATCATCACGAACGCCAGGACCAGCACGAACGCGATGATCCACGGCAGCTTCGAGGACAGGTTGTCGTTGTAGTCGACGCCGCCCGCGACGTCGCCGGTCACCGCCGCCGACGCGCCGGACAGCCCGCCCACCGTCGCCGGGATCAGCTCGCCGCGCAGCACGTCGAGCGAGTGCTTCGCCTCGTCGGTGTCCGGGCCGAACGGCACGCCGACCGTCAGCGAGCTGAACCGGCCGTCCTCGGACTGCGCGATCACCGGCTCCTGGTCGTGCGCGAAGTTCTCGTCTGCGTCGGTGCGGCCGGCCAGCTCCTCCAGCGACGACCGGACGGCGTCGGCGTCGGCCGCACTCCCCTCGACCACGACAGTGTGCGAGGCGCCGGTGCTCGGGAACGCCTCGACCAGCCGGTCGTAGCTCTGCATCACCGGCAGGCTGCGCGGGAACGACTCCTCGCCGGGGTCGGTCAGCTTAAGGTTCAGGGCGGGCGCGGCCAGCGCGAGCAGCGCCAGCACCGAGACGACCAGCGTGACGGCGGGCCGGCGCAGCGCCGGGCGCAGGACGGCCGGCCAGAACCGCGGCGGCCGCTGCTGGTTCGTCAGCCGCCACAGCACGGGGACACGCGGGCGGTCGATCCGGTGGCCGAGCTTCGCCAGCAGCGCCGGCAGCACCGTCAGCGACCCGATGACGGCGATCGCGACGACGAGGATCGCGCCGGTGGCCATCGAGGCGAAGTTGACGTCCGCGGCCAGGTAGAGCCCGGCCATCGACACCGCGACGGCCAGCCCGGAGACGACGACCGAGTGACCGGACGTCGCGGCCGCGATCTCCACGGCCTCCAGCGTGCCGCGTCCCTTCGCCCGTTCCTCGCGCTCGCGGCGCAGGTAGAACAGCGAATAGTCGACGCCGACCGCCATGCCGATGAGCAGCACCAGGTGGGTGACGGTGCCGCCGTCGGGCACCGCGTACGACGCCACCGCGTAGAGCCCGATCGCGGAGGCGACCGACGACAGCGCGAGCAGCACCGGTACGCCGGCGGCCAGGATCGCGCCGAACGCGACCAGCAGCACGATCAACGTGATCGGCAGGCTGAGGATCGCGATGGTCCCGAGGTCCTCCTCGAGCAGGGCGAAGAAGCCCTTCATCACCGACGCCTCACCGGCCTGCTCGACCAGCAGGTCCGGATACTGCTCCTGGACGCCGGCGGTGACGTCGAGCAGCGCCTGGACGTCCTCCTCGGCCTGTTCCTCGTCGCCGGTCATGGTGATCGGCACGGTGACGGAGGCGTTGTCGGGCGAGGTGACGGCGTCGCCGACCGCCTCGACCTCGGGCAGCGCGGCCATCCGCTCGGCGACGTCGGCCGCCGCGGCCTCGGCGTCGGCACCGGCCGGGGTGATGAGGACGTTCTCGGTGATCGGCGACTCGAGGCCGCCCTCGTCGAGCATGCGGTCGGCCCGGCCGGACTCGCCGATGCCGAGGTCGAGCTGGCTGGCCTGCTGGATGCCGGCGACGCTCATCGCGGCCAGGCACAGGACGACGAACGCGAACCAGCCGCCGATGGCGCGGCCGGGGTGGGTCGCGCTCCAGCGCGCGATGCGTACGGTCACGGGTGGACGGGAGTAGCGGGAGCTGGTGTGAGACACCGTGCGGCCCTCCGGGCAGGTGATCAACAGGTCGCTCACCATGCTGGTCGTGCCTGGTCGCAGGGGCACTGGTGCCAGGTACCGGCCCGGGGTGGGGATAGCCCCCCGGTTCGTTGTCGGGTTCCTCGCTCGACGACGACAACCTGAGGCCCGCGGGCTCCGTCTAGGGGGTGACAGGATGAACGGCACACGAGAGGCGGCCCGGGCACAGCGGGCAGCCCGACGGGAGCAACCGAGTGAGTGGACGGCAAGCGCGAGCTGACGAGTTCGTGACCTACGTCGATGCCCGGCGGAGCTACCTGCGTCGCGTCGCCTATCTCGTGTGCGGTGACTGGCACGCCGCCGAGGACCTGGTGCAGACCGCGTTGATCAAGCTGTATGCGGCCTGGCCCCGGATCCACACCGACGGCGCGGAGGACGCGTACGTCCGCCGGATCATCGTGCGGGCGCACCTGGACGAGGAGCGGCGGCCGTGGCGCCGCGAGCGGATCGGCCTCGACGGCATCGACGCCGCCGCGCCCGAGTCGCTCTCGCTGGAGGACAGCGACGCCCTCGTCACGGCGCTCAAGGCCCTGCCTCAGCGGCAACGCGCCACCGTGGTGCTGCGCTACTGGTGCGGGCTGTCCGTGGAGGAGACCGCCGACGACCTCGGCTGCACCACGGGCACGGTGAAGAGCCAGACCGCGCGGGCGATGGCCGGCCTGCGCGCCTCCTTGTCGACCGACGACGTGACGACGACAGAGAGGCGATCGAGATGAAAGAGGACGAGCAGCTGCGCGAGCGGTTCCGCGGGTTGGGGTTCGCCGATGAGCCGCCGATGACCTCCACCGCGGCGGGCGACCTCGCGCGCGGACGGCGGCACCTGCGCCGCCGCCGCGCCGCCACCCTGAGCGGCGGGATCGTGGGGGTGACGGCGCTGGCCGTCGGCGCCGCGCTGGCGCTGCCCGGCGGCGGTCCGACCGTCGCCGAGAACCTGCCGGTGGGCGGCGGTGGCACCACCGCGGACGCCCCGGCCGAGCCGACGAGCGACGCCACGATCACAGCGACGCCGGAGGTCACGAACACCCCATCGGACGGCCCGACCACGGAGGTCGACGACGGGCCGTCCGCCGGCGACGAGGCGTTCTGGGAGACCCGGCAGCTGCTGCTGGACACCGCCGTCGAGCACTTCGACCCGGCGCACGAGCACCTGCAGGACGAGATCACCGGTTTCACCGGCGGCGCCTCCGGCGGCGTTCCCGACGTCGGCACCAAGCTGGGCTGGACGAACGAGGGCGAGGACGGCGAGGGCCTGGTGCGCGTCGCGGTCACCGGCCCCGGATACGTCGACGCCGACGAGTACGCCGTCGAGAGCTTCACCGTCGACTTCGGCTGCGACCTGCCGGAGAACTGCACCGAGGAGACTCTTCCCGGCGGCGAGACCGTCCTGGTGGCGCCGGCGAGCCCGGAGATGAACCTGTTGTTCGCGGTGAGCTACGAGCGTGCCGACGGCTCGATGGTGGGCGTCGCCGTGTACGACCTGTTCGGCAACAACAGCCTTACGCCGGTGTCCGAGGTCGACGTCACGCTGGAGCAGGCGATGGCGTTCGTCACCGACGAGCACCTGCAGGTGCTGCCCAAGGAACTGGACGACGAGTTCGACCTCGGCGGGGTCGTGCCGCCGGAGGGCGAGATCGCGTCGGGCGAGAGCACGACCGAGACGCAGGACCAGCCGACGCAGGACGAGTAGTCCGCGTCACCCGGGGCCGCGAAAGGCCCTGAGAACAGCCACGGTGCCGGCTGCCCCACGCTCATGGCGTAGGGCAGCCGGCACCGCGTCGTGTGTGGTGCCGGGTTGTCGACCGGACGGAGGATCGCGACGAGTGGCGGGAGGCGCGGCTAGTCGTCCCAGCCGGCGCCGAACGAGCTCACAGCCCAGGCGGGATCGCCCATCTGGGTACCGCCGCCGATCTGCACGATCTGGTTGCCATCGCGTTCGATCGGCCGCACCAGCCAGCTGTGGTTCTGTGCGTTCCAGGTCAACACGTACTCCGTGTCCCGGCGCAACATCGTGATCCTCCTGATCCTCGTTGCCCGTCCCGTGGCAACGATTTGTGGGTACCTGAGCTCGCCCAAGACTCCCCGGCCAATACCGGCCGGAAGAGGAAAACCCTGCCTGATCGATGATCTCCCGACTATGCCGGGGCCGCAACGCGAGCGAGCCGCGCCACGCCGCATTTCCCCAGGTCGAAAGGGCTGTGACGCCTCTGAGGCGCAAATTTCGTCCGTTCGGGGTGGCGTGGGCTGACCGAACGGATGATGCCGGGGCGGCGTCAGGTTTCGTCCGACGGAATCCGTGCGGCGATCTCCTCCGTATCAGGAGGGGCGACCCAGCCGGGCCGGCCCGTCTTCCCCTGTCGGAAGGAGCATCATGCGCAACTGGCTGACCCGCTCGGCGATTCTCGTCCTGGTCGCCGCCACCGCGCTCGTCGCGGGCGCCGCGCCCGCCTCGTCCAGCGGCCCCCGCGTCACCCCGCTCGTCACCACCCTGTCCGGCGCCGCCGAGGTGCCCGGCCCGGGTGACGCCGACGGCCGCGGGGCGTTCGCGGGCTTCATCAAGGGCGACACGCTCTGCTACGCGATGCTCGCCACTCGCATCGACGCGCCGACCATGGCGCACATCCATGTCGGGCCGCCCGACGTGGCCGGCCCGATCGTCGTCCACCTCAGGCTCCCGACCCCCGCGACCAGCGACTGCATCAGGGCCGTCCCGGACGCGCAGAACACGGCGATGACGCTCTCGCAGAGCGAGCTGGCGGCGATCGTCGCCGACCGCCGGAACTACTACGTCAACGTCCACAACACCCCCTTCCCCGCGGGCGCCGTCCGCGGGCAGTTCCGCTAGCCGATCCGTACATGCCCTTGTGGTTATATAGCTGAGTGGCTAATCTTGGGGGCATGTCGTCTGAACCGTTCGGCGTCCTCGCCGACCCTGCCCGGCGGCGCATCCTGGACCTGCTCCGCGTGCGCCCCCGGCTGGTCGGCGAGCTCACCGAGGCCATCGGCCTCTCCCAGCCCGGCACGTCGAAGCATCTGCGGGTGCTGCGCGAGGCCGGGCTGGTCACCGTCCGGCCCGAGGCGCAGCGGCGCTGGTACGAGCTGCGGGCCGAGCCGCTCGCCGAGATCGACGCCTGGCTGACGCCGTACCGGTGGATGTGGGCCGACCGCTTCGACGCCCTCGAGCGCCACCTCGACGCCATGGACGACGAGTGACGGCGCCGGGCACGGTACGGCGCCTCGCCGGCGGCCGGGTCGAGATCCGGTTCGAGCGCCGGTTCGCGCACCGTCCGGCCAAGGTGTGGCGCGCGCTCACCGATCCCGCCGAGCTGCGCGGCTGGCGCTTCCCCGCCGTCGTCGAGCTCGACCTCACGCCCGGCGCGACCGTGTGGTTCCATCCCACGCCCGATCAACTGGAACGCTTCGGCGTGCCGCCCGACCCTGTCGCCGGCCGCGTCGTCGCCGCCGACCCGCCCCGCCTGCTCGAGTACACGTGGGGCACCGAGACGCTGCGCTGGGAGCTGACGCCCGACGGCGACGGCTGCCTGCTCGTCTTCCGCAACACCATCGACGACGCCGGCGCCGGGCCGGCCGTGGCGGGCGGCTGGCACGCCGGGCTGGAGCTGCTCGACGCCGTGCTCGACGACCGCGCGGTCCACTGGGACACCTGGCAGCGCGCCGCTGACCTGCAAAAACAGTACGAGGAGTCATCATGACCGAGAGCCTGCACACCGACGGCGACCGCACGGTCCTGCGCATGGAGCGCCGCTTCCGGCACCCGCGCGCCCAGGTCTGGCAGGCGCTGACCGAGCCGGACCGGCTGGTCCAGTGGTTCCCCGCCCGGGCCGAGTTCGAGCCCGTCGCCGGCGCCGACGTCACCTTTGATTGGGGCGAGGGCGACGGCCCGGTGGTCGACGGGCGGGTCGTCGACGCCGAACCCGGCCGCGTCCTCGCCTTCACCTGGTCCGGCGAGGTGCTGCGCTTCGTCCTGCACGACGACGGCGACGGCTGCCGGCTCGAGTTCACCCACGAGTTCGACGACCGCTACGGCGCCGCCAGCTTCGCCTCCGGCTGGGTGCAGTGCTTCGCCGGCCTGGACCAGCTGCTCTCCGGTGTGCCGATCTACGCCGGGTCGCCCTCGGCCGCCCAGCACGACGCGTTCGTCGCGCGGTTCGGCCTCGACGCCGGCACCGTCACGACCGGCCCCGACGGCTGGCGGGTCCGGTTCGAGCGGCAGCTGACCGCACCGGCCGAGGTGGCGTGGCCGGTCATCGAGCGCCTTGCCGCCGCACCGGCCGACGACGTGCTGGAGCGGGCCGAGGCCAAGGCGCTGGAGTACTCGGCGCCGGGTGGCGGACGGGTCCGGTGGGAGCTCGGCCAGGGCACCGGCCACGGCGCCCGGCTGGTGGTCACCGAGTCCGCGCCGGCGCCCGGTGGCGACCTGGACGCCGACGCCGTCGCCGCCGGCTGGCGCGAGCGGGTGGACGCGCTCGCCCGCGAGCTCCGCGGCTGACCTTGGCATGATCATCCAAGAAGTGGGGCGTCCCGACCCCCCGTTTCTTGGATGATTTCTCTTTCAAGCACCTGCCGGCGCGGCGGCGGGCTGGTCGAACTGGGTGCGGTACAGCTCCGCGTAACGACCACCGGCTGCCAGCAGCTCCGGATGCGTGCCCCGCTCGATGACGCGGCCGGCCTCGATGACGAGGATCTGGTCGGCCGCCCGGATGGTCGACAGCCGGTGCGCGATGACGACCGCCGTGCGGCCCTCGAGCGCCGCGCCGAGCGCCTCCTGCACGGCCGCCTCCGAGGTGGAGTCGAGGTGCGCCGTGGCCTCGTCGAGGATCACGACACGCGGCCGGGCCAGCAGCAGCCGCGCGATGGTCAGCCGCTGCCGTTCGCCGCCGGACAGCCGGTACCCGCGCTCCCCCACGACCGTGCCGAGGCCGTCGGGCAGCGCCGCCACCAGCTCGTCGAGCCGGGCCTGCCGCAGCACGTTCCACAGCTCGTCGTCGGTGGCTTCGGGCCGGGCGATCAGCAGGTTGTCGCGCAGCGACTCGTGGAACAGATGGCCGTCCTGCGTGACCATGCCCAGCGTGGCCCGCACGGACGCCATGGTCAGGTCGCGGACGTCGACGCCGCCGAGCCGGACCGCGCCGGAGTCGACGTCGTAAAGGCGCGGCAGCAGCTGGGCGATGGTCGACTTGCCGGCGCCGGACGACCCGACCAGCGCGACCATCTCGCCCGGCGCTGCGGTGAACGAGACGCCGTGCAGCACCTCGTCGCCGCCGCGGGTGTCGAGCATGGCGACCTCCTCGAGCGACGCCAGCGACACCTTGTCGGCCGCCGGGTAGCTGAAGTGGACGTCGTCGAACTCGACCGCCACCGGGCCGTCGGGCACCGCCCGCGCGTCCGGCTTCTCCTGGATGAGCGGCTTGAGGTCGAGCACCTCGAACACCCGGGCGAAGCTGACCAGCGCGCTCATGACCTCGACCCGGGCGCTGGCCAGCGCCGTCAGCGGCGCGTACAGCCGGGTGAGCAGCAGCGCCATGGACACGACGTCGCCGGCGTCGAGCTGGTCGCGCAGCGCGTAGAACCCGCCGAGCCCGTAGACCAGCGCCAGCGCCAGCGCGCCGACCAGCGTGAGCGCCGTGACGAACAGCCACTGGACCATGGCGGTACGCAGCCCGATGTCGCGCACCCGGCGGGCGCGGACGCCGAACTCGGCGGACTCGCGCTCAGGCCGGCTGAACAGCTTGACCAGCGTGGCGCCAGGTGCGGAGAACCGCTCCGTCATCTGGGTGCTCATGACGGCGTTGTGGTTGGCCGCCTCGCGTTCGAGCCGGGCCAGCTTGCCGCCCATGCGCCGCGCCGGCAACACGAACACCGGCAGCAGGACCAGCGCCAGCAGCGTGATCTGCCACGAGATGCCGAGCATGACCACGAGCGCGAGCACCAGCATGACGATGTTGCTGACCACGCCGGACAACAGGTCGCTGAACGCCCGCTGGGCGCCGATGACGTCGTTGTTGAGCCGGCTGACCAGCGCGCCGGTGCGGGTGCGGGTGAAGAACGCGATCGGCATCTTCTGCACGTGGTCGAAGACGGCCTGCCGCAGGTCGACGATGAGCCCTTCGCCGATGCTGGCCGAGAGCCAGCGCTGCACCAGGCCGACGCCGGCCTCGGCCACCGCGATGACGGCGATGACCACGGCCAGCCCGATGATCGTGCCCTGCGGGCCGCCTTCCATGATGGCGTCGACGACCCGACCGGCCAGCACCGGCGTAGCCACCGCGAGGACCGCCGTCACGACGCTGAGCAGCACGAACGCGACCAGATAGCGCCGGTGCGGCCGGGCGAACCCGAAGATGCGGCGCAGCGTCGCGCGCGAGAACGGACGGGTGTCCTCCTGCGTGTGCATGGCGTTGTACAGGGCGTTCCACGCGGTGACTTCCATGCTCATCGGGCCGGTGCCTCCTCGGGTCGGACGACGACGGCGGCCGGCTCGGCGCCGGGCGACGTGCCCGTACCGGCAGCGCCGACATGACGCAGCAGCACCGCGGCCAGGGCGGCCCCGGCCAGCGCGATGACGGCGGCCACCACGGCCACGGCCTGCAGTCCGTCGGTGAACGCGGCCTGTGCGGCGTCGAGCAGCGGGCCGCCGACCCCGTCGGGCAGCGTGGCCGCGACGGCCGTCGCGCCGGCCAGGGTGTCGCCGGCCACGTCGGCCGCGCCGCCGGGTAGCTCGGAGGGCAGGGAGTCGCTCATACCCGAACGGTAGACGGCGGTACCGACACTGCCGAGGATGGCCAGGCCGAGGGCGCCGCCGAACTCGCTGCTCGTCTCCGACGCCGCCGACGCCGCGCCCGCCTTCTCCGGCGGCGCCGCGCTGATGACGAGGTCGGTGCCCAGCGCCGCCGGCGCGGTGAACCCGACTGCCATGACGCAGGTGCCCGCGATCAGCACGCCGAACCCGGACGAGCCGCCGACCAGCGTCATCATGCCGATGCCGGCGGCCGACACCAGCAACCCGCCGGCGATGACGTGCCCCGGCCGGAACCGGCCCGCCAGTAGCGGCGCGAACATCATGCCGACCATCATCGCGCCGGTCATCGGCAGCACCCAAAGCCCGGCCCGGAACGGCGACAACCCGTGCACGAGCTGCAGGTACTGCATGACGAACAGGTTCAGCCCCATCATCGCGAACGTCGCGGCCGTCAGGACGCCGAGCGTCGCGCCGAACGCCCGGTTCCGGAACAGCTCGATGTCGATCAGCGGGTCGTCCAGCGCCCGCTGCCGCCGGACGAACAGGACGGCGAACGCCAGCCCGACGGCGATCGCGCCGGCGAGCAGCCAGCCGAAGCCGTCCTCGGCGAGCTTCTTGATGCCGTAGATCACCGGCAGGACGGAGGCAAGCAGCAGGAAGGCGCTGAGCAGGTCCAGCCGGCCGGCGCCCGGGTCGCGGTACTCCGGCAGCAGGACCGGCCCGGCGATCAGCAGCAGCACCATGACCGGCACGCCGACGAGGAACACCGAGCCCCACCAGAACGCCTCCAGCAGCGCCCCGCCGACCAGCGGCCCGATGGAGCCGCCGACCATGAAGCTCATCATCCAGAGCGCGATCGCCTTGGTGCGTTGCTTGTCGTCGTGGAACATGTTGCGGATCAGCGACAGCGTCGACGGCATCAGCGTCGCGCCGGCGATCCCCATCAGCGCCCGGGCGGCGATCAGCATCTCCGCGCTGGTCGCGTAGGCGGACAGGACGGACGACAGGCCGAACGCCGCCGCGCCGATCAGCAGCAGCTTGCGCCGTCCGATCCGGTCGCCGAGCGAGCCCATCGTGATGAGGAAGCCGGCGATGAGGAATCCGTAGATGTCGGTGATCCAGAGCAGTTGTGACGCGGACGGGGTCAGCTCGGCGCTCAGCTCCGGCACGGCCAGGTGCAGGACCGTCAGGTCCATGATCACGAGCATCGCCGGTAGGCTGAGCACGGCGAGGGCGGTCCACTCCTTGGCGCCCGCGAGGGGCGGCCCGTGGTCGGTCTCGGTGCGTGATTCGGTCGTCATGGGACGAGTCTCGGACCTCAACATTGCTTGAGGTCAAGGTGGCGCGACTATGCCGACGGCGAACGCGCCCTGATGCCCAGCGCGAGCAGCGCGGCCAGCAGCGTCACCGCCGCGGCGGCCAGCCCGGCCCGCTGCAACCCGTCGGTGACGGCGTCAGCGGTGGCACCGCTCCCCTGGCCCGCGTTCGCCACCGCGACGAGGACGGCCAGCCCCATCGCACCGCCCACCTGCTGCGCCGTCGAGCCGACCGCCGACGCCACGCCCTGCTCCCCCGCGTCGACCTCGGACCCGACCGCCGCGAACACCGCCGGGTACGCCGTCCCCGCGAACAGGCCGAACAGCGCCAGCCCCGGCAGCAGCGCCCAGTACGAGCCGTCGCCGGACATCGCCGCCACTACGGCGACGATCGCCACGGCGACGCCGGCCGTGCCGCCTGCCAGCGTCGCGCGGATCCCCCACCGGCGCAGCAGCACCGGGAGCAGCAGCCACGAGCCGGCCATCGCCAGGGCACTCTGTGGCAGAAAGCCCAGGCCGGCGGCGAGCGCGCCGTAGCCGGCGAGCGCCCCGGACGCACCGGCGACGCCCCAGATCGACAGCGCGCGGGTCCGCTCCGCTCCGGCGGTGAACCGGGTGTTGACCAGCGCCAGCGTCGCCGGGAACAGTAGTGCCGCGCCGACGCCCTGCAGCGCCCGCGCCGCGACCAGCAGGCCGGGCGCCGTCGCCGCCAGCCCCACCACGGACGCCGCGCCGAACCACGCCGCGCCGGCGACGAAGATCCGCCGCGCGCCGAGCCGGTCGACCAGCCGCCCGCCCAGCAGCAGGAACCCGCCGAAGCCGAGCGCATAGGCGCTCACGACCCACTGCAGCGACTGCGCGGTGAACCCGACCTCGCGGCCGATCTCGGGCAGCGCGATGTACACGATGTTGAAGTCGACGGAGACGATGAAGTGCGCCAGCGCGAGCAGCCCGAGCGCGGCGGCGCCCGGCCCCGTCCTCGGCGCGGCGATGGCGACGGCCTGCTGGTGCGCACGGTCTACCCGACGGTGCCGCCGAAGGTCGAGTACGAGCTCACCGACATGGCCCGCGAGCTGCTCGACACGCTCATGCAGCTCACATCGTGGGCGGAGAAGCACCGGTTCGCGATCAGCCGCTGCCGCCAGGTCTACGACGACGCCGCCGTCCCCGCCTGACCCGGCATGATCATGTCCCCTGGCGGCGTCTCAGCGACCGCCAGGGAACATGATCAAGGAACGGGCCTACTTGAGCACGCCCGCGGTCAACCCCGCCTGCACCTGCTTCTGGAAGATGATGTACACGATCAACACCGGCAGCAGCGCGATCACCAACCCCGCGAACAACGCCGTCCAGTCGGCCCGGAACCCCGTATTCGACGCCAGCGTGCCCAAGCCCTGAGCGAGCACCCGCTTGTCGTCGTCCTGCATGATCACCAGCGGCAGGACGTACTGGTTCCAGTGGCCCAGGAAGTTGAACAGCGCCAGGCTGATCATGCCGGGTCGGGCCATCGGCAGCATCACCTTGAAGAACAGCGAGAAGTGCGAGCAGCCGTCCATGATGCCGGCCTCGGCGACGGACATCGGCAGCGTGCGGAAGAACGCCGTCAGGAAGAACACGGTGAACGGCATCGAGAACGCGACGTACACCAGCGCCAGGCTCAGGTAGCTGTTCAGCCCCAGGAACTGCCCGATCACCGGCAGCGACCCGAGATTGCGCACCACGAAGAACATCGGCACCAGCGCCAGGAACACCGGCAGGATCAACCCGCCCACGAACAGGTAGTAGATGAACCGGTTGCCGGGGAACTCGTACCGGGCCAGGACGTAGGCGCCCATCGCGCCGAACAGCATGGTCAGCGTCAGGGAGATGGACACGACGATGACGCTGTTGAGGAAGTACTGGCCGATGTTGGCCGCCGACCACGCGCGGGAGAAGTTGTCCCACTGGACGCCCGACGGCAGGCCGAGCGGGTCGACCCGGAACTCGCCGTTGGTCTTGAACGAGGACAGGATCGCCCACAGCAGCGGCAGCGTCGTGATGAGGCCCCACAGCAGCAGGAACCCGCCGTTGAGCAGGCCGATCGCCGTCGCGCCCGCGCCGACGCCGGGCACCCGGTCGCGCCGGCCGCGGCGCGACCTGGGCGGCCGGGGCGGCAGCTTGGGCGGGGCCTGTGTCGTCGTCATGCCAGCTCCACCCTTTCGCGCCGGAGGCCGCGCATGAACGCGATCGCGACCGTCAACGTCAGCACGAGCATCAGTACGCCGATCGCCGCGGCATAGCCGAAGTCGGACTCGGCGAACGCCTCGCGGTACATCGCGGTGCCGAGCACGTCGCCGGCGCCCTGCACTCCGCCGTTGATGCCCAGCATGATGTGCACCGTCACGAACGCATCCATCGCCTGGATCGCCATGTAGACCCAGCCGACCTGCACGGTGTCCCACACCAGCGGGACGGTGACCTTGCGGAACGTCGTCAACCGGCTGGACCCGTCGAGCAGCGCCGCCTCGTAGATGTCGCGCGGGATGGACTGCATCGCCGCGGAGAACAGCACGACGTAGAAGCCGACGAACGACCACGTCATGACCACGACGACGATCCAGATGAGGTAGTTCGGCTCGGCCAGCCACAGCCGCTGGAACGAGTCCAGCCCGACCGCGCCGAACAGCCGGTTGAGGATGCCGCCGGCGTTCTCCGGCGCGAACACGTAGCTGAAGACGATGCCGATGATAGGCGCCGACACCACGAGCGGGAAGAAGTACACGATCTTGTACACCGACGAGCCGCGGACGCCGGTCACCGCTCCCCCGCGACCGCGGCCGCCGACGTTGAGCATCGACGCGAAGAACAGCCCGAGCAGCAGCGTGAGGATGGGCACGACCAGCACCAGGATCAGGTTGTTGCGCAACGCGGTCCGGAGCTGGTCGTCGTTCCACATCTCCACGTAGTTGTCGAACCCGATGAACGTCTGGGCGGCCGTGAGGCCGCTCCAGTCGGTCATCGAGATGTAGATGGCCTGCACATACGGCGACAGCATGTAGATCGCGTAGATCCCGACCGGCGGCAGCAGGAAGGCCAGGATGAAGGGATACTTGCCGTGCCGCATGTTCACGTGGGCTCTCCCTAGCCCTCGCGGGTCTGCTTGACGATGGAGTCGTCGTCGCGGATCTCCGTCGCCGCCGCCTCGCACTGCGCCACCCACTCGTCGACCGTGAGCTCCGCGCGCAGCAGGGCGCCGGTCGCCTGGTCGATGCCGGGGTTCTCCATGGTGGAGTACCAGCTCGGGTAGAACCAGTTGATGACGTTGTCGCCGGCGGCCTGCAGGGCGGCCTGCGCCGACGCCAGCCCGGGCGCCTGGATCTGCACGCCGTCGGACGACCCGGCGACGGACGTCAGGCTGGTGACCCGCTCGGTGAAGCCGCGGGCGCCCTCCATCGACAGCATGGCGCGCATGTACTCCATGCCGCCGAGCGGGTTGTTCGCGTCGGCTGGGACGACGTACGGCTCGCCGGCCGTGGCCCGCACGGTCTCCAGCGGCATGACGGAGTCGGGCGACAGCAGCGGGTCGGGCATCATCGCCATCTGGAACGTCGGGTTCTCGGCGATCGCGTCGGTCTCCTCGTTCTCCAGCCACGAGCCGGACGGGCAGAACACCGCCTGGCCGCGCGCCCACAGGCCCTGCGCGTCGCGGAACTCCATGCCCTCGACGCCGGGCAGGAAGTAGCTGTTCTCGGCCAGCTGACGGATCGCGGCGGCCGACTCCATGATCGCCTCGTGCCCCCAGGCGCCGGGCTCGAGGTTGTCGATGGCCACCAGGATCTCCGGGCCCGCCAGCTTGGTGGCCATCGAGAGCAGCGGCCAGTTCATGTACCGCGGCGCCGTCACGCCCTGGTAGACCCACGGCGCGATGCCGGTGGCGGCGATGTCGGCACAGACGTCCATCATCTCCTGCCACGTCGTGGGCACCGGCCAGCCGTTCTCGTCCATCAGGGTCTGGTTGAACCAGAGGCCGAAGACGGTGAAGGCGTAGTTGAGGATGTACGGCGTCCCGTTGAAGGTGCCGGACTCGATGGTGCCGGGCTGCAGGCTGTCGCGCACCGTCACGCTCGGGTCGTCCCAGCTGGGCGCGTCGAACAGCGGCGACAGGTCGGCGAGCAGGCCGTCGCTGACCAGCTGGGCGGGGTCCATCTGCCCGTCGCCGGAGTTGTTGATGAAGTCCGGCGGGTCGCCCGCGACGAACCGGGCCTGCAGCTCCGCGCCGATGTCGACGGCGGCGTGGTGGTCGATCTCGATGTCCGGCCACTTCTCGTGGAAGATCGGCTGGTGCAGCTCGGTGGCGTACTCGTCGCCGAAGCCGCCGTCGAAGATGTAGACCTCGACCGGCTGGTCCGTGGGGATGCCGAGCGGGTTGTCGTCGGAGACGTCGCCGGACGGCGCCTCGGACGCCTCGTCGTCGGAGTCGTCGTCACCGCCGCCCGTCGCGCAGGACGCGAGGAAGGCGCCGCCGGGCCCGAGGGCCACGCCGGTGACCGCGACGCGTTGCAGGAAGGTCCGGCGGTCCGTACCGGCCGCCGCAGGGGTGCGTTCGATGCTGCTGGACATCGTGAAACCTCTCCTTGAGCCTAATCAGAAGTCGGGTTATGCAAAGAGCACGAACGCTCTCCGGTCGGCTTACGCCCTGGACCGAAGGACTCAGGGAGACCTTCGGCCCCCCATCGTCCTCGGTATTTGCATAACCCTCCTGGACTGGATGTGTAGGGGTCCGGCGTTCCCTCAGCCGCCACGCCTGATGCGGCCCGCATAGCGCTGCAGCAGGCCGTCGTTGTGGACGTCCCCGCCGGGGACGTTGGCGGAGAGATAGACGGGCGGGGTGTCGCCGGCCTCGAGGAGCCGGCGGACCACTTCCGCCGTGAGCAACTGCGCGAGCAGTGCCGCGGTGATGGACGAGACGGCGCAGACGGCGCCGCCTCCGGGCAGTGGCAGGACGGCGTCGCCGAACGGCCCGCCGTTGTCGAGGACGACGTCGGCGAAGTCGGTCAGCTTGCGTCCCGACGGGTGCCGGGACTCGACCTGCTCGCTGTGCTGCACGGACGTGATCGCGATGACGGAGTGCCCGTTCTTGCGGGCCACCTCCGCCATCCCGACGATGCTGCCGTTGATGCCGGAGTTCGACGCGATGACGAACACGTCGCTGGCCTCGATCGGCGCGAGGTCGTAGAGCCGCTGGGCCAGCGCCGGGTCGCGTTCGGTGCGCGGGTCGAGGATCGTCTCTGGCGCCTCGCCGCCGTACATGACCAGGTCGGACAGGGCGATCCGGTTGGTGGGGATGAGCCCGCCGGCCCGCCCGGCGATCTCCATCGCCGTCGCCTGCGAGTGCCCGGTGCCGAACGCCTGCACGACACCGCCGTCGCGGACGGACCTGGCGACGAGGTCCGCCGCGCGGTGCACGCCGTCGAGCTGGGTCGTCGTGACGTTGTCGACGATCTCGTTCAGCCGGGCCAGGTAGGCGGGCGCGCTGACGTCGTTCACCGCTGCTCCTTCTTCAGTGCTCTCGCCGTCTCGGGGCTGACCGCACGGTGCGCGCTGACCGCCTGGGCGGTCAGGTTCAGGGCGACACCGGTGGTCTCGTACCGCCGCTGCGCGACGGCCACGTAGATGAGGTCGAGCACGATCAGCTGCGGGTGCCGGGCCGCGAGGGCGTCGGGCCGGAACGTCGTCTCGTGGATGGCGGTCGTGAGGACGATGTCGGCGACCTCGGCGAGCGCGGAGTTGCGGTAGCTGGTGAGCGCGACGGTCGTGGCGCCGCGGCTGCCGGCGGCGGACAGCATCTCGACCGTCTCGTAGGTGGCGCCGGAGTGCGAGACGGCGATCGCGACGTCGTTCGGCCCGAGCAGGGCGGCGCTGGTGAGACCGCTGTGCACGTCGCTCCAGGACCACGTCGGGATGCCGATGCGGTGCAGGCACAGCTGCATCTCACCGGCGACCAGGGCGCTGCCGCCGATGCCGTAGACCTCGACGCGGCCGGCGATGGCGATGGCGTCGGCGGACTTCTCGACCTCGGCGAGATCCAGCTGCGCGGCGGTCTCCTGGATGGCCCGCAGGTCGGCCGTGGTGATGAGGTCGAGCATCTCCTGCAGCGAGTCGGTCGGCAGGATCTCGCGGCCGATGTCGATCTCCCAGCCGGCGACGGCGGACGACCGGCCGGTCTCCTCGGCCATCGCCAGGCGCAGGTCGGCGTAGCCGGGCAGGCCCAGCGCGCGGCAGAACCGGGTCACGGTCGCCGCCGAGGTGCCGCTGCGCTCGGCCGTCTCGAGGATCGTCGCGCGGGCGACGACTGCGGGCGCGGACAGCACCTGCTCGCCCACCCGCTGCAACGCGGCAGGCAGGTCCGGCAGCGCGGCCCGGATCCGCATGAGCACGGAGCCGGATGGCAACCCGGCCTCGGGCACGTCCGAGGTCGGTAGTGTCCCTTCCGCCACTCCACCTCCCGGCGTGGTAGTCAGTTTCGCCTGCGCCCCTCAAGGGCGTAGTGGTGAGAATTCTTTCTACCTTCGCCCGGATGTCAAGAGTTTGACGAGAGTTTTCGGAAGCGTGACCGACCCGCAGCCTGGGTGAGACCGGGCGGAGAGGATGCATCGGTGGGGACGACAGAGGCGCTGCTCGCGCTCGGCCTTGACATCGGCGGCACATCCACGCGCGCGGTCGTCATCGACGGCGCCGGGCGGCGGCTCGGCACGGGCCGGGCCGACGGCGCCAACGTCACGTCGCACGCGCTGGCCAAGGCGCTCGACGCGGTGAAGGCGGCGGTGTCCGCGGCGCTGGCGCCGGTCGACCCGGCACGGGTCGGCGCGGCCGTCATCGCGACCGCCGGCGACCACAACCTCACCCGTCCCGAGGTCGCCGAGCGGTTCGCTGAGCTGTGGCGTGCGGCCGGCCTGACCTGCGGTTACCGGGTCGTCGCCGACGCGGTGGGCGCGTTCGTGGCGGGGACGCCGGAGCCGGACGGGACGCTCTCGCTGTCAGGCACCGGCGCGATCACCGCCCGGTTCGCCGACCGCTCCCTCGTCCGGATCGTCGACGGGCACGGCTGGCTGCTGGGCGACCTCGGGTCGGGCTTCTGGATCGGACGCGAGGCGGTCCGGGCGACGCTGGCCGCGCTGGACGGCGGCGAGGCGCCGGGGCCGCTCGGACGCGCCGTCGTGCGGGCGCTGACCGGGCACGCCGTGGCCGAGCCGTCGCGCGCCGCCGGCAACGAGCTCGTGCTGGCGGTGCACAGCCGGCCGCCGGTGGCGCTGTCGGAGCTGGCCCCGCTGGTGACGGCCGAGGCCGGCGCCGACCCGGAGGCGGACCGGATCCTCACCGCCGCCGCCGGCCACCTGCTCGCCGCCGCGGACGTCGTCCGCTCCCCCGGCGACGCGACCCCGATCGTGCTGGCCGGGTCACTGCTGACCGGCGACACGCCGCTGGCCGCGCTCGTCCGCGGCGGCCTCGCCGAGCGCTGGCCGGACGCCGTCGTCGGTGCGGCCCTGGACGGCGCCGCCGGCGCGGCCTGGCTGGCGGCCCGCTCGCTCGACCCCGGCGGCGCCGCCCGGCTGCACGCGGCGCTGTTCCCTCAGTGATCCCACTCCGGCCTCGATGGTTGAGGGATCCGGGTCGCCAGGGGGACACCTATTCCTCAACCATCGCCGCTCCCGCTCGGGCACGCCCGGGAACCGGGCGCTTCCGGGTCGGCATCCGGGCAGTTCACAGGCAATTGGAGGATGTCGTCCACAGCTTGTACGACGTGTTTGACGCGGCGGGCTTCCCGGGGTCACGATGAAGCGCACATCCCGCAGGCCGGAGCCCCCACCGGAGGCGCGCGTGCAGACCGAGTCGTTGCTCGAAGGGCTGGGCCTCACCAAGACCGAGGCGCGCGTCTACGTGTGCCTGCTGGAGCGCTCACCACTGGCCGCTGGCGCCATCGCCGACCTCACCGGCACGTCGCGCAGCAGCGTCTACCTGATCCTGCGGTCGCTGGTCGACAAGGGCCTGATCGACGCCGGCGCCGGGTACAGCAGCCGGTTCCAGCCGTCGGCGCCCGACGTCGCGTTCGCCGGGCTGCTGGAGCGCGGCCGCGAGGAGCTGCGCGAGCGCGAGCGCAGTGTCCAGACGGCGCTGCCCGACCTCATGCGGCGGTTCGAGACCAGTGCCGGCGGCGACGGCGAGCTGGTCGAGATCCTGCGCACACCCAAGCTCGTCGGCGACCGCTTCGACCGGTTGCACGCCGCGTCCGAGCGGGCCATCGACATCATCGTGCGCCGGCCGATCCAGGTCGGCGGCAGCAACCAGCCCGAGCTCGACGCGCTGGCCCGCGGCGTCCGGGTGCGCGCCGTCTACGACCACGCGCTGATGGCCCACCCCACCGTCGTCGAGAACATCGGCGTCTGGGTCGCGGCCGGCGAGGACGCGCGGGTGTTCCACGACGACCTGCCGATGAAATGGGCGGTGTTCGACGGCCACACCGTGCTGATGCCGCTGGTCGCGCCCGGGGTCGGCGGCGTGGTCGCGCTGATCGTGCGCAGCCGCGAGCTGGCCGGGGCGCTCGGCCTGCTGTTCGACACGCTGTGGGCGGCGTCGGCGCCGGTCCACCCGGCCCGCGCGACGGTGGGTGGCGATCATGGCGCATGAGGCCGCACCGGTGGTCGTCTGCATCACCAGCTCCCCCGCCGAGCGGGCCCGGCTGGCCGGCCGGTTCGACGGCACCGGCATCCTCGTGCTCGCGCCCGACGCCGGCGCGGCCGGACGGTTCCTGCGCCGCCTGGCCGGCGCCGATGCCGGAGCCGCGACCGGCGCGGTGGCCGGACCGGGGCCCGCAGCGGGAACCGCCGCCACGCCGCCGGCCGAGGACGTCGTCCGGGTCGGTGGCCTGGCGCTGGACTTCTCCCGGCACGAGGCCACCTGGCACGGGCGCGGGCTGCCGCTGACGCCGTACGAGTTCAAGGTGCTCGGCTGCCTGGCCGGCCGTCCCGGGCAGGTGTGGACGTACCACCAGCTGCACGAACGCGCCTGGGGCGGCTCCTACTTCGCCGGCCCGGCCGCCGTGCAGTCGGTCATCAAGCGGCTGCGGGCCAAGCTGCGGGTGGCCGGTGCGTCGGTGACGATCCGCTCCACCCGCGGCGTCGGCTTCCGCCTCGACGCCGGGCCGGACCTCAAGCTGGTCCGGCCCGCCGACCCCGACGCCCTCAGCCGTCCAGTCCGGGCGTCGGGAACCGGCCGGTGAGCTCGGTGACCTCGCCGCGCACCCGGGCCACCACCGCGGCCAGCGCGTCCTCGTCGGACCCGGCGGCGGCGGTGACGACCTCGTCGAGCCAGCGGCCGACCTCGCGCATCTCCGCCTCGCCCATGCCGCGGCTGGTCAGGGCCGGGGTGCCCAGGCGCAGGCCGGACGGGTCGAACGGCTTGCGCGGGTCGAACGGGACGGTGTTGTAGTTCGTCTCCAGCCCGGCCAGGTCGAGCGCCTTGGCGGCCGGCTTGCCGGCGACGCCCTTCGAGGTGAGGTCGATGAGGATCAGGTGGTTGTCGGTGCCGCCGGAGACGAGGTCGAAGCCGCGGCCCAGCAGCTCGTCGGCCAGCGTCTGGGCGTTCGCGACGATCTGGTGCGCGTAGTCCTTGAACGCGGGCTCCGCCGCCTCGCCGAGCGCGACCGCGATGCCGGCCGTCGTGTGGTTGTGCGGGCCGCCCTGCAGGCCGGGGAAGACCGCCTTGTCGATCGGCTTGGCGTACTCCTCGGTGGTGAGGATCATCGCCCCGCGCGGGCCGCGCAGCGTCTTGTGCGTCGTCGTGGTGACGATGTCGGCGTGGCCGACGGGTGTCGGGTGCGCCCCGCCGACGACCAGGCCGGCGATGTGCGCGATGTCGGCGGCCAGGACGGCGCCGGCCTCCTGCGCGATGGCCGCGAACCCGGCGAAGTCGATGGTGCGCGGGATGGCGGTGCCGCCGCAGAAGATCACCTTCGGCCGCTCGGCCAGCGCGATCTCGCGGACCTGGTCGAGGTCGATGCGGCCGGTGTCGCGGCGGACGTCGTACTGCACCGCGCGGAACCAGGTGCCGGTCGCGGAGACCTTCCAGCCGTGCGTCAGGTGCCCGCCCATCGGCAGCGACATGCCCATGACGGTGTCGCCGGCCTGCGCGGTGGCGAGGTAGACGGCGAGGTTGGCCGGCGAGCCGGAGTACGGCTGGACGTTGGCGTGGTCGGCGCCGAACAGCGCCTTGGCCCGCTCGACGGCGAGCGTCTCGAGCTGGTCGATGACCTGCTGGCCCTCGTAGTAGCGGCGCCCGGGGTAGCCCTCGGAGTACTTGTTCGTCAGCACGGTGCCCGTGGCCTCGAGCACCGCCTGGGACACGTAGTTCTCGGACGGGATCAGCTTCAGCGTCTGCCGCTGCCGCTCCTCCTCGGCCGTGATCAGCGCGGCGACCTCGGGGTCGGCGGACTGCAGGGCGGCGCGGTCGTTCGTGGTCATGGCGAGAGCCACATCCCCTCGATGTGTCGGTGTCTCCCGGGCACCCAGGCGCGCGGTGCCACGGCCGTCCGCTCCCCGGTGGTCGGTTCCACCCTGCCCGGTCACCCGGGCCGCTGCGCCAGTCGCGACGGGCATCACTCTAATCGCATTTCCCTTGCGGGGCTCGCTGCCGCTCGGGACCTCACGGTCGGCATCACGCAACCGCGCCGGCCGGCGCCGCGGGCGCCCCGTTGCCGGTCCAGCGCGCCGTCGCCATCTGCGCCTCGACCCGCCAGCCGAGCCGCTCGTACAGCCGGCGGCCGTCCTGCGACGCGACCAGCAGCCCGTGGCGCGCGCCGCGCTCGCGGGCGGCCGTCGTCAGCGCCCCCATGACGACCGAGCCGAGCCCGCGCCGCCGGTGCTCGGGGACGGTGAAGATGCGGTCGGCGACGGCGTCGGCGCCCTCGCCGCTGAGCGCCAGGTGGCCCTTCGCGGCCAGCGTCCGCGCGTCGGGGCCGCCGGTGGTGACGACCTCGGCGACGATCATCGGCTCGCGGCCGCTGAGCCAGGTCTCGTAGCCGTCCGGCGGCTCGTGCCGTGGGTGGTCGTCCAGCGGACGCGACATCAGCCACTCGGGCGGCACCGGCGTGAACCCGGCGCCGGCCGCCGCGACCTCCGTCCGCGCCCGGTCCGCCGTCGGCGCCGTCAGCCAGTGGCCCGGCTCGGCCACCCGCTCGGCCACCAGCTCGTACAGCTCCGGGTCGGTGGACAGCACGATCGTCTCGGTCATGCGGTCAGGCAGCCCGATGTCGACGGTGACGACCTCGCCGTCGACGCCGGATCGGTAGTCGCGCGCCGTCGCCCAGCCCGCCTGCCAGCGGACCAGCAGCTCGCGCAGGCCGTCGTCGCTCATCATCTCTCCCCCGGCGGTTAGCCTGACCCCGTGGCCGGCATCCATCCGTATCTCGACCGTCCCGGCCCGCTCGCGCTGGCCCACCGTGGATTCTCCCTCGACGGCCTCGAGAACAGCATGGCGGCCTTCGCGGCGGCCGTGGAACTGGGCTACGACTACGTCGAGACCGACGTGCACGCGACGTCCGACGGAGTCGTCGTCGCCCTGCACGACGCGACGCTGGACCGCGTCACCGACCGCACCGGCGCCGTCGCCGGGCTGCCCTGGTCCGAGGTGTCGAAGGCGCTGATCGGCGGCGTCGAGCCGGTGCCGGCGCTGGAGGACGTGCTGGGCAGCTGGCCACGGCTGCGGGTGAACATCGACGTGAAGTCGGCCGGCGCGGCCGCGCCGCTGGCCCGGGTCCTGGACCGCACCCGCGCGCACGACCGCGTCTGCATCGCCTCCTTCTCCGACGCCCGGCGCCGCGCCGTCCTGCGCCGCGTCGCCGCCCCCGTCGCGACGTCGGCCGGGCAGACGCTGATCGCGGCGTTCGTCGCGGCCGCGTCGACGCCGGGCCTGCGCCGCTTCGCCGGCTCCGTCCTGCGCGGCGTCGACTGCCTGCAGGTGCCGGCGACGTTCCGCGGCCGGGCCGTCGTGACGCCCGCGAGTGTCGCGGCCGCGCACGCCGCCGGCAAGCCCGTGCACGTCTGGACCGTCAACGAGCCGGCGGAGCTGCGCCGCCTGCTCGACCTCGGCGTCGACGGCCTCATCACCGACCGCGCCGACCTGCTCCGCGACGTCCTGCGGTCGCGCGGCCAGTGGCACCCGGCGGGCTGATCAGAGGCGGCGCAGCAGCTCGGCCTTCTTGGCGGCGAACTCCTCCTCGGTGACGATCCCGGCGTCGCGCAGCTCGCCGAGGCGGCGGATCTGCTCGATCACGCCGTCGCCGCCCGGCGCCGGGGCCGGTAGGGCGATCCGCTCGCGCAGCCGGTCGGTCAGCGCGCGGCCGTCGTCCTTGTGCACGTTGGTGATCTCGGCCCGTTTGCCGGTGGCGTGGACCGTGATGGTGCCGCTCAGCACCCCGGTATGCCACTGGACCGTCGTGATGCGGTCGATCGGGAAGTCCTCGGTGGTCTGCGACAGCCGGCCGCGATGCAGGAACACCAGCCGCCGGTCGGTCAGCGCGAGCAGGCCGACGCCGCGGCCGTACATGCCGGTGGCCATGCGCTCGACGGTCTCGCCGTCGTGGAGCACCCACTCCAGCCGCACCAGCTCGCGCTCGCCGCCGGACGTCAGGCGCATGCGACGCTTGGCCGCCCCGATGTCGGGCCGCAGGTCCTCGTCGTCGCCGGTCATGTGCTCAGGCCGAGGCGAACCAGGCGCTGCGGCGGATCTCGCGCATCGCGCCGCGGCGGGTGGACGGCTCGAGGCGGTGGATGTAGACGATGCCGTCGAGGTGGTCGGTCTCGTGCTGCAGGCAGCGGGCCAGCTCGCCCTCACCCTCGACGCGCATCGGCTCGCCGTCGGCGTCGAACCCCTCGACGGCGGCCCAGGCCGCGCGCGGCGTCGGGAACCAGAGGCCCGGCACCGACAGGCAGCCCTCCTCGCCGCTCTGCTCCCCCTCGGTCCCGGTGAGGACGGGGTTGAACACGACGCCGCGCTGGCCCTCGAGGTCGTACGAGAACGCCCGCAGCGGCACCCCGATCTGCGGCGCCGCCACGCCGGCCCGCCCCGGCAGGTCCAAGGTGTCGAGTAGGTCCTTGGCCAGCGCACGGCTCGCCTCGCCGAACTCCGTCACCGGGTCCGTCACCGTCCGCAACACCGGGTCGCCGTAGAGGCGGATCTCCCGCACCGTCACCGTCGTCGTCTCCTCATCACTCGTTCACTGCAGGGACATCGTGTCGCCTGGCCACGACCGCTCCGCACCCGGTACCGTCCGCGCGTGACGAACGTCCTCGCCCCGTCGGGCCCGCTGGCCGATCCCGTCGCGCGGGCCAGGGAGCACCGAGCATGGTACTTCTACGACTGGGCGAACTCGGCCTTCGTCACCACGACGGCCACCGTCCTGTTCGGTCCGTACCTGACGGCGGTCGCCGAGACGGCCGCGTGCGGCGAGGCCGGGACGACCGACGACCCGTGCCACGGCGACCTGTCCGTGCTCGGCGTCCCGATCGCCGCCGGGTCGGTCGCCGCCTACACCGTGACGTTCGCGACGATCCTGTCCGCGCTGCTGCTGCCGATCGTCGGCGCCATCGCGGACCGGACGTCGAAGAAGCGGCACCTGATGGCCGGGTTCGCGTGGACCGGGTCCGCGGCGGCCGCCGCGATGTTCTTCGTCGCCGGGGCGAACTGGCAGCTCGGGGCCGGTCTGCTGGTCGTCGCGGCGATCTGTCTCGGCTCGTCGATGGTGGTGTACGACGCGATCCTGGTGCAGATCGCGCACGAGGACGACCGCGACCGCGTCTCCTCGCGCGGCTGGGCGTTCGGGTACCTCGGCGGCGGCCTGCTGCTGGCGCTGAACCTCGCCCTGGTGACGCTGGAGCCGTTCGGCCTGAGCCGGTCCGACACCGTCCGCATCAGCCTGTTGTCGGCCGGGCTGTGGTGGGCGGCGTGGACGATCATCCCGTTCCGCGGCATCCGCGACCGGCCGCCCACCGGCGTCGTCCGGGTCGGCGGCAGCACCGCGCGGCAGGCCGCCGGCCAGCTGCGCGAGACGCTGCGCCACGCCCGCGGCTACCCGCAGACGCTGCTGTTCCTCATCGCGTACATGCTCTACAACGACGGCGTCCAGACGGTCATCTCGGCGTCGTCGATCTACGGGAACCGGGAACTGGGGCTCGGCGAGGACGTCCTGATCGTCGCGATCCTCATCGTCCAGTTCGTCGCGTTCGGCGGCGCGCTGGCGCTGGGCCGGCTGGCCGACCGCTACGGCGCGAAGAACATCGTCATGTCCAGCCTGGTGCTGTGGACGGTGGTCGTCGGCGCGGCGTTCTTCCTGCCGGTCGAGCAGGTCGTGCCGTTCCTGATCCTGGCCGTGGCCATCGGGTTCGTGCTCGGCGGCAGCCAGGCGCTGTCGCGGTCGCTGTTCAGCCTGCTCGTCCCCAAGGGCAAGGAGGCCGAGTACTTCAGCCTCTACCAGGCCGCCGAACGCGGCACGAGCTGGTTCGGAACACTGGCGTTCGGCCTGGCGTTCCAGTTGACGGACTCGTATCGGTGGTCCGTGCTGGTGCTGGTGACGTTCTTCATCGCCGGGCTGATCGTGCTGTCGAAGGTGGATCTTCAAGCCGGCATCGTCGCCGCCGGGAACCAGGTCCCGAGGTCGGTCGCACGTTACCGGTGAGGAACATCACGTCGCCCAGATTGCATTATCACAGGGAACGCGGAACATTACTCTCCGGCCGTCCGTTGTCATCATGTCGTTGTGATCGCTTCGATGTGACCACGACGGCGAGGTAGAAGAACCGACGTCTCGTCCCAGGGGTCACCACTGCCCCGGAAGGGTTTCACACATGTCCGAGCGTTCCACCCTGCGCGGCTCCCGCCTCGGGGCGACGAGCTACGAGGACGAGCGCGGCGTCGAGTTCGCCGAGCGCCAGACGGTTGCTTACAGCTGCACCGCCGGCCATCGCTTCGAGATGACGTTCTCGACCGAGGCCGAGGTGCCCGCCCTCTGGGACTGCCCCCGCTGCGGATCCGAGTCGCTGCGCGTCGCCACCGACCGTCCCGAGGAGGCGCCGTCGAAGCCGGCCCGCACCCACTGGGACATGCTCCTGGAGCGCCGCTCCATCGAGGACCTCGAGGCGCTGCTCGACGAGCGGCTCGAACTGCTCCGCTCCGGCCTCATCCCCGGCGCGGCGCACCTCGCCGACCGCGGCGGACGCCGCAAGAAGACCGCCTGATACGTCCTCCTCGTCCGCTGAACCCGCGCCTGCCCCCGGGAGCCACCCGGGGGCAGGCGCGGTTCTGTGTCCAGACGCGTCCGGCTATTTCTTCCCGTCGCGGGGCGGGTCGGTGTCGACGACCTCGCCCTCGATGACGACGCCGTGCTGGACGCCGCCCGTGCCGCCCGCGCCGGACCGGCCCGGCCCGGCGGCACCCGGGGTACGGCGGCCGGGGAACGTACGGAACGCCGACGCTGCCATGCGCCGGCCGACGCCACGCCGGATCGGCGGGATCAGCAGCACCAGGCCGATGAGGTCGGTGAGGAAACCGGGGAAGGTCAGCAGGACGCCGGCGAGGATGCGCGCCCCGGTGTCGGCCATGCGCGCCGATGACGCCGGCACCGACTCGGGCTCGTCCTGCGGGAACCGGCCGTCGGCGGCCGCCGAGCGCAGCTCCTGCCACGCGCGCAGCCCTTCGATGCGCAGCAGGGCGATGCCCAGCACGCTGGTGCCCAGCAGGAGCAGCAGCGCCCAGCCGAGCCCGACCCAGTTGGCCACCATGACCAGCGCGATCAGCTCGATCACGCCGAGGGCGAACGGGCCGAAGCGTCTCACCGCCGGCTCCCTCCGACGAGGCCGCGCAGCTGCCGGGCGCGGTGCTCGACACCCCATCGGGTGACCCGCCACAGCGCCTCGCGCACGATCTTGCCGTCCATCTTCGACTCTCCCTGCTCCCGTTCGACGAACGTGATCGGGACCTCGATGACCCGGAGCCCGCCCCGGACCGCCCGCCACGCAAGGTCGACCTGGAAGCAATAACCTTGCGACGCCACGCTCTCGATGTCCAGTTCGCGCAGGGCGGCGGCCCGGAACGCCCGGAATCCGCCGGTGGCGTCGCGCAGCGCCGTGCCGAGCGCGACCCGGGTGTAGGTGTTGCCGATGCGCGAGATCGCCTGCCGCTTGTACGGCCAGTTCACCGTCCGCCCGCCGGGCACGTAGCGCGACCCGATGACGAGGTCGGCGTTCTCGGCGGCGTGCAGCAGCCGGGGCAGCTCCTCGGGCTGGTGCGAGCCGTCGGCGTCCATCTCGACGATGACGTCGTAGTCGCGGGCCAGCCCCCACCCGAAGCCGGCGACGTAGGCCGCGCCGAGGCCCTGCTTGCCGCCGCGGTGCAGCACGTGCACGTGGTCGTCGAGCTCGGCCAGCTCGTCGGCGAGGGCGCCGGTGCCGTCGGGCGAGGCGTCGTCGACCACCAGGATGTGCGCGTCAGGCACCGACGTGCGCGTGCGGTCGACCGCCTTGCCGATGGTCAGCGCCTCGTTGTAGGTGGGGATGACCACGAGGACCGATGTCATGGCACACCTGCCTCCACGGACGGCCGCGGCTCGTCGGCGGCGGGAGCGCCGGCGCGCCTGTTGCGGCGGGCGTTGACGACGACGATCGCGACGGCGCCGAGGCCGAGCGCGGTGACGATCCACTCGGGCCAGGCGCCGATGCGGGTGGCCAGGGTGAGGTCGTCGGCCAGCGGGACCTCGGTGACGATGACGTCCTGGGTGAACAGCTCGGCGCGGTCCAAGACCGTCCCGTCCGGTGCGACGACGGCGCTGACGCCGGCCAGCGCCGACACCAGCACCGTCCGGCCGTGCTCGAACGCCCGCACCCGCGACTGCGCCAGCTGCTGCTCGGTCATCTCGGTGCGCCCGAACGTGGCGTTGTTGGTCTGGACGGAGAGGAACTGGCCGCCGTCGAGGACGGCGTCGCGGACGATGCCGTCGAAGGCGACCTCGAAGCAGATGACGTTGCCGATGGTGGTGTCGCCGACCTGGAAGATGCCGACGGTGTCACCGGGCAGGTGGTCGCGCGGCTGCTGGTTGACGGCGTCGGTGATGCGCTCGGCGATGGAGCGCATCGGGATGTACTCGCCGAACGGCATCGGGTGCCGCTTGACGTAGGTGGCGCCCGGCCCGGTGTCGGGGTCCCACAGGATCGACGTGTTGCGGACGTTCTCGCCGTCGTCGGTCGGGACGATCGCGCTGATCAACGTCGGCACCCCGATGGCCTGGACGGCGCCGTCGATGGCCCGGAAGGTGTCGGCGTCGTGGTACGGGCTGATGTCGGAGGAGTTCTCCGGCCACAGCACGATGTCGGGCCGCTCGGCCTCGCCCGCCTCGACGTCGGCGGCCAGCCGTTCGGTCGCCTCGACGTGGTTGCGGGTGATGGCGCGTTTCTCGTCGTTGTAGGCCAGCCCCTCGGCCGGCACGTTGCCCTGCACGATCGCGACGGTGACGGTGACGCCGTCGGGCTGCAGGGGCTGGATGAGCAGCGGCGCGACGACGATGGCGACGGCGCCCGCGGCGGCCGCGGCCCGCACCCAGAGCCGGCGCTCGACGACGACCCAGGCGAGCAGCCCGCTGGACAGCGCGACCGCGAACGACAGCCCCGGCGAGCCCGCCCACGAGGCCAGCCCCAGCATCGGGCTGTCGGCCTGCGAGAACGCCAGCTTGCCCCAGGTGAACCCGCCGTACGGGAGGCGGCCGCGGACGGCTTCGTCGGCGACCCACACCGCGGCGGTCCAGACCGGCCAGCCGGGCAGCCGCATGACCAGCGTCAGGCCGAGCGCCAGCGGGATGAAGAACAGCGCCTCGAACAGGGCCAGGATGAGCCACGGGATCGGCCCGACCTCCATGCCGGTCCAGTCGAGCAGCGGCAGGAAGAAGCCGGCGCCGAACAGGAAGCCCAGCAGCGCCGAGCGCTTCAGCGGCTGGTCGCGCACCAGAAGCGCGAACGCGCCGGGCACGAGGACGGCGACGAACCAGAGGTCGTAGGGCGGGAACGCGGCGATCAGCGAGACACCGAGGAGCGCGGCTCCGGCGTAGCGCCACAGGTGGGTCACGTTGTCCTGCTCCGTCCGACGTCCAGCGGCTGGCGGTGGGGCCCGTTCGGGTGGTTGACCGGCCCCCGTCAAGTGTGCTGCCGATCGCGTGACGGTACAACGTGCACCCCGGGCACTGAGTGCCCGGGGTGCTGCCGTGCTGGTCCAGCGTCTGTGACGAAGGACGCAGCCCGGCCCCGCCCTTCGGACCGGGCCGCGGACGCCGCTGGATGCGGCGCGCGGACCGTTGTCTACTGGGCGGGCCGGGCCCGACCTCGTCTCACCCCGTGCCGCTGCGGGCGACGTACAGACGGGTCATGCGAGCGAGGGCCTGGCTCACGAAGGATGCCCGGCCCCTGTGAGACACAGGAACCGCCCCTCGACCCTCCTCGCAACGCCCGTCCGGACCGCCGGCCCGAACGGTTTCGTCCGCTGGTGGACCCTCGTGACTTTGCTGGATGCATCGGCGGGGTGTCAAGCCGCCGGTCGACCTGCGCAAACGCCCCTGCGCCGCTGGTCACGGGCGACTGGATACGGAGAAGTCGATCGAGAAAGGTTGTCTCCGCCCGGCGTGTCGCGATCGCCGAGACGGACATACCACACGCATGATCAGCAACCGCCGCGAGGAGCCGTCCGGGCGATACGGTGAGCGGGTGACGCCGACGCAGCTGCGGGCCTACCTCGCGGTCGTCCGGCTGGGCTCGGTCAAGCAGGCTGCCGGCGAGCTGTCCATCACCGAGGCGGCCGTGTCGCTGCACATCGGCAAGCTGCGCCGCGAGCTGGGCGACCAGCTGTTCCACCGCACCGCGTCGGGCCTGGCGTTCTCGCCCGGCGGCCTGCGGCTGGCCAGCCGGGCGGCCGAGCTGGTGGGCCTGCAGAACCGGACGATCCTCGAGGTCAGCCAGGCCGGCAACGGCCGCCGGCTGCTGCGCATCGCCGCGTCCAGCCTGTTCGCCGAGTACGCCGCGCCCGGGCTGATCGAGCTGTTCGCCGGGCGCGCCGACGACCTCAACGTCGAGCTCAGCGTGCACCACCCGGGCGCGTTCGGCTCGCTGCTGCACACCCGCGCCGTCGACGTCGCGATCGGCCCGCAGCCCAGCACCGTCGACGACACCCTGCGCTGCACCCGGTTCCTGCAGTACCAGCTGATCGTCGTCGTCGGGCCGCAGCACCCGCTGGCCGCGGTGTCGTCGCCCAGCGCGGCCCAGCTGCGCGACGAGGTCTGGCTGCTCGGCCCGTCGGCGGCGGCCGACACCGGCCCGGTCCCGGGGCTGCTGCGGCGGCTGGGCGTGGCCGAGCAGCGGCAGCAGATCTTCCAGAGCCACGCGGCCGCGCTGGAGGAGGCGCAGCGCGGCCACGGCGTCGCGCTGGCGGTCTCGTACGCCGTCGGCCGCGACGTCGGCACCGGCCGCCTGGTCCGCCTCAACGGCCCGTCCCTGCGCGGCGACGGCGTCTGGACCGCCCTCACCCTGGCCGACGACGGCCCCGCCACGCCCGCGGCCGAGCTGGTCCGCTTCGTCACGACGCCGCGGGCCACCCAGGCGATGCTCAAGGGCTCCGGCGTCCACGTCGGCCGCTTCCGCCCGTCCATCCACGTGACACTCTGGAGCTAGGTCGCGGTGCGGTGGGTCGGCACGCTCGCCGCTTTGCAATGAGCACCTATACGCACCGCCACCCCGGTGGTGCGTATAGGTGCTCATTGCAAAAGGCGCCGGAACCCGTCTCCCACCAGCGACGCCGCGCCCGACGGTCAGCGGTGGCGGGCGATGGCGGCGATCGCGTCGGCCAGCGAGCGGAACGTCGCGGCCGGCAGGAGGTCATCGCAGTACGGGAGGGCGGCGGCCATGCTCGCGACCGACGGGACGTAGTCAGGCGCGCCGGCCCGCGGGTTCAGCCAGACCACCCGGTGCGCACGTCGCCGCAGCCGGGCCAGCGCCGCCGCCAGCTCCGCGGGCGGGTCGGCGTCCCAGCCGTCGGAGGCGATGACGACGACGGCGCCGCGGGTGCTGTCGGCGTGGTGCGACGCCAGCAGCGCGCGCAGGCTGGCGGCGATGCGGGTGCCGCCGAACCGGTCGGTGACCTGCGCCGTCGCGCGGGCGACCGCCTCCTCGGGCGACCGGTGCGCGAGCACGCTGGTCAGGCGGGTCAGCCGGGTCGCGAACGCGAACGCCTCCGCATCGGCGCCGGTCGCCAGGGCCCGCATGAGGTGCAGGTACGCCGTCGCCTGCGGCTGCATGGACCGGCTGACGTCGCAGAGCAGCACGACCCGCCGCGGCCGCCGGGCCGGCCGGGTGCGGACCAGGGTGATGGCCTCCCAGCCGGTCCGCCTGGCCCGCGCGATGGTGGGCCGGACGGCGACCCGGTGCCCGGCGGGGTCGGCCACCTGGCGCCGGGTCCGCCGCGTCGGCCAGTTCGGCAGGGCGGCCCGCAGCCAGGCTCCGAGCAGGGCCATCTCCGCGGCGTCGAGCGCGGCGAACGGCGCGTCCGGCAGCCCGGCCAGGGCGCTCGGCAGCCGCTGCGGGACGGCGACGGCGCCCGGCTCGCCGTCGGCGGCGACGGTCAGCCGCGGCAGCGTCGCCCAGGGCAGCCCGCGGTGCCCGCCCACGCCCCCGCCGGGTGCCGCGGCGCCGCCCGGCCGGTGCACGTCGCCGTCCGCCGGCGGGAGGCGGTCGCCGTCCTGGCCGCGCTCCCCCAGGTCCAGCTCGGCGTCGTCGAACACCGCCCGGAACACCGCGTCGAACGGCGCCAGCTCGCCGTGGCGGCGCACCAGCGTCGTGCGGGCGGTCCAGTAGAGCCGCGACCGCGTGTCCGGCGCACAGACGGCCAGTGCCCGCACGAAGTCCTCGACGGCGGTCTGCCCGGCCGCGACCCCGTGCTCGCGCAGCCTGACGCCGAACGCCGTCGCGAACGCCGCCCGGTCCGCACCACGCAGCAGCGTCATGGGTCAGCGGGTGACCAGGTACATCGTCACGCCGACCAGCACGATCAGGGTGACCACCAGCGGGACGATCCGCCGCGCGATCGATCCGCCGGCCACGCCCATGATGTCCAGCGGCTCGGGTTCGACGGCGGGCGGGACGGGCGCCGCAGCCGCGGCGGCCGGCTCGGGCTCAGGCGCGGCTGCGGGCGCGACGACGGGCTCGGGCTCGGCCGCCGCCGCGGCGCCGCCCAGCTTGCCCTCCAGGCACTCGACGAACTGACCGAGCAGCTTCGTCGACACCTCCTTGATCATGCCGCGGCCGAGCTGGGCGATCTTCCCGCTGATCCGCAGGTCGGTGTCGACGGTGACGACGGTCCGGTCGCCGTCGGGCCGGAGCTGGGCGACGATCTGGGCCGATGCGTTGCCCGCGCCGCGAGAGTCGCGGCCGGAGGCGCTGATGACGGCGCGGTGGGCGGCGTCGTCCTTCTCGACGAACGTGGCGGTGCCGGCGTACTCGGACACGACCGGCCCGACCCGGACCCGCACCCGGCCTTGGTAGACCTCGCCGTCACGGCCGGTGAGCTGCGCGCCCGGCATGCACGGCGCGATGCCCTCGAGGTCGGTGAGCACCTCCCAGGCGCGGTCGACGGGCACGCCCACGGTGAACTCGTTGTCGATCTGCATGGATCCTCCCTGTCACGGGTTCACGCCAGCTCCTCGAACGCCGCCGCGATGGCGCCGCGGTCGTCCGGGGTCTTCGCGATGGCCGACAGCGTACGGACCGCATCGGCCCGGACGAGGTCCGTCGCGCCGATCGACGACAACGCGGCCACCCAGTCGATGGTCTCGGCCATCCCGGGTGCCTTGTCCAGGTCGAGGGCGCGGACCCGGCCGATGAACCGGCTGGTGGAGCCGATCAGCGGCTCGCTCGCCGCCGGCACCGTCCGCCGCAGGATCTCCGCGGCCCGCTCCGGCTCCGGGAAGTCGATCCAGTGGTACAGGCAGCGGCGGCGCAGGGCGTCGTGCAGCTCGCGGCTGCGGTTCGACGTCAGGACCACGACGGGCGGGCGCGCGGCGGTGTAGGTACCCAGCTCGGGGATGGTCACCGAGGCCTCGCCGAGGAACTCCAGCAGCAGCGCCTCGAACTCGTCGTCGGCGCGGTCGATCTCGTCGATCAGCAGCACCGGCGGGATCGGCCCGTTCGCCCGGACGGCGGCGAGGATCGGCCGCTCCAGCAGGAACTCCTCGGTGAACAGGTCGGCGTCGGTGAGCCGCTCGTGCCGCGCCTCGGCCAGTCTGATCGCCAGCAGCTGGCGCTGGTAGTTCCACTCGTAGAGCGCCTCGCCCGCGGTCAGCCCCTCGTAGCACTGCAGCCGCAACAGCCGGGCGCCCAGCACCCGCGCCAGAGCCTTCGCGGCGGCCGTCTTGCCGACCCCGGGCTCGCCCTCCAGCAGCAGCGGCTGGCCGAGCTCGGCGGCAAAGTACATCGCGGTGGCGGTGCCCTCGTCGACCAGGTAGTCGACGCGGTCCAGCCGGCGGCGCACCTCGTCGGGGTCGGCGAACAAGCGCTACCTCCCCGCCGTCGTCGCGTACCGGTCGCGGCAGCCCGGCCCGCAGAACCACACGTCGGCGCCGTCGAGGACCAGGTGCGGGGTGTCCGGCCCGACGGCGACGGTCATGCCGCAGACCGGGTCGACGGCCAGCCGCGGGGCCCGCGCCGGCTCGCGGTCCGGGACGGCCAGCCGCCCGGCCCGCACCTCCTGGACGATCTCGGCGAGGATCGACAGCGCGATCTCAGCCGCCGTCCGCGCGCCGATGTCCAGCCCGGCCGGCGTGCTGACGCGGGCGCGCTCGGCCTCGGTCAGCGTCAGCTCCGCCAGCACGCCGGCACCTCGCCGCGGGCTCGCGACCAGCCCGATCCACCCGACGCCGGCGTCCAGCGCGGCCCTGATGACGGCCGGTTCGTCGCCGCCGTGGGTGGCGATGACCAGCGCGGACGGCGTCGCCGGCGGCTGTGTCCCGGTGCCGGCCCGGACCACCTCGAACCCCAGCGGCTCGCCCAGTTCGGCCAGCGCCGCCGCGATCGGCGAGTGGCCCACGACGTGCACCAGCGGCCGCGGCAGCCGCGGCTGCAGGAAGATCTCCATGGCTCCCCCGGACAGACACGGGTTGACGACGACGCGGGCGCCGGGCGTGTCCGGGAACGGCCCCGCGTCCTCCGGCAGCACCCGCAGCAGCACGCTCTCGCCGTCGCGCATGGCGCCCAGCGCGGCCGCCCGCACCGAGCTCTCGGTGCACTGGCCGCCGACGAACCCCTCGATGGTGCCGTCGGCCAGGATGATCGCGTCGTCGCCGGCCCGCGCCGACGCCGGCACCTGGGCCCGCACCACGGTGGCGCGGACGAACGGGACCCGGCCGGCGAGCAGCTCGCCGGCCCGGTCCTCGATCGTGTGTGTCACGGCTGCCCCGGCTCAGATCGGCGGCCGCGCCTGGCCGCGCATGGCGTCCCACACCCGCGACGGCGTCAGCGGCATGTCGGCGTGCCGGACACCGAACGGCGCGAGCGCGTCGACGACGGCGTTGACGATGGCCGGCGGCGAGCCGACCGTCGCCGACTCCCCCACGCCCTTCGCGCCGATCGGGTGGTGCGGCGACGGCGTCACGGTGAAGCCGGTCTCCCAGTCGGGCACCTCCATCGCGGTCGGGAGCAGGTAGTCCATCAGCGACCCGCCGAGGCAGTTGCCGTCCTCGTCGAACGCGATGATCTCCATCAGCGCCATGCCGACGCCGTCGGTGAGCCCGCCGTGGATCTGCCCCTCGATGATCATCGGGTTGATCCGGGTGCCGCAGTCGTCGACGGCGACGAACCGGCGCACCTTCACCTGCGCGGTCCCCGGGTCGACGTCGACGACGCAGATGTAGGCGCCGTGCGGGTAGGTGAGGTTCGGCGGGTTGTAGGTGATCTGCGCCTCCAGCGCGCCCTCGTACCCGTCGGGAAGGTCGCCGCCGCCGTGCGCCCGCATGGCGATGTCCTGGATCGTCACGGCCGCGCTGGGGTCGCCGGCGACGTGGAAGGAGCCCTTCTCCCAGACGAGGTCGTCGGCGGACACCTCGAGCATGCCCGACGCGACGATGCGGGCCTTGTCGCGGACCTTCCGGGCCACCAGCGCGGCCGCGGCGCCCGAGACCGGCGTGGAGCGGCTGCCGTACGTGCCCAGGCCGAACGGTGTGTTGTCGGTGTCGCCGTGGACGACGTCGACGTCGGCCGGCGGAATGCCCAGCTCCTCGCCGACGATCTGCGCGAACGTCGTCTCGTGCCCCTGCCCCTGCGACTGCACCGAGAGCCGGACCACCGCCTTCCCCGTCGGGTGCACCCGCAGCTCGCAGCCGTCGGCCATGCCCAGGCCGAGGATGTCCATGTGCTTGCGCGGCCCGGCGCCGACGGCCTCGGTGAAGAACGAGACGCCGATGCCCATCAGCTCGCCGCGAGCTCGCTTCTCCGCCTGCTCGCGGCGCAGGTCCTCGTAGCCGGCCAGCTCCATCGCCTTGCGCATGGTCGGCTCGTAGTCGCCGGAGTCGTACACCCAGCCGGTCTTCGTCGTGTACGGGAACTGCTCGGGCCGGATGAAGTTCTTCAGCCGCAGCTCGACCGGGTCCATCGCCAGCTCGGCGGCGAGGCAGTCGACGATCCGCTCGACCAGGTAGACGGCCTCGGTGATGCGGAACGAGCAGGCGTACGCGACGCCGCCGGGCGCCTTGTTCGTGTAGACGGCGGTCATGTGGCAGTAGGCGGCCTCGAGGTCGTAGCTGCCGGTGAACACGCCGAAGAACCCGGCCGGGTATTTCACCGGCGCGGCGGTGCCGTTGAACGCGCCGTGGTCGGCCAGCACGTGGGTGCGCAGGCCGAGGATGCGCCCGTCGCGCGTGGCCGCGATCTCGCCGCGCATGACGTAGTCGCGGGCGAACCCGGTGCTGACCAGGTTCTCCGACCGGTCCTCCATCCACTTGACCGGCTTGCCGGTGACGATCGAGCCGACGACCGCGCACACGTAGCCGGGGTAGATCGGGACCTTGTTGCCGAACCCGCCGCCGATGTCCGGCGCGATGACCCGGATCTTGTGCTCCGGCAGCCCGGCCACGAGCGCGTACAGCGTCCGGTGCGCGTGCGGCGCCTGAGTCGTCGACCACAGCGTCAGGCGGCCCTCGACCGGGTCGAAGTCGGCCACCGCGCCGCAGGTCTCCATCGGCGCCGGGTGCACCCGCGGGTACACGATGTCCTGGCTGACGACGACGTCGGCCTTCGCGAACACCGCCTCCGTCGCCGCGGCGTCGCCGGTCTCCCAGTCGAAGCAGTGGTTGTCGGTCTTGCCGTCGAGGTCGTCGCGGATGACCGGGGCGCCCTTCGCGAGGGCGCGGCGGACGTCGACGACCGGATCGAGGACGTCGTACTCGACGTCGATCAGCTCCAGCGCGTCGCGGGCGGCGTAGCGGTCCTCGGCGACGACGAACGCGACCTCCTGTCCCTGGAACCGCACCTTGTCCGTGACCAGGACGGCCTGGACGTCGTTGGACAGCGTCGGCATCCAGGCCAGGCTCAGCGTCTCCAGCGTCGCGCCGGTGACGACGGCCTTCACCTTCGGGTGCGCCTCGGCCGCGGTGGTGTCGATGCTGACCAGCTTCGCGTGTGCGACCGGCGCCCTCAGGATGGCCAGGTGCAGCATGCCCGGCAGCTGGACGTCGTCGACGTAGCGTCCGCGGCCGCGGACGAACCGCGGGTCCTCCTTGCGCAGCATGCGGCCGTGGCCGACCGGGTGCTGGTCGTTGTCCTCGAAACCGGCCGGCTTGCGGCCGACGGTGGTCACGGTGCACCTCCGGCCTCGTACGCGGCGGCCCAGCGGACCGAGCGGACGATGGTGGCGTAGCCGGTGCAGCGGCAGATCTGCCCGCTGATGGCGGTGCGGATCTCGTCCGGCGTCGGGTCCGGGTTCGCGTCGAGCAGGGCGCGTGCCGTCATCATCATGCCGGGGGTGCAGAAGCCGCACTGCAGGCCGTGGCACTCGATGAAGCCGCGCTGGACGGGGTCGAGCTCGCCGTTGCGGGCCAGGTCCTCGACGGTGCGGACCTCGTGGCCGCCGGCCATCGCCGTCAGCACGGTGCACGACTTCACCGGCCGGCCGTCCAGCCAGACGACGCAGGTGCCGCAGTTGCTGGTGTCGCAGCCCCAGTGCGTGCCCGTCAGCCCGAGCACGTCGCGCAGGAAGTGCACCAGCAGCAGCCGCGCCTCGATCTCGCGGACGACCTCCTCGCCGTTCACCGTCAACGAGACCTGCATGTCAACTCCTCCTCTCCAGCGCGCGCTCGACCGACCGGCGCAGCGCCCGCTTCGTCAGCTCGCCGGCGAGGTGCCGCTTGTACTCGACGCTGCCGCGCATGTCGGTGTCCGGACGGCAGCCACGGGCGGCGATGCTGGCCGCCGCTTCGTACAGCCGCTCGGACGGCTCGCGGCCGCGCAGCGCGGCGGCGACCGCGGGCAGCGCCGTCGTGTTGGGCCCGACGGCGGCCAGGCCGACCCGCGCGTCGGTGATGCGCCCGTTCTCGTCCAGCCAGACGGCGGCCCCGGCGGACACGACCGCCCAGTCGCCGGCCCGCCGCTCGACCTTCTCGAACGCGCTGCCGCCGCGCGGGCGGACCGGGAACCGGATCTCGGTGAGGATCTCGCCGTCGCCGACGGCGGTCTCGTACGGCCCGTGGTGGAACTCCGTCATCGGCACGATCCGCTCGCCGCGCGGGCCACGGATGACGCAGCGCGCGTCGAGCGTCGTGCAGACCGCCGACAGGTCCTCCGACGGGTCGGCCTGGCACAGCGACCCGCCGAGCGTCCCCCAGTTGCGCACGACCGGGTCGGCGATGACCCGCTCGGCGTCGCGGAAGATCGGGAACGCCGCCGCCAGCTCGTCGGACTCGAGCAGCTCGCCGTGCCGCGTCAGCGCGCCGATCCGGATCTCGCCGGAGCCGATCCGGAGGTAGCCGAGCTCGTCACGCAGGCCGTTGATGTCGATGAGGTATTCGAAATTGGCCAGCCGCAGCTTCATCATCGGCAGCAGGCTGTGCCCGCCCGCCACCAGCCGGGCGCTGCTGCCCAGACGCTCCAGCAGGCCGATCGCGTGGTCGACGCTGGTGGCTCGCTCGTACTCGAACGGCGCGGGTACCTGCATGCTCAGACCCCCCTTGTCGTGTGCGTGCTGTGATCAGCACACGCCCGGGGGCCACGGTTGTCAACGGCGACCTAATCGATCGCTTAACTCACCCGGCCGCGTACACCGTCCGGCCGCGCGCGACCGTCCGCAGGCAGGGCGGCAGCGGCACGTCCGGCGACAGGTCCGGCAGCCCCGGCACGCCCGCCCGCGGGTCGGTCGACCAGGCCGCGACCCGCGCGTCCGGCGCCTGGACGACCAGCTCGTACGGCACCTCCCACACGGCGAACGACGCGCGCATGCCGGGCGCCAGCACGCCGGCGTCCTCGACCCGCGCGGCCCGCCAGCCGCCCCGCGTCGCCGCCGAGAACGCCGCCCGCGCGCTGATCCGCTGGGCCGCCGTCCGGTGCTGCGACGCCGCGCGCACCGTCTCCCACCCGGCCAGCGGCGTCACCGGCGAGTCGGACCCGAAGGCGAGCAGCACGCCGGCCCGGGCCATGGCGGCGAACGGGTTCAGCGCGATGCCGCGGTCCGGGCCCAGCCGCTCGACGTACAGGCCGTCCGGGCCGCCCCACAGCGCGTCGAAGGCCGGCTGCACGCTGGCCGCGACGCCGAGCCGGGCCATCGACGCGATCAGGAGATCGTCGATCATCTCGACGTGCTCCAGCCGGTGCCGCGACCCGACGACGGCGGCCAGCCCGCAGACCTCGGCGGCGGCCGCGACGGCCTCGACGGCGACCCGGACCGCCTCGTCGCCGATGCAGTGGAAGCCGGCCTGGATGCCGGCCCGGGTGCAGGCGACGACGTGCTCGGCGGCGGCGCCGGCGTCGAGGTAGAGCCGGCCGCGCTCGTCCGGCGCGTCGGTGTACGGCGAGGACAGCCGGGCGCTGCGCGAGCCGATCGAGCCGTCGACGTTGAGGTCGCCGGCCGCGCCAGCCGCACCCAGGGCCTGGGCCTGCGCGGCGCCGCGAGCGCCCCAGTAACCGATGACGTCCGGCAGCTCCGGGTCGGCGCCGAGCGCGAGGACCGCGGTGAAGTCGGCGGAGTCGCTGATCTGCGGCGCGCCGATCTCGTGCACCGCGCCGATGCCCAGCGACGCGGCATGCCGCAGCGCCTCCTCGCGCAGCTCGGCCATCCTCCTCGCCGGGACGGCGGACCGGGCCGCCTGGCGGGCCCGGTGGTGGGCGTCGCGGCGGACCAGGCCGTCGTCGTAGCCGTCGGCGCGGGCGATGGAGCGGTCGGCGGCCAGCAGCGTGCCGGACACCGCGGCGGTGTGGACGTCGCGCCGGGCCAGGTAGACGGCGGTGTGGCCGGCGGCGCGGTCCAGCTCGTCCGGGGTCGGCGCGCCGCCGTCGGGCCAGCCGTCCTCCTCCCAGCCGAAGCCGAGGATCGCCTCGCCGGGGCGCTCCTTCGCCCGCTTCGCCACCAGGTCCAGCACCGCCGCCCGGCTCGCCGTCCCCGCCAGGTCGAGGCCGTCGCGGGCCAGCCCGGTCTCCGTCAGGTGCACGTGCGCGTCGACGAACGCGGGCGCGACCAGCGCGTCCTCCAGGTCGACGACCTCGTCGGCCGCGTCCAGATGGGTTCTCGCGGCGCCCTCGGGGCCCACCCAGGCGACCGTGTCGTCGACCACCAGCATCGCGGTCGCGAACGGGTCGGCGGGGCTGTGGATGCGTCCGTTGCGGTAGAGCGTCGTCGTCACCCGGCGATTCTGCACTTCGACCGGTGCGACGTTGTCGGTGGGTCGCGAGAGGCTAGGGCCATGTCCGACGTGCTGACCCGCCGCCAGCTGAACCGCGCCACCCTGGCCCGGCAGCTGCTGCTCGACCGCGCCGATCGTGCCGACCGCTCCGTGCTCGCCACCGTCGAGCACCTGGGCGGCCTGCAGGCGCAGCAGCCGTTCTCGCCGTACTACCAGCTGTGGTCGCGGCTGCGCGGGTTCCGGCCCGAGCTGCTGGCCCGGCTGCTGCTCGACCGCACGGTGGTGCGCATCGCGGCCCAGCGCGGCACCATCCATCTTCTGTCCGTGCCCGACGCGTTGACCCTGCGGCCGTGGGTGCAGCCGCTCTACGTCGCCGACCTTCGCACCAACGCCGAGCACGCCAAGCCGCTCGCGGGCGTCGACGTCGAGGCGGTGGCCGCGGCCGCGCGCGAGCTGGTCGACGCCGAGCCGCGCACCATGGCCGAGCTGGGCGCGCTGCTCGCGCCGTCGTGGCCGTCCGTGGGCGCCGCGCACCTGGCGCACGTGGCGCGGGCCCTGCTGGTGCTGGTCCAGGTACCGCCGCGGGCCGTGTGGGGGCAGAGCGGGCAGACCCGGCTGACCACGGTCGAGCGCTGGCTCGACCGGCCGCTGGCGGCGCCGTCGCCGGACATGTTCGTGCGGCGCTATCTGGGCGCCTTCGGCCCGGCGTCGGTCGCCGACCTACAGACGTGGTGCGGCCTGACCCGGCTGCGCGCCGTCGTCGACGAGCTGCGCCCGTCGCTGCGGGTGTTCCGCGACGAGACCGGCCGCGAGCTGTTCGACCTCCCCGACGCGCCCCGCCCTGACGCCGACGTTCCGGCGCCGGTCCGCTTCCTGCCCGACTTCGACAACGTGCTGCGCTCCCACGCCGACCGCACCCGCGTCATCGACGACGTCAACCGCAAGCGCATGAACCGCCGCAACGGCGTCGTGCCGCACGCCTTGCTGGTCGACGGCGAGGTGGCCGGCTGGTGGCGGCTCGAGGACGCCGTGCTGACGGTCACGCCGTACCGGCCCCTGTCGGCCTCGGAGGTCGCGGACGTCGAGGCGGAGGGGCGGGAGCTGCTGGAGTTCGCGCTGCCGGTGGGCGACGTCGACGCGGCCGAGGTGCGGGTGATGCCGGCCGAGTGACGCCAGTTCGGCGGGGGTTTGCCGAGTTGGGCGTCCCCCTGCTGCCCATTCTCTTAGCCGCGCACTCGCGCCTCAAGTCCGCGCCTCTGCGGTCGGCGCTCGCTGTGGCCGGGGGCTTGGACTTGACCCGCGCGCACGCGGCCTAAGCCTCGATCCACCGACCAGCTTGGTGACGTCGTCTGGTTTCAGGCGAGGTGGTTGTGATCACGTTGGGTGTGAGTGAGTTGCCGGTCTGCCCGGCTTTCCACTGGGGTTCCTTCTCGTGCCGGCGGGGGCTGGTGGTCAGGTGTGTGTCGTGGCGGGCCGGGGGAAGAGGGCGTTGTAGAGCGTGGACCACGCGGTCTGCCAGGGCCAGTTGGTCGGCAGGTGCAGGGTCAGACGCCGGGCGGAGGTGGCGATCCGGGCGGGGACGGTGATGAGTTTGCGGCGGATCGTCGCGGTGGTCGCCCTGGTCAGAGTGGGGGTCTTGGTCAGGGTCGCGGCGGCGCGGGTGAGGTTGAACGCCATGACCGCGCAGACGAGCCAGGCCGCGTTGGCGTTGAACACCCCGGAGGGCAGGTGGGCCAGCGCGGAGGCCTTGAGGTCGGCGTGGACGTTCTCGATGACCGCGTGGGCCCGGTGGGTCTGGTCCGCGGCGACGGTGTCCATCTCGGTGGTGTCGGTGGTGGTGAAGAAGGCGTGGAAGCGCCAGGAATCGAACAACGTGTCCTGGCCTTCGCTGTTGCGGGGGTTGAGATCGGGGATACGGCGGACCACGAGCCGGCCGGGGACCTGGTCGGTCTTGTTCTTGGAGGTGAACGCGGTGAAGGGAACCTCGGCGACCTCGGCACGAGAGTTCCATGTTCTGGTGGTCTCGTCGTAGACGGCGTCGGTGTATTTGATCGTGGTCCAGGCGGTCTCGGCGATGCCGGCGATGGCGCGTTTGACCGCCGGGTCCATCCGCACGGTGATCGAGACGTTCGCGCCGGCCTTCAACGCTGCGGTGACCAGGGCGTGGGAGTAGAACGCCGAGTCCGCCCGGACCAGCACGTCTCGGCCGGCCAGGTGGGTGCGGCGGATCAGGGCGAGGGCGTCGGTGGCCAGACGCGTCGCCCCGCGTGGGGACCCGGCCGAGCCGTTGCGCAGGCGCTGGGCGGCGATCACCGGCGCGAAGGTCTGGCTGGAAACGGTGGCCAGCACGGCGTTCAGGCCCCGCACCCCGGAGTACCCGAACCCCGCGCCCTGCTTCTGATAGCCGTGTACCTCCACGATGGTGTCGTCGATGTCGACCATCACCGTCGCGGTGTCTGCGGTCTCGCCCAGCAGGGCCGTGCGCTGGGTCAGGTTGATCAGAAACCGAGAGGCGATCGCGTCGGCTTGGCGGACATGGCCGAAGGTGAAGGCGCGCAGGAACGAGCCAAGTGTGGAGGGGGCGTAGATGCCGGCGAAGACCTTCCCCATCGCGCCGTGGCGTAGCAGGGCCATGTCGTCGATGCTGTCCGCGCCGGCGGTCATGCCGGCGACCAGGCCCGACAGCTTCAGCCCGGCGTTGGCGCCCTTGTCCGTCGGCACGCTCAGGTGCTCATCGCCCAGCTCGCGCAGCCGTGCCTCGCCGGCCAGGGCCATCGCCGGGACCAGGCCCGCCGACGACACGAGGTTGGGCTCATCGAAGGCCGCCGAGACGACCGGTCGGGTGTGAGAGAGTTGCATCTACGAGATGCCCTTCTTGAGCTGGCGATACGTGCCTTAGACAAGTCGTATCCTCCCAGCTCAGAAGGGCATTCTCACGCTCCCACGCCCTACCACGACACTCCACCTGTCGGTGGATCGAGGCTAAGAACTGGCAGCTATCAGGGGGACGGGGAAGAACCGGGCACAGCCACGCCCGACATGCGCCGTTGGCTTCCTGGGTGTGAGTCGCGTCCTGGGTCTGAGTCGCGCTGAACCGGCGAAACAGGCCCGGGAACGCGCCTCACACCCAGGACGCGACTCACACCCAGGTTGGTGATCGCCCGGGGTCCTGGTCTGCCGTTACGTCCTGGTCCCTAGTCACGCCGTGAGCCCCGAATCCGCCGTTTCGCGTAACGGCAGACCACGACGTAACGCCAGACCATGACCCGCCCGTCGCCACACCTCCCCCGTCCCCCTGATAGCTGCCGAGTTCTTAGTAAGTGTTGGGAAAGGTGCTATCTGGGGTGCGCGGGTTGCCATGGGCGTCGTCCGGGCGCGGGTGCCAGGCGTCGGGTCTGAGGCCGATCATCGCCCACTTGATCATCGCTTCGGAGTGTTCGGGGAGGCGTTCGTAGTCGCGTGCCAGGCGTCGGGTTCGCATCAGCCAGGACAGTGTTCGTTCGACCACCCAGCGGCGCGGGAGGACTTCGAAGGTGTGCCGGCCCTCGGGTTTGCGCACGATGTCGACCAGGATGCGGCAGTGCTGCTGGGCCCAGGCGATCAGCTTGCCGACGTAGCCGCCATCGGCCCAGACCAGCGCGATCGAGGGCATGGCCATCTTCGCCCGCGCCAGCACCGGGCGGGCGCCGACGCGGTCTTGCAGACCGGCCGTGGTGACCAGCACCACGATGAGCAGCCCGAGGGTGTCGGTGACGATGTGGCGTTTGCGGCCGTTCACCTTCTTACCAGCGTCGTAGCCCCGACTGTCGCGCCCGACGGTGTCCGCGCCCTTCACCGACTGGGCGTCCACGATCCCTGCGCTGGCCATCGGGTCACGCCCGTTCCCATCACGAACCGCAGCGCGCAGCGCGTCGTGGATCCGGTCGGTCACCCCGGCCTCGTTCCAGGTCTTGAAGTACCAGTACACCGTGTCCCACGGCGCGAAGTCGTGCGGCAACTGCCGCCACGAACAACCCGTCCGATTCACGTACAAGATCGCGTCCACGATCCGGCGCCGGGCATGCTTGGCCGGACGCCCACCCGGCTTCACCGGCACCATCGGCGCGATCAACTCCCACTGCGCATCGGTCAGATCCGACGGGTACCGCGGTGTCGACGACGTGTCCATGAACCACCACAATCACCACGTCCGTCACATCAGTCACGCAGGCACGCCGAACCACTTTCCCAACACGTACTTAGGCCGGGGACGCGCGGGTCAAGTCCAGAGCCCCCAGCCACAGACCACCGCAACCAGCAAAGGCGTCGGACTTGAGGCGCGCGTTCACGGCTAAGACAATGGGCAGCAGGGGGACGGCCCACTCGGCAACATCCCCGCGGACGAGCGGCGCCATCAACTCCGCGGCCGCATGATCAGGGCGGCCACGTGGTACGAGCACGGCACGTCCCAAGGGTTGGCGTAGGTGTGCGCCACGTCGGCGGCGAAGTAGATCGAGTCGCCGGCGGCGAGGTCGTGCGCGTCGTCGGCGAGGGTGAGGCGGAGGCGGCCGGTCTCGACGACGACGTACTCGTGGGAGCCGGCGGCGTAGGCGGGGTACTCGCCGGGCGCGGCGCCGGGCGGCAGCTCGGTCCGGACCCACTCGAAGTTCACCCCCGGCACGACCGGCGTCAGGATCGTGCGGCGCCAGCCGTCGGGGGCGACGGCGACGTCCTGCTCGGCCGCCCGGCGCACGATGACCCGCCGCACGTCGCCGGGATCGAGCAGCGTCGCCATCGGCGTGCCCAGCGCCTTGGCGATGCGGTCCAGCACCACGACAGTGGGCGCCTTGCGGCCGCGCTCCACCGACCAGATCATGCTGGCGCTGACGCCGGACTTCTCGGCGAGGGCGGACATCGGCAGGGACCGCTGCAGGCGGGCATCGGTGATGCGGCGGCCCAGCGCGACGAGATCCATGCCGTTCACTATAATGAGGTGTGGTTCTCTATAGTGAATCGACGTCGACGACCATCCGTCCCGCGACCGCGGCCGACCTGCCCGCCGTCACCACGATCTTCGCCCACTACGTCGAGACCAGCGTCGTCACCTTCGAGGAGACGCCGCCCACGGTCGCCGACTGGGCACAGAAGCTGGGCGATCTCACCGATCGCGGGCTGCCCTTCCTGGTCGCGACCGCGGGCGACACGGTCGCCGGCTACGCGTACGCCGCGCCCTGGCGCCCCAAGCCGGCCTACCGGTACACGGCCGAGAACACCGTCTACCTCTCCCCCGCCCACACCGGCCGCGGCCTGGGCCGGCTGCTGATGACGTCGCTCATCGACGCCGGCGCGGCGGCCGGACTCCGCCGGCTGATCGCCGTCGTGGTCGACGAGGGCGGCGCGAACCCGTCGCTCGCGCTGCACCGCTCGCTCGGGTTCACCGAGGCCGGCCGGCTCGGCGCCGTCGGCCGCAAGCACGGCCGCTGGCTCGACACCGTCCTGCTGCAGCGAGATCTCGACTGAAAAGCCCCCATTCGGGCTAGACCGTAACGGGATGTCTTCTTGCTTTGACAGCTAATCAACGCAAGAATTACGTCCAGGCGAGCCTCACGAGGGACGTCTTCTGTCACCGTACCCGGGTTCGAGGAGGTTCACCGATCGTGGCCGAACAGCTCACCATCACCGCGGACGAGGTCCACGCGATTCTCGGCAAGCATCTGCTCACGGACGGCTTCAAGCTCGTCCTCGACACCGACGCCAGCCAGGGCAGCTGGCTGGTCGACGCGCGTGACGGCAAGCGGTACCTGGACATGTACACGTTCTTCGCCTCCGCGCCGCTGGGCTGCAACCCGCCGGGACTCGTCGACGACCCCGCGTTCATGGATCTGCTCGCCCGGGTCGCGGCCAACAAGCCGGCCAACCCCGACATCTACTCCGTCCACCTCGCCGAGTTCACCGAGACGTTCGTCCGCGTGCTCGGCGACCCCGAGCTCCCGCACCTGTTCTTCGTCGAGGGCGGCGCGCTCGCCGTCGAGAACGCGCTCAAGGTCGCCTTCGACTGGAAGAGCCGGCACAACGAGGCGCACGGCCGCGACGCCGCCCTCGGCACCCGTGTCATGCACCTGACGAAGGCCTTCCACGGCCGCAGCGGCTACACCATGTCGCTGACGAACACCGAGCCGAACAAGACGGCGCGGTTCCCGCAGTTCGACTGGCCGCGCATCGACGTCCCAGCCATCACGTTCCCGCTCGATGAGCACCTCGACGAGGTCGAGGCGGCCGAGCGGCACGCGCTCGAGCAGGCCCGTCAGGCCTTCGAGATCCACCCGCACGACATCGCCGCGTTCATCTGCGAGCCGATCCAGGGCGAGGGCGGCGACAACCACATGCGCCCCGAGTTCCTGCAGGCCATGCAGGCGCTGGTGCACGAGCACGACGCGCTGTTCATCGTCGACGAGGTGCAGACCGGCACCGGCACGACGGGCACGGCGTGGGCGTACCAGCAGCTCGGCCTGCAGCCCGACGTCGTCGCGTTCTCGAAGAAGGTGCAGATCGGCGGCGTCATGGCCGGCCGCCGCGTCGACGAGGTCGCCGACAACGTGTTCGCCGTGTCGGGCCGCATCAACTCGACGTGGGGCGGCGGGCTGGCCGACATGGTGCGGTCGCGCCGGCTGCTGGAACTGATCGAGCAGGACGGCCTGATCGACGCGGCCGGCCCGAAGGGCGAGCGGTTCGTCGCCGGCCTGCGCGCCGTCGCGGCCGAGACCGGCGCCGTCAGCAACGTGCGCGGCCGCGGCCTCATGGTCGCCGCCGACCTGCCCGACGGCGCCACGCGCGACGCCGTCACCGCGGACCTCCGCGAGAACGAGCAGGTCATCGCGCTGCCCTGCGGCGAGCGGGCGATCCGCTTCCGTCCCGCCCTGTCGGTGACCGATGATGAGATCGACCTCGCCGTCGCGGCGTTCGGCCGCGCCGTCGCCCGTGTCAGCTGAGCACCCGAGGAGCAGAACCACTGTGACCCGCACCGTCACCTCCGTCGTCGACGGCAAGGCCGTCCCCGGCGATCGCACCGTCGCCAGCCTGAACCCGGCCGACCTCGACGACGTCGTCGGCGAGGTGAGCCTCGCGCCGGGGCGCATCTTCACCGCCGCCGCGGTCGTCGCCCACAACGCCCAGCGCGCCTGGGCCGACGTCCCGGCGCCGGTCCGCGGCCGGGCCATCGCGCACATCGGCCGGGTGGTCGAGGAGAACGCCGAGTCGCTGGCCCGGCTGGTCACCCGCGAGATCGGCAAGCCGTACGCCGAGGCGCTCGGTGAGGTGCGCGAGATCGTCGACACCTGCGACTTCTTCCTCGGCGAGGGCCGCCGGCTGTACGGCCAGACGGTGCCCAGCGAGATGCCCGACAAGCAGCTGTTCACGTTCCGCAACCCGGTCGGCACCGTCGCCGTCATCACCGCCGGCAACTTCCCGGTCGCGGTGCCGTCCTGGTACATCGTCCCGGCGCTGCTGGCCGGCAACACCATCGTGTGGAAGCCGGCCGAGTACTCCGCCGTCGTGTCCAACGCGTTCCACGACCTGTTCGTCAAGGGCGGCGGGCTGCCCGACGGCGTGTTCAACCTGGTGCACGCCGACGGCGCCGAGACGTACGCCGGCCTGCAGGAGTCGCTCGAGCTCGGCTACATCGACAAGGTCGGGTTCACCGGGTCGTCGGAGGTGGGCCGCGAGATCGGCGCGCTCACCGGCCGCCACCTGCAGACGGCGTGCCTCGAGCTGGGCGGCAAGAACCCGCTGGTCATCGCGCCCAGCGCCGATCTCGACCTCGCCGTCGAGGGGGCGCTGTTCTCCGGCTTCGGCACCGCCGGCCAGCGTTGCACGTCGCTCGGGACGGTCATCGTGCACGAGTCGCTGCACGAGGAGTTCATCCGCCGCTACGCCGCCGCGGTCGACGCCGCCGCCGTCGGCGACCCGTCGCAGGACGTCCTCATGGGCCCGCTGCTCGACGCCAAGTTCGCCGAGCGGTACGAGAAGTTCCTCGGCTGGGTCCAGCCGCAGCACACCGTGCTCGGCCGCACCGGCCGCATCACCGGCGCCAACCCGCGCGACGGCTTCGTCGGCGACCCCGCGAAGGGCCTCTTCTACCACCCGGTGGTGGTCGACGGCGTCCGTCCCGGCGACGAGCTGTTCGACCAGGAGACGTTCGGCCCGATCGTCGGCGTCACGACCTACAGCACGCTGGACGAGGCGATCGACCTCGCCAACGCGCCCGGCTACGGGCTGTCCAGCAGCATCTACACGACGAACCCGGCCGACGCGTTCGCGTACCGGCGCGGCATCTCCGCCGGCATGGTGAGCATCAACAACTCCACGTCCGGCGCCGAGGCGCACCTGCCGTTCGGCGGCAACGGCAAGTCGGGCAACGGGTCGCGGCAGTCCGGCATGTGGGTGCTCGACCAGTTCACCCGCTGGCAGTCGGTGAACTGGGACTACTCCGGCCGGCTGCAGAAGGCGCAGATGGACGTCGCCGACCTGGACGCCGACCTCGGCTTCCGGCTCGACGAGTCGTGAGCACGCCGGCCGCGCTCGAGGAGTCGCTGCTCGCGGCGATCGACGCACTGCCGGTCGCCGCGAACCCCAGCACCGTCGACGCCGACGTGCTGCGCGGCATCTTCGACGCCCAGGTGACCAGCCGGCACCTGGACGTCGTCGCGCGGGAGCTGCGGGCGGCCGGGCGCGGCTTCTACACCATCGGCTCGGCCGGGCACGAGTCCAACGCCGTCGTCGCGACGGCGCTGCGCCCGAACGACCCGGCGCTGCTGCACTACCGCTCGGGCGGCTTCTACGCCGCCCGAGCGGCGCAGGTCGAGGGCTCGACGCCGGTCCGCGACGTGCTGCAGAGCCTCATGGGCGCCGCCGACGAGCCGATCGCCGGCGGCCGGCACAAGGTGTTCGGCAACGCGGCGCTGTCGATCGTCCCGCAGACGTCCACCATCGCCTCGCACCTGCCGCGCGCGGTCGGGCTGGCGGTCGCGCTGCACCGGGCGCACCGGCTCGGCGCGCCGGCGGCCTGGCCGGACGACGCGGTCGTCGTCTGCTCGTTCGGCGACGCCTCGGCCAACCACTCGACCGCCGTCGGCGCCGTCAACACCGCCCTGAACACGGCGTTCCAAGGGCTGCCGGCGCCGATCCTGTTCGTCTGCGAGGACAACGGCATCGGCATCTCCGTCCCGACCCCGGCCGGCTGGATCGCGACGACGTACGGGGCGCGGCCCGGGCTCACCTACGTCCAGGCCGACGGCGCCGACACCGCGACGGCGCTGACGGCGGCGCGGCGGGCGGCCGGCTACGTCCGTGAGGAGCGCAAGCCCGCGTTCCTGCACCTGCGCACCGTCCGCTACCTCGGGCACGCCGGCAGCGACGCCGAGATCGGCTACCGCACGCCGGCCGAGATCGCTGCCGACCATGCCCGCGACCCGATCCTCGGCACCGCCCGCGCGCTGGTCACGGCCGGCGCCGCGACGCCCGCCGAGCTGATCGGCCGGTACCGCGAGCTGCGGGCCGAGGTCGACGCCGTCGCCGACGACCTGAGGGGCGCCCGCACGCTCGGCTCGGCGACGGAGATCGTCGCGCCGCTCGCCCCGCGCACGCCCGACGCCGTCGCCCGGGCCGCCGCCGGCCTGTACGACGAGGCCCGGGCGGACCAGCCGGCCACGCTGGCCGAGTCGATCAACGCGACGCTGTCCTCCGCCCTCGGCCGCGACCACCGCGTCGTCGTGTTCGGCGAGGACGTCGGGCGCAAGGGCGGCGTCTACGGCGTCACCCGCGGCCTGGCCCGCAAGCACGGGCGCGCCCGCGTCTTCGACACGCTGCTGGACGAGCAGTCGATCCTCGGCCTCGGGCTCGGCGCGGGACTGGCCGGGCTGCTGCCCGTCCCAGAGATCCAGTACCTCGCCTACCTGCACAACGCCGAGGACCAGCTGCGCGGCGAGGCGGCGTCGCTGTCCTTCTTCTCCACCGGGCAGTACCGCAACCCGCTGGTCGTCCGCATCGCCGGGCTGGCCTACCAGCGCGGCTTCGGTGGGCACTTCCACAACGACAACGGCGTCGCCGTGCTGCGCGACATCCCCGGCCTCGTGGTCGCCTGCCCGTCCCGCGGCGACGACGCGGCCGCCATGCTGCGCACCTGCCTGGCCGCGGCCGCCGTCGACGGGACGGTGTCGGCGTTCCTCGAGCCGATCGCGCTCTACCACACCCGTGACCTGCACGAGGACGGTGACGGCGGCTGGCTCGTGCTCGACGGGGGTGAGCACGCGCCGATCGGCCGGGCCCGGGTCCACGGATCAGGCGCCGACCTCACCATCGTCACGTTCGGCAACGGCGTGCCGATGAGCCTGCGGGTGGCCCGGCGGCTGGCCGACCGGAAGATCAGCGCCCAGGTGCTGGACCTGCGCTGGCTCGCGCCGCTGCCGGTGGAGGACATCGTCCGCGAGGCCAACCTCACCGGCCGCGTCCTGGTGGCCGACGAGACCCGGCACTCCGGCGGCGTCGGCGAAGGCGTCGTCACCGCACTGGTGGAGTCAGGCTACGAGGGCCGCATCGCCCGCGTCGCCAGCCACGACAGCTTCGTGCCGCTGGGTGCCGCCGCGAACCACGTCCTGCTCGGCGAGCAGGACATCGAGAGGGCCGCCGTCGAGTTGGCCGAGAAGGAGTGACATGACCTCGCCCCTGGAGCTGCTGAGCGTCGAGCACCTGCTCAGCGAGGAGGAGCGCGACCTGCGCGACGCCGTCGCCCACTTCGTCGACGACCGCGTCCGCCCGTCGATCGCGGACTGGTACGAGGACGGGCTGTCCGAAGGCGCCGTCCGGGAGCTCGCGCTGGAGGCCGGGAAGCTCGGCCTGCTCGGCATGCACCTCACCGGCTACGGCTGCGCCGGCACCAACGCCGTCTCGTACGGCCTGGCCTGCATGGAGCTGGAGGCCGGCGACTCCGGCGTCCGCTCGCTGGTGTCGGTGCAGGGGTCGCTGGCGATGTTCGCGATCTGGAAGTTCGGGTCTGAGGAGCAGAAGCAGCGCTGGCTGCCCGGCATGGCCGCCGGGGAGCTGATCGGCTGCTTCGGCCTCACCGAGCCCGACTTCGGCTCCAACCCGGCCGGCATGCGCACCCGCGCCCGCCGCGACGGCGACGACTGGGTGCTCGACGGCACCAAGATGTGGATCACCAACGGGACCGTGGCCGACGTCGCCGTCGTCTGGGCCCGTTGTGACGACGGTGCCGTGCGCGGCTTCCTGGTGCCGGCGGGGACGCCCGGGTTCTCGGCCCCGAAGATCGGCAAGAAGCTGTCGCTGCGGGCCTCGGTGACGAGCGAGCTCGTCCTCGAGGGGGTCCGGCTGCCCGCCGACGCCGTCCTGCCGGAGGTGTCCAGTCTCCGGGGGCCGCTGTCCTGCCTCAACGAGGCCCGCTTCGGCATCGTTTTCGGCGCGCTGGGCGCGGCCCGCGACTGCCTCGCCGCCGCCATCTCCTACGCGCAGACCCGCGAGGTGTTCGACCGGCCGCTGGCGTCGTTCCAGCTCACCCAGGCCAAGCTGGCCGACATGGCGCTGGAGCTGCAGAAGGGCTACCTGCTCGCCCTGCACCTCGGCCGCCTGAAGGACGCCGAGAAGCTGACGCCGCAGCAGGTCAGCCTGGGCAAGCTCAACAACGTCCGCGAGGCGCTGGCGATCGCCCGCGAGTGCCGCACGATCCTCGGCGCCAACGGCATCACCCTGGAGTACCCGGTGCTGCGCCACGCCAACAACCTGGAGTCGGTGCTCACCTACGAGGGCACCAGCGAGGTGCACCAACTCGTCATCGGCCAGGCGCTGACCGGTGAGAGCGCCTTCAGCTGACGCCGCTGGCGGACGCGGCGACCGCGTCCCGGATCGCGTCGTAGAGCTTCCGGGTCGATCGCTCGTAGCCGGCCTGCACTGCGTCGTCCCCGAAACCGAGGTCGTTCCAGGAACCCATGCCTCCGAACACCCACGCCTGCACGGCCGCCGCGGCCAGCTGCCGAAGCCCGAGCGGGCTGTCATCCGGGAGCAGGTCCCCGTGGTACGGGGGCACGGGATCCTCGTCGTCGAGCAGCGCTCGCGCCCTGGTGAACCATGGTGACCATTCGCCGAGGCCGGAGTCCTCGGCGAACCGTCCGATCTCCGCCAGGGCCGCCAGCAGGCTGGACCGGGCGGCGGTTCCGTGCCAGGTGTGGCGAGCCATCGTGAGCCGTGCGCGGCGACGGCCGCGATCACCGCGAGCTCTCCGTTCACCGTCTACCCGCCGCGACTCACGCCGTCATCGGGCGGTTCTCGTACGGCGTCGAGAGCACGATGGTGGTGCGGGTGGTCACGTTCGCCGACGAGCGGATGCGGGCGAGCAGGTCCTCGAGGTCGGCGGGGCGCCCGACCCGCACCTTGAGGATGTAGCTCTCGTCGCCGGCGACGGAGTAGCAGGCCTCGATCTCCGGGACGCCGGCCAGCCGGTCCGGTGAGTCGTCGGGCTGGCTGGGGTCGATCGGCTTGATGGAGATGAACGCCGTCAGCGGCAGGCCCACGGCCTCGTGGTCGACGACGACGGAGTAGCCGCGGATGACGCCGCGTTCCTCGAGCCGGCGGACCCGCTGGTGCACGGCCGACGTGGACAGGCCGGTCGATTTGCCGAGATCGGTGTAGCTCATCCGGCCGTCCCGCATCAGCAGCGCCACGATCTTCCTGTCGATGTCCTCCACGGGTGCACTCTACTGGCGGCCCGCCCCGCACCCCGTCCACGCCACGCTGGCACGATGGCCGCATGGACCTTGCCGCAGCGCGATCCCTGTTCAGCCCTGAGCCGGGCTGGCTGAACACGGCGAGCTACGGGCTGCCCCCGTCGACGGCGTGGACGGCGCTGCAGGCGGCGCTGGACGAGTGGCGGCACGGGCGGGTGTCGTGGGAGGGCTGGGGCGAGTCGACGGCCCGGGCGCGGGCGGCGTTCGCGCGGCTGGTGGACGCCGACGAGCACGACGTGACGACCGGCGCGCAGGTGTCGCAGCTGGTCGGTCAGCTGGCGGCGTCGGTGCCGGACGGGACGGTCGTGCTGGCGCCCGAGGAGGACTTCACGTCGCTGCTGTTCCCGTGGCTGGCGCAGGCGCATCGCGGCGTCGTGGTGCGGACGGTGCCGGCGGCGGACCTCGCGGCCCACGTCACGCCCGACGTCGGCGTCGTCGCGTTCAGCGTCGTGCAGTCGGCCAGCGGGGTGGTCGCCGACGTCGACGGCGTGCTGGCGGCGGCCCGGGCGGCCGACGCGGTCACCGTCGCCGACGCGACCCAGGCGGTGGGCTGGCTGCCGGTCGACGCGCGGCGGTTCGACGCGCTGGTGGCGGGCGGCTACAAGTGGCAGCTCTCGCCGCGTGGCACGGCGTTCCTGGTGACGACGGCGCAGCTGCGGGCGCGGGTGGTGCCGTCGCAGGCGGGCTGGTTCGCCGGCGACGACCCGTTCGCGTCGTATTACGGGCCGCCGCTGCGGCTGGCCGACGACGCCCGGCGGCTGGACCTGTCGCCGGCGTGGTTCTCGTGGGTCGGCGCGGCGCCGGCGCTGGAGCTGCTGGCGGACGTGACCGTCGAGGCCGTGCACGGCTGGAACGTCGGCCTGGCGAACCGGTTCCGGGCCGGGTTGGGGCTGGCGCCGGGCGACTCCGCGATCGTGTCCGTGGACGTGCCGGGCGCGGAGGAGCGGCTGGCGGCGGCCGGAGTGCGGGCGGCGGTGCGCGGCGGGCGGCTGCGGGTGTCGTTCCACCTCTACTCCACCAAGGCCGACGCCGACCTGGCCATCAAGGCGCTGACCAGCTGACTGTCACACTTCTCCGGTTCCATCCGTCCCGTTGTCGGACCCGACCGGCACACTGTTGCCGGGCACCCATGAACACTGCACCCGGATGGAGAGTCCCATGATCGACCTCGACGGCTTCCGCTCGACGCTCACCGGCCGGGCCTACGCGCCCGGCGACGACGGCTACGACGACGTGCGGCGGCCGTGGAACCTGCTCATCGACCAGCGCCCCGCGGTCGTCGTGGTGGCCGAGACCGCCGCTGACGTCCAGGCGGCGGTCCGGCTGGCCCGCGAGAACGACGTCTCGTTCTCCGTGCAGTCCTCCGGCCACGGCGCCGTGCGGCCCAACGACGACGGCGTGGTGCTCAACGTCACCCGGCTGACCGGGGTCGACGTCGACGCCGAGCGCAAGGTCGCCCGGTTCGACGCCGGCGCGCGCTGGCGGGGCGTCCTCGAGGAGGCCGCGCCGCACCAGCTGGCCGGGCTGTCCGGCACCGCGCCGACCGTCGGCGCCGTCGGCTACAGCCTGGGCGGCGGCATCGGCCTGCTGATGCGCCGGTTCGGCTTCGCCGCCGACAGCGTGGTCGCCGCCGACGTCGTCACCGCCGACGGCTCGCTCGTGCGGGCCAGCCAGGACGACAACCCCGACCTGCTGTGGGCGCTCAAGGGCGGCGGCGGCAACTTCGGCGTCGTCACGTCGCTCGAGGTGCGGCTCTACGACGTCCCGGCGGTGCACAACGGCTCGCTGATCTACCCGGGCGCGCGGGCCGCCGAGGTGCTGCGCGCGTGGGCCGACTGGACCGGCCAGGTCTCCGACGACGTCACGTCCGCCGTCATGGTCATGTCGTTCCCGCCCATCCCGGCGGTGCCCGAGCCGCTGCGCGGCCAGCACGTCGCCATGTTCCGGGCCACCATCGCCGGCGACGACGGCTCCGCGCTCGACCCGCTGCTGGCCGAGCTGGGCGACCCGCTGATGGGCGGCTTCCGCACCCAGACGTACCTCGAGGCCGCGCTGTCGGGCAACGAGCCCACCGACCCCATGCCGACGGCCGGGCGCAGCACCGGGCTGAGCGACCTGACCGACGACACCATCGGCGCGCTGCTCGACCTCGTGGCGCCGGGTTCGCCGGTGCCGGGCATCGACGTCCGCCACCTCGGCGGCGCCGCGGCGAAGGACCAGGACAGCCCGCTCTCCCACCGCGACACCCCGTACATCGGCGCGGCGAACGCGCTGGCCGCCTCGCCGGAGCAGCTGGCCGCCGTCCGGCAGCGCCTCGACGAGGGCTTCGCGGCGCTCGACGGGCACACGCGGCCGGTCGGCGCGTTCAACTTCCTCGCCGCCGGCTCGTCGCCCGAGGTGGTGAAGTCGGCCTTCTCCGACGGCGCCTACCAGCGGCTGCAGGACATCAAGCGCACGTGGGACCCCGACAACGTGTTCCAGTACACCCACAACATCCCGCCGGCTGCCTGAGCGCCCCGCTCCCATGATCATCGGCGATCGCTGGCGTGGGAGCGCCAGGGATCGCCGATGATCAAGGAACGCCTACTGCGACTGCTCGGCGGCCTCCTCGGCCGTCAGCCGGGGACGCGCACCGGCGGTGGCCAGCGACCGCGCCCCGGCGGGCGTCGCGGCGGGATCGGGCGGACGCTGCCAGTGCCAGTCGGTCAGCGACTGGTAGGCGGCCGCGACGGCAAGCAGCCGGTCCTCGGCGTACGGGCGGCCGCCGAGGATGGTGCCCACCGGCTGACCGCCGGAGAATCCGATCGGCAGCGCCAGCTCCGGCAGCCCGATGATGTCGAACGGCACCGGCGACGTCTGCACGACGACGTCGCACTGGTCGAACAGGTCGGTGAGCACGCGGTCGAGCAGCACCAGTTTGGCCCGCTGCCCCGTCACGTACTCGTCGGCGCCCATCAGCGCGCCCTGCAGCCAGCTGGTCAGCGACACCCCGAACAGCCGCAGGTCCTGGCGCAGGTACGGCACGAACGGCTCGGCCCGCTCGGGCAGCCGGACGTCGTTGAAGCGGCCGGTGAGCAGGTCCCACTCGTCCGGCAGCGTCACGTCCACGACGGAGACGCCCTCGACGCCGGCCAGGGTGTCCAGGAACGCCCGCCGCGCGGCCGCCGTCGCGCTGGTGCCGGAGACGAACCCAGGGATGACGCCGATCCGCGTCGGCCAGCGCAGCTTCAGTCGCCTGCCGCGGTACGCCGGCGTGGCGGCCGCGACGAGGTCGGGCACCGGCGGCAGCCCCTGCGTACGCGGGTCGTTCGGGTCCGAGCCGGCCATCGCCGCCAGCATGATCGCCGCGTCCTTGGCGTCGCGGGCCAGCGGGCCGGGGTGGTCGCGCGAGTACGTCAGCGGCACGATCCCGTACAGCGACGCCCGGCCCATGGTCGGCTTCAGCCCGGTGAGGTTCTGCGCGTTCGACGGCGCCGTGATCGACCCGCCGGTCTGCGTCCCGATGCCCGACGTCGCCAGCCGCCCGGCCACCGCCGTCCCCGTCCCGGTGGACGAGCCGCCGGGGTTGGTCGACGGGTCATCCGGCGTCCACGCGTTCACCGTCGTCACGACCCCGTTCGGCGTAGTCGCGCGGGTGGTCGCCAGCGGGCCCATCTGCGTCTTGCCGAGCACGATCCCACCGGCCGCTGTCAGCCGGGCGACGGCCGTGGCGTCGAACGGCGGCACGAAGTCGGCGAAGACGTACGAGTTCGCCGTCGTCGGCACGCCCGCCGTGTAGTAGTTGTCCTTGATCGCCAGCGGCATCCCGTGCAGCGGGCCGTGGTAGTGGCCGCGCCGCAGCCTCCGGGCCGCCGCGGCCGCCTCTTCCGTCAGCACCAGGTTGAACGCCTGGTAGACGTCGTCGAACGCGGCGATGCGAGCCAGGTACGCCTCGACCAGCGTCTCGGCCCGCAGCCGCCCGGCACGCAGCAGGTAGGCCGCCTCGGCGATGGTCAGCTCGGTCGGATCGGCCACCGCCTCCGGCCGCGGCGACGTGTAGGCGTCCGGGTGCGGGCCGGTCCGGGTCCGCACCGCCGCCGGCCCGCCGAACGCGACCCGCGGCAGCCCGACGGTCCCGGCGACGGCCGCGCCCGCGGAGAGCACGGCCATCCGGGCGACGAACGAGCGTCGGTCGACGTGGACGTCCTGCGGGCCGCCGCCCGCCTCCGACGGCGCCGTCACGCGTCCCGCCAGGCGCTGCTGATGGACGGGTACAGCATCGGCGCCGCCTGCTGTGACAGCTCGACGGCCTGCTCAGCGGGCGTGCCGGCCGGCGCCGGCGGCACCCAGGCGCTGATCTCGCCCAGCGACGAGCGAGCGAACGAGCGCAACGACGCCAGGACGGCGGCCCGGCCGGGCGCGCCGGTCTCCGGGTCGGCGGCCGTGCCGGGCGGCAGCTGGTCCAGGTCGATGCCGACGGCGGCGAGCCGGGCCCGGATCATGACGTCGAGCTCCGCATCGGTCGGTGGGATAGGCGCCATGTCGCTCCTCGAGATGGTCGGAACGGATCGCGACCACGCTCGCGCGCAACGGTTTCGGCGCTATGTCCGCAATGTCACGTATCCAGGATCACCAGCTCGTGCGGCCGCCGATTCAGCGCCTCGACGCCGTCCGCCGTCGTCACGACGATGTCCTCGATCCGCGCGCCGTGCCGTCCGGCCAGGTAGAACCCGGGCTCGACGGAGAACGCCATGCCCGGCTCCAGCGGCAGGGCGTTGCCCGCGACGATGTACGGCTCCTCGTGCGTCTCCAGCCCGATGCCGTGGCCGGTGCGGTGGATGAAGTACTCCCCCAGCCCGGCCGCATCCAGCACCGAGCGCGCCGCCGCGTCGACCGACTCCGCCGTCACACCGGGCCGGACGTGCGCGACCGCGGCCTCCTGCGCCGCCTGCAGCGCCGAGTACGCCGTCCGGAACTCCTCGGACGGCTCGCCGGCGGCGTACACGCGGGTGGAGTCGGAGCAGTAGCCGGCCGCCGTCGTGCCGCCGATGTCGACGACGACGGGGTCGCCGGCCGCGATGACGCGGCCGCTGGTCTCGTGGTGCGGGCTGGCGCCGTTGGGCCCGGACGCGACGATGACGAAGTCGGCGGTCGCGTGCCCCTCGGCGAGCACGGCCGCGGCGATGTCGCGGCCCACCTCGGCCTCGGTGCGGCCGGCCCGCAGCCACTCGCCCATGCGGGCGTGCACGCGGTCGATGGCGTCGGCCGCCTCGCGCAGCAGCTCGACCTCGGCGGCCGACTGACGCATGCGCAGCTCCGCGAGCACGGGCCCGGCGGCGACCTGCTCGACCGACGGCATCGCGCCGCGGAACCGCAGCGCCTTCTCGGCCCACATCCGGTCGTCCAGTCCGACCCGGCGGGCGCCCGGCAGCAGCCCAGCAGCCAGCGCCACGGCGTCGTCGGTCTCCTGGAACGTCCGGACCTCCAGCGCCAGCTCGGCCGCCCCGGACGCGACGGCGGCCGGCTCCTCCAGCGCGGGCACCACCAGCGACGCCGTCCCGTCGACCGGCAGCACCAGGCAGGTGAGCCGCTCGAGCGGGATGGCGTGGTAGCCGGTGAGGTAGCGCAGGCCGGCGCCGGGCGTGATGAGCAGGGCGTCGAGGCCCGCGGCGGCAGCGGCGGCGCGGGCCCGGGCGAGGCGGTCGTCGAGGTCGGCGGTCACCCGTGGAACTCTAGTCAGCTGCTGCCGGCCGCCGCCGCGGCACTGGTGCTGGCGACGATGGCCGCGGTCACCGCGGCCTGGACCTCCTGGACGGCCCTCTTGACGGCGTCGGCGGCCCACGCGCCCTCGGAGATCTCCTTGGCCCGCCGCTTCACCGCCCGGCGGTCCTCGGACGGGACCGCCTTGCGCAGGCCGTCGACGGCGAGCAGCAGCGACACGAGCGCGGCGGTGCGCGGGTCGGGCTCGAGGCCGGTGACCAGCACGTCCCGCAGCCGCTGCCGGACCGCCGCCTCGTGCGACGCGTCGGCGGCCGGCCAGCGGGTCGTCGGGAAGATGCCCAGCACCTTGCCGGCCTCTTCGCGCAGCAGCCCGCGCTCCGCGAGCCGGCGCAGCAGGCGGTCGCGGGTGCCCTTGCGCAACTGGCCGAGGACGTTCTTCGGCTTGGCGCCCTGGTCGTCGGAGAGCAGGGCCAGCGCGTGGTCGAGCACGTCGTCGCCGGCGGGCGCGGTGTCGCGCAGCACCAGCCGGTCGCGCTTGACCGCCTCGCCCGGCCCGGCGACCGTCACCTTGTCCTGCAGCGACAGCTCCAGCAGCAGCGCGCCGGCCAGCCCGTACTCGAGCCTCGTCGCATCGATGAGCGATTTGCCCGTTTCGTCGTCATACGCGAGCAGCAGCAGGTCCTCGGCGATCAACACGTGTTCGACTCTAGCCGCCGCGCTATTAGGGTCGTGGGTATGCCACGACACGCGCACCAGCGCGTCAGCACCCGGCCCCGCCGCAGTGCCTGGGCCGTCGTCATCGGGGGCATCGGCGAGCTCCTCCTCACCGCGGGCGCACTGGTCCTGCTCTTCGTCGTCTACATCATCTGGGGCACCGGCATCCAGACCGCTCAGGCGCAGGACGCGCTCGAGGACGAGCTGGGCGTGCAGTGGGGTCAGGTGGAGCCCGGCACGCCGCCGCCCGACCCGGACCTGCTGGCCGACGGCGATGCGTACGGCATCCTGCGCATCCCCCGCTTCGGCGACGACTGGGAGTTCACCGTCGTGCAGGGCGTGCTGGCCGACGACCTCGCCCGCGGGCCCGGCCACTACCCCGACACCGTGAACCCCGGCGAGCTGGGCAACGTCGGCATCGCCGCGCACCGCTCCGGGCACCTGTCGCCGTTCGCCGACTTCCCCGACCTGCGCGTCGGCGACACCATCGAGATCGAGATGGCCGACGGCGTCTACGTCTACCAGCTCGACGACGCCCCCGACGGCGACAGCGACGGCAACCGCATCGACATCTCCGACGTGTGGGTGGTCGACCCGGTGCCCGGCGAGCCGAGCGACACCGAGCCGACCGAGCAGCGCATCACGCTCACCACGTGCTGGCCGCGGTTCGGCTCGTCGCACCGCATGTACGCCACCGGCACGCTGGTCAGCGGCCCGACGCCCCCGACCGGCTGAGGTCCGGCTCGGGCTCCAGGTGCGGCAGCATGCGGTCCAGCCAGCGTGGCAGCCACCAGCACCGGTCACCGAGCAGGAACATCGCCGACGGCACCACCAGCAGCCTGATGACGGTGGCGTCGATCAGCACGCTGAACCCAAGCCCCACCGCGAGCATCTTGATGACGACGTCGTCGGCGGCCACGAAGGCGAAGAAGACGCTCATCATGATCAGCGCCGCCGACGAGATGACCCGCGCCGTCACGGCCAGCCCGGTCGCGACGCTGCCGTGGTTCTCCCCCGTCGCCAGCCACGCCTCGCGGACCCGCGACAGCAGGAACACCTCGTAGTCCATCGACAGCCCGAACACGATCGCGAACATGATCATCGGGACGTACGACTCGATCGGCACCGGCTGGTCGACGCCCAGCAGCGACGAGCCCCAGCCCCACTGGAAGACCGCGACGACCACGCCGTACGCGGCCGCGATCGAGAGCAGGTTGAGCAAGGCCGCCTTCACCGCGAGCACCGGGCTGCGGAACGACAGCAGCAGCACGACGAACGCCGCGCCGACGACGATCGCGATGATCTCCGGCAGCCGCTCGGCCACGAGGTCGCGGAAGTCCAGCTGCGCCGCCGTCAGGCCGGTGATGTACGCCGTCGTGTTCGAGCCGGCCAGCAGCGGCGCGATGGTGTCGTCGCGCAGCGTGTGCAGCAGGTCGTCGGTGGCGGCGTCCTGCGGCCGGGTCGACGGCGTCACCGTCGCCACCTGCAGGGCGCCGTCCTGGCTGGGCGTGAAGTCGGTGACGGCCTCGACCCCGTCGGTCCCGGCGATCGCGCTCTGCAGGTTCGCCCCGATGGTCGCGCCGTCGTCGCCGTCGCCCACCTCGACGACGACGGTGAACTGGCCGTTCGCGCCGGCCCCGAAGCCGGCCGCGAGCGCGTCGTACGCCTCGCGCGTCGTGCTGCCCTGCGCCGAGGCGCCGTCGTCGACGTGCCCGAGCCGCAGCGAGAGCGTCGGCACCGCCAGGATCCCGGCGACCAGCACGCCGGCCAGCAGGTAGCGCCACGGGTGGCGGTCCAGAGCCAGCGCGTACCGCCGCCAGCCCGACGCGGATCCGTCGCCGGACTCCTCGGCCACCGGCGTCCGCACCCGCAGCCGGTCGATCCGCCGTCCGGCCAGGCCGAGCAGCGCGGGCACCAGCGTCACGGCGGCGACCCCGGCGACGACGACGGCGACCGTGGCGGCCAGCCCGAGCTTGCCGATGAAGCCGATGCGGGTCGCCCACAGCCCGGACAGCGCGATGACGACGGTCGACGCGGCGATCAGCACCGACCTGCCGCTGGTCGCGACCGTCCGCCCGGCCGCGGCGACCGGGTCGGCGCCGTCGAGCAGCCGCTGCCGGTGCCGCGTCGTCAGGAACAGTGCGTAGTCGATGCCGACGCCCAGCCCCAGCATCGCGGCGAGCGTCGGCGACGCCGTCGCGAAGTCGACGCCGGCGGCCAGCAGCCCGAGCAGGCTCAGCGCCGCCAGCACCCCGATGACCGACGACGCGATCGGCAGCACCGCGGCCAGCACGCTGCCGAACGCCACCAGCAGCACGACGACCGCCACGGCGATCCCGATGCCCTCCGAGCGCCGGTCGTCCGGGGCCGGCTCGGCGGCCTGGCCCAGCGCCCCCGTGTAGTCGACGTCGACGCCCGCGTCCCGGGCCGGCTCGACCGCCGCGTCCACGTCATCGACGAACGTCGATCCGAACGCGCCCGGGTTGCCGTCGAACTGGACGGTGACGTAGCCGACGGTGCCGTCCGGCGCCGCGACCAGGTCGGACACGGCCAGCACGTGCTCGACGTCCGCGACATCGGCCACCGCCTGGTCGACGGCGTCGTCCTGTGCCGCCAGCCCGTCGTCGTCCTGGAACACCAGTCGCGCCGAGTACGCGCTGGCCGCGACGCCGTGGCCGACCAGCAGGTCGCTGCCCTGGCCGGACTCGGTGCCCGGCAGGGTGAAGTCGTCGCTGTACGTCCCGCCCCACACCCGGTCGGCGACCACCGTGCCGGCCAGGACCACCAGCCACACGACGATGACCACCCACGGACGCCGCGCGCAGCCCCGTCCGAGCCGTTCCAACCCCGCTGAATCCGCCATCTTCGCCCCCCGGCGCCTGCTGCGAACGTAGAACCGCGGTCCGGGCCTGTCAACGACGGTGCGGGGTGGAGCCTCAGTAGGCTGGCGCCCATGCCTGGCACCGAGAACCGCCTGATGCTGCTCGACACCGCCTCGCTGTACTTCCGCGCGTTCTTCGGCGTGCCCGAGTCGATCAAGGCTCCCGACGGCTCGCCGGTGAACGCGGTGCGGGGCCTGCTGGACTTCATCGCCCGCCTGACGACGGACCGGCGGCCGGCCCGGCTGGTGGCCTGCCTCGACGCCGACTGGCGCCCGCCGTTCCGGGTGGCGCTGCTGCCGTCGTACAAGGCGCATCGGCTGGCCAACGCGGCTCGCAACATCGAGGAGGTCCCGGCGGCGCTGGAGGCGCAGCTCCCGATCATCTTCGACGTGCTGACGGCGCTGGGCATCGCGCACTTCGGGGTGAAGGGCTTCGAGGCCGACGACGTCATCGGCACGCTCGCGTCGGGCGACCCCGGCCCGGTCGACGTCGTCACGGGCGACCGCGACCTGTTCCAGCTGGTCGACGACTCCCGCGGCGTGCGCATCCTGTACACCGCCCGCGGCGTCGGCCGGCACGAGGTCGTCGACGAGTCCGTCGTGGCTACGAAGTACGGCATCCCGGGCCGCTCGTACGCCGACTTCGCGACCCTGCGCGGCGACCCCAGCGACGGCCTGCCCGGCGTCGCCGGCGTCGGCGACAAGACCGCCGGCACGCTGATCACCCGGTTCGGCACCATCGACGGCCTGCTGGCGGCCGTCGACGACCCGGAGGCGGAGCTGTCGCCGACGCTGCGCCGCAAGATCGCCGACGCGCACGACTACCTGGCCGTCGCGCCCGAGGTCGTGCGGGTGCGCCACGACGTCCCGCTGCCCGACTACGACGACACCCTGCCGTCGGCGCCGGCCGACCCGGAGGCGCTGGTCGAGCTGGGCACCCGCTGGGGCCTGGACTCGTCGCTCAACCGGGTGCTCAACGCGTTCGGCCCGGCTCCCGCCTGATGCCGGGAGGTTCCCAAGCGGACGCCTGTCGTTCGCCCGGCGCCGCTAGCGTCAGCGCCATGCGCACCACCATCGTGGCGGCCGCGCTGGTCGTGCTCGTGACCAGCTGCTCCGGCGACGACGACGCGTCCAGCTGCGACTTCGACTCCGCCGAGTGGTCCGAGCTGGACCCGACCGACGACGAGCAGGGCGCTCGCCGCGGCGAGCTGGCCGACATGGTCGTCGACTGCGGCCTGCTCGACGGCGCCACCCGCGCCGAGACGTCCGACCTGCTCGGCGAGGGCGGCGGACCCACCGACACCAGCTGGACGTACACGACCCAGCCGACGATGATCGACTTCGAGTTGCTGATGGTCGACTTCGGCCCCGACGACACCGTCACCCGGGTCTACTTCAGCCAGAGCTGACCTCGGCGGGCGATGGACGGCGCCGCCCGGCTGCTGACGGCGCTCGGCAGCGATCCGGCGCCGGTGCTCGGCAGCAGCGGCGGCGCGACCTCGGCCGGTGAGCTGCCGCAACGCGGCGCCGTCGTGCTGGCCGAGCGGCTCGGCACGCCGCTGGTGGAGTTCCCGGGCGGACACGACGGGTACATCGACGCGCCAGCCGCCTTCGCCGGCGTCGTCCGCCGGGTGTTAGGGTCGTCCTCGTGACTGCCGGGTCGGCCTTGGGCCGCGAGCGGACGGGTTTCCCGGCCGCCGAGTGATCACCGGGCGGGCCCGCAGCCCGCCGTCGCCTCCTTCTCCCCCACGCACGCGAGACACCCACGGAGAAGTAGGAAGGCACCGATCATCGACTACACCCAGCAGATCGTCGACGAGTTCCGCACGAACCGCGGACGGGTCGGCGGACCGTTCGAAGGAGCCCGGCTGCTCCTGCTCACCACGACCGGCGCCCGGTCCGGCGCCCCGCACACCGTCCCCGTCGGCTACCTGCCCGACGACGGCGAGCGGCTGATCGTCATCGGCTCGGCCGGCGGCGCGGCCCGCCACCCGGCCTGGTTCCACAACCTGGTCGCCCACCCGCGGGTGCACGTCGAGGACGGCCTGTTCGCCTACGACGCCGACGCCGTGGTGCTCGACGGGGCGGAGCGCGAGGCGGTCTTCGCCCGCGCCGTCGAGGCCGATCCCGGCTGGGCCGACTACGAGCGAGGGTCCGGCCGCCGGCTGCCGGTCGTCGCGCTGACGCCGGTGCCCGGCCCGCCCGGCGGCCCCGGCATCGACTCCCCCGCCGCGTTCCTCACGACCGTCCACGAGTCGTTCCGGCGCGAGCTGGCGCTGGTCCGGGCCGAGGTCGCGGCGGCCGGCCCGCGCCTGGGCGCGCAGCTGCGGCTCAACTGCCTGAGCGCCTGCCACGGCCTGCACTTCCACCACACCGCCGAGGACACCCACCTGTTCCCCGGCCTCGCCGCCAGCAACCCGGAGCTCGCGCCGGTGCTGGAACGCCTGCGCGCGGAGCACGAGGTCGTCGCGGCGTTGCTCGCCCGGCTCGAGGCGGCGGTCCGTTCGGACGACGACGGCGACAGCGCCGCGGTCCTCGCCGACGTCGACGCGCTGATCGAGCAGCTGGAGGCGCACCTGGACTGGGAGGAGCAGCAGCTAGTCCCGGTGCTGAGCGCGCCCCTCTAGCTCGCCCCGGGTGGGTGGCCGACCCGGGCCGTTTGCAATGAGCACCCATACGCACCGTCGCCGGGATATCCGATAGGTGGTGCGTATGAGTGCTCATTGCAAACGCGTCGATGCCGGTTCTTCGTGCGCGCGGCCGCGACGACGCGGCGCTCGATCGCGGTCAGTGGTCGCAGCAGCCAGGATGGCGGCCTCGACCTCCGGGTCGAGGCCGACGGCGGGGCGGTCCGCCCGCTGTGGCGGCGGCGCGCCGCCGATCGAGCGCAGCCAGGCCCAGGTGTCCGCGACCGTCTCCTCCACCGGACGAGGGCGCAGGCCCGCAGCCGACGCTCGCGAGACGTCGGCGGTGTGCAGGCCGAAGCTCTCGTACTCGTGCCCCGGCGGGATCCACACCGGCAGGTCGGTCCACGGCTCCACACCTGCGGCCAGGACCACCGGCGGGTCGACCCAGCGCAGCGTGGCCGCCCTGCCGGTGACCGCTACCACCGAGGACAGCAGCGACCCCATCGTCGCGTGGCCCGGCCGGCTGACCGCGTTGAACACGCCGCCCGTCCCGGCCTCGGCGCACGACACCAGCCAGGCGGCGAGGTCGCGGGCGTCGATGTACTGGATCGGCAGGTCGGCCGGCCCGGGCGATCAGCGCGGCGTCGCCGAACGCGCCCACCGCGGCCAGCTCGCCGCCGGCCTTCTGCTCGCCGTAGTCCCCGTCCTCCGCGGAGGGTGATGACCTAAGCACCGCCGCGGACTCGTCGGCGCCCGGCGCGACCGGAGGCCGGTACACCGACCGGCTGGACACGTACGCGTACGTCCCCACCCGCCCGGCCAGCAACCCGGCGCTGTCGCGGACCGCCCGCGGCACGCCCGACCAGGTGTCGACGACGGCGTCCCACTCACGCGCACCGCCCAGCACGGCGGACAGCGACGACGGGGACAGCCGGTCGCCGCGCAACGACTCGACGCCGTCAGCGGCCGGCCCGCGCAGGCCGCGGTTGAACGTCGTCACGTCCCAGCCGCGCGCCAGCGCCTCGTCGACGACCGCGCGCCCGGCGAACCCGGACCCGCCCAGCACCAGCAGCCGCATCCAGGTCTCCTCAGCCCGACAGCGTCGCGTACGCCACCACGCCACGCCGCAGCGCACCCGCCGCCAGCCGCGCGGTCTCGCGCAGCGGCGTGCCGGACGCGGCGTCGGCGACCTGGTCGAGCAGGTCCAGCAGTTGCCGGACGGCCCGGACGAAGTCGCCGGCGGCCAGCTCGGCGTCGCGCAGGACGGAGTCCAACGGGTGCCCGCTGGCCCAGCGCCAGGCGGCGTGGGTGAAGCCGAGGTCGGGCTCGCGCAGGAAGTCCAGCCGGTGGGTGGACTCGACGTGGTCGAGGTCGCCCCACAGCCGCACCATCTCGGCCAGCACCTCGCGGACCGGACCTGGCGGCAGCCGCGGCGGCACGGCGTCGTCGGGCTGCCGCGACTCGTAGGTCAGGGCGGCGACGGCGGCGGCCAGCTCGGCCGGGTCCAGGCCGGCCCACACGTCGCGGCGGATGCACTCGGCCGCCAGCAGGTCCAGCTCGCCGTAGAGCCGGGCCAGCCGCCTGCCGGACGGCGTGACGTCGTCGCCGGACAGGTAGTCGAGGTCCTCCAGCACCCGGCAGACGCGGTCGAACTGCCGCGCGACGGTGTTGGTGCGCGACTCGACCCGCCGCTGCAGCTGGTCGGCCTCGCGCCGCAGCCGCAGCCAGCGCTCGGCCCAGCGGGCGTGCTCGTCGCGGTCCGGGCAGCGGTGGCACGGGTGGTCGCGCAGCTCGCGGCGCAGGCGGGCCAGTTCCTCGTCGTCGGCCGCGGCGGACCGGCCGCGCCGCCGCCCGTTGTACTGCCGGCCTGGCTCATCGGGCGCCTTGGCCCGCAGCGACGCCGCGAGGTCGCGCCGCGCCGCTGGGACCCGCGGGTTGAACGAGCGCGGGATGCGCAGCTTAGCCAGCGGCTCGACCGCGCTCGGGAAGTCGATCAGCGACAGCCGGCGCACCTGCCGGCCCTCGGTCAGCACCGTCGGGCGCGGCCCGTCGCCGCCGTGCGGCCCGCCAGTGTGCGGCCGGCCGCCGGGCATGCCGGGGTCGAGCACGACGGCCAGCCCGGCGAACTTGCCGGTCGGCACCCGGATGACGTCGCCCGGACGGAGCTTCTCCAGCGCCGCCGCCGACGCCGCCCGGCGCTGCGCGGTGCCCTCGCGGGCCAGCTGAGTCTCGCGGTCCTTGATCGACTGGCGCAGCCGGGCGTACTCCTCGAAGTCGCCCTTGTCGCAGGTCATCGCCTCGTGGTAGCCGTCGAGCGCCTCCTCGGCGCGGCGCACCTGGCGGGCCAGGCCGACGACGGCGCGGTCGGCCTGGAACTGGGCGAACGACGATTCCAGGATCTCCCGCGACGGGCCGCGGCCGACCCGTCCGACCAGGTTGACGGCCATGTTGTAGGACGGCCGGAAGGACGAGCGCAGCGGGAACGTCCGCGTCGACGCCAGGCCGGCGACGCCTGTGGGGTCGAACCCGGGCTGCCACAGCACGACGGCGTGCCCCTCGATGTCGATGCCGCGCCGCCCGGCCCGCCCGGTGAGCTGGGTGTACTCCCCCGGCGTGACGTCGGCGTGGGTCTCGCCGTTCCACTTGACCAGCCGCTCCAGCACGACGGTGCGGGCCGGCATGTTGATGCCCAGCGCCAGCGTCTCGGTGGCGAAGACGACCCGGATCAGCCCGCGGACGAACAGCTCCTCGACGACCTCCTTGAACGTCGGCAGCATGCCCGCGTGGTGGGCCGCGATGCCGCGCTCCAGGCCCTCGGACCACTCGTGGTAGCCGAGCACGTGCAGGTCGCCCTCGGGGATGCCGGAGGTGCGTTCCTCGATCAGCTCGCGGATCTCCTGCCGCTCGTCCGGCGACGTCAGCCGCACGCCGGAGCTCAGGCACTGCTGCACGGCCGCCTCGCAGCCGGCCCGGCTGAACACGAACACGATGGCCGGCAGCAGCCCGGCGGCGTCGAGCTTCTCCAGCACCTCGACCCGGCCCGGCGTGTACGTGCCGCGGGGACGGCGTGGCGGTCGCCCGCCGCGGCCCGCACGTCCGCCGGGCCGGGAGCTGCGGAGGTCGTCGCGCCCGGCCCGGACCAGTTCGGGGCTGACCACCCGGCGGCCCTCGCCGTCGGCCTCGCCCTGCCCGAACAGGTCGTACAGCCGCGACCCGACCATGACGTGCTGCCACAGCGGCACCGGCCGCTTCTCCTCGACGACGACGTCGGTGTCGCCGCGGACGGTGGTGAGCCAGTCGCCGAACTCCTCGGCGTTGGAGACGGTGGCCGACAGCGAGATGACGCTCACCGACTCGGGGAGGTTGATGATCACTTCCTCCCAGACGGCGCCGCGGAACCGGTCGGCGAGGTAGTGCACCTCGTCCATGACGACGTAGCTCAGCCCGTGCAGCGTCGTGGAGCCGGCGTAGAGCATGTTCCGCAGCACTTCGGTGGTCATGACGACCACGGGCGCCTCACCGTTCACGGTGTTGTCACCGGTGAGAAGGCCGACCTTGTCCTCGCCGTAGCGCTCGACGAGGTCGTGGTACTTCTGGTTCGACAGCGCCTTGATCGGCGTCGTGTAGAAGCACTTGCGGCCCTCCTCGAGGGCCAGGTGCACGGCGAACTCGCCGACGAGCGTCTTGCCGGCACCCGTCGGCGCCGCCACCAGCACGCCGCGGCCGGCCTCGACGCTGCGGCAGGCGCGCAACTGGAAGTCGTCGAGCTGGAACCCGTACCCGGCCTGGAAGGCCTGGAGCTGCGGGGACGGATCGCGTTGCCGCTGGTGTGCTGCCGCGTACCGTTCCGCCGGCGAACTCATGGGGCTACGGTAACCCGGCCACCGGGGCGTACACCTGCTGGGCTCGCGGTACGACGTCGAACGTGCGCGGCAGCGGGCCGAGCCGCTCGCCGTCGACGTAGGCGGTGATGCCGGGCGCGTCGAGCTTGACCCGGGCGGCCCGGTGCACCGTGACGAACGGATACACGGTGTGGGTGCCGTGCTTGACCCGGCGGAACGCCCGGACCAGCGTCGCCCGGCTGACCGGCGCCACCACGACGACGTCGAACACGCCGTCGTCGAGCTCGGCGCCGGGCGTGATGCGCAGCCCGCCGCCGTAGGACGGGATGTTGCCGACGGCGATCAGCATCGCCTCGAGGTCGAGCACCTCGCCGTCGAGCTCCAGGTGGTACGGGATCGGCGTGAAGACGCCCAGCTCGGCGAAGGTGGCGAGGTCGTAGCGGCGCGGCCCCTTCGGCCACCGCATACGGTTGACGCGGTCGTTCACCTTGGCGTCGAACCCGGCGGCGACGACACCGGCGAACCACTGGCCGTCGGTGCGGCCGAGGTCGACCTCGCGCAGGTGACCGGCGGCGACGACGTCAGCGGCGGCGTCGGCGTCGCGCAGCGGCAGGCCGAGCGCGCGGGCGAAGTCGTTGCCGGTGCCGGCCGGGATCACGCCGAACGGCGTGCCGGAGCCGGCGACGGCCTGCAGGCCCAGGTGGACCATGCCGTCGCCGCCGACCACGACGAGCGCACGGACGCCTTCCTCGACGCTCTCGCGGGCGAGGTCGGCCGCCTCACGGACGTCGCGGCCGGCCAGCTGACGCAGCGTCAGGCCCGCCTCGGCCAGCCGGTGGGCCGCACGCCGGCCGGCCCGGGCGCCACGCCCACGGCCGGCCGACGGGTTGATCAGGAGGGCGACCTCATCGCCGGCGGTCGTCATCGTCGTCGTCGACGCGGCCGAGGTCGTCGAGCATCTCGTCAGGGGTGGCCTCGTCGTCGGCCAGCCCGCTGCCGGCGACGCGGTCGCGACGCTTGTCCATGAAGCGGCAGACCAGCACCGCGACCTCGAACAGCAGCCACATCGGGACGGACAGCACCATCAGCGAGAGCGGGTCGCCGGTCGGGGTGGCGACCGCGCCGAAAGCGAAGATACCGACGATGACCCAGCGCCGCGCAGCCCCGAGCGTCTCGTGCCGCAGCACGCCGACGGCGTTGAGCAGCACGACGAACACGGGCAGCAGGAAGCCGATGCCGAAGACCAGCACCAGCCGGATGGTGAAGGACAGGTAGCTGCGGAAGTCGACGATGTTCGTGAACTCCATCGGCGTGAAGCTCAGCAGGAACTCCATCGCCCGGGGCATCAGCCAGATCGCGAGAACCACGCCCAGGCCGAACATCGGGACCGCCGCGCCGATGACCGCCAGCGCCCACTTCTTCTCGTTGCGGTACAGCGCGGGGGTGACGAACGCCCACAGCTGGTAGATCCACACCGGCGCGCCGAGCACCAGGCCGGTCAGCATCGCGATCTGCAGCGGGACCACCAGCGGGTCCATCATCTCGCGCAGGTTGAGGTTGGCTTCCTGCCCGCTCGCCCCCGCCGCGTCCATGAACGGGTCGACCAGGGCGTCGATGATGGGGTCGCGGAAGACGAACCCGAGGATGCCGAACGCCACCACCGCGATCGAGGCCTTGACCACGCGATTGCGCAGTTCGCGCAGGTGCTCGGTGAGGGTCATGCGGCCCTCGGGGTCGCGCTCCGGCTTGGAGCCCTTACCCCGACTGCCGATCACAGTCGCCACGTCGGTCTACTGCGTGTTCGTCAGGCGTCGCGGCGCTGGTCGCTCGCCGGATCGGCCGGCTGCTGCGGAGCGGCCGGCTGCTGCGGCGTCGCCTGCGGCTCGACCGCGCGGGGAGCCGGCTGCTGCGCCTGCGGGGCGCCCTCGCCGGTGAGGTCGTCGCGCTTGTCGTCCTTGTTGATCAGGCCCTCGGTCTCGGTCTTGAAGATCTTCAGCGACCGGCCCAGCCCTCGCGCGGCATCAGGCAGTCGCTTGGCCCCGAACAGCAGGAACACGATGGCCAAGACGATGACGAGTTGCCAGGTGCCGATGCTACCCATGGTCGACCTCTTCCTGACGGGGACGTCCCGTCGATGGTACCCCCCGTACCGGGCGGGCCTGGCATGCCGTTTCGCGTGCCGGAGACTACTTCAACCTCGAACCCACGGTTTCGTCAAGGTCGTCTTGCAGAGCGTTCATCTCCCGGCCCAGGCCCCCGAGCTTGCGCAGGAGCACCCACGCCGCCCGCACGACGAGCACGATCGCCAGCACCAGCGCGAGGGCCAGTGCGACGAACAGCCAGACGGCAAGTGCGGACATCAACGACATCCGATGTGTCGGGCCATGCACGTCATGCTAACTCGCTCCATTCGGCTCCAGGCCTGGACCAACGACTCGTGGGAGCCTCCGGCCCCCAGTCGCCGCCGGTGTGCACGGCCCTCCACGGGGTTTGACACTACCCCTCGTACGCGGCCAGCGCGTCGCGGGCCGCCGCGGTGACCTCGGCAGACAGCTCGGCCGGCGCGACCACCCGGCCGGTGCTGCCCAGCCGCAGCGCGAGCCGTCGCACCCAGGAGCGGTCGCGGGCGCGCAACCGCAGCAGCAGGGCGCTTCCGGGCAGCTCCTCGGCGGACTCGTACGGGTAGTAGTCGGCCACCCACCGGCCGGCCGGAGTCAGCTCGAATGTCACCAACTCGTCATCGGGAGACGGCTGGAACAGGCCGCCGTCGAGGTCGCGGGGACGTGCCTCGCTGGGCACCTGGGCCGGGACGTCGAGCTCCTTGACGTCGAGCACGCGGTCGAGCCGGAACAGCCGCACCGACTCGGCGCGGTGGCACCAGCCCTCCAGGTAGAGCCGGCCGTCGACCACGACCAGCCGCATGGGGTCGACGTCGCGCTCGGTGGCCTCGTCGCGGGCGGGCACCCAGTAGGACAGGTGCAGGCGGTTCTTGTCGTCCAGCGCGCCCCGGATGGTTGCCGCGACGTCGGCGACTGCGTCGCCGTCGACCTGCACCTGCACGGCGGCGGCCTGCTGGGCGGCCTCGCCGGCGGCGTTCTCGAGCTTCGTGATGGCCCGCTCGACGGCGCCGCGCTCGAACGTCCCCGGCACCGATGCCAGCGTGCGCAGCGCGACGATCAGCGCGACCGCCTCGTCGGTGCGCAGCCGCAACGGCCGGGCGAGGTAGTCGGCGTTGGAGACGCTGATGATGCCCTCGCCCTCGACCGCCTCCATGTCGACCTCGATGTAGTCGCCCATCTGCAGGCCGGGAAGGCCGGAGAACCACAGCACCTGAAGGTCGCGGATGATCTGCCGCTCGGTGACCCCGAACAGCGCCGCCACCTCGGAGACCTTCGTGCTGGGGTGCGAACGCAGATACGGCAGCATCGACAGCAGCCGAGTGACCTGCGCCTGAGCGCTGTCGGCGCGGCGAGCGGGCGGCGCGGTCTTCGCGGCCGCCCGCTTCCGGGCGGTCTTCTTCGCCGCGCTCTTCTTCGCCACGGCCTTCTTCGCCGGAGGGGTCACGCCGGCACCGCCAGGATGGCGCGCAGCCGCTCGACGACGGCGTCGCGCAGCTCCACCGGCTCCTGGGCGACGACGTCGGCGCCGTGGCTGACCAGCTCTTCGGCCAGCGCCTGGTTGCTCGTGTAGGGCACCGTCACCTCGTCCCATCCGCTCATCGCGTCCGTCGCTACGAACGTAGCGCGCCGGCGCAGGCCGTGCCCGCTGCCGTGCCGGACCCGGATGAGCGCGTGCAGGACGGGCGAACGCTCCGGCGGCGCGAGGCTGGCGGCCGCCTCGCGGACCGTCTCGGGGGCCGGGACCTCGTAGCCGCCGGCGGCGCCGTCGGGCCGGACGTCGCCGACGACGCGCGACATGCGGAACATCCGGGCCGCCTCGCGATCGGTGTCGAGGCCGACGACGTACCAGCGGCCGTGCCAGGACAGCACGCTCCACGGCTGCAGGTGCCGCAGCAGCGGCTCGGACGTGGAGCTCTTGCGGTGCTCGAAGGCGACCGGGCGGCGGTCGCGGACGGCCTCCCAGAGCGGCCAGAACGCCGGCTCCTCTCCCCCGACCCGCGGCTCGACGGCGCCCAGCGACCCGGTGTCGGCCTCGACGCCGACCGCCTGCAGCTTGAGGACGGCGTTGCTGGACGCCTCGGACAGGTAGGTGTGCTGCCAGACCCGGGCGGCCAGCCCGACGACGGCGGCCTCGTCGGACTCGAGGCGGATCTCGGGCAGCTCGAACTCGTGCCGCAGGATGCGGTAGCCGGGCTCCTCGTCGCCGAGCGGGTCGAAACCGCCGGTCTCGATGGGGATGCCGACCTCGCGCAGCTCCTCCTTGTCGCGCTCGAACATGCGCTCGAAGGCATCGTCGCTCTGGTCGCCGTATCCGCCGACCACCTCGCGGATCCGGCTCTTCGGCACGTACCCGCGCGCGACGAGCAAACAGATGACGAGGTTCATCAGCCGCTCGCTCTTGGCCGCCTGCGACACGCCTACCCCCAATCCCTTGCCAGCGCGAGACTAGCCAATAGCTAGTCTCAACGCGTGATTCGCTGGCGAAACGGTGTTGTGAAAACAGTAGACGCCTCCTGGCCCGGCGCCACGCAGTTGCGTGTCGAGGTCGACGGCGAGCAGGTGCGCGCCCTGGCGTACGACCACCTGGTCGGGCGGCCACGTCCGGGCGAGATCGTCGTGCTCAACACCACGGCGCTGGCCATGGGCCTGGGCACCGGCGGATACGCGCTGGTCGTGGCGGTGCCGAACCAGCTGCCGCCGGACCCCCCGGCCGGCCCCGGGCACCTGGTCAAGGCCCGCTACACGCCGCTGCAGGCCACCGTCCTGGGCGTCGACGAGCAGGACTCCGAGTGGCACGAGCTGTTGCGCGAGGCCGACGACCTCGAGGGGTTGCCGGTCGTGACGGCCGACCTGCACTCGGCGCTGCCGGCGATCCTGGCCGGGCTGACGACCGCGGCGTCGTTCCCGGGCGAGGTGCGGGTGGCGTACGTCATGACCGACGGCGGCGCGCTGCCGCTGTGGTTCAGCAAGACCGCGGCGGCACTGCGCGAAGCCGGCTGGCTGGCCGGGACGATCACCGCCGGGCAGGCGTTCGGCGGCGACCTGGAGGCTGTGACGCTGCACACCGCCCTGCTGGCCGCCAAGCACGTCCTGGAGGCCGACGTCGCTGTCGTGACGCAGGGGCCGGGCAACCTCGGCACCGGCACCCGCTGGGGGTTCTCCGGCGTCGCGTGCGGCGAGGCGGTCAACGCGGCGGTGGTCCTGGGCGGGCGGCCGATCGGGTCGCTGCGGGTCAGCTCGGCCGACCCGCGGGCCCGGCACCACGGCGTGTCGCACCACAGCCTGACGGCGTACGGCCGGGTCGCGCTGGCGCCGGCCGACATCGTCGTCCCGGACCTGCCCGGCGAGTTCGGCGAGAAGGTCCGCACCCAGGCGGCCCGCCTGGGCAACCGGCACAACGTCGTGTCCGTGCCTGTCGACGGGCTGGAGGACGCGCTGGCCGCGGCCCCCGTCTCGCTGTCGACGATGGGCCGCGGCCTGGCCGACGACACCGCCTACTTCGTGGCCGCGGCCGCCGCCGGGCGGCACGCCGGCGCCCTGCTCAAGCACGACGGCTGAGCCGCCGCCTCCGACCGGAGACGACGGCTCAGCCGTGGGGTGGAGCTACGGCGTCGGCGTACCCTCCGATGCCGACGGGGTCTCCACCGGCCCCAACGAGGGCTCGGCCGGATCGGGGGTGGCGGCGTCGACCACCCGTGGGTCGTCGGCCGGCACCGTGCCGACGGTGGCTGCGACGTCCAGCGGATCCAGCCCTTCTGCGACGGTGAGCGACGCGATCACCCCGGGCTCCGGCGACCACACCACGCGGTCCGTGCCGCGCAGCACGGCCGGTCGGCCGTCGTTGTCGACGATCCGGTCGCCGACCAGTGCCCAGCCGTAGATGCCGCCCGACGCCATCTGAACGCTGAGCGACCCCTGCGGGCCCGCGACGTCCCAGCCATAGTGGGTCGACCGCGCGGGCGCGGACTCGCCGACATACTCGATCCCGGCCTGCTCCGGCCAGCCGCCCAGGTCGACCACGCCGTCCTGCAAGGTGGCCACGGCCGCCAGGTCCTCCAGCTCCGCCCGGGTGAAGCCGTTCGCCTGGACCCGCAGCTGCTGCCCGTCCGGCAGCAGCCAGGCGAGGTCGATGCCGCCCGCTTCCCCGTCCTCCGGCCCGGGCACCAGCGTGCCCGGCGCGGTCCCGGCCGCGGCGTCGGCGGGCCCCGGGCCGAACACGACCGCCAGCCGCTCGATGACGCCGTCGTCGTCCACGCCGGCCAGACTCAGCTCGCCGTTGCCGCCGCACGGGCCGGTCTCCATCCGCGGCCAGGCTTCGTCGACGTCCAGCTGCCCGTCGTCCGGCCACAGCAGCCGGACCGTGTCCGGCAGCTCCGCCACGGTGATCTGGTGGCCATAGGCGGGCAGATCCTCGCAGTCCTCGCCGACCCCGGTCGGCAGGCCCGACGCCACCGGCGGCGCGGCGGGCTGGGGCGCCGTACTCTCGCCGCCAGAGCCGCCGCCGAGCAGTGGCACCACGCCGGAGACCACGGCCGCCGCCGTCAGGACCGAGGCCGCTCCCACCTGGACACGGTGTCTGCGCAGCCGCCGGCGACCGCCGTCGCGGGCGCGGCGGACCACATCGGCCCCCGGGTCCACCGACACCGTCGCTGCCGTCAGGGCCGCGCGCAGGGCGTTCTCGTCGTGGGTCATGACCTCTCCTCGGAAGGGACTCGGGTGTCGTCGATGGCCGGCAGCGCCGTTCGCAGCCGGGCCAGCGCGCGCGACGTCTGGCTCTTCACGGTGCCGACGGAGCAGCCCATGGCTGCCGCTGTGTCGGCCTCCGAGAGGTCGGCGAAGAACCGCAGCACCACCACCGCCCGCTGCCGCGCCGGCAGCGTCCGCAGCGCGGACACCACGACGGCGCGCTCGTTCAGCGCCTCGGTGGCGTCGGCGCGGTGGTCCGGCGGGTCGTGTTCCGCGCCCAGGGCGGCCTCCACAGGCCGCCGCGACCGCGTCCGCCAGCGGTTCATCGCCTGCCGGGTCAGCGCCCGGTGCGCGTACGCCGCCGGGTCGACGACCCGTGGCCAGGCCACGTAGAGCCGCTCGTACACGTCCTGGACCAGGTCCTCGGCGAGGCCCCGATCCCCTGTCAGCAGGTAGGCAGAGCGGAGCATCCGCCCGGACCACCTGGCTACGAACTCGTCGAACCCGTCGTTGCGCACACCCCTCCTGACACCACGGCCGCCGGGAAGGTTGCCCGGAACGCGCGAACTCCCGCCACCCATGGCCGGGTGACGGGAGTCCACAGAGGCACTGCCGCTACTTGACGTCCAGCAGGTCGATCACGAAGACCAGCGTCTTGCCCGACAGCCGGTGGCCGCCGCCGGCCGGGCCATAGGCCTGGTCGGGCGGGACGACCAGCTGGCGGCGGCCGCCCACGCGCATGCCGGGGATGCCGTCCTGCCAGCCCTTGATCAGGCCCTGCAGCGGGAACTCGATCGGCGCGCCGCGGTTCCACGAGGCGTCGAACTCTTCGCCGGTCTCGAACTCCACGCCCGCGTAGTGGACGAGGACGGTCGCGCCCGGGGCGGCCTCGGCGCCGTCGCCGACGGTGAGGTCGCTGATCTGGAGGTCCGCCGGAGCCTCGCCGCCGACGAAGTCGATCTCGGGTCGTTCCATCAGTAGCTCCCGATGACGTCGATGACCAGCACCAGCGGCAGGCCCTCGGTGCCGTCGGGGTTGGCGTTGTCGACCGCGGAGATGCGGCTGACGACGCGGCTGCCCACGCTGGCGCCGGTGAGCGCCTCGGCCAGGCCGGGGATGCCGGCCAGCTGCTCGGCGGCCAGCGTCAGCGGCGCCTGGCCCTCGTCCCAGGTGGTGATGACGTCGGCGCCGTCGGGGTAGGACGCCTGCACCATGTTGACCACGAGGTTCGGGCCCAGCTCCTCACCGTCACCGGTGACGACCAGCGTGGAGTCGGACGCCTCCGGCGGCGTCGCGGCCGCGAAGTCGAGCGTCGGCGCCGCGCCCTCCTCGCCGTCGGTGACGACAGGGAGGCCCGCGGGGAGGTCGGCGACGGGCTCACCGGACGCGGACGCGGTGGGGTCGACGGAGTCGACGATCTCGACCACGAAGACCAGCGTGTCGTTCTGCAGGTCGTGGCCCTCCTGGGTGCCGTAGCCCTGGTCGGGCGGGATCGACAGCAGGACGCGCGAGCCGACGCGCTGGCCGGCGAGCCCGTCCTTCCAGCCCGGGATGACCTGGTTCAGCGAGAAGCTCGCCGCGCTGCCGCGGTCGTAGGAGTTGTCGAAGACGTACGGCTCGGCCTCGCCGGAGTCGGCCGACGGGTCGGCGCTGGCGGTGTCCTCGGTGGTGACGCCGCCGACGTCGCCCTCAGCCGGGGGCGTCGTCTCAGCGGGAGCGTCGGCCGGCGGCTCGGTGGCCGCGGGGTCCTCGGCCGGCGGCTCGGTGGCGGCCGGGTCCTCGGGCGGGAGCTCCGAGGCCGGTGGCCGCGGCACCCACGTCTGGCCGAGATAGTTGGCGACCACGACGTCGTTCTCGCCGACCTCGGCGCCGTCGCCCTCGTCGAGGACCTCGATCTGCAGGTCCTCCGGCGGGTCCTCGTCGGGGATGGTGAGGGTCGGCTTCTCGCCCGGCGCGCCGGAGACCTCGACGCCCAGGTCAGTCGAGGCGGTGTCGCCGTCGCCGCCGTCGTCGTCGCTCCCGCAAGCGGAGAGCGCGAGGGCGGTTGACACGATCAGAGCGGCCAGTGCCTGTCGTCTGCGCACGGTGAACTAGTCCTTCATCTCTTCGCGGGCTGTCTGGAGTTCCGTCCAAAACGGCAACCCTAAGCGCTGCACCTGAGAACTACCTGAACGGGCTGCGGCTGGCAGCTTACGCTCACATGCCCTCGATGAGGCGGGCCACCCGTTCGTCGACGGAGCGGAACGGGTCCTTGCACAACACCGTACGTTGCGCCTGGTCGTTCAGCTTCAGGTGCACCCAGTCGACGGTGAAGTCGCGGCGCCGCTCCTGGGCCCGCTTGATGAACTCGCCGCGAAGCTTGGCGCGGGTCGTCTGCGGCGGCACCGACTTGGCCTCGAAGATCTCGACGTCGCGGGCCACCCGCTGCACCTGGCCGCGCTTCTCCAGCAGGTAGTACAGGCCGCGGCCGCGGTGGATGTCGTGGTAGGCGAGGTCGAGCTGCGCGACCCGGGGGTGCGTCAGTGTCATGTTGTGCTTGGCGCGGTAGCGCTCGATCAGGCGGTACTTCGTCACCCAGTCGATCTCGCCCTCGACCAGCGAGAGGTCGGCGGAGTCGATGGCCTTGATGGTGCGCTCCCACAGTTCGAGCACCCGCTGAATGGCCGGCGTGGCCAGCTCGCGGCGCTCGACGAAGTCGCGGGCCTTGGTGAAGTACTCCTCCTGGATCTCCAGCGCGGACGCCTCGCGGCCGCCGGCCAGCCGGACCTTGCGCCGGCCGGTGAGGTCGTGGCTGATCTCGCGGATGGCCCGGATCGGGTTCTCCAGCGTCATGTCGCGCAGGCCGACACCGGCCTCGATCATGCGCAGCACGAGGTCGGTGGCGCCGACCTTGAGCAGTGTCGTGCACTCGTTCATGTTGGAGTCGCCGACGATGACGTGCAGGCGGCGGTACCGCTCGGCGTCGGCGTGCGGCTCGTCACGGGTGTTGATGATCGGCCGGCTGCGGGTGGTGGCGCTGGAGACGCCCTCCCAGATGTGCTCGGCCCGCTGGCTGACGGCGAACACGGCGCCCCGCGGCGTCTGCAGCACCTTGCCGGCGCCGCAGATCATCTGCCGGGTGACCAGGAACGGGATGAGGATGTCGGCCAGCCGGGAGAACTCGCCGTGCCGTCCGACCAGGTAGTTCTCGTGGCAGCCGTAGGAGTTGCCGGCGGAGTCGGTGTTGTTCTTGAACAGGTAGACGTCACCGGCGATGCCCTCTTCGGCCAGCCGTTTCTCGGCGTCGACCAGCAGGCCCTCGAGGACCCGCTCGCCGGCCTTGTCGTGGGTGACGAGGTCGGTGATGCTGTCGCACTCGGGCGTCGCGTACTCGGGGTGGCTGCCGACGTCGAGGTACAGCCGCGCGCCGTTGGACAGGAAGACGTTGCTGCTGCGACCCCACGTGACGACCCGGCGGAACAGGTAGCGGGCGACCTCGTCGGGTGACAGCCGCCGCTGCCCGCGGAACGTGCACGTGACGCCGTACTCGTTCTCGAGACCGAAGATGCGGCGATCCATGGTTCGAGCCTAGTCGCCCGAGCCCTCGGAATCGCCCTGCGCGGAGGTCTCGGAACCGCCACGGTCGAGCAACGAGTCCAGGACCGGCCCAGTGAGCCGGCGGAACGTGCGCCGCGGCCGCTCGCGGTCGAGCACGGCGACCTCGAGCGACGACGGCGCCAGCGACCGCGGCTCGTCGGTGTCGCGGCCCAGCGCGTCGACGGCCAGCCGCAGCGAGCCCTCGAGCGACGCACCCGCGGTGAAGTGCTCGCTGACGTAGCGGCCGACCTGCTCGGCGGCGCCGCCCATGACGGAGTAGCCGCTGTCGGCGGCGACCGAGCCGTCGTAGGTGATGCGGTAGATCTGGTCGGTCTCGAGGGTGTGCCCGACCTCGGCCACCACCAGCTCGACCTCGTACGGCTTCGGGTCCTGGGTGAAAATCGTCCCCAGCGTCTGCGCGTACACGTTGGCCAGCGCCCGCCCGGACACGTCGACGCGGTCGTAGGAGTAGCCGCGCAGGTCGGCCAGCCGCACCCCGGCCTGGCGGAGGTTCTCGAACTCGTTGTACTTGCCGACCGCGGCGAACGCGATGCGGTCGTAGATCTCACTGATCTTGTGCAGCGACGGCGACGGGCTCTCGGCGGCGAACAGGATGCCGCCCGCGTACTGGATCACGATGACCGACCGGCCGCGGGCGATGCCCTTGCGGGCGTAGTCGGCCCGGTCCTTCATGATCTGCTCGGGCGAGACGTATCCGAACTGCATCGACACCGACGATTCCTCTCCTGCGTTGCTGGGGTGCTGGGGTGACCGTGAGCCGTTGGCCGTGGTCAGCGCAGTGGCGCGACGGGGCCGTCGGGCCGGATGTCGCGGCCGGCGACGACCTCTTCGACGATCTGCGCCACGGCCTGCTCGTCGCGCTGCCGGTAGCCGGTCTCGTCGACCACCGCGACGATCGGGAAGATGCGCCGCTGCAGGTCCGGCCCGCCGGTCGCGGAGTCGTCGTCGGCGGCGTCGTACAGCGCCTGGACCGTGACCGCGATGGCGTCGTCGGCCGAGAAATCGTCGCGGTAGAGCTTCTTCAGCGCGCCCCGGGCGAATACCGAGCCCGAGCCGACGGAGAAGAACTGGTGCTCCTCGTAGCGGCCGCCGGTGACGTCGTAGGAGAAGATGCGGCCCTGGCCGGTGCCCTGGTCGTAGCCCGCGAACAGCGGCACCACGGCCAGGCCCTGCATGGCCATGCCGAGGTTGCCGCGGATCATGTGCGACAACCGGTTGGCCTTGCCCTCGAGGGACAGCACGGTGCCCTCGATCTTCTCGTAATGTTCCAACTCGAGCTGGAACAACCGGATCAGCTCGAGGCCCAGGCCCGCCGCGCCGGCCATGCCGACCGCGGAGTACTCGTCGGCCTGGAACACCTTCTGGATGTCGCGCTGGGCGATCATGCTGCCCATGGTGGCTCGCCGGTCGCCGGCCATGACGACCCCGCCCACGAACGTGGTGGCCACCAGCGTGGTGGCGTGCGGGGTGAGCCCACCCAGATCGGCGCCCGCCGGAACGCGGTTCCCCGGCAACAACTCGGGCGAGTACTGCCGCAGGAACTCGGTGAACGACGACGTCCCCGGATTCAGGAACTCCGCCGGCAGGCTGCCGATACGCGAGACATCAACCACTTACTCTCCACCCTTCTGCACGAACGACCGGACGAAGTCCTCGGCGTTCTCCTCCAGCACCTCGTCGATCTCGTCGAGGATGGAGTCGACGTCGTCGTCGATCTTGTCCTGCCGCTCCTTGAGCTCCTCGCTCGCCTCGGTCGCCTCGGTGTCCTCGACGTCCTCGTTCTTCCGCGGCTGCTTGTGACCGCCGGTCGTCTCACGCGCCATCGCCAACCTCCACCTGGTCGCCTTGGAACGACCCTATCCAGGAGTGGTGACATCTTGCCGCCCCGGGAGGCCTGATCGGGCCGAAGATTTTCTTCTTACGCCGACAGCGCAACCGACGCCGCCATGATCATCAACCTTTTGAGCTGCTATGACGACACAAAAGGTTGATGATCATGGGAGGCAGGCGGTCAGCGGGACGTCAGCGCGCTGACCAGGTCCATGGCGGTCTCGCACTGGTCCAGCAGGTCGCCGACGTGGGCTTTGGTGCCGCGGCTCGGGTCGAGGGTGGGGACGCGCTGCAGCGCCTCGCGGCCGGGGAGGTCGAAGATCACCGAGTCCCAGGAGGCCGCCGCGATCGACTCGGCGTACTTGTCGAGGCAACGGCCGCGGAAGTACGCCCGGGTGTCCTCGGGCGGGTAGTGGACGGCGTCGTCGATCTGCTGGTCGGTGACGATGCGCTGCATGCGGCCCTTCGCCACCAGCCGCCGGTACAGCCCGCGCTCGGGCCGGATGTCGGCGTACTGGAGGTCGATGAGGTGCAGCTTCGGGTGGCTCCAGTCCATGCCGTCGCGGTCGCGGTACTGGTTCAGCAGCGACAGCTTGGCCACCCAGTCGAGCTGGTCGGACAGCGACATGGGGTCGGTCGCCAGCGCCTGCAGGGTGGTCTCCCACCGGGCCAGGACGTCGGCGGTGACGGGGTCGACGTCGGCGCCGTAGCGGTCCTCGACGAACTTGCGGGCCTGCTCGGCGTACTCGGTCTGCAGCTGGACGGCGGTGAGGCGGCGGCCGTCGGCGAGCTCGACCTGGTGCTGGAGCGTGGGGTCGTGCGAGATGTCGTGCAGCGCGCCGACCGGCCGGGACACCGCGAGGTCGCCGCCGAGGAAGCCGTCCTCGATCATGGCCAGGACGAGCGCGGTCGTCCCCAGCTTGAGGTAGGTCGAGATCTCGGACAGGTTGGCGTCACCGAGGATGACGTGCAGGCGGCGGTAGCGCTCGGGGTCGGCGTGCGGCTCGTCGCGGGTGTTGATGATCGGCCGCTTGAGCGTGGTCTCGAGCCCGACCTCGACCTCGAAGTAGTCGGCGCGCTGGGAGATCTGGAAGCCGTGCCCGCCGCCGTCCTGGCCGATGCCGATGCGCCCGGCGCCGGTCACGACCTGCCGCGACACGAAGAACGGGATGAGGTAACGGACGATGTCGGCGAACGGCGTCGACCGGTTCATCAGGTAGTTCTCGTGGCAGCCGTACGAGGCGCCCTTGTTGTCGACGTTGTTCTTGTACAGCTGGATGGGCTGCGCGCCGGGCAGCCGGCCGGCCCACTGCGCCGCGACGCCCATGATGGCCTCGCCGGCCTTGTCCCAGATGACGGCGTCGCGCGGCGAGGTGACCTCGGGCGAGGAGTACTCGGGGTGGGCGTGGTCGACGTAGAGCCGGGCGCCGTTGGTGAGGATGAGATTGGCCAGCCCGATCTCCTCGTCGGTGAGCTGGCTGGGGTCGGCGCCACCGCGGGAGAGCTCGAACCCGCGGGCGTCGCGCAGCGGGTTCTCCTCCTCGAAGTCCCACCGCGCCCGCCGCGCGTGCGCACGCTGCGCCGCATAGCCGTTGACCACCTGCGACGACGCCAGCATGGAGTTGGCCGCCGGGTTGCTGGGCACCGAGATGCCGTACTCGGTCTCGATTCCCATGATGCGCCGCGCACTCATGCAACGAGCCTACGGCAGCAGCCGCGTGAGGCGGTGTCAGCCGACCGCTGGGTCTGACGTCAGTCTCCTCATGTCTAGCCGCTCCGGCGACCGCCGCGCGACCTCACGGAAGCCGGCCCGCAGGAACGTCGACGCGTACCCGGTGCTGGTGGAGCTGGGCGAGACGGCGCCGTCCAGCGGGTACGCCTCGACGGCAGAAGCGCCGGCTTCGCGCGCGAACTCCACCGCGGCCGAGATCAGCGCCGACGTCACGCCCTGCCGCCGGTGCCCCTTGCGGATGTAGAAGCATGTGATGGCCCAGACGGGGACGTCGTCGACCGGACGCACCCGCCAGGGCCGCTCCAGCGCCGGGACGGCGGACCGCGGCGTCACCTGGCACCAGCCGACGGCACGGCCGTCGTCGGCGTCGGAGAAGGCCAGCAACCCGGGCGGCGGACCGGCCGCGACCACCGCCTGGAAATCGGAGCGATTCTCGGCCGCGGAACGGTGCCGGTACGACGGCCCGACGCGCCAGGCCATGCACCAGCAGCGCGCCGCCGGTCCCCCGCTGTCGGACATGAGGTCCTCGAACGCCGGCCACAGCGCCTCGGTGAGCGGCTCGACCCGCACGGCGCTCACCCCAGCGGCGCGGGCTCCGGATACCGGACGCCCAGCCCGGCCAGCGCCTGCTCCAGGATGTCGGCGATCTCGACGGTGTGCGCCAGCGGCATCTCCGGGCACTCGGTCCGCCCTTCGCGGACGGCCTGGGCGACGGCGCGCAGCATCGGCACGTAGCCGCGGCCCTCCTTCTCCCACTCGAACGTCTGCGTCTCCTCGACGCCGCGGGCCGGCGCGTGCACCAGCCGCATGGACGTGGCGGCGTGGAACCGCGGCGGCACTTCGATGCGCCCCGTCGTTCCCATGACCAGCGCGGATCCGGGGATCGGCGACACCAGCGACACGTCGAGGTGGGCCCGGACGCCGTCGGGCCAGGTGAGGAACAGCCCGGCCTCGTTGTCGACGCCCTGCTCGTTCAGCGTGCCGGTGACGGTGAGCGCGGACGGCGCGCCGAGCAGCATCTGCGCGAACGCGACCGGGTAGATGCCGACGTCGAGCAGCACGCCGCCGCCGAGCGCCGGGTCCCACAGCCGGTCGGTGCGGTCGGCCGGCGCGACGAACCCGAGGTCGGCCGACACCGCGCGGACGTCGCCGATCGCGCCGTCGGCGACCAGCTGCCGCAGCTGCACGATCAGCGGGTTGAACCGCGTCCACATGGCCTCCATGCAGAACACGCCGCGCTCGCGGGCCAGCTCGGCCAGCCGCGTGGTGTCGGCCAGCGACGTCGTGAACGCCTTCTCGCACAGCACCGCCTTGCCCGCGTCGAGGGCCAGCTCGACGACGGGCCCGTGCTGGGCGTGCGGGGTGGCGACGTAGACGACGTCGACGGCGGGGTCGTCGACCAGCGCGCGGACGTCGTGGTAGGCGCGCTCGACGCCGAGCTCGCGGGCGAACGCCTCGGCGCGGTCCAGGCGGCGCGAGCTGACGGCGGCCAACCGGCTGTCCTCGAGCTGGCGCAGGTCGCCGGCGACGTTGTGCGCGATGGCGCCCGTGGCGACGACGCCCCAGCCGATCGGGCGCTGCGAGGTGCTCATGTGGTGCACCCTACGCGGCCCGGTTCTCGTATGATCCGGGCGATGCCACCGTCCGCCCGCGCCGCCGCAGCAGCACTCGCCGGCACCTGGCCGCGCCGCGCCGCCTGGCTGATCCTTGCGGTCGCCGTGCTGGTCACCGCGCTGACCGGCGGGTTCGGGACAGCGTCGGAGCCGGCCCCCGCGCGGGTCGCGGCGGGCGACGCCGTCGACGTCGGGCCGGTCCGGCTGGCGGCGCAGAGCTGGACGATCCGCGACGACGTCGCCACGAGCGGCCTGGAGTACTCCGGCGCCGCCGCCTGGCTGATCGTCGAGGCCGAGGTCACCGCGCTCACCGACGCCACGACGACGTTCCCGCAGGCGGCGCTGCGGCTGCCGCCGGAGCTGCGGCTGGAGACCGAGCCGGACCGCGTCGTGCTGCTCAGCGACGGCGCGTCCGGGCCGCAGCTGCAGCCCGGCCTGCCGGCTCGCGTGGCGCTGCTGTGGCCGGTCGGCGACGACGCCGACCCGGGCGACGAGCTGGACCTGTCGTACCTGCGGTCCCGGCTGGACGACAGCACCATCGACGCCAGCCGGGTGTGGCGGCCCGACGGCGTCGCGGCGCACACGACGCTGCCCCGCGACGACTCCACCGGCGACGCGATCGCCGAGAACCCGGAGGACGAGCTGTGATGGCGCGGCACCGGCGCGTGCGGCGGCCGTCCCGGGCCGGACTGGTGGCGATGACCGCCGTCGTGGTCGCGGCCGGCGCCGTCGCCTCCCGGGCGGACACCTGGTGGCCGGAGACCCGGCCGTTCGTCACCGAGGCGACGGTGGGCGAGCCGGTCGTCGTCGAGCCCGTCCAAGTGACGGTGCACGGCGCCCGCGCCGCGACGGTGCTGGCCGACGGGCTGGACGACCTCGGCAGCGAGGGCGTCTGGGTCGCCGTCGACGTCACGGCGGCGGCGCTGGACCGGCCGGCCGCCATCTCCGGCATGGCGCTGCGCGACCGGCGCGGCCGCGAGTACGCGGCGTCCGCCCGTGCGACCAACCCGATGGTCGGCGGCCCGTTCGACCCGCTGGTCCCCGAGCGCGGCGAGGTCGTGTTCGAGCTGCCGTCCGACGCGCTCGGCCGGCTCACGCTGGTGATCAGCCCGGACGCTCCCGGCCGGACGGTGCCACGGGCCGAGGCCGAGCTGGCGCTGCGGGTGGACGAGGCGGCGGACGAGCCGCTCACGCCCCGCTCCCGTGAGCTGGCGAACGCGGCGGAGGCCGGATGAGCGCGGCGTGGTGGCGACGCAACCGGGTCGCGCTGCCGGTCATGGTGGTGGCGCTGGCCGGGCTGGCCTGGCCCGGTTCGGAGGCGGCCCGCGACCTGTGGTGGCCGCGCGGCGAGCACGTCCCCGTCTCCCCCGGCGGCTCCGGCGACTCCAGCTCCGGGGACGGCTGGGCGACGGTGGGCGACGTGTCATTGCGGCTGGCCGCGTTCGGCCCCGCGGACGAGCTGCCGGACGATCCGCCTCCGGACGGGTACGCCGTCTGGCGCGCGGAACTGGCCGCCGACGGCGACCGGGACGAGCCGCTGGCCTGCACCGCACAGCTGCAGGACGCCGACGGGAACCGGTACACGGCCGGGTCGCGCCACCTGCCGTCCTACGAGGACGAGTCGGTCGGCGTCGAGTGCGGCGGCCCGGAGGGCGGCGGGGTCGTGTACTTCCTGCTGCCCGGCGGCGCCGAGCCGGACGCCGTGCGCGTCAGTGCGCTGGAGCTGCTGCCGGAGTACTGGGCGCTGCCGGTGCCGTGACCGGCGCCCCCTCCGGCTCAGGCGCCGCGGGAAGCTGCCTGACCAGCGCGTCCGCCGCGGCCGCCAGCAGCGCCGCCGACAGCACCTGGACCAGCATCGTCGCCACGGCGTCCAGCGGGCCGGCCAGCGCCGTCCAGTCGAGCACGGGTGCCGGTCCGACCGCCAGCCGCGCGACGCCCCAGACGAGCTGCCCGCTCAGCCCGACCACGACGTAGGCCAGGCAGAACAGCAGCGCCGACGACCAGCCGGACCGCCAGATCATCGCCAGCCCGGCGGCCAGCGGCCCGAACCGGCGTTCGCCGTCCAGGCCGGCCCGCCAGGCCCGGGCGAGGTTCTGCTCGCCCACGCGGGCGCTCAGCCGGACGGAGACCCGGCCGGCCACCGGCGCGACCGCCTCGGCCGGCTGCGTCCCGTACACGATGGTCCCGAACGCCAGCCACGAGATCGGCACCACCAGGCCCGTGAACACCCCCGCGACCAGCAGGTCCGTCGTCGGCACGAGTCCGGCGGCGAGCCGGTCGAGCAGCTCGAACCGGTCCGTCAGCTCCGTCCACCAGCGCTCCAGCCGGTCCGTGACGACCCGCCCGGACCACCACTCGCGGCCCTCGCGCGTGGCCAGCGTGACGACGAAGACGCCGAGCACGATCCAGACGACGTCGCAGTAGCCGGCCAGTACCTGCAGCACCGTGCGCCGCCCTGACGTCCGGGGCCGCCCGCGCGACAGCCGCCCGGCCACCGACCGCAGCGCCAGCGCGCCGAGCGCCGTCCCGAGCACCGCCGCCGACGCGCCGGCCGGGACCCGGTCGGTGACCTCGCCGGTCGCGGCGGCCAGCTCGGCGGCGTCGTGCGCGGCCTGGTTGTAGTACTGCCGCTGGTCCTCGGCGAACGTGCCGTAGTGCTCGTAGACGACGAGGAACGGGACGATGAGGCTGCCCAGGACGGCGAACACCGTCCGCACCCGGCGCCCCGGCGGCACCGTCGACGGCCGCATGACCAGCAGCATCGCGACGGTGACCAGCATGGCGCCGAGCGGCACCAGCGCCAGCACCAGCAGGCCGAGCACCGCCGAGTGCCGGCCCGCCCACACCGCGGCGTCGAGCGTGTACTCGCGGGCCACCAGGCCGGCCGCCGCCAGGGCGACCAGCGCCGGCCAGGAACGGCGAAGGCGCCGCCCCGCGTCGAGCAGGACGGCGCCTCGGCCTGGCTGTGCGCTCAGAGGTACTGGCCGGTGTTGGCCACGGTGTCGATGGAACGGCCGGCCTCGGTGCCCTGCTTGCCGGAGACGAGCGTGCGGATGTACACGATGCGCTCGCCCTTCTTGCCGGAGATGCGAGCCCAGTCGTCGGGGTTGGTGGTGTTCGGGAGGTCCTCGTTCTCCTTGAACTCGTCGAAGCAGGCGGTCAGCAGGTGCTGGACCCGCAGGCCCCTGGCGCCGGTGTCGAGGAGGTCCTTGATCGCCATCTTCTTCGCGCGGTCGACGATGTTCTGGATCATCGCGCCGGAGTTGAAGTCGCGGAAGTACAGGACTTCCTTGTCGCCGTTGGCGTAGGTGACCTCGAGGAAGCGGTTGTCCTCGGTCTCGGAGTACATCTTCTCGACCGACCGCTGGATCATCGCCGCCGTGGTGGCCACGGCGTCGCCGCCGTGCTCGGCGAGGTCGTCCGGGTGCAGCGGCAGGGTGGTCGTGAGGTACTTGCTGAAGATGTCGCGGGCCGCCTCGGCGTCGGGCCGCTCGATCTTGATCTTCACGTCCAGCCGGCCCGGCCGCAGGATGGCGGGGTCGATCATGTCCTCGCGGTTCGAGGCGCCGATGACGATGACGTTCTCGAGGCCCTCGACGCCGTCGATCTCGCTCAGCAGCTGCGGGACGATGGTGTTCTCGACGTCGGACGAGACGCCCGACCCGCGGGTGCGGAACAGGGAGTCCATCTCGTCGAAGAACACGATGACCGGCGTGCCCTCGCTGGCCTTCTCGCGGGCCCGCTGGAACACCAGGCGGATGTGCCGCTCGGTCTCGCCGACGTACTTGTTCAGCAGCTCCGGGCCCTTGATGTTGAGGAAGTACGACTTGTGCTCGGACATCCCCTTGAGCTTGGCGATCTGCTTGGACAGCGAGTTCGCGACGGCCTTGGCGATGAGCGTCTTGCCGCACCCGGGCGGGCCGTAGAGCAGCACGCCCTTCGGCGGGCGCAGCTCGTGCTCGCGGAACAGCTCCGCGTGCAGGAACGGCAGCTCGACGGCGTCGCGGATCTGGTCGATCTGCCGGGTCAGGCCGCCGATGTCGGAGTAGTCGATGTCGGGGACCTCTTCGAGGATGAGCTCCTCGACCTCGGACTTCGGGACCCGCTCGTAGACGAACCCGGCGCGCGGCTCGAGCAGCAGGGAGTCGCCGACCCGCATGCCGGTGTCCTGCAGCGGCGACGCGATGCGCACCACGCGCTCTTCGTCGGTGTGGCCGATGACCAGGGCGCGCTCGCCGTCGGCGAGCAGCTCCTTGAGCATGACGACCTCGCCGACCTGCTCGTACTCGAGCGCCCGCACGACGTTGAGGGCCTCGTTGAGCATGACCTCCTGGCCGGGTCGGAGGTCGTCGAACTCGACGTCGGGGCTGACCGCCACGCGGAGCTTGCGGCCGCCGGTGAAGACGTCGACGGTGCCGTCGTCGTACTTGGAGAGGTAGGTGCCGAAACCGGACGGCGGCTGCGCGAGCCGGTCGATCTCCTCCTTGAGCGCCACGATCTGGTCGCGTGCCTCGCGAAGCGTGGCCGCAAGCCGCTCGTTCTGGGCATTCACCGATGCCAGTCGGGCTTCGAGAAAAGCCACCTCGCCGGCCATGTCGGACGGCTCGCGCCCGGACCCGCGACGGCCGTGATCGAAGCCATCGTCGTACGACGCCATCTCGCACCTCCTCGGAAGGGGGTCGTCTATAGCCAGACCTTACAGTTGCCCGGGCCGAACGCCATGCAGGAGATCAGCTAGTGACCAGATGTTGACTTTTGGTCCGGGGGACGTGGAATCCTCTTTACCCCAACTCGCTCGCCGCCGTAGTCGTTCCACCGTCATTGCCGGCCGAATTGCTCGCGTCGTTGCCGGGTGCGGGCCGGCGCCGGCGCGGCGGCGGGGTGACGCCGGGCGCCATGCGGCGGGCGGTGACCAGGAATCCGGTGTGGCCGATCATCCGGTGGTCGGGGCGCACGGCCAGGCCCTCGACGTGCCAGGTGCGCACCATGGACTCCCACGACGCCGGCTCGGTGAACCGGTTGCTCTCGCGGATGGTCTCGACGGTCCGCGACAGCTGCGTGGTGGTGGCGACGTAGCAGCACAGCACCCCGCCCGGCACCAGCACGTTCGCGGCGGCGTCGACGCACTCCCAGGGCGCCAGCATGTCGAGCACGACGCGGTCGACCTCGGCGTCGTCGAGCTGCTCGACGAGGTCGCCGACGGTCACCCGCCAGGCCGGGTGCTCGCGGCCGAAGAACCGTTCCACGTTCGCGGCGGCGATCTTCGCGAAGTCGGCCCGCCGCTCGTAGGAGTGCACCATGCCGTGCTCGCCGACCGCCCGCAGCAGCGACATCGACAGCGCTCCGGAGCCGACTCCCGCCTCGACCACCCGGGCGCCCGGGAACACGTCGGCCATGGCGACGATCTGGCCCGCGTCCTTGGGATACACGACCGCCGCGCCACGGGGCATGGACAGCACGTAGTCGGACAGCAGCGGTCGCAGGGCGAGATAGGCCGTCGCGCCGGTCGAGATGACGACGGAGCCCTCGGGCTGGCCGATCAGCTGGTCGTGCTTGAACGATCCCTTGTGGGTGTGGAACTCCTTGCCGTCCTCGAGGGTGATGGTGTGGTGCCGTCCCTTGGGGTCGGTGAGCTGCACTTGGTCGCCGACCCGGAAGGGACCGGTGCGGCGAGACGATTCGGTCGCGGACATGCGGTGAGGCTATCGGCCGGCACCGACAGGGCGGCGGCCGGACGGCGTCAGCGGGCGGCCAGCGCGTGGTCGACGTCGGACGTGACGAGGACGCCGTAGACCCGGCTCTCGGCGTCGACCACCAGGTACTCGGTGGCAGGCATCTCGCGCATCGCCTTGAGGAGGTCGTCGCCGCGGACGTCGAGCGGCAGGATCAGGCCGTGCTGCAGCGACCGCGCCGACTGGCCGATGGTCACCCAGGGGCGGCGCTGCTCGGGGATGGCCGCCACGGCGCTCTCGCTGACGATGCCCGTGGGGCGGCCGGCGCTGTCGACGATGACCAGCGACGTCACGCCCGCATCGTGCGCCTGGCGCATGGCCTCGGACACCGGCAGGTCGGGCGCGACCGGTGCGGCCTTGCGCGCGAGCGTCCGGGTGTCGAGGCGCGGCAGCCGGGCCCGCATGCGGCCGACGGCGAGCGCCTGAGTGGCGCCGCTCCACAGCAGCGCCGCCACCAGACCGGCCCAGATGATGGTGAACAGCTCCGGCCGGCCGCCGTTGAGCGCGAACGGCAGCACCAGGACCAGGCCCGCCAGCACCTGGCCGGACCGCGCCGCGACGACGGTGCCGCGGTGCTCGTCGCCGGTGAACCGCCAGACCGCGGCGCGGAGCATGTGGCCGCCGTCGAGCGGCAGCCCCGGCAGCACGTTGAACACGCCGACGATCAGGTTGGCGACCGCCAGCTCCCACACCAGGAACGTCAGCACGCGGTCGTCGATGGCCTGTCCGGCCAGCAGGCCGAGCCCGCCGAGCGCCAGCGACAGCAGCGGCCCGGCCGCCGAGACGACGAGGTCGCGGCCCGGCGTGGGCGCGTCGCGCTCGATCTCGGTGTAGCCGCCGAGGAAGTGCAGGGTGATGCCGCGCACCGGCAGGCCCAGCCGCAGGGCCGTCAGGGCGTGGCCGAGCTCGTGCACGAACACCGAGAGATAGAGCAGCACGGCGAACAGGAACGCGACGAGGTAGGCGCCGCCGTCACTCAGCTCGGGGAGATAGTCGAGGACGAGGTCGCGGCCGCCGAACGTGATGATGGCGGCCACCAGGAACCACGTGGGGCTGACGTACACGGGGATGCCCGCGATGCGTCCGAGACTCAACTGCCGCCCGCGACCGGTTGCCATCTTCCAAGGCTACGTGGCCGAGGTCGCGGCGTGTGCGGCCCCGCTCTGTCGGAGGGGTGATCTACAGTCACGAACATGACGATCCGCACGCGCACCGCCCCCGGGGACGACCCCGGGGCCGAACGCGTGCCCAGCCTGTCGCCGTCGCGGGCGGCCGATTTCATGACCTGCCCGCTGCTCTACCGCTTCCGCACCATCGACCGGCTGCCCGAGCCGCCCAGCTCCGAGGCGACCCGCGGCACCGTCGTACACAGCGTGCTGGAGCGGCTGTACGACCTCCCCGCCGGCGAGCGCACCCCCGGCCACGCCACCGAGCTGGTCCGGCCGGTGTGGGACGAGCTGCTCGCGGCCGAGCCCGCGGTCGCCGAGTTGTTCGCCGACGACGCCGACGGCTCGGCGCTCACCGCGTGGCTGGCCAGTGCCGAGGAGCTGGTCGAGAAGTACTTCGCGCTCGAGGACCCGCGCCGCCTCGAGCCGGCCGAACGCGAGTTGTACGTCGAGACGACGCTCGACTCCGGGCTGCGCCTGCGCGGCTACGTCGACCGCCTCGACCGCGCCGAGGCCACCGGCGACCTCCGCGTCGTCGACTACAAGACCGGCAAGGCGCCGCGGGCCGGGTTCGAGCAGCGGGCGATGTTCCAGATGCGGTTCTACGCGCTGGTGCTGTGGCGGCTGCACGGCGTGGTGCCGCGGCTGCTGCAGCTCATCTACCTCGGCAGCGGCGAGCTGCTGCGCTACGAGCCCGACGAAGCCGACCTGCGGGCCACCGAGCGCAAGCTGGCCGCGCTGTGGGCCGCCATCGAGCGCGCCACCGAGTCCGGCGACTGGCGGGCCAGCCCCAGCCGGCTGTGCGACTGGTGCGCGCACCAGGCCCTGTGCCCGGCCTACGGCGGCACCCCGCCGCCGCTGCCGGAACGGGTCGACGCCGTCGACGACGACGAGGCCCCGTCCCCCCGCACCTCCCCCGTCGACGCCTGACGCCGGCTGACGGCTGCCGGCCACACCTCGATGGCCGCCGCCGCCCTTGGCAAGGCTGGCCGTCGTGAGAGCGCCTGATATGCCCGGCCTCGTGGGACGACTGGGCTAGCCAAGGCGGTCGAGTGTCGGGGCGCCTGACGCCGCCCGGTCAGAGCAGGGTGCCGATGCCCGCGCACACGCCCATCACGACGACGTACACGGCCAGCGTGATGGGCGCGAACCAGCGCTGCGACGGATCGACCGGCTCGCCGGTGCGCGGGTCGCGGACGACGCGGGTCCGGACGGCGAGCAGCACGATGCCGATGACGGCGGCCACGACACCGATGGTCAGGACGAGCCACGACGGCACGCCGAGTGCGGTGTCGTCGCCGCTGGTCACGGCCATGATGCCGATGGCGCTGACGGCACCGACCGCGCCACCCACCAGGGCGTGGCCGGCGTTGCGGGTGCGCCGCTCCCCCGGCGTCAGCCGGTGGTGCCCCTCGCCGACGACGCGCGCGTAGTCGGCGGGCGCCCCGAAGGCGTCGCGCGGGTCCTCGCCGGTCTCGGCGACGTGGCTGTCGACCTCGGCCAGCACCTCGCCGATGCGGTCGGCGTCGACGTCGCGCAGCCGCAGCGCGGCGAGCAGCTCGCGGCGGTACTGTTCTCTTTTCCCTTGTGGGGATCGCCGCTGTTTCGAGACTTCGCGTCCGGCGTCCCAGTCGTCTGCATCGGTGATCATGTGGCGTCAGCCTTCCTGGTCGTGAACAGTCCGTTGGTCGTCGCGGCGAAGGCCGCCCAGCGCTCGGTGCGCTCGCCCAGCGCGGCCCGGCCGGCCGGGGTGACGGCGAAGTACTTGCGGCCCGGCCCGCCCTCGCCCTGGCGCCAGGACGACGTCACCAGCCCGTCGTCCTCGAGGCGCCCGAGGATCGGGTACAGCGTGCCGCCCTTCACCGTGCCGAAGCCGGCGTCGTCGAGCCGCCGGGCGATGACGTACCCGTAGGTCTCCTCGTCGGCCACGATGCTCAGGACGCTGAGCGGCAGCACGGCCCGCATCCACTCGGCCGGCCATCTCTCGTCGGGCATGACTAGACAGTAACGCGATCTAGTCAGCCTCGCAACCTAGTGAGGTGCCGCCCAGGGTCGACCGGGGACGTTGCCGACGGGTTCGTCTTCGCCTAGCTCGGCCTGGTGCCGTCCGACACCGTCTGACACCCCCTGATCCCTCGGGCGGATCCTCCTGCCGGTGGAGACCACAGCTCCACGTCGAGGACGAGTCGCGGCGGGTGCGGGGCGGCCTACCGTTGATCGTGTGACAACGGCGCGCGCCAAGCTCTTCCCACGCATCGAGCCGTGGCTGCTGGACGCGTCGGTCACCGTCGTGCTGGCGGTGACGGCGGTCGTCGCGCTGTTCGTGTACACCGACCCCGGGGGCATCGACTACGCCGAGCCCGACGCGCTGGGGGTCGCGGTGGTGCTGGTCGTCACGCTGCCGCTGATCGTCAGGCGGCGCTACCCGGTCGCCGTCGGCTTGTTCACCGCCGCGGCCGTCCTGCCCTTCATCGCCGTCGACTACGCCATGCCGACGGCCGCGGCGGTGATGCTCATCGCCGTCTACACCGCCGCCAACTACGCCACCCTGAGCGCGTCGGTGCTGGTGGTGACCGTGCAGATCGCGGTCTCCGTCGCGTACACCCTGGCCAGCGCGTCCCGCCACGAGGAGCTGACGCCCGACACGGGCCCCAGCGTGATCATCAGCGGCCTGCTCATCCTCGGTGCGTGGGGCATCGGCCGGGCGGTGCGGAGCCGCCGGCTCTACACGGCCGAGCTGGAGGACCGCGCCCGCCGCCTGGAGCGGGCGAACGACGTCGAGGTGCGGGCCGCCATCGCCGAGGAGCGCTCGCGCATCGCCCGCGAGCTGCACGACGTCGTCGCGCACCACGTGTCGGTCATGACGGTGCAGGCGGCCGGCGCGCGGCGAGCGCTGCACCGCGACGTCGACCGCACCGCCGTCGCGCTGGAGGCGATCGAGAACATCGGCCGGTCCGCGCTGGCGGAGATGCGCCGCGTCGTCGGCGTCCTGCGCACCCCCGACGGCGACGACCGCGGCGCGCAACCGGCCACGTTGGCGCCCCAGCCGGGCCTCGGCGACCTCGCCCAGCTGGCCGAGCAGATGCGCGACGCCGGGCTGCCGGTGGACGTGACGGTCGACGGCGAATCGGGCGCCGTGCCCGTCGGCGTCGACCTCGCCGCGTTCCGCGTCATCCAGGAGGCCCTGACGAACACCATCAAGCACGCCGGCCCGTCCGCCGCCACCGTCCACGTCCGCTACCTGCCGTCGGAGGTGCACGTCGAGATCTGCGACGACGGTCACGGCGTCGCGGCGGCGCTGGAGGGGCGCCGGCCCGGCCATGGCCTGCTGGGCATGCGCGAGCGGGTGGCCCTCTATGGTGGAACCCTCGCGGCCGGACCGCGCCGCGGTGGCGGCTACGAGGTGCGGGCGAAGATCCCGTACGACAGTAACGGAGCGATGTCACGATGACGGTCCAGCCCATCCGGGTGCTGCTGGTGGACGACCAGCCACTGCTGCGCACCGGTTTCCGCATGATCCTCGAGGCCGAGTCCGACATCGCTGTGGTCGGCGAGTCCGGCGACGGCGAGCAGGCGGTGGCCGACGCGCGGGCGCTGCAGCCCGACGTCGTGCTGATGGACATCCGCATGCCCCGCGTCGACGGCGTCCAGGCGACCCGCCAGATCACCGGCGCGGCCCGCGAGACCACGCCGCGCGTCCTCGTCCTCACCACCTTCGACCTCGACGAGTACGTCGTCGAGGCGCTGCGGGCAGGCGCCAGCGGCTTCCTGCTCAAGGACGTCCCGGCCGAGGACCTGGTGACGGCCATCCGCACGGTGTCGCGCGGCGACGCCGTGGTCGCGCCGAGCATCACCCGCCGGCTGCTGGACATGTTCGCCAGCCGCTTCCCCGCCACCGACTCCCCCACGCCGGCCAACCTGGCGCACCTCACCGACCGCGAGCGCGAGGTGCTGACGCTGGTCGCGCGCGGCTACTCCAACGCCGAGATCGCCGCCGAGCTGGTCGTCAGCGAGACCACGGTGAAGACCCACGTCGGCAACGTCCTGACGAAGCTGGGGCTGCGCGACCGCGTCCAGGCCGCCGTCTACGCCTACGAGAGCGGCCTGGTCCAGCCCGGCGCGCTGTAAGACGGGCCGGCCGCCGGCGCCGGTCGTACGCCCGCAGGACGGCCCCGGCGCACGCCCTACTCCTCACGGTGGAGCCCGCAGACCGTGCGGTTCGCGGATCACCCCGGCCGCCGCGCCGCCTAGCGTTGAAGGCGATCCACGAACCAGCTGACGAGGAGCGCACCGGTGACGACGGAACCCAGTTCGCCGCGCACGGCGGCCCGCGCCGTTGACCTGACGAAGATCTATGGCAAGGACGACACACGAGTGGTGGCGCTCGGCGGCGTGACAGTGGAGTTCGCCGCCGGCCAGTACACCGCCATCATGGGCCCGTCCGGCTCCGGCAAGTCCACGCTCATGCACTGCATGGCCGCGCTGGACTCGTCGACGTCCGGGCAGGTCTACATCGGCGACACCGACCTGAGCGGGCTGAACGACAAAGAGCTCACCAAGCTGCGCCGCGACAAGATCGGCTTCGTCTTCCAGGCGTTCAACCTGATCCCGACGCTGACAGCGCGCGAGAACATCACGCTGCCGCTCGACATCGCCGGCCGCTCGATCGACAAGGAGTGGTTCGACAACGTCATCGCGACAGTCGGCCTGGCCGACCGGCTCGGGCACAAGCCCAACCAGCTCTCCGGCGGCCAGCAGCAGCGCGTCGCGTGCGCCCGGGCGCTGGTCAGCCAGCCCGAGATCATCTTCGCCGACGAGCCCACCGGCAACCTCGACTCCCGGTCCGGTACCGAGGTGCTGTCGTTCCTGCGCCGCTCGGTCCGCGAGTTCGGGCAGACCATCGTCATGGTCACGCACGACCCCAACGCCGCCGCCTACTCCGACCGGGTGCTGTTCCTCGCCGACGGCCAGATCGTCGACGAGATGTCCGACCCGACGGCCGAGAAGGTGCTCGAGCGCATGAAGGGCTTCGACGCCGTGGGGCAGCAGGCATGATCCGCGCGACTCTCAAGAGCCTGGCCGCGCGCAAGCTGCGGCTGGCCATGAGCGCGTTCGCCATCGTGCTCGGTGTGGCCTTCGTGGCCGGGTCGTACGTCTTCACCGACACGATCAACCGCACCTTCGACGACATCTTCGGCGGCCTGTCCTCCGACGTCGTCGTCAGGCCCGACCTGCCCGGCGAGACCGACCTGTTCGCCGGGTTCGCCACGGGCACCACCACGACCATCCCGTCCGGCCTGGTCGACGACGTCAGCGGGCTGCCGGGCGTCGAGCGCGCCGACGGCGAGATCGAGAACCAGAGCTTCTTCGTCCTCGACACCGACGGCGACGTCATGACCACGCAGGGCGCCCCCGGCATCGCCGTCAACTGGCACGACGGCCCCAACGCCGAGGGCGACCCGGTCATCGAGCTGGTCGACGGCGAGCTGCCGGCCGGCCCGGGCGAGGTCGCGCTCGACGACCGCACGTTCGAGAACTCCGGCTACCAGATCGGCGACGAGGTCCAGTTCGTCAGCTCCGGCGACGAACCGCGCGTCTCGGCCGAGCTGGTCGGCGTCGTCCGGTTCGGCGAGTCCGGCAGCCTGGCCGGCGCCAGCCTGTCGGTGTTCGAGACCGGCTACGCCCAGGAGCTGTTCCTCGACGGTGAGGACGCCTTCAACCGCATCTCGGTGACGGCCGCCGACGGCGCCAGCGCCGAGGAGGTGCGCGACGAGATCAGCGCGGTCCTCCCGGACGACTTCGAGGCACTGACCGGCGCCGACGTCGACGAGGAGACCGCGTCGGCGATCGAGGAAGGGCTCGGCTTCTTCAACACCTTCCTGCTGGTGTTCGCCGCCATCGCCCTGTTCGTCGGCGTGTTCCTGATCCTCAACACGTTCTCGATCCTGGTGGCGCAGCGCGCCCAGGAGATGGCGCTGTTCCGGGCGCTGGGCGCCGGCCGGCACCAGGTGACCCGGTCAGTCCTGCTCGAGGCGCTGGTCGTCGGCATCGTCGGGTCGACGCTCGGCCTGCTGCTCGGCCTCGGCGTCGCACAGTTGCTCAAGACGGTGTTCGGAGCGTTCGGCCTGGAGCTGGCCGGCGGGCTGGTGCTGCTGCCGCGCACCATCGTCATCTCCTACATCGTGGGCATCGTGGTGACCATGGTGGCCGCGTTCATCCCGGCCCGGCGGGCGTCCAAGGTCCCGCCGATCGCGGCCATGCGCGACGACGTCGGCCAGATCGAGTCGTCCCGGCGCGGCATCCTGTGGGTCGGCGGCGTGCTGACGCTGGGTGGCGCCGCGGCCATGGCGACCGGCCTGTTCGCTTCCGTCGACGACGCCGCGCTGCTGGTCGGCGCCGGCATCTTCGCCGTGTTCATCGGCGTGGCGCTGCTGGCGCCGGTGCTGGCGACGCCGGTCCTGCGGGTCGTGGCCGGCTGGTACCCGAAGGCATTCGGCACCGTCGGCCGGCTCGCCCGCGAGAACGCGCTGCGCAACCCGCGGCGCACGGCGGCCACGGCGTCGGCGCTGATGATCGGCATGGCGCTGGTGACGGCCATCTCCATCATCGGCGCATCGGCCAACGCCACCGTCGACCGCGCGCTCGACGACGGCGTCCGCGCCCAGTTCGTGGTCTCCAACGCCGTCGGGCAGCCGTTCTCGCCGGCCGTCGCCGAGCAGGCGAGCCAGGTCGACGGCGTCTCCGAGGTGGTCGCGGTCCGGGCCTCCGGCGCGGTCGTCGACGGCGACCAGACGTTCGTGCAGGCCTTCGACCCGGTCGCGTACGGCCGGGCCGCCGACCTGCCGATGGTCGAGGGCAGCGACGACCTCAGCGGCGGCGGGTTCCTCATCGGCGAGCAGCAGGCCGAGTCCGACGGCCTCTCCGTCGGCGACACCGTCCGCATGCAACTGCCCGGTTCCGACGAGGAGATCGAGCTGGTCGGCATCTACGGCCAGTCGCCGCTGCTGTCCGGCGGCGTCGTCGTCAGCCAGCAGACGCTCGAGGACGGCGCGGTCCCGGCGCTGGACTCGCTGCTCTACGTCATCGCCGACGACGGGGCCGACCTCGCCACCGTCCACGAGGGTCTCGACGAGGTGACCGCGGACGTCCCGACGGTCACCGTCCAGGACCAGGAGGAGTACAAGGAGTCCTCCCGCGACCAGGTGAACCAGCTGCTGTTCCTGGTGTACGCGCTGCTCGGGCTGGCCGTGCTGATCGCGGTCCTGGGCATCGTCAACACGCTGGCGCTGTCGGTCATGGAGCGCACCCGCGAGGTGGGCCTGTTGCGGGCGGTCGGCATGAGCCGGCGCCAGCTGCGCCGCACCATCCGGCTGGAGTCCATCGCCATCGCCGTCCTCGGCGCCGTCCTCGGCGTCGCGCTGGGCCTGGTGTTCGGGGTGTCGCTGCAGCGCGCCATCGCAGACGACGGGCTCGAGGTGCTCTCGATCCCGGGCGGGCAGCTGGTCGTGTTCGTCGTGCTCGCCGCGGTCATCGGCGTGCTGGCCGCCGTCTGGCCGGCCCGCCGGGCCGCCAAGCTGGACGTGCTGCGCGCCATCACCACTGAGTAGGAGAACGGCATGGCGGACGACACCGCCACGATCGACCTCACGCTGAGCGAGCTGCGCCAGGTCACCGGTTACACGGTGGCCTGCGCGCAGCCCGCGCTGGCGATCTTCGAGGCCGAGTGCCCCGGCGACGAGCGCGCCGGGGCCGCACTCGACACCGCGCAGGCCTTCGCCGACGGCGCCGACCGGACCAAGCTGCTGCGCGACCACGCGTTCGCGGCGCACCGGGCTGCACAGGAGACCCGCGACGCCGGGCGGCCGGCGGCCAGCGAGGCCGCCCGCGCGTCGGCCGACTGCTGCGGCGCCGCCTACCTGCACCCACTGGCCAAGGCCACGCAGGTCAAGCACATCCTCGGCGCGGCCGCCCACACGGCGCGGGCGTTCGAGCTGGCCGCGGGCGACGACCCCGCCGTCGCCGCCGGCTACGTCGCCCGGGCCCGCGACCTCGTGGACCCCGTCGTCGTGGACGTCCTGCGCCGCTACCCGCCCGCCCCGAGCGGGGGCGGACGGGTCGGCGAGCTGATCCGTCAGCTCGACGCGCTGCTGCGCGCCTGACGATCAGGCCGCGGGGTCCGGCGCGGGATCCGGGTCGGGCTCAGCCTTGGGCTCGGCCTCGGGCTCGACGACGGCTGAGGCGACGGGCAAGATCCGCCCGGCCTCGATGTCCTCGGCCCAGTGGCAGGCCACCCGGTGCGCCTCCGGGTGTCCGGTCACCGTGCGCAGCACCGGCCGCTCGTCGGCGCAGCGGGTCTGCTGGCGGAACGGGCACCGGGTGTGGAACCGGCAGCCGGCCGGCGGGTTGGCCGGCGAGGGCAGGTCGCCCTGCAGCAGGATCCGCTGGCGGGTGTCCTCGACCTCCGGGTCCGGGATCGGCACCGCGGACATCAGCGCCTTCGTGTACGGGTGCAGCGGCGTGGCGTAGAGGTCGTCCGACGGCGCCTGCTCGACCAGCCCGCCCAGGTACATGACGGCGACGACGTCGGCGATGTGCCGGACGACGGCGAGGTCGTGCGCGATGACCAGGTAGGTCAGCCCGAGGCGGTCCTGCAGCTCCTCCAGCAGGTTCACCACCTGCGCCTGGATGGACACGTCCAGCGCCGACACCGGCTCGTCGGCGACGATCAGCTGCGGCTCCAGCGCGATCGCGCGGGCGATGCCGATGCGCTGGCGCTGGCCGCCGGAGAACTCGTGCGGGTAGCGGTTGGCCGCCGACGCCGGCAGCCCCACCACGTCGAGCAATTCGCGCACCCGCGCCTGGTGGTCGCCGCCGATGCCGTGCGCCCGCAGCGGCTCGCTGAGCACCGACTGGACGTTCTGCCGCGGGTCGAGGCTGGCCATCGGGTCCTGGAAGACCATCTGCATCTGCCGGCGCATGCGGCGCAGTTCCTCGCCGGCCAGCGACCGGACGTCGGTGCCGTCGAAGGTGATGGAGCCCGCGGTCGGCTCGACCAGCCGCAGGATCGCCCGGCCGAGCGTCGACTTGCCGCAGCCGGACTCCCCCACCAGCCCGACGGTGGCGCCGCGCGGGACGTCGAGGTCGACGCCGTCGACGGCCTTGACCGCGCCGATCTGCCGCTCGATGATGATGCCCGACCTGATCGGGAAGTGGACCTCGAGCCCGCGGACGGACAGCAGCACGTCGCCGCTCACGCCGGTACCTCCTCGGTGAGCTCCAGCGGGTTCAGGCAGCGCAGCGACCGGCCGGCCAGGTTCTCCAGCGGCGGCGGTGCCCCGACGCAGGCATCGATCTTGTTCCGGCAGCGCGGCGAGAACGCGCAGCCGCGATCCCAGCGCAGCACGTCCGTCGGCGAGCCCGGGATCGGGTGCAGCGGAGCGCCGCGCGGCGAGTCGAGCCGGGGCACCGAGGCCAGCAGCCCGCCGGTGTACGGGTGCCGCGGCTGCCCGAACAGCTCCCGCCGCCCGGCCGACTCGACCACCCGGCCGGAGTACATGACGTGGACGGTGTCGCACAGACCGGCGACGACGCCGAGGTCGTGCGTGATCATCACCAGCGACGCGCCGGTGTCCTGCACCAGTTCCTTGAGCAGCTCGATGATCTGCGCCTGGATGGTGACGTCGAGCGCCGTCGTCGGCTCGTCGGCGATCAGCAGCCGCGGCCGGCAGGCCAGCGCCATTGCGATCAGCGCGCGCTGGCGCATGCCGCCGGACAGCTGGTGCGGGTACTCCTTGAGCCGGCGCGACGGGTCCGGGATGCCGACCCGGAACAGCAGGTTCTCGGCCGCGGCGCGGGCCTGCTCGCCCTTGAGGTCCTGGTGCCGTTCCAGCACCTCGGTGACCTGGACACCGATCGGCACCACCGGGTTGAGCGACGACATCGGGTCCTGGAACACCATGGCGATGTCGCGGCCGCGGATGTCGCGCATCCGGTCGCGCGGCAGCGTCAGCAGGTCGTCGCCGTCGAACAGCACCTGCCCGCCGACCTGGACGCCGCGGCGCGCCAGCAGCCGCATGATGGCGAGCGACGTCACCGACTTGCCGCTGCCCGACTCGCCCACCAGGCCGACCGTCTCGCCCGGCGCGACGGTGAACGAGACGCCGTCGACGGCGTGCACCGTCGGCCCGCCCTTGCGGGTGAACGTGACGGACAGGTCGCGGACGTCGAGCAGGGGTTCGGAACTCGTCACACTCACCGCCGGTACTTGGGATCGATGGCCTCGCGCAGCCGTTCGCCGAGCATGGTGAAGCCCAGCGCGGCGATGACGATGGCGATGCCGGGGAAGAACGCCAGGTGCGGCGCGGAGGCCAGGTAGCGCTGGGTGTCGGCGAGCATGCGGCCCCACTCGGGGACCCGCGGGTCGGCGCTGCCCAGGCCGAGGAACGACAGCCCGGCCGCCTCGATGATCGCCGTCGCCAGCGTCAGCGTCGCCTGGACGATGACCGGCGAGATCGAGTTCGGCAGGATGTGCCCGAACACGATCGGCCGCCGCCGCACCCCGATCGACACCGCCGCCAGGACGTAGTCGGAGCCGCGCTGGGCCAGCATCTGCCCGCGGAGCAGCCGGGCGAACACCGGCACGTTGATGATCGCGATGGCGATCATGACCGACCAGAAGCTGGCACCCAGCAGCGCCGCGATGGCGATGGCCATCAGCAGGCCGGGGATCGACAGCATGACGTCGACGATCCGCATGACGACGGTGTCGACCTTGCCGCCGAACGCGCCGGCGAGGGTGCCCAGGATCAGGCCGCCGAGCATGCCGAACAACGTCGCCACGACGCCGACCAGCAGCGACTGCCGGGCGCCGTAGACGACGCGGCTGAACTCGTCGCGGCCGGACGCGTCCAGCCCGAACCAGTGGTCGGCGGACGGGCCGGGGATGTTCGTCGGCGTGATCATCCCGCGGCCGGGTTGAGCGTCCGGGGCGTACGGCGCGATCAGCGGCGCCAGGATCGCGACCAGGATGAAGAACGCGATCAGGGCGAACCCGACAAGGGCGACGGGGTCGCGCTTCAGCCGCTTCCACGCCTCCTTGCGGAGGTTGCCGGCTACCGGCTCGACCTGCTCGGACTCGGTGGTCGCCTCGATCTCGGACAGGCTCATGCGCTCACCTCACCCGGACTCGTGGGTCGATCAGACCGTACGACACGTCGACGAGCAGGTTCACGACGACGTACATCGCCGCGATCACCAGGATGAACCCCTGCAGGACGGCGTAGTCGCGCACGGTGATCGCCTCGTAGATGAACCGGCCGACGCCGTCGAAGGCGAACACCGTCTCGGTCAGGATGGCACCGGAGAACAGCAGCCCGGCCGACAGCCCGATGACGGTCGCCACCGGCAGCAGCGCGTTGCGCAGCACGTGCCGGCGGGTGATCGTCCGCTCGTACAGGCCCTTCGCCTCGGCGGTGCGCACGTAGTCCTCGTGCACGACGTCGAGCACGCTGGCCCGGGTGATGCGGACGATGATGGCCAGCGGGATGGCGCCCAGGGCGATCGCCGGCAGCACCAGGTGCATGATGGCGTCCCAGCTGGCCTCGAGATTGCCGGTGAGGATGCCGTCGAGCACGTACAGGCCCGTGGGATGGTCCGCGTCGATGCGCGGATCGTCCCGGCCCTGGGTCGGGAACCAGCCCAGCTTGACGCTGAACACGTACTTGAGGATGTAGGCCAGGAAGAACACCGGCACCGCGACCCCCAGCAGCGAGCCCGACACCGACAGGTTGTCCAGCCAGCCGCCGTACTTCTTCGCCGCGAAGTAGCCCAGCGGGACGCCGACGCCGACCGCGAAGATCAGCGCGGCCGTCGCCAGCTCGAAGGTGGCCGGGAAGGTCCGCATCATCTCCTCGGTCACCGGCCGGTTGGTGTTGGCGCTGTTGCCGAAGTCGAGCCGCACTGCTGCGGAGAGGAATTTCCAGTACTGGACGTACCAGGGTTCGTTGAGCCCGTAGAGCTCCTCGATACGAGCGACGGATTCGGCGGTCGCGCGCTCCCCCAGGAGGGCCTGGGCAGGCCCTCCCGGGAGCGCGCGCAGCCACACGAACAGCAGCACCGACAGCCCGAGCAGGATCGGAATCAGCTGGAGGAGCCGCCGTACGACGAACTTGAGCATCTAGTCGTCAATCAACCGTGACGGTCGCGAAGCTCTCGTTCTGCAGCGGGTCGGGCACGTACCCGGCGATCCCCTCCCGGAAGGCGATGGCCGGTTCGCTGTGGACGTACGGGATGCCCGGCACGAAGTCCATGATCATGCGGTTGGCCTCCTGGTACAGCTCCGTCCGTCGCTCTTCGTCGGTCTCCGCCTCCGCCTGGTTGAGCTGGTCGAAGATCTCCGGGTTGTCGAAGCTGCCGAACTGCGGGTTCACCTGCTGGAAGAACGTGCCGATGAAGTTGTCCGGGTCACCGAAGTCGCCGTTCCAGCCGAGCAGGAACATCGGCGTCCCGCCGGTCTGGGTGGCGTCCAGGTAGTCCGGGTTCCACGGCGCCGTGTTCGGCTCGATGGTGAAGCCGACCGCCTCGAGGTCCGCCGCCATCAGCTCCCAGTTGGCCTGCGGGTTCGGCATGTACGGGCGGGTGACGTCGGTCGGGTACCAGAACGGCAGCGTCAGGTCCGTGACGCCGGACTGCGCGATCAGGTCACGGGCGAGATCCGGGTCGTAGTCGTACGTCGTGACGTCGTCGGCCCAGCCGAACAGCTCGGGCGGCATGAACTGCGTCGCCCGGACCGCACCCTCGGGGTAGTTGGTCTGGATGATGTTGTCGAAGTCGATCGCGTGCGCGATGGCCTGCCGGATCTGCAGGTTGTCGAACGGCGGGACGTTCTGCTGGAACCCGATGTAGGCGACGTTGAACGCCGGGCGGCGCAGGATCTGGAAGCCGCCGGTCTCGAGCAGCTCGACGTCGGCCGGGTCGACCAGGTCGTAGCCGTCGATCTCGCCGTTCTCCAGCGCCTGCCGGCGGGCCGGGCCGTCCGGGATGACGGTGAAGATCAGCTCGTCGACCTGTGCGGGCTCCTCCCAGTAGTCCTCGTACGCCGTCAGCCGGACCTCGGAGCCGCGCTCCCAGGACTCGAACTGGAACGGGCCGGTGCCGACCGGGTGCTCGTAGCCGAAGGTCCCCTCGAACGACGGCGCCTCGCCGGTGCCGCTGACGGCGTCGGCCTCGAACTCCTGCAGCGCGGCCGGGCTGGCGATGGTGAACGCCGGCATGGCCAGGGCGGACAGGAACGCCGACGACGGACGCGACAGCGTGATGACCGCGGTGCGCTCGTCGCTGGCCTCGCAGCCGGTGTAGAGGCTCTCGCCCATGGCGGGGTCCTCGTTGACGGCGAACCCGCCCATCACGGTGCCCCAGTAGTAGGAGACCGCTGGGCTCTGCAGGACGCCGGTGAAGTTGTACCAGCGCTCGAAGTTGAAGCAGACGGCCTCCGCGTCCAGCGCCTCGCCGTCGTGGAACGTCACGCCCTCACGCAGCGTGAAGGTCCAGGTCAGGCCGTCAGCGCTGGCCTCCCACGACTCGGCCAGGGCCGGCTCGATCTCGGTGCCGCCCTCCTCGCTGCGGACCAGGCCCTCGAACACCTGGTTGATCACCCGAGTGGACTCGCCGTCGCTGACCAGCGCGCCGTCCATGATCACGGGATCGGCCGAACCGGCGAACACGAGCGTACCGCCGTCGCCGCCGCCCTCAGCGGAGCCTTCGTCGTCGTCTCCGCCACAGGCCGTGAGTCCCAGGGCCAGGGTACCGGCCACGGCTCCCGCGGCCAGCCTGCGGTTCAGGCTCATGCCACGCATGTCACACCTCACACAGCTCGACTGCCGGGCGGTGTTCCCGACCGGTTGGCCTGTGACAGTACTTCCTGCGGGTGTGATGGGCAGTCACCGAGTTGTCAGGATGACATCGCGATTTCGCAACATTCCGTCGAATCTCGACTATGTGAAATAGCTGTGTGACATTACACAGGATCGAGACGCGACTCGTCGAAGAGAGCCAGCAGGTCAGCGGCCTGGACGCCGGCCAGCGAGTCGATGACGACGAGGCCGGGCTCGGGCACCGCCGCGACGGCGTTCGGCACCGACAGCACCAGGGCGCCGGCCGCCAGCCCGGCCGCGGCACCCCGCGGCGAGTCCTCGATGACGACGCACTCGGCCGGGTCGGCGCCCAGCGCGTCGGCCGCCGTCAGGTACGGCTCCGGATGCGGCTTGCCGTTGGTCACCTCGTCGCCGGTGACGACGGCGGCGAACAGCCCGTCGGGCAGCCGGCCGACGATCGCCTCGGCCAGGCCGCGGTACGACATGGTGACCAGCGCCTGCGGCACACCCAGGGCGCGCAGCTCCGTCAGCAGCTCGTACACGCCCGGCTGCCAGGTGATGCCGGCGTCGATGCCCTTCTGCACCTCGCCCACCAGGTGCGCCACGATCTGTGGCGGCGTCATGGGGATGTCGCCGCGCTGACGGATGTAGGCGGCGGACTCGAGCAGGTCGCTGCCGACCAGCGCGAGGCTGTCGGCGTCGGTCCAGGTGCCCCCGTGGCGCAGCACGAGGGCCTCCTCGGCGCCCATCCACAGCGGTTCGGTGTCGACGAGGGTGCCGTCCATGTCCCACAGGACGGCGGCAGGCAGAGGCGAGGTCACGTACTCCATGGTCCCATGCCGCAGGTTCGCACTGATTCGGCACCTCGCTTGACGGATGGCCCGGCAGCGGGAAACGTGGGTGCTGCGAGCGGCTCGTCAACCGGCGTCTGTCGGCCGGGAGAGGATCGATAACCCGCCGTACACCACGGGCCCATCCGGCGGCCCGTCGTCCGGAGCATCGCGTCGTCGCGGTGCCGTCGCAGATCACGAAGCCCACACCGAAGAACGAGCGCGCCCGTGCGCGCCTACGGAGGTGCACCTCATCATGCTCACACTCACCCACAACGCCGCCGCGGTCATCCGCAACATCGAGGGCCGCGAGGACCTCCCCATGGGGACCGGCATGCGCATTGCGGCCAACCCCGAGGGCGGCCTCGACCTCGAACTGCGGCCCGCGCCGGAGGAGGGCGACCAGATCGTCGACGACGCCGGCGCCCGGCTGTTCCTCGACCCCGACGCCGCGATCATGCTCGACGACAAGGCGCTGGACGCGTCGGTCGACCCCGAGGGATCGGTCAAGTTCGCCGTCACCGAGCAGCCGGACGGGATGCCGTCCGACGGGCGGCCCGAGAGCAACGGCATGCCGGGTTAGTCCGGCATCACCCGACTCCGCCCGCGCCCGCCGCTCCTCCCCCTTCCGCGGCGGCGCGGGCGGCCGACCGGCCGGCCCGCTGCTAAGTCGCGTTGAAGTACTTCGCCTCGGGGTGATGGACGACCAGCGCGTCGGTCGACTGCTCGGGGTGCAGCTGCAGCTCCTCGGAGAGGTCCACCCCGATCCGCTCGGGGCGTAGCAGCCGGACCAGCTTGACGCGGTCGGCGAGGTCCGGGCAGGCGGGGTAGCCGAACGAGTAGCGCGAGCCGCGGTACTCCTGCTTGAGGATGCCGCCCAGCTCCGGGTCGTCCTCGGCGCCGAAGCCCAGCTCGTCGCGGACCCGGGCGTGCCAGTACTCGGCCAGCCCTTCGGTCAGCTGCACCGACAGCCCGTGCAGCTCCAGGTAGTCGCGGTAGGCGTTGGCGGCGAACAGCTTCGCCGTCGCCTCCGCGACGCCGGAGCCCATCGTGACCAGCTGGAACGCGACCACGTCGATCTCGCCGGACTCGCGCGGCCGGAAGAAGTCGGCCAGACACAGCCGGCGGTCGCGGCGCTGCCGCGGGAACGAGAACCGCTCCAGCTCCTTGCGGTGGTCCTCGGGGTCGAGGACGACGAGGTCGCGGCCCTCGGAGACGGCCGGGAAGTAGCCGTAGACGACGGCCGCCTCGAGGATGCTCTCGGTGTGCAGGCGGTCCAGCCACATGCGCAGCCGCGGCCGGCCCTCGGTCTCGACCAGCTCCTCGTAGGACTGGCCGCCGCGGGCGCCCTTGAGCCCCCACTGGCCCATGAACGTGGCCCGCTCGTCGAGGTACGCCGCATAGTCGGCGAGGTGCAGGCCGCGCACCACCCGAGTGCCCCAGAACGGCGGCGCCGGCACGCTGTTGCCGGTGGCGACGTCGGAGCGGACGTCGTCGCCGGCGTCGGCCTGGTCGCGGCCGGCCGCGGAGGCGCGCGAGACCCGCCGCTTGCGCAGCGCCGGCAGCACGTCGGCGAGGTCCTTGTCCGGGTCGGTGCGGACGCTGGCGACCGCGTCCATCAGCCGCAGCCCCTCGAACGCGTCGCGGGCGTAGCGGACCTCGCCCGCGTACAGCTCGGCGAGGTCGTCCTCGACGAAGGCGCGGGTCAGCGCCGCGCCACCGAGGATGACCGGCCAGCGCGCCGACAGCCCGCGCTGGTTGATCTCCTCGAGGTTCTCCTTCATCACGACCGTGCTCTTCACCAGCAGGCCGGACATGCCGATGACGTCGGCGTCGTGCTCCTCGGCGGCGTCGAGGATCGCGCTGATCGGCTGCTTGATGCCGAGGTTCACGACGGAGTAGCCGTTGTTGGACAGGATGATGTCGACGAGGTTCTTGCCGATGTCGTGGACGTCGCCCTTGACCGTGGCCAGGACGATCGTGCCCTTGGTTCCGTCGTCGCCCTCGACCCGCTCCATGTGCGGCTCGAGGTGGGCGACGGCGGCCTTCATGACCTCGGCGCTCTGCAGGACGAACGGCAGCTGCATCTGCCCTCTGCCGAACAGCTCGCCGACGGTGCGCATGCCGTTCAGCAGCGTGTCGTTGACGATGGCGAGCGCCGGCTTCTGCTCCAGCGCCTCGTCGAGGTCGGCCTCCAGGCCCTTGCGCTCGCCGTCGACGATGCGCTGCTCCAGCCGCTCGAACAACGGCAGGCCGAGCAACGCGGCGGCACGGTCCTCCGTCGTCGACGTCACGCCCTCGAACAGCTCCAGGAACCGGGTGAGCGGGTCGTAGCCGGGCGTGCGGCGGTCGTAGACGAGGTCCAGCGCGACCTGGCGCTGCTCCTCCGGGATCCGCGACACCGGCAGGATGCGCGCGGAGTGGACGATGGCGGAGTCGAGGCCGGCGGCGACGCACTCGGCGAGGAAGACGGAGTTCAGGACGGCGCGCGCGGCCGGGTTGAGGCCGAACGAGACGTTCGAGACGCCGAGCGTCGTCTGCACCTGCGGGTAGCGGCGCTTGAGCTCGCGGATCGCCTCGATGGTCTCGATACCGTCGCGGCGGGTCTCCTCCTGGCCGGTCGCGATCGGGAAGGTCAGCGTGTCGACGACGATGTCACCGATGCGTATGCCCCACTCGCCGGTGAGCTGGCCGATCAGCCGCTCGGCGACGCGCAGCTTCCACTCCGCCGTCCGGGCCTGGCCCTCCTCGTCGATGGTGAGCGCGACGACGGCCGCGCCGTGCTCCTGGATGATCGGCATCACCGTGCGGATGCGCGAGCGGGGGCCGTCGCCGTCCTCGTAGTTGACGGAGTTGACGACGCTGCGCCCGCCCAGGCACTCGAGGCCGGCCTCGATGACGGCCGGCTCGGTGGAGTCGAGCACCAGCGGCAGCGTGCTGGCGGTGGCCAACCGGGCGGCCAGCTCGCGCATGTCCGCCGTCCCGTCGCGGCCGACGTAGTCGACGCACAGGTCGAGCAGGTGCGAACCGTCGCGGGTCTGGGCACGGGCGATCTCGACGCAGTCGTCGAGCCGGCCCTCGAGCATCGCCTCGCGGAACGCCTTGGAGCCGTTGGCGTTGGTGCGTTCGCCGATGGCCAGGTACGAGGTGTCCTGGCGGAACGGGACGTGCTGGTACAGGCTGGCGGCGCCGGGCTCGTCCTGCGGGCGGCGCGGGGTCAGCTCGCGGCCGCCGACCCGCTCGACCACCTGGCGCAGATGTTCAGGCGTCGTGCCGCAACAGCCGCCGACCAGCGCGAGGCCGTACTCGGCGGTGAACAGGTCGTGCGCGTCGGCCAGCTGCTGCGGCGTCAGCGGGTAGTGCGCGCCGTCGGACGTCAACTCTGGCAGACCGGCGTTGGGCATGCAGGCCAGGCCGGTGTGCGCGTACCGCGCGAGGTGGCGCAGGTGCTCGCTCATCTCGGCCGGCCCGGTGGCGCAGTTGAGGCCGATGTGGTCGACGCCGAGTGGGGCGAGCGCCGTCAGGGCGGCCCCGATCTCCGAGCCGAGCAGCATGGTGCCGGTGGTCTCGACGGTGACGTTGACCATCAGCGCGACGTCCTCGGCGCCGGCCGCCGTCATGGCCCGTCGCGCCCCGATGATCGCGGCCTTGGCCTGCAGCAGGTCCTGCGCGGTCTCGACGAGGACGGCGTCGACGCCGCCGGCCAGCATGCCCTCGACCTGGGTGCGGTAGGCGTCGCGGAGGGTGGCGAAGTCGACGTGCCCGAGCGACGGCAGCTTGGTGCCCGGCCCGACGCTGCCGAGGACCCAGCGCGGCCGGTCGCCGGTCGACCAGTCGTCGGCGACCTCGCGGGCCAGCCGGGCGCCGGCCTCGGCCAACTCGCGGATGCGCCCGGAGATGCCGTACTCCCCCAGGTTCGCCCAGTTGGCGCCGAAGGTGTTCGTCTCGACCGCGTCGACGCCGACCTGGAAATAGGCGTCGTGGATGTGCCGGACGACGTCGGGCCGGGTGACGTTGAGGATCTCGTTGCAGCCCTCGTGGCCCTCGAAGTCGTCGAGGGTCAGGTCGGCCGCCTGCAACATGGTTCCCATCGCGCCGTCGGCCACCACGACGCGCCGGGACATGGCTTCCCTCAGGCTCCCCCGCATCACGCCAGAGTAGAGCCGTCCCGCCTGTTCACAAGGAAACGTCCGCCATACGGACGAATCGTCTCTGATATTGGGATGGGCCTCGACGCGCCTTTCGCGCGCGAGAGCCGTAGGGTTGGTCGGGAGGACGACAGTGTTGTTGGCAGCCGGCCGCAAGGTCTGACGTCAGTCCCCGATGAAGAGGCGACCCTTCCAGGCAGGGAGACGAGCGCGATGGAGAACGACGGAGCGCGGCAACTACGCAATCCTGTCCTGATCGCCGCATTCGAGGGGTGGAACGACGCCGGAGAAGCCGCGACGGCTGGTATCGAGCACCTGGAGCGCGTCTGGAACGCCGGCGCCGTGGCCGCGCTCGACCCCGACGAGTACTACGACTTCCAGGTCAACCGCCCGCTGGTCAGCGTCGACGACGACGGCAAGCGCAGCATCGAGTGGCCCACCACCCGGCTGTCCGTGGTGAGCATCGAGGAGCACGGACGCGACATCGTGCTGCTGCGCGGCATCGAGCCGAACATGCGGTGGCGGGCGTTCTGCGCCGAGCTGCTGTCCGTCGCCACCGACCTCGGCTGCGAGCAGGTCGTTACGCTCGGCGCGCTGCTGGCCGACGTGCCGCACACCCGGCCGGTCCCCGTCACCGTCACCACCAGCGACCCCGACCAGGCCGAGACGCTCGGGCTCGAGCAGTCCCGCTACGAGGGCCCCACCGGCATCGTCGGCGTGTTCCAGGACGGCGCCACCCGCGCCGGCCTCGACGCCGTGTCGCTCTGGGCGGCCGTGCCCCACTACGTCGCCCAGTCCCCGTGCCCCAAGGCCACGCTGGTGCTGCTGCAGCGGGTCGAGGACCTCCTCGGCCTGCCGGTCCCGATGGGCGACCTCGCCGAACAGGCCGAGGCCTGGCAGCACGGCGTCGACGAGCTCGCCGAGGAAGACTCCGACGTCGCCGAGTACGTCCGCCGCCTCGAAGAGGCCCGCGACACCGTCGACCTCCCCGAGGCCTCCGGCGAGCACATCGCCCGCGAGTTCGAGCGCTACCTCCGCCGCCGCGACACCTGACCGGCGCGGTTTAGGGCAGGTCGCGGAGGAAGCGCGACGACGTCCCGGCCTGGTCGGCGTAGCCGCGGCCGCGGTAGAAGGCGTGCGCCTCGTGGCGGCGGTCGGAGCTGGTGACCTCCATGCGGGCGCAGCCGTGGTCGGCGGCGAACGACTCCGCCTCGGCCACCAGCTGCGAGCCCACGCCGCGCCCGCGGGCGCGATCGGCCACGACCAGGGCGACGATGCGGGCCCATGCGCCGTCGCGCTCGAAGAACGAGCTGATGTGCACCGCGACGACGCCGAGCACGTCGCCGCCGTCGTCGGCGACGTAGGCCGCACTCGCCGGGTCGCGGGTCCAGGCCCGCAGGCGGGCCGCCGTCGCCGCGCTGCCGTCTTGCGGGTAGCCGAGCTGGTCGAGCAGTTCCGCGACGGCCTCGGCGTCGGCGGCGCGGACCGGGCGGATCAGCACGGGCGAGTTCAGAGAGCGAGCCCGAGCAGGGCGTCGGCGGTGGCGGCGACCAGGGCCGGCGCGCCCGGGTCGGTGCCGGGCGTCGCCGCCCAGCGGTCGACGGCGGCCAGCGCACCGGGCGAGTCGAGGTCGTCGGCGAGGCGGTCGCGGACCTCGGCGAGTACCGGCTCGGCGGGTGCGCCGGCACCCGCCGCGAGCGCCGTCCGCCAGCGGGCCAGCCGCAGCGTCGCCTCCTCCAGCACCGCCGGCGACCATTCGCGGTCGGCGCGATAGTGGGTTGCCAGCAGCGCCAGCCGGACGGCGACCGGCTCGACGCCGTCGGCGCGCAGGCCGGAGACGAAGACCAGGTTGCCCAGCGATTTCGACATCTTCTCGCCGTCGAGGCCGACCATGCCGGCGTGCGCGTACAGCGACGCGAACGCGCCGGCGACGACGTGGGCGTGCGAGGCGGACATCTCGTGGTGCGGGAACACGAGGTCGCTGCCGCCGCCCTGGACGTCGAACGGGACGCCGAGGTACTCCATGGCGATGGCCGCGCACTCGACGTGCCAGCCGGGGCGGCCGGGGCCGAACGGGCTGTCCCACGACGGCTCCCCCGGCCGCGCCTTCAGCCACACCAGCGGGTCGAGCGGGTCCTTCTTGCCGGGCCGGTCGGGGTCGCCGCCGCGCTCGGCGAACAGGTCGCGCATCGCCGGCTCGGGCAGCCGCGACACCGAGCCGAACGCGGGGTCGGTGCGCACGGAGAAGTAGAGGTCGCCGTCCAGCTCGTACACCGACGGCTCCATGCGCTGGATCATGCGGGTGATCAGCGGGATCGCCTCGACGGCGCCGACGTACGACGACGGCGGCAGCACCCGCAGCCAGGCCATGTCCTCGGTGTACAGCCGGGTCTCGGCGTCGGCCAGCTCGCGCCAGTCCTGCCCCGTCTCGGTGGCCCGCTCCAGCAGCGGGTCGTCGACGTCGGTGATGTTCTGGACGTAGCGGACGTCGTGGCCGGCGTCGCGCCAGGCCCGGTTGAGCAGGTCGAACGCGACGTACGTGGCGGCGTGCCCCAGGTGGGTGGCGTCGTACGGCGTGATGCCGCAGACGTACATGGTGGCGACGTGTTCCGGCCGCACCGGCCGGGCCGACCCCGTCGCGGTGTCGTGGAGACTGACGGGCAGGCCACGGCCGGGAAGGGCGGGCACGTCGGGGGCAGACCAGGCTCGCATGATGCTGCTCAGCCTAATTCGTCAGAAGACCGGCCACGGAACCGGCATCCGTCCCTCGGGACTCGGCATGGTGCCGCGGGCCAGCAGCGCGTCGATGCGCGCCGCGGTGGCCACGACCTCCTCGCCGTCCAGCAGCTCCCCCAGCGTCGCGCCCAGTGGGCCGTCGACCAGAGCTCGCAGCCGCGACAGCTCGGACCGCTCGGCCGGCGTGAGCGGCGACCCGGCCCACCCCCACAGGACGGTGCGCAGCTTCGGGTCGACGTTGAAGCAGACGCCGTGGTCGACGCCGACGACGTCGGCGGCCGACGGGGCGACGAAGTGGTCGCCGGTCAGGACGTGCCCGCCCTTGCGGTCGGCGTTGTTGACGACGGCGTCGAAGACGGCCAGCCGGCGCAGCCCGGGGTCGTCGGCGTGCACGAGCAGGACGGGCGCGCCGTCGCCGTCGACCGCCTCGAGGATCGGCAGCCACCCCTCGGCCGCCGACGCCGCGGGGACGACGTCCACCCGGCCGGCCCCGAGCTCGCCCGAGCCCTGCTCCATCCACGCCTGGCACATGCCGGCGCCGAACGGCCCCTCGGCGCGCAGGACCGTCGGCGGCACCAGGTTCCAGCCCGCCGCGGCGGACACCTCGTAGGCGGCCGCCTCGCGCGCGGCCAGCGTGCCGTCGGGGAAGTCCCACAGCGGCTGCTCGCCGCTGACCGGCTTGTAGACGCATCGCACGGACGTGTCGCCGTGCGTGACGTGCCCGAGCAGGGTGAGGTTGGACGCGACGACGAGCCTGCCTTCGACGGTCAGCTCGCCCTCGCGCAGCAGGCTCAGCAGGTCCACGGGCTCAGTCCCGCCGCCGGTAGCCGTTCTGCCGGGGGCAGACGTGCCCGGCGGGGTCGAGCGGCAGGCTGCACAGCGGGCACGGCGGGCGTCCGGCGCCGACGACGGCCTGGGCGCGCTTGACGAACGCCCGGGCCGCGGGGCCGGACAGCCGCACGACCATGACGTCGCGGTCGGACTCGTCGGGGTCGTCGGGCGGCTCGGTGTCGTCGTCGGACGCGGCGTACGCGGCGACCACGACTTCCTCGTCGTCGGTGTCCCAGCGCAGCGTCATGGCGCCGACGCGGAACTCCTCGACGATCGGCTGCTCCAGCGGGTCGAGGTCGTCGAGCTCGGGCGGCGCGACGGCCGGCACGGTGGTCAGCCCGCCGGCCCGGCGCAGGATCTCGTCGAGCATGTCGTCGACCCGCTCGGCCAGCACCGACACCTGCTCCTTCTCGAGCAGCACGCTGATCAGTTTGGTGGCGTCGCGAGCCTGGAGGAAGAACGAACGCTCACCGGGACGCCCGACGGTTCCGGCGATGAAGCGTTGGGGCTGATCGAATCTGTACACCTGCGCGGCCACCCAGAAAGCCTATCTCGCGTCGCCCGCTCCCCCACCGACCACGGCGTCGCCGCGCGTGCTGCGGCGCCGCCGCCGCGCCGGCGCCGCGAGGAAGCCGAGGTCGCCGCCGGTGTCGTTGACGCGCAGCACGAACGGCCGCCGCTCGGTGAACGAGACGACGGACACCGAGCACGGGTCGACGACCAGCCGCTGGAAGTGGTCGAGGTGCAGGCCGAGCGCGTCGGCGAGGACCGCCTTGATGACGTCGGCGTGCGAGACGGCGAACCACACGGCACCCGGCCCGTGCTCGGCGGCCAGCTCAGTGTCGCGCGTGCGGACAGCGTCGACGGCGCGCTGCTGGACGGCGCGCAGCGACTCGCCGCCAGGGAACACGACGCCGGACGGGTGCTCCTGGACGACCTTCCACAGCTTCTCGCGGCGCAGTTCGGCCAGCGAGCGGCCGGTCCAGTCGCCGTAGTCGCACTCGCTGAGGCCGTCGTCGGTGACCACCTCGCGGCCGCCGGCGATCGCCGTCGCCGTCTGGACGCACCGCTCCAGCGGGCTGCTGACGACCACCGCGGGACGGACCGGCTCGAGCCGCTGGGCGAGCGCCGCGGCGCCGGCCCGGCCGGTGTCGTCGAGGCCGACGCCGGGCGTGCGGCCGGCCAGCACTCCCGCGACATTGGCGGTGGTCCGGCCGTGGCGTACCAGGACGACTGTGGGCATGCGGGAAGCCTACGAGGCGTACCGATAGAGTGAACATCTGGCCAGAAGGTCGCGCGCGTCCGCGAAATGGGCTATCAAGTCTTCAGACATATGTCTTCGTCGCCAGGACCGTTCGGCCCATCCGGGCCACGCGCTTCGGGGCACGGGAGGGGACACGACGCCGATGCGGTTCCTCAGACGTCGCCACGTGGCGGCCCTCGCCGCCACTGCGGGCCTCGCGCTGGCCGCCGTCGGAGGGCCCGCCGTCGCGGATCCCGCGACCACCCCGCCCGCCACCCAGCCGCCGGCCCATCCGCCGTCTGATGGCGCACCCGGGGAGGCACCGCCCGACGACCTCCCGCCGGGCACCGTCGCGCCCCCGCCGGTCGAGGCTCCGCCGGCGCCCGGCGACCCCGAGTCCGCGTACGCGCAGGGCCTCGAGGGCGCCCAGACTGTCGCCGTCGCCGAGGCGCAGCGGCTGCTCGCGCAGGTGATGGCCGACCTCACCTCGGCCCAGGAGGTGTTCGCCACCGCCTCCGCGGCCGCCGACGACGCCCGCGCCAACGACGTCCACGCCCAGCAGCAGCTGAAGATCGCCACCGAGTCGGTCGCCCGCACGCAGCGGGAGCTCGACGAGCTCGACGCCCGCTCCGAGGCCACCCGCAACACCATCGGCACCATCGCCCGCGAGGCCTACCAGGGCAACAACCTCGCCGCCATGGGCGTCGTCCTCGGCGCCGAGACGCCCGACGACCTCGCCTCGCGCTACATGGGCATGCGGACGCTGCTGCGCACGGCCGACGGCGCACTCGACGAGATGGCCAACACCCAGGCCGAGCTGGCCGACACCCACGCCCGGCTGGAGGGCCAGCGGCTGCGGCTGCAGACGGTGGCCGACCAGGCCGGCCTGTCGCTGGCCGCGCTCGAGACGGCCGAGGGTGCGGCGCTCGCGGCCCGCCAGGTGGTCGACAACACCCAGACGCTGGTCGAGGGGGCGGTGCAGGCCGCGGCCGACGCCCGGCTCGAGGACTACCAGCGGTACATGGAGCTGCTGCAGCAGTCCACCGAGGTCGGCGAGCTGCTGGCGCAGGCGAGCTACGGGCCCGGCTACGGCACCGGCACGTTCATCCGGCCGGCCACCGGCCCGACGACGTCCGACTACGGCCAGCGGCTGCACCCGATCCTCGGCTACGTGAAGATGCACACCGGCCTCGACTTCGGCCGCGGCGACGGCCGCATCTACGCCGCCGACGCCGGCACCGTCATCGAGGCGCGGTGGAACAACGCCTACGGCAACATGGTCATCCTCGACCACGGCCTGGTGAACGGCCAGCGGCTCACCACCATGTACGCCCACCAGTCCGACCTCATGGTTGTGCCGGGCCAGCGGGTCGAGAAGGGCCAGTACATCGGCAACATCGGTTCGACCGGCTACTCCACTGGGCCGCACCTGCACTTCGAGGTCCGCCTCGACGGCCAGCACACCGACCCGTGGCCGTGGGTGTCCAGCGCCCCGCTGCCCGGCGGCGCGTCCTAGCGACGCCGCAGGCCGGCGTCGGCGACAGCAACCCCCCACCGTCCCGTTGATCATGGAGAAGGTCGGCCCTGGAGCGCTTCTGAGGCCGACCTTCTCCATGATCAACAACGTCCCCGAGGGGCCGGCGCGTCCTAAGGGACGCCCCTAGCCGGCGTCGGCCAGGACGCGGTCGATCGTGCCCAGGCCGGCCGGCAGCCAGGTGGGCTTGCCGCCGGGAAGGCCCTGCTCCCCCGCCCGGCCGACGCTGATCAGCCCGAGCGCGGTGCGCAGGGACCACCCACGCGCCCGCCTGACCGTCGCGTCGTCGGCGCCGCCGTAGACGGCGAAGAACCGGGCCGACGCGCCGACCGGGAGCAGCGTCCAGGCCGCGGCCAGGTCCGTCGCGGGGTCGCCGGCGCACAGCTCGCCGAAGTCGATCACGCCGGCGAGGGTGCCGTCGGCAACGGTGACGTTCGCGGGGTGCAGGTCGCCGTGCAGCCAGGTGCGCGGGCCGGCCCAGGGCGGCGCCGACGCGGCGTCGTCCCAGACCTCGCGGACCGCGGGCAGCAGCGCCGACGGGACGAGTGACCGGAAGCCGTCCTCGACCCCAGCGGCGACCACTGCGAGGTCGACGCCGCGATCCGCATTGGCCGGCGCATCGTCGGGCGCGGGCCGGTGCAGTGCGCGCAGGAATCCGGCCAGCGTCTCGGCCGCGTGGTCGCCGCGGGTGATGACGGCGCGGTCGGCCGGCTCGCCGTCGACCCAGGTGGTGACGGCCCACGGCTTCGCGAAGCGCTCGGACGGCTCGGCCCAGCGCAGCGGCACCGGGACCGGCAGCGGCAGCCGCGGCGCCAGCTCGGGCACCCACCGGTACTCCTTGCGCAGCAGGTCCGGGGCTCGCTCGGTGCGCGGGACGCGCACGGCCAGGCCGTCGCCCAGCCGCCACAGCTCGTTGTCCCAGCCGGTGGCGGCCGGCCGCACGTGCTCGCCGGCGAGATCGGGGTGCTGCTCACGCAGCAGCGTCCGCATCAGCTGCTCGTCCATGCTCTACGCGCTCCAGGTGCCGGTGGCCAGCATCGCGAACGTGAACAGGCCGAGCGCGATGCGGTAGACGATGAACGGGGCGAACGACCGCTTCTCCAGCCACGACATCAGCCAGGCGATGACGCCGAAGCCGACGAAGAACGCGACCACCGTCGCCAGGATCGTCGGGCCGGCGCCGTAGACCGACCCCTCGTCCATCGCGCTCGGCCACTCGAAGATGCCCGAGCCGAGCACGGCCGGGATCGCCAGCAGGAACGCGAACCGGGCCGCCGCCTTGCGGTCCAGCCCGAGGAACAGGCCCATGCTGATGGACGCGCCGGACCGGGACACGCCGGGGATCAGCGCCATCGCCTGCGCGAACCCGATGAGGACGGCGTCCTTGTAGGTGAGGTCGGCGGCGGTGCGCTCCTTGCGGCCGACGCGGTCGGCGATGCCCAGGATGACGCCCAGCACGACGAGGGTCGTCGCGATGATCCAGAGCGAGCGGAAGTCGTCCTCGATGACGTCCCTCAGGACGTAGCCGAGCGCGCCGATCGGGATCGTCCCGATGATCACGAACCAACCCATCCTGGCGTCCTGCGGGTCGTACGTGGCGCGCCGGCGCCGCCCGGACGAGCTCGACACGAGCGAGCGGAACCACGCACTGATGATCCGCCCGATGTCGCGGGCGAAGTACAGGATGACCGCGGACTCGGTGCCGATCTGCGTGACGGCGGTGAAGGCCGCGCCCGGATCCTCCCAGCCGAACAGCTCCGGGTAGATCCGCAGGTGGGCGCTGGAGGAGATGGGCAGGAACTCGGTCAGTCCCTGCAGCACCCCGAGCACGACGGCGTGGAACCACTCCATGTGATGCGTTCGACTCCCCTACGACCCGGTCAGGATGCCAGTCCGGCGGCGTCCAGCGCCTCGGCGACGGTGCGCAGCGCCGCCACGCGGTCCTCCAGCGACCCGGCGTGGGCCGCGACGGACAACGTCGTCACGCCGGACTCCGCGTAGGCGTGCAGGCGGTCGCGGATGCGCTCGGGCGGGCCGATCAGCGCCGTCCGGTCGACGAACTCCAGCGGGACGGCGGCGGCGGCCTCGCGGTACTTGCGGTCCAGGAACAGGTCCTGGACGGCGCGCGCGGCGTCGCCGAAGCCCATGCGCACGGCGAGCGCGTTGTAGAAGTTCTGCTGCCGGCTGCCCATGCCGCCGAGGTACAGCGCCGAGTACGCCCGCACCGGCTCGGCGCACGCCTCGAGGTCGGCGCCGACGGACACCGGGACGGTCGGTACGACGTCGAAGCCGTCCATCGTCGCGCCGGCCTTCTCACGACCGGCCCGGATGAGGTCCAGCGACCCGGCCGCGTGCTCGGGCGCGTAGAAGATGCCCAGCCAGCCGTCGGCGATCTCGCCGGTCAGCTCGAGGTTCCGCGGGCCGATCGAGGCGAGGTACACCGGGATCGACGGCCGCGCCTGGTGCACCGTCAACTGCAGGGCCTTGCCGGGGCCGTCGGGCAGCGGCAGCCGCCAGTGCTCGCCCTCGTAGGCCAGCCGCTGCCGCGACAGCGCGAGCCGGACGATGTCGACGTACTCCCGCGTGCGGGCCAGCGGGTGGTCGAAGCGGACGCCGTGCCAGCCCTCGGAGACCTGCGGCCCGGAGACGCCGAGGCCGAGCCGGAACCGGCCGCCGGACAGGCTGTCGAGCGTGGCGGCGGTCATCGCCGTCGCGGCCGGGGTGCGCGCCGGGATCTGCATGACGGCGCTGCCGACGTCGACCCGCTCCGTCTGCGCCGCCACCCAGGCCAGCACCGTGGGTGCGTCGGATCCGTACGCCTCGGCCGCCCAGACCACCGCGTAGCCGAGCCGGTCGGCCTCTTTGGCCAGCGCCAGGTTGACGTGGTTGTCGCCGCCGCCCCAGTAGCCCAGGTTCAGCCCGAGCCGCATCCGTCACCTCCCGCGAGACACTCCGGGCGACTCTACCCGCCGGAGCGGCCCGCGCCCGCGCGGCACCCGGTAGCCTCACGGCGTGGAACAGCGACGACTCGGGGGAAGCGGGCTGCACGTCTCGCGGCTGGGACTCGGCACCATGACATGGGGCCGCGACACCGACCAGCACGACGCGCGTGAACAGCTCAAGGCGTTCGCCGACGCCGGCGGCACGCTGGTCGACACCGCGGCCTCGTACGGCGGCGGCGAGAGCGAGAAGCTCATCGGCGCACTGCTCGACAGCGCGGTGCCGCGGGCGAACGTGCTGGTCGCGACGAAGGCCGGTGGCAGGCGCCCGGCCGGCCCCGGCCGCGTCGACGTCTCGCGCAAGGGCCTGCTCGACCAGCTCGACGACTCCCTCGACCGCCTCGACCTCGACTACGTCGACCTCTGGCAGGTCGACGGGTGGAGCGACGCCGCGCCCATGGAGGAGACGCTGGGCGCGCTGGAGCACGCCGTCACGTCCGGCCGGGCCCGCTACGCCGGCGTCTCCAACTACGCCGGCTGGCAGACCGCCGCGGCCGCCGTGCACCAGCGCGCGGTCGCGGGTCCGCCGGCGCCGCTGGTGTCGACGCAGGTCGAGTACTCGCTGCTGGAACGCGGCGTCGAACGCGAGGTGCTGCCGGCGGCGGAGCGGTTCGGGCTCGGCGTGCTGGCGTGGTCGCCGCTGGGGCGGGGCGTGCTGACGGGCAAGTACCGCAGCGGCACCCCGGCCGACTCCCGCGCCGCCACGACCCACTTCGCGCCGTTCGTCGACAAGTACCTCGACGGCCGCTCCGCGAAGATCGTCGACGCCGTCTGCACCGCCGCCGACGGGCTCGACGCGCTGCCGCTGGAGGTCGCGCTGACGTGGGTGCGCGACCGCCCCGGCGTCGCCTCGGCGATCGTCGGCGCCCGCACGGCCGGCCAGCTGCGCGACGTCCTCGGCTCCGACGACCTCGAGCTGCCGGCCGAGATCCGCGCCGCGCTGGACGAGGTGTCCGCCGTCGAGTTCGGCTACCCGGAGACCCGCGCCTGAGCGCGCCGGGCCGCCGTGCCCGCGTCAGTCGTCCGTGTGGATGATCTCGTCGACGCGGTACACCAGCAGCTCCTCGTCGGCGACGCCGAACGGGTCGCTGGTGAGGGTCTGCTCGTCCGCCTCGCCCAGTGCCTGCACCCACACCGTCCCGCCGCGGGGCAGCAGCCCGGCCTCCTCCGCCCGCTCGTCCAGGCCGTCGACGCCGAAGGCGTGCAGCATCTGATAGAGCGCCCGGCCCGGGTGCGACACGTCCGCGACGGCCGACTCGCGCGGGTCCTGCGGGTACAGCTCGCCGTACGCCTCGCGCCCGGCGACGATCAGCCGCTCGCTGTCGTCGATCTCGTAGTCGCGGCGGACCAGCACGCCGACCACGCCCGGCTCGGAGTCGAGGTCCTCGTACTCGACGCTCGGCGGCTCCTCTGGGAACTCCCAGGGGGTGACCTCTTCGGTGGCGTCGTAGAGCAGGTCGTCGTACCGGTCGGCGGCGATGCGCAGCTTGTTGTAGGCGGCCTGGACCACCGGGTCCGATTCACCGGTGCGCGCCAGGCACGCGTTCAGGTGAGCTTCCAGGGCGTCGGTGAGGTCGTCGAGCGCGGCCTGCAGGCGCTCGGCGTCGTGCGGCGGCATGGTCACAGTCGACGACCGTACCCGGTCCGGCCGTGGCAAGATACGTAAATGGAATGGTCGGAGGCGAGAAGCCTCGATTCCCGAGTCTCCCCCGCCGCCGAGTACGAGTTCCGGCACATATCGCTCCCCCGCACCATCTCGCGCGGCGCCGCCCGCCGCCTGCTGACCGAGCAGGCCGAGCACGGCCACTGGGAGCTCGCCCGGCTGCGCCTGTACCCCGACGGCACGCGCAACATCGTGCTCCGCCGCAAGATCATGCGGGTACGCGCGACGCTCTGACCAGCCGGGTCAGAGCGTCGCGCGGTGGTGCCGTCAGGCTCGACGGGACCGCAACGCGATGGCCGCGCCGCCGAGGAGCAACATCCCGGCCGTGACGAGCGCCAGGGTCGTGCTGCCGGCTCCGGTGTCGGGCAGGTCGTCGCCGTAGCCGCCGGACTCGGTGCCGTTCTCGGCGCCGTCGTCGTCACCGGACTCGGTGCCGCCGCTCTCCGTGCCGCCGTCCTCAGCGCCGTCGTCGCCCGAGCCGTCGTCGACCACCGTGACGACCGTCTCGGCGCCGCCGGAGCCGGCGTTGTCGCCCTCGATCTGCAGCGTCGCGACGCCCAGCTCACCGGCCGGCGCGTCGTCGTCGATGCGGATCTCGACCGTCGCCTCGGAGACGCCGTCGTAGGCCACCAGGGTGGCGTTGGTGTGGCACTCCAGCCGCTGCGGTGTGACGAGCGCGCAGCCCTCGTCGGGCCGCTCGGTGCCGTCGACGATCTCCTGGCCGACGATGCCGACCACGGTGGCGCCCTCGGGCACCTCGAAGTCGACGTTGGCGCCGACGACGTCCTCGCCGCCGACGTTCGCGACATCGGTCCGGATCTCCAGGACCTCGCCCGGCGCGCCCTCGACCTCGGGCGTCGCGCTGACGTTCAGCCAGGCCTGCGCGGGCGGGCCGACGGAGATGTCGGTCTCGACGGTGTCCTCGCCGCCGTTGTCGCCGGCCACGTGCAGGACGGCGTTGCCGAGCAGGGTGTCGTAGACGTCGTCCGGCAGCTGCAGCAGGAACGTCGCTTCGGCCGTGTCGCCTGCCGCGAGGGTCGAGTTGGTGTGGCATTCGACCCGCTGCGGGGTGACGAGCGCGCAGCCCTCGTCGGGCCGCTCGGTGCCGTCGACGAACTCCTGGCCGACGGCGCCGGTGACGGTGACGCCGTCGGGCACCTCGAAGTCGACGGTGCCGCCCACCATGTCGGCGGTGCCGGTGTTGGTGGTCGTGGCGGTGAGCTCGACCTCGGCACCGGGCGGCGCGAGGATGCCGCTCTCGAAGGCGGCCTCGAGGACGACCTCACCCTCGGGCGCGGCCGAGGAGGTGATGGTGGTCTGGGCGCTGCCCTCGCCGCCGTTGTCGCCGGCGACCGTGACGGTGGCCGCGCCGAGCTCGCCGGTCGCGCCCTCGTCGATGGTCACGAGGAAGGCGGCGGCGCTGTCGGCACCCGCGGCCAGGGTGGCGTCGGTGTGGCACTCGACCCGCTGCGGGGTCACCAGCGCGCAGCCCTCGTCCGGCCGCTCGGTGCCGTCGACGAACTCCTGGCCGTCGAGGCCGGTGACGGTGACGCCGTCAGGCACCTCGAAGTCGACGGTGCCGCCGACGAGGTCGGCCGAGCCGGTGTTGACGACGCCCGTCTCGACCCGGAGCTCCTCGCCGGGGGCTCCGGTGACCGCCTCGGTGGCCGTCACCTCGAGCACGACGGGGTCGTCCTGCGCGGCCGCCGGCGCGGCCAGGGTGGTGAGAAGAAGTGTGGTGGCCCCGATCAGGCCCATTCCATAAGAGGCGCGGGCCGCGGCCCGCACGTGGAACTCATCGAAATTCCCCAAGGGGTGTCACGCATGCGTGCCCGCGGCGCTGACGCTATCCCACGCGGCTGTCAATATGCGGCGCTCCGGGCGCTCCGGTGACAGCCCGGAGCGCCGCACATTGGTCTGTCAGGCTCGGCGCGCCCGCAGCGTCATCGCGGCAGCGCCGGCCAGCATCAGGCCCAGTGCCGCCAGCGCGACGGTGGTGCTGCTGGTACCGGTGTCCGGCAGCTCCTCGCCGTCACCGCCGTCGTCGTCGGCACCGGTAGCGCCACCGTCGTCACCGAGGTCGTAGATCGACATGAGGATCTCACCGTCGTACTCGCCGCCGTGGCCCGTGCTGGTCAGCGTCGCCACGCCCAGCTCACCGACGGGAAGGTCCGCGTCGAGCCGGAGCTCGAACTGCATGATGTCGCCGTTGCCGGTCTCGATGACGTCGCGGTAGCAGGCGGCCCGGCGCGGTGTCTCGAGCACACAACCCGATTCCGGCGGGGTGATCTCGTCCACGACGTCGTACCCCAGGACGTCGACGATCGTGACGCCGTCGGGCACCTCGAGCACGGTGCGCCGCGCCGCCGCGTAGACCGCGCCGACGTTGTCGGCCTTGAACTCGACACCGGCGACCGTGCGGCCGGCCGGGATCGACATCGACGTGGGGGCCGAGAAGACCAGGAGCTTCGTGGGGTCGATCGCGAGGCCGACCTCCGCGACGTCGGAGAAGTCGCCGCCGTTGTCACCGAACACGTGCACGTGGGTGTCGCCCAGCGAAGCGAACTCCGCTCGCTCCGGCAGCCGCAGCTGGAACGTCACCTCAGTGCTGTCACCGGCGGCCAGGGTCGCGCCTGTGTGGCACTCGGTGCGGCCGATGTCGACCAGAACGCAGCCCTCGTCGGGCCGCGCGGTGCCGTCGACAAGGTCCAGGCCGGTGATCCCGGTGATGGCCACGAGCCCGCCCGCGAAGAAGTCGAGCGAGTAGCCGACCATGTCGACCGCACCGGTGTTGGTGACCCGCGCGGTCTGCTCGAAGGTCGTGCCGGGCGCGCCCTCGTAGTCGCCCGGGTCGAGGGCAGCCTCGATGACGACCTCGTCGGCGATGGCCGTGATGGCGGTCTCGGCGCTGCCCGTGCCGCCCTCGTCGGCGGTGACGGAGAAGGTCGCCACGCCGAGCTCATCCGAAGCGTCGTCGTCCAGGGTGACCTCGAACCGGGTGTCGACGCTGTCCGCGATGGCCACGGTCGCGTTGCTGTGGCACTCGAGCCGCTGCGGCGTGATCAGCGCACAGCCCTCGTCGGGCCGATCAGTGCCGTCGAGGATCTCGCCATCCACGATGCCGGTGATCGTCACGCCGTCGGGAACGGTGAAGTCGGTGGTCCAGCCGTCCATGTCCTGGCCGCCCATGTTGGAGAAGCCCGCGTTCACCTCGAGCGTGGCTCCAGGCGGCCCGAACACCTGCGGGATGGCCGACACAGCGACGTCGACCGGCTGCTCTTCAGCAGCCGCCGGAGCGGTCAGGGCGACTGCGGTCGCCCCGATCAAGCATGCTCCGGCCAGTATGCGGACCGTGGTCCGCCCGATGAACCTCAAAGGGTGCCCCCAGAAGAATGCACGAGAGTGTGCGTCCGAAGTGTCCGCCGCAGATTACATCACGGCAGGGCATTCCAGGGAGAGCTGACTTTTTGTCAGGCGAGGTCGAGGAATCGGTCGAGCACGCGGGCGCCGAAACGCAGGCCGTCGACCGGCACTCGTTCGTCGACGCCGTGGAACATGCCGGCGAAGTCGAGGTCCGGGGGCAGCCGCAGCGGCGAGAAGCCGAAGTTGCGGATGCCGAGCAGGCTGAACGCCTTGGCGTCGGTGCCGCCGGACAGGCAGTACGGCACCGGCCGGGCGCCCGGGTCCTCGGCGCGCAGCGCGGCGCTCATGGCGTCGACGAGCGGGCCGTCGAAGGTGGTCTCGACGGCGATGTCGCGGACCAGGGCCTCGCGCTTGACGTTCGGCCCGAGGATCTCGTCGAGGGCGGCGGCGAACTCCTCTTCCTGGCCGGGCAGGTAGCGGCCGTCGATGTAGGCCTCGGCGCGTCCGGGGATGACGTTGTGCTTGTAGCCGGCCTTGAGCATGGTCGGGTTGGTGGTGTTGCGCAGCGTGGCGCCGATGATGCGGCCGACATCGCCGAGCTGCCCGAGCATGGCCTCGGGGTCGTCGGGGTCGAACTCGACGCCGAAGGCCTGGCCGGCCTCCTCGAGGAACGAGCGGACCGTCGGGGTGAGCCGCACGGGCCACTGGTACCGGCCGATGCGGGCGACCGCCTCGGCCAGCTCGGTGACGGCGTTGGCGCTGCTGACCATCGAACCGTGGCCGGCCCGGCCCTCGACCGTCAGCTTCATCCAGTCGATGCCCTTCTGGGCGGTCTCGACGAGGTAGAGCCGCAGGTCGTCGTTGACGGTGAGACTGAACCCGCCGACCTCGCTGATGGCCTCGGTGACGCCCTCGAACAGCTCGGGCCGGTGGTCGACGGCCCAGTGCGCGCCGAGCACGCCGCCGGCCTCCTCGTCGGCCAGGAACGCCAGGACGAGCGGGCGGGCCGGGCGGCGGCCGGTGCGCAGCCGGTCGCGCACGACGGACAGGATCATGGCGTCCATGTCCTTCATGTCGACGGCGCCGCGCCCCCACAGGCAGTCGTCGGCGAGCTCGCCGGAGAACGGGTCGTGCGTCCAGTCGGCGGCGTCGGCCGGGACGACGTCGAGGTGGCCGTGCATGAGCAGCGCGTCGGACCGGTCCGGGTCGGCGCCCTCGACCCGGGCGACGACGGTGGTGCGGCCGGGCTCGGAGTCGAACACGACGGGGTCGAGCCCGGCCTCGGCGAGCTTCTCGGCCACGTACTCGGCGGCCTTGCGCTCGCCCGGGCCGCTGCTGTCGCCGAAGTTCGAGGTGTCGATGCGCAGCAGGTCGCGGCAGAGGTCGACCACCTCGGCGTCGGCGGTGCTCGGCGGCTCGGTGGGGGTCTGCGTCATCCGCCTATCTTGGCACGCCTCCAGTACTGCCGCTTGTCCTGGTCACGCACCACGACCCCGAGCTTGGCGGCCTCGTCGCGCAGCTCGGCGAGGTCCTTCTGGTCGCCCTTCTCCAGCGCGCCGGCCCGGGCCTTGAGGACGGCGTTCGCGCCGGCCGGCAGCTCCGGCTCGTCGGGCACCCAGCGACGGTACTGGTCGCGGTGCGGGTCGCCGTCGGGCCGCCACGGGTAGCCCTGCTCGCTGAACGCGGCCGCCAGCCGCGCCGGCGCGAGGTCGGACTTCTCCCGGGCCAGCTCCAGCCCGGACCGCGAGACCAGCACCAGTTCCTTGCCGTCGGCGAACACCGCGGTGACGTCGCCGCGGGCGATGGTGCGGCTCGTGCCGTCGCGGGTCAGCGTGACGGCGGACGGGCCGACGCCGACGCGCAGCACCTCGCCCTCCGCCGTCAGCGCCACGACGACGCCGAGCACGACACCCGCCGCCACTGTCCCGATGGTCCCGCCCGGCTGCGGCAGCTCGGCGACGAACCTGAACGGCGCGAAGTCGGGCACCCACGAGGTGTCGAGCACCCAGTCGGCCAGCGGCCGGACGCCCAGCCCGAGCAACGCGCCCAGGACCGGGAACCCGACCCAGACCAGCACAGCTTCCCAGCCCGGGCGGCCGACCACCGTCTCGCCGCCCGGGCCGTTCGTCGTCCCACTCATCGAGCGCTCTCCCCGATCGCTTACTTGATCTCCGACCGCGTGACCCGCCAGAGGCCGAAGGCCAGCGGCACCAGCAGCCAGAGCACCAGCGACGTGCCCAGCTGCCCCCACGCCTCACCGGTGAGGTCACCGTCGATCAGCGGGGTCGTGGTGCTCTGGAGGTCCAGCCACTCGGCCGGGGTCTCGAGTGCGGAGATGGTACTGCCGAGGATGGTCCACAGGGTGGGGAGGATGAAGTACAGCACGATGGCCAGCGGCGTGCTCAGCAGCGCCAGACCGAACGCGGTGCCGATCAGCACGTTGACCGTCTGGAACAGCAGGATGCGGCCGAAACCCTCGGCGCTGAAGCTCCAGCTGCCGTCCGCGTCGGTGACCAGCGGGGCGACGACGTTGGCCAGCGCGGCCCAGGCGAGGCTCGCGACGACGACGCCGGCGGCCATCAGGACGGCGGCGGAGAGCTTGGCCGCGATGACCCGCTCGCGCCGCGGCTCCAGCGCGAACGTGCTCAGCGTGGTGCGCTGCGACCACTCGCCGGTGACCGCCAGGATGCCGACGACCGGCAGCAGGAGGCCGACCGGTAGCTGCGCGCCGCCGACGAACTCGGAGAACGTGCGGTCCTCGGCGTCGCCGGTGAACATCTGCACCAAGACCATGCCGAGCGCGGCCAGCGCGATGATCGCGAGCAGCCAGAAGCCGGCCCGGGTGTCGGTGGCCTTGCGCAGCTCGACGGAGGTGAGCCGGGCGAGCGACGGACGTGAGGTGCGGACCGGCCGGTGCGTGCCGGCGGCCGGGGTGGCGAGGGCGGACATCAGGCGGCATCCTTCGACGAGTCGGGGTTCGAGCCAAACGTGTCGTGGTTCGAGGTGAGGCGGAGGAACATCTCCTCCAGGCCACCGGAGTCGGCGGCGCGCAGCTCCAGCAGCACGACGCCGGCGGCGAGCGCGGTGCGCCCGATGGTCTCGGCGTCGGAGGCGACGCTGAAGCCGCCGTCGCGGGTCGGCTGGACGGACAGGCCGGCTTCGGTGAGCGCCTTCTCCAGCGTGGCGGGGTCGAGCCCGCGGACGTAGAGGCCGCCGGCGTGCAGCAGGTCCTCCTTGGAGCCGTCGGCGACGATCTTGCCGTTGCCGATGACGACCAGGTGGTCGGCGACGGCCTCGACCTCGCGCAGCAGGTGGGACGAGAGCATGACGGTGCCGCCGCGGTCGGCGAAGTCGCGCAGGACGCCGCGCATCCAGAAGATGCCCTCGGGATCGAGGCCGTTGGCCGGCTCGTCGAGCATGAGCACGCTCGGGTCGCCGAGCAGCGCGTGTGCGAGGCCGAGCCGCTGGCGCATGCCGAGCGAGTAGTTGCCGACGCGGCGCTTCTCGGGCGCGCCGGCCAGGCCGACCAGCTCGAGCATGGCGTCGACCCGCTTCTGGCCGACGCCGAGCAGCTGGGCCGACAGCGACAGGATCTCGCGGCCGGAGCGGCCGGCGTGCTGGGCGGACGCGTCGAGCAGGACGCCGATGTGCCGGCCCGGGTTGGGGAGGTCGCGGAACGCAACGCCGTTGACCGTGGTGGTGCCGGACGTCGGCGGCGTCAGCGCGCTGATCATGCGCATGGTGGTGGACTTCCCGGCGCCGTTCGGGCCGAGGAAGCCGGTGACGGTGCCGGGGACGCAGGTGAACGAGACGTCGCTCACGGCGGTGAAGGCGCCGTACCGCTTCGTCAGGTGCTCGACAGTGATCATGGCATCCACTCTGGCCGGGCCACCCGGCCGGCCGCTTCGGCCCGAAGGCTGCCGCCGTCGAACCAAGGTCTAGGGCGCGATCGACCTTCGTCGCTACCCGTACGGGCCGATGGGCTCGTAGCGTGGTGTCTCATGACGACCCATGCGCCCGGCCCGGCGGCCAGCAGCCCTGAGCTGCCGTCGCTGCTTCCGGGCGTGCTGCGGGTCGACCCCGACACCGCTGACCCGGCCCGCCGCGGCCGGGTGCGCCGGTCGGTGCGCGACTGGATCGTCGACACGCTCTGTTTCGTCATCGCGATCCTCATCGGCCTGACGACCTACGACAGCGCGATGCAGAACGACCCACCCGAGTTGGTCCAGCTGCTCGACCTCTGCGTCGGTGCGCTGGCTTGCCTGAGCCTGTGGTGGCGGCGACGGTGGCCGGTGCAGCTCGCGGTGGTGGTCGCGCTGCTCTGCATCGGGGTGTCGTCGGCTGCCGGCGCCGCGGTCATCCTCATGTTCACCGTCGCCGTGCACCGCCGGTGGGCCGTCGCCGTCGCCGTCGCGGCCGTCAATGTCGTCACCGGACTGCTCTTCTACGGCGTCTACCCCGACCCCGTCCTGGCCTTCCGCTGGACCATCCTGCTGACCGGGTCGCTCGTGGCCGCCGTCACCCTGTGGGGCATGCTGGTGCGCTCGCGCCGCCAGCTGGTGCTGTCGCTGCGCGAGCGGGCCTACCAGGCCGAGAACGAGGCGGCGCTGCGGGTCGAGCGGGCCCGGCACCTCGAGCGCGAGCGCATCGCCCGTGAGATGCACGACGTCCTCGCCCACCGCATCTCGCTGCTCAGCGTGCACGCAGGCGCGCTGGAGTACCGGCCCGACGCGCCGCGCGAGGACGTCGTCAACGCGGCCGGTGTCATCCGGGCCAGCGCGCACCAGGCGCTGCAGGACCTGCGCGAGATCATCGGCGTGCTGCGGGCGCCGTCGTCCGACGACGACCCCGACCGGCCGCAGCCCACGCTGGCGCAGCTGCCGCCGCTGGTCGACGAGTCGCGGCAGGCCGGCATGCGGGTCACCGTCGTGGACGAGCTGGCCGGCGACGGCGCCGAGCCACCGCCCGTCGTGGCGCGCTGCGCCTACCGCGTCGTGCAGGAGGCGCTCACCAACGTGCGCAAGCACGCCCCCGGCACCGGCGTCTACGTCACGCTGACCGGCGGTCCCGGCGGCGGACTGGCGGTCGAGGTGCGCAACCGTATGCCCGTCGGGGCGGGCGAGCCGGGCACGTCGCTGGACATCCCCGGCACCGGCACCGGGCTGATCGGGCTGGCCGAACGGGTCGAGCTCGCAGGAGGCTCGCTGGAGCACGGAATCACCCGTGACGGCGACTTCCGGGTGCATGCCTGGCTACCGTGGCCGGCATGACGTCTGTGCCGGAGCCGACGGTCACCAGGATCCTCATCGTCGACGACGACGCGCTCGTGCGCGCCGGGTTGTCGATGATGCTGGCCGGCGTGTCCGACCTCGAGATCGTCGGCGAGGCGGCCGACGGCGCCGACGTGCCCGCGATGGTCGAGTCGGCCCGGCCCGACGTCGTGCTGATGGACATCCGGATGCCGCAGGTCGACGGGCTGGCCGCCACCGAGGCGCTGCGCCGGCGCACCGACCCGCCGGAGATCGTCATTCTCACCACGTTCGACACCGACGACCACGTGCTGCGCGCGCTGCGGGCCGGCGCGACCGGGTTCCTGCTGAAGGACACGCCGCCGGCCGACATCGTCACGGCGGTCCGGCGCGCGGCGTCCGGCGAGCCGATCCTGTCGCCGTCGGTCACCCGGCAGCTGATCGCGCACGTGTCCGACGGCGACGGCGGCGGCCGGGCGCAGCGGGCCGAGACGCAGCTGGCCGGGCTGTCCGAGCGCGAGCTGGAGGTGGCGGTCGCGATCGCGCACGGCAAGTCGAACGCTGAGATCAGCGGCGAGCTGTTCATGAGCGTCGCGACGGTGAAGGCGCACGTGTCGCGGGTGCTGACGAAGCTCGGCCTGAACAACCGCGTGCAGATCGCGCTGCTCGTGCACGACGCGGGCCGAGTCTAGCGGGCGGGCACGACGGTGGCGGTCTACTGGCGCCATAGGCCCACCAAACCGCCCGCCACCGCGTGACGGCGGCCGAGAGGTCGAGCGGCTCTACGCATCACCAGGTGCGTGCAACGCCGTGCGCACCAAGTTCGCCATCGCGGCGGCCCGTTCCCACGCTCCGCACCGATCCGCACTCACTTGGTGGTGAGGGCGGCCCATTCGCGCGCCAGCATGGCGTAGTCGTACTCGCTGGCCCACTCGCCCTTGACCAGCTCGCTCTCGATCAGGTGCGCCTCGCGGCGCAGGCCGAGCCGCTCCATCAGGCCGGCCGACGCGGCGTTGGCGGCGGCGCAGCGGCCGATGACGCGGCGGAAGCCGAGGGTGTCGAACGCGAGACCCAGCATCGCCGTCGCCGCCTCGCGGGCGTAGCCGTGGCCGTGGTGCTCGGGGTGGAACGCGAAGCCGAGCTCGGCGCACTGGTGCTGCTCGCTGACGACGTGCAGGTGCACCTCGCCGACGTAGGCGCCGCCGTCGGTGCGCAGGACCGCGAGGTCGAGCGCCTGGCCGTCGGTGACGGGCACGGTCTGCTGCATGCGCTTGCCCAGCCGCTCGATCGAGACGCCCCGCGACCACGGCCCCCAGTACATGTACCGGGCGACGTCGGGGTGGGAGTGCAGGCGGTGCAGCTCGTCGAGGTCGGTCTCGACGTGGCGGCGCAGGGTCAGGCGGCCGGTGGTCAGCGGGAGCTCGAGTTCGGGCACCGAGCCATCGTAGGCGGGCCCGATGCCGCGTCCGATTCCCGCCAGCACCGGACCGGGCGTACGACGATGCTGGACCCATGACCAGGTACGACTATCGCCCGATCCCCGCCGACGTCGCTGCCCTGTTGCGCGAGCGGGACGACGCCGGGCTGACCCGCGAACCGTTCGTCGACGACGAGGGCGGCGCGCCGCTGCGCTGCTGCCTGACCCGCAGTGTGCCCGGCGACACGCTGGTGCTGGTGACGTACGCGCCGCTGCGCCGGTGGGCCGAGGAGCACGGCGCCGACCCGGGCGCCTACGACGAGACCGGCCCGGTGTTCCTGCACGCGCACCAGTGCGCCGGACCCCGCCACGACGGCTTCCCGGCCGAGGTCGCGTCGTCGCGCCGGGTGTTCCGCGGCTACGACAAGCGCGGCCACATCGTCGGCGGCCGGCTGGTCTCGTCCGCGCCGGGCCACGGCGAGGAGGTCGCCGCGGCCGCGCTGGACGACCTGTTCGCCGACCCGGGCGTCGAGGTCGTCCACGTCCGCGCGGTCGAGTTCGGCTGCTTCCACGCCGAGGTCCGCCGCCCGGCCGGTTAGCACCGCGGCCGGGCGGGTACGTGCCCGGCATGACCGACACCAGCTGGGACGACGGAGCCAACCGGCTCAGTGGCGTGCGCGAAGGTATGACGGTGGTCGACGCCCTCGGTGAGGAGCTCGGCACCGTCGCGGAGGTCAGGATGGGCGATTCCGAGGCGGTCACGACGGCGGGCCAGGAGCCCGGCCCGAGCGGCGACGACCTCCTCGGCACCGCCGCGCGAGCGGTCTGGGGCGGCCCGGACCTGCCGGAGCAGGAGGTCGCCAGGTTCCGCCGCGTCGGCTACCTGCGGGTGGACCGGACCCTCGCCAAGGATCTCTACGCCGCGGCGGACGAGGTCCACCGGGTCGACGGCGAGATGGTCCGGCTGTCCGTCCCCGCCGATCAGCTCGTCTCCGGCTGACGGGGGCCATCCTCCGCGGGAACGCCACGGGCGGTGAGCGGCGACCGGTCCCCCACCAGCCAGAGGTGCCCGAACGGGTCGACGAAGCCACCCTGGCGGTGCACGCCCCACGGCATCTGGTGGTCGCGGACGGGGTCCAGGTCGCCGGAAGCGCCGGCCGCGACAGCCCGCCGCACGAACCCGTCCGGGTCGTCGACGAAGACCTCGACCCGGACGGTGCGCGTGCCGGCCGTCGCCGGCGTGTCCCAGCCGTTGTTCTCCGGCTCGCCGAGGAAGAACGGCGCGCCGCCGACGCTGAGGCCGACCACGCTGCCGAGGTTCCACAGCTCGACGGCGCCGAGCGCCGTCGCGTACCAGCGGGCGGCCGCACCCGCGTCGGGCACCGCCAGCATCACCGAGATCACGGGGTCGTGCGTCATGGCCCGACGTTAGCGCGATCGCCGCGATCCTCCCGTTCCAGCGCGATGCGCGGCAGGACCCGGTCCAACCAACGCGGCAGCCACCACGCCCGCTCCCCCAGGAGGCTCATCACCGCCGGGACGATCAGGCAGCGGATGACGACGGCGTCGAGGAACACCGCGACCGCGAGGCCGAGGCCGAACTGCTGCAGCATCCGGTCCGGGCTGAGCAGGAACGCCCCGAACACCACGACCATGATCGCCGCGGCCGCCGTGATCACCCCGCCGGTCGTGGCCAGGCCCTCGCGGACGGCGCGGACGGCGTTGCCGGACCGGCGCCACTCCTCGTGCATCCGCGACACCAGGAACACCTCGTAGTCCATCGACAGGCCGAACACGATCGCGAAGATCATCACCGGGACGAACGCCTCGACCGGCCCGGCCGGCACGCCGAACAGTCCCTCGCCGAACACCAGCGCCACGACGCCGAGCGACGCGCCGATGCTCAGCAGGTTCAGCAGCGCCGCCTTCAGCGGCACCCAGACCGACCGGAACACCACCATCAGCAGCAGCGCGGACAGCCCGACGACGACGGCGACGAACAGCGGCAGCCGGTCGCTGACGGCGGCGGAGAAGTCCTCCGCGGCGGCCGTCGAGCCGCCGACCAGGTACCTCGCACCTGTCGACGACGCCAGCGGCGGCAGCACGTCGTCGCGCAGCCGGTGGACGAGCTCGGCGGTCGCGGCGTCCTGCGGCGCGGAGTCGGGAAACGTGACGACCATGGCGAGGTCGGTGTCCGGCAGCGGCTGCGGCGGCACCACACCCGCCACACCGTCGGCCGACTCCAGGGCGGACGCCAGCGCGGCGCCGCCGTCCGGCGCGCCCTCGGCGAGCACGATCAGCGGCCCGTTGAACCCCGGTCCGAACCCGTCGGCGAGCAGGTCGTAGGCCTGCCGGCTGGTCGACGACGTCGCCTCGTTGCCGGCGTCGGCGAACCCGAGCCGCATGCCGAGCGCCGGCGCGGACAGCGCGAGCAGGACGGCCACCGCCCCCACCAAGGCATGCAGCGGGCGCCGGCGGACCGCGTCGGCCAGCTGCCGCCACCGGGCGCCGGGCTGCCGCTTCGACCGCTGCGCGTGCGCGAGGATGCGCTTCTCGATCCGCCGGCCGAACACGGTCAGCAGCGACGGCAGCAGCGTCAGCGACGCGAGCATGGTGACCAGCACGGTCAGCGCGACGGCCAGCGCCACGCCCTGCAGCGACCCCAGGCCCAGCGCGAACAGGCCGAGCAGCGCGATGATCACGGTGCAGCCGGCGAAGATCACCGAGCGGCCGGCGGTGTCCAGCGCCACCCGGGCCGCGGCCTGGCGGTCCAGACCGCCCAGCAGCTCCGAGCGGTACCGGGCGAACACCAGCAGCGCGTAGTCGATGCCGACCCCGATGCCGACCAGCATCATCAGCGGCGCCGTGTACGTCGCGATCGTCACGACGTTGGACAGCAGCACGATGACGCCCAGCGTCGAGCCCACCGCGAACACCGCGGTGATCAGCGGCAGCGTCGCGGCCAGGAACGAGCCGAACATGAACACGAGGATCACCAGCGCGGCCAGCATGCCGGCGCCCTCGGCGGCCCCGCCGGCGGCCTCCTCGGCGCCGCGGACGGCGTCGCCGCCCAGCTCGACCTGGAGCCCGTCGCCCTCGGCTTCCTGAGCGGTCTCGATGATGTCCCTGACGGCCTCGGCCGGCACGTCCGCGGCGGTGCCGTCCAGCGTCACCGTCGCGTACGCGATCGTCCCGTCGCCGGAGATCGCGCCCGGCGACTCGAACGGGCTGGACACGTGCACGACGTGCGGCAGCATGCTCAGGTCGCCCAGCATCGCGTCGACGTCGGCCTGACGCGCCTCGACGCCGCCGTCGTCGTGCAGCACGACCTGGACGGAGTCGCCGGCCTGCGCGGGCGCGGCGTCCTCCAGCGTGTCGGACAGCTGCTGCGACTCGGTGCCCGGCAGCCCGTGGTCGTCGTGGTAGTCGTCGCCGACGCCCTGTGACAGCGCCGTCACGCCGGCCAGCACGGCCACCCACAGCCCGATGGCCAGCCAGTGATGCCGTTGCGACCAGGCGGCCAGCCGTTCCAGCCTCATGATCTCGTCCTTCCTCGTCGGTCCTCGCGGAGCATGACGAGGATCGGCTGACGGCACCGCCCAGCGCGTCCGGCTGGAGCGGACACCCCGCCTACACCAGGAGTTGCGTCCTAGGGGCGATCACGTACGCCTGGAGTTGATTTAGGATGGCTGCCCCGTGAGCACCCCCGACGCTCCCCCGCCCCCGCCGCGTCCCGGGCCGGTCACCCGGTTCCGGCACTGGCACCGCACGATGAGCCTGAGCAACCGGCTTGCCCTCTACGCGCTCGTGCTGGCTGCGGCGGGTGTCGTGACGCCGCTGGTGGCCGCGATCTGGACGGGGTCGCAGGGTCCGGACCTCGGTCTGCTGGTCGAGCAGGACAACAACGGCTGCACCTCGGTGTGGACGGTGCCGCGGGAGAGCACCGCGCTGGTCGACGACATCATCGCCAACGTCGACGTGCGGCAGCTCACCCGGTGGGAGCGCGATGGCCGCATCATGCACCGCGAGACGGTCAAGGCCCGCGTCAGCATCCGCGGCGGCGAGACGCCCGTCGAGCTGCGCGACCTGACGATCACGGTGCTGAGCCGCACCGACCCGGTCACCGGCGAGCAGTCCGAGGCGCAGGGCTGCGGCGGCGAGGACAACCCCCAGGACGAGCCCGACTTCGTCGTCGTCGACCTCGACACCCTGCCGGTCGGCACCGCCGTCCCGATCGACTACCTGCAGCAGAGCGACCAGCAGGCGGGTGCCCGGCAGCTGGCCGACGACGAGGGCGAGCAGATCACGCTGCCCCGCACCATCGACGCGCAGGACATCTACTCGTTCACGCTCATCGGCCGGTCGATGACGTACGACACCGAGTGGCAGGCCGAGATCACCTGGTGGGACGGCGAGCACCTGCACACCGACCTGCTGAACGACGACGGTGCGCCGTTCCGCGTGACGGCGCCGGGCTGATGCGCGGCCACCCGCTCCGTGCCGCACTGGCCGGCCTGGTCACGATGCTGGTCGTCGCCGCGCTGCCGGTGCAGATCGACTGGGCCGACCGGCTCGGCCGGCCGGAGCTGTTCGGCGACCGGCTCCGCTTCCTGACCGTCTCGCCGACCCTGCTGTACACCGAGCGGTCCGGCTGGCCCGCGTACCTGACCGAGCTGCTCTGGGCGGCGCTCTTCGTGGCGCTGCTGCTCGCCGCGTGCTGGCGGCTGGCGACGGCGATCGCGGACGACTGGACCCGGCCGGTCGTGCTCGCGCTGGCGCTGCCGGTGCTGGCGCCGCTGACGAACCTCACGGCGCTGCTGCTGGTCAACGCGGGCGGGCTGACGACCGACGCCGTCGGCCGGGGCGAACGGCTGGAGCGGATCCTCCTCGACGCCCAGCAGGCCTCCGGCCACGTCATGCTGGTCGCGCTGGCCGGCACGCTGGTCGTCCTCGGCGCGCATACCGACCGGCCCTGGCCGCGCGACCCCGACGGCACGGTGCGGGTCACGGCCGGGACCTTCCTCACCCTGCTGCGCGGCCCGGCGCCGACGCTCGGCCGGCGCATCGGCCTGGCCGTCCTGGCAGCGGCCGTCGCGTACCCCGCCATGCTCGTCGCCGGGGACGTGCTGGCCGCCGGGTTCGAGCCGATCGCGCGGGTGTGGTGCTCCGGTGCCCCACCCGGCGATCGCTGCGCCGACGCGCTGACCTTTCCGGTCGGGGTGACGCCGACGCAGCCGGGCGACGTGCTGTTCGACGAGGGCCGGGCGCTGCTGCTGCGGATCTACGCGATCCAGGTGTTCCTGCTGGTGTTCGCGCTGGCGTACTTCCAGGTGCACACCCAGCCGGTGCGCCCGCGGCCGGCGACGACGCTGCTGACGGTCTGGTACGCGTTCACGTTCGCGGTGGTGGCGCACGAGGGGGTCGTCGACGCGAGCATCGGGGCCGCCGACCAGCCGGGGCTGCCGGGCGTGCTCGGCCTGCTGCTGCCGCCGGACGGGCTCGCGCACACCCTGTTCGCCGCTCCCGCCGTCGCCGCCGGGTTCGCCGCCGTGCACGCCCTGGCGGCGCGGCTACGACAGCGCCGTCAGCCCAGCCAGCCCGGCGTCACCACGCCCGCCTCGTAGGCGAGCACGACCAGCTGGGCGCGGTCGCGGGCGTCGAGCTTGGTGAGGATGCGGCTGACGTGCGTCTTCGCCGTCGCCGGGCTGAGCACCAGCCGTTCGGCGATCTCGTCGTTGGACATCCCGGCCGCGACCAGGCCGAGCACCTCGCGCTCCCGCTCGGTCAGCGCGTTGAGCCGGGAGTTCGGGACCGGTTTGGCGGCCCGGCCGGCGATCTCGGAGATCAGCCGCCGGGTGATGGACGGCGCGATCAGCGCGTCGCCGCGGGCCACGACGCGGACGGCGTGGATCAGCTCCATCGGCTCGGTGTCCTTGACGAGGAAGCCGCTGGCCCCGGCGCGCAGCGCGCCGTAGACGTAGTCGTCGAGGTCGAACGTGGTGAGGATGACGACACGAACGCCTGCCAGCGCGGGGTCGGCGACGATCTGCCGGGTCGCCTCCAGCCCGTCCAGCTCGGGCATCCGCACGTCCATCAGCACGACCTCGGGGCGCAGGTCGCGGACCAGTGTGAGCGCCTCGGCGCCGTCGGCCGCCTCGCCCACGACGTCGAGGTCCGGCTCGCCGTCGAGGATGGACCGGAACCCGGCCCGGACCAGCCGCTGGTCGTCGGCCAGCAGCACCGTCGTCATGCGCCGGCCCCGTACGGCAGCCGCGCGGTCACCCGGAAGCCGCCCTCGGGCCGGTCGGCCGCCTCGAGCGTGCCGCCCAGCGCCTCGGCCCGCGACCGCATGCCGGCGATGCCGCTGCCGCCATCGACCCGGGCGCCGGCGCCCCGTCCGTCGTCGCTCACGTCCACCGTCACATCATCGCGCCCGTAGCCGATCCGGACGGCCACGCGGCCCGCACCGGCGTGCCGGGCGACGTTGGTGAGCGCCTCCTGGACGATCCGGTAGGCCGCGAGATCGACCGCCGAGGTCAGGTCGGGCGCGTCGCCGTCGGTGCTGACGTCGACGGCCAGCCCGGCGGCCCGGCTGCGCTCGGCCAGCTCCGGCAGCCGGCGCAGGCCCGGCGCGGGCGCCGTCGGAGCCTCCTCGTCGACCTGCCGGAGCACGCCGAGGGTGCCGCGCAGCTCGCGCAGCGCCTCGCGGCTGGTCTCCTTGATCGCGGTCAGCGCCTCCGCGGCCGGACCGTCGGCGCCGTCGCGCGACAGGGCGTGCAGCGCGGCGCCGGCCTGGACGTTGATCAGCGAGATGTTGTGCCCGAGGACGTCGTGCAGCTCGCGGGCGATGCGCAGCCGCTCCTCCGTCGCCCGGCGGCGCAGCGCCTCCTCGCGCTCGCGCCGCGTGCTGTGCATGAACGCCCCGATGGCGACGGCCGCGACCAGCCAGCTGACCAGCAGGAACATCCCGGCGTCGCCGAGCGGTGAGGCGTCGGTGCCGTACTCGCCGAACGCGGAGCCGACGATGGCCAGCCCACCGATCACCCCCGCCGCCACCGTCCGCCCGGCCGCCGCCAGCGTGTACAGGGCGATGATCAGCGTGACCAGCAGCGCGCCGTCGGGGTTGATCGCCGGGTAGTAGACCATCGACGCGACCAGCGTGACGACGGCGACCACCACCGGGTACCGGCGCCGGAACGCCAGCGCGCCCGACGCCACCAGCATGAGCAGCCAGCCGGTCACTGGCACCGATCGCAGCGCCACCGGGTCGCCCGTGCCGACGACCGTCGTGAGCACCACGAACAGCCCGGTCCCCGCCGCCAGCAGCACGTCCGCACGGGTGCCGTACCGCCACGGTTGCCGGTCGCCGCTCATGGAGGGCAGCTTAGATAAGGTCGGGGCTGTTCAACGTCACGTCGTCGCGAGGAGTCGCCACATGAGCACCGGCACCGGCCGCCGTTTCCCCGACGGCTTCCTCTGGGGGTCGGCGACGGCCTCGTACCAGATCGAGGGCGCGGCCAAGGAGGGCGGCCGCGGTCCGTCCATCTGGGACACGTTCTCGCACACGCCCGGCAAGACGCTGAACGGCGACACCGGCGACGTCGCCGACGACCACTATCACCGCTGGCAGGAGGACCTCGGCCACATCGCCGACCTCGGCCTGGGCGCGTACCGGTTCTCGACGGCCTGGCCGCGGGTGCAGCCCGGCGGCCGGGGCCCGGCGAACCGCGAGGGCCTCGACTTCTACTCGCGGCTGGTCGACGGCCTGCTCGAGCGCGGCGTCAAGCCGGTGCTGACGCTGTACCACTGGGACCTGCCGCAAGACCTCGAGGACGCCGGCGGCTGGGCCACCCGCGACACCGCGCACCGGTTCGCCGACTACGCCGAGATCATGGCCCACGAGCTGGGCGACCGCGTCGAGACCTGGACCACCTTGAACGAGCCGTGGTGCAGCGCCTACCTCGGCTACGCGTCCGGCGCGCACGCCCCGGGCCGCGCCGAGCCGGCCGCCGCGCTGGCCGCCGTCCACCACCTCAATCTCGCGCACGGCCTGGGCATCCAGGCGGTCCGCTCGGTGCTGCCGGCGGCCCGCGCCTCGGTGACGCTGAACCTGCACGTCATCAGGCCGGTCGACCCGTCCTCTGAGCAGGACCGCGACGCCGCCCGCCGGGTCGACGCGCTGGCCAACCGCGCGTTCACCGGCCCCATGCTGACCGGCGCCTACCCCGACGACCTGCTGGCCGACACCGCCCACGTCACCGACTGGTCGTTCGTGCGTGACGGCGACGAGGCGACCGCCCACCAGCCGATCGACGTGCTCGGCGTCAACTACTACTCGACCGGCCTGGTCCGCCGCTGGGACGGCGTCAGCCCCCGCTCCGAGGACGACGGCCACGCCGACGCGCTCGGCTCCCCCTGGGTCGGCGCCGACGACGTCGAGTTCGTCCGCCCCGAGGGCCCGTACACCGCGATGGGCTGGAACATCGACCCCAGCGGCCTCACCGAGTTGCTGCTGCGGATGCACCGCGAGCACCCCGGCGTGCCGATGATGATCACCGAGAACGGCGCCGCGTTCGCCGACACCGTCTCCTCCGACGGCGCCGTCCACGACCCGCTGCGCGTCGACTACATCGCCCGGCACCTGGAGGCCGCCGGCCAGGCGATCGACCAGGGCGCCGACCTGCGCGGCTACTTCGCGTGGTCGCTGCTGGACAACTTCGAGTGGTCGCTCGGCTACGACCGCCGGTTCGGCCTCATCCGGGTCGACTACGACACGCTGGAGCGGACCTGGAAGGACTCCGCCCACTGGTACCGCGAGGTCATCGCCCGCAACGGCCTGCCCGGCTAGTCCACGCGCTGGTCGCGGTAGTCGCACACCGCCCGGTACAGCAGCGCCGGATCCGCGGCCAGGAATCGCCCCTGGACGACCAGGTGCGGCGCGTAGGCCAGCTCCGCCTGCCGCCACGTCGACGACGTCCGGCGCACCCACCCGGTCGTGTTCGCCGCCGCGATCACCTGCACGAGCGGTCCGCGCGCGTCGCCAGGAACGACGTCGACGACGTCGTCCCACGGCAGGTACGAGTGCAGGGCCCACGAGCGGTGGTAGGTGCCGCTCGGGGTCAGCGCGACCAGTCCCGGCCCGAGCCGCCCGCGGACCAGGTCGACGGCACACCACGACAGGTACCCGACCACCAGCAGGGCGGCGGCGACCAGCACGACGTCGCCGCCGCCCCCGACGCCGGCCGCCAGCCCACCGGCGGCGATCAGTCCGAAGAACAGCAGGCAGTAGGCGCCCGCCACGACATAGGCCCAGCCGAGGGCGCGCGAGTACGCGAACACGAGCCCGCGCTCCCCCAGCTCGGCCACCTCGCGCACGGCCTGACCGGCAGTGCCCGGCCGGCGCGCCCGCGACAGGTAGACCAGCGCGGCGACGACGATCAGCAACGGGCTCCCGACCAGCAGCAGGCCGGCCCCGTCCGTCTGGAGCGTCGCCACCCCCAGTGCGAGGCCGCCGGCCCCGGACACCGCGAGCAGCACCGCCGTCACGACCCAGGACGTCCGGGGCCGGACCGGCCAGGGCTGATGCGTCACGGCTCGACGATAGAGCCGTCGCCCGCCAGGCCGTGGTCGTACGCGAAAACGATCGCGGCCGCGCGGTCGCGCAGGCCGAGCTTGGCGAGGATGTGCCCGAGATGCGTCTTCACGGTCGCCTCGCCGACGAAGAGGGCGGCGGCCACCTCGGTGTTGGTGGCGCCGCGGGCGACGTGGCGCAGGACGTCGCGTTCGCGGGCGGTGAGCTGCCCGGCCGCGGCGTCGCCGGCGGCCCGCCGCCGGGCGGTGCGCCGGTAGGCGGCCAGGACCGAACCGGTGATCTGCGGGTCCAGCCACGAGTCCCCGGCGGCGACGGCGGCCGTGGCGCGCACGATGTCCTCGCCCGGTGCGTCCTTGAGGATGAACCCGGCCGCGCCGGCGCCGAGCGCGGCCGCGACGGTGTCGTCGTCGTCGAACGTGGTGAGGACCAGGACGGGCGGCGCGTCGGCCTGCTCGCGCAGCCGCCGGGTCGCCTCGGCGCCGTCGACGCGGCGCATGCGGACGTCCATGACGACGACGTCCGGCCGGTGGCCGGCGACCGCGGCCGGCACCTGGTCGCCGTCGTCGCACTCGCCGGCCACGACGACGCCGTCCTGCGGCTCCAGGATGCGACGCAGCCCGGCGCGGACCAGCGGCTGGTCGTCGACCAGCAGGACGCGGATCACGCCCGGTCCGCCGGGACGACGGACGCGACCACGGCCGGGACCACGGCGCGGACCACCCAGCGGTCGCCGTCGGCGCCGGCCGACACCGTCCCGCCGGCCGCGGCCATCCGCTCGGCCATGCCGCGCAGCCCGTGCCCGGGCGCCGGGCCCGGCGGCGGGGCAACGGCCGGGTTCGCGGCCGGGTTCGCGACTGTGAGCGCGATGCCGCCGTCGGCCACCCGCAGGTCCACCGTCGCCGGGCCGCGGCCGTGCCGGGCGGCGTTGGCCAGCGCCTCCTGCAGGACGCGGTAGACGGCCAGCTCAGCGGCCGGCGGGCCGGCGCCGTCCAGCGACGTCGAGAGGTCGACCGGCAGGCCGGCGGCGCGGTAGCTGTGCGCCAGCGTCTCGACGTCGGCCAGCGTGGGCTGCGGCGCGGCGCCGTCGGTGCGCAGCACGCGGACCACCCGGCGCACGTCGGCGAGGCTGGCCCGGCCGTGCCGCTCGGCCTCCTGCAGCGCCTCCTCGGCGGCGCCGGACGAGCCGCGGCGTACCGCCATGCGGGCGGCGGTGACGTGCAGCATCGTGACCGACAGCGTGTGGGCGACGACGTCGTGGACGTCGCGGGCGACGGCCCGGCGCTCGTCGGCGCGGCGCTGGCGGTCGCGCGCCACCTGCGCCTCCGCCACCCGGGCGGACAGCTGGACCGTGAGCCGCACGGCGTACCCGGCGACGGCGGCCAGCGCCGCCACGGCGTGCCAGAGCAGCACCGCGGACGTCGTCGCGCCGGGCTGCCCGGACAGCCAGGCGACCACCAGCGGGCCGCCGTACGCGAGGTACGCGCCCGCCGCGAGCCCGCCCGCCATCGCGGCCGGTGCGAACGCGAGCACCATCGCGACCAGCAGCAGCACCGGCAGCGCCAGGAGGACGTGCGCCGCGCCGGCGCCCAGGCCGAGCGGCGTCGCGAACCACCACCCGGCGGACAGCACGGCGATCGGCGTCAGCGCCGCGACCCCGAACCACCACGACGGGCCCTCGTCGCCGCGCCGCAGCCAGTGCACCCACGGCACCGCGGCGACCGCGAGCAGCGCGAGGCCGAGGGGGCGGACCTCGCCGGCCAACGCGCCCGCCGCGGCGGCGGCCACCAGCACGGCCAGCACCGCGGCCGGGATGACGACGTCGAACACCGGCGACAGCCGCGGCAGCCGCACGTCGGCGCGCCGCAGGTCCTCCTCCAGCCGGCAGGCCGGATCCGGCGTCATGTCCACCATGGTGCCACCGTTCCGGCCGGTCAGGACAGGGGTGCCGGGCGGATCGCCAGGCCGACGACGACCCGGCGGCGCAGCCGGCGCTGGTAGAAGTGGATCGGGCGGTTCACCCAGTGCTTCACCTCGGTGCGCCTAATCGCGCGCTCGCCCTCCTCGCCGGACAGCACCGTCGCGACGCCGTGGTAGGTCGGCCCAGTGGGCTTGCCGCGCAGCGTGCAGTTCGCGATCGTCACGGTCGCGTCGCGGCGCAGCCGCTTCACCTTGCCGCTGTCCGCCATGGTGCTCACGTAGACGACGCCGTCCTCGACAACGTGCGCGAGCGGCGTCGCGACGGCCGTGCCGTCACGACGGAACGTGGTGAGCAGGACGCAGTCGGCGCCGGCCAGGACGTCGAAGCTGGGGACGGTCTGGACGCTCTGGATGTCGGTCATGGTCGCCTCCACGGTGGGTTCCGGTGGTCAGCGACGCTACGGACGGCTCGCGGGGCGGCACATCGCCCCGCGAGCGGGTTCCGGGTCCGACCGTGGGTGGAGGCGGAGTCAGCCCAGGACGGGCTCGAGGTTCGCGACCAGTTCCTCGGCCAGCGGGCGGAGCTGGTCCAGCGTCGCCCGCCCGGTCGTCGACACCGTCAGCAGCAGCCGCTCGTCGCCGGCGCTGCGGAGCACCACCGCGAGCACCCCGGTCGCGACCTCGGCCTGGGCGAGCATCGGATTCTCGCCGTAGCCCGCCGCCACACCGAGGTCGGGGACCTCCTCGTAGGCACCGACGGCCTCGGCCACGATGTCGGTGAACGCGCGGTCCAGGACGTCGGCGTCCGAGTCGTCCTCGTCCCACTCGGTGGCCAGGTCGGTCCCGATGCCGGGGAGTGTGTCGGTGTCGTAATCGCACGTGCGCGACAGGAAGTACGGGACGCGCATGACCGGCGCCCGGCCGCGCTCGATCCCCTCGCTGCCCTCGACGACGACGCCCAGGGCCGGCTCGATCGTCTCGGCGGAGAGCATGGTGCAGAACTCGTCGGCGGTCAGGTCTTCGAGGACGGACGTGGCGGCGGCCTCGTCCGTTGCACCCGTCTCGTCCGTTTCGCCCGCCGCGGGCGTGTCGTCGGACGAGCAGGAGGCCAGCAGCAACACGGCAGCGACGGCGGTGACGCCTCGGGCGACGCGATTCATCGATGGTTTCCTCTGGTACAGGTGTGCGCCCGGCGGCCGCCAGCCTACCGGGTCGCGGCCGGTCAGCTGGGCAGAACGACCATGATGACGAACCAGGCGGCGAACGCCAGCCAGAGCAGGCCCGCCCCGGCCAGCGCGACGCGGCCGCGGGTGGACGTCGTCCGGCGCGCGGTGAGCACGATCCCCGCCGCGCCGGCGACCAGCAGCAGGCCCAGCCACGGCACCGCCGGCGGCACGCCGACCACCAGCTGGGTCGGCAGCGCGCCCGCGGCGACCCAGATCAGCCCACCGGCGGCCAGCAGGAACACCGTCCCGGCCACTGGCGCGATGCCCGCGGTCAGGACGGCCACCACGCCGCCCGCGCCGTCCCGCCGGCGGCCGGCGACGACCGGGGCCAGCCAGCCGATCAGCCAGCCCAGGCAGAGCACGGCGAACGCCGCCGGGAGCGCGGCCGCGGCCCAGTCGCCGTCGTCGACCGCGAGCGCGGCCTGCGCCACCCTCGTCGTCGGGTGCAGGTCGCCCGCGCCGACGACGCCGTACGCGGGCGTCGCGCGGTCGCACAGCTCCGTGACGTCGGTGCCCGGGTCGGCCAGCCAGGCGGCGATGCTCTCGCGTCCGCACCGGCTGTTCAGCAGCACGGCGTGGCCGACGCCGGCGAACTCGAGGAACTGCCGGTCCGGCAGCCCGGCCGACGCCTCGTCCGCGACCGCCGCGGGCGTCACCGGGTCCTCGCCGCCGGCCAGGACCAGCGCCGGCTGCGTGAACGCGACCGGCGCCGGCGGCAGCGGCGGGGACGTCAGCCCCAGCTCGGCGCAGACCACCTCGTCGGCGACCAGCCACTCGATCAGCGGCGACGCGCGGCCGGCGCCGGCGCGGCGGAAGGGGACCTCGTCCTGGCACTGCATGACCCAGTACTGGCCGAGCGTGTGGCTGGTCAGCTCCTCGACGCCGATGTCGACCAGCGTGCTCAGGGCGCCCGTGTTCCCGTCGGCGAGGCGGTCCAGCAGGTACGGGATGACGGGCAGCAGCTCGACGTCGTAGAGGCCGGCGTGCACGAACGTCACGAGGTCGTCGCCGGTGAGCTCGAAGGTGCGCGCCCGGCCGGTGACCGGGTTGTGCCCGTCGACGGCGACCGGGTCGGCGTCGAGCAGGTCCGCGGCGGCCAGCAGGTCGGCGTACGGGTCCGGGAAGTCGCCGCCGGACCGCTCACCGAGCCGGTCCAGCGACAGCTCGAGGCCTTCGTACGCCGTCGCCGCGAAGTCGCGGTCGGGCGCGCTGAACGAGTCGAGCACGACGGCGTCGACGCCGGCCGGGTCGATGCGCGCGGCCTCGGCCATGACCTGCGTCGACCACGACAGCCCGTACACCGACCAGCTGTCGTAGCCCAGCGCCTCGCGCAGATCGCGCAGGTCCAGGGCCGATTCGGCGACCGTGTAGCCGCGTGGGTCGCCGCCCTCGGCCTCGAAGTCGTCCAGGCAGTCGCGCATCGCGATCGCGGCCGGCTCGAACTCCTCGTACGGGTCCTCGGCCGTGGTGAACGCGTCGGCCATGGCGGCGGCCGCGCCCGGGCACTGCAGCGACGGCGTGCTGCGGGCGCCGCCGCGCTGCTCCAGCACGACGACGTCGCGGGTCTCGCGCAGCCCGAGACCGTAGGAGAAGTAGCCGGCCAGCTGCAGCGAGCCCGAGCCCGGGCCGCCGTTCATGAACACCAGCGGCGGCTCGGTCGGATTGTCGGAGCGGACGTGGACGTAGGGCAGCTCGACGGTCCGGCTGCCCGGGTCGGCGCGGTACTCCGGGACGGTCAGGACGCCGCACTCGCCCCCGGTCGGGACGGCGACCAAGCAGTCGCTCGGCCGGACCTCGGCGCCGCTCGTTGTGGGGGCCGCTTCATAGCCGGCCGCCCCGGCGGCGGCCGGAACCGGGCCGAGGAGCAGCGCGGCCGCCACGAGCGCCGTCGCCGTCCGTCGCACCATCGCCCCTCCGCCCGCGCCGTTGTCGGGCGACAATCTATCCAGCGGCTGTCGCGCCCTTCCTCGCCCCCGGCACCGAGTTGCGGGCCGGACACCTGTTCGATAAGATCATCTTCAGTTGTTCGAGCCGTCACCGGGAGCGGTAGCAGTGGGTTCCCGGGCGTTGAAGCAGGGCATCACGCCAGGTGCTCTCACCTCGTCCACGGTCGCAGGCCGGTCAGTGTGCCTGCGGTCGTCCATCCCAGCCCGACCGGGCCCACGGGGTGGCCTGCGCTCTTCACACGGGAGCGTCGCATCGTGGACGAGAAGGTGATGGGTGATGTCCGATCCGATCGACTTGCTGGCCACCGCACCGCCGGGTGCCGAGCTGGCGGCCCTGCTCGCCCGGGTCGACCTCACCCGGCTGTCCCCGCACGAGCTGATCGTGGTGGCGCTGGCGCGGCAACGTCAGCTCGCCCACGACGAGGCCGCACTGTTGCGGGTGTTCGCCGAGCTGGCCACCCGGCCGCCCTACCAGCGCTGCGGCGCCCCTGACGAGTTGTCCGGCGGGCACACCCACCGGGCGGTCGAGGCCGCCGGCGACGAGGTGTCGCTGGCATTGCGGTGGACGCCGGGCCGTGCGACCGGGCGGGTCGCGCTCGCCGTCGAACTGCTCGAGGACCTCCCCGACACCTTCACCGCCCTCGCGACAGGCCTGATCGACGCGGACAAGGCACGGCTGATCGCCGAGCGCACCCGCTGCCTCACCGACCCCGCACTGCGGCGGCGGGTCGAGACCACCGTGCTCCCCGACGCCGCCACCCGCACCCGCTGGGCGCTGGACCAGCGGCTGCGCCGCGAGGTCATCGCCGCCGACCCCGCCGCCGCGGAAACCCGCCGCACCCGAGCCGCCGACCGCCGCTACGTGTCCCGGCCCGAGCCCGGCGGCGACGACGGCATGGCCACCCTCACCCTCTGCGGACCGGCCGAAGACCTCACCGCGCTGTGGATCGCCACCGACGCCGCCGCCCGCCACACCCGCACCACCGGCGACCAACGCACCCTCGACCAACTCCGCTTCGACCTGCTCACCGGCCTGGCCTGGACCGCACTGGACACCGGCCACCTCGGCTGCTGCAACCCCACCTGCACCAGCACCACCGCCCACGCCACCACACCCACCGCGCCCGCTCGCCCGCCCGACCCCGACGCACACGGCCCCGACCGCCAACCGGACGGCCTCAACGGATCCACCCCCACCGGCCCGCCAGGCCACGCCCACCCCACCGTGCCGATCCAGCACCCTCACGCAAGCAGACCCGCCGCCCACGACAGACCCACCAACACCGCCGAGCAGGACGACACCGCCGCGCCGGACCACCTCGCACGACCGGGCAGCCCGGCCGAGGCCAACGGACCGGCCGACCCAGCCGGGCACGGCGACACCGCCGGGCCGGATCACGCCGCCCGGCCAGCTCGTTCTGGCGGGCCGGTGGTTCTCGGGCGCCGCCGAGGACGCGCCGCCACGGTGCAGGTCACCGTGCCGATCACCGCGCTGCTCGGCGACGACGGCGTGCCCGGCGAGCTCGACGGATACGGACCCATCACCGCCGCCACCGCCCGCCGCATCACCGCCGACGCCACCCTGCGCCGGCTGCTCACCGACCCCGCCGACGGCCGCCTACTCGAGTACGGGCACACCACCTACACCCCACCGGCCGCGCTGGCCGCACACGTCATCGCCCGCGACCGGACCTGCCGGTTCCCCACCTGCCACCGCACCGCCACCGAAGCCGAGATCGACCACCAGACCCCCTACGCCCGCGGCGGCACCACCGCCCCCGACAACACCTGGGCACTGCACACCGGCCACCACCGGGCGAAAACCTGGCACGCCTTCACCATCACCACCGACCCACACGGCACCACCTGGTGGACCACCCCCGCCGGCCACCATTACCCGGTCGAACCCGAAGCCATCGGACCCATCCGCACCCGGTCACCTGAACACCAGCCGACCGGCGACACTCACCTGGAGGCGGTGTGAGGTTCCCCCGAAGTGTGGAGGCATCGGCTATAAGGAGTGGCGATGCCTGAGACGAGACGAAAGTTCGATCCGGAGTTCCGTGAGGGAGCTGTTCGGATCGTTCGGGAGACGAACAAGCCGATCGCGCAGGTCGCTCGTGACCTGGGGATCGGGTCGGAGACGCTGCGTAACTGGGTGAAGAAGGACCGGGTCGAGCGCGGCGAGGCCGATGGCCTGACCAGCGACGATCGGGCCGAGCTGGCCCGGTTGCGCAGCGAGGTCGCGGAGTTGCGGATGGAGCGTGACGTGCTCAAGCGATCCGTGGTCCTGTGGGTGAAGGAGGCGACGCGGTGAGCCTGGCTGCGTTCATCGCCGACCAGAGGACCAGCCACCAGGTACCGCACGCGGTGACGTGCCGGGCGTTGGAGGTGTCGCAGTCGTGGTTCTACAAGTGGCACGACCGGCCACCCACACCCAGGCAGCAGCGCCGCGACGAGCTCGACGCCGCCGTGAAGAAGGCGTTCACCGAGTCGCGTGAATTGCACGGATCGCCGCGTATTCACGCCGATCTGCGTGAGGCCGGCTGGACGGTGGGTGAGAAGACGGTCGCCGATTCGATGAAACGACAGAGCCTGGTCGCGCGGGCGAAGAAACGGCGGAAGAACACCACCCGCCCGGATAAGCGGGCGATCCCGTTCGCTGATCTGGTGAATCGTGACTTCACCGCCGAAGCACCGAACTGTCGGTGGGTCGGCGACATGACCGAGATACCCACCGACGAGGGCAAGTTGTATCTGTCCACGGCGATCGACCTGTTCTCCCGGCGGCTGCTCGGCTACGCCACCAGCCCGCACCCGGATGCCGTCCTGGCAGCTGACACCATCAAGATGGCCGTCGCTGCCCGTGGCGGGGTCGTGGCCGGGGTGGTCTTCCACACCGACCGCGGGTCCACCTACACCGCGCACGACTTCACCGAACTCTGCCGTGATCTGAAGATCACCCAGTCGATGGGAAGGGTCGGGTCGTGTTTCGACAACGCCGCCGCGGAATCGTTCTTCTCCACCCTGGAACACGAGGTATTGTCGCGGCACCACTTTACGACCCGCGACGAAGCGAAACGCGTCATTATCGACTGGGTCGTAGATTTCTATAATTGTCGTCGGCGTCACAGTTCGTGCGGCATGAAATCGCCCATCGACTACGAGAACTCCGCTATGCTGGAAGCAGCGTAAAGGGAAACCCTCCACGATTTGGGGGAAGCTCAGTGCCCTTCTGATGCGACGGACGATCAAGGGCCGGCGCCCCACCGCCACGACGACAGCGAGCGGCCGGTCATGCCGACGGGCCGAGCAGGGCGGCCGCGAGGTCGGTGCGGGTGTAGACGACGCGGCGGCCGGTGCGGCGGCGCGCCACCAGGCCGGTGCGGTGCAGGATCGCGAGGTGATACGAGACGGTCGCCGCCGACAGCGCCTCGCGGCGACCCAGCTCGGCGGTCGTACGCGGGACGTCCAGGGCGGCCAGCAGGGTCGCGCGGGTGTGCCCGATCAGCTCACCGACGTCGGCCGGCGCCGCGGACCCCGCCGCCGACCACAGGGCGTGCAGCCCGCGGGCCGGGTACAGGATCGACGGCGTCGTCGGGCGCTCGGCGTTGAGCAGCACGCCGTCGCTCAGGCCGGTGCTCGGCACCAGCAGCAGACCGTCGTGCGGCCAGTCGACCACCAGCTCGAACGGCTTGCGCACCACGATCGCACCGTCGTCCCAGCGCACCGACGGGTGGAAGTCGTCCAGCAGGGCCAGCGCGCCGTGCTGGGCCATGCGGTCGCCGCGGTAGGCGACGTCGGCGGTCAGCACGTCCAGCACGCGCGGCCAGTCCGGCGCCACCACCAGTTCGAAGTACGTCCGCATGGCGTCGGCCACCCGCGCCACGAACGCCACTGCTCCCCCGGCCAGCGCCTCGGCGACGACGGCGGGCATCGGCTGGCGCAGCTCCTCGAGCCGGGCCGGGCCGCCGACGCTCTCGGCCACGGCCGGCGGGACGGCCCGGCCGCGGAAGGCGATGTCCAGCTGGTACTCGGTGAGCTCGGCCGGCGTCGCCGCGATCGCCGCCGCCTCGTCGCCGATCGTCGTCACCGCGGCGTCCGGCGGCGGCGTCAGCAGGTCGAGGATGTACACGGTGCTGCCGGTCAGCGCGGCGAGCAGGCTCAGCGGCGCGGCCGGCACGACGTCGAGCGCCCGCGCCCGCCACCGCATCAGGTGCGGCGATCCGGGCGACGGACGGTGCAGCGCGCGCAGGCTGCCGACGACCTCGGCGCACGGCGAGATGCCGAACCGCGACCGGCCCAGCGCGTCGGCCGTCATCGGGATCCGGACCGTCACGATTCGAACGTACTCGAATTCATGGCGGCGCCGGCGCCTGCCCCGGTCGGCTGGGCCCATGACACCACCACACGAGACGCGGCCGGACCTGACCCGCCGCCGGCTGCTCCGCGCTGGCGCCACCACCGCCGCCGGCGTCACAGCTGGGCTCGCCCTCCCATCCATCGCCGACGCCAGTCCCGAGCCGGCCCAGCGCAAGGTCGTGCTCGTCGGCGCCAACCCCGGCGTCCAGCTGATCCACCGCGACGAGGTCAGCGCCTACGCGTCTGTCTGGACGGTCGACTGGTCCACCCACGGCGCCGGCGCGGCGATCGTGCTCTGGCACGACGGGGGTGTACGCGTGCTCACCGACCGCCCTGACCTCGGCTCCTGGCTGGAGCGGACGTTCACCAGGTTCTTCCCCGAGGCCGAGGGCCTGCCGTGGCCCGAGCCGCGGATCGAGCGGCGCGCCGTCCACATCGTCAACGACCTCGCCCTCGGCACCCACGCGCGGGCCGGGGACGTGACCGTGCGGATCGCGGACGTGCTCGACCGGCGGGCGTTCGCGACCGACGAGTTCGACCTCGGCGGGCGCGTGCACAGCCTCAGCTTGGTCACCGGCCCGAGCGCCGTCGCGTCCATCGAGGTGAGGGGCCGGAGGCTGCCCGGGGAGATCATCCGGGGCGGCACGCCGGAACGCCCGTCCTCCAGCGCCTTCGTCGCCGTCGCCGAGGTCTGGAGGTTCTGAGACACCAGCACAGCCGACTGCACCCAGGCGGTCGACCCGCCGAACGCCGCTCACCTGCGGTTCCACATGATCCACCGACCCAGCGGGCGCTCCGAGCGAGCCGTCAGCCGCCGAGGCGAGAAGTCCCGTTGGTGACAATCACGGAATCACTTGCTCGACCGCATCGGATACCCCCAAGATCACCCGGTACGATTTCACAGCTACCGGGTCATCTCGGAGGTAACAAGGCGTGTCGGCCAGCAATGAGATCGACGATTTCGCGAGCCTGCTGCGGCGGTACCGGCTAGCTGCCGGCCTGTCGCAGGAAGAGCTCGCGGAGAAAGCCGGTCTCAGTTCTGACGCCGTCGCCGCGCTGGAGCGCGGGCGGCGCCGCGCACCGCGCCCGTTGACGGTGCGGCTACTGGCGACCGCTCTGAACCTCTCCGACACCGACTTCGCCGTGTTCACCGAGTCGCTGCGCCGCTCCCCCACGGTCTACGCACCACAGGTCCAGGGGCCGCCGCTGCCGTCAGACACGATGATCGGCCGGGCCTCCGAGCTGGCCGAGCTGTCGTCGCTGCTGAGCCACGGCGGCGTCCGGCTGGTGACGCTCACCGGGCTGGGCGGGGTCGGCAAGACCCGCCTCGCGGTCGCGGTCGCCAACGAGGTGCGCCCGCAGTTCGAGGCCGGCATCTGCTGGGCGCCGCTGGCCGCCCGGCCGGACGGTCCCGAGGTCACCGACGCGGTCGCGGCGGCCGTCGGGCTGCGGCCGGCCTCCGACGCCGGCGCCGAGGTCGACGCGCTGGCCGAGCACATCGGCTCGCGGCAGCTGCTGGTCGTGCTCGACAACTGCGAGCACGTGGTCGAGACCTGCGCGTGGCTGTGCACCGTCCTGCTGCAGCGCTGCCCGCGGCTGACCATCCTGGCCACCAGCCGCGAGCTGCTGCGCGCGCCTGGCGAGGTGGTCCGGCAGGTGCAGCCGCTGGCCGTGCCGCCGTCCCGGGCCGAGCCGGAGGAGATCCGCGAGGCCGACGCCGTCCGGATGTTCCTGGCCCGCGCCGCCGCCCACGGCGTGCACCCGCGCGACGACCGGCTGCTGCAGGTCAGCCGGGTGTGCCGGAGCGTCCACGGCATCCCGCTGGCGATCGAGCTCGCGGCGGCCCGCGTCAACGTCCTGACCATCGAGCAGATCGCCGACGAGCTGGACTCGTCGTCGCGCATCCTCTCCGGCGGCAGCCGCACCGCGCCGCTGCGCCAGCAGACCATCGACGCCGCGCTGGACTGGAGCTACCAGCTGCTCAGCGCCGAGGAGCGGGAGTTCTTCGAGGCGGTGTCGACGTTCTCCGGCGGCTGGACGCTGACGGCCGCCGTCACGGTGTTCTGCACCGAGCAGACCGACGCCTGCCACGAGCGCGTCCTCGACCTCACCGGCCGGCTGATCGACAAGTCGCTGATCCTGGTCGACCGCGACGCCGCCGAGGCGCGGTACTCGATGTTCTCCGTCATCCGGCAGTACGCCGACCGGCGGCTCGACGACGGCGGCCGGCGCACGATCATCGAGCAGCGGCACCTGCGCTACTACGTCGAGCTGGCCGAGCGGGCCGAGCGTGCCGTCGGCACCGACCAGCAGGCCGCGACGCTGGATCACCTCGACCTCGAGCTGGACAACCTGCGGGTCGCGCTCGGGCGGGCGATCAGCCGCGAGCTGGGCGCGGAGTCGATGCGGATGGCCGCCGCCCTGTGGCGGTACTTCTACCTGCGCGGCCACTACTCCGAGGGCCGCGACTGGCTGGAGTCGGCGTTACGCATCGCCCAGGCCGGGCCGGACCCCGTCGCCCCGGCGGCGCTCGCGGGCGCGTCGCGCGGCGCCGGCTACCTCGCGTTCCTGCAGTGCGAGTACGACGTCGCCGCCGAACGGCTGGAGCAGGCGCTCGCGCTCTACCGCCGGCTCGACGACGCCGCAGGCGCCGCACTCACGCTGCGGCACCTGGGCAGCATCGCCCGCGAGCGCGCCGACTACGACGCCGCCCTCCAGCTGCACGTCGAGAGCCTGCACCTCTACCAGCAGCTGGGCGACAAGTCGGGCATCGCCTGGGCCCGGCACTACCTCGGGTTCGTCTCGTGGCTGCGGATGGACCTCGACGGCGCCCGCGACTACTCCCAGGCGGCGCTGACCCACTTCCAGCAGGCCGGCGACGGCGAGGGCATCACCTGGTCGCAGCTCAACCTCGGCGCCGTCGCGCTCTACGCCGGCGACTTCACCACCGCCGAGCGGCTGCTGCACCAGAGTCTCGGCCGCGCGCAGCGGCTCGGCTATCGCGAGGGCGTCGGCTGGTCGCTCAACCAGCTGGGGGTGGTCGCGCGCCGTCAGGGCCGGCTCGAACGCGCCATCCACCTGCTCGACGAGAGCCTGGCCGAACACCAGGAGCTCGGCGACCGCTGGCGGTCCGCGAGCGTCCTCGAGGCGCTGGCATCGGTGGCACAGGACCACGAGAACACCGCGTACGCCGCGTTCCTGCTCGGCGCCGCGGCGGCGGTCCGCGACACCATCGGCGCCCCGGCACCGCTGTGCGAGCGTCCCGACAACGAGCACACCATCAAGGCCGTCCGCGACGCCCTGGGCGAGCGCGCGTTCGCTCACGCCTGGGGTGCGGGCCAGGCCACGCCCCTGCACGCCGTGGCCGACGGTTACCCGCCCGACACCCTCAGTACCCTCGACACTCCCTGGTGATCACCGGGGAAAGGTGCCCGGCCGGCAGCGGTCTTGCCCCCCGCTAGACGCGCTGCCGGCCAAGCTGTGCGGCGCCGGCGCCTGCCATGTCCACCCACATCTGCTTCGGGTCCGGCACTCCTCCCCCCGCGGGAACAACAATGGCGTGCCGGAGTGATCCGCAACAGCTACAGCACCCTGACAACAGCCTGACAATGTGCGTCCGCCCGTACCTCCGTGGTACGGGCGGACGATGACATCGTGTCAAGCGCGCAGGTCAGCCCCGCCCGCCCGGCACCCGGACGTCCACCCAGACCAGCCGGTGGTCGCTGGTCGGGAACGGGAACTCGCCGGTCAGACGCGACAGCGGGTCCGAGCGGACCGGCCAGAAGACGCCCGCCCCGACCGGGCGCAGCTGCCGCGACGGCAGGACGTAGTCGGCGCGGAGGTTGCCCGGCGCGCCGTCGGCGAAATCGGCCGTGTCGTAGCGCGGGTCGCCCTCGTGCGACGTGTTCGCGCCACCCTGCAGGACGGCCGCCTCGGGCGCGCCGGCCGACGTGGGCAGCGGGTCGACGATGCGCGGGTTCTCCAGCAGTTGCTGGATCGAGCCCGGCACGGAGTCGCCGTCCACGGGGTCGCTGTTCTGGTCGCCGAGGATGACGAACGACGAGCCCGGCTTCAGCCCGCCGCGCGCGCCCTCGTCGTCGTAGATCCAGTTCGCCCGGCCCGGGCCCACGTACTCGGCCCAGAAGCGGATCTCGTCGTGGTTGCGGGTGCCGTTGCGGTCCTCGGGACCGTCGAACGTGGGCGGCGTCGGGTGCGAGACCAGCACGTGCACGGTCCGGCGTCCGACCTGCACGGGGACGTCCCAGTGCGACTTGCTGGACAGCCGCAGGACGTCCTGCTCCTCAGGCGAGTAGAACGCCGTCGGCAGCAGCGCGCCCGGCATGTCCTTCCAGAGGAAGTTCTGGAACGTGCGGACGTCGTCCTCCAGGATCGGGTACTTCGACAGCACGGCCATGCCGTACTGGCCCGGGAACAGGCCGAACCCGAAGGCGTCGTCGCCGCCGCCGATGGTGCCGTTGTTGTTGAGGTCGAAGCCGCTGGGGATACCGGTGTTGGACGGCGCGACGTACGCGTACGGGTACTCGATCGGGTCGGCGCCGCCCTGGCCGACCTCGAGGTAGTTGTCGCGGAACAGGTCGGCCGCGACGCCGCCCTCGACGTAGTCGAACTCGTTCAGCAGGATGATGTCGGGCCGCGTGCGCTGGATGACCTCGGCCACGGCCTGTGCCTGGGTGTCGGTGCCGCTGGACAGGTCGGCCTCGAGCTCGCCCTCGACGGCGCGGTTGAGGCTGAGGTTGTAGGTCGCGACGCGCAGCGCCGCGGCGCCGCCGCTCGCCGGTGCCGCCGCGGCCAGCGTCGCGGCGACGGTGGTCAGGGCCGCCGTCACCGCGACGGCGCGGATCGAGATGCGCATGGGTGTCCTTCCCCTGGTGGACCGGAACCGGGCAACCCTAGACCTCCCGGGCGAACATCAGGCGTCAGGACGATGACGGACCGGCCAGCTCCAGCACGCGGCGGGCCAGTGCCGCGTCGGTGACCAGCGTCGTCACGAAGCCGCCGCGCACCGCCGCCAGCGCCGCCTCGGCCCGCCGCGCGCCGTACGCGGTGGCGATGACGACGGGCGTGTCGCGCAGCTCCTGCAGCGTCACCCCGACGACGCGCTCGTCGAAGTCGCCGGTGACGTCGCGCCCCTGGCCGTCGAACAGCCGGGCGCCGGACTCGCCGACGGCGCCGCGGGCCAGCGCCTCGGCCCGTTCGGGCTCGGTGACGGCGTCCCACACGGTCGACAGCCCGGGCCCCCAGCTGCCCACCGACACGACGGCGACGTCGAGCGACCGGGACCGGTCCAGCGCGCGGGCGATCTCGCGCTGGCGCCGCAGCCCGGCCGCCGTGGCGGCGTCCTCGACCACCAGCGGCGCGTAGACGGGCAGCGCCTCGCCGCCCGCGGCGGCCGCCACCGACCGGACCACCTCGACGGTGCCGGCCGACCCGCCCTCGACGGCGATCGACCCGGCCAGCTGGACGACCGTGCACGGCGCCAGCCGCTGCAGCCGCCGCGACATCGCCTCGATGGTCCGGCTCCAGGCGAGACCCAGCACCTGTCCGGGCTGGACGCTCTCGCTGACCAGCCCGGCGACGACGGCGGCCAGCTCGTCGCGGGTGGCCGACTCGGGTTGCGACGGCGCCTCGACGACCACCGCCTCGCGCACACCGACGGCGTCGCGCAGCGCCAGCGACAGCTCGTCGTCGAGGTGCCCGGGCAGCGCGATCTCGATGCGGACCCAGCCGCGCTCGCGCGCCTCGGTGAGGATGCGCGCCACCTGGAACCGGGACAGCCCGAACTCGTCGGCGATCTCGACCTTCGACCGGCCGTCGACGTAGTGGCGGCGGGCCACGGCGCCCGCGAGCACCAGGTCGGACGGGCCCATCGGCGCAGCGCCGCCGGCCGGCGGACGGCCCCTGCGTGGCATGACAACCCCCTTGACCGTTCCAGGACACCGCGATACAACCTTCATTGTGCACATATGAGCATCTAATTCGCTCATATGAGCGCCAGTGCTGGTGTCAGCAAGGAGGCTGCATGCGCGCCGTCGTCATCGAGAAGCCGGGCGAGATCACCGTCCGCGACGTCCCCGACCCGACGCCCGCACCCGGCGGCGTGGTGGTCGCGGTGGGCGCGTGCGGCTTGTGCGGCACCGACCTGCACATCGCGGCGGGCGAGTTCCCGCCCAGCCCCTATCCCCTGGTCCCGGGGCACGAGTTCGCCGGCGTCGTCGCCGAGGTCGGCCCCGGCGTGACGACCGGCCTCGCGGTCGGCGACCGCGTCGCCGTCGACCCGTCGCTGTTCTGCGGCTACTGCCGCCAGTGCCGCCGCGGCCGCGGGAACCTGTGCGAGAACTGGGGCGCCATCGGCGACACCGTCGACGGCGCGTTCGCCGAGTACGTCGCCGTCCCGGCCGCGTCCTGCTACCGGCTGCCGGACGAGCTGACGTTCGCGCAGGGCGCGCTGATCGAGCCGGTGTCCTGCGCGGTGCACGGCCTGCGGCGGCTCGGCGCGGAGCCCGGAGAGCGAGTGCTCGTCCTCGGCGCCGGCACGATGGGCCTGATCATGACCCAGCTGCTGGCCGCGGCCGGCGCCCGAGTCAGCGTCGTCGACCTCGCCGCCGGCAAGCTGCCGCTGGCCGCCGAGCTGGGCGCGGCCGAGGTCGCGACGTCGGTGCCGGAGCTGCCGACCCAGCGCTTCGACGCCGCCGTCGACGTCACGGGCGCGGTGCCGGCACTCGAGGCGGCGTTCGGCGCGCTCGACCGCGGCGGCCGGCTGCAGGTGTTCGGCGTCGCTCACGCCGACGCGCGGCTCGCGCTGTCGCCGTTCCGCATCTACAACGACGAGATCACCGTCGTCGGCTCGATGGCGGTGCTGCACAGCTTCGGCGACGCCGTCGGGCTGGTCGCGTCCGGGCAGGTGCGCACCGACCCGCTGGTGTCGCACACCGTCGGGCTGGACGAGTTCCCGGCCGTGCTCGACCTGGTCCGGTCCGGCGGGACGGTCAAGGCGCAGGTGGCACCATGAGGCGCCGGACCGCTGCCCGCCTCGCCGCCGCGGCCGGCTCGGTGGCCGCGCTGACCGCCTGCGCCGGGGCCGGCGCGCTGACGTCCGGCTCCGACTCGGGCACGACGATCGTCGTCGCCGTGGTCTCGAACCCGCAGATGACGGATGCGATCGCGCTGGCTGACGACTTCCGCGAGGCGCACCCCGGCGTCGACGTCGACTTCGTGTCGCTGCCGGAGAACGAGTCGCGGGCGAAGATCACCGCGTCCGTCGCCACCGGCGGCGGCGAGTTCGACGTCATCATGGTCAGCAACTACGAGACCGCCATGTGGGCCGAGAACGGCTGGCTGGTCGACCTGCAGCCCTACGCCGACGCCACGGACGACTACGACACCGACGACTTCATCGCGCCGGTCCGCGAGTCGCTGTCGTACGAGGGCGACATGTACTCCGTCCCGTTCTACGGCGAGTCGTCGTTCCTGGTGTACCGGCAGGACCTGTTCGACGAGGCCGGCCTCACCATGCCGGAGCGGCCGACCTGGCCCGAGGTGCGCGACCTGGCCGCCGAGATCGAGGAGGCCAACCCGGGCATGACCGGCATCTGCCTGCGCGGGCTGGCCGGCTGGGGCGAGAACCTGGCCCCGCTGAACACCGTCATCAACACCTTCGGCGGCCAGTGGTTCGACGAGGACTGGAACGCCCGGCTCGACTCCCCCGAGGTGCGCGAGGCGGTCGAGTTCTACGTCGACCTCGTCCGCGAGCACGGCCAGGCCGGCGCCGCCACCAGCGGCTTCGCCGACTGCGCGACGCGGTACGGCCAGGGCCAGGCGGCCATGTGGTACGACGCGACGTCGATGGTGAACGTGGTCGAGAGCCCGGACGACTCCGTCACCGCCGGCAGCAACGGCTACGCTCCGGCGCCCGTCGTCGAGACCGACGCCAGCGGCTGGCTGTACACCTGGTCACTCGGCATCCCGTCGTCGTCGGACCACCCGGACGAGGCGTGGGACTTCATCGCCTGGATGACCGACAAGCAGTACCCGCACCTCGTCGCCGACGAGCTCGGCTGGGAGCGGGTGCCGCCGGGCAGCCGCAACTCCACCTATGAGATCCCCGAGTACGCCGAGGTCGCGGCCGCGTTCGCCGAGCCGACGCTGTCGTCGATGGAGGTCGCCGACCAGGAGCACACGATGACCGCGCCGGTCCCCTACGACGGCATCCAGTTCCTCGCCATCCCGGAGTTCCAGGACCTCGGCACCCGCGTCGGCCAGCAGATCTCCGCCGCCATCGCCGGGCAGATCAGCATCGACGAGGCCCTCGACCAGGCGCAGCGCTACGCCGAGACCGTCGGCGAGTCCTACCAAGAGGAGGACGGATCGTGAGCACCGACGTCGCCACCACCGCCGTCCCGCCGCGGCCGGCCGCCCCGTCGCCCGCGCCGGCCTACTCCGCGCGCCGCGAGGGCTGGCGGCGCCGGGCGCCGCTGCTGCCCGCGCTGGTCTTCGCGATCCTCGTGACGCAGATCCCGTTCCTCGTCACGCTCTGGTACTCGCTGAACTCGTGGAACCTGGTCCGCCCGGGGTCGGAACGGTTCGTCGGGCTGTCCAACTACGCCGACGTCTTCGCCGACCGGGTGTTCCGCGAGGCCGCCGTCAACACGATCGTGATCACCGCCGGCTGCGTGATCGTCGCGATGCTGCTGGGCATCGCGCTGGCGCTGCTGCTGGATCGGCGGTTCGTCGGCCGGTCGGTGGTGCGGACGCTGGTCATCACGCCGTTCCTCATCATGCCGGTGGCCAGCGCGCTGCTCTGGGGCACGATGATGTTCGACCCGGTGTTCGGCATCGTGAACTTCGTGCTCTCGCCGTTCGGCCTGGGCGACTACGACTGGACCAGCTCCGCGCCGCTGGTCTCCGTCATCACCGCGCTGGTCTGGCAGTGGACGCCGTTCATGACGCTGCTCGTGCTGGCGGGGCTGCAGAGCCAGGGCCGCGACGTGCTGGAGGCCGCGCAGGTCGACGGCGCCGGCGCCGTCCGGACGTTCCGCTCGATCACCCTGCCGCACCTGCGCCGTTACATCGAGCTGGGCGTCCTGCTGGGCGCGATCTACGTGGTCAACACGTTCGACCAGATCTACATCATGACCCAGGGCGGTCCCGGGACCGCCAGCTCGAACCTGCCCTTCTACATCTACCAGCGTGCGTTCCTCGGCTTCGACGTCGGCCAGGCCGCGGCCATGGGCGTGGTCGTCGTCATCGGCACCATCGTCGTCGCGACGCTCGCGCTGCGGCTGCTGTTCCGCTCGTTCGTCCAGGAGGACCGATGACCACCGCCGCCGTCGCCGTCACCGGCCAGCGCCGCCGGTCCGCCGGCCTGCTGACCGTGCTCACCTGGATCATCGGGATCGTCTTCTTCTTCCCGGTGCTCTGGATGGTGATCACCGCCTTCAAGCGCGAGGCCGACGCCTACACCGACCCGCCGAGCCTGTTCTTCACCCCGACGCTGGAGCAGTTCCGGGCGCTGTTCGACGCCGGCGCCTGGCCGTACTTCCTCAACTCGCTGTTCGCGACGACGATGTCGACGCTGCTCGTGCTGGCGCTCGCGGTGCCGGCGGCGTACGCGCTGGCGATCCGGCCGGTGAAGAAGACGCAGGACGTGCTGTTCTTCTTCATCTCGACGAAGATGCTGCCGGTCGTCGCCGTGATCGTGCCGATCTACGTGATCGCCGGGCAGATCGGCGCACTGGACAACGTCTGGACACTGGTCGTCCTGTACACGGCGATGAACCTGCCGATCGCGGTCTGGATGATGCGCTCGTTCCTGCAGGAGATCCCGGCCGAGGTGCTCGAGGCGGCCGCGATGGACGGCGCCTCGCTGCGCCAGACGATGCTGAAGGTGCTGCTGCCGATGGTCGCGCCCGGCCTCGCGGCGACGGCGCTGATCTGCGTGATCTTCGCGTGGAACGAGTTCTTCTTCTCCGTCAACCTCACCGCCTCGCAGGCCGCGACAGTGCCGCTGTTCCTGGTCGGCTTCATGACCAGCGAGGGCCTCTACTGGGCCCAGCTGGCCGCCGCCGCGACGCTGGCCTCGCTGCCGGTCGTCCTGGCCGGCTGGGTGGCACAGAAGCAGCTCGTCCGCGGGTTGTCGATGGGGGCGATCAAGTAGTTCGTGAGGGCCATGATCATCTCAACATCCGGACAACGCTTGATTCCTAGCGATTCACTGGGGATTATCGTCCACATGCAGGCTTCCGCGCTGGTGCTCGTCATGCGACGCCACATCGATCTGAAGCGCACCTGCACGGCCATCTGTCGCTGACCTCCGGTTCCTTCAGACCCCATTTCGGCTCGTCCACCGGAGATCGGCCATGACCATCGCCCTGCCTCGTCCCGCCCGCCTCGACGGGCCGACGCCTGTCTCGCTGCACGACCTCGTCGAGCTGACCAGCACCGTCGCCGCCGAAGTGCGGGACGGCCGGCACCCCGTCCAGTTCGACTCGGACGAGCGCTGGTCGGTGCGGCTGTCCAGCGACCCCTACACCGACGTCTGGCTGATCAGCTGGACGCAGGAGCAGTCCACCGAGCTGCACGATCACGCCGGCTCGCTCGGCGCCCTGACCGTGGTGTCCGGCACCGTCACCGAGCGGTTCTGGCGGCCGGCGGCGGCCGGGCTGAGCGAGCGGCGGCTGCGCGACGGCCGCGGCGTCGGGTTCCCGGTCGGCCACGTGCACGACGTCGTCAACACCGACCCGGCGCCCGCCGTGACAGTGCACGCGTACTCGCCGCCGCTGACCGCGATGGGCTACTACGAGGTCGACGGCGCCGGCGCGCTGCGGCGCGTGCGGACCGTCCTCACCGACGAGCCGGAGCCGGCCCGATGAGCCCGCGCGTCGAGACGCTGCTGGACACGGCCCGGTCGCGGCTGGTCCGGCTCACCCCTGAGCAGGCCGCGCACGCCGTCACCTACGAGCGCGCCCTGCTGGTCGACACCCGCCCGGCCGCCGACCGCGAGCGCTACGGCACCATCCCCGGCGCGCTGGTCGTGGACCGCAACGTGCTCGAGTGGCGGCTGGACCCGACCAGCCCGCACCGCCTCGAGCAGGCCGACGACCCGCGACGCACCGTGATCGTGTTCTGCAACGAGGGCTACGCCTCCAGCCTCGCCGCCGTGTCGCTGCGCGACCTCGGGCTGGTCAACGCGACCGACCTGATCGGCGGCTTCCACGCGTGGGCCGCCGCGGGCCTGCCGGTCACGGGTACCGCACCGACAGTGCCCTGAGCGCCGCCCGGGCCGCGCCCGGATCGACGCCGGCAGCCAGCACCGCGGCTCGCCACGCCGCCGCGAGCACCCAGCCCAGCACCGGCGAGACGCGGGCCGTATAGGCGCTGAGCAGCTCGGCCAGCCGGTCCGGCTCCCCTCCGGCGGGTGCCGCGCCCAGCAGCTGCGGGAAGCCCGCCCCGACGGCGAAGTCGAAGCCGGTCAGCAGGCCCGCCGCGAGGCCGGCGGCCCCGATCGCGCCCTCCATCCGGTCGAGCAGCCGCCGCTCGACATCCTCGTGCACGACGGCGTAGAGCCGACGCTTGCTGCCGAAGTGGTGGTAGAGCGCGCCCGTCGTGACGTCCGCCGCGGCCGCCAGCTCCCCCACCGTCACCGTGCCGAACGGACGCGCGCCGAACGCCTCGACCGCCGCGCGCACGAGCCGGCCCTTCGCCGACGTCGACACCGGAACCCACTCGTGCATGACACCATAATGCCGTTACGCTATGCTCAAATCCAGTTACGGCACTGCGTCCGAAAGGGATCCGTCATGAAGCTCGAGTTCCTGTTCGTCCCGACGTCCGACCTCAAGGCCTCGCTCGCGCTCTACCGCGACGACCTCGGCTTCGACGAGGCCTGGCGCGAGGGCGACGCCACCGTCGCACTCACCCTGCCCGGCACCGGCGTCCAGCTGATGCTCGACTCCCACGACGCCGACGCGCCGGTCGGCCCGCTGTTCGTCGTCGACAGCGTCCAGGCGTTCCACGCCGCCAAGCCCGACTCGCTCGGCGTCCTCGAGGAGCCCAACGAGATCCCCGGCGGCTTCATGGCCACCTACCAGGACCCGGGCGGCGCCGTCATCTACGTCATGGACCAGGTGAACGACCCCGCCACGACGTGACGGACCTCCCGCTGGGCGGGTGTCCCAGCCTCTAGGCTCTGGAACATGACGCCTCCGGACGGGCTGGAACGCGGTGTCTACGCCAACCGCACGCTCAACCTGCGCTCGGTGCAGGCCATCGGCTACGACATGGACTACACGCTCATCCACTACCGCACGCAGCAGTGGGAGCGGACGGCGTTCGAGCACGCCACGCGGGTGCTGGCGGCCGGCGACTACCCCGTCGCCGGCCTGGTGTTCGAGCCCGACCGGTACCTGCAGGGCCTGGTCATCGACCTCGACCTCGGCAACCTGGTCAAGGCCACCCGGTTCGGCTACGTCATCCAGGCTCAGCACGGCACCCGCCAGCTGTCCTTCGACGAGCTGCGCACCACCTACAACGGCGTCACCGTCGACCTCAGCAACCCGCGGTTCCGGTTCATGAACACGCTGTTCACCATCTCGGAGTCCGCGCTCTACGCCCAGTTCGTCGACCGCCTCGACGACGGCACCATCCCCGGCCCGCTCGGCTACGACGAGCTGTACCGCATCGTGTCGGCCGCGCTGGACGAGTCGCACACCACCGGCGCGCTGAAGGCCGAGATCGTCGCCGACCCGGACCGCTTCTGCGACATCGACCCCGACACCGCGCCGACGTTGATCGACCAGCGGCAGGCCGGGAAGCGGCTGCTGCTGATCACCAACAGCGACTGGTCGTACACGAAGGCGATGATGAGCTACGCCTTCGACCGGCACGTGCCGTCCGGGTCCTGGCGCGACCTGTTCGACATCGTCGTCGTGGCCGCCGCGAAGCCGCGGTTCTTCTCCGAGGTCGAGCCCGTCTACCGGGTGGTCGACGCCGAGCGCGGGCTGCTGCAGCCGCACTGGGGCCCGTTCAAGACCGGCGAGGTCTACCACGGCGGCTGCGCCCGCCAGGTCGAGCAGAGCCTCGGCCTCACCGGCGCCGAGATCCTCTACGTCGGGGACCACCTCTTCGGCGACGTCCACGTCACGAAGTCCGCGCTGCGCTGGCGCACCGCACTCATCATGCGCGAGCTGGAGGCCGAGATCGCCGCCGCCCAGGTGTTCGCCCCCGACGAGGCCGAGCTGCGCCGTTTCATGGTCGAGAAGGCCGTCCTCGAGGACCGCCTGGCGCACGCCCGCATGGCGCTGCTGCGCCCCGGCGCCGACGGCACCCGCGAGGCCGTCGAGGCGGAACGTGCGGCCCTGCGCGCGCTGGACGAGCGCATCGCGCCGCTCGCGCGCGCCGCCGGCGAGCTCGGCAACCCGACCTGGGGCCCGATGATGCGGGCCGGCAACGACAAGAGCCTGTTCGCCCGCCAGGTCGAGAAGTACGCCGACATCTACACGTCGCGGGTGGCCAACCTGGGGCTGCGCACACCGTTCGCGTTCCTCCGGGCGGCGCGGACGTCGCTGCCGCACGACCTCATGCCGCGCGAAATCGCACCGGAATAGACGACCACGCTCAACCGACTCAATACGGACATCCGACTGGGCTGAATTATCCACAAAAAAAAGCCCGTCCGCGTATGCCTGGGAAATCCCAGAAGCATACGCGGACGGGTTGGTGGGGAGCCGCCAAGCGCCCACCAGATGGAGAAGGGCTTACGTGCCGGTTGTCAGCCGAGCAGGCCGGTCACGGTCCCCAGAAGCTGGTTGACCAGCGCGACGATGGTGTCGAGGAGGCCGGAGAGTGCGTCCATGATCGTGACTCCTTCGGAAAGAAAAAGATCTTCGGTTGGCGAACCGCGGAGTCAAGCTCTTGTCCGGACGACCCCGTGTTCTTGACTGTGAGTCTAAGCAGAGAAAGTAGTTGCGCAAGGAGAAATGAAGAAATATTTCCCGCGTGTCGTCCCAATAAGCATTCTCGACATACAGAATGTCGTTCAAAGGCGGACATACCTGTCTTGACACGCGACATCACCTGGTTGTCACAACCTGTCGAGGCGGCCCGGCGCAGGTCACGGGTATGCTCGACGGCATGACCCAGTGCACCCAGCCGATGATGCGCCCCGTCCAGGGGTCTCTCGGCGTGCGCTGACACAAGTCACCACCCGACCAGCGAAGCCCCTGCTCAGCGGGGGCTTCTCGGTGTGTGCACTCCCCCGCCGACGCAAGGGCGAAGGGAGCTCATCATGACCACCGGCCGCTACTACGTCACCACGTCCATTCCGTACGTCAACGGCGCGCTGCACCTCGGGCACGCGCTCGAGCTGGTCCAGGCCGACGTCCTGGCTCGGCACCGGCGGCTGCGCGGATGTCCGGTCCGGTTCCTCACCGGCACCGACGACAACGCGCTGAAGAACGTCGTCGCCGCTCGCGCCGCGGGCGTGCCCACCAGGGAGTTCGTCGACGCCAACGCCGCCAGGTTCGTCGCGCTAGGCCAGTCCCTGGCGCTGTCGGTGGACGACGTCATCCGGACCAGTGCCGACCCGCGGCACCTGCCGGGCGTCAGCCAGCTCTGGGAGCGCTGTGCCGCGAACGGCGACTTCTACCGGCGCCGCTACACCGGGCTGTACTGCGCCGGCTGCGAGCAGTTCTACACCGACGCCGAGCTGACCGGCGGCGTCTGCCCGGAGCACGGCGTCGCGCCTGAGAAGGTCAGCGAGGAGAACTGGTTCTTCCGGCTGTCCCGGTACCAGGACGAGTTGCTGCGCGTCCTCGAGTCCGGCGCCGTGCGCATCGAGCCGGCCGCCAAGCGCGCCGAAGTGCTCGCGTTCGTCCGCGCCGGCCTGCGCGACATCAGCGTGTCCCGTCCGGCCGAGCGGGCCGGCGGCTGGGGCATCCCGGTGCCCGGCGATCCGTCCCAGGTCGTCTACGTGTGGTGGGACGCGGTGGCGAACTACGTGACGTCGCTCGGCTACGGCGGCGACGACGACGCGGCGCTGCGCGACTGGTGGGCGGGGTCGGCCGACCGCGTGCACGTCATCGGCAAGGGGATCGTGCGGTTCCACGCCGTGTACTGGCTGGCCCAGCTGCTCGCGGCCGGGCTGCCGCTGCCGACGGCGATCCTCGTGCACGACTACCTCACCGTCGACGGCGCCAAGATCTCCAAGAGCCGCGGCGGCACCGCCGATCCGGCCGCCATCGCCCACCGGTACGGCACCGACGCGCTGCGCTGGTGGTTCGTCCGCGAGGTGCCACGCACCGGCGACACCGACTTCACCGAACAGCGGCTGGTCGCCCGGCACGACCTCGAGCTGGCCAACGGGCTGGGCAACCTCGTGCAGCGGACGCTCACGCTGGCGCACCGGCTGCACGGCGGCGCCGTCGCCGCGCCGGACCCGGGCGGCGAGCTGGTCACTGCCGCCGACGCTCTGCCGGCCGCCGTCGACCGGGCGCTGGACGGGTTCGACCTGCGGGCCGCGACGGCCGCGCTTATCGCCGTCGCCGACCTCGGGAACCGCACCGTCGAGGCGGAGCGGCCCTGGGAACGCGACCGCCGCGGGCGCGCCGACGCCGGCGCCGTCATCGGCGCGTTGGTGTACGCGTGCCGGGTGGTGGCCGCCGAGCTGGCACCGTTCGTGCCCGGCGGCGCGGCCCGGCTGCGAGCCCAACTCGCTGAGGGTGAACGGGTCGAGCGCCCCGAGCCCTCGTTCCTGCGCCTCGCTCGACCCTAGACTCTGACACTGTTCGCCGCGGAGAGAGGACAACACACCATGGGCCAGGGCGTGCACATGCAGGAGCTGCCGGGCATCGGGAAGCGGTACGACATCGACCTGGGCAGCCCGACGCAGCGGATCTCCGTCGTCGTGCGGCACGGCGACATCCGCGACCTCTACGTCTTCACCACCAAGGGCGACGAGCCGACCGCCGTCCTCGAGCTGACCCGCGAGCAGGCGCTGAAACTCGGCGCCGTGCTGACCGGAACGTTCTTCGAGGGCTAGGCCTCCGCCGGTCGCCGACCGCGAAGGTCCGGGCGGCAGTGCGATCCGCGACGTAAGGGGAATCAGTGCACGCAGACCTCATCGGCCTGGGCGCGATCGTCCTGCTCGCCGGGCTGGCGGCCCGGCTCGGCCGCCGGTACGGCTTCCCGACCGTGCCCTGCTACATGCTCATCGGCATCGTGTTCGGCCCGGGCACGCCCGGCCCGGTGTTCGTCGAGCACCCCGAGGACCTCGCGCTGCTGGCGTCGCTGGGCCTGGTGCTGCTGCTGTTCCACCTGGGCGTGGAGTTCCCCGCCGAGCAGGTGCTGGGCAGCGGGAAGCGGCTGTTCATCGCGGCCGGCGTCTACATCGGGCTGAACGTCAGCGCCGGCCTGGCGCTCGGTTTCGCGCTGGGCTGGGGGACGTCGGAGGCGCTGGTCATCGCCGGTGCGCTGGGCATCTCGTCGTCGGCCATCGCGACGAAGCTGCTGATCGAGCTGCGCCGGCTGACGAACGCCGAGACCCCGATCATCCTCGGCATCATCGTCATCGAGGACATGTTCCTCGCGTTCTACCTGGCGCTGCTGGCGCCGGTGCTCAACGACTCAGGCTCGACCGCCGACTTCATCGTCGACCTGCTGGTCAGTTTCGGCTTCCTGGTCGCGCTGTTCGCGCTGGCCCGGTGGGGCGCGCGGGCCATCGCGCTGCTCCTGGACACCCGCGAGGACGAGCTGCTGGCCATCCTCATGGTCGGGCTGGTCGTGCTGGTGGCCGGCGTCGCGCTCGAGGTCGGTGTGTCCGAGGCGATCGGCGCGCTGATGATCGGCCTGGTGGTGTCGCGGACGACGCTGAAGGAACGGGTCGAGCAGCTGGTGCTGCCGCTGCGCGACGTGTTCGCGGCGGTCTTCTTCATCTCGTTCGGCCTGACCATCGACATCGGCGACCTCGGCGGCGTCGCGGTACCGGTCGTCATCGCCGTCTGCGTCACGCTGGTCACGAACATGACCGCCGGCATCGTCACCGCCCGCCTGTTCGGGTTCAACCAGCGGGCGGCCACGAACATCGGGCTGACGGTGCTGGGCCGCGGCGAGTTCTCGCTGATCCTGGCGACGCTGGCCATCGCGGCCGGCCTGGACGAGCGCATCGGGCCGTTCGTCGCGCTGTACGTGCTGGTGCTGGCCATCGCGGCGCCGCTGCTGGCGTCGCAGTCCAAGCACTTCGCCCGGTTCGTGTCCGACCGGCTGCTGCGGTCGCGCTGGCGGTTCGTCCAGTCCGAGACCATGAGCACAGCCTGCATGCACCAGGACCAGATGGAGGTCACCGAGACCGACATCACCGTGTGCCAGCAGTGCATCGACGACGGCGGCACCTGGGTGCAGCTGCGGCTGTGCATGAAGTGCGGGCTGGTGGCCTGCTGCGACGACTCCCCCGCCCGGCACTCGCGGGCGCACTACGAGGACGAGCACCACCCGATCATCCAGTCGCTGCAGCCGGGCGCGGACTGGCAGTACTGCTACGTCGACGAGATCCTGGTGCGCGAGCCGCTCGGCCGGTCGCGCACCGGCTGAGTCACGGGGTGACGTAGACCCACTCGAGGCCGTCGAAGCCGAGCCCGTCGAGGTGCTCGGCCCGGTTCAGCCCGGCCCGGACGGCGACCCGCTGCGAGGCGGTGTTGTCCGGCCGGATCCGGGCGACGACGGCGACGCCCGGCAGGTGCTTCGCCGCCCAATCGACGGCGGCGCGGGCGGCCTCGGCAGCCAGCCCGCGCCCCCACCAGGTGGGGTCGAAGCCGTAGAACAGATTCGTCACCTGGTCGTTGTGGAACCACATGTACTTGAGCCCGCAGAACCCGACCGGCCGGTCGGACTCGTGCCGCAGCACCGTCCAGTAGCCGAACCCCTCGGTGCGCCAGTGCGAGTCCCAGCTGTCGTACAGGCTCTCCGCGCCGTAGCGGTCGCGCAACAGGTTGGACGGGTTGTACTCGCTGGCGCGGGGGTCGCGGTAGATGTCGTAGATGATCTCGACGTCGTCGGGCTGCGGCCGTCGCAGCAGCAGCCGGTCCGTGACGAGCGTCGTGTGCCCGGCGTCTCTCACCGACGCGACGTTACCCGCCGCCGGTGACGATCATGCGAACGGCCAGCACCAGGATGACGGCGCTGGAGACGAGCGCCGTCACCAGCCGGCCGCGCGGGCCGGTGACGTACCGGCCGAGCAGCGCTCCCCCGCCGGCCAGCAGCAGTTGCCAGCTGGCCGACGCGGCGAACGCGGCGACGACGAACGCGACCGCCTCGGCGCCGCCGCCCAGCCCGCCACCACTGCCGATGACCAGGGCGGCGAAGTAGACGACGGTCATCGGGTTGATCACGGTGATGCCGGCGAACCGGACGAACGCCGAGGCCGGTGTGACGCGGTCGGCGCGGCCGTCGTCCGGGCCGGCGGCGTCGGGCCCGGCGCGGTGCCGGCGGTAGCCCGCGATCGCCCCGACGGCGGCCATGACCACCAGGACGGCGGCGGACGCCCAGCGCAGCGGCTCGGCGTACGGCTCGATGGCGCTGGCCAGCGCGGCCCCGCCGAGCACCGCTGCGATGGCGTAGCCGCCGTCGACGGCCGCGACGCCCAGGGCCGCGCCCGCGCCCACCGTCAGCGAGGTGCGCGCCGTCAGGGCCACCAGATAGGCGCCGACGGCGCCGACCGGGATCGCGATGCCGTACCCGGCCAGCAGCCCCGCGACGATCGCCGCGGTCATGGCGCTGAGGTGGTCGGCCTCCAGCCCGGGCGCGTCTGCTGCTGCGTCTTCGCCGGGCGGGCGGAGGCGGGCAGCGGGCGGGAACCGGGAGTCGAGATCATGGAGGGATGATGGCAAACGACGACGCCGTCCTCAACGGGGTTTCCGGGCCGCTGGACCTGCTCGCGCGCTGGCTGGCGGACGCCGACGCCCGGGCCTTCACGCTGGCGACGGCGTCGGCCGACGGCACCCCGCACGCGCGGACCGTGCTCGCGACCGGCGTCGACGACACGTCCGTGCGGTTCACCACGTCGCGGCCGTCGGTGAAGACCGCCGACCTCGCCGCCAACCCGCGGGCCGCCGGCGTCTTCTACTGGCCGGCGCTGCTGCGGCAGGTCACGCTGCACGGCGCCGCCGTCGAGCTGCCGCCGGACGAGGCCCGTGCGGCATACGCGGAGCGGTCGCCGAACCTGCGGGCGCTGGCCTGGGTGTACGACGAGCTGGGCGGGCAGGCGGTGGTCGACCCGGACGAGGTGCGAGCGCTCTTCGACCGCCATCGCGACCGCGACCCGGCCGCGCCGCCGCCGTCGTGGACGACGTTCGCGCTTCGCCCGGACCGCGTCGAGGCCTGGTGGATGCCCGACGGCGCCGGCGTCGCCACCCGGGTCCGCTTCGACCGCTCGGGCGGCGAGTGGACGCGTCAGTACGTCCTGCCGTGACCTACCCTGTGAGCCATGCCTGACCCGCCCGAGCACTACTACGCGAGCACGCCCGGCGTGGCCAGCTCGAGGCGGACGATCGAGGTCGAGCTGCCGGACCTGCGGCTGCGGCTGCGGCTGCTGACCGACACCGGGGTGTTCTCGCATCGCCAGCTCGACCCCGGCACCCGGGTGCTGCTGGAGAACGCGCCGCTGCCGGCGGTCCGCGGCGACCTGCTCGACCTCGGCTGCGGCTACGGACCGATCGCGCTGGCGATGGCGCACCGGCTCAAGCGCCGCCGTGTCTGGGCGGTCGACGTCAACGAGCGGGCGCTGGAGCTGGTGCGCGACAACGCCGCCGCGGCCGGGCTCGGCGGCGTGCGGGCGGCGCTGCCCGGCGACGTGCCGGCCGACGTGCGCTTCGCCGCCGTGTACTCGAACCCGCCGATCCGGGTCGGCAAGGCCGCGCTGCACGAGCTGCTGCTGCAGTGGCTGCCGCTGCTGCTGCCGGGCGGCGCGGCGTACCTGGTCGTGCAGCGCAACCTCGGCGCCGACTCGCTGGCCAGGTGGCTCGACGAGGCCGGCTTCCCGACCGCACGGCTGCTCTCCCGCGTCGGCTACCGGGTGCTCGAGGTCCAACCCAGGCGATCGGAGTAGCGAGTAGCGTGCGACAGCTCGGCGGAACGGAACTGAAGCGACTGCACCGGTCGTGGCGGCGGAAGGACTCCTTCCGGCTCTCGCTGCTGCTGGAGGACGTGCAGTCGCCGTTCAACGTGGGGTCGATCATGCGGACGGCGGCCGCGCTCAGCGTCAGCGAGCTGTACGTCGTCGGCCGCACTGCCGAGCCGAGCTCGCCCAAGGTGCAGAAGACCGCGCTGGGCACCGGCCGCTACCTGTCGTGGAGCACCCACGAGGACGTCACGACGGCGGTCCAGACAGCGCGTGCCGACGGCTACCTGGTGGTCGGGCTGGAGCTGGCCGACGAGGCCGAGCCGCTGGCCGCGCTGGACCTGCGCCGCGACGTCTGCGTCGTCCTGGGCAACGAGGACCGCGGGCTGTCGGCGACCTGCCTCTCGCTGTGCGACGCGGTCGGCTACGTGCCCCAGACCGGCCGGGTCGGCTCGCTCAACGTCGCCGCCGCGGCCGCCGTCGCCTGCTACGAGGTGCGGCGGCAGGCGTGGGCCGACGCCGGCGCCCCCGGCTCAGGGGACGCCGAGCAGGCGTAGCACGGCGGCCGTCCCGGCAGCGGCCAGCACCACGACGACGAACGGCGCCCGCCGCCAGGCCAGCACCGCGCCGACGACGACTCCGGCCGGCCGTGCGGCGCTGTCGAACTCGCCGCCGTCGAGCATCGTGGCGGTCGCGACCAGCGCGGCCAGCAGCACGACCGTCGACACCCCCAGCAGCTGTTCCACCCGCGGCGGCAGCGTCATCCGGTCGCGCAGCGCCGGGCCGGCGTAGCGGAACGCGAACGTCCCCACGCCGAGCACCAGCACGGCCGCGACCAGCGCCGTCGTCGACATCGTCATGCGGGGACCTCCACTCTCGGACGGGCCAGCGCGACCACGACGCCGGCCAGCGCCAGCAGTACCGGCAGCCCGGCCTGCAGGAACGGCGCCGTGGCCAGCGCGACCGCCACCCCGGCGCCGGCCGCCAACGCCGTCGTCCGGTCCCGCAGCGCCGGCAGCACCAGCGCCAGCAGCACGGCCGGGAACGCGGCGTCCAGCCCGAGCGCGCCCGGGTCGCCGACCACCGTCCCGATCGACGCGCCGGCCAGCACGCCGACGTTCCAGCAGACGAACAGCGCCACGCCGCAGCCCCAGTAGGCCGCGCGGCGCCGCTCCCCCGCGGGCTGGGCCAGCGCGAACGCGACCGACTCGTCGACCATGACGTGGCTGCCGGCCAGCCGCTGCCAGCCGCGCCCGACGACGTCGCCGACGGTGAAGCCGAACACGACGTGGCGCAGGTTCACCGGCAGCCCGGCCAGCACCGCGGCCACCGGGTTGCCGCCCGACGCGACCAGCCCGACGAACATGAACTGCGCCGCCCCCGCGAACACCACGACCGACAGCAGCATCGGCAGCCAGACCGGCAGCCCCTCGCCGACCGCGATGGCGCCGAACGACAGGCCGACCACCGCGTCGGCGACACACACGAGCGCGATGTCCCGCGCGAGCGCCCGATCGGCGCGTAGTGTTCGGTAGATCGAACGCATGACCACTACACTGAACGATGACAGCCACGCTCGTCAAGGCGAACGACCGACCGATGGAGCGAACGATCCGATGAGCCAGCCACCCGGCGCCCCGCTCGCCGTCGTCGCCGCGTCCCTGCAGCGCGAGCGGCGCCGTACCGGCCTGTCGCTGGCCGAGGTGGCCCGCCGCGCCGGCATCGCCAAGTCGACGCTGTCGCAGCTGGAGTCAGGCGCCGGCAATCCCAGCGTCGAGACCCTTTGGGCGCTGAGCGTCACGCTGGACGTGCCGTTCGCCCAGCTGTTCGAGCCGGCCCGGCCGCGCGTGCAGGTGATCCGCCGGGGCGAGGGTCCGGCCGTCGCGTCCGAGCGGGCCGACTACGTCGCCACGGTCCTGTCCGCCAGCCCGCCCAACGCCCGTCGCGACATCTACCTCATCGCCGCGCAGCCCGGCGAGCCGCGCGCGTCCGACCCGCACATGCCCGGCGTCGTCGAGCACGTCGTGCTGAGCAGCGGCCGGGCGCTGGTCGGGCTCACCGACGACCCGGTCGAGCTGGCGCCCGGCGACTACGTCGCCTACCCCGGCGACCTCCCGCACGTGTTCCGCGCGCTCGAGCCCGGCACCGTCGCGGTGCTCGTCTCCGAACACGTCTGAGAATTCTTCTCGGGAGTTGTCGATTCGCCCGTCGCCCGCGTGACGAGGGTATGTACGAGCCGACAACGAAGGAGGCGACAACGATGACTCAGCAGTTCCAGTTCACGTGGGACGGCGACCTGCCCGGCACGCCCGAGCAGGTCTGGGACGCCATCACCGTCCACGCCGGCGGGTGGCTCTGGCCCGTCCAGTACGAGCCCGGGGTCGGCGGTAGCGCTGCCGGCATGGGCGAGGAGGGAACGGTCACAGCCTGGGACCCGCCCCGGCATTTCGCCACCGAGAGCCCGGACCGCGGCGGCGTCAACGCGCTCGACGTCGTCCTGACGCCGGCCGACGGCGGCGCCACGACACACGTCGCCTACCGGCACCGCGGCGTGGCGGACGACGACGCCGAGGTGTCCGGCGGCCGCGAGCACACGAAGTTCTACTACCACTCGCTCGCCGAATACGTGGCGCACTTCGCCGGCCGCGAGGCCGCCTACCTCGCCGCCGACGCGCCGCCGTCGTCGGCGAAGAACGGCTTCACCACGCTCCGCCGCGCCCTCGGCATCGCCGACGACGTCGTGGCCGGCGACAGCGTCCGGCTCACCCCGTCGGGCCTGCCCGCGATCGACGGCGTCGTCGACTACGTGGCACCGGAGTTCCTCGGCGTCCGCACCGAGGACGCGCTGTACCGTTTCTACGGCCGCGACGCCTGGGGCTGGCCGGTCGGCGTCGCGCACCACCTGTTCGCCCCCGCCGCCGACGGCGTGGCCGCCGGCCGCGCGTGGCAGGCCTGGCTCGATGACCTCTACCCCACCGACACCACCGAGGAGTCCTGATGGCTCAGTACGCGATCCTCATCTTCGAGCGCGAGGCGGAGGGCGGCCAGGCGCCGGACCTGCCGCCGGAGATCCTCGAGGCGCACGGCGCGCTGCCCGGCCGCATCACCGAGAAGGGCGGCAAGGAGCTGGGCGGCATCGCGCTGGAACCCAGCGCGACCGCCACGTCGATCCGCGGCGACCTCGTCACCGACGGCCCGTTCATCGAGACCAAGGAGGCGCTGGCCGGCGTCTTCGTCATCGAGGCGCGCGACCTCGACCACGCGATCGAGCTGGCCAAGATGACGCCGATCGTCAGCGGCGGCGTCGAGGTGCGACCGCTGCTCGGGCTCGACCTCTCCGGGCTGACGTCCTGACCGTCGAGACCGCTGTCGCCGACGCGCACCGTCGCGAGTGGGCCTTCGTGCTCGCCGCGACGGTGCGCGTCACGCGCGACCTCGACGCCGCCGAGGAGGCCGTTCAGGACGCGTACGTCCAGGCGCTGACCCGGTGGGGCCGCGACGGCGTCCCGGCGAAGCCCGGCGCCTGGCTGACGACGGTCGCCCGGCGGACCGCGCTCAACAACCTGCGGCGGCAGCGGACGTTGCAGGCGAAGCTGCCGCTGCTGCTGATGGACGTCGACGACTCCGCCGGTGTCGAGGCCGTGGCGCTGGACGACGCCGCGCCGATCCCGGACGACCGGCTGCGGCTGATCTTCACCTGCTGCCACCCCGCGCTGTCGCAGGAGGCGCAGGTCGCGCTGACGCTGCGCCTGGTCTGCGGCGTCAGCACCCCCGACATCGCGCACGCCTTCCTCGTCACCGAGCCGACGATGGCCGCCCGCATCACCCGGGCGAAGAAGAAGATCGCCGCCGCGCGCATCCCGTACGCGGTGCCCGTCGCGGCCGACCTGCCCGCCCGCGTCGATGCCGTGCTGATGGTCGTGCATCTGCTCTACGCCACCGGGCACACGGCCCACTCCGGTGAGAACCTCGTCCGCGACGAGCTCACCGGCCGCGCCCTCGACCTCGCCCGCATGCTGCGCCCGCTGCTGCCGTCCGAGCCGGAGACCGCCGGGCTGCTGGCGCTGCTGCTCGTCCACCAGGCCCGCCGCGCCACCCGCACCGACGCCGGCGGGCGGCTGCTGCGGCTGGAGGAGCAGGACCGGTCGGCGTGGGACCGCTCGCTGATCGCCGAGGCGGACCAGCTGGTGGTGGGTGCGCTGCGGGCCGGGCCGCCCGGACGGTTCACGCTGCAGGCCGCGATCGCCGCGTTGCACGCCCAGGCGCCCGGCTACGCCGAGACCGACTGGCCGCAGATCCTCACCCTGTACGACGAACTGCTCCGCCGCTGGCCGTCCCCGGTGGTGGCGCTCAACCGCGCCGTCGCCGTCTCGATGGTCGACGGCCCGGCCGCCGCGCTGGCCGAGGTCGAGGCGCTGGAGCGCGACGGCCGGCTGGACGGCTACCGCTACCTGCCCGCCACCAAGGCCGACCTGCTCTCGCGCCTCGGCCGGCACGCCGAGGCGGCCGCGGCCTACCGGGCGGCGCTGGCACTGAGCGACAACGCCGCCGAACAGGAGTTCCTGCAGGACCGCCTGAGCCGTACGCTGCCGCCCTGACCGCACCCAGGCCGAGCCGGGGTGTGCGGCCGTCAGCCCGTCCAGTGCGGCGGACGATCCAGGCCGGCGGGCAGCCGGGTCGCGGCGTCGCCCACGGCGGCGGTGGCCTGCGGCTGGGTGAGGAACAGCGCGCCCGAGAGGTCCGTGCCACGCAGGTCGGCCGCCCGGAAGTCGGCCCCGATGACGTCGGCGCGGTCCAGCGTCGCGCCGCGCAGGTCGGCGCCGATGAGGTAGGCGCTGCGCAGGTCGGCGCCGGTGAGGTCGGCGCCGCGCAGGTTCTTGCCCATGAGGTCGGCGCCGCGCAGGTCGCGGGCCGGGGTGCCGGCGCGGGCCAGCCGCGACGCCTCGCGCAGCAGGACGTCCGCGTCGGCCCGCGCCGCCCCGACGTCGATCGCCGCCAGCTCCGCCGCGGGCGCCCCCGCGAGACCGGACAGCCGCACGAACAGCGCGTCCAGCGCCGGCCGCACCTTCGCCGCCGCCGCGAACCCGCGCGCCGCGTCGACGTGCCAGAGGACCTCGTGCAGCGGCCGCAGCACCTCGAACGCGGCGGTGAGCTCCGCCCGCATCGGCACCGCCCCGCCGAACGTCACCTGGACGACCTGCTGACCTGCGCCGAAGCAGTCGTACACGGTGCAGCCCGGGAAGCCGCGATCGCGCAGGGTGGCGTGGATGCCGCAGCGGAAGTCGTCGCGCAGGTTCGGGCACGGCTCCCCCGCCGGCTTGTCGATGGCGAAGTCGGCCGAGCGCGTCAGCGCCGGCACCACGCAGCACAGCCCCGCGCAGCGAGCGCAGTCCGCGCGCAGTTCGAGCACCTCCGAAGCATACGAGCGCGGCGGCGTCAGGCCGGCACGAACCCCACATGCACGGCCTTCTCACCGGCGGTGAACCCGGTGCACCGGTAGCCCGGCACGCCCACACCGTCGTCGAACAGCCGCTCGCCGCCGCCGAGCAGCACCGGCGAGATGGCGATCTCCAGCTCGTCGATCAGCCCGGCCCGCAGGTACTGCCGGATCGTCGCCGCGCCACCGGCGACGAGGACGTCCCGGCCGCCGGCCGCGGCGAACGCCTGGTCGCGGGCCGCCTCGATGCCGTCGGTGACGAAGTGGAACGTCGTGCCGCCCTCCATACGGACGGACGGGCGCGCGTGGTGGGTCAGCACGAACACGTCGTGGTGGTACGGCGGGTTCGGGCCCCACCAGCCGGTCCAGCTCTCGTCCGGCCACGACCCGCGGACCGGGCCGAACATGTTGCGGCCCATGATCGTGCCGCCGATGTTGCGCCAGTTGCGCTGGACGTACTCGTCGTCGACGCCGACCGGTGCGGCCGCGGTGGGGTCGGCGGCGTCGAAGGTCGGGGTGGCGATGGCCCAGTCGTGCAGGTCTTCGCCGCCGATGCCGAGAGGGTTCTCGAGGCTCTGGTCCGGTCCGGCTCCGTAGCCGTCGACGGACACGGAGTACATGTGGACGCGGAGCTTCTGTGTGGTCGTCATGTCCATAGGTCGGTGTCGGGTGCGGGACTTCTACATCATGCCGCCGACTTCTTCTTGGCGGCCGTCTTCTTCGCGGTCTTCTTCGCCGTCTTCTTCTTCGCCGCCGTCTTCCCGCGCGTCTTCTTCGCCGCCGCGACGCTGTCCTGCAGCGCGGTGAGCAGGTCGGTCGCGCCGGTGGCGGCGGGCGGGCTCTCGGCCACGACCTCCTTGCCGTCGCGCTTGGCCTCGACCAGCTCCTCGACCCGTTCGGTGTAGGTGTCGTGGTAGCGCTGCGGCTTCCACGGCTCGGTCATCGCCTCGACGAGGTCGACGGCCATCGTCAGCTGCTTGCCGCGTGACGCCGCCTTGGGCAGGTCGCCGAGCTCCTTCACCGGGTCGCGGATCTCATCGGCGAAGAACATCGTCTCCAGCACCAGGACCGGCCCGGACGCGCGGACGCAGGCCAGGTACTCCTTGCCGCGCATGACGAACGTCGCGACGGCCGCGCGGCCGGTCTTCTCCAGCGCCGTGCGCAGCAGCGCGTACGAGGAGGCGGTGTCGTCGTCGCTGGGGCCCAGGTAGTAGCTCTTCTGGAAGTGGATGGGGTCGATCTCGGCCAGCTCGACGAACTGCTCGATGTCCAGCGACCGGGACCGGCCCGGCGCGACCTCGTCCAGCTCGTCCCGCTCGACGATGACGTACTCGCCGCCGCCGACGTCATGGCCCTTGACGACGTCGTCGTACTCGACCTCGTCGCCGGTGCGCTCGTTGACCCGCTTGTACCGGATCCGGTCCGCCGTGCCCCGCTCGAACTGGTGGAAGTCCACCTCGTGCTCCTGCGTGGCGGAGTAGAGCCGCACCGGGATCGAGACCAGCCCGAGGCTCAGGAACCCGCTCCAGATCGACCGTGCCATGCCTCGGCTATACCCGGAACGGGCGGAAGAAGTCGCGCAGTTCCTGCGCGTACAGCTCAGGCTCCTCGAACGCCGCGAAGTGGCCGCCGCGCTCGGGCTCGGTGACGCGGACGACGTTGGCGGTGCGCTCGAGCCAGGCCCGCGGCGGCCGCACGACGTCGCCCCGGAAGATGGAGAAGCCCGACGGCACCTCGACCCGGCGGGTCAGCTGCGCCACCGGGATGGCGGAGTTGGCCTGGTACATGCGCATCGCGGAGCCGATGGTCGCGGTGAGCCAGTAGATCGTCACGTTGGTGAGGATCTCGTCCTTGCTGAACCGCTGCTCCACGTCGCCGTCGCTGTCGCTCCAGGAGGACAGCTTCTCTACGATCCAGGCGGCCAGGCCGGCCGGCGAGTCGGTCAGCCCGGCGGACGCGGTCTGCGGCTTCGTGCGCTGCATGGCGGCGTACGCGCCCTCCGTCGCGCCCCAGGCCGCGACGTGCTGCATCCACTCGCGCTCCTCCGGCGCCAGCTCGGCCGGGTCGCCGGTGAAGATCGGCAGGCCGGCGTCGGTGCGGTGCACGGCGACGACGCGGTCGGGGTGGTCGAGCGCCAGGTAGCGGCTCACATGGCTGCCGAGGTCGCCGCCGGCGGCACCGAAGCGCTCGTACCCGGCCGCCGTCATCAGCTTCGCCCACAACCCGGCGACGGCGACGGAGTCGAGCGCGCGTCCCGGGCGGTCGGAGTACCCGTACCCCGGGAGGTCGGGCACGACCACGTCGAACGCGTCGGCCGGGTCGGCGCCGTGCGCGCCCGGGTCGGTGAGCAGCGAGATGACCTTCGTGTAGCGCCAGAAGGAGTCGGGCCAGCCGTGCGTCAGCACCAGCGGCAGCACCGGCCCGGACGGCGCGACCGCACGGGCGTGCACGTAGTGGATGCCCAGCCCGTCGATCGGCACCCGGAACCGCGGCAGCCGGGCCAGCGCCGCCTCCTGCGCCGGCCAGTCGAACCCGTCGGCCCAGTAGCCGACCAGCTCGCGCAGGTAGCCGACGTCGGTGCCGAGCGACCAGCCGGCGTCCTCGGGCGCGTCGACCCAGCGGGTGGCCCGCAGCCGGGCGCGCAGGTCGTCGAGCTCCGCGGGCGTGGCCTGCGGGGCGAACGGCTCGGGACGGGGCTGGTCGTCGCTCATGCGGCTCACTTTACGAGCCGGGTCCGACAACGGTCACGCGCGCCGGACGTCCTGGTAACCGCCCTGGGGCGGGACCATCTCGGCTCGGACACCGAGCAGCCGGATCGGCCGTGCGTCGTCGAGAGCCTCCAGGAGGTCCAGCGCGGTCCGCGTGATCACCGCGGGATCGAACGTCGGCTCAGGCAGCTTGCGGATGCGGTTGTAGGTGAAGAACGGGGCGAACCGCACCTTCAGCGCCACCCTTGAGCAGGCGCGGCCGTCCTTGCCGATGTCCTCGACGACCTGGTCGGCCAGCGCACGCAGGGCCGCCGCGATCTCCTCGGGCGTGGTGAGGTCGCGCTGGTAGGTCGTCTCGCGGCCGTGTGCGCGCGGAACCCATGGGGTGTCGTCGACGATCGCGCTGCTGACGCCGCGGCCAAGCCGCCCGATGTGCGGGCCGATCGTGGGCCCGAACTCCTCGGCGAGCGGCGCCTCGGGGGCCTCAGCCAGTTCACGAACGGTCCCGATGCCCAGGTCCGCCAGCCGGGCGGCGATCCGGTTGCCGACACCCCACAACGCCGTCGTCGGGCGGTCGCCCATCACCTCCATCCACCTGTGCCGGGTCAGCCGGTACACGCCGCGCGGCTTGCCGAAGCCGGTGGCGATCTTGGCGCGCACCTTGGTGTCGCCGATGCCGATCGAGCAGTGCAGCCCGGTCACCTCGAGCACCGCGGCCTGTACGGCGCGCGCCGTCGCCTCGGGGTCGTCGACGTCGACGCCGACGAACGCCTCGTCCCAGCCCAGCAGCTCGACCACCGTTCCCGGGAAGGACCGCAGCGTGTCCATGACCTGTGCCGACGCCGCCTCGTAGACGGGGAAGTCGACGGGCAGGAACACCGCGTCCGGGCACCGGCGCGCGGCCGTCTTCAGCGGCATCCCCGACCGGACGCCGAACTCGCGCGCCTCGTACGACGCGGTCGACACGACGGCCCGTTCGGCCGGATCACCTCGCCCGCCGACGATCACCGGCCGTCCGGCCAGCTCCGGACGGCGCAGCACCTCGACCGCCGCCAGGAACTGATCCAGGTCGACATGCAGCACCCAGGCCGTCATGCCTCCATCTTCGCGGTGGTCGCCTCGTAGGTCGACGGGCTCGGTGACTCAGCTGAGCGTGTCGATCAGCTCCAGCAGCGCTTGCTCGAGTGTGGCCTGGCCGGCGGAGTCGTCGACCTGCCTGACGGCGTGGTTCAGCTGAGCCACCGCCGACCTGTTGTTTCCCTTGTCGGCCTGCTTCTCGGCCTGGTCGACAGCCTGCCGGACCCTGGCGGCGGTGTTGGCGTCGATGTCAGCGGCCCGGACCACCTGGTCGAGGTTGGCCAGCACCACGGCGAAGCTCGGCGCCGCGACCAGCTCGGACATCAGCTGGGAGTTGAACTGGTCCAGCTGTACCTCGGAGGCCGCCTCGATCTCGTTCGCCGTCAGGAGCTCGCTCGCCAGCAGCTCGTACGTGTCGAAGCCACGGGCGATCTCGGTGCCGTAGATGAAGCCGTTGTACCAGTAGGCCGACCACAAGCCACCGAGATTGAGCCCAGCAGGGTTCGGGGAGTTGATCGGGCCACGGTCGAAGAACGCGATCTCGACCGGGTTCGCGGTGTCGGTGAAGTCGACGACCGAGACGCCGCCCTGGTACCAGGCCTGGACGTAGATGTCGCGGTTGGGCACCGGGATGACCGACGAGTTGTGCGCCACGCAGTTCTCCTGCGACGTCTGCACCGCGGGCATCTTGTAATAGCTCGCGAACTCCATCTCCCCGTCGACGATGTCGAACAGTGCGTCGGCACCCCACTCCGGCAGGTCGGTCACGCGGCAGCGGGCTGAGGTGCCGCCACCCCATTCGTCGGTGAACATGACCTTGGTGCCGTCGTTGCTGAACTGGGCCGAGTGCCAGTAGGAGAAGTTCGGGTCGGAGACCGCGTCCATGCGCACCGGGTTCACCGGGTCGGAGATGTCCAGCAGGAGGCCGTTGCCCTGGCAGGCGCCGGCGAGCAGGCCGATCTCCGGGAACGCGGTGACGTCATGGCAGGTGTTGGTGTTGGGCAGCGGTGAGTAGGCCGTACCGGACGGGTGCAGCGCGCCGGAAAGGGTGTTCTGCAGGCCGTTGAAGGCGCCCGTGCCGGGGTCGGTGAAGATCCGCGGCTGGCTGACGACCTCGGCGTCCTCGGGAGCGTCCAGCGGGACCTTGATGACGTCGATGCGCCATTGCGTCGGGTTCCCGCTGGTCACCGGGTCCTGAGTGAGAGCAGCGTTCTCGCACCCCGCCAGCTCCAGCGGCGACCGCACCCCTGCGGTGCCGGAGTTGTAGACGTAGATGTTGTCCGGGTCGTCCGGGTCGGTGACCAGTGTGTGGGTGTGCGAGCCGCGGCACAGCTGCACGCCGGGCAGCTGGATCGGGTGGTCGAGGTCACTGATGTCGAAGATGCGCACGCCGCGGAACCGCTCCGGGTTCACCGCGCCGGGTGCGCCCTGCGAGCCGCAGTCGATGCGCCCACGCGTCTCCTCGACCGAGAAGAAGAGCAGGTCTCCGAACACCGAAGGGTCACCCTGCCCGCCCGGGCAGACGAACGAGCTGCGAAGGACCGGGTCGGTCCGGTCGGAGATGTCGTAGATCTGGAAGCCGTTGAAGCCGCCGACGATCGCGTTGTCGCCGGTGAATGCCAGGTCGGAGTTGACGAACCCGAAGTTGCCCGGCGGGGCGTCGAACGGCGCCACCCGCGGGTCGTTGTCGAGCAGGTCGAGATTGCTGCTGGCTTCTGACCAGGGGAAATACCCCGGCGTGAGGCCGACCCTAGGGTCGTCGTCCTGCGCGGAGGCCGCCGCGGGGAGCAGGCCGCCGAGCAGGAGCATGGCCCCGAGGACCGTGACGCCGCGGCGCCTGGTGCGCGGTTTCCGCGTGGAACCTACTGGCTTCATTGCCACGGGCTCTCCACCTCCGAGGTACCGATCCGGGCTAACCTGTTCAGACGTACTATTCTCCCATTTCGGACATTTGGGGAGATCACCGCTGATGTTGATCGCTCGCCGAACGCTCATCGCCGTGCTGGCGGTCGGCGCCGTCGCGGGGTGTACGTCCGACGACGAGGCGGACCGGCCTCCGGTCGTCCAGCTCGGCCCGCCGGGCGAGACGGGCACACCACTCACCGACGACGAGCTCACCGGGCTGGACCAGCCCCAGTACACCGATGCGGACGTCGCCTTCGTGCAGGGCATGATCCAGCATCACGCGCAGGCGCTGGTCATGACCGACCTCGTCGTCGAACGCGCCGGTAGCGACGACCTCCCCCTGATGGCCGAGCGCATGGACGTCTCCCAGCGCGACGAGATCGCCCTGCTGGAGGAGTGGCTGGAAACCCGGGGCGAGGACGTCCCCGACGCGTCCGGCGAGCACCATGAGCACGGCGAGGACGGCCAGGTGATGCCCGGCATGCTCACCGACGACGACCTGGCCAGGCTGGCGGCCGCGACCGGCCGGGACTTCGACGAGCTGTTCCTCCTGTACATGATCCGTCACCACGAGGGCGCATTGGTCATGGTCGGCGAGCTGCTCACCGCCGGTGAAGGCGGCCAGGAATCGGCGCTGTTCCAGCTCGCCCAGCACATCGACTCCGACCAGGGCATCGAGATCGCCCGGATGAAGAGCCTGCTGGCAGAGATCGCCGCATCCCCGGGCTCCTGAGCGACCGGCTACTCGGCGAGCGGCAGCACCGAGTCCTCCAGCCGGCCTTCCGGGTCGTACACCGCGCACATGATCGCGCGGTCGCCGTCGGCCCAGGTCTCGGCGGTGGGCAGGATCGGGTAGTAGTCCAGGCCGTCCCGGCCGGGCCACTGCTGCTCGAACCCCTGGCCGCACTCGTCCCAGCCCAGCTCGGCGACGGCCTCGCGGTCCCACGAGCCCTCGGGGGCCTGGACGAACATGTACGACTGGTTGTCCGCGCCGTCGACGCACGGGGTGTAGACGACGACGTCCTCGCCGGCGAAGTCGGAGTACTCGGGGTCGGAGAAGCACTCCGTCAGCTCGATGTCCAGCAGCCCCGTCACGCCGGCGTCGATGAACGCGTCGTCCTTGTGGGTCTCACCGCCGCCGCAGGCGGACAGGCCGAGCACGAGCAGCGCGGCGACGGCCAGACGGCGGGCGGCGGACGGGTCGGGCACGGCCGGATCGTAGGCATCCCCGGATGAACGCCGCCTGACGTCCGGGTGCCCGCGCGGCCGCCCGGACGTGGCCATTGGCCGTCGTGCAATGCGACCCGGTCGCAACAAGAGAATCGTTTTCAGGTGTTCATCGCCGGGACAACGTGCCGTGATCTGCCCGTTCTCGCCCTTTCCTCCTGGTCTGCGATGAATCGGATACTGCCGCGCGATCTGCCGGCAGCGTCCACGAGTGTCCTGGGAGGAGACTCAACGTGAGTGATGTGAGGAAGCGCGGGCCGTTCGGCTCCCGGCGTGCGGCCGGTGCCGCCGTCGGCGCCGTGCTGCTCGGTGGCGGCTTGATCGCGGTACCGGCCGCAGTCGGTGCCGACAGCGAGCCGCCGGTGAAGGTCCCGCCGGCCGAGATCTACGAGCCGTCGGCGGTGCCGGACCGCATCATCCTGGTCCCGACGGCGTCCCCGGCGACGTCGCAGAAGGTGTCGTGGCGGTCCGAGGTCGGCGGCGAGTACGCGCAGGCCCAGATCGTCGAGGCGCCGGTCGCGCTCGGCCAGGTCGCGCCGTCCGAGACCCTGCAGACGGTGATGGCCAGCTCGACCAACCCGGTCAACACCACGCTCGGCTACGCCTCGGTCTACCACCAGGTGGAGTTCACCGGCCTGGCGCCGAACACCCGCTACACCTACCGGGTCGGCGACGGCGTCAACTGGAGCGAGTGGATCGACTTCACCACGGCCGCCGAGGGGTTCGAGCCGTTCTCGTTCATCTACTACGGGGACATGCAGAACTACATCGACACCGCCGGGCCGCGCGTGTTCCGCCAGGCCTTCGCCGACCGCCCGGAGGCGAAGGTCATCGTCAACGCCGGTGACCTCATCGACTCGGCGAACAGCGAGGAGCAGTGGGGCCAGTGGCACGCGGCCGACGGCTTCATCAACAGCCAGATCAACAACGTCTCGATCACCGGTAACCACGAGTACAGCGGTGGTCAGCTGTCGACGTTCTGGCAGCCGCAGTTCCCGTTCCCCACGAACGGCCCGGACTTCGGCGACGACGCCACCAACGCCGCCCTGCGCAACACCATCTACTCGGTGGACTACCAGGGCGTCCGCTTCATCGGCCTGAACAGCAACGTCCAGAGCCTCGCCCCGATCATGGCCGCGCAGACCGCGTGGCTGGAGGAGCAGCTCGCTTCGAACCCGAACAAGTGGACCGTCGTCACCTTCCACCACCCGGTCTACTCGGTCGCGTCCGGCCGCAACAACCCGATCGTCCGCGCGCAGTGGGGTCCGCTGTTCGAGGAGTACGGCGTGGACCTGGTCCTGCAGGGCCACGACCACACCTACGGCCGCGGCAGCACCACCGCCTCGCGCAAGTCGGTCACCGTCCACGACAGCACCGTCTACGCGACGTCGGTGTCGGGCGGCAAGATGTACGACGCCGTCGACTCGAACTGGGTGAACAACGGCGCCGACCAGATGTCCATCGGCCAGGACATGCAGCTCTACCAGATGATCGACGTCACGGCCGACAGCATCACCTACGAGGCCCGCTACGCCAACGGCGAGCACCACGACGGCGTCGTCATCCGCAAGAACGACGCGGGTGAGCGCACCGTCCAGGAGATCCGCACGCCGGAGAACACCGTCGGCGAGCAGGTCGCGGTCGACATCACCGCCGTCGACTTCCGCGGCACGGTCAAGGCCTCGGCCTGGGGCTACGACCCGGGCGAGACGGTCAACGTCTACGTCCGCAACGTCGAGCGCGGCCAGGACGTCCTGGTCGGCGAGGCGACGGCGGACGAGCTCGGCCGCATCCTGGAGCTGCCGGTGCGCCTGCCCAGCTCCGCACGCCCGCTGAGCACGCAGCTCGTGTACCTCGAGAGCGTGAACCAGCAGATCACCAGTCCGGAGATCACGGTCAACCGCTGACCTCCACCGCGCACAGAGGCGGGCCGCCCCGATGAGGGACGGCCCGCCGCGTGCGTTGTGTGCTCCTCCTAGCCGACGTCGGACTGCGCGGCCGCGCGGACCAGCACGCCACGGTCCCGGCCGCCGATCAGCCCGGCGGCGACCAGCTGGTCGGCCAGCTGGGTCGTGTGCCGGACGAACGCGCCGTGGTTCGGCCAGTCCTCCTCGTCGAGAACGTGGTCGTTGACGGTGCAGGTGCCGGCCAGGCCGATGTTCGGGACGCCGGTGTCGACGCCGTCGATGACGACGGTGGCGCGGGTGTCCTCGGCGGCGCAGATCGGCAGCGCCAGCGGCCCGCCGACGACCGGCAGCGCGACCGTCGTGCCGGCGAGGTCGACGGACAGCTCGGTGCCCGGCTGCGGGCGCAGCGTGAACTCCGCGTCCGTCGACCAGATCATCAGCCCGATCCGCGAACCGGCCGGGATCACCTGGTCGTCCGGCTGCAGCGGCACCGTCACGTCGACGAACCGGCCCGGCGTGAGCGGCTGCTCCTCCGTCAGGGAGTCGCGGTTCAGCGGGTCGGCCCAGCCGCGGGTGATGACGCTGGTCGTCGGCCGCTGCGTGGTCGACGCGCAGGCGGAGTCGCCGGTCCACGGCAGCCGCACCAGCGCGACGGACAGGTTCGCCCGCGCCTTCGAGGCCGCCAGGCGCACCGTCACCTCCGTCACACCGGACAGGTGGACGTTCTCCGTCAGCGTCGGCGTCGAGTACAGCAGCCGGTTCGCCGACGGCGTCGTCGCCAGCAGGCCCGCGTTGCAGGCGTTCGCGCCGGCGTCGACCAGCGTCTCGGTGGCGTCGTCGGCCAGCGCCAGCGACGTGAGGCCACCCGCGTCCGCGCCGCCGGCCTGCAGGTTCAACGTCGCCGTCGCGGCCGCCGGGTTCGGGTAGTCGGCGTACGGGGTCAGCGTGCTGCCGCCGAGCTCGTTGCGCAGGACGAACGCGGTGTTCGTGTCGTCCTCGATGCCGTTGTCCTGGCCGTAGAGGTACTGCGAGAACCAGCGGTTCATCATGTCGGTGGGCGGGTTGCCGCCGTGTCCGCCCTGGTGAAAGTACTCGTGGACGGTGAGGCCCTTCTCCTCGAGCGCCTCGGAGATGCGGACGCTGTGCTCGGGCACGACGTTCCAGTCGTTGAACGCGTGCGCCATCAGCACCGCCGCGTGCACGTCGTCGAGCTGGTTCAGGTAGTCGCGGCCGGCCCAGAAGTCGTTGTAGTCGCCGGTGACGCGGTCGTGCTCGGCCTGCATGACGTCGCGGACGGTGTCGCGGCAGTACTGCCGCGTCTCCAGGTCGCCGCTGTTGATGTAGTCGAACAGGTAGTCGACGTCCTCGCCGAGCCAGCCGCCCGGGCTGCGCACCAGGCCGTTGGACCGGTAGTAGTGGTAGTACGACGTGTTCGGCGCGACCGGGATGATCACCTCGAGGCCCTCGACGCCGGTGGTCGCGGCGGCCAGCGGGAGCGTCCCGTTGTACGACGTCCCCGTCATGCCGACGCGGCCGGTCGACCAATACGCCGTCACCTCCTCGCCGCCGTCGGCGCTGGTGAAGCCGCGGGCGCGGCCGTTGAGCCAGTCGACGACCGCCTTCGGCGCCAGCGACTCGTTCGGCCCGCCGACGGTCGGGCAGCCCTCGGACAGGCCGCTGCCGGGCGACTCGGAGTGGACGACGGCGAACCCGCGCGGCACCCAGGTGTTGATCATGCTCGACGAGATGACCGGGCTGGTGCCGCCCGGCGCCCGCGCTGCCTCGGGCAGGTTGTCCGGCGACGTGCGCAACGGCGGCTGGGCGCCCAGCTCGACGTTGACATTCCAGAAGAACCGCCGGTCGGTGCTCGCCGTGCCGGAGTAGTACGGGCTGGACTCGTAGACGACCGGCACGTCCAGGCCGGCGCCGTCAGTCTCGGCCGGGCGCGTGACGTCGACGTGCATGCGGTCCAGCTCGCCGTCGCCGTCGGTGTCGAACTCGGTCTCGACCCACAGCTCGTGCCGGATGAACGGTCCGGTGAAGACCGGCTGCGCGAGCCCGTCGACGAACGCGGGCTCCGCGGGCGCGGGCGCCGGTGCGGGCGCTGGGGCGGCGGTCGCTGCGCCGTGGGCGGTGAGCAGGGCGGCGGTACAGATGCCGGCGGCGGCGAGTGCCGCGCCGGCTCTGGTCCGGTGTCCGCGCAGGGCCATGAGCGGTCCTTCCTTTGAAGGCGGGATGCTCGGACGCTGTTCTTCTTTTCCCTTGTGCGACTCACTGCGGTCTGGAACTCGCGGTCGGCATGACAGTAGAGCCGGCCCAGCGCAATGTCATCCGACAGTTGTCGCATGACGGCCGGTGTGCACCCGACAGAGTGTGGACGCTCAGCCCGGGCGGAACCAGCGGTGGCCGTACGGCTCCAGCTCGAGCTCCTCGCCGGGCGCGGCGTCGTCGGTGCCGAACTGGTCGACCAGCCGTTCCCAGCCGTCGTCGCCGGGCAGCCGCACCGTCGCTTTCGACCCGGTGAGGTTGTGGGCGGCGACGATCGTGCGGTCCTGCCAGTCGCAGCGGTGCGCCAGGACGGGCCCGGACGCCTCGAGCAGCGCCAGCCGGCCCCAGCCCAGCTCCGGGCACTCCTTGCGCCGCCGGATCAGCCGCTCCATCCAGTTCAGCAGCGAGTCCGGATCGCGCCGCTGCGCCTCCACGTTCACCGAGACGTCCGCCGGCAGCGGCCGCGCCAGCCGGGCGCCGTCGGGGGCCGGCGAGAAGCCGGCGTGCCGCTCGCCCGACCACTGCATCGGCGAGCGCACGCTGAGCCGGCCCTCGATGTCGAGGTTCTCGGACATGCCGATCTCCTCGCCGTAGAACAGCGCCGGCGTGCCGGGCAGCGAGAACATCAGGGAGTACACCAGCCGGATCCGCCGCTCGTCGCCGTCGAGCATGCTCGGCAGCCGCCGCCGGATCCCCCGTCCGTACAGCTGCACGTCCGGGTCCGGGCCGAGCGCGGCGAACACCTCGGCGCGTTCCTTGTTCGTGAGCTGGTCCAGGGACAGCTCGTCATGGTTGCGGACGAAGTTCACCCGCTGGCAGTCGTCGGGCAGCTCCGGCTGCGCCTTCAGCGCCTTGCCCAGCGGCGCCGCGTCCTCACGCACCAGCGACAGGTACAGCGCCTGGTTGACGGTGAAGTCGAAGGCCATGGTCAGCTCGTCGCCGGTCTCGCCGAAGAACTCCAGCGCCTGCTTCGGCGGCAGGTTCACCTCGCCCAGCAGCACCGCGTCGCCGCGGCGGCGGGCGAGGTAGGCGCGCAGGTCGCGGATCAGCTCGTGCGGCTCCTGCCGGCCGGCGGTCGCCCGGTCGGACTCCTCCATCATGAACGGCACGGCGTCGACGCGGAACCCGGCCAGCCCCAGTGCCAGCCAGAACCCGGCGACCTGCGCGATCTCGTCGCGGACCGCCGGGTTGGCGGTGTTCAGGTCGGGCTGCTCGGTGTAGAAGCGGTGGTAGTACCACTGCTGCGCCTGGTCGTCCCAGGCCCAGGTCGACCGCTCCTCGCCGGGGAAGACGAGGTCGGACGGCTTGTCCTCGGGCTTCTCGTCGCTCCACACGTAGAAGTCGTGGAACGGGGCGTCGCGGCCCTTGCGCGCGGAGACGAACCACGGGTGGCGGTGCGACGTGTGGTTGAGCACGAAGTCGACGATGACCCGGATGCCGCGGTCCTGCGCCGTCCGCACCATCTCGACGAACGCCCCGAGCGTGCCGAGCCGCTCGTCGATGCCGTAGAAGTCGACGATGTCGTAGCCGTCGTCGCGTTCGGGCGACGGGTAGAACGGCATCAGCCACAGGCAGGTCACGCCGAGTCCGTCGAGGTAGTCGATCCGCTCCGTCAGCCCCGCGAGGTCGCCGCAGCCGTCGCCGTCGGTGTCCAGGAAGGTCTGCACGTCCAGGCAGTAGACGACGGCGTTCTTCCACCACAGGTCGCCGGCCGCGCGGCGCCGCCGGCTCACGCCGTCACCGCCGTCAGCGCCGGCAGCACGTGCTCGCCGAACGCGTCGATGAATCCCGCCTGCTCCTGGCCGACGTGGTGGACGTAGACGGTGTCGAAGCCGAGGCCGGCGAGGTCGTGGAGGTGCTGGGCGTGGCGGCCGAGGTCGGCGCTGACGAGGACGTTCGCGCGCAGGTCCTCGGGACGGACGTACTTCGCCGCCTCGTCGAACTCCTCGACCGTCGTCAGGTCCCAGCACAGCGGCGGCGAGTACACGTTCGTCCGCCACTGGTCGTGCGCGATGGAGAGCGCCTCGTCCTCGTCCGGCGCCCAGCTGATGTGGATCTGGACGGCGAGCGGCTTGCCGTCGCCGCCGTTGGTCCTGAAGGCGTCGACGACGCGTCTGAGGACGTCAGGCGCCTGGCCGACGGTGACCAGGCCGTCGGCCCACTCCCCTGCCCAGCCGGCGGTCCGGGGGCTGACGGCGGTCGCGTAGAGCGGCGGCGGGGTGCCGGGCCGGGTCCACAGCCGGGCACGGTCCACCGTCACCAGCCCGTCATGGGTGACCTCGTCGCCGTCGAGCAGGGCCCGGATGACGTCCACGCACTCGCGCAGCCGGGCGTTGCGGGTCGGCTTGTCCGGCCAGCGCTCGCCGGTGACGTGCTCGTTGATGTTCTCGCCGCTGCCCAGCGCGACGGCGAACCGGCCCGGGAACATCTCCTCGAGCGTGGCGATCGCCTGCGCCGCGACGGCCGGGTGGTAGCGCTGACCGGGAGCGCAGACGACGCCGAACGGCAGCGCCGTCGTCGCCATGGCGGCGCCCAGCCAGGCGAAGGAGAAGCCGGACTCCCCCTGCCGGGCGCTCCACGGCGCGAAGTGGTCCGACGACCACACCGCCTGGAAGCCGGCCTGCTCGGCGTGCCGGACGTCGGCCAGCAGCCGGCTCGGCGGGATCTGCTCGTGCGACGCGTGCCAGCCGACGACGGGCATGGAGTCTTCACCTTCCGAGCGACGACGGTGTGCCCGTCGCGTACCCGGCGGCGTCGTGCCTTATGCGTGTTTTATCCCAGTTCGAAGCGGATCGTCCGGGTCCGCGGGTCGGCGGCGGCCAGCCGGGCCTGCACGTCCGTCCCGAGCGGCAGCTCACCCTGGTGGCTGATCGGCGCCTCCACCGCGGGCTCGCGGATGGTGACGTCGCCCTTGCGCGCGTCGCGGTCGTCCACCTCGACGACGACGCCGTCGAACCGCTCGCCGACGTACTCCTGCAGCACGGCGGCCTCGACGAGGTCGAGGACGGCACGCTCGTACTGGTTGGCCCGGCGGGTGGAGCCCTGCATGGTCTTCGGCAGCTCCCCCAGGCGGTCGACGACCCAGCCGGGGACGTCGTCGCCCGCGCTGAGCGCGACGCTGATCTCGAGCGCGTACCGGTCGACCAGCCGCCGCAGCGGCGCCGTCACGTGCGCGTAGTCAGCGGCGATGGCCGAGTGGCCGGTGCGCTGCGGGAGCTCTCCGGAGAAGCCGACGTAGCCGGAGCCGCGCAGCAGCCGGGTGCACGCGACCAGCATGGCGGCGTGGCTGGGCGTGGCGGGGTCGAGGGAGCGGACGAACTCGGGGTAGCTCTGGTCCTGCGGCCAGTCGATGCGCAGCGCTTTGGCCGTCCGCCGCAGCCGCTCGACGTCGCGCGGGTCGGCGGGGGCGAGCGTGCGGAGCAGGCCGGTCCTGGCCTCGACCATCATGGCGGCCGCCGTCATGCCCGTCAGCAGCGAGATCTGCGCGTTCCACTGCTCGACCGGGTGCTGCTGCCGGAACGCCAGCGACCAGTGCTCGCCGTCGATGCGGACCTCCTGCTCGGGCAGCGGCAGCGAGACGCCGCCCCGCTGGGCCTCCTGGGCGAGGCGCAGCTCACCCACCTCTTTGAGCAGGGCGAACACCGGGTCGGCCGTGCCCGCGTCGAGCTGTTCCTGCACCTCGACGTAGGACAGCTTGGCGCGGCTGCGCACCAGCGCCCGCTCGACGCGGGCCGCCACGGTGCCGCCGGCGCCGTCCAGCTCGATCGTCCACAGCAGCGCCGGGCGCACCTGGTCGGCCAGCAGCGAGGCGGCGTCCTCGGACAGCGCCTTCGGGTAGAGCGGCACCTTCGAGTCCGCGCCGTACAGCGTCTCGCCGCGCTTGTGCGCCTCCTGGTCGAGCGGGTCGCCAGGGCTGACGAACGCGCCGACGTCGGCGATGGCGTAGTAGACGGTGAAGCCGTTGTTCTTTCGTTCGAGGTGGAGGGCCTGGTCGAGGTCCTGCGCCGTGGCCGGGTCGATGGTGACGAACGGCAGCTCGGTGCGGTCGAGGCCGGGTAGGCGCGGGTTCTTCGCGGCCGCCTGCGCCGCCTGCTCGACCTCCGGCGGGAACTCCGGCGTGACCTCCAGTTCGGCCTGGATGGCCACGATCCCCGCCCGCAGCGTCTCGCCGTCGGCGGACAACACCTCGTCACGCAGCCGCACCACACGTCTGGGCACTGACGTCCTCCCCCGGGGGTCGCTCGTTCGGCCGTGCACAGCCTCTCACGGGGTGTCACGAACCGCCCGTGGAACGCACCCACAGGAGGTGTGAGCTGGCTGGCCTACGTCGACGAATCCATCCGCACCGACGACGGCGTATACGTCCTCGCCGCGGTGGCGCTCCATGCTGCCGACGCCGACGGCGTCCGCGACGCCGTGCGCTCGTTGGAGCCGCGGCCTGGACGTCGGTTCCACTGGCGCGACAAGGAACCGTTCGAGCGCCGCGATGCCGTCGAAGTGCTCGCCAGACTGCCCATCCTCCCGATCGTGGTCGTAGGCGCGCCAGTCAACGCGCGGCGTCAGGAGCGAGCTCGGCGCCACTGCCTGGAGACACTGCTGTTCCAGCTGGCCGCGGCAGGGTGGACGAGGTGCGGCTGGAGTCCCGCAACCCTGTCGCCGACCGTCGCGACCTCGACGTCATCACCGTCTACCGATCCCGGGGCGTGCTCCCGCCCACCCTTCACGTCGGACACGCACGGCCGGGTGAAGAACCGTTGCTGTGGGCGGCGACATCGTTGCCGGAGCGATCAGCGCGGCCGAGAGACGGGACTCGACCTACCGAGAGTCGATCAGCGGCGCTCTGACCGAGCACCGGATCGGGCTGGACTGACCCGTAGAAAGCGCGAAGCCGAGGTCCGGGTATGCCCCCGGGGTCCTCGGCTCACTTCTGGTCCCACCGCAGAGGGACCAGCCCACTCATGGGTATAGCAAGATCGCGCTCGGGCGTCCGCCCCCACGGATGGGTGAGCGTTTGCTGTCGCCCTGGCAACAGCAAACGCTCACCCATCAGCCGCCGGAGCCGGCGGGATCGCCCGCCGGTACCGCTCGCCGAGCACGCGGACGTGTTCGACCAGCTCCGGCGGATCGGTCACCCGGAAGTCCAGCCCGAGCATGCCGATGTAGACGGCGATGATCTCCAGGCTGTCGGCCCCGGTCACCAGGACCGACGTCGACTCGTCCACCGACTCGACGACGCCGACGGTCGGGTTGATCCGCGCCAGCACGTCAGCGGCCGGCGCGCACACCGTGATGCGCGCGTGCACCGACCACCCGGTCGAGGCGACCTCGCGCAGGACGAAGGCGGTGTAGTCCTCGCCCGGCAGCGGCGCGGGCTCGAACCGCAGCCCGGTCCGCATGCGTAGCGAGATCCAGTCGACGCGGTAGGGGCGCCATGTCCCAGCCGCCGGGTCGCGGCCGACGAGGTACCAGTGCCGCTGCCAGCTGACCAGCCGGTACGGCTCGACGGAGAGCGGCGGCCCGTCGGCAGGCGCGCCCCGGTAGTCGAACCGCACCGCCTCGTGGTCGCGGATCGCCGCCGCCAGCGTCGTGAGCACGGCGGCGTCGATCACCGGGTCCTCGACGTTGCTGCCGGTGTTCTCCGGCCCGCGCGACATCGCGTCGCCGATCGCCGTGACCTGACGGCGCAGCCGGTGCGGCAGCACTTGCTCGAGCTTGGCCAGCGCCCGTGCGCTGCTCTCCTCGATGCCGGCGACGCCGTTGCCGGCCCGCAGCCCGATCGCGACGGCGACCGCCTCCTCGTCGTCGAGCAGCAGTGGTGGGAGCCGGGCGCCGGCGCCGAGCCGGTAGTGCCCGCCGGCGCCCCGCGCAGCGTCGACCGGGTACCCCAGCTCGCGCAGCCGGTCGACGTCGTTGCGGATGGTTCGCGCGCTGACGCCGAGCCGTTCGGCCAGCTCGGAGCCGGTCCAGGCGGGCCGCGACTGCATCAGCGAGAGCAGTGCCAGCATTCGTGCGGAAGTCCCCTTCATATTAGGAAGATACCGTGCCTATTGGGCCTCTAGTGTGAGTGTCATGACGAACACCACCGCACCGATCCGCCCCTTCCGCGTCGAGATCAGCCAGGCCGACCTGGACGACCTCCAGGACCGTCTGGCCCGCACCCGGCTGCCGCGGCCCGCGCCCGGCGACGACTGGGACTACGGCACGCCGAACCACTACCTGCGCGAGACCGTCGACCACTGGCGCGACGGGTTCGACTGGCGGGCCCAGGAGGCGCGGATGAACGCCTTCCCGCACTACCTCACCGAGATCGACGGCCAGACCATCCACTTCATCCACGTGCCGTCGGCCGAGCCGGACGCGAAGGCGCTGCTGCTCGCGCACTCCTACCCCGGCTCGTTCGTGGACTTCCTCGACATGATCGGCCCGCTGACCGACCCGGTCGCGCACGGCGGCAAGGCCGAGGACGCGTTCTCCGTCGTCGTCCCGTCGATGCCGGGCTTCGGCTTCAGCACCCCGGTCGAGGACCGCGGCTGGACGATGGCGCGGGTCGCCCGCACCTACGACACGCTGATGCGCCGGCTCGGCTACGACAGCTACGGCTCGCACGGCAGCGACGGCGGCGCCATGGTGTCGCGCGAACTGGGCCTGCTGAACCCGGAGGGCTTCCTGGGCCTGCACGTCCTGCAGCTGTTCTCGTTCCCGTCCGGCGACCCGGCCGAGTTCGCGAACCTGTCCCCCGCCGACCACGCCGGCCTGCAGCACCTGGAGTGGTTCCAGTCCGTCGGCGGTTACAACGCGATCAACGGCAGCCGGCCGCAGACCGTCGCCGTCGGCGTCTCCGACTCTCCGGTCGGGCAGCTGGCTTGGAACGAGCTGTTCAACTCGTTCGGAAACGGGACCAGCCTGGTGACCGTCGACCAGATCCTCACCGAGGTCAGCCTGTACTGGTTCACCAACACCTCCGCGACGGCCGGGCGGTACCACTTCGAGGAGGCCCGCTCCGGCGCCGAGCCGGCCGTCAACCACGCGCCGACCGCGGTCGCGGTCTTCGCCGACGACTTCCGCACGATCCGCGCGTTCGCCGACCGCGACAACGACAACATCGTCCGCTACACCGAGTTCCCCGAAGGCGGGCACTACGCCTCGCTGGAGCGGCCGGACGTGCTGGTCGAGGACCTGCGGGCCTTCTTCGCCCGCTGACGGTCGCACGGTACCGTCGGGCCGTGGACACCGCACAGGACTTCGTCAGCACCGACGGCAGCCCGCTCGCCCTCTACCTCGCCATCCCCGCCGGCACCGCGCCGACCATCGTGCACGACGCGGTCCCGGCGGGGTCGTCCATTCTGGAGCTGGGCAGCGGCCCGGGCCGGCTGACCCGGGTGCTGGTCGCCTACGGCCACCCGGTCACCGCCGTCGACGACAGCCAGGAGATGCTCGACCACGTCACCGGCGCCCGCCGGGTCCGCGCCGACCTGCACGAGATCGACCTCGGCGAGACGTTCGACGTGGTGCTCGGCGCGAGCCACCTGATCAACCAGCCCGACCCGGCCGCACGAGCGGCCCTGCTGCGGGTCTGCCGCCAGCACGTCGCCGGCGACGGGGTCGTGCTGCTGGAGCGCTACCCGCGCGACTGGGCGGCGAACGCCCGCGACGCCGAGAACGAGGCCGGCCCGGTCCGCCTGACCCTCGAGGCGGGCGAGTACGCCGGCGGCGTCCGCTCGGCCGCCATGACGTACCGGCTGGGGACGCGGTCGTGGCGGCAGGAGTTCACCGCGACCGACGTCGGCGATGACCAGCTCACCGCCGAGGCCGCCGCCGCGGGCCTGGCCTTCGACGGCGTCCTCGACGACGCCGGCACCTGGGTCAGGCTGCGCCCTCAGGACTGACTGAGCACCGCCTCCTGCAGCAGGTCGACGGCGCGCAGCGCGGCCGGGTGCTGGGCGGCGGACTTGCGGACGGCGACGTGGATGCGCCGCACCGGGGTGGGGGCGACGACGCGCACCGTCGTCACGCCGGGCGGGAGGTCGCGGATGCCCAACTCGGGCACGACGGTGAGCCCGATGCCGGTCGCGACGAACGGGATGGCCGTGCGGTAGTCGTGCGTTTCGACCGCGAACTCCGGCGAGAAGCCGGCCTCGGCGCAGGCGCGCAGCAACACTCGGCGGCAGGCGCCGTCGTTGAGGTCGTTGTCGATCCAGCGCCGCGCGGCCAGCTCCGCGAGCGCCACCTCGCCCCGTCCGGCCAGCGGGTCGTCGGTGCGCACGACCGCGAGGTACGGGTCGTCGACCAGGTGCCGCACGTCGGCCCCCGGCGGCGGCGTCCACTCCGGCCGCTCGACGAAGATGTCGACGTCGGGCTCGTAGCTGTCCGGCAGCTTCACCTCCGTCATCCGCAGGTCCAGCCGCAGCTCCGGGAACTGCGCGTGCAGGGCGGCGACGACGGGCGGCAGCCAGGCCGCGCCCGCCGACGCGAAGTAGCCGATCGACAGGCTGCCGACCCGGCCGGCCCGCAGGTCGCCGACCAGCCCGTCGAGCCGGCTGAGCGCCTCGAACAGCGGCTCTGACTCGGACGCGAGCGTGCGCCCGGCGGCGGTCGGCTCGATGCCACGGCCGGCGCGGTCGAGCAGCCGCAGCCCGGTCTCGCGCTGCAGCGCGGCCAGCTGCTGGCTGACGGCGGACGGGGTGTAGCCGAGCGCGTCGGCGGCGGCCCGGACGGAGCCGGTGGCGACGACGGCGCGGAGCAGGCGGAGGCGGGGCACGTCCAGCATCTCCCGATCGTACAGCGTTGCTTAACGTTGAGATGGAAATACGTGCTTGTGCTGTCGAATCCCGCGCCGCACCATGGCAGGGTGACGCAGACCCTCCCGGCCCCCCGGCCGCGCCCCGCCTCACCGAGAGCCGCAAGGCCGCCGTCGCCGCCGCCGTCACCGTCGTGCTCTGGGCCTCGGCGTTCGTCGCCATCCGCGACGTCGGCCACACGCTGTCGGCCGCGCCGCAAGCGCTGATCCGGCTGGCCGTCGCGTCGGTGGCGCTGACCGCGATCGTGGTCGCGACCCGTGGCCGACGGGTGATCCCGGTGCCGCTGTCGCGGCGGACGTTCGGGCTGATCACGGCCTGCGGCGTGCTCTGGCTGGCCGGCTACACCGTCGCGCTCAACGCCGGCGAGCAGCACGTCGACGCCGGCACCGCGGCACTGCTGGTGAACGTCGCGCCGCTGCTCATCGCGTTCGGCGCCGGGCTGTTCCTCGGCGAGGGGTTCCCGCGTGCACTGATCGCCGGCTCGCTGGTGGGGCTGAGCGGCGTCGCGATCATCTCGCTCGGCTCCAGCGGCGACCGCGACTGGCTCGGCGTCGCGCTCTGCCTGCTCGCGGCGGTGCTCTTCTCGGCCGGCGCGCTGATCCAGAAGGTCGTGCTGCGGGTCACCGACGGCCTGACGACGACCTGGCTGGCCTGCCTCGTCGGCACCGCGGTGCTGCTGCCGTGGACGCCGCAGCTGGTGTCGGAGCTGGCCGACGCCTCGCTGAGGGCCATCCTGGCCGCGGTCTACCTGGGCCTGTTCCCGACCGCGATCGGCTTCACGACCTGGGCGTACGCGCTCAAGCGGATGGACGCCGGCCGGCTCAGCGCCACCACGTACGTCGTCCCGACGGTGTCCGTGCTGATGTCGTGGGCGCTGCTCAGCGAGGTGCCGACGGAGTTCGGCCTCATCGGCGGCGCCATCAGCCTGGTGGGCGTCGCGATCTCCCGGCGCCGGCGCCGCGCCTGAGAGAGGATCGAGGCATGCACCTCGATCTCAGCGGGCGAACAGCACTGGTCACCGGGTCGACGCAGGGTATCGGGCGGGCCATCGCGGCCGGGCTGGCCCGGTCGGGCGCGCGGGTCGGCGTCAACGGGCGCAGCGCGAGCACCGTCGACGACGCGGTCGAAGGGCTGCGGGCCGACGTTCCCGGCGCGGACGTCGTCGCGGTCCCGGCCGACGTCGCGACCGAGGAGGGCGCGGCCGCCGTCGTCCAGGCGCTGCCCGGCGCCGACATCCTGGTCAACAACCTCGGCATCTTCGAGGCGACGCCGGCGCTGGAGATCACCGACGCGGAGTGGCGGCGGTACTTCGAGGTGAACGTGCTGGCGGCGGTGCGCCTGACCCGCGCCTACCTGCCCGGCATGCGGGCCCGCGGCTGGGGCCGGGTGCAGTACATCGCCAGCGACTCCGCCGTCGTCATCCCGGCGGAGATGATCCACTACGGCATGACGAAGACGGCGCTGCTGGCGGTCTCGCGCGGCTTCGCGAAGGAGGCGGCCGGCAGCGGCGTCACCGTCAACAGCGTCATCGCCGGGCCCACGCACACCGGTGGCGTCGAGGACTTCGTCTACCAGCTGGTCGACCGCGACCTGCCGTGGGACGAGGCGCAGCGCGAGTTCATGCGCCTGCACCGGCCGCAGTCGCTGCTGCAGCGGCTGATCGAGCCCGACGAGATCGCCAACCTCGTCGTCTACCTCAGCTCGGCGCAGGCGTCGGCGACGACGGGCGCCGCTGTGCGGGTCGACGGCGGCTACGTCGACTCGATCCTGCCCTAGAAACGCCCTGGCCGCGTCAGCCGCAGACGCGGGTGACCAGGCGGACCAGCTCGACCATGGTCGCGCCGTCGAGCGGGTACCCGTCGGGCAGCTGCGTGACGCCGGACGAGACGGTGTACTCGACCCGGCCGTCGTCGCCGGTCATCGTGGCGGCGGCGGCGCAGTCGTCGACGGTCCAGGTCAGGTCGACCTGGGTGCTGCCGTGGCCGGACAGCGAGATCGGCAGCTCCGGCGGCGTGGCGGTCATGCCGGGCGCCATCGGCACCATGCGGAGCACCTGTACCGACCGGCCGGAGTAGTTGAGCAGCCGCAACGTCACGGTGAGCGAGGCATCGGTCCGCGTGAAGGACACCGGGGCGACGAACTGGGCCATGCCCGCGCCGAACTCGCACTCGGAGGTCCACAGCATCGCGATGCCGCCGTAGTCGGCCTGCTGGTCGGCCGCGACGGTGCGCTCCTCGCCGCCGGCGTCGCGGATGCGGACGAGCAGCTCCGTCGGCGGCGCGGCCTCGCAGTCGGCGACCAGCCCGTCCTGCCGGACGCTGACCCAGTCCCCCACCGGCGCCTCGACCGGCGACATCGGCTCGGTGTCCGCGGCCGCCGCGAAGCCCGCCGCCTCGATGCCGACGATCTCGACCGGCTGGGCGCCGATATTCATCAGCTGCAGCTCGATGCGGGTACCGGCCTCGCCGCCCTCGTCCGGCGTCCAGTTCTGCGCGCCGCTGACGATGCCGACGCGGGCCAGCTCGGCGGCGTCGTGCCGGGAGTCGGCGATGACCGCGCCGAGCAGCCCACCGGCCACCAGCGCCACGACGGGTATCGCCCAGCGTCGCCAGTGGCGGGCCGGCCGCTCCCCCGGCTCGTCGGGCGGCTCCGGCCCATGCCCGACGACGCCGAGGTCGAGAACGTCGTCGTCTCGACCGTCCCCTGCCGTCATTCCAGGATTGTCGCCGGACAGGACCGCCCGGACAACCGGGCCAGCGCGACGAACCCCTGCTCCGGGAGGACGATGATCTGTTCGGTCTCGGCGCCGTCGTGGAGGATGCGCACCGCCATCGACCCGCCGGACGCGCTGAGCGCCGTCTCGCAGTCGCTCACCGTCCACGTGGTCTCGACGGCGACGCTCTCGCCGGCCGGGATGGCCAGCTCCGTCGCGTCGGTGGTCAGCGCGAAGCCCGGCGCCCGGGCGGCGATGGCGCCGAGGCTGAGGTCGTCGGGCCCGTCGTTGGCCAGCTCGAGCCCCAGGACGACCTCGGCGTCGCCGGTGCGGATCACGGCGCTGTCGCGCACCTGCAGCCCGAACTGATAGGGCGCCTGGCACTGGAGGTACCAGAAGCCGCGCAGGCCGTCGTTGTTGTCCGGCGGCGCCATCTCGGTCAACTGCTCCTCACCCGACTCGGCGCGGGCGCGCACCCGCAACCCGTCGGGCAGCGCGCCGGTGCAGTCGACCTCGATCCCGCGCTGGACGTAGGTCACCCAGGCGCCGGGCTCGGCCTCCACCGGCTCGCCGGGCTCGGCGCCGTCGGCGAGCGTCATGCCCTCGACCTCGATGCCGACGATCTCGACCGCGCGGTCGCCGGCGTTGAGCACCGTGACGGTCAGCTCGCCGTCCGGCCGCTCGCCACCCAGGATCACCGGCTGCACCTGCCCGCCGAACAGCTCGACCCGCGAGTGGACGGTCGCGTCCTCGCGCGCGTCGGCCACGACCAGGCCCACCACCCCGCCGACGACGAACGCCAGCGCGACGGCGGCCCAGCGCCACCGGCCGGCCCGCCGGCCCGGCCGGTCCGGCGACGACTCCGGCGGCGGCTCCGGTGGCTGGCCGCCGCCGCCCACCACGCCCAGATCCAGTGGCTCGCCAGGCGTCGTCATGGCGCGCTCGGGCAGACGCGGTCGGTCAGCAACACCAGCGCGGCCTGCGCGGCGGCGTCCATCGAGTGGTAGTCGCGCGACGTCTGCTGACCGCTGTGCGCGTAGACGATCTCCGGGTCGGGCCACTGCCGCGCCAGCCGGCAGTCGGTGACAGTCCAGGTCAGCGGCATGGTGACGGACTCGTCGGGCGGCAGCTCGAACGGAAGCTCGGGTCCCGCGGCGGCAAGGCCCGGGGTATCGGTCTCCAGCGCGGACACCTCCATCGGCACGGTACCGGGGTTCGAGAGTCGCACTTCGATGGTGACGCTCTCGGCGGCGCTGCCCGTCACCGTGGCGGCGATCTCGGGGAACAACAGCTCGGCCGGCTGGCAGGTGTATCGCCACGCGTCGCTGACGCCGCCGTACTCGGGCATGCCGTCAGCCTCGACCACCCGCTCGGTGCCGCCCGCGTCGCGGACCCGGATCCGCAGGCCGTCGACGTCGCCGACCTCGGCCTCGCAGTCGAAGACCAGGCCGCCCTGACTCGCGGTCACCCACTCCCCGGGCGGCGCCGCGAGCGGCTCGGCCGCCTCCTCGCCGGGCACGACGGTCGTGCCGTACGGCTCCAGCCCCAGGATCTCGACCTCGTGGTCGCCGATGTTGAGCACGCTGAGCTGCAGCCGGCCGGGCGACTCCTCGTCCGCCCGCTCGGTCACGTTGGTGACCGACCCGCTGACCAGCCGGACGTCGGCGTACCCGGCCGCGTCGTCGCGGGTGTCGGCGACCACCAGCCCGAGCACGCCGCCGGCCACGAAGGCCAGCGCGACGCCCGCCCACCGCCACCGGTTCGACGACTGCCGCGGCCGCTCCGGCGGTTCCGCCGCCGACTCCGGGCCGCCCACCACGCCCAGATCCAGTGGCTCGCCTGACGCCGTCACGGCGCGTCCCCGCAGACGCGGTCGGTCAGCAGGACGAGCGCGGCCTGCGCGGGGGCGTCCAGCGGGTAGGTGCCGAGCGACGCGTCGTAGCGACCGACCCTGTAGACCACCTGCGGATCGGGCCACGTCCTGGCCAGCCGGCAGTCGGTGACGGTCCAGGTCAGCGGCACGCCTACCGACTCGCCCGGTGGCAACTCGAACGGCAGGTCGGCGCCCGCGGCGGCGGCCACCCCGGGCGTGTCAGTCTCCAGCGCGGACACCTCCATCGGCTCGGTGCCGGGGTTCGAGAGGCGCACGTCGATGGTGATGCTCTCGGCGTCGCTGGCGGTGACCATGGCGCCGATGTCGGGGTAGATCTCCGCCGCCGACTCGCACCCGTACCGCAGCGCGTCGCTGACGCCGCCGTACTCGGGCATGCCGTCGGCCTCGACCACTCGCTCGGTGCCGCCTGCGTCGCGGACGCGGATCTGCACGCCGTCCTCGGCGTCGACCTCGGCGTCGCAGTCGACGATCAGCCCGTCCTGCCGGGCGGTCACCCACTCGCCGGGCGGCGCCGTGAGCGGCTCCTCCTCCTCGGCGCCGGGCTCGACGGTCGTGCCGTGAGGCTGCAGCCCCAGGATCTCGACCTCGTGCTCGCCGAGGTTGAGCACGGTGACCTCGATCTGGCTGGGCAGCACCTCGTCCGCCTGCCCGTAGCTGCTCATGACCATCCCGCTGACCAGCCTGACGTCGGCGTACGCGGCTGCGTCGTCGCGGCTGTCGGCGACCACTAGTCCCAGCACGCCGCCGGCGACGAATGCCAACGCGAGGAACGCCCACCGCCACCGGCCGGACCCCTCGCGGGACGGAGCCTCAGCCGGCTCCAGTTGGTCCACCGCACCCACCACGCCGAGGTCGAGCGGCGCTTCGTCCCCGTGCCTCATCGATGAATTGTCTCTGGGTAACGACCTCCATCACAAGGCCGCGGGCTCGGCCTCAGAGTCCTCTCATCTCGACCTGTCACCATCGGACCGTGCCGAATCTGCTGGTCATCACGAACACACGCGCGGGCAGCGCTGGGGACGACGCGGTCGAGACGGCGCTGGGCGTGCTCCGCGCGGGCGCCGGCGAAGTCGAACTGGCCGATCTCGACCCGGACGAGCTGCCGGACGCGCTGAAGCGGCACCCGGACCACCGGCCGGTCGTCATGGGCGGCGACGGCTCGGTGCACCTGCTGGTCGCGACCGCCCTGAGCCTCGGCCTGCTGGACCGGCCGCCGTTCACATTCGGGCTGGTCCCGCTGGGGACCGGCAACGACTTCGCCCGCACGCTCGGGCTGCCGCTGGACCCGGCCCGCGCCGCAGAGGTGGTGCTGGACGGCCGGCCGCGCGACCTCGACGTGCTGACCGACGATGCCGGCGGCGTGGTCGTCAACGCGGTCCACCTGGGCGTGGGCGCCGAGGCCGGCCGGCGGGCCGTCCCGCTGAAGCCCCGGCTGGGCCGGCTGGCCTACCCGGTGGGCAGCGCGGTCGCCGGCGCGTCGACCCGCGGCTGGCCGCTGCACGTCACCGTCGACGGCGAGCTGCTGGCCGGCGGCGACCGGCGCTCGCTGATGGTCGCGCTCGGCAACGGCGCCACCATCGGCGGCGGCGCGCGGGTGACGCCATCGGCCCGCCCCGACGACGGCCGGGTCGACGTCGTCGTGTCCTTCTCGACCGGTCTGCAGGCCCGGCTCGCGTTCGCCGCCGCGCTGGTCCGCGGCCGGCACCCGGAGCGGCACGACGTGCTCGAGGCGCGCGGCCACGCGGTGACGATCGAGGGCGGGCCGGTGCCGCTCAACGCCGACGGCGAGCTGTCCGAGCTGACCGGCGCCCGGACGTGGACGGTGCGCCAGCACGCGCTGCGGGTGACCGTCTGACTCACAGGTCGGCGGTGAGCACCTCGGACATCGTCGCGGTGTCGCCGTCCACCTTGCCGGTCTCCCAGCGCACCCGGGCCGAGCCGTCGGTCAGTTCCAGCGTGGCCAGCGCGTTGTCGAACCGCGGACCGGCCTCGATGGACCAGCGCACGGGCGGCTTCGGCACCCCGGCCAGCCGGGCCAGCACCGTCCCGACGAGGCGGGCGACGGCGAACGCGGCGGCGCCGTTGAGGTAGCGCAGCGTCCGGCTCAGTGGGTTGCGCACCGGCGAGCAGACCAGCTGGTACACCCGGCTGGTCTGCGAGGTCCGGCCCGGGTAGGCCAGCCGCGCGCCGTAGGAGTAGTGCACGTCGCCGGAGAGGAAGCCGACGGTCCGCGGCCGCCGTCCCTCCGGACCGGTCGCCACCTCCGTCACCAGGTCGGCCATCGCGGTGAAGGACCGGCCGAACGCCGCCCAGTGCTCGAGGTCGACCCCCTGGCGCACCGTCTCGGCCGCCCGCGCGAACCGCGGGCCCCATGCGCCGGCCGCCGTCGCCTCGTTCCACGCCTCCAGATCGTGCAGCCCGCGCGGCAGCAGGTACGGCAGCGACGTGCCGATGAAAAGGTGCTCGACGTGCTCGGTGTCGCGGACGCGGGCGGCGATCCAGTCCCACTCGGCGTCGTCGACGATCGCCCGCTTCTCCGGGTCGAGCACCCGGCCGCAGCGCGAGTCGATCATCACCAGCCGGGCCGGGCCGATGTCGCGGGTGAAGCTCCACCGGTATGACGCCGGCTCCTGGTCGGCCCGCCAGGCGAACTCGTCCAGCACGGCGCCGGCGTCGCCGGACACCGACGTCACGGCGGCCAGCACCGGGTCGGCCGCCCGCTCCGACGGCGACAGGTTGCCGGCGTGCTGGTAGAGCCAGTACGCGGCGATGCCGCCGGTGATCCGGCGCCGCCACCACGGCTGGGCGGCCATCTTCTCCCGCCAGGCCTGCGAGGTGTTCCAGTCGTCGCGGATGTCGTGGTCGTCGAAGATCATCGCGGCCGGCACGGTCGACAGCAGCCAGCGCACCGCCGGGTCGGTCCAGGCCAGCCGGTAGAGGTGGGCGTACTCCTCGAAGTCGGCCACCTCGGTGCCGGGCGGCTCGGCGACGTCGCGCCGTTCCCGGATGAACGCCCGCATCGCCTCGGACGTCTCGTCGGCGTACACCTGGTCGCCGAGCAGCACCAGACCGTCGGGCCGCTCCGCCTCGTCCGCGCCGGCCAGCGTCAGCGCCAGGGCACGCAGCGTGTCGGTGCCGAAGCGGCGCCGGTGCTTCGCATCGTGCGGGACGCTCATTCGGCAGGAGCCGAAGGTCAGCTGCACCCGCCCGTCCCCGTGGGTGCGGATCACCGGCGGCGGGAACGGCGACCCCAGCTCCGGCCACACCGACTCGCCGTCGACCTCGACCGCATAGGGCGTCGACGTGCCCGGCTCGAGGTCGTCGACGGCGACCAGCGCGTAGTGGTGGCCGTGGACGGTGAAGGTGTGTGCGGTCGCGCCGAGGACCCGGACCGTGGCCGGGCGGTCGGTCTCGACCCAGATCAGGGCGGACGTCCGGTCCACGTGGCGCAGCATCGGCCCGAGGACGAGCGTGGCCGGCAACGGCGCCACCTCCGTGGAGTTAGGGTCTGATCCGTGCCGTCTGCCCGGATTCATACCCTGCTGGCCGTCGTTCTCACCCTCGTCCTGGCCGGTTGCGGCCAGACCGTGACGTCGACGGGCGACGAGCAGGAGATCGTCGCCGACGCCCGCGCGCTCTCGGGCGTCGACGACGTCACCGTCCACTATCTCGATCCGGACGGCGAGGAGCACGACGGCTTGCCGGACGATCCCACGGGCTGGACGCTGCGCCTCGACATAGTCCACGACGTCGCGCTGAGCGCCGGGTGGGCGGTCGAGGCGATCGACGAGCTGCTGGCGGACCGGCCGGAGCCGGCCGCGCCGCGGCTGGAGATCTGGCTGAACCCGGTCACGCCGGCCGAGGCGGAGATCGCGGTGCGCGCGTACCCGCTGCCCGCGACCGGCGACCCGGTGAGCGACGCGTACGTGTTCGCCGGCACCCCCGGTGTGGTGCGCGCGGTGTTCGACGGCGAGACCGCCGACGTGCGGGTGGCCGACGAGGCCGACCTGCCCAAGGTCGCCGACGTCGCCGCCGTCCACGGCGCCGGGGTCGACGTCGTCCGCACGCTCGACGACACCGCGGAACTGGCCGTCGCCGACGTCGCTCCGCGGCCGCCGTACCTCCCGAGCGGCGACGGCGGCGGCTGGCCCGCCGACCCCGCGGCGCCGGCCTGCGACCCGGCCGATCTGCGGCTGGAGCTGACCGGCTCGGACGCCGCGCTGGGCTCGCGGTACCTGTTGCTCGGCGCGACCAACACCGGCGCCGCGCCGTGCGCCGTCCAGGGCCACCCGTCGGCGGGCTTCCGGACGCTGACCGAGCAGCTGCTCGCCGTCGCCGTCGTCCCGTCCGTCGCCGCATCCGCGCAGGCGCCGCGGGTGGTCGTCCCGGCGGGCGGGCGCGCCGTCGCCATGCTGGACTGGAACGCGATGCCGACGGCCGGCAACCCGGACCTCACCTACGAGGTGCTGGTCGCCGCGGCGCCGGGTGGCCCGGTCACCGAGCTGCCGCTCACCTCGCTCGTCGTCGAGGGCGGCGGCACGCACGCGTACGTCGACATCGTCGACGGAGGCGAGGTCGCGGTGACGGAGTGGCGGCCCGACGGCGCATCGTTCTGACCCTGTTCCGGCCGAGGAAACCTCAGCGATACGCGAACATCACGCGCGCATCGATCGGGGTCAATAGGCTCGCAGACATGACCGCCGGCGCGCTCGCGCAACCCGATCTCCTGCCCACCGACGACGTCGCCCGCTTCGCCGAATCCTTCGCCTGCCTGGCCGACCCGACCCGGGTCCGGCTGCTGCACGCCGTCGCCACCGCGCCCGCCGGCCGGACGGTCGGCGAGCTGACCGAGCGCCTCGGCATCAGCCAGTCCACCTGCTCCCACCACGTCCGCAAGCTGGCCGAGATCGGCTTCGTCCACGTCGACCGCGAGGGCCCGTTCACCCGCGTCACGGTCAACGAGGCGTGCATCATCGGGCTGCCGCACATGGCCGACGTCGTCATGGGCGCGCTGGCCACGCGGCCGCGGCACCCCGAGGACGTCCCCGCCGGCATCGCCGTGCGCGAGCTGCGGCTGGACGACTGGCCGGCGGTGCGCCGCATCTACCAGGAGGGCCTCGACACCGGCATCGCGTCGTTCGACACGACCGTGCCGCCGAGCACCCGGCTGGCCGCCCGCTGGCTGCCCGGGCACCGCTGGGTCGCCGAGCTCGACGGCGTCGTCGTCGGCTGGACGACGGTCGCGCACGCGTCCGAGCGCGACCCGCTGCGCGGCGTCGGCGAGACATCGGTGTACGTCGATCGGGCCTACTGGGGCCGCGGCATCGGCAAGGCGCTGCTGTTCCGCCAGGTCACCGCCGCCGACCGCGCCGGGCTGTGGACGCTGCAGACGTCGGTGTTCAGCGTCAACCGGGCCGGGCTGTCGCTGCACCACCAGGCCGGCTACCGCACCGTCGGCGTCCGTGAGAAGTTCGCCCGCCGCGACGGCGCCTGGCACGACTGCATCCTATTGGAGCGGCGCGCGGCCGGCCGCGCCGTCCCACCCCAGCGGTCCACACCTTGACATGATCGGTTCGCCCTCCCTTCAATGGCCGTGGGACGCTCGGCGGCCGTGTGGAGGGGCGAGACCATGCGCACCAGTGAGCTGCACGTACTCCCCTGCGGAGACCACGCGATCCTGGTCGAGTTGGCCGGCCTCGAGGACGTCCTCGCCCTGAACGCGGCGCTGCGCGACCACGAGCCGGCCGGGCTGGTCGACGTCGTGCCGGCGGCCGAGACGCTGCTCATCATGTTCGACCCCGGGGTGACGTCGGCCGAGCGGCTCACCGCCGACCTCGCCCACCTCCCGGACGAGCGGCCGGACGCCGACGAGCCGCCGCTGGTCGAGATCCCGGTCGGCTACGACGGCCCGGACCTCGACGCCGTCGCGGCGGCCACCGGGCTCTCCGCCGCCGAGGTGGTCCGCCGGCACTCGGGCGCCACCTACACAGTCGCGTTCACCGGGTTCGCGCCCGGCTTCGCCTACCTCACCGGGCTCGACCCGCAGCTGGTACTCCCCCGCCGCGACGACCCGCGGACCCGGGTGCCGGCCGGCTCGGTCGCCATCGCCGACCGATACTCCGGCGTCTACCCGCGGTCCGGGCCGGGCGGCTGGCACCTGCTCGGGCACACCGACGCGGTGCTGTGGGACCTGGACCGGACGCCGCCGGCGGCGCTGCTGCCGGGCACCCGGGTCCGCTTCACGGACGGCCGCCCGTGACCGACCCGATCGACCTCAACTGCGATCTGGGCGAGGGCTTCGGCGCCTGGTCGATGGGCGACGACGCCGGCCTGCTCGCGGTCGTCAGCAGCGCGAACGTCGCCTGCGGGTTCCACGGCGGCGACCCGACGATCATGCGCGGGATCTGCGAGATCGCCGCCGCCCGCGGCATCACCGTCGGCGCGCACGTCGGCTACCGCGACCTCGCCGGGTTCGGCCGCCGCGAGATCGCCATGCCGGCCACCCAGCTGGCCGACGACGTGCTGTACCAGCTGGCCGCGCTCGACGGCATCGCGCGGGTCGCCGGCACCCGGGTCCGCTACGTCAAGCCGCACGGCGCGCTCTACAACACCATCGTCGGCGACGCCGAGCAGGCCGCCGCCGTCGTCGACGCCGCCCGCGCGTACGACCCGGCGCTGACGATCCTCGGGCTGCCCGGCTCGGAGGTGCTGCGCATCGCCGCCGTGCACGGGCTGCCGACCGCGGCCGAGGCGTTCGGCGACCGCGCCTACCACGCCGACGGGCGGCTGGTGTCGCGCCGCCGTCCGGGCGCGCTCGTCACCGACCCCGACGAGGTGGCCGCCCGCTGCCTGCAACTGGTCACCACCGGCGAGGTCACCAGCATCGAGGGCGAGGCGGTCGCCGTCCGGGCGCGGTCGCTGTGCGTGCACGGCGACACCCCCGGCGCCGTCGGCCTGCTGCGCCGGGTCCGCGAGGTGCTGACGGAGCACGGCATCCCGATCGCCGCCTTCGCATGACGATCGGCGACGCACCCGTGCTCGAGGTCGTCGAGCCGGGCGTACTCGCCATCGTCGAGGACCTGGGCCGGCCCGGGCTCGGCGCGCTGGGGGTCGGGCGGGCGGGTGCGGCGGACGAGGAGAGCTTCCGGCTGGCGAACCGGCTGGTCGCCAACGCCGAGCGGGCGGCCGCCGTCGAGTTCGTTCTCGGCGGGCTGGTGGTCCGGTTCCGGCGGACGGCGACGGTGGCGCTGACGGGGGCGCCGGCGGACGTGCGGGCGGGTGGGCGGGCGGCGGCGTTCAACGCGCCGTTCGCCGTCCGGGCCGGCGAGGAGCTGCGGATCGGGCGGCCGGCCCGCGGGCTGCGGTCGTACCTGGCGGTGCGCGGCGGGCTGGGCGTGACGCCGGTGCTGGGGTCGCGGTCGTGGGACACGCTGGCCGGCATCGGGCCGCCGCCGCTGCGCCCCGGCGACCTGCTGCCGCTGGCCGGCGACGTGGACGGCGAGCCGTGCGTCGACGTCGCCCCGATGCCGCCGCCGGTGCCGTCACCCGCCGGTGAGACGACGCTGCGGGTACTGCCGGGGCCGCGGGCGGACCGGTTCACGGACTCGGCGCTGGACACCCTGTTCGGCACCGCGTACGAGGTGACGGCGGACAGCGACCGGGTGGGCCTGCGGCTGGCTGGCGCGCCGCTGCGCACCCGCGACGAGGGCGAGCTGGCGCCGGAGGGCATGGTGACGGGCGCGCTGCAGGTCCCGCCCAGCGGCCGTCCGGTGCTGTTCCTGGCCGACCACCCGGTGACCGGCGGCTACCCGGTGATCGGCGTCGTGGCGGCCGCCGACCTGCCGCCGGCCGCGCAGCTGCGGCCCGGCGACGCGGTGCGGTTCAGGCCGACCGCTCCCGCCGCTGCCGGCGCGCGGCCCGGCCCCGCTGCAGCAGCGCCGGCAGCACGTTGGCATCGACCACGTCGCGGGTGATGACGACCCGGGCGACGTCGTCACGCGACGGGACCTCGTACATGACGTGCAGCAGGACCTCTTCGAGGATCGCCCGCAGCCCACGCGCGCCCGTGCCGCGCAGCAGCGCGAGGTCGGCCACCGCCTCGACGGCGTCGTCGGTGAACTCCAGTTCCACATGGTCCAGCTCGAACAGCCGCTGGTACTGCTTCACCAGCGCGTTGCGCGGCTCGGACAGGATGCGGATGAGCGCCGCGCGGTCCAGCGGCGCCACCGTCGTGATGAGCGGCAGCCGGCCGACGAACTCCGGGATCAGCCCGAACGTGAGCAGGTCGTCCGGCATCACCCCGGCCAGCGGGTTCGCCGCCGCCGGAAGCGTCGCGAGGTCCGCCCCGAAGCCGAGGCCGCGCCGCCCGGTGCGGGCGTGGATCACGTCGTCCAGCCCGGCGAACGCCCCGCCCACGATGAACAGCACGTTCGTGGTGTCGATCTGGATGAACTCCTGACCCGGGTGCTTGCGCCCGCCCTGCGGCGGCACACTGGCCGTCGTCCCCTCGAGGATCTTCAGCAGCGCCTGCTGCACGCCCTCACCGGACACGTCGCGGGTGATCGAGGCGCTCTCGCTCTTGCGGGCGATCTTGTCGACCTCGTCGATGTAGACGATGCCCGTCTCGGCCTTCTTGACGTCGTAGTCGGCAGCCTGGATCAGCTTGAGCAGGATGTTCTCGACGTCCTCGCCGACGTAGCCAGCCTCCGTCAACGCGGTGGCGTCGGCGATGGCGAACGGCACGTTCAGCATCTTCGCCAGCGTCTGCGCGAGGTACGTCTTACCGCACCCCGTCGGGCCGATCAGCAGGACGTTCGACTTGGCCACCGTCACGTCCGACGACGGCGCCCGCACCCGCTTGTAGTGGTTGTAGACCGCGACCGCGAGGGCCTTCTTCGCCGCGTCCTGCCCAACGACGTACCGGTCGAGGAACTCGTGGATCTCGCGCGGCTTCGGCGGGTCGACCAGGTCGGCTGCGTCGTCCATCGCGGGGTCGTCGGCCATCAGCTCGTTGCACAGCGCAACGCACTCGTCGCAGATACAGACGCGGGCCGGACCCGCGATCAACTTCGTCACCTGCTTCTGGCTCTTGCCGCAGAAGGCGCACGTCATCAACGCTCAGCCCCACATTTCAGATGTTCTGACCATCTGGATGGTAGGCGCTGATGGTACGGCTCCCCCTGCCGCATCCCCAGGAGCCACCCCGGCCCGGCGTGTTGGCACTCAAGAGCCCTGCTGGAGGGTCCGCTTGGCGTGCGTGCCCAGCCCGCGCGAGGCCGCCACGCCGAACGCGTCGCCGCCCTTCGCCTTGCGGTCGTCGGTGCCCCACTGGCGGTTCCGCGGCACCGGCATCAGCCGCGGGACGTGCTTGGAGCAGTGGATGTAGGCCTCCTCGACGTGCACCGTCACCCACCGCTCAGGCCGGCGGCCGGGCACGTCGGCGTCGACCGGCTCCTCGGGGTGCCGTTCGGCGAACTCCGACGGCGACAGCAGCGCCGCGCCGCCGTTGACGTGCAGGCCGACGAGGTCGCGCACGAAGTCCATGAACAGCAGCCCGACGTGACCGTTCTCGACGATGTTGCCGGCGCTGGCAATGACGCCGTTGCCGCGGTACTCCGGCCAGGCCAGCGTCCGCGGGTCCAGGATGCGGACGAAGCCCGGCGGGCCGGCGCGGAACGTGACGTCGCACTCGCCGCCGCCGTCGGCCGATCCGACGAACATCATCTCCATGCGGCCGACGAACTCGCGCATGTGGCTGTTCAGGTGGTCGCCGACCTGCTCACGGTAGAAGCGGTCGGCCCGTTCGCGGCTGCCGCTGACCTCCTGCAATGCGTGCTCGCCGGCCGATCCGGGTCGTTCCTGCGCAGCATGATCCATCTGTTCTATCCTCCACGTCCCCCGCCCCCGGGTTGTGTGACCCACCATGATCGCCCACCCACGGTGATCTTCGGTAGCCAATTGCCACAATTCGGTCACTCGGCCTCCAGGACGAGCGCGAGCAGCGGCGGCCAGCCGGGCCGCCGCCAGACCGGGCTGGCCTCGCCGGCCACCACCCAGCCGCGCGCCTCGTACCAGCTCACGACAGACGCGGCCGGGCCGATCGGGAGCACGTCGAGACACGGCGCGAGGTCACGGTCGCGCATCCAGCCGACCGCGGTGTCGAGCAGCCGCTCGCCGAGGCCCCGGCGCTGCCGGTCCGCCGCGACGAACAGTCGCCCCACGACGGCGCAGTCCTCGACCGGCCGCCCGTGCGCTGTGCTCCAGGCGTCCTGCAGCACGGTCCCGGCGCCGTGGTCGGTGGTCGCCGCCGCCCCAACGCTGACGTGCCCGGACGGCCGTCCGTCGTAGGCCTCGTCGGCGGCATCCGCGGCGACGAAGGCGACCAGGTCGGACGGCGTCGCGATCCAGGCGGCCGGGTCGTCGGGCAGGACGTAGGGGTAGCCGGTCGCCTCGTGGTCGCGGGCCAGGATGGCGGCCAGGGCCGGCACGTCGGCCGGCGTGCGGGGGCGGATCGTCACCGCCCCACCGTAAGTCGGCGCCGCTCTCACGACATCGTCACGTCACGCTCGACGACGGGGCGGCCGTGCCGGCGGCACGCGGCGGCGATCGTCCGGCCGACGTCGTGGGAGCGGCGGCCCCAGAGGCTGAGGTCCAGCCGCTCGCCACCGGCCAATTTGATCCGGATCACGCAGCGCAGCACGAACGTGTCCGTGTGGTGGCCGACCCGCACCGACGCGAACCGGTCCCAGGGCCACGTCCGCACCCCGGCCGCCGCCGACGAGTGCACCAGACCGTGCTCGCGCACCTCGACGTACTCGGCGGTCCCGGCTCGCAGCGCCTTGACCAGCAGCCGTCCACCGTACAGCCCCAGCACGGCGGCGAGCACCCAGTAGACGGCCCGGTCGATCTCGCCCTCGGCCAGCGTCATCGCCTCGACGGCGCACAGCACGCCGCCGCCGGTCACCAGCGCGCCGAGCAGCAGCCGCCACCCGTTGCGCTCGTCGTGGCGCACGAGCACGCGCCCGAGCCCCGCGTCGTGGGTCATGCCCCGAGCACACCACCGCGGGGTGACGGCCGAGGGACGGGCCGCTGAACAACGCGGGCGTGTCCGACGTCGCCACAACCGGCAGCGCCGTCCGGGTGGATTCGAACGCCTCGACCCGGGAACATGGCACCTGACTCGCGGCGTAGCGAGCTCCACACAGAACCGCGACGAAAGGCCCCCGATGACCTCTGCCGAGCCGATGCCTCAGTGGCCGGGGGCGGCCTACCCGCTCGGCGCCACCTATGACGGCTCAGGCACCAACTTCGCGCTGTTCAGCGAGGTCGCCGACGGTGTCGAGCTGTGCCTGTTCGACGCCGCCGGCGTCGAAACGCGGCTGCCCCTGACCGAGGTCGACGGCTTCGTCTGGCACGCCTTCCTGCCCGGCGTCGAGCCAGGCCAGCGGTACGGGTTCCGCGTCTACGGCCCGCACGACCCCAAGGCCGGCCACCGCTGCAACCCGTCGAAACTGCTGCTCGACCCGTACGCGAAGGCCATGGACGGCACCTTCGGGTGGCACCAGGCGCTGTTCGGCTACGACTTCGGCGACCCCGACAGCCGCAACGACGACGACTCCGCGCCGCACATGCCGAAGTCGGTGGTGATCAACCCGTTCTTCGACTGGGGCAACGATCGCTCGCCGCGCCGCGAGTACGCCGAGTCCGTCATCTACGAGGCGCACGTCAAGGGCCTGACGAAGACCCACCCGGACATCCCGGAGGAGATCCGCGGCACCTACGCGGCCATCGCGCACCCCGTCATCCTCCAGCACCTGACGTCGCTGGGCGTCACCGCGCTCGAGCTGATGCCGGTACACCACTTCGCCAACGACGCCACGCTCATCGACAAGGGCCTGTCGAACTACTGGGGCTACAACTCCGTCGGATTCTTCGCGCCCGACCCCAAGTACAGCTCGGCCGCGACACCCGGCGCACAGGTCGGCGAGTTCAAGGCCATGGTGCGGGCACTGCACGAGGCCGGCATCGAGGTGATCCTCGACGTCGTCTACAACCACACCGCCGAGGGCAACCACCTCGGCCCGACGCTGTCGTTCCGCGGCATCGACAACGCCGCCTACTACCGGCTGGTCGACGACGACAAGCGCTACTACCTCGACTACACCGGCACCGGGAACTCGCTGAACGTCGGCCATCCGCACTCGCTGCAGCTGATCATGGACTCGCTGCGGTACTGGATCACCGAGATGCACGTCGACGGCTTCCGCTTCGACCTCGCCTCGGCCCTGGCCCGCGAGTTCTACGACGTCGACCGGCTGTCGGCGTTCTTCGACCTCGTGCAGCAGGACCCGACGGTGAGCCAGGTGAAGCTGATCGCCGAGCCGTGGGACCTCGGCCCCGGCGGCTACCAGGTGGGCAACTTCCCGCCGCAGTGGTCGGAGTGGAACGGCAAGTACCGCGACACCGTCCGCGACCTCTGGCGCGGCGAGCCGGCCACGCTGGGCGAGTTCGCGTCGCGCATCACCGGCTCGGCCGACCTCTACGAGCAGTCCACCCGCCGCCCGGGCGCGTCGATCAACTTCGTCACCGCACACGACGGCTTCACCCTGCGCGACCTCGTCTCGTACAACGAGAAGCACAACGAGGCCAACCTCGAGGACAACAAGGACGGCGAGAGCCACAACCGGTCGTGGAACTGCGGCGTCGAGGGCCTGACGGATGACCCGCAGGTCAACGCGACCCGGGCCCGCCAGCAGCGCAACTTCCTCGCGACGCTGCTGCTGTCGCAGGGCGTGCCGATGATCAGCCACGGCGACGAGCTGGGCCGCACCCAGGACGGCAACAACAACGCGTTCTGCCAGGACAACGACCTCGCCTGGGTCGACTGGGAGGACGCCGACCGCGCGCTGCAGGAGTTCACCAAGCGGGTGACGGCGCTGCGTGCGGCGCACCCGGTGTTCCGGCGGCGCCGGTTCTTCAACGGCCTGCCGGTGCGGCGGCCGGGCGCCGAGGGGCTGCCCGACATCGACTGGCTGCGTCCCGACGGCAGCCCGATGACGGAGGCCGACTGGGACTCCGGGTTCGGCCGGGCCATCGCGGTGTTCCTCAACGGCAACGGCATCGCTGAGGTCGACGGCCGCGGGCGGCGGGTCGTCGACGACTCGTTCCTGCTCTGCTTCAACGCCCACCACGAGCCACTGGAGTTCACCCTGCCGGGTGCGGAGTTCGGCGCCGCCTGGGACACCGTCATCGACACCGCCGACGACGACGCCGGCGACCGTGGCGGCCCGCGGGCGGCGGGCGCGGTCGTCACCGTACAGGCGCGGTCGCTGCTGGTCCTGCAGACGCCGCGGGACAGCACGCCGTGACGCCCGCGGCGCCGTCGTCGACCTACCGGCTGCAGCTGAGCGCTGCCTTCCCGCTGGCGGCGGCCGCTGAGCTGACGGCGTACCTGCGCGACCTCGGCGCCGGCGCCGTCTACCTGTCGCCGGTGCTGCGGGCCTCCGCCGGGTCGACCCACGGCTACGACGTCGTCGACCCGACCCGGATGGACGACGAGCGCGGCGGCGAGGCGGGCTGGCAGGCGCTGGTCGAGGCGGCCCGGGCGCACGGGCTGCGCATCGTCGTCGACCTCGTCCCGAACCACCAGGGCGTCGCCGACCCGGAGCAGAACCCGGCCTGGCAGGACCTGCTGCGGCACGGCCCCGCGTCGAAGTACGCCGGCTGGTTCGACGTCGACTGGCCGGCCGGGCGGCTGCTGCTGCCGGTGCTGGGCCCGCCGGACACGATCGAGCTGGACGGCGACGCGCTGGTCGCCGGCGGTCTGCGGTACCCGCTGGCGCCGGACACCGAACCGCGGCCGGGCGACACCGCCGCCGACGTGCACGACCGCCAGTTCTACGAGCTGGCCGACGCGCGACGGGGCGAGACCGACCTCGCGTACCGGCGATTCTTCGCCGTGTCGTCGCTGGCCGGGGTGCGGGTCGAGGACCCGGAGGTCGCGGCGGCGACGCACGAGCGCATCCTCCGCTGGGTCGACGACGACGGCGTCGACGGCCTGCGGGTCGACCACCCGGACGGGCTGGCCGACCCCGTCGGCTACCTGCGCCGGCTGCGGTCGCAGGCGCCGGACGCCTGGATCCTGGCCGAGAAGATCCTGGAGCCCGGCGAGGAGCTGCCCGACTGGCCGGTCGACGGCACCACCGGGTACGACGCGCTCGCCGAGGTGGGCCCGCTGTTCGTCGACCCGGCGGCGGAACCGGCGCTGGACCGGCTCTACCGGTCGGTCACCGGCGACGAGCTCGACTGGCCCACGCATGCGCTGATCGGGAAGCGGGCGGTCGCCACCACGATCCTGCGCTCGGAGTTCCACCGGCTGGCCCGGCTGGCGCCGTCGGTCCCGCAGGCGTTCGCCGCGCTGACCGAGCTGGCGGTGTCGTTCCCGGTCTACCGCTCGTACCTGCCGTCGTCGGGCGCCGAACACCTCGACGCGGCGTTCGCGGCGGCGCGGCGCCGGCGGCCGGCGCTTGAGGCGGCGTTCGACGCGCTGGCGCCCCGGCTGACCGATCCGTCCGACGAGCTGTGCGTCCGGTTCCAGCAGACCACGGGCGCCGTCACGGCCAAGGGCGTCGAGGACACCGCCGCCTACCGCTACGCCCGGTTCGTCGCACTCAACGAGGTCGGCGGCGACCCGGCCCGGTTCGGCCTCGGCCTGGACGACTTCCACGCCGCCCAGGAGGCACGGGTGCGGCGGGCGCCGCGCTCGATGACCACGCTGTCCACGCACGACACCAAGCGCGGCGAGGACGTCCGCGCGCGGCTGGCGGTGCTGGCCGAGGTCCCGGAGGAGTGGGGCCGGCTGGTCCGGCTGCTGGCCGCCGAGGCGCCCCTGCCCGACGCCGCCGCCGGCTACCTGCTCTGGCAGACGGTCGCCGGCATCGGCCTGGACCAGCGCGACCGCCTGCACACGTACGCGACAAAGGCGCTGCGCGAGGCCGGCACGGTCACGACCTGGGCCGACCCCGACGAGGAGGTCGAGGCGGCCGTCCACGCCGCCCTCGACGCGCTGGCCGACCGGCCCGAGCTGCGGGCGGCCGTCGACGGGTTCGTCGACCTCATCCGGCCGCACGGCTGGAGCAACGCGCTCGGCCAGAAGCTCGTGCAGCTCACCATGCCCGGCGTGCCCGACGTCTATCAGGGCACCGAGGGCTGGGACGACTCGCTGGTCGACCCCGACAACCGGCGCCCGGTCGACTTCGCGCGGCTGCGGGCGCTACTGACGCAGGCCGACGCCGCCGACGCGCGGCCGCCGGTGGACGCGTCCGGCGCCGCCAAGGTGTGGGTCCTCTCGCAGGCGTTGCGGCTGCGGCGCGACCGGCCGGACCTGTTCACGGCGTACCGGCGGGTCCCGGTGCACGGCCCGGCGTCCGACCACGCCGTCGTGTTCGACCGCGGCGGCGCCGTCACCGTCGCGACGCGACTGCCCGTCGGGCTGGCCGCCCGCGGCGGCTGGGCGGACACCGTCGCCGAACTGCCGGACGGTCTCGTCGACGTGCTCACCGGCCGGCCGGTCGGCGGCGGCCCCGTCCGGCTGGCCGACCTACTCGGCCACTATCCCGTCGCGCTGCTCGCCCCACCGGCATGACGACCTTCCTGGTCTGGGCCCCGGCCGCCCGCCGCGTGCAGCTGCGGGCCGGCCGGCGCACGGCGACGGCGGTGCGGGCTCCGGGCGGCTGGTGGACGGCGCACGCTCCGGCCGCGCCCGGCACCGACTACGGCTGGCAGCTGGACGACTCCCCCGAGGTGCTGCCCGACCCGCGCGCGGCCTGGCTGCCGCTCGGCGTCAACGGCCGGGCCCGGGTGTACGACCACGCGGCGTTCCGCTGGACCGACCGCGGCTGGGCCGGTCGTCCGCTGGCCGGCGCCGTCCTCTACGAGCTGCACATCGGCACGTTCAGCCCCGAGGGCACCTTCGACGGCGCCGTCGGGCGGCTGGACCACCTGGTCGCGCTGGGCGTGACGCACGTCGAGGTGCTGCCGGTCAACGCGCTGGGCGGCGACTGGAACTGGGGCTACGACGGCGTCGGCTGGTACGCCGTGCACGAGCCGCTGGGCGGGCCGGACGGTTTCAAGCGGTTCGTCGACGCCTGCCACGCGCGCGGGCTGGCGGTCGTGCTGGACGTCGTCTACAACCACGTCGGCCCGAGCGGCAACCACCTGCCCCGGTTCGGGCCGTACCTCAAGGCCGACGCCGGCACCGCCTGGGGCGACGTCGTCAATCTTGGCGAGCCGGCCGTGCGCCGGTTCGTCGTCGACAACGCGCTGATGTGGCTGCGCGACTACCACCTCGACGGGCTGCGGCTGGACGCCGTGCACGCGCTGGCCGACCCGCTGGCCGGGCACGGACACCCGCACCTGCTGGCCGAGCTGTCCGCGGCGGTGGAGAAGCTGGCCGGCGAGCTGGGCCGGCCGCTGCCGCTGATCGCGGAGTCCGACCTCAACGACCCGATCATGATCGAGCCGCGCACGGCCGGCGGCTACGGCCTCGACGCGCAGTGGGACGACGACGTCCACCATGCGCTGCACGCGCTGCTCACCGGCGAGGGGCAGGGCTACTACGCCGACTTCGGGTCGCTGACGGTGCTGGCCAAGGTCGTGCGCGACGCGTTCCTGCACGACGGCCGGTTCTCCTCGTTCCGCGGCCGCCCGCACGGACATCCGGTCGACCGCGCCCGCACGTCCGGCCACCGGTTCGTCGTCTGCCTGCAGAACCACGACCAGGTCGGCAACCGGGCCGCGGGCGAGCGGCTGACCGAGCTGGCCTCCCCCGCGCGGCTGCGCCTCGGTGTCGTGCTGCTGCTGTCGCTGCCGTTCACGCCGATGCTCTGGATGGGCGAGGAGTGGGCGGCGGCGACCCGCTGGCCGTACTTCACCTCGCACCCCGACCCCGTGCTGGCGGCCGCGATCGGGCCGGGCCGGCTGGAGGAGTTCCGCCGGCACGGCTGGGACACCTCGGCGATGATCGACCCGCAGGACCCGGCCGCGTTCCGCACGGCGCGGCTGGACTGGACCGAGCCGGCCCGCCCCGGGCATGCGGAGATGCTGGACCTCTACCGGCGGATGATCGCGCTGCGGGCGGCCGAGCCCGAGCTGCGCGACGGCGACCTCACCGCCGTCGCGTCCGGGTTCGACGAGGACGCCGGCTGGTTCGTGCTGCACCGCGGCGCGCTGCGCGTGGTCGTCAACCTCGCCGCCGAGCCGCGCCGGGTCCCGCTGTCCGGCACTGCCGGCGACGTGCTGCTGGCGACCGGCCCGCTGACGCCCGCTGCCGACGGCGCCACGGTCGAGCTGGGCGCCGAGTCGGCCGCCGTCCTCAGGACGCGCTCAGCCACTCCCTAGCCACTCCCGCAGCGTGACGGCGTCGCGGACCAGCGCCTCAGGGTCATCGTCGGGGACGAACTCCAGCAGCGCGTAGCGCTCGGCGTCGTCGCGCTCGCGCAGGGCGCCGAGCACCGGCGCCCACAAAGGCGCGCCCTCGGCCAGCGGCAGCCGGGCGCCGTCGGCGGTCCAGGTGAACACGTGCACCGTGACCAGCCCCGGCAGCAGCGCCGTCGCCTCGTCCAGCGCCTCCGCCGGGCCGAGGCCGAGCCGCGGCTGCCAGTATGGGCGCAGCCCCGGGTGGTCCACGGCGGCGTTGAGGCCGAGCGCGGACTCCAGCGTGTCGGTGAGCGTGCCCGGGTGGTGCTCGACGGCGATCTCGACGCCGTCGCGGGCCGCCAGCTCGCTGATCCGGCGCAAATCGGCGGTGACGCGGTCGCGCCGCTCCGGCGTCGCGTCGGCCGAGCCCGCCGACCCGGCCCAGACGCGGATCCGCGGCGCGCCCAGCGCGACCGCCGTCCGCAGCACGTCGTCGAAGTCGCCGGGGTCGTGGTCGCCGGCCCGGTAGTACGAGCCGTACGCGACGACCTTGACGCCCTGGTCGGCGGACGCCTTCGCGGTCCGCGTCGCCGCCGCGACGTCGCCGGCCGGGACGTGGACGTCACCGCCCCACTCGACCGCGCCCAGCTCCGCGCGGCGCATGACGCCTAGCACCTCGTCGACCCCCAGCTGCCGGAAGGTGATCGACACCAGCCCGGTCCGCACGCTCATGCCTGCATCGCCAGGTCGGCCCGCCGCACCTCGTGCCGCAGCGGTTCCCCCGCCGCGAACCGGGCCAGCTCGTCCAGCGCCAGCGCCGCCAGCCGGCGGCACTCGGTGCCCATGGCGCCGGCGATATGCGGCGTCAGCACGACGTTGGGCAGCCGGTACAGCGGCGAGTCCGGCCGCAGCGGCTCGGGCTCGGTGACGTCGAGGACGGCGCTCAGCCGGCCCCGCTCGCACTCGGCCGTCAGCGCGGCGTGGTCGACCAGCGCGCCGCGAGCCGTGTTGATCAGCGTCGCACCGTCCCTCATCAGCGCACATCGACGCGCGTCGATGAGGTGGCGGGTCTCCGGCAGCGACGGCGCGTGCAGCGTGACGACGTCGCTGCGGCCCAGCAGATCGTTCAGCTCGACCGGCTCCGCGCCGGCGGCCGCGACCGCCACTGGGTCGGCGTACGGGTCGGCCACCAGCACCGTCAGGTCGAACGGCCGGAGCAGCTCGACGACCCGGCGGCCGATGCGGGAGAAGCCCACGACGCCGACGACCCGCCGGTAGTTCGACGCGGCTCCGACGGTGTCGCGCCAGTTCCAGTCGCCGGGGTGCGCGCGGTACCCGGCGGCGAACTCGGCGACGCGTTTCCCGGCGGCCAGGATCGCGGCCAGCGTGTACTCGGCCACCGGGACCGCGTTCGCGGCGGCGGCCGTCGCCACCGTCAGTCCGCGCTCCCAGCAGGCGTCGGTGACGTGGTGCTTGACCGAGCCGGCGGCGTGCAGGACGGCCCGCAGCCGCGGCGCGTCGGCCAGCACGTCCGCGTCGAGCGGCGGGCAGCCCCACGACGTCACCAGCACATCTGCCCGGCCGAGCGCCGCCCGGACCACCGGGCCGTCGAGCGACGCGACCGGGTCGGGCAGGACGACATCGGCCAGCGCCTCGAGCCGCTCACGCAGCTCGTCGTCGAACAGATCGCGGTACGCGGTGTCGGACATGACCAGCATGGCGCTGGGCCGCTCGGACGTCATGCGGACAGGGTAAGCGCTTTCTTGACACCACCTCCAATTGGATGAATCATCCATATTGCAACGGTTCAAGTTGTGATCTCGATCGAGAACCCGTTCGATGCCGCACGGAGGAGAGCCGAGATGACCCGTCAGCACGTCCTGCGCCGCCTCACGGCCGTCGGCGCCATCGCCGTCGTCGCCGCGGCACCGGCGCTCGTCCCCGCCGCCACCACCGCCACCGCCACCACCGCCGACGAGACGGCGCCGCTGGCCACCGTCACCTTCGCCGTCACCGGCCCGAAGGAGACCGTCTTCAACTACGGCGACGATGCGTGCGCCACCCTCGACCTGCCCGACGCCGCGGCGCGGGCGTTCCGCGACTCGTCCGGCGAGGTGCACCTCATCGCCACCCACTACCAGCACTGGGCCTCGATCGGCTCGTCGCTGAACAACGTCGGCCGCGACTGCGCCAACATGATCTACGCGGCCGGCGCCAACCCCCTGCCCGAGACGTTCGACAACCGCGGCTGGCTGGAGTCCTTCTACACGCTGGACGGCGACACGATCCACGGGCTGGTCGCGATGGACTACCACCCGGATCACTACGCCGGTCTGGACTGCTCGGTCCAGGATCAGTGCTGGTACGGCACGACCGTCCAGGCCACGTCCACCGACGGCGGCTACTCGTTCACGTCGCCGGCGACCGGCACGCCGCGGTTCGTCGCCGGACCCGACGTGCCGTTCGACGCGAACAGCCCGGACCGCGTCGGAACCTTCGTGCCGTCCAACATCGTCGAAGGGCCCGGTGCCGACCCGTATCTCTACGCGACGCTGTCCTACGACCGGCCCGGCAGCGAGGGCCACTGCCTGATCCGGACGCTGCCGCAGAACCTCGGCAACCCGGCGTCGTGGCGGGCCTGGGACGGCACCGGGTTCGGTGTCCAGTTCAAGAGCCCGTACGCCGCCGGTACCCAGCCCGGCGACAACGACTGCGCGCCGGTCGCGTCCTCGCTCGGCTGGCCGATCCGCAGCCTGATCAGGATGGAGGGTCAGGATCTCTACCTCGCGATCACGCACGGCACGGCCATCGTCGGCGGGGTGACGAAGCCGGTCGTCCGCGCCTCGACCTCGACCGACCTGCGCACGTGGACGACGCCGCAGACGGTCATGGAACTGCCACGCTACGGCCAGTTCGGCGAGAGCTGCACACCCGAACTGGAGGGCCAGGAGCGCTACCAGTATCCGTCGCTGCTGGACCCGGAGAGCACGTCGATCAACTTCAACAGCACGGGCTCGACCGCCTACGTCTACGCGACGGCGATCCGGTACTGCGAGGGCCTGGACCGCGATCTTGTCCGCTGGCCTATCAGCATCACCGTCAGCTGACCACCCGGAAGGTCAGGTGGGTGACGCCGGGTGCCTCGACCACGCCGACCCGCTCCAGCGACCGTGCGGCCGGCAGCGCGTGGAAGTACGGGGTGCCGCCGCCGAGCAGGACCGGCACCTGGTGCAGCGTGATCTCGTCGAGCAGCCCCGCCTCCAGCGCGGCCGCTGTCACGCCGGTGCCCATGAGGCCGATGTCGCGGTCGCCCGCCAGCTCCGCTGCGCGGGCGATCGCCTCCTCGATCCCGTGGGCGACGGTCTGGTGTTCGGACGCCTCGGGCACCGGGCGGTGGGTGAGCACGACCAGCGGAGCGGACGGGTGCGGGCTGCCGCCGCCGAAGCCGCTGGAGTGGTCGTAGGTCGTGCGGCCGCAGATCACCGCGCCGAGCCGCCCGGCGAGCGCGTCGAAGAACCGCTGGCTCGGCTCGGACAGCCGGAACCCCTCGAAGACCTGGCTGGGCACGTCGCCGTCGAAGTACCAGTCGAACAGCCGCTGCCCGCCGCGGCCGAGGGCCTGGTCCGGGCTCGGGTCCGGGCCGGTGACGTAGCCGTCGACGGACACGGCCAGGCCGCTGACGACGCTCATCCGATCACCACCACCCGGACCTGCTCGGGCTCGATGGCGTAGACGACCCGGTCGACGCGCGGGGCGTACGGCATGCCGATGTACGCGTCGGACATCCGGTCGATGATCTCCCACGCCGGGTCGCCCTCGATCTTCTCCACCATCCGGCCGCTGACCAGCACGGACGTGAGCTCGTTGGCGCGGTCGGTCACCGAGATCGCGACCCGCGGGTCGTTCTCGAGGTTGCGCGCCTTGCGGGTGTTCTCCGAGGTCAGGATCGTGACGCGGTCGCCGTCCAGCCCGACCCACATGGGCACGGAGTGCGGGGCGCCGTCAGGCAGCAGGGTCGCGACGTGTGCGGGGTGGCCGCCGCTCAGGAGCCGGCGGGCCTCGTCGGTGAGTTCGCTCATGAGGCGAGGCTAGGAGCGCCGCGGGCGGCGTTCTTGAACGAACCGGCCAGCTCCGCCTCGCGCAGCAGCGGCCGGAACGACGCGGAGTGGTCGTGTCCGCACGCGCACGTCTCCTCGACGCCGCGCAGGAAGACCCGCGGCGTCACGCCGGTCAGCCGGACGCACTCGCGGGTCAGGTGCGCCTGGTCGGCGTAGCCCGCGTCGACGGCGAGCCGGGCCAGGCCGTCGCCGGACGGGTCGGCGCCCGACGCCACCGCCTGCGTCATCGCGAGGAAGCCCTGGAAGCGCAGGACGCGCTGCAGCGCCTTCGGCCCGATGCCGACGCCGGCCAGGCAGTGCCGCCGGAAGCCGCGCTCGGACACGAACAGGTCGGCCCCGACGGCGCGCACCTCGGCCGCGTGCCACGGCAGCAGGCGGCGGGCCGCCTCGGCGAGCAGCGGCTCGGGCGCCGTCGCCCCGGTCCGTGCCGCGGCGGCCGCCACCAGCGCCTCCAGCGCGCCGACGGCGGCCTCGTCCGTCGTCGCGGCGGCCACCCGCTCGCCGGCCGCCACCGACATCGTCGTCCCCCACACCTCACCGGCGTCGATCACTTGACCGGTGAGGTCGGCGACCGGCCGGGCCAGGATCGCGGCCAGCGCGCCGGGCCGCAGGCGCAGCCCGACGACGGTGGTGCCGGGCGGCAGCAGTTCGACGTGCGGCCCGGTGAGCGTGCCCGCCAGCCTGGGGACGTCGCCTACCCGGCAGCGCAGCTCGACGCCGCCGGTCGGCAGGTGCCGCTGCGCATAGGCCGGCTCCCCCGCCGGGATGCGCTGCACCCACGTCGTGGCGACGAGGGCGGCCAGCCGCGCCGCCGGGGGCCGCTCGCGGTACGTCTGACCGGCCACGACTGCGAGTGTGCCAGGTCCGCCACCGTCCCGGAAGATTCAAGCGCCGGAGCATGGACATGGAACGCTCTGCCAGGCCATCATCGGCCAGCACCGTTCGACGTTCACGAGCCGCGCGACGTCAAATGGCAGATCGTTCCATGCTGTGACCGCATCTGGAGGCGCAGATGAGCTGGTTCCGCCGCACACCCGGGTCGTCGAACGGCCGCTGGGGCCTCGGGGCGCTCGCCCTGGCCCTGCTGGCCGTCGGGATCGTCATCGGATCGGCGCTCACCCCCGGCTCCTCCGGGCCCGCGTCGGCCGCGCCGCCGCCGCTGATCGACGGGGCGCCGGGCGACGAGCCGTCCTTGTCGGCCGGCGCCATGTGGTACCCGTGGGCCCCGGGCCCCGGCGAGCTCGGGGCCAACCCGCAGGCGTTCTCGATCGACCACGTCGTGGACGGCCGGACGGTCAAGAAGGTCGTCGCCTCGTGGAACCGTAACGAGGACAGCCCGAACGCCCCGCTGGTGAACACCCGCGCGGTCGGCGAGGAAAACGGCCAGGTCTTCGTGCCGTACGACGCGCTGCCGCAGGAGTACACCATGGCAGCGACGACCCGACTGCGCGACGGGACGGTGCTGACCAGCAACTTCGTGCCCAGGTCGCTCACGCCGTCGACGCCGAACCGCTTCGGCATCATGATGGCCAGCTCGACCGACCTGGCCGGCTCGTGGACCACCTGGACCGCGCCGCTGGTCGAGAACAAGTGGCGGTTGAACTGGTACCGCGTCCACCGCGACCTCATCGAGCTGGCCGACGGCACCATCCTCATGGGCGCCTACGGCCAGGGGAACATCGGCGGCGTCACCAAGGAGTACAGCCTCGTTTTTGAGTCCAGCGACGGCGGGCAGACGTTCCGGCAACGCTCGGCGGTGAACGCGGGATCGCAGTACGGCACCAACGAGCTGGGCCTTAGCCGCACCAGCGACGGCCGGCTCATCGCCGTCATGCGCGGCGCCGAGTCCGTGCCCCGGCCGCCGGCCATGCCGCTCACCGTCACCTTCTCCGACGACGACGGCCTGACCTGGGAGCCGCTGCAGCCGTACGTGCCGCCGGAGGGCTTCCCGAACAACGGCATCATGCCGAAGCTGGTGCTGCAGGCGAACGGGCAGCTGCTCATGACGTACGGCCGCCCGGACAACAACGTGGTGGTCTCGCGCGACGGCACCGGGCAGACCTGGGACGCGGGCGAGATGATCTACTCCCGCCACCCCGGTGACGACCCGCTGCGCCGCTGGCAGGGCAGCAGCGGCAACATGGATCTGGTCGCGCTGAACAACGCCTCGTCGCTGGCGTTCGGCGACACCTGCCACAACATCTGGTTCTGCCGCGAGTACGGCCACGACAACAAGGTCTGGACCCGGAAGGTCGACGCCATCGCGCCGGGCGTCGGCAAGCTCGACCTGGCCACCAAGGTCGAGGCCGGCACCGCGGTGCTCACGGGTGCGGTCGTCCCCGCCGACGCCCGGTTCGCCGAGCAGCGCATCGAGGGCGCCGTCGACGGCAGCTCCGAGTACCGCTCGGCCGCCCGGCTGACCGACGCGCAGACGCTGACCGTCGAGCTGGACCGGGTCTACACGCTGGAGCGCATCGGCCTGATGCTGGCCCGCGGCGAGGAGAACAGCGCCCGCGTCCAGGTCTCCGAGGACGGCCGGCGCTGGAGCCGTCCCGTCCTCGACACCGGCGCCCGCACCGACTACGCCATGACCTACACCGACCTCGAGCCCGTGCGGGCGCGGTATGTCCGGATCAACCGCGGCTCCGGCGGCGCGCCCCTCACCGCCGTCACCGAGCTGGAGCTGTACGCCGCCGACCTGCTGACCTTCGAGAACGACGCCGTCAGCGAGGTACCCCGGACACTGACCGACACCCGCTACGCGTTCGTCGTCAACACGATCGTCGACAGCTACGACCACTCCGCCACCCATATGGCGCTGGTCGACGCGGACATGGGCGCCCGCGCGGGTGCGACGTTCCCGGCGCCGCGCCCGGCGGCCAGCCAGCACGTCTCGTTCGGGTTCGAGGGCTACGGGTACGGCAGCGGCGCGCTCTGGGACGTCCTGGGCACGAACGCCGACGGCGAGGAGGTCGCGGCGTTCCGGCTGCACTTCGCGCCGGACTGGACGGCGAACAAGATGAAGCTCCGCGCGTGGGACGGCGACTCGTGGGTCGACGTCGGCTCCGCCGGCCCGGTGCCCGCGAACAGGACCTGGATGACCGTCACCATCGACAGCACCGGCGCGGAGACGACGGTGAGCCTCAACGGGACCGTCATGGGCACCACGTCGCTCGCGCTGGCCGACGTCGAGGAGTTCACCGGGTTCCGCGCCGAGACCGGCCTGGCCCCTGAGGACGTCGGCAACATGGAGCACGCCTACGACGATGTCCTGATCACGCCGTTGGACTGATGCGTTGACCTTGCCCTGGACATTGACCTGGGGGCAGGGCCCAGCGTTCCTGACGTGGAGGACGCGCGGCGGCTGTCCATCGGGCAGGTGGCTCGGCTGGCCGGGGTGACGCGCCTGCGCGGGATCCTCCACACCATCGACCACGCGCTGGCCTGGAGACGATCCCGTCCGCCGGGTGAGCGGCTCATACCCGGCGGACGACGTGCAGCAGGTACTCGTCGCGGTGGAGCGGGTCGTGGTCGGTGCGCGGACGGTCCGGCGGCGGGCCCGCGACCGGCTGGTACCGGTCGAACCGGGTCTCCAGGACGCCCTCGCCGCGGGTCAGCGCCGGTAGCTGCTGCTGCAGCTCGTGCGCGTGCGCCGCCGGGAGGTCACCCTCGAGGACGTACGCGCCGGCGGCGGCCGGCGACGGCGAGGGCGTGCCAGGTACCGCCCGCAGCCGGGCCAGCGCCGGGAGCACCTGCCCGAGCGTGTCGGCCGGCAGCTCCAGCTCGAACCGGTGGATCGGCTCGTGCACCCGGGTGCCCGCCCTGGTCAGCGCCGTCATCAGCACGAGCGGCGTCAGCAGCCGGAAGTCGCCGGCCGTGCTGGACATGCTCTTGTCGAACGTACCGTGCGCGTGGCTCTGCCGCGGGTAGTACTGCGACCACGTCAGCGTCACCCGGCAGTCCGGCACGTCCCACCCGGCCAGCCCCTGGTGCAGGGTCTCGCGCACCGTCTCCTCGATGGCCCGGAGGAACGCCGGCGGCAGCGACCCCAGCTCGATGGCCAGCCTGAACGTGACGCCCGACCTCACCGGCGCCGGCTCGACCCGGAGCCCGACCCCGGCGAGGAACGGGTTGGTGTCGTCCGTGATCAGCTCGATCGCCTCGCCGCTGCCGAGGAGGCGCTCGACGCAGATGGTGGTGGACTCGCGGAAGTCGACGTCGATGCCGTACTCGCTGGCCAGCGTCGCCTGGACGACCTCCTTCTGCACCTCGCCGTAGAGCGACACCGACACCTCCTGCCGCAGGTCGTCCTGACGCAGGTCGATCAGCGGATCCTGCTCGGCCAGCTGGGCCAGTGCCGCGTGCAGCGCGCCCCTCTCCCGAACGTGCCGCGGGACGACGACTGTCTCGAGAGTGGGCGGGGCGAAGTGGTGCGCCGCGGCGTCGCCGTTCGTGCCGGCCGTCGCTCCGATGGTGTCGCCGATGCGGACCGCGCCCAGCCCCCAGACCTTGGCGATCCGCCCAGCCGTCACCTCCGGCCCGGGCCGCGCGCCGCCGCCGTCGAAGACGCTGAGCGCGGTGACCTTCCCAGCCACCAGCCGGTCGCGCGTCCGCAGCGTGCCGGCAACCATGCGGACGTAGGCGATCTTCTCCCCCGCCGGGCCGCGCTCGACCTTGAAGACGGTGCCCGACGGCGGCCCCTCCGCGCCGCCGTCGCCGTCGTCGCTTGTCGAGGGCAGCAGCGACACGATGCCCGCCGTCAGCTCCTCCACACCCGCGCCGGTGATGGCCGAGCCCGCGAAGACCGGGTGCACGTCGGCCCGCCGCGACTGCCGGGCCAGCGACCGCAGCAACCGCCGGTGCGACACGCCCGCCGGGTCGTCCACGTAGTCGGCGAGCAGCGCGTCGTCGCCGTCGGCCAGGACGTCCACCAGCCGGGCGCCGAACCCGTCGTCGGCGGCGGTGAACGGGCGGAACGCGGCGTCCTTGCCGCCCGGCCGCACGGCCGCGCCCAGCGGGACGATCCGCGGGGTCAGCCGCACCCGGAGCTGCCCGACGACGGCGTCCAGGTCGGCGCCGGCGCGGTCCAGCTTGTTGACGAAGATCAGCGTCGGGATGCGAAGGCGCCGCAGCGTGCGCATCAGCACCCGCGTCTGCGCCTGCACGCCCTCGACCGCCGACACCACCAGCACGGCGCCGTCGAGCACGCTGAGCACCCGCTCGACCTCGGCGATGAAGTCGGGGTGGCCGGGGGTGTCGATGAGGTTGACGGCCGTGTCGCCGACAGTGAAGGCGACGACGGCGGACTTGATGGTGATGCCGCGCTGACGTTCGAGCGCGAGCGAGTCGGTCTGTGTGCTCCCGGCGTCGACGCTGCCTATCTCGTCGATGACCCCGGCCGCGTACAGCAGCCGCTCGGTCAGACTCGTCTTACCGGCGTCGACATGCGCGAGGATTCCCAAGTTGAGCGTACGCAATGAGCTTCGAGTCCTCTGCTCGGACGAATGGAGTCGCTGGGGTGGACCCGAAAGCTCGGCGCATGGCGCTCTCCTCTCTCGCTGGAAGGTGGGTTCAGTCGAGCAGATCCGGCCGCGGAGGGCAACCGATTTTCGCCGAGTTGATCTTGTCGGTGGGTCCGGCTAGCATCAGTTCTATGTTCGAAGAAGCCACTCACACTGCGTTGTCGCTCGGGTCCGACCCGGCGACGGCGGATCATGTGGTGTGGCATCCGGACTGGAACGAGTGGGTCCCGCTGGAGGCGTCCGACCGTCCGGCCGGGGCCCTCCCGCCCGCCCTGGAGCGCGTGCCGCCGGGGTCCGCGCTGGCCGCCATGCTGGACAGGTTCCAGCCCGACACCGCTGACGGCTGGGACCTCATCGAGGCGGCCGCGGCCTGGGGCCGGCTCGAGGCCTGGGTGGCGGCGAACAAGGCCCTCGTGCTCGCGCGGCTGACCGCGCGGCCGGAGTTGCAGCCCGACGAGACCGGGCACCCGTCGGCCAACCCCGTCACCAACACCGCCCTGGATGTCGCCGGACGGTGCCAGGTGACCGCCCGGCAGGCCGAGCACCAGGTCGGGCACTCGCTCCAGCTGGTCGAGGACTTCCCCGACACCCACGCCGCACTGGCGGCGGGACTGATCGACCTACGCCGCGCCCGGGTCATCACCGACGAACTCGGCGGCCAGGAACCGGCCGTCCGGGCGCGGGTCGAGGCGGCCGTGCTGCCCAAGGCACCCACGATGGACGCCGTCGCGCTGCGCAAGCTGATCAAACGGCTGCTGCAGGAACTGGCACCCGTCGAGGCCGCAGAACGCAACCAGCGCGCCCGCGACAACCGCTACGTCGCCATCACCCCGGCATCGGACGGCATGGCCTTCCTCGAAGCACTGATGCCCGCCGAAGACCTCACCGCGCTCAACACCGCCCTGAACGTCGCCGCCGCCGACGCCAAGCGCGCCGACGCCGCCGCCGGACTGCCCGCCCGTACCAAAGACCACCGCCGCGCCGACACCCTCGCCGACCTCGGCTGGACCGCACTCGCCGCCTGCGCCGACGGCAGCACGGCGGTCGCCGATCAGGGTGGGCGACACACGGGTGCGGCCGCGCACGCGAGCCCGGGGACAAACGCCCCCGCCAAGGCCACGACGGGCGCGTCCAGGTACCCCGGCCCCGGCACGACCGCCGCCGCCGGCCACGCCGCCACCACGCACGCCGGCGCCGGCCCGATCAGGGATGCCGCGCACGCCGACCCACCCAGGCACGCCGGCCCCGGCACGACCGCCCCCGGCAACGCCGCCACCGCGTACGCCGACGCCAGTGCGACCAGCGACGCCGCGCACGCCGGCGCGCCCACGGCGCCACGGGAGGTGGGCGCGAAGGGCGTAGCTGTCCCCCGCGTCAGCGGAACCACGCCGCATCCCGCCGCCGGCGCACCCGGCGACCCGAGCAGCGCCACCTCAGGCGCTCCTCCGCACGCCCGGCCGGCCGACAACCCAGCGGACGGGCCGCCCGGTCGCAGCGGCTCAGCCGGCGAGCGCCCACCCGCGCGACCCGACGGCCGGACCGGCGACTCCGACTCCGGCGACTCCGGCTCCGGCGGCCCCGACTCCGGCGGCCCCGACTCCGGCGGCTCCGGGTCGCGGGGAGCTACTGCCGGCAGCGGCCCGCGGCGGCGGCCGGTGAGCGTGCACGTGACCATCCCGTTCACGTCGCTGGCCGGGCTGACCGACGAGCCGGGCGAGCTGGAGGGGTACGGGCCGATCCCCGCGCACGTCGCCCGGAAGCTGGCGGCCGAGGGCGTCTGGACGTGGCTGCGCACCGATCCCGCCACCGGGCGGCTGCTCGATCACGGGCGCAAGCGCTACCGGCCGACGAAGGCGCTAGCCGACTTCGTCACCGCGCGCGACCGGTCCTGCCGCGCGCCCGGCTGTCACTTGCCGGCCCGGTCCTGCGACGTCGACCACGTCGTGCCGTTCGCCGCCGGCGGGCGGACCGATCGGGCGAACTGCCACACCCTGTGCGCACTCCATCATCGCCTCAAACACCACGGCCGTTGGGACGTCGAACGCGAGCCCGACGGGACGACCCGATGGCGCAGTCCGACCGGGCACCGATATGTCCGCGAGCCCGACCCGTGTCACGGTTCGAGGTGGGACAGTGTCGAGGACACCGGATGACCGTATTCGGGCCTACGGTGCTGACATGCACCAGCGACTCGACGGGCGGCGGCTGAACCGCGCGACGCTCGCACGGCAGCACCTGCTCGGCCGCGTCGACCGGCCGGCGCTGGACGTGGTCCGCGATCTGGTGGGGCTGCAGGGCCAGGACCCGGACCCGCCGTACGTCATGCTGTGGAACCGCATCGACGGCTTCACGGTCGCGCGGCTGACGGCGCTGCAGCTGGACCGCAGCGTCGTCCGCGCGACGCTGTTCCGCGGCACGCTGCACCTCGTCGCCACCGACGACTACCTGTGGCTGCGCCCACTGCTGCAACCGATGCTCGAGCGCTGGCAGCGCGGCGCCTGGGGCAAGGCCCTCGACGGCGTCGATGTGGAGGAGCTGGCCAAGGCTGCGGAGGACCTCCTCGACGACGGCCGGCTCACGCGCCCGCGGCTCAGCCGGGCCCTCGCCGCCCGCTGGCCGGAGCACAACCCGACGGCGCTGGCCCGCTCCGTGCAGGGGCTGCTGCCGGTCGTGCACCCGCCGCCGGACGGGCTGTGGCACCGGCACGGCCCGGCACACATCGCGCTGGCCAGCAACTGGCTCGGCCGCCCGCTCTCCCCCGGCGTCCCGCCGAGCACGCTGATCCGCCGCTACCTCGCCGCCTTCGGACCGGCCACCGTCAAGGACGTCCAGGCGTGGAGCGGGCTGACCCGGCTGCGCGAGGTCGTCGAGACGATGCGCCCGGACCTGGTCACGTTCACCGGCGAGCAGGGCGAGGAGCTGTTCGACCTCCCCGACGCGCCCCGGCCCGATCCTGACACGCCCGCGCCGGTCCGGCTGCTCGCCCTGGCCGACAACGTCGTCCTCGCCTACGCCGACCGCACCCGCCTCGTCCGGCCGGACGCCGCCGCGCGCATCGGCTGGGAGCCGGCCGTCCTGGTCGACGGCGAGGTCGCCGGCTTCTGGACCATGGCGCACGACGACGACGGCGCCACCCTGACGGCCGAGCTGCTCCGCCCGCTCACCGGCGACCAGGAGGCCGAGCTGGAGGGCGAGGCGGCCCGGCTGCTGGCGTTCGCCGCGCCCGACGCCGAGCGGCGCGACGTCCACCTGCGCGTGCCGGCCGGACGGGTCTAGCGCAGCATCACGACGAACGCAGCATCACGACGAGCGCAGCGCCCGCCGCAGCGGCTCCGCCAGCGAGCCGCGCAACCCCACCTCGACCGCGTCCAGCCCGAGCCAGCCGGCCAGCCGACGCAGCTCGTCCGCCAGCGCCGGCACAGCCAGGCCAGGATCGGCGCCGGACTCGGCGAACGCGCCGGGCACCAGCAACCGGCCGGCCGACCGATCCGCCTTGACGTCCACCCGCGCCACCAGCGCCTCACCCAGCAGGAACGGCAGCACGAAGTACCCGAACTCGCGCTTCTCGGGCTTGACGTACAGCTCGAAGCTGTGCCGGAACCCGAACAGCCGCTGTACCCGGGAGCGCTCCCACAGCAGCGAGTCGAACGGCGACAGCAGCGCCCGCGCGTCGACGGACCGCGGGATCGGGACCGGCGCCAGCCAGGCGGGGTCGGTCCACCCCTCGACCCGCACCGGGGTCAACTCACCGGACGCGACCAGCTCGCGCAGCCGGGCCCGGGTCTCGACGCCGGGGGTGCGGAAGTAGTCGGCGACATCGCGGGCGGTCGCCACGCCCAGCCCGGCCATCGCCCGGCGCACCAGCTCGCGCTGCCCGTCCTCCAGCGACGGCGTCGGCGCCGACAGCACCGGCGTGGGCAGCACCCGTGCGGGCAGGTCGTAGAGCCGCTCGAACCCGCGCCGCCCGGCCGCGGCCAGCTCGCCGGCGTCGAACAGTCCTTCGAGCGCGGACTTGCCGTCGGACCAGCGGTACCAGAGCAGCGTCGAGTCGGTGTACTTGTCGCCGAGGGCGGACCGGTCGCGCTGCGCCTTGTCGGCGAGGTCGGTGTAGGCCAGTGGCCCGCGCGCCGCGACCTCCGCCTCCAGCGCGGCCAGATACCCGGGCCGCTCCCGCTCGACCCGGTCGCGGAACCGCTGCCAGGACGCATGCTCCGCCCGCCGCGTCATCCGCCAGCGCAGCGCCGGCTGCAGCTCGACCGGCAGCAGGGAGGCCGCGTGCCCCCAGTACTCGAACCCCTGCCGCCGCCGGTACACGACGTCGTCCAGCAGCGCCGGGTCGTACGGCCCCAGCCGCGAGTACAGCGTCAGGTAGTGCGAGCGGACCAGCACGTTGACGGCGTCCAGCTGCACCGCGCCGAGCGCCCGCAGCACCGACCGCACGCGAGCTGCCGTCACGGCTCCGGCCGTCGCGGGCCCAGACGGAGGCCGGTCCAGGAGCTGCGCACGCAGCGCGACCCGGCGGGCCTGCGCGAGCGACAGCTCCTCGGTCATGCCAGCTGCCTGATCATGCCAGCTCCATGGTCATGACAGCCCGGCGATTTCGCGGACGACGTCGCGGGCCGGCTTGTCGTGCCGCAGCCCCTTGTAGGCGGGGTGGCGCAGCGTTCCGATCGCGGTCCACTCGGCGAACGCGACCTCGCAGACCAGCTCCGGGCGGACGAACACGCAGCCGGGCTTGTCGGGCTGCGCGCCGATGAACGGGCTCACGTCCGTCACCAGCGGCGCCAGCAGCGTGGCCAGCCGGTGCCGTTCGGCCAGCGTCAGCCCGGTGCCGACCCGGCCCGCGTAGCGGAACTCGCCGTCGTCGTCATACACGCCGATCGCCAGGGCGCCGAGCGAGCCGCTCAGCCCGCCCTCGCCGGGCAGCCAGCCGCCGATCACGACCTCCTGGCGGCTGACGTTCTTCACCTTCAGCCAGTCGCGCCCGCGCTTGCCGGGCAGGTACCGGCTGGCCAGCCGCTTGGCGATGACGCCCTCCAGCCGCTGCGCCTTGGTCGCCGCCAGCATCGCCGCGCCGTCGCCGGGAACGTACGCCGGCACCGTCCAGCCCGGGCCGCCGGCCGGCAGCAGCGCGTCCAGCTCGGCCCGCCGCTCCTCGTACGACGCGTTCAGGAGCGACCGGTCGTCGACGTAGAGCAGGTCGAACAGGACGTACACCGCGGGCGCGCCGGCCACGAGCGGGTCCGACAGCCCCGACACCTCGACGTTCATCCGCGACTGCAGCTTCTCGAAGCTGGGCCGCCCGGTGTCGTCGAACGCCACGACCTCGCCGTCGAGCACGGCGTCGCGCCCGCCGATCGCGCCGGCGACGCCGTGCACGTCCGGGTAGACGCGCGTGACGTCGCGCAGCGTGCGGCTGGACAGCCTGATCGCACCGTCTTGGATGTACGCGATGGTCCGGACACCGTCCCACTTCACCTCGAAGCCCCAGCCGCCGTCGTCGGCCGGGAGCTCCGGCGACAGGGTCGCCATCATCGGGGTGATGGTGTCCGGCCGCGGCATCATGACCGGGAGCGCTTCTCTCGGATCTTCATCGCGATCTCCATCGGCGTGCCCTCGAAGCCGAACTCCTCGCGCAGCCGCCGCTCGACGAACCGCCGGTACGACGGCTCCAGGAACCCCGTGGTGAACAGCACGAACCGCGGCGGCCGGGTGTCGGCCTGGGTGGCGAACATGATCCGCGGCTGCTTGCCGCCGCGCACCGGGTGCGGGTGCGCCGCGACCAGCTGGCCGAGGAACGCGTTGAGCCGGCCGGTCGAGATGCGCTGCTCCCAGCCCGCGAGCGAGGTGTCCAGCGCCTTGACCAGGCGGTCGACGTGCCAGCCGGTGCGGGCGGAGACGTTGATCCGCGGCGCCCAGGTGACCCGGCTCAGCTGCCGGTCGATCTCGCGGTCCAGCACCTCGCGGCGCTCCTCGTCGAGCAGGTCCCACTTGTTGAACGCCAGCACCAGCGCCCTGCCGGCGTCGACGACCATCGAGATGATCCGCAGGTCCTGCTCGGCCATCGGCTCACTGGCGTCGACCAGCACGACGGCGACCTCGGCCCGCTCCAGCGCCGCCGCCGTGCGCAGCGACGCGAAGTACTCGGCGCCGGTCGCCTCGTTCACCCGGCGGCGGATGCCGGCCGTGTCGATGAATCGCCACTCGCGCTCGCCCAGCTCGATCAGCTCGTCGATCGGGTCGACGGTGGTGCCGGCGACGGAGTCGACGACGACGCGGTCCTCGCCGGCCAGCTTGTTCAGCAGGCTGGACTTGCCGACGTTCGGCTTGCCGACCAGCGCGACCCGCCGCGGCCCGCCCTCGGCGCCGTCGAACGACTCGGGCGGCGCCTCGGGCAGCGCGGCGACGACGGCGTCGAGCAGGTCGCCGCTCCCCCGGCCGTGCAGCGCCGACACCGGGTACGGCTCGCCCAGCGCGAGGTTCCACAGCGCCGTGGCGTCGGCCTCGCCGCTGGCACCGTCGACCTTGTTGGCCACCAGCAGCACCGGCTTGCCGGACCGGCGCAGCAGCTTCGCGACCGCCTCGTCGGTGTCGGTGGCGCCGACGGTGGAGTCGACGACGAACATGACGACGTCGGCCGCGACCATGCCGACCTCGGCCTGCGCCGTGATGCGCGCCGCCATGCCCTTCGCCTCGGGATCCCAGCCGCCGGTGTCGAGCAGCGTGAACGACCGCCCGGCCCACGCGGCGTCGTAGGCGACGCGGTCGCGGGTGACCCCCGGCACGTCCTCGACGACCGCCTCGCGGCGGCCGAGAATGCGGTTGACCAGGGTGGACTTGCCGACGTTGGGCCGGCCGACCACGGCGACGGTCGGCGTGTAGACGTCGGCCGGCGCCTCGGCGTCGGCCTCGAGGGCCTCCGCCGGGAACTGCTCACTCACGTGTGCTCCTCGGTTCGGGACGCCACGGCTTCGCGATGAGCCACCAGGGCTTCGCGCAGCTGTTCGGTCGCCGCGTCGAGGGCCGAGCGGGTGCGCCCGCCGCCCGCCGGCAGCGTGACCGGGCGGCCGAAGACGGCCTCGACCCGGGATCGGAAGCCGGGCATCGCACCAAATGTACGTCCCCGGGACGCCGTTCCGGTAAAGACGACCGGAATGACAGGCGCGCCGGAGCGCAGCGCGAACCAGGCCAGCCCGGTCCGCAGCTCGGAGAAGTCGCCGGAACCGCGGGTTCCCTCGGGGAACACGACGAGGATCCGGCCGTCGTCGAGGACCCCGATGCCGGACTTGATCATGCTGCGGCTCGGGTCGTCGCGGTCCAGCGGGATCTGCCCGACGGCGTGCAGCAGCCAGCCGAGCGGGCCCTTGAACAGCTCCTTCTTCGCCAGTGTGTGGACCGGCCGCGGGCAGGTGCCCATGAGCAGCGGCGCGTCGAGGAACCCGGTGTGGTTGGGCGCCAGGATGACCGGGCCGGTGCGCGGCACGTTCTCGGCGCCGGTGATCTTCACCCGGTAGAGCAGCCGGGCCAGCGTGGCGGCGGCGAGCTTGCCGAAGACGGCGCCGCGGCGGGAGGGCAGGCCGGACTCGGTCACGCCCGCACCCCCGAGCGGGCCTCCACCAGCTTGAGGATGGCGTCGACGGTCTCGTCGAGCGACAGCATCGAGGAGTCGACGACGTCGACGCCGTCGGCGGCCTCGTGGAAGCTGGCGACGGTGGAGTCGTCGGCGTCGCGGCGGACCACCTGGTCGCGGGTGGCGTCGACGGCGGCGGCGTCGGCGCTGCCGTGCACCTCGAGCGCCCGGCGCGACAGCCGGACCTGCTCGTCGGCGGTCAGCAGCACCCGCACCGGCGCATCGGGCGCGACGACGGTGGTGATGTCGCGGCCCTCGATGACGACGCCGCCGACGCGGGCCACAGCCTGCTGCCGCGACACCAGCTCCGCGCGGACGCCCAGGTTGGTGGCGACGGCACTGACGGCGGCGGAGATGCGGCTGGTGCGGATGGCCGCGGCGATGTCGGTGCCCGCGACGGCCAGCGTCGGCGCGGCCGGGTCGAGCCCCTGCTCCAGCGGCAGCTCGCGGGCCAGCTGCGCCACCCGCTCGGTGTCGGCGAGGTCGACGTCGCGCTCCAGCGCCCACCAGGTGACCGCCCGGTACATGGCGCCGGTGTCGAGATAGCGCAGGCCGAGCGCCGCGGCGACGCGGCGCGCGACCGTCGACTTCCCGGAGCCGGACGGGCCGTCGATGGCGACGACGAGGTCACGAGGGCTGACGTCAGCGGGGGAATCGGGCACGCCCAGAAGATTACCGGCCGACGGCCGCACCCGTGGCCGGTCCCTCACCCACGTATGGTCCAGCCGCGTGCCCGCAACGACGCGGCCAGCTCCCCGTCCGCGCCGGGGCGGACGTCCAGCTCGACCAGGCCGAGCGGCTGGCCGGGCGCATGCTCGATGCGCACGTCCTCGACGTTGACGCCGGCCGCGCCCGCGTCGGCGAACAGCCGGGCCAGCTGGCCGGGCCGGTCTTCGACGGCCACGATGACGGTGGCGAACTCGGTGTGCGCGGCGCCGTGCTTGCCGGGCAGCCGGGACCGGCCGTCGACGCCGCCGCGGAGCAGCTCGCGCAGGACCGGCTGGCCGGCCACGGGGGCGTCCAGCGCCGCCATGAGCCGGTCGAGGTCGCCGCGCAGGCCCTCCAGCACCGGGCGGACGGCCGCCGCGTTCGCCGTCAGGATCTCCGTCCACAGCTCCGGGTCGCCGCTCGCGATGCGGGTGACGTCGGTGACGCCCGGCCCGGCCAGGCGCACCTCGTGGCCCGGCGCGCCGGCGAGCCGCCCGGCCATCAGCGCCGCGAGCACGTGCGGCGTGTGCGACACCAGTGCGACGGCGGCATCGTGCTCGGCCGCCGTCATGGTCATCGGGACGGCGCCGACCAGCCGGGCGACCGCCAGCGCTCGGGTCACCGCCTGTTGGTGGGTGCCGTCGTCGGCACAGATCACCCACGGCCGGCCCTCGAACAGGTCGGCCAGCGCGGCGCTCGGGCCGCTGATCTCGCGGCCGGCCATCGGGTGGCTGCCGACGTACCGGCCCGGGTCGGCGACCCGCTCGCGCACCTGCGTCGTCGGCAGCACCTTTACACTGGCGACGTCGGTCGCGTACTCGGCCCGGCCGCTCTCCAGCACCTCGCCGACGACGGCGGCGACGGCCTCCGGGGGGACGGCGACGACGGCGAGCGCCGCAGGCCGGTCCGCCTCGGCGGCAGGCGCGCCCGCACCCAGTGCGACCGCCTCGGCCAGCACCTCCGGCTTCGCGTCGTGCAGCCGGACGTCGACGCCCGCCCTGGTCAGCGCCAGGCCGACGGACGTCCCGACCAGCCCGGTGCCGACGACGAGGACGCCGCGGCCGCCGCCAAACGGGTCTGTCACGGGTCCATCACCGGTCCGCGAGGTCGTCGCGCAGCACCGTCGTGCCGTGCAGGTAGACGTGCCGCATCGCCGACCGCGGCTTCGTGGTCTCGACGTGCGCCATCAGCCGCACCACCCGGGGCAGCGCGCCGGAGACGGCGATCTCCTGGGCGCACATCATCGGCACGTCGGTGATGCCCAGCCGGCGCACGGCGACGGCCGGGAACGCCGAGCGCAGGTCGGGCGTGGCGGTGAGGAAGATGCTGATGACGTCGTCGGGCGTCAGCTCGTTGCGGTCCAGCACCGTGGTCATCAGCTCGGCGGTCCGCTCCAGCAGGTGCTCGGCGTCGTCGGTGTCGAGCTGGGTGGCTCCCCGTAGTGCGCGTACAGTCACAGACCGACCTCGTGGTAGAGCGCCGCGACCTCGGCCTTCGTCAGCGCACGGGTGTTGCCGGGCCGCAGGTCGCCCATCGCGACCGGCCCGACGTGCGTGCGGACCAGCCGTTTCACCGGGTGCCCGACGGACTCGAGCAGCCGGCGGACGATGTGCTTGCGGCCCTCGTGCAGCACGACCTCGACCATGACGCGGGTGCCGGACCGGCCGACCACCCGGAAGGAGTCGACCCGCACCGGGCCGTCCTCCAGCTCGATGCCGGCCCGCAGCTCACGGCCGAGGCTGGGCGCGACCGGGCCGGGCACCTCGGCGACGTAGGTCTTCAGCACCTCGTACGACGGATGCGCCAGCCGGTGCGCCAGCTCGCCGTCGTTGGTGAGCAGGATCAGGCCCTCGGTCTCGGCGTCGAGCCGGCCGACGTGGAACAGCCGCTCACGCCGGCCGCGGACGTAGCCGGTGAGGTCGGGCCGGCCCTCGGGGTCGTTCATCGTGCTGACGACGCCGGTCGGCTTGTTCAGCGCGAGGTACACCTGGCCGGCCTCGGAGGTCGTGATGCGCGAGCCGTCGACCTTGATGACGGCGGTCGCGGGGTCGACCCGGGTGCCGAGAGTCTTCACGATCTCGCCGTCGACCTCGACCCGGCCGGCCGCGATCAGCGCCTCGCTGGCCCGGCGGCTGGCCACCCCGGCCGACGCGAGCACCTTCTGCAGGCGGACGCCCTGCTCGTCGGCGCCGTCGGCGGACTCAGACATTCTCACGTTCCTCGATGGAGTCGGCGTCGGGCAGGTAGGGCGCCAGCGGCGGCAGCTCGTCGATCGAGGCCATGCCGAGGCGCTCCAGGAAGTATGACGTGGTGCGGTACAGGATCGCGCCGGACTCGGGGTCGGCGCCGGCGTCCTCGACCAGCCCACGGGCGGTGAGCGTGCGCATGACGCCGTCGCAGTTGACGCCGCGGACGGCCGACACCCTGGCCCGGCTGACCGGCTGCCGGTAGGCGACGACGGCCAGCGTCTCGAGCGCCGCCTGGGTCAGCTTCGCCTGCTGGCCGTCGAGGACGAACCGCTCGACGACGGGCGCGCAGGAGGCGTGCGTGTAGAACCGCCAGCCGCCGCCGATCTCGCGCAGCTCGAAGCCGCGGCCGGGCCGGGCGTACTCGTCGCGCAGGATCTCCAGCACGTCGCTGACCTCGCCGCGCGGCCGCTCCAGCACCTGGGCGATCGAGACGACGTCGATCGGCTCGTCGACCACCAGCAGGATCGCCTCGACCGCCGCCCGCAGGCCGGGCTCGTCGTCAGTCAGCCTCGGCTGGTTCACCAGTGCTCTCCTCATCGAACTCGGCGCCCACCGCGACGTCCTCGTCGTCGTCGCCCGTCCACCGCACCGTCAGCTCGCCCAACGCGACGACCTGCTCGAACGCGACCGCCTTCTCACGGTACAACTCCAGCAGCGACAGGAAGCGGGCGACGACGTGCAGGGTCGTCGGGCAGTCGGCGGCCAGCGTGCGGAACGTCAGGACCCGCGAGCGGCGCAGCCGGTCGACCACGACCAGTGCCTCCTCGCGGACGCTGACCCGCGGCTGGTGCAGGTGGGCCAGGCCGACCAGCGGCGGCGGCTTCGGGGTGAGCACCTTGGCCGCCAGCATGGCCAGTTCCTCCGGCCCCAGCCCGACGACCACCTCGGGCAGCAGCGAGGCGTACCGATCCTCCAGCCCGACGGCGCGCGGGAAGCGCAGCGCCTCGGCGCCGAACCGGGCCGCCAGCAGCGAGGCGACCTCCTTGTACGCCTTGTACTGCAACAGCCGGGCGAACAGCAGGTCGCGCGCCTCGAGCAGCGCGAGATCGTCCTCGTCCTCGACCTCGCCGCTGGGCAGCAGCCGGGCCGCCTTGAGGTCCAGCAGCGTGGCGGCGACGACGAGGAACTCGCTGGTCTCGTCGAGGTCCCAGTCGGCCACCTTGATATAGGTGATGAACTCGTCGGTGACCTGCGACAACGCCACCTCGGTGACGTCGAGCTTGTGCTTGGCGATCAGCGTGAGCAGCAGGTCGAAGGGGCCCTCGAAGTTCTCGAGGTGCACCTCGAACTTCGAGCTCTCGTCCTGCTCCGGCTCGATCAGCAGGGTGGGGGCGTCCGTCACGGGCGGGCCGGCTCCCAGCGTGTCAGGACCTCGCGGGCCAGCTGACGGTACGCCGACGCGCCGCGCGAGGACGGCGCGAAGCTGGTGATCGGCAGGCCGGCGACGGTGGTCTCGGGGAACCGGACCGTGCGGCCGATGACGGTGTGGAACACCTTGTCGCCGAACGCCTCGACCAGCCGCGACAGCACCTCGCGGCCGTGCACCGTCCGGGAGTCGTACCTGGTGGCCAGCAGGCCCTCGATCTCGAGCTCGGGGTTGAGGCGGTCGCGGACCTTCCCGATGGTCTCCTGCAGCAGCGCGACCCCGCGCAACGCGAAGTACTCGCACTCCATCGGCACGATGACGCCGTCGGCGGCGGTCAGCGCGTTGACCGTCAGCAGGCCCAGCGAGGGCTGGCAGTCGATCAGCATGACGTCGTAGTCGGCGACCAGCGGCTTGAGGATGCGGCCCAGCGCCTGCTCGCGGCCCACCTCGGTGACCAGCTGGATCTCGGCCGCGGAGAGGTCGATGTTGGCCGGCAGCAGGTCCATGTTCTCGATCGGCGTCTTCTGCAGGATGTCGGCGGCCCGCAGCGACGTGTCCATGAGGACGTTGTAGATCGACAGCTCGAGGTCATGCGCGTCGAGGCCGAGGCCCACCGACAGCGCGCCCTGGGGGTCGAAGTCGACCAGCAGCACCCGGCGGCCGTAGTCGGCCAGCGCGGCGCCCAGGTTGATCGTGGTGGTCGTCTTCCCGACGCCACCCTTCTGGTTGCACATGGCGACGATGCGCGCCGGGCCGTGGTGGTCCAGGCGCTTCGGCTTCGGGAACTCGACCGGGGGACGGCGAGTCGGTCCGAGATCGAGCTCAGGCTCGGTGTCGAACGGCAGCACGCCCGCGGCGTCCGGGTTCGAGGGTGCCACGTCGTTCAGAGCTCCTCGGTGGTCGTTTGTGTGCCTTCTACGCTTCGTCCTGGGACGGGAGCCTACCTCGCGCGGGCGCCGCGAAGCTGCGGGCGCGCGGGTGTGCGGCCACATAGACCTCGCGGAGCTGGTCGACCGTCACCAGGGTGTACACCTGGGTGGTCGTCACCGAGGCGTGGCCGAGGAGCTCCTGCACCACCCGGACGTCCGCGCCGCCCTCCAGCAGGTGGGTGGCGAACGAGTGCCGCAGCGTGTGCGGGGTGACCGTCGTGGACAGCCCGGCCCGAGCGGCCGCCGTCCGCAGCACCGTCCACGCGCTCTGCCGCGACAGCCGGCCACCACGGGCGTTGAGGAACAGCGCCGGGCTCCCCTTGCCGGTCCCGACCAGTGCCGGCCTGGCCCGGACCAGGTAGGCGTCGACGGCCTCCCACGCGTAGCTGCCCAGCGGGACGACGCGGTCCTTGCCGCCCTTGCCGCGCAGCAGGACGGTGCCGGACTCGGCGTCGAGGTCGTCGCGGTCCAGCCCGACCGCCTCGGAGATGCGCGCGCCACAGCCGTAGAGCACCTCCAGCAGCGCGCGGTCGCGCAGCACCCGCGGCCCCTCGCCGATGGACGCCGCCTCCAGCAACCGCTCGACCTGGGACAGCGGGATCGCCTTCGGCAGCCGCCGCGGCGGGGTCGGCGGGCGGACGGCGCCCGCCGGGTCGCCGTCGGACAGCCCTTCGCGGTGCAGGAACCGGTGCAGCCCGCGGACGGCGACGACGGTGCGGGCGGCCGAGCTGGCGCCCAGCGCGACCCTGCCTTCGTCGCCCTCGCGCAGGCTGCGCAGGAACGCCGTGACGTCCTCCTCCTCGACCTTCTCCGGCGCGTCGCGGCCGCGGTCGCGCAGGAACTCGGTGTAGCGCCGCAGGTCGCGGCGGTAGGAGGCGAGCGTGTTGGCGGCCAGCCCGCGCTCCACCGCGAGGTGGTCGAGGTAGCCGCGGACGGCCCGTCCCAGCGCGGACTCGGTGGTGTCCATCGGTGGCGGCTCCCATGGATGGTGCTGGGGCCGGCCTGCGGTTTAGTGCAGGGCCTTCTCCAGCGGGACGGACGGCAGGCCGTGCGCCTCGGCGACCGGCTCGTAGACGATAGCGCCGTCGTGCACGTTCACGCCCTTCGCCAGTGCCGCGTCGGCTCGCGCCGCGTCGCGCCAGCCCCGGTTGGCCAGCTCGACGGCGTACGGGAGCGTGACGTTCGTCAGCGCGTACGTCGACGTGTGCGGCACGGCGCCGGGCATGTTGGCGACACAGTAGAAGATCGACTCGTGCACCATGAAGGTCGGGTCGTCGTGCGTCGTCGGCCGCGAGCTCTCGAAGCAGCCGCCCTGGTCGATGGCGATGTCGACCAGCACGCTGCCGGGGCGCATGCGCGCCACCAGCTCGTCGGAGACCAGCTTCGGCGCCTTCGCGCCCGGCACCAGCACCGCGCCGATCACCAGGTCGGCGTCGACGACCGCGTTCTGGATCTCGAACAGGTTCGACGCGATGGTCTGCGCCTTGCCGCCGTACAGCTCCTCGACGTCGCGCAGCCGGGCGACATTCTTGTCCAGCACCCACACGTCGGCCTGCATGCCCATGGCGATGACGGCGGCGTTCATGCCGGCCATCCCGGCGCCGATGACGACCACCTTCGCCGACTTCACCCCCGGCACGCCGCCGAGCAGGATGCCGCGGCCGCCCTGCGCCCGCTCCAGCACGTGCGCGCCGACCTGGGTGGCCATGCGCCCGGCGACCTCGCTCATCGGCGCGAGCAGCGGCAGGTGGCCGCCGGCGGTCTCGACCGTCTCGTAGGCGATGGCGGTGGTGCCGGAGTCGAGCAGCGCCTGCGTGCACTCCAGCGACGCCGCGAGGTGCAGGTAGGTGAAGAGCACCTGGTCGCGGCGCATGCGGTGGTACTCCTCCGCGACCGGCTCCTTGACCTTCAGCACCAGGTCCGCGGCCGCCCAGACCGCGTCGGCGTCAGGCGCGATGCGGGCTCCGGCCCGGACGTACTCGTCGTCGCGCACCGATGAGCCGAGCCCGGCGCCGGCCTGCACCAGCACGTCGTGCCCGTTGCGGACGAACTCGTGCACCCCGGCCGGTGTGATGGCGACGCGGTACTCGTTGTTCTTGACCTCGGTTGGTATGCCGACCAGCACTGGGCTCCCACCCTCTCGGTACTCCCGACGACGCTGTCGGGCCGCCGCCCCGTATGGACGGGCGGGCCGAGTCTAAGTCGACTCGCGTCATGCCGTCTCGGTCCTGTCATGACAAGTGCGTGTCATGAGGAGTGAGAAGCACCACTGCTGTAGACCTCTCCCATGCGCATGTACGCCGACCGCCCGCAGCGGCGCAGACAACAGATCCTCGCCGACGTCCTCGGCCCGGTGTGGTGCATCGGGATGATCGCCGCCGGGCTGGCCATCAGGGACTCGATCCGGTCCCGCACCAGCCCGGCCACGTTCGTCGAGTCCACCGCCGGTGCACTGGCCGACGCCTTGGCCGACACCGCCGAGTCGATCACCCGTGTCCCGCTGGTGGGCGACGCGCTGGCCGAGTCACTGCAACGCGCCGCCGACGCCGCCGGCGGGATGAGCGCGTCCGGCGCCAACACAGCGGCGTCGATCGAACGGGCCGGCGATGTGATCGGGCTGGTCGTCATCGTGCTGGCGCTGGCCGCGGCGGCCTACCTCTGGGTGCGGCCGCGGGTGCTCTGGTACCGGCAGGCGTCCGACGCGCGCGCCGTCCTGGCCTTCCCCGACCGCGACGACCTGCTGTCGGCGCGGGCGCTGGCGATGGTGCGGCTGCCGCGGATCGGCGGCGGCCTGGTGGCCGGGTGGCGGGCAGGTGACGCGGCCGCCGTCCGGTCGCTGGCGCGGTCGGAGCTGGACCGGCTGGGGCTGAACTATCCCCCAGACCTGTCGGCCGCCTTGTCACCCGGCTTGTCCCCGGACGGCCACGGCGCGTCGACCGGGCGCAGCGCGTCGTAGCCGACGCCGTCGCGGGCGGCCTTGGCGGCCAGCACGCCGGCGCACAGCGTCGCGTTCTGCACGTCGCCGGCCAGCGCGGCGGCCACGAGGTCGTCGACGGGCACCCACTCGACGCCGAGGTCGGCCTCCTCGGCGACGCCGTCGAACCGCTCGTCGTCGGGCAGCGCCTCGACGCCGCGGGCCAGGAACACCCGGATCGCCTCGTCGGTCATGCCCGGCGAGGTGAGCAGGTCGATCAGCACCCGCCAGTCGGCGGCGCGGACGTGCCCCTCCTCGTACAGCTCGCGGGCGGCGGCCTCGTGCGGCGGCTCGCCGTCGACGTCGCGCAGCCCGGCCGGCAGCTCGACCGGCCGCAGCCCGACCGGGTGCCGGTACTGCCGGACGACCAGCACGCGGTCCTGGTCGTCGACGGCGACGACGGCGACCGCGCCGGGGTGCACGACGACGTCGCGGACGAACTCTGAGCCGTCGACCGGCGACCGGACGGTGTCGCTGCGCACGGCGATGACCCGCCCGTCGAAACGCTCGGCGGACGCGGTGACCGGCCAGTTCAGCGGCTCGTCCCGAGGCGCGCTCATCGGACTGGCTCCGCCAACGAGTCGAGCGAGCGCCAGCCCATCCGCACGATCGGCACCTCCGGACCGTGCTCGTCCCACACGTCGCGGCCGGCCTCCTCGCCACCGACGGCGGCGTAGAAGCGGCGGGCCGCCTCGTTGGCTTCGATCACCCACAGGTACATGCGGCTCCCGGGGACGATCACGCGCAGCCGGGCCGCGGTCTCGGCGAGCAACCGGCGCCCGATGCCCTGCCGTTTGAGGCCGGGCCGGACGTGCAGGTTGTCCAGCAGGGTGCCCCACTCGGCGTCGTCATCGAGGACGGAGTGCGCGAAGCCGGCCACCGCTCCGTCCGCGTCCCGCGCGAGGACGGTCAGCATGCCGGCGCGGTCGGCGAACCGGCGGGTCCACTTCGCCCGGCGCTCGGCCACCAGGTCACCGTCGAGGAAGTCGTCGGGCAGGATGCCGCGGTAGGTGGCGCGCCAGCTCTGCGCCTGCAGGTCCGCGACGGCCGCGGCGTCGTCGTCGGCGGCCAGGTCGTAGCTGTAGGTCATCTCACTCCGTCCGGCGCAGCAGCGCGAGATACATGGCGTCGGTGCCGTGCCGGTGCGGCCACAGCTGGACGTCCGGCCCGTCGCCGAGGTCGGGGACGCCGGGCAGGTACGGCCGCGCGTCGACCCGCTCCACGTCGTCGCGCCCGCGCAGGACGTCGTCGACGACGGTGACGGTCTCGGCCAGGTGCGGCGAGCAGGTGACGTACGCGACCAGCCCGCCGGGCCGGACCGACCACAGCGCCGAGCGGAGCAGGTCGGACTGCAGCCGCCGCAGCCCCGCGACGTCGGCCGGGCGGCGCCGCCAGCGCGACTCAGGCCGCCGCCGCAGCGCGCCCAGCCCGGTGCACGGCGCGTCCAGCAGCACGCGGTCGAAGTCGGCCTCGGGCCAGCTCGGCTGGGTGGCGTCGCCGACCAGCACCTCGTGCTCGCCCGGATCGCCGGCCAGTGCCTGCGCGATCAGCCGGGCGCGGTGCTCGTGCTGCTCGACGGCGAGCAGCCGGCCGCCGCGCTGGGTGAGCAGGCCGGCCAGCAGCGCCGCCTTGCCGCCCGGGCCCGCGCAGAGGTCGAGCCAGCGCTCGTCCGGCGGCTGGACCGGCGCCGTGGCCAGGGCGAGCGCGACCAGCTGGCTGCCCTCGTCCTGCACGCCGGCGCGGCCCTCGCGGACGGCGGCCAGCCGCGCGGGCGACCCGGACTCCAGCTCGGCGCCGTACGGCGACCAGCGGGTGGGCCGGGCGCCGGCCCCGGCCAGCTCCTCGACGGTGGCCCGCCCGGGCCGGGCCGCGAGCGTCACGCCGGCCGGCTCGTTGTCGGCCCGCAGCGCCGCCTCCAGCTCCGCCTCGTCGCCGCCCAGGGCGTCGTTCAGGGCGCGGACGATCCACGCCGGGTGGGCGTGCCGGAAGGACAGGTAGCCGGTGAGGTTCGCGTCGCGCGACGGCGCCAGCTCGGCCGCCCAGCCGTCGAGGTCGCGCTCGCCGATGCGCCGCAGCACCGCGTTGGCCATGCGCGCCGCGCCCTCGTTGACGTGCCGCCGGACGAGGTCGACGCTGGTCGACACCGCGGCGTGCGCCGGGACGCGGGTCGCGAGCAGCTGGTGGGCGCCGAGCCGGAGCGCGTCGAGCAACGGCGGGTCGAGGTCCTCGAGCGGCCGCGTCACGCAGCCCGCGACGACCGAGTCGTAGGTGCCCTGGCCGCGCAGCGTGCCGTAGGCCAGCTCCGTCGCCAGGGCGGCGTCGCGGCCGCGCAGCTCGTGCCGGCGCAGCGCGGCGGGCATGGCGAGGTTGGCGTAGGCGTCGTCGGCGGAGACCGCGCGCAACACCTCGAACGCGGCCTCGCGAGGGGAGTCGCCCTTCACGCGCCGAGCCGCTCCCCCGGCTCCGGCCGGACACCGCGCGCCCAGTCGGCGGCCGGCATCGGCTTCTTGCCCTGCGGCTGCACCTCGCCGAGCACGACGGCGTGGCTGCCGGTGCCCGCGCGGACGCCGGACTTCTCGACCACGACCTCGCCGGGCGCGAGGCCGTCGCGGCCGCGCTCGAGCTGGACGGGGCGCAGCTTCAGCCGCTCGCCCCGGAACGTCGTCCAGGCGCCGGGTGCGGGCGTGCAGCCGCGGACCACCCGGTCGACCCGCATGGCCGGGGCCGTCCAGTCGACCTGCGCGTCGTCGACGGTCAGCTTCGGCGCCAGCGACACCCCGTCGGCCGGCTGCGGCTCCGGGCGCAGCGAGCCGTCCTCGATGCCGTCGAGCGTGCGCACCAGCAGCTCCGCGCCGGACAACGACAGCCGGTGCAGCAGGTCGCCGCTGGTGTCGGTGGGCCGGATCTCCTCGGTGACCAGGCCGTACACCGGGCCGGTGTCGAGGCCCTCCTCGAGCTGGAACGTGCACGCGCCGGTGATGTCGTCGCCGGCGAGCACCGCGTGCTGCACCGGCGCCGCGCCCCGCCAGGCCGGCAGCAGCGAGAAGTGCAGGTTCACCCAGCCGTGCTTCGGGACGTCCAGCGCGGCCTTCGGGATCAGCCCGCCGTACGCGACGATCGGCGCGCAGTCGGGCGCCAGCTCGCCCAGCCGGGCCAGGAACTCGGGGTCGCGCGGCTTGACCGGCTTCAGCACCTCGACGCCGGCCTCCGCGGCGATCTCCGCCACCGGCGACGGGGTCAGCCTGCGGCCCCGCCCGGCGGGGGCGTCGGGCCGCGTCAGGACGGCGATGACCTCGTGCCGCGACCCGAGCACCGCCCGCAGCGACGGGACGGCGACCTCGGGGGTTCCGGCGAACAGCACACGCATGACCGCCGAGCCTACCTGGCCCGCTGCCCCGCCGAAGCCGGCCCTGCCGCACGGTGTCCCCGCCGCCCGCGCACCCCGTTGATCTTGGAGTAATGGCGGAATCTATCGGACTCTCCCGACCACAACTCCCCCACTACTCCAAGATCAACAAGACGGATGCGCGCCGAGCGCACTCGACCTGATCGGCCCTCGGATCACGTCCAGGCGCGCGACATCACGTCCGGATCGGCGAGATCCTCGAACACGGCCCCGAAGTGGCGGAGGTCGTCGACGGTGACCGCGGACACCGTACGTTCGCCGCCCGTGATCGAACTCGGCTGGTCTTCGGACATCGTCGCCTCCTCAGGCACCCAGGATCTCACTCGCCGACGTCGACGATCGCGGCGACCGGGCCGCCGCCGTCCGGGCCCTGGTGGGCGGCCGACACGGAGACGAACGCGGCCGGGTCGCCCGTCACCGACGCCGTGACGCCACCGACCGCGGCCTTGATCTGGCGGTGCCAGTGCACGTCGGAGTCGTCCAGCATCGCGTTGCGGCGGCCGCGCACGACGCCGTCCTGGCTGACCTCGCACTTGAGGAACACGTTGACCAGCCGGCCGTCGAGGTCGTCCGGGTGCGGGCGCTCCGGCAGCTTCAAACCGGCGTCGCGGACAGCCGCCCAGATGCCGTCGGCGTCGATGGCGTCGCGCATGACGGAGTGCCCGATGCGGTACCGCCCGCCCACCCCGCGCACGTTGCCGACCACCACGACCTGCGCCCGGTCCAGCTCGACGCCGGACGAGCAGGACGCGACGGAGGAGTACAGCGTCCGGTCGTGCAGGACTGCGGCGTCGTCCGGCATGGCGATCTCGCCCAGCGCCACGGCGACGCCGAGCCCCGTCGCGCCGTTGGAGAGGTCCATCGACTCGTGCGTGTTCTCCGTCCACACCGCCTTGCCGCGCGCCTTGGCGTCGCGGATCGTGTGGATGGTGAGCAGCGGCGTCTTCGTCTGGACGTAGTGCACGTCGGCGGGGTCGGCGATGCCGGCCCGCTCCATGCCGACGCGGACGGCGGCGGCGACCTTCTCGATCATGCCCCGGCGGCCGATCTCCTCCGGCAGGATCGGCTCGCTCATCGCGAACCCGACCGACAGTCGCGGCTCGTCCGTCGCCTCCACCGACGACGCCGGGACGGTCGCGAACACCGTCGCGTGCGGGCTCAGTACGCCGTCGGTGCCGCCGGACCACACGATCGGGATCTGCTTGACCTCTTCGGGCGTGCGGGTGCCGCGGCCGACCAGCACCTCGCGGAAGGCACGGTCGGCGATGATCCGCGTGTAGTCGTTGACCCCGCCGTTGCCCTCGGTCTTCCCGACGACGGCGATGACGCGGTCGGCCTCCATGACCCCGGCGTCGATCAGCTCGGCGAGCCCGGAGGCGTCGCTGACGTGCGTGATCGGCACCTTGCGGACCTCTATCGGCTCAGGCATGCCCGGCCACCTCTCGTGTGATGTCTGCTGGCAGTACGGTCGTCCCGGCGCCGCCCGCGTCCGCGCGGACGGCGTCGGCGATGCGGGCGAGTGAGGTGATGACGGCGCGCCGGCCGCCCTGCTCGACGAACCGGCAGGCCGCCTCGACCTTCGGGCCCATGCTCCCGGACGCGAAGTGCCCCTCGGCGGCGTACCCGCGCAGGGTGGCGACGTCGACGGTGTCCAGCGGCCGGGCCTCGGGGGTGCCGAAGCCGAGGACGGCGCCGTCGACGTCGGTCGCGATGACCAGCGCCTCCGCGCCGAGCGCCCGGCCGAGCAGCGCCGCGCCCAGGTCCTTGTCGATGACCGCCTCGACGCCGCGGATCGCGCCGTCAGGCTCGCGCACGACGGGGATGCCGCCGCCCCCGTTCGCGACGACGACGAACCCGGCGGCGAGCAGCGCTGCCGCCGCCGGCGCGTCCAGCACGTCCAGCGGCTCCGGGCTGGCGACGACGCGCCGCCAGCCGCGCGGCCCGCGGTCCTCCCAGGTCTCGCCGTGGTCGATGAGCGCGGTCGCCTCGTCGTGCGGCAGGTAGCGGCCGATCGGCTTCGTCGGCCGGGCGAACCCCGGGTCCGCGGCGTCGACCAGCGTCCGCGTGACGACGGCGGCCACCCGGCGGCGCACGCCGCGCGCGGCCAGCGCCCGCTCGAGCGCGTTGACGACGATGAACCCGATGGTCCCCTGCGTCTGCGCCCCGCACCAGTCCAGCGGCACCGGCGGCACGACGCTCGCCGCCAGCTCGTTCTTGACCAGCAGGTTCCCCACCTGCGGCCCGTTGCCGTGGGTCAGCACGACGTCGTAGCCCGCGGCCACGAGGTCGGCGACCGGCTCCATCGCGGCGGCGACCGCGGCGATCTGGTCGCCCGGCCGCGCCCGCCCGTCATCCGACGTCATGGCGTTGCCGCCCAATGCGATCAGCACCCGCACGCGCCGAGCCTACGAGTCGCCGCCGGGCGCAACGATGGTCACCTTCGCCCAATCGCCCGAGCGGGTTCGGCATGATGTGCCGTCACAGTCCCGTTCGACCCCGGAGGTCCCCATGGCCGGCACCGGCTTCCCGCCGGACACCAGGCTGACGTACCGCATCGCCGAGACCTGGCTGCTGGTCCTGCTGCTGGCGTTCGGGTACGCGACGCTGCTCGGGCTGCTGCTGCAGTGGGCCTTCGGCTGGCCGTGGTGGCTCGCGCTGTTCGCCCCGCTGGTCGGCGGCGCCCTCGTCTACCTCATCGAGGGTGGGACGGTGCTGCCGCGCAAGCTGCCGATCGCCCCCGCCGACCCCGTCGCCGACCACCGCCTCGTCGCGGCCGTCGACCGGCTGTGCGCGCTGGCCGCGATGGACCGGCCGAAGCTCAAGGTCATCGACGTGACGTGGCCCAACGCGCTGGCGCTGCGGCTGCCCGGGCGCAAGCCGACCGTCGCCGTCACCCGCGGGCTGCTCGACCAGAGCGACGACGAGCGGCTCGCCGCCGTCCTGGCGCACGAGCTGGCTCACATCGCCCACCGCGACACCGCCGCCATGACCGTCGCGCTCGCGCTGTCGACGTCGCTGGCGCTGGCCCCGATGGCGATCCTGGCGCCGCTGATGGCCGTCGAGGTCCCGCTGTGCCGGGCGGCGCGCTGGTGCGGGCGGTCATGGACCCCGGCCACCGAGGACGACGACTTCCCCATGCCGGCGCCGCGCAAGCACTCGCCGGGGCGCCTGGCGCTGCTGACGCTCACCGTCGTGCCGCTGCTCGGGCTGGTCCGGGCCGTCGAGTTCCTCCTGCTGCTCGGGCTGGGCGTGGTGCTGCTGCCGCCGATGGCGATCCTGGCGATCCCGGCCGCGGGGATCATCGCCCGGCTGGGCCGCTACCGCGAACTGGCCGCCGACCGCGGCGCGGCCGAGCTGACCGGGCAACCGGCGGCCCTCGCCGCCGCCCTCACCGCCCTGGACGCCGACGGCCCGGTCATCCCGTCGAAGGACCTGCGCGGGCTGCGCACGATGTCGTCGATGACGATCGTCGCGCTGCCGAAGGACGGCGAGGACACCGGCACCGACCGGCTCTCGCGGCTGGTCGACCGGATGATGGCGTCGCACCCGCCGCTGGCCGCCCGGCTGGAGCCGCTGGCGCAGCTGTCGCGCGACCTCGGCCGCGAGCACTGAGCCCGAGCCGAGCGGGACTGCTGGATGGTTGGCGGTTTGGTGGTGCCCTGGCGCCAGTGAACCGCCAACCACCACCCCTGCGGGTCTAGCCCTCGTCGGCCAGCCAGGCCCGCACCGACTCGTCGTGCTCGCCGAGCAGCGGTGGCGGGGCGTGGTGCTTGGGCGGCGCGTCGTCGAAGCGGACGGCGGGGCCGGGCAGGGCGACGGTGCCGAGGAGCGGGTGCTCGACGTCGACCAGGAGGCCCTGGGAGCGGGTCTGCTCCCACTCGTAGACCTCGTCGAGGCTGCGCACCTTGCCGCTCGCGATGCCCGCGGCGTCCAGCCGGGCCAGCCAGTGGTCGCGCGGGTGGGCGGCGAACGCCTTCTCGATCTCGGCGGTCAGCTCGTCGCGGTGCTGCACCCGCAGCCGGTTGGTGGCGAACCGCGGCTCGTCCGGATCGAGGCCGACCACCCCGGCGAACGCACGCCAGGACGCGTCGTTGCCGACGGCGACCTGCAAGGCCCCGTCCAAGGCGTTGAACAGCCCGTACGGCGCGATGGACGGGTGGTGGTTGCCGATGGCGTGCGGCACCTCACCGGCCGCCGTCCACCGGGTGCCCTGGAACGCGTGCACCCCGACCAGCGCCGACAGCAGGGAGACCCGCACGACCCGGCCACGGCCGGTGCGCTCGCGCTCGAGCAGCGCCGCGAGCAGGCCGGACACGCCGTACATACCGGCCAGCAGGTCGCCGATCGGGACGCCGACCTTCGTCGGGTGGCCCGGCTCGCCGGTGAGGCTCATGATGCCGGCCTCGCCCTGGGCGATCTGGTCGTAGCCGGCCCGGCCCGCCTCGGGACCGTCCGGCCCGAACCCGGTGATGGACAGCACGACGAGGCGCGGGTTGAGCTCGTGCAGCCGCTCGACGGAGAAGCCGAGGCGGTCGAGGACGCCGGTGCGAAAGTTCTCGACGAGGACGTCGGCCCGCTCGACCAGGCGGGTCAGCAGGTCCTTGCCCGCCTCGGACTTGAGGTCGGCGGTGACGGACTCCTTGTTGCGGTTGGCGGACAGGAAGTACGACGACACCGGCTGGTCGTCGGGGCCGAGGAACGGTGGACCCCAGGTGCGCGACTCGTCGCCGTGGCCGGGCGCCTCGACCTTGATGACCCGCGCGCCGAGGTCGCCGAGCATCATGCCCGCGTGCGGCCCGGCCAGCGCCCGGCTGAGGTCGACGACGACGACGCCGGCGAGCGGTCCGGCTTCGGCGAACTCCTGCGTGTCCGGCATCGTCACAGATTACGCTGACGACCATGATCAACGGCGGCCGGCTGTCCCGGCGCGACGCTCTCGGAGTGCTCGGTCTGCTCGGCCTGACGGCGACGGGGCTGGCCGGCTGCTCGTCCGGCGGGGACGACGCCGAGGCGACCGCGTCGCCCACCCCTGAGGCGGCGCCCACCAGCGCCGACGACGTCTGGGCGGCGCTCGCGGCCGGCAACGAGCGGTTCGCCGGCGGCGAGCCGCGGCACCCGCACGAGGACGAGCCGTACCGCGAGTCGCTGGTCGCCGGGCAGCACCCGATCGCCTGCGTGCTCAGCTGCGCGGACTCCCGCGTCACACCGGAGCTGGTGTTCGACCAGGGCCTCGGCGACCTGTTCACCGTCCGCTCGGCCGGCGAGGTCCTCGACGAAGCCGTCGTCGGCAGCGTCGAGTACGCCGTCGAGCACGTCGCCGTGCCGCTGGTCGTCGTGCTCGGGCACGCCGGCTGCGGCGCCGTCCAGGCCACCGTCGACGTCGTGCGCGGCGGCCCGGCGCCCGACGGCTCCATCGCCGCGCTGGTCCAGGCGATCGAGCCGGCCGTCCGCGGCGTGACGGCCGGCAGCGACGACGCCGCCTACCTCGCCGCCTGTGTCGAGGCGCAGGCCCGCAGCGCGGCGGCGGCCCTGGCGGGCGCGTCGGCGATCGTGCACGACGCGGTCGCCGCCGGCCGCACGACCGTCGTCGCCGCGGTCTACGACCTCGAGTCCGGCCTGGTCAGCCAGCTCTGAACGACCGGCGGATCGGGCTTCTCCGGATCGCTGTCCCGCCGCAGCCGGGTCGGCAGCGGCCGGGTGGTGGAGTCCGGCGGGCGCCGCATCGGCGGCAGCGACGGCGACTCCGGCGGTGCCGGCAGGCGCTGGGCCGGGCGGCGCGGCGGTGCGAACAGGTTCTCCCGCTCCTCCTCGGCCGGCTCGTCGTCATCGTCGTCCTCGCGCGGGGCGAGTTCGACCGGCGAGACGGCGATGATCGTGAATCCGGCCAGCAGCAGCGCGCCGAGCCCGATCGTGAACGGCACCAGGAACTCCGTCGCGGTCGCGCCGGTGACCGGGGCGGTGTCCGCGTTGAGCTCGGCCGACACCGCCGCCATCGCGGTGTAGTGCATGCTGCTGACGGCGATGCCCATGACCAGCGCGGCGGCGACCGCTCCCCAGATCGTGCGGACGGTGAACGCCAGCCAGAGCGCCGCGGTCGCGGCCGCGACGGCGATCGCCAGCGACGCCACCACCAGTTCGGTCCGGTAGCCGACCGAGCCGTCGATGCGCACCGAGGCCATTCCGGAGTAGTGCATGGCGGCGACGCCGATTCCGGTGCCCAGTCCGCCGAACAGCAGCGAGCGATTTCGATCTTTACCGTAGCCGACCGCCAGCACGCCGCCGCCGACGACGACGAACGCGACGATCAAACTGATCAAGGTGAGCGATACGTTGTACCGGACCGGGCTGCCGGAAACCCTGAATCCCAGCATTGCGATGAAGTGCAGCGTCCAGATCCCGGCGGCCAGCGACGCGGCCCCGGTGATCAGCCAGTTACGCCGGGTACCGCCGGTCGACTCTCTGGCCCGGACGGTGCACATCAACCCGATCACGGCCGCCATCACCATGAAGACGTAACCGATCGCTGGCGTGGTCAGACCATGGGCGAAATGATCGACATGGTTCATGGCAGACACAAGCCCCCCGTGTGTCCAACTGATCAATATCAAACGTTGATGATCACCTCAGTGATCAACTTTGTGGCGATCTCGCGGATGCCACAATGCGGAGCATGTGATATCTCACCATCTGTCGTCAATACCCGAATAGAAATAGATTGCCCGATTTCAGGAAGACTTCGGCTCCAGGTGGTCGACAGGGGCCGACGTGGCGCCGCCGGCCAGCCGCGCGTAGCCGGGTCCGCGGTCGAAGAACGGCTCGTCACCGGTCCGCGCCGCCCGTCGCTCGGCCCGCAGCGCGGACGTCGCCGCCTCGTCCGCCACCGGCTCGTCGACCGGCCCGTGCACGACCACGCCGTAGCCGTCACGCGCACCGTCGACGGTCACCTTCCGCCAGCGCACGTCGCGCAGCACCTCGTCCACCGGCCGGTCCAGCGGGTCGCCCCAGCCACCGCCGCCGGTGGTGCGGATGCGGATCACCTCGCCGGCCAGCACCGGCTCGGCGTCGGCCAGCGCGTCCACCTCGCGCTCCGCCGCGCCGCCCGGGTCGATCGTCACCGAGAACGGCCGGCCCGCCCGCCCGCCCCGCACCCCCCAGCAGGACAGGATCGACCGGTCCGCGATCGACATGAAGTGCGCGTCGCGGAGCATCCGCAGGTGCTTCTCGTAGCCGAGCCCGCCGCGGTACCGGCCCGGCCCGCCGGAGTCGGCGGCCAGCCCCAGCCGCTCGACGATGAACGGGAAGCGCGACTCGCTGAACTCCGTCGGCAGGTTCCGCGAGTCGGGCACGACGTGGATGGTGTCCTCGCCGTCGGCGTAATAGCGCCCGCCCGACCCGCCGCCCAGCACCTCGCGCATGAGGTACGGCCGCCCGTCGACGTCGTCGCCGTAGACGCCGGTGTACCGGATCGTCTCCTGGTCCGCAGGCATCCGCCCGTCCACCGCCTTGGCCAGCACGCCGGCCAGCACGCCGAGCAGCCGCAGGATCACGAACGTCCGGGCGTTCGTCGGCGCCGGGAACACCGGCGTCAGCAGCGTGCCGGGGGGCGGGAAGCGCAGCTCGATCAGCGGCACGACGCCCTCGTTGACCTCCAGCTCGGCCATCCGCTCCGGAGAGTCGGCCAGGTTGCGCAGGATCGGGGCCAGCCACTTCGTCAGGAACGCGCCGTCGGCGTAGTCGGCCGCGTGGTTGATCGGGCCCTTCGCCTGCGGCCCGGTCCCGGTGAAGTCGATCACCAACCGGCCGCCGTCGTCGTCCACCTTCGTCAGGGTGATCCGCTGCGTGTGCAGCTTCGGCTCGTCGACGCCGTCGTGCTCGGCGTAGTCCTCCCAGACGTAGCTGCCGGCCGGGATCTTCGCCAGGATCTCCCGGCGGAACGTCTGCGTCGTCTTGTCCAGGATCGCGTCGAAGCACGCCTCCACGTCGGCCCGGCCGTAGCGCTGGAACAGCTCGGCCAGCCGGCGCGCACCCATGAGGCAGGCGGCGCACTCGGCGTCGAGGTCGGCGGCCAGCGACTCCGGCATCCGCGAGTTGCGGGTCATGATCTTCAGCGCCGCCTCGTTCGGCACGCCCTGGTCCCACAGCCTGATCGGCGGGACCATCAGGCCCTCCTCGAACACGCTGGTCGCGTGCGACGGCATCGAGCCTGGGACGGTGCCGCCGATGTCGTCGTGGTGCCCGAACGCCTGCACGAAGGCGACGACCTCTCCATCGTGGAAGACGGGTGCTGTGACGCACAGGTCCGGCAGGTGCCCGATGCCGCCCTCGGAGAGGTACACGTCGTTGTGGAAGAACACGTCGCCGGGCTTCATCGTCTCGATCGGGTAGTCGCGCACCACCGGGTGCACCAGCGCCGAGTACGAGCGGCCGGTCAGCTTGCGCAGCTTCCGGTCGTGGATGCCAGCCCGGTAGTCGTGCGCGTCGCGGATCATCGGCGAGCGCGACGTGCGCCCGATGGCGGTCTCGACCTCCTTCTCGACCGACGTCAGGTAGCCCTCGACGATCTCGGCCAGGATCGGGTCCGCACTCCCGCTCATCGCGAGACCTCCCGGGTGATCAGCAGGTTCGCGTGGTCGTCGACGACGGCGCGGAAGCCCGGGTGGACCGGGACGGTGGAGCCGAACTCCTCGACGACGGCCGGCCCCGCGATGGTGTCGCCGGCGCCCAGCGCGGCGCGGTCGTAGACCGGGGTGTCCGCCCACCCGTCGCCGAAGTCGACCGGGCGGGACGTGCGCGGCGTCGCCCCCGTGCCGCGCAGCGCCACCCGCACCGCCGGGCGCGCGATCGGGCCGACGCCGGTGACCCGCAGGTTCACCCACTCGACCTCCTGCCGCGCGTCGCCGGCGAAGTCGTAGCCGTACAGCCGCCGGTGCGCCGCGTGGAAGGCGGCGGCGACGTCGTCCGCGAGCGCCGCCGTGACCGGCCCGTCCGGGACGTCGACCCGCACCTCGTAGGCCTGGCCGAAGTAGCGCAGGTCGGCCGTGCGCAGGAACCGCCGCTCCCCCGCCGCGAATCCCTCCCGCTCCAGCGCGGCGTCCGCCTCCGCCGTGAGGCCGGCGAACGTCTTGCCGACGGCGTCCGGGTCGAGCACCGCGTGCCGCGCGACCGACGTCCGCACGTAGTCGTTGCGCACGTCGACGGTGAGCAGCCCGTACGCCGACAGGTTGCCGGGGTCGGGCGGCACCAGCACGCCGGCCAGGCCGAGCACGTCGGCCAGCCGGCAGGCCAGCAGCGAGCCGGACCCGCCGAAGCTGACCAGGTGGAAGTCGCGCACGTCCAGCCCACGCGTGACGGTGACCTGCCGCAACGCGTTCGCCTGGTTCCACGCGGAGATCTCCAGGATGCCCTCGGCGCACCGCTCGGCGGTCAGCCCGAGCCGCCCCGCCAGCGCGGCGATGCCGGATCGAGCGGCGTCGATGTCCAGCGGGATCTCACCGCCGAGCAGGTGCGGTGGGATGCGCCCGAGCAGCAGGTGCGCGTCGGTGACGGTCGGCTCGGTGCCGCCGGTGCCGTAGCAGAGCGGGCCCGGATCGGCGCCGGCCGATCGGGGCCCGACCTTCAGCGTCCCCTCCGGGCTGAGCCAGGCGACCGACCCGCCGCCGGCGCCGACGGTGACGACGTCGATCATCGGGATCTTGCTCGGGTACGCGCCGACGGTGCCCTCGGTCGTCAGCGCCGGGTGCCCGTCGACGACCACCGCGACGTCGGTCGACGTGCCGCCGCCGTCGAGCGTCAGGACGCTGCCGAACCCGGCCGCCTGCGCGACGACCGCGGCGCCCAGCGCGCCCGCCGCCGGGCCGGACAGGACCGTCGAGATCGGCTGCCGGACCACCTCGTCGGCGGACAGCACGCCGCCGTTGGACTTCATGACGTAGAACGGCGGCGCGGGCTCGCGCAGCGCGGCCAGGCGGTCGGCGATCGTGCGCACGTAGCGGGCGATGCTCGGCTTCACCGCCGCGTCGACCAAGGTCGTCACGCTGCGCTCGTACTCGCGGTACTCCCGCAGCACCTCCGCCGAGATCGACACGACGGCGTCCGGGTGCTCGCGCGCGAGGACGTCGCGCATCCGCAGCTCGTGCTCCGGGTTCGCGTAGGAGTGCAGGAAGCAGACGCCGATGGTGGTGATGCCGCGGTCGCGGAAGAACCGGGCGGCCGCGACGGCGTCGTCCTCGCTGAACGGGCGCAGCTCGCCGCCGTCGTGGGTCAGCCGGCCGCCGACGGTGCGGACGAGGTCGGCGGGGACGATGCGCGGCGGCTTCACCCAGAAGTAGCTGTTGCCGTAGCCGTCCGGCACCGACTGGCGGGCGATCTCCAGCACGTGCGCGTACCCCTCGGTCGTGACGAAGCCGAGGTGGTCGACCTTCCCCTCCAGCAGCCGGTTCGTCGCGACGGTGGTGCCGTGCACGACGGCGGCGACGTCGGCTCCGTCCGCGCCGAGCAGGCCGAGGATCTTGTGCACGCCGGCCATGAACCCCTCAGCGGGGTCGGCCGGCGTCGACGGCGTCTTCGTGCTCGCCTGCCGGCCGGTCTCCTCGTCGACGGCGACGACGTCGGTGAACGTGCCGCCGGTGTCGATGCCGATACGGATCAGGGGCATGCGGACGATTCAACCGGCGGTCGCGTGGTCGGTGCGTCGGCAACTGGTGCCAACGGTCGGGCACCGACGTCGTGCAGGGCCGCCCCTAGCGCCGTCGTGCGGTAGAGGACGGACCGGCCGTGCCGCTCGCCGGTGACCAGCCCGTTCTCGCGCAGCACCCGCACGTGCTGGCCGACGGCGCTGGGCGTGACGCCGAGCGCGCGGGCGAGGTCGGTGGTCGACGCGGGCGAGCGCAGCGCGTCCAGCAGCTCGGCCCGCGCCCGCCCGAGCAGGCGGACGGTGGCGCCGGCGGGCGGGCGCCCGAGCCGTACGCTCCACAGCGCGCCGGCCCCACGGGCCGGGTACCGCACCGTCGTCTGGGTCGACGTCCGCCGCTTGATCAGCACGTACGCCGACCCGAGCAGCACCGGCATCAGCACCAGCCCGCCCGGCCCGCGGTCGACGGCGGAGTCCTCGCGCCACCGGTCGCCGCCGAGCCGCAGCCGGCCGTCGCGCCAGCTCAGGTCGGGGTGCAGGTCGGCGAAGAGGGCCGCCGCTCCCCCGCGCGCCAGCCGCCGGGCCCGGTGCGCGACGTCGGCCTCGAGGACGGCGCGGATGCGCGGCCAGTGCGGCCCGACCAGGCGGTCGTGCGCGGCGCGCAGCTCGGCGGCCAGCTCGCGCAGCCCGGCCGCGGGGTCGGCCGCGAGGTCCGCGACGGCGGCCGGCGCGGGGTCGGCGCCGAATCGGCGGCGCACGTTGGCGCGGACGGACTCGGCCGGCGTGCGGCGCAGGGCGGCGAGGTCGTCGTCGATCGAGCCGCCCGGCCCGGCCGGCGCCGGGACCAGGAACTCCGGCCAGCCGGGGGTGCCGCTGAACAGCAGCGGCCAGGTGAGCGGCAGCGCCAGCGGAGCACGGGCCAGCTCGTCCTGGGCCCAGGTCAGCCAGCGCGCGTGCACCGGCTGCCGGTCCTGCCCGGCCAGCTGCTGCAGCGCGGCCACCGTCTCGGACAGCGGCGACACCGCGAACCGGGTGGCCGCCAGCTCGTCCACCCCCAGCTCGACGGTCAGCGCCATGATCCTAGTTGTAGCAGAGCGCTACATCGTGCCGTCGCGGCGCGCGCGGCGGCGAGCATCGCCGCCATGCCCCGCTACCGCCGGTTCGCCGCCGCCACCGCTTTGACCACGGCCGGTGACGGCGTGTTCGCGGCGGCCGTGCCGCTGCTGGCCGCGACGCTGACCCGGGACCCGCGGCTGGTCTCCGCCGTCGCCGCTGCGACGTACCTGCCGTGGCTGCTGTTCTCGCTGCCGGCCGGCGCGCTGGTCGACCGGCACGACCGGGCCGCGCTGCTGTGGCGCGGGGTGGCGGTGCAGGCGGGGCTCGCCGCCGTGGTGGCGGCGCTGGCGGCGTCCGGCCGGCTGGGCGTCGCCGGGCTGGCGGCGCTGGCCTTCGGGCTCGGCGCCGGCCAGGTGGTGGCGGGGACGGCGGCGCAGGCGCTGCTGCCCTCGCTGGTCGGGCCGGAGCGGCTGCCGTCGGCCAACGGCTACCAGCAGACCATCGCCGTCGTCGGGCAGCAGTTCCTCGGCCCGCCGGTCGGCAGCCTGCTGTTCGCCGTCGCCGCCGGCCTCCCGTTCGGGGCCGACGCCGTCGTGCTCACGGTGGCGGCGGCGCTGCTGTCGACGCTGCGGGCCGCGCCCCGGGACCGGGCGACGCGGGGGCCGTCGTCGCTGCGGACGGAGATCGGGGCCGGGCTGCGCTGGCTGGCCGCGCACCGGCTGCTGCGGACGTTGACGCTGCTGGCCGCGGTGAACACGTTCTGCTTCCAGCTCGGCAACGCGACGCTGGTGCTGCTGGCGACGTCCGAGCTGGGGGTGTCGGTGCGCGGTTTCGGCCTGCTGCTGGCGACCGCCGCGGTGGGCAGCCTGGCCGGCGGCCTGGTCGGGCCGCGGCTGCTGCGCCGGTTCGGCGACCGGGCCGTGCTGCTCACCGCCCTCGCCGTCAACGCCGTCGCAGTGGGCGCGATCGGACTGGCCGGGTCCGCCGTCGCGCTGGGTGCGTTGCTGGCGGCCACCGGGCTCGGCGTGACGCTGTGGAACCTGGTCAGCATCGGGCTGCGGCAGCGGCTGGTGCCGGCCGACCTGCTGGGCCGGGTGATGAGCGTGCACCGGCTGGTCGGCTGGGGGCTGATCCCCGCGGGCGCGCTGCTCAGCGGCGTCGTGGCGCATGCGTTCGGTCTGCGGGCGCCCTACCCGCTGGCCGGCGCCGTCCGCCTGGTCGCGCTGCTGGTCGCCCTGCCGGTCCTGCTGGCCGCCTTCCGCGACGGCGACCGCGGCTAGGGATCCTTCTAGGCGTGGGTGGCCTCGATGTGGGCCATGTTGGCGTGCCCCCAGTCGCCGAGCGGGCGCAGCGCCACCTCGAGCGTCCGCCCGTAGTCGGTGAGCGAGTACTCCACCTTCGGCGGCACCTGGTGGTAGATCTCGCGGTGCACCAGGCCGTCGGCCTCGAGCTCGCGCAGCTGCTGGATGAGCATCTTCTCGGTGACCGCCGGGATGGCCCGCTTCAGCTCACCGAAGCGCAGCGGCCCCTGGTCCTCGAGCGTCCACAGCATGGTCGCCTTCCACTTGCCGCCGACGACGTCGATGGCGGCGTCGAGTCCGCAGGTGTAGGGCCGGTTCCGGGCCACGGCGGTCTCCCTTACTGACTTTTCAGTGGGTACCTGACAATATAGTCAGTACTTGATCTTCCGCAAGTGTCGGCTGACGATCGAAGGCATGACGCACCCCCGCCGTTTCGGCGTCCTGATCCTGCCCGACGCCGACGCGCCCACGCTGCTCCAGCGGTTCCGCCGGGTCGAGGAGCTCGGCTTCGACCAGCTGTTCCTCCCCGACCACATCGGCAACATCTTCGCCACCGAGCCGCCCTGGCTGGACGGCTGGACCATGACCACCGCGGCCGCCCTGACGACGTCGGCCATCCGGATCGGGACGCTGGTGAGCAACCCGATCCTCCGCCCGCCGGCGGTGCTGGCGAAGGAGGCGCTCACCGTCGACCAGCTGTCCGGCGGACGGCTCGAGCTGGGCATCGGCGCCGGCATCATGGAGTCCGATCACCACGCCACCGGCACCGAGCCGTGGACGGTCAAGGAACGGGTCGCCCGCTATCCCGAGTACGTCCGGGTGCTCGACGAGGTGCTGCGGCGCGACGGCGGGCCGTACACGTTCGAGGGCGACTGGTACACCGTCCGCGACCTGCCCACCGGCCCGCCCGCCGTCCAGCGGCCGCGTCCGCCGATCATCGTGGGCGGCAACGCTCCGACGGTGCTGCGAGTGGCGGCCGAGCGGGCGGACGTCTGGAACACCAACGGCCGCCCCGACGCGAGCCTCGACGAGAACGTCGCCCTCGCCGCGGGCTGGAGCCGCCGGGTCGACGAGTTCGCCACCGCGGCCGGCCGGGACCCGTCGGCGATCCGCCGGTCGGTGCTGTTCTGGGCCACCACCGACGCCCTGACCGGCCCGGCGACGCTGGACGAGCTGGTCGATCGGTACGCGGCCGCAGGCTTCACCGAGTTCGTCATCGGCTGGCCGCTGCCCGCCGACACCGAGCGGTTCGAGCGACTCGCGCTGGACGTGGTGCCTAAGCTGCGTTGACGGGTCAGTCGCGCGGGAACGGGCTGGCAGCCGGGCGGGTGAGCTCGTCGACGTGCCGGCGGATCAGCTCGAGGTTGCGGTCGGCCAGGTGGTCGAAGCCCTGCCCGATGCTCGACCCAGGGGTGAGTGAGCCCAGCGCCGTCGCCGGGTCCAGCCGGGCGGAGACCCAGCACTCGTGGCTGGCCGCCCGCGCGACCACCTCGGCGATCGGGGTGACGATCATCGAGTTGCCGAAGTAGAGCACGCCGGCCGGGTCGGTCCCCGTCGCGTTGGCGCCGACCACGAACACGTGGTTGTCGTAGGCGCGGGCCCGGTTCGTCAGCTCCCACAGGTCGGCCGAGCGCAGCAGGGCGGACGGGCGCAGGATCACCTCCGCGCCGCGGACGGCGGTGATGCGCGACAGCTCCGGATAGTCGCCGTCGAAGCAGATGATCATGCCGATCTTCCCGAGCGCGGTGTCGACGACACACACGTCGTCGCCGGGCGTGACCCAGCCGCCGCGCGACGCCAGCTCGGTGCAGAACGGGTGCGTCTTGCGGTAGACGCCGGCGATCTCGCCGTCCGGCCCGGCCAGCACGGCCGAGTTGTGGACGACGCCGCGCTCGGCGCCGCGCTCGTACGTCCCCCACGTCAGGTGGACGCCGAGCCGGCGGGCGGTCTCCTGGAACGGCTCGGCCAGGCCCCCCGGCACGTCGGTGACGAGGTCCCACAGCTCCTCGGCCGGCATCGCCGGGGTGAACCCGGTGGTCACCGACTCGGGCAGCACGATCAGCTCCGCGCCGGTGTCGCCCGCGCACCGTTCGACGTAGTCGAGCGCGTGCTCGACGTTCGCCTTGATGCTCTGCGTGGTCAGCGGCTCGGCCAGCGGCCGCACCTGGACCGCGGCCGCGTTGAACGCCCGCATACCGGCACCTCCTCGGTCGCCTAGGCCTTTGCGACCCGGACGTCATAATCGTTCATCGCCGAATCACGCGTGACCAGCGTCAGCTGTTCGACCCTTGCCTGCGCGACCAACATGCGGTCGAAGGGGTCGCGATGGTGCAGGGGCAGCCGTCCGGCATCGATCGCGTGCTCGAACGTGATGGGCAACTGCTGCAGGTCGCTGCGCAGGACTTCCTCGGCGAGGTCGACCTGCGCGGACAGCTTGCCCAGGCCCTGTTTGATCGCGAGCTCCCAGACGGTGGCAGAGCTGACGAAGACCTCCAACTCCTCGTCGATGGTCTCCTTCAGCTCATCCGACAGCTCGGCGTCATCCATCAGCCACCACAGGACGACGTGAGTGTCGAGCAGGAGCCGCGCACGTGTCGTCATGGCCGCATCCCGAAGTCGTCGGCGATGGTGCCATTGACGTCGCCGGAGTCCCAGTCGGCGGACAGGGTGACCTTGCCGGCGAGCGAACCCCGCTGCCGCCGCCGTGCCTTGACCGGGAACGGTACGACCTTGGCCACGGGGACGCCGGCCCGGCTGATGACGACCTGCTCGCCGCGTTCGACCCGCTCGATGATCCGCGACAGCTGGGTCTTCGCCTCGTGGATGTTGAACTGCGCTGCTGCTGGTTCACCCATGATATAAAGCTTAGCTAAGTTAGCTTAGTTCGTCGACCGGACAGCCAGCCGCCGAGGGCGACGCCCGCCAACGCGACCGCGGCGCCGACCAGGATGCCGCGGGTGAAGTCGGCCGGCGCGACGGCGGGGCGCGGCGGGGGCTCGTACACGCCTGGTACACCGGCGGCGACGGCCCCGTCCGGCGCGACGGACGCAGGGACCGCCACCGGGGCTGCGGCGACCCCCGTCAGCACGTCGTCCACCGCGGCGAAGAACTCGCCCGCCGTCTTCTTCGCGACCCCGGCGAGCATGCGCTGCCCGACACCGCCGATCATGCCGCCGACGATGGCGTCGGCGTCGTAGTCCAGCCGGGTCGACCCGTCGCCGGCGTCGTGCAGCGTCACCCGGACGTCGGCGCTCACGGTGCCCGGCGCGCCCGCACCGGACGCCGTCATGACGAACGAGGCCGGCTCCTCCTGCGAGTGCAGGCGCACGTCGCCGGCGTAGCTGCCCTTGATCGAGCCGACGCCGGCGGACACCGTCATGCGGTACTGGTCCGGGCCGGCCTCCTCCAGCCGCGAGCAGCCGGGGATCGTCCGTACCAGGACGGCGGGGTCGTTCAGCGCCTTCCACACGTCGGCACGCGCGGCGTGCAGAACGGCGGTTCCCGAAACCTTCATCACGACTCCTGAGCCAGACGGAGAGAGAACAGGTCCGACGGCGAGATCGGCATCCGCGTGATCGCGAACCCCTCGGCGTCGGAGATCGCCGACGCCAGCACGGCCGAGCCGGGGATCACGCCGGCCTCGCCCGCCCCCTTGATGCCGAGCGGGTTCAGCGGCGACGGCGTCTCCAGGTGGTCGGTCTCGATGACCGGCACCTCGGTCGAGTACGGCATGAGGAAGTCCATGAACGACGCGTTCAGCAGCTGGCCGGCGTCGTCGTAGACCATCCGCTCGTATAGCGCTCCCCCGACGCCCTGGGCGACGCCGCCGTGGATCTGGCCCTCGACGAGGCGCGGGTTGATCAGCGTGCCGCAGTCGTGGACGACGCAGTAGCGCAGGATGGTGATCTCGGCGGTCTCCGGGTCGGTCTCGACGACGGCCGCGTGCATGCCGTTGGCGAACGTCGAGCGCGGCGGCGAGTAGAACCCGGTGTCCTCCAGGCCGGGCGACTCGCCCTCGGCGACCGGCGGTTTGGAGAAGTCGACCGGGCCGCCGAACTGGGTCGCCCGCTCGGCCTCGCGGTCGAACGCGTACCGCAGCGGGTTGGCCAGGACGGCGACGGTGGCGAGCGGGATCGACGCACCCGGCGCACCGCCCGGCGACCCGATCACGCGCACCACGCCGTCGACGATCTCGAGGTCGCGCGGGTCGGCCTCCAGCGCCTCACCGGCGATCCGCAGCGCCTTGTCGCGCACCTTCCGCGCGGCCGACGCGAGCGCGTTGCCGCTCATGACGGCGGCCCGCGACGCGAACGTGCCGACGGCGTAGCCGAACCGCCGGGTGTCCCCCGTCGTCACGGAGACCCGTTCGACCGGCACCCCCAGCTCCGAGGCCACGACCTGCGCGAACACCGTCTTGTGGCCCTGGCCCTGGGTGGTCAGCCCGGTGGCCGCGACGATCGACCCGTCGGTCTCGACCTTCACCCAGCCGCCCTCGTACGGGCCGACGCCGGTGCCCTCGACGTAGCAGGCCATGCCGATGCCGACGCGCCGCCCGGCCGCCCGCGCGTCGGCCCGGAACGCCTCGAACTCGTCCCAGCCGACCAGCTTCTTCAGCTTGTCCAGCGTCGCCGGGTAGTCGCCGGAGTCGTAGATCAGCGGCCGGCCGTCCTGGAAGATCAGGCCGTGGTCGTAGGGCATCTCGTCGGGCCGGATGAAGTTGCGCTCGCGCACCACCGTCCGGTCCAGCCCGAGGTACGCGGCGATGGCGTCCATCGTCCGCTCCATCGCGAAGCAGCCCTGCGGCCGGCCGGCGCCGCGGTACGGCGTCACGCTGACGGTGTTGGTGTAGAGGCTGAAGAACTCCGCACGGTAGGCGCCCGGCTTGTACGGCCCGAGCAGCTGCGTCGTCGTGATGATCGGGACGATGATGCCGTACGGCGTGTAGGCGCCGTTGTCGTGCCAGACGGTGACGTCGAGGCCGAGCAGGATGCCGTCGTCGTCGAAGCCGACCCTGACGTGCTGCAGCTGCCCGCGCTCGTGGGTGGCGCCGACGAAGTGCTCGCGGCGGTCCTCGGTCCACTTGACCTCGCGGCCGAGCCTGATCGCCGCCCACGGCACCATGACCTCCTCCGGCCACGGGTGCACGATCTTCACGCCGAACCCGCCGCCGACGTCGGGGGCGATGACCTCGACGCGGTCAGGCGGCAGCTCCAGCCGCGCGGCCAGCGCCGCGCGCACCGACGTCGACGCCTGGGTGGACGTGTAGACGCGCAGGCTGGCGTCGTCGGCGTCCCACCGGGCGTGCACGCCCTTGCCCTCCAGCGGGGTGGATGCGCTGCGCTCGATGTCGAGGTCCAGCTCGAGGACGTGCGGCGCGGCGTCGATGGCGGCCGCGGCGTCGCCGCGGGACTGCACCATGCGGGCCGAGACGTTGCCCGGGACGTCGTCGTGCACCAGCAGCTCGCCGTCACGGGCGGCCTCGATGCCGACGACCGGGGGCAGGAAGTCGTACGTCACGACGATGCGGGCGCAGACGTCCTCGGCGACGTACCGGTCGGTGGCGACGACCATGACGATCGGCTCGCCGACGTGGTTCACCTCGTCCTTGGCCAGCGCGTAGCCCGTGCGGCCGTGCGTCAGCGTCTCGTGCGGGATGAGCAGCGGCAGCGGCTCGCCGGCCCGGCCGTCGAGGTCCTCGTGCGTGAAGATCGCGACCAGGCCCTCCACGCCGACCACGTCGGTGACGTCGATGCCGGTGATGCGGGCGTGCGCGTGCGGGCTGCGGACGAACGCCGCGGCCAGCGCGTGGTGGCCGATGTCGTCGAGGAACCGGCCCTGCCCGGTGAGCAGCCGCGGGTCCTCCAGCCGCGCGATCGGCTCGCCGAACGACCTGGTCGTCATCGGCTCGCCTCCCCCGCCCGCAGCTCGGCGGCGCGCAGCACGGACGCGACGATGTTCTGGTAGCCGGTGCAGCGGCACAGGTTGCCGGCGATCGCCTCGCGCGCCTGCTCCGCCGTCGGCGCCGGGTTCTCGTCCAGGTAGGCGGTGATCGTGGTGACGAAGCCGGGCGTGCAGAAGCCGCACTGCAGGCCGTGGCAGTCGCGGAACGCCTGCTGGACGTGGCCCAGTTCGCCGTCGGGGCGGGTGCAGCCCTCGACGGTGGTGACCTCGGCGCCGTCGACGGTGACGGCGAACTGCAGGCAGGACCGGATCGGGCGGCCGTCGACCAGCACCGTGCAGGCGCCGCAGACGCCGTGCTCGCAGCCGACGTGGGTACCGGTCAGCTCGAGGTCGTGGCGCAGGAAGTCCGACAGCAGCCGCCGCGCCGGCACCGTAGCCGACCGCGGCACGCCGTTGACGACCAGGCTGACCTCGTACAACTCCTCGGCCGAGCTCATGCCGCCGCCGCCACGCTCGCCCGGCCGGCCGCCTCACGCAGCGCCCGGGTGGTCAGCACCCCGGCCAGGTGGGTGCGGTAGGCAGCCGCCGCGTGGATGTCGTCGTCGGGGTCCAGCCGGCTCGCCGCCAGCCGCCCGGCCGCCGGCCAGTCCGCGTCGTCGAACGCGCGACCGGCGACCGCCTCGGTGAGATCGAGCACGACCGGCTCCGGGCCGGCCGAGACGTACGCCGCTCTGGCACCGGCGACCCGTAGGTCGTCGTCGAGTGTCACCACCACTCCGGTTCCGCAGACGGCGTAGTCGCCGTGCCGGCGCGCCACTTCCGTCCAGACGGCCCCGGTGCGGCCCTCCGGCACCGGGAACGTCACGGAGGTGACCAACTCGCCGGCATCGGCGCAGGTGGACAAGGGTCCGGTGAAGAAGTCGGCGGCTGTGACGGTGCGCTCGCCGCGGGCCGACCGCAGCGTCACGGTCCCCTCCAGCAGCGCCAGCACCGCGGTCAGCTCACCGGCCGGGTCGGCGTGCGCGATGCTGCCGACCGTCGTGCCGCGGTTGCGGATCGTCGGGTGCGCGACGTACCCCAAGGTGTCGCGCAGCAGCGGCAGGACGGCGTACGCGGCGTCGTCGCGCTCGACGTCGGCATGCCGGGCCAGCGCGCCGACGGTGACGCCGTCGCCGCCGACCCGGACGTAGGCGAGGTCGGACAGCCGGTTGATGTCGACCAGGTGCTCGGGCACGGCCAGCCGCATGTTCAGCAGCGGGACGAGGCTCTGCCCACCGGCCAGCACCTTGCCGGCAGGACTCACCTCGGCGAGCACCGCGACGGCGTCGTCGACGGTGGCCGGCCGGTGGTAGGTGAACCCCGCTGGCTTCACCGCATCATCCTCTCTCGTCCCGCGCCGTTTCGCTCGGCGGATCCTCCTCGACCTCGTGCACCCCCGGCGGCCCGACGGTGAGGACGGCGCCGCCTTCGCGCAGGTGCGGCGGGGCGACGGCCCTGGCCAGGTGGTACGCGCCGATCGTCACGATGGTGCCCAGCGCGATGCCGGACAGCACGAAGTCGTCGGTGATCTCCAGCGAGGTGTTGCCGATCGCGATGATGATGCCCGCCGACACCGGCACCAGGTTGATCGGGTTGGCGAAGTCGACCCGGTTCTCGATCCAGATGCGGGCGCCGAGCAGGCCGATCATGCCGTACAGCACGACGGTGATGCCGCCGAGCACCCCGCCCGGCGTGGCCGCGATCAGCGCGCCGAACTTCGGCGAGAACCCGAACAGGATCGCCACCAGCGCCGCCACGTAGTACGCCGCCGTCGAGTACACCCGGGTCGCCGCCATGACGCCGATGTTCTCGGCGTACGTCGTGGTCGGCGAGCCGCCGACCGACGTCGCGATGACCGTGCCGACACCGTCGGCGGCGATCGCCTTGCCCATGACCGGGTCGAGGTCACGCTCGACCATCTCCGCAACGGCCTTGACGTGGCCGGTGTTCTCCGCGATCAGCGCGATGACGGCGGGCAGCACCAGCAGGATGAACGTCATGCTGAAGCTGGGCAGGTGCCAGCCCGGGATCTCCACGCCCTGCCCGCTGACGAATGTCTCCTCGGGGAAGCCGAGCCAGTCGGCGTCGCGGACGCCGTCGAAGTTCACCCGGTCGCGGGTGGTCTCTTCGCCGGCCGCCGGGTCGAACGAGGTGATCTGGCCGAAGACGCGGTCGAACACCCACGACAGCGCGTAGCCGAACACCAGCCCGACGAAGATCGCGATGCGGCCGAGGAACCCGCGCAGCCCGACCGCCATGAGGATGACGGCGAGCATGACGATCAGCGCGATCCACTGGTCCTGCGGCCAGTAGGTGTTCGCCACGACCGGCGCCAGGTTGAAGCCGATCAGCATGACGACGGCGCCCGTCACCACCGGCGGCAGCACCTTGTGGAGGACGGTGGAGCCGAAGTAGTGGATCAGCACGCCGCACAGCGCCAGCACGACGCCGGCGACCAGGATCGCGCCGGTGACGTCGGCGGAGTCGCCGCCCTGCGCCCGGATCGCCGCCACGCCGCCGACGAACGACGCGCTGGTGCCCAGGTAGCTCGGCACCACGCCCTTGACGATGAGCAGGAAGCATATCGTCGCGACGCCGCTCATCATGATGGCCAGCTGCGCGTTCAAGCCCATGATCAGCGGGAACACGAACGTCGCGCCGAACATAGCGACGACGTGCTGCGCGCCGAGGCCCACCGTCCGCCCCCACGACAGCCGTTCGTCCGGCCTGACCACCGCCCCCGGCGGCGGCGTCTTGCCGTCGTAGACCACCTTCCACCGCAGGGTCACGGGGCCTCCTCACGCAGGTCGGGTGACGCAGGTCACCCGTGCGGACACGTTGCACGCAACTTAGGCACCCCACGTTTCCGCGGCATGGGCACGAAGTGCCGAGGAGATCACCTCATCGTCGGCAACGTCTGCGCTCGGCACGCTTATCTCGGCGGGGCGGCTCGGAACACCTCTGGCGATAGGCGAGGATGTGGTCATGTCCGAGCAGACCAGCGTGCCCAGCCGGACAAGGGCGGGCGGCAGGTCGCTCCAGACGCCCCTCAGCGGTCCGAGCCGGATCACGCTGTCAGTCCGGTCTCCTAGGATCGGCAGATCATGATCAGGGATGGCGACAACGAAGGACTACGCAAGGAGCGCGGGGCATTCTTCACCCCGTCCGCCATCGCGGACTTCCTCGCCGATTGGGCCGTGCTCGATCAGGCGGACGCCAAGGTCATGGATCCGACCTGTGGTGAGGCCGTCTTCCTGCTCGCTGCCGGTCGCAGGCTCAAGGCGCTGGGCCGCGACGTCAGCGACCTCGACGAGCAGTTGTTCGGCTTCGACCTTCATGACACATCTCTGGAATGGGCCGACAAGCTTCTCGACGACGAGGGTCTCGACGCACATCTGCAGCAGGGTGACTTCTTCGCCGTGCCGACACCCGACCAACTCGGTTCGCCCGTCCCGGAGATGGACGCCATCATCGGCAATCCGCCGTTCGTCCGGTACCAACGGCACATCGGCGAGGCACGCGACCGTTCCAAACAAGCGGCGCTTCGCCAAGGTGTGCGCCTCTCCAACCTCGCGTCCTCCTGGGCTGCGCTGCTCATACACGCGTGCGGCTTCCTCAAGCCGACTGGACGTCTGGCCATGGTGCTGCCCGCCGAGTTGCTCACCGTCGGCTACGCCGAACCTGTACGGGAGTGGTTGAAGAACCGGTTCGAGCAGGTCCACCTCGTTATGTTCGACAAGCTGCAGTTCCAGGGCGCCACAGAGAAGGTTGTACTGGTGCTCGCGGCGGGCGACGGCGGCTGCGACGCGTTCTCCCTCTATTACCTCAACGACGGTGAGGACCTCGCCCACGTACGTCCCATGAGCAATCACGCCGCACCAGTATCGGACAGCGGTAAGTGGACCGACCTGCTCCTGCCCAATCGGCAGCGACACCTGTTCCGGCAGGTGAGCAGCAACCTTTTCACACCGCTGAAAACCTACGGCGCCCCTGAACTCGGCACGGTGACGGGCAGCAACGCGTTCTTCGCGCTGACCGAAACCACCCGGCGCGAATTCGGTCTCAGTGAAGCTGCTGGCCAGGTGATCAAGATCTGCCCGCCGGGGACGAAACATCTCACGGGTCTGCGATTCAGCACCTCGGCATGGGCGAAGCTCCGCGACTCAGGCGAACGCGTGTGGCTGTTCCGTCCTGACGCCAACGACGTCTCGCCCTCCGTCACGGCCTACATTCACCGCGGTTTCAAGCTCGGGGTCAACCAGGCATACAAGTGCACGATCCGCCATCCCTGGTGGCGGCCGCCTGCTGTGCCGGCGCCCGATCTGTTCTTCACATACATGAGTCACCGCTATCCCCGGCTCATCACCAACAGTGCGGGCACAACCTTCCTCAACTCCATGCACGGACTGCGATTGAAGGACGACGTACCCGACGCTGCGAGGAATGCATTGCCCCTGCTCGCCTTCAACAGCGTCACCATGTTGGGCGCCGAGATCTTCGGCAGGTCCTATGGCGGCGGCATCCTGAAGATGGAACCTCGTGAGGCCGCGTCCCTCCCAGTGCCGCCTGCGGGCGCACTCTCGGCCGCTTGGGATCTGCTGGGCGGCAAGGTGCGTTCAATCGAGCGAAGCCTCCAGAACGGCCACTGGGCGAACGTCGTCACGAAAATCGATCAAGCGCTGCTCGTCGAGACGCTGGGGCTCTCGCCCGGCGACGTGAGCAGCTTGCAGCAGGCGGCTCAAACACTCCGGACACGTCGTATGGGTGCACGTGCCTGACCGCCGAGCGAACGCTCACACACATCCGAGAGAGGAGATACGTGGACGAGGTTCTGCAGGTCCGGCGGCTTGAGCAGCAGGTGGGCAATCCGGCCGATCGATGGGCAGGCCTCAAGGTGCGGATCCGGCAGGAGAACCTTCAGCGCATCTCCGAGATCCGACGCGACTTCCTCGACATCCTGTGGTGCCTCGACCTCTATCGAGTCGCCGGCGTGCCACCACGAGGCATGGGTAACCCGAACCAGACCAGCAAGAAACGCCTCGAAGGCGCGTATCGCATGAAGGGCGGCTGGTTCGCCGAACTGGTCAGCCTCATTCTGGAGAACCAGACCGAGTCGGCCCTTGCGCCACGCACCAGCGTGCAGGGCTTCTCCCAGCTCCACCAGATCGACATTGCATGGCCCGCGCGCCGCCCCCGTCCGATCCGCGACCCACTCGTATGCGTCGAGACGAAGGTGATGGGTGGGCCGGCTTATGACGGCGGCAAGGAACGCCCGGCGCGCGCCGACTGGTCGAACCGCCGGAAGGAGCTGAAGTTCCAAGCGACGGACCTCAAGCTGTACCGGCGACAGTAGGACACGCGCATCGAGCATTGGGATACCTGGCGCCGCAAGGCCGCGCCGTCGGTGTACTTCCTCTGGTGCGCACGGCTCACTGAGGGTAAGGACAATCTGGCCACGATGTTGACCGAGGTCCGAGCCTTGACCGAGACATATCTCGACGGCGCAGGCATCCTCGCGTACCGGCCGAACTCGACCAACGACGGCTACGAGCATGTACAGATTCCGTGGCCGGATCGGATCGTCGAGCTCGATGATGTCGTCCATGGTATCGCGAGTGAGATCAACGGTCTGGAACGTCCCCACGGGCGCCCGCCGGAGCCACAGATTCCCACGCGTCGAGCCGTTGACGTGACCGACCTCGATCCCGATGACGAGCAGGTCGACTGATCACCCACGCCGTAAGCTGACGGCTCCGGCCTAGCAGACGCATGACTCTATCGAGCGCGAAGGGCCGAGACTTGACCAAGACAGCACGTACCGCAGCATGGCAGCTGTTCGACCAGATCGTGCGGGATGCCGCGCTGCGGTCCGGCAACCCCTGGCAGCGGTCGGCCGGCAACGGCCCGGTGGAGTTCCGCCCCGACTACGACACGCTCAAGGCGCTGCTGGCCGTGCCGCTGCTCACCGGCGCGTCGTCGCAGTCCGGGGTGCCAGCACTGGCCCTGGACGTGTGGATCGCGTACGAACTGCGGCGCGCGGGGTTCGACCGCGACCGGGTCTGGCCGCGCGACGAAGCCCCGCGCGTATTGCCGGCAGAGGTCACGACCCTGATGGACGGACTTCCTCGTGCGTTGCAGGCAGAGGTCCGGAAGCGCGTCACCAGCGGGCAAATCACGGGCGTGACGCTCGCGGCGGCCAACCTCCTGGGCAAGAACTACGTCAAGCAGGTGGACGTCGTCATGTCCTCCTGGCAAACCGGTCCGGAGCTGATGATCTCGACCAAGCGGATGGACAGCTCGTTCGGCAAGAACGCCGCTAACCGGGTCGAGGAGTCCTACGGCGACGCCAAGAACCTCCGTCTGCGTCACCCGCTGGCCGGCCTCGGATTTTTCTACTCCCTCCGGTCGACGGCGCTGACCCAGGAACCAGACAAGGCGGAGTGGCTGATCGATCTACTGGCCAAGCTCGGCCGCGAGGACGACGCCTACGACGCCGTCGGCCTCATCGTCCCGGAGTGGGACGATGAGGCGGTCGTCGCTCCGTCCGACGAAGAGCCCGACGACAACCCGCTGGTGGCAGCCGGCCTCGAGCCGATCGACCCCGAGCAGCAGCTGGACCCCGCACCAGCCTTGATCTCCGATGCGATGGTCACCAAGGGCATCGAGACCCTGCCGCGCGTCGAGCTGCGGTTCGACGCGGTGCCACCTGAGCTGAGCCCGGGCAGGCTCCTCGGCATCATGACCGACAAGGTCCTCGCCAACAGCCCGGTGAACTTCCATCGTGAGGCCAGGCGCCTACGGCGGGAGGCCTCACCACCTAGCGATCTCACCCCGTAAACGACGAGGCCGCCGCGGGATCGCGAGTCCCGCGGCGGCCTCCGTTCCCGCCCGTGGTGGTCTGCCGGCTACGAGGCGGCCGGGTCCTGCGCGGCCTCCTCGAGGACCTCCAGCGGCACGGCGCCGGCCAGCAGGCGGCCGTCGTCGAGGAGGAGGACGGTGAACAGGTCGCTGGTCATGGCGCGGCCGGTGCCGTACGCGCCGCTGACGTCCTCGAGTTCGGCGATGAAGGCGTCGGCCATGGCGGCGGCGTCGCCCTCGAGGCCGGCGGTGAGCTGGTCGAGGTCGACGTCGCGGAGGACGACGACGCTGCTCCAGCCGGAGCCGACCACGGACACGTCGGACGGCGCGCCGGCGAGGTCCTCTTCGGTCAGCGGGTCGCCGTGCGGCTTGGCGTCGTCGAGGTCGCCGGGCTGGATCTCCTCGACCGTGGTGCCGGCCGGCGGGGCGAACTCGTACGTCGACTCGTCGGGCTCGTCGAAGGCGATCGAGGTGAAGCCGACCTCGAACGACGGCTCGGTGGCGTCACGGGCGACGACCTGCACCCGCAGCGGCATCGACGTCTCGCCGTCGATGGCCACCCGGATCGAGCCGATCAGCGACTGCTCGTCCTTGGGCCGCAGCACCAGCTCGTACGCATTGCGGCCGGCCACGGTGGCCGTGCCGTCGACGTCGACCTGGGTGGACGGCTCGATCATCGCCAGAGCGAGCGACGCGGCCGCCGTCGGGACGTCGGCCGGCAGGTCCTCGGGCAGGCCCTCGCCGCCGAACGGGTTGCCGCCGCCCCCGAACGGGCCGGCGCCGTCCCCGCTGTCGGCGTCTTCGGTCAGGACGGTGTGCGAGGCGCTCGCGCCCTCACTGCTCCAGAACCAGAGGTCCTGGCCCTCGCGGATGAGGTCGGACTCGGCCTGGTCGTCCTGCAGCGCGAGCCGGTACGTGTCGCCGTCGGTGTACCAGATGCGGGCCGTCGAGGACCCGTTGAGCAGCGACAGCGCGGCGGTCGGCAGCGACGAGGTGTCGCTGTTCGCGAGCTCGGGCAGGCCGACGTCGGCGGTCTGCACGACGGTGCCGGCGAACGGCTGGATGTCGATGGTCGCAAGCTCGACGAGCAGCTCGGCGGCCGTGCGGTCGGGCAGATCGGAGTCGGCGCCGGCGATCAGCGGACCGGCCACGGCCGCGCCGACGACCACGGTGGCGACCGTGGCCCCGGTCGCCCACCGCCTGGCCGGGGTACTGAGAAGGGAGTTCGGCATGACGTCTCCTGACGTGCTCGATGCGTTTCGGTGCGTCGGGTGTCACCCCGATGACAGCAATGTTGCCTCGCGGTCGCTGTGAGATCCCTGAGAGCCGCCGCCGGCGGCCCTGTGCGGCAGGGCATGCTTGACGACATGCGGGTGCTGGTGGTCGAGGACGAACGCGGGCTGGCCCGCGCGCTGCACCGCGGGCTGACGGCGGAGGGGTTCTCCGTCGAGCTCGCCCATGACGGCCTCGACGGCCTGCACCTGGCCCGCGAGCACACCTACGACGTCATCGTGCTCGACATCATGCTGCCGTCGCTGTCGGGCTACCGCATCTGCCAGGCGCTGCGGGCCGAGGGCAACTGGGTGCCGATCCTCATGCTGTCGGCGAAGGACGGCGAGTACGACCAGGCCGACGGCCTCGACGTCGGCGCCGACGACTACCTCACCAAGCCGTTCTCATACGTCGTGCTGGTCGCGCGGCTGCGGGCGCTGCTGCGCCGTGGCGCGCCGGCCCGGCCGGCCGTCCTCAGCGCCGGCGATCTCCGGCTCGACCCGGGCGCGAAGACGGTGCGCCGCGGCGACGCCGACCTGACGCTGACGCCGCGCGAGTTCGGCGTGCTCGAGTTCCTCATGCGCCGCGCCGACGAGGTCGTCTCCAAGCGCGACATCCTCGAGCACGTCTGGGACGCCCACTACGACGGCGACCCCAACGTCGTCGAGGTCTACGTCGGCTATCTGCGGCGCAAGATCGACACCCCGTTCGGGCGGGCGGCGCTGCAGACCGTGCGCGGCGCCGGCTACCGGCTGAGCGGCGACGGCGGCTGACGTGGCCGTGTTCGGCCGGATGAGCCTGCGGGCCCGGCTCACGCTGGCGGCCACCGCGATGGCGGCGGTCGGCCTGGGCATCGGCGGCCTGCTGCTGCTGATCGCGCTGGACCGGGCGCTGCTCGGCGCGCTGGACGAGACCGCGCAGCGGCAGGGCCAGGACATCGCGACCCTGGTCGAGTCCGACCGGCTGCCCGACCCGCTACCCGGCTTCGGCGCCGTCGTCGCGCAGGTGCTCGACTGCGAGAACCGGGTGGTCGCCTCGACCCCCGGCGGCGACCGCCTCACCCCCGTGGTCGCGGGCGACGACCTCGCCGCGGTCCGCGCCGGCGAGGCGATCGACCTCGACGGCACCCGGCTCGGCCAGCCCGAGCCGCTGCGCGTCGTCGGCGTGCCGGCCGAGACCGCCGGCGAGTCGCGGCTGGTCATCGTCGCCGTCTCGCTGGAGGAGCAGCAGCGCAGCGTCCGGTTCGCGATGATCGGCGTGGTCGCCGGCGGCCTCGCCGTCGTCACTGCGCTGGGGGTGCTGAGCTGGCTGGTCATCGTCCGCGCGCTGCGCCCGGTCGACCGGCTGCGCGGCGGCGCCGAGGAGATCACCGGCGCCGGCGGCGGACACCGGCTGCCGGTCCCGGCCGGCGACGACGAGCTCAGCCGGCTCGCCATGACCCTCAACGACATGCTCGGGCGGCTGGACGCGGCGTCGGCCCGGCAGCGCGCGTTCGTCGCCGACGCCGCCCACGAGCTGCGCAGCCCGATCGCCGCGCTGCGGACCGAGCTGGAGGTCGCGCTCGCCCACCCTGACGCCGTCGACCCGCACGACACCGCCCGCGAGGCGCTGGTCGAGGTCGAGCGGATGGCCCGGCTGGTCGACGACCTGCTGGTGCTCGCGCACCTCGACAACCCGCGGCCGGTGCGGCGCGACGAGCTGATCGACCTCGGCGAGCTGGCCATTGAGGTGGCCGAGGGCGCCGGCGGGGGCGACCGGGTGGCGGTGCGGGTCGACGCCGGCGACGACGTGTACACGCGCGGGCACCGCGACTCGCTCTCCCGGGTGCTGCGCAACCTGGTCGACAACGCCGTCCGGCACGCGTCGTCGCAGGTCGTGGTGGCTGCGTCCACCGGCGGCGGTTCGGTGCGGGTGGCCGTGGCCGACGACGGCGCCGGCGTGCGCGCCGCCGACCGCGAGCGGATCTTCGAACGCTTCACCCGCCTCGACGACGCCCGCGACCGCGACGCCGGCGGGTCCGGGCTGGGCCTGGCGATCGCCCGCGAGATCGTCGTCGCCCACGGCGGTGCGGTGGTCGTCGAGGACGCCGAGCCGGGCGCCCGGTTCGTCGTCACGCTGCCGGCCGCCAAGGCCACCATCGGCGCGCCGGAAGCCGTGTTCTAAGGTTGTCGGCCATGCCGGAGTTCGTCCTCCGTCCGTCCCTTCGACACCGTCCGCTGGTCCTGCCCGCCATCCTCATCGTCGCGCTGTGCGTCGTCGTCGGCGCCCGGTTCGGCTGGCCCGGGGTGCTGGTGGGGCTCGCGGTCGCCGCCGTCGCCATCGTCGTGCCCCTCACCGGCTACCTGAGGCGCGCGCGGATCGTCGTCACGCCGTCGCAGATCGCGGTCCGCGGGCTGGTCACGCACAAGCGGGCGGACCGCGACCAGGCCGCGTCGATCGTCCGAGCCGTGATCGTCGCGCCGCGCGCTCCGAAGAACGACACCATCTTCGTCCTGGACCGTGACGAGAAGCTGCTGCTGCGCATCCACGGGATCGACTACCCGACCGCGGACCTGGACCGGCTGGTCGAGGTCCTCGGGTTGCCGGCGACGACGGCGGACCGGCCGGTGACCGCGCCCGAGCTGGCGCAGCGCTACCCGGGCCTCGTGCCGTGGATCCAGCGGCACCCGGTCATGTTCGCGCTGGCCGCGACGCTGGTCATCGTCGTGGTGGTCATCCCGGTGGCCGTCACCATCACCCTCACCATCATCGGGTGAACGGGGCCGTGGACCTGGAGTTGCGGCCGTCGGCGCGGCGCGTGCGCACCGTCATGGTGACCGCCGGGCTGGTGTTCGGCATGTTGGTGCTGGTGGCGACGGCCGCCGGCGGGCTGCCCGGACTGTTGCTGTCGCTGGCGCTGTGCGCCGCCGGACTGTTTCTCGGGTACGCCTACCTGCGGCGGGCGCGGATCGTCGTCACGGCGACGGACATCGCGGTGACCGGATTCCGCACTCGGCGGCTGCCGCTGTCCGAGGTGACGACCGTCGTGCGGGCGAGCGTCGTGCCGGCCCGCGGCCCGGTGGCGCCGACCCTGTTCCTGCGCGGCGCCGGCGACCGCGTCGTCCTGCGGATCCGGGCCGATTACTACGAGACGGGCGACCTCGACCAGCTGGTCCGGCGTATCGGGCGGCCCGCGATCGAGCACGACCGGCCGATGACCGCGGCCCAGCTGGCCGCCGAGCACCCCGGCATCGTGCCGTGGGTGGAGCGGCGGCCGATCGCGTTCTCGTTCGCGGTCGGCTTTGGCATGGTCGTGCTGGTGATCCTGATCGCCGCCGTGATCGTGGCGCTGTCCGCCTGAGGCCGGCGGCCGTCGTGCCCTAGGGTATGTGCCGTGTCCGGAACCGACGTCCTCGTCCTGCGCCCGGCTCCGGGCCCGCGCCGCCTGGTCTACAGGATCACCACCGTCATCCCCGTCGTCCTCGTGATCGCCGGCGTGCTGGCCGAGGGGCGACCGGCCCTGATCACCGGCATCGGCCTCGCGCTGGTGTTCGCCGCCGCCATGGCCGTCTACCTGTGGCGCTCACGCATCATGGTCACCCCCACCGAGATCTCGGCGCGCGGCCTGTGGTTCCACCGCCGCCGCGACCGCGCGAACGCCGCTTCGCTCATCCGGATGACGGTGGTCCATCCCGGCGCCGCGCCCGCCGAGACCATCGTCGTCCTCGATCCGGGCCAGCGGGCCCTGCTGCGCATCAACGCCGCCCTCTACTCCGCCGCCGACCTCGACCGGCTGGTCGACCACCTCGGCCTGCCGGTCGCCGGGTCGGACCGCCCCGTCACCGCCGCCCAGTTCGCCCGTGAAGAGCCCGAGGCCGCCGGCTGGGTCCAACGGCACATGCTGGCCTTCATCCTGCTCTGCGCCTTGGGCTTCGCCGTCCTGGCGCTCGTCCTCGGCACGGTGATCGCGGCGGTGTCGGGCTGACCCGGTTCATCTGGGACTGACGTCAAACCTCGCGGTCGGCTACCGTCGTCTCACGCCTATGATGCTGGCCGTGCCCGGACCTCCGCCAGGATCGCCGCCCGGAGCCGCACTCGTGCTGCGGCCGTCGCTGCGCCGCTACCTGAGCACCGTCAAGTGGTCGCTGCTGCCGATCGTCGTGCTCCTGGCGGCGCTGCTGCTGCGCGGCGGCGGGTTCGGCGCCGTCGTCTCGCTGATCGTCATCGCGCTGACGTCCAGCATCGGACCGGCGTGGTTCCGGCGCGCCGCCCTCACCGTCACACCGTCTGAGCTCGCCGTGACCGGCCTGATCCGCACCCGCCGCGTCCCGCGCGACGCCGTCGGGTCGATCGTCACCGCGGCGCTCCCCCGCACCCACAAGAACAGCCGCAGCCTCGCCCACCTCTACGTCCTGGACCGCGGCGGCCGGCGGCTGGCCCGCCTGAAGGGCGGCCGCTGGGTCGAGGACGACATGCGCCGGCTCATCGCCACCCTCGGCGTCGAGACGTTCAAGCTCGGCCGGCTCGCCTCACCGCGCGCCCTCGCCCGCCGCTACCCGCACGCCGTCCCCCTCCTCGAGCGCTACCCCGTCCTCGCCGGCGCCCTCGTCGTCGTCCCCACGGTGGTGGCGATCTTCCTGATCTCGCGCGAGTTCTCGTCCTGATGGGCGACCTTGTCGGTGCTCGGACCTAGCATGCGGAGCATGACACGTTATGTCGACGAGGATCTGCACGGTGCGGAGTTCCGCGAGTGCGATCTGACCGGGGCGCGCCTCATCGGCGTCGTCATGCAGGACGCCGTGATCGACGGGCTCGTCACGAACCTCGTGGTGAACGGTGTCGAGGTCACCGAGTACGTCGAGGCAGAGCTCGACCGGCGTCATCCGGTGCGGGTGCTGATCCGCTCCGAGGACCCTGCCGATCTGCGCGAGGCATCGCGTCAACTCCATGCCGCCTGGGCCGCCACGATCGAGCGAATCCGCCGGACGCCCGGCATCGAGCGCCGCAGCGTGAACGACGAGTGGTCGGCGGTGCAGACGATGCGCCACCTGGTCTTCGTCCACGACTCGTGGTTCCGCCGCTGCTGCCTAGGCTCGACGGAGCTGTTCACGCCGATGGGCATCGGGACGACCGTCGAGCCCTACCGTGCAGCGCACGGGCTCGACCCATCGCTCGATCCGGCCCTCGACGAGATCGTGAGCGTGCGTGACGCCCAGGCCGCCGAGCTCGAGGCCTGGCTCGACGACGTCACCGCTGCGCAGCTCGCGGCGCGAGCGCCGGTGCCCGACGACGACGTCTGGCCACCGTACGCCCGGGGCCGCTCGGTACTGCAGTGCCTCCGGACGGTGCTCAACGAGACCTTCGAGCACCACCGCTTCTGCGTCCGCGACCTCGACCTGATCGAGGCACAGGACGCTGAGTAGGGCCGGCGACGGCGTCCTGCGGGTCGTTGCACGGCGGAGGACCCCGGCAGGGTGACAATGGTCGGCATGGCACGCCGGACCACGACACCCCCGCCTGAGGACTTCGAGGAAGTCATCCTCGACGTCGACGTCTCGGAGGAGATGCGGGGCAGCTTCCTCGAATACGCATATTCGGTCATCTACTCCCGCGCCATCCCGGACGCCCGCGACGGGCTGAAGCCGGTACAGCGCCGGATCCTGTTCCAGATGAACGAGATGGGTCTGCGCCCCGACCGCCCGCACGTGAAGTGCGGCCGCGTCGTCGGCGACGTGATGGGCAAGCTGCACCCGCACGGCGACGGCGCCATCTACGACACGCTGGTGCGCATGGCGCAGCCGTGGGCCATGCGCGTGCCGCTGGTCGACGGGCACGGCAACTTCGGCTCGCTCGATGCCGGCCCGGCCGCCTACCGGTACACCGAGTGCCGCATGAGCGAGCCGGCCATGCTGCTGGTGCGCTCGCTCGACGAGAACGTCGTCAACATGGTGCCGAACTACGACGGCCAGTTCGAGCAGCCCGAGGTGCTCCCGGCGGCGTTCCCGAACCTGCTGGTCAACGGCGCCACCGGCATCGCTGTCGGCATGGCGACGAACATGGCGCCGCACAACCTCGGCGAGGTCGTCGACGCCACCCGGCACCTGCTGGCCCACCCGGACGCGTCGCTGGACGACCTCATGCGGTTCGTCCCCGGGCCGGACCTCCCCAGCGGCGGCCGGATCATCGGGCTCGACGGCGTCCGCGAGGCGTACGAGACCGGCCGCGGCGCGTTCAAGACCCGCGCGACCGCCCGCGTCGAGAACATCACGGCGCGCCGCAAGGGCATCGTCATCACCGAGCTGCCGTACATGGTCGGCCCGGAGCGGGTCCGCGAGCGCATCGTCGAGCTCGTCCGCAACAAGAAGCTGCAGGGCGTGGCCGACGTCGTCGACTACACCGACCGCAACACCGCGCTGCGCCTCGTCATCGAGCTGAAGAGCGGGTTCGTGCCCGAGGCGGTGCTGGAGGAGCTGTACCGCCTCACCCCGCTCGAGGACTCTTTCTCCATCAACAACGTCGCGCTGGTCGACGGGCAGCCCCGGACGCTGGGGCTCAAGGAGCTGCTCGAGGTCTTCATCGCGCACCGCCTCGAGGTCGTGCGGCGGCGCAGCGAGTTCCGTCGCACCAAGGCGGCCGACCGGCTGCACCTCGTCGACGGCCTGATGGTCGCGCTGCTCGACATCGACGAGGTCATCGCCGTCATCCGGTCGTCCGACGACGCTTCGGCCGCCCGCGAGCGGTTGATGGCGGTCTTCGACCTGTCCGACATCCAGGCCCGGTACATCCTCGACACCCCGCTGCGCCGGCTCACCCGGTACGACCGGCTGGAGCTGGAGAAGGAGGGCGAGGAGCTGCGTCGCACGATCGCCGAGCTGACGGCGCTGCTGGAGAACGAGGGGCTGCTGCGGCAGGCGGTCTCCGACGAGCTGGCCGAGATCGCCGCCGCACACGCAACGCCGCGGCGCACCGTCCTGCTGGAGGAGTCCGGCGCGGTCACGCCGCGGGCCGGCGCCGCCGCGCTGGAGATCGCCGACGACCCGTGCCAGGTGCTGCTGTCGTCGTCCGGCCTGCTCGCCCGCACGGCCGGCGAGGAGCCGCTCGTCCACGGCGACAAGCGGTCCAAGCACGACGTCATCGTGTCGGTGGCCGCTTCGACGGCGCGCGGCCAGGTCGGCGTCGTCACGTCGACTGGCCGGGTGGTGCGGCTGTCCGTGCTCGACCTGCCGGCGCTCCCGCCGACGGCGGCCTTGACGCTGGCCGGCGGCGCGGCGATCAAGGAGTTCGTCGAGCTCGACCCCGGTGAGCGGGCGCTCGCGCTGACGACGTTCTCCGAGTCCTCGCCCGGCCTGGCCCTGGGGACGGAGCGCGGCGTGGTCAAGCGCGTCGTCCCTGAACACCCGGGCAAGGACACCTACGACGTCATCCGCCTCGATGACGGCGACCGCGTCGTCGGCGCCGTCGAGCTGCGCACCGGCGACGAGGACCTCGTGTTCGTCACCACCGACGCCCAGCTGCTGCGCTTCCCCGCGTCGTCGGTCCGGCCGCAGGGCCGGGCGGGCGGTGGGATCGCCGGCATCAAGCTGTCGTCCGGCGCGAAGGCCACCTTCTTCGGCTCGGTCGACCCCGGCCACTCGGGCGCCGTCGTCACCATCTCCGGGTCGTCGACGGCGTTGCCGGGGACACAGCCGGGTGCGGTCAAGGTCACGCCGTACTCGGAGTACCCGGCCAAGGGGCGGGCCACCGGCGGGGTTCGGTGTCACCGATTCCTCAAGGGCGAGGACACCTTGCTGCTGGCCTGGGCCGGCGCTGCGCCCGCCCGAGCGGCGGCCGCGAGCGGCGTGCCGATCGAGCTGCCCGACGCCACGGGCCGTCGGGACGGGTCGGGCATCGTGGTGGCGCAGCCGATCGCCGCGGTCGGTGGACCGCTCGCCGCCGGCGATGATTCCGAGCCGGCTCAGGTCGAAACGGCCACCGATGGGGAACAGTTGGCGTTGGAGTAGCAGACGTTAGCCAGCCCCCTGCTGCTCTCCATTGTCGGGGGCGCGCCCCAAGAATGGCCCCGGCCCCAAGCCTTCATGAAGGCGACCTCCGCCGGCCTCTCACCGTCGTGGGTGGCGGGGCGACCGACTCCGCTGTTGGTCACCCTCCGCTGGCCGCCTGCGGGAGATCATCACCCGCCGCATGTGCACCTCACCCGCCAGAGCGCCGCATCCGGCCCCGAACCGACCCCAATACGGCCCCCAGGCGAGTGAGGTGCACCCCAAGCGAGCGAGGTGCCCCACCAGCCCGCCGGAAAGCGCTCACCCACGCCCCGTTCCATGATCATCAAAGAAACGGTGCGCCCCGGAGCCCGTTGCTCTTTGCGGGTTGTGGGTGGCGGGCGTGGTTCTGGCTGATGGGCGCGGCTTCGTGGGCGTGTCGGGTCGGTGCTGGTGGCCTGTCAGGCGGTGGCAAGCTGGGTGGTGGTGATGCCGTTGGTGGCGATCTTGAGCAGGTTGGTGACGGCGGCGGCGAGGGAGAGTTCGGCTTGGACGGCGTCGATGCCGCGGCGGGCGAAGCCACGTCGTAGTCCGCGGCGGTCTTTGAGCCAGCCGTTGGGGGCTTCGACCATCGGGGCGCGGCGGGCGTAGAGGGCGTGCCCGTCGTCGGTGCGCAGCCGGTGGTCCATCTGTTCGCGGGTGGTGGCGTCGGGTGGTGGTGGGCCGGTGGCCGGGTCGGTGGCGGCGGCCTGGTTCAGGTCGCGTCGGGTGGCGTTGGCGATGAGCCGGTCCGGGCCGGGCGCGGTCAGGTTGGCGTGGCTGTCGTAGCCGGCGTCGCCGATCATGGTGCCCACGGCGAGGTCGTCACGGCCGGTGTGCTCGGCCAGCATGCCGGCGGTGGCGGTGACGTCGTTCATGGTCGGGACGAACTGGTGCACGTCGTTGGCGTCCTGGGTCGCGCGGGCGGAGATGATGAACCCGTCGGCGCTGGTCGCGGTCTGGCAGTTGTAGCCCTGCATCCAGCCGTTGCGGGTCTTGAGCAGCCGGGAGTCCGGGTCGGTCAGGTTCGCCCGGTGAGCGCTGGTGGTGGTGTCCGGGCCGGGTGTGGCCGGTTCGGCCTGGCGGGCCAGGGCGTCCTGGTAGGCTTGGCGCAGCCGCATCACCGTGGGGTGGTCGTCCGGTGCCGCGGTCGGGGTGCCGGGCAGCCGGTGTCCTCGTGCGGCCGCAGCGGCGGCCTTGACCTGGTAGGCGTCGAAGCGGGCCTGGGCGCGGTCGTGTTCACGCTGCCAGCGGGCCCGAGCCACCGCCACCGGGTCCGCGGCCTTCGGTGCCTGCCCCGTCGGAGCCCGGCCGGCCGGGTCACCGGCCTTCGCGACGTATTCCGCCGCCGCGGCCCGCTCGGCCTCGGTCCCGGCCTGCTCGGCGGCCCGGCGTCGTTCGATCTCGGCCAGCGCCTGGCTGATCCGCTCACCGCGGCGGGACCGGTCGGTCAGGTCCTCGGGCAGCTCGTCCCCGCGCTGGTCCTCGCCGAACAGCTCATCTTCGGCGTCATCGGTGGCCGCGGCCCGACCCAGATACTGCCGGGCGAGTTTGCGCAGGTGCGCCTCGGACCGGTTCGCTCCCATCGACGCGTTCGCGGCGATCTTGGTGCCGTCGAAGGCCACCGTCCCGAGCCGGACCATGCCCAGTTCCGTGGCCAGCAGCAGCGACGCGGTCAGCAGGTCTTCCAGCGCCTGCCCGTGGTCGCGGCGGAACCGGGCCAGCACCGTGTGGTCGGGCACATCGGAGGCGCAGATGATCCGGAACGCCACATCGGTGCCGCACAACCGTTCGATCTGCCGCGACGAGGACACCCCGTGCGCCATCGCGTAGATGAACAAGGTGAGCAGCATGTCCGGGTCGAAGCCCCGCCGGCCCACCGAGCCGAGCCTGGCCCGGGCGTGGAACGCGGTCGTGTCCATCCGCTTCACCGCCGCGATCACGAACCACACCAGATGATCACCGGGCAGCCAGTCCGTCATCGACGGCGGCAACAGAAACGCCTGGTCACGATCGACCGGCCGGTATCCCTTCGCCATGACCCGCACCATTCCAAACCATGATCAACCAGGCCAGACGCCACGCCGAGACAAAAAGCAACAGGCTCCCCGACGCCCCGAAACTTTGATGATCATGGAACGGGCGGACAGGGCCAGAGGAGGCCAGCGGACAGCGAACAGCCAGCGGACCCGAAAGCCCGGCCCACTTTCCGGAAGGCCCCTGATGGCTGTTCGAACGAGGCCGCGCCCTCGACAATCGAACAGCAGGGGGCCGAGGAACCCGGCCAACCTCTATCTCCGCGCGACTCCGTTCAACACGCCGTCGAGGAACTGCTCGAGCTGCTCCCGGGAAGGGCTGCGATCCGGGTTGTGCAGCATCCAGTGCAGCGTCGGCGCGGTGACGATCTCGGCCAGGACGTCGAGGTCGAGATCGTCGCGGAGTTCGCCGCGGTCGATGCCGCGTTGGAGGGCGGCCATGGTCACGGCGCGGCGGGGGCGGATGACCGACTCGCGGTACTGGGCGTCGAGCGCCGGGTAGCGGGCCATCTCGCCGATGAAGCAGGCGTACACCTTGCGGTTGCGCGCCGACTCGCGGCCACGCGCCGCGGCCTCGGCCAGGGTGAGCAGATCGTCGCGGATGGAGGTGCCGGGCAGCGTCGGCGGCGGGCCCTTGAGCTCCGCGACGGCGTCGCAGATGAGGTCCTCGAGGCCCTTCCACCGTCGGTAGATGGTGGTCTTGCCGACGCCGGCCCGGGCGGCGACGCCCTCGATGGTGGTGCCGGCGATGCCGGACTCCGCGAGCAGTTCGAGCGTCGCCTCGATGATCGCCCGGTCGGCGTCCTCGCTGCGCGGCCGGCCGCTGCGCCGCTCCACCCGAGCGATCCGCGTCATGTCAGATCACGTCCTCGCTGTCTCCGGCTCCGGCGTCTCCGGTGCCCCGGCCGGGACGGACGGCGCCCGCGAGGCCGACCGGCCGGGCAGGAACACCGCGACGACGACCACGCTCAGCGCCGCGACCGCGGCTCCCAAGAAGGCTACCCAGTGCACGCCGCCGATGAAGGCGTCGAACGCCGGGCCGCGGACCTGCGCGACGACGCCGGCGCGCTCGGCCGCCTGCATGGTGGTGCCGATCGACTCGCCGGCGGCGTGCCGGATGTCCTCGGGCAGCACGCTGACCGCGTCCTCCACTCCGGTGCGGTAGCGAGCGGACAGCACCGCGCCCAGGACGGCGACCCCGAGGGCGCCGCCGACCTGCCGCATCGTGTTGTTGACGGCGGAGCCGACGCCGGCCTTCTCGCGCGGGACGGCGGCCATGACGGCGGTCGTGGCGGGCGGCATGACGTTGGCGATGCCGGCGCCCTGGATGAAGAACGCGGCGAGCAGGAACCACAGCGGCGTGGTCTCGTCGATGAACCCCATCGCCACCAGGCTGAGCGCGACCAGGCTCAACCCGGTCGCCGTCACCGCGCGGATGCCGAACCGCCGCACCATCGTCTCCGACAGCGTCGAGAACACCGTCTGCGCGATCGCGAACGGCAGGAACATCAGGCCGGCCTCCAGCGGCGAGTACCCGCGGACGATCTGCAGGTAGAAGGTCATGAAGAAGAACGTCCCGAGCATGGCGAAGAAGACCAGCCCGATCGTCGTCACCGACGCGGAGAACACCGGGTTGCGGAACAGCCCGATGTCCAGGGCGGGGTGCGTCGAGCGGCGCTCGTACCAGACGAACAGCACCAGCACGGCCAGGCCGCCGGCGACCGAGCCCCAGACCAGCGGGTCGGTGACGGTGGCCCGCTCGCCGCCCTCGATGATGCCGTAGACGAGCAGCGTCAGGCCGACGATCGACAGCAGCACGCCGCCCGGGTCCAGCCGGCCCGGCGACGGGTTGCGCGACTCCGGGACGAGCCACGCGATCAGCGCCAGCCCGATGACCACGACCGGCACGTTGATGAGGAACACCGACCCCCACCAGAACCGCTCCAGCAGCGCGCCGCCGAGCACCGGCCCGAGCACGATCGAGATGCCGACGGACGCGACCCAGATGCCGATGGCCCGGCCGCGCTCCTCCGGCTCGAAGACCTGGGTGATGATCGCGAGCGTCGCCGGCATGACCGCGGCAGCGCCGATGCCCATGAACGCGCGGGCGGCGATCAGTTGCTCCGGCGACGACGCGTACGCCGACACGGCCGAGGCGATGCCGAACAGCAGCAGGCCGAACATGAGCATGCGCCGGCGGCCGAACCGGTCGCCGAGCAGGCCGAACGTGAACAGCAGTCCGGCGAAGACGAGGGTGTACGAGTTGATCGCCCACTCCAGTTCGCTCTGGGTGGCCGAGAGATCGTCCTGGATGGTACGGAGCGCGACGTTGAGCACCGTGTTGTCGAGCACGACGACGAGCAGGCTCACGACGAGGACGCCGAGAATGCTCCATCGCCGTTGGTGGATCGTCGCTTGGTCCACGATGGCGAGTCCTTCCGTGCTGAATCGCTTTCGATACGGAGCCGTCCCGTATCGGTAACGGGTCGACCGTAGACCCGTCGTGAGCGATACGCAACAGGTTCGTATCGGAATCCACGGACTCTCAGCGAAATCACAGCCGCGAGCGCGCATCGTGGCCGCGCACCGAACGTGAGGAGAGCAGTCGATGTCCAGGTCGGGTGTCGTGGGTCACGACGCAGGGAAAGGCTGGCAGACTGCCGTCATGCGCCACGCCGCTCGCCGGATCCTGCCCGCAGCGCTCGTCGTCGCCGCGCTGACGCTCACCGCGTGCAGTGACGACGGCGACGGTGGTAGCGGCGGGGGCGAGACCGACGGCGACCCGCAGGCGCAGCTGGAGACCGCCGCCGACCTGCTCAACGAGGCGTCCAGCGTCACGTTCGTGCTCGAGGGCGAGGACCTCCCCGACGACGGCACGGTCGTCGTCGGCGGCGAAGGCGTCGCGGTGCCGCCGTCGTCGTTCGAGGGCGAGATCCGCATCCGTGCGGGCGCGCTGCCGGCCACCATCGAGGTCGTCTCCGTCGACGGGACGCTGTGGGCGCAGCTGCCGCTGACCAGCGGGTTCGACGAGGTCGACGCCGAAGAGCTCGGGTTCGGCGACCCCGGCCTGCTGATCGACCCCGACCACGGCGTCAGCCAGCTGCTCACGTCCGGCACCGAGATCACCGCCGGCGAGCAGATCCGCGTCGACGGCGACGTCTACGACCAGGTCGAGTCGGTGCTGCCGGGCGAGCTGGTCGGCGAGGTGCTCACCATCGCCGACCCGTCCGCCGAGGTGCAGGCCGTGTGGGCGCTCGACGCCGAGACCGGCCAGCTGCGCCAGGCCACGCTGACCGGCCCGTTCTACGACGGCGGCGACGAGCAGACCTACACCGTCAGCCTCGACGACTACGACGAGCCCGCCGAGATCAGTGCTCCGGAGAGCTGAGCGCACCGGCCAGGCCGCGCTCGTCCTCGGGGTCGTCGGCGTCCTGCTGGCCGCCGCCGACACCTACGTCATCGTCCTGGCGCTACCGGACATGATGGTGGGCGTCGGGCTGGACGTCGACGAACTCCAGCGCGCCGCTCCCCTGGTCTCAATGTTCCTGCTCGGCTACGTGGTCGTGCTGCCGCTGGTCGGACGGGTGTCGGACGTGACCGGGCGGCTGCCGGTGCTGACCGCCTCGCTGCTGGTGTTCACCGCCGGGTCGTTGCTGACGGCGTCGGCGGACGGCGTCGCGGGCGCGATCGTGGGCCGGTTCCTGCAGGGCGCCGGCGGCGGGGCGCTGGTCCCGGTGACGCTGGCGCTGGTCGCCGACCTGTGGCCGCCGGAGCGCCGGGGTGTGCCGCTCGGGCTGGTCGGGGCCGTGCAGGAGCTGGGCTCGGTGCTCGGGCCGCTGTTCGGCGCGGCGATCCTGGCCGTGGCCGACTGGCGGGCGATCTTCTGGGTGAACTTCGTGGTCGGCGCCCTGCTGTTCGCGGGGACGGCCGCCACCCGCCGTCGGGCCGCGGCGGTCGACGCCGACGCGGACGCGGACGGCAGCGCGCCGCCGCCCGCCGGCCGGTTCGACGTCGCCGGCGCCGTCCTCGGGCTGGCCGCGCTGGCCTGCGGGGGCGTCGCCGTCACCCGGCCGTCGTCGCTGGAGCAGAGCGTCCAGTGGGGCGAGCTGCTGGTGCCCCGCTCCGAGGGCCGGGACTGGACGACGCCGCTCGCGCTGGCCGCGTTCGTGCTGGTCGTGGCGTTCGTCGCCCGCGAGCTGACCGCCCGCCATCCGTTGCTGCCGCTGCGCCGAACGCCATCGGTGCTGCGCGCGGCCGACCTGCCGGGCGCCCTGCTGCTCGGCGTCGCGCTCGGCGGCATCGTGCTGACGTTCGCCACCGCCGACCCCGCCGAGGAGCTGATGGCGCCGTCCGGACCCTGGCTGCTGGCCGGATCCGCCGTCGCGCTGGCGGCGTTCGGCTGGCGGCAGCGCCGGGCCGCAGCGCCGCTCGTCCCGCCCGCCGCGATCCGGGCCAGGCCCGCGTGGGGCGCGCTGGTCGTCAGCCTGTTCGTCGGCGCGGCGTTGGTCGCGGTCGTCGTCGACGTCCCGATCCTCGCCCGCACCGTCCTCGACGGCGCCGACCAGTTGGACGCCGCGCTGGTGCTGCTGCGCTTCCTGGTCGCGCTGCCTGTGGGCGCGCTGCTCGGCGGCTGGCTGCTGCACCGGTACGGCCCGGCGCTGCTGGCCGGCGCCGGCATGGCGCTGGGCACGGCCGGGCTCGCGGTGATGGCGACCTGGGGCGTCGGCTCACTGGACGGCATCGGCGACGACGCGGTGCTGGTGGCGGCCGGGCTCGGGTTCGGGCTGGCGATCGCGCCGGTGAACGCCGCGCTGCTCGCCGCGGCGCCGCGCGAGACCCACGGCGTTGCCAGCGCGCTGCTCGTCGTCGCCCGGATGGTCGGCATGCTGGCCGGACTGTCGGCGCTGACCGCGATCGGGCTGCGGCGGCTCTACTCCGTCCAGGCCGGCATCGAGTCGCCGACCGTCCTCTGCCCCGACTCCCCCACCGACTGCGACCCGTACGACGACGCCGTCCGGCAGGCGATCGTCGAGCAGTTGCAGGCGACGTTCACCGGCGCGGCCGTCTGCGCGGCGGCCGCCGCGGTGGGTGCCGTGCTGCTGCTGCGGCACCGGGCCCGTACCGTGGAGGCGTGACAGCGCCGTCGCGATGCCCCCGTTCCTTCGTGTAGAGGAGCCCGATGCAGACCGACGAGTTCGCCGACGTCCTGGCCGGCAACGACGACTACGCGGCCAAGTTCGCGCTGTCCGGCCTCGAGCCGGTCGCGGCACGCGGGCTGGCCGTCGTCACCTGCATGGACTCCCGCATCGAGCCGCTGGACATGCTGGGCCTGAAGCCGGGCGACGCGAAGATCATGCGCAACGCCGGCGCCCGGGTCACCACCGACGTGCTGCGCACGCTGGCGCTGGCGACGCACCTGCTCGGCGTCACGCGCATCATGGTGGTGGCGCACACCCGATGCAAGATGGCCAGCGCCACCGCCGACGAGGTGGTCGCCGCGATCGAGCAGTCCACCGGCATCGACGTCCGCAGCCTCGACTTCCAGCTCATCGCCGACCAGGAGGCCACGCTCGTCGAGGACGTCCAGAAGATCCGCTCGTGGCCGTACCTGCCCCCTACCGTCCCCGTCGGCGGCTTCCGCTACGACGTCGACACCGGCCGGCTCACCCAGCTGGCCTAGGTCAGCGCCGGGGCGAGCGCCCGCCACTCGGCCCGCGGCGGGCCGGGCCGGGCGGTGAGGACCTGGACGCAGACGTGGTCGGCGCCGGCGGTGTGGTGGTCGGCGACGCGTCGCGCGACGGTGTCGGGGTCGCCCCACGCGATCAGTGCATCGACCAGCCGCCAGCTGCCCGAGCCCGACACGTCGTCGTCGGTGAAGCCGAGGCGGCGCAGGTTGTTCACGTAGTTCGGCAGGCCGAGGTAGAACTCGACAACCGGTCCGGCGATGCGCAGCACCTCGTTCTCGTCCGTCGACAGCACGACCTTCTGCTCCGGCGCCAGCAGCGGCCCGTCGCCGAGGACCTCGCGGGCGAGGCGAGTGTGCTCGGGCGTGACGAGGTAGGGGTGCGCACCGAGGCTGCGCTCGCCCGCCAGCCGCAGTGTCCGCGGCCCGAGCGCGGCGACGGCCCGCTTCGCCGCCGGTACCCCCGCCGCATCGAGCCGGTCGAGATAGTCGGCGACCTTGCTGTACGGACGCTGGTACGTCTGGCCGCTCTGCTCGACGAACTCGGCGTGGCCCGCACCGACGCCCAGCAGCAGCCGGCCGGGGTAGGCGCCGTCGACGCGGTCGAACGCCGCGGCCACCTCGTCGGCGGGCTCCGTCCACACGTTGACGATGCCGGTGGCGGCGGTCAGCCGCGTCGTGGCGGTGAGGACCTGCTCAGGACGGAGGAGGTCGCCCTCGGCGCCCCCCAGCCAGGCCGCGCCGTAACCCAGCGCCTCCAGCTCGGCGAACGCGTCCTTCACCTCGGCCTGGTCAGCGGGCCAGTTCCGCGCCCCGACCCACACCCCTGCTCGTCCTACGTCGATCGTCATACAGTGGCCAACCGGCGAGCGGCACGGCGTCTTCCCTTACGCTCGATCCGTGCCGCAGACGTTCCGTGCCCCGACCGAAGCCGACCAGGCCGCGCTACTGCGGCTGAACAACGACCACGCCCTCGAGCTGTCCGAGCTCACCGCCGACGAGTTCCGCGGGCTGCTGAAGGTGGCCTGGCGGGTCCGGGTCACCGACGACCTCAGCGCGATGGTCATCGCGTTCGACCAGGACACCTCCCGGGTCAGCCAGAACTTCGACTGGTTCAAGGCCCGCCACCCGCGCTTCGCCTACGTCGACCGGGTCGTCGTGGCGCCGGCCGCGCGCGGGCAGGGGCTGGCGCGGGCGCTCTACGAGGACGTCATCGCGGCGGCGCGGGCCGACGGCCAGCAGTTGCTGTGCGCCGAGGTCAACCTCGACCCGCCGAACCCGGCGTCCGACGCCCTGCACACGTCGATGGGGTTCACGCCGGTCGGCTCGGCGGCGCTGGTCGGCACGGCAAAGTCGGTGCGCTACTACTCCCGGCCGATCTGAGCGCGGCGCAGTCGGCCACGCAGCGTGGGTGGCGTTGCTGTCGTGCAAGCAACAGTGCTGCCACCCAGCCGGTGCAGTGATCTCACCCGCTGGGCGCTGGGCCGGACGGTGTGCGGCCGCCTTGCAATGAGCACCGTGACGCACCACCCGCGCGCCGGGCGGAGCTTGGCACGGCCGGTCATCGCCGGCGCGTCCGGAATGTCGGCTTCAGAACGACGATCAGCAATGCCAAGCCACCATGGACGGTCGTGCCAAGGCCAGCCCGCGGCCAGGTGGTGCGTAGAGGTGCTCATTGCAAAGCACTGTGGACGGCCGGGCGGCGGGCGTCAGTCCCGGTTCTCCGCCTCCAGCGCGGGCGTCAGCTCGTCCACCAGCAGGGTGTCGCGACGGACGGCGCCGCGCCGGTAGGCGGCCCGGCCGACCATGTGCGCCGCCACCGGCGCGGTCATCAGCTGGAACAGCGCGACAGCCAGCAGCATGCCGACGTCGCTCCAGTCGCGCAGCCGCAGGCCGACGCCGACGAGGATGAGCAGCAGGCCGAGCACCTGCGGCTTGGTGCCGGCGTGCATGCGGCTGAGCAGGTCGGGGAACCGGATCAGGCCGATCGCCGCGATCAGCGACAGCGCGCAGCCGGCCACCAGGCAGACCGCGGAGGCGACGTCGAACGCGTTCACGAGCCCTCCCCCTTGTCGTCGTGCGCGGCGAAGCGGGCGACGCTGACCGAGCCGACGAAGCCGACCAGCGACAGCACGACCAGGATCGGCAACGTCGTCGCATGCCGGTTCAGCGCCGCCTCCAGGCCGAGCCCGGCCACGACGATGGCGATCAGCACGTCCATCGCGACGACCCGGTTGAGCATGGTCGGGCCGACGGCCATGCGGGTCAGCACCAGCACGGCGGCGACGCTCAGCATGGCCGCGCACACCCAGATGACGACGGTCATCGGCCCACCCCCTCGGACAGATACGCGGCCAGTTCCTCGTCCGACGCCAGCGCCCGCATGACCCGCTCCTCCTGGCGCAGCGCCCGCCGCCGCGCCTCCTCGACGTCGGCCTCGTCGCGGACGCCCAGCACGTGCAGGAACAGCGTCGACGTCGAGCGGCGGGCCTCGACGACGAGGCTGCCGGGGACGAGCGACAGCAGCTCGGCGGTGAGCGTCAGGTAGAGGTCCGAGCGGCTGCGCAGATCCACCTCGATGACGGCGTTGAGCGGCGGCCGCCCGATCCGCAGCGCCTGCCCGGCGACCTGCACGCTGGCGACGAACAGCTCGACGACGAACCAGCCGAGCAGCACGGCCAGCCCGCGCGCCCGGAGGCGGCCGCTGAACACAATGGGCGGCAGCGGGAACACCAGCGTGACGATGACGGCCACGACCAGCCCGGACAGCACGTTCGCCACGTTGACGCCGCCCCACAGCAGCACCCAGACGACGGTCAGCCCGATCAGCATCGGCCACTGCACCCCGTTCCGCCGCTCCGGCACGTCGTCGCGGCTCACGGCGCACCTTCCGGCAGGACGGCCTCGACGTACGGTGTGCGTTCGCGCAGGTCGGCGGCGGCGCGGTCGGTGAGCCCGAACAGCGGCCCGGCGAACACCGTCATGGCGACGCCGACCAGCAGCAGTACGGCGGCCGGCCCGGCCATCCCGGCCCGCAGCGCGACCTTGGCCACCTTGCTCGAGACCGGCGCCTCGGTGCGGACGGGCTTGCGGTGCAGGTCGGTCCTCGGCCCCGACGCGTCCTCCGGCTCCGCCGGAGGCGGCTGCCAGAACGCCCGGTTCCACGCCTTCGCCATCGCGTACAGCGTCAGCAGGCTGGTGACGACGCTGCCCGCGACCAGCACGTACGCCAGCCAGCCGCCGTCGTCGACGCCGGCCTGCATGAGCCCCAGCTTGCCGAGGAACCCGGAGAACGGCGGGATGCCGGCCAGGTTCATCGCCGGGACGAAGAACAGCAGCGCCAGTACCGGCGACAGCCGGGCCAGCCCGCCGAGCCGCTCCAGCGACGTGCTGCCGCCGCGGCGTTCGATCAGCCCGGCGACGAGGAACAGGTTGGTCTGGATGACGATGTGGTGGACCACGTAGTAGATGGCGCCGGACAGGCCGTCGTCGCTGGCCAGGGCCACCCCGAAGACCATGTAGCCGATGTGGCTGACCAGCGTGAACGACAGCATTCGCTTGAGGTCGTCCTGCGCGACGGCGCCGAGGATGCCGATCACCATCGTCAGCAGCGCCGCCCACAGCAGCAGATCCGACAGCGGGCTGTCCGGGAACAGCAGCGTCTGCGTCCGGATGATCGCGTAGACGCCAACCTTCGTCAGCAGGCCGGCGAAGACCGCGGTCACCGGCGCCGGCGCGGTCGGGTAGCTGTCCGGCAGCCACGCCGACAGCGGGAACACCGCGGCCTTGATCGCGAACGCCGTCAGCAGCATGAGCTGCAGCATCAGCGCCACGCCTGACGGCAACTCGTCCAGCCGCCCGGCCAGCTGGGCCAGGCTGACGGTGCCGGTGGCGGCGTAGACCAGCGCCAGCGCCGTCAGGAACACGATCGACGACGCCAGCGACACCACGACGTAGGTGCTGCCGGCCCGGATCCGGTCAGCGGTGCCGCCCAGCGTCAGCAGCACGTACGACGCGGCCAGCAGGATCTCGAAGCCGACGTAGAGGTTGAACAGGTCGCCGGACAGGAACGCGTTCGACACGCCCGCGACCAGGATCAGGAAGGTCGGATGGTAGATCGACAGCGGGGTGTCCGGCCCGTACTCCACCAAGCCCTGGCTCAGCGAGTACACCAGGACGCTCAGCGCCACGACCACCGACACCAGCAGCATCAGCGCGGACAGCCGGTCGGCGACCAGCGAGATGCCGATCGGCGCGGCCAGCCGCCGACGTGCATGACCTGCGGGCCGTCGGCGTCGGCCCGCGCCAGCAGGACGGCCGCGATGACCACCACGAGGCTGAGGACGACGACGCTGACCACCCGCTGCGCCCGGGCGGACCGGCCCAGCGCGAGCGCCAGCCCTGCGCCGAACAGCGGCAGCACGACGGGCAGCGGGACCAGGACGGACGCGTTCACGGGCGCTCCCCCTCGGGTCCGACGGCAGCAGGCTCGCCCTCGGCGGACGGTTCGTCGGCGCCTTCCTCGTCCATCGTGCCGCCCGCGCTGTCGTCGTAGCTGGACGACACCTCGTCGCGCTCGGCGCGACGGCGGATCGCGGCGTCCTCGACGTCGTCCTGGACCTCGTCGTTCCCGTTGAGCTGCCAGGCCCGGTAGGCCATGGCCAGCAGGAACGCCGTCACCCCGAGCGTGATGACGATGGCGGTGAGCACCAGCGCCTGCGGCAGCGGATCGCTCATGTCGTCGACGTCGTTGAGGCCGACGATCGGCGCCCGCCCGGCCGGCCCGGACGCCACCAGGAACAGCGTGTTGACGCCGTTGCCGATGAGGATGACGCCCACCAGCACGCGGGTCAGGCTGCGCTCGAGCAGCAGGTACACGCCGGCGGCGAACAGCACGCCGACCACGACGACCAGGACCAGGTTCGCACTCACTGACTACCCCCTGACGCCTCGCGGCGGGCCGCCGTATGCGCCTCCTCCGCGGACTCGATGGACTCACCGGACTCGGCGTCGTCGCCGGCCTGCTCGTCGATGCCGCCGCCGAGGCTGCGCAGCACGTCGAGCATCAGCCCGACGACGACCAGGTACACGCCGATGTCGAAGAACAGCGACGTCACGAAGTGCACGTGCCCGACCAGTGGTAGCTCGAAGTCGACGACGGCGCTCTGCAGGACGTCGCCGCCGAAGGCCAGCGGCACCAGCCCGCTGCCGGTCGCGATGAACAGCCCGATGCCCAGGAGCAGGCCGGCGTCGACCGGCGCGGCCTCGTCCAGCTCGTGCCGTCCGCCGGCGAGGTAGCGGACCATCAGCGCCAGCCCGGCCACCAGGCCGCCGGCGAACCCGCCGCCCGGCGCGTTGTGCCCGACGAACAGCAGGTAGATCGAGAACACGATGACGACGTGGAACGCCAGCCGGGTGACCACCTCGAACAGGATCGAGCGGCCCTCCGGCGCGACGGTGCGGCCGGCCCGCAGCCACAGGTTGCGGTGCGGACGGCGCTCCGGCGACGTCGGCGCGCTGGCGATCGCGTCGTCCGGCCGGTGCCGCCCGGTCCGGCCGGTGATGAGGAAGATCAGGCTGGCCACACCGGTCGCGGCGACGACGAGGACGGAGATCTCGCCCATGGTGTCCCACGCCCGGATGTCGACCAACGTGACGTTGACGATGTTGTGCCCGCCGCCGTACGACACGGCCGGCTCGGCGAACCCGTCCGACACCGGGTCGGCGGTGCGGGCGCCCGACGCGGCCAGTGCCAGCCCGGCCATCACCAGGCCGACGACGACCCCGAGCCCCACCCGCCACCAGCGCGACTTCGTCAGCGGCCGGTCGGAGAAGTACGGCGGCAGTCGCCGCAGCACCAGCACGAAGATCACCAGGGTGACGGTCTCGACCAGCACCTGGGTCAGCGCGAGGTCGGGCGCGCCATGCAGGATGAACAGCATCGCCATGCCGTAGCCGGTGCCGCCGGCCAGCAGCACCGCCTTGAGCCGGCGCCGCGACCGCGCGGCGATGATCGCCGAAGTGATCATGATGGCGCCCACGACGGCCTGCCCGACGCTGTCCCACGCGCGGACGCCGGGACCGTCGGCCCACAGCTGCTGGGCCACCAGCACCCCGCCAGGCACCGTGACCACCACCAGGAAGATGACGGCGAGGTAGCTGGGCAGCGAACCGCGCTGGGTGGCGCCGGTGACCTCGACGGCGAGCCGGTCGACGCCGCGCATGATCGTCCGGTACGACGTCTCGGCGTCGGTCCGCGGGGCCAGCGCCGCCTCGACCCGGTCGACGCGGTCGCGCCAGCGGAACAGCACGATGCCCACCAGCACCGACGCGATCGACAGCAGCAGCGCGGTGTTGACGCCGTGCCACAACGTCAGCTCCGGCTCGTGCGCACCCTCGGGGAACAGGTCGGCGTACGGCTGCAGCAGCTCGGTTTCGAGCGGGCCGAGGAAGCCCAGCGCCAGCCCGCCGGCCGCCAGCACGACCGGCGCGGCGGAGAACCCGGCGGTCGGGAACTTGCAGTCCTTGCGCTCCAGCGGCGGCACGTCCGGCTTCACGGCGAACGCGCCCCAGACGAACCGGATGCTGTACGCGGCGGTCAGCGCGGACCCGGCGGCCAGCCCGGCGACCAGCGCCCAGCCGGCGAACGTCCCGATGCCGGTGCCGTCGCCGGTCTGCGCGATGTCGACGGCGGCGGCGTACGCGGTCTCCTTGGCGACGAACCCGGCCAGCGGCGGGATGGCCGCCATCGACGCGGCCGCGAGGATCGACGTCCACAGCAGCACCGGCAGCCGGCGGCCCAGGCCGGACAGCTCGCGCAGGTCGCGCGTCCCCGTCGCGCGGTCGACCAGGCCGACCACCAGGAACAGCGTCGCCTTGAAGAGCGCGTGTGCCACCAGCATCGCGACGCCGCCCAGCGCTGCGGCCCGGGTCCCGGCGCCGACCAGCACGATCAGGAAGCCGAGCTGGCTCACCGTCCCGTAGGCCAGCAGCAGCTTGAGGTCGGTCTGCCGCAGCGCCCGCAACCCGCCGAGCAGCATCGTCAGGACGCCGAGGGTCAGCAGCAGCGGCCGCCACGGCATCAGCCCGGCGAACGCCGGCGCGAACAGCGCGACCAGGTACACGCCCGCCTTCACCATCGCCGCCGCGTGCAGGTAGGCGCTGACGGGGGTGGGCGCGGCCATCGCGCCGGGCAGCCAGAAGTGGAACGGGATCAGCGCCGACTTCGACACCGCCCCGATCAGCACCAGCACGACGGCGACCGTGACGGCGTCGCCGCCGGGCGGGTTCGCCAGCACCTCGGAGATCCGGTACGTCCCGGCCGCCTGCCCGATGACGATGACGCCGACCAGCATCGCCAGCCCGCCGAACGTCGTCACCATGAGCGCCTGCATCGCCGCGCGCCGGTTCGCCTTGCGCTCCGGGTTGTGCCCGATGAGCAGGTACGACAGGACCGTCGTCAGCTCCCAGAACACGTACAGCACCAGCAGGTCGTCGGCCAGCACCAGCCCGAGCATCGCCCCGGCGAACGCCGTCAGCAGCCCCGCGAACCGCGGCAGGCCGGCGTCGTCACGGCGGAAGTACGCCGCGCAGTAGGCCAGCACCAGCGCGCCCACGCCGGTGACCAGCAGCGTCATCACCCACGTGAGGGTGGTGAGCCGGAAGGACAGCTCCAGCCCGAGCGACCCGACCCAGCGGACCCGCTGCTCGACGGCGCCGCCGTGGCGGACCTCGCCGGTCATCGCGGCGGCCCAGACGAACCCGGCGGCGGGCACGAGGGCCAGCACCAGCAGCGCCCGGCGGCGCAGCCAGGTCACCAGGGCAGGCGCCAGCGCCGCGGCCACCAGGTGCGCGGCGATCAGGGCCAGCATCATGAGCGGCTCTCACGGTCGGACAAGGGAAACCCTTCGATGGTGCCGCCTGCGGCGGGTCGCAGGGGCACATTCGCGCGGACGGAAGGTCAGACGGCGCCGTGTTCAGGAGGGGCGCGGCCGTCGACCGTGCCGGCAGGCGCCGGTGCGGACGGCCGCGCCGTGGTGTCACTGACCTTGTCGGCACCGGTGCGGACCACGCCGGTGGGCAGCGTCGCGTCGCTGACGACGGCGGAGTCGGGGCCGGCGTGGTCGCCGGCCGGCGTATGCGCGTCGTCGGCGGCGTGCCGTGCGGTGTCGTCGAGCAGCTGGTGGTCGCCGTCGGTGCGCGGCAGCGCGTTGGGGGTGATCTCGGCGGCCGGGTGGATGGCCGGGCCGGCGCCGCGCACGGTGTCGCCGCCCGCGGTGACCATGGCGGCCGCCAGCACGACGAGGCCGGCGGCGAGCAGCGCGGCGACGAGGCGCCGGAGCACGGTTCGAGGCGCGGTCACCATCAGTCGCACCTCCCCCGCAGCTCGCTCGTCGCCCTTACCCTACCGGTCCGGAGGCCCGCCTCCGGACCGCGCCGGACGCCGGACACGGCCGTCACCAGGGCGGCTGCACCGGTATTCCGACCGGAAGGGTGAGGAATCTCCCAGCGCACCACCACGGCAGGCGGCAGCGGTGGTGCGCTGGGAGATCCGGTGGGGTGAGGGGCTTTTCAGCCGTTCCGGGCCGCTCTCAGGGTGTACTGGTCGACGCTGTTGCCGGCCTCGTCGGCGAGCGAGACCCGGACGCTGAGGTACTCCGCACCTCGCAGCCGCGGGAGCTCGAAGCTGGTCGAGTCACCCTTCGGCACCTGGGCGCTGCCGATCTCCTGCCAGGTGGCGCCGTCGTCACCGCTGACCCAGGCGCGGACGGTGAACTCGCCGTGCTCCCCTTCGTAGGCGACGGTACGGTCGGTTGATTCCTTGAGGCGGCGGATGGCCTCGGTGTAGTGGGCACGGACGGTCAGCTCGGCGCCGCTGCGGAGCGTTCCATCGACGTCGACGGGGAGTGACCAATCGGGGTCGACGAACGGCGCCGCCACCCTCTCGCGACCGGCCGACTCCGGCGGGGCGGTCAGGTTCGCTGTCCAGGACACCCCTAATTCTGTCGACAGCTCCGCGCCGGGGCGGGTCGCCGTCACCGTTCCGGAGTACAGGCCCGTGCCGCCCAAGGGGAAACAGCTGTCGGCGTCCCAGTCCCTCGACCCGTTCCCCCACCAGTCGTCGCAGATGACCACGCCGTCCTTCCGCACCGTCGACTCGATGTTGTCGTCGTAGAAGTCGGCGTTCTGCAGCCTCAGCGCTCCGCCGGTGAACTGGCCGTCGGCGGCGAACCACGGGTAGTACGGCGTCTCGCTGATCATGGTGCCGGAACTGTTGCGCACCACACCGGTGGCCACGAGTCGGTACGGCCCGCCGCCGAAGTGCTGCTCGATGAGCTCGCCGGGTGCCACCGCCACGGGATAGCGAAGGTCTTCGGTCGCGTGCCCCGTCCTGAACGCGGATGCGACCCAGCCGCAGATATTCGTGCCCGAACACGCGTCTTGCGTGAGGTGAGCCGGAGCCGGGCTCACATACTCCTCGCGCACGGTGCCGGCAGGAATGCCGCGGCGGTCGCCGATGGCGTTGAACGGACCGAGGAACCGGCGGTACTGGTACGGGCCGGTCCCGGCGTTGTGGTGGAAGTACGTCCGCACCGTGCCCAGATCCTGCTGCCGGACGACCACCGGCCGGCCGTCGCCGTTGTCACCCTCGACGTGCGTGACGAGCTCGTAGACGTAGGGGCTGACGGGCGTCGACGTGATCCTCGCGAAGATCTCCTGGCTACGGGTCGTGGATCGCAGCCGCTCGGCGTCCTCGTGGCTGACCACCCAGACCGGCACCTCGGGCAGGCCACGGGCGAACCGATCGATCTGTGTGCCCTCCCGGTTCTCGACCAGGATGCCAGCGGCGCCCGCATCGTGGAGTCTGTCGATCAGGGAGTCGAGCGAAGCCTGGACGAGCCATTCGCCGAATTCGCCCGACGTCGGGACGGGTTCGTCCTCGAGCGCCAGCACGATCCGGCCGCGGACGTCACCGAGGTCCTCGACGGCAGTCCTCGCCCCGACATCGAGAATGCGGACCGGACGGCTGACGTCGAACGGCGCGCACGCCCCTTCGCAGTAGATCTCTCTGCCGCGATCGTCGACATAGGTCGCCGCCTTCGGGCGCACCGTCACCGGTGACCTGCCGATCGTGGTCACCGTGAGCGGCGGTACTTCGCGATGCTCGACGACGTCGAGGCGGTAGCCGCCGGTGACGGCCGTCGTGCGGCTGGCCAGCGTACGGATCGAGTCCTCGGTCCATGCCGCGCCCGTGGACATGGCGACCAGGACCTCGCCGTCCGCGTCGGTGCGCTGCATCCGCATGGTCGTCGCGGCGTCCTGGCGCACGCTCGGCTTCGGCGTGTCAACCGTCCAGGGGCGCCCTTCGCGCGCGTCGAAGACCAGCGTGGTGTCCTCGTCCAGCACGACCTCCGGCTCGCTGCCCAGCGTTGCCGACACCGGGTCGTACACGGTGGTGTACGGCGGCTTCTCGTAGCCGGGCAGCGCGACGGTCACGGCGTAGCGTCCGGCGCGCAGCCGCGGGTCCTGCTCGGAGAACGGCAGAGTCACGTCCGACAGATGGCCGACGCCGTCGATGAAGCCGCCGATCCGGGTCGCTCCGGTGTCGAGGTCGGTCACCAGCAGCGTCCCGCCCATCCCCGGAGGCCCGGGATGCGACCCCGACGGCGCTCCGTGCTGATCGATCGCACGGGTCTCGAGCAGGTAGGACTCGGGTTCGCGGGTCCAGCTCAGCCCTGTCACCACACGCACCGTGCCGTCGGACGACGTGGCCAGGAGCTCCCCGTAGACGCTCCCCTCCGGCAGGTCGGCGAGGTGCACGGTGACCGGGACGCTCGCCGACCCGTGGGCGGGCACGGTCACGCCGTCGTCGCCCCAGACGACCGCGCCGTCTGCCGGGACGAACGGCTCACCGTCGCCGATGTAGTGCTCGGGCGCCTTGACGTAGGCCGCGTCCAGGCTGAGCTCGATCGGGCTGTCGCCGCTGTTGGTGTACGTGACCTCGCCGTGGAGCGGGAGCGGGCTCTCGGTCCAGAGCGGTGCGCCGAGGTCGAGGGTTCCGGTCGCGTGGATCTGCTGCTGGGTCGCGCGGGCCACGTCCAACGTGCCGGTGCCGCGGTGGTAGATCGGATCCGCGTTCGGCTGGGTCGTGCTCACCAGGGCGTCCTCGAGCTGTGCGGCGCTCCAATCAGGGTGCTGCTGCCGCAGCAGGGCCGCCGCACCTGCGACGTGCGGTGTCGCCATCGACGTCCCGGTCAGGGCGGTGTATCGCGGGTTCTCGGGCAGCGGGCCGGAGATGCGGTTCTGGGCGGCGTACGCGCCGATCACCTGGTGCCCGGGGGCCGTCAGCTCCGGCTTGAACGCGTGGTCGCCGCGACGAGGCCCGATGGACGACGACGGGTCGAGTTGGAAGGGCCGGCTGTCGATCAGGACGTTGCCCACCGAGAGCGCGCGGTCAGCCGTCGACGGGGTCGACGCCGTCTCGTGGTTGGCGAGTCCGTAGTACACCTCGTAGTCGCCCCAGTTGCCCGCCGCGACGACGAACAGCGCTCCGGTGGCCTCGCTGATCTCGTCGAGGGCCAGCGACATGGGGTCGGTGCCGTCGGTGGGCAGGCCGCCGAGGCTCATGTTGACGACGTCGGCATGCTGAGCCGCCCAGCCCATGCACTCGATGATCCACGATTCCAGCCCGCCGCCGTTGCCGGCAAGCGCCTTGGCGACCACCAGCTGCGCGTCCGGGGCGACCCCGGCGTACTGCCCGTCCGAGGCGGCGCCCGATCCGAGCGCCGTCGACGCGACGTGGGTGCCGTGACCGTGGTCGTCCTCGGGGCCGGCGTCCGGCACACAGGACTTCGTCTCGGCGATCCGGCCGGCGAAGTCGGGGTGGGTCGAGTCGATCCCCGTGTCGATGACGGCGATCCGCTGGCCTTCGCCGGTCAGCCCGGAGTCCCACGCGGTGGGCACACCGACCGCCTCGTTGGTGGCGTCGTCCATGGCCCGCACCGGACCGTCGAGCCAGATCCGTTCGACGCCGGAGGCCAGCGCGCTGGCCGACGGCCCTGCCGTGCGGGCCGGCGAACTCGACGCGGTGACGGCCGCGAAGAACGCGCCCGACTGCTCCTTGTCCACCGCCACGGCGGAGGATCGAATCGACGGGAGCGCCACTACGGCGTCGTCGTCGGTGCCGGGCAGGTCCACGCTGCCGCTTCGAGCCGCACTGCCGCCTGCGGCCTGCACGATCAGTGGCAGCGTGGGCCGGCTCGCGTCGTCGTAGCCGGCCTCGGCCAGCAGGGAGAGGTTGAACAGCCGCAGGTCTAGCTGTCCGCGGGCGACCAGCTCGGAGGCCACGCCGGGAAGCGCGAACACCCCGTCCTGGGTTCGAACGGTGACGATGTCGTGGAGGGGCGGCACGTCCTCGACGACGACCGCGTCGGCGTTCTCGCCCTCGCCGGTGAGCGCGACGACGTCGCCGGTGATCAGGGTGAACGTCCGGTCCGCGGCAGCGACGGGCGACTCGGCCGGCTCGGCGACGTTCGCCGCCGTCGACGCCAGCGGCGCGGCCTCGGGTGCGGACATCGCCGCGCCGGAGGACGTGACCATGAGCGGTGCGGCGGCCAAGCCGGCCATGGCCATGACCCCCGCTCGGCCGAGTCTGGCTCGCATCATGGGCACTCCTCCGGTCGCGGGGTCGATCGTGTCCAGCTGCGGATCATGCGGGAAACCAGCCGTCGTCGGCGGGGGCACGCGGCGAGTCGACGACGGATTGCTCCTGGTCGGCATCCGTGTCGTCGAGGTCATCGACGTCGTCGGCCGGGCCGGATTCACACACGATGACAGTGTGTGGCGCGGTAGATACCGCGACTATTACGGAAATCCGCCATTCTTGCTCGACTCGGCCCATTGGTGGGCAAGTGCCGTGCGCGACCGCACCCCGAGCTTGCGCATGGCCGCGCCGAGGTGCTTCTCGACGGTGTGCCGCGAGATGAACAGGTCCTCGGCGATCTCGTTGTTCGTGCGCCCGGACGCCGCCAGGGTCGCGACCTCCCGCTCGCGCGGCGACAGCAGACCGCCGTACGCGCGGCGACCGCCACGATGACGACGCGGCAGCTCGATGCCGTGGCCCTGGGCGAGAGCGGCGAGCCGGGCTCGATCTCCGGTCGCGCCCAGGCCGTCGTACATCGTCGCCGCTCCCAGAACCACGTCCGGAGCCCGGTCGTGCCCGGTGGACAGCAGCAGCGCGGCAGCCCGTTCCGTCGCCAGGGCCGCGGCGTACGGCGCGGCCGCTTCGCGGTAGGCAGCGGCCGCCGCGAGGACGACGTCGGCGGGGCCGCCCCTGCTCCCGGCAGCGAGGGCGAGCATGGCGCCGGCCTCCGCCGCGGCCGGCGCCAGTATCGGCGCCTCCATGGCGCCGAGCGCGACTCCGACCTCGTCGAGCAGGTCGGTGGCGTGATCCGTGCGATCGGCCGCGACCAGGGCCGCGACCACGTCCGGAAGCGCCCAGCCCAGCGAAGGCAGCAACGCGCCCTTCGCGCGGAGGATGTCGAGGAGGCGATCGACCTGACCGATGGCTCGGTCGATCTCGCCGTCGGCCAGTGCGGACCGCACCAATCCGGCCGTGCCGAGCGGCAGGACTTCGAGGGTGGCGGTCTCGGCCGCCGCGGCGGTCGCGCGCTCCAGCAACGCTCGACCCTCGTCCCGATCGCCTCGCGCGAGCGCCAGGCTTCCGGCGGCCAGTTCGAGGTCCATCCGGCCGTAGTGGTCCGTGACCTCGGGCCGTAGTCGCGCGATGTCCAGGTGCAGACCGTCCCACTCGCCCCGCAGGAATCGGAGGACGGCCAGCCCACTGCGGACGATCATCTCCAGCCGGCGATTGTGCTGCGTGACCGGTGCCTCGAGCGCCTTGGTCAGCAGCAGCCGAGCCGGTTCGAGCTGACCCGCGTAGGTGGCAGCAAGGCCGAGGGAGTAGTACGCGCTCGCTTCGCGGCGCTGCCGTGGCCTCTCGTCGGTGAGCCGCAGGACCCGATCGGTCAGGTCGCGCCAGGACGGGTCGCCGGTGTCGAGCAGCATCGACCCGGTCCGCCCGAGGACGAACGCCTGGAGCAGTGGGTCGTCGATCTGGTCGACCAACCCGGCGGCCTCGGTCAGCCACCGGCGATCCTCGTCGGGCGAGACCTCTGCCGTGGTGCTCACCCCGAGCCCGACCATCGCCCACGCCCGCAGGTCCGGACGATGGGCGAGGTCACCGAGCGCGGCTCGGAACAGCTCTCGCTGGCGTTCGATGTCCTGGCCCGCCTGGCCGAGAGCCATGGCCAGGAGAATCCTCAGCTCGCCGCGGATCGCGGCCGGAAGGTCCTCGTCGAGCACCTCGGTCAGCGGCTCGACGATCTCGCTCGCGTGCAACGTGTCCAACGCCGCCCAGGCCAACCTGGCCGCGACCGCTCCGCGCTGCTCCGGCGTCAGGGGCGCCTCACGAAGGACCGCACGCAGCAGCCGCACGGCCTCGTCGTCGTCACCGAGCTCGACCGCCTGCTCCGCTGCCCGCTGTGCGGCATCGGTCCATTCCGCCAGACGACCGGCCTGCCACAGATGGTGAGCCACCTGGCCCAGTGGAGGATGTCCCAAGGCCAGCAGCGCCGTGGCCGCCCTGTCGTGAAGCTGTTGCCGGCGCAGGCCACCGAGGCTGTCGAGGACGGCCTGGGCGGCGAGCAGGTGCCGGAAGCCGAGGCTTCCCTCGCGCTCGACGATGAGCCCGGAGCCGACGGCTGCCTCCAGGGCGTCGACGGGATCGGGCTCGTCGGCCACCGCGATCAGGATCCGGTCCGGCTGCGGGCTCTGCAGCACGGCCGCCGCCTCGGCGATCCGCCGGGCACCGGCCGGCAGCCGGTCGATCCTCGCCATGGTGGCATCGACGATGCGCCGCGGCACGCGGAGCTCACGCAACGCCCGGCGACTCCACTGCCCGTCGTGGTGGACGAGTTTGCCGTTCGCGCGAACCAGCGCCAACAGCTCCTCGATCGCGAACGGCAGGCCCGCCGTTCGCTCCCGGATGTAGGAGGCGAACTCGTCCGACAGACGATCGGTGTCCAGGATCGCGGCCGCCAGCTCGCCCGACTCGGCCGTCGTCAGGCCGCGCAGCACGACCTGGCCGTGAACCGGTACGGCCGACAGCACCGAACGCAGCGTCGGGTCGGCGTCCTCACGACGCAGCGTCAGCACGACCGCCAGCCGAGGCGGCGGCTCGGCCAGCAGATAGGCGAGGAAGTCGGCGGTCTTCGGGTCGGCGTACTGCAGGTCCTCCAGCACCAGGACGGCCGGGCCGGCGGCCTCGAGCACCTCGACCAGGCCGCGAAAGACCCGGTGCTGCTCGGCGGTTCGGTCGTCCAACGGCTCCGGAGGCAGCGGCAACGAGTCGGCCACCTCGGGCAGGAGCGGCCGCAGCGCCCCGGCGACCGGTCCCAGCCGGAAACCTCGAAGATCGTCGCCGAGACGGCGGACGGCCTCGACGATCGCGCCGAGCGGAAACGGTTCGCGGATCTGGTGGCAGCGCCCCACCAGGTGCCGGCGCCGGCTCACGTCGGGATGCCGCAGCACCTCCGTGACCAGCCGCGACTTACCGATTCCGGCCTCACCCTCGACCACGATCACGGCCGGCGAGCGACTCAAGGCCGCCACGACCGCCGCAAGCTCGTCGCCGCGGCCCACCATGACCGGCGAGACCACACCGCCGGTGCCAGTGCGTCCATCGATCACGGCAGCTCCCGCGGGCTCGGCGTCGGGAAGACCTTACTTCCCACGCGAAACGCGCGGATGACGCCGCGGAACGCCTCAGGCGTCGATGCGGGCGCGGTCGAGCTCGGCGGCGCCGGCGATGATGAACTCCTTGCGCGGCGCGACGTCGTTGCCCATCAGCAGCTCGAAGACGCGTTCGGCGGCCTCGGCGTCGCGGGCGTTGATGCGCCGCAGCCGGCGGTGCCGGGGATCCATGGTGGTCTCGGCCAGCTGCTCGGGGTCCATCTCGCCGAGGCCCTTGTAGCGCTGCGGGGTGTCCTTGACCCGGACGCCCTTGCGGGCGAGGTCGCGCAGCGTGCGGTCGAGGTCGGCGTCGGTGTAGGTGTAGATGTACTTGTCCTGGCCCTTCTTCGGGCTGGACAGCTCGATGCGGTGCAGCGGCGGCATCGCGGCGAACAGCCGGCCGGCCTCGACGTACGGGCGCATGTAGCGGTAGAAGAGCGTGATCAGCAGCGTGCGGATGTGCGCACCGTCGACGTCGGCGTCGGTCATCAGGATGACCCGGCCGTAGCGGGACTGGTCGATCTCGAACGTGCGGCCGCTGCCGGCGCCGAGCACCTGGATGATCGCGGCGCACTCGGCGTTCTTCAGCATGTCGGCGACGGACGCCTTCTGCACGTTGAGGATCTTGCCGCGGATGGGCAGCAGCGCCTGGTACTCGGCGTCGCGGGCCGAGCGGCCGGTGCCCAGCGCGGAGTCGCCCTCGACGATGAACAGCTCGGACTTCTCCAGGCTGTTGGACCGGCAGTCGACCAGCTTGGTCGGCAGTGAGCTGGTTTCGAGCGCGTTCTTGCGGCGGACGGTCTCTTTGTGCAGCCGCGCGGCCACCCGGGTCTTCGCCGCCGAGACGACCTTCTCGAGCAGCGCCGCCGCCTGGGCTTTGTCGTTGCGCTTCGTCGAGGTCAGGACGGCCTTCAGCTCGCGCTCGACGACGGCGGAGGCGATGGAGCGGACCGCCGCGGTGCCGAGCACCTCCTTCGTCTGGCCCTCGAACTGCGGCTCGTCGAGCCGGACGGTGACCACCGAGGTGAGGCCCTCGAGCACGTCGTCCTTCTCGATCTTGTCGTTGCCGGCCTTGAGCCGCCGGGCGTTGACCTTGACCTGGTCGCGCAGCGCCTTGAGCAGGCCCTGCTCGAAGCCGGCGATGTGGGTGCCGCCCTTCGGGGTGGCGACGACGTTGACGAACGAGCGGCCGATGGTGTCGTAGCCGGTGTCCCAGCGCAGCGCGACGTCGACCTCGCAGACCCGCTCGGTGTCCTTGCTGACCAGCTGGCCGTCGTCGTCGAGGACGGGGACGGTCTCGCGGAAGGTCTGCTCGCCGGTGAGCCGCAGGACGTCGGTGACCGCCACGCCCGGGCTGAGGAACTCGACGAACTCGCTGATGCCGCCGTCGTGCCGGAACGTCTGCTCGACGAACTCGTCGCCGCGTTCGTCGCGGACCACCAGCTGCAGCCCCGGCACCAGGTACGACGTCTGCCGGGCGCGGGAGATGAGGTCGTCCCAGGAGTAGGACGTGTCGCGCAGGAAGATCTGCCGGTCGGCGTAGAAGCGGACCCGGGTGCCGGTGACCCGCTTGGCGACCCGGCCGGTGATGCGCAGCTCGGAGTGGTCGGTGAACGGCGAGAACGCGGCCGCCGGGCCGTCGCCGTCCCAGACGCCGGGCTCGCCGCGCCGGAACGACATGGCGTGCGTGCGGCCGCCGCGGTCGACCTCGACGTCGACCCGCTCGGACAGCGCGTTGACGACGCTGGCGCCGACGCCGTGCAGGCCGCCGGTGGCCGCGTAGGAGCCGCCGCCGAACTTCCCGCCGGCGTGCAGCTTGGTGTAGACGACCTCGACGCCGGACAGGCCGGACTTCGCGTGGATGTCGACCGGGATGCCGCGGCCGTTGTCGCTGACCGAGGCCGAGCCGTCGGCGTGCAGGACGACCTCGACGCGGTCGCAGAACCCGCCCAGCGCCTCGTCGACGGCGTTGTCGATGATCTCCCAGAGGCAGTGCATGAGACCACGGGAGTCAGTGGAGCCGATGTACATGCCCGGCCGCTTGCGCACGGCCTCCAGGCCCTCGAGCACCGACAGGTGGCGGGCGGTGTAGTCGCCACCGGCGGTCAGGGCGTCGGCACGCTCGGCGGTCACGGTTCCTCCCTAGCGGTGAGCACATGCATTGTCAGCGTAAGCCCTGGCACCGACGGAACCGGCGCAGGCGCGCTGGACGGCCTCGTCCGAACGTGTTGACGAACTCGATCAGGTGACCAGTGTCACAGCGTGCCGATTACGCGCAGAGCGAACCACCGCCCGCTCGAGATGCGGGAACGCCTGGGGGTGATTACATGTTGGTACGGATGCACACCACACCGGCACCCACGGTGGACCAACGATCAGGAAGGCAGGCGACGTGACTACTACGGCTCTCGCTACCGGCCCTCTGAAGGCAACCGACCGCTGCGACAGCTGCGGCGCCCAGGCGTACGTCCGCGTCGTCCTCAAGGAGGGTGACCTGCTCTTCTGCGGTCACCACGGCCACCGGCACGAGGCCAAGCTCCGTCCCGTCGCGCTCGAGTGGCACGACGAGACCGACCGCCTCCAGCCCCAGCCCACCCCCGCCACCGACTGACTCACCCCTCATAGTCGCCTGTCGGCCGCCTCGTTCGCGAGGCGGCCGAACCATCTGCTAGTGGCCTTCGGCCACCTCTACCGCGAGGCGACGAAGGACGATACGCCACCCGACAATGGTCTCGCCGCGCAGCGTCGCCGGCAGACCACTGTGGCGCAGCGTCACGACGGTGCCGTCGACGTCGGGCGTGAGCTCGACCTCGACCCGCGAGCCGCCGGGCGCGACGTCGGGCACACCGGGCCCCGGCTCCCAGCCGAACGTGAACACCAGCCGCTCGTACGGGCGCAGCTCGACGAACTCGCCCCGCATCACCGGGTCCGGCCCTCCGTCCATCGCGACGCGCAGGAGGCCGCCGGGGCGGGCGTCCACCTCGGCGCTCCCCCACCACCGGGCCAGCTTCCCGGCGTCGGTGAAGTACGCCCACACCCGCTCGGGTGGGGCGTCGATGCGGATGGTCTGCTCGATCATTCTGTCTCCACTGCTTCCTTGAGCTTTCGCAACTGAGCCGACCACATGCGCTCGATGAACCCGGCCGCGTCGGCCAGGCCCTCCGGCCGCAGCGCGTAGAGCCGGCGGTTGCCGTCGCGGCGCACGTCCACCAGTCCCGCGTCGACCAGTACCTTGAGGTGCTGCGACACGGCCGGGCGGCTCATGCCCGGGAACCTGGCGGCGATGTCGCCGGCCGAGCGTTCACCGTCGCGCACCAGCTCCATGATCGCCCGGCGGGTCGGGTCGGCGACCGCGCGCAAGGTGTCGTCCACGTCCCCTCCGGGTAGTATGTAAGAAGTTGCTTACATAGCCTACCCGAGGAGGGACCTCATGGAACGCCTCGACCCGCTGATCGGCAGCTGGACGTCCGAGGGCGAGACGGTGGACGACCCCATCGTGCGCATCAAGGGCAGCGACGTCTACGAATGGCTGCCCGGCCGGCACTTCCTCGTCCACCACGTCGACGTGACCGTCGACGGCGAGCCCTACCAGGCGCTGGAGGTGTTCGGCGAGGACGCCGACGGCGACACCTGCGTCGCGCGGGCCTACAACAGCGACGGCACCACTGGCACCATGACCGTCCGGGTCGACGACGAAGGCGTGGTCACGCTGACCGGGCCGGACACGCGGTCGCGGCTGGTGGTCGCCGACGACGGCGCGAGCATGGCCGCACGCTGGGACCGTCTCGACGACGGCGCCTGGCGGCACTGGATGGACATGCGCTTCACGCGCGACTCTTCGTCCCGCTCCCCCGCAGCAGCCAGGCCATGAGCACACCGGCCAGCGCGCCGAACAGGTGGCCCTGCCACGAGATGCCGGGCTGGCCGGGCAGCACGCCGACCACGATGCCGCCGTACATCAGCACCACGATGACCGCGACCACCACGGCGACCGCCCGGCGGCTCAGCACGCCCCAGGCCACCAGGAACGCGGCGTAGCCGTAGACCACGCCGCTGGCCCCGATGTGCACGCTGTTGGGCGACGCCGCCAGCCAGGTGGCGAACCCGCCGACCAGCGCGACGCCGATGGTGACCGCCCAGAACCGTTGCGTCGTGATGGCGATGAGGCAGCCCAGCACCAGGAACGCGCCGGTGTTGGCGATGAGGTGGCCGAACCCGCCGTGCAGGAACGGCGCCGTGACGATGCCGACCAGCCCCTCGGGGTCGTGCGGCCGGATGCCGTACTGGTCGAGGTTCACGCCCGGGAGCGCGTCGATGATCTCCTCGACCCACATGAGCAGCACGAGGACGAACACCGGGAGGGCGGCCGTGAGGGCCGGCGGCACGGATCGACGCGGCGTGATCTGGCCCGAGGACGACATGTCGCCAGTGTATGCGGGCACGATTATTCGGTGGCTCTGGCGACGGCGGCGCCGCTAGCGTCGGTGGCATGATCATGTCCCGCCCCGACGCCCGCACGTACCTGGTGCTGCCGGGCGACGCCGGCGGGCCGCAGCTCGACGCCGTCCTGGCGGAGCACGACGGCGACCTCTACACCGAGGCCGGCGAGGACGACGGCGACCGGCTCGCCCTGCTGACCGGCCGCGGGTTCACCGTCGCGCGGCGCGAGCACGTGTACGCCGTCCCGACCGCGCCGCCGGACGGCAGCTCGTGGCCGGACGGCTTCGGCGTGGTGTCCGCGGCCGACGCCGACCTCGTCCGGCTGGCCGCTCTCGACCAGGACCTGCGCCGCTCCGTGCCGGGCGTCGACGCGTGGCGCACCGACCCGGAGGCGTTCCGGCGCGAGACCTTCGACGACCCGCAGTTCGACCCGTCGACCTACCTGATCGCGGTCGACGGCGGCAGCGGCGGCTACGCCGGGCTGGTGCGGGTGTGGATCCGGCCCTCCGTGCCACGGCTCGGTCTGATCGGCGTGCGGGCGGCGTACCGGCGGCGCGGGCTGGCCCGTGCGCTGGTGGCCCGGGTCCTTGGCATCATGCACGAACGCGGCGCCGCCGAGGTGGTCTGCGAGGTCGACGAGACCAACGACGGGTCGAACGCGCTGTTCGCGGGGTTCGGCGCCCGGCGGATCGGCGGCAACATCGAGCTGGTCCGCCGGCCGGCCTAGAACGGCAGGGCGGCGCGGACCCGCTCGGCCGCGCCCTGGCCGTCCTGGCCCTCGTGCCAGGTGCAGCCCAGGCCGACGGCGGCGACTCGTCCCGTGTCGAGCACGCGGCGGATCGCCTGGCCGACCTCGCTCGCCGACGGCCCGCCCGGCGTCGGGAACAGCAGGCCGGGCAGCTCCGCCCCGTCGACGACGTCGAGGTCGACGTGCAGGTAGACCGGGCCGAGCGGGACGCCGTCCGCGTCCAGCTCGGCGGTGAAGACCTGCCGGATGTTCGAGGCGGCCAGGTAGTCGCGCTCCGGCGGGTCCAGGTCCCGCCCGTCGACCAGCACGATGCGGTCCTCGGCGATCGGCGCCAGCCCGAGCCGGTCGGCGAGCAGCTCTGGCCGGTAGCCGGCCAGCATGCGCAGCGGCATCCCGCCCAGATATCCCGACGTCGTCGTCTCCAGCGTCTGCACGTCGCCGTGCGCGTCGAACCAGACGATCGACGGGCTTGCGCGGTCGTGCGCGCGCTGCACCCCGGCGACGACGGCCTGCGAGACCATGCAGTCGCCGGACATCACCAGCGGCACCTGCCCGCCGCGCACGTCCGCCGCCACGACGTCGGCGACCTCGGCGTACAGCCCGCCGACCCGCTCCCAGACGTCGTCGCCGGTCAGGTCGCGGCTCACCGTCACCGCCGGCTCGTACGGCACGTCGAGGCCGGGCCGGTGCTCATCGAGGTGGTACGGCACGAGAATGTGGGTCACCGTGCGATTGTGCCACCGGTCCGCGAGACGGGTTCAGGCCCGGCCGGCTCGGGCGCGGCGCTCGTCGAGGTCCTCGATGACGGCGACGAGCTCGTCCACCCCGCGCGACCGGGCGATCTGGCCGGCGATGACGGTGGCCGCCGCCCGATGACTCGACGATCCGAGCACCTCGAGCACGGCGCGCCGCACGGGGCGCGCGCGGGGCCGTCCGGTGCGGAGGTTCACGCCGGCCCCGGACCAGGCGACACGGGCGCACACCTCCGGCTTGTCCTCGGTGACACCGGCGGCGACGAGGGGCACGCCGTGGGCCAAGGCGTAGTGCACGCCGCCGTATCCGCCGTTGGTCACCATCACGTCGACCAGCGGAAGGAGCAGGTCGTAGGGCAGGAACCGCGCGACCCGCGCGTTGTCCGGCACCGGTCCGAGCTCCTCGACCGGGCGGTGTCCGGTCGTCACCACCACCAGGACGTCCTCGCCGGCGAGCCCGTCGAGGGTCGGCCGGATCAGTGCGGTGAGATCGGAATTGGCGATCGTGCCCTGGGTGACATGCACGACCGGCGTCGTCGTCCGGAGGTCGTCCCACCAGTCCGGCAGGTCCGCCGCCACGGCCGCCGTCGTCGGCCGGGTCAACGGTCCGGAGAAGTACGTGGGCACAGCGGCGCCCGGCTGCGGGTACTCGAACGCCGGCACCGAGAACTGCACGATCGCGTCGACGGTGCTGAGCCAGTTGAGGAGGAAGGCGTTCGCCGGGCGGGCGTGCACCGAGCGGTAGAGCGCGTCGACCTCGCGCTGCACCGGCCTGAAGACGACGCGCTCGACGAGGAACCGCAGCGCCCTGTTGCGGGTCGTGTCGAGGCGCCGCAGCGGGCCGCCCATCGGCTGCAGGCCGAGCCCGAACGGCGGCACATGCGGCGACGCCAGTGGCAGCGGGGTGAGCCCGCCGTAGATCACCGGAGGGCGGGCGTGCGCGGGGTGGCCGGTGAGCAGGAACGCCCCGAAGAAGGTGGGGTCGACCAGCACGGCCGTCGTGGGCTCGGCCAGCTGCGACAGCAGCGCCCGATACTGGGCCGGCGCTGGCGCGAGGAAGATCTGCCTGACGTCGAAGCGCAGGCCGGCGATCCCCCGAGGCCGGTCCTTGATCACCTCGTCGAGCCGCCGATCGTCGTAGTCCGCCTCGGCGGGGAGGGCGACGAAGGAGCTGCCGGTCTCCTCGACGAGCGACGCGAAGCGCGCCCCGGTGAGGAACCGGACCCGGTGACCGCGCTCGACGAGGCCCGCGGCGGCGGCGAGGAGCGGCGTGACGTGCCCGTGGATCGGCACACTGGCGATCAGGATGTCGGACATCGTGGCCCCCTCGGCCAGGTCGATCAGCTTGGTGCAGTATTGAGTACTATGCGATAGTGGTCAACCCATCGAGGGGGTAGTCATTTCCGTTCGCCGGTACTCGTCGACGCTCCGGGCGGAGCAGGCCGCCGCCACTCGGCGGCGGGTGATCGATGCGGCCGCCGAGCTCTTCGCGTCGCACGGGTACTCCCGCACCACCCTCGCTCGCATCGCCGAGGCGGCCGAGGTCTCGGTCGAGACCGTCCAGGCACAGGGCCCGAAGCGGAGCCTCCTGGGCGCGGCCGTCCGGCTGCGCACCTTCGGCCGCGAGGCCGACGAGTCGATTCTCGACGTGCCCGAGTCGGGCGCGCTGCTGCGTCAGGAGAGTCCCGAGGGATTCGCCCGAGCCGCCGCCCGCCTGGTGAGCGAGATCAACGCCAGGAGCAGCGGGCTCATGCGTGCGTTCGCTTCGGCCGCCGCGGACGACCCGGACATCGAGGCCGAGTGGTCCGAGGTGATCCGGCTCGTCCACGGCAACGTCCGCGACCTCGTCGCGCTGCTCAGGTCACGTGACTGGCTGCGCACCGATGTCGGGACCGACGAACTCGCTGCCAGTGTGTGGATCATGATCGACGGCGCGAACTTCGAGAAGCTCACGGCGCGGCTCGGGTGGCCGGCTCAGCGGTACGAGGACTGGCTGGCTCGGTCGATCATGGAGCTGCTCTTCCCGGCGCGGCCCGCCGACGAGGCCATGCGGGCCGGCCGGTGGCCGACCCGCACGACGGACGCTCAGTCGAGGTAGTCGCGCAGTACCTGGGAACGGGACGGGTGGCGAAGCTTCGACATGGTCTTGGACTCGATCTGCCGGATGCGCTCGCGGGTGACCCCGTAGACCTTGCCGATCTCGTCGAGCGTCTTCGGCTGGCCGTCGGTGAGGCCGAAGCGCATCGAGACGACGCCGGCTTCGCGCTCGGAGAGGGTGTCGAGGACGGCGTGCAGCTGCTCCTGCAGGAGCGTGAACGAGACCGCCTCGGCCGGGACGATGGCCTCGGAGTCCTCGATGAGGTCGCCGAACTCGCTGTCGCCGTCCTCGCCGAGCGGGGTGTGCAGCGAGATGGGCTCGCGGCCGTACTTCTGGACCTCGACCACCTTCTCGGGGGTCATGTCCAGCTCGGTGGCCAGCTCCTCCGGCGTGGGCTCGCGGCCGAGGTCCTGCAGCATCTGCCGCTGCACCCGGGCGAGCTTGTTGATGACCTCGACCATGTGCACCGGGATGCGGATGGTGCGGGCCTGGTCGGCCATGGCGCGGGTGATGGCCTGCCGGATCCACCAGGTGGCGTAGGTGGAGAACTTGAAGCCCTTGGTGTAGTCGAACTTCTCGACGGCGCGGATGAGGCCGAGGTTGCCTTCCTGGATGAGGTCGAGGAAGAGCATGCCGCGGCCGGTGTAGCGCTTGGCCAGCGAGACGACGAGGCGGAGGTTGGCCTCGAGCAGGTGGTTCTTGGCCCGGCGGCCGTCCTCGGCGATCCACTCCAGCTCGTTGCGGAGCTTCGCCGGCATGGTGTCGCCCTGCTCGGCCAGCTTCTCTTCGGCGAACAGGCCGGCCTCGATGCGCTTGGCGAGCTCGACCTCCTCGCCGGCGTTCAGCAGCGGGACCTTGCCGATCTGCTTGAGGTAGTCCTTGACCGGGTCGGCCGTGGCGCCGGCGACGGCGACCTGCTGCTCGGGCTCGTCGGTGTCGTCGTCCTCGGAGAGGATGAAGCCCTCGTCCTCGATCTTGGCTTCCTCGGCGGCCAGTTCGCCGGGGTCGGGTTCGCCGTCGGGGCCGGCGGCGCCGGCCTCCTTGGCCGGCGCGTCGGCCGCCTTGACGGCCTTCTTGCGGCCCCGGCCCTTGGGCGCCGCCGCGGCGGCCTCCTCAGCTAGGCCCGCACCAGCCGTGTCGTGGACGTCGGCCTTCGCCTTCTTCACCGCCGTTTTCACAGATCCCTCGCCTTTCCTGGCCGCCGGCTCGGTCTTCTTGGCTGCCGCGGTCGCCACCGCTGTCGAACGGGTGGACGTCGCCGCAGCGACACGCTTGCGCGGACTCCGCGAGTCCGCCGCCGCTACCTCGACGGTAATACCGGTCGACTTCAAATGCTCGACGACGAACCGGCTCTCTTTCATCGCCAGGTCGGCGGCACCGCAGGCGACCCGGACATCTTCAGCGGTGACCGAGCCCGACTTCCGTCCCTGGGTGACAAGCGCCTGGACCGACGGCAGCTCCAGGATCCGGGCGTTCTTGGTGCTGGACGAGCTCGACGACACGTACGACCTCTCGATGTCTTTGGTTAAGGGCAGCGCAGTACGCGAGGTGGCGACGGCAACACATCATTGTGGCACAGCACACGGGTCCTGTTCATCCCGAAAGGCCGCCGCCCACGCCGATGTCTCACCGCCCGGCCCACCGTAGCGCGAGAATCGTCTGATCGTCGGCGGCGCCGTCGATCTGCATGCGCCGCACGACGGCGTCGAGCAACTGCTCGAGCGGGACGCCGCGCTGTTCCTCCAGGCAGCGCAGCAACTGGGCGAAGCCTTCCTCCAGCGACCGCACCCTGGACTCGATCAGACCGTCGGTGAACGCGATCAGCACGTCGCCGGGCCACAACCGCACCGACTGCGTCGACCGCGGCTCGGTGACGCCGATCGGCGTGGTGCCGGCGCCGGCGTCGACCAGCTCGACGGCGCCGACCTCGGGGATGCGGATCAGCGGCAGGTGCCCGGCGTCGCCGACCCGGACGGTCCCGTTGACGGGGTCGACCAGGGCGTACACGACGGTGACCATCTCGACGGCGTCGTCGCGCTCGACCAGGCGGTCCAGCCCGCCGAGCACCGCCGCGGGGTCGGGGTCGGTGAGCGCCAGCGCCCGCAGCGCCGCCCGCATCTCGCCCATGGCGCTGGCCGCCGTGACGCCGTGGCCCATGACGTCGCCGACCACCAGGCCCAGCTCGCCGTCGGGCATGACCAGCGCGTCGTACCAGTCGCCGCCGACGGAGTGCTCGCCGACGTCGGTGCGGCTGCGCGCCGCCAGCTCGACGCCGGCCACCGTCGGCAGCCGCCGCGGCAGCAGCCCCTGGCTGAGCGACGCGGCCGCCGTCCGCTCCCGCTCGAACAGCCGGGCCCGGGCGAACGCCAGCGAGCACTGCTGGGCGACGGCGCGCAGGAACCGGCACTGGTCGGAGTCGAAGTCCTGCTCCGTGGCGAAGGAGAACCGGACGGCGCCGACGCAGCCCTCCTCGCCGGCCAGCGGCAGCACCGCCCAGGCGCGTTCGTCGGTGCGGTCGAGGAAATCGCCGAAGACGGGGTCGCCGGGCGCGGCCGCACGGGCGCGCTCGCGGCTGCCGAGGAACATCGGCCAGCCGCTGCGCAGCACCTCGTCGGTCGGCGTGACGGCCTGGTGCGGCCAGACGGGGACGTCCTCGCCCTCGCCGAGCCCGGTGGTGACGGGGTACGGCCGCGCGTTGGGGCCGATCAGCGTGACGGCGGTGCGCAGCGCCTGGACGTTGCGCCGGCCCAGCGCGGCGGCGCCGTCGGCCACCTCGCGCACCGTCACGGCCCGCGACAGGACGTCGGACACCTCGAGCAGCCGCGCGTTGCGGGCCCGGCTGCGGCGCAGCGACGAGATGGCGCGCTGGTGGGAGGTGTCGTCGACGACGAACATGGCGACCTCGCGGCCGCGGCCCTCGTCGACCAGGTACCAGGACGAGTGCAGGTGATAGGTGTCGGTGCGCCCCGAGACGGCCGGCTCCTCGGCCTCGACCGCCTCGCCGGTGCGCAGGACCCGCTCGATCATCTCGTCGGTGTGCGCGGCCAGTTCCGGCGGCAGCACCTCGGCCGGCGCCCGCCCGAGGTGGTCGGCGATGCCCTTGCCGGACCGCTCCGCCAGGGCGGCGTTGATGGCGAGGAACCGGTGCTCCTCGTCGAAGACGGCGAATCCCACGGGCGCGTCGACGCCGGCCAGCGCACCGAGCAGGCGCTGCGCGTCAGCCGGTCGCATTACCGCTAGGCCTTCGCCGCACGCTTGATCTCCCGCTTCGTCGCCCGCACCTGGGTCAGGGTGTCGGCGTCGACGACGTCGGCCACCGACCGGGTGGCGCCCTCGACGCCGTAGTCGCCGGCCGCCTCGCGCCAGCCGTCGGGCCGCACGCCGATCTGCTTGCCCAGCAGCGCGACCATGATCTTGGCCTTCTGCTCGCCGAACCCGGGCAGCGCCTTGAGCCGCTTCAACAGCTCAACGCCGGTGGTGGTGCCGGCCCAGATGTTCGCCGCGTCGTTGCCGTAGTGCTCGGCGACGTACGCCGCGACCTTCTGCACCCGCCCGGCCATGGACCCCGGGAACCGATGCACGGCCGGCGTGCGGGAGAAGATCTCGGCGAACGCCTCGGGATCGTGGGCGGCGATGGCCGCGGGGTCGAGGTGGTCGACGCCGCCCATGCGCTCGGCGATGACCGCCGGGCCGGAGAAGGCCTTCTCCATGGGCACCTGCTGGTCCAGCAGCATGCCGGTGAGCAGCGCGAACGGGTCGCGCGCCAGCAGCGCGTCGGCCGCGGGGTCGCCCGCTAGGTACAACGTCGTCACGTCGGGGGAACCCTTCTCAATCCACGTCCTCTGCCTTGACCGCCAAGACAGGGCACGGTGCATCCAACAGGATACGCTGGGCGTTGCTTCCCAAGATCAACTTACCGACCGGGCTGCGGCGGCGCAGGCCGATGACGATGAAATCGGCCGCGTTCTCCTCGGCCACCGCGATCAGGTCCTCGGCCACGTCCATGCCGCGCACCAGCTGGCGCACCTCGGCCTCGATGCCGGCGTCCTTGAGCTGCTGGCTGACGGTGGCCAGCTCGGCGTCGGCCTTGATGGCGTCGTCGTCGTCGAAGTCACGCCCGCCCCGGGCGGAGTTGACGACGATCAGCCGCGCGCCCCGCAGCCGCGCCTCCTCGGCGGCCCGGCGCAGTGCGGCCCGGCCCTCGGACTTGGGGACGTAGCCCACGACGATCGCGGTCATCGGAACCTTCTCTCGCCTACTCCTGACATGACGGGCCGGCGTGAACTCCGGGTCGCGGCGCAACCGTACCTCAGCCATCGGCGCGTATGTCGGTGTGGCGTGCGACGATCGGGACATGCGCGTCCTCCATCTCGACCTGGACGCATTCTTCGCCTCCGTCGAGCAGCGCGACAAGCCGTCGCTACGGGGCAAACCGGTCATCGTGGGCGGGCTGGGGGCGCGCGGCGTGGTGTCGACGGCGTCCTACGAGGCGCGCGTGTTCGGGGTCCGGTCGGCGATGTCGATGAGCGAGGCGCGGTCGCGCTGCCCGAACGCCGCCTACCTGTCCGGCCGGTTCGGCGTCTACCGGGCGGTCAGCGCGGTCGTCATGGCCCGGCTGCGAGAGTTGTCGCCGGTGGTCGAGCCGCTGTCGCTGGACGAGGCGTTCGTCGACCTCGCCGGGAGCGCCGCCGGCGTGCCGTCGTCGGCCGACGAGGTACGGGCGGTGGCCGGCGAGCTCCGATCGACCATCGTCGATGAGACCGGGGTGACGGCCTCCGTCGGCGTCGCCGCATCCAAGCTGATGGCCAAGATCGCCTCCGAGCAGGCGAAACCCGACGGCCTGGTGGTCATCGAGCCGGGCACGGAGCTCGACCTGCTGCACCCGCTGCCGATCCGCGCCCTGCCCGGCGTCGGCCCGGCGACCGCCGCCCGGCTCGCCCGGTTCGGCGTCAAGACCATCGGCGACCTCGCCCGTATCACCGAGCCCGACCTCGTCGACCTGCTCGGCGAGTCGCACGGCCGCTCCCTGCACCGGCTGTCGCTCGCCCAGGACGACCGCCCGGTCAGCACCGACCGCGAGTCCAAGTCCGTCAGCGTCGAGGACACCTTCGACCGCGACCTCACCGACCCTGCGCTGCTGGCGGCGATCGTCGCCCGGCTGGCCGAACGGGTGGCCGGGCGGCTGGTCAAGGCCGGGCTGTCCGGGCGGACGATCACCGTGAAGACGCGGCTGCACGACTTCACCACGCTGTCGCGGTCGGCCACCCTGCCGGCCCCGGCCGACGACGTGCGCGTGCTGTCCCGCGTCGCGACCCGCCTGCTGTCCGACGTCGACACCACCGGCGGCGTCCGGCTGCTCGGGGTCGGCGTGTCAGGGCTGTCCGACTGGGTGCAGGACGACCTCTTCGTCACCGACGCCGCCGAGCCACCGGCCGAGGAGGAGCCCGACGTCCAGGTCGAGGAGGCCCTGCACGAGCGCCCCTCCTGGTCCCCCGGCATGGACGTCGTGCACGCGGCGCACGGTCCCGGCTGGGTGTGGGGGTCGGGACGGGGCCGGGTCACCGTCCGCTTCGAGACCGCCTCCACCCCGCCCGGCCCCATCCACACCTTCGCCGCGGACGACCCCGACCTGGCGCCCGCTCCCCCGCCTGTCGTCCCGCCTCCCCCGCCCACCCCGAAGTTGATCTTGGAGTAAGCGGGCAATTACGGTCCGGGATGTCCGATGAATACTGGCATTACTCCAAGATCAACTTCTCGGAGGGGCGGGCGGGTGCGGGGGCGGGCCGATCAGATCCAGCCGTGGCGACGGGCGACGTGCACGGCCTCGTGGCGGTTCGCGGCCCCCAGCTTCGACGCCGCCGACGAGAGGTAGTTGCGCACGGTCCCGGGCGTCAGCGCGGCCCGGCGCGCGATCTCCTCGACCGGCGCACCCTCCGCGGCCAGCTCGAGGACGTCCGACTCGCGCGCCGTCAGCGGGCTGTCGCCGGCGCTGATCGCCTCGGCGGCCAGCTCGGGGTCGACGTACCGGCCGCCGGCGTGCACCGTCCGGACCACCTGCGCCAGCACCGAGGCCGACACCGTCTTGGGGAGGAAACCGCCCACCCCCGCGGCCAGCGCCCGCTTCAAATAGCCCGGCCGGCCGTGGCTGGTGACGATCATCGTCCGGCAGCCGGGCACCGACGCGTGCAGCTCGGCGGCCAGCGCGATGCCGTCGCGGTCAGGCAGCTGCAGGTCCAGCACCGCGACGTCCGGGGAGAACGAGCGGGCCATCGCGAGCGCCTCGTCGGCGGTGGCGGCCTCGGCGACGACCTCGATGCCGTCCTCCAGCGACAGCAGCGCCCGCAGCGCGGACCGGATCAGGTTCTCGTCATCGGCGAGTAGGACGCGGATCACGACGCCTCCCCAGCAGCGGCAACAGACGGCACCCGCGCGGCCAGCCGGAACCGGTCGCCGTCGAGCCGGTCGGCCGCCAGCGACCCGCCGAGCTCGCGCAGCCGTTCGGCCAGCCCAGACAGCCCGGACCCGGCATCCGACCTCGACTCAGCGGACAAAGCGAACGCGCCGTCGTTCTCCATCGTCAGCGTCACGCAGCCATCCTCGCGCGCCAGCGTGATGACACAGGTCGCCGCCGCGCTGTGCCGCAGCACGTTGGTGGTCCCCTCGCGGGCCACCCAGCCGAGCACGGCCTGCACGTCGGGCGGCAGCGCGTCGACCTCGCCGACCACCCGCGTCGCCACGCCGGCCGACCGCAGCACCGACCGGGCGCCGGCCAGCTCGGTCGTCAGGTCGACCTCGCGGTAGCCGCGCACGACGTCGCGGACCTCGCGCAGCGACTCCTGCGCGATGTCGCGCACGGCCATCATCTCGTCGCCCGCGTCGTCGCGGCCGCGCCGGGCCAGCGCGGCGGCCAGCTCGCTCTTGACGGCGATGACGGACAGGTTGCGGCCCAGGACGTCGTGCAGGTCGCGGGCGAACCGCAGCCGTTCCTCGGCGACGGCGAGGTCGGCCTGCACCTGCCGGGACCGGTCCAGCTCCCATACGACGCCCAGCATCCAGACCGATGCGCGGAACGCCGACCAGCCGCCGAGGTAGCCGAACAGCGCCGCGAACCCGGTGCCGAGGGCGCTCTGCCGCGGCCAGTCGCTCAGCAGCCCGGCAACGACCACGGCGCCGCCGATGACCGACGCCAGCACCATGAGCTGCGGGCTCGCGATCCGCGTGGTCAGCGCGCCGACCGCGATGCCGGCGGCCAGCACGATCGCGAAGGCCGTGACGACGCCGTCGGTGACGCCCGGTTCGGGCGGCGCGTCCCAGCCGAACACCGCGAGCGCCGCGCCCGCGGCGGCCACCGTCGCGACCAGCAGGGCGACAGTCCACCGGTACGGCCATGGCCCGCGGCCGAGGAACCACTCGAGGCCGGCCCGCAGGACCATGAACGCGACGGCGGCCTGCCCGGCCAACACGGCGATGAAGGTCAGGACGGCCGGCGCGGACGGGCCGCCGGTGCCGGCCGACGCGAGGAACAGCCCGGCCAGCGGCGAGGCGGCCAGCATGGAGTACAGCGTCCCGCGGGTGTAGAGGTCGAAGCGCTGCAGCTCGCTCCGCCGCTCCCACCACCGGGTGACCGTCGACACGGACATCAGCTTGTCACGGACCCCTCAGCTCCGCGGCTCCCACCGGAACCAGCGGCGCACCGCCCACACGCCCAGGCCGACCCACGCCACCGCGATCACGGCCGGCACCGCCGCCTCGGTCCAGCTCGCCGCGAAGTCGACGGTGTCGCCGTCGGGCGCCACCCCGCTCAGCCCGAGCCGGATCAGGTCGACGAGGGGGCTCAGCGGCAGCAGCTGCGCTACCGCCTGCACGCCCTCGGGCAGCGAGTCGCGCGGCCCGATGATGCCGGAGAAGATCATGCAGGCGAACAGCAGCGGCAACGTGCTCAGCTGAGCGGTCTCGACGTTGCGCGTGAACGTCGTCGACACCGCCGCCAGCAGCACGAACACCACGACGCCCACCAGCAGGCCGGCCAGGATCAGCACGGCGTTCACCGGCAGGTCGATGCCGAACGCCACCGCCGCGACCGCCCACGTCAGCACGATCTGCACGACCGCAACGACCACCGACGGCAGCGCGGTGCCGGCCAGGATCTCCGCGTCGGTCAGCTCGCCGACCCGCAGCCGCTTCAGCACGTGCTCCTCGCGGCGCGCCACGTACGCCGTCACCAGGTTGTAGTAGACGACGTAGAGCAGCGAGAACCCGGCCAGCATGATCACGGCCAGCGCCGCGACCGGAACGTCGCCCTCCTCGCCGATGCCGATCGCGTTGAGCCCGAGCACCGACAGCACCGGCAGCCCGACGGCGGTGAACACGGCGGTCCGGTTGCGGACCAGCAGCTTCAGCTCGGCGACCGCCAGCGACCGCACGCGGCGAGGCGTTCCGGACAACGTCAGGGCGCTCATGCCGCCACCTCCGCTCGCTCGGCCTGCGCATCGGGCTCCGAGGACGCCACCGCCAGGAACGCCTGCTCCAGCGATGCCGGCCGGGCCGACAGGTCGCGCAGCTCGACGCCGTGCTCGCGGGCCCACAGCAACAGCCCGGTGAGCGTCGCCTGCATCGTGTCGGTGTGCAGCTCGACCCGGCCGCCGTGGTCGAGGACCAACGTCCCGGGCAGCTCGGGCAGCCGGTCGCGGGTCACCGCCGGCGGCAGCGCGAACGCCACCGTCGCCGGCTGCGACGCGACCACCTCGGCGACGGTGCCGGTGCGGACGATCCGGCCGCGGTGCATGATCGCCAGCCGGTCGGCCAGCTCCTCGGCCTCGTCGAGATAGTGGGTGGTCAGCAGCACGGTGACGCCGTCCTCGAGCAGCTGACGGACCAGCTGCCAGGTGTTGCGGCGGCTCTCCGGGTCCAGCCCGGTGGTCGGCTCGTCGAGGAACAGCACGTCCGGCCGGCCCAGGACGGCCACCGCGAGGTCGAGCCGGCGCCGCTCACCGCCGGACAGCTGCTTCACCGGGACTCCGGCGCGGTGGGCGAGGTCGACCAGCTCCAGCGCCTCGGCGACCGGCCGCGGCGCGGTGAGCGTCCCCGCCCACATCACCGCCGTCTCCGTCACCGTGAGGTCGGCCGGGAAGCCGCCCTGCTGCAGCATGACGCCGATCCGCGGCCGCACCGCGGCCCGGTCGGCGTAGGGGTCGCGGCCGAGCACCCGGATCCAGCCGCCGCTCGGCCGGGCCAGCCCCTCGACCACCTCGAGGGTGGACGTCTTCCCGGCACCGTTCGTGCCGAGCAGCGCGAACAGCTCGCCGCGCGCGACGGTGAACGTCACGCCCCGCACGGCCTCGTAGTCGCCGAAGCTGCGGCGCACGTCGGAGACCTCGACAACGTCAGCCATTCCGGCCTCCTCGCGGCCCCGCGGATGGTTCGATCTCTCTCATGAACCCATCGTGGCCGGGGCACGCGGCCATGTCCGGTGGGCGATGTCACCGGCCTCGATGACCGATGCGGGGCCTGACCATGACGAATGTCACCACTCCCCGGAGGACGCCCGTGGCGCACCCGCCCCGCCGCACCCGCCTCGTCGTCGCGCTCGCGAGCGCCGCCGCCCTGGCCGCCGCCTCGACCGCCGTCGCCGCACCGGGCGGCCTGGCGCCGCCGTCGCCCCGCGACTTCGCCGACGGCTCCTATGTCGTCGTGCTGACGGGGTCGCCGGCGGCCGGCTACGAGGGCGGGGTGCGCGGGCTCGCGGCGACGGCGCCCGGTGACGGCGAGCGGCTGCGGGCCGGCGACCGCGCGGTCCGCGACTACCGGGCGCATCTCGACGCGCGGCAGGACGAGCTGGCCGACGGCGTCGGCGCCGAGCCGCTGTACCAGTACACGGTCGCGGTGAACGGGTTCGCCGCCGAGCTGACCGCGGCGCAGGCCGCCGAGCTGGCCGCCGACCCGCAGGTGCTCGCCGTCGTGCCCGACACGCCGCGCGCCGCCGACACCGTCGCCTCGCCGGAGTTCCTGGGGCTGACCGGTGACGACGGCGTGTGGGCGGCGCTCGGCGGGACGACCGAGGCCGGGCAGGGCGTCGTCGTCGGCGTCATCGACACCGGCATCTGGCCGGAGAACGCGTCGTTCACCGGGCCGGAGCTGGGCGACCGCCCCACCGGCGAGGTCGGCGTCGCCTACCGGACGTCCGACACCGGCACGGCGGTGCGCAAGGCGAACGGCGACACGTTCACCGGCGCGTGCGAGCCCGGCGAGAACTGGACCGCGGACCTGTGCAACGGCAAGCTCGTCTCGGCCCGCTACTACGAGGACGGCTTCGTCGCCAACGTGCCGCCGGAGCACGGCGACCCGAACGAGCACCTGTCCACCCGCGACGGCGACGGCCACGGCAGCCACACCGCCAGCACGGCGGCCGGGAACCACGGCGTGCCGATGTCGGTGAACGGCCGCCAGTTCGGCGCCGGGTCGGGCATGGCGCCGGGCGCGTCGATCGCGGCGTACAAGGTGTGCTGGCAGGACGACGACGCGGAGACCGGCGGCTGCTACCCGTCCGACTCCGTCGCCGCCATCGACCAGGCGATCCTCGACGGCGTCGACGTCATCAACTACTCGATCTCCGGCGCCACCGACACGCTGGTCGACCCGGTCGAGCTGGCCTTCCTCTCCGCGGCGTCGGCGAACATCTTCGTGGCAGTGTCGGCGGGGAACTCCGGGCCGGGCGCGTCGACCGTCGCGCACAACAGCCCGTGGGTCACGACCGTCGCGGCCAGCACGCACCAGATCTACGAGGGCACCATCGAGCTGGGCGACGGGCGGCGCTTCCGCGGCTCGATGATCAGCGACGCCGGCGTCCCGGAGCAGACCCCGCTGGTCTACGCGCGCGACATCGCGGCGGACGGCGTCGAGCCTGACGAGGCCGCGCTGTGCGCGCCGTCGTCGCTGGACGCCGCTGCCGCCGCCGGTGCCGTCGTGATCTGCGACCGCGGCGTCTACGACCGGGTGGCGAAGTCGGCCGAGGTGCGGCGGGCCAGCGGCGTCGGCGTCGTGCTCGGCAACCTGGACCCGGCCGAGACGCTGAACGCCGACTTCCACGCGCTCCCGACGGTGCACGTCGGGGCCGAGGACGCCGCGGCGGTCCGGGAGTACGCGGCCGCCGACGGCGCCACCGCGGCGCTGCTGACCGGCGACCGGACGGACCTGCCGCCGACGCCGAAGCCGGTGCTGGCCGGGTTCTCCGCCCGCGGTCCGGCGCTGGCCAACGGCGGCGACCTGCTCAAGCCGGACCTCTCCGCGCCGGGCGTCGACGTGCTCGCGGCGGTCGCGCCGGGGCCGCACAACGGCAACGACTTCGACTTCCTCTCCGGCACGTCGATGGCGTCGCCGCACGTCGCCGGGCTGGCCGCGCTGATCCGGGCGGAGCACCCGGAGTGGTCGGCGCCGGCGATCAGGTCGGCGATGATGACGACGGCCTACGACCTGGTCGTCGCCTCCGGCGCGCCCGACCGCGACCGGTTCCACGCCGGCGCGGGGCACGTCGACCCGGCCCGGTTCCTCGACCCCGGCCTGGTCTACGAGTCCGGCACCGCCGACTGGCTGGCGTTCCTGGAAGGCACCGGCGAGGACAGCGGCATCCCCGGCGTCGAGCCGATCGACCCGTCCGACCTCAACCAGCCGTCCATCGCGATCGGCGCGCTGGCCGGGCGGCAGACCGTCACCCGCACCGTCATCGCCGTCACGCCCGGGCTGTACCGCGCCACCGTCGACGTGCCCGGCTTCACCGCGCGGGTCACGCCGTCGGTGCTGTACTTCGGCCGGCCCGGTCAGAGCAAGACGTTCGAGGTCACGCTCACGCGCACCCGCGCGGCGCTGGACGAGTACGCGCACGGCACGCTGACCTGGAGCGGCGGCGGGACGACGGTGCGCAGCCCGATCGTGGCCCGCCCGGTCGCCGTCGCCGCGCCGGCGGAGGTGGCCGGGACCGGCGCCGACGGCTCGGTGACCTACCCGGTGACGACGTCGACGACCGGCGACGTGGACCTCACGCTGCGCGGCCTGGCGCCGGGCGACGTCACGGACGGCTCACTGACCCCGGGCGAGGCGCCCGACCCGGCCGGCAACACGTCGTCGCGGTTGGTGGAGTTCGAGGTGCCGGAGGGCACGACGCTGGCCCGGTTCGACCTCGTCGCCGCGCAGGAGTCGGCCGACTACGACCTGTACGTCTACGGTCCCGACGGCGCCGAACTGCCGGTCAACGGGGCGACCGGCGCGGCCAGCGAACGGGTCGACCTGACCGCGCCCGAGCCGGGGACCTACCAGGCCCTCGTCCACATGTTCTCCAGCCCGGACGGGTCGGCGGTCGACTTCAGCCTGCGCACCTTCGCCGTCGGAGCGGACGCAACCGGCACCGCGACGGTCTCGCCCGACCCGCTGCCGGCCCGCGCCGGCGAGCCCGCCGACGTGACGGTCGCATGGACCGGACTCGAGCCCGGCGTCCCGTACCTCGGCCTGGTCGGCTACGCCGCCACCTCCAGCACGACGGTCGTCGCCGTCGACTGACCTCGGCGGCTACTGCTCGAGGGCGAACGTGTTGCCGTCGGGATCCTTGAACCAGGCGACGCGCCCAGCACCGAAGTCGTGGACGCCCTGCGCGTCGGATGCCAGTGCGGGATCGTCGTAGCGTTCGAAGGTGACGCCGCCGGCGGTGAGCTCGGCGACCATCTCCGCAACGTCGGGCACGGTCCAGGTGGCCAGCGTCGCGGTCGCCTTGCCGGCGTGGGCGGGCGAGAGATACACGTGCAGCGAGCTGCCGTCGCCGCACGGATAGACGCGGCTCTCGTCAGGCTGCTCCTCGGCCGAGAGACCGAGCTTCGTCTCGTAGAAGCGCCGGCGCCACCGGCCTGGGCGCGTTGCGGATCCGCTCCGTGGTCGAACACCTGCTCCTGGAACCCCTCGGGCCAGGTCTCCGGGATCGCGTCCGGTCGCAGGCAGACGACGCGGACACCCGCGGGTCCGACCTCCCCGGCCAGGGTTCGGGAGAATGCCTCGATGGCCGCGCAGGCCGTTCCGAAGCCGCCGACGTGGTGATAGCGCAGGTCTCGCCCGGACAGCTGCGCCGCTGAGGTGGACAGCGTCAGGATGACGCCTGACCCCTGCTCGGTCATGTGCCGAGCCGCCGCCGTCGCCGTCACGAAATGTGCTGTGGTCCCGGTCGTGATCGGGCTGGAGAAGTCATCGAGCGACATCTGCAGGAGTGGAACTCCCTGAACGTCGCGGATCGAGATGGCGTTCAGCGAGACGTCCGGCCGGCCGTCGCCACCACCGCGTCCAGGTGCTCGTCCACCCGCTCTCGATCGAGGGCGTCGAGCTGAGCCGTCTCGGCCGTTCCGCCCGCGGCGGCGATCTCCTCGGCCACGGGTTCGAGCGAGGCGAGGGTGCGCCCGGCGAGAAAGACCCTCGCCCCCTCCCTGGCGAACGCGCGGGCAACGGCACCGCCGATGGCTCCGCCCGCTCCGTAGATCACCGCATTCTTGTTCTCGAGTAGCACGTCGTTCCTCCTGATGGGTGGGGTCAGCGGCCGAACTGCCGCCGGCCGGGCGTGTCGTCCCAGGTCCACGTGAAGGCGAGCCGATGAGGGCGGTCGATGTCGGTGAACTCGCCACCACCGCTGTTCTCCGCGCCGTCATGCGGATTGCGCATCGTGACCCGGAAGGGGCCGCCGATCCGGAGGTCCACCTCGGCCTCCGGAGTCTCCCAGTCGCGCTCGGGACGCCACCAGCGCCGCAGCACCTCCTCGCTCGTCCACGCGTCGAACACCGCCGTGGCCGGCGCATCGAAGGTCCGCACGATCCGGAGCGCTGCCGGCGCGCGGTCAGGCGAGTCGCTCATCTGCTCTCCTTGCGCTCGTCGAGGTAGTCGCCGACGACGTCGAAGAGTCGCTCCCAGCGAGTCCGCTGTGCCGCGATCCACTCGCCGGGCTCGGCGAGCTTCGTCATCTCGAGCTCGAGACGATGCGTACGCCCGTCGACCACGCGGGTCACCACGCCGGCCTCCTCGAGCACCTTGAGGTGCTTGGTGATGGCCGGCTTGGACACGTCGAAGTCGCGGGTCGCCTCACCGACCGTCGTCGACCCGCCGGCCAGTCGTTCCACGATCCCGCGCCTGATCGGATGGGCCAGCGCCCTGTACGGATCGTTAACCATAAAGTTAACAATATCGCAGCGGCGCAGGCCTCAGAAGCGGATCGCGTCGATCACCTTCACCCGGACGGCGACGGTGGCGGGGAGGATGCCCGCGAGGGCCCCGACCACCGTCGCCGCGACCAGGCCTTCGACCGCGGCGCGGACCGGGAACGCCGGCACGTCGGTGATGTTGCCGCCGCCGATGAGCTCCTCGATCGGCACGTTCCTGACGATCGCGATGGCCAGGATGACGCCGGCCAGCCCGGCGACCAGCGTCGCGAACACGCTCTCCATCATCACCGAGAAGAACACCCGGCCCGACGTCGCGCCGAAGCTGCGCCGCACGCCGATCTCGCGGACCCGGTACCGGACCGTCACCAGCGCGATGTTCAGCAGGCCCAGCGCGCCCATGCCCAGCGCGATGACGCTGACGCCGCGGATGACCCACTGCAGCTGGCTGTCGATGAGGTCGAAGTCGGACGGGTCGACGCGGTAGACGTCGACCTGCAGTTCGTCGCCCAGCATGCTGCGCAGGTCGGACGTGACCACCTCGGTCAGCTGGTCCGCGCTGTCCGGCGGCACCCACACCTCCAGCGACGGTGCGGCGGGGTACTGGCCCTGGAACCCCCACTGCGCCTGGTGCGTGTTGAGCAGGTACGCCGACTGCATCTCGTCGCTGTAGGCGTCCGGGGTGACACCGACAACGGTGGCGCGGACCGGTCGCTCGCCCCCGATCACCACGGTCGGGTTCGTGCGCAGGTCCGGCGCGCCCAGCCGCTCGTGCAGCGTCTGGTTCACCACCGCGGCCGGGGCGAACCGGCGCTCGTCGGCGTCGGTGAACCAGCGACCCTCCAGCGGCTCGATGCGGTGCATCTCACCGTAGGACCGGTCGACGAAGGTGGCCCACACGGGCTCGGTGCCGTCGGCGAACCGGAACCGCAGCTCCGAGGTGCTCAGGATCGACGAGTACTCGATCGAGTGCCGCTCGACGATCTCGCCGAAGGCCTCCGTCAGGGCGCCCTCCGGCGGCATCGAGCCGTCCAGCGGCCAGGCGCTGACCTGCAGCGTCGCGGGACGGCCGCTGGTGCGCTCGGAGTGCTCGGCGTTGGCCTGCCGGGCCATGTCGCCCAGCGCGGTGATCACCGTCATCGCGGCGACCGCGATCAGCACGCCGATCAGCGACACGATGACGCGGACCTTGTGGATGCGGACCTCTTCCCACGCCTCGGCGAACGCCGCGACCAGTCCCGTCACGACGCGACCACCTGACGGGGCGCGTCCAGCGCGGAGCGGTCCAGCGGGGTGAGCACACCGGCGTCGAGCCGGTAGTGCCGGTGCGCCCGGGCCGCCACCATCGTGTCGTGCGTGATCGTGACCAGCGTCGACCCGGTCTCGGCGGCGATGGCGTCGAGGAGGTCCATGATCTCGGTGCCGGTCTGCACGTCCAGCGCGCCGGTCGGCTCGTCGCACAGGATCACCCGCGGCCGGCGGATCAGGCTGCGCGCGATGGCGACCCGTTGCTGCTCGCCGCCGGACAGCTTCTCCGGCATGGTGTCGGCGCGCTCGCCGAGGCCGACGCGCTCCAGCATGTCGTGGGCCAGCCGGCGCCGGCTCCAGAACTCGCGGCCGCCCGCGTACAGCAGCGGCGCGGCGACGTTGGCCAGCGCCGTCCGGCCGGGCAGCAGGTTGAACTGCTGGAACACGAAACCGAACCCGGCACCGCGCAGCCGCGCCCGGCGCCGCTGCGACAGCCCGCTGGTGGGCCGGCCCTCGAGCAGGTACTCACCCTCGGTCGGGGTGTCGAGCAGTCCCATGAGGTTGAGCAGCGTCGACTTGCCCGACCCGGACCGGCCGACGATGGACACGTGCTCGCCCGCGTCGATGGCGAAGGTGACGCCGCGGAGGATCTCGAGACGCTCGCCGTCGGGCAGGATCACCGAGCGGCTGACGCCGTCCAGGTCGATGAGGCTCATCCGGCCTGGCCCATCATGTCCGGAGCGAGCTCCTCCTCGTCGGCCACACCGGGCACGAACTCGAGGATCAGGTCGCCCTCGGCCAGCCCTTCGCGGACCTCGACCAGCTCGCCGTCGGTGAGCCCGAGCGTCACCGGCGTCTCGACCGGCTCGCCGTCGGGGCCGGGCACCCAGACGTTGCCCGTCTCGAACGCGCCCTCGACCGCCGTCACCGGCACGACCAGCACGTTCTCGGCCCGTCCGGCCTCGATGACCATCGTGGCGGCCAGCCCGTCGAACACGGTGACATCGGGCGGGACGGTGCACGAGATGGCCGTGCTGGAGCCGCCGCCACCCTGGTCCGGCGCCATCGGGTCCTCGGGCGGCGCGGCGCCTCCGTCACCGCCCTCGGCGCCGCCGCCTCCGTCGTCGCCGGACGCGGACCGGCCGGTGCTCAGCTCGGTGCAGGCGAACGGGGCGGGGCCGCCGCGGGCCTGGACCTCTGCCGACGTCGGGCCGCTGACCAGGCGGTACTGCTGCTCCGCGGACAGCGAGCCGGACACCGTGAAGCCGCCGGTGGCGATGCTGCCGAGGGTGTCGCCGACCACGACGGTCTCGCCGACCAGCACGTCGTACTCGCCGACGGTGCCCGCGGTGGCCGCCTCGATGGTGCGGAACCGGCGGACCGGCTCGCCCGGCACCTCGACCTCGTTGCCCTCGTCGTCGGTCTCGGTGGTCGGCTCGCCCTCCTCCTCGAACACGACCTCGACCAGCGGGTCGCCCTCCTCGACGATGTCGCCGGGGTCGGCGAGGAACACCGTCACCTCGCCGGCGTCGGTCGCGCGGATCGGCGTCGGCGCGTCGGACGTGATGACCGCCTCGACCTCGACGGTGTTGACGACGGTGCCGATGCTGGCCGGGACCTCCGGCTGGACGATCTCGACGGACGGCACCGCCGGGTCGCCGCCGGCGGCCGACTCGTCGTCGTCGCCACCGAACGCGAGGCGGACCGCGGCCACCGCAATGGCGGCCAGCAGCAGGATCTTGATCGTCGGCAGGACGATGCGGCGGGTGACGCCCACGAACGTGCTCCCTCTGGGCTCCGGGACTCTGTGGGAGGACAGCATGCATACCGAGTATGTGCATTGTCAACAGGCCGGTCTACGATGGCTGCATGACGACCGAGCCCGATCGCAGCCGTGTCCGCTTCCCCGACCTCAGCTCGCGCGCGTACGAGCACCCCGCCGACCGCGGCGCGCTGGTCGCCCTGCGGTCGCTGCGCGGGTTCGACGTCCTGTTGCGCAAGATGTCAGGCCTGTTCAACGAGCGCAGCCTGCGGCTGCACTACCTGTCCAGCGCGGTCCGGGTCGGCGAGACCCAGTTCCGCGACGTCTACCAGGACCTCGTCGACGCCGCCCACATCCTCGACGTCGAGCGGCCCGAACTCTACGTCATCCAGGACCCCAACCCGCGGGCGATGGCCATCGGCACCGACAAGCCGTTCATCGTCGTCACGACCGGGCTGTTCGACCTGCTCGACCCCGAGGAGCGGCGGGTCGCCATCGGCCACGAGGTCGGGCACATCCTGTCCGGGCACGCCGTGTACCGCACGCTGCTGCTCATGCTGACGCGGCTGGCGCTGCGGGTCGCGTGGATCCCGCTCGGCTACGTCGGGCTGCGGGCCATCGTGTTCGCGCTCGAGGAGTGGCAGCGCAAGTCCGAGCTGTCCGCCGACCGCGCCGGGTTGCTGTCGTCACAGGACCCCGACGCCGCGAAGCGCTCGCTGATGAAGATCGCCGGCGGCTCGCGGCTGGCCGAGATGGACATCGACGCGTTCCTGCAGCAGGCCCGCGAGTACGACGCCGGCGAGGACGCCCGCGACAGCGTCATCAAGCTGATGAGCCTGATGGGCCGCACGCACCCGCAGGCCGTCATCCGGCTGGCCGAGCTGGACCGCTGGGCGGCGTCCGGCGAGTACAGCCGCATCCTCGCCGGCGACTACCCGCGCCGCTCCGACGACCGCGACGCCTCCGTCAGCCAGGAGGTCCGCAACGCGGCGAAGTCGTACCAGGAGTCGTGGAGCCGCACGTCCGACCCGCTGATCAGCACGCTGCGCGACATCTTCAGCAACGTCGGCGACGCGGGCGGCAAGCTGTTCGACAACATCACCAACCGCATGCGCCGTCCGTCCGACGATCAGTAGCGGGCTCTGCTCACCGAGCTGACCGGAGCCGGAGCGTCCTCACGACAGCCGCGCCGGTTCCGGTTTCCCGGTCCTTCCCGATGATCGGTCAGCGGTCGCCGGGGTCCTCGTCGGTGTCGTCGTCGGGGTAGGTGTCGTCCGCGTCGGGTCGGTCGTCGAGGTCGGCGAGGAACTGCTCGAGCTCGGCGCCGATCTCGTCGGCGCTGGGGACGGCCCGCTGCTCGGCGATGAGGCTGCCGCGCGCGTCGCCGCCGGCGAAGGCGTCGTACTGGTTCTCCAGCGCGTGGACCACCTTGGCGACCTGGTCGTTGCCTTCGACCTGCTCGCGGACCAGCTCGTCGGTGCGGCGCGCGGCCTCGGCCAGCTCGCCGGACGGCAGCAGCAGGCCGGTGCTGGCGCTCAGCGCCCGCAGCAACGTCAGCGACGACTGCGGGTACTCGGACTCGGCGAGGTAGTGCGGGACGCGGGCCACCAGCCCGATGGCGTCGTGGCCGGACTGGCCGAGCCGGTACTCCAGCAGCGACGCGATGTTGCCCGGCACCCGCAGCTCGACGTCGACCAGCGCGGACTCGTCGAGCAGGCCGGGGCGGTTGGCGTGGGTCAGGACGCTCAGCGGGCGGGTATGCGGCACCGGGTTCGGGATGCCGTGGACGCCGATGGACAGGCGCACGCCCAGCCGCTCGATCAGGTCGGTGACGGCGGAGACGAACGCCTCCCAGCGCACGTCCGGCTCGGGGCCGGACAGCAGCAGGAACGGCGCGCCGACGTCGTCGCGGACCAGCCGCAACGTCAGCTCGGGCGCGTCGTAGTCCTGGAACGCGCCGTCGGCGAAGCGCATCTCCGGGCGCCGGGCCCGATAGTCGATCAGTGCGTCGACGTCGAACCGCGCCACGACCTCGGTGTCGAGGGTCGCGAGCAGATGATCGACGAGACCGCCGCCGGCCCGGCCCGCGTCGACGAAACCGTCGAACCAGTAGACCAGAACGGGCGACTCCAGCCCGGACGGCTCCTCGACGAGCTCGTACAGCTCACTGCGGCTCGACATGGCGGCACTCCCGACATCGGACAGATAAGACAACTGATGTAACACGGCGGCGGCCCCAGGACTTCCCGAGCTCGCCAGGCCGCGGCATCAGCGTCGCGCCGGGCGCGGACCGTCAGGCCGCTCCGGGGACCAGCGCCACCACCGGGCCGTCGAGCGGCTCTTGGTACGGCAGCCCCAGCAGCACGCAGACCAGCCCGAGGAACGCGTCGGCCTCGCGCAGGAGGTCGTCGGCCTCGCGCGGGGTGACCGCGCCGGGCAGGCCGGCCTGGGCGGCGGCCCGCTTGCCGGCGTTGGCGCCGAAGAAGGCGGCCCACTCGGCCAGCTCGGGCGCGACGCCGGGCAGCAGGTCCCACACGTTGCGCGGGCCGTGTCCGCGCCGCCCGCGGCCGCGCCCGGATTCGGCCGGACGGGCCTTCGCCGCGAGCACGGCGGCCGCGGCCCGCAGCGCCGCCAGGTGCGCCGCGGCGAAGCGGTCGCCGGCGTGACCGGCCGACGCTGCTTCGGCGAGGCACAGGCGCGCGTGCTCGATGAGGTCGAGGGCGGCGTGACCCATCGGCGGCCGCGTCCGCCGGCCCGGCAGACCCTGGCCGCCCGCCACCCCGCTGTGCTGCTGCATCTCGACAGTCATGGCCGCCTCCGCATCTTGTTCGAACGATTGTTCGACCTATAGAGAAATGTACACCCCGCCACCGACAACGTTCGAGGACGAATCCGGAGACGGTAGGGTCGACCCCTGTGACCAGCCCTGACAGCACCGACAAGGTGCTCGCCCACCCCAACGTCGAGCGCGTCCGCGCGGCGCTCACGGCGGCAGGCGCCGCCTCCGAGATCGTCGCGCTGGCCGACTCCGCGCCGACGGCGGCCGCGGCGGCGGAGCAGCTCGGCTGCGACGTCGGCGCCATCGCCAACTCGCTGATCTTCGACTGCGACGGCGCTCCCCTGCTCGTCCTCACCAGCGGCGCGCACCGGGCCGACGTCGCGGCGCTGACCCGCGCGGCCGGCGCGACCAGGGTCGGGCGGGCCGACCCCACGTTCGTCCGCACCCACACCGGCCAGCCCATCGGCGGCGTCGCGCCGGTCGGGCACCCGGCGCCGGTGCGCACCCTGGTCGACGTCTGGCTGGCGAAGTACGACCGGGTCTGGGCCGCGGCCGGACACCCGCACACCGTCTTCCCGACGACGTTCGACGAGCTGGTCCGGGTCACCGGCGGTACCGCCGTCGACGTCACCGGCTGACGGCCGCGTGGCGCGCGTCGCGGTCGTGGGCGCCGGCCTGGCCGGGCTCTGCTCCGCCCTCGCCCTCGCCGACTTCGGTCACGACGTGACGGTGCTGGAGTCCGGCCCGGCGCCCGGCGGCCAGTTGGCGTACGGGCCACAGCCGTTCACGTTGCCGGCGGTCCTGCGCGACCTGTTCCGCAAGACCGGCCGGCCGCTGGAGCGCGAGCTCGACGTCGTCCCGGTCGACCCCGCGGCCCGGTGGGTGTTCGCCGACGGCTCCGAGGTCACCGTCCCGAACGCCAGCCCGTCCGGCGCCCGCCGCGCCCTCGACCAGGCGTTCGGCGCCGGCGCGGGCGCGCAGTGGGACGCCGTCGTCGCGCACGGCGACCGGTCCTGGCGGGAGCTGCGGCCGCTCGTCCTCGGGCACGCCGGCGCCAAGCCCGCACCGCCGGGCGGGACGCTGCGCGACGTCGCGGCATCGCTGCGGGAGCCGCGGCTGCGCGCCGTCCTGGAGTCGTACGCGACCCGCTACGGCGCCGACCCCGCGACCGCGCCCGCCGCGCTCACCGTGCTGCCGTACCTGGAGCAGACCTTCGGAGTGTGGACCGCCGATCTCGGCCGGCTGGTCGACGTCCTGGCGGGACGGGCGGCCGAGCGCGGCGCGGCGTTCCGGTACGACGAGCCGGTGGTGGGCCCGGCGCTGGACGGGAAGCGCGTTGTCGGGGTGACGCTGACCAGCGGCGAGACGGCCGACGCCGACGCCGTCGTGTGGACGGCGCCGCCGGGCCGCCTCGCCGACGACCGCCGCGGCGTCTTCAGCCGGGTCCGTGCCCGCACCGCTCGCCCGGAACCGCCCGCCGACATGGCCGACGTCGACGTCGACGTCGACGTCATCGTGATTCCCCGCGCCGGCCGGCCGGCCGCGCCCACCGCGCCGAGCGCCACTCCGTCGGTCCGCTTCCCCGCCGGCAGCGGCCCGGCGACGATCACCTACGACACGCCCGAAGGCCGGGTCCGGCGCGTCGCCCCCGACGCCGCCCACGGCGCCGCCGCCGGCCGCGTCACCGCGATCTTCCGCCGCCCGGCCAACGTCACCCGCGTCCGCGGCCTCTACCTCGCCGGCGCCGGCGCGCACCCCGGTCCGGGTATCCCCCTGGTCGCCCAGTCGGCCGCGATCGTCGCCGACCACATCGGCCGCGCCTAGTTTCGCTTGGTGTCCGAAGGTCCGACCCTCGAGCCTGGCGTTGGCCTGCCTGGCGCAACGACGTGGGATCGCTGCGTGATCGATGTGAGAACACTGTCGTGTCCGCCACAGTGATGCCGCATTGTTTCCGCAGCGATCTCACATCGATCACGACCGCGACGACAGTGCGCCCACCCCCCGGCGCGCCACCGCGTGGGATCGCTGGGTGAGATCGCTGTGCTTGCCGGGCGGCGTCACTGTCGCCAGAGCAACAGTGATCCGCCCCACCCGTCGCCAGCAGCCGTTGATCATGGAGAAAGTCGGGTTCCGGCGCGCTAGGAGCGCCCTTTCTCCATGATCAACCGCAATCACGGGGGACCCACCGGCGGGCCGGCCCGCACCGGTGAGTGCGCCCTCATTTTCCTGGCCCACACCGCCGCCGACCACACCAAGAATCGGACTCACTCAGCTAGGACAGCGCGCCGACGCCGAGGTTCTGGTAGATCTCGCGGGTCGCCGTCGACTTGTTCAGCGTGATGAAGTGCAATCCGGGGACGCCCTCGGAGAGCAGCCGCTCGCACAGCTCGGTCGCCACCTCGACGCCGATGGCGCGCACGGCCTCGGGGTCGTCCTCGACGGCGAGCAGCCGCCGCGCCAGCGGGGCCGGGAAGTCGGCGGCCGTCAGCTCGGCGAAACGCTGGATCTGCCGCACGTTCGTCACCGGCATGATGCCCGGGATGATCGGCGCCACTCCCCCGGCCGCCGCGACCCGGTCGCGCAGCCGCAGGTAGTCGTCGGCGTGGAAGAACATCTGCGTGATCGCGTAGTCGGCGCCGGCCTGGAACTTGCGGGCCAGGAACCGGGCGTCGGTGTCGAGGTCGGGCGAGCGCGGGTGCTTGTCCGGGAACGCCGCGACACCGACGCAGAAGTCGCCGTGTGTGCGGATCAGCCGGACCAGGTCCTCGGCGTACTCGAAGCCCGCCGGGTGCTTCACCCACTCGCCCCGCGGGTTGCCGGGCGGGTCGCCGCGCAGCGCGAGGAAGTTGCGCACCCCGGCGTCGGCGTACTGGCCGATGACGTTGCGCAGCTCGGCCACCGAGTGGCCGACGGCGGCGAGATGCCCGACGACGGTGAGGGTGGTGTCGCGCGCGATGCCCTCGGTGATGCGCACGGTGCCCTCACGGGTGGTGCCGCCGGCGCCGTACGTGACGGAGACGAAGGTCGGCTGCAGCCGCTCGAGGTCGCGCATGGTCTGCCAGAAGGCGACCTCGGCGGTCTCGCTCTTCGGCGCGAAGAACTCGAACGAGTACGACTTCCCGCCTGCGGCCAGCAACTCCCGGATGGTGCGCGCACCACCGGGCATCGTCGACGGAAGTCCCAGCGCCATTGGCACAGCGTAGCGGCGACGTCCGCGTTTCGGACAGATCGTCTCAGCCTTCGAGCAGGTGGCGATCTTCACCGCTGAGCATTTAGGTTAGGGATACCTATGTTCGCCCCGACTGCCACCGAGCCCCTCGATGCCGCCGCGCGCCGTCTCGAGCGGCTGCACCCGTCCTTCGGGTTCGTCACCGCGGCCGAGGGCGACGGCTGGACGCCGCTGGCCAGGGCCGCGGCCGATCCCGAGGTCGCCGGCTGGCTGGACCGCCTCGACGCCGAGGCCGGCGGCCACCGCAATGTCGCCGCGTCCTACCTGGTGCTCCGGCTGACCGGCTGCGTCGCGACGCCGCTGCTGGCCGCATATCTCGTCGAGGGCCGCAGCCTGCCGCTTGACCCGTCCACCACGCACGTGCACGTCGACGGCGCGCGGTTCGACCGCCTGGCGCTCACCGGCGGGAGCATCGACGACGACGCGGGCGCCGCGGCGGTCGCCCAGCGGCTGCACGCCGTCCTCGCGCCGGTCATCGACACCGTCGCCGGGCTGGCGCCGTACGGCGTGCGCACGATGTGGAACTCGGTCGCCGACCGCCTCGGCGGACCGGCCGTGCTCGCGGCCAACGCCGCCGGCCTCGACTCGGACGAGACCTGGCGGCGCGCCCGCGCCGTCGTCGACGAGCTGGTCAGGCTGGGCGCGCCGGTGCGCCGCCGCCCCCGGCTGCTGCACGTGCCGTGGTCCGGCGGCGTCGCGGCCGGGAGCGTCAAGGGCACCTGCTGCCTCAAGTACGTCGTCGACGAGCTGCGCCCGCGCGACGCCCAGCACGACCCCGCCTCGTTCTGCGGCGGCTGCCCCTACGTCGACGACGACGCCCGCATCGCCAAGCGCCGCGCCGCGCTGGAACGCCGTCCGTCCTGAGACCTGGAGACCCATGCGCCGCCTCGCCGCTCCCCTCGCCCTGGCCGCCGCCCTGCTCGCCGCCCTCACCGCGTGCGGGGACGACGAGCCCGCCGCCGAGACCGGCGACCAGGCCACGCACACCGTCGTCCACGCACAGGGCGAGACCGAGGTGCCCGACGACCCGCAGCGCATCGCCGTCCTCTGGCGCCCGACGCTCTCGGCGTTGACCGACCTCGGCTTCGAGCCGATCGCCGCCACGGCCGAGACGGAGGACGGCTCCGACCTCGCGACCTACCTGCCCGAGGACTTCCCCGCCGACGACCTGGAGATCGTCGGCGCCACGAACGAGCCGGACATCGAGGCGCTGGCGGTCGCCGACCCCGACCTCATCCTCGGCGTCGACATCGCCGGGCTCTCCGAGGCCTACGACTCGCTGTCGCAGATCGCGCCGACCGTGTCGCTGACCTGGGAGGGCACCGGAAGCTGGCGCTCGCACGTCACCGAGCTGGCCGACGCGCTCGGCGTGCCGGAGCGGGCCGAGGAGGTCGTCGCCGACTACGACGCCCACGTCGAGGAGGTCCGGGACGCGGTCGGCGACCCGGGCGCCGTCGAGGTGTCGCTGGTCCGCGTGCAGGCGGCGGACGTGCTGCGGCTGGAGACGCCGGCGTCGTTCCCCGGCCAGGTGCTCGACGACGTCGGCTTCGCGCGCCCGGCCGGCCAGCTGGAGCCCGATCCCGACCGCGACTTCATCGAGATCAGCCTGGAGCTGATCCCCGAGGTGAACGGCGACGTCATCTTCGTCCTCGCCAATGGGGAGAACACCAGCGCGCGCGAGACGATCACGTCGTCGGCGCTGTGGCAGAACCTGCCGGCGGCGCAGGCGGGCGCCGTCGTCGACGCCGACTACACGGTGTGGGGCAGCTCGACCTACCGTGGCGCGCACGCGATCCTCGACGACCTCGAAGCGGCCCTGGGCGGCGGCACCCCCTAGCCTGGCGGGGTGGTGAACCCTGCGCCCCTCGCGGGCCCCGACGACCCGGTCGGCCTGCTGCGGCCGCGCATCCAGCAGGCGCTCGACGCGTTCCTCGACGCGCAGCGCGACCTGCTCGGTGCGGCCAGCCCGCAGACGCTGCCGCTGGTCGACGCCGCGGCGGCGTTCCTGTCCGGCGGCAAGCGGCTGCGCCCGACGTTCTGCTACTGGGGCTGGCGGGCGGCCGGCGGCGACCCGGCCGACGATGCGCTGGTGACGATCGGGGCGGCGCTGGAGCTGTTCCAGGCGTCGGCACTGGTCCACGACGACCTCATCGACGCGTCCGACACCCGCCGCGGGCTGCCGTCCGTCCACCGCCGGTTCGCGACGCTGCACCGCGAGTCCGGCTGGCAGGGCGACCCGGACGCGTTCGGCGCGGCCGCCGCGATCCTGCTCGGCGACATGCTGCTGGCGTGGAGCGCCGAGGTGTTCGACCACGCCGCCGTCGACGGCGCCCGGCTGCGGGCCGCGCGGGCGGTGTTCGACCGCATGCGCACCGAGGTCGGCGGTGGCCAGTACCTCGACATGCTCGAGCAGGTCAGCGGCGCCGGCGCGCCGTCCGGTCAGGCGGACCGGGCCCGGACGGTGATCCGCTACAAGTCCGCCCGCTACTCCGTCGAGCACCCGCTGGTCATCGGTGGCCTGCTGGCCGGCGCGCCGGAGTCGCTGCTGGACGGCTACCGACGGTTCGGGGCGGCGCTGGGCGAGGCGTTCCAGCTCCGCGACGACGAGCTCGGCGTGTTCGGCGACCCCGCCCAGACCGGCAAGCCCACCGGCGACGACCTGCGGGAGGGCAAACGGACGCTGCTCATCGCGTACGCGCTGGAGCGGGCCTCGGCGGAGCAGGCGGCGCTGGTCGACTCGCTGCTCGGTGACCCCGGGCTCGACCTGGACGGCGTGACGGCGCTGCGCGACGTGCTGGTCGGCACCGGCGCGCTGGCCCGGGTGGAGGCGCTGGTCACCGACCTGGTGGCGGACGCCCGCTCCACCCTCGACGCCGCCGATGTCACCGAGGACGGCCGCAAGGCGCTGTCGCAGCTGATCGAGCTGACGACCGAACGGACGCACTGACGGCATCGGCCGGGCGTGTGCTCCTCGACGGCACCAGCCAGGCACCGTCGGACGCGCTGGAGCTCTGCCATCTCTTCCGACTGCAGAGCGCCATCGCGCGCGATCGAGGTCTGCCGTCCGAAGAGACTGCAGAGCGCCATCGCGCGCGATCGAGGTCTGCCGTCCGAAGAGACCGCAGAGCGCCATCGCGCGCGATCGAGGTCTGCCATCGGATGCGACGGCAGACCTCCAGCGGCTCGGACCGGTCAGCCGGGTTGGACCGGTCGGTCGGGATCAGCTCCGGGGGGCCCTTCGCTCGTGAACCGGCCGACGCCGCCGGCCGCGGCGCGGTCAGCCCTGCTCGGCAACCTGCTGGACGGCGTCGAGCCATTCGTCGACCGGCTGCATGTCGTAGCCGAGCCGCAACCGCACCGTCGTGAACTGCTTGTTCCTGACCTCGTCAGCGGTCAGCGCCGTCCCCAGCGTCCCGCGGATGTGCTCGACGAACGCGTCGACCTCGGCGAGGTCGTAGCCCTCGCGCATGCGGACCCGCGGGAAGCGCTCCCCCGCCGGCCGCTCGGCCAGCTGGAGGACGTCGTGGCGCCGGCGCACCGACTCGGTCCAGCTCGGCCCGGACGCACCGGCACTCGGCAGCCGCGCCGCCCGGTCCCGGACCCAGGCCTCGACCTCCTGCGGGTCGTAGCCGCGCAGCACGATGGTGAACACCGGGTTCACCGCCTCCTCGGCGGTGATGGCGAGGGTGCCGGCCGTGCCGGCCAGCGTCGCCTCGATGCGGGTGCAGTGGGCGTCGACCTGGGCGCGGTCGTAGCCGCGCATCGCGACGGTGAACCGGGCCGCGCCGCTCACAGCTCGCCCCGGTTCATCCGGATCAGCCGGTCGACGACGTCCTCGGTCTCGCGCAGGCCGTCGTGCTCGTGGGCGTTGGTCTCCCAGGCGCGCAGCCCGCGCACCCGCTCCACCGTGTCGCGGGACAGGCCGGCGTCGACGTACATGTCCTCGGTGTAGAGGGCGGCGGCGACAGGGACCTCGTTGGCGGCCAGCCGGTCGAGGTCGTACAACGGCCCCCACTCACGCGAGGCGAGCAGCTCCGCCGTCTCGCGCAACGGCACCAGCGCGGGGTCGTGCTCGAACATCCAGGGGTAGATCATCTCGCCGGTGAGCAGCAGCGGGTCCGCGTCGGGCGCGAACTGCGGCAGACCGGCGCCCACCCGCTGCGCCGACCACCGCGTCGACGTCTCGTGGGCGTAGCAGGCCTCGTGCAGGACGGCGTACAGCGGCGAGGTCGCGAACGACGCCGCCTGCCATGCCCCGACGAGGAAGGTGTCGGACAGCACGCCGTCGGCGGCGAACGCCTCCTCCAGCAGGTAGGCCAGCCCGGGAATGGCCGAGTTCGCGCCCAGCCCCTGCCCGACCGCCTGCAGCCGCGAGACGGTCAGCCGCGACCCGTCGGGCAACACCACGTCGTTGGCGCGGACGAACGACGCGACCGCCTCGAGCTGCGCCCGCGCGGCCGGAAACGCGGCGTGGAACGCGGCGTTCTTCCGCTCGACGGTGCGATAGGTGGCGGCGTACACGTCATCGGCGCCGACGGCGATGGGCGCGAGTCCGCCGGTCAGCATCACCGACGCCAGGCCCTCCGGCGCGAACGACAGGTAGGTCAGCGAGCAGAACCCGCCGTAGGACTGCCCCAGCACGTGCCACGGCTGGTCGTCGATCAGCGTGCTGCGGACCAGCTCAGAGTCGGCCACGATCGCGTCGGCGCGGAACTGCGCCAGGTACTCCGCCTGCGCGTCCGCGTCGCCGCGCAGGGCCAGCGTCGCCGCCGTCGCGGGCGTCGACCGGCCGGTGCCGCGCTGGTCCAGCAGCAGCACCCGGAAGTCCTTGACCGCCCGGCCTACCCAGCCCGACGCGCCGGCCGGCCGGGTCGCCTTGCCACCCGGCCCACCCTGCAGGAACAGCAGCCACGGCAGGTCGCGGTCAGGCTCGCCGGCGGCGACCGCCTCGCGCGCGTACAGCCGGATCGTCTCGCCGTCAGGACGAGCATGGTCCAGCGGCACGTCGAACCAGTGGTCGCGCAGGACCAGCCCGCCCAGCCGGACCGAGCCGTCGCGACCGGCCGGGATCACGCGCCCACCGCGTGCACGCCGCCGTCGACGTGGATGACCTCGCCGGTCGTCTTGGGGAACCAGTCGGACAGCAGCGCGACGACGCCGCGGGCGCCGGGCTCGGGGTCGGACAGGTCCCACCCCAGCGGCGCGCGGTCGTTCCAGACGCCCTCGAAGTCGGAGAACCCGGGGATCGACCGCGCCGCCATCGTCTTCACCGGGCCGGCCGAGATGAGGTTGACCCGGATGTTCCGCTCGCCCAGGTACTTGGCGAGGTACCGCGCCGTCGCCTCGAGGCCGGCCTTCGCCACGCCCATCCAGTCGTAGCCGGGCCAGGCCACCTGGGCGTCGAAGTCCATCCCCACGACCGAGCCGCCGTCGGGCATCAGCGGCAGCGTCGCCATGGTCAGCGACTTCAGCGAGTACGTCGACGCGTGCATGGCGGTCGCGACGTCCTCGAACGGCGTCTCCAGGAAGTTGCCGCCGAGCGCCGTCTGCGGGGCGAACCCGACCGAGTGGACGACGCCGTCGAGCCCGTCGACATGCTCGCCGACGCGCGCCGCCAGGCTGTCCAGCTGCTCGGTGCTGGTGACGTCCAGCTCGATGACGGGCGCGGACGTGGGCAGCCGCTTGGCGATGCGCTCGACCAGGCTCATCCGGCCGAACCCGGTGAGCACGACGGTGGCGCCCTCCTGCTGCGCGAGCTTCGCCACGTGGAACGCGAACGACGCCTCAGTCAGGACCCCGGTGACCAGGATCCGCTTGCCGTCGAGAATGCCCATCAGTGCCCCATCCCCAATCCGCCGTCGACCGGGATGACGGCTCCCGTCACGTACGTCGCGTCGTCGCTGGCCACCCAGCGCACCACCCGCGCCACCTCGTCAGCAGAGGCGTACCGGCCGAGCGGGATGCCGTCGAGGATCTCCTTGCGCCGCTCGTCGGTGAGCTCGGCCGTCATGTCGGACTCGACGAACCCGGGCGCGACGACGTTGGCGGTGATGTTGCGGCTGCCCAGCTCGCGCGCCATCGACCTGGCCAGCCCGATCAGGCCGGCCTTGCTGGCGGCGTAGTTCAGCTGCCCCGGCGAGCCGAGCAGGCCGACGACGCTGGAGATGAACACCACGCGGCCCTTCCGGGCCCGCAGCATGCCCCTGGAGGCCCGCTTGGCCACCCGGAACGCGCCGGTGAGGTTGGTGTCGAGGACGTCGGTGAAGTCGGCCTCGCTCATGCGCAGCAGCAGGGTGTCGCGGGTGATGCCGGCGTTGGCGACGAGCACCTCGACCGGCCCCTGCGCGGCCTCGACCTCGGTGAACGCCGCGTCGACCGACTCGCTGTCGGTGACGTCGCAGCGCACCCCGGCCAGTCCCTCGGGCGGCTCGCCGCTGCGGTAGGTGATGGTGACGTCGTCACCGGCCTGCGCGAACGAGCGCGCGATGGCCAGCCCGATACCGCGATTGCCACCGGTCACCAGTACGGACCGACCCACGTCCGGCTCTCCTCACTCTGGGGTGCACACGTTCGCGCCGACGCTACCGTCAGGCGTCCTCGAGCCGGAAGCCGACCTTCATCCCGACCTGGACGTGCTGGACCTCGCCGTCGACGATCTGGCCGCGGATCTCGGTGACCTCGAACCAGTCGAGGTGACGCAGCGTCTGCGCGGCCCGGCCGATGCCGTTGCGCACGGCGGCGTCCACCCCCTCGTTCGACGTGCCGACGATCTCGGTCACCCGGTAGGTGCGGTTCATGGCGTTCCCCTTTCCCCGTCGGACCATTGGGCGGCCCGGCTGCGCTGATCGGACGATTCTGGCCTACCTTGGAGGGGTGAGTGGTCACGGCGCGCGACGCAGCGACCCTGTGCCGTCGGTCACGACGGCCGCGGCGCCGCGCAGTGACGACCTCGCCAGCCGGCAGCGCCGCTATCTCGTCATGATGGGCATCCGTGTCGCGTGTCTGCCACTGGCGGTGATCAGCCAGGGCTGGCTGCGCATCGTGTTCATCCTGGGTGCGGTCGTGCTGCCTTATGTCGCGGTCGTCATCGCCAACGCGACCCGCCAGCCACGTCACAGCGCCCTCTCACCAGTGGTGCCGCCGCAGCGCCTGGAGCTTCCGCCTGCCCCGGTGACCAAAGATCGAATCGAACATTGACAGGGCCTTCCGAAGTGGTTGTGGAACGTGCAATACTCCCCAGGCGCACGTTCCGTATTCCCCCGTCGGTGCGTTGCGTACCGGCGACGTCGGGCGGCTTCCCCCGTGGCTGCCCGGCGTCGTCCTCATCTTCCGGCTGATTTGCCGACAAACCCCTGGTAGAACGGTAGATTTGCGGTTTTCAGCCGCCGATCGCGGACATCGGCCGCGACGGCTGCAGAAACCCGGGGTCATCGATGCCATGACCGGCCGCCTTGACGGCCATCGCGACCTCCCAGCGACGGGCCAGTTCGGCGTCGTCGGCACCGGAACGCATGGCGCCGCGCAGGTCGGATTCGTCACGAGCGAACAAGCAGTTGCGCACCTGACCCTCGGCGGTGAGACGGGTGCGGTCGCAGCTGCCGCAGAACGGGCGGGTCACCGACGCGATGACGCCGACGCGGGCCGGGCCGCCGCCGACCAGCCAGGCCTCGGCCGGCGCGCTGCCCCGCTCGACGTCGCCCACCGGGGTGAGGTCGAACACGCTCTGTAGCGACGCCAGGATCTCCTCGGCGGTCACCATGGTCGCGCGGTCCCAGCCGTGCTGGGCGTCGAGCGGCATCTGCTCGATGAAGCGCAGCTCGTAGCCGTGCTCCAGCGCCCACGCGAGCAACTCGGGCGCCTCGTCGTCGTTGACACCGCGCATGAGGACGGCGTTGATCTTGACCGGCTCGAGCCCGGCCTCGCGCGCGGCAGCCAGCCCGGCGAGGACGTCGTCGAGCCGGCGGCGGTGCGTCAGCGCCTCGAACCGGTCGGCGCGCAGGGTGTCCAGCGACCCGTTGACGCGGTCCAGCCCGGCCGCGGCCAGCGCGCTTGCCGTCCGGGCCAGGCCGACGGCGTTCGTCGTCAGCGACAGCTCCGGCCGCGGCTCCAGCTCGGCGCAGGCGGCGACGATGTCGACCAGGCCGCGGCGCAGCAGCGGCTCGCCGCCGGTGAACCGCACCTCGCGCACGCCCAGCCGCTCGACGGCGATGCGGACCAGCCGGACCACCTCGTCGTCGGTGAGGACGTCCTGCTTCGGCAGCCAGGCCAGCCCCTCTTCGGGCATGCAGTACGTGCAGCGCAGGTTGCACCGGTCGGTCAGCGACACTCGAAGGTCGGTGGCCACGCGTCCGTATCGGTCAACCAGCACTCATCCAGCCTATGCCCCGGGGCGCTCGGCGCGGCGCCCTCGGCGTACCGTCGTGGGGTGTACAAGTTCCTGGCGTCGCGGCGCTGGCTGGTGCGCACGCTCGCGGGAGTCCTGCTGGTGCTGCTGTGCGTCCGCCTCGGGGTGTGGCAGCTCGACCGCAACGAGCAGCGTCAGGACCGCAACGCCGTCATCGAGGCCAACGCCGGCGGCGACCCGGTCCCGGCCGGCGACCTCGTCCCGCCTGGACAGCCGCTGACCGAGGGCGACGAGTGGAGCACCGTCCAGGTCACCGGCCACTGGGACGCCGACAACGAGCTGCGGCTGCGGCTGCGCCCGGTCGACGGCACCCGGGGCGTGCACGCGCTGACCCCGCTGGTCGGCGACGACGGCACCGCGCTGCTGGTCGACCGCGGGTTCGTCGCCGCCGACGGCCTCGACGACGACGAGATCGAGTTGCCGCCGCCGCCGGACGGCGAGGTCACCGTCACCGCGCGGGTCCGGCACAGCGAGACCAGCCATGACGTCGACCCGTCGTCGGGCGCGGTGCGCGTCGTCGACGTCGAGGGGATCGCGGCCGAGCTGCCCTACCCGGTCTACGGCGCGTGGGGCGAGCTGATCACCCAGGACCCGGAGCCGGCGACGTCGCTGCAGCTGATCGACCCACCCGAGACCGAGTCCGGGCCGCACCTGTCCTACGCGATCCAGTGGTTCCTGTTCGCCGTCGTCGGCGTGACCGGGTTCGTGCTGCTGATCCGGGGCGAGGCGCGCGGCCGCGACCAGACCCAGGAGCACGACGCGCCCGCGCCGTCCGAACCCGTCGGGTAGAAAGGACGGCATGACGGGGCTGATCGAGGACCACGGCATCATCGGCGACCTGCACACCGCCGCGCTCGTCGATCGCGACGGCACCATCGACTGGCTCTGTCTGCCTCGGTTCGATTCCGCCGCCTGCTTCGCGTCGCTGCTCGGCACGGCGAAGAACGGGTTCTGGCGCATGGCCCCGATCGGCGCCGGCCAGGCCGACCGCCGCTGGTACCGCGGCGACACGCTGATCCTCGAGCACGTCTGGGACACCCCGCACGGCAGCGTCAAGGTCATCGACTTCATGCCGCAGAGCACCGGCCAGCACGACGTCGTCCGCATCGTCGAAGGGCTGTCCGGCCGGGTCCCGATGCACAGCGAGCTGCGGCTGCGCTTCGACTACGGCCGCTCGGTGCCGTGGGTGCACCGCGAGGACGGCCTCATCGTCGGCGTCGCCGGGCCCGACTCCGTCGCGTTGCACTGCGAGGTGCCCACGTACGGGCGGTCGCTGACCACGCACTCCGACTTCACCGTCGGCGAGGGCGAGACCGTCAGCTTCGTGTTGTCGTGGGGCCCGTCACACGACCCGCCCAGCCAGCCGGTCGACGCACCGCGGGCGCTGGAGGCGACGGAGAAGTTCTGGACCGACTGGGCGGCCAAGTGCACGTACGACGGCCCGTACCGCGACGCCGTCATGCGCTCGCTGCTCACCCTGAAGGCGCTGACGTACGAGCCGACCGGCGGCATCGTCGCCGCGCCCACCACGTCGCTGCCCGAGGGCATCGGCGGCGTGCGCAACTGGGACTACCGGTACTGCTGGCTGCGCGACTCCGCGTTCACGCTGGACGCGCTGATCCGCAGCGGGTACGTCGACGAGGCGCGGGCGTGGCGCGACTGGCTGATCCGGGCCATCGGCGGCGACCCCGCCGACCTGCAGATCATGTACGGCATCAGCGGCGAGCGGCGGCTGCAGGAGTACGAGCTGGACTGGCTGCGCGGGTACGAGAACTCGCGGCCGGTGCGGGTCGGCAACGCCGCCGCGGAACAGCTGCAGATCGACGTCTACGGCGAGGTCATCGACACGCTGGCCCGCGCCCACCAGCACGGCCTGACGCTGGAGCGGCACGTCTGGGCGCTGCAGGAGAAGCTGCTGCAGCACCTCGAGAGCGCCTGGGACCAGCCCGACGAGGGCATCTGGGAGATCCGCGGGCAGCGTCGGCACTTCGTCCACTCCAAGGTCATGGCCTGGGTGGCCGCCGACCGCGCCGTCGCCGCGCTGGAGGGCGACGGGGCGACGGGCCAGCCGGACCGGTGGAAGGCGCTGCGGGCGACGATCATGAACGACGTCGTCAGGCACGGCTATGACCCTGACCGCAACACGTTCACCCAGTCCTACGGCCACCCGGCGCTCGACGCCGCGCTGCTGCAGATCCCGATCGTCGGCTTCCTCCCGCCCGACGACCCGCGCGTCGTCGGCACCGTAGACGCCGTCGCCAAGGAGCTGTGCACCGACACCGGGCTGGTGCTGCGCTACCGCACCGAGCACGACATCGACGGCCTGCCCGGCGACGAGGGCGCGTTCCTGGCCTGCTCGTTCTGGCTGGTCGAGGCGCTGCACCTTACCGGGCGGACGGACCGGGCGCGGGAGCTGTTCGAGCACCTGCTGAGCCTGCGCAACGACCTCGGACTGCTGGCCGAGGAGTTCGACCCGCGGCTCGGGCGCATGGTCGGCAACTTCCCGCAGGCGCTCAGCCACATCCCGCTCGTGACGGCGGCCTACCTGCTGTCCGAGATGGGACGGCCGGCCACCGGCCACGCCTGAGTCGTCCTAGGATCGTCGACCATGGATCTCGGGCTCAAGGATCGCGTGTACATCGTCACCGGCGGCACCCGCGGGCTCGGCCGGGCCGGAGCGGAGGCCCTGGTCGCCGACGGCGCCCGGGTCGTCCTCGCGTCCCGCTCGCAGGAGGCGGTCGACGCCGCGGTGGACGACCTCGGCTCCGGCGCCGTCGCCGGGGTGGCGGCCGACAACGCCGACCCGTCCACGGCCGAACGGCTGGCCGACGTCGCTCTGGACCGGTTCGGGCGGCTCGACGGCGCCCTCGTCAGCGTCGGCGGCCCGCCCGCGGGGAAGGTCACCGACCTCACCGACGACCAGTGGCGGGCCGCCTTCGACAGCGTCTTCCTGGGCGCCGTCCGGCTGGCCCGGGTCGTCTCAGCGCGGCTGTCCGGCGGCGGCGCGCTGGCGTTCGTCCTGTCCAGCTCGGTGAAGGCGCCGATCGGCGGGCTCGCGGCGTCGAACGGGCTGCGGCCCGGCCTCGCCATGGTGATCAAGCAGCTGGCCGACGAGCTGGGCCCCGACGGCGTCCGGGCGGTCGGGCTGCTGCCCGGCAGCATCGAGACCGACCGGCTGCGCGAGCTGGCCGAGATGTCCGGCCGAGACCCCGACGAGGTCAAGGCGACGGCGTCGCGGACCATCCCGCTGCGCCGCTACGGCCGTCCGGACGAGTTCGGCAAGGTCGCGGCGTTCGTCCTCTCCCCCGCCGCGTCCTACCTCACCGGCTCCATGATCGCCGTCGACGGCGGCGCCATTCGATCCCTGTGAGCGGAGGAGCCGCTCAGGCCGTGCGGGCGTCCTGCAGGGCGAACTGGGTGCGGTAGAGCTCGGCGTAGACGCCGCCGGCGGCGAGCAGCTGCTCGTGGGTGCCCCGCTCGGCGATGCGGCCGTCGTCGACGACGAGGATGGCGTCGGCGCCGCGGATCGTCGACAGCCGGTGCGCGATGACCAGCGAAGTACGGCCCACCAGCGCGGTCTCGAGCGCCCGCTGGACGGCCAGCTCGGACTCGGAGTCGAGGTGCGCCGTCGCCTCGTCGAGCACCACGACGCGGGGCGCCTTGAGCAGCAGCCGGGCGATGGCCAGGCGCTGCTTCTCGCCACCGGACAGCCGGTAGCCGCGGTCGCCGACGATGGTCTCGAGGCCCTCGGACAACGACCGGACCAGCCCGGCGATCTGCGCCGCCTCGAGCGCCGCCCACAGCTCGTCGTCGGTGGCCCCGGGCCGGGCGTAGGCGAGGTTGTAGCGGATGGTGTCGTGGAACATGTGCGCGTCCTGGGTGACGACGCCCACGGCCTCGTGCAGCGACTCGAGCGTGACGTCGCGCAGGTCGTGGCCGCCGACCCGGACGACGCCCGCCGTCGGGTCGTAGAGACGCGACACCAGGTGCGTGATGGTCGACTTGCCGGCGCCTGACGGTCCGACCAACGCGACCAGCTGGCCGGGCGCGACGTCGAACGAGACGCCCCGCAGCACCGGCTCGGGCGGCCCCGCGGACGGCCGGGCCACCGCCTCGAGCGAGGCCAGCGAGACGTCGTCGGCGCCCGGATAGGTGAACTCGACGTCGTCGAACCGCACCGACAGCTGCTCGTCGCCGGCCGGCAGCGGCCGCGCGCCGGGCGCGTCGTGGACCATCGGCCGCAGGTCCAGCACCTCGAAGACCCGCTCGAAGCTGACCAGCGCCGTCATGATGTCGACCTGGACGTTCGACAGCGCGGTCAACGGGCCGTAGAGGCGGGTCAGCAGCGCGGCCAGCGCCACCAGCGTGCCGACCTCGAGGGTGCCGCCGACGGCCAGCCAGCCGCCCACGCCGTAGACGACGGCGGTGGCCAGCGAGGCGAGGAAGGTGAGGCCGAGGAAGAAGTAGCGCGCGTAAAGCGCCTGGACGACGCCGATGTCGCGGACCCGCCCGGCGGACTGCCCGAAGTCGGCGTTCTCGTTCTGGTAGCGGCCGAAGATCTTCACCAGCAGCGCGCCGGAGACGTTGAACCGCTCCGTCATGGTCTGGCTCATCGCTGCGTTGAGCTGCATGGCCTCGCGGCTGATGTCGGCCAGCTTCCGGCCGACGAACCGGGCCGGCAGCAGGAACAGCGGCACCAGGACCAGCACGATCAGGGTGATCTGCCACGACAGCACGATCATCGCGCCGAGCGCCAGCACCAGCGTCACGAAATTGCTGACCACCTGCGAGAGCGTGCCGGTGAACGCCTGCTGGGCGCCGATGACGTCGCTGTTGAGCCGCGACACCAGCGAGCCGGTCTGCGTGCGGGTGAAGAACGCGACCGGCTGGCGCTGCACGTGGTCGAAGACCTGGCGACGCAGGTCGTAGATGAGCCCCTCGCCGACCCGCGCGGACATCCACCGGCCGACCAGCCCGAGGACGACGTCGACGACGGCCAGCCCGGCCACCGCGAGGGCGGCCCAGACGACCACCGACCGGTCGCCGGCGCTGACGCCGCTGTCGATGAGCACCTTCAGCAGCAGCGGGACGGCGGCCGCGGACGCCGCGGCGAGGACCGTGGTGGCGAGGAAGACGGCGAGCTGACGGCGGTAGGGCCGGCCGTACCCGGCGATGCGCTTGACGGTCCCCTTCGCCAGCCGCTTGTGCGTGACCGACTGGTCGCCGGAGAACGACCTGGAGGCGCGCCAGGCGTGACCCATCCCCATCGACACCGGCGTCGACCTCCTCACGTCTGCTGGCGACATCATCCGACTCGCCGCCGACAACGTCACCCGGCCGGAGGTTCTTCCCTCGTTCGCTCTGAGCGTGCCGCCGCTGTGGATCGTCACGCACCGTGATCGTTTCGGCGCGCGGACCCGCAGGCGAATCCGTCACGCACCGTGACAGAAGCGGTCCGTACCTGGGCATGCCGACGAGCCGGCCGACATAGGCCTGGCCGACTCCGTGGGAGCGTTTCCGGGCATGCTGAAGTGCCCGATGGTCCCGCTACGCAAAGAACGCGAACGGGCACCGACTCTGCCTTCACGTCACTCTGCGTGAAAGCGACCAATTACTCGGGCAATGGCGTGAATCAAGATCAACAGTGCAGAGCGCGACCGTTTAAGCCGTCCGATATGTCGGACTTGCCGATCGGCTCCAAAAGAAGGCCCCTCGGGTTCGAGTGCGACGACTCGATAATCCGCCGAACGATTCACCGGACGGGCTGACTCGGTGATTCGCCCCCGCTCGCCTCAGGAGGCGTGCGCGCCGGGGACCGCGCGATGGGTGACGAAGCGTTTGTCGGGGTGATCGAGCTGCTGGAGGCCACCCTCCTCCGGCATCTCGACCAACTGGGGCTGATTCAGGCTTGCTTCTTCGCCTTGCCTCGTGTGGCCCCTCCACGGCCTCGTAGGTTGACACCGGACTCCGACAGAACCCGGTGGACGAACCCGTAGGAACGCCCGGTTTCGGTGGCGAGCTCGCGGATGCTCCGACCACCTTCGTACTTCTTCTTCAGGTCAGAGGCGAGCTTGTCACGCTGCCCCCCACTGATCCGCGCGCCTTTTACCAACTTCTCGGCCACGCGTCCTCCCGTTTCGTTGTCCTGCATGACAGAGGACAATGATCCGCTCCATTACGCTTTTTCGCCACTCGAAGGCTGGATCGTCCCTCCAGGGAACGAAAAAACGCAGGGTGGATCGACCTCTCTATGCGAGTGAGACGAGCTCTGCATAGTCAGGGTTCCACAGATCTTCGACTCCGTCGGGGAGCAACACGACCCGTTCGGGGCCTAGTGCCTCGACGGCGCCCTCGTCGTGGGTCACCAGGACGATCGCGCCGGCGAACGAGCGCAGCGCGGCCAGCACCTCCTGGCGGGAGGCGGGGTCGAGGTTGTTCGTCGGCTCGTCCAGGAGCAGCACGTTCGCGCTGGACACCACCAGCGAGGCGAGCGCCAGCCGGGTCTTCTCGCCGCCGGACAGGACCGCGGCCGGCTTGTCGACGGCGTCGCCGGAGAACAGGAACGAGCCGAGCACCCGCCGCGCCTCCAGCTCAGGGAGGTCCGGCGCGGTGCTGCGCAGGTTCTCGAGCACCGTGCGGGACGTGTCGAGCGTCTCGTGCTCCTGGGCGTAGTAGCCCAGCCGCAGCCCGTGTCCGGGCTCCACAGCGCCGGTGTCGGCCTTCTCGACGCCGGCCAGCAGCCGCAGCAGCGTCGTCTTGCCGGCGCCGTTGAGGCCCAGGATGACGACCCGGCTGCCGCGGTCGATGGCGAGGTCGACGTCGGTGAAGACCTCCAGCGACCCGTACGACTTCGACAGGCCCGACGCGGTGAGCGGGGTCTTGCCGCACGGCGCGGGGTCGGGGAAGCGCAGCTTGGCCACCTTGTCCGAGCGGCGCTGCTCCTCAAGGCCGGCCAGCAGCCGCTGCGCCCTGCGGTCCATGTTCTGCGCGGCGGTGGCCTTGGTGGCCTTGTAGCGCATGCGGTCGGCCTGCGCCTTGAGGGCGGCGGCCTTCTTCTCGGCGTTGGACCGCTCGCGGTGCCGACGGCGCTCGTCGGTCTCGCGCTGGGCGAGGTAGGCCGTCCAGCCGATGTTGTAGACGTCGAGGGCGGCGCGGTTGGCGTCGAGGTGGAAGACCCGGTTGACGGTCTTGTCCAGCAGCGCGACGTCGTGGCTGATGACCACCAGGCCGCCCTTGTAGGCGCGCAGGAAGTCGCGCAGCCAGACGATGGAGTCGGCGTCCAGGTGGTTCGTCGGCTCGTCCAGGAGCAGCGTCTCGGCGTCGGAGAACAGGATGCGGGCCAGCTCGACCCGGCGCCGCTGGCCGCCGGAGAGCGTCTTCAGCGGCTGGGCGAGCACGCGGTCGGGCAGCCCGAGGCTGGCGGCGATGCTGGCCGCCTCGCTCTCGACCGCGTACCCGCCGGCGGCGAGGAACTCGGCCTCGAGCCGGGCGTAGCGGCGCATGCCGCGCTCGTGCTCGGCGGGGTCGCTGGAGGCCATCTGCTTCTCGGCCGTGCGCATGCCGGCGACAACGGCGTCGAGCCCGCGGGCGCTGAGGATGCGGTCGCGGGCGATGACCTCGGGGTCGCCGGCCCGCGGGTCCTGCGGCAGGTAGCCGATCGGTCCCGTGCGGACGACGGAGCCGGCGGCCGGCTGGCCCTCGCCGGCCAGGATGCGGGTGAGCGTCGTCTTGCCGGCGCCGTTGCGGCCCACGAGGCCGACCTTGTCGCCGGGACCGATGCGGAGGCTGGCGTCGTCGAGCAGTACCTGCGCGCCTGCGCGCACTTCGAGGTGGTGAGCGGTGATCATGTCAGGGTGAACTCTCCGTGGCCTGGGAATGGGTGGGCGATCGGTCCAGCACGATCAGTCCGCCACGGGCATCATGGTGTGCAGTCTACGCGGGAGGTGAATCGGCCATGAAGTTCAACCGGCGGGCACGCCTGGATCCTTCCCAGGTGTCCGACCAGCGCGGCCGGCGCCCGGCCGGCCGCACGGCGGCGGCCGGCGGCGGCATCGGCGTGGTCGTCCTCGCGCTGATCGCACTGCTGACCGGCACCAACCCGGCCGACCTCCTCGGCGGCGAAGGCGGCGACGCGTCCGGCGTCCAGGCCGAGCCGGGGTCGGAGGGCGAGCTGGAGCGCGAGTGCCAGGTGGTCGCCGACATCGACGAGAACCCCGACTGCCGGTTCGTGCTCTACGTGAACTCGGTCCAGGCGTTCTGGGAGGAGTACTTCGCCGCGGCCGGCCAGCAGTACACGCCGGCCACGACGACGTTCTTCACCTCGTCGGTCACCACCCGCTGCGGCACGGCGTCGTCGCAGGTGGGGCCGTTCTACTGCCCCGGCGACCAGCAGATCTACCTCGACCTCGGGTTCTTCGACCAGCTGCGCACCACGTACGGCGGGCCGAGCGGCCAGTTCGCCGAGGCGTACGTGCTGGCCCACGAGTACGGCCACCACGTGCAGAACCTCACCGGCCAGATGCAGCGCGTGCGCACCCAGTCCGGGCCCGACTCCGACGCCGTCCGGCTGGAGCTGCAGGCCGACTGCTACGCCGGCATGTGGGCGCACCGCGCCACGACGGCCGACGACGAGACCGGCCAGCCGCTGATCACCGAGCTGACCGACCAGGACATCGCCGACGCGCTGGCCGCCGCCGAGACCGTCGGCGACGACTACATCCAGGAGCGTTTCCAGGGCACCGTCACGCCTGAGTCGTGGACGCACGGCTCCAGCGAGCAGCGGCAGCGCTGGTTCACGACCGGCTTCCAGACCGGCGACGTCGCCGCCTGCGACACGTTCGCCGCGTCGTCCCTGTGAGCATCGAGGTCCGGGGTGTCACGCACCGGTACGGCGACCGGGTGGTGCTGCGCGACGTCACCGTCACTCTGACGGAGCAGCGGGTCGGCGTCATCGGCGCCAACGGGTCGGGCAAGTCGACGTTCGCGCGGCTGCTCAACGGGCTGGTGCTGCCGTCGTCCGGGTCGGTGACGGTCGACGGCCGGTCGACCCGGGGCCGGTCCGGCGCGGAGGTGCGGCGGTCGGTGGGGTTCGTCTTCACCGACCCCGACGCCCAGATCCTCATGCCGACGGTCGCCGAGGACGTCGCGTTCGGGCTGCGCGACCTCCCCCGCTCCGCGGTGCCCGAGCGGGTGGCTGCGGCGCTCGACACGTTCGGCCTGGCCGGACACGCCGACCACCCGGCGCACCTGCTGTCCGGCGGGCAGAAGCAGCTGCTGGCCCTCTGCTCGGTGCTGGTGACGGAGCCGAAGGTGCTCGTGTGCGACGAACCGACGACCCTGCTGGACCTGCGCAACACGCGTCACGTGCTGAAGCTGTTGGCGGAGCTGCCGCAGCGGGTCGTCCTGGTCACGCACGACCTCGACGCCGTGCTGGCGATGGACCGCGTCCTCGTCTTCGATGACGGTCGTCTGGTGTTCGACGGTGCGCCGGGGGCGGCTGTCGAGTTCTACGTGGGGTTGGTGTAGTCAAGCGTCCCCCTGCTGCCCGTTCTTAGGCAGCTTTCAGGGGGACGGGGAAGAACCGGGCACAGCCCGCGCCCGATTTGCACCGTTGGCTTCCTGGGTGTGAGGCGCGTCCTGGGTGTGAGTCGCGCCGAACCGCCGAAACAGGCCCGGAAACGCGCCTCACACCCAGGACGCGCTCCACACCCAGGATGGTGTCCGTCGGGCTCCTGGTCTGCCGTCACGTCCTGGTCTCCAGTCACGCCACGAGCCCCGAATCCTCCGTTTCGCGTCACGGCAGACCACGACGTAACGCCAGACCAGGACCCGCCCAGCCGTCCTCGACGGCAGAAACCGTCCTCGACACACCCAGACCACGGCCCCCGACATCGAGGACGGCCGGCGCTATCGACGTCGACTCGACCTTCAGTCGGGCTGTGCCCACACTCCCCCCGTCCCCCTGATAGCTGCCCGTTCTTAGCCTCGATCCACCGACAGGTGGAGTGTCGTGGTAGGGCGTGGGAGCGTGAGAATGCGCTTCTGAGCTGGGAGGATACGACTTGTCTAAGGCACGTATCGCCAGCTCAAGAAGGGCATCTCGTAGATGCAACTCTCTCACACCCGACCGGTCGTCTCGGCGGCCTTCGATGAGCCCAACCTCGTGTCGTCGGCGGGCCTGGTCCCGGCGATGGCCCTGGCCGGCGAGGCACGGCTGCGCGAGCTGGGCGATGAGCACCTGAGCGTGCCGACGGACAAGGGCGCCAACGCCGGGCTGAAGCTGTCGGGCCTGGTCGCCGGCATGACCGCCGGCGCGGACAGCATCGACGACATGGCCCTGCTACGCCACGGCGCGATGGGGAAGGTCTTCGCCGGCATCTACGCCCCCTCCACACTTGGCTCGTTCCTGCGCGCCTTCACCTTCGGCCATGTCCGCCAAGCCGACGCGATCGCCTCTCGGTTTCTGATCAACCTGACCCAGCGCACGGCCCTGCTGGGCGAGACCGCAGACACCGCGACGGTGATGGTCGACATCGACGACACCATCGTGGAGGTACACGGCTATCAGAAGCAGGGCGCGGGGTTCGGGTACTCCGGGGTGCGGGGCCTGAACGCCGTGCTGGCCACCGTTTCCAGCCAGACCTTCGCGCCGGTGATCGCCGCCCAGCGCCTGCGCAACGGCTCGGCCGGGTCCCCACGCGGGGCGACGCGTCTGGCCACCGACGCCCTCGCCCTGATCCGCCGCACCCACCTGGCCGGCCGAGACGTGCTGGTCCGGGCGGACTCGGCGTTCTACTCCCACGCCCTGGTCACCGCAGCGTTGAAGGCCGGCGCGAACGTCTCGATCACCGTGCGGATGGACCCGGCGGTCAAACGCGCCATCGCCGGCATCGCCGAGACCGCCTGGACCACGATCAAATACACCGACGCCGTCTACGACGAGACCACCAGAACATGGAACTCTCGTGCCGAGGTCGCCGAGGTTCCCTTCACCGCGTTCACCTCCAAGAACAAGACCGACCAGGTCCCCGGCCGGCTCGTGGTCCGCCGTATCCCCGATCTCAACCCCCGCAACAGCGAAGGCCAGGACACGTTGTTCGATTCCTGGCGCTTCCACGCCTTCTTCACCACCACCGACACCACCGAGATGGACACCGTCGCCGCGGACCAGACCCACCGGGCCCACGCGGTCATCGAGAACGTCCACGCCGACCTCAAGGCCTCCGCGCTGGCCCACCTGCCCTCCGGGGTGTTCAACGCCAACGCGGCCTGGCTCGTCTGCGCGGTCATGGCGTTCAACCTCACCCGCGCCGCCGCGACCCTGACCAAGACCCCCACTCTGACCAGGGCGACCACCGCGACGATCCGCCGCAAACTCATCACCGTCCCCGCCCGGATCGCCACCTCCGCCCGGCGTCTGACCCTGCACCTGCCGACCAACTGGCCCTGGCAGACCGCGTGGTCCACGCTCTACAACGCCCTCTTCCCCCGGCCCGCCACGACACACACCTGACCACCAGCCCCCGCCGGCACGAGAAGGAACCCCAGTGGAAAGCCGGGCAGACCGGCAACTCACTCACACCCAACGTGATCACAACCACCTCGCCTGAAACCAGACGACGTCACCAAGCTGGTCGGTGGATCGAGGCTTAGACCGGGGACGCGCGGGTCAAGTCCAGAGCCCCAACCACAGACCCCCGCAACCAGCAGAGGCGCCGGACTTGAGGCGCGCGTTCACGGCTAAGACCATGGGCAGCAGGGGGACGGCCAACGATGGATCACGCGAAGTCCACGGGATCGATCCGCACACGTACCGACCCACCCGTACGACGAGCGGACCGCACCCCCGCGGCCGACCGCAGCGCAGCGGCGAGCGCCGTCCCCGCGCCACGAGGCGACCGGATCATCGCTCGCGCGCCGTCCTCCACGGGCACCGGCCCGATCACTTCCGCATCAGCAGGCAACTCGGCGTGCATGAGCAGGTCGTCCACGTCCACGACAGCGCCGGTGAGCTCCGCCACGCGCGCGGCGGGCGGCAGGTGCAGCGAGGCCCGCTCGGCCAGCTCGCGCGCGGCGAAGCCGGCCGGGTCCCAGCGGACCAGGGCCTGGACGGCCGGCGCCGAGGAGTCCGCGACGACGACGATCTCGCCGCCCATCGTGCCGGGACGGACCAGGGCGGCGGCGCGCAGCCAGCGGCGCAGCGCCTCCTCGGCAGCGCGGAGGTTCGGCCGGGCCAGCAGGGCGGTCCCGTCCAGCAGCAGCGCCGCCGTGTAGCCGCCGGTGGCGACCGGCTCCGCCCCCGGCGTGGCCACCACCAGCGCCGGCTCGGCACCGACGGACGAGCGGACGGCGTCGCCGCGGGACAGCAGCACCGGCACGCCGGGGAACGCGCGGCCCAGCTCCTCCGCCGTCCGCCGCACCCCGACCACGGTCGCCCGCAGCGACCCGTGCCCGCAGACCCCGCATTGCCACGACGGGTACGCCGTGGCGCACCAGGCGCACCGCGGCGGCTGGTCGGCCTGGCCGAGCACCAGCGGCCCGGAGCAGGCCGTGCAGCGCGCGGGCGTGCGGCACCGCGCACAGGCAACACCCGGTAGGTAGCCGGCCCGCGGCACCTGCACGAGCACCGGGCCGCGGCCGAGCCCCGCACGCGCCGTCCGCCAGGCCAGCGACGGCAGCCGGGCGCTGCGGGCGGCCTCGTCGCGGGCCTGCTCGTAGTCGTCACCGCTGGTCTGGACCCGCGGCGCGGCGGCCCGCACGGCCTGCCGCGACGGCGTCACCGGCCGGGCCCAGCCGGTCGCCAGCAGCTGCTCGGCCTCGGCGGTGCGGGCGAACCCGGCGACGACGGCGGCCGCGCCGGCCTGGTGGGCGCGCAGCAGCAGCACCTCGCGGGCGTGCGGGTACGGCGCCCGCGGCTCGGCGTGCAGGTCGTCGCCGTCGTCCCAGACGACGACCAGCCCGAGGTCGTGGACGGGCGCGAACGCGGCCGACCGCGTCCCGACGACGGCCCGCACGGCGCCGCGGCGCACCGACAGCCAGCGCTTGTACCGCGTCGACGGCCCGGCGTCGGCCTCCAGCTCCACGTGGCTGCCCGACCCCAGCAGCTCCGTCAGGGCCGACGATGCCAGCGCGACGTCGCGGCCGTCGGGCACCACGACCAGCGCGCCCCGTCCGCCGGACAGCGTCGCGGCCACCAGCCGGGCGAGGAGGTCGGGCCAGTCGGCGGCCGGTCCGGGGGTCCAGACGGCGCGCGGCGCCCCCCCGCCGGCCAGCGCGTCCAGCAGCGCGACGCCGTCGACGTGCTCGGCCCAGCCGCCGGGGTCGGGCGCGGCCGGCGGGACCGGCGGGTCGGGCGACGCGGCCTTCTCGGCGGTGGCGTGCCGGGGCGGGACGGCCAGCCGCAGGACGTCGGAGACGGTGCCGGCGTAGCGGTCGGCGACGGCGCGGGCCAGCGCGGCGATCTCCGGCGCGAGGACGGGCTCGGGCGACACCACCCGGCGCAGCCGCGCCAGCTTGCCCTCGTGGTCGCTGGCGTCCTTCCGCGCGGCGACGAAGCCGTCGTGGTCGGTGCCGGCGAACCGCACCGACACCCGGGCGCCCACGACGGCGGCGTCGGCCATCGAGGCGGGCACGAGGTAGTCGAACGGCCGGTCCAGATGCGGCAGCCCGACGTCGACCAGCACCGCGGCCACCGGCAGCTCGTCCGCGACCGGCTCAGGCTCTCGGGTGCGGAACCGGCGCCGGCCGGGCGCGGCGACCAGCGCCAACTGGTCGGACTCGGCCGGCTCGGATGCGCTCACAGACCCGTTCTACCGCACCCGCGGACCCGGCCCCGCGTTGTCCACAGGCTCACCCGAGAATACGGTCCAGATTCTCCACGACGCGCCAGCAGATCCTCGACGGTGACCGCAACGCTGACCTGCCGGTCGCCGTCAGGCGACGAGAACGCGTACGTGACGAAGCCCAGCGTGCTGCCGGTGTGGCCGTAGGCGATGCCACCCCCGGGGACGTCGAGGGCGGGCTCGTCCGCCGATCGGCAGCAGACGGCGCGCCATCACGCTACGGACGCCGCCGTACCTCCCGCTGGTCCTCGTGGACGAAGCTCCGCTCCGCCGCGAGGACGATCAACCCGCAGCCGCTCTCAGGGCTTCCACCCGGTCGGTGCGCTCCCAGGTGAAGTCGGGCAGCTCGCGGCCGAAGTGCCCGTAGGCGGCCGTCTGCGCGTAGATGGGCCGCTTGAGGTCGAGGTCGCGGATGATCGCGGCCGGCCGCAGGTCGAAGACCTCGGTGACGGCGGCCTCGATGCGCTCGACCGGCACCGTCTCGGTGCCGAAGCACTCGAGGAACAGGCCGACCGGCTCGGCCTTGCCGATGGCGTAGGCGACCTGCACCTCGCAGCGGCGGGCCAGTCCGGCCGCGACGACGTTCTTCGCCACCCAGCGCATGGCGTAGGCGCCGGAGCGGTCGACCTTCGACGGGTCCTTGCCGCTGAACGCGCCGCCGCCGTGCCGGGCCGTGCCGCCGTAGGTGTCGATGATGATCTTCCGCCCGGTGAGGCCGGCGTCGCCCATCGGGCCGCCGATCTCGAACCGGCCGGTCGGGTTCACCAGCAGCCGGAAGTCGTGGTCGTCGAGCTCGAACGCCTCGAGCACCGGCTTGACGACCTGGTTCGCGATGTCAGGGGTGAGCAGCTGCTCGAGGTCGATGTTGGCCGCGTGCTGCGTCGACACGACGACGGTGTCGAGACGGACCGGGCGGTCGCCGTCGTACTCGATGGTGACCTGCGTCTTGCCGTCGGGCCGCAGGTACGGCACGGCGCCGGACCGGCGGACCTCGGCCAGCCGCTGCGCCAGCCGGTGCGCGACGATGATCGGCAGCGGCATCAGCTCGGGCGTCTCGTCGCTCGCGTAGCCGAACATCAGCCCCTGGTCGCCGGCGCCCTGCAGGTCGAGCGGGTCGAGGTCGCCCTCGACGCGGTGCTCGTACGCGGAGTCCACACCCTGCGCGATGTCGCGCGACTGCGAGCCGATGGACACCGACACGCCGCACGAGTAGCCGTCGAAGCCCTTGGTCGACGAGTCGTAGCCGATGCCGAGGATGGTGTCGCGGACGATGCCCGGGATGTCGGCGTAACCGCGGGTCGTCACCTCGCCGGCCACGTGGACCAGCCCGGTGGTCACCATCGACTCGACCGCGACCCGGCTGTTCGGGTCGTCCTTCAGCAGCGCGTCGAGCACGGCGTCGCTGATCTGGTCGCAGATCTTGTCCGGATGACCCTCGGTGACGGATTCGGATGTGAACAGACGTAGAGACAACTCAAGCCCCCTCTTGACGCAGACCACCGTCCGCGAAGCACAACTGTAGGGGATCGTCCCACTTCATGTGCGCTGAGGTCCGGACTCTGGACACTTTTCAGCCACATACTGAGACGCGCATCGTCGTCCCGAGTGTCGCTCAGAGGCGGGCGTGGACGAGGTCCCAGACGACGTGCGCGAGCGCCGATTTCGGGCCGCTCTCCACGGTCACAGAGCTGCCGTCGGCGCCGAGGACGACCGCGGCGTTGTCCTCGGACTCGAACCCGCGGTCGGCGCCGACCTCGTTGACCACCAGCAGATCGCAGCCCTTGGAGGCGAGTTTCGCCCGGCCGTGCTCGAGCACGCTGCCGGATGCGTCGCCGGTCTCGGCGGCGAACCCGACGACGACCTGCTTCGGGTCGGGCCGGTGCGCGGCCAGGTGCGCCAGGATGTCGGTCGTCCGCTCCAGCTCGATGACCGGTGACGACCCGTCGGCCGACTTCTTGATCTTGGTGTCGGTATAGGTGGCCGGCCGGAAGTCGGCCACGGCGGCGGCCATGACGACGGCGTCGGCGCCGGCCGCGGCTGCCACCATGGCGTCGTACAGCTGGGCCGCGGAGCCGACGCGGACGACGTCGACGCCGGCCGGGTCGGGCAGCGTGACGTTCGCCGCCACCAGCGTGACCCGGGCGCCGCGGGCGGCCGCGGCCTGGGCCAGCGCGTATCCCTGCCGGCCGGACGAGCGGTTGCCGAGGAACCGGACCGGGTCGAGGTGCTCGCGGGTGCCGCCGGCGGACACGACGACGTGCCGGCCGGTGAGGTCGGGGCCGGCCTCGCCGCGGGTGAGCACGTCGGTGACGTAGGCGTAGATGTCGGCGGGTTCGGGCAGCCGGCCCTTGCCGGTGTCGGCGCCGGTGAGCCGGCCGACGGCGGGCTCGACGACGAGCGCGCCGCGCTTGCGCAGCGTCTCGACGTTGGCGACGGTGGCCGGGTGCTCCCACATCTCGGTGTGCATGGCCGGTACGAACACCACCGGCCCGCGCGCGGTGAGCAGCGTCGACGTCAGCAGGTCGTCGGCCAGCCCGGCGGCCGCCTTGGCCATCAGGTCGGCCGTGGCGGGCGCCACCAGCACGAGGTCGGCGTGCCGGCCGATGCGCACGTGCGGCACCTCGTGGACGTCGTCGAACACCTCGGTGTGCACCGGGCGGCCCGACAACGCGGCCCAGGTCGGCTCTCCGACGAAGCGGAGGGCCGACCTGGTGGGTACGACGGTGACGCCGTGGCCGGACTCGGTGAGCCGGCGCAGGACGTCAGCGACCTTGTAGGCGGCGATGCCGCCCCCGATACCGAGGACGATCTCAGCCATCAGATGTGACAGCCGTCAGCTCTGCTCGGCCGCGGGCTCGGCCTTGACCGGTGCGACCGGGTCCTCGGCGTCGATGTCGTTGGGGTCGATGTGCTCGGCGGTGAGCAGGCCGGCGTCGATCTCGCGCAGCGCGATGGACAGCGGCTTCTCCTGCACGTGCGTCTCGACGAGCGGCCCGACGTACTCGAGCAGGCCCTCGCCCAGCTGGGAGTAGTAGGCGTTGATCTGCCGCGCGCGCTTGGCCGCGTAGATGACCAGGCCGTACTTGGAGTCGGTCTTGGCCAGCAGGTCGTCGATGGGTGGGAAGGTGATGCCCTCGGCAACGCCTTGAGTTCCGGCCACGCTCATGCCTCCGGGCTCGTCAAGTGGGGGGTACGCATCAAGGTTACCAACTCTTCGCAAACCGTCTCGACATCGGTGTTCACGAGCGTGACGTCGAACTCAGCCTCCGCGGCCAGTTCCTCGCGGGCGGTGGTCAGCCGGCGCTCGCGCTCGGCCTCCGTCTCGGTGCCCCGGCCGATGAGCCGGCGGACCAGCTCGTCCCAGCTCGGCGGGGCGAGGAACACGAACAGCGCGTCGGGGATGGCCTCCCTGACCTGGCGGGCACCCTGCAGGTCGATCTCGAGCAGCACCGAGTGGCCGTTGGCGAGCGCGCGCTCGACCGGGCCCCGCGGCGTGCCGTACTTCGCCCGTTTGTGCACCACGGCCCACTCGAGGAACTCGCCCAGCTCGATCATCTTGTCGAACGTGGGGTCGTCGACGAAGTGGTAATGCTCGCCGTCGATCTCTCGCGGCCGCGGCGGCCGGGTGGTCGTGGACACGGAGATCCACAGTTCCGGATGGGCGGCGCGCAGTTTCTTGACGACGGTCGTCTTTCCTACCGCTGTCGGCCCCGACAGGACGATGACCCGCGGGGCCGACCGCGGATGGGACGTGTGCAGGCTCAACCGCCGAAACGCTCGATCAGCGCAGCCGACTGGTTCGCGCCCAGGCCACGCACGCGACGGGTCTCGGCGATGCCGATCTCCTCCATGATCTGCTTGGCGCGGACCTTGCCCACGCCGGGCATCGACTCGAGGAGGGCAGAGACCTTCATCTTGCCGATGACCTCATTGTTCGAACCTTCCTTGAGCACGTCACCGAGACGGGCTCCGGCGTTCTTCAGGCGGTTCTTGACCTCCGCACGCTCCCGGCGAGCTTCGGCAGCCTTCTCGAGAGCGGCCGCGCGCTGTTCGGGAGTCAGATTAGGGAGCGCCACGAGCGGGTCACCTCTGTTGTGTCGTTGTGTGGATGTGGGTCCGACCACCGCTTCCGGCGGCCTTGTTTCAGGAACCTAGCGAGTGAACCGCCAGGTCAGCAACGCAATCCACCGTACCTGTCCGGATGAATCCACGGTACGAGGTCCCCCGCGTGTCGCGCTGGAAGTCGCCGAACTCGTGCCGATCAGGCCTCGGCCGAGGCACGAAACAGCAGGTCACGGACATCTTCGATGGTCCGGACGGCTGCCTCGCGGAGAGCCCGCGGGTCCGGTCCGGCGGACAGGATCTCCCGCGACGCCGAAGGCACGACCTGCGGCAGGGCGGCCCCGAACACCGTCGCGAGGTCGGCGACGGTGGCTCCCTGGGCGCCGAGGCCGGGCGCGAGCAAGGGTCCGCCGACGGCGAGATCCTCGCCGTTCCCGCCGGTCGTGGCGCCCACGACGACCCCGACGCCGCCCAGCGGATCGCCGGCGGCGAGGGCGGCGGCGTTGGCGGCGCGGACGTGGTCGAGCATCGTCCCGGCGACGGTGCGGCCGTCGGCGGTCCGCGCGTGCTGGACCTCCGGGCCCTCCGGATTGGACGTCAACGCCAGCACGAACACGCCGTTGCCGTGCGCGGCCGCGGTGTCGAGCACCGGGCGCAGCGACTCGAAGCCCAGATACGGCGAGACGGTGACGGCATCAGCGCACAGCGGCGACGCCGGGTCGCAGTAGGCGTCGGCGTAGGCCTGCATCGTCGAGCCGATGTCGCCGCGCTTGACGTCCAGCAGGACCAGCGCCCCGGTGGCGCGCGCGTCGGCGACGACCCGCTCCAGCACGGCGACGCCGCGCGACCCGTGCCGCTCGAAGAACGCCGACTGCGGCTTCAGCACCGCGACCGTCTCGCCCAGCGCCTCGACGGCCGTGCGGGCGAACCGCTCCAGCCCGGTGGCGTCGTCGTCGAGCCCCCAGGCGGTCAGCAGGCCGGGGTGCGGGTCGATGCCGGCGCAGAACGGCCCACGCGCCCGCATGGCCGCATGCAACCGCCGCCCGAACGTCTCCCCGGCGCTCATCGCCGCCCCCCAGCCACGTTGATCTTGGAGTTCTTCGGGTATCTACCGGACAAATGCCCCCGCAATTGCCGAACAACTCCAAGATCAACTTGAGGGTGGGGGGTCATCGGGGGTCCTCCTCGATCAGGCGGGCCAGGTCGCGCTGCACGCGGGCCGGCCAGAACGGTCCGCCGTAGATGAACGCGGTGTAGGCCTGGACCAGCGTCGCGCCGGCCCGCAGCCGCTCGTACGCGTCGTCGGCGGTCGTGATGCCGCCGGCGGCGACCAGCGTGAGCCGCTCCCCCACGGCGCCGCGAAGCAGCCGCAGCACCTCCAGCGACCGGCCCGCGAGCGGCGCGCCGGACAGCCCGCCGGCGCCGGCCCGCTCGACCGCGATCGGCGTGGAGCGCAGCCCGTCGCGGCCGATGGTGGTGTTGGTCGCGATGATGCCGTCCAGGTCCAGCTCGAGCGCCAGCTTCGCCACCGCCAGGACGTCGTCGTCGCCGAGGTCGGGCGCGATCTTCACCAGCAGCGGCACCCGGAGTGTGGTGACGGCGTCGGCCTGTGCCCGGACGGCGCTGAGCAGCGGCCGGAGCAGCTCGACGGCCTGCAGGTCGCGCAGGCCCGGCGTGTTCGGCGAGCTGACGTTGACGACCAGGTAGTCGGCATAGGGGGCGAGCAGCCGGGTGCTGGCCTCGTAGTCGCCGACGGCCTCGGCCTCGGGCACCACCTTGGACTTGCCGATGTTGACGCCGACGACGACCGGCAGCGCGCCGCGACGGCGGCGGCGCCGGGCCAGCCGGGCGGCCACCACGGCGGCGCCGTCGTTGTTGAAGCCCATGCGGTTGACGACGGCGCGGTCGGCGACCAGACGGTGCAGCCGCGGCTTGGGGTTGCCCGGCTGCGGCCGCCCGGTGACCGTCCCGACCTCGACGAACGCGAAGCCGAGCGCGGCCAGGGCGTCGATGCCGACGGCGTTCTTGTCGAACCCGGCGGCCAGGCCCAGCGGCCCCGGGAAGTGCAGGCCGAACGCCTCGACGCCGGCGCCCGCGCTCGCACCGGACGGGCCCAGACGGCGCCGTCCGTACGATGCCAGCCCCGGCACCCGGGCGGCCAGCCGCATCGCCGCGAACGCGCCCTTGTGTGCCTTCTCGGCGTCGAGCCTCGACAGCACCCGCCGGAACAGCAGGTCGTACGCCGTCACGACCGCTGCGCCCAGGACTGCAGCGACCGGACGCCGACCGACTCGGCCCGCAGCGACTCGATGCCCTGCACCGCCGCGGCCAGCCCCTGGGTGGTGGTGATGCAGGGGATGTTGCCCTGGATGGCGGCGCGGCGGATCTCATAGCCGTCGGCGCGCGGGCTGCCGCCGGTGGTCGTGCCGCTGGGGGTGTTGATGATGAGGTCGACGTCGCCGGCGAGGATGCGGCCGATGATCGTGGGGGTGCCGTCGGGTTCGTGGCCGACCCAGCGTTTGCGGACGACCTCGGCGGTGACGCCGTTGCGGCGCAGCACCTCGGCCGTCCCGGCGGTGGCCAGGATGGTGAAGCCGAGGTCGGCCAGCCGCTTGACCGGGAAGATCATGTGCCGCTTGTCGCGGTTGGCCAGCGAGACGAAGATCGTGCCCGACGTCGGCAGCGCGCCGAACGCGGCGGTCTGGGACTTCGCGAACGCGGTGCCGAACTGCTCGTCGATGCCCATGACCTCGCCCGTCGAGCGCATCTCGGGGCCGAGCAGGGTGTCGACGGTGCGGCCGTCGGGCGTGCGGAAGCGGTTGAACGGCATCACCGCCTCCTTGACCGCGACCGGGGCGTCGGCGGGCAGGTCGACGGCGTCGCCGGTCGCGGGCAGCAGGGCCTCGTCGCGCAGCTGCTGGATGGTCGCGCCGAGCATGACCCGGGCGGCGGCCTTCGCCAGCGGCACGCCGGTGGCCTTAGACACGAACGGCACCGTCCGCGACGCCCGCGGGTTGGCCTCGAGCACGTAGAGGACGTCGCCGGCCAGCGCGTACTGGACGTTGAGCAGGCCGCGCACGCCGACGCCGCGGGCGATGGCCTCGGTGGACGCCTTGATGCGGGTCAGCTCGTCGCGGCCCAGCGTGATCGGCGGCAGCGCGCACGCGGAGTCGCCGGAGTGGATGCCGGCCTCCTCGATGTGCTCCATGACGCCGCCGAGGTACAGCTCGTCGCCGTCGAACAGCGCGTCGACGTCGATCTCGACCGCGTCGTCGAGGAACCGGTCGACCAGCACCGGGTGCTCGGGGCTGGCCTGGGTGGCCCGGCCGATGTAGTCGGCCAGCGTGTCATCGTCGTAGACGATCTCCATGCCGCGCCCGCCGAGCACGTACGACGGCCGCACCAGCACCGGGTAGCCGATGGTGTGGGCGATGTCGCGGGCCTCTCCGAACGAGCTGGCCGTGCCGTGCTTGGGCGCGGGCAGCCCGGCCTCGCCGAGCACCCGGCCGAACGAGCCGCGGTCCTCGGCGAGGTCGATCGCGGCCGGCGACGTGCCCACGATCGGGACGCCGGCCTCGGCCAGCGCGGCCGCCAGCCCGAGCGGCGTCTGCCCGCCCAGCTGCACGATGACCCCGGCGACGGGGCCGGCCTGCCGCTCGGCGTGCACGACCTCGAGCACGTCCTCCAAGGTCAGCGGCTCGAAGTACAGCCGGTCGGAGGTGTCGTAGTCGGTGGACACCGTCTCGGGGTTGCAGTTGACCATGACGGTCTCGTAGCCGGCCTCGTGCAGCGCCATCGCGGCGTGGACGCAGGAGTAGTCGAACTCGATCCCCTGCCCGATGCGGTTCGGCCCGCTGCCGAGGATGATCACCGCGTCCTTGTCGCGCGGGCGGACCTCGGTCTCCTCGTCGTAGGACGAGTAGTGGTACGGCGTGCGCGCGGCGAACTCGGCGGCACAGGTGTCGACGGTCTTGAACACCGGCCGGATGCCCAGCGCGTGCCGGACCCCGCGGACGACCTCGGCGGACGTGCCGCGCAGCGCCGCCAGCTGGACGTCGGAGAAGCCGTGCCGCTTCGCCTCGCGCAGGATGTCGGGGGTGAGCTGAGGCGCCGCGCGGACGTCGTCGGCGACCTCGGTGAGCAGCAGCAGCTGGTCGAGGAACCACGGGTCGATACGAGTGGACTCGTACAGCTCGTCGACGGTGGCGCCGGCGCGCAGGGCGTCGACGACGTCGCGCAGCCGCCCGTCGTAGGGCCGGGCGACGCGTTGCACCAGCTCGGCCTTGTCGCCCAGCGCGGACGCGAAGTCGAGCGCGCCGTCGGACTTCTCCAGCGACCGCAGCGCCTTCTGCAGCGCCTCGGTGAAGTTGCGGCCGATGGCCATGGCCTCGCCGACGCTCTTCATGTGCGTGGTCAGCGTGGAGTCGGCGGCCGGGAACTTCTCGAACGCGAACCGCGGCGCCTTGACCACGACGTAGTCGAGCGTCGGCTCGAACGACGCCGGCGTGCTGTGCCCGTCGTCGCGGGTGGTGATGTCGTTCGGGATCTCGTCAAGCGTGTAGCCGAGCGCGACCTTCGCGGCGATCTTCGCGATCGGGAAGCCGGTCGCCTTGCTGGCCAGCGCGCTGGAGCGGGAGACCCGCGGGTTCATCTCGATGACGATGAGCCGGCCGTCGGCGGGGTCGACGGCGAACTGGATGTTGCAGCCGCCGGTGTCGACGCCGACCGCGCGGATGATCGCGATGGCCTGGTCGCGCATGATCTGGTACTCACGGTCGGTCAACGTCAGCGCCGGCGCGACCGTGACGGAGTCGCCGGTGTGCACGCCCATCGGGTCGACGTTCTCGATCGAGCAGACGATGACGACGTTGTCGGCGCCGTCGCGCATGACCTCGAGCTCGTACTCCTTCCAGCCGAGGATCGACTCCTCCAGGAGCACCTCGGTGGTCGGCGACGCGTCGAGCCCGGCCCCGGCGATGCGGCGCAGGTCGTCCTCGTCGAACGCCATGCCCGAGCCCGCGCCGCCCATGGTGAACGACGGCCGCACGACGACCGGATAGCCCAGGTTCTTCACCGCGGTGAGGCAGTCGTCCATCGAGTGGCAGATCTCCGAGCTGGCGGTCTCGCCGCCGACCTCCTCGACGATCTTCTTGAACGACTCTCGGTTCTCGCCGCGCTCGATGGCGTCGATGGACGCGCCGATCAGCTCGACCCCGAACCGCTCCAGCACGCCGCGCTCGTGCAGCGCGACGGCCGTGTTCAGCGCCGTCTGCCCGCCCAACGTCGCCAGCAGCGCGTCGGGCCGCTCCAGCGCGATGACCTTCTCGACGAACTCCGGAGTGATCGGCTCGACGTAGGTGGCGTCGGCGATGTCGGGGTCGGTCATGATCGTCGCCGGGTTGCTGTTGACCAGCACGACCCGCAGGCCCTCGGCCCGCAGCACCCGGCAGGCCTGCGTCCCGGAGTAGTCGAACTCGCAGGCCTGGCCGATGACGATCGGGCCCGAGCCGATGACCAGGACGCTGTCGATGTCGGTGCGCCTGGGCATCAGGCCTCCTTCGCGGCGGACCGGGCCGCCGACATGACGTCGATGAACCGGTCGAACAGGTAGGCGGCGTCGTGCGGGCCGGCCGCGGCCTCGGGGTGGTACTGGACGGAGAACGCCTTGAGCGCGCCGTCGCTCGCCCGCAGGGCCAGGCCCTCGACGACGTCGTCGTTGAGGCAGACGTGGCTGACCTCGGCGGCGCCGTACGGCGTCGTGGTGGTGCCCTCCAGCGGCGCGTCGACCGCGAAGCCGTGGTTGTGCGCCGTCACCTCGACCTTGCCGGTACCGCGGTCCTGCACCGGCTGGTTGATGCCGCGGTGGCCGTAGCCCAGCTTGTAGGTGCCGAAGCCGAGCGCGCGGCCGAACACCTGGTTGCCGAAGCAGATGCCGAAGAACGGCAGGTCGCGCTCGAGCGCCGCCTGGACGACGCGCATGGGCGCGTCCGCCGTCGCTGGGTCGCCGGGGCCGTTGGACAGGAACAGGCCGTCGGGCTCGTGGGCGAGGACGTCGTCGATCGTGGCCGTCGCGGGGAGCACGTGCGTCTCGATGCCGCGCTCGGCCATGCGCCGCGGCGTCATCGTCTTGATGCCGAGGTCGAGCGCGACGACGGTGAACCTTCGCTCGCCATTGGCCTGGACGACGTAGGGCTGCTGCGTGCTGACCTCGGCGGCGAGGTCGGCGCCGAGCATCTCCGGGCTGTCCAGCACCCGCTGCCGCAGCGCGTCGGCGTCGGTCTCGACGCTGGAGATGCCGACCCGCATGGCGCCGCGTTCGCGCAGGTGGCGGGTGAGCGCGCGGGTGTCGATGCCGCTGATTCCGACGACGCCCTGAGCGGCCAGCTCGTCGTCGAGGCTGCGCCGGCTGCGCCAGGACGACGCACGGCGGGCGGGGTCGCGGACGACGTAGCCGGCCACCCAGATGCGGCCGGACTCGGGGTCGTCGTCGTTCACCCCGGTGTTGCCGATGTGCGGCGCCGTCTGCACCACGACCTGGCGGTGGTAGGACGGGTCGGTCAGCGTCTCCTGGTAGCCGGTCATGCCGGTGGCGAAGACGGCCTCGCCGAACGTCTCACCGGGCGCGCCGTACGAGCGGCCGCGGAACGTCCGGCCGTCCTCGAGCACGAGCAGCGCCGGTTGGCTCGTCGTCATGCCTGTCCCCCTGGGGTGTGGTGCGTCTGGAGCGTGTGGTGCGTGGGCCGGCCGCGCAGGAACGTCGCGACGACGGTGCCTGGCAGCTTCATGCCCTCGTACGGCGTGTTCCGCGACAGCGACGCTGACGTCGACGGGTCGACCGTGGTGGTGGTGCTCGGGTCGATGAGCGTGAGGTTGGCCGGCTCGCCGGCGGCGACGGGGCGTCCGTGCGGCCGCTCGCCGGTGTCGCAGCGGCCGATGCGGGCCGGCGCGAACGACATGCGGTCGGCGACGCCGGCCCAGTCGAGCAGGCCGGTGTCGACCATGGTGTGCTGGACGACCGACAGCGCCGTCTCGAGGCCCAGCATGCCGAAGGCGGCGGCGTCCCACTCGCAGTCCTTCGCCTCGACCGGGTGCGGCGCGTGGTCGGTGGCGACGATGTCGATGGTGCCGTCGGCCAGCGCCTCGCGCAGCGCGGCGACGTCGGCGGCCGAGCGCAGCGGCGGGTTGACCTTGTAGCGCGGGTCGTAGCCGGCCACCAGCTCGTCGGTGAGCAGCAGGTGGTGCGGCGTGACCTCGGCCGTCACCGGCAGCCCGCGCTCCTTGGCCAGCCGGACGATCTCGACCGAGCCGCGCGTCGACAGGTGGCAGATGTGCACGCGCGAACCGACGTGGGCGGCCAGCAGCACGTCGCGGGCGACGATCGCCTCCTCGGCGACGCTCGGCCAGCCGCGCAGGCCCAGCCGACCGGACAGCTCGCCCTCGTTCATCTGCGCGCCCTGGGTGAGCCGCGGCTCCTGCGCGTGCTGGGCGATGACGCCGTCGAACGCCTTCACGTACTCCAGCGCGCGGCGCATCAACATGGCGTCGTGGACGCAGATGCCGTCGTCGGAGAAGACCCGCACGCCGGCGGCCGACTCGGCCATGGCGCCCAGTTCGGCCAGCCGCTCGCCCTTCAGGCCGATGGTGACCGCGCCGACCGGGCGGACGTCGGCGTGGCCGGCCTCGCGGCCCAGCCGCCAGACCTGCTCGACGACGCCGGCGGTGTCGGCGACCGGGTCGGTGTTGGCCATCGCGTGGACGGCGGTGAACCCGCCTCGTGCCGCCGCCTTCGTCCCGGTGTCGACGGTCTCGGCGTCCTCGCGGCCGGGTTCGCGCAGGTGCGTGTGGAGGTCGACCAGGCCGGGCAGCGCGATCAGCCCGGTCGCGTCGACGACCTCGGCTCCCTCGCCGGCCTTCGCCGCCGCCTCGGCGCCGAGGGCGACGATGACGCCGTCGTCGATCAGCAGATCCTGCGGGTCGCCGCCGAGGACGCGCGCGTTGGTGATCAGGGTGCCGCTCATGCCGCCTCCTCGGTGGTGGTGTTGGTGCCGGCCAGCATCAGGTAGAGGACGGCCATGCGGACGTAGACGCCGTTGGTGACCTGCTCGACGATGACCGAGCGGGCGCTGTCGGCGACCTCGGCGGTGATCTCCATGCCGCGGTTCATCGGGCCCGGGTGCAGCACCAGCGCCTCGGGCGGCATCAGCGCCTGGCGGCGGGCGTCGAGGCCGTAGCGGCGGCTGTACTCGCGCGCGGACGGGAAGAAGGCGTCGTTCATGCGCTCGTTCTGGACGCGGAGCATCATGGCGGCGTCGGCGCCGGTCAGCGCGTCGTCGAGGTCGTAGCTCGTGGCGCACGGCCATCGTTCGACGCCGTTGGGCAGCAACGTGGGCGGCGCGACCAGCGTGACGTCGGCCCCGAGCGTCGCCAGCAGCAGGACATTGCTGCGTGCGACCCGGCTGTGCAGCACGTCGCCGACGATGACGATGCGCTTGCCGGCGAGGTCGCCGAGGTGCCGGCGCATGGTGAACGCGTCGAGCAGCGCCTGCGTCGGGTGCTCGTGGGTGCCGTCGCCGGCGTTGACCACGCACGCGTTGATCCAGCCCGACGTCGCCAGCCGGTACGGCGCACCGCTCGACGAGTGCCGCACGACGACGCCGTCGGCGCCCATCGCCTCGAGCGTCAGCGCGGTGTCCTTGAGGCTCTCGCCCTTGGACAGGCTGGACCCCTTCGCGGAGAAGTTGATGACGTCGGCCGACAGCCGCTTCGCCGCCAGCTCGAAGGACGTGCGGGTGCGGGTGGAGTCCTCGAAGAACAGGTTCACGACGGTGCGCCCGCGCAGCGTCGGCAGCTTCTTCACGGCGCGGCCCTCGGTGAGCCGGGCCATCTCGTCGGCGGTGTCGAGCACCAGCGTGGCGTCGTCGCGCGACAGGTCGCCGGCGGACAGCAGGTGACGGATCACGGGGTGGCCTCCTGCTGTTCGTCGGTGCGCCCCGGCTTGTCGAGGAGGACGCCGTCGTGGCCGTCGGTCTCGGTGAGCCGGACCTTCACGCTCTCGGCGAGGCTGGTCGGGATGTTCTTGCCCACGTGGTCGGCGCGGATCGGCAGCTGCCGGTGCCCGCGGTCGACGAGGACGACCAGCCGGACGGCGCGCGGCCGGCCGATGTCCTCGAGCGCCGTCAGCGCCGCCCGGATGGTCCGGCCCGAGAACAACACGTCGTCGACCAGCACCACGATGCGGTCGTCGACCCCGCCGTTCGGGATGTCGGTGTGCTCGAGCGCCCGGGCCGGCCGCAGCCGCAGGTCGTCCCGGTACATCGTGGTGTCGAGCGCCCCGACCGGGACCTCGACCCCCTCGACGGCGGAGATGCGTTCGGCCAGCCGGTACGCGAGCGGCACGCCGCGTTTCGGGATACCGAGCAGGACGAGGTCGGCGGCGCCCTTGTTGCGCTCGACCACCTCGTGCGCGATACGCGTCAGTGCCCTGGCGACGTCGTCGCCGTCGAGCACTTCGCGTGCGCCGGAAAGGTCGCGAGACATGCTTCGCAGGACCTCCTTCCCCGCCTCACGGGACGGGACTTAAAGGATGTCGGTCGATTGCGAGAATATCAGCGGCCTCCGGCCCTCCCCGCCGCGACGCGCTGTCGGCCCCGTCACACCCGCGCCGGCTGCCCGGCCTCGCCTCCCTCGCCCCTCTCGTCCACCTCGCCTTCTTCGTCGTCCTCGGCGTCATAGGCCTCGCGCAGCTCGTCGCGGACCTCTTCGGCCGGCTGCTCGGTCTGGCGGCTGTCGGTCTGCATGTCGGCTCCTCTCCCCTGCGGCCCCGGTTGGACCGCTCACTTCCTATGGGTCGTTTCCGAAGCCCGAATGTGACAGCGCGTCGGGATCTTCTCCGGACGGCCGGCGCCTTGGCACGGCTGAACGTCGCGCCAATACCGACATTCCGGACGCGCCAACGACGCCCAGCCGTGCCAAGCGCGGCGCTCAGGCGTGCCAAGGCGCCGAACGCCGCCGCAAAATCGCGTGCGGCCGGCCGGGACCGGCGCCTACCGTGACCGACATGGAGCTGCGATGAGCATGCCGAGTGCCGCGCTGCTCGATCACCTCCGCGGCCTGACCAGCAGCGACACGGCCGCCCGCCAACTGGCGGCCGACGTGATCACCGACGTCTACGCCGGATTCGACGAGACGGACGTGCTGATCGTGTCGTACGTGCTGGTCAGCCTTGCGTCCGTGGAGGCGGAGGCGGACTGCCTGGAGGCCCAGCTGAACGCACTCGGAGCCATCACCGAGCGGCACCTGCTCCCCGACGCCACGCTGGACCGGCTGGAGACCATCGACCGGGACTCGCTGCCGGCAACGCTCGGCGAGTACTACGACGACCTGCTCTCGGAACGGCGATGAACGGCGTCACAGCCGGAATGAGCCTCTGCTGGGACGACGGTCCGAGCGAGAACGAGGCGCCGCTGACGGACGTCGGCGAGGTCCGGCGCCGGCTCACCGCACTCGACGGCGAGCACCGGACGATCGTGACGATCGCGGCCGACGGCGAGGCGCACCTGGGCTGCGGTGGCGACAACCGGCTCGGCCTCGTGCTGTACGTGACCGCTGACAACCAGGTCTTCCACACTCTGATCAACGAGACAGCCGCCTCCGGGGCCGACGACGTCGTGATGGTGGCCGGCGGCCAGCCGGGTCGCTATCCCGCCAGGCAGGTCGTGCCACTGGAGGTCGCGGTCGCAGCGGCGGAGTACTACGCGACGCATCGGGACATCTCCCCCGAGCTGGCGTGGGACACGACCTGAGAAAACCCCGTGCGGCCGGCCGGCACGGCCACCTACGGTGACCGCCATGGAGCTGCGCCCGGAGGAACCCGCCGACCAGGAGGCCGTGGACGACGTGCACCGGCAGGCGTTCGGCGACGACGGCGAGCACGTCGCGAACCTCAACCACGACCTCCGCGGCCTGGTCGAACCCGGCAACGGCCTCTCCCTGGTCGCCGTCGACGACAAGAAGATCGTCGGGCACGTGCTGCTCACCCGCAGCCTGCTCGACGCGCCCGCAAAGCTCGTCGACGTGCTGGTGCTGAGCCCGGTCGGGGTGCTCCCCTCACACCAGAACCGAGGCATCGGCGGAAAGCTGATCACCCAAGGCCTGGACCTGGCCGACGAGCAGGGGGCGCCCGCGGTGTTCCTGGAGGGCTCGCCGGGCTACTACCCGAGGTTCGGGTTCGAGCCCGGCGAGCCGCTCGGGTTCCGCCGGCCGTCGCTGCGCATCCCCGACGCCGCGTTCCAGGTCCGGACGCTCAGCGCGTACGAGCCGTGGATGACCGGCACGCTCGTCTACTCGGAGATCTTCTGGCGCCACGACGCCGTCGGGCTGCGCTGACGGTGAAGCGACCACTCAGCGCTCGGCGAACTTCCCCCAGCCGTGCCAGCGGTCGACCTCGATCCAGGCGCTGACGCGGCGGCGGTGGCGCACGCCGTAGGCGTGGCCGAGGTAGTGCCGCGACAGCCGGTCGATGTCGGCCAGGTCCTCGTCGTCGACGATCTCGACGACGCGGCCCTGGACGCTGACGTGCGTGTACCAGTCGGCGGCGAGCGCCGTGAGGCTGACCCGCGGGTCTGCACGCAGGTGCTCGACCCGCTTGCGGGACTCGTCGAGGTTGATGAGGATGCGCCCGTCCTCCCAGATGTACCAGGTCGCGACGGAGACCGGACCACCCGGGCCGATGGTCGCCATGACGGCGGGGTTGGGCTTGGCGAGGAACTCGCTGATGTCGTCAGGGAGCGGGGGCTTGGGCATCCACCGATCCAACCACGGCCTCCCGGGCGACCATGAACGGGGCGCGGTCGAAGACGAACCAGCTGTGCACGATGCGCCCACCGGCGACGCGGACGCACTCGGCGCCGGGCGCCTGCGCCACCAGCCGGGTCGCCGAGTCGTACATGACGAGCGCGGTCTCGTCGTCGCCGAACGCGGCGATCAGCGACGCGCTGACCAGCTCCGTCACGTACGGCTCCAGGAACGCGCGATAGGCGTCGACGCCCTCCAGGCGGCCTGGCGGTGCCTCGCAGACGACGTCGTCGGCGATGTAACGGAGCGCGGCGTCCAGGTCGCCGCCGGCCCACGCGTGGTGGTAGGCGAGCGCGACGTCCAGGGCGGCACGAGTCATGATCGTTCCTCTCTCGAAGGGACCTTCCCCCGTACAGACACCGGCGCGCCACGGAACGGAACGGTCGTGCGACGATGCGTCGGTGACCTCGGCGCTGCTCACTCGCGCGCGAGCCGGCGACCAGGACGCGTTCGCCGAGCTCGTCGACCCCTATCGCCGGGAGCTGCACCTGCACTGCTACCGGCTGCTCGGCCGGCTGCCCGACGCCGAGGACGCGGTACAGGAGACGCTGCTGGCGGCGTGGCGCGGGCTGCCCGGGTTCGAGGGCCGGTCGTCGGTGCGCGGCTGGCTGTACCGCATCGCGACGAACCGCTGCCTCAACGCGATCCGCGACGCGGGACGCCGGCCGCCGCTCGCGCCGGTGCCGCCGTTCGACGCGCCGGAGCCGACACGGCACAACGAGGTCCCGTGGGTGCAGCCCTACCCCGACGTCCTGCTGCCCGAGTCCGCCTACCTGCGCCGCGAGCAGGTCGAGCTGGCCTTCGTCGAGGCGCTCCAGCAGCTGCCGCCGCGGCAGACCGCCGCCCTGGTGGTCTGCGACGTGCTCGGCTTCCCGCTGGCGGAGGCGGCGGTCGTTCTCGACACGACATCGACGGCGCTCAAGGGGGCGTTGCAGCGGGCCAGATCGACCCTGCGCTCGCCGGCCACGCGGCCGCCGGCCACCCAGCCGCCGGCGCACGGCTCGGCCGGCGAACGCAGCCTCAGCCGACGGTTCGCCGCCGCGTTCGTCGCCGACGACGTCGAGGCCGTGATCGCGCTGCTCACCGACGACGCCTGGCTGGCCATGCCGCCGGCGCCGCACCAGTACGTCGGCACTGCCGCGATCGCCGGCTTCCTCCACGCCAGCGCGACCTGGCGCGACGGCCGGCGGTACGCACTGCTTCCCACCAGGGCCAACGCTCAGCCCGCGTTCGGCTGCTACCTCGACGCGGCGCCCGCCGGGCTCGTCGTCCTCACCCTCGACGGCGACCGGATCGCCCGGGTCACCCGATTCATGGACGACACCCTGTTCCCCGCGTTCAGCCTGCCCCGCGCCTTCAGCTGAGCCCGCGCATCTGCAGCACCTTGAGCGCCAGCGCAAGGTCGAGCCGCAGCTCGGGGTCGGTGGTGAACGGGCCGAGCATGCGCTCCAGCTTGCTGATGCGGTACCGCAGCGTGTTGTAGTGGAAGTGCAGCTGCCGGGCGGCCTCGGCGACGTTGAGGTTGGTGTCGAGCAGCACCTTGAGGGTGTGCCGCAGGTCCTCCATCTCCGGGTCGTCGTCGGCGGCGAGGCCGTGCAGGGTCTCGCGGACGAAGCCGCGCAGCTCGTCGCGGTCCTCGATCTGGCTGAGCAGCCGGAACGAGCCGAGGCTGTCGAAGTGCGCCAGTGACCCGCGGCCGTTCATCTGCCGCCCGACGTCGACGGCGCGGCGGGCCTGCTCGTACCCGACGGGCAGCCGCGAGGGGTCGTCGACGACGCGGCTGACGCCGGTGGAGAACGAGCGGCGCCCGCCGCCACCGTCGCCGGAGACCTGGCGGACGACGTCGCGGACGGACGACTCGGGGTCCGGGCGCGCGCCCACCGGCAGCAGCGCCACCACCTCCTGCGCGAACCCGACGACGGCGGCCCGCGGGTCGCGCCGCTGCACGACCGACTGCCAGGCGACGGTGAACCGCTCCTGCACCGGCCGCAGCTGCAGCCCCGCCGACCCGGCCGGCCCGCTCTCCGGGTCCAGCTCGGCCACGACGACGACGAGGTCGCGGCCGACGTCCCAGCCCAACGACTCGCAGTGCGCCACGATCCGGTCCCGGTCGCCGGCCCGGCCGGACAGCACGTCCCGCAGGAAGTCGCCGCGGTACTTGCTCTCGACGGCGGTGACGGCGAGCTGCTTGTTCACCGCCAGCGCGGCGACCGTCGCGGCCCGTTCCAGCACGTTGACGTCGGCGTCGTCGAGGGCGCGGTGCCGGGCGAACGCCACGATGCGCCCGTGGTCGACCCGCCCGGCGACGATCGACACGACGGCGTGCCAGCCGGGCACGTCGACATGGGAGTGGACGCCGCCGGGCTCGTACTCGGTGCGGAATCGGCCGGACGTGTCGAAGCACGGCGTGTGCCGCCAGGACGCGAGGTCGTCGAGGTTGCCGCCCTCGGCGAGCACCCGCCCGTCGGCCGTCGTCACCATGACCGGCACGCCGAGCACCGCGGACGTCTTCGTGACCAGCTCGGTCAGACCGCCGCCCTCGAGCACCACCGACAGCAGCGCGTGGTGCACCTCCCACGACCGCTCCAGCGCCGCCGCCTGCTTGTTCAGCACGCCGGTGAGCACCTGGTTGAGGATGTCGTCGAACCCGACCGCGTCGGGCAGCAGCAACAGCGGCAGCCCGAGCCGGTCCGCCTCGTGCACCATCTCGTCGGGCAGCGCGTCGAGGTAGCGATGCAGCTTGACGGCGAGCGCGGCCAGCCCGCGCGCGTCCAGCTCGGCGACGAGGCCGGGCAGCCCCTGCGGGGTGTTGCGCAGCGGGTACCCGGTCGTGAGCAGCAGTTCGTGCGGCTTCACCCACGGCAGGATGTCCGGGACCTCCATGATGTTGGCGCGCTGGACGACGCGATCGAGGCCGTCCTCCCCCGCCAGCAGCCGCGCACCGGCCAGCGCGGGGATCTCCATCGCCTTGCGCACCGTCAGCCCCGCCACGGCGCGGGACGGCCACTTGCCGCCGGCCGCTGGCAACTCCGGCGAACCCGGGGCCGGATCGTTGGCAAGTTTGCCCATGCGACGACGGTAGCGGTCCCGGCTACGTTCGTGGCAGTCCCAGTTCAGGTGATCTTGGACGGAACGGAGGCTGCGAGTGCCGGCACCGACGGTCCCGACCGGGGTCCGGGCCACCCGGCCGTGGCCGGGTGACGCGTCACGGCAGGTGCTGCCGGGCGCCGCGAGCACCACCGTTGCCGCCCTCGTGGGGGGCCCACGACTCGCCGGGGAGGTCGTGGCCGCCACCCGCACGCTCACCGCCGTCCTGGTCGACCACGGCGCCGGGCCGGTGCTGCTCTGCCTCACCGGTCCGGCCGCCGTGCGTCTGCCGTGCGCGGTCGTCACGCCGTGGCCGGTGGCGGGGCTGCGGCCCGGCCAGCGCGCGCTGGTGGGCGAGGGCGAGCTGCGCATCGGCGACGACGACGGCGCGGTCGTCACCGTCGCGCGGTGGTGGCGGGCGCGCGCGGCCGTCATCGGCGACATCGGGCTGGCCCGCCGCCGCACCGCCGGGCAGACCGACCAGCCGGCGCTGGACGGCGCCGTCGTCGCGGCCGCCGGGCGGCTCGGCCTGGCGCTGCTGTGCGGCGACGGCGACGAGCTCGCCGAAGCGGTCGACGGGCTGCTGGGGCTCGGCCCCGGCCTGACTCCGGCCGGTGACGACGTCCTGGCCGGCGCGCTGGTGGTCGCCACCGCCGTCGGACCCCGCGCCGCCGCCCGCCTGGCCGACGCCGTCGAGGCCGCCGGGCCGCTGCACCGCACCACGGCCGTCTCCGCCGGCCTGCTCCCCTACGCCGCCCGCGGGCTGGCCGTCCCGCAGTTCACCGCCTATCTGGCCGCGCTCGGCTCGGCCCGCGGCGACGTCGACGCGACCGAGCGGCGGCTGCTCGCCGTCGGGCACACGTCAGGCGCGGCGATGCGGCTGGGCGCCCGGGTCGCGCTGGCCGCGCTCGCGGGGGCCACCCGGTGATCCGCCACGTCGAGGTGCGCGCCGGCACCTACCACGATTCGGTGACGTTGATGCAGGTCAGCCAGGCGGTCCGGGGCGAGGACGGGGTCGGCGGCGCGCTGGTCGCGATGGCCACCCAGCTGAACCTCGACCTGCTCGGCGGCATGGGCTTCGACGTCCCCGCGGCGAGCCCGAACGACCTCGTCGTCGGCGTGACGGCGGACGACGACGCCGCACTCGGCCGGGCGCTGGCGCGGATGGAGTCGGCGCTGGCCGCCCGTCCGTCCGGCGACGACGGCGGCGGCTTCGGCGCCACCGCCCCGCCGCGCACCGTCGGCTCGGCCGCCCGCCGCGACGGCGGCACCGTCGCGTTCGTCTCGACGCCCGGCCGGTACGCGTTCGCCGACGCGATGGACGCGCTGCAGCACGGCCTGCACGTCGTCGTGTTCTCCGACAACGTGCCGGTCGAGCAGGAGGTCCGGCTCAAGCAGGAGGCCCGCGAGCGCGGCCTGCTGGTGATGGGCCCGGACTGCGGGACGGCGGTGATCGGCGGCGTCGGCTTCGGGTTCGCCAACGTCGTGCGGCCGGGGCCGGTCGGCGTCGTCGCCGCGTCCGGTACCGGCGCGCAGCAGCTGCTCGGCCTGGTCGACGGCGCGGGCGTCGGCATCAGCCACTGCATCGGCGTCGGCGGGCGCGACCTGTCCGCCGCGGTCGGTGGCGCGTCGACGCTCGCGGCGCTGGACCTGCTGGCCGACGACGACGCGACCGAGGTGGTCGTCGTCGTGAGCAAGCCGCCCGCGCCGGAGGTCGCCGAGGCCGTCCGGGAACGGGCGGAGAAGCTCGGCAAGCCGGTCGTGCTCGCGCTGCTCGGGCCCGGCCTCCCCGACCTCACCGCCGTCGCGGAGACCGTCGTGACCACCGCCGGCGCCGAGTGGCGCGCGCCGCGGTCGTGGCCGTCGACGGCGCCCGCGACCGGTCCGTACCCTTACATCCGCGGCCTGTACGCCGGCGGCACGCTCTGCGACGAGGCGATGCTGCTGGTCAGCGCGGAGTTCGGGCCGGTGCGCTCGAACATCCCGCTGGAACCGTCGTGGACGCTCGGACCCGGCCTGTGGGCCGAGGGCCACGCGATGATCGACTTCGGCGACGACGAGCTGACCCGCGGCCGGCCGCACCCGATGATCGACAACTCGCTGCGGACCGAGCGGCTGCTGGCCGAGGCGCGCGACCCGTCCTGCGGCGTCGTCCTGCTCGACGTCGTGCTGGGCCACGGTGCGCACCCGGACCCGGCCGCCGAGCTGGCGCCGGCGATCGTCCGCGCCCGCAACGTCGCCGGAGCGCGCGGCCGCGACCTCGCCGTCGTCGTCGCGCTGATCGGCACCGCCGACGACCCGCAGGGTCTGGAGTCGCAGGCGCGGGCGCTGCGCGACGCGGGCGCGTCGGTGCACCTGTCCAACGCCACGGCCGCCCGCGGGGCGATCGCGCTGGTCAACCGGGGTGCCGATGACTGACCTGCTGCGCGAGGAGCCGCGCGTCGTCAGCGCCGGCGTCGACCTGTTCGCGGCCGCGCTGACCGCCCAGGCGGTGCCCGTCACGACGGTCGACTGGCGGCCGCCGGTGGCCGGGACGGAGGACGACCTCGCCCGGGTGCTCGCCGACCCACGCCGGCCGGACGCCAACGCGCTGGCGCTGTCGCGGATGCTGGCGGCGGGAGCGGAGCTGGTGGACGTCCGGCCGGCCCGCGAGGTGCTCGGACTCGAGCCCGGGCAGTTCCTGCACGCCGGGCCGCCGATCACGTGGGAGCGGGCATCCGGGCCGCTGCGCGGCGCGCTGATCGGGGCGATGCTGTTCGAGGGCCTGGCGTCGTCGCCGTCCTCGGCCGAGGCCCTGCTCGCCGCGGGCGATGGGGTGGAGTGGTCGCCGTGTCACGACCGCGGCGGCGTCGGGCCGATGGCCGGGGTCGTGTCGCCGTCGATGTGGCTGTTCGAGCTGCGCGATCCGGCCACCGACACGACCGCGTGGTGCTCGCTGAACGAGGGCCTCGGGGCGGTGCTGCGCTACGGCGCGTACGGGCCGGACGTACTCGAGCGGCTGCGCTGGATGGCGTCGGTGCTGGGACCGCTGTTGCAGGCCGCCGTCCGGCGGGGCGGGCCGGTGGACGTCAAGGCGATCGTCGCGCAGATGGTCCAGATGGGCGACGAGGGCCACAACCGCAACCGCGCCGGCACCCTCATGCTGCTGCGCGACCTGCTGCCCGCCCTGATCGACAGCGGCGCGCCGTCGTCGGACGTCGCCGCGGTGGCGTCGTTCGTCGGCGGGAACGACCACTTCTTCCTCAACCTCGTCATGCCGGCCGGGAAGCTGGAGACCGCGGCCGCCGCCGACCTCCCCGGCTGCACCGTCGTCACCGCGATGGCTCGCAACGGCACCGACTTCGGCCTGCAGATCTCCGGGACGGGCGGCCGGTGGTTCACGGCGCCGGCGAACACGCCCGCCGGGCTGTACCTGGGCGCCTACGGCCCGGACGACGCGAACCCTGACATCGGCGACTCCGCGATCACCGAGACGATCGGCCTCGGCGGGTTCGCGATGGCGGCCGCGCCGGCCATCGTCCGGTTCGTCGGCGGGTCGGTGCCGGACGCGCTGGCCACCAGCCGGCTGATGTACGAGATCACCGTGGGTGAGAATCCGGCGTACGCGATCCCGATCCTGGAGTTCCGCGGCGCCCCGACCGGCATCGACGTCACGCTGGTGGCGCGGACCGGGGTGCTGCCGCAGATCAACACCGGCATCGCCGGCCGGGTCGCCGGCACCGGCCAGGTCGGCGCGGGGTTGGTCCAGCCGCCGATGGACTGCTTCACCTCGGCGCTGTCGGCGCTGTCGGCGCTCGCCGCCGCCGCTCCCCCGCTCTGACCCGCCCGGTTAGCATGGTCGATCGACCGACCGGGAGGCACTGTGGCGGACGCCGCGTCTGGGCAGCTCACCTTCGACCCAGAGGAGGAAGAGTCGCTCGGCGGACTCTTTCTCGGGGTCGGCGCGACCACGACCATGCGCGAGGACCGAACGCGAGACGGCATCCCCATGCCGCCGGCGGCGGCGCCACTGCTGACGACCAGGATCATGCTGCCCGGCCGCCCGGTGAAGCCGTCGCGGTTCGCCGACGGCGGCACCGTGCTCGGCCAGACGTTCGACCAGATCCTGGAACGCGCCCGCGACAACACGCTGGGGCTCGAGATCGGGTTCGAGCAGCACCGCCGGTTCGCTCGCGGCGTCCAGGTGACGGGGTCGCGACTCTCGGGCCTGCTGGCGGTTCCCGAGGTCTTCGAGCCCCATCGAGCGAAGGTCGACGGCGAACTGCTCGTCTTCGCGCCCACGTCGCGAGACATCGCGCTCGTCGGGTCGCAGGAGCCCGAGCTGTGGGTCGCGTGGAGCTACGCGGTGATCGAGTACGCGGCAGCGCTGCCACCTGGGCTCAGCCCGCTTCTCTACCGGGTCGTGCAGGCCGACGATGCCGGCTCGGCCCGCCTCGAGGCGTGGGTTCCAGCGGCCGACGCGGCGGCGCGCAAGCTCTACGAGCGCGCCCGGCTGACGCAACTGGAGAACACCTACGGTCCGATGATGCAGGACGCGCTCGCCGATCAGTACAGCTATCGCGATGGGCCGGCCACGGTAGCGAGGCCGTTGGCCGCCTACAACGCCGATCTCGATGCCGTGCTCTCGTACGCCGTCTGGAACGTCCAGGATCCGCTGCCGTGCCTCGTCGCGCCCACCGACTCGATCGCCATCGACGTCTCGGGCACCGGCGAGGCGCCGCAGTTCTGGATCTCGCCAGACGACCTGAGCAGGGTGCCAGGCGTGCGGCTGACCGAGACTCGCGAGTTCGGGCCACCGGTCCGGGTGGCCGAGCTCACCGAGCGAACCGCGTCCGACGAGCTCGGAGGCCTTGTCGAAAGGCTCATCGAACACGGCGCCCGCACCGCCGCCGAACTCGGCGGCCTCGGCGAACCGGCGTCGATCCTCGACTGGGTGCCGAGTAAGAACGGCTGGTACGGCAAACGAGCGAAGACGGCCACCACCTTCCCCACCCTGCAGTGGCCACACCGATGAGTGAGCGCCTGCTGTTGCCAGGGCGACAGTAGACGCTCACCCATCCCGAACTCGCCGGGGCAACGCCGGGTGCTCGAGGTCGGCGGGGGTGTCGACGTCGGCGGGGAGGCCGGTGCCGGTGCAGTCCACCGCCGTGATCAGGTCGCGGTGGGCCGTCATGAAGGGGCGGGCGCCGACGTCGCCCTCGGCCAGGGCGGCGACCTCGGGCCAGACACTCCGGGACAACAGGACGGGGTTGCCGCGGCGGCCGTCGTAGGTGGCCACGGCGACCGACACCGAGCCGGACGCCCACGCGGCCCGCAGCCGCGTCACCGCCTCGGCGCCGACCCAGGGCTGGTCGACCAGGGCGACCACCACCGCGTCGGCCGCCGACCAGCTCAGCGCGCGCAGGCCGGCCCGCAGCGACGACCCCATGCCGGTCGCCCAGCCGGGGTTGTGCACGACGATCGCGCCGGCCACGCTCAGCGGCACGGCGCCGGACACCACGAACACCGGGTCGCAGCCGCCGGCGGACAGCAGCCGCACAGCACGGTCGACCAGGCGCGACCCCTCGTACTCGACCAGCGCCTTCGGCCCGCCGTACCGGGAGCCCGACCCGGCGGCCAGCACCAAGCCGGCGACGTCAGAGGGCATCGGCGGCGAGCGGTTCGCGGTGGATCGGTCCGCTGGTGTCGCGCAGCCGCCGGCCGGACCCGCCCCACCGCGCCGCGATGATCTCGGCGGCGATCGACACCGCCGTCTCCTCCGGCGTCCGGGCGCCGATGTCGAGGCCCAGTGGCGACGCCAGCCGCGCCAGCTCGGCGTCGGTGACCCCCTCGGCGCGCAGCCGCTCCAGCCGGTCGTCGTGGGTGCGCCGCGACCCCATGACGCCGATGTACGCGGCCGGTGTGCGGACCGCGGCGGCCAGCAGCGGCACGTCGAACTTGGGGTCGTGGGTGAGGACGCAGATCACGGTGCGCTCATCGACGTTCGTCGATGCGAGGTAGTCGTGCGGCCACTTGACCACGACCTCGTCGGCGTCGGGGAACCGCCGCGGCGTCGCGAACACCGGCCGCGCGTCGCACACCGTCACGCGGTAGCCGAGGAACCGGCCGACCCGGACCAGCGCGGCGGCGAAGTCGATCGCGCCGAACACCAGCATGCGCGGCCGCGGCGCGAACGACTGCACGAACACCTCGAGATCGTCCAACCTGCGCTCCCCCGAAGCGCCGTAGCGGCGGATGCCGGTCATCCCCTGGTCGAGCATGCCGCGCGCGTCGTCGGCGACGGCGTCGTCGAGCCGCGCGCCGCCCAGCGATCCCGCGACGCGGTCCGGCCAGACGACGAGGTGCGCGCCGACGTCGCCTGGCCCGGCGACGACGGTGGCGACGGCGACCGGCGCCGACGCGTCGATGCTCGACGCGACCTCGGCCAGCGCCGGGAACGTCGACCGGTCCACCGCCTCGACGAACACATCGATGATCCCGCCGCAGGTCAGCCCGACCGCGAACGCGTCGTCGTCGCTGACGCCGTAGCGCTGCAGCAGCGGCGGCCGGCCGGCCATGACCTCTTGCGCCAGCTCGTACACCGCGCCCTCGATGCAGCCGCCGGAGACGCTGCCGACCGCCTCGCCTGACGCGGTGACGGCCATCGACGCGCCCGGCTGGCGGGGCGCGGACTTGAACGTGCTGACGACGGTGACCAGGCCGGTCCGCTCGCCGTCGCCGGCGGCGCTCACCAGCTCACGCATGACCTCCTGCACGGTCACCACCCCTCCTGGACGGCTCGCGACCGCCGAGCAGCCTGGCCAGCTCCTCCATCGCGCCCAGCGAGTGACCGGCGACGAGCCGGTCGACGTGCGGCAACGCCGCCCGCATGCCGCCGGTGCTTGGACTGTATCCTTTATACCCTCGGTGCGGGTTCACCCATACGATGCGCCGGGCCAGCCGCGCCAGCCGGGCCATCTGGGCTGCCAGCAGCGCCGGGTCGCCGCGCTCCCAGCCGTCGCTGCCGATGACGACGACGGCGCCGCGGGCGGTGCCGCGCTGCCCCCAGCGGTCGAGGAACTCCTTCAGCTCGTCGCCCAGCCGGGTGCCGCCGCTCCAGTCGTCGATGGCCGCCGACGCCGCCGCCAGCGCCACCGCCGGGTCGCGTCGCCGCAGCTCACGGGTGACGCGGGTGAGTCGCGTGCCGACGGTGAACACCTCGGTCCCCGGACGGACGCGGCAGGCGGCGTGGGCGAAGCGCAGCAGCGTCTCGGCGTACGCCGCCATCGATCCACTGACGTCGACGAGGAAGACCACCCGCCGCTGCCGCCGTCCGTGCCGGTGCCGCCGCAGGTCGACCGGCTCGCCGCCGTGGCGGAGCATGCTCCGGACCGTCCGCCGGGCGTCGACCGGCCCCGACGGCGACGGGCGCAGCCGGCGGGTGGTGCGGTCAGGGGCGGCCGGCAGCAGCGCGCTGACGTAGAGGTCGACCTCGGCCCGGTCCGCCGCGCCCAAGGTCGTCACGTCGCGGTGACGGAGCACCTCGATGCGGCTGGCGGTGGCGACCCGCTGCCGGTCAGGATCGGCGTCGTCGCCGTCGCGGGCGCCGCCGGGGTCGTCGGGCAGCGCGACCAGTCGGGCGACGGGCGGGACGGTGACGCGCCGCGGCGGGCGGTCCGGCTGCCGGCTGAAGTAGGCGGCGAACACGCGGTCGTACCGCTCGACGTCCTCCGGCGACGCGCACAGGGTCGTCCGCCCGGACCAGTAGACCGACCGCAGCGACGCCGCACCCAGCACGTCGAGCGCCTCGAGCATGGCGTGCACGCGGGTGGGCGGGACGTCGACGCCGGCGGCAGCGAGCCGCCGGGCGAACCCGAGGACCTCTTCGGCGACCGCCGGCGCCTCGTTCATGGCCGGCCGGCCAGCTCCGCGACCTCGCCCATGATCCGCTCGGTGTCCTCCTGGTACTTGAGCACCGCGCCGAGCGTCCGGGTCGCGAGGTCGGCCGACAGCTCGGTCGCGCCGAGCGCCGTCAGCGCCGTCACCCAGTCGATCGACTCGGCCAGCCCGGGCGGCTTCAGCAGGTCGGCGCCGCGCAGCCGCTGCACCGCGCGGGCGACGTCATCGGCCAGCCGCTCGCTCACGCCGGGCAGCCGCCGCCGGATGACCGCGACCTCGCGCTCGAACGTCGGGTGCGCCAGCCAGTGGTAGAGGCAACGCCGCTTGAGCGCATCGTGCACCTCGCGGGTGCGGTTGCTCGTGACGACGACGACCGGCGGCGTCTCGGCGCGGACGGTGCCGAGCTCGGGGATCGAGATGGTGAAGTCGGACAGCACCTCGAGCAGGAACGCCTCGAACTCGTCGTCGGCGCGGTCGACCTCGTCGACCAGCAGCACCGACGGCGTCGTCTCCAGCGCCCGCAGCAGCGGCCGGGCCAGCAGGAACCGGCGGTCGTACAGCTCGTGCTCGAGCTGGTCGACGTCGGTGACGCCGGCCGCCTCGGCCGCGCGCAGGTGCAGCAGCTGGCGTGGGAAGTCCCAGTCGTACAGCGCCTGCGCGGCGTCGACGCCCTCGTAGCACTGCAGCCGGATCAGCGGCGCGCCGAGCACCTCGGCCAGCGCCTGGGCGAGCGACGTCTTGCCCACCCCGGCCTCGCCCTCGAGGAACAGCGGCCGGCCCATGCGCAACGCGAGGAACGCCGCCGTCGCCAGCCCGTCGTCGGCCAGGTATCCGGCGGCGTCGAGCCGCCGGGCCAGGTCGCCGGGCGTGGACGCGGCGCTGTCGGTATCCGCCATGACTCAACGCTACGCCGTCCTAGCTCCTGGATGTCGTCGTGCCGGGCATGGTCGCAGGTACGGTCACCCTGGCTCGGCGTCTCGAACCGACGACGTCGAAGAGGCCTCCGGCCCCCTCTCATCGCCGGTCTGCCCGGCCCTCCTGGGACCCGAGGTACGGGACCAGCGCGTCGGCCTCGCGGCGGAGCCGGTCGGCGGCGTCGTGACGGCCGTGCGCGTCGTACCGCTCGGCCTCGGTACGCCGCTCGCTCACCTGCGCCCGCAGGATCGACCGGACGTCGCCGGCGGTCAGCTCGCGCCGCTCCGCCTCGGCCGCGCCGAGCCCGGTGTGGGCGCCGGCGACGTGCTCGCTGGTGGCCGCGCTCGGCTGCTCGCTCGGGGCGACGGCCTCAGCGTTGTCGACGGCGGCCAGGGCGGTCCGCAGCGCGGTGACGACGTCGGGCCTGCGCGCCTTCATCGCGGCGGTGAGGTCGGCGCGGAGCCGGTCGCGCAGCGCCTGGACCTCGCTGGTCATCGTGGGTCTCCGTTCGTGAGGAAGTGGTGGACGGACTCCGTGTAGCCCGCGGGGACGTGGCCGAGGCCGGGCAGCAGCGTGACTGTGGCGCCGGCGATCAGCCGCCGGACCCGCCGGGCAGTGTGCCGCGCGTCGAGCATGCGATCCTTCGCCCCGGCGACGACCAGCACCGGCACGTCGATGCCGCGCAACTGCTCGTCGGTGAACGTCGGCAGGCGATCGAGCCGGTACCGGAAGCCGCGCTGGATGAGCATCAGGTGGTCGCCGAGCGCCCGCAGGGTCGCGTCGTCGCCGTCGCCAGCGCCGAGGGGAGCGCGCGGGCCGAGCACGAGAGCGACGGCCGCCCGCTGGCCGCGCCGGCCGAACGGCAGCAGCGCGAGCGACGCCAGCACCGCGGCGTGCTTCTGCCGCCCGAGGCCGCCCGGGACCAGCAGCGCCAGCCGTTCCACCCGGTCCGGCCGGCGCACCGTGAAGTCGACCGCCAGCCAGCCGCCCAGCGACGCGCCGACGAACGGCGCCCGGGCGACGCCGAGCCCGTCGAGCACGTCGTCGAGCCACTCGGCGTAGGCGGCGGAGGCCAGCGGCGGGCGGACCGGCGCGCTGAGCCCCGCCTCGCCGAGGACGTCGACGGCGTAGAGCCGGTGGGTGCGCGCCCACAGCGCCGCGTCGCCCGTCCACGCCGCCGAGTTGAAGCCGGCGCCGTGCAGCAGCACCACCGGCGGGGAGTCGTCGGGGCCGCTGGCGAGGACGAACGTGTCGCCGTGGCGGGTGGGCAGCGTCGTCCGCATCGCCGGCACGGGCCAGCGGTCGAGGAGCGCCCGGTAGCCCTCCTCGACGGCGTCGCGCGCGGCGTCGGACCGGTAGATCGACATCACAACTCCGAGTCGGTGAACGTGCCGACGAGGCCGACCAGCGCCGCGGTGTCGCCGGGGCTGCCGATGGCCACGATCTTCAGGCTGTGCCGGTGCGGGTCGTACACGGTCTGGACGTGCAGCCGCGCGCCGCCGGACCGGCCGCCGGCCGCGGCCGTCACGAGCGTGGTGAGGCGGTCGACGGTCGACCGGTCGACGCCGTCGAGCTGCACGATGGCCGACACCTCCACCCGCGGCGACGTCGCCGCCGGCTCGGGGCGGGCCGCGGCGGTGCGGCCGCCCGTCAGCGCGTCGACGTCCTCGGCCGCGATGCGGTACTGCTTGCCGATGCGTACCGCCGGCAGCCGGCCGTCGCGCACGTAGCCGCGCACCGTGCGGACGTGCAGCCCAAGGAGCTCGGCGACGTCCTCGGCGGAGTAAAGCGCGCTCATACTCCCTATCATTCCGTAAACATCTCCATACGCCAAGTCATTTACGGAATGATAGGGTAGTGCGGCTGGTCGTCGAGGCCAACCCGCGGTTCGCGACGTGCCAGGCCAATAGTGAGCGTCAATGCCCGGTCATCCGGCTCACCGAGGCCTGACGACACGCCGCCCGAGCGGTGCCAGACTCGGTCCATGAAATACGTGCTGCTGATCAGTGACGACGAGTCGAGGTCGCCGAGCAACGAGGAGATGGACGCCGACCCTGTCCACCAGGCGTGGGAGGCCGACCTGCGGCGCCGCGGCGCCGAGCGGTTCGGGGTGCGGCTGCGGCCGGTCGCGTCGGCCACGACGGTGCGGTTCCGCGACGGCGAGACGCTGGTCTCGGACGGGCCGTTCGCCGAGACCAAGGACTTCGTCGGCGGCGTAGTGCTCATCGAGTGCGCCGACCTGGACGAGGCGATCGCGATCGCCGCCGGTCACCCGTACGCGCGGTGGGGCGGCGTCGAGATCCGCCCGGTCTGGGAATGACGGCGGACGTCAAGGAGGTTGCAGCCGACCGTGTGGTCTGACGTCAGTCCCGATGAGATGGTGCGGGCCGCGGTCGACGCGGCCTACCGGGACGAGTGGGGCCAGGTCGTCGCGACGCTCATCGGGCAGACCCGCGACTGGGACCTGGCCGAGGACAGCGCGCAGGAGGCGTTCGCGACGGCGCTGACGGCGTGGCGGCGCGACGGCGTCCCGGACCGGCCGGGCGCCTGGCTCACCACGACGGCCCGGCACCGCGCGACCGACCGGCTGCGCCGTGACGCCGCCGGAAAGGCCAAGCTGCGCCAGCTGGCCGTGCTGGCGCGGGAGCCGGACGAGTCGACCGCCGAGGAGATCCCGGACGAGCGGCTCCGGCTGATCTTCACCTGCTGCCACCCGGCGCTGCCGTTCGAGGCCAGGGTCGCGCTGACGTTGCGGACGCTGGCCGGGCTGAGCACGGCCGAGATCGCCCGGGCGTTCCTCACCGCCGAGCCGACCATGGCGCAGCGGATCGTCCGGGCCAAGCGCAAGATCGCCGAGGCCGGCATCCCGTACCGCGTCCCGCCGGCCGAGCTGCTGCCCGAGCGGCTGGCGTCGGTGCTGGCGGTGCTCTACCTGATCTTCAACGAGGGCTACGGCGAGCACGACGCCAGCCGCGCGCTGACCGCTGAGGCGATCCACCTCGCCCGGGTGCTGGGCCGGCTGCTGCCGGACGAGCCGGAGCCGCGCGGCCTGCTCGCACTCATGCTGCTGCACGAAGCCCGCCGGTCGACCCGCGTCGACGACGGCGTCCTCGTCCCGCTGGAGCGGCAGGACCGGTCCCGATGGGACCGCGCGCTGATCGACGAGGGCGTCGCCGTCCTGGATGAGGCCCTGACGCTGCGCCGCGGCGGGCCGTACCAGGTGCAGGCCGCGATCGCCGCCTGCCACGCCACCGCGCCCGACGCTGCCGGCACCGACTGGCCGCAGATCGCCGCGCTCTACGCGGAGCTGGGCCGGCTGGCGCCGTCGCCGGTGGTGGAGCTGAACCGGGCCGTCGCGGTCGCGATGGCCGACGGCATCGCGGCCGGCCTCGCGCTGGTGGACGAGCTCGCGGCGTCCGGCCGGCTGGACGGCTACCACCTGCTGCCTGCGACCCGCGCCGACCTGCTGCGCCGCGACGGCCGCACCGCCGAGGCCCGCGCGGCGTACGAGGAGGCGCTGCGGCTGGCGGCCTCCGACGCCGACCGCCGCTATCTGACCGGCCGGCTCGACGCACTCTGACCTGCGGCGACGCACTCTTCTTCGAATTTCTTCGGATTTCTTCGGCGCGGATGTCGATCCGCGGGCGGCGTCTTCGTCGGTGGGGCGACGAACCCTCCTGACGAAGGACCGACGATGTCGCACACCGAGACTCTGACTAGCACCTCCACCGACGGCGAGACGGCGCGGCGGAGCAAGCCGGCGCTCGTGCTCGCGCTCACCTGTGCCACCACGGCGATGGTGGGCCTGGACACCGCCATCGTGAACGTGGCGCTGCCGTCGATCCAGCGCGACATCGGCGGCGGCTACGGCGCTCTGCAGTGGGTCGTCGTCGCCTATGGCCTGCTGCTCGGCGGATTCCTGCTGCTCGGCGGCCGGCTGGCCGACCGGCTGGGCCGCCGGCGGATCCTCGTCGCCGGGCTGGCCCTGTTCACAGTCGCGTCGCTGGCCGCCGGCGCCGCCCACGACCCCGGCCTGCTGATCGCGGCCCGCGCCGCGCAGGGGCTCGGGGCCGCGCTGCTCGTGCCGGCCGCCCTCTCGCTGCTGGCCGTCACGTTCCCTGAGGGACGTGAGCGGCACCGTGCGCTCGCGGTGGTCGCCGCCGTGGACGGCGCGGCCGGGGCCGTTGGCGTGGTGCTGAGCGGCCTGCTGACCGCCGGCCCGGGCTGGCGCTGGGCGTTCCTGATCAACGTCCCGGCCGGTCTGCTGCTCATCACACTGGCGACGGTGTTCCTCGTCGCCGACCGGGTCGCCGAGCGCAGCGGGCGGCTGGACGTCGCGGGCGCGACGACGGTGACCGGCGCGCTGCTGCTGTTCGTGTACGCGCCGCACCACGCCACCGGCCACGGCTGGACGGCGGCGTCGACGCTGGCGCTGTTCGCTGCGGCCGCCGCGCTGCTGGCGGCGTTCGTGCTGATCGAGCGCCGCTCCCCCGACCCGCTGCTGCCGCTGTCGACGCTGCGCAACCGGCCGCTCGTCGCCGCCAACCTCACCGGGTTCCTGGCGTTCGGCGCGCTCATGGCCTTCATCTTCATCGGCTCGCTGCTCATGCAGCAGATCCTCGGCTACTCGCCGGCGATGACCGGGCTGGCCTGGCTGGCGACGACGGTCACCATCGTCGCCGTCGCGATGGCCGGTGAGGGGCTGGTCGCCCGGGCCGGCGTGCGGGTGTCGCTGGTCATCGGCCTGCTGCTGCTCGCCGTCGGCGCCCTGTGGCTGGCCCGGGTGCCCGCCGACGCCTCGTACGTCACGGACGTGCTGCCCGCGTTCCTGCTCGCCGGGGTCGGGTTCGGGCTGTGCGGGCCGGCGGTGCAGATGGGCGCCCTGACCGGCGTGGACCAGTCCGCTGCGGGGCTGGCGTCCGGCCTGATCGAGACCGCGCGCGAGGTGGGTGGCGCCGCCGGCGTGGCCGCCGTGTCCGCCGTCCTCGTCGCCGGGTCGGGGCTCGACGGGTTCCGCGCCGGCTTCGCCTTCGTCGCCATCCTGGCCGTCCTCGGCGTCGTCACCGCGGTCGTCGGCTTCGGCCGCCGCGCGCGATAACCGCCTTGTGCCCGCGCCACCCGATGACCCATCCTCGTCGTCGTGCGGACCGACGGTGGGACCTTGTTGAGACGCGACGCCGCCTTCCGCTCGCTGTTCGCGGCGCGCACCATCTCCTTCCTCGGCGACTCGCTGAGTCTGGTCGCGCTGATGCTGTACGTCGCGGACACCGCCGGCCAGGCGATCGCGATCGCGCTGCTCCTGCTGGTCGGCGACCTCGCGCCGGCGCTACTCAGCCCGCTGGCCGGTGCGGTGAGCGACCGGTGGGACCGGCGCCGGGTGATGATCGTCTGCGAGCTGGTGCAAGCCGGCCTGCTGGCCGCGATCGCGCTGTCGCTGCCGCCGTTGCCGCTGCTGCTGGTGCTGGTCGGCGTGCGGGCGGTGGCCGGCCACGTGTTCCTGCCGGCGTCGCGAGCGGCCGTGGCGACGATCGTGCCGCAGCGCGACCAGGCGGCGGCGAACTCGGCGCTCGGGCTGGCGACGAACGGCGGCGAGGCGCTCGGCCCGCTGGTCGCGGCCGCGCTGTTCCCGCTGGTCGGCGTCCGGGGCGTGCTGCTCGTCGACGCGGCGACGTTCCTGCTGTCGGCGCTGCTGCTGGTCCGGCTGCCGACGCTGCCGCCGTCGTCGCCCGAGGAGGGGCGCGGCGGCTCGCTGCTGGCCGACGCCCGGGAGGGGCTCGGGCAGCTGTGGCGGGTACCGGCGCTGCGGATCATCGCGCTGGGCTTCTGCGCCGTCGTCGCGTTCAACGGCATCGACGACGTCGCACTGGTGGTGCTGGCCAAGGACACCTTCGACGCGGGCGACTCCGCCGCCGGGATCCTGCTGGCCGGCGTCGGCATCGGACTGTTCGCCGGGTACGCGCTGCTCGCCCGCTGGTCGGCGCGGGCCTCGATGCTGTGGCTGCTGGTCGCCGGATTCGCCGTCAGCAGCGTCGGCAACCTGCTCACCGGTCTGGCGTGGGCGGTCGCGGCGGCGTTCACGCTGCAGACGATCCGCGGCCTCGGCATCGCCGCCATGGACGTCGCCACCAACACGCTGCTGCCGCGGCTGGTGCCCGACGCGATGCTCGGGCGGGTGTTCGGCAACCTCTACGGGGCGATCGGGCTGGCCGCCGGCCTGTCCTACGTGGCCGGCGGCCTGCTGCTGGACGCGACGTCGGCGCCGACGACGTTCATCATCGCCGGAGCGGGCGGCACGCTGGCCACCATCGCCGTCGCCGTCACGCTCCCCCGCGCGCTGCGCCGTCAGTCCTGAGCCGTCAGTCCTGAGCCAACAGCCCGGCCAGCCGCTCGAACTGCTCGAGGATGCCCAGCGTCATGCCGGTGCCGACGGCGAAGTCCAGCACCTCGGGCGACGGGAACGTCGTCACCCAGTGCACCCGGGTGCCGCCGTCGACCTCCTCGAACGTGATGGTCTCGACGGCGGGCGGGCCGCCGGCCGGCTCCATGTCCGGCGCCGTCGTGCGCACCAGCCGCTTCGGCAGGTCGACCTCGAGGTACTCCCCGTGGAAGGCGACCTCGCCGTCGTCGGTCCGGTTGATCCACCTCCACCGGCCGCCGGGGCGCAGGTCGAGCTCGACCACCTCGGTAGTGGTGCCGTGCGGGCCGATCCAGTGCGCCAGGTGCTTCGGCACCGTCATGGCGGCCCACACCAGCTCACGCGGCGCGGCGAACACGCGCTCGATGAGCAGTTCCGATCCCTCGGCGACGACGGTGGTGGCGGCGTCGCCCAGTTCGCGTCGGGTCATGACCGATCTCCCTTCTGCAGGTCCGTCAGGTACTCGTCCAGCCGGTCGAAGCTGTCGCCCAGGAAGTCGCGGTACTGCGTCATCCACGTGACGAGGTCGCGCAACGGTTCCGGGCGCAGCCGGCAGGACCGCCACTGCGCGCGTCGCGTCTGCTCGATCAGCCCGGCCTTCTGCAGCACCTTCACGTGCTTCGAGATGGCCGGCAGCGACACGTCGAACGGCTCCGCGAGCTGCCCGACGGTCGCCTCGCCCCGGGTCAGCCGGGCCAGGATGGCGCGGCGGGTCGGGTCGGCCAGCGCGGCGAACGTCGCGGTGAGCGCATCGGTGTCGACCGTCATTTTCTCCTCCAGTTAATTAACTACACAGGAAAGTACGAATCTCGGCCGGAATTGTCAAGCGATCGTGTGAACCGGACGGCATCGCCACGCGTCATACAGTCACGGGCCGGATCGGCGAAGGGCGCCGACCCATGCGGGGTCCGTGACCGTAACGATGATGCTCCCGACGTTGGGCGGCTGCGGGCTCAGCGATCGTTGGCAGCACACAGTGACCGCCTGTGCGGCGCCGGTCACCACGGTCACGCCTTCGCCGTCCGGCCCGGCCAGAAGGCCGGCCCCGTGATCGCAGGCGTTCGGCCCCGCCACCCGCCGAGTTGATCATGGAGAAGGGCGGCCGTCGAGCGCCTCGAGAGCCGCCCTTCTCCATGATCAACTTCTGCGGCGGGGCGGGCGGGGCGGCGCCAGTCGTCGGACGAGGCGGGCGAGGCGCGTGCGCCGGACAGGTCGCGGCGGCGGGTCCACCATCAGCGGACCGGCCAGCCAGCCGTCCGCGTGGCCGGGCGACGGCCGTCCGGCCAGGAACGCCTCCGCCTCGTCGTACGTCCACCGGTCCAGCTGGCCGAGGTCGTGCCCCTCGTCCGCCCACACGTAGTAGACGTCGTCGAGGTGCACGAACGGCTGGGCGTCGGCATGGCCGCCGTGACCGAGGCGGGCGTGCGCCCACGCCGCCAGCTCGCGCGGGCCGATCCGGCCGGCCGTCAACCGGCGCAGCATCGCCGCCAGCGCCGCCCGCTCGGCGTCGCCGTCGACGACATGGGCCAGGCCGAGTTCGCGCATCGTGTCGTCGACCAGCGCCTCGAGCTCGTACGTCGTCGCAGTCGCCGGTTCGCCGGCCAGGATCCCCAGGCTCGGCGAATCGAGCCCCGCGACCAGAGCGTCGGTCGCCGCGTCGATGACGTCCTTCGACGCAGCCGGGGTGATGCGCCACAGACTCACGGCGTCGGCCAGGGCGTCGAGGGCGTCCCGCGCTGCGTCTGTCATCGGGAATCAGGCGCTCGCGCCGGGGACATAGGAAGGCCGCTCCGCCAGTTGGGGGGCAAGAGGCGGAGCGGCCCCCGTGTACTCCCATAGTAGCCGAGCGTGACCGGCTTGTCGCACATAGTGATGGTACGTCCGTGACCTGCACTGATACGGACCACCTCGATCACCGGAATCTCGGGCACCGCATGCAACCGCGCGGCACGCTGAGGAGTGATTAACGGTGAGAGCCGATACCCGGTCGCACCGTCCGGGACGGCAGTCAGGAGGTCCACCATGATCATCCGGCAACGGCTCCGGCGAACGGCGACCGCGCTCGCCACGGCCATCATCGTTCCGCTCGGCCTGCTCGCGACGGGCACGACCGCCTCGGCCGCCGAGCCCACTGACTCCGCCGACTCCGCGGCCACGGCCGCCGCCGCGACCTACAAGGGCCGCGTCACGGCGGGCATCAACGTCCGCAGCGCCCCCACGTCGGCCGCCAGCAAGGTCGGCTCCTACGCCGCAGGCGCTGTCATCACCATCCAGTGCAAGGTGTACGGCCCGTCGGTCAGCGGCAACAGCCTCTGGTACAAGCTCGCGACCGGCCGCTGGGTGAGCGCCCGCTACGTCGCGAACATCGGCACCGCGCCGCGCTTCTGTGGCGACGGCAAGGAGTACACCGGCCGCGTGTCGTCGTCGACGGCCCTGGCCGTGCGCAGCGGCCCGACGACGGCCAACGCCAAGGTCAGCTCGATCCCGAGCGGCGCGAGGATGTCCATCGTCTGCAAGGTCGACTCGCAGAACGTCTCCGGCAACCGGCGCTGGTACCAGCTGTCCGGCGACGGCGGCGGCCAGTGGGTGTCGGCCCGCTACGTGACGAACATCGGCGCGGCCCCGCCGTACTGCTGATCCCTCCCCCACGACCACGGCGCCGCCCGGCCCCCATCCGGGCGGCGCCGTTCGTTCTCGAGACGGCTGCGGTCGCACCCCGAGTTGGACAGAGGGCCCCGCGGGTTTGGTATGGTTACCCGGCCGCTGGCGCTCCATGAAGCGCCGCAGAGTCCGGGTGGCGGAATAGGCAGACGCGCTAGCTTGAGGTGCTAGTCCCCGTCAAGGGGGTGGGGGTTCAAGTCCCCCCTCGGACACTCAGAGGTGTACCCCTCTCACAATGCGAGGGAGGCTCCGCCGACCGAGTTCCTCGTCGGTTCTCGGTCGAACACCCGCTGACCTGGACTCTTGCTCGAAGTCTGGGTCCTCTGCGTCATCCACCGTACGCCAATATCTTGCCTGCCTCGGGCATTCTCGCCTTGCCTGGGTCCGTGAGGTGGTGAGTTTCTGGGGAGTGCCCGAGGCCGACTCCACCTGCTGCCATCAGTCCAGCGACGACTCAGGCCCCAGACAATCCGTGCGACCGGATTCTGGACCCATCTGGGCGCCGGATCGGTCCCCGCCAGTTGATCAGATCGGGCTAAGCGAACCCGGGCGCCGCAGGCGGGCAGGTGCTCGGTGCTGCCAGCTCCGGGCCCAGCCGTGTCGTGTCAACCGACGGTCGAGCACATCGGATCGTTACGAGCGCGCCTTGGCTCTGCCGACCACCCGAAGCGCTCAGCCGCCGAGCGGCACCTTGTAGTCGTGGGCGTCCGCCGATGGAGCCGGCTCGCTCGTCGGCCGTTCGTCGTCGAGGACGCGGCGGGCGCGAGCGTTCGCCTCGCGAGCAGCGGGCGACACGACTGGCCAGCGCAGGTCGAGGCCTTGGATGGTCTCGAGCATGACGGCACCGAAGCCGACCTGCACCACCGCGCCCGCTCCCTCACCGAGGCCAGCCAGCCGCTCCCCGCCCCGACGGCTGGGCCGGCTGCCGGCTGGTGCCACGGGAGCTGGACTTCTGGTATGGCAGCCCGACCCGCCTGCACCGCGGACTGCTCTACACCCGCCCGCCGGCCACTCCGATACCTGGTCTGCAGCCCTGACGCGGTTCGGTTCAGCCGGCGTCGCCGCCCGGCCCAGAGCGCGGTCTCAGCCGTGGCGGGCGAGGCCGTCTCCGCCGTCCGTCAGCGCGAACCCGCCCGCCGCGTCGAGGCCGGCAAGCGCGGTGAGGCTCAGCAGCGCGCCCCAGGAGTGGAACGGCTCGCTGTTGGCCGCGTCGCAAGGCCGGTCGTGTTCGCTGGAGTAGTTCTCGTGGATGTGCCGGTTACGGCGCCAGTCGTCGAGGATCAGCTCACCTGAGCGCTCGGCCAGCCAGGTCGCCTCGGCGTCCAGGCCGGCGCGGCGCAGCCCGAGGAAGACAAGGAAGTTGATCGGCGGCCAGGCCCGCCCGATCCAGTAGCTGTGCTCGCCCGGGGCCGGCGCGGGTTCGGACCGGGGTGACGACGGCAGCGCCCGCGGCCCGCCGAACTGGCGCGGGTCCTGCAGGTACCGGTCCGCCATGGCCTTCGCCCGCCCGTCCAAGCCGATCCCGGCCAGGAGCGGGAAGAAGCTCATGGGCGCCAGCCAGGCGGTCGGCTTCCCAGTGGCGGTGAAGTGGCTGCGGTAGATCTGCCCTTCGTCGTCCCAGAGGCGCTCGTCGACGAGGCGGGCCACGGCCCTGCCGCGTTCGATGACCTCCGCGGCCTCGGCTGTGCGGCCGAGCGTCTCGGCGATCTGCGCCAGCGCCTCGCAGTCCATGACGTACTCGGCGTTGAGGCCGACGTCGTCGATGTCGAGCAGCCCGGTGGCCGGGTCGAATCCGGCGTCGCGCAGGACGGGGTGGTCGTCGGCGCCGGTCTCACAGGTCGCCCCGAAGTGCTTCCCGATCCGCGGGATGTCCTGCGGCGACGGATACTCCGGCGTGAAGGTCGTGGACCCCGGGCTGAGCATGACCCCGTTGTGCCGGGCCTTCCACCACCAGCGGTTCCAACTCAGCAGGACCTCGAACACCTCCTCGAGGAACCAGCGGTCGCGGTGGCGGAGGTAGAGCTCCCAGCACACCATCGAGCCGACCGGTGGCTGCGAGCCGTCGAAGGTCTTGCGCCCGGTGCCCTGCGCGACGTTGGGCACAAAGCCGTCCGGCGTGACCTCGCGGCACATCTCGACGGCGTTCGCGTATGCCAGCTCGGTGGAGCTCACGTCGGCGAGCAGGGCGTTGAAGAACGCGTCCCAGCAGAACAACGCGTAGCCGCCGCGCTTGCCGACGTTCCACAGCCGGCTCACCGTCGTGACGACGCGGTCGCCGGCGGGCTCGTAGACGGTGTTCCAGGCGATCGAGTCGCGGACGATCTCGCGGTGCTCGTCGGCCACGGACTCCGGCGGCGGGCAGTGGGCCGCGCGGGCCTGCCGGACGATCTCGTCGATCTCCTCGACGGTGCGCGGGGTGCCGGTGCTCACCCCGACGAGCTCGGCGAGCTCGACGGCCAGGTAGGGCCCGACGACGTCGGCGTAGGGGTCGTCGATCGGCTCACCGGTCACGTGGATCGGGGTGACCGTCTCGCCGGAGGTGGCGGCGAGGACGCCGTCGTCGCGGCGGACCACGCCGTCTCGGTTCCACAGGTAGCCGGCGCCCACGGTGAGGATGCCGGGCCGGTGCCGGTGGTCCAGCGGGGTGACCAGCAGGACGAGATCGTCGCCGGTCCGGGCGGCGGCCACGCGGATGGTGAGGTCGGCCCAGGTGACCGTGACCTCCGAGAAGTCACCGCGGATGGCGTGGGGCCCGAGCGCGACCTCCTCGGCGCCCTCTTCACGCCGGCCGATCTGCACGGTCTGCAGGCTGGTGCCGCGGTACAGCTCGTGCAGGCCGAGCGTCAGCCCGAGCCCGTCGGGCAGCCTGACGTGGCGCAGCAGGCTGCGGGTGTCCCAGGTGTTCCAACCCTCGGACAGGGAGCGCTGCAACTCCAGGTACTGGAGCGACGCCGGTGCGATCATGTCCGTCCTCTCGTCACGTCCGGCTATTCGACGCCGGCGTCGCGGAAGTCGGGGAGCCCGACTCGATCCAGGGTGAAGCCGCTGACGCTCGCGCCCCAGGCGTAGGACATCTTGACGAACATCGGGTACATACCCACGGCGTCGGTCCAGATGATCTGCGAGGCCTGGGCGTAGACCTGCTCGCGCTCCGCCGGGTCCGGGGTCTGCCCGGCCTGCGCCAGCAGCGCGTCCAGCTCCGGGTTGCAGTAGCCATTGCGGCCGGCGGCGCAAGGGTAGAGGCGGCCGAGGTTGGTGGCGGCATCGAAACCCGCGGTGCCGATCTGCTGCATGTTGATGTCCCAGTTCAGGGCGAGCAGGTCCTCGATGAAGACGGCCTGCTCCTTCTCGAGCGGCTCCACCTGCACGCCGATCTCCGCAAGGTCGGAGACGACCGCCTCGACGAACGACCGGAACTGCGACTGGAACTGCAGGCGCAGCACGGTGTCGAAGTCGAAGCCGGCCGCCGCCAGCGCGGCGCGGGCCGCATCGGGGTCGTAGACCATGGGCTCCTGGGTGGCGTGACCGAGCACCGGCGGAGCGATGGGGGCGTCCGCGAGCGTGCCGGTCTCGGGGTAGAGCTGGGCGACGATGGTCTCGAAGTCGACCGCCTGCCAGATGGCGCGCCGGACGGCCGGGTCGGCCAGGGCCGGCGTCGTCGAGTTGAACCACATCGTGAAGGTGGCGTCGCTCTCCACCGCATCGATCTCGATGCTCTCCTCGGAGCGCAGCAATGCCATCTGGTCGTCCGGGACGCCCCAGATCACGTCCACCTCACCGGTCCGCAGAGCGGTGAGCCGGGCGGCAATCTCCGGGATGGTGCGGAAGGTGAGCTTGGCGAGCGACGGCGCACCGCCGAAGTAGTCGTCGTTCCGGCTGAGAACGACCTCGGCGCCCGGGGCGAACTCGTCGACGACGAACGGCCCGGAACCGACCGGCGGCTGCCCGCCGGCGCTCTGCGTGGCCGGGGTCTCCTCCGCCACGACGTAGACGGCGGTGAGCTTGGCCGGCAGGGCCGCGTCGGGGGCGGCGGCGGTGAACGTCACGGTGGTGGCGTCCGGCGCCGTCGCCGTGACGTCGGGGAAGTTGCCGGCGATCGGGCTCTCCAGCGCGAGCAGCCGCTCGAAGGAGGCGACCACGTCGGACGACGTCAGCTCCGAGCCGTCGGAGAACCTCACGCTGTCGCGCAGCTGGAACGTCCACGTCGTGCCGGTGTCGTCGGCCGACCACTCTTCGGCGAGGTCGCCGGTGAGCTGCCCGTTCGCGTCGATCTGGACCAGCCGGGAGAAGATGTGCTTGGCCACCAGTTCCATGCCCAGCGATCCGCCGACGGGCGAATGGGGATCCAGGTTCTCGATCGGGAACTGGCCGCTGGCGACGATCTCGTCGGAGCCCGATCCCGAGCCCGTCTCGTCGCCGGCCGACGTCGTCGAGCAGGCGCCGATCGCCAGGGCCGCGAGAATGACCGCCACGCGTGTGGCTGTGCTGTTCGTTCGCATGTAGCGCCTCCGCAGTGAGGTGACATGTGCCGATGGGGGACGGGTCAGGCGACCGGAGCGGCCGAGGTGCCCTGGTCGAGTGCCCTGCTGGCCCGCCGGGCGTGCTCGTGGAACGCGGCCTCGAAGAGCTCGCGCGAACGCTCCGCGCCCATCCGAACCGCCGACGTGATGACCGGTGGCTGGCAGCCCCGGGCCACCAACCGGGCCGCGGTGCGGACCTTGATCTCATTGACCACGACCGTGTACAGCAGGGTCGACACCGGCCCGACCGGCGTGTCGAGCCCGTCGATGTCGACCGCCGCATCGCCGGGCGGAGCCTGCAGGTCGACGACGAGGTCGGCATGCGCCGCCATGGTGCCGCCCATGGCCAGGTTCGTGACGGCGATCGTCTTGATCCCGCGAGCCCGCGCTCCGGCCATCATCTCGACCGGCAGTGCGCTGGACCCGCCGACGGAGAAGCCCATGTAGAGGTCGTGGCCGGCGAACGTGTAGTTGCGCAGCACCATCTCAGCCAGCCCCGGCACCCGCTCGATGAACATCGCCTGGCGCATCCCGTTGGCACCCGCCACCTGGGTGTGGAAGGTGGTGGAGAGCTCGACGATCGGGTGAAAGCCCGGGTAGGAGCCGTAGCGGGGGAACATCTCCTCGACCGGTATACGGGAGTGGCCGGAACCGAACACGTGCACCAGGCCGTCCGCGGCGATGGTGTCGGCCGACCAGTCCGCCGCCGTCTCCAGAGCGTCGCCCTGGCTCTCCAGCAGCCGGTCGGTCGACGCCAGGGCAGCCCTGGTCCAGGCGCCTGCGTAGCTCTGCATCCGTCCTCCATATCCTCCGTGGTGTGCCTCAGCATTGCACGATGGCCGCCCAAATGTATAGACATCTGATTCGTATTAATCGCTCTATGCGACGATGAGCCCGTGACGAAGGCACCCGGTCCAGCGCGCTACAGGGTCATCGAGAGGTGGCTGCGCGAGCGGTGCGCCACGCTGCCCGCCGGCTCCCTGCTGCCGGCGGAGTCCGAGCTCGCCGAGCGCTTCGACGTGAGCCGCATGACGGCGAGGCAGGCGCTGCAGAATCTGGCCGCCGAGGGCCTCATCGAGCGCCGGCGCGGGGCCGGCACATTCGTCGCGCCGAAGCCCCTGCACCGGGCCGACTCCGTCCTGCTCTCCTTCACCCAGGACATGCAGCGGCGCGGCATGACGGCGTCATCGCGCATCGTCTCCGCGGGACTGATCACCTCGCCCGCCGAGGCAGTCCAGCTGGGCCGTCGCCCGGACACCTGGGTGGTCCGCATCGACCGCATCCGCCTGGCCGACGGCATCCCCGTCGCCCGCGAACGGGCGACGCTGCCCGAGGAGTTCAAGGCGGTCCTCGACCACGACCTGGCGACGGGATCCCTGGACGCCGCGCTGAGGAAGCTCGGCCGCCAGTGGGGCAAGGCGTCGGGGTACGTGTCCGCGCGGCTGGCCTCCGAGGACGACGCCCAGGCGCTCGAGCTGGAGATGCCGGCCGCGTTGCTGGTCGAGTCGCGCCTGGTTTACGACGTCGAGGGCCGGCCGGTCGAGCGGACCGAGACGGCGTACGTAGCCTCGCGGTGGGTCATCGACACCGGCCTGTACGTGCCGGCCCAGCCTTATGAGGCCGGCTCGGCCGGTGCGGCCGATAGCGCCGCGCCCACAGCGCCGGCCCAGGGCCCGAACGCCGCGCCGGTGACCCGGTAGCTGCCCGCGGGATCGGGGCGCGCGCCGTCGCGGCGCCTCTCGGAGCAGGGTCGAACAGGGCGTCCCTGACCGCGCGAAACCCGGCCACCCTTGGCGGCGAGTTCCGGGCCGAGGAGGTTTAGCCTGTTGGCCAGGGCGATGGCGAGTCAGTCGGCGGTCTGCAGCGGCGCCGCGCGAGCCTGCGGTGGCCGGCGCGGCCGCCCCGGATCGCAGCGGCGGTGTCGGCGAATCCGGCCAGTTCGGCGAAGACGGCGACCGTTTCCAGGCACCCGGTGCCGCCACAGCCGCAGCGCGACCCGCTGCGTGGCTGGACAACGGTGTGGCCGATCAGCTCGGCGACGCCGGCGGCCCCAGTGCAACAATGAAACGCGACGCTCAGGACCTCGCAGGATGCGGATCTACGCACAAGACGAACCGAGCGTTGCGGAGACTGGGGTGGACCACGCCGTCGGGACTCTGCCTAAACCGGTTGTGCGCAGCGTCGCCGACCGCTCTAGGCTCTCGTCGTGTCTCCTGACCTGTCCTGGCTGCCCGCCCGGCATCTCGCCGTCGTCGCGACCCTTGCCCAGCGTTCACATCGCCCGACATTCCTAGTTGTCGATCCGGCCTCGCGTTCCGTCGCGCACGGGCTGAGTTGGCTAGGCTTGCGGCATGAGCGATTCGGCCGCGGCACGGCGAGTACGTGGCGTGCTCGACATGTACGAGTTCGGTGAGCTCATGTACCGAGCCAAGCTGCGTCGCGAACATCCCGACGCAACGAAAGCCGAGATCGAGGCGCTGGTCAACGCATGGCGTATCGACCGCCCAGGTGCCCCGATGGGTGACGCAGCGGGCCGGCTCTCCCGACGATTCGGATGAACCAACTCGAGGCAGCGCTGAGGCGCGCCGCGAAGGACCTCACCCGCCTCGGCGCGGGTTGGGCGCTGATCGGTGGCTTCGCCGTATCGGCTCGGACCGAGCCGCGATTCACCCGTGACGTCGACACGCCGTCGCGGTCGACGACGATACCGCCGCCGAAGATCTCGTCAGGTCGCTCCTGGCCGACGGCTACCGACTGTTGGCAACGATCGACCACGACGTGACCGGACGACTCGCCACGGTCCGACTTGCATCACCGCTAGCCGGCGACGTCAATGTGGTCGTCGATCTGTTGTTCGCCAGCTCGGGAATCGAACGAGAGATCGCCCAGGCAGCCGAGCGAATCGAGATCATCCCGGGCTTGACCCTTCCGGTCGCAACGGCCGGGCATCTCATCGCACTGAAGTTGTTGGCGCGAGACGACGAGCGGCGACCGCGTGACGCGGCCGACCTGCGAAATCTCGCCGAGGTCGCATCCACGGAGGACAGAGACGTAGCTCGCAAGGCCGTCGAGTTGATCACGGCGCGAGGTTTCGGCCGCGACCGTGACCTGCCACAGGCCCTGGACTCGCTCGGCATCCCCGACTGAACTGGTCGACCGCGCGCTCATTTCGGTGACAGTTTGCGCGACTTCGTCGACATCGAGGGAAGACCGCGTCAAGTACTCGGCGTAGCCGGGCACGGATGCCCATCAAGAAAGCGCAGGTCAGGTGCATAGGTCGAGTTGAGCCCGCGGAGGGAAGATTCTCGTCGTCGCACCTGACCCGGCTCTTCCATGACCACATCGGCATGTCGCCGATGCAGTACGTCACCCGGCAACGCCTGACCAGGGCGGCGGCGCTGCTCGAGGTCAGCACGTTGAACATCGCCGAGAACGCCCGCTCCGTCGGGTACTCCGACCCGTACCACTTCTCCCGGAGATTCAAGCAGGTCACGGGATACGCGCCCACGCACTACCGCGCCGCGCGCCGCGGCGACACGCCCTAGTTGTGGCTATGGCGTTCACGCTGATCGAGTCCGCCCAGCACCGGTGGCGAGCGGTCAACGCACCTCACTCTGGAATGCCTCGGCCTCGGTTGAGTCTGCTTGTAGCGTTGCTGAAGTGGAGCGCTCCGAGATCTTCGACATTGCCCACCTGCGCCATCCGATCGCGGCCCCGGTGGCGCCCCAGCGGCTACGCGAACTGGTCGGCTGGCTGCGCCCAAGCGACGGCGCCCGCGCCGTCGACCTCGGGTGCGGAGAGGGCGAGTGGCTGCAAGAGCTGCTGCTCACCTACCCCGGGATCACTGGCGTAGGGATAGACCACATGCTCCCGGCCTCTGCCGTCAGGCGTGCCGGCGAGCGGAGGCTGAGCGACCGGGTGCGCTGGGTCGAAACGGATGCCGCCACCTGGGACGACGGGGCGTTCGACGTGGTGCTGTGCGTCGGTGCGAGCCACGCCTTCGGCGGGCTAAAGGACATGCTGGTCGCTGTCCGGCGGCATCTGCGCCCCGGCGGCCAAGCGCTGATCGGCGACAGCATCTGGGAGAGCCCCCCGTCGGCCTCTGCGCTGGCGGCGCTTGAGGTTTCTGCCGACGCCTATCCCGACCTCGCCGGCTTCGTGCGAGCCATCCGTGAGCACGGGTTCGAGCCGTCGTACGGGCACGTAAGCACGTTGGCCGAGTGGGACGACTACCAGTTCAGTTGGAGTGGGTCGCTCGTCGACTGGGCCGTGCGGGAGGCCTCGACGACGGAGGATCGCGACCAGGCGCTTGCCGTTGCACGTGAGCATCTCGAGGCCTGGCTGAGCGGCGCGCGACGCGAGCTGGGGTTCGCCACCTTCGTCCTGCACGACGCCGCCGCCGCTGGCGCGCGCGACTGATCGGCGTTCACGTTGCTGCCAACGTCACGGCGGCCAGCTCGTCGAGTGATCCGGCAAGACGTCAGAAGGGCAAGTCGTACGACACGCCGATCCACAGGTCTTGACTATTCCTCACGACGAACGAGCAGCCGCACTTGCACCCTGGCTCGAGCACTACGACGCTGAACGCCGCCACAACGCACTCGGAGGACACCCACTGACCAGCCGGCTGCTACCAGCGTGATGGCCGGGTACACCTAGTCCACTTCCATGGTGCGCAGGTCCGGCGCCGGTGGCCGCGAACAGCTGGGTGCGTCGAGATAGAAGAACACCGTGGACGCGATGTCGTCGCTGGTCTGCCGGAACCGACTGCGCAGGCCGTTGTGGTGCCCCGGCCCGATACCCAGGCTCTGCACCGTGACCCGGAGGTCTTCGGCGAACCGGATCGGGTCCAGAATGTGCCAGCGGTACATCCCGAACCGTTGCTGGCTCGCGTAGAGCCCGTCCGGCGGCAGCACCTGGTTGAGACCCAAGTATGGCGTGGTGTAGGCCGTGTACCCCTGACCTGGGACGTCGAAGTTCCACGCACCGCCGAAGTAGTCCTCGGTGCCGGTGCCGCAGATGGTCGGGAACGCGTCGTCGCCGTCGAGATAGAACTTCACCTCGCCCTCGCCCCACCAGCCCGGGCTGTTGACCCCCCAGGCCAGATAGCTCCCGACGTAGTGGCCCGCCCCCTCGACCCGGTCGAGAAGCGTGTGCACCTCGCCGAGCGGCACCGGGTGACTGCGCCGCCACTGGGCGTGGAAGTATGCGGCGGCCGGCGGAACCTCGGCCAGTTCGTAGTCGATCTGGTAGTAGAGCACGACCTCCTCGGCAGAGACGTTCTCCACAGTGATCTCAGCCGCGCTGCGAAACGGCATCTCCCAATAGCAGTTGAAGCCCCCGTTCGGGTTGACGGCGACGACCGCGGACGAGACGTGGCTGTACGCGTTCCAGCCGTTGCAGAAGAAGTCACCGAGCGGCACCTCGACCGCGGGCTCGGCGCTGTCGTCCCAATGGAATCGCAGGATGGTCCCTCGCCACGCACGATGCGGCGCGGTGGTGCACCACACGTGGGTGATGGTGCCGGAACCCTCGATCCGGCCGAGCACGACGGTCTCTCCGGGCGCGATCTTGACGCTGGGCGAGATCTTCCAGCCCTGGCCGAGGCTGCCCGCCGCCTGAGCGCCGGTGCCGTCGACCGCTCGCCCACCGGCGCCCTTGCCGCCCGTGACGTTCTCGGCGCTGATCGATCGGCTCACCGCTGCCGTCCGGTTGGACAGACCCCGGATGCCCTCGCCCATGCTCATCTCCTCGACGTCGAATTCTCCGAAAGCAGTGGAGCTTGATGGGCTGACCGCAGGTAGGCGCACCTGCTCGCGATGCCCTCAGTAATCGATTGCTTGACGTCGCCATCGGGGCCTCATAGTCTCACGTGCCGCCTCAGGTGATGCGGCCGTGCACCCATGTCCGCGCAGGGCTGCCCGCCACGCTCAAGGAGCCGCTGCATGGCCGTCGAACCCTCCCGACCCGATCGTCCGTACTACGCCGGGCGCGGCGACGGCTAGGGCGTGTCTCCCAAGTCTCGGCCGTAGCGAGCGGCGTCCAGGTGGATGCCTCGCAAGGCCGAGGAGGGAGACATAGCGGGGTTCTATGACGACTGACGAGAACGCAGCGAGGCGCCGCCTGGGCGTCGCGCAGTAGGCCATGGACTTGGGAGACACGCCCTAGTGCGCCGCGCCCCCGCTGCCGCGGACGTAGCAGAGCCGCGGCTATTTCTTGATCTCGTAGCGCAGAATCACCACGCCGTTGTCGAGCGCGGTGGCCTCCACCGGCTTCAGGTCTTGCCGATCCTCGAAAAGGCGTGTTCCGCTACCGCGTGACACCGGGCAGACGAGCAGGGTGATCTCGTCGACGACGCCGGCGCCCAGCAGGGAGCGCATGAGGGTCAAGCTCCCCCACAGCCAGATGTCCTTGCCGTCCTGCTCCTTGAGCTCCCGGATGGTGGCGGCCGGGTCGCGCGTCACGGTCGCGGCGGGAAAGTCGCCCCAGGGGGCGGCATCCAGCTTCGACGAGGCGACGAGCTTCGTGAGGTTGTTGAGCTTCTCGCCGTACTCGCCCTGGTCGTCGGCGTACGGCCAGTAGTCCTTGGTCTGGGCGTAGGTGTTCGCGCCGAGGATCAACGTGTCGACCGAGTCGACGAACCCCATCATCTTCGCCTTGAACGCAGGGTTGGTCGCATCGGAGAAGGGCTCCCCCGACACGAAGCTGAGCCCGCCGTCCTCCTCCGCGGCGATGTTGTCGACGGTCACCCACTGCTGGACTACGAGGTTGCGCATGGTGGTCCTCCTTCGTCGTCATGCGGCCGGTCGTGGCCGCTGATGTCCCTGGGACGGAGCCGGCGCCACATTCTCGACATCCCGAAGCGGTGGACTCGAGTGGCCCGAGGACCTGGAGAACGGCGCGCGATCGTCAGGCGACGGGCCGGCCCAGGGCGTCGCCCAGCTGACGGCGGCTGCTGACGTCGAGCTTCGCGAACACTTTCCGCAGGTGCCATTCCACCGTGTGCCGGCTGAGGTAGAGCGCGGCCCCGATCTCGGGGTTGGTGCGTCCCTCCGCGGCCAGGCGGGCGATGTGCAACTCCTGGGCGGTGAGTTCCTGGCGGGTGTGAGCGGCCCGCCCGCGCACGGTCTCGCCGGTGGCGGCCAGTTCCCGGCGGGCCCGTTCGGCGAAGGCGTTCACGCCCATCGCCGTCAGCGAGGCGTGCGCGGGCCGCAGGAACTCCCGCGCCTCCGTGCGGTGGCCCGACCGGCGCAACCACTCGCCGTAGAGCAGCTGGGTCCTTGCCAGGTCCACCCGCGCGCCGGCACGCTCGAGCCGGTCGACGGCCTCGCGGTAGAGGTCCTCGGCCCGGCTGTCGTCGTGCAGCTGTGCGGCGCACCGTGCCGACACGCCGAGCGCCCAGTCCGTGCCGCTGGCGTCGGCCACCTCACCGAGCCGCTCGGCCGCCGCGGCCGCGGTCGCGGCGTCGTCGCACCGGCTGGCCGCCTCGACCAGTTCGGCCAGCGCCCAGCTGCCGGGCTGGGTTCCGGCCGGCGGCAGCGTCACCCGTCCGTCATGCACGGCCGGGTCGAGGAGCTCGAGGCAGTGTGCCAGCGCGGCCGGGTAGTCGCCGTTGCCGTTGCCCACCATGGCGCTGGCCCAGAGGGAGAGCGCCACGACCACCCCTTCACCGCGAGCGGCGGCGTCGGACCTCGCCGCGGCGATCAGCGGTCCCGAGTGCTCCTGGTCGCCGCGGAACGCGGCCAGGCCGATCTCGCTGTACGGCGGCAGTGCCCTTCCGGCGACCTCGGCCAGGGCGGTGGCCTCGTCGAGCAGTGCGGAGGCGGTGGCGACGGCACCGGTGAAGAGGCTCTTGTAGAGCACGTTGGACAGCGCGAACTGCGCCACGTGCAAGGCGCCGGACTCGCGGGCGAGCCCCAGCTGCCGGTGGCACAACGAGACCCACCCGGGCAGGTCCCACAGGTAGATGGCGATCTCGCTCCCGAGTGTCAGGAAGCGCAGCGCCTCCTCGACGGGGATGTCGTCGGTGTCGAACGATTCGACGACCCGTCGCATCTGGGGCGCCGCGGCGACGTAACCCTCGTCCTGGAGCACGGCGATCGCCTGGAGGAACAGATCGCTCTGCCGCGTGCGCAGCGGACGCGGCGCCGATCGCGCCGCCCGGGCGACCTCGACGACCACGGGTTCGCCCATCCGCAGTCCGGCGAACATGGTGGCCTCGAGGGCGTTGACGTACGTGTCGCGCGCGAGCTCGAGATCGAGCGGCTCCAGCCGGCGAGCGGCGGCCAGCAGCAGCTGAAGGGCCTCACGGCCACGGTTCGAGACGAACGCGATCTGGGCCTGGAGCTCCTCGGCGCGGGCGCGCTGCAGCTCGGTCGGGGACCGGTGGTCGAGCCGCCCGAGCAGGCGCAGCGCGTCCTCGACGGCACCGGCGTGCATCATGGTCTGGGCCGCCTTGAGCTCGCGCTCGACGCGGTCGGCGTCGTCCGGGGTGAGCCGGGCGGCCCGTTCCAGCAGGGCGGCGCCGGCAGCCAGGCCGCCGTGAGCCAGCGCGCGGTCGGCCGAGCGCTCCAGCTCGGCGGCCACGCCCTCGTCCGGGTCGGTGGTCGCCTGGGCGCGGTGCCAGGCCCGCCGGTCCGGGTCGCGATCGGCGTCGGTGACGTCGGCGAGCACGCGGTGTGCCGCCTGCCGGTCCGGCACTGTCGCGGAGTGATAAACCGCGGAGCGCACGAGCGGGTGCCGGAACCGGACCGCGTCCCAGACGTCGATCAGGCCCGCGGCCTCGGCCGGGGTGGCGGCGTCCATGGTGAGACCGAGACGCTCGGCCGCGCGCCGGAGCAGGTGGACGTCGCCGAGCGGTTCGGTCGCCGCCACGAGCAGCAGCCTGCGGGTGTCGTCGGGCAGCGTGTCGAGCCGGCGGCGGAATCCGTCCTCGATGCGGCTGGTCACGGTCCCGGCGGCCGGCGATGCGGGACCGAACACCAGCTCGGCCGACGACATCGACCGGGGCAGCTCCAGCAGCGCCAGCGGGTTCCCCCGGGTCTCGGCCAGGATCCGGTCGCGCACCCGCCGGTCCAGTGGCGTCGTCACGACCGACTCCAGGACGGCGACGGCGTCGGCCTTGGGCAGCCCGAGCACCGCCAGCCGGGGCAGGCGCGCCCACGCCTGCTCGTCGCCGCCCGCCCTGGCCGCGAACACCATGAGGATCGGCTCCGCGGCAAGCCGGCGGGCGACGAACGTCAGGATCTCGACCGAGGCCCGGTCGAGCCACTGGGCGTCGTCGATCACACAGACCAGAGGACGGTCGTCCGCGTGCTCCGAGAGCAGGCTCAGGACCCCCAGCCCGATGAGGAAGTGGTCCGGCGGCCGGCCGGTCCGCAGGCCGAACGCCGTCCCGAGCGCCTCCGCCTGGGGCGCCGGCAGGCCGTCCAGTCCGTCCAGTCCGTCGCGCCCGTCGCGCCCGTCGAGCAGCGGGCTGCACAGCTGGTGGAGGCCGGCGAACGCGAGCTCGATCTCCGACTCGACGCCGGCGGCACGCAGCACCCGGCACTGCGTCGCCGCGTCGACGAGGAAATCGAGCAGGGCCGTCTTGCCGATGCCGGCCTCACCCTGCACCATGAGCACGCCGCTGGTGCCCATCCGCGCCGCACGCAGCAGGTCGAGCAACGTCCGGCACTCCTCGTCACGCCCTCGTAGCCGCCGTGACGGGCGCGAGCCGAACTCCACGACTGCCTCCTGCGGACGAGAGGTCCAGCCGCGCGGGTGCGGGCGCGCCGGCCAGAGCGGATCACTCAGACTCGCACTCTCGTTTGCTCCTTACAAGACCCCGGCGGCATAGCTCAGCACGAGAACACGGGCCTGGCCACGCGGACTCCTGAGCTGTGAAGTACGTCTTGGACACGAACCGCAGTCCCTACACTCTGGCCAGGAGGTCGATCACCGGATGAGAGTCGTCGACGCACATCAGCACTTCTGGGACCTCGATGCGGTCGCCTACCCCTGGCTCACGCCCGCCGACGGCCCCATCTACCGCACGTTCGACTGGCCGGACCTCGAACCCGAGCTGACCGCCGCGGGGGTCGACGCCACCGTGCTGGTGCAGGCGGCGAACTCCGTCGAGGACACCGAGGCGATGCTGACCCAGGCCGACCGACACCCGGAGGTGGCCGGCGTGGTCGGCTGGGCCGACCTCACTGACGCCGCGGCCGCGACGGCGGTGCTCGACCGGTTCGCGGCCGACCCCCGGTTCGTCGGCATCCGGCACCTCATCCATGACGAGCCCGACCCGGACTGGCTGCTGCAGGACGCCGTACTCGACACCCTCGGGCTGCTGGCCGAGCGCGACCTCGCCTTCGACGTGGTGGCGGTGCTGCCGCGGCACCTCGAGCACGTCGCCACGCTGGCCGAGCGGCATCCCGGCTTGCGGCTGGTCATCGACCACCTGGCCAAACCGCCGATCCGCGACCGCGGCTGGGAGCCCTGGGCGTCGCTGCTGCGCCGCGCGGCGGAGTACCCGAACGTCCACGCCAAGGTGTCCGGGCTCAACACGGCGGCGGACTGGGAGACGTGGCAAACCGCCGACCTCGCGCCGTACGTCGAGCACGCCCTCGAGCTGTTCGGTCCCGGCCGGTTGATGTTCGGCGGCGACTGGCCGGTCAGCGTCCTGGCCGGCGGCTACCAGCCGGTGTGGCGGGCGACCCTCGAGCTGCTGGAGCCGCTCGCCCCCGACGACCGCGCCCAGGTGCTCGGCGGCACCGCGACGGCGTTCTACCGGCTGCCGGAGGTGCGCTGAATGCTCGACGTCCTGCGCCGTAAGGCCCGCACCCGCTGGGACGGCGCGGCCGGCGCCGTCCCAGCGGGCGTGGCGGAACGGCTCAGTCCAGCCAGGTGCCGACGCCGCGGACGGTGACTTCCAGGAGTTCTCCCGGGTTCTCCGGGTCGGGGTAGTAGATGATCATGGTCGTGCCGGCCGGCAGCAGCATCTTGATGGCCTGGACGCACCCCGCCACCACCTGCCGCTGGTCATCGGGCCGCGTCTCGGGCGGCACCGCGTCGCAGACACCGCCCGGGTTGTTCATGACCAGCCGCAGCGTGTTGTTGCGCAGCGCCACCTCACGCGTGGCCACACGATGTGCGAGCTGTGTCTCGAGCTGCCAGGTCGGCGGCGCCATGGGCAGACCGAACGACTGCCTGAACAGGAGTCCGATGCGTTGCTCGAGGGCCGCCAAGTCCTCGTGCAGGCCGCTCTCGACCGTATACCTCGCCCATTCCTCGAGATCGTCGATCGGCGGGAGACTCGCGACGGGCAGACCGTTCGCGTCGAGCACCCGTCCGGACTCGTCGACGAGATAACCCTGGTTGTTCTCCGGCCTGATCGACTCACTCAGCCTCTCGAGCTGCCACGCGGTCGCCTGCTGGGGGCACGTGTCACCCTCGAGCACGCACGCGGCCGGAAGGATGCGCAGCAGTGAAGTGGCGAGCTCGGTCTCATGAATCGAGAGGAGGATGGCCTGATCGTTGATGTTGTGGAGCAGGTACATTCTTCCCAAGATCGAGTTGTACTGGGCGAAGCGGAGTTCCTCGGGGACGAGCGATCCGATGAAGGTTCCGTTCCACTGGCTCGAGTGCTGGTCCCAGTCGGGATTCTGGACGATGTCCCAGATCCCGCTGACACATTCGCCGAAGCTGTACGCGGCACCTGGACCGCTGCTGGGATGGGCGTCCCGGCAGTCGTTGATCACGTCGATCTGCGAGAGACCCTCGTACAGATCCCGTGCGGTCAGCAGCACGTATTCGTCGGCGAGACGGTGGCCGGCCATCTCACGGCTGGCGATCCCGTTGAGCGCGTATTTGAACAGCGGGCTCAGGACGAGGGACAGGCAGGTGTCCAGAGCCCCGCCGGCGAACTGGTCATTGCAGCGCCTGGTGTTGTCCGCGGCGTAGCCGTCCGGGTTGTGCAGCGGCCCGTTGGGGTCGTTGATCTCCTGGTTGATGTATTGGTCGCAGTTGTGGAATCCGGGCATGTCGATGTCCAGGGGCCCCATCCTGCAGTGCACCTCCGAGGCGGCCCTGAAATCGCCCAGACGGTGCCGTGCCTGTTCCAGATAGTCCTCGAACACCTCGACGGCGATGCGAGCGGCTTCGGACGCGTCCTGATGGGCCTCGAACTGCGCGTTGTAAGCGACGTCGTAGGCGGCGAACGCGCTGGCCGCGTCCTGCGCCGCCGCCACGGCCGAGGCGCGTGCCGCGCCGGCCGAGAGGGACGCCCGCCGGGCCGACAGCTGGGCCTGCTGCGTGGCGGCCGCAGCGGTGCGGACGGACTGCGCCGCTCGCTCGGCGGATCCGGCGGCGTCCTGTGCGTGGGCGACGGCCTGGGTGGCGAACGCCTGCGCCCGTCCGGCCGCCGCACCGGCGTCGTTCGCGTAACCGACGGCCTGCTCCGCCGCGCCGCGGGCATCCGCCGCGGCGGCCTGCGCGGTGCGCGCCAGTTGGACGGCCTTCTCGGCGATCTGCGCCGTCTCGATCACCAAGGAGGTGGCGATGTAGTTGTGGGTCGCGGTCGCGTAGTCGCGTTCGGCCGCGCGGTGCTGCTCCACCTCCAGGAAGTCGACCTGCATGGACGTCGTGCCCGCGAGAGCGACCTGGGCGCCGTTGCGCACCTCGGTGCCGTAGGACTCGTCGCCGGCGATCGCGCCGACCTTCGCCCGGACGTCGATCGTGCGAGCGGTGTTGTGTGTCGTCGCCAGGAACACCTCGAGTGCGGCCGGATCCTCCGAGCGCAGGGCGATGTTCGCCGCCTCCTCGGTCTCGACGTTCCCGGCGCTGCGGGCCTCGGACAGGATTCGGTTGACCCGCGCGCGTTCTTCGGCCGCTCGCTCGGGATAGTCCGGGTCGTCGAGGAACGCGATGACGTCGGGCCAGCCGGCGTCGAGGGCGGCCTGCGCGGCGGCCTTCATGGCCGGGGTGCCGGTGACCATGAGACCCGTCAGCGTCGTGCGATCGTCCTGTTCCTCGGCGAGGGCCAGCCCGCTGCGGACGAACTCGAGCACACGGTCGTCGTCCTCGCCGAGAGCGGCCACAGCCGCCGAGCTGGTCCACGTGCCGGGCACGACCGCGAAGTACCGTGCGACCTCCCGCGCATGGCCCACCGCCACCGCCCGGTCGGTCTCATCGTCGACGGCCTCGGCGATCAGGGCATCGACCTGCGGATCGTGATAGTCGCGCATCGGCACGTCGAAGCTGCGAACGTCCTCCCAGCGGACCTCGGCCGCTTCCGCGCTGACATGCCGGGCCAAGGACAACTCGGTCTCCAGCTCGTCCTGGAGCCGTTCGGCGTCGGCCAACCGCGCCGACGTATAGATGGTCTGAGCGAGCTCCGCCGCATCCAACGCGTCCTCCGCCGCGCGGTAGGCGTTGTTCGCGTGCTCGGTCGCCAGCTGGGCCGCGTTGACGGCACTGCCGGCGTGCTCGGCCGCACTCGCCGCCGCCCTCCCCGCCGCCTCCGCATAGGACACCGCCCGCGTGGCGGCGTCGCGCGCCTGGCCGGCCGCGTCCTGGGCGACGTTCGCGTGCCGGACCGTCTCCGCAGTGGCGCGCCGCGCCCGTTCAGCGCTGGTTCGTGCCCGCCCGGCCGCGGCGAACGCGGCCCTGGCCTCGGCGCTCGCGTCCCCGGCATGATGGCCGGCAGCCTCAGCCGCGCGCCCGGCGACCTCGGTGTTCGCCCGCGCCGACTCGGCGGCGTCGGCCGCGGCGAACGCCCGAGCGGCGACTGCCGCGATCTGATCGATGGGTGCGCGCCAGTCAGAGATCTGCGCACCGACCTCCTGCATTCGCCGGTTGTGAGCCAGCGCCGCGGCAGCAGCGCCGGCGTCCAGCTCTGCCGCCGTCGCGGCCGCCCACGCCTCGTCAGAGGACGTGTGGGCCCGCGCTGCCGCGGTCGCCGCGCGTCCGGCGGCCCCCGCGGCGGCGCGCGCGGCGTCGGCCGCGGCCCGCGCCGCTTGGACAGCGACGTTGGCGGCCGCCGCGGCGCGGTCGGCAGCCTCGGCGGCCTGTTGCGCGTAAGTCCGGGCAGCTGCGGACTCCCGTCCGGCCGCCAGGGCGAGACGTTGTGCCTCTTCCGCATCGTTCCTGGCCGCCAGGGACTCGGCCTCCGCCCGGTCGGCCTGTGCGACCGCCGAGATCGTCTCGAAGGCCGCCAGGCGGGTCGCCTCGGTGGCGCTCGCCCGGAGATCGTTCAGCGTCTGAGCCTCGTTGTCGCGGGCCTGGGCCACGCCCCAGTCGATCTGGACGAACCGCTCCTGCATCTCCTGACTGCCGTCCTGGAGCGCCCGGTTCGCCGCGGCCCGCACCTGCGGGCCACCTTGGGACATCGCACGATTGACGGTCGCCCGGAGATCCATCCGGTACGGCACCAGCCAGCCCGAATCGACGAACTGCCCCAGCGCTTCACGCGAGCCGTTGCGCAGCACCGCGTTCGCGGCGGCCCGGACCTCCGGTCCACCCGCCGACTTCATCTCGTTCACCCTGGCGCGCAGGTCGATCTGGCGAGCAAGCTCCCAGCCGCCATCGAGAAACGCCTCCACGGCGCCCTCGTCGTCCGACCTCAGAGCCGCGTTGGCGGCGGCGGCCACCTCAGGGCCTCCGCCGGACTTGACGCGGTTGACCTGCTCACGGTCGTCCTGCGCCGCGAGCCGGGGAAGCCGGTCGAGGAAGGCGCAGATCGCCGCGTCATCTCCGAGCAGGGCCTCCTCCGCCGCCGGAGCGACGTTCAGACCGCCTGTGACCCAGGCGTCCAGTACCACCTGGCGTTCGCAGGCCGGGGCGGCGGGTGGATCCGCCTCGGCCGCCGCGGCCCGGTCGTCGGCCGTGGGGCTGCCCACGAGAAGCAACGAGAGCACAGCACCGGCCACCGTCATCGTCTGCCATGGCGCCCGCTCGCGCCACACGCGCATCGCCTTCATCGCCGTCACTCCCTCAGTCGACGATCCGCAGTTCGAGCAGGGTCTCGTTGCAGACGTCGGGGAAGTCCGGATGGCTCTCATCACAGTTCGCGTCCACGTGTCCGAACTGCTCGCTCTGGTCCCGCTCGACGCGCTCGGTCCGCTCATCGCCGGACGTCAGGTTCACCACCGTCGCGTCCAGGTCATGGCCGGCCCCCGGTGAGCGGCTGTCGCCCTGGACCTCGAGGACGCTCGGGACCCGAAGCTTCACGTACCCCGATGATCCGAGCACCTTGAAGCACACCGCCGTCTGGCCGAGGTGCGGCTCACCGACCTCGTCCTCACCGTTCAACAAGCGTGGGAACACCTTGACCACGCCGACTCCGTCCTCCGGGGCCGTGCTGCACGAGACCCAGATGATCCCGCCGTCGCCGGAGAGCAGTTCGAAGTTCATCGCCTCGGCCTCGTCCGTGCCCCAGTCGACGCGACCGGACGTACCGGTGAACTCGTGCTGGAAGTCCACGGGATAGTCGAAGGTCTCCACGATCGAGTCGGCGCCGGCCGGCCGGGTGACCGTGATGGCGGCGTCACCGCGTTCGACCTGGCGTCCGAGCACCCAGGCGGTGCGCGACCCCGGCCGGTAGGCGACGAGATCGGTGGGCGAACCCCGGTGGTTGTTGTCGTAGGCGACCAGCCGGTCCTGGGGTTGGGCCAGGTTGTAGCCGCCGATCCCGACCGTGCTGGAGTACACGGCCGGGCCCGCCGCCCAGGTACCGCCCGCACCGCTGCGCCAGGGCAGCACCGTCACCAGGCGTCCGCCGGGCCGGTAGAAGACCAGGTGGTCCATGAGCCCGGACCCGTCGTAGTCGTAGGCGATCAGCTGGTCGGAGGTCGCGTTGAGCTGGCCGAGCACTTGCCGGGACACGGTGCGGTAGGTGCCGTCGGCGGCCCGTTCGATCACCCGGTAGGCCGAGCTCTCGCCGTCCGACGCGACCACACCCGGCCGGTAGCCCACGAGGCAGTCCTCGCGCCCGGAGCGGTGGCAGTCGAACGCGATCATCCGGTCCCGCGCCTGGTTGACGCCGAAGCCGCCGATCCCCGCGCTCTCCGTCGTGTAGACGTCCGGCCCGGACGTCCACGCCTCGGTGTCGTCGTCGAAGATCCAGGAGCGGATCGTGACCAGGCCGGCACCGGGCCGGTAGAACACGAGGTGCTGGCCCGCCGCTGCTCCGTGGTCGTCCAGCGCCAGCATCTGGGTTGACGCCGCGTTCAGCCGGGCCGGCTTGTGGCGGAAGACCACCTCGTACCCGCCGTCCGGATCGCGTTCGAAGACGCTGTACGAACCGCTCTCGCTGTCGCCGCTGACCACACCCGGGCGGTAGACGACGATGCAGTCCTGCTTGCCGGACCGATGGCAGTCGAACGCGAAGACCCGGTCGCGGGCCTGGCCGAGCATCACGGTCCCGCCGGTCGGCACCGGCCCGATGCCGGCGTCGGCGTTCTGGAACACCCGCTCGAACGACCCGTCGGCACGACGCTTGACCACCCAGTACTTCTTCTGTGCACCCGGTCGGTAGATCAGCAGATGATCCAGTCGCCCGGTGCCCTCGTAGTCGACGGCGACGATCTGATCGTTGGGGTCGGCGAGGTTGTAGCCGCCGATGCCGTCGAGGTGCCCGTCGCCGTCGGCGTCCGAGGTGGTGTACGACGCGACGAACGCGTTGCGATACCAGACCGTGTTCCGGTCGATCCAGTCCGCCAGGACGTCGGCGCGGACGGCCCGCGCCGTGCTCTCCCCGTCGCCCGGGGCGACGAGGCAGCCGTTCTTGGCCGAGCCGACGACGACGCCGACGATCTGCACCGCGCCGTTCACGGACCGGGTCACCGGGGCGCCGGCGTCGCCCTCGCATGCCCCCGCCGACGACTCGGCGGGAGCGCTCAGCCCGATCGACACGTCGGTGACCTCACTCGCCGTCACGGTGGCCGCCTGCAGGTCGTCAGGTGCCCACACGCCTTCGGTCCGGCCGAAGCCGCTGATCGCCAGCGCCTCGCCGGCCGACGCGGGAGCGTCGGCGATCGGCCACGGCGCGATGTCCACACCCAGCGTCAGCCGCGCCAGCGCCACGTCCTGGTCCGGGTGCGGCACGACCCAGTCGACACCGCGCACGAACCCGTCCGCCGTGGACCGGTCCGGCCGCCCCACGGTCGCCGTCGTTCCTGCTGGAGCCGCACCCGTACGCACCTCGTCGGAAGCACCATCGGCCGTGAAGCAGGACGCCGCGGTGAGCACCCACTGCGGTGCGACCAGAGCCCCGGAGCACGCCTGCTCCTCGCCCACCTCGATCCGGACCTGCGGTCGCGCCCAGTCCGGGCTCACCGTCCCGCCACCGGTCACCGCCGGCGCCGGTAGGGCCAGACCCGCCCCGGCAACGACTGACGCGATGATCGCGGCGCAAACGCCTCGCAGCCGCAGAACCCTGAAATCGCCGTAGTCCGCCATACCCGCCCCTTCGGCCTAGCAGAACCGTCACCCTGGGGTCCCCAGTTGGGCGAATGATCACAGCGGACGTCTTCACAACGTCTTCACTCCGGCGTCATCGCACGTAGCAGGCCATTTCGGCACAAATCGCCATGGCTGTTGCGCACGCAAATACCGGCCCTCTATGGTGCCCGCGTGAGCACATCGCGGCCGGCCCTCCGGCTGTTGGGGCCCCTGGAACTGGAGATCGACGGCCGTCGCGTCGAGCCGGCGACGGGCCGGCTGCGGGCTCTGCTCACCGCGCTGGCCGTGGCCGGCGAGCGCGGTGCGTCCGTCGAGGATCTGGCGCTGGTCCTCTGGCCGGACGAGGAACCGGCGCATCCGCGACGCAGCCTGCAGACCTACGTCGTCCGGTTGCGGCAGGTGCTCGGCCGCGACGCCATCGCCACCACCGTGCACGGCTACGCGCTGCGCCTCGGCGACGACGAGGTCGACGTGCGGAGGTTCGAGCGGACGCTGGACCGGGCCGACGAGCTGGCGGGCGCGCCGGACGAGCGCGCCGCGCTCGAGCAGGCGCTCGCGCTCTGGCGGGGCATCCCGTTCGACGACGTCGAGACGTCGGGGCTGCAGGCCGAACGGGACCGGCTGAGCGAGCGGTACGCCGGCGCGCTGGAGCGGCGGATCCGGCTGGACCTCGAGGCCGGGCGGCAGGCCGAGCTCCTCCCTCAGCTGCGTGAGCTCACCGCGCGCCATCCGCTGCGCGAGCCGCTGTGGGCCCTGCTGCTCACCGCGCTGGAGCGATCCGGCCGGCGCGCCGAGGCGTTGGAACAGTACGAGCGGGTCCGTTCCCGGATAGCCGACGAGCTGGGCGCCGACCCCGGGCCGCAACTGCGCGCCGTCCACACCGCCCTGCTCCGGGAACGACCGGCCCACGACCGCGACGTCGCCCCGCCGGTCCCGCACCAGCTCCCGCCGGCCGCGGCCGGGTTCGCCGGCCGCGACGAGGCGCTCGCCGAACTGGACCGGCGGCTGGTGCCCGACGGAGACCCGCCGGCCTGCGTGGCGATCACCGGGACCGCGGGCGTCGGGAAGACCGCGCTGGCCGTGCAGTGGGCGCGGCGGTCGGCGTCCGCGCGGTTCCCCGACGGGCAGCTCTTCCTCGACCTGCGCGGCTTCGCACCCAGCGGCCGCCCGCTGGCGCCCGAGGACGCCGTGCGCACGCTGCTCGAAGCGCTTCAGGTGCCGGCGGCGCGCATCCCGGCGACGGCCGACGCACAGCTCGGGCTGTACCGGAGCCTGCTGGCCGGCCGCCGGATGCTCGTCGTGCTCGACAACGCCCTCGACGCCGCGCAGGTGCGGCCGCTGCTGCCCGGGTCACCGGGCTCGGCGGCGCTGGTCACCAGCCGCCGGCGGCTGACGGGCCTGAACGCGACGGCGGGCGCGCACCTGCTCGCGCTGGACCTGCCCTCGGCCGAGGAGGCCCGCCGGCTGCTGCTGGGCCGCCTCGACGCCCGGGTGACGGGGGACGTCGAGCCCGCGGTCGACGAGCTGGTCGAGGCGTGCGCCCGGCTGCCGCTGGCGCTCACCGTCGTCGCGGCCCGGATCAACACGACGCCCGGCTCGCCGCGAACGGTGGCCGCCGACCTCCGCGTGGCGCGCACCCGGCTGGACGCCCTCGCCGACGACGACCAGGCCATCGACCTGCGCTCGGTGTTCTCGTGGTCGTATGCCGGGCTCGGCCCGGCGGCCGCGCTGCTGTTCCGGCGGGCCGGCCAGGCGCCCGGAGCGGACCTGGACGTCCCCGCCGCGGCGGCGCTCGGCGGCGTGGGGCGGGTGGAGGCCGGTGGCCTGCTCGGCGAGCTCACCCGAGCCCACCTCGTCGTCGAGCGCACGCCCGGCCGCTTCAGCCTGCACGACCTGCTGCGCGAGTACGCCGCGGAGCTGGCCGCCGGCGACGACCCGGCGGATGTCGCGGCCGCCGCGGACCGCCTGGTGGAGCATCGGGCCCGCTCGGCCGTCGCCGCGGTGACGACGTTCCGCCCGGCCCACGAGGCGCCACGCCTGAGCGCGGCCCATGCCGACGACGGCCACGCGTTCGGGTCCGAGGCCGAGATGCTGGCCTGGTTCGACTCCGAGCGGGACGCGCTGCTCGCGACCGTCGAGGCGGCCGCGACGACCGGACCGGCCGGGATCGTCTGGGAGCTGGCCGCGGCCGTCATGGTGCTCGTGGACCGGCAGGGCCGCTGGCCCGACGCCGCACACCTGGCCCGCACGTGCCTGCGGATCGCCGACCGGCTCGGCGACGACGGGCTCAGGGCGGCCTCACACCGCTGGCTCGGGCGCGCGCTCGGCCGGCAGGGCCGCCCGGACGACGCGCTGGCCGAGCTGCGGGCGGCCCTGGAGCTGTGGGCGCGGGCGGGCGACCGGCCGAGCCAGGCGCGGGCGCTGCGCAGCATCGCGATCATCCTCGAGGACCTCGGACGGGCCGACGAGGTGCTCGCGCACAACCGTGAGGCGCTGGCGCTGTTCCGGGCCGCGGGCGACCCTCCGGGCGTGGCGGACGCGCTCAACGCGGTCGGCTGGGCCCACGTCCTGCGCGGCGAGTACGAGCAGGCACTGGTCTGCTGCCGGGAGGCGCTGGAGCTGGTGACCGCCCTCGACGACACGTTCTACCGCGCCGTCACCTGGGACAGCATGGCCGCCGCCCACCGCGGCCTGCGCGACTGGCCGGCCGCCGTCGAGGCGTACGAGCAGGCGGCCGGGCTGTTCGCGTCAGTCGGCGGGTTCTACGACCAGGCGGTGTCGCTGACCAGCCTGGCGGACTGCCTCGACGACGCCGGCGACGGGAACGGCGCCGCGGCGGCGCGGGTACGCGCGGCCGCGGCCCAGGCCCGGGTGGACCAGCCGCCGGCGCCCTGAGGCGTACGCGGGCTAGAAGCCGACCGGCTGCCGGGTGAGGATGATGTGGATGCGGCCGGGGAGTTCCTGGTGGATCTCGAGGACCTTTCCGACGTAGCTGTGCTGGCCGTAGGCAGCCTGGGCACGGGCGTCCTCGAGCTTCAGACTGTGCTGGTAGACGCGTTCGTGCGCCGCGTCCAGCGTGGGGACGAGCTTCTGCGCGCCGACGACGAAGATGACGTTGGCCGCACCCCAGGCGTAGGTGGCGAGCTGGCTGCCGGAGGCCGAGGCGATGACGAGCGTTCCGTCGCCGGTGACCGCGTGGACACTGCCCAGGGCGTAGTCGGGCTGACCGGCGATCACCTTCATGTCCTGCGCCTGCGTCTGGAAGTCGAGCGCCAGCATCTTGTTGCGCGCCGACTCGTACGGACCACCGCCGTTGACCGCGTCCTCGATACCGGTCTCCTGCAGCGTCACCGACGTGTTCGTCATCACCGTGGAGCCCTCGGGAATGCGGGCCAGGGCCGCCCGGCGCGCGTCGGCGAGGTCGTCGACGATCTCGACGCTGAATCCGTGCTCCTCGAGAGCGACGACGGTCGCCGCGAGCGTCGCCTCATCAGGCAGCGCGGTGAAGCGCTCCGTTGTCTCGGTCGTGGTCATAGCTGCTCCTCGTTCATGGGGTTGTCGATAGCGTAACCGGACTTTACCCCGCTTAATTCCACGCCGGTAGAGTGAATCTCCGTGGACCAGCCCGTCGTGTCGTGGGGAGCACCGCACACCGAGCGCGCCGACGCGGCACGGAACCGGCTGCACCTGGTGGCCACGGCCCGCGAGATGATCGCCGAGCTCGGCGTCGACCGGCTGACCATGGACGCGTTGGCAGAACGGTCGGGATTGGGCAAGGGCACGGTGTTCCGGCGGTTCGGCACCCGCGCGGGGATCTTCCAGGCGCTGCTGGACGATGGCGAGCGCGCCTTCCAGGAGCGGGTGCTGGCCGGGCCGCCACCGCTGGGCCCGGGCGCCGCACCACTGGAGCGCTTGATCGCCTACGGCCGGGCCCGGGTGGGCTTCATGCTGGAGTACCGCGAGGTCGCCCGGGCCGCGCTGGACGGCCGCCAGCCCATACCGGCGGGGGCGCAGACGCCCCTCTCCCAGACGCACATCCGCATGCTGCTCGGCCGGCTGGACCTCGGATCCGTCAACCTCGACATCCTGTCCATCCAACTCACCGCGGCCCTGGACGGCCCGCTCCTGCTCTACCTGTCGGCAGCGGACCTCGAGCCCGGCGCCGCCGGGACCGAGCAGCGACTCGCGCAGAGCTGGCAGGACCTCGTACAACGCGTCTGCCACCCATGATGCAGTCCGCCGATGCCACGGAGACGATATGGATACGCCGCCCGCACGCCCGAACGGATTCCGCCGGATGCGCTCGTACTTCATCATCCTCGGAGTGCTGTTCCTGGTTCTCATCGGCCTGGCGGTGTTCGCTCTGACGCCATGATCGCCCTCCGGCACCGGCGCCCAGGTCTTGTCCGGAGGGAACCGCGAGTGCGAGTCTGATGGATCGGCTCTGGCCGCGCGCCCGCATCGGCCCGGCCGCACCTCGACCGCATGGAGGCAGTCGTGCAGCTCGGGCCGCGCCCTCCACGGTGGTTACGAGGGCGGGACAAGGAGTGCGGAGTACTGCTCGACCTGCTCCGAGCGGCGCGGTCGGGCCATAGCGCCGTGCTCGTGATGCAGGGTGAGGCGGGCATCGGCAAGACGGCGCTGCTGGACTACCTCGTCGATGCGGCGTCGGACTGGCGGGACCTGCGGGTGGCGGGTGTCGAGTCGGAGATGGAGCTCGCGTTCGCCGGCCTCCATCAGCTGTGTGCGCCCCTGCTCGACGGGCTGGAAGGGGTGCCGGCGCCGCAGGCCGAGGCCCTGGGCACGGCGTTCGGCCTACGCACCGGGAGGCCGCCGGATCGGTTCATGATCGGGCTGGGCGTCCTGACCCTGCTCTCCGAGCACGCGGGCGATCAGCTCCTGGTGTGCGTGATCGACGACGCGCAGTGGCTCGACCAGGCCTCCGCGCAGATTCTCAGTTTCGTCGCGCGCCGGCTGGCCGCGGAGTCGATCGTCATGGTCGTCGCGGCCCGGGCGAGCGAGGACGAGCAGGCCTGGGCCGGCCTGCCGCTGCTGACGGTGCACGGGCTGAACAAGGCCGACGCCGTGGCGGTGCTGGAGTCGGTGGTCACAACGCCGCTGGACAGCCGGGTGCGCGAACGGATCCTCGCGGAGACCCGCGGGAACCCCCTGGCGTTGGTGGAGCTGCCGCGGTGGTTGTCGTCGGCGGAGCTGACGTTCGGGCCGGAGCAGGCAGCCGGCGGCAGCGTGTCCGGCCGCATCGAGGAACGGTTCCGGCGCCGGCTCGAGCCGCTGCCCGACGAGACCCGGCGCCTCCTGCTGATCGCGGCGGCCGAGCCGCTCGGCGACGCCGGTCTGCTCTGGCGCGCGGCCGAGCGCCTGGGCCTCGGCATGGACGCGGCCAGCCCGGCCGAGGCGGCGGAGCTGATCGACGTGTGGGACACGGTGCGGTTCCGTCACCCGCTCGTCCGCTCCGCGGTCTACCGCTCGGCCGGGCAACGGGACCGGCAGGCGGCGCACCTGGCCCTCGCCGACGCCACCGACGCGGACCGCGACCCGGACCGGCTGGCGTGGCACCGCGCGCACGCCGCCTCCGGCCCGGACGAGACGGTGGCCGCGGAGCTGGAGCGCTCCGCCGACCGAGCGCTGGCACACGGTGGCCTCGCCGCCGCGGCCGCGTTCCTCGAACGGGCGGCCAGGCTGACCCCGGACGAGGCCGAGCGCGTCGAGCGTGAGCTCAAGGCGGCGCAGACCATGGTGCACGCCGGTGCGTTCGAGCGCGCTCTGCAGCTGCTCGCACTGGCCGGGCGCCGTCCACTGAGCGAGCTGCAACGCGCTCGCGCCGAAGTGCTCCGGGCCCAGATCGCCTTCGCCTCGAACCGCGGCCACGAAGCCGTGCCGCTGCTGCTGGCCGCCGCTCGCCGGCTGGAGCCGCTCGATCTCGAGCTCGCGCTCGACACCTACGTGACGGCGCTCGAAGCCACCCTGTTCGCCGCACGGCGCGTGGGCGAGCCCGGGGCGGTCGAGGTCGCGCGGGCGGCCCGGAACGCGCCGGTTCCGCTCCGCCCGCGTCGAAGCGACCTGCTCCTGCAGTGCATGGCAGTGCTGCAGGTGGACGGCCTCGCCGCCGCCGCGCCGTTGATGAGACGGGTCGTCGAGACGTACCGAGCCGAAGAGCTCCCGGTCGAGGAAGGGCTGCGGTTCCTGGTGCTCGCCGGCGCGCTCGCCTGCGACGGATGGGACCTGCCCGGCTGGAGCGCACTGGCCGGCCGGCACCTCGAGTTCGCGCGCGAGGCCGGCGCTCTGAACGCCCTCCAGTTCGCGCTGAACAGCGTGGTCTACCCGCACATCTTCGGCGGCGATCTCGTCACTGCCGGCGCCCTGCTCGACGAGGCCGACGCACTGGCCGAAGTGGCCGGCACGACGCTGCATCCGTACGCCGCCATCGGCCTGGCAGCGCTGCGCGGCGACGTCGAACACGGCGAACCGCTGATCGCGGCCGCGAAGGCCGATGCCGTCGCCCGTGGCGAAGGGCTGGTCATCGCGCTGACGTCCTGGGCGAACGCGGTGCTGTGCAACGGCAACGGCGACTATGCGGCGGCGCTCGCGCACTGCCGGGAGTTTCTCGGACCGGTCGAGGACGACGGGCGAATGACGCTGCTTCCCGTCGGGACCCAGCCGGGTGGCTGGACGCTGGCCGAGCTGGTCGAGGCGGCGACGCGGTGTGACGACCTCGCGACCGCGGTCGCCGCGGCCGAACTGCTCACCGAGACGGCCGAGATCTGCGGCACCGATTGGGCGCTGGGCGTCGCGGCCCGATCCGAGGCGCTGCTGCGGGACGGCAGCCGGGCCGAGGAGCTCTACCGTGAGGCGATCGACCGCCTCGGTCGCGTCGGCCTGCGCGTCGAGCTGGCGCGGGCGCAGCTGCTCTACGGCGAGTGGCTGCGCCGGTCCGATCGCCGCGCCGACGCACGCCCGCATCTTCGGCACGCCCACGACTCGCTCACGGCCATGGGCGTCGAGGCGTTCGCCGAGCGGGCCCGCCGTGAGCTGGCCGCCACCGGCGAGACGGTGCGCAGGCTGACGGCCGACACCCGCAAGGAGCTCACCGCCCGGGAGCTGCACATCGCCCGTCTGGCGGCAGACGGACGCACCAATCCCGAGATCGGCTCCGAGCTCTACCTCAGCCGCCACACCGTGGAGTGGCATCTGCGCAAGGTCTTCACGAAGCTCGACGTCACCAGCCGCCGGCAGCTGCGCACCGCCCTGGCGCGGCCCGCCCCCTGACGAGGCACGTCGCCACGGGGCGCCACCGGGGCACCCCGGCCGGCCACGGACGTCGCCACGCAACGGCCACGCACTCTCAACGGTGCGGCACCGCTCACGGGGACGGGAGGGTGCTGTCACCGGCGCCGCCGGGGGCAGCGATCCGAACCGTGGAGGCGACCATGACGACGCGACTACTGGGCGCAGGCGCGCTGGACCTGACCTCGTGCCCCGAGTGCGGCGCGGCCGCCGAGGTCCAGTGGCGCCTGGTCATGGAGAGCAGCGACGGCCCAGTCGAACACGTCCGCGTCCTCTGCGTCCACCGGCACTGGTTCCTGCTGCCGGCTGTCACAACCGGCGCCTTGGCCCGGTCCTCTGGAGCAGAACGTTGACCGAGAGCGGAGGCCGGCCATGAGGATCGTCGTGATCGGCGGCACCGGACTGATCGGGACCGCGGCCATCGCCCTGCTGCAGCGGCAGGGCCACGATGCCGTACCGGCGTCGCCGTCGACCGGGGTCGACACCCTCACGCGCGCGGGCCTGGACGGTGCGCTCGCCGGCGCGTCGGTGGTGATCGACGTCGCCGATGCGCGGTCGTTCGACGGCGACGCGGCCCTGCGCTTCTTCGAGACGTCCACGCGCCACCTGGTCGCCGCGGAGGCGGCCGCGGGCGTCGGGCATCACGTCGCCCTGTCGGTCGTGGGTGCCGACCGGCTCGCCGACATCGGCTACTTCCGCGCCAAGCTGGCGCAGGAGAACCTCGTCTCGAGCTCGTCGATCCCCTTCACCATCGTCCGGGCGACGCAGTTCTTCGAGTTCCTCATGCGCATCGTCGACGCCGCGACCGACGACGAGGCGGTGCGGGTCGCTCCGGTGCTGATCCAGCCCGTCGCCGCCGACGACGTCGCCGCGGAGGTCGGACGGCTCTCGGCGGGGCCGCCGGCGAACGGCGTCGTCGAGATCGCCGGGCCGCAACGGTTCCGGTTCGACGAGCTCGTCTGGGACGACCTGTCCGCCCGCGACGATCCGCGCACGGTGGTCACCGACGAGCGAGCCCGCCACTACGGCGCCCTGCTGAGCGAACGTTCGCTCCTCCCCGATGACGGCGTGCGGCTGGGCCCCACGCGGTTCGCGGACTGGCTCCGGCACCGGAGGACCGCCGTCACGCAGGCGTGATCATTGCCGGCTCTGCGCCGGCCGGCGTTGGAGCATCGGCAATCGAGCCGTCATGTCCGGCCCACCCTGCGTTCGCCCGGCCGCCCTAGCGTCGCCCCATGAAGCCTCGCGTGCTGGTGAGCACCCTCTGCGCTCTCGGCGTCCTCGCCGCGTCGGCTCCCGCGGTGGCGAGCCCGCTGCTGGACCGTCGCATCCCGCCCGCCGCGGTCATGCCCAGGCCGGTCCTCGTCGACGCCGCGCCCGCCGAGGTGACGTACTCGCGGCAGGCCAGGTCGGAGTGGCAGCTGACGCGCTACGACGGCGCCGCGAACTCCGTCCTCGCCACCCACGCCCCAAGCGGGATCACCGTCGCGATCGACTACGACGACCCCGGCGACGACCGGCACGCCGCCGGCATCTCGCCCGACACCGGCTGCGGCCCGATGGAGGGCCGGTTCTGGGGCTCGACCACGCCGCTGCTCTATCCGATCCTCGAGCCGGACACCCACGTCATCGAGGACGTCACGGTGGCGATGGACGATGGCGAACTGCGGGTGCGGATGTCCGGCGGCGCCTACGACCTGGTCGAGCCGGGCGCCGGGGACGAGCCGCTGTTCATGGACGCGGTGTTCACGGTCGAGGACGGCCGGCTGCGCGCCCACACCAGCGGCCTGCACTACGTCCTGCCGTCCAAGGACCCGGCGACGACCGTCGACCTGACGCTCGCCGACGGCACCCGGGTCAGCCGGACGTTCACCATGGCGAACCCGACCGGCCGCGAGTACCTCGACGACGTCCGCCTCGTCGAGGTGACCGACGGCCGCTACGGGCAGTTCTCCTGGACGACGGACATCGAGCGGCTGCAGTTCGACCTCAACACCAGCCCGCTGCTCGACGTCTTCGAGATCGACGCCGACCACGCCCTGAAGGACCTCGGCCAGCGCGTCGTCACGAACGACTTCACGTTCGCGGCGGCCTGCGGCTGAGCGCCGTCACACCGTCAGGTACAGCACGGCCGGGCCGTCGAACGGTGCGGCGAAGGTGACGGGTCCGGCCTCGTCGACCTGGGCCGCGGGCGCGTCGGCCGCGACCCGCTGCTGGACGTCGAACCACTCCACCCGCCAGCGGCCCGGTGTGAGGTCGACGGTGAACGGGGCGCCGCCGGTGGCGTCCAGCACGAGCACCTCGCGGCCCTCGTCGACCAGCGCGTACCCGGTCGACGCGGTGTCGGCGCGCGGCTCGGTGTCGGCCAGCGAGAGCCGTTCGGCGTAGCGGCGAGTGTCACCCATCGCGTAGCGGGCCGCCTCGTAGTGCTCGAACGGCGGGACGCCGGCCTCCGGGTCGGCGACGCCGGTCGGCTCGAGGCCGGCGATCAGGCCGAAGTCCATGAGGATCGGGTGGTGGCCGCGCAGGAACGACTTCCACGCCCACAGTGGGTCGGCGCTGCCGGGCGCGTAGTGGTCGGTGTCGCTGATCACGACCTTGCGCCCGTCGGCGACCGGCGGGTCGGCGAGCCAGCGCGACGGCTCGGCGCCGGGCGCCATCGGGTGGCCGCCGCCGGCGAACCGCTCGTCGTCGTAGCCAGGCGAGATCCACTCGGCCCGGCTGGCCAGCAGCGGCTCGTTGACCTTCGTCTGGTCGCGGACCGGGAACTGCATGGTCATCCCGATCGGGTGCGGGTCGTAGCCTCGCTCCCGCTCGTGCCGCTGGACGACGTCGATCACCCAGTACTGCCAGGCGGTCGAGTCACCCCACGACGGCGGCTCGTCCATCCCGAGGAAGTCGGCGAACTCCTGGCTCACCGCGCCGTCGCCGGTGGACTCGTTGGACACCTCCCACAGCACGTTCGGCAGCTCGTGCAGGGTGTCGACGACCTTGGTGACGAACGCCCGCTGAATCGCCTCGACCTGCGGGTCCAGCGGCAGTACCTGCAGGTCGTCGATCGACGTCGCGGACACCCCGTTGACGTTGTTGAGCGCGTGGAACGGGTGCCCCTCGATGTGGTCCGGCGCCGGACTGAGGTGCAGTGCCCACCCGTCGAACAGCAGCACGTCGACGTAGACGCCGGCCGCACCGGCCTGCTCGACCCGCTGCCGCAGCCGGGCGAAGAACGCCTCGTCGAACCGCTCGAGGTCGAACCGCGGCCTGCCGTCCTTGGCGGCGCCCGGCCCCGTGCGGGCCCACGGCTGCGGCGACATGTCGAGGTGGTAGCTCCCGCCGGCCGCCTGGGACCGGAACTGCTCCCAGCGCCACAGCCGGATCAGGTTGTGGCCGCGCTCGGTGAGGAAGCGCAGGTACGCCTCGAAGTCCAGCCGCTCCGGCTCGTCGGGGGCGTCCGGGCCCGGCCCCATGCCGTCCTGCAGGTTGTTCCAGATGTGCGATCCGGTCAGATAGACGGCCCGGCCGGTGTCGTCATCGCGGTGCGCGAAGTACCGCGGGTTTCTGGACGACACGACGAGCGGGCCGGGGCCGATTCGGGTGGTCGGGGGTTCGGCGGTCATCGGATGCTCCTTGGCACGGACTCGAGACGGGTTCTCGAGGTCGCTGCGACCAGCGTCGACCAGCCCGCCGTCCAGAACATCTGCCAGGTGGCCGATGGTTCGGCGGCCGATGGCTGTTTCAGCGGCTCACCGCGGTCTCGCGCTCCACCCGCGAGAGCTTGTCGGGGTTGCGCACGTAGTAGAGCCCGGTGACGAGGCCGTCCTCGACCCGCACCGCGACGACGCCGTCGAGCTCGCCGTCGACCCGCACGATCAGGCCGGGGTAGCCGTTGACCTGCGCCGGCTCGGCCGACATGGCGGCACCGAGCCGGTTCAGGCCGGTCGCCCACAGGCGAGCCACCTTGTCAGCACCCACCGTGGGCCGCTGCATCGACTGCTTGACGCCGCCGCCGTCGCTCATAGCGACGACGTCCGGCGCGAGGATGTCGAACAGGATCCGCAGGTCGCCCGTCTCGATCGCACGCTGGAAGGCTGCGAGCGCGGCCCGGGTCTCGGCGGAGCTGACCGTTCCGCGCGGCCGGCGCGCGGCGACGTGCGCCCGCGCGCGGTGGGCGATCTGGCGCACCGCGGCGGGGTTCTTGTCGACGGCCGCAGCGATCTCGTCGTAGGCCAGGTCGAACACGTCGCGCAGCACGAACACGGCCCGCTCAGTCGGGGTGAGCGTCTCCAGGACCAGCAGCATCGCCATCGACAGGCTATCCGCCAGCTCGACGTCGTCGGCGACGTCGGGCGCGGTCAGCAGCGGCTCGGGCAGCCACGGGCCGATATAGGTCTCCTTGCGCCGGCCGACGACGCGCAGCCGGGCGAGCGCCTGCCGGGCGGCGATCCGGACCAGATAGGCGCGCTGGTCCCGCACCGTGCTCAGGTCGACGCCGGCCCACCGCAGCCACGTCTCCTGCAGCACGTCCTCCGCGTCGGCGGCCGAGCCGAGCAGCTCATAGGCGACGGTGAAGAGCAGGTTGCGGTGGGCGACGAACACCTCGGTCGCGGCGTCCGCCCCGCCGTCGTCGCCCATGGGTCTCCCGTCTCGCCGCGCTTCGCCATCACTCACAAGATGCCGCGCGCCATCGGTTTGTGACATCACCGCGGCGATGACCCGCGTCACAGTGCCGTGCCTGTCACACCCGGCCGGGTGCGGGCATCTCATGACCGGCAATGACAACGGCGACGAGCGGAGTGACGGATGACGGAGCCAGGGCCGGCCTCGCTGGCGGGACGGGTCGCGGTCGTGACCGGGGCCGGGTCCGGGTCCGGAATCGGCGCGGCGACGGCGGTGACGCTGGCAGCGCTGGGCGCGCGGGTGTGCTGCGCCGGACGTCGTGCCGACAGCGTCGAGCGGACGGCCGAGCGGATCACGGCCGCGGGCGGCGAGGCCTTCGGGCTGCGCGTCGACGTGGCGTCGCCGGAGGACAACGCGGCGATGGTGCGCGAGACGGTGGCCCGCTACGGCGCCGTGGACATCGCGCACCTCAACGCCGCGACGGGGCACTGGGCCGGCGTCCTGGACTACCCGCTGGAGGAGTGGGACCACACGATGGCGGTGAATCTGCGTGGTGTGCTGCTCGGTCTGCAGACGGCGGGACAGGCGATGCGCGCCGCGGGCGGTGGCTCCGTCGTGGTCACGGCGTCAGCGGCAGGACTGACCGGTGTGCGGATGTCGGCGGCGTACTCCGCGTCCAAGCACGGCGTGATCGGGCTGGTGAAGTCGGCCGCACTGGAGCTGGGGCCGGTGGGAATCCGGGTCAACGCGATCTGCCCGGGCTTCATCGCCAGCAACGAGCTGCTACGGAGGATGGGCGAGGAGCTCGACGTCAGCAGCCGGTTCCCGCTGGGCCGGCCCGGGCAGGCCGACGAGGTCGCCCACCTGGTCGCGTTCCTGGCCGGCGAGAACGCCTCGTTCATCACCGGCAGCGTCTTCACCATCGACGGCGGCTGGCTGGCCGGTGGCATCGAACTGCGAAGCGAGGCCGACGACGACCGGATCGCCGCTCTCGCCAACACCTCCACCCCGACTGGAGCATGATCATCCAAGAAATGGGGCGTCCGGGAGCCTGTTGCTTTTTGTCTCGGCGTGGCGTCTGGCCTGGTTGATCATGGTTTGGAATGGTGCGGGTCATGGCGAAGGGATACCGGCCGGTCGATCGTGACCAGGCGTTTCTGTTGCCGCCGTCGATGACGGACTGGCTGCCCGGTGATCATCTGGTGTGGTTCGTGATCGCGGCGGTGAAGCGGATGGACACGACCGCGTTCCACGCCCGGGCCAGGCTCGGCTCGGTGGGCCGGCGGGGCTTCGACCCGGACATGCTGCTCACCTTGTTCATCTACGCGATGGCGCACGGGGTGTCCTCGTCGCGGCAGATCGAACGGTTGTGCGGCACCGATGTGGCGTTCCGGATCATCTGCGCCTCCGATGTGCCCGACCACACGGTGCTGGCCCGGTTCCGCCGCGACCACGGGCAGGCGCTGGAAGACCTGCTGACCGCGTCGCTGCTGCTGGCCACGGAACTGGGCATGGTCCGGCTCGGGACGGTGGCCTTCGACGGCACCAAGATCGCCGCGAACGCGTCGATGGGAGCGAACCGGTCCGAGGCGCACCTGCGCAAACTCGCCCGGCAGTATCTGGGTCGGGCCGCGGCCACCGATGACGCCGAAGATGAGCTGTTCGGCGAGGACCAGCGCGGGGACGAGCTGCCCGAGGACCTGACCGACCGGTCCCGCCGCGGTGAGCGGATCAGCCAGGCGCTGGCCGAGATCGAACGACGCCGGGCCGCCGAGCAGGCCGGGACCGAGGCCGAGCGGGCCGCGGCGGCGGAATACGTCGCGAAGGCCGGTGACCCGGCCGGCCGGGCTCCGACGGGGCAGGCACCGAAGGCCGCGGACCCGGTGGCGGTGGCTCGGGCCCGCTGGCAGCGTGAACACGACCGCGCCCAGGCCCGCTTCGACGCCTACCAGGTCAAGGCCGCCGCTGCGGCCGCACGAGGACACCGGCTGCCCGGCACCCCGACCGCGGCACCGGACGACCACCCCACGGTGATGCGGCTGCGCCAAGCCTACCAGGACGCCCTGGCCCGCCAGGCCGAACCGGCCACACCCGGCCCGGACACCACCACCAGCGCTCACCGGGCGAACCTGACCGACCCGGACTCCCGGCTGCTCAAGACCCGCAACGGCTGGATGCAGGGCTACAACTGCCAGACCGCGACCAGCGCCGACGGGTTCATCATCTCCGCCCGCGCGACCCAGGACGCCAACGACGTGCACCAGTTCGTCCCGACCATGAACGACGTCACCGCCACCGCCGGCATGCTGGCCGAGCACACCGGCCGTGACGACCTCGCCGTGGGCACCATGATCGGCGACGCCGGCTACGACAGCCACGCCAACCTGACCGCGCCCGGCCCGGACCGGCTCATCGCCAACGCCACCCGACGCGACCTGAACCAGGCCGCCGCCACCGACCCGGCCACCGGCCCACCACCACCCGACGCCACCACCCGCGAACAGATGGACCACCGGCTGCGCACCGACGACGGGCACGCCCTCTACGCCCGCCGCGCCCCGATGGTCGAAGCCCCCAACGGCTGGCTCAAAGACCGCCGCGGACTACGACGTGGCTTCGCCCGCCGCGGCATCGACGCCGTCCAAGCCGAACTCTCCCTCGCCGCCGCCGTCACCAACCTGCTCAAGATCGCCACCAACGGCATCACCACCACCCAGCTTGCCACCGCCTGACAGGCCACCAGCACCGACCCGACACGCCCACGAAGCCGCGCCCATCAGCCAGAACCACGCCCGCCACCCACAACCCGCAAAGAGCAACGGGCTCCCGGACCCCCCGTTTCTTGGATGATCATGAGGGCTGACGCCCCGGCGTGGTGCCGCACGCGTCGCGCCAACGGCCGTACACTGGCCTGACACGTGACAGGCGGGAGGGGCCGTGGTCGACCATCGTCCGACGAGTGCTGACGTGGCGCGGCGGGCCGGCGTGTCACGCACGGCCGTGTCACTCGTCCTCAACGGCCGCGGCGACGGCAACATCTCGACGGAGAACGCGGACCGGATCCGGGCGGCCGCGCGCGAGCTCGGCTATCTCCCCAACCATGCGGCGGTCAACCTGCGCCGGCGGTCGACGTCGACGGTGGGGGTGGTGACGGACGAGATCACGACCAGCCCGTTCGCCGGCCAGCTGCTGGAGGGGGCGCGGGCGGTCGCGCTGGCGCGCGGGTTCGTCACCATCGTCGCCGACTACGGGCTCGACGACGACCGCGAGCGCGAGATGGTCCGCGTGCTGCGGGCCCGCCAGGTCGACGGCTTCCTGCACGCCGCGATGTCGATGCGCGAGGTCGAACCCGACCCGGCCATGGTCGAGGTCCCGACCGTCCTCGCGAACTGCTACGCGCCGTCCGGCCCGGCGGGCGTGCTCGCCGACGAGGAGGCGGGCGGCTATGCGGCGGCGCGCTGCGTGTTCGACCGCGGTCACCGCCGGGTGGTCATGCTCGCGGGCCGGAATGCGCGCGACGTCGAGTACATCCCGGCGACCCGGCGCCGCGTCGCCGGGTTCGAGCGCGCGGCGCGGGAGGCCGGGGCCGGCGAGGCGCGCGTCGTCGACGCCGGGTGGCACATCGACACCGGGGTCGAGTACGCGCTCGACCTGCTCTCCGCGCCCTCCGACGTCCGGCCGACGGCGATCGTGTGCGCGCGCGACCGGGTCGCCGTCGGCGTCGTCCTCGGCGCGGCCCGGCTCGGCCTGCGGGTGCCGGACGACGTCTCGGTGGTGGGCTACGACGACGAGAGCGAGATCGCCGCCGAGATGTCGCCGCCGCTCACCACCGTCGACCTCCCGCACCGGCGCATCGGCGAGCGGGCGATGGAGCTGCTGCTCGCCCGCGTCGTCGACGGCGACCCGCTGCCCGAACGCGACCAGCTGGTCCCGTGCGAACTGATCGTCAGGGGCTCGGTGGGCCCAGCTCCCACGCGCTGACCGGCACACCGTCGTCCACCCGGACGGTCCAGGTCTCCCCCGGCGCCGGGTACGCACGCAGCGTGCTCGCCGCTCCCCCGGCGAACGCCTCGACGACCGAACCGTCGACCAGCACGCGGACGTCGCCGGCGGCGCGCCAGATCTCGCGCGACCCGTCCGGCCCGTCCAGCGACACGACGACCGCGCCCTCGGCGACGACCTCCCAGGCCGGCACCGCCAGGCGCAGCACCGGGCCGTCGACGACACACTCCGCACGCCGGAGTCCGACGAGCTCCCGGGCCGGCGCCGACGTCACCCGTCCGTCGCGCAGCGCCAGCTCGCGCGGGAACGTCAGCGCACCGGCCCAGCCCGAGGCCGCGACGTCAGCGGTGGAGCGCCCGCGGCCCTCCCACGTCCAGCCCCACAGCAGGACGCGGTCGCCGGCGTCGTAGGCCTGCGGCGCGTAGAAGTCGGGGCCGTCGTCGAGCGGGTGGCCGGAGCGGGGCACGAACCGCGGGTGGTCGCCGGTGACGTCCAGCTCGCCCACCAGGGCGGTGACGCCGCGCAGCTGGTGGTCGCCGCCGGACTGCCAGCGCGAGACGATCAGCGCCCACGACGAGTCGGAGTCGCCGCCGAGCCGGACCAGCGACGGGCACTCCCAGATCCCCGCCGGCGCGAGCGCTCGCACGGCCGGGTCGGCGCCGTCGAGCAGCCGCCCGAGCAACTGCCAGCGATCGAGGTCGGTGGCGTCGTAGATCAGCACGAGCGGCGACCCGTCCGTCCGCCCGGAGCCCAGGATGCCGTAACGACGCCCGCCGATCCGCAGCACGAACGGGTCGCGGACGTCGCGGATGCGGTCCATGCCCAGTGGCGGCGCGGCGAACCGGTCGCCGGGCGCCCACTCGCCGCCGGGGCGCCGCCGCGCGACGGCCACACCGGCGTTCGCGGCGTCGTCCGGGACCGCCGTGTAGACCAGGACGGGTGCGCCGTCGTCGTCGGTCGTCGCGACCCCGCTCCACACCCCGGCGGCGTCGATCGTGCCGGGCCGCGGCTGCAGCGCGACGCCCTCGTCGCGCCAGGTCAGCAGGTCCGCCGAGCTGGCGTGCCCCCAGCAGATCGCGTCGTGCACGGGCGCGTCCGGGTTGTGCTGGTAGAAGACGTGCCACCGGCCGTCCCAGTGGCCGATGCCGTTCGGGTCGTTCACCCAGCCCCGCTCGGGGCGGATGTGCAGCCGGGGAAACGGGTGGAGCGCGACGGCATCCGCCACAGGTCGATTCACGTGCTGGCTCCGTTCACTTGCTGACTCCGGCGGTGAGACCCGCGCGCAGCGGCCGCTGACCGACCACGAACACGATAAGCGCGGGGATCATGGACAGGACGACACCGGCGAGCACGACCGAGATCGAGCCGGTGCCGAGGTTCCCCTGGAGCGAGACGAGCCCCAGCGGAAGCGTGTTGTTCTCCTCGCTGATCGAGAAGATCAGCGGCCGGAAGAACTCGTTCCAGTGGAAGTTGAACGCGAGGATGCCGACGATCGCCATCCCCGGCAGCGCGAGCGGCGCATAGACGGAGCGGAACGTCCGCCACAGCCCGGCGCCGTCGATCGCGGCCGCCTCGCCCAGCTCGGCAGGCAGGCCGAGGAAGTACTGCCGCATGAGGAACGTGCCGAAGGCGGTCGGTATCGCGGGCAGGATCAGCGCGAGCAGCGTGTCCGACAGCCCGATGCCGCGGACCAGCATGAACACCGGCACGATCGTGACCTGCACCGGCACCATCATCGTGGCGAGCACGACGGCGAACCACAGCCCGCGGCCCTTGAACTCCAGCCGGGCGAACGCGTAGCCGGCCAGCGCCGCCGTCAGCATCTGGCCGACGGCGATGATGCCGGTCACGAGCGCCGAGTTCAGCGTCAGCAGCACCATGTCGACCTGCTCGAACACCTGCCGGTACGGCGACAGGTCGGGGTCGGACGGGATCAGCTGCGGCGGCAGCGTGAACGACTCGGCCGGGCTGCGCAGCGACGTCGACAGCGTCCAGATCACCGGGCCGAGGGTCAGCGCGGCCGCGACCAGCAGGACGAACCCGCGGGCCGAACCGGACGGCGTCGGGCGGAGGCGGCGCCGGATGCGGGCCGGCCGGCGCGTGGGCGGGGCGGTGGCCGGATCGAGCGTGGTGGCGGTCATCGCGGCCTCCTCACTGGTAGAAGACGAATCGCCGGGACAGGCGGAACTGGAGGGCGGTGACGCCCATGATCAGCGCCATGAGGACGACGCCGACGGCGCTCGCGCGGCCGAACTCGAGCTGCCGGAACGCGGACTCGTAGATCACCATGACGGCCGTGCGCGTGCTGTCGCCCGGGCCGCCGCGCGTCAGGACCCACGGCTGGTCGAACACCTGCAGCGCGGAGATCACGCTCATCACGCACGCGACGAGCATCGTCGGCGACAGCAGCGGCAGCGTAATCGTGCGGAACTGCCGCCAGCCGGTGGCGCCGTCGATCGCGCTGGCTTCGTAGACGTCGTTCGGGATGCTCGCCAGCCCGCCGATGAACAGCAGGAACGTGAAGCCGAACTGCTGCCACACATAGACGAGCACGACGACGACCGCGGACCACCCGCTGGTCAGCCACGGCACGGCGGGCAGCCCGACCAGCCCGAGCAGCCAGTTGACGACGCCGAACTCCTCGTTGAACAGGTACCGCATGACGACGGAGACGCTGGCCGCGGACAGGATGAGCGGGAAGAAGAACACCGACCGGAAGAACGTCCGCACCCAGCCCGGCATCCGCTGGCCGACGAGGACGGCGAGGCCGAGCGACACCGCGAGCTGCAACGAGACGGCGGCGAACACGAACAGGATGGTGTTGACGAACGACCGGCGGACGGTGGGGTCGACGGCGACGTCGGCGAAGTTGCTCAGGCCGGCGAACTCGGGGTCGGTGATGATGTCCCAGCGGAAGAACGCCAGCACGATCGAGGCGACGATCGGCAGCAGCGTGAACACGCCGATGCCGATGATCGTCGGGGCGAGGAAGAGGCCGACGACGGTGCGGCGCCGCCAGGCCGGGCCGCGCGCGGACCCGCCGGCCGCCGGGGGCGGCGGCGCCTCGGCCGGCGGCGCCACGGGGTGGGCCGTGGTCGTCATGGCTGCCTCCTCAGTGCTTGAGTGAGGTCGCGTTGCAGGGTGTCCAGCGCGCGCGGAACGCCGCCGGCGCTGCCGCTCACCGCGGCGGAGATGTTCTTGATCAGGGCGGTCTCGACGGCGGCCTGCTGCGGCGGCGCCGGGATGGGACCGGTCGTGGGGAACCGGTCGAGGGTGTCGTAGAAGACCTGCCAGTGCGCCGGTCCCGTAGTGCCGTACCGGGCCTCGTTCAGCATCGACCGGCGGGTGGGCGTCGTGGTCGGCAGCGGATAGGCCAGCTCCATCGCCTCGCGCGACGCGGTGAACCGCACCCACTCCCACGCCTCGTCCTTGCGCGGCGACGTCGACATGATCGCGTAGCCGGCGGCGCCGAACTGGTGCCGCTGGGTCCGCCACCGCGGGAAGAACTGGACGTCGAAGCCGTCGGCCGTCATCCCGGCGTCGTTGAGCCCCTGGACCCAGTAGCCGCCGGCCGGCGTCGTGCCGATGCGCCCGGACGCGAACAGGCCGACCAGCGCCCCGCCGCCACCCTCCTCCGGGCGGGTGCCGAGACCCTCGGCGACCAGCTCGCGCAGGAACTCCACCGACTCGGCGACCTGCGGGTCGTCGGCGTTCGGCTCCAGCCAGCGGTAGCCGCCACTGCGCCGCTCGCCCGGGTAGAAGCGGTCCCAGAACCACTGGCCGCCGTCCGCCTTCGACTCGACGAGGAAGCTGGTGTCGTTGACGTAGAGCCACGGGACGAGGCCGCCGAAGAGCCGGTTCGTCCAGAAGTACGGGACGAAGTCCGCCGTGTTCGCCGAGCGCATCGCGCGGAGCATCGCCACGAAGTCGTCGCGGGTCCAGTCGTCGGGCGGACGCTCGAGCCCGGCCAGCTCCAGCGCCTCGGTGTTGTAGTACATGTTCGCGGCGTTGAAGTCGGTCGGGAGCTGGAACAGGCTGCCCTCGTACATGAACGCCTCGAGCAGCGTGGGGTGGACGTCGTCGAAGAAGTCCCGCAGCTCGTCGGCGTCGCGCAGCACGTACTCGTCCAGCGGCTCGGCCATGCGCGACGCGAACAGCTGCGTGCCTTCGGTGGCGACGTTGACGACGTCGGGCGGGATCCCGGCCGCGATCATCGTGAGGATCTTGGAGAAGAAGTCGCCCCAGTCGTTCCCTTGGATCGCCTGGATGCGGACCCGGATGCCGGGGTGGCGCTCGTGGAAGGCGTCCACCAGTCCCTGGCGGGCCGCCTCGTCCTGAGCCGTCCCGAGGATCGCGATCGTGAGGACGTCGTCGCCGCGGCCCGGGATGTCCTGGGCGGTGAGCCGCGGCCAGGCGAACCCGAGGCCCGCCAGTCCCCCGGCTCCGAGGATCCCCAGCGCGGCGCGGCGGCTGATCTCGGCATCGATTCGGGGCATCGTTGCTCCCTCCGGCCTGACACGTGTTAGGTGACACGTGTCAGGTAGGATGGACCTCCCTCGCGCGAGTGTCAAGGGTCACGGACCGGACGGGCTGAGGGCGGCCTGAGGCCGGTCGATCCGATCGCGCGACTACCATCGGCACCGTGACCACGCCCGCTCCCCGCCGCCGCATCGGCGCCCAGACCGTGCTGACGGTCGAGGACGGCTGGTGGCTCAGTCCCCGGCTGCGCCGCATCGTCGCCGGTGGGCCGGGGTACGCCTCGATCGTCGGCAACGACTTCACCGACGCCTACACGAAGCTGTACTTCGCCCACCCCGAGTCCGGCCTGACGCCGCCGTACGACCTCGCCGAGCTGCGCCTGACGCTGCCGCCGGAGCGCCTGCCCAGCATGCGCACGTACACGGTGCGGCGCCTCGACCCGACCGCCGGCCAGGTCACCATCGACTTCGTCGTGCACGGCGACGAGGGCATCGCCGGCCCGTGGGCGGCCACGGCCGAGAAGGGCGACCTGCTGGCGATGTCGGGCATCGGCGGCGGGTACGCGCCGGACCCGGCGGCCGACTGGCACCTGCTGGCCGGCGACGACGCCGCGATCCCGGCCATCTCCCGGGCGTTGGAGGCCATGCCGCCCGACGCCCGCGGCGTCGCCCTCATCGAGGTCGACGGCGACGACGACCACCTGCCGCTCACCGCCCCGCCCGGCGTCGGCGTCGAGTGGCTACACCGCGACGGCGCCCATCCCGGCACCACGACCCTGCTCGCCGATGCCCTCCGCGACGTCGCCTGGCGCGACGGTCACGTGCAGGTCTTCGCCCACGGCGAGCGCGGCGCGATGAAGTCGCTGCGCCCGTACCTGACGACCGAGCGCGGCCTGGACCGGTCGCAGCTGTCGCTGTCGGCGTACTGGGCGCACGGGCGCGCCGAGGACACCTTCCAGGCCGAGAAGCGCGAGCCCGTCGGCCAGATCTTCGACCCAGCCTGACCCATGATCATCGGCGATCGCTGGTGTCAGAGAGCCTGTTGCTTTTTGAAAGATGAGAACGATGTTCATCCACGGGGCAACTTGGCCGCTGCAAAGGCGCTGGTCAGCGAGGTGGGCTTTCGCCATTTGATCAAGGGCCCTCCACTTGGGCCTATTTTCAGCCCGTTTTCGCGTTGTTTCCCCCCACCTCGCCTGGACGGAGCCTCATTCAGCAACAGGCTCCAGAGCGCCAGCAATCGCCGGTAGTCCTGACTGTCCACAGGCTGGCTGCACCAGGCGACCACCACCGGTCACCGGCGACCACTGGCGTGAGGGAGCCTGTTGCGCTTTCGGCGGTCGACGCGCTGAAGCCGGAGATCTTCCTGCCCGCGTCACGCGCCGACGACCCGGTGCCGCCCTTGGCAAGGCTGGTCGTCGTGCCGGCGCCCGATATGCCCGACCTGGTGCAGCGACCAGGCTAGCCAAGGCGGTGCGGGCGTCGCGACGAGAACGGCGGCCGCCGAAGGTTCTTCGGCAACGCCCGCACCGCGCCATTCCGCACTGGCGCCGGGGCGCCAGCGATCGCCGGTAGTAGACCACCACCGGCCCACTCAGCGCTCGGCAGCCGACCACCCCTTGCCCGCCCCTGTGGACACCACCGGTCACCGGCGATCGCTGGTGTCAGGGAGCCTGTTGCTTTTTGAAAGATGAGAACGATGTTCATCCACGGGGCAACTTGGCCGCTGCAAAGGCGCTGGTCAGCGAGGTGGGCTTTCGCCATTTGATCAAGGGCCCTCCACTTGGGCCTATTTTCAGCCCGTTTTCGCGTTGTTCCCCCCACCTCGCCTGGACGGAGCCTCATTCAGCAACAGGCTCCAGGGCGCCAGCAATCGCCGATGATCATCGGAGCAGGTTGCCGTCGGGCGGGCCGAAGAGGAGGACGAGCTCGGCCGGGGCGTCGGACTCGTTCCGAACCCCGTGCGCGACCCCTTGCGGGACGTACACGGCGTCGCCCGGGCGCAGCACGGCCTCTTCGTCCGCGACGGTCATGACGACCTCGCCGGCCACCACCAGGTACAGCTCGTCCTCGCTCAGCTCCGAGCAGCTGGCCGGGTCGCCGGCCAGGTGCAGGTGCGAGCCCTCCTCGGCGCCGGGCTCGAGGTGGTAGAGCATCACCGACGTCGGCAGCTCGGTCCGCTCGCGGAAATACCACTCGACGCCGACCGGACCGCGGCCCTCGTAGAGGGACCAGTCGTGATGGTCGTCGCCACGGCGCTGCACCAGCATCCGAACCTCCCGGTCAGACGTCCTCGAACTCCATCCGGCGGCCGAGCACCGGCACGGCCTTGAGCAGCTCCCGCGTGTACGGGTCGGCCGGGTCGCGCAGCAGCGCCTCGGTCTCGCCGGCCTCGACGATCCGCCCGTGCCGCATGACGCAGATCTCGTCGCTGATGTAGCGCACGACGGCGAGGTTGTGCGAGATGAACAGGATCGACAGGTCGAGGTCGCGCTGCAGCTCGCGCAGCAGGTTGAGGACGGCGCCCTGCACCGACACGTCCAGCGCCGACGTGACCTCGTCGGCGATCAGCACGGCGGGCTCGCCGGCCAGCGCGCGGGCGATGGTGATGCGCTGGCGCTGACCGCCCGAGAACGCCGCCGGCAGCTCGTTCGCGCGGGCCGGGTCGACGTGGACCTGGCCCAGCAGCTCGCGGACGCGGGCGGCCTTCGCCTCGCGCGACCAGCGCCGCCCGGTCGCCCGGGTCGCCTCGGCGATCGAGGCGCCGACGGGCATCAGCGGGTCGAGGGCCGAGAACGGGTCCTGGAAGATCAGCTGCGTGCGCCGCCGCGCGCGGGTGACGGTGGCGCCGCGGCCGGTGACGCTCGCGCCGCCGACGCGGATGTCGCCGGACGAGGGGCGCACCAGGCCGACGACCGCGTTCGCGATCGAGCTCTTGCCCGAGCCCGACTCCCCCACGAGCCCGACGGTCCGGCCCTGCGGCACGGCCAGCGACACGCGGTCGACGGCCAGCTCGCGCCGGTACCGCACCGTGAGGTCGTCGATCTCGAGGGCGTTCATGCCGTGCTCCCGTCCCCGGCGATCACCGGCAGCGGCCGGCTGCGGTCCGAGCTCATGTCGGGCAGGCAGGCCACCAGCGCCCGCGTGTACGGGTGCTGCGCGTCCTGTCGGATCCGCCCGGCGTCCAGCTCCTCGACCACCAGGCCGTCCTTCATGACGACGACGCGGTCGCAGAACGCCGAGACCAGCGCGATGTCGTGCGAGATGAACACGATGGCCGCGCCGGAGTCGCGCTGGGCCCGGCGCAGCACGGCCATGACCTGCCGCTGGACGGTGACGTCCAGCGCGGTGGTCGGCTCGTCGGCGATCAGCAGCGTCGGCCGACCGGTCAGCGCCATGCCGATCATCGCGCGCTGGCGCATGCCGCCGGAGAACTCGTGCGGGTAGCGGCGCAGCCGGCGCTCCGGCTCGGGAATGCTGACGACCCGCAGCGCCTCCGCGGCGCGCTCGCGGGCCTGGGACCGCGACATCCCGAGGTGCACCTCGGGAACCTCGGTCAACTGCCGGCCGATCGTGAGCGCGGGGTTGAGCGAGGTCAGCGGGTCCTGGAACACCATGCCGAGCCCGGCGCCGACCCGGCCGGCGTCGGCGCGCGACAGCGGGCGGGCCAGGTCGATGCCGTCGAACGTGCGCGTGGCGGCGGTGACGACGGCGGGCCGCGCCAGCAGCCCGGCCAGCGCCAGCGCCGTCAGCGACTTCCCCGAGCCCGACTCCCCCACGATGCCGACGGTCTCGCCCGGCGCGACGGTCAGGTCGACGCCGCGGACGCGCTCGACGAGGCCGCCGTCGCCGTCGGGGAACGCGACCCGCAGGCCGCGCACCTCGGCGACCGGCCGCGCCCGGTCCGGGGCGGGGGCGGCGTCCGGGACGTCGTCCACCGGGATGCCCGCCGCGGCCTTCGCCAGCCGGGCGAGGGCGCGTACGCCGTGACCGCGCCGGCTCGCCAGCGCCTCGCTGGCCAGCGTGAACACCAGGCCGGCGAGGACGATCGCGAGGCCCGGCCCGATCGCCGCCATCGGGTTCAGGTAGATGCGGGCGATGCCCTCGCGCAGCAGCCGCCCCCAGTCGTACTCCGGCGCCTGCACGCCCAGGCCGAGGAAGGACAGCCCGGCGAACGACAGCAGCGTGACGCTCGCGGTCGCCGCCGTGTTCACCAGCAGCGGGCCGCGGATGTTGGGCAGCACGTGCCGGCCCAGCACCCCCAACGGGCCGACGCCGGCCACGCGCGCGGCCCGGACGAAGTCGCGTCCGGACAGCGACGAGGCCATCGTGTAGACCAGCCGGGCGATGGACGGGACACCGGCGAAGCCGATCGCCAGCATCGCGCCGACCGCGCTGGCGCCCCAGATCGCCGAGAAGAACAGCACCAGCAGCAGCCACGGGAACGCGAGCAGGATGTCCATGAAGCCGGTGACCAGCCGGCGCGCGACGCGCGGCAGCACCGCCGCAACCAGCCCCAGGACGACGCCGCCGGCCATCGTGATCGCGGTCGCGCCGAGGGTCAGGACGAGCGACAGCCGCGCCGCGGCCAGCACGCGAGCGAACAGGTCGCGGCCGAGCTCGTCGGTCCCGAACGGGTGCGCCACCGACGGCCCCAGCATCCGGTCGGCCACCGACGTCGCCTCGGCCGGCGACCCCCACACGACCGGGCCGAGCACGGCCACCGCGGCCAGCACGAGGGTGCCCACCAGGGCGGCGACGGCGGTCGGCGTGCGCAGCCGGGAACGCTTCGAGGCGGGCATGGTCACCCTTCCGCGATCGAGGAACGGGGGTCCACGGTGATGAGGATCAGGTCGACGACGAGGTTCACGCCGAGCACCGTGAGGGCGTACACGAGCACGACGCCCTGGATCATCGGGTAGTCCTTGCCGCCGACCGCCGCGACGGTCACCTCGCCCAGCCCCGGGATGGCGAAGACCATCTCGACCAGGACGGTCGCGGCCGTCAGCCCGCTGAGGATGAGGCCGCCGACGGTCAGCGAGGCGGTGACGATGTTCGGCAGCGCGTGCCGCAGGTACACCAGCCGGGCGGGCAGCCGCTTGCTGCGCGCCGTCGTCATGTAGGTGGAGTCGAGGACGGTGAACATCTCGACCTGCACGATCCGCGCCAGGTACGCCATCGGCCCGAGCGCCAGCGTGAGCACCGGCAGGACCAGATGCTGCGGATCCCCCCAGCCGGCGACGGGCAGCAGCCCCAGCGAGACGCTGAACACCGCGATCATCCCGACGGCGAGCAGGAAGCTGGGGATCGCGATCAGCATGCCGAGCACGCTCGACACGACGCCGTCGACGACCCCGTGCCGGCCCGACCGCGCCGAGATCGCCGCGGCGACGCCGATCGGCAGCGCGCCGACGACGGTGACGACGAACGCCAGCACCGCGAGCGTCAGCGTGCTGGGGAACCGCTGCGCGATCGTCTCGCCGACCGGGCGCTGGGTGCGGATGGAGACGCCGAAGTCGCCGCGCAGCAGCCCGGCGACATAGTCGGTGAACTGCTGCAGCAGCGGCTGGTCCAGCCCCAGCTCGGCGCGCGTCGCCGCGACCAGCTCAGGCGTCGCGCTCGGCCCGAGCGCCGCCCGGACCGGGTCCCCCGGCACGAGGTGGACGATGAGGAACGTCGCCACCACCACGACCGCGAGCGACACGGCGAGCCGTCCCAGCCGGCGCAGCAGGAAGGCGAGCCGCGGCGACAGCATCGGCCAGTCGCGGCGGTCGCGCGGCCGCGCCGGCGGCGGTGTTCCGCCGTCGGTCGCGGGCCGCGCGAGCGGGGATACGGCTGCCCCATTCGGGACTGACGTCAGACCTCGCGGTCGGCTGTCAACCACCTGTCAGCCCAGCATCCGGATGGTCGTCGGCATGATGAAGTTCGGCATCTCGAACGTCGCCCCGCTCATGTACGTCGGGAGGATGTTGTCGGCGACCGGGAACACGTCGAACCGCTCGATCAGCTCCGCCTCCGCCTGCTGCCACAGGTCACAGGTCTGCTCCGGGCTCGCCTCCTTCGCCTGGGCGACGAGCGCCTCGTACTCGGGGTTGTCGACGAACATGAAGTTGAGGCCGCCCTCGTCGGGCGTCGCGCCGGCGAAGAAGGTCGACAGCACCACCGGCCCGCCGGGCGCCACCTGCACCCAGCCGGTGTCCCAGTCGAAGGTCTGGTAGAGCTGCTCGGACCACGCGGCGGCGTCGTTCGCCGACAGCTCGGTCGTGACGCCCAGCTGGTCCCAGGTCTGCTTGACCAGCTCCGCGGCGGGTGCGTGCGTCGGGGTCGGCGCGTCGTAGATGAACTTGACGGTGAGCGGCTCACCGTCCTTGTACCGCAGCCTGTCCTCCGCGAGCGCCCAGCCGGCCTGGTCGAGCAGCTCGCCGGCCCGTTCCAGGCTGGTCTCGGGCAGCGTCCAGCCCGCCTCGTCCGGCACGCAGAGCAGCGGGTTGCGCACGACCAGCGACACCGACGGGATCGCCTCGCCGTCGGCGATGACGGTGCCCACCTCGTCGCGGTCGATCGCGGTGGCCAGCGCCTCTCTGACCAGCGGGTCGGCGACGGCGCGGTCGGCGCGCTCGTTGAACATGATCTCGCCGACCGGGTTGCGGACGCCGGCGAACTCGAGCCCGGCGGCGTCGACGCGGACCCGGTCGGCGCCGCTGATGCTGGACGCGTTGATCTCGCCCGAGAGCAGCAGGTTGGCCGCCGTCGACTCGTCGCCGATGACCCGCAGCTCGACGGCGTCGGGCTGGCCCTCGGTGTCGCTGGTGACGCCGTCAGGCCCCCAGGTGTAGTCGTCGCGCCTGGTGAACCGGTACGACGCGCCAGGCTCGGCCTCGGTGAGCGGGAACAGGCCGGTGCCGTCCGTGGTCTCGGACAGCGCCGTGGGGTCGGTCAGTCCGGTGTCGCACACCATGAGGATCGTGCCGACGTTGGCGACGAGGAACGGGTCGTTGGCGGCGCTGGTGACGGTCAGCGTGTTGCCGTCGGCGGTCGCGGTGACCGCCTCGGTGACCTGCGAGCCGTAGTAGAAGGTCGCGTTGGCCGGGTCGGTGTTGTAGGCGAGGTTCGCCGCCGCGGTCTCGGCCGTGAACGGCGTGCCGTCGGCGCAGGTGATGCCGTCCTTCAGGGTGAAGACGACCTCGGTGCCGGTCTCCGTCCACTCCTCGGCGAGCCACGGCTCGAGCTCGCCGTCGGGGTTGACGTACACCAGCGCCTCGTAGGCCATCCCGATGACCTCCCAGGTGTCGAACGTGACCGCCTGCATCGGGTTCAGGTCGCCCGGGTCGCCGGCGATGGACTTGACGAACGTGCCGCCGGAGACCACGTCCGTGCTGGCCTCGTCGCCGTCGTCGCCGGCGCCGGAACAGGCGGCCAGCGCGACGGCCAGTGTGATCGCGAGGATGACCGTGGTCACCGATGTGGTGCTGCGTCTCATCTCTCTCCTCAGGTGCGTGAGGCGGCCGTCGCGCGCAGGTCCGCGAGTGGCCCAGCGGCCTTCACGGAGACCCGCACGGTGGGCCGTGTGGTGTAGGAGATCGGGGTCTCGACGACGTCGACGACGTCGACCCGCAGCGGGTCGGCCCCGGCCTGGATGGCTCGTTCGATCGCCGCCTTGGAGGCGGTGTCGAGAGCGGCGTCGCGGTCCTCGACGTCGCTGAGCTGATCGGCGCGGCCGCCCGCGAGCGAGATGGCCGCGCCCACGGCATTGGCGACGTCGCCGTGGCCGGGCCGGACGATCGCCCCGGCCCCGGGCAGCCCGTCCGGCACCAGGAAGCCGGCCCCGCCGACGACGACCAGGGGCAGGTCGGCCCGGCCGAGCGACAGCCGCTCGACCGCCACCTCGAGCCGTTCGCGGGCGTGGTCGAGCGCCCGGCGCAGCGCCGTCTTGTCCGCGCCGGGCAGGCTCGGCAGCGTCCGGCCGTCGATCGACGCGCCCTCCAGCGCCGCGGCGTCGGTCAGCGTCGGCGTCGCGCCGCCGAACAGCAGCGCCTCCCGCTCGATGCTGTAGCCGACCGAGCCGGGTCCGACGGCGCCGGTGGCGAGGTCGACGGTGGTGCCGCCGCCGATGCCCAGGCTCAGGATGTCGGGCATGCGGAAGTTCGTGCGGACGCCGCCGATCTCGCGCGGCAGCGTCGACTCGCGCGGGAACCCGTTCAGGAGCACGCCGAGGTCGGACGTGGTGCCGCCGACGTCGACGACGATCGCCTCGTCCGCACCGGACAGGAAGGCGGCGCCGCGGATGGAGTTCGCCGGGCCGGACCCGATCGTGAGCACCGGGTACTGCACGGCGTAGTCGAGCGACATCAGCGTGCCGTCGTTCTGCGCGAAGTACGTCACCGCGTCGAGTCCCTGCTCGTCGACGACGGTGCGCAGCGCCCGTGTCACGCCGCGCGCGATGCCGTGCAGCGCGGCGTTCAGCACGGTCGCGTTCTCGCGCTCCAGCAGCCCGGCCGGGCCGATGTCCTGGCTGAGGAACACCCGGACGTCGGGGCCGAGCCGGTCGCGCAGCAGGGCGGCGACCTCCTGCTCCTGCTCGGGGTACGAGGGCGCGAAGATCCCGGTGACGGCGACGGCGTCGAACGCGCCGAGGCCGTCGAGGAAGCGGAGGATGCCGTCGCGGTCGAGCGGCGCGATCGGGGCGCCGTCGACCATGTGCCCGCCACGCACCATGGCGGTGCCGGCGATCCCGGCCGCGGTGAGGTCGTCCGGCCAGCCCGTGACCGGCGGGTACTCGGTCGCCGCCGGCGCGCCGAGGCGGATGACGGCGACGCGTTCGAGGCCGCGGCGGCTGACGATCGCGTTCGTCGCGTGCGTCGTGCCGAGCATCACCCGCGACACCCGGGCGCGGTCGTCGCCGAGCCGGTCCAGCACGTGCGCGATGCCGTGCCGGATGCCGCCCGTGACGTCCGGGGTGGTCGGCTGCTTCGTGCTGGCCAGCACGGTGCCGGCGCCGTCGAGCACGACGGCGTCGGTGTTCGTGCCGCCGACGTCGACCCCGACCGACAGGTCCCGGGCCGCCGTCACCGCGGGCCGCCCTCGAACGGCACGTACGGCAGGTCGTAGCCGAACGCGCGCGGCCCGGCCAGCTCGAGTCCGCGCGGTGTCCGCCAGAGCGGGTCGCAGGCCCAGGCCAGCACCGCGACGCGCTGGCCGAAGGCGAGCAGCTCGGTCGAGATCGCGTGGCCGGTCTCGGCGTCGACGATCGTGACGAGGTCGGGCACGCTCACCAGCACCTCGCCGTCCTCGAGCACGACGAGGTTCTCGTTCTGCAGTTCGATGCGTTGCAGCCGGCCGCGGTCGGCGCCGGTGCCGGCGATGGTGACCGAGCCGCGGACGAAGCCGCCCTCGGTGCGGCGGGCGACGTCGACGACCTTGCCGGTGAGCAGCACCGCGGCGGCCAACTCGGCGGCGACGGCGGCGACCGGCTCGGTCGCGGCGAGCAGCGCCCGGCCGACCGCGACGGCGCGGCTGACGGTGCCCGCGATGACCGCGCCCGGCGCCGTCTCGGCGGTGAGCAGGTAGTGGGCGCCGAGGCAGACCCCGCCGCTGGACACCGTGATGGCCCTTGCGTGGCGTTCCAGCCAGCGCAGGTCGACGGTCCGGAGCACGACGACGTTGCCGATGACGTCGCCCATCACCGAGAAGTCGCAGGGCACGCCGACGACGTTCGGCGCGATCATCGTCGCCTCCGGGAACGCGCGGCCCATGCCGTCGGCGTCGAGCACCTTGAGCCCGAGGCGTGCGGCCCAGCCGATCGGGCTGACGCCGTTGCTGCCGCCGATCTCCGCCGGCATGAGCGCGGTGATCGGGCGGCCCGCCACGACCTCGGCCTCGCGCATGATCGCCTCGACCTGCGTCGCCGACGACAGCATCTCGATGCCCACGGTGGGCGCGCCGATGCCGGACATCATGATGACGGCGTCGTCGGCTGTGAGGTCGTCCAGCGAGAGCAGCGGGACCGGGCCGTGCCGCTGGAGCGCGTGCTCGGCGGCGAGCTGGGCGGTCTGCACCGCGCCGCCCCCGCCGGTGCCGAAGATGGCGGCGCCGGCGGCCAGCGCGGAGACGTCGGCTGCGGAGACCACCGCGAGCGCCTCACGAGGCGGTGCGACGGACGTGGGGGTGACCATGTGCCGACGCTAGGGGGCACGTGAGTGAGCCGCAATGTGTTGATCGCCCAGAGAATCCGGCATGATTGTGCTCATGGCACAGTGGTCCGTGGCCGACCTCCTCGCTCACGCCGACCGGCTCGGGCTGCACCCGATCGCCGGGCCCGTCACGGGCGCCCGCGTCGAGCGCGTGGACATCGCCGAGCTCGGCGGGCTCGACGCGCTGGAGGCCGGCACGCTCGCCATCGTGCCGGCGCACGAGAACCCGGCGCCGTACCTGGTGGACGTCGCGCTGCGGCGGGCGAGCGCGCGCGGGGTGGCCGGCCTGGTCTTCACGACCGACCTCACGCTCGCCGAGACGGCGGTCTCGCTGGCCGAGCGCGGCGGCGTCGCCGTCCTGTCGGCGCCGGCGGCGAAGCTGTCCGACCTGGCCGTCGCGATCGACCGGCTGCTGTCCGGCGGTGCGTCGGAGACGATGACCCGCGCCGCGTACGCGATCGAGCGGGCGACGGCGGCGGCGGGCCTTGCTGACGCGTCGGTCGACGACGTCCTGCTGGCCGCGAGCCAGGCGCTCGGCGTGCCGTTCTCCCTCGTCGACGACCCGGCCGTGACCTGGGCCGACAACGACGCCGTGTGCGTCGGCGAGGTGCCGATCGGCCGGCTGGTGGCCGCGGCACCGTCCGGCGTGGCTGCGCCGGACGGCGTGGCGCCGGAGGGGGCTGCGCCGGACGGGGCGACCGCCCTCGTCGGGCCGGTGGTGGCGTCGCTGGCCTCGCGGGTGGCGCAGCGGCATGTGCGCGACCGGTTCGCGCCGACCCGGTCGCGCGCCGACCTGATCGTGGAGCTCGTCCTGGCGGAGTCCGCCCGGGTGGACGGGTTCGTCGGGCAGGCGGCCCAGCTGGGGTTCCCGCTGCAGCTCTCCCACGTCGTCGGGTGGCTCAAGCCGACCGGCCTGACCGACCCCGACGCGCGCCCGCCCCGCAGCGTCGAGCCCGCGCTCGAGCTGTTCGCGCTGGAGCTGGTGGCCGCACGCGAGGAGATGTGGCACATCGCGTTCATCCAGGACGACCTGCTGATCGTCAGCACCGAGTCGCACGGCGCCGGCGACCACCAGCGCCGGCTGCGCGAGGTCGCCACCCGGATCCAGCGGCACGCCGGCACGCTGGCCGGGCCGGACTGGGCCTACACGCTGGGCCTCGGCACCCCGCAGCTCGGCGCCGCCGGGCTGCGTCAATCGGCTGCCGAGGCGCGCATCGCGGCGGAGTCGGCCGTCGCCGCGGGCCGGCCGGGCGACGTCGAGCTCACCGACGTGACCGGCCTGCGCCGCGTGCTGCTGGACCTGTACGCGTCGCCGATCAGCCGCAACCTGCTGGGCGACATCCTGGCGCCGCTCGACGCGCTCGGCCCGGAGCGCTCGGCGACGGCGGTCCGGACGCTGCTGTCGTACCTCTCCCACCGCAACTCGCTCGCGCAGGCGGCCCGCGAGCTGAACCTGCACCCCAACGCCGTCGGCTACCGGCTCAAGCGCATCCGCGAGGTGCTGCAGCTCGACCTCGACGACCCGGACACCCGGTTCTCCGTCGAGCTGGCCTGCCGGGTGCGGCTGCTCGGCGCCAGCCGCCACTGACCGCGCGCCCCTTCGAGTTGATCATGGAGAAGGTGGGCTCTGGATCGCGCTCAGGGCCGACCTTCTCCATGATCAACAGGGTCGGGCGCGGGCGGGCGGGCGTCGGAGCCGGGCGCGGTCAGGGTGGTGGCGGCTCGACCTCCACCCGGTCCGACCGCGGGTAGCTCGTGCACAGCAGCACCCGCCGCTCGCCGCCGGGCGTCATCGTCACGGGTCCGTCGACGTCGCCGCAGAGCAGGCGCGACTCGCAGGTGCGGCAGCTGCCGGCACGGCAGTCGTAGGGCAGCTCCAGTCCGTGGTCCTCGGCGAGCTCGAGCAGGCTCCGCTCCCGTTCGGCGACCCAGGTCACCTCCAGGTCGCGGGAGCCGAACCGCACCGTCGCGTCCGTCCGGCGAGTCGGCAGGCCCGGCGCGGCGGCCGCGGCGAAGTCCTCGGCGCGGACGAGGTCGGGGTTGGCGCCGGCCTCGATCAGGCCGCCGCGCACCGATGCGGTGAACTCGGCGGAGCCGCAGACGTAGACGTCGCTCTCGAACCAGGGGATGCCGGCCCGGCCGTCCGCCGTCCGGAGGTAGTTGCCGCGCAGGACGCCCACGACCCGCTCGGCGGTGATCCGGCTGTGGTGGACGGTCGCGCCACCCGCCGGCGGCCCGGCGGCCGACCCCGTCCGCGAGTGGAAGTAGTGCAGGTGGAGGTCGTCGTGCCGGGCGAACAGGTCGTCGAGGTAGCCGCGGAAGGCGGTGCGGTCGCGGTCCGGCGCACCGTACAGCAACCACAGCGGCGGCACGTGCCCGTCGCGGTCGAGGTGGGCCTGGATCATCGCGATCATCGGCGTGATCCCGATGCCGGCGGCGACCAGCACGACCGGCCGGAACGTGCCACGGTCCAGGCGGAACTCCCCCGCCGGCGCGCGCAGCTCGACCGACAGATTGCCGGCAGGCGCCCGCGCCAGCGCCGCGCCGCCCCGTCCGCCGGGACGTCGGCTGACCGTGATCCGATACCGGCCGGGGTCGCGCTCGTAGCTCGACAGACTCCACGTCCGCACGACCGGCTCCCCGCCGGGCTCGGTCAGCCGGACGACGACGTGCTGGCCGGCCCGGAACCCGGGCAGCTCGCCGCCGTCGGCCGGCCGGAGGAGGTACGAGGTCGCCTCGGCCGTCTCCGCGACGACGTCGTCGATCTCGAAGCGCCGCCAGCCGGGCCAGCCGCCGCCCGCCGCGCTCGCGTCGCGTTCCAGGTTCGCGACCTTCAGCGTCAACGCGCCGCGGGCGGTCGGGCTCAGGTGCTCCGACGCCAGCGCGCGGTCGATCAGGCCCCGCTCCTCCGCGGTGATGCGCGTGCTCGAATCGCACAGTCGCGACAGCGCCGCGACGGTCGGAGCGCCGTCGTCCCGGCCGATCGGCGTGAACCGGTCGCCCGGCCGCACGACGCCCGGCTCGAGCACGCCGAAGTACGCGCCCGACCGGCCGGACAGCCGGAACCGGCGCATGAACGTCTTCGGCTGCCCGAGCCGCCAGGTGAGCTTCCAGCACGGGACCCGCGGGCCGGTCACCACGAGGACCGCGGTGCCGACGCGGAAGGTGTCGCCGACCCGCAGCCCCGACTGGTCCAGCGTGTCGAGCGTCAGGTTCTCCGCGAACCAGCCGTCGGTCCAGGTCTCGCGTGGGACGCCCAACTCCTCGGCCCAGTGGTCGTAGCTCGCCCGGTCGAAGGCGTACAGGTGGTCGCTGTGCGCGGCGACCTCGTCACCGCGTGCGCCGGTCGGCGTGATCACCCACGGCTCCGGCATTGGCTCCTTCACGTACGCGGTGCGGACCCGTTCACCGTCGATCAGCTGGGTGCGGATCCGGCCCGCGTTGAAGCCGAGGAGCCGCATGCCGCCGACGCTAGGCGCGTTGGTGGCCACTCACAATGTGGCGGCGGCACTGAGCTTGCGGCAGAACTGTGGTCCGGGCACAGCCCGCCTGCCAGCTCGGGCGTCAGCCATCTTCACTCCGCGGCCAGGAATGGGTTGAGGCATCCGACGCCGAGGGGTTCGAAGTGCTTGGTGTTGCGCGTCGCGACGGTCATCTCGCAAGCTAGTGCGATGGCGGCGATGAGCGCGTCATCGAACGGCGCGTGCTCGGGAACCCGGTAGGTGGCAAGGACCCGCGCGGCCGCCAGGTCGAACGGCAGCACGCGGTCCGCGAACGTGGGCAACACCTGCTCGTCGAACCACCGGCGCAAGATCTCTCCTTGCGCTGGGTCGGATCGCTCCTTGGCGACGACTCCGCGCTCGATCTCGGCGACGGTCGTAGCCGTCACGAACTGGTCGGCCACGGGCACCGACGCCGCCCAGGCTTCCACCGACCGATGGCGTCCTCGGACGCGCAGCGCGGACACCACGTTCGTGTCCAAGACATACTTCACAGCTCAGGAGTCCGCGCGGCCAGGCCCAAGCGCTCGGGCTCGAACTCGATATCGGCACCCTCGTCCATGCCCAGCAGGTCGACAATCGTGACGGGCTCACGCTCGAGGCCGTCGGCGAGAATCTCGCGGGCCTCCGCCTCGACCGACCGGTGATGCTGCTGGGCGCGTGCGCGAAGCGCGGCCTTGGTCCCGACCGGAAGGTTGCGGATCAAGATCTGCTCCATGGTGACCACCTCCGATATCATCTCCATGATATCACTCCAGGGATGTGGCTACCACCGACGCGCTTACGACGCGCCTCCAGAACATCAGGCCTTGGGCGCTGCCGGCTGGATCGACTCCAAGAACTCCTCGACCTCGCGTGAGCGGACGTGGCCTTCGGGCACGTCGCGACGCTCGAGACGCGCACTGGCCGCAGCGGCACGCAGAGCCCACCGCCGGATCGCAGTCGCGTCAATCGTGCGCGTCGCCATCATCCCTCCCGTGATCAACCAGCACGATCCAGTCTAGGCGGGTGGGCGGCACGCCGGGGGCCCGTTCTGACAGCGTCCAGTCGCGGCGGAAAGACCCATCTCCGCGACCGCGCGGATCGCGGCAGATGCGTGCAATTCGCTGTCGCTCGACCCGGCGCTGTTCGTAGAGTCCAGACATGGACCGCCTTGCGCTGGATGTCGTGCAGATCCAATACGGACAGCACACCTACAGGGCCCTCGGGATTCTGATCAACGGCGAGCGCATCGAGGATCTGGCTCGGGTCGTCGAGAAGCCTCACGCCGTGGCTGAGAACAACCCGAAGCTGGCCGGCGATTACGCGCCTCTTGCGCTCTCCGACATCGACTCAGACCGGAATCACTTCCTTGGCCATCCAGTTGCGACATGGTTCGAAGACGGCGACACGGTCCTGATGGGCTGCCCTTGCGGCGAGTGGGGTTGCTGGCCGCTCACAGTCCGGGTCGAGGTCAACAGTTCGACGGTTCGCTGGCATGGCTTCCGAAACGGTCACCGCGAGTGGGACCTGAGTGCGCTCGGCCCGTTTGAGTTCGATCGACCGGAGTACGAGGCCGCGCTCAAGGCGCTCGCCTAGCCTGGCCTCTGATCTGTGGGCACCCCACACCGGCATAACAGGCAGATCCGTATGACGCTGGCGCTCGATGATTCGCGGTAAGACGTTGCTCCTTGACGTCGGGACCGTGTGAAGCGCTGCCGGATCGGTGTCGGCTTAACCGCACTGCCAGGTGAAGAGCGCTTCGCCTGGTCGTTCCACGTCGGAGACCAGGTAGTAGAGCTGGCCGACGTCGCCCCACATCATGTTAGCGTCGTCGTCGGACGCGAGTTGCAGCAATAGCTGCCAGGTGGAGGCGGCTGATTGGAGCTCTGGGTCGTCCCACGCGAACGGCTCGCCACCCAGTCCGCGGCGCAGTTGTTCGACCTCCATCTCGACCGGCCCTTGCTGCGGGCATGGATGGCCGCCGATCTGGTGGGTGTTGTATCCGGCGCCGGGCAGTTTCCAGAGAGCGTCGTAGAGCGCTCGGACTGGTTCTGACGGGCGCGCGCTTCCCTCTTTCACGAGGCCGTGCTTCATCCACACGGCCTGTGTCATCGGGGTTTCGTCCGACGGCCAGGTCAGGGTGCGTATCGCCGTCAGCGCGATGGGCGCGATGGGCGCGAAGGGAGTGAGGCCGGGCGGCACGGGCGTGGCGGCGTCGGTGATGTGGGCACGGGTGCTGTTCTCAGGGTGCAGGTGGAGGACGCGGAATCCAGGGCTCGTTGAGGGGTCCCAGGTGCCGACGGTGCTCTGGTAGTCGTCGTATGCGCCGTCGAAGTAGAAGAAGGCAAGGCGGCCATCGTGTGGTATGCCCAGCTCAGGCAGCAGCTCCGTGACCGGTGCACAGTCGAAACTGAGCACGTGGCTGAGCGTGCCATGGCCATCCCAGACGGGCCAGGAGTTGATCGGGAGTGTCGGCAAGCCGCCGAGCTGGGCGATCACGGGGTCGCCTTCGCCCGCGTGGACGAGCCTCAGAGCGGGGCGAAGCATGGCCAGGAAGTCCTCTGCCGCTGGCGCTGGCAGATGCTCCCGAGCGAGCGCGGCCACGTGGCGGATGCGTTCCTCGGTCTCGTCGAGTGACCGGGCCGGCGATGCGGCCGCGGAGCCTTTGTCGGATGGCTGAACGACTTCGATACTGCCGCCGGCCTCGGCGCGAAGGACGACCTGTGTCTCAACTCCATGCGCATCGCGCAGCCTGATCGTTGCGGTGAGTGTTCCGTCACGACCCAGCAGGATGCCGTCGCTGGAGCCTCCGAACGTCTGTGCAGGCCCACCGATTGGTAGCTGCTCCATGATCGAGCGTTGATGCTGGTCGATCCGTCGCTGGATCTCCTCCCGAAGCGCGGCTTGGCGGGCCATCAACTCGTCGTACCGATCTGTCCGCTCACCTCGTTTTGCTCCGAACACGACCGTCAACCTAGCCGCGCCTGATGCACGTGACCAGGAGGACTGCAGTCGTCGGCAGAACCAGGCGCTTCATCAACGCCATCACGCGGCGGGAAGACGCACCTCACTGGCCATGAGCAGTCGGCAGCGGCAGAGTCGAGCCATGGAAGACGAAGTTGCCCTGCCGACGCTGGTTGATCGTGTCTCGCAAGTAACCGACGTGACATACGGCGATCTAGCCCTAATTGGCGCCGCCCTGCTGTCGACCGTGTCCTCCGTAAGTCTTCACGGTTGGGCGTCGCCCGGAAGTAGCCTGGACTACACGAGAGGCGATGCTGGCCCACACGCGACCATTGTTCGCGACTTCGTGGCATGGACTGCGCACAGGAAGCAACTTGCAGACGGTTGCGAGGAACGCTTGCGTTCGTATGTAGAAGAGAGCGGATGGACACACCATCTTCAAGTCCGATTGGGCGAAATGCTCATGCCCGGGTCGGCGTTGGATAATGGCCCGAATGATAAACTCGAGGCGGCCATTAAATGTCAAATAGCGAACGCGGCGGAATGACACGGCACGGCCTGCATCCCAAACCGCATGAGTAGATCGAAAGTCAGCGCCTTCGTCTGCGTCGAAGGTCTGTCGCCGAAGGGATGAGGCCAGACGCCAGTGACGCGTCCCTGACATCGTCGCCCCCGTGGGGACCCCTCATTTGTATCGGCGACACGGAGGCAGACCGCGAGGCCAAGACCGTCGATGAGTGTCACCTTTGGTCCGGACGAGACCTTTTTGCATGCGCAAGCGGGCCACGTTTGGCAAGTTCGGCTCAAGACACTTCAGACAGTTGTTGTCGACGTCGGACTGGCGAATGGCGGTGCCGCGCCGATTGCTGCTGAATTCGATCCGAACGTCCTCGTCCTAACACACTCAGACGATGACCGCGTCGGTGAAGTGGATGCCTTCTTTCAGTTACCCCCAGAGCCCCAATTGTCTGAAGTGTGAGTGTCGTACGAGTGGGGCCTCCTCGCAGGCAACCTCGCTATGGCCGCAGACACGCGTCAGCCATAACAGGACAACTGAGAGTTCACTCCTCGTGACATTGAGGCCGCCGTGACAGGAAGACCGCACTCGGCCCTCTTGGTGAGCCCGTCCGGTTGGCGAACGCGACGACCCGAGCCCGAGAACCGCGAGAATTCGCGTACGGCGACGCTCGTTGTGGAGCGCTCACAAGCCTCGATGTATCAGATCCGTAACCACGCCTGTCGTGAGCCGAGGGTGTCATCAAGTGGCCAGCCAGGTCGGCGGCTCGTGGTCGGTGTATACGACGACGTGGATGCGGTCCTGTATGCGCTGGCGAATGGGGTCGTCGACATCGACGCCTGCTCCACGAAAGAACTTTTCGACGATATCGACACTCGACGTAGTCGCATGCCCGCTGCTCCACCAATATATGACGAGCTCGCTCGCCAGACGGTCGCCTAGGCCCAATACGATGCGACGCCACCACCATCCGTCAGTGATGCCCAGGGAGCATCCGAAGATAATGAACAGCCGCACATCGGAGAAGAGATGACCGTACTCGATGCTGTTCATGGCCCAATAAGGCTTCATTAACTTACGATGAGGATGTATTCCCGGATTGAAGTTGTCCGGAGCGTCGATTCCGAAGAGCAAAGAGCGAGGAATGGCCTGCTGCCCGTGTGGGTGGACAACCTCAGTTCGGAGGTAGGTTGACCACCCGGTGTCCTTATTGCCGTGACCGCTAGGATGGTCTGACGGGTTTGGGTAGAATGTGAAGTTTCTATCCGCCCACTTATGCTGGCGGGGCTGCCACTGTTCTTGGTCTCTGTAAATATAGTCGTCCAGCAGCGGCGTGTAGTTGAAATTAACGAAAAAGAAGTTGAAGAGGTGGTAGTGGTTTGTTTCTTTCGGGAATGTGAAGCCTTCGAAGGTCGAACTCCTAGCGACGTCTCCAATGAATTTCGACATTGAAGTGATTGCGAGGGCCTGGGAGGATGAGTCCCGTCCGACAGCGGCCAGTAGATCCGGAGGAGCAACGAGCTCCAGGTACTCGGAGAATGTAGCTTGAATGGCCACGGTCGCCTTGTAAATATCCTCTGGGTCCGCTGAGGTTCCAGAACCAGATATCAGCATCTCGATGGCTTGCTCAACGTCACTCCAGTTGCTCCTCCCTTGCTCCTTAAGAGTGGCCATCTGCTGAACGATCAGGTTGGTCGAGTCGAACTCGCGTGCACGAAGATAATGGAAAAAGGCGGCATAGCGAGGCGAGAACCGGGTCCGGTGTTGCCGGGTGACCTGTATATCGAACCCGTTCCCAACTAGCGCCATAATATTGTGCTGCGCCGCCAGCATTTCATATTCGCTGGTTGTGAACTGTCGGAAACCCATGATTGCCATCCCGATCGCCGCCCGCGCGGACCGTTGGTCTGTGAAGATCTGGAGACACGATACCGGCGCAGTCCCTCCCGGGTGGCTTCGCGGCGCACCAGGAGCGAATGGCCAGTTGTCTGCGATCACGCGACTCGGCACACCGCCAATGCTCAAGAGTCCAAGGTAGCCCGAAGTGACCTGTCTGCCTTGCGCGATGGCAGGCTTCGATCGACCGGGAAGGCGCGTTGAGTCGGATCAGAGACGACTTGCGGCTCGTCATATCTGCGCCTGCCTCGGTGGAGGTCGACGCGAAGGTGCCGCGAGGCGAGCGGACCCGCCGCGGGATGACCCGCGGCGCACGCTATTTGCGGCGGTACGACGTTCTCGAGGAGGCTGCGGGTCGCAGCGGGAGTGGGGCGGCCGGCCTGTCATTCGAGTCAGGCGGGCGCGCAGAGGATTCGCAGTGCCGCTGCGGCGTTGGCACGGCCGCGTTCGGGGAGTTGCCGCCAGGCCGGGTGATGCCGTGGCAGTGCCCTTTCCAGCGTGGCGAGACGGGTGCGGTCGGAGCCGGCGAAGTTGTCTCGCTCGGCGAATGGGTCCGTGATGCAGGTCAGCAAGGCTGCCGCGTCGAACAGGTGACGGTCGCGGTCGCGGGAGTCGGTGGTGTAGGCGGCGGCCTTCAAGATGAGTGCACCGAATGGGCGAGGCACCGAGACGGTGGTGACGGTGCCGGGCTCTATCTCCAGGCGAGCGTTGATGGTGCGACGCAGCGCCTGGGTGCCGCCTTCGATGCGGACCATGTCGCGTCCGCGGAGCCGTTCGACGACCTTCGGGGCCGGGTGGTCGGAGATGAGCACGTCGACGATCTCATCGTCGGCCGCACCGGTGACCAGGTCGACTGTGCTGGTGCCGCGCACGAATCGGTGGGCGGTGTTGTTGCGCGGGTCGATGGTGTCCTGGAGCTCGTAGCCGATGGCCTCCAGTGCTGTCGCGGTGGCGTGAGGGACGCCCCGGCCGGTTTCTATATGCAGGACGATGTCGACGTCGTTGGTCGGCCGGACGACTCCCAGTCCGTGGTGCACGGTGTGCAACTGTGTCATCAGACCGCCGACGAGGGTCCACCTGTCAGCGGGGAGCACGGAGGCGAGTTCAGCGACGTTGGGCCATGGTGGCGGCCAGCCGCCGACGGCGGTGTCGACGTCGATAGTTGGGCGCGCCCGCTCAGAGGGCCGGTCAGTCATCGGCGGTACCTGTCCAGGATCTCAGTGATTGCACGCTCCCCGACGCCGCGGACGCGGGGATCGAGGGACGTGGCAGCGTCGAGCGCAGCGACGGTCGCACTGCGTGAAGCGAGGTGGGTGACGACGTCGAAGTCGAACCCGGTGGCGCGCACGACGACGTTGCCGTCGGGGTCCTTACGCAGGCCGAGGTACCGGACCGTGGCGTCGAGTGTGTCGGCGGCGAGGTATCCCTCAGCGGTGCCGGGTTCGATCGGACCGATCGCGAGCCCGAGCGCAGCCTGGTCGGCGACGGCCATCATCTCTGTCAGTCGGTTGACTGCGGCGGGGTGCCCAGTGAACGTGTGTACCTTGGCCCGGCCACGGGTACGGACGACGAGATCGGCAGGATCGGTGACCGCACGCAGCGCGCTGCGCAGACGCGAGGCCTGCACCCGTCCAAGCCAGGAGGAGGTGTCCCCGCTCAGGAGCGCGATCGCCCCCCATGCGGTGTGCTCGGCCCACACTCGGGTGCGGCCTCCCTGGCGTTCGGTGAGGAAGCGGTCGAGGGAGGACCGGTCGATCAGGCCTCGAGCGATCCTGGTCACCTCACCGGAGTCTGCGAGCCTGCGAACGTGCTGGACCGTCACGCCGAGGATGCGTGCTGCCTCCTCGGTGCTGACGAACTCTCCGCTCGACGGCATAACAGATAATGTTCCATTTCGCGCCTAATTTGTAAACCACACGAGCGCCCGAAGGCGCTGTGTAGTGGCGGATGACGCACACCATCGGGTCCACATGAGGCGGAATGACGCACAGTCAGCCAGTCGCAGAGTCCCGAGTTCCGTGACGACACGTGGTGTGCGTGGCTCGTCGCTCGCGGCGGGAGAGTCGCATGATCAGGGCGCAGGCCGACGAGCGGATTCGGTGTAATCTGACCTACCCTGAGGCGTGCCGCGCGTGTCCGGGGTACCACGGGTCCACGTCCCTGGAACCCGACGCTGTCGGCGGCACGAGGACGCGGCCATGGCAACGGCAGACTGCCACGACGGCGATTACGCGGGTTTGCCGTACGCGTCGTGGTAGTTCCACCACCCGTATGGTGGGGTCTGCGGATAGCCCTCCGGTGAGTCCTCCCATTCCTCCTGGCGGCCGAGTGCGGTGATGTCCAGGTAGCTCCAGGTGCTTCCCATCGCCTCATCGCCGCGGCTGTCGACGAAGTAGGTGCGGTAGATGCGCTCGCCGTCGCGGATGAAGGCGTTGGTTCCGTGCCACTCGTCGACTCCGAAGTCTTTGTCAAAGTCGTCGGTGATCGTGTACCACGGGATCAGCTCCCAGCCCATGCGCTCCTTCAGGCCCTGGATCTCGGGCTGGGGAGCCCGCGAAACGAACGCGAGCGTGGTGTCGCGCGCGTTCAGGTGGGCGGGGTGCGCGACCTGGTCGGCGAGGAATGAACAGCCCACGCAGGCTCGCTCCGGGTATCCGCCGCCCCCCTCCGGGTACGTGGTGACGTCCGGCGCGTAGAAGGCGCGGTAGACGATCAGCTGGCGGCGACCCTCGAACAGGTCGAGAAGGCTCAACGGGTCCTCCGGCCCGTCGAAGCTGTACTCCTTGTCCACAGCCATCCACGGCATCCGGCGGCGCTTGGCGGCCAGCGCATCGCGGGCGCGGGTCAGCTTCTTCTCCTCGACCAGCAGCTCCCCGCGGGCGGCATCCCACTCCTGCGCTGACACAATCGGCGGAGTCTTCATCGTGGCCGGTCCTCCTTCGGAACTCGACGACGTCGCACAGGCAGCCCTACAGGGCGCGCATACGATCCATCCAGTCCGCCGCTTCGCTCAGCACGCCGGGCTGGATCAACAGCCGGTGCGTCTGACCTTCGATCGTACGCCGCATACGCCGGCTCCTCGAGCACCCGCAGGCGCTTCGCGATCGCCGGCCTAGACACCCGAAACGGCGGTCGCCTCGCCCACGACCTTCGCGGTTCACTCTCCACGGCTACTCCGATGAACGAAACGCCTGACCTTGAGCAGCGAAGCCGCTGCTCGCGCCTCTAGACACGCTGCCGCTGTCGCGGCGGAATGACGCGGGTCGGAAGACGTCACGCACCTTGCTGGACCAGCTCTTCGGCAGCCGTCACGCCCGGGGGCAGCAACGTCACAGTGCGCTTATCGACGTCGTAGTCGATCAGGCGGGCCTTGTGCAGCGCCTTCAGGACGTCCTTGCGGAAACTCGGGAGCCCCGGGTGCTCAAGCCACCTGAAGAGGTTGGTCTCAGCGACCTCCCCGGCCTCCGTCAGCAGCAGCACGAGCGCTTGCTGCTTCCAGGTCATGCCAGTGCGCAGAACCCGCTTCTTGTTGCCCCGGGTCCACACCCAGGCGACCTCGCGTTCGATGAGTGCATCAACGATGGCCGTGGCCTCGTCAATGTGCAGCGTGTGCAGCAGGCGGACCAACTCGGCCATGAGCCACTTCGCCGTATAGAGCACGACGGTCGCGTCCATGTGGTTCGGGTCCACCTCGGCCCCGGCGTGGCCGACCCCGCGGTTGTTCCGGATGTCGTACAGGCCGACCATCATGCGGGGGATCAGGATCCGGGGCGACCGGCTGTCGGGGACCTGCGCGTACTTCTGCTCCAGTCCCAGGCAGGTCTGCGGGAAGCGGTTGGGCTTCCTCGCGCGGGCCGGATACTTCCCGCCATCCAGCCACCCGACGACGACCGTGTAGACCGCCTCGCACAACTTGCCGCCGTTCAGTTCCGACGGCTCCCACTTGTGCTCGCGGTAATTCTTGACGATCTCGTTGAAGGCGTCGAGGAGGTCATCCCGCAGCGTGGTGGGCAGGACGGAGAACGCGTCCTGGGGCGCCAGTCCCACGGCGTCAGCCGCCGTGGCCGAGCATGCCCTGCACGTAGACGAGACCCTCGCGAGTCACCTTGTACGTCTTGCGCGCCTGCCGTGCGCTGCCCGACTTCTGCAACTGAATGACGCGCTGGGGGCGCTTCCGGATATTGCTTGTCAGAGCGTCCGTGATGTTCGGGATCGCGTGGCCGAGGTTGCGCAGGTCCTTCTGCAGCGCGGTGGACTGCCACTTCTCCTCGCCCTCGTGGACCTGCCGCCAGTACGCAGCCAGGAGCGCCTTGTCCTCGTTGGTCTTCGGGTCCGCCGCCGCGAAGAGGTCGCCGAAGTCCGCGAAGTCCGGGTCCTCGGACGTGATCTCGTCCTGGGTCACGCCCTCGTCATCGCCGCCGCTGTCCTCGGCCGCCCCGTCGGAGGAGCCGCGCCCGACCCCTCCCTTCGGGAGCGCGACGCTGTAGCGCTCGGCCGCCCAGCGGAGTACTCGGCCTCGCTGGTCCTCCTCCAGGTCGGCGATCGCGGTCGCCACCGCCGACATTGCGTCGATCTCTGGGTCGCTCATGCGAACCTCCTCATACTTTCGATGTACCTCAAGAGTACACCGAGTGTAAGGGCAGCATGAGAAGCAAGACTGTGCCAGTGTCTCGGCGCATGTCGGCACTGCCGCACCGGGAAATACTGAGTCGTCCGCCCGCCGCGGGGAGCAGCAGCCGAACGAGTTTCCTTTACTCCAGGGCTGGCCGAGGCCCGCGAGTATGCGAGCGGTCTCGCCTGCGTCTTCGTGGGCGAACTGACGTCGTGCTCAAGTCAGAGGCCGGCCCGCCGTAGGGATGCTGCGCTGCGAGGATCGCGGTTCAACACCGAGGTACACCACCGGGCCTCGCAGTTGGGCGGCGGCACGGGTGTCGAAGCGGCATACACCGGTCGATCTCAACCGGATCTCGTCAGCCATCCGGAGGACGATCCGACCAAGGCAGACGATCCGCGAGCGTCTGGACAAGTGGATCGCGGCCTTCGTCGAAGCGGCGTGGCCAGCCGCCGGCCAGGGGCGGCGGGCGACGAGATGCCGGCCCCACCCGCGGTGCGCGAGTGGGTCAGGGAGCTGAACCGCAAGATCGAGAACCCCGTCCTTGGCGATGTATCCGGGGCATTGGCGAACGAGACGAGTCCGCGGACCGGCTCAGCCGCCTCACAGACAGCAACCGTCGCCGACACCAAGCGCGCGTCGTATGGTGGCGCCACCCATATCGAGGAGGGGCTGGTGGACGAATCCTCCACGGTGCAGGCGGTGGCGACCATCGTCTCCGCGGTCATCGACGACGTCGGGGCGGGGCCGCGGGAGCTGACGCAAGCGTTCGAGCGGCTCGGTCTGCGCGAGGACGAGTCGGCCCGGGCGGCCGACCTGGTGCACCGGGCGCACGGCGAGAGCGTGCGGCTGCGCCGCCGCGAGCACGAGATCGCCGCACTGTTCTCCAGCGCCCGCGAGCTGGCCGAGGTGCGCGACGGCGACCTGCTGCTGGACCGGCTGGTGAACCGCGCGCACGACATCATGGGGTGCGACGTCACGTACCTCTCGGTGCTCGACCCGGCGACGCGTGAGCTGCGGGTGCGCACGACGATCGGGGCGGTCAGCCCGGAGTTCCAGCACCTGCTGGTGCCGGCCGGCCGCGGCCTGGTCAGCGAGATCGTCGAGTCGCGCACGGCCCGGTGGGTGGGCCGCTACGGCACCTACCCGAAGCCCCGCCACGAGCCCACCGTCGACCGCGCCGTCGAGGCAGAGGGGCTGGTGTCGCTGCTGGGCGTGCCGATGCTCACCGGCGACGACGTGCTCGGCGTGCTGTTCGTGGCGACGCGGCGCGAGTCGGTCTTCACGCCGGAGCAGATCTCGGTGCTGTCCGCGCTCGCCGACCACGCGTCGGTCGTCCTGCAGACGGCGGACATGCTGCACCACCTGCGCCGATCCGAGGACGAGGCGCGCCGGGCGCTCAGCCGGCTCACCGAGCACCTCGCCGAGCGCGACCGCGCCAACACGGTGCACCAGGAGCTGGTGCAGGCGGTGTTGCGCGGCGGCGGCGTCAGCCAGATCGCCGGGACGCTGGCGGCCGCGCTGTCGCGCACCGTCACGATCGTCGACGCCGAGGCGCGCGTCGTCGCCGACTCGGCCGGCGCGGCCGCCAACACCACCGTCGCGCTGGGCCGCGAGACCGCCGCCGCGATCGAACGGAGCCGGGCCTCGGGCCCGTGCGTCGTCGTCGAAGACGGCGCCGTTGCAGCCGTCACCGCGGGCTCGGAGGACCTCGGCGCGCTGCTCCTCGGGCCTGGCGACTTCGAGCTCGGGCCGGTCGACCGGCGCACCGTCGAGCGGGCCGCCCAAGTGTGCGCGCTGGTCGAGCTGCAGCTCAAGGCCGTCGCCGACACCGAGCGACGGCTCCAGTCCGGGCTGGTCGCCGACATCCTCGAGGCGTGGCGGGAGCGCGGCGACGACATCGCCCGGCGGGCCCGTTCCTTCGACGTCGTGCCCGCCGACCTCGACACCGTGCACGTCTTCGCCGTCGACGGTGGCGCCCGCGCCGGTGCCGAGCGCGTCCTCATGCGGCTGCTGCGCGGGCACGGGCTGGTCGGCGAGTGCCGCGGCTACGTCACCGCGATCGTCGACTCGTCCCGGACGGCGATCGACGCCGGCACGCTGCGCGACCGGATCGCCCAGCACACGGCGCACCCGGTGCTCGGCGTCACCGCCGCGCCGGCGGCCTCGCCGGCCGAGCTGGGCGGACGGTTCACCCTGGCCACGCGGACGGCGCGGCTGCTGGAGGCGATCGGCGTGACCGGCCGCTCGGTGAGCACCGACGAGTATCTGCCCTACGCCTCGGTGTTCGACGCCGACGCCGCCACGCTGACGGCGTTCCTCGACGCCACCATCGGCGCCGTCCGCGCCTACGACGCCGAGAAGGGCACCGAGCTGCTCGCCACCTTGCGCGCGTTCGTGCGGTGCAACGCCAGTCCGACGCGGACCGCGCGGCTGCTGCGCTTCCACACCAACACCGTGCTCCAGCGGCTGGACCGCATCGCGACCATCCTCGGTGCGGACTGGCGCGACGACGAGCGGCTGTTCCGCATCTCGCTGGCCGTCAGGCTGGACGAGCTCGCCCACGGCCTGGCCGGCGGACAGGCTAACCACCCACGCCCAGGGCGTGATCGTGGGTGATCGTCCCATACCCGCACCACACGGCGGCCCCTAGCGTGGACGCGCGGACACCAGCGACCGACGGAGGTGGCCGCCCGCCGGGAGCGAGGGAGCGTTCATGGCCGTGACGAGCCGGATTCCGGGCCTGCGGGATCACAGCGTCGAGGACCGGCGCCGCCTGGTGGCGGAGCACGCCGAGGTCGCCGCCGACGACCTGGCCGTCCTCGACCCCGTTCGCGGCCTCGGCCTCGACCAGGCCGACCATCTGATCGAGAACGTCGTCGGCGCCATCGCCGTCCCGGTCGGCGTCGCCACGAACTTCATCGTCAACGGGCGCGACCGGCTGGTTCCGATGGCCACCGAGGAGCCGTCGGTCGTCGCGGCGGCCAGCAACGCCGCCCGGATGGCCCGCGGGCAGGGCGGCTTCCACACGTCGAACACCGGCTCGGTGATGATCGCCCAGGTGCAGCTGGTCGACGTCGTCGACCCGCATGGCGCCCGGGCGCGCATCCTCGAGGCCGGGCCGGAGATCATGACGCTGGCCGACGCGCAGGACCCGCTGCTCGCCTCACTCGGCGGCGGCATGCGCGGCGTCGACGCGCGGGTGCTCGGCACCCGCCTGGGCGACCAGGTGATCGTCCATCTGACGGTCGACGTGCGCGACGCGATGGGCGCCAACGCCGTCAACACCATGGCCGAGGCGGTCGCGCCCCGGCTGGCCGAGCTGGCCGGCGGGCGCCCGCTGCTGCGCATCCTCAGCAACAAGGCCGAGCTGCGCCTCACCCGGGCCCGCGCCGTGTTCGACGCCGAGCTGCTCGGCGGCCCCGGCGTCGTCGACGGCATCGTGCTCGCCTCCGCGTTCGCCGAGGCCGACCCGTACCGGGCCGCCACCCACAACAAGGGCATCATGAACGGCGTCACCGCCGTGGTGCTCGCGACCGGCAACGACACCCGCGCGGTCGAGGCGGGCTGCCACTCGCACGCCGTCCGCGACGGCCGCTACTCGGCGCTGTCGCGGTTCGAGAAGGACGCCGACGGCAACCTCGCCGGGTCGATCGAGCTGCCGCTCGCGGTCGGACTGGTAGGCGGCGCAACCCGGGCCCATCCGGTCGCCCGCGCCGCCCTGGCGATCCTCGGCATCGAGACCGCCACCGAGCTGGCCGACGTCATCGCGTCCGTCGGCCTCGCGCAGAACCTCGCCGCCTGCCGAGCGCTGGCCACCGAGGGCATCCAGCGCGGCCACATGACGCTGCACGCCCGCACGATCGCCGCCTCCGCCGGCGCGCTCCCCCACGAGGTGACGGCGGTCGCCGGCCGGCTGGTCGCCGACGGCCGGATCCGGGTCGAGCACGCGGAGCAGGTGCTCCGCGAGCTGAGGGCGTCATGACGGCCCGGTGGTCGCCGCGGCCGCTGGTCGCCGGCGCGGGCGGGCTGCCGCCGAAGGTGACGGTGTACGAGGTCGGCCCGCGCGACGGGCTGCAGGCCGAGTCCGCCGTCGTGCCGACCGCGGTGAAGGCGGAGTTCTGCCGCCGCCTCGCCGCCGCCGGCGTCCGGAACCTGGAGGTGACCAGCTTCGTGCCGCCCGGCGTCATCCCCGCGCTCGCCGACGCCGAGGACCTGCTGACTGAGCTGGACGGCGACCTGGGCGGCGTCCGCACGGTCTGCCTGATCCCGAACAAGCGCGGGCTCGACCGCGCGCTCGCGGCCGGTGTCACCGAGGTCGCCGTCATCACCAGCGCGACGGAGTCGTTCGCGCGGGCGAACCTCAACACCGGCCGCGACGCCGCCGCGCGCAAGGCGGCCGAGGTCACCGCGGCGGCACGGCGCGCGGGGCTGGCGGCCCGCGGCTACGTGTCGATGGCCTTCGGCGACCCGTGGGAGGGCCGGGTCGAGCCCGCCGCCGTCGCCGGGATCGCGGCCGACCTGCACGCCGCCGGGTGCGCGACGATCTCGCTGGGCGACACCATCGGCGTCGCCACACCGGGCCAGATCGGGACGGTCATCGGGGCGCTCGGGGCGGCCGGCGTGCCGCGAGAGTCGATCGCGCTGCACGGCCACGACACCTACGGCCAGGCGCTGGCCAACGTGCACGCGGCGCTGCTCGCCGGCGTCACCGAGTTCGACGCGTCGACCGGTGGCCTGGGACGATGCCCGTACGCGCCCGGCGCGACCGGTAACCTCGCGACCGAGGACCTCGTGTGGATGCTGCACGGCCTCGGCATCGAGACCGGCCTCGACCTCGACGCCCTCGTCCGCACCAGCGCCTGGATGGCCGAGCGGCTGCGCCGGCCCGCCGTCGCCTCCCGCGTCGCCACGGCCCTGCTCGCCGCGGCGGCCGACACCGACCGACCCTCGGGAGTTCTCACGTGACGCTGCCGCACCGCACCGGCGCCCTCGCGGGCGTGGTCGTCCTCGACCTGTCCCGGGTCCTGGCCGGGCCCTACTGCGCGGAGATCCTCGCCGACTTCGGCGCCACCGTCATCAAGATCGAGAACCCGCGCGACCCCGACGTGACCCGCGGCTTCCCGCCGTACCTGCGCCACGGCGACGAGGAGCTGAGCGGCTATTTCGCGCAGTACAACCGCGGCAAGCTCGGCATCACCCTCGACCTCTCCACCGAGGCGGGCCGGCAGGCGCTGATCGACCTAGCGAAGCGCGCCGACATCGTGATCGAGAACTTCCGCCCGGGCACGATGGACAAGCTCGGCGTTGGCTACGACGTGCTGCACGAGGCCAACCCGCGACTGGTGTACACCGCGATCTCCGGCTACGGGCAGACCGGCCGCAACCGCACCAAGCCCGCGTTCGACAGCACCGCGCAGGCCGCCGGCGGGCTGTGGTCGATGAACGGCGCGCCCGGCGGCGTCCCCGTCCGGGTCGGCACCGTGATCGGCGACCTCGCCGCCACCCTCTTCGCGGTGACGGGGACGCTCATGGCGCTGCGGCATGCCGAGCGCACCGGCGCCGGCCAGCTGGTCGACGTCGCCCAGGTCGACAGCGTCGTCGCGCTCACCGAGAACGCCGTCGTCAACTACACCGTCGACGGCGTCGTCGCCACGCACACCGGCAACCAGCACCCGTGGGTGCGGCCGTACGAGCTGTTCCCCTGCGCCGACGGCTTCGTCTTCTTCGGCGGCTACACCGACAAGTTCTGGCGGCTGAGCTGCGAGCTGTTCGGGACGCCAGAACACGCGGCCGACCCGGAGATCGACTCGATGCGCAAGCGGTTCGAGCAGGACGTCTACGAGCGGCGGGTGCGCCCGATCGTCCTCGGCTGGTTCGCCGACCGGACGAAGGCCGAGCTCGAGGCGCTGGCCGGCGACACCGTCCCGCTCACCGCCGTCAAGAGCGTCGGCGAGGTCGTCGACGACCCGGCCACGGCCGAGCGCGAGATGGTCGTCAGCGTCGACCACGAGGAGTTCGGGCAGGTGCGCATGTTCGGCCAGCCGGTGAAGCTCAGCGAGACGCCGGCCGACACGACGCTGCGGGCCGGCGGCCTCGGCGAGCACACCGAGCTGGTGCTGACGGCTCTGGCCGGCTACGACGCGGACGCCGTCGCGGCGCTGCGCGAGGCGGGGGCGATCTGATGGCGCTGCTGCTGCGCGGCGGGCGCCGCTACGGCGGCGAGCCCGTCGACGTGCTGGTCGAGGACGGCCGGCTCGCCGCGGTCACCCCGGCCGGCACTCCGGTGCCGGCGCCGCGCGACGCGGAGGTCGTCGACCTGGACGGCCGGTTCGTCGGCCCCGGCCTGTGGGACGCACACGTCCACTTCACCCAGTGGGTCGCCGCCCGCGACCGCTTCGACCTGGCCGCGGCCAAGAGCGCCGCCGACGCCGCCGCGATGGTGCGCACCCGGCTGGCCGCCGGCGCCGCGGCCGGTGTGCTGATCGGCTACGGGTTCCGCGACGCGCTCTGGCCGGACGAGCCGTCGGTCGCGCTGCTCGACGACGCCGCCGCCGGCACCCCGGTCGTGCTGGTCAGCGGCGACCTGCACTGCGGCTGGCTGAACACCGCCGCCTCGCGCAGGTACGGTCTGCCGGTGCCGCCGTCGGGGCTGCTGCGCGAGACGGACTGGATCGGGACGCTGCAGCGCATCGACGCGGAGGCGGGGCAGGACGTCGACGCCGTCCGCGCGTCCGCCGACGCCGCTGCCGCGAGGGGTGTCGTCGGCATCGTCGACTTCGAGAACGACGACCTCCTCGCGCTCTGGCCCGAACGGGTCGCGGCGGGCGTCACGTCGCTGCGGGTCGACGCGGCCGTCTGGCCGGCCCGGCTCGACGCCGCGATCCGCGCCGGGCACCGCACCGGCGACATGCTGGACGAGCACGGCCTGGTGCGCGTCGGCCCGCTCAAGGTCGTCGCGGACGGCTCGCTCAACACCCGCACGGCGTACTGCTGGCAGCCCTACCCCGGCACCGGCGACCACGGCGTCCAGAGCGTCGGCCCGGCCGAGCTGCGCCGGCTGCTGCGCTCGGCCACGGGGAACGGCATCGACGCCGCCGTGCACGCGATCGGCGACCGCACGAACACCGAGGTCCTGGACGCGTTCGAGGAGCTGGGCGTCCCCGGTACGATCGAGCACGCGCAGCTGGTCCGGCCACAGGACGTGCCCCGGTTCGCCCGGCTCGGGGTGGTCGCCAGCGTCCAGCCCGAGCACGCCATGGATGACCGCGACGTCGCCGACCGGCACTGGGCCGGCCATGCGGAGCACGCCTTCGCCTACGGGTCGCTGCACGCCGCCGGCGCCGTCCTCCGGCTGGGCTCCGACGCGCCGGTCGCGCCGCTGGACCCGTGGGTGTCGGTCGCTGCAGCCGTCCACCGGCACCGCGACGGACGCGCGGCGTGGCATCCCGAGCAGCGGCTGCCGGTCGAGGCGGCGCTGGCCGCGAGCGCCCGCGGCCGCACCGCGCTCGCCGCCGGCGAACCGGCCGATCTCGTCGTCGTCGAGGCCGATCCATCGACGCCGGACGAGCCCGGCCTGCGCGGGATGACCGTCGCCGCGACGCTGCTCGGCGGCCGCTGGACCTGGAGGTCGCTGTGACCAGCCGCACCGACACGATCCGGCGCGAGCCGGCCCGCGCCTACCGCGACACCTTCGCGCCCTCCGACCCCGCCGAGCCCGACGCGCTGCCGCCGGGCTGGCACAAGCTGTACTTCACCGCCGCACCGCGGCTGGACGAGCTGCGCCCCGACGGCACCCCCGGCCGCGACGGCGTCGTCCCGGACATCGCGCTGCCGCGCCGCTTGTACGCCGGCGAGGAGCTGACCTTCCACCGGCCGATCCGGTTCGGCGAGACGCTCGAGCTGACGACGACGCTCGGCGACGTGAAGGAGAAGACCGGCGGCAGCGGGCCGCTGGTGTTCGTCACGCTGGAGAGCACCATCCGGTCCGGCGCCGAGGTCGTGACGTCCATCCGGCAGCGCGACGTGTTCCTCGGCGAGGCCCCGCCCGGCAGCGCGCCGCGGCCGGTCGCCGGTCCGGCCGAGGCTGAGTGGACGTGGACCGGCGAGCTGACCGTCACCCCGGTGCAGCTGTTCCGGTTCTCGGCGCTCACATTCAACAGCCACCGCATCCACTACGACCGCGACTGGGTGCGCGACGTCGAGGGACAGCCGGACCTCATCGTCCACGGGCCGCTGCTCGAGCTGTTGCTGCTCGACTTCTGCGTCCGCAACGCGCCTGACCACCCCGTCGCCCGCTTCTCGATGCGCGCGATCGCGCCCGCCTACGTCGACACCCCGATCCGGCTGGCCGGCGTGCCGCAACCGGGCGGCGCCCGGGTCTGGGCGCTCGACGACAAGGGCGACGTGCTCTCGACCGGCGAGGCCGCCTGGGCCGCGCCCGACGCCGACTGACGGAGGACCCGATGCCGCACGCGAACACCGACGGGATCGAGATCTTCTACGAGGTCGCCGGCGCGCCGGACGACCCCGTCCTCGTGCTCGTCGCCGGCGGCGGCGCGCAGCTGATCGCCTGGCCGGACGAGTTCGTCGCGCTGCTGGTCGCCGAGGGCCTCCGCGTGGTGCGGATGGACAACCGCGACACCGGTTACTCGCAGCGCTTCGGCGGGCCCGAGGACGTCGACGGCGGCTACGAGCTGTCCGACCTCGGCGAAGACATCGTCCGCGTCCTCGACCACGTCGGCGCGCCGTCCGCCCACCTCGTCGGGCACTCGATGGGCGGGATGATGGCGCAAGTGGTCGCGCTCGACCATCCGGAGCGGGTGCGCAGCCTCGGGCTGCTCAGCACGATCCCCGGGCAGGACCCGCGGTACATCCTGCACGGCGAGCGCGAGGAGCTGCTGTCCGCTCCCCCGCGGCTGACCCGCGAGCAGGCGGTCGTGTTCGCCGTCGAGGCGGTGACGCCGGACCGCCCGCAGCGCTACGACCCGCGGGTGGAGTGGCACGCCTGGGCGGCGGGGCTGGCCTACGACCGCGGCTACGCGCCGGAGGGTTTCGCGCGCCAGTGGGCCGCGCTGCGCCGGGCGCCCGAGCGGCTCGAGCGTCTGCGCAGCGTGACGGTGCCGACGCTCGTGCTGCACGGCCGCGACGACGACGTCCTGCACTGGTGCGCGGCGGTGGACATCGCGGCGGCGATCGGCGGCTCCGAGCTGCGGGTGTACCCCGACATGGGCCACCTCACCCCGTGGGAGCTGTGGCCGGACCTCGTCGCCGCGATCGTGGGCACCGCGCGCCGCGGTACCTAGCTTCGCCGGGGTGCTGGCGATCCACCCAACCGTCCGCGGTGCTTTGCAATGAGCACCTCTACGCACCACCCGTCCGCGGCAGGGCCGGGCCTTGGCTCGGCTGACCATCGCCTTGGCACGGCTGGTCACCGCCCCGACGCCCGAAATACGCAGTTCCGAGCGGTGACCAGCCGTGCCAAGCTGCGCCCGGCCGCGGGTGGTGCGTCACGGTGCTCATTGCAAAGCGCCACACACCACCCAGGACCGGCCGATGCCCAGGTCAACGGCGAGTACCCGATATTCCGACGAGCGCAGGCCCGATCCGGGCGGCATCCGACGGATGCTCGGGTAGCCGCCGGTTCGACGACCATCACGGGACCGCACTCGTCCCCGTCGCCAACGTCAGCAGCAGGAGAGCCTCATTTCTGGCAGGGTCCGGCAGAGCTCAGCTGGAACGTGGTGCGGCAGGGAACTTCGCTCGGTTGAGGTGCACGTCACTCGGCTGGGGTGGGGCAGCGCTCGGCGGGCTGGGGGCGGCGGGGCAAGGCTGGTGGCGTGCGGCAGAGTGGGCGGGTGAGTGCCGAGCCGCCGTTCCCGCCGCCGGGGTTCCGGCGGTTCTGGGCCGGCGAGGCCGTCTCGGGACTCGGCAGCTACGTCACGCTGCTGGCGCTGCAAACGCTCGTGGTGCTCGACCTGGACGGCGGCGCCACGGAGGTCGGGTGGGTGAGCTCGGCCCGCTGGCTGCCCTACCTCCTGGCCGGGCTGGTGGTGGGCGCGCTCGTGGACCGGGTGCGGCGGCGGCCGGTCATGATCACCAGCGACCTGGCCCGGGCCGCGGTGCTGCTGATGATCCCGGCCGCGTGGGCCGCCGACCTGCTGACGCTGCCGCTGCTCGTGGTCCTGGTGGCGTGCTTCGGCGCTGCCTCCCTGGTGAACGACGCCGCCTCGATGGCGTTCCTGCCGCGGCTCGTGCAGCGCGTTCACCTGCAACGGGCGCACGCGCGCATCGACGGCGCCGATGCCGTGGCGCAGACGGCCGGTCCCGCGCTCGGCGGGCTGCTGGTCCGGTTGATCGGGGCGCCGCTGGCGGTCCTCGCCGACGCTGTCACCTACGTGTTCTCGGCGGTCATGGTCGCGACGACCCGGGTGGACGAGCCGCGCGACCGGGCCGGCGGACCGGTGCCGAGCCTGCGGCGTGAGATCTCCGAGGGGGTCCGCTGGGTGTACGGCGGGTCCGGGCTGGCGCGGCTGGCCGTCGCGACCCACGTGTGGTTCGCCGCGAACGCGATGGTGCTGGTGGTGCTCCCCGTCTGGGCGTTGGTGGAGCTCGGGCTGTCCCCGTCCACCTTCGGCCTCACGACCGCCGCGGCCGGCGTGGGCGCTCTGCTGGGTGCGTCGGTGAGCACGGCCGCCGGCCGCCGGTTCGGCACCGGCGGGGCGATCATCGCCGCCCACGCCGTCATCACCGTCGCCGTCGTTGTGGTGGCGACGGCCGGGGCGGGGACCGGGACCGTCCTCGCCCCGGTGCTCCTCGGCGTGGGCCAGGGGCTGTACGGCCTCGCGATGGGGCTCAGCAACTCGCACGAGATGACCTTCCGGCAGGCGCTGACTCCGGACGCCCTGCAGGCGCGGACGAACACGACGATGCGGTCCTTCAACCGGGGCGTGGTCGTGGTCGCGTCGCCGCTCGCGGGGCTGCTCGCCGACCGGCTGGGGCTGGCGTCCGCGCTGGTGATCGCCGCGGTGATCTTCGCCGGTACCGTGCTGATGCTGCTGGCGTCGCCGTTCCGCCACGCCCGGATCTAACCTCGGGATCTCGGCGGCCGGCGCGCGCCGTTAGGGTGGGCCGATGACGTCGGTCAGGCAGGTCCAGGTCACCTTCGACTGCGCGGAACCCGAGCGCCTCGCTCGCTTCTGGTGCGAGGTGCTCGGGTACGTCGTCCAGCCGCCACCGGACGGGTACGCCGGCTGGGACGACTTCGAGCGCACGCTGCCGCCCGAGCAGCAGGGCTCGGCGTTCGCCTGCGTCGACCCCAACGGGGTGGGCCCGCGGCTGTACTTCCAGCGCGTCCCCGAAGGCAAGGTCGTCAAGAACCGGGTGCACCTCGACGTGCGGGTCGGCACCGGACTCGTCGGCGACGAGCGCCTCGCCGCCCTCCAGGCCGAGAGCGCCCGGCTGGTCGCGCTCGGCGCGGTCGAAGTGCGGGTCCTGCTCGCCGACGAGGACAACGAGTCGTGCATCCTCATGCAGGACATCGAGGGCAACGAGTTCGACCTCGACTGAGGGCGCCCGGGTCAGGCCGGCGCGGCGAAGCCGGAGATGTCGTCGGCGGTCCCGCCGTCGATCGCCAGTTCGGCGAGGATCCGCCCGATCGCCGGGGTGAACTTGAACCCGTGCCCGGCGGTCAGCGCGACGAGGACGTCCGGGTGCTCGTCCAGCGGCCCGAGGACGAACTCGCGGTCCGGCGTCAGCGCATACTGGCAGGTGACAGTGCGCAGCGGCACGCCGCGGCCCGGGACGATGCCGCCCAGGAACGACGTGAGCTGCTCGACCAGCTCGGGTGCGGGCACGAAGGTGCGCTCCTCCGGCGTCATCAGGTGGTCCGAGACGTCGCGCGCGGCCTTGATCGTCGGCTCGCCGTAGGCCGGGAACCCGTAGAAGCAGTGCGTGTCCTCCCAGATCCAGACCGGGAAGCGCGCGGGGTCGAAGGCCGCCGGGTCGTCCGGCTTGAAGTAGGTGACCTGCTCCTGCATCGTGACCAGCGGGATGGCCGCGCCCAGCGGCTCCAGCAGCCGGTTCGTCCAGGCGTCGGCCGCCACGACCACCTTGCGCGCCCGCACGTCGCCCGTCGCGGTGTGGACGACGACGCCGGCGCCGTCCGGGCGGAGCCGCTCGACCGGCGTGCGGTCGCGGATGACCGCGCCGTGCACGCGCGCCTGCAGCTGCAGCGTCGCGACCGTGCGGGCGGCGTGGACGATGCCGGTGTCCGGCGTGTAGACGGTCTCGACGTTCCCGGCGAGCGTGAACTGCGGCCAGCGCGCACTCACGTCGTCCGGGCCGAGCAGGTCGTACGGCACACCTGCGGCGTCGAGGCTGGTGCTGAAGTCGGCGGCGTCGTACGGGCCGTCCGTCGGCAGGAAGACGACGCCGCCGGTGACGGTGAGGAACCGCTCGCCGGCGACCTGTTCGAGGTCGGCCCAGTCGCGGTACGCCGACTGCGCCAGGCGCACGTACCGCTCCTCCCCGTAGGACGTCCTGACGATGCGCGACGTGTCATGCGAGGCGCCGCGCACGTGCCCGAGCTCGAACTGCTCGAACGCGACGACGGCGGCGCCCTTCCGGGCCAGGTGGTAGGCGGCAGCGCTGCCCAGCGCGCCCAGGCCGACGACGGCCACGTCGAACGTCTCCATGTACGCCAGGCTCCCGGACGCCGCCGGGCGCCGGCCATGGAGCGATCGCCCACTGTTCCGGCGCGGGAGTGTGGCACCGCTACGGCGCCGAGCCACCGTTGCATGCGATCGCTGTCACGGACGGCGCCGGTGTCCGGTCGTACCTGACATCCAGATCGAACGGAGCGGTGATGACGGAGTCCGTGGACAGGCCGGAGCTGGAACGCGAGGTCCGTGAGGAGCTGAGGCAGGTCGAGTCGAGCCACCCGGAGGAGGCCATGGAGGAGCCGATGGCGCAGTGGCGGTTCGACCCGGTCGAGGCCGAGGAGTACGAGACGATGCTGCGCGGCGTCCTCGCAGCGGCGGAGAACGCCGACGACGAGCAGGCGGGCGCCTGATCAGTACCAGAACACCTCGGCCGGGATGCGCTCCGGCACGTCGTTCTCGCCGTCGTGGTGCAGGAAGACCAGGCGCTGCCCCTCGGGATCCCACACGTTCAGCACCGTGATGGCGTCCTCGGCGAGCAGGTGCCTGGTGGTCTGCGCCGACAGGTCCTCCGCCCGCCGCTCGAGATCGTCGAGCAGGTCGATGGTCGCCAGGCGCCAGACCAGCGCCTGCACGATGCGGTCCGTGACGTGCTGGACGTGGCGCTCGCGCATCGCGATGGTCGAGGTGCCGGCCGGGGTGGCGAGGAGTGCGGCGTCCGGCGAACGGCGCGCCACCTCCAGGCCCAGCAGCCGCGTGTAGAACGCGGTCGCGCGGTCCACGCTGCCCACGTGCAGGACCGCCGCCTGCAGCCGCACGTCTGCGTCGCTCATGGTCACCTCATCCGGTCGCCGGTGTTCTCACCCCTTCGACCGAGCGGGACGGCGATCCGTGACACCCCGTGCCCACGCACCCACCACGGACCGGCCCACGGCCTTTCCAGGGCGCGGCCACGCGGTCCGGACCGGGAGGTTGGTTCTGGTGGCGTCATCGCGACGCGCGCCGGGGGCACTCACGGGGAGGCGCAGTGGACACGCAGCTGCTGGAGGCCGGTCGGGACCTGGACCGGGCGACGTCGATCTTCATGGGGCAGCGGCCGCGGTTGTTCACGATCGCGTACCGGGTCCTCGGCAGCGCCCCCGAGGCGGAGGACGTCGTGCAGGAAGCCTGGATCCGGTGGCAGCGCACCGACCGGACGGTCGTCCTCGACCACGGGGCGTTCCTCTCCACCACGGTGGTCCGGCTGGCCATCAACGTCCGCCAGTCCGCCCGGAGGCGGCACGAGCTGGACGTCGGCCCGGAGTTGCCGGAGCCGCCGGAGTCGCCCGACGACCGGAACGGCCCCGACGTCCAGGCGGAGCGGCGCGAGGCGGTGGAGCTGGCGGTCCAGCTGCTGATGGAACGTCTGACGCCGGCCGAGCGGGCGGCGTACGTGCTGCGCGAGGGGTTCGCCTACCCGTACCGCCGGATCTCCGACGTGCTGCAGCTCCGCGTCGCCCACGCCCGGCAGCTGGTACGGCGCGCGCGGCAGCGGCTCTCGTCCGGGCGGACGGCGCCGGTCGACCCGGCCGGCCGGCGGCGCCTCGTCGAGGCGTTCCTCGCGGCCGCCCGGGCCGGCGACCTCACCGTGCTGGAGGGCGTCCTCGTCTCGGAGGCCGCCGTCGAAAGCGGACGGCGCGACGCCCCGCGGGTGTCACGCCCCGCACCGCTGCCCGGTCGTACGCGGTGAACCGATCTCTCGCAGAAGGGCACAGAGCCATGAGCAACCCCGTCCTCGAACCGGCCGCTCAGGCATTCGCCGACGCCGCCGCCACCCCGCCCCCGCTGTACGAGCGCGGACCCGAGGGCGCCCGCAAGGTGCTCGACGACGTCCAGGCCGCGCCCGTCGAGCTGCCCGACGTCGACGAGAAGTGGATCACCGTCCCCGCCGACGTCGGTGACGTCCGCGTGCGCCTCGTCCGGCCTGCCGGCGCAGGCGGGCCGCTGCCCGCGGTGCTGTACGTCCACGGCGGCGGCTGGATCCTCGGCAACGCGGGCACCCACGACCGCCTGGTCCGCGAACTGGCCGTGGGCGCACAGGCCGCGCTCGTGTTCGTCGAGTACGACCGCTCCCCCGAGGTCCGCTACCCGGTCGCGATCGAGCAGGCCTACGCCACCGCGCGCTGGATCACCGCGCACGGCGCCGGCGAGGGCCTCGACGCCTCGCGGCTCGCCGTCGCCGGCGACTCCGTCGGCGGCAACATGACCGCGGCGCTGACGATCCTCGCCAAGCGGCGCGGCGACGTGACGTTCGTCCACCAGTCGCTGTACTACCCGGTCACCGACGCCGGGCAGGACACGGCCAGCTACCGCGAGTTCGCCGGCGGCCCGCACCTGACGGCCAAGGCCATGGAGTGGTTCTGGGACGCCTACCTGCCGGAGAAGGACAAGCGCGACGAGATCACCGCGTCGCCGCTGCGGGCGACGCTCGAGGAGCTGGCCGGGCTGCCCGAGACCTTCCTGGTCGTCGACGAGAACGACGTCCTGCGCGACGAGGGCGAGGCGTACGGCCGCAAGCTGACCGCGGCCGGCGTCCGCATCACCAGCGCCCGCTACAACGGCACGCTGCACGACTTCATGATGCTCAACCCCGTCCGCGGGACGGCCGCCTCCACCGCCGCGGTCGAGCAGGCGATCCACGTCCTGCGCAAGGCGCTCGGCCGCGACTAGCGCGCCGGGACCTCACGAGAAGAGAAGGACCCATGTCCGAGCAGCAGCCCACCATCGTCCTCGTCCACGGCGCCTTCGCCGAGTCCGCGAGCTGGTCCGGCGTCGTCGAGCGCCTGCGGGAGCGGTCGCTCGACGCCGTCGCCGTCGCCAACCCGCTGCGCAGCCTGTCCGGCGACGCGGCCTACGTGCGCGACGTCCTCGCGTCCATCGACGGCCCCGTGGTGCTGGTCGCCCACTCCTACGGCGGCATGGTGATCACCGAGGCCGCCGCCGGCAGCACCTCCGTGGCCGCCCTCGTCTACGTCTGCGCGTTCGCGCCCGACCAGGGCGAGTCCGCGTTCGGGCTGTCGACGAAGTTCCCCGGCAGCACGCTCGGCGAGGCGTTGAACGCGTACCCGGTCTCGACCGGCGGCAACGATCTCGCCATCCGGCCGGACGCCTTCCACCACCAGTTCTGCGCCGACGTCCCGGCCGCCCAGGCCGCGGTGATGTGCGCGACCCAGCGCCCCGCCACCGAGGCCGCGCTCACCGCAGAGCTGGCCACCGGCACGCCGGCCTGGCGGACGATCCCGTCGTGGTTCGTCTTCAGCGACCAGGACCTCAACATCCCGGTCGCGCTGCACCGCTACCTGGCCGAGCGGGCGGGCGCCAAGGCGACCCGGGAGATGCAGGGCGCGTCGCACGCGCTCAGCGTCTCCGAGCCCGACGCCGTGACGGCCTCGATCCTGGAGGCCGTCGACGCCGTGACGACGTAGCGGGGCCCGGTTCCAGCGGCGTGGCCCCGCCCGTCCGGGGTCACGCCGTTGCCACGGCCACGGGGCCTCAGTAGGCTCGCCAGGGGCGATGCCGATGATGGATCCGGCGCTCGGGCTACGCGGCCGGCACGGCGAGTGCGACGTCCTGGACGGGCTGCTCCTCAAGGCCCGAGCCGGTCAGAGCGCCGTCCTGGTCCTGCGCGGTGAGGCCGGCATCGGCAAGTCCGCGCTCCTCGACCACCTGCTCGGGCGGGCCGCCGGCTGCCGCGTCGCGCGGGCCGCGGGCAGCGAGTCCGAGATGGAGCTGGCCTTCGCCGGGCTGCACCAGCTGTGCCTGCCGTTCCTGGACCGGCTCGACCGGCTGCCGGCGCCGCAGCACGACGCGCTGGTCACGGCGTTCGGCCTGAGCGCGGGCCGGCCGCCGGAGCGGTTCCTCGTGGGGCTGGCGGTGCTCAGCTTGCTAGCCGACGTCGCCGCCGACCGGCCGCTCGTCTGCGTCGTCGACGACGCCCAGTGGCTGGACCAGGTGTCGCTGCAGGTCCTGGCGTTCGTCGCGCGCCGGTTGGCCGCCGAGCCGGTCGCGATGGTGTTCGCGGTCCGCGATCTCGACGCGCACCTGGAGCTGGCCGGTCTGGCGGAGCTGACGGTCGGCGGCCTCAGCGACGCCGACGCCCGGGCGCTGCTGGACTCCGCCGTTCCCGGACGGCTGGACGAGCACGTTCGCGACCGGATCGTCGCCGAGACGCGCGGGAACCCGCTCGCGCTGCTGGAGCTGCCGCGCGGCGTGACGGCGGCGGAGCTGGCCGGCGGGTTCTGGCGCCCGGACGCGGGCCCGCTGCCGGGGCGCATCGAGCACAGCTTCCTGCGCCGGGTGCGGTCGCTGCCGCCGACGACGCAGCGATTCCTCCTCGTCGCCGCTGCCGAGCCGGTCGGCGACGTCTCGCTGCTGCTGCGCGCGACGACGCTGCTGGAGCTGGGCGCCGACGCCGCCGGGGCCGCCGAGACGGCCGGCCTGATCGAGCTCGGCGCCCGGGTCCGGTTCAGGCATCCGCTGGTGCGCTCGGCGGCCTACCGGGCGGCCGGCAGCGGCGACCGCCGCGAGGTCCACCGCGCGCTGGCCGAGGCGACCGACCCCGACGCCGACCCGGACCGGCGCGCCTGGCATCGCGCGCAGGCCGCGGCCGGGCCGGACGAGGCGGTGGCGGCCGAGCTGGAACGGTCCGCCGGACGGGCACAGAGCCGCGGCGGCGTGGCGGCCGCGGCGGCCTTCCTCGAGCGGGCCGCGGAGCTGACGCCTGACCCCGTCCGGCGCGGCGTCCGGGCGATCGCGGCGGCGCGGGCCAAGCTCCGTGCCGGTGCGCCCGACACCGCGCACGCGCTGCTCGCCACGGCGCAGCTGGGTCCGCTCGACGAGCTGCACCGGGCGCAGGTGGCACGGCTGCGCGCGCAGATCACGTCCGTCCGGCGGCGTGGCGGCGACGCCGTCGCGCAGCTGCTCGACGCGGCCCGCCGGCTCGAGCCGCTGGATCGGGCCGCGGCCCGGGAGACCTACCTCGAGGCGCTCGGGGCCGCGTTCTTCGCCGGCCGCCTGGGCACCGGGCTCCCGGCCGCCGCCGCGGCCGCCCGGGCGGTCCCGTCCGGACCGCGGCCGCCGCGGCCCACCGACCTGCTGCTCGACGGCGTCGCGACGCGGCTCGCCGACGGCTACGCGGCCGGCGTGCCGGCGCTCACCCGCGCCCTCCAGGCGTTCCGGGGCGACGACGCCGACGACGCCGTCATGAGCTGGCTGTGGCTGGCCTGCCCGGTCGCGCCGGAACCCATCGCGCCGGACCTGTGGGACGACGACGCCTGGCACGACCTCGCCACGCGCGCCGTCCGGCTGGCCCGCGGCGCCGGCGCCCTCACCGTCCTGCCGGTCGCGCTCAGCTACCGCGCGGGCGTCCACCTGCATGCGGGCGAGTTCGCGGCGGCGGCGACGCTGATCGAGGAGTCCGAGGCCATCGCGGCGGCCACCGGCAACCCGCCGCTGCGCTACACGCCGATCCTGCTGGCCGCCTGGCGCGGCGACGAGACCGCTGCGCGGGCCGCGATCGACGCCGCCGTCCACGAGGCGGAGGCCAGGGGCGAGGGCCGCGCCCTCGGGCTGGCCGGCTACGCGACCGCGGTGCTCGACAACGGCCTGGGCCACTACGGGGCTGCCCTCGCGGCGGCCCGGACCGCCTGCGACTACGAGGACCTGGGGTTCTACGGCTGGTCGCTGGCCGAGCTGGTCGAGGCCGCCGTCCGTGCCGGCGCCCCCGCCGAGGCCGGAGCGGCGCTGGAGCTGCTCCTGGAACGCGCCGGTTCCAGCGGCACCGATTGGGCACTGGGCGTCGGCGCCCGGTCGGCGGCGCTGCTCGCCGACGGTGAACGGGCCGACGCCCTCTACCGCGAGGCGATCGAGCGGCTCGGCCGCAGCCGGGCCGCCGTCCAGCAGGCCCGTGCCCGGCTGCTGTACGGCGAGTGGCTGCGCCGCGAGAACCGCCGTGCGTCCGCCCGCGAGCAACTGCGCGCCGCCCACGAGACGTTCGCCCGCATCGGCGCCGAGGCGTTCGCCGAACGTGCCCGCCGCGAGCTCCAGGCCACCGGCGAGACCGTGCATCGGCGCTCGACCGGCTCGGGCCTCGCGCTGACCACGCAGGAGGCGCAGATCGCGCGCCTGGCCGGCGACGGGCTGACCAACCCGGAGATCGGAGCGCAGCTGTTCATCAGCCCGCACACGGTCGAGTGGCACCTGCGCAAGGTGTTCGCGAAACTCGACATCAGCTCCCGGCGGCAGCTCCGGACCGCCCTGCCGGCCGGCGTGCGAGCGGGCGCACCGGTCTAGTCGGGTCGGGGCGCCTCAGTTGGGCGTCCCCCCACTGCCCATTCTCTTAGCCGCGCAGCCGCGCTTCAAGCGGACTAAGTGGCCGTGCGCCGTTGGGTGCACCTGACTCGTGTCGATCATGGAGAAGGTCGGCTCTGGAGGCGCTCGGAAGCCGACCTTCTCCATGATCAACTCGGCGCCGGGGGCGGCGGAGGGCGGACCCGGCGAGTACTGGCGACGGGTGGGACCAGCCGCAGTCTGCTTGACGCGTACCCCCAGGCCCTGGACCCCGGGGCCGTCTGAAACCCGGTCTCCCGCTCTTGTCTCGCGGCTCGACCAGTGCTCGCCGACACCAATATGACCGATCCGCCGGCCGAAGTGTGACGGGTCGGTCCGGCGTCTGGATGCTGCCCACCCTCTCAGACGCGCCGTCGTCGCACCTCCCACTCGGGGCCGGCGAATCGCCTATTGTTAATCATAACGATTCTCATTAGTGTGCGAGGCACAGCCTTCCGACTGGAGAGGAACACGATGAGAACCCTGCTCTCAGGGGGCGCCAAGTCGCTGGCCGTCCCTGTCGTCGCGGGTGCGCTGCTGGCGGCGAGCGCCACGGCCACCGCGGCGGCCGGCGAGTTCGAGCTGGTGCTGGACTCCGGGCACATCGACGCGTTCACGATGACCTGGCAGGACGACACCCTGGGCGTCGTCCTGCAGGAGGACGTCACCGGGCACCACGTCCCGCATGCGCCCGAAGACGTGCTGCTGCAGGTCAAGCCCGAGGCGGCGATGGTGCTGCCGGACCCCGTGCCGCCGAGCCTGAGCTTCCTCGGCGACGCGGGCGACACCGTGTACTACCTGCCGCAGACCCAGGACCCGGAGCTGATCTGGCCGGGCTGGAGCACGGAGCAGATCCCGGCGGGCGTGTTCACCAACCCGCTGCGCATCGAGGTCACCGACGTCCAGGGACCCGGCGACGTGTTCCTGTGGCAGACCGGCTCGTTCGGCGAGCCGATCTCCGTGCTCGGCGGCGGCTTCCAGCTGCCCGGCACGATCTCGCCGAACGCCAACGTCCACGCCCACGCGAACTGGGCGTTCACGGAGACCGGCCGCTACACGCTGACCGTCCGGGGCAGCGGGACGCTGGCGGGCGGCGGCACCGTCACCAGCGCGCCGGTCACCTACACGTTCCAGGTGGGCGACGCCGAACCGGCGCCCTCGACCACGCTCGGCATCTCGGGCCTGGCCGGCCACTACCACTCCGGCGACATCGTCACGCTCACCGCGGTGCAGGACCCGCCGACCGGGCTGGACCACTACCACTGGTTCACCCGCGTACCGGGCGCGAGCGAGTGGGTGGTCGTGCCCGACGCCGGCACCGGCGAGTACAGCTTCACCGCCACCGCCGACCACAACGGTGTCGCGGTCATCGTCCGGCTCTACGACGCGGACCACGCCGTGGTGGCGGAGTCCGCGCCGGTCACGATCGTCGTCGACGACCACGGCGAGCCGGAGCCGCCGGGCGACCTCGCGCAGCGGATCGTGGCCACCCTGCCGGAGGACGAGGGCGCGCTGGTCGCCAGCGTGGACCCGGACGACGCCGAGGTCGTGATGAGCGACTTCGAGCTCGGGGCGGCGGCCGACCGGTGGACGTCCACCGGCGACCTGCGCCCGGTCACGGTCACCGACACCCGCGCCGCGACGCCCGGCTGGGTGGTGTCCGGCCAGGTCGGCGACTTCACCTCTGACGGCGGGGACGTCCTCGGCGGCGGCCACCTGGGCTGGACGCCGCTGGTCGCCGAGCAGCCCGGCGGCGGCGGGGTCACGGCCGGCGGCAGCGTCGCGCCGGGTCCGGACACCGGCGACGGCCTCTCCGTCAGCCGGCCGCTGGCCGCCGCGGCGGCCGGTGACGGAGCCGGCACCAGCCGGCTCGGCGCCGGCCTGCTGATCGAGGCGCCGACCACGCTCGTCGCCGGCACCTACGAGGCGACGATCACCTTCACGGCCATCTGAGTCACCACCGCATGACGTGTCGGCGCGACCGGTCCGCCCTGGCCGGTCGCGCCGGCCGCTGCCCGGACCCATCGGAGCCCATCCGTGCGACCCACCGGCCCGCTCGCGGCCCTCCTCCTGACCGTCGCCGCCGGCCTCGCCGCGGCGCCGGCAGCAGCCGACTCGCCACCCGTGACCTGGGGCATCGTGCCATCCGGTCCGGACGGTCCGGGCGAGCGCGCGGCGTTCGAGCACACCGTCGACCCCGGCGCGGTCGTGAGCGACGTCGTCGCCGTGTCCAACTACACCGAGCAGCCGCTCACCCTCGCCCTGTACGCGAGCGACGCCGTGCGCAACACGCAGGGCGGCTTCGACCTGCTGCCCGCCGCCGAGGCGCCCACCGGGGTCGGCTCGTGGGTCGACCTGGGCGAACCGACTGTCACGATCCCGGCCCGCTCGCGCGTCGACGTGCCGTTCCGCATCGCCGTCCCGGCGGACGCGACGCCCGGCGACCACGCCGGCGGTATCGTGGCCGGCCTCACCACCCGCGCCGCGACCGGCGAGGGGCAGGTCGCCGTCGACCGGCGGGTCGGCGCCCGCATCTACCTGCGGGTGACCGGCACCCTCCGGCCGGGGCTCACCGTCGACGACGTCCGCCTCGTGTTCGACGGCCCGCCGCTCGGCCAGCCCGGCGCCGTCCGGGTGGAGTACACCGTGCGCAACGAGGGCAACGTGCGCCTCGCCGGCCGGCCCGCCGTCCGTGTCGCTGGGCCGTTCGGGCTGGGCGAGCGCGGCTGGACCGGCGAGCCGCTGCCGGAGCTGCTGCCCGGCGACTCCGTCGCCGGCTCCGCCGTCGTCGGGGGTGTCTGGCAGCTCGGGCCCATGGACGTCGACGTCGAGGTCCGGCCCGAGACGTCCGGCGGCCGGGCGCTCGAGCCGATGCCGCCACCGGACGTCGCCGCCGCCCGCCTCTGGGTCGTGCCGTGGCTCGCGCTGGCGGGGCTCGCCGTCGTCGTCACCGCGCTCGTGCTGCGACGACGTCGCCGGCGGCGCCGCGCCAGCGTCTAGCCACCAGGCCGTGCCGCGGCGCGAACGTCCAGGCCAGCAGGAAGACGGCGGCCAGCACCAGCACGATGGTGCCGCCGACCGGGAGGTCGTAGCTCCACGACAGGTACAGCCCGACGACCGCGCCGGACCCGCCGATCGCCGGGGCGAGCAGCATCATCGCGCCGAGCCGGTCGGTCAGCAGCCGGGCGGCGGCGGCCGGCGTGACGAGCAGGGCGAGCACCAGGATGTTGCCGATGGTCTGGACCGAGATGACGATCGCGACCGTCACCAGCACATACAGCGCGATGTCGAGCCAGAACACCCGCAGCCCGACCGCGCGGGCCAGCTCGCGGTCCAGGCTGACGGTGACGAACTGCTGGTGCAGGAGCAGCACGACGGCCAGCAGCAGCACGCCGGTGACGGCCGCGGTGTAGAGGTCCTCGTCCGGGATGCCGGTGATCGAGCCGAACAGGAACTGCTGCAGCGACCCCGCGTACCCGGGCGCCCGCGAGATGATCACGACGCCGAGCGCGAACGAGGCCACGTAGAAGACGCCGATGACGGAGTCCTCCTTGACGCGGCGGTTCTGCGCGAAGACGGCCACCAGCACGGCCGTGACGACACCGGCCACCGCTCCCCCGGCGACGAGGCTGCCCTGCAGCACGAACGCGATCGCCAGGCCCGGGAAGACGGCGTGCGCGACGGCGTCGCCGATGAACGCCATGCCGCGCAGCACGACGTAGCAGCCGACGACGCCGCAGACGACGCTCGACATCACCGCGATCAGCAGCGCCTTCGGCAGGAACGCGAGGTCGGGGTTGGTGAGGTCGGCGATGAACTCGGGGATCGACACGGCTCACATCACCTTCAGGATCTTCAGCAGCGGGCTGTTCTCCCCCACGCCGAACGCCCGCATCCAGGGCTCGGGGTCGAGCAGCTCGCTGGGCGGCGCGTCGGCGACGATGGTCCGGTTGAGCAGCGCGATCCGGGTGCAGGTGTCGAGGGCGCCGACGAGGTCGTGGGTGGTCATCAGCACCGCATGGTCCTCGCCGGCCAGTTCGCGGAACAGGGCGGTGAGCAGCTCCTGGGTGGGCAGGTCCAGGCCGGTGAACGGCTCGTCCAGCAGCAGCACCCGCGGCTGCAGCGCCAGCGCCCGGGCGACCAGCACCCGCTGCCGCTGCCCGCCGGAGAGCTCGCCGACCGGCCGGCGGGCCAGGTCGCCCATGCCCACCCGCTCCAGGGCCGCGCCCACGGCGCGCCAGTCGTCCACCCCGGGCCGGCGGAGCAGCCCGATGCGCCCGCTCCGGCCGGTCATGACGGCGTTCTCGACCGAGATCGGGAAGTCCCAGGCGAACTCGTGCCGCTGCGGCACGTAGCCGACCGGCGCGCGCCGCGGCCGGACCGGGCGGCCGTCGACCAGCACGCTCCCGGCGCTCACCCGCACGAGGCCCAGGACCGCCCGCAGCAGCGTCGTCTTGCCGGCGCCGTTCGGGCCGATCAGCCCGGCCAGCTCGCCGAGCCCGACGGACAGGTCGACGTCGTGCAGCACCGTGCGCCCGCCCAGGCCGACCGTCACGCCGCGGACCTCGAGGACGCTCACGGCGCGCCGTCGGCCCGGGCCCGGCGCTTCGCGCTCCGGCCGCGCAGCGCGGCGACCACCGCGACGGCAACGAGGAGGACGGCCGCGCCGGCCACCCCGGCCAGCAGCGGCGGCGCCTCGCCGTCGTTGACAGGATCCTCCGCCGCGGCGGGCGAGCCGGTCGCGTCCGGTGCGGGCGCGTCGGTCGCTTCGGGCGCGGCGGCGTACTCGGTGGCGAACGCCTCGTCCGTGCTGGTGGCGTCGCCAACGGAGAACCGGAGGACCTGCGTGTCCGCCTCGGCCGCGCCCGAGACGAGGTCGGCCGAGACCTCGACCTCGACCAGGTAGACGCCCGGTTCGGCGAAGACCCAGTTGGCGTGCGTGTGGGTGTTCACCTCGACCCAGACGTCCTGCGGGTACGGCTCCCGGCTGTCCCACAGCACTTCAGGCTCGCCCAGCGTGCCGCTCTGCAGGAACATCACCACGTCACCCGGGCCCTGCACACCGCGCAGGGTGAGCGTCGCCCCGCGGTCGACGCTGTCCATGACCGTGGGGTCCTGCGTGTTCCAGCCCACCCAGATCACGTCCGGCCGCTGCGCCTGCGGCACGACGTGCACCTCGGTGCCCGGCTCGGCGGGCAGGAAGGCGTAGTCGGGGTTGTCCGGCACCGGCGTCAGGGCGGCGTCGCCGACCTGGAACACGGTGGCCGGCACGGTGCGCCAGGTCGGCGGGGCGGCGTGGTCGTCGTGGACGAGCAGCGTCCAGGCGCCGTCGACGTAGCGCGGGCCGATGTCGACGTGGCCGTCGCTCAGCACCGCCTGATCGGTGGCGACGGGCTGGTCGGCGTCGATCTCCTGGTCCAGGTCCGGGTCGCCGGTGGCCGCCGCGCCGGCGGCCGCCGTCATCGTCAGCAGGCCCGCCCCCAGCAGGGGCACGAGTCGTCGCGTCATCGTCCTCATTCCGCTGGTTCGGTCAGACAGGTGCGCAGCGACTCGGCGTTGAATCGCATCATCTCGACGTAGCCGGTGACCTCGTCGTCGAAGGTGTCGCCGTAGATCGGGCAGACCCGGACGCCGAGGTCGTCGGCGACCTCGGTGAGCGTCGACGACCGGGTGACCAGGTTCGGCTCGAGGAAGACCGCGGGGATGCGCAGGTTGCGGATGGTCTCGGCCAGCTTGCGGCGGTCGGCCAGGCTGGGCTCGGCGGCCGGGTTGGGGGTGACGAACCCGGAGATCCGCACGTCGTAGGCCGCGGCCAGGTAGCCGAACGCGTCGTGCGTGGTCACCAGGTGCCGCCGCGACTCCGGGATCGCCGCGATGGTGTCGCGAACGTACGCGTCCAGCCGCTCCAGCTCGCCGATGTAGCGCGCGGCGTTGTCCCGGTACTCCCGCGCGCCGTCCGGGTCGACGCCGATCAGCGTGTCGCGCATCAGCTCGACGTAGGAGATCGCGTTGCCGACGTCCTGCCACAGGTGCGGATCGATCTCGCCGTGCACGTGCCGGCCGAGCACCGCCTGCGGCAGCTGGAAGATCGGGTCGCCGGGACGGCCGAGGAACCGGAAGTCCTCGCCGGCCGGGATCTCGTGCAGGGCCTTGTTCGGCACCTCGATCACCGTCGTCGCGGGGTCGTACACCTGCTGATGGGCGTCGCCGCCGCCGTGCGGGTCGGCCAGCAGGTACAGATCGCCGGTGTCGATGTCGACGGTCAGGTCGGCATGCCCCGCGTCCAGCACCTCCACCCCGTCCATGCCCGGCACCGAGTGCGGATCGACCCCGACGGCGAACGTGAACGTCCGCTCCCCCAGGGCGACCGGCCGCTCGTCCGGCGCGACGGCCAGGCTCGCCCCCATCGACAGCTGGTACACACCGGGCTCGGTGAACGCCCAGCTCATGTGCGTGTGCGCGTCGGGCGGCAGGGTCGCGGTGTCGTCGCGGTACCCGTCGGCGGCGTCGAACCCGTCGGTCGAGTCGACGTAGAACTCCGGGTTCCCGAACGACTCCGTCAGGTACGCGACCAGGTCGCCCGGGCCCTCGACGGCGGTGCCGCTGAGGTACACGTCCGAGGCACGGTTCGCCCGGTACTGCTCGCCGGTCCCCCGCACCCGCAGGCCGAGCCAGACGGTGTCCAGCGCGACGTTCTCGACCAGCGGGATGATCTCCGCCGCGTACTTCACCGCGCCCTCGGCCAGCGAGATGTTCGGCGCGTCCGGGTCGAGGTTCGCGTCCAGCGCCTTGATGACCGACTGCTGCTCGAGCAGGAGGTAGTTGCTGAACGCGACGTCGGCGTAGACCACGTTGCGGACGTCGCGCAGGCTCGGCTCGTACGAGTGCGGGTCGGCCTCGTCGGGCACCAGTGAGCCGACGTTCACCCGGTCCCCACCCACGTGGCGGACGAGGTCGGCCAGCAGCCCGGTGGTCGTGATCACCTGCACCCGGTCGTCGCTCGCGCTGAGCGTCTCCGGTGCGGCGCACCCGGTCACGGCGAGCGCGACGGCGACGGCGACGGCCGGTGCGGCCGCCGCCCTACCCGCGAGCCGCACGGCGATCGCGCCAGTACGCCGCCGTCGCGACCGCTCCGGCCGCGACGAGCAGCCCGCCGAGCACCGTCAGCCCCGGCGTCGCCGACGTGCCCGTGCTCGCCAGGTCGCACTCGTCGCCGGACGACGTGGCGGACGGGGTGGCGGACGGGGTGGGCGTCGGCGACGGGCTCGGCGTGGCGGTGGCGGTGGGCGTGGGCGAGGCGTTGCGGGCGCCGGACGACTCGCCGACCACGAACGCGTACTCCACCGGGCCGGTCGTGAGCGTCTCGCCGGCGGCCGTGGTGCCGGACACCTCGAAGGTCAGCGTGTAGTCGCCTTCCGCCGAGAACGCCCAGTTCGCGTGCACGTGCTGGCCGACGCTCTGCTGCCGGGCGGGCAGCGACTCCTCCGAGCTGAAGATCCGGGCGATGTCGCCGAACCCCGTCGTCTGGAAGACCTCCACCGCGCCCGGGCCCTCCGCGCCGACCAGCCGCAGGTCGACGGCGTCGCCGGCGAAGGTGCCGGCCGCGAGCTCCTCCGTCGACCAGCCGGCCCACACCACCTCGGGGTTCTGCGTCTCCGGGATCAGCCACAACGGCGCCCCGGCCGTGCCTAGGAAGGCGTACGCGTCGCCGCCGGGCACGGTGCTCTCGGCGGCCGGGAGCACCTGGACCAGCACGTGGGCGGGGTCGTAGAACGTGTGGTCGGCCGCCGAGCCCACCTTGGCCCGCAGGCCCAGCGCACCGGACTCGAAGACCGGCGCGAGTAGGTCGACGTGCTCGGTGGTGAGCACCACCGGGTCGCCCGAGGTACCGCCCGGTGCCGATGGAGCGCCCGGAGCCGGGGTGGTGGCGCTCGGCCGCGGCACGCACACCTCGGCGGTGGGGGTGGTCGTCGGCCGGGTGGTCGGATCCGGCGTGGTGCCGCCGGCGTCGCCCGCGTCGGCGCCGCCGGTGCTGCCCGTGTCGGTGCCGCCGTCCCCACCGGTCACGTCCCCGCCGGTCGCGTCACCACCACCCTCGTCGGAGCCGGACTCGTCGCCGCCCGACGCGTCGCCGCCCGACTCGTCCGCGCCGTTCTCGTCGCCGGGCTGACCGGGGTCGCACTCGGGGTCACCGACGACGACGGCGTAGCCGACCTCGCCCGTCGTGACCGTCGCGCCGCTCGGCAGCGTGCCGGTGACCTCGAACGTCAGCGTGTACTCGCCGAGCTCGGTGAAGGCCCAGTTCGCGTGCACGTGCTGCCCGACGCTCTGCTGCCGGGCCGGCAGGGAGTCGGCCGAGCTGAAGATCCGCGCGGGCGGCGCGCCGAGTCCGGTGGTCTGGAACACCTCGACCTCGCCGGGGCCGGTGGCGTCGACCAGAGTCATGTCGACGACGTCGCCCTGCAGCTCACCGGGAGCCAGGTCCTCGGTGGACCAGCCCGCCCAGACGACGTCCGGGTTCTGCGTCTGAGGGATCATCCAGAGCGGGTCACCCGCGTCGCCCAGGAACTCGAACCCGGCGCCGGCGGGGACCGTGCCGGCCGCCTCGGGATCCTTCACCTGGACCAGCAGGTCCGCGGGGTCGTAGTAGGTGTGGTCGGCGGCGGTGCCGACCTTCGCGCGCAGCTCGAGCCGGTCCCCGTCGAGCGCGGGCGCGAGCAGGTCGGCGTGCTCGTCGGTGAGCATGGTGCGCGGGTCCTCGCACTGCCCCGGTGGTTCGGCATCCTGGACGGCCAGCGTGTAGGGCGCGGAGTACGCGACGTGCACCCCGTCGTCGGTGTACAGGGCGGCGCGGTACTGCCGACCGTCGTCGGCCGCGGCCGGCGTGACGGTCAGCGTGCCGGTCGTGGCGCCGTCGACCGGGTCGAAGGCCAGCCCGCCGGGCGCGCGGGTCGACCACCGGTACGCCGTCAGACCGGTCGGCGGGTCCTGCGTCGCCGTCAGCGTCAGCGGCTCGCCCGCGGGGACGGCGCCGTCCGGACCGGAGACGGTCAGCGTGGTCGCCGGCGGCTCGACGTCGCCGTCCTCGACCGTGACGGTGACCGGCTCGGCCGTGGCCGGCGCGTAGAACTGCGGCTCCTGCGACGTGTACGTGGCCGTGACGGCGTGCTCGCCCGGTTCGGTGAGGGTCACCGGCAGCTCGGCCCGGCCCTCGGCGAGCGGCGCCCAGCCCAGGGCGGTGTCGCCGTCGTGGAACTCGACCCACCCGCCGGGTGCCGGCGGCGCGCCGGAACCGGGATCGGTCGTCACGTCCGCCTCGAGCAGCACCTCCTCGCCCACGACGGCGGTCTGCGGAGCCTGGACGGTGATGGCGGACGGCGCCGGCGCGGGCAGTGCGCCGTCCTCGCCGCCGACCACCCAAGTGTAGTCGACCGGACCGGACGTCACCGGCTCCCCGTCGACGGCCGCCGCCACCGTGAACGTCACGGTGTAGACGCCGGGCTGCGTGAACGCCCAGTTGGCGTGCACGTGCGCGTTCACCGCCTGGCGCAGCGTCTTGTGGTCCTCGTCCGAGCTGAAGACGCGGATCGGCTCACCGAACGGGCCGGTCTGGAACACCTCGAGGTCGCCCGGTCCGCGCACGTCGGTGAGGGTGATCTCCACGGCATCGTCGTCGACGACCCCGGCGGCGAGCCCCTCGGTGCTCCAGCCCGCCCACAGCACGTCCGGGTTCTGCGTCTGCATGATCACCCAGGCGGTGTCGGCGCCGATGAACTCCGCGTACTGCTCGGGCAGTCCTTCGACCCGCCCGAGGTCGGACAGCTGGAACACCAGGTCGTCCACGGCGACGTGCTCGACCGGCGGGCTGATCTTCGAGTCGACCGTCAGTCGTTCACCGTCGAACCCGACATTGATCGCGTCGACGTGCTCGGTCGTGAGCACGCGCCGCTCCTCGGCGGGCGGCAGCGTGCCCGGCTCGGCGGCCGCCGGGTGGCTCGCGGCGACGGCCGCCGCGACCAACCCGGCGCTGCCGGCCACAGCCACGATCTTCCGGACCAGGGAACGGTGCATGACGCGATCGGCTCCTGTCAGTCGCTGGCGGGGCGTGAGTCACTATAGATAACGATTCTCACTTTTGCCAGAGCCATGTCAGTGGCGGCTCCCGATCCGAACTGCCCGATCTGCGTTGACTTAGGTTAGCCTTACCTGATAGCACTGTACGTGGCGCTGCGGCCGCATCCGCCGGGAATCCGCCCTGTCCGACCCCTTCAGAGAGGTCCTCAGCATGCGCACAGCCCGCGCGCTCGTCTCCCTGCTCGCCCTCCCCGCCGTCCTGCTGGCCGGCGCCGGCTCAGCGTCCGCGTCGACCATCACCACGCCGAGCGGCCCGATCTCGGTGACGAACAACCAGGTCGTCGCCGTCAGCGGCACCGGCACGCCCGGCAACGCCGTCACCGTCGCGGTCTGCAACTCGACCGTCGGCGGCCTGAACGGCACGCACTGCGACGGCACCAACGTCGTCGCGCCGATCATCGTGTCGGCATCCGGCACCTGGAGCACCACGATCACCGTCCACCGGACCTTCACGAACGTGAACCTGTCCGGCGGCCCCAGCTCAGGCACGACGGTGTGCTCGGCCGGCGGCGTGCAGTGCCAGATCCAGACGTCGGAGTACACGAGCTGGCCGCCCACCGGCGGCCCGGTCGGCGTCGACGGCGTGAACATCAACTTCTGATCCGGTCGCGGGCGGCCCGGCGACGGCCGGGCCGCCCGCCCCTCACAGAACGGTCTCCCGATGCCTCGTCCGCTCCGTTCGCCCGGCCGGGTCCTGGCCGCGCTGCTCCTGCTGCTGGCCGCCGTCCTGGTGCCGGCGGCGGCCGCGACCTCCGGCACCGAGCCGCCTGACGGCATCGGCGACGGCGCGCTGACCTGGGAGGTGCGCCGCTCGTTCAACGACTACGTGGGCGCCGAGAACATCACCACCGGCGACGGCGCCACGCGCGAGGCCGGCGGGCGGTTCGTGTTCCCCCTCCAGGACGGCACCTTCGACCCGGCCACGGGCTCGACCGAGCTGCGCCTCGACGGGTTGGTCCACTACGCCACGTACTGCGGGTTCTTCCCCGGCTGGGACGACGACGAGTGCGCGCTGGACCTGTCGCTGAGCGAGCTGCGGCTGGTGATCGACCCCGGCGAGCAGACGCTCTACGCCCGCGTGGTCAGCCGCCCGCTGACCAGCGGCGCCGACGTCCCGGCCGTCATCGACCACGGCGTCATCCCGCTGGTCCGGCTGGACGTCGCCGATGCCGGCCTGGAGGTGTCCGGCGGCACGACGGCGTGGACGGACCTCGCGACCGGCCTCGCCGCGGAGGCGGTGCCGGCGTTCGGCAACTACCCGGCCGGTGCGCCGTTCGCGCCGATCGACGTGACCTACGACGGCCCCGGCGGGCGGCCGGTCGTCGACGAGCAGTGGACGCCGCCCTGGACGCCGGTGTACGAGGAGGCCGGCCGGTGGCTCAACCCGACCGCCGGCTCGGTCGTCCACGGCGTGCACGTCGACACCACTGGCGACGTCGCCTACGTCGTGGCCGGCCCGGCGACGCCGCAGCTGGCGCCGTACGTCCAGGCGGTGGACGCCACCTCGCTGGCGCCGCTGGGCGGGTACGCGCCGGCCGGGCTCGGGTCGACGCAGTTCGCCGGCGCCTTCGACCCTGGCACCGGGATGCTCTTCCTGCCCCAGCAGTCCAGCCTGCGCGCGGTGCGCTGGGACGCGGCCGCCGGAGCGTTCGCCGGCGACGTCGTGGGCGAGCTGCCCGCGGGGCACACGCTGCAGGCGAACCCCGTCTGGGACGCCGCGACGAGCACTCTGCACACGCTCACGGCCGACGCGGCCCAGGCCGCGACGCTGGTCTCGTGGACCCGCGCGGACGACGGCTGGACCAGCGCCGTTCGCCCGCTGCCGCCGCACGAGGGCTGGCTCTCGTACTGGTACAGCCCCGGCAGCGTCAACGACTCGCTCGCCGTCACGCCGTCCGGTGACCTCGTGCTGGCCCGGGCGAACGGGCTGGTCATCGACGACACCTTCGAGCACGTGCTGGACCAGCCGGCGGCGCTGCTGCTCACCGTGACCGGCGACGAGGTGGAGGCCGCGGAGATCCCCGGCACCGGGACCAGCGCGCCGGTGCCGCTCGGCGACCCGACCCGGGCGTGGTCGCAGGTCTACGCCGGGCCGGACGGCCAGCTCGCGTTCACCAGCTCCGACTTCACCGCCGCGCCGTCGACCGGGGTGCTCACCGCCACGGCCGGCGACGGCGGCGTCAGCGTCGCGGCCGAGCCGGTGGTGCTGGACGAGTCCGCCGGGCTGACGCTGTCCGGCTCGTTCGACGCGGGCAGCGCGACGTTCTGGGCGAAGGACGCCGCGTCGGGCCGGCACTGGGCGGTCGCCGGCGACGCCGTGCTGACGACGTTCGTCCCGGCCGACGCCGCGACGTATCCGCGGCTCGCCGCCGGTGCCGACAGCGCGCTCTACTCCGCCGTCCGCACCGCCGACCGGCAGGCCGGGCTCGCGCGGCTGGCCGTGACGGCCATGTCGCCCGCGGTCACGACCCAGCCCGCCGACACCACGGTCGCGATCGTCCCAGGCGCGACCACCGCCACCGCCGTCCTCACCGCCGCGGCGACCGGCGCCCCGGACCCCGGCGTGCGCTGGCAGCGCAGCGATCCCGGCTCGCTCACCTTCACCGACGTCCCCGGCGCGACGACGCCGGAGCTGCGGCTCGAGGCGGCCGCCGGCGACAGCGGCACGCGGTACCGGGCGGTGTTCGGCAACGCCGCCGGCGAGCTGGCCACCGAGGCCGCCACGCTCACCGTCCACACCGCGCCCGTTGTCGTCGTCGGCGCACAGGACGTCACCGTCGCCGCGGGCGAGCCGGCCACCTTCACCGTCATCCCCGGCGGCGACCCCACGCCCGACGTGACCTGGCAGCATGAGCGCGACGGCGCCTGGGTGGACCTCACGACGGACGACGGCTACGAGGTCAGCACCGGCTCGCTCACCGTCCCCGCCGCCGGCGCCGGCCACGACGGGCTGCGGGTCCGGGCCCGGCTCAGCAACGCGGTCGCCACGGTGGACACCGAGCCCGCCACGCTCACGGTCGAGGGCACCGGCACGCCTACGCCGACCCCGACGCCCATTCCGACCCCGACGCCCACGCCGACTCCGACCGAGACGCCGACGGCGTCGCCGTCACCCACGTCGTCACCGTCGCCGACCGGCAGCGCGTCGCCCACGCCGCCGTCGTCCGGTGACGGCGGGTCCGGCCCGGGCGACGACGATCTCCCGGACACCGGCCTGTCGCTCGGCGTGCTGGTGGCCGTGGCCGCGGCGCTGCTGCTGGCCGGCCTCGGCGGCGCCGTCGTCCGGCTCCGCTCCTGAGGAGGTGCCGGTCATTCTCCGGCCGGGTCGCGCCGCAGCTCGGCGAGGTCGGTCCAGACCGGGTACTGGCGACCCCGGCCGCGCACGTCCCGGTCGTGGTAGGGCGGGCGCGGGCCGGGCCGGGGGAACCGTCGCCAGCCGTCGCCGTCGAGCGGCCGGCGGTAGCCGTCGCGCGAGAGCTGGTCGAGCAGGGCGTCGCGCAGCTTCGTCAGCTCGGCGTCGTGCCGGCCGTCGCCGGCCAGGTCGGCGGTCTCGTCGCCGCCCACCTCGTAGAGGCTCTCGCGGTCGTCGGCCGCACTGTAGGTGTACTTGTGCCGGGCGTTCATCGCGAGGTAGAGCGCCTCCGCGCCGACGTGGTACTGGCCGAGCAGGACGTCGCGCACAGTCTCCTGTCCCCCGGTCGCGACAGGGAGCAGGTCGAGGCCGTCCGGGTCGAGCCCGGCCGGGTCCGCGCCGGTGGCGGCGAGCACCGTCGGCGCGACGTCGGTCAGACCGGCCAGGGCCGGCCGGGCCGCGCCCGCCGGCAGCGTCGCGGGCCGGCTCAGCACCAGCGGGATGCGGGCCGCCGCGTCGTGGTAGCCGCGTTTGCCGAACGCCCAGTGGTCGCCGAGGTACTCGCCGTGGTCGGCGGTGAAGATCACCAGCGTGTTCTCGCGCAGCCCGCTCTCGTCGAGCTGGTCGAGGATCCGGCCGATCTCGGCGTCGACGTGCGAGACACAGGCGTAGTAGTACGCGCGCAGCACCCGGATGCGGGTGAGGTCGAACCGCGGGTGCGTCCACTTCACCCGGTGCTGGTTGTGGATGTGGTAGCCGAGCCGGTCCAGTTCCTCGTCGGCCCGGACCGGATCGGGCATGTCGAGCGGGTCGTACCAGAGGTAGTACGGGTACGGCGGGTCGAACGGCGGGTGCGGCTTGATGAACGACGTCCAGCAGAAGAACGGCGCGTCGCCGGGCGTGCGGGCGGCGAGGAACTCGCGGGTCCGGCGTCCGGTCCAGGCCGTGGTGTGCAGGTGCGCCGGGAGCTGCGAGGGCTGCGGCGAGTAGTACAGCTCGTGCCTGACGCCGTGCGGCTCGAGCACGTGCTCGGCTCCGGACGCGAGCAGGTCGGTGAGGTACTCGTCCTCCTCCGGCGCGGCCGGGATCTCCTCCGACAGCCACAGCCGGTCGAAGCCGTGGCCGGCCCGCACCGGCGTGAAGTGCATCTTGCCGATCGCCTGGGTGTCGTAGCCGGCCGCGGCCAGTGACCGCACCACCGTCGGGGTGCCGTCGGCCAGCGGCGTCGTGTTGCTGGTGATGCCGTTGCGGTGCGGCAGCTGCCCGGTCAGCAGGCCGGCCCGGGCCGGGACGCACACCGGCGACTCCGCGTAGGCGCGCTGGAACGTGACACCCTCGCGCACGAGCCGGTCCAGATTCGGCGTGCGGACGTGCGGGTTGCCGTGCGCGGCGATCGCGTCGAAGCGGAACTGGTCGGCGGTGATGAGCAGGACGTTGGGCCGGCAGGTCACAGTGGGGAACCTCGTGTCGGTGGATGGCGGGCCGTGGCTCAGGCGCGGAACTCGTCGGGGTCGATCTCGCCGTTCTCCACGCCGGTCTCGAACGCCCGCTGGTACCGCTCGGAGAGGTCGGCCAGTGTCGACCCGACGTCCAGCGACGGGTCGAGCACGAGCTTGGTGACCGTCGTCGTCGCGTCCTCGCCCTCGACCGCGACCAGCGAGCCGGGCTTCTTCGGCCACTGCGTGTCGAGGTCGTCCGGCCGGAACAGCTGCAGCCGCTCGTTGCCGGCCGCGCTGCCGGAGTCCCACGCCTCGGCGCTCAGCGGCGGCACCCCGCCGTCGGCCAGCGCCTGCTGCATGTCCGCGCCGACCAGCGCCTCGAAGACGGCCGCGACGGACTCCTCGTCGTCGATGGTGGACGAGACCGAGTACGGGAAGCCGGCGTTCATCGGCGACTGCTGCAGCGTCTCGCCGTCGGCCACCGGGATCGGGCCGACGCCGAAGTCGAGCTGCTGCGCGCCCAGGCTCTGCATGGCGCCGACGATGCTGCCGCTGGCGAGGTACATGCCGATCCGGCCCTCGGCGAAGGCGCCGAGCACGGTGTCGCTGTTCAGCGTCTCGGCACCCGGGAAGGCGATCTCCTCCTGGACCAGCGTCCGGTACAGCTCGACGACGGGCTGGTAGCGCTCGCTCGCGAACTCGCCGCTGCCGAGGTCGAACAGGCCGAGTTGGGTGAGGCCGGGATTGGACGCCAGCACGGGCGGGTCGACGATCCAGGCCAGGAACCCGACCCAGGCGGTGGGCAGCGCGATGCCGAACGACTCGCCGCCGCCTGCCGCGGTGATCGCCCGGGCGGCGTCGAGCACGCCGGAGAACGTCGCCGGCGGGTCGTCCGGGTCGAGGCCGGCCGCCTGGAACAGCCCGCGGTTGAGGCACATGCGGATGGTGAACGTGGTGGTCGGCACGCCGAACGGCTCGCCGCCCCACACCAGCTCGCTGCTGTCCTGCAGGTAGGCGTCGGCGTTCGCGAGCACGTCGTCGCCGATCAGGCCGCGCAGCGGCTGGATCCAGCCGGCGGTGGCGAACTGGCCGAGGATCGAGCTCGGCCCGTGGAAGATGTCCGGCCCGCGCTGGGTCTGGAAGGCGGTGCGGACGATCTCTTCGTACTTCTCGGTGGCCTGCGGCTCGTAGCGGACGGTGATGCCCAGCTCGGCGCCCTGGCTCTGGTTCCATGCGGTGAGGAACTCCTGCCGGGCGGTCGCCTCGGCGCCGGCGCGGTCCCAGACGACGACCGTGCGGGTGTCGCCGTCGCCGCTGGTGCCGTCGCCGCCGTCGCCGCAGTTCGAGAGCAGGGCCGGGCCGCCGACCCCGAGCGCGGCCGCCGCGGCGGCGCGTTCGAGGAACATGCGGCGGGTGAGTCCTTCGCTAGCCATGGGGATCCTCCTCGATCGTGGGCGCGCTCGGCGCCCGGACGGAGACGCCCGCGCGCCGGCACGTGACGGTGACGGCGAGGGCGCAGAGAGCTGGTGCGGTGAGCCAGTACGGGAACCAGACCGCCGCCGGCAGGGCGAGGCCGACGGCCACGACCGCGGCGCAGGCGAGCACAGCGGCGAGCGCCAGTTCGGGCCGCCGGACGACGCGCAGGTAGGCATAGCGCATGGCGTTCCACGCGCCGTCGTGCCGCTGTTCGAGCACCGCGAGCGCCCAGGTGCTCACCATGGCCCACATCGCGGCGGCGGGGACGATCACCAGCGGGAGCACGGCGCCCCACGCGCCGCCCGGTGACGGCCCGAGCAGCGCGGTGACGGTCACGAAGGTGCCGGCCGCGAGCAGCGCGGCCAGCCGGAGGGCGGGCCCGAACGCCCGCCGGGTCGCCCGCCAGGACTCGCGCAGCGTCGGCGTGGGCGCGCCGGCGGCGATCGTGTGCATCGTGCGCAGCAGGACGACCGTCGCCGCGGGTGCGGTGACGACGGGCAGGCACAGCAGCAGCCAGACGGCGCCGGCCCGCAGGAAGGCCGTCCATCCCGCGAGCACCCGGTACAGCGGGCCGTCGACGGCGAGCAGGTGTGTCATCCCTTCACCGCACCTTCGGTCCAGCCGCGGACGAAGAACCGCTGCAGGACGACGAACACGACGATGATCGGGACGAGCGCCATGGTGGCGCCGGCCAGGACGGTGTTGTAGGCGGACATGCCCTCGACGGCGTCGTACTGCAGCGCCGAGACGCCGACGATCAGCGTGCGCAGGTCGGCCTCGGCCAGCGAGAAGACCAGCGGCACCTGGTAGTTGTTCCACGACGCCTGGACGCCGAGCACGACGGTGGTGACGAGGATCGGCGTCATCAGCGGCAGGGCGATGCGCCGGTAGGTGCCGAAGAAGCCGCAGCCGTCGACGCGGGCGGCGTCCTCGACCTCGATGCCCATGCCCTGGACGAACGCCTTGATCAGGTAGACATGGATGATCATGATGCCGGCGTACTCGACCATCGACACACCGAGCAGGTTGGCGATGCCCAATGAGCGGGCGATCTGGTACTGCGGGTAGAGCATCGCGGTGGTCAGCCCGATGAACAGCGTCAGCATGAACACGATCTCGAGGAACCGCTGGCCGGGCAGGTGTTTACGGGCCAGCACGTACCCGGTCATGCTCGACGCCAGCGTGTCGACGACCACGACGACGAGCGTGACGACGACGCTGTTGAGGAAGTAGCGGGCGAAGTCGGCCCGAGTCCAGGCGTCGGCGTAGTTCGACCAGTCCCAGCTGTCCGGCAGCAGGCCGGGGTCGCTGCTGACGATCTGCCGCAGCGGCGACACCGAGGCGAGGAAGCCGAACACCAGCGGCGTGAGCATGACCACGGCGAGCCCGATCAGCAGCACCGCCAGCACGACACGGCGCAGCACCGGCGTCGTCCCCCTCATGCGTCGGCCCTCCGGACGACCCGCAGGTACGCGACGGAGACGATGCCGACCACGACGCTCGCGGCGACGCCCAGCGCGGCCGCGTAGCCGATCTGCGGCACGGTCTCCGGCTCGAAGAAGAATCGGTAGATGTAGGTGAACATGACGTCCGTCGCGCCGGTCGGCCCGCCGTCGGTCAGCGTCTTCACCAGATCGAACGAGCGCAGGATGCCGATGATCGAGATCAGCACCACCACGCGGCCCACCGGCAGCAGCATCGGCAGCACCACGTGGCGGAACGTCTGCCACTCGCCGGCGCCCTCGACCGCCGCGCTCTCGGTCAGCTCGCGCGGGATCGTGATCATGCCGGCGAAGAACAGCAGCATGTTGACGCCGACGTGCGCCCACACCCCGACGCTGATGAGGCTGAGCAGCGCGTTGGTCGCGTCGCCGAGGAAGTCGATCGGCGTGCCGATCAGCGACAGCCCCATCAGGATCTGGTTGAACTGCCCGCCCACCTCCCGGAACAGGAAACCGAAGATGATCCCGACGATCGCCGGCGACAGCACGTACGGCAGGAAGTAGATCGTGCGCAGCAGCGTCTCGCCGCGCACGCCGCGGAAGAACACGTACGCCAGCGCGAGCGCGACCGGGATCTCCAGCACCAGCCGACCGGCGGTGAACTGCAGGGTGGTGACGACCGACTCCCACCACTCGCCGTCCCGCGCCACGCGCTGGTAGTTCTCCAGCCCCACGAACGTCGGTTCGGTGAAGCCGTTCCACCGGAAGAAGCTGTAGTAGACCAGCCACCCGATCGGCACCAGTGCGAACGCGATGTACGGCAGCAGCGACGGCACCAGCATCGCGTACGCCGAGGCGTTCTCGCGCCGCCGCCAGCCGCGCTGGTCCGCCGGCGCCGAGCGGCCCGCGGCCGCGACCGAGACTCTCTTCACCACACCTCCCTGACGGCGCTGCCGGGGTTGTTGAATAATTAAGTGAGCTGACTTTAAAATAGCGGTCGAAGGGTGTCAACAGCCGGTCCCGGCGCCGCGGCGATGGCGGTAGCGTGCGGACCTCGACCCGCGCACGCGGCGCTGAAAGGAGGACGTCACGGTGAACATGTCCGCCGACCCGCCGCTGCCCCGCTTGGACCAGGTGTGGCCGCCCCCCCACCCGGTCGAGCCGCGTTCCTGGCAGGGCACCACCCTGCGCCGGCAGAACTACGCCGCGGTGCTGCGCACGGTCCTCACCGACGGGCCGATCTCGCGGGTCGACATCGCCCGCCGGGTCGGGTTGACGCCGACCGCGATCACCAACATCGTCGCGTCGCTGCTGCGGGCCGGTCTGGTCCGCGAGGTCGAGCCGCCCAGCCTGGGCCGCGACCGCGGCCGGCCGAAGGTCCCGGTCGGCATCGACCCGGCCGGGCTGACCGTGCTGGGCATCTTCATCGGCGGCACGCAGACGAGCATCGGCCTGATCGACCTGGCCGGGCAGCTCATCGCCGAGACCGACATCGAGCAGACGAGCGAGTCGGCGGACGAGCTGATCGAGCAGACCGCCGCCGCGGCTCGCGAGCTGATCACCGCCGTTCCCCTCCCCACTCCGGTGCTCGGCGTCGGCGTCAGCATCGGGGGCTGGGTCGACACCGAGCGCGGCACCGTCCGCGACCACGTCCACCAGCACTGGATCGGCGCGCCGCTGCGCGACCGGCTGGCCGAGCGCATCGGGCTGCCGGTCGTGCTCAACAGCAACGCCCGGGCGATGGCACTGCTCGAGTCCTGGCTGGGCGCGGCCAAGGGGGTACGCGACTTCATCTACGTGTCGATCGGCGCGCTGGTCGGGGCCGCGCTGGTCATCGACGGCAAGGTCTACGACGGCGCCGGCTCGGCGTCGGGCAACATCGACCACCTCTCGGTCCGGGTGCGCGCGCAGGAGCGGTGTTTCTGCGGCCGGCGCGACTGCCTGCACGTCATGGTCAGCGACGACGCGACGCTGCGGCTGGCCCACCAGGCCGGCGTCGACCCGTCCGTCGCGTCGGTGCGGGCGCTCGCCGAGGTCGCCCGGGCCGGCGACGCGGCCGCCCAGCGGGTGTTGCGCAATCGGGCGCGGCACACCGGCACCGCCGTCGGCCAGCTCGCCGACCTGCTGAACCCGGAGCTGATCCTGCTCGGCGGCTCCATCCTCGACGCCCCCGAGTACCTCGACGACGTCCGGCGGCGGGCGGCGGCCGGGGCGCACGCCGCGCCGAGCGTCGCCGACATCGTCCGTCCCAGCGTGTTCGGCCTGCACGCGCTGTCCCGGGCGTCGGGCGCGCTGGTGCTGAACCAGTACTACGGCGACCCGCTGGCCCACCCGCCGCTGGCCCTGGGCGCCGGCGCGTGAGCGGGCCGAACCTGCTGTTCGTCTTCGCCGACCAGCACCGCTGGTGCGACCTGGGCTGCTACGGGAACGCCGAGGTGTCGACGCCGCACCTCGACCGGTTCGCCGGCCAGGCGCTGCGGTTCGAGCAGTGCGTCTCGAACACGCCGTTGTGCGTGCCGGCGCGGGCCGCACTGCTCACCGGGACGTTCGGGCGCACCCACCGGGCGGTCGCGAACGACCTGCCGATCGACCCGCGGGTCGAGAGCATCGCCGGCGTCCTCGCCGCCGCGGGCCATCGGACGGGTTACATCGGCAAGTGGCACCTCGCCGGCGTCCCGCGCGACCGGACGGTCCCCGCACACGCGCGGCTGGGGTTCCAGGAGTGGAAGGCGCACAACTGCCACCACGACTACGACGCCGCCGGCTACCACGACGAGGACGAGGCTCCGCACCGGCTGGCCGGCTACGAACCCGCCGGACAGACCGATCTGGCGATCGACTTCATCGACCGGCACCGCGACCGGCCGTGGGCGCAGTACCTGTCGTGGGGACCGCCGCACGACCCGTACGACACCGCGCCCGCGGCGCACCGCGACCGCTACTCCGGCCGCGACCTCGCCCTGCGCCCGAACGTGCCCGAGCACGTCGCCCCGACCCGGTCCACCCGGCTGACCCGCGACGACGTCAGGCGCGACCTCGCCGGCTACTACGCGCACATTTCCGCGCTCGACGAGCAGTTCGGCCGGCTGATCGAGGCGCTGGAGCGCACCGGGCAGCGCGACGACACGATCGTCGTCTACACGAGCGACCACGGCGACCTGCTCGGCAGCCAGGGACGGACCGGCAAGCAGCTGCCGTACGAGGAGTCGGTCCGGATCCCGCTGCTGGTGTCGTGGCCCGGTGTGGTGCGCACCGGCGCGACGGCCGAGCCGATCGGCCAGGTCGACCTGCCCGTGACGCTGCTGGGCCTGCTGGGCCGGCGGTTCAGCAGCCCGGTCGACGGCGCCGATCTCCACCGGCTCCTCGTCGACGAGACCGCGGCCGGCCGCGACGCCTGCTACCTCGCCAACCCGGTCCCCTGCCACCAGGCCGAGGACCGCGGCGACCGCGAGTGGCGGGCGATCCGCACCCGCCGGCATACGTTCGCCCGCTCTGCCGGCGACGACGGCCACCTGCTGTTCGACAACGTCGAGGACCCGTACCAGCTGACGAACCTCGTCGACGACCCGGCGCACGCCGCGGTCCGCGCGGAGCTGCGGGCGGCGCTGGACGACCTGATCCTCGAGCACGACGTGCTGCTGCCGTGGGAGGACTACGTCCACCACCTGGGCCTCACCGACGCGTGGAACGCGAGCCAGGCGCACTTCGGCCGGCCGACGCTGACCCGGCGCGGCGCCCGGAATGCCCGCTCCTCCGAAGAGCGCACGTCCGGCGGCGAGACCAGGTCGATCACGGGCGCGCTCGGGACCATCGAGGTACCCGCCTCGCCGCAGCAAATCGTCTCCGTCGGCCAGTACCGCGACACCGACGCCGCCATGGCGCTCGGCGTCGTGCCGCTGCTCAGCCCGGACCTCAGCCAGTTCATCCCGGGCGGCATCGCGCCGTGGGTGCAGCCGGAGCTGGACGGGCAGGAGCTGAACATCGTCGACGTCACCGAGATGCCGTTCGAGGCGATCGCCGAGCTCGCGCCCGACCTCATCCTCGCCACCGACCGCAACCGGCTCGAGGAGGAGTACGAGCAGCTGAGCCAGATCGCGCCCACGCTGTCCTACGCCGAGGGCTACAACCAGGACGACTGGACCACGACGACGACGCGCATCGGCGAGGCGCTGGGCCGCCCCGACGACGCTGAGCGGGTGATCGCCGAGACCAACGAGGCGATCGAGGCGGCGAAGAGCACGTACCCGCAGCTCGCCGGGCTGACGTTCACGCTCGGGCCGGTCACCGGCGACGGCACCGTCAACACCATCAACAGCACCGCCGACGCGTCCGCGGAGTTCCTCGCCCAGCTGGGCATGGTGCTCTCCCCCGCCGTCACCAGCCTGCCCAGCTCCGGCATCCCCGGCCGCGCGATCATCAGCCCGGAGGAGCTGGAGCTGCTCGACGCCGACGTGCTGCTGCTGACCTTCAACACCCCCGACGCGCAGACGACGCTGGAGGCGAACGAGCTGTTCCAGCAGATCCCGGCGGTGCAGCAGGGCCGCTACGTCGCCCTCGACCTGCCGACCGCGCTGGCCATCGGGTTCCCGTCGGCGCTCAGCATCCGCTACGGCCTGGACCAGGTGCTGCCGAAGGTCGCGGCGGCGCTGGCCTGACGTCGCGGCGTGGCGGCCACAGGTGCCGCAGGCCACACCGCCCGAGTGGGTGGAACCCCTTCGCCCGGACCATCGACGCGGCGCCGAAGTGCGTCGTGTCGAGCACCCTCGAGCAGCCCGACTGGAACGCCCTGCTCCTGCGCGGCGACCTGGGCGAGGCCGTCCGCCAGCTCAGCAGGAGCGGGGCGACGGACTGTACGTCGCGCCTCCGGCTCTCGCTCGCGTTGGCCGAGCTGCGACGCGACCACTCGTCCGCGCCTGGATAGGGTCGGGCGCGGAGAGGGGTGCGCATGGAGCGACCTGCAGGTGAAGGCGTCGGGTACGCGGTGGCGGGCGCGACCGGCAACGTCGGCAGTGAGGTCGTCAAGGCGCTGGCAGCGGCCGGGCATCGGGTGCGCGCCCTGGTCCGGACGCCGGACCGCGCCGTCGCCGGCGCCACGCAGACGGTCGTCGCCGATCTGAACGACCCGGAGTCGCTGGGCCCCGCGCTCGAGGGCGTCGGCGGCGTCTTCCTGCTGCCGGGCTACGCGGCCATGGACGAGTCGCTCGCGCGGGCGAAGACGGCGGGGGTCGGCCGGGTCGTGCTGCTCAGCAGTCCGGCCGCCGCGAACGGTGCCGGCGGCAACGCCGTGGCCTCATACATGGCGGCCTCGGAGACCGCGGTCCAGGGGTCGGGCATTCCGTGGACCATCGTCAGGTCCTGCATGTTCGCGACGAACGCGCTCGAGTGGTCGGCGCAGCTCCGCGCCGGCGACACGGTCCGGGCGCCGTTCCCGGACGTCCGGGCGGCGGTGATCCACCCCGCGGACATCGGCGCGACCGTCGCCGCGGTGGCGACCGGCGAGGAGCACGACGGGCAGACCTACCGCATCTCCGGCCCGGCGGCGACCACACCCGCCGAGCGGCTCGCCGTGCTCGGCGACGTCCTCGGCCGGCGGCTGACGTTCGCCGGGCTGACCGACGACGAGGCCCGGACCGAGTTGCACGCGTCGATGCCGCAGCAGTACGCCGACGCGTTCCTCGACTTCTACGTCGCCGGGTCGCTCGACGAGTCACCGGTGCTGCCCACGGTCGAGCGGCTCACCGGGCGGCCGCCGCGCACGTTCCGGGACTGGGCCCGCGAGCACGGCGACCGCTTCCGCTGATCAGGCGCTCCCAGGACGGTAGCGCAGCCACACGACGCCGGAACGGTAGGGCGTCGCGGAAACGAGACGGAGGCGGACCGGGCCGACGCCGTCGAGCATGCGGGGGCCGGTCGGCCAGATGTGCGGGTGGATCCAGAACCAGAACTCGTCGACGAGGCCGAGCTGGGTCAGGTTGTGGGCGAACTCGCCGCACCCGGTGACGATCAGCCGGCCCTCGTGGCGCTCCTTCAGCGCCGGGACGGCCTGCTCCAGCTCGCCCTCGATGAGGGTGGCGTTCCACTCCAGCGGCCCGGTCAGCGTCCGCGACGCGACGTACTTGGGCATCGCGTTGATCCGGCCCGCGGACTTGCCCATGGCCGGGTCCTCGGTGAGTTGCGGCCAGACCGCCGACAGACCCTCGTAGACCGGCCGGCCCATCAGCAGGGCGTCGGCCAGCACGAGCTGGTCGAGGCCGTCGTCAGTGCTGTCGTTGTCCAGTTCCAGCCAGTTGGCCGGCGACGGCGACTCGAAGGCGGCGTTCACGCTGAGTGCGTTGTGCACGATGAGGTTTCCCATGACGATGACGGTAGGAAGCGCGGGCGACCGGTCGCATCTGTCGAACGACTGGTGCGAGGGTGCATACTGAGCCCGGCTTCCCGACGAAGGAGACCACATGGCCAGGCCGCTGGGCGCCCCCGGATCCCCGCCCCCGCCGCGCAACTCGTCCGTCGGCGAAGACGCACTGAGTACCTGGCTGCACGAGGACGACCGGGCCGACGACGACGCCGATCCGGAGACGACGTCCGCCGTCCCCCGGCTCGAGGTCGACAGCCAGGAGCTGTTGAAGGCCATCGCATCCGCCGACGAGGCCCGCCCTTCCACGGTCAGTGACCTGCGGGCGCGGATGAGCATGAGCCAGGTGCAGGTCGGCATCGCCCTGCACCGGCTGCGCGACGCCGGCGTCATCAGCATCGAGGGCGCGCCGGGCGAGGAGGTCGTGCACAAGCTCGACGCCGCGGCCGACGGCGACTGAGCCGAGGGGATCCATGTCCGACACGTTCACCGCGGCGGTCGTCGCGCTGCTCCTGGGTGTGCTCGTCGCCGCGGCGGAGCTGGTGTCGAGGTACCGCGACGATCCGGCCCGGGCCGTCATGTCGCTGCCGGCCGCCGCCTACGTCACCGTCAACGCCGCCGCGTCGGCCGCGGCATTCGGGCTGATCCGCGCGTTCGAGTGGGATTTCGGCGCGAGCGGCACGCAGAAGCTGGTCACGCAGGTACTGGTCGCGGGGTTCGGCTCGGCCGCGCTGTTCCGCAGCTCGCTGTTCAACATCACCGCCGGCGACCAGGTCGTCGGCGTCGGCCCGAGCGCGGTGCTGAACGTCATCCTCAGCGCGGCCGACCGCGCGGTGGACCGGCAGCGGGCCAGCTTCCGGGCGCAGAATACGACCGCGGCCATGAAGGACGTCTCGTTCGAGCGCAGCGCCGACTCGCTGGCGGTCTTCTGCTTCGGCGCCATGCAGAACGCCTCCAACGAGGAGGTCAAGGCGATCGACGACCGCATCAGCATCCTGCGCGACTCGAAGAACAGCCACCTCCCCGACCAGGTCAAGTCGTACGTCCTCGGCCTGGCCCTGGCCACCGTCGTGGGCGACAAGGTGCTGGCCGAGGCGGCCGCGCACATCAAGGCCGTCACGCAGCCGCTGCCTCCGCCCGACCCGGACGCCGCGGAGACGCGGATCATCGAGGCGCTCATGGGCGGCCCGGTGCCGACGATGGAGCTGCAGGTGCGGGCCGGCGTCGACATCGCGTCGTTCGGCACGCTCATGCGTGACCTCGTCACGTCCCGAGTCGTCGCCATCAGCGGCTCCGGCGACACCGAGCTGGCCGAGCTGGTCACCTGACGCCCTCGATGCGCCGGGTCCTGCTGATCGCGGTCGTCCTCATCTCGGCGTGCGGCGGCGATGACGACGAGGTCGCGCTCCCGCCGGCGGGCGGGCGGGTGGACTACCAGCTCGGCGGCGCCCATCCCCCGGCCGACGGTGCCGAGATCGTCGTCCGCGACGTCACCGCGGAACCGGCGCCGGACCGGTACGGCGTCTGCTACGTCAACGCGTTCCAGACTCAGCCCGGCACACTGGACCGGTGGCTGGCCGAGCACGGCGAGCTGCTGCTGCGCGACGACGGCGAGCTGGTCACCGACCCGGACTGGCCGGACGAGGTGCTGCTGGACACGTCCACCGAGGCGAACCGGACCGCGCTCGCCGAGATCGCCGGACGCGACCTCAGCCGCTGCGCCGAGGCAGGGTTCGACGCCGTCGAGCCGGACAACCTCGACTCCTGGACTCGCTCGCACGGCCTGCTGGACGACGGCGACAACGTCGCCCTCGCGGCGCTGCTGGCCGAGCGGGCGCACGACCACGGCCTGGCGATCGCGCAGAAGAACGCACCGGAGCTGGGCGAGGCGGGCCGCGACGCCGGCCTCGACTTCGCCGTCGCGGAGGAGTGCGAGGTGCACGCCGAGTGCGACGCCTACACCGAGGTGTACGGGCGGCACGTCATCGAGATCGAGTACACCGACAACGGACGCGACGCGTTCGCCGCCGCCTGCGCCGCCCGCGGCGACGACATCTCGGTGCTGCTGCGCGACCGCGACGTCGTCCGCGCCGATGCCGCCGGCTACGTCTCGGAATGGTGCTAGGGGACGTACTTGCGCTGCATCGCGCGGCGGAACCGCTCCGGTGACGTGCCGTACGCACGGCCGAAGCAGCGGATGAAGTAGGACTGGCTGCCGAAGCCGCAGCGCACCCCGATGCGCGTCACCGTCTCGCCGGTGGTCGACAGCAGCGCCGCCGCGTGCTCCAGCCGCAGCGTCGTCACGTACCCGGGTCGGGCTGGCGTCGTAGTGGCGGCGCATGCTGCGGGCCGGGTGGGCGGGGCTGACGTGGGCCAGCTCGACCATCCGCGGTACGCCGGCGCACAGGTTCTCCTCGCGCCGCATCGCCGCGCAGGCGGCCGCCAGCCATTCCGGCGTGCCCTTGGCCGCCGGCCGGTTCTCGAACGGCGGCGGGGCGACGGGGCACAGCGTCGCGGTCAGCGCCGTCCAGAACCCGACGAGGTCGAGCATCGTCGTCCCGGCCAGGAACTTCCGGGCCAGTGTCTCGGACGCGCGCAGTACCGTCTCCAGGCCGGCCGCGTCGGGGCGGACCAGCTCGAGCCGGCGCTGCCGTGGCTGGCCGGCGCCGGCGCGACGGCCGCCGTCCGCTACCCGCGCGACCTGCCGACGGACCTGGACTGGGACGACCCCACCGGCACCCTGACCGTCGGCCTGCCGGCCCTGAACGCGGCCCGGCTGATCGAGCTGCGCCGCCCCTGATCACCACCCGGCCGCCGGTGGACAGGGGACCCGAGTTGATCATGGAGAAGGTCGGCCCTGGAGGCGATCGGAAGCCACCTTTCTCCATGATCAACAACGTCCGCGCCGCGGCACCACGGGTTGACCGGACCGTGATTGAAACGATTTAGTACCACTATGAAGGTGACCTCCATCCGGTTCGAACACCATCGGGAGCCGCTGGGCATCGGCGAGCCGAGGCCGCGGCTGTCCTGGCTGACCGGCACTGACGTGCCCGGCTGGCGGCAGGCGGCCTACGAGGTCGAGCTGGCCGGCGACGCGACGGGCGGCGAGCCGGCCGGCACCTGGTCGTCCGGACGGGTGGACTCCGGCGAGTCCGTCCTGGTGCCGTGGCCCGCGGCGCCGCTGCGGTCGCGCGAGCGGCGCCGGGTCCGGGTCCGCGTCTGGGGCGGCGACGGCGACACGGCGGAGCCGTCCGGCTGGAGCGACTGGCACGCCGTCGAGGCCGGGCTGCTCGACGCCGCGGACTGGTCGGCGGAACCGATCGGCCCGGACTGGGACGAGGCGCCGGACCGCTCGCATCCGCCGGTGCTGCTCAGGCGCGCGTTCGAGCTGCCCGGGCCGGTCGCGGCGGCCCGGCTGTACGTCACCGCGCACGGCGTCTACGAGCTCGAGCTCAACGGCGCCGTCGTCGGCGACCAGCTGCTCGCGCCGGGCTGGACCAGCTACCACCACCGGCTGCGCTACCAGACCCACGACGTCACCGAGCTGCTGCGCGAGGGACCGAACGCGCTCGGCGGCACCGTCGCCGAGGGCTGGTTCCGCGGCCGGCAGACCTGGCACGAGACCAGGCGCAACGTCTACGGCGACCGCGCGGCGCTGCTGGCCCAGCTCGAGGTCCGCCTCGCCGACGGCCGCACCGTCGTCATCGGCACCGACGAGACCTGGCGGTGCGCCACCGGCCCGATCACCGCGGCGAGCCTGTACGACGGCGAGACCTACGACGCCCGGCTGGAGCGGCCCGGCTGGTCCGCGCCCGGGTATGACGACACCGGCTGGACCGGCAGCCGTGCCGCGCCGGTCGACCGGTCCCGCCTGGTCGCGCCGACCGGCCCGCCGGTGCGCCGGACGCAGCTGCTGCGACCGGCCGCCATCGTCACGTCGCCGTCCGGGCGCACCATCGTCGACTTCGGGCAGAACCTGGTCGGCCGGGTCCGGCTGCGGGTCGCCGGCCCGGCCGGCCACACCGTCACGCTGCGCCACGCCGAGGTCCTGGAGGACGGCGAGCTGTGCGTCCGCCCGCTGCGCACGGCCCGCGCCACCGACAGCTACACGCTGGCCGGGCGCCCGGACGGAGAGGAGTGGGAGCCGCGGTTCACCTTCCACGGGTTCCGCTACGCCGAGGTCACCGGCTGGCCCGGCACCCTGACCGACGACGACGTCGTCGCCGTCGTCTGCCACACCGATGTCGAACGCACCGGCTGGTTCGAGGCGTCCGAGCCGCTGCTGGAACGGCTGCACGAGAACGTCGTGTGGAGCCTGCGCGGCAACCTGGTCGACGTCCCCACCGACTGCCCGCAGCGCGACGAGCGGCTCGGCTGGACGGGCGACCTCCAGGTCTTCGCCCCGGCGGCGAGCTACCTGTTCGACTGCGCCGGCCCGCTGACGTCCTGGCTGCGCGACCTCGCCGCCGAGCAGCTCGCCTCACCCGACCGGCTGCCGCCGGTGGTCGTCCCCAACGTGCTCGACGGCAAGAACGACGCCGCCGCGTGGGGCGACGCGACCGCCGTCGTGCCGTGGGTGCTGTACCAGCGCTTCGGCGACCTCCAGCTGCTGCGCGACCAGTTCGCCAGCATGACCGCCTGGGTCGACGGCATCGCCGGGCGGGCCGGCGAGCGGGGCGTGTGGGACGGCGACTGGCAGTACGGCGACTGGCTCGACCCCAGCGCGCCGCCCGACGACCCCGCCGCCGCCCGCACCGACCCCGGCCTGGTGGCCACCGCCTACCTGGCCCGCTCCGCGGCGATCGTCGCCGACGTCGCGGCCCTGATCGGCGACGACGCGGCGTCGGACCGGTACGCCGCCCTGGCCGCGCGCATCCGCCGCGCGTTCGCCGCCGAGTACGTCACCCCGAGCGGCCGGCTGGCCGGCGACACCCAGACCGCGTTCGCGCTGGCCTTGCAGTTCGCCCTGCTCGAGACCCCGGAGCAGCGCGACCGGGCCGGGCGCCGGCTGGCCGAGCTGGTGCACGACGGCCGCTACCGCATCGGCACCGGCTTCGTCGGCACGCCGCTGATCGCCGACGCCCTGTGCACCGCCGGCGCGACCCAGGTGGCGTACCGGCTGCTGCTGGAGACGTCGTGCCCGTCGTTCCTCTACCCGGTGACCATGGGCGCCACGACCATCTGGGAGCGCTGGGACAGCATGCTGCCCGACGGCAGCGTCAATCCCGGCTCGATGACGTCGTTCAACCACTACGCGCTCGGCGCCGTCGCCGACTGGCTGCACCGGACGGTCGCGGGCCTCGCCCCCGGCGCGCCCGGCTACCGCCACCTCGTCGTCGCGCCCCGGCCCGGTGGCGGGCTGACCAGCGCCGGCGCCGTCCACGACACCCCGTACGGACGCGCCACGGTGCGCTGGCGCCAGGATGGCGACGCCTTCACGCTCGACGTCGCCGTGCCGCCGAACTGCACGGCCACCGTCACGCTGCCCGGCGGCGCAGTCCACGAGGTGGCCGCGGGCTCGCACCGGTTCGACGTCCACCACGAGCCGTCGCCGTACCCGCCGGTCGTCCCACGTCCACAGGTCGTGCAGGTCTGACCGGTGGTCGGCGTGTCCGTTCAGGGTCTCATGCTGCGGCGGCGGTACTCCGAGGGCGACAGTCCGACGAGCGCGCGGAACCGCCGGGCGAAGTACGTCGGATCGTCCCACCCCACGCTCGCGCCCACCCGGCCGGCGGGCAGATCGGTGCGGGCCAGCAGACCCGCGGCGCGCTCGGCCCGGACGCGCGCGAGGTAGCCCAGCGGCGTCACGCCCATGTGCTTGCGGAACAGCCGGCCGAGGTAGGCGGGGTCGACGTTCGCCGCGCCGGCGAGGTCGTCGAGCCGCCAGGGCCGCTCGGGCGCCGTCTCCAGGCTCGACACGGTGACGGCGACCGCCGGGTGCACGGCCGGCGTACGAGCCTCCTCCGCACGCCGGCCGTCGGCGAGGATGCCGAGCACCGTGGCGACGTGCCCGAACACCCGCCCCTCGACGTTCCGGCCGCCGGCGAGATCGTGCTCGAGCAAGCCGATCGCGGCGAGCGCGTCGCTGGCGACCTCGCGTCCCACCGACGTCACCACCAGGCCGTGCGAACCGGCGGCGACAGGCTCGGTCCACAACAGCCGGTTGAACATCGGCACCTCGAGCAGCACGGCGAGCCCGCCCCGCAGCGCCTGCGCAGAGATGCAGCAGTTGCCGACGACGAGGTCGCGGCAGCGCCGGAAGCCGTGCCACGCGCCGGGCCGCAGAACGATGACGTCGCCGTGGCGCACCGGCCGTTCGCCCTGGCTGGTGACGTGCCGCCCGCGCCCGGTGCCGACGACGGCGATCTCGACGAAGTCGTGCGCATGCGGCTCGACGTCGGCGGACAGGCGGTGGATGCCGCCGAGCACCTGGTGGCCGGCGAACAGCGAGTGCTCGCGGAACGTCGCCAGCATGTCGGTATCGTACTAGCACAGGTCGCGATCGGGCTAGCCGCCGCGGCGAGCGTCCGGCCACTCTGGATGCGCAGAGTTAGTCGCATCCGAGGAGGCCAGACATGACCAGCACCACCACCGACGAGAAGGTGTCCGACGTCTACGCCGGCGGCCGCGTGCCCGAACAGGTCGTCACCGACTACCGCGAGAACGGATTCGTCCGAGTTCGCGGTGTCCTCGGCGCCGACGAGATCGTCCGGTTCAAGGCCGCAGCCGAGGCGTACCTCGAGGCGCACCGCGCCGAGAGCCTGGAACAGCAGGGCGTGTTCAGCCAGCTCGTCAACGTCTGGCAGCACGACGAGACGCTGCGCGACCTCACGTTCCACCGGCGGCTGGGCCGGGTCGCCGAACAGCTCGCGGGCTTCCCACTGCGGCTCTGGCACGACCAGATGCTGGTCAAGGAGCCGCACAACGGCGCCGCGACGGAGTTCCACCAGGACCGGCCGTTCTGGCCGCATGCCGACGACCGGCTCTCGCTCTCGGCGTGGATCGCGCTGGTCGACGTGCCGCCGGAGCGCGGGTGCATGACCTTCCTGCCCGGCACCCAGGCCGTCACCGGGCTGCGGCCTCAGGACGTGCGCGACGAGGACGACCTGTTCGTCGCCGACCCGTCGCTGCGCTGGATCCCGCGGGTCACGGTGCCGCTGCGGGCCGGCGACTGCACGTTCCACAGCAGCCGGACCGGGCACATGGCGCTGCCCAACCGCACCGACCTGGCCCGCCTGGCGCACGTCACCATCTTCATGGACGCGGCCACGACGTTCTCCGGCACGGCGCACCCCGTGACCGATCCGCTAGGCCTGACCGAAGGCGACCGCCTCGACGGCGACCCCTTCCCCCGTCCCTGGGCCTGAGCGCACCTGGCATGATGGGCGGCCCACGACGGATCGACCCGGGCGGGAGTGAATCTGCCGGTGACCGACCAGGTGCCCAACCCCTATCGTGCCGCCATGACCGCGAATCGCGGCGATGCCCGGCCAATCTCCGACGATCTCAAGACCGACCTGAACGCCGCCGTCCAGGCCATGGACAACGGCGCCTGGCAGAGTCGCGTCGCCGACACGTTCTACACCGAGCTCACGGGCCACAAGACGACGCTCACGACCGCCGCCGAGGGCGTCATGACGGAGTTCGACGACGCCATCGAGGGGCAGGAGCCGATGGTCGACCGGGACGCGTGGCAGGTGCGCTGGAGGAACCTGTGAGCATCGCCTCCATCGACCTCGCCGAGATGGCGGGGCTCGTCACCGCGATGGAGAACGCGGCGCAGGACATCTCCGACCGGCGCGGCCGGCTCAACGGCGAGCTGACCGGCGTCTACCTGTCCACCGACGAGCTCAACCGGCTCGACGGGGTCGAGTCGTGGATCGAGGACGAGCTGCCGGGTCTACGACGCCGGCTGGCCCTGGCCAGGCACATCGAGGCCCAGGCGCCCGGGCTGCAGGCCTACGTCCAGCTGGACGAGTCGACGATCCCGACCACGACGCCGGAGGAGGCCCGCGAGCGCGCCGACGAAGCCGCGGACCTGATCGAGGAGTACGACGACGGCGAACCGCCGCAGGAGCTGGTCGACCTGCTGGCCGAGAACGCGACCGACCCGTACTTCGCCCAGCAGCTCGCCACCAGGGTGTCGCCCGAGGAGCTCGCCGACTTCATCACCGGCGCCTCGTCGACCCGGCGTCAGATGGCCGGCGCGACGATGTCCAGCGACGTCGAAGAGGTCGAGAGCTTCGACACGGCCTACGAGGCGACCCTGGACGGCCTCGGCATCGCGTTCGGCACGGCCACCCAGAGCACCGGCGACCTCGCCCTGCCCGACGACTACGCCGCCTCGTGGTCGTCGGCCATCATGGAGGAGTCGCCCGAGGTGCTCGGGCAGGCCAGCGCGCTCGGCCTGGTCATCTCGCGCGGCACGTTCTCCGCCGACTTCCTCACCACCGTCGCCACCGACGTGTACCAGTACGAGCAGGCGCTCGACGAGGACGACATGTGGTGGAAGCGGGCCCACTCGGAGATGGGCGGCGACGGCTATGGCGCGATCGACCCCGTGCACGGCGACGACGAAGGCGCGCCCACCGGCTACACCGAGTACTACGACCCGCTGGCCGGCATCATGGCCGCGGTGGGGCGTACCCCCGAGGCCGGCCACAACCTGTTCGGCTCCGGCACGGTCACCGAGATCGAGGCCGGCGACGAGTCGGGCACCGTCAACGAGTTCCTCGACTACGTCCTCGCCCGGCGACGCTGGCCGGTGGACGACGGCGCCGGCGCCGACGCGGCCATCGCGGCGGCCATCACCCCGTTCGAGGGCGGCAGCACCATCAGCGCCGACATCGCCGGCGACGCCCACGAGATCCTCACCGTCAAGGCCGCCGAGATCGAGGAGCGCCGCGAGGACTCCAACCCGTTCTCCGACATCGGCCACCTGGTCCTCGACGGCCTCGGCCTGATCCCGGTCCTCGGCGAGCCCGCCGACGCCATCAACGCCCTCTGGTACGCGGCCGAGGGCAACGTCGTCGACGCCGGCCTGTCCGCCGCCGGCATGCTCCCGTTCATGGGCTGGGGCGCCACGGGCGGCCGCTGGGTGCGGCGGGCACTCAACGCCGACGAACTGGCCGCCCTGCGCCAGGCCGACGGGCTGGACGAGATCCCCGAGGGCATGGACGGCATCGCCCGCGCCGACGACCTCGAGATCAAGCTGAGCGACACCGATAGGCTGGCCCTGACCGACTACACCGGGCCTGGATATCGAGATATGAACAACGCGCTGCGCAACACCGACGCCGACATCCCCGCCGACCTGCAGGCACGCATCGACAGGGTCTCCGCCGCACTGGCCAACCTGCCGGCCCACCCCGGCACGACCTACCGCGGCGTCGACCTGCCCGACGACGTCCTCGCGCGCTACCAGCCCGGCGAGACCGTACCGGAGCGCGGGTTCACCAGCACGAGCACCGACCCCAGCGTCGCCGAGGGCGCCTTCGACGGCAACGTCATCTTCATCGTCGAGGGTCGCACCGGCCGCGATGTGGCGCCGTACTCCGAGTTCCCGAACGAGGCCGAGATCCTCTACAACGCCGGGACGGAGTTCGAGGTCATGGACCGGGTGTTCGACGAAGACATGGGCAAGTGGGTCATCCGGGTCAGGGAGGCGACATGACGACGGACCAGCCGGACGACGTCCCCGCCGAGGAGCGGGAACGGACGAACGACGCCATCGCGAAGCTCAAGCGCGACCTCGCGGCGGCGAAGGGGCGGCCGCGCCCGCGTGGGGTGAACTACGAGAAGTTCCAGGGCGCCATCGGTCTCGACGACGACGGCAACGTGCAAGCGCCGCTGACCCCCGAGGAGCGCCGGCGCAAGGAGGAGTGGCTGCGGCGCGCCAAAGGCCCCCGCGGCTCCGAGCCCGGCACGGATTCCGGCCCCGAGTCCGAGTGATCGACGCCGCGACGACGTCCTAGTCCAGCCGCGGGTCGACGTGGACCTTCGGCGCGGGTCCGGCCGGGTACGCCCCGGCCAGGACGGCCGCGACGTCGGACAGGCCGACGGTGGCGCCGACCAGCGGCCGCGGGTCGACCGCTCCGCTCGCGTACGCCTCGATCGTCGCGGCCAGGCCGGGCGACGCGGACAGGATGCCGACCGCCGTCACGTCGTCGAGCACCAGCGTGCGGGTGTCGAGCGTGCTCGGGGTGGCGGACAGGCCGATGTAGACCACGCGGCCGCCCGGCTCGACCAGGTCGGCGGCCAGCGCCGGCAGCCGCGCCGCGTTGGTGGCGTCGACGACGGCGTCGTACGGCAGGTCCGGCAGCTCGTCCTCGGTCCAGGCGTGGGCGAACCCCAGCGAACGGGCGAACCGCAGCGACTCCTCGCTGCGGCCCATGAGGTGCACCTCGGCGCCGGCGGCGCGGGCAAACATCGCCACCATCAGCCCGATGGTGCCCGGCCCGAACACCAGCAGCCGGTCGCCGTCGCCCACCGCCGCGGCATTGGCCGCCCGCAGCGCGTTGCCGCCCGGCTCGACCAGCGCCCCCAGGACCGGGTCGACGGAGTCGGGCAGCGCGTGCAGCGACGACGCCGGGACGGCCAGCTGCTCGGCCAGCGCGCCGGGCCGGCCGTCGCGCACGCCGACCTCCTGCCGCGCCTCGCACACGTGCTGGCGGCCGCGACGGCAGCGGCGGCAGGTCCCGTCGCCGATCATGGTGTCGCCCATGACCCGCCGGCCCAGCCACGCCGGGTCGACGCCGTCGCCGACGGACGAGACGACGCCGGCCCACTCGTGGCCGGGCCGCAGCGGGTACGTCGTGTGGCCGGACCGCAGGTAGGCCATGTCGCCGCTGAAGAACTCCGCGTCGGTGCCGCAGACGCCAGCCCGCTCGACGTCGACCACGACCTCGCCCGGTGCCGCGACCGGCCGCGGCACCTCCTGTACCCCGCCCGCGCCGGGTCCGGTCAGCACGAACGCCCGCATCGTCCCGCTCATGACCCCTCTCCCAGCCGGCCGAGCACGCCGCGAACCTCGTCGACGGCCTCGACCAGCGTCGAGAGCGGCGTGCGGTAGGTCAGTGCGCTGATGCTGAGCGCGCCCGACGGCGTGCCCGGCGCCAGCGCGTACACCGGCAGCGCCAGGCAGGCGACACCGGTCTCGTTCTCCTCGTCGTCGACCGCGTAGCCCCGCGCCCGGATGGCCGCCAGCTCGCCGGCCAGCGCCGCCGCCGTGGTGAGCGTGTTGGCCGTGCGCCGTTCCATCGGCCGATCGCCGGCCCATGCGGCGACGTCGTCGCGCGTCGTCAGCCGGTAGGCCAGCAGCAGCTTGCCGACGCCGGTGGAGTGTGCCGGGTTGCGCCCGCCGACGGTGGACGTGAGCCGGGCGGCGCCGCTGGGCGGGTCGACCTTGGCGCGGTAGACGACCTCGCGGCCGTCGAGCACGGCGTAGTGCGTGGTCTCGCCGAACCGGGCCGCCAGCGACTCCAGCACCGGCCGCAGCCGGACGTGCTCGGGCCGGGCCTCGTGGTGGGCGAAGGCCAGCCGCAGGAACTCGTCGCCCAGCAGGTAGTGTCCGCGGGCGTCCTGACCGGCCAGGCCGGCCCGGCGCAGCGACCTCAGCGCGCGGTGCACGGTGGGCTTCGGGCTGCCGACCACGCGGGTCAGCTCGTCCAGCCCGACGCCGCCGGGGTGTGCGGCCAGTTCTTTGAGCACGACGAGCACGCGGTCGGAGCCGACCAATCGACCGGCCCCTTGACCCGGACGGGCCCTGCCCGCCACGATGTCTGCGTCCCGCATGTTTCCAGATAGTAGATCGTCGTATCGATAACCGGAAGGGAGCGCCGTGCCGGAGCTCCGCAGCGCGCAGTGGTACGGCGGCGACGGCCGCGACGCCTACATCCACCGGGCCTGGATGCGCCGCGGCCTGCCCGACGACGCGTTCACCGGCCGGCCGCACATCGCCATCGCGAACACCGCGTCCGACCTCGCGCCGTGCAACCGGCACCTCAGCGAGGTGGCCCGGTCGGTCCGCGACGGCGTGCACGAGGCCGGCGGCATCCCGCTCGAGCTGCCGGTCATCTCGCTCGGCGAGACCCAGCTGCGGCCCACCGCGATGCTGTGGCGCAACCTCGCCGCCATGGCCACCGAAGAGCTGCTGCGCGGCAACCCGGTCGACGGCGTCGTGCTGCTGGGCGGTTGCGACAAGACGATCCCGGCGCTGCTCATGGGCGCGGCGTCGGTCGACCTGCCGGCCGTCGTCGTGCCCGGCGGGCCGATGCTCACCGGCACCTTCAAGGGCATCCCGCTGGGCTGCGGCACAGACGTGTGGCGGCTGTCCGAGGAGGTGCGCGCCGGCACCCTGTCGCGGGAGGAGTTCACCCGCTCGGAGTCGGCGATGATCCGCAGCCGCGGGCACTGCAACACCATGGGCACCGCGTCGACGATGGGCCTGCTGGCCGAGGCGCTGGGCATGGTCGTCCCGGGCGTCGCCGGCACCCCGGCGCCGGACAGCCGGCTGCTGGTCGCCGCGCACGGCACCGGCCGGCTCGCCGTCGAGCTGGTCGCCGCCGGCCGCCGGCCCAGCACCGTCCTGACGAAGGCGTCGTTCCACAACGCGATCGTGGCGCTCGGCGCCATCGGCGGCTCGACCAACGCGGTCGTGCACCTGCTCGCCATCGCCGGCCGCCTGGGCATCGACCTCACGCTGGACGACTTCGACCGCATCGGCTCGCGTGTCCCGGTGCTGGTCGACCTGCTGCCGGCCGGCCGGTTCCTGATGGACGACCTGCACCGCGCCGGCGGCCTGCTGGCGGTGCTGCGCGAGGTCCGCGACCTGCTCGACCCCACGGCGCTGACGGTCACCGGCCGGCCGCTGGTCGACTACCTCGACGACGCGCCGATCTGGGACACCGAAGTGATCCGGCCGCGGTCGGCGCCGCTGGTCGACGAGGGCGGCATCGCGGTGCTGCGCGGCAACCTGGCGCCCGGCGGTGCGGTGATCAAGCCGGCCGCCGCCTCGCCGGAGCTGCTGACGCACCGCGGCCCGGCCGTCGTGTTCGACAGCATCGAGGACCTGCACGCCCGCATCGACGACCCCGACCTCGACGTGACGGCCGACTCCGTCCTGGTGCTGCGCGGCTGCGGCCCGAAGGGCTACCCCGGCATGCCGGAGGTGTCGAACCTGCCGATGCCGAAGAAGCTGCTGGCCCAGGGCGTGCGCGACATGGTGCGGGTGTGCGACGGCCGGATGAGCGGCACCGCCTACGGCACCGTCGTGCTGCACGTGACGCCCGAGGCGGCGGCCGGCGGTCCGCTGGCGCTGGTGCGCACCGGCGACATCGTCAGCCTCGACGTCGCCGCCCGCCGCATCGACGTCGAGGTGCCCGACGACGAGCTGGCCGCGCGCTCCCCGAACCAGGCCACCGTCGACGGCTTCGCCCGGCCGGCCCGCGGCTGGGAACGGCTCTACGTCGACCACGTCCGCCAGGCCGACACCGGCGCCGACCTGGACTTCCTGCTCGGCTCCAGCGGATCGGAGGTCAGCCGTGAATCGCACTGACAGCAGGACGGCGGTCGTCACGGGCGGTGGCAGCGGACTCGGCGCCGCGGCGGCCGAGCGGCTGCGGGCCGACGGCGTCGCCGTCACCACCCTCGACCTGCGCGGCGCCGACGTCGCGGCCGACGTCACCGACGAGGCGGCGCTGGCGGCGGTCGCGGCCGAGCTGGGCCCGGTGGACGTGCTGGTGAACTCGGCCGGCATCGTCGGGCCGAACCGGCCGCTGGTCGAGACGACGGCCGACGAGTGGCGCGGCGTCTTCGAGGTCAACGTCATCGGCACCGTGAACACCATGCGGGCGTTCGTCCCCGGCATGCGCGAGCGCGGCTGGGGCCGGGTCGTCAACGTCGCCAGCATGGCCGGCAAGGACGGCAACCCGAACCTGTCGGTGTACTCCGCGTCGAAGGCCGCCGTCATCGGCCTCACCAAGTCCGCCGGCAAGGAGCTGGCCACCAGTGGCGTCCTGGTCAACGCGATCGCGCCGGCCGTCATCGCCACCCCGATGAACGACAACACCGCGCCCGACGTGCTCGCGCACATCACCGGCCTCATCCCGATGAAGCGGGTCGGCCGGCCCGAGGAGGTGGCCGAGCTGATCGCGTGGCTCTGCTCCGATCGCGTCACCTTCTCCACCGGCGCGGTGTACGACATCAGCGGCGGCCGGGCGACCTACTGAGCGCGGCGGCGCCGGCGAACTGGGCGTCCGGCGACGTCGCCTCGATCTCCAGCAGCCGGTTCCACTTCGCCGTCCGCTCCGAGCGCATGGTGCTGCCGACCTTGATCTGGCCGGTGCGCCAGCCGACGGCGAGGTCGGCGAGCCAGCTGTCCTCGGTGTCGCCGGAGCGTGCCGAGATGACGGTGGCGTAGCCGGCCGCGCGGGCCAGCTCGGTCACCCGCCGGGCCCGGCTGACGGTGCCGGCCTGGTTCGGCTTGACGAGGACGGCGTTGGCGACGCCGCCGTCGATGCCCTGCCGCAGCCGCGCGGCGTTGGTGGCGAACAGGTCGTCGCCGAGCAGCTGGCGGTCCGTGCCGAGCGGCGGCGTGGCGGCGGCCCAGCCGGCCCAGTCGTCCTCGGCCAGCACGTCCTCCAGCGAGACGACCGGGTAGTCGCGGCACCACTGCTCCAGCCGGCGCAGCCAGGAGGCCGGGGTGAGCGTCACCCCGTCCCGGTCCAGCCGGTAGCCGGCGCCGTCGTAGAGCTGGTTGGCTGCGATGTCGATGGCGAGCGCGACGTCGTCGCCGGGGGTGAGCCCGGCATGCTCGACGGCGTCGGTGACCAGCGCGAGCGCCGCCTCGTTGTCCGTCAGCCCGCCGGCCAGTCCGCCCTCGTCGGCGACCAGCGCGGTCGTCGTCCCGCCGCGCCGGGCCAGCAGCTCGGCCGTGGCCGCACGGACCCGGGCGGCCCACTCCAGCGCCTGCGCGAAGCTGGTCGCGCCGACCGGGACGGCGAGGACGTCCTGGATGTCCAGCGCGCGGCCGGCGTGGGCGCCGCCGGAGACGATGTTGACCATCGGCAGCGGCAGCAGCGGGGCGGTGTCGCCGTCGGTCGAGACGTGCTGCCACAGCGGCCGTCCCGACGCGGCCGCCGCGGCCAGCAGGGTCGCCAGCGAGACCGCGAGGACCGCGTTGGCGCCGGCGGTGCCGAGCAGCGGGTCGTCGTCGGCGGACTCCAGCGCGGCGTCGGCCGCCTCCTGGTCCGCCGCGTCCAGGCCGGTGACCAGCGGCGCGAGAGTGGTCGTCACCGACGCCACCGCGTCGCGCACGCCGTAGCCGTCGTAGCGGCCCGGGTCGGCGTCGCGCAGCTCGCGGGCCTCGTGGCCGCCGGTCGACGCGCCGGACGGGACGATCGCCCGGCCGCTCGCGCCGCCCGCGAGGCCGACGCGGCAGCCGACCGTCGGCCGGCCGCGGGAGTCCAGCGCCTCCCACGCCACCACGTCGGTGATCGTCGTTCCCGTCATCGCCCCTCCGTCAGCCGGGTGCACAGGTCGTCGGGGCCGGCGACGGCGCCGGTCACCAGGTCCACGCCGAGCCGCCACGCCGTCTCGCGCTCGGCCGCGGTGAGGTACTCCGCCGGCGACGCGCCGCGGACGCGGGCCAGCGTCAGGCAGCCGGTGTGCCGCAGGACGTGCGGCCAGTCCGGCGTCAGATCGGGCCCGGCCCCGCGGGCGTAGGCGCCGGCGAACGCCGTCGCGCACTCCGCGTAGCCGGCCGCCGACGCCGGCCGGTGTACCGCCTTCAGCGACAGGTGGCAGAGCAGGAAGGCGAGGTCGAAGGCCGGGTCGCCGTGGTGGGCCACCTCGAAGTCGATCGCCCACAGGTCCGGGCCGTCCGGCGCGACCAGTACGTTCTTCGGCGAGAAGTCGCCGTGCACGAAGCAGGTGTGCCGGGCCGCCATCGCGTCGGCCGTGGCCAGGATCCGGTCGCCCAGTGACCCCGGCACCTGCGCGGCGACGCGGCGGTAGAACGGTTCGACCCGCAGCCGCTCGAACGCGTCGCCGCCGTCGAGCACCCGAGGCGGCAGCGCAGCAGGGTCCGTCGTCGCCGTGTGCCAGCGGGCCAGCACGTCGCCCAGCCGGGCCGCGACCGCCGCGTCGGCCGTCCCGCCGAGCAGGTCGGCCTTCCAGTCCCGCCAGCCGGCCGGCGCCCGCTCCAGCACCAGGACGTTCCGCTCGTCGTCGCGGTCGACCACGGCGGGGACGGCGCCTGGCGTCACTGCGGCGGTCAGCACCAGTGCGTCGGCCTCGGTGAGCGTGCGGTCGGTCGGCGCCGTCCACTCGGCCTCGACCCGCAGCCGCGGCAGCGCCTGCTTGACCACCAGCGCCCGCCGCCCGTCGTCGACCGCCAGCACGACGTTGCTCACCCCGCCGCCGAGCGCGCTCACCGTCACCGGGCCGGAGCCGACCAGGCCGCGCCCGCGCAGGTGCGCCACGACGGACGTCTCGTCCAGCAGCGCCACGCTCATCGGGCCGCTCCCCCGGCGGCGAGGTCGATCGCGGTCCGCAGGTCGCGCTCGACCTGCCGCAGGTGCGCCCGCATGGCCTGCTCGGCGGCCGGCACGTCGTGCGCCCGGACGGCGTCGACGACGGCCCGGTGCGCGGCCAGCACCTCGTCGAACGTGCCGCCGCGGGCGAAGTGGCCGCGGTAGCTCGCGGCGAAGCTGCGGTGCAGCGCCTCCTCGAACCCGTCGAGGACGAACGCCAGCATGCGGCTGCCCGCGGCCAGCGCCAGCGCCTGGTGGAAGGCGGCGTCGGCGTCGTTGAACCGGCGCTCCCGCTCCGGCTCGTCCAGCGCGACCGCGGCGGCCATGCGCTCCACCGCCGTCTCGAGCACGGCGACCGAGGCCCGGCCGGCCCGCCCGGCCGCCTTCCCGGCGGCCAGCGCCTCCAGCGACTGACGAATCTCGCACAGCTCCAGCAGCGCGTGCGGGTCGCGTCGCATGGCCAGCGCGAAGTGGCCGGACAGCACCGAGCCGTCCGGCTCGCGCACCGTCGGGCGGCGGCCGCGGCCCAGTTCCAGCAGCCCGCGGCCGGCCAGCACCTTGAGCGCCTCGCGCACCGTCAGCCGGCTCACCCCGAACCGCTGCGCCAGCTCGGCCTCGCCCGGCAGCCGGGCGCCCGGCGCGAACTCGTCGACGACCAGCCGCTCCGTCGCGGCGACCGCCTTGTCCAGCGCGGTGGGCACCATTCGGCGAAGGTATCAGCTACCTTCGCCCGCGCCTAGATGAGTGAGTCCGATTCCGCGTGCCGGCCGCGTCCGCCCACGCCGTGGGTCGAGTGGTGGCCCGCCGACAGGCCCCCTCACTGTTGATCATGGAGAAACGAGGGTCTCCGGCGCTCCAAACCCCGACTTTCTCCATGATCAACGGCTGCTGGCGACGCCATGATGGCGCCAACGGTTGATGATCACGGGATCTCGAGCGGACTCACTCACTACAGTGCTCAGGCCGCGCCGACCGCGGCAGAGGTATCAGACACCGCGGCGGCTCGCTCGCGTACGACGCGGCGCTCGAACCAGACCGTCATGAACGGCGGGATGGCCGAGGCGAGGCCCAGGATCGTCGTCGTGAAGGTCCAGCGCTCGGCCCGCCAGGCGGCCAGCACGGTGACGAGGTAGACGAGGAAGATGCCACCGTGGATCGGGCCGAAGATCTGCACGCCGATCTCGTTCTCGACGACGACATACTTGAAGAACATGCCGGCCAGCAGGCCGGCCCAGGAGATGCCCTCGGCGATGGCGGCGACACGGAACCAGCGATACGCAGAACTCACGCGCCCACCCTACGGGGCGCCACCAGCTCCCGAAGCGTCGCCTCGATCGGCGTCGTGCAGGGCAGCCGCCGGCCACCACCGCGCGGCCGCAGCAGGCCCTGGTCCGTGGCCTCGTAGAGCTCGATCAGCTCGGCGGCCAGTGCGGCCGGCACGCCGGCGTCGCGCAGGGCGTCCGGCCAGGCCGGACGCGGCACGGTGACCACCTCGACCGGCCGGTCCAGAACCGCGGCCAGCGCCGCGGCGACCTGCCGCTCGGTGTAGGCGGGCGGGTCCAGGTCGACGATCTCGGAGGCGAGCGGCGGGTGCTCGAGCGCCGCGGCGACGGCGGCGCCGACGTCGCGGGTGGCGACCATCGGGATCTCGACGTCGGCGGACCCGAATACCGGGAAGGTGCCGCTGCCGGTGACGGCGGGAAGCACGTCCACGACCTTCTCCTGGAAGTGTGCCGAGCGGATCGCCGTCACCACCACGCCGGTGTCGCGCAGGCCGTTCTCGAGCTGATGCAGCCAGCGCACCGGCCCGGTGCCCTCGGGCAGGTCGGCGCCGACCGACGACAGCATGACGACGTGCAGGACACCGCTGCGGGCGACGCCTTCGACGATCGAGTCGGCCAGCCGCCGGTGGCTCTCGTCCGTGCCGGCGAGGTCGGTCGGCAGCATGACGAAGGCGCCGCGGCAGCCGGCGATCGCGTCGGCCAGCGCGGCCGGGTCGGCGAGGTCCGCGACGGCGACGTCGGCCCCGCGGCGCGACCACGGCCGGCCCTTGGCCGCGCTGCGGACCACGGCCCTGATCTGGTCCCCCTGGGCGAGCAGCGTGTTGGCGGCGGCGCCGCCGACGTGCCCGGTGATCCCGGTGATGGCGTACATCGGTCTCTCCTTCTGTCGGGTTCCGATGCACTCCAGTAGAGCCGGGACGAGCGAGACGATCCATATCTGGTCTGGTCGATTCCATGTCTCATCGTCTAGGGTCATGGGTCATGGATGCGCTCGCTGACGTGCTCGACGGCGTCCGTGCGCGCTCGGCGGAGTTCTGCCGGGCGGTGCTGGAGCCCCCGTGGGCGCTGCGCATCGCCGACGGCTCGGCCCTCGCCCTGGTGACCGTGCTGCGCGGGCAGGCGTGGGTGGTGCCCGACGCCGCGGCGCCGGTGCCGATCCGTCCCGGCGAGGTCGCCGTGGTCCGCGGCCCGCACCCGTACACCGTCGGCGACGACCCGGGCACGGCGCCGACGATCGAGGTGCTGGCCGGCGGCCGGCTGCGCACCACGGACGGCGCCGACCTCGCCGCCGACGTCCTGGGCGGGCGCCCCGGCGGACCCGAACCCGACGGCGCGACCGTCCTCGCCAGCGGCACCTACCAGGTCAGCGGCGACATCGGGGCGCGGCTGCTGGCGGCGCTACCCGAGGTGGTGCACGTCCCCCGTCATGCCGACGTCGCGCCCGTCCTCGACCTGCTCGCCGCCGAGCTCCAGCGCAACCAGCCCGGCCAGCAGGTGGTGCTCGACCGGCTGCTCGACCTCGCACTGATCGCGACCCTGCGCGCCTGGTTCGCCCGCCCCGAGGCCGAGGCGCCGGGCTGGTACCGCGCCCTCGGCGACCCCGTCGTCGGCCCGGTGCTGCGGCTCGTCCACGACGACCCCGCACACCCCTGGACCATCGCCGAACTGGCGGCGCGCGCCGGCGCCTCCCGGGCCGCCTTCGCCCGCCGCTTCTCCGAGCTGGTCGGTGTGCCGCCGATGGCGTACGTCACCGGCTGGCGGCTCACGCTGGCCGCCGACCTGCTGCGCCAGACCGACGCCACCATCGACACCATCGCGCGGCGGGTCGGCTACGCGAACGCCTTCGCGCTCAGCGTCGCCTTCAAGCGCGTGCGCGGCATCACGCCGCGCCACCACCGCCTCGGCCCGGCGACCGCCGGTCACCTGACGGTGAGCGGCGGCGCCGGTCCGGAATGGGTCCACGGCGACGGGTGAGGGATCGGCGCCGCCCTGCGACGCCGATCCCCCGTTGCCCTCAGGGGGCTGTCGCCGCCGCGAACGTCAGACGGTGGATCTCGCCGAGGCCCGGCGCCACCGTGTCGGTGACGAAGTAGACCTCGCCCTCGTCGTCCGCGCCGAACGACGTGATCCGCGGCGGCAGCATGCCGATCGCGTCGTTGGCGACGTGCCGGCCGCGGCGGTCCTGCTGGATGCCGAACGCCTGGCCCGTGCAGTAGTCGGCCGCCACGTAGGTGCCGTCGGCGATGTCCTCGAACTCCTCGCCGCGGTACACGAAGCCGCCCATCACGGCGCACCGGTCGTTGTCGGCCAGGCCGTAGGTGAAGACCGGGTCCTCATAGTCGGCACGCGGGTTGCAGCGGATGTCGATGAACGGGTCGGGGCCCTCCCCGGCGTTCGCGGGCTGACGGTGGATGTCGTCGCCCTCACGGCAGGACCAGCCGAAGTTCCAGCCGTCGCGGGGCTGGTCGTCGTCGTCGATGGAGACGTGGTTGACCTCTTCCCAGCGGTTCTGGCCGACGTCGCCGATCCAAATCGAGTCGCTTTGCTGGTCGATGGAGAACCGCCACGGGTTGCGCAGGCCGTAGGCCCAGATCTCCGGCCGGCCGATCGAGCTGCGGGCGAACGGGTTGTCGCGCGGGATGCAGTAGAGCCGGCCGTCGCACTCGCGCATGGCGTCGATCCGGACGATCTTGCCCAGCAGGTTGCTGAGGTTCTGCGCGCCGTACAGCGGGTCGTCCGCGCTGCCGCCGTCGCCGGTGCTCCAGTACAGGTAGCCGTCGGGACCGAACATCAGGTCGCCGCCGTTGTGATTGCCGTTGAGGTTGTGCTGCTGACGGAGCACCCGCTCCTCGGTGGCGGGGTCGACGACGGCCTGGTCGGCGCTGTCGAGCACGAACCGCGACACCGTCAGGGCGCCGTTCTCGACGCCGGTGCCGAGTGCCGTGTAGGAGACGAACAGCGTGTGCGTGCGCTCGAAGTCCGGCGACGGCGCCACGCCGAGCAGGCCGCGCTCGTTGCCGGCGGTGCTGACCCGGCTGGTGAGGTCGAGCAGCGGCTGCGGGTCGACGACGCCGGTGTCCGGGTGGAACACCATGATCCGGCCGGCCTTGTCGACGATGAACAGCCGCCCGCTGTCGTCGTCGGGCGTGCCGATCGCGGCGAGCCGGAGCCCGGTCGTCGCGACGACCTCGCTGCCGACCTGGAGCTGGGATACGGGTAGGGGGCGGTCTCGGTGGTCTCGGTCGCGGTCGTCGCTGTCGGACTGCGCCGCGGCCGTGGTCGCCACGGTGGCGACCAGGACGAGCGGCAGCACGAGGGCGACCCGCAGTCTGCGGACGAGCTGGCGGGGTGTAGCGGACATTGCATCTCCCCAAGGACGATGGGTGTTCGCTAGGGCGCGCGGTAATACGTCACACGGCCCCCGATGGATTGCCCGCGATGCGGTCTCTAATGTCGCGGCTGCTCGAGCAGGACGGCGAAGCCGTCGAGATGGCGGGCCAGACCGTACTCGAACAGCCCGTCGAGGTCCGGCGCGACGTCGACCGGCGCGGCCGCCAGCAGCGGGAACCGTCCGTCGAGCAGCTCGCCGGTGCGCTGCTGTTGCGCCTGCCGCCAGCGGTCCAGCGTCACGCCGGTCTCGTGCTCGGCCTCGATCTCGTCTGCCAGCGACGCGCCGACGTTGATGACCAGCGCGTGCAGCGTCAGCGCCTCGCGCAGCCGCGTCCGCGGCGAGAGCCCGAGCCCGTCGAGTGCGCGCAGCGTCCATTCCGTGTAGGCCGCGAGGCCCGGTATGAGCAGCGGGCGGGTGAACGAGATGGCCCGCGGCAGCCACAGGTGCCGGCGGCACAGCGCCCACTGCCGCCGCGCCACCAGCTCGAGCTTGGGCCGCCAGCCGTCCGGCCCCGGGTCGGGCAGTTCGGCCGCGCGGACGACGTCGTCGACCATGTGGTGCACCAGCTCGTCCTTCGTCGCGACATGCCGGTACAGCGACATCGGGCCGACGCCGAGGTCGGCGGCCACACGGCGCATCGTCACGGCGTCGAGACCCTCGCGGTCGGCGATGGCGACGGCGGCGCGCAGGAGGTGCGCCCGGGTCAGCGTTGGCGGGAGCGGGCCGGTCCGGCGGGTGGGCGTTCGCGCCGACACGGCCGGGCGGGCGCCGCGGGCGACGACGGCGCCGGAGCCGACCCGGGTCTCGGCCAGGCCCTCGTCGCGCAGCGTCGCCATGACCCGCGTGGCGGTGGCGGCCGCGACGCCCCACCGCTGGGCGATCTGCCGGACCGACGGCAGCCGCTCCCCCGGCCGCAGCTCGCCGGCCAGGATGCCGGCCCGCAGCTCGGCGGCGATGCGCCGGTACGGCGGCTCGGGCGTTGGCATGACGTCGAGTGTACTAGTTCGGTTGCCCGGCGGTCAGGACACTTCACGACCGTTAGCTGCACGTTCGTGGTCGGCACGTTCCTAGGCTGGCAGCATGCGAACTGATACAACGTACGCACCGATTCGCCGGATTGGTGCCGATGATCACGAGGTCGTGGCCGACGTCCTCATCGAGGCGTTCCGCGACGACCCGTTCGTCGAGTGGCTCTTCCCGGAGCCGACCGGCCGGGCCGACCGGCAGGCCGGGTACTACCGGTCACTGCTCGCCCACCCCGCCGCCGAGGCCTACCTGTCCGGCCGCGACGGCGCCGCGGTGTGGATCGCCTCGGATGGTGACGGACCGGGCACTTCGGCGAGCGGTTCGGCGAGTGGTTCGGCGGGCGGCGACCTGCTGTCGGCCGTCGGCGCGGCCCTGGCCGAGCGGCACCCGTCCGACCGGCCGCACCTCTACCTGCCGGTCATGGGGGTCGTCGCCCGCCGGCGCGGTGCCGGGCTCGGCTCGGCGCTGCTGCGGCACCGGCTGCTGCGGGCCGCCTACGACGGCGTCGGCGCCTATCTGGAGGCGGCCTCGCCTCGCAGCCGCGCCCTCTACCTGCGGCACGGGTTCGAGGACTTCGGCCCGCCGGTCCAGGTGGCCGGCGGCCCGCCTCTGTCTCCGATGTGGCGCCCGGCGACCGCCCGGACCCCGTCCCTTCCCACCCAGCAGAGGAGCACCCGCCCATGACCACGCCCACCCTGATCTTCGTCCACGGCACCCACTCGGCTGCGCACAGCTGGTCCGGGCTGATCGGCGAGCTGGCGCTGCGCGGCCACCGCGCGATGGCCGTCGACCTGCCCGGCCACGGCATCGACGGGTTCTTCCCGCGGTCCTACCAGGCGCCGCAGGACCTCGCGGCGCTGGCCACCGAGCCGTCACCGCTGGCCGGCTACACCCTGGACGACTACGTCGCGCGCGTCGTCGACGCCGTGCGCCGGGCGCGCGAGTACGGCCCGGTCGTCCTGGCCGGCGCCAGCCAGGGCGGCGTCACCGTCAGCCGGGTCGGTGAGGAGGTCCCGGAGCTGCTCGACCGCGTCGTCTACGTCGCCGCCTACTGCCCCGTGGAGCTTCCCAGCATGGCCGCCTACTTCGCGACGCCGGAGAACGCGGACAGCCTGGTCGGCCTGGTCACCGCGGCGGTCGCCGGCGACCCGGCGTCGCTGGGGGTGGCGCGCGTGAACTGGCGGACGGCCGACCCGGAGCTGATCCACGGCATCCGCGAGTGCCTGGCCGGCGGCTTCACCGACGCCGAGACGACCCGGCTGCTCAGCCAGTTCCAGCCGGACGAGCCGGTCGCGATCCCGGCGGCGGAGATCCGGGTCAGAGCCGCGGGGTGGGGCCGGATCCCGCGGACGTACGTCCGGTTCACCGCGGACCGGCTGATCCCGCCGGCGCTCCAGGACCGGTTCATCGCCGAGGCCGACCGCCTCACCCCGGACAACCCGACCGACGTGCACAGCGTCGCCGCCCCGCACGTCGGGCCGCCGCACCTGCCTGAGGTGGTGGAGATCTTCGCCGATCTGGTGGTGCGCTGACCCTCGATGCAACTCGGCGTCGCCCACTCGCGTCTTCAGGGATGAACCGAGGGGGTGTGATGGACATCGACGCTGATGCGACAGTCGTCGCGATGGATCGGGACAGTGCCTTCGAGCAGTACGTCGAGGTGCGGCAGGCGGCCCTGCTGCGCCTCGCCTACCTGCTCACCGGCGAGCAGCATGCGGCGGAGGATCTCGTGCAGACCGCGCTGGCCAAGCTCTACCTGGCCTGGAACCGGCTGGAGCGGGCCGGCTCCGTCGACGCGTACGCGAAACGGATCATGATCAACGAGCACTCCAGCTGGTGGCGACGGGCGTGGCGGCGGGCCGAGACCACCACCGACAACGTCCCCGAGCGGCCGGTCGCCGCGGACTTCGGCCACGCCCTCGCCGAGCGCGACGCGCTGTGGACGGTAGTCCAGGGACTGCCGCCGCGGCAGCGGGCCGCCGTCGTCCTCCGGTTCTACGAGGACATGAGCGAACAGGACGTCGCCGCCACCCTCGGCTGTTCGGTGGGCACGGTGAAGTCGCAGACCAGCCGGGCGCTGGCGACCTTGCGGAAGCGGCTCCAGGAGCGAAGGGGGAACGACCGATGAACGAGTTCGACGATCTCGAGAACACGCTGGCAGCGGAGCTCCGCCGGCGCTCCGGCGAGGTGCTCGGCACTGACGACCTCGCCGCCCGCGCCCGCCGCAAGGCCCGCGTCGTCCGCCGCCGTCGCGCGGTCGCCGTCGCCGGCGTGACCGCGGTCGCCCTGGCCATCGCCGTCCCGGCGGCGCTGTCCCTGCGCAGCGTTCCGCAAACGTCCGCCCCGCCGGTGGACCGTCCGACCACGTCTGAGACGGAAAGCATCGAGGTGCCCGATCCCGGCCCCGACACGTCGTTGCCGGAGGAGCCGTCGACGACCGAGACCCAGTCACCGCCGGGCGAGCCGCCTGACGACACCGGGCTCGAAACGCCGGGTCGTGGCGGGACGACCGAGCTGGTGCTGGACGGCCTGCCCACCGGTGCGCCCCCGGCCATCGGCTGGATGGAGGGTACGACCTTCCATCGCGCCGACGGCCGCTCGGTGCAGCTCCCGAGTACGCAAGCCTTCGAGCCCTTCCAGAACGTGCTGGAGCTCCCCAACGGCTTTCTGGCCACCGACTTTGCGGAGGTCGCCGACCTGGACGCCACCGGCACCGTGACCGCCACCCGCGCCGGGGCCGGCATCGTGATGTCCTCGGACAGTGCTCTGGTCGCCTACTACGACCAGGACGCCGGCACGATCCAGGCCGCGCAGGCCGACGGCGGCGGCACCGGGCCGGGCAGCCGGGACGTGCCGGCCGGTCAAACGCTCCACCCGATCGGCTTCCTCGGCGACTACCGTCTGGTGTCGAACGTCGTGACCGAGTACGAGACGGCGGGCGTCCGGGTCGACGACTTCGGTCCGTCAGCCGGCGGCGACACGCCGCCGACGACGCCGCCGTGGGATCTCCTGAGTGTCAGTGCGGTGTCGGAGTCCGCCGGACTGGTCGTCGGGTACACCGAGTTCGACGAGACGGAGGCTTGCTCGGCGGTGTACGAAGCCGACGCCGACCAGCGGCTCTGGGGTACCTGCGAGTACTCCTTCTTCCCCCACTTCAGCCCTGACGGACGGTATCTCGTCGGGTCGCCACCGTGGGACGGCGAGGGCATGGAGGCGGTCGTCGTGGTCGACGCCCGCACCGGCGAGCTGGTCCACACCTACACCGGCTCGTTCATCTGGGACTTCACCTTCGAAGACGAGGAGCACGTCCTCATCAACGTGCGCATCGTCGACGACGCCGAGCGGCAGGCGGCGCTGGTCCGATGCGACTTCGAAGGTGCGTGCGAGCTGGCCACCCCGGTCGTCCAGATCGACCAGGCGGAGGACGCGTACACCATCGGGCTGCAGCGCTGGTGAGCCACGGGGGATAATGCGTCGGTGACCGAAGCCGCGACTCCACAGTCCGTGCTGGTGCCGTTGACCGAGGCCGCGATCTTCCTCGTCGTCACGGTCGACGAGGGTGGCGAGGACGTCGCGCGCGAGCTGCTGGCCGACCTCTCGGGGCTGACCCGGGCGGTCGGCTTCCGCAGCCTCGAAGACAGCCTGACCTGCGTCGCGGGCATCGGCGCCGGTGCGTGGCCGCGGGTGGTCGGCGGCGATGCGCCGTCCGGGCTGCACCCGTTCCGGGAGATCGCCGGCCGCAAGCACACCGCCGTCGCGACCCCCGGTGACCTGCTGTTCCACCTGCGGGCGCGGCGCATGGACCTGTGCTTCGAGCTGGCGACGCTGATCAGCGGGCGGCTGGCCGGCGCCGTCACCGTCGTCGACGAAGTGCAGGGGTTCCGCTACTTCGACCAGCGCGACCTGCTGGGCTTCGTCGACGGGACGGAGAACCCGACCGGCGCCGGGGCCGCGGCCGCCGTCCTCTCCGACGAGCCGGGCTTCGAGGGCGCCAGCTACGTCATCGTCCAGAAGTACCTGCACGACATGGACGCCTGGAACGCGCTGCCGACCGAGGAGCAGGAGCGTGTCATCGGCCGCCGCAAGTTGTCCGACGTCGAGCTGTCCGACGCCGAGCAGCCGGCCAACTCGCACGTCGCGCTGACCACGATCACCGACGACGACGGCGAGGAGCGCGAGATCCTGCGCGACAACATGCCGTTCGGGCGGCCCGGCGCCGGCGAGTTCGGCACGTACTTCGTCGGCTACGCCGCCCACCCCGACGTCACCGAGCAGATGCTGGTGAACATGTTCGTCGGCCGGCCGCCCGGCAACTACGACCGCATCCTCAACTTCTCCGTCGCGGTCACCGGCGGCCTGTTCTACGTGCCCACGGTCGATGCGCTCGACGGCCTCGCCGACCCACCGAGCCCGACGCCCGCGACCGACGCCAGTCTGAACGTCGGCAGTCTCAGGAGGAGCGACGCCTCATGAACAACCTGCACCGCGAACTCGCACCCGTCTCGGCGGCCGCCTGGGCCGACATCGAGGCCGAGGCGCGCCGCACGTTCGTCCAGTACGTCGCCGCCCGCCGCGTCGTCGACGTCATCGGGCCGGGCGACGACGTCCTGCACGCGGTCGGCACCGGTCATCTGCGCGCGCTGGACGGCCCGAGCGACGGCGTGCTGGCGCGCAGCCGCGAGGTCAAGCCGGTGGTCGAGCTGCGCGTCCCGTTCACCGTCGACCGCCAGGCCGTCGACGACGTCGAGCGCGGCGCGAAGGACGCCGACTGGCAGCCGGTGAAGGACGCGGCCAAGCGCATCGCCTACGCCGAGGACCGCGCCATCGTCGCCGGCTTCGCGGCGGCCGGCATCGAGGGCGTCGTGGCCGGCACCACCAACGCGGCGATCGCCCTGCCCACCGACATCCGCGACCTCCCTGACGTCGCCGCCCAGGCCCTCACCACCCTCCGCCTCGCCGGCGTCGGCGGCCCGTACAGCCTGCTGCTCTCGGCCGACGTCTACACCGCCGTCGAGGAGACCACCGACCACGGCTACCCCATCCGCGAGCACGTCGCCCGCGTCCTGCACGACGGCGAGATCATCTTCGCCCCCGCCATCGACGGCGGCCTGCTGCTGTCCGCCCGCGGCGGCGACTACGAGCTGCACCTCGCCCAGGACCTCTCCATCGGCTACCTCTCGCACGACGCCGACACGGTGCAGCTGTACTTCGAGGAGGCCTTCACCTTCCTCGTCCAGACCGGCGAATCCGGCGTCGCCCTGAACGGGTAGCGATTGTCCACAACCCCTTGCTTCGGCCGCCCCTGCAGCCGGGTCACTGCTTAGACTGATGCCATGACGAGCCAGGCCGAGGAACTGCTGCGCGCAGCACTGGCGCTCCCCCGCAGCGACCGTGCCGACGTCGCGGCTGAGCTGCTGGCCAGCCTGGACGATGCCGACGACGCAGATCGACAGGCTGTCGAAGCCTCCTGGGCTCGCGAGATCGAGCGGCGAGCGCGCCGCGTACTGTCGGGTGGTTCCGATGGTGAGGACTGGGGCGCCGTCCGAGCTCGCCTCACCGATCGGTGACTCGCAAGGTTCGCATCGAGCCGGAGGTCGCGGCCGAGCTCGAGGGCGCGATCCGCTGGTACGACCGGCAGAGCCACGGCCTCGGCGCTGACTTCCTCGCTGCCGTCGACGACACCATCGCTCACGTGAGCCACTGGCCCGAGGCCGCGGCGACCGTGCCAGGCATCGCCGCAGACATCCCGGCGCGGAAGGCTCCGGTGCCGCGGTTCCCGTATGCGATCGTCTACCTCCTCGTCGACGACACGATCTGCGTACTCGCCGTCGCCCACGAGAAACGCAGACCCGGCTACTAGCGTCGCGAGCCGCCCGAGCGCTGAGCGACACCGCGCGGCCGTCCCGGGATTCCGGCCAGCCGGCGGCCCGGGGCTCGACGACGGGGCCGAGGTCCGCCATCGTCGGTCCATGGACCACTCCGGCCACCACGCACACCACGCGTCCACACCGTTCCCGACCGACCCGACCGGCCTGCCCGAGGCCACCCCGCCCACCACGCTAGAGCCCGGCGACGACGGCACCGTCGAGCTCGCCGTCGCACCCGTCGCGAAGCGGCTCGGCGACGCCACCGTGCGCATGCTCGCCTACAACGGCTCCGTCCCCGGCCCCCTGCTCGTCGTCCGGCAGGGCAGCGAGCTGACCGTCGACGTCACGAACCAAGGCGACCTGGAGACGACCGTGCACTGGCACGGCCTGCGCCTGGACAACAGCAGCGACGGCGTCCCGTACGACACGCAGGCGCCGATCGCCATCGGCGGCGAGCACACCTACCGGCTGCGCTTCCCCGACCCCGGGCTGTACTGGTACCACCCGCACCTGCGCGAGGACTACACGCAGGAGCTCGGCCTCTACGGCACCATCCTCGTCCGCCCCGCCGACGACGGCTACTGGCCGCCGGCGCAGCGCGACATCGTCATGACGCTGGACGACCTGCTGCTGGAGGACGGCCGCATCGCGCCGTTCAGCCCGGCCGAGACGACGCACGCGGCGATGGGGCGGTTCGGCAACGTCTACCTGGTCAACGGCGAGCTGGCGCCGGCGGCGCTGACAGCGGACGCCGGCGAGGTGGTGCGGTTCTGGCTGGTCGACACCGCGAACACCCGGGTGTTCAACGTGCGGATCCCGGGCGCGCGGCTGAAGCTGGTCGGCGGCGACTCCGGCCGCGTCGAGCACGACGAGTTCGTCGACGAGGTGCTGATCGCGCCGTCCGAGCGGGCCGTCGTCGACGTGCTGTTCCCGGCGCCCGGCGAGTACGCGCTCGAGCACCACTCCCCCGCCGGCACGCAGCGCCTGGCGACGATGACCGTCGGCGGCGAGCCGCCCACGCCGGAGCGTACGGCGCGGTTCGAGACGCTCCGCGGCGCGGCCGACCTCGCCGCCGAACGGGCCGGGCTGGACCCCTGGCTCGCGGCCGAGCCGGACGAGGTCCTCTCGCTGGTCGCCGAGATGAACCTGCCCGCGGCCCACCACGACGGGCCGGTGACGTACACGTGCCCGATGCATCCCGAGGTCACCAGCGCCGAGCCGGGCCACTGCCCGCACTGCCGCATGAAGCTGCTGCCGGCGGCGACGGTCGCCGAGGCCCAGCACGAGCACGGCGACCACGATGAGCACAGCGAGCACGCCCACCACGACGACCACGCGCACGACCACGGCGCGCCCACGACCTCCGGCGGCATCGAGTGGGAGGACGACATGGTCGAGGTCAACCGCATGACGACGCCGGCCACGATGCGCTGGCGGTTCGTCGACCCGGCCACCGGCGGCGAGCCGGACTGGCGCTTCACGGTCGGCCAGCGGGTGAAGATCCGGCTGGTCAACGAGCTGGAGTCGGACCACCCGATGCACCACCCGTTCCATCTGCACGGCGCCGGCCGGTTCCTCGTCCTCGCCCGCGACGGAGCCACCGAGCCGAACCTCGTGTGGAAGGACACCGTGCTCATCCGCACCGGCCAGACCGTCGACATCCTGTTCGACGTCACCAACCCGGGCCGCTGGATGGCGCACTGCCACATCGCCGAGCACATGGAGAGCGGCATGATGTTCGGCTTCACCGTCGACGCCTGACGCAGGCACACGACCGATGGTTGGCAGTTTGGTGGTGTCATAGGCCCACCAAACTGCCAACCATCGCGGCGAGCGAGCGGCGAGCGGGCGGCGAGGCGGGAATGCGCCTCACCGCGCTGACCGGGTATGTCACGACCAGGTGTTGACACGGTTGCGGTTCGATTCGCCGAGGCAGCCGGGGGATGGTTGAGCGATTCAGGCTGCCATGGCGACCCGGATCCCTCAACCATCCACCTCGTCGATGGGTGAGCGCCTGCTGTGCCCAGAGCGACAGTAGGCGCTCACCCATCCCGCCAATCCGCCCAGCACAAAGTTGATCTTGGAGTTGTTCGGCCTTTGTGGTCCGATTCGCCCGATGGATACCCGAACAACTCCAAGATCAACTTCGTGTTGCGGTGAGATGCTGTTCCGCCGGTCACATCGGGGCCAGAATCTGTCACGAAACCACCCCTCTGCACCGTCGTCCGGGTGAGAGCAAGAGGAGGCAGCGATGCGCAGGATCCTGATCGTCGGCGGCGGGTACGCCGGGTTCTACACCGCGTGGAAGCTGGAGAAGAAGCTGCGCCCACACGAGGCGGACGTGACGATCGTCGACCCGCGGCCGTACATGACGTACCAGCCGTTCCTGCCGGAGGTGACGGCCGGCTCGGTCGAGGCCCGGCACGTGGCGGTGTCGCTGCGGCGGCACCTGCGCCGCACCCACATCATCGCCGGAAGCGTCGTCAAGATCGACCACGCGAACCGGACGGCGACCGTCCAGACCCCGGACGCCCCGGACCGCGAACTGGCCTACGACACCATCGTCGTGACGGCGGGCGCGGTCACCCGGACGTTCCCGATCCCGGGCGTCGCCGACGAGGCGATCGGCCTCAAGCACGTCGAGGAGGCCGTGGCCATCCGCGACCGGCTGCTGACGGCGTTCGAGCGAGCGGCCGCGCTGCCGCCCGGGCCGGAGCGGCGGCGGCTGCTGACGGTGACGGTGGTCGGCGGCGGCTTCACCGGCGTCGAGGGGTTCGGCGAGCTGTTGTCGCTGGCCACGGCGCTGCTGAAGCGGTACCCGGAGCTCAGCTTCGACGACCTCGCGTTCCACCTGGTGGAGGTGCGCGACCGCATCCTCCCCGAGGTCACCGACAAGCCCGGGCGCTGGGTGGTCGAGCACCTGGAGAAGCGCGGCGGCCACGTCCACCTCGAGACCAAGCTGGTCTCGGCCGCGGACGGCCACATCGTCCTCTCGGACGGCTCGGAGTACGACAACCACCTGCTGATCTGGACCGCCGGAAACCAGAGCAACCCGGTCATCGCGCGGCACACGGATCTGCCGGTGAACGAGCAGGGCCTGTTCCGGGTCCGCGCCGACATGCGGGTCGGGACCGACGACGCGCCGGTGCCGGACGCATGGGCGGCCGGCGACAACGCGGCCGTGCCGGACCTCGCATCGGACGTGCCCGGCGCGACCGTCGTCCCGAACGCGCAGCACGCCGTCCGGCAGGGCAAGCGGCTGGCCAAGAACCTCGTCGCCGACCTGCGCGGCCGCAAGGTGAAGCCATACGTGCACCACAGCCTCGGCACGGTCGCGACGCTCGGCCTGGGCAAGGGCATCTTCCAGTACCGCCGCATCGTCATCAAGGGGCTGCTCGGCTGGCTGATGCACCGCGGCTACCACGTGCTGGCGGTCCCGACGTGGGAGCGCAAGGTCCGCGTGTTCCTCGTCTGGGTGGCGGCGCTGTTCTACGGGCGCGACATCGTGTCGCTGCTGTCGGTGCAGCACCCGCGGGCCGCATTCGTGGCGGCGACGCTCGGCGAACGCGACCGGCAGGTCACCCGGCGGTGATGTCGCGGCCGTGGACGGTCAGCGCCCAGACGACGCTGACGGCCACCGCGATGATCACGACGGACCAGATCGGGTAGTATGGCAGCCACGCGAACGCCGCCAGCATGCTCAGCGCCGCGAGCACCACGCCCACCGCACGGGCCGCGACGGACCCGGTGAGCAGGGCGGCGCCCGCGATGACCAGCACGATGCCGAGGATCAGGTGGATCCAGCCCCACGTCGTCTGGTCGAAGTCGAAGACGTACTCCTGCACCTGGGTGAAGAAGTCGTCGTCCACCAGCGCCACCACGCCGGCGATCGCGTGGAACGTCCCGATCATCGCCATCATCACGGCGGCGAACACGGTCCACCCGACGGCCCACGCGGACGGCTCGCGGCGGTCCGGCGGTGCGTCGATCGGCGTCTCGATGTCGGTCATGGACCGACGGTCCCGCGCGACGGCGCCGCGGCACATCACCCGGGTCGGGTGAGGTCAGAGCGCTGAGCGGTCGGCGAGCAGGGCGGCGTCGGGGACGGGAAGCGAGTCCGTCGCGGGCCGCTCGGGGGTGTCGGGCAGCGGTTCGGGGACGGCGCCGAGGTCGCCCTCCAGCCCCGGTTGCGGCCCGGGCAGCGTGACGTCCAGGAACGGCACCCCCGGCGGCGCGACCGGCACGTCCGTCAGCGCGACCCCGGAGATGTCCGGCGTCCCGGCCGGGCACACCGCCGTCGCGATCGCCTCGGGCAGCACCGACGCGAACCCGTTGCCGTCCAGGCAGGTCCCGTTCGACGGCGCCCGCTCGGTCGAGACGTCGGCGATGTCGACCCGGTTGGCGCTGAACGTGTTGGCCACGAACCGGTTGCCCAGCGACGGCACGTCCTCGGCGCTGCTGATCAGCGTCCCGGCGGTGGTGTTGCCGCCGATCAGGTTGCGCTCGATCACGTTCTGCTGGCCGCCGGCGATGCCGATTCCGACGCCGAACCCGCCCTCGGCCTGCGCGGGCGAGTCGGCCTGGACGTTGTCGGTGATGACGTTGCCGACGACGAGGTTGTCGCGCTGCGGGACGAACGCCTCCTGGTAGTCCGACGTCAGGGTCAAGCCGACCCGGTTCCCGGCGAGCCGGTTGCCGGTGATCAGCACCCCGCCGGAGGCGTTGGCGTTCTCGAACCCGACGGCGTTGCGCTCGGCGACGTTGCCGGTGACGACGGCGTCGCAGTCCTCGCACTGGCCGAGGTAGAACCCCGAGTCTGCGCCGCCGGAGGCGTAGCTGTCGACGATCGCGCCGTGCTGGGCGTGGAACGCGTAGATCCCGTACAGCCCGTTGTTCGTCGCGGTGACGTTGCGCACCTCGTACCGCTGCAGCAGCTCCGCCTCGGGCGCCTCGCTCGTGTACCCGTCGCCGGGCACGTTGCCGGTCTCGTCGTGCACGCCGGAGATCAGCACGCCGGCCAGCGTGTGCCGGGTCGCGGTCAGGTTCTGCACCCGCACGCCGTCGGCGATCCCCAGGATCCCGATCGCCCGTTCACCCTCGCCGTCGACGATGACGGCATTGCGGTCGGCGCCGCGGACGGTGACGCCGGGCTTGTCGACGACCACGGCCTCCGGGTAGGTGCCGGCCTCGATCAGCACCAGGCCGCCCTCGGCCACGGCCGCGACCGCCTCGCTGATCGTCGCCGCGTCCGCCGGCACCCGCACCACCTCGGCGCCGCCGCCGGCCGGGGTTGTCTCGGACGAGGCGGGCTCGTCGTCGCCGGAGCAACCGGCCACGAAGAGGGCAACGACCAGCAGGGCCGCGAAGCGGAAACGTGGGCTCACCGCCGCACGGTAACCGGGCCGCGACTGCGCCCGCGGCCGATTTCGTCGGAATGTGATCAGTACGGCACCCAGCGGTAGCCGTGCTCCGGCCGGCCCGCCGAGCCGTACCGCGGCGCCACCGTCGCCCGGCCGGAGGCGGCCAGGTGCTCCAGGTAGCGCCGCGCGCTGATCCGCGACAGCCCCACCCGTTCGGCCAGCTCCGACGCGGACAGGTCGCCGCCGGCGCCGGCCAGCTCGGACGACACCAGCTCCAGCGTCCGCTCGGACAGCCCCTTCGGCAGCCGCACGGCGGCACCGCCGCCGGGGCTGCGCAGCAGCGCGTCGACCTGGTTCTGGTCCAGCCGCCCGCCGTCGGCCCGGGCCGCGGTGCGGCGCAGCTGCTCGCGTCGGGCCAGGTAGGCGTTCATCCGGTCGGCGAACACGTCCAGCGTGAACGGCTTGACCAGGTAGTCGACGACGCCGCCGGCCATCGCCGCACGGACGGTGGCCAGCTCGCGCGCCGCGGTGATCGCGATGACGTCGACCTCGGGCGCGGACCGGGCCCGCAGCCGGTTGAGGAACTCGATGCCGGAGATGTCCGGCAGGTAGATGTCGAGCAGGATCAGCTCCGGCGCCAGCTCCTCCACGGCGCGCAGCGCGTCGGCGCCCAGGTGCACCTCGCCGACGACGCTGAACCCCGGCACCGCCTCGACGAACCCGCGGTGGATCGCGGCCACGGCGAAGTCGTCGTCGACGACCAGCGTGCGCACGTCGCTCAAGGGCCCACCACCATCGGCGCCGGCACCCGCGCGGGCAGCACGACCTCGAACTCCGCTCCCCCGGCGGCCGCGTCGCGCACCGTCACGCTGCCGCCGCGGCGCCGCACGATGCGGTGTACCAGCGCCAGCCCGATGCCGCGCCCGCCGCCGCCGGGCGACGCGGCCTTCGACGTGAATCCGGCAGCGAAGATCAGCGTCCGCCGCTCCACCGGCACGCCCGGTCCGTCGTCGGCGACGACGATGCGCACGCCGCCGTCGGCGGACTGGTCGATGCGGACGTCGACGGTGCCGCCGTGGCCGGTCGCGTCGGCGGCGTTGTCGACCAGGTTGCCGAGGATCGTCACCAGCTCGTCGCCGTCGTCGTCCAGCCGCGACTCCGGGTCGACCCGCAGCGTGAGGCCGCGCTCGCGGCAGGTCGCGGCCTTCGCCAGCAGCAGCGCCGACACCGCGGGCGCCGTCACCCCGGCGGCGACGGTGCGCGTGACCGTCCCGCCCCGCCCGACCCGGTCGATGAACGACACCGCGTCGTCGGTGCGGCCCAGCTCCAGCAGCCCGGACACCACATGCAGGTGGTTGGAGAACTCGTGCGCCTGCGCCCGCAGCGCCTCGGTCAGCGACCGCGCGCCCTCCAGCTCGCGCAGCGCGTCGTGCAGCTCGGTGCGGTCGCGCAGCGTCAGCACGACGCCCACCGGCCGGCCGTCGGACGTCGCGGAGCGCCGGTTGACGACCAGGATCCGCACGCCGGCCAGCACCAGCCGGTCGGTGACGTCGGCGTCGTCGGTCGCCACCGCGGCCAGCGTCGGCTCCAGCACGTCGGCGGCGGGCCGGCCGGTGACGTCGCCGCCGAGGTCGAGCAGCCGCCGCGCCTCGTCGTTGACCAGCGCGATCCGCCCCGCGTCGTCCAGCGCGACCACCCCCTCGCGGATGCCGTGCAGCATGGCGTCGCGGGTCTCCAGCAGCGTCGCGATCTCGTCCGGCTCCAGCTTGAAGATGCGCCGCCTGACGACGTGCGTCACCCACGTGGCGCCGAGCGTCCCCAGCACGGCGGCGCCGGCCAGCCAGGCCAGCAGCGCCGGGATGTCCTCGAGCAGGTCGTCCTGCAGCTCCGACTCCAGCGTGCCCACCGACACCGTGCCGATGACCGTCCCGCCGGCGTCGAACACCGGCACCTTCACCCGCCACGACCGGCCCAGCGTCCCCGTCTGCGTCCCGACGTAGACCTCGCCGGACAGCGGGACGCTCGGGTCGGTCGAGACCGGCTCGCCGATGCGCTCCGGATCCGGATGCGAGTAGCGGATGCCGGCCTCGTCGGTGACTACGACGTACGTGACGTTCGAGGCCTCGCGGATCAGCTCGGCCAGCGGCTGGATGGTGGCCGACGGGTCGGGGTCGTCGAACGCGTCGAGCACCGACGGCAGCCCGGCGACGCTGTCGGCGACCGCGATCATGCGGTCCTGGTAGCTGTCGCGGATCTGCTCGGACTGCAGCCACGCGGCCAGCCCGCCCGCGGAGACGACCGTGACGAGCACGATCGCCAGCTGCAGCGCGAGCAGCTGCACCCGCAGCGAGACCGACCGGAGCATGGGCATCAGTGTGCACCGAGCCGCCACCGGACCGAAACACGACCGAAATGATCAATACGACCAGTACGACCGGAGGGTTCCGGCCGCCCGGGGCGCGCTCCTAGCCTCCAACGTCACCACGCCGGTGTGGCGTGCACCACAGACACCGCATCACCAGGAGGAGACATGCGAGGTCCCATGCGGATCGCGATCGGCGCGCTGGCGCTGGCGACGGTGCTGGCCGCGTGCGGCGGCAGCGACGACGGCGGTTCGTCGTCCGACTCCGGTTCCGGCGTCGACGACCTGTCCATCATGGTCCCGGCCGACCCCGGCGGCGGCTGGGACCAGACCGGCCGCGCGTTCCAGAAGGCGCTCGACGAGAGCGGCCTGGCCGGCGGCGTCGAGGTGACGAACGTCGGCGGCGCCGGCGGCACCGTCGGGCTGGCGCAGCTGGCCAACCAGCGCGGCGGCGGCACGACGCTGATGGTGACCGGCCTGGTCATGGTCGGCGCCGTCGAGACGAACCAGTCGCAGGCCCGGCTCGAGGACACCACGCCGGTGGCCCGGCTGACGTCGGAGGACCTCATCGTGGTCGTCCCGGCCGACTCGCCGTACGAGACCGTCACCGACCTCGTCGACGACATCGTCGCCACCGGCAAGGACGTCGCCGTCACCGGCGGGTCGGCCGGCGGCGCCGACCACATCCTGGCCGGGCTGCTGCTCAAGGACGCCGGCGTGGCGGCCGACGAGCTGATCGACACGCTCAACTACATCGCCTACTCCGGCGGCGGCGAGTCGCTGGCGGCGCTGCTCGGCGGGCAGGTCGACGCCGGCATCTCCGGCATCGGCGAGTACGCGGAGCAGGTCGAGGCCGGCGAGCTGCGGGCGCTCGCTGTGTCCGGGCCGGCGCGCGTCGAGGGGATCGACGCGCCGACGCTGACCGAGGCCGGCTACGACGTCGAGCTGACGAACTGGCGCGGGCTGGTCGCGGCCGGGGACATCTCCGACGAGGACCGCGCGGCGCTGGTCGACCTCGTCACCCAGGTGAGCGAGTCCGACGAGTGGCAGGCGGAGCTGGACCGCGCCGGCTGGGGCGACACCTTCCTCCCCGGCGAGGAGTTCGACGCGTTCCTCGGCGAGGAGATCACGTCCGTGCAGAACGTGCTCCGCGACATCGGGCTGGTGCAGTGAGCACGTCCGCCACGGGCGGGCCGGTGCCGTCCGCGAGCGGCACCGGCGAGACCGGCCGGCCGGCCCCTGACGACCAAGGGGCCGGCCGGTTGAACTCCGACGGGCCGGACTCCGCTGGTTCCGCCCTCGGGGCCGGCCGGTCACTGCTCTCGCGGGCCGAGGAGTACGTCATCGGCGCGCTGGTCGCCGGGCTGGGTGTCTTCGTCCTCGTCGACACGGCGACGATCGCGGTGCCCGGGTCGGCGAACGCGATGGGGCCGCGGACGTTCCCGTACGTCGTCGGCGCGCTGCTGGTCGGCGCCGGGGTCGCGGTGCTGGTGGCGACGGCGCGGGGGCGGGTGGGGGCGGCGGAGGACGGCGAGGACGTCGACCCGAACGCCGGCACCGACTGGCGCACCGTCGTCCTGCTGGTCGCGGTGTTCCTCGCGCACGCCTGGCTGATCGAGCGGGCCGGCTGGCCGCTCGCCGTCGCCGTCCTGTTCGCCGGGGCGGCGTGGACGCTCGGCGCGCGGCCGTGGTGGCGGCCCGTCGTCGTCGGTGTGCTGCTCGGGCTGCTGCTGCAGGTGGTGTTCGGGACCGGTCTCGGGCTGTCGCTGCCGGCCGGCTGGCTGGAGGGGGTTCCGGTCATCGATGGCTGACGCGACCGCCGTGCTGGACGGCTTCTCCAACGCCCTCCAGCCCATGTACCTCCTGTATGCGCTGCTCGGCGTGTTCGTCGGGACGGCCGTCGGCGTACTGCCCGGCATCGGCCCGGCGATGGCCGTCGCGCTGCTGCTGCCGCTGACCTACGAGCTGGACGTCACCGCCGCGATGATCGTGTTCGCCGGCATCTACTACGGCGGCATGTACGGCGGCTCGACGACGTCGATCCTGCTCAACACGCCCGGCGAGTCCGCGTCGATCGTCACCGCCGTCGAGGGCAACAAGATGGCCCGCGCCGGGCGCGGGGCCGCCGCGCTGGCGACGGCCGCGCTGGGCTCGTTCGTCGCCGGGACGATCGGGACGCTCGCGTTGACGCTGCTGGCGCCGGTGATCGCCGACTGGGCCGTGCAGCTGGGCCCGGCCGACTACGTCGCGCTGATGGTCGTCGCGTTCGTGACGGTGGGCGCGCTGCTCGGGTCGTCGGTCGCGCGCGGGCTGGCGTCGCTGTCGCTCGGCCTGTTCGTCGGGCTGATCGGCACCGACACGCTCACCGGCCAGCAACGCTTCACCTTCGGCGTCCCGCTGCTCGCCGACGGCGTCGACGTCGTGGTCGTCGCGGTGGGCGTGTTCGCGGTCGGCGAGGCGCTGTACGTCGCGTCGCGGCTGCGGCACGGGCCGGTCGAGGTGATCCCGGTGCCACGCGGCTGGCGGACGTGGATGTCGCGGTCGGACTGGTCGCGGTCGTGGCGGCCGTGGCTGCGCGGGACCGCGATCGGCTTCCCCGTCGGCACCATCCCGGCCGGCGGCGCCGACGTCTCCACCTTCCTGTCCTACGCGACGGAGAAGAAGCTGGCCAAGGGCCGCCACCGCGACGAGTTCGGCCACGGCGCCATCGAGGGCGTCGCCGGGCCGGAGGCGGCCAACAACGCCGCGGCCGCCGGCGTGCTGGTGCCGCTGCTGACCCTCGGCCTGCCGACGACCGCGACCGCCGCGGTGATGATCGCGGCGTTCCAGACGTACGGCATCCAGCCCGGCCCGCTGCTGTTCGAGAACCAGTCCGCGCTGGTGTGGACGCTGGTCGCGAGCCTGTACATCGGCAACCTCATGCTGCTGGTGTTCAACCTGCCGCTGGTCGGGCTGTGGGTGAAGGTGCTGCAGATCCCCCGTCACTACCTCTATGCGGGCATCCTCACCTTCGCCGCGCTGGGCAGCTACGCCCTCAACTTCTCCCCCGTGGACCTGCTGTTGCTGCTGGGCATCGGCGTCGCCGGCTTCTTCATGCGCCGGCACGGCTACCCCGCCGCCCCGCTCGTCGTCGGCATGATCCTCGGCCCGATGGCGGAGGAGCAGGTCCGCCGGACGCTGGCGATCAGCCAAGGCGACCTCTCCGCCCTGGTCACCAGCCCGTTCGCGGCGGCGGCGTACGCGCTGCTGCTGGTGCTGCTCGGGCTGGCGCTGTGGGCCAAGCAGCGCGAGCGGCGGCTGAACGAGAAGGAACCCGCCGCGCTGTCGTGACGGCTCCGCCGACGCTCCTCCCCCTTGTCCAGCTCACTGCCCAGCCGCCCCTCGGACCGAGTTGATCATGGAGAAAGGGGGCTTCCGGCCCGCAAATTGCCCGACCTTCTCCATGATCAACTTTGCCGGAAGGGGAGGACAGGATGCGCGGCGTGGGGCGGAGTGGCGGCGTGCGCTCAGGCGTAGAAGTCCGCCAGCCGGGGCGCGAGCAGCGCCGGGTCGGCGACGTGGCCGGCGATCTCGACGGTCAGCCGCTGGGCGTCGGGCAGGAGGGCCGCGGCAACATCGGCGGCGGCGCCGAAGAAGTCGACCGGCAGCCCGGCGGAGTGCGGATCGACCATCGCGCCGGTCGAGAGCAGGACCGGTTGCGTGACCTTCGCCAGTAGTTCCGCCGGCGGAGCACCGTCGCCGAGGCAGGCGGCGTCGTAGCGCAGCGTCGGCGCCAGCTCGAGCAGCGCCGGCCAGACCGGCGCCGCCTCCGCCCCGGCGATCGCCTCGTCCGGAGACCCGGCCAGTCGCATGAACAGCCGCAGCGCCTCGGCCCGATCGCCGGCGTCCAGGGCCGCCCCGAGGTCGGTGACGTACTGACGCCAGGCCGCGACCATCGGCTCGCCGACCAGGTACGGGACCTCGTGTACGGCGATCCGGTCCACCGGCAGCCCGGCGGCCGCCGCCTCGAGCGCCAGCGCCCCACCCGACGACGCGCCGAACAGGTGCGCCTGCCCGCCGGCCGCCTCGATGACCGCGGCGAGGTCCTCGACCTCGCGCTCCACGGCGTACGGCTCGGTGTCGCCGCTGTCGCCCCGGCCGCGGCGGCGATAGTTGACGACGGCGAACCCGGCGGCAGCCAGGTGCTCGCCGAGCGGCACGTTCTCACTGCCGTCGTCGAGCCCGCCGCCGACGAGCACCAGCGCCGGCCCGTCATCGCCGAGGCGGTCGTAGCCGATGGCGGTACCGTCGGCCGAGTTCACGTGCGGCATCTTCGTCTCCCTGCGTCGGTGATACTCCTAATCTAGGAGTAAATACTCCTGGAAGGGAAGTAGAATCTCATCCATGCGGAGCTATCAGGACATGTGTGGCATCGCCCGCGCGCTCGACGTCGTGGGTGAGCGGTGGTCGCTGCTGGTGGTGCGCGAGCTGCTGTACGGGCCGAAGCGCTTCGCCGACCTGCACCGCGGCCTGCCGGGCCTGAGCCAGAACGTGCTGACCCAGCGGCTGCGCGACCTCGAGGAGTCCGGCGTGCTGGCGCACCGAAGCGCGCTGCCGCCGATCGCCGGCCAGGTCTACGAGCTGACCGAACGGGGCCGCGCGCTCGAATCCGTCCTGCTCGCACTGGGCCAGTGGGGCAGCCCCCTGCCGCCGAAACCCGGGTCGGCGACCGAGCTCAGCGCCGACGCGCTGGTGGTCGCGTTGCGCACGACGTTCCTGCCCGAGGCGATGGAGGGCGTCCGCGCCAGCGTCCAGCTGCGGCTGCCCGGCGACGCGTTCCACCTGACCATCGGCAGCGAGGGCCTCGTCGCCGCGCGCGGCGACATGCCCGCCGACGCCGTCCTGACCTGCGCCGTCCGCATCGTCCAGGATCTGGTCTTCGCCGGGCGGCCGCTCGACGCCGTGGTCGAGGCCGGACTCGCGACGGCCGACGGCGACACCGTCCTGCTCCGCCGCCTCCTCACCGCGTTCGACGACGGACGGACCGGCTAGCCGGCCTCCTCGGCCCGGCGCCGGCGGTCGTCCTGCCACTCGACCATCAGCTGCGGCAGCCGCGTCCGAGGTAGTCGAAGAAGTCGATCATCTCGTCGACGCGGTCGCGGGCCGGCCCGGCCGGCAGGGTCGCCGCGGCCGCCGTGATGGAGGCGGCGTACTGGTGGAACTGCCCGGGCCGGCTGAGCGTGGCGGTGTACCAGGGCCGCTCGGGCAACACGTAGACGTGCTTGCGGGTGCCGGGGACGGTGGCGGTGCGCACGTAGCCGTGAAAGACGTAGACACCATGATCATGTTCCCTGGCGGCGTCTCAGCGACCGCCAGGGGACATGATCATGGTGACGTCGGTCAGCGGGTGAGCAGCCGCCGGGTGGTCTCGAGGCCCCACTCGTCCAGCCCGACGAGACGGTCGCTGCTGACCACCGCTCCCCCGACCTTCTCGACGTGCGCGGCCCACGACTCGCGGTTCTCGATCTTGGGGCCGACGATGAGGCAGTCCGGGTCGTTGGCGAAGAACACGCCGTTCATGAACTGGCGGCCGTCGGCACTCAGGATCGCCGCCTCCTGGCTGGGCGAGCACATGTCGCCGTCCTCGGGGGCGAACGTGTGGCCGGTGTCGGCGCTGACGCGGATCGAGTCGACCAGGCCGACGGACGGGAGCACCGGCGCGCCGCAGCCGAGGATGTGCGCCGACGGCCCCACGGAGTCACGGATCAGAGCGAGACCCTCGCGATACGCCGTCACCGGGTCGGCGCCCGAGTGCCGCAAGCCCGGTATCGCCCCCGCCGCGATGAAGTCGATCTTGAAGTAGTCGATCCCCCACCCCGCCAGCGTCGAGAACACGGTCCGGATCCACTCCGCCGCGCCGGGGTGCGACATGTCGACGGAGTAGAGGTCCTGGTTCCAGTTGTGCCCGGCGTGCAGCGGGCCACCGTGCGGGTGCCGCAGCAGCCAGTCGGGGTGCTCGGCGGCCAGCCGCGACCGCGCGCCGGCGAAGAACGGCGCCAGCCAGACCCCGGCCCGGCGGCCCTCGCTGCGGATCGTCTCGACCAGGCCGCGCAGGTCGGAGAAGTGGTCCGACGGGGTCAGCCAGTCGCCGATCTCGGCAGAGTAGCCGTCGTCGATCTGGACGACGTCGACCGGCAGGTCCAGCGTCCGCATCGCCTCGAGGTTCTCCACGACGTCCTCGCGGCGCACGTCGCCCCAGTACTCGTACCAGGAACACCAGGCGGTCGGTGCCGGCCGAGCCGCCGGCAGCCCGGCCGCCGCGGCGGCGTCAGAAGCCCACCCAGGCAGCGCCGACTGCACGGACGACCCCTCGACGACCGACACCCGCACGGGCCCGTCCGCGCCGACCACCACGGACGACCCGGACACCGACGCCTGCAGCCGCACCCCCGTCGTGAACGGGTCGGCCGCCGCCACCACGTGCACCGAGCCCGACCCGTCAGCGACCGCGAGCACGCCCTCGCTGAAGTAGCCGTCCGCGCCAGGGTGCGAGGACTGCCGGTAGTTGAGCATCCGGTTCCGCTCCGACCTAGGCCGGTGCGGACGGGCGCCCAGCGCGTAGGCGGTGGTCGGGCTGAAGGACTGCCAGCCGTGCTCGAAGACCTCGGCCCCGGCGGAGGCGGTCAGCTCGTGCACGACGTCGAAACCTGGCGAAAGAGGCATGAGGAAGGAGCTTTCGTGTAGGGGGCCGTCAGGCCTTGATTCCGGACATCGCGATGCCGCGGATGAACTGTTTCTGCAGCAGGACGAAGACCAGCACCATCGGCAGAATCGTCAGCAGCGAACCCGCCATCAGGACGGGGTAGTCGGTGCCCTGGGCGCCCTGCAGCGTGGCGAGGCCGACCGGCAGCGTCATCCGGTCCGGGACCGTGTTGACGATCAGCGGCCACAGCAGGTCGTTCCAGGAGAACAGGGACGTGAGGATGGTCAGCGCGGCCAGCGCCGGCCGGCACAGCGGCAGGATGATCCGCAGGTAGATCTGGAACGGGTTGGCGCCGTCCATCCGGGCCGCCTCGTCCAGCTCCTGCGGCAGCGTCCGCATGAACTGGTAGAGGACGAAGACGCCGAACGCGCTGAACATGCCGGGCAGCGCCAGCGCCTGGACGGAGTTCAGCCAGCCCATCGTGCGGATCACCTCGTACTGCGGGATCACGAACAGCTGCGGCGGCACCATCAGCACGACGAGGAAACCGGCCAGCAGCGGCCCGCGGAACCGGAACCGCAGCCGGGCGAACACGTACGCCGCCAGCGACGCGACCAGCAGCTGCCCGACGACGCGCAGCACCAGCGCCAGGACGCTGTTCACCGCCATCGACCAGACCGGGACGACGTCGAAGAAGGCCGAGTAGTTGGCCCACTCCGGCGACGCCGGCAGGAAGGTCAGCGGGATCCGGGTGGACTCCGCCAGCGTCTTCAGCGACGTGAGGAACTGCCAGAGGAACGGCGACACCATGAGCAGCGCGCCGGCCATGAGGACGACGTGCGTCACGACGTGACGGGAGCGCAGGCGGTCACGCATAGGTCACCCACCGTCGCTGCAGGCGGAACTGCACGGCCGTCACCGCGAGCGTCACCACCAGGGTGACCAGCGCGATCACCGCGCCCAGCGGGCGGTCGTTGCGCACGAACGCCTCCTCGTAGAACAGGTAGACGATCGTCTTGGAGTCGGCCAGCGCCGGGTTGGTCCGGCCGAGCATGATGAACAGCAGGTCGAACATCTGCAGCGACCCGATCACCGACAGCACCGACACCAGGAAGATCGACGGGGTCAGCAGCGGCACCGTGACAGAGAAGAACCGCCGGATCGGCCCGGCGCCGTCGAGCATCGCCGCCTCCTCCAGCGTCTGCGGCACCGCCTCCAGCCCGGCCGCCAGGATGATGAGGTTGGTGCCCAGCGCCATCCAGATCCCGACGACGGCGACGGCGTACAGCGCGGTGTCGGGGTCGGCCACCCACGCGCGGGTCGGCCCGCCGACGGCGTCGAGCACCTCGTTGAGCAGCCCGAAGTCGCCGTTGTAGATGTAGCGCCAGACCATCGCGACGGCCACCGGCATGGTCACGACGGGGATGAAGTACAGCGTGCGGTAGAACGACCGGCCGCGTAGCCCGCGCTGGTGCAGCAGCGCCGCGACGACCATCGCGATCGGCACGCCGAGCAGCACGATCGCCGCGTACACCAGCGTGTTGAGCAGCGCCCGCCACACCTCGTCGCCGTTCTCGAACAGCTGCTGCCAGTTCTCGAGCCCGGTGATCGTGTAGCCGGTGAACGCGGTGCCCTCGGAGAAGCTCAGCAGGACGGTCCGCAGCAGCGGCCACAGGTAGAAGATCACCAGTCCCGCGAACGGCACCGCGAGCAGGATCGCCGCCCACGCGTTGTCCGGGTGCCGGTTCGGCCGGCGGCGCGGGGCCGGCGGCGCCGGAGCCGCCGCCGAGCCCGTCGTCCGCGTGCTGGTCGTGGACATACCGATCAGCCCTGGTTCTCCTGAGCCAGCGCCTCGTTCATCGCGCCGGCGAGCCCGGCCGCGGCCTCCTCGACGGTCTGCTCACCGGTCCAGGCCGGGGTGAGGAACTCGCCCTCGCGGCTGGCCCACGCGTCGGTGTTGCGCGACACCGGCAGCACGACGCCGTTCTCGGCCTGGTCGAGGAACGCCTGCAGGTTGAACTGCGGGAACGCGTCGACGAAGGCCTGCTCGGTGCCGGCGTAGGAGCCGATGACGGTGCCGGTCTCGCTGGAGATCCGCGAGGCCTCCTCACCGCTGAGGAAGACGGCCAGCTCGGCGGCCTCCTCGGGGTGCTCGGTCGAGGCCAGCGCGACGTTGCCGATGCCGTTGATGATGGTCGCCTCCTGGGCGCCGCCCGGCAGCTCGGTGACGTCGAAGTTCTCCGACGAGTACGGGTCGTTGGCGAAGCGGATCGCGTAGAACGAGCCGGTCGTCAGCATGGCCAGCCGGCCGGACATGAACTGGGCGACCGACTCGGTGTCGGCGAACGACTCCAGCGTCGGCGACACGTGATGGACGTTGATCATGTCGGTCCAGAACTTGATCCCCTCGATCGCCTCGGGGCTGTCGTACCCGGACGTCGTGCCGTCCTCGGAGATCACCTCGCCGCCGGCCTGGTAGATGGTGTTGTAGTACGTCGCCTGCGGGTCCATCGGCGCGCCGATGCCGTAGACGCTGCCGTCGGGCTTGGTCAGCGCCTGCGCCGCGGTGACGACGTCGTCCCAGGTCCAGTCCGGCGTCGGGTAGGCCACGCCGGCCTCGTCGAACAGCGCCTTGTTGTACCAGAGCCCGATGGTGTCGAAGTCCTTGGGCAGCGCGTACGTGGTGCCGTCGTCGACGAACAGGTCGACCAGCTGCTCCGGGTAGTTCTCGATGTCCAGGCCGGACGCCTCGAACGCGTCGTCCAGCGGCAGCAGCACGCCGCCGTCGACGTACTGGCCGATCTTCGCGCCGAGCATCCAGGCGACGTCCGGGCCGGTGCCGCCCGCGGCGGACGTCTGCAGCGTGCTCCAGTAGTCGGTCCACGGGATGATCTGGATCTCGACCGTCACGCCGGGGTTCTCCTCCTCGAACACGTCGAGGATCTCGCGGATGGCCGGCTCCTGGTCGGGCGAGAATGTCGCGAAGGTCAGGTTGACCTCCTCGCCGTCGCCGCCGTCGTCCGAGCCGCCGGCAGAAGCGCCGTTGTCGCCGCACGCGGCCAGCGTCAGGACGGCCGCCGTGGCCGCCAGGCCGAGCAGTGTCTTCGTCGGCTTCATCGTCGTGTGCCTCTCGTTGGGAAGGGGTCGTTCAGATCAGGGGCCGCACGTGCGGGTCGATCCAGTCCACGTGCGCGGGCTCGGCGCCGGCCGCCGGCGGCCGCACGACCAGCCGCAGCCGGGTGATGCCGGTGACGTCCACGTCCAGCTCGCGCGCGGGTTCGCCGTACGCGACCTCGACGGTGGACAGGACGCGCCCGTCGCCGACGACGGCGCAGGTGGCCGTCGTGCCGGCGGGGCTCTCGTCGTCGACGCCGACGGACGCGGTGAGCCGCGCCGCGACGCCGTCGAGCACCCAGGTGACGTCTGACGGGGCGCAGACACCGAGTCCCCTGGGGTGGTGCACGCCGGCCACGGACATCGGCCGGCCGTCGGCGGGGTTGCCCTCGCCGTTGGACATGTCCCGCTCGACCGGACCGCTGCCGTTGGCGGCGGCGACCGGGGTGAGCGCGACGAGCGACGCGGGTTCCGCGCCGAGGGGGCTGACGACGCGCACGTGCGCGAGGGCGGAGCGCCGGGGTCCGAGCGGGTCGCCGGCGTGGACGGCGAGCACGGCGACGTGGCCGGGCTCGGTGCCGGCGGGGACGGTGACCGACCAGGCGCCGTCGCGGATGGGGCGGGGCTGGTCCCAGCCGGGCGGGACGACGAGGTGCGGCTCGGCGCCGGTGACGACGGCGGCGATCTCGACCGGCTCGCCGGGCACGCCGCGGACGATCGGGTCGGCGACGGTGACGGCCGGCCGCGGGCCCGCCTCGGACTCGGGCTCGGGCTCGGCGGCCGCGGGCGCCGCCGGGGCCAGCAGCACCAGCGCGCCGCCGTTCGGCCGCAGCGTCACCTCGACGGAGTCGGCGGCGGTCACCGCGCGGGCCGCCTGGGTGAGCCGGTCGGCGGCGTCATCGGTGATGATCGTGGCGGCGTACTCACCATCGTTCAGGCCGAGAACGGTGAGATCGACGGCGACCGTCTTCGGCTCGGCCAGCGCGGACAGGGCGCCGACGGACCACTCGGCGCCGGAGCGGCGGGCCAGCACGACGTACTCCCCCGGCCGCCCGGCCAGCAGCCGGGTCTCGTCCCAAGCCGCCTTGATCCGCTCGATCGCCGCCTCGGCGATCGGCCGCTTCGCGTACTCGTCGACGTCGTCGGCGAAGTTCAGCAGCCCGGACTCCAGCACGACGGCCAGCGCCAGCTCGTGCGCCTCGGTCGTCAGCCGGGCGGCGGCCGAGAACGTCACCGGCGTGTAGTCGGCCGACCCGACGACGTTGCGGGTGAACGGCACGATCGTGTTGTGCTCGGGGGTCAGCGGCTCGCTGTAGAAGACGTAGTACTCCGCACCCCGGACCGCCTCGTAGCTCATGACGTGCGGGTACGTACGGGCCCAGCCGCGCGGGATGACCGAGCCGTGGAAGTTGATCATCAAGCCCACCCGGGCGCACTCGGCGATGACCTCGTCGTACCAGCGGTACCGCTCCTGCGCCTCGGACTCCATGAAGTCGACCTTGACGCCGGCGACGCCCCAGGACGCCCACTCGGCCAGCTTCCGCCGCTGCTCGGGCGTCGCGAGCTGGTCCCAGACCACCCAGACGAACACGCCGACGCCGCGCTCGCTCGCCTCGGCGACCAGCTCCGGCATCCAGACGCCGTCCCAGCCGCAGTCGACCAGCACGTACTCCCAGCCGCGGGCGGCGGCGTAGTCGAGCATCCGCCGCTGCTTGGACAGCTGCGCGCCGCTGTAGAAGTCCGACCACCACGACCACGCCGCCCGGCCCGGCCGCGCCCACTCGGGCACGGTGCCACCGGCGACCGCCGGCGCGAGGTCGTCCACCAGGTGCGACCCGACGACGGTCGCGAGGTCGCCCACGATCACCACCCGCCACGGCGTCGCTACGGCGTCGCCGGACAGCTCGACGTCGGCGGCCAGAGTGACGGTGACCGCGCCGCCGCCGGCGTACCGCGCGAACGAGCCGCCGTACCGGCCGTCCAGATCGGCCTCGGTGACCAGCGCGAACGTGTCGTCCGCCAGCTCGACGAGGAACGGGAAGCCGTAGTCGCCGGGCTCCAGCGCGTCCAGGGTGCTGGTGAACCGGGTGGTCTCGTACCAGGGCGTGTACGTCAGCGGCCAGACCGCCGCCGTCGCCGGGAACCGCAGGTCGACGTCGCCGCCGGTCACCGTCGCGCCGTCCAGCCCGGACAGCACGAACCGCAGCGCGACCCCGTCGGGCGCGGCCCGCAGCACGACGGCGACCTCGCCGCCGTCCACGCAGGTGAACTGGACCGTGCGCTCTCGGTGGTCGACGGCGTGCCGGCCGACCCGCTTGCCGACGACGAGGTCGTACTCCTCGGCCACGTCGCGAATGGCGTCGGACACATACGTCGCGCCGGACAGCAGGTCGCGGCCGTCGGCCAGGCGCAGGTGCAGCGGCGCCGGCGGGGTGACCTGGACGCCGTCGTGCAGCGCGGTCCAGGTGAGCCGGCCGCGGAACCACGTGACGGCGACGGTGTTGCCGCCGTGCGACACGGACCAGGTGGTGGACTCAGACACGACGGACTCCTGGACGGCGGCGGGCGTCGGCGGCGACGACGCGCCGGCGGGACGGGAACACGAGCTCCTGGATGGCGACCGCGGCAGCACCGCGGGCCCACTCCTCGAACGGCAGGTCGCGGACGTGGATGGGGACCTGGTGGGCGGCGCCGAAGGCCTGCTCGGCGAACGCCTCGCGGATCGCCGTCTCGAACAGGTCGTAGCTGGACACGCCCTCACCGGCGACGATGACCTGCTCGGGGCCGAGCAGGTTGGCCACCGACGCCAGCGCCAGGCCGATCAGGCGGCCGGCCCGGGCGAAGATCGCGCGGACGCCGTCGTCACCGGCGCGGGCCAGCTCGACCGCCGTCTCGATGGTGAGGTCGTCGCGGCCGGTGGCGGCGCGGCAGCTGTCCAGCAGCGCCTTCGTCGACGCCTCGGCCTCGACGCAGCCGTGCGCGCCGCAGTGGCACTGGACCGACGGGTCGCCGAGCGGCAGGTGCCCGATCTCGCCGGCGACGCTGTGCGCGCCGCGGACCAGCCCGCCGTCGACGACGATCGCGCAGCCGATGCCGGTGCCGATCGTCACGACGGCGAAGTTCGTGATGCCGCGGCCGAGCCCGAACCACTGCTCGGCGACGGTGAGCGCCTTGACGTCGTTCTCGACGACGACCGGCGCGCCGACGGCGAGGCTCACGGCTGTGCCGAGGTCGACGTCGCGCCAGCCGAGGAACGGCGAGTAGCGCACGTAGCCGGTGTCGTGGTCGATGTCGCCGGACAGGCTGAGCCCGAGGTCGTGCGGCGCGACGACGAAGCCGGCGGCCTCGGCGCGCTCGACCAACTCGCGGTAGAACGCGGCGATGGCGCCGACCGCGGCCCCGACGGAGTTGTCGGCCAGCGGGCGCCGCTCGGACACCCGCGGCGCGCCGGCGAGGTCGCACACCATGCCGATCAGCTCGTCGCGCCGGACGATGATGCCGAACGAGCCGGTCTGCCGCGCGTGCACCCGCAGCGGGCTGCTCGGGCGGCCCATCCGGGTCTCGTCGTTCGCGACCGGCTGGTCCGGCGCGTACTCGAGGTAGCCCTCGTCGATCAGCAACTTCGCCACGCGCGTGACGGCCGCCGACGACAGCCCGGTCTCGCGGGCGATGTCGACGCGGGCGATCGGCCCGGCGGTCAGAGCGGAGAGGAAGACGGCGCCCTCGGCCGGAGTTCCCTCGACCGGGCCGCCTCGCTGGATCGGCACGAGAGCGACGCTACGAAGACTTAATAAACTTTGTCAAGTATGTAACTCGTGCCATACTCGGAGCCGTGCCAGCCCGCGACGGTCTTCGCCCGCAGCGGCTGTACGCCGTCCCGCGGCGCCAGGTCACCGCGGCGCTGACGGCGCCGGTCACACGGCGTCTGGTCGTCACCGACGCCGGCTACTCCCCTGCGTCGGCCCGGTTCAGCGTCGCGCCTACGGACGGCGCGCGGCGGACCGTCGTCGTCATCTGCGCCGGCGGCAGCGGCTGGGCCGACGTCGGCGGGACCCGGCACCGCATCGGCGCGGGCGCGGCGCTGGTGATCCCGGCCGGCACGCCGCACGCCTACGGCGCATCACCGTCGTCGCCGTGGACGGTGTGGTGGTGTCACCTGCGCGGCAGCGACGTCCCCGAGCTGGTCGAGGCGCTGGGCTCGCCGGTCGTGCCGATCCGGCACCTGGACCGCGCCGTCGCGCTGGCCGACGAGATCGTCGGCCGCCTCGCCCGCGACGACGACGCACCCGGCCGGCTGGTCGGCGTCTCCGGCACGGCCTGGAAGCTGCTGACCCAGCTGATCGCCGACCGCGCCGCCGCGCCGCCGCCCGACGACCCGCTGGAGCGGGCGATGGACTACCTCGTCTCCCGGCTGGACGGGACGGTGCGGGTGCCCGAGCTGGCCGCGCTGGTCGGCGTATCACCGTCGCACCTGACGACCCTGTTCCGCCGCGCGACCGGTGCCGGCGTGCACGCCTACCAGACGACGCTGCGGATGGAGCGGGCCCGCCTGCTGCTCACGACGACGGAGTCGACGGTCAGCGAGATCGCCCGCGACGTCGGCTACGGCGACCCGTTCCACTTCTCCCGCCAGTTCCGCCAGCTGCACGCGATGAGCCCGACGGAGTTCCGTTCCACCACGCCGCGTTGATCTTGGACGAGGGGCGGGGGTTTGCCGAGTGGGGCGTCCCCCTGCTGCCCATTCTCTTAGCCGCGCACCCGCGCCTCAAGTCCGCGCCTCTGTGCTGCTGGCTCGCTGTGGTCGGGGGCTTGGACTTGACCCGCGCGCACGCGGCCTAAGCCTCGATCCGTGGAAGGGCTATCGGGTGATCTTCGCTCCTGACTGTTGATCTTGATCGGGGTCGTGGGCAGGGCTGGTCGGCTGGTCTGCCCAGCTCTTCCACGTGTCGGTGTCCGGTCGGGGCCCGGTGCGGGCGGTGGTCGACGGTCAGGCCGCCGCGGCGGGTGGCCCGGTGGCGAGCACGTGGTTCCAGAGGCGGGTCCACTGCTGGGCCCAGGGCCAGTGCGTGGGCAGGTGCAACACGCGGCGGCGTTGCGGGCGGGCCAGCCGGGCGGGCACGGTGACGATCTGTCGGCGCAGTGTCGCGCCGCGCGCGACGGCATGCCGCGGACTGGTCAGGGTGCCGGCGGCGCGGAGCAGGTTGTGGGTCATCGCGGCGCAGGTCGCCCAGGCGGCGTTCGCGGCGAACCGGCCAGACGGCAGGTGGGCCAGCGGCCCGTCGATGAGGTCGGCGAACACGGTCTCGATGATCGCGTGCGCGCGGTGGGTGATGTCCGCGTCGGCGGTCGGTTCGGTGTTGTCGGTGAAGAACGGGTGGTGCCGCCAGACCGGGAACAGTTCATCGGTCTTGGCGCGGTCGCGGACCCGGCGCACGATCAGCCGGGCGGTGACCTGGTGCTTCTTGGCCTTGGAGCCGAACGCGGTGAACGGTACTTCGGCGACGTGGGCGTCGGAGATCAACTGCCCGGTGTCCGGGTCGACGACCGCGCCGGGGTAGTGCACCGGTGTCCACGCGTCGGCGGGGATGGTCGCGATCGCCCTGCTCACCGCACGGTTCTTGGTCAGCGCCACGGAGAACCGGGCCCCCGCCCTCACGCAGGCGCCGACGACGACGCTGTTGCCGTAGGCCGAATCACCGCGGACCAGGATCTCACCCGCCGCGCCGGCGGCGCGGGCGGTCCGGATCGCCTCGGCGACCATCGTCGCCGCGCCCTTCCCGGAACCGGCCCGCCCGGCCCGTAGCCGGATCCCGGCCACCACCGGCGCACCGTGCTCGGTACTGATGCTGGTGGCCAGCGGCGACAGGCCCTTGCGGAGCACCTGCCGCCCGGCGATCTTGGTGTGCCCGAAGCTGGCGCCCTGCTTGGCGTGCCCGTAGACCGGGCGCAGCAGCGAATCGATGTCGACGAACGCCCGAGTCCCGATCCCGGGCAACAGCCCCGTCGTCGTGACGAGGCCGACCAGATGCGCCCGCGCGACCGAGGCCAACTGCAGGGCATGGCCATGGGTGAACTCCCGCAGGAACTGCCCCAGCGTGGCCGGCGCATACACGCCGCCGAACAACCGGCCCATCCCGCCGGAACGGACCACGTCCAGATCGTCGATGCAGTCCGCGCCGGCAGCCATCCCCGCCACGATCGAGGTGATCTTGCCCGCCGGGTTCACGCCGGCCGACTTCACCCTCACCGAGCCGACCGCGACCTTGGACGAGATCAGCTCGGACAGGCCAGCCTGCTCGGCCAAGGCCATCACCGGCACCAGCCCCGCGCACGACACGAGATTCTCGTCATCGAACCTCGGCATCGCCTTCGACCAGACGTGAGATAGTCGCACCGAGAGTGCCTTCCGCAGCAGTGGCGATCAGGACCTAGACAATCCAGATCCTCCCTGCACAGAAGGCACTTTCTTCGTCACCACACCGAACGACCAGCCAGCCAGTCCACGGATCGAGGCTAAGCCTCGATCCGTGGACGAGCGGTCTGTTGATCTCCGGATCCGATTGTTGATCTTGATGGTGGTTTGGGCGGGGATGGTCCGCTGGTCTGCCCAGCTTTTCCACGTGTCAGTCTCTGGTCGGGCCCTCGCGGGCGGGTGGTCGGGTCAGGCCGCCGTTGGCGGGCCGGTGGTGAAGACCGCGCTGCAGAGGTTGGTCCAGTGGCCGGCCCAGGGCCAGCGCTCGGGCAGGTGCAGCACGCGGCGGCGTTGCGGTCGGGCCAGCCGGGCGGGAACGGTGACGAGGTGTCGGCGGAGTGTCGCACCGCGGGCCACGGCATGCCGGTCGCCTCCGGCGAGGGTGCCGGCGGCGCGCAGCAGGTTGTGAGTCATCGCGGCGCAGATCGCCCAGGCGCTGTTCGCGGCGAACCGGCCCGAGGGCAGGTGCGCCAGCGGCCCGTCGATGAGGTCGGCGAACACGGTCTCGATGATTGCGTGCCCGCGGTGGGTGATGTCCGCGTCGGCGGTGGGCTCGGTGCTGTCGGTGAAGAACGGGTGATGGCGCCAGACCGGGAACAGTTCATCGCCGCGTGCCCGGTCGCGGACCCGGCGCACGACCAGCCGCGCGGTGACCGGGTGCTTGGTGGAGCCGAACGCGGTGAACGGTACTTCAGCGACCTGTGCGTCGGAGATCAACTCGCTGGTGTCCGGGTCGACGACCGCGCCCGGATAGTGCACCGCCGTCCAGGCGTCGTCGTCGATGGTGGCGATCGCCCGGGCCACCGCACGGTTCTTGATCGGGCCTGTCAAGTTTTTCGTGTAAGACAGGGCAAACCTTTACCTTGATGTGACTTTTCTAGGTGAGTCGTCCTGGGAATTCCACGACCAGGAAGTTGAGTGCTTTCTTCCATCCATGGGTTCCGGTGCCTGATGCTCCTCCTCGTTTCCGGCTGATGTTACGGATCCCGAGAAAGAGCAGCTTCATGGCGGCGTCATCGTCGGGGAAGTGGCCGCGAGTCTTGGTGATCTTCCGCAGCTGGTAGTTGATTGATTCGATCAGGTTCGTCGTGTAGACGATTCGGCGTAGCTCGGCCGGGTAATCCAGGAACGGGATGAACTCGTTCCACGCATTCTTCCACACCTCGATCGCGCCGGGATACTGCTGCCCGAAATTCTGCTCGAATTCTTTCAACGCGATCTCGGCCGCCGCGACGCCGGGAGCGGTGTAGATGTGACGCATCGCCGTGGCGACCTTTTTCCGGTCGCCGTAGGAGATGAATCGCATCGTGTTGCGGATGACGTGCACGACACAGGTTTGCACGGTGACCTTGTCGAACACGCTGCGCGCGGCGTCAGGCAGCCCGGTGAGCCCGTCGCAGCACAGGATGAGGACGTCGCGCAGGCCCCGGTTGCGCAGCTGCGTGAGCACGTGCGCCCAGAACTTCGCGCCCTCCTCCGCGGCGATCCAGATCCCCAGCACGTCCTTCAACCCGTCGACGTCGACGCCCACGACCAGGTGTGCGGACTTCAGCGTGACCGAGCCGCGGTCGCGGACCCGGATCCGGATGGCGTCGACGTAGACGATCGGGTAGACCTCGTCGACCGGCCGGTTCTGCCACAGTGTGATCTCGTCCACGACCACGTCGGTGATCTTGGAGATCAGCGCCGGCGACGTGTTGATGTCGTAGATCTCCTTCAGGTGCGCCTCGATCTCCCGGGTCGATAGCCCGCGCGCATACAACGACAGAATGATGTCCTCGATCGCGCCGACACGCCGGGAGTGTTTCGGCACGATCTGCGGGGCGAATGTCGAATTCCGGTCTCGTGGCACGGTCACGTTCACCGGGCCGGCCGTCGTCGCGACCGTTTTGGCCGAACGCCCATTCCGGGAGTTCCCCGATCCGCGCCCAGCCGGATCACCGGGCTCATAACCGAGATGATCGGTCATCTCGGTCTCCAACGCCCGCTCCAGAACTCTCGACGTCAACCGATTCAACAACCCATGAACACCATCAACCGGTGTCCCGGACGACTCGGCATCCGCCAACAGATTATCAATCGCCTCATCCGGCAACACCGCCGCCAACCGACGAGCTGCCTCATCCGAGGAATCGACAACCTTCTCCTGCTCCGACACAAAGAATCCTCTCGCGGCCACGACGCAAACACGCCCGGACCAATCCTGGCCCACCCGGCCTTACACGAAAGATTCAACACGCCCTCTTGATCAGCACGACGGAGAACCGGGCCCCCGCCTTCTGGCAGGCGTTGACGACGGCGCTGTTGCCGAAGGCCGAATCACCGCGGACCAGGATCTGCCCGCTGGCACCGGCGGCGCGGGCGGTCCCGATCGCCTCGCGCACCATCGATGCCGCGCCCTTTCCGGAGTTGGCCTTCCCGGCGCGCAGCCGGATCCCGGCCACCACCGGCGCACCACGTTCGGTGCTGATGGTGGTGGCCAGCGGCGACAGGCCCTTGCGCATCACCTGCCGCCCGGCGATCTTGGTGTGGCCGAAGCTGGCGCCCTGCTTGGCGTGCCCGTAGACCGGGCGCAGCAGCGAGTCGATGTCCACGAACACCCGGGTGTCGATGCCGGGCAACAACCCAGTCCGCTCGACCAGGCCGACCAGGTGCGCCCGCGCGGCCGACGCCAACTGCAGGGCGTGGCCGTGGGTGAACTCGCGCAGGAACCGCCCCAACGTCGCAGGCGCATACACCTCGCCGAACAGCCGCCCATCCCGCCGGAACGGATCACGTCCAGATCGTCGATGCTGTCCGCGCCGGCCGCCATCCCCGCGATCACCGCGGTGAGCTTGCCCGCCGGGTTCACCCCAGCCGACCGCACCCTCATCGCGGTGATCTTCACCCGGTCGGTGACCAGCTCCGACAGGCCGGCCTTCTCAGCCAGCGCCATCACCGGGACCAGCCCGGCGTAGGACACCAGGCTCGGATCATCGAACATCGGCGTGGCCCGCGACCACGCATGAGATAGCCTCACTGAAAGTGCCTTCCGGGCAGCGGCGATCAGGACCTCGACAATCCAGATCCTCCCTGCACAGAAGGCACTTTCTCTGTCACCACACCGAGCGATCAGCTACCGGTCCACGGATCGAGGCTAAGAACGGGCAGCTATCAGGGGGACGGGGAAGAACCGGGCACAGCCCGACCGAAATGCGCCGTTCGCCGGACTCTGCGGCGTCGGCTTCCTGGGTGTGAGGCGCGTCCTGGGTCTCACGCGCGCCGAACACCCACTTCGAGCCCGAAACCGCGCCTCACACCCAGGACGCGCCCTACACCCAGGTTGGTGAGCACCCGACGTCGTCGTCTGCCGTTACGTCCTGGTCCCCCGTCACGCCACGAGCCCCAAGTCCGCCATTTCGCGTAACGGCAGACCACGACGTAACGCCAGACCACGACCCACACCGCCGTCCTCAATAGCCACGGCCGTCCTCGATGGCAGAAACCGTCCTCGCGGCCCATCGAAGACGGTCTCCGCTATCGAAGACGGCCGGCGCCATCGACGTCGACTCAGCCCCCACTAGGCAAACCCCCGCCAACTCGGCGAAACGCCCGGCACCACCGGAAGCGGCGGCGCCGGGCGTTCTCGTCGACTCGACCGGATCAGTTCGTGACGGTGACCCGGTCGATGTCGGGCGCCGGGCCGTACCCGCCGGCGACGGTGATCGTGTTGCCGGAACCGGCATTCAGGCCGAGCCCGAGCGTGACAGTCGCGGTCGCCGTCGCCCCACCCGTCGACGGGAACTCGACGGTGACGGGCGCGCCGCCGTTGACGCTGACCTGCGCCGTAGCATCGGCCGTCGCGGCGTAGTCGATGCGGACGGTGTGGTTGCCGGCCGCCGTCGCGGTGATGCCGTTGAACCGCACCGACCCGCCGCCGCCGAGCGCCGTCACCTTCGACCCGCCCGAGCACGGACCGCACGCGGCCACCGTCGCGCCGCCGGCCAGGGTGTTGCCGGCCGCCTCCGCCTCGGTGTCGCGCGAGATGATGAGCGCATCGATGTCGGGCCCGAACGCGGCCGGGTTGGAGAACCGGATCGTGTTCGCGCCGGCGTTGAGCGGCACGTCGATGGTCCACTTGTTGACGAACTCCCAGCCGCCGGAGTCCTTCAGCGCCTCGGTGCTCACGACCGACCCGTTGACCTCGATCTGGATCGACCGCGGGTCGCCGGACGTGTAGGTGAAGGTCAGCTCGTGGGTGCCGGTGGCGCCGGCCCTCACGTTGTTGAACTGCACCGCGCCGCCGTTGCCGAGGAACCCGACCTTGGCGCCCTTCGAGCAGCCCTTGCAGTTGTCCGTCACCGCGCTGCCGGAGAGCGTGTTGCCCGGCGCCTCGGCCTCGTACCGGACGTCGCCGCTGCCGATCTGCGCCAGCGGGGTCTTCGAGATGTGCACGGCCGCGCCGCCGGTGGCGATCATCGGCAGCGACAGCGTCGACGCGCTGGTCACCGTCTGCGTGCTCACCTGGACCTGGCCGGCCGGGGTGTCACTGAAGACCGTCGCGGTGTACGTGCCCGACCCCAGGAACGACAGCGGCACCGACGCCGTCCGCGCCGGGTCGGTCATCGCGCCGACGAACCAGTCCTGGCCGCTGCGCCGGGCCATGGTCACGTGGTCGCCCGGGAAGCCCTCGACGACGCGGGTCTCGTCCCACACCGTCGGGACGGCGCGCATGAGGTGGCGGCCCGGCCACTGCTCGTACGCGGCGGCGGAGTCGGAGTAGTTGACCATGCCCGACGTGAACACGATCGACTGTGCCAGCGTGTGCGCCTGGGTGAGGATCGACGCGTTCAGCGAGATCATCGTCGGCGTGTAGTCCATGCCGCCGATCGGGTTGCGGACGAACGGGAACGTCGCGTCGAGCCGGGCCGTCGTCGGCGGCGGGTAGAGGTAGTGCTCGGTGCCGGCGACCGCCTCGGACGTCACCACCCACGGCCAGGTGCGGTTCTCGCCACCCGGCTTGGTGCTGCCGTGGAAGTTCAGCATCAGCTCGTGCTCGCCGGCGGCGTCGCCGATCGACTGGTACCAGCCCATGACGTTCTGCGAGTCGTTGAGGAAGAAGTCCACCTTGAGCCCGACGACGCCGTACGCCTTGTGCTCGGCGACCAGGGCATCGGCCTGGGCGGGCGTGGCGAACGGCTCCGCGGTCACCCAGGCGAAGATGTCGACGTTGCGCTGCGCGGCGTACTGCGAGATGGCCGGCAGGTCGACGTCGGGGTCGTAGCAGCAGTCGACGGTGACGTACTCGAAGCCCATCGACGCGGCGAAGTCGACCATCTGCTGCTGCTTCTGCTGGTCGGCGGCGCTGTCGCCGTCGCTGAACCACGACCACGCGGCCCGGCCCGGCTTCACCCAGTCCGCGTCCTGGTTAGCCGGCGGGTTCAGGTGCTGCACGAGGTCGGAGTTCACCAGCACGTTCAGGTCCGACGCGATGACGGCGGCCCGCCACGGTGTCTGGAACGGGTACGTGCTGGAGATCGGGAACGCCTGGTCCGGCGTCCGCTCCACGTTCAGCAGGCCGTCGTTCGCCTGGCTGCCCTTCAGCAGCGCCGGCGCGTAGCTCGCGTTCGCGTTGTAGACGTTCGCCTCGGAGATGACGGTGAAGTAGGCGTTGTCGTCGATCGACGCCAGCAGCGGCATCGTCAGCTCGGTTCCGTCGTTCAGGCCAGCGGCCGACCGGTAGATGTAGTCCTGCTCGTAGTTGCCGTTCCACACCGCGGCCCAGCCGCCGGTCGGCGCCGGCAGCCGGAACCCGCTCTGCTCGTCGGTGATGCTGACGTTCCCACTCCCGCCCGGCAGCACGTACCGGTAGGCGACGCCGTCGTCGTAGGCGCGCACCACCAGCCGCATCGTCTGGCCGCCCTTGGTGTAGCTGAGCACCAGTTCGTTGGCGTGGTCGCGGTAGGACGGCTTGGTGCCGGCCGGCAGGGTGTAGGTCTCGTCGATGGTCGTGCGCGTCTGCGACGCGTAGGTGAGGCCGGTGGAGAAGTCGACGGCGCTGGACGAGATGCCCAGCGGCGACTCCTCGAAGATCGTCGTGGTGCCGGCGGTGACCTCGTAGGTCAGCGCACCGGAGGGCTGCTCGTGGACGGCGAAGGTGATCTCGCCGTCCGGTGACGTGACGGTGTGCGTGGCCAGCGCCTGCGCCGGGACCACGCCGATGTCGGTCGCCGTCAGCGACGCGACGACGGACGCGGTGACCGCGACGGTCGCCAGCGCGAGGGTCGATCGGCGGCGTTTCGAGCCTGCGAACACGGAGCCTCCTTCTCGAGCTGCGGGTTCCCCCGACGCGTGACGCTAGCCGTGACTCGAGGTCGGACGGAATGACGAAAACGCGCCCGTACCTGGAGAAAGCGATGATCTTGGTCGAAACACCAACACCGGCGGAAACGAACACGGAGCGGACGGTGAACACTCCCCCGGCGGCCGCCTCCGGGCTTGGCCCGGCCGCCGTCGTCCGGCAAGATGCGACAGAGTCGCACATGCGACCTTGTCTTCGGAGGTGCCGTGAGTCTGACCGATGCACTCGTTCTCGACGAGGACGACGACCTCGGACAGGTCGCGCAGCGGCGGCGCACGGCGCTGTGGATCGGCGGCCTGTCCGCCGGCCTGCTGGTCACGGTCGTGCTGGCCGTCGGCCTCGGCGCGGTCGCCATCGACCCCGGCTCCGTCGCGCGGATCGTCGGCCACCGCACGGTCGGCCGGCCGGCGGAGGTCACCTGGTCCCAGGCCGAGGACTCCATCGTCTGGCAGGTCCGGCTGCCCCGGGTGATCCTCGGCGCGGTGGTCGGTGCGGCGCTGGCGGTGTGCGGCGTCGCGCTGCAGGCGATGGTCCGCAACCTGCTCGCCGACCCGTACCTGCTCGGCGTCACGTCCGGCGCGTCCACCGGCGCAGCGGCGGCGATCCTGTTCGGGCTCGGCGCCGGGTTCGGCGAGAACGCGCTGTCGGTGAGCGCGTTCCTCGGCGCGCTGGGCGCGTCGGCGGCGGTGTTCGTGGTGGCGCGGGCGGGCGGGCGGATCACGTCGCTGCGGCTGCTGATGGCCGGGGTCGCGGTCGGCTACGCGCTGTACGCGGCCACCAGCTTCCTGATCTTCGCCTCCGACTCGGCCGAGGGCGCCCGGTCGGTGCTGTTCTGGCTGCTCGGCTCGCTCGGGCTGGCCCGCTGGGGCTGGCCGCTGGCGCTCGTCGTCGTGGTGGTGTGCCTGACGCTGGCCGCGCTGCTGCTGTGGGGCCGGCGGCTCGACGCGCTGGCGATCGGCGACGAGACCGCGCACACGCTCGGCGTGCCGCCGACCCGGTTCCGGGTGCAGCTGCTGGTCGTCGTGTCGCTGTGCGTGGGCGCGGTCGTGGCGGCGTCGGGCGGCATCGGCTTCGTCGGGCTGGTGATCCCGCACGTCGCGCGCCGGTTCGTCGGCGCCGCGCACGGGCGGGTGGTCCCGGTTGCGGCCCTGATCGGCGCGATCTTCCTGGTCTGGGCCGACGTCGCCGCCCGGACCGTGCTGGAGCCGCGCGAGCTGCCGATCGGCATCATCACCGCGCTCGTCGGCGCCCCGTTCCTGCTGATCCTCGTCCGCCGGTTCCACTCCACCGGCGCCTGAACCCCAGGAGACCCGATGCGATACCTGCCCGCCGCCGTCGCGCTCGTCCTGCTGGCCGCCGCCTGCGGCACCGACGACGACACCACCGAGGCGGCTGCGACCGCCGGCGACCACCCGGTGACGGTCGAGAACTGCGGCGTCGACGTGACGTTCGACGCGCCGCCGGAGCGGGTGGTGCTGCTGGAGAGCGCGCCGGCGACGATCATGCACGAGCTCGGCGTGCTGGACGCCGCTGTGCTGCGGGCCGGCGCCTTCCCGGAGGAGTACTACGACGACGAGACCAACGCCGCGATCGCCGGCATCGAGTCGCTCGGCGAGGACCTCGACACCAGCGGGCACCTGCAGATCTCGCAGGAGGTCATCATCGCCCAGCAGCCCGACCTGGTGATGGGGCTGCCCGACGGCATCACCCGCGAGGGCCTGGACGGTGTCGGCATCAACGCCCTCATGCAGCCGGTGTACTGCCCCGAGGGCGTCGACGCGACGACCTTCGACGACGTCTACGAGCAGATCGAGACCTACGGGCAGATCTTCGACCGGGCCGACGAGGCCGACGCGCTGGTCAGCGACCTGCAGGACCGGGTGGCCGCGGTCGAGGCGGCGGCCGAGGGCGCGCCGGAGCGCACGGCGGCGGTGCTGTACCCGACCGTCGGCGGCGGCAGCGGCTACGCCTACGGCAACCGCAGCATGGCCCACCCGCAGCTCGAGGCGGCCGGCTTCAGCAACGTCTTCGGCGACGTCGACGAGCGGGTCTTCGAGGTGTCGCTGGAGCAGGTGCTCGCCGCCGACCCGGACGTGCTGATCCTGCTCTACGTCGACGGCGACCCGGCCGCGGTCAAGGACGCCGTCGTCAGCCTGCCGGGCGCCGAGGACCTGCGCGCCGTCCAGAACGACGACATCCTTGTGCAGCTGTTCAACTTCACCGAGCCGCCCACGCCGCTGTCTATCGACGGCCTGGAGCGCATCGCCGAGCAATTCGGCGTCAGCCCGTGATCAGCGCCCACGACGTCTCGTTCGCCTACGGCGACACCCTCGTGCTCGACGGTGCCCGGGTCAGCGCCGCGCCGGGCCGCGTCGTCGGGCTGATCGGGCCGAACGGCAGTGGCAAAACCACCCTGCTCCGCACGCTGTACGGCGCGCTGGCGCCGAAGGCGGGCCTGGTCACGATGGACGAGACGCCGGTCGGCGGCCTGAAGCCGCGCGAGCTGGCCCGGCGGCTGGCCGTCGTCGTGCAGGAGGGCTCCGGCGAGCTGCCGCTGACCGTCACCGAGACGGTGCTGCTCGGCCGGGCGCCGCACCTGTCCACGTTCCAGCGGCACGGCCGCGAGGACTACCGCGTCGCCGCCGCGTCGCTGGCCCGGGTCGGCGCCCGGCACCTGGCCGGGCGGGTGTTCGCCGGGCTGTCCGGCGGCGAGAAACAGCGGGTGCTGATCGCCCGCGCCCTGGCCCAGCAGGCCGACCATCTGCTGCTCGACGAGCCCACCAACCACCTGGACATCCGCTACCAGCACGAGGTGCTGCAGCTGGTCAGCCGCCTGGAGGTGACCACCGTCGTGGTGCTGCACGACCTCAACCTGGCCGCCCGCTATTGCGACGACCTGGTGCTGCTCGACGGCGGACGCGTCGCCGCGGCCGGTCCCCCGGACGCCGTCCTGCGCGCCGAGGTGCTGGAGCCGGTGTACCGCATCGGCGTCCAGCGCATCGACACCGGCGAAGGCGTCCAGTTGCTGTTCCGTCCCCTCGACCCGGTTCCCGAAGGAGTCTCCGTATGACCACCGCGCAGGACACCATCAACCAGTACTGGACGGAGCGGGCCGACTCCTACGACGCCCACCACCGCAAGCAGCTCGGCAACGCCGAGATCAAGGCCGGCTGGACGGACGTCTGGCGGCGCGCGCTGCCCGCCCCGCCGGCCCGGGTGCTCGACGTCGGCACCGGCACCGGTCACGTCGCGCTGATCCTCGCCGAGCTGGGCTACGACGTCGTCGGCACCGACCTCGCCGAGGGGATGCTGGAGAAGGCCCGGGCGAAGGCCGCCGCGCTGCCGCACCCGCCGGAGCTGCTGGCCGGCGACGCCGTCGCGCCGTCCTTCCCGGACGCGAGCTTCGACGTCGTCACGAACCGGTACCTGCTGTGGACGCTGCGTACGCCGGCCGAGGCGCTGGCGAACTGGCGGGCGCTGCTGCGGCCGGGCGGGCTGCTCGCCGCCGTCGACAGCACCTGGTTCCCGTCAGGCGTCGCACCGCAGACGCTGTACGGACGGGACGTGCTGTCGCTGCTGCCGCTGGCCGAGGCGGCCAGCATCGACGAGTCCGCGGCGCTGGTCCGCGCGGCCGGCTTCGCCGACGTCACCGTCACACCGCTGCCGGACATCCTCGACCTCGACCGCCGCCACGGCGTCGCCGACGGGCACGAGGTGCAGCTGCAGTTCCTCGTCACCGGGCGGGCGGCCCAGGGAGGCTCATGCGGCACCGACGGCGACGCGGGGCCGGAGGTCCCGCCGAGTCGTCGGTCCAGACCGCTCGCCGAACAGAGCGAAGGAGCCATTGCCGCACGAGCCGACCGATCGATGTCATGACGACGGACGGCTGGCTGGCCCGCTGGGACCGGCAGCAGGAGGTCTACATCCGCGACCGCGAGCGGCGCTACGACGTCATGCTCGCGTTCCTGGAGGAGCTGGCGCCGTCGGAGCCGGTCGTCCTCGACCTGGCCGCCGGCCCGGGCTCGACGGCGGTCCGGGTGCTGGACCGGCTGCCCGGCGCCCGCTGCCTCGCCGTCGACGTCGACCCGGTCCTGCAGCGGATCGGGCGCGACGCGTACGGCGACGCCGGCGGGCGGCTGACGTGGATCAAGGCGGACCTGCGCGACCCGTCCTGGCCGGCCGCGCTCGGCGTCGGCGGCGTCGACGCGGTGATCTCGACGACCGCCCTGCACTGGCTGCGGCCGGAGGAGCTGGCGCCGTTGTACCGGACGTTGCACGGCCTGCTCGCGGCGTCGCGCGGCCCGTTCCTCAACGGCGACCACCTGCCGTTCCCCCGGCACGCGCCGCGCATCCGTGCCGCCGCCGAGCGGGTCGACCAGCGCCGCCGCGACGACGCCGTCGGTGTCGGCGCCGAGGACTGGGCGGCCTGGTGGGACGCGCTGCGGGCGGACCCCGGGCTGGCCGCCGAGCACGCCGAGCGGGCCGGGCTGTGGCCCGAGGGCAGCCGCGGGCACACGTCGGCGTCGCTGGCCTTCCACCAGGCGGCGCTGGACGCGGCCGGGTTCGCCGAGTCCGCGATCGTCTGGCAGGACCTCGACGAGCGGGTGCTGCTGGCGCTGCCCTGACTACTCCACCAGCTTCCCCTCGGTGGAGACGTCCTCGATGAGGGCGGCGATCTCGTCAGGCACCGGCGGGATGTCCTCGCGGACGACCCCGGCCGTGGGCGACCACACGAGGTTGACCCGGAACTCCGGGTCGAGCTCGGGGAAGTCGCTGCGGTTGTGGCAGCCGCGCGACTCGCGGCGCTCGAGCGCGGCCTCGAGCGTCGCCCGGGCGGCCAGCGCGGACGCCTTGAGGTCGAACGCGTGCGCGAGGTCCTGGAAGCCGGCGATGTCGGGATGGACGCCGACGTCGCCCATGCGCGCCTCGATCTTCTCCAGCTCGGCCAGCCCCGTCTCGAGCCCGGTCTCGTCACGGACGACGCCGGCGTGCTCGGTCATGGTGTCGCGGATCGCCCGCTGCAGGGTGCGGACGTTCTCGGGCCCGTCCGCCGCGAGGAGGCCGTCGATCTCGTCCCGCGCCTCGGCGACCGCGTCACGCGAGCGGCGCTGGGCGTCGAGCCCGGACGAGTGCGCGATGGCGGCCCGGCCCACGATGCGGCCGAAGACGAGCAGTTCGATCAAGGAGTTGCCGCCGAGGCGGTTGGCGCCGTGCAGCCCGCTGGACGCCTCACCGATGGCGTAGAGCCCCTCGACGTCGGTCCGGTGGTCCTCCGGCCGCACCCACACGCCGCCCATCGAGTAGTGCGCCGTGGGCGCCACCTCGATCGGGTCGGTGGTGATGTCGAGCATCTGGACCTCGAGCATCGTCTGGTAGACCCGCGGCAGCCGGGTCATGATCGTCTCACGCGGCAGGTGCGAGACGTCCAGCCAGACGCCGCCGTTATCGGTGCCGCGCCCCTGCTTGATCTCGGTGTACGCGGCCAGCGCGACGCGGTCGCGGGTGGACAGCTCCAGGCGCTCGGGGTCGTACTTCTGCATGAACCGCTCGCCGAGGGCGTTGCGGAGGATGCCGCCCTCGCCGCGCGCGGCCTCGGAGATCAGCGTCCCCGCCGCGTTCTCGGGCTCGATGATGCCGGACGGGTGGAACTGGACCAGCTCGGGATCGCGCAGCCGCGCACCCGCCTCGACCGCCAGCCGGAACGAGTCGCCGGTGTTCTCGTCGCGGCGCGAGGACGTCCGGCGCCAGATGCGGTTGTGGCCGCCGGCGGCGAGGATCACCGCGTCGGCGTGGATCAGATACCGGGTGCCGTCGTGCAGGTCGAAGCCGTAGGCGCCGAAGACGACGTTGTCGCGCACGAGCAGGCGGGTGACGTAAACGCTGTCGAGGATCGGGACGTCGAGCTGCTCGGCCCGGCGCACCAGCGTGCGCTGGATCTCCAGCCCGGTGTAGTCGCCGGTGAACGCGGTGCGCCGGTACTTGTGCGCCCCGAAGAAGCGCTGGGAGATGCGGCCGTCGACCTCGCGGGCGAACTCCATGCCGTAACGCTCGAGGTCGCGGATGCCGCGCTCGGCGCCCTGCGTGACGATCTCGACCGTGTGCGGGTTGGCGAGGAAGTAGCTCTCCTTGATGGTGTCGGCCGCATGCTGCTGCCAGCTGTCGTCGGCGTCCATCGTGCCGAGCGCCGCGTTGATACCGCCCGCCGCGAGCGCGGTGTGGGCGTCGTCGCGGGGCCGCTTGCCGACGGCGAGCACGTCGACGCCCTGCTCGGCGACCTCGATGGCCGCCCGCAGCCCGGACCCTCCCGTCCCGATCACGAGCACCGTGGTGGACAGCTGTCGTTCGGGGATGCCTGCGCTCATGGCTTCCACGCTAGGCGCGCGCCGTCGATGTGGCCAATGCATTGTTCGACTCGTTTCGATGCGCCTACGCTATGACGTATGAACCTGGAGCAGCTGCGCGGCTTCGCCGAGGTCGCCAGGCTCGGCCACTTCACCCGGGCCGCGGAGCACCTGCACCTGGCCCAGCCCTCGCTCAGCCGGCAGATCTCGTCGCTGGAGAGCGAGCTCGGGGCCGAGCTGTTCCATCGCGCGCGCGGGCACATCTCGCTCACCGCGGCCGGCGAGACGCTCTTGCCGCTGGCCCGCCGCATGCTCGCCGACGCCGACTCCGTCCGCCGCGAGATGGCCGAGCTGGCCGGGCTGCGACGCGGACGCGTGCGGCTGGGCGCGACGCCGACCCTGTGCGTCAGCCTGGTCGCCGAGGCGGTCAGTACCTTCCACGGCGCCCACCCGGGCATCGAGCTGCACCTCACCGAGGGCGGCTCGCGCAGCCTGATCGACGAGCTGGCCGGCGGGGCGCTCGACCTCGCGCTCATCACCGCGTCGGACGGGCGGCCGCGCACCGGGGCGAGCCTCACCCGCACGCCGCTGCTGACCGAGGAGCTGGTGGTCATCTCCTCGGCCGCGCGGCCGCCGGTCGCGTCGACGCCGTCCATCGGCCTGGACCGGCTGGCCGGGCTCCCGCAGATCGTCTTCCCGGAGAGCTACGACCTGCGCGCCACGACCGACGCGGCGTTCCGCGCCGCCGGGCTGACCCCGTCGGTCGTGCTCGAAGGGGCGGAGATGGACGCGGCGCTGCGGTTCGTCGAGCGCGGGCTCGGTGTCGCGGTCGTGCCGGCGATGGTGCTGCTCGACCGACCGGGCCTGCGCTCGGTGCGTCTGACGACGCCGACGCTGACCCGCACGGTCAGCCTGGCGCACCGCTCCGACGTCACCCCGACCCGGGCGGCCGCGGCGATGCAGCGGACGATCGCCGCTACGGCCGAGGCGCTGGCGGCGGGCAGCGCGCTGATCAGCCGGGCGCCGGCTCGGGGTCGGGGCCGCCGGTCCACACCCAGCGGGTGAACGTCGGCCCGGTCAGCGCCTCCCACCAGGCCAGCGCGCGTTCCGGGCGCAGCTCCCAGAGCCGGTTCGGCGGGTCCATGGCCAGCCGGTAGGCGGCGCCGTCGGGCGTGACGTACTTCTCCGCCATGGCGTCGTCGACCCGCGTGCGCACGGCGTCGTCGTCCACCCTGGCCGTCGTCCCCTCGATCATCAGCACGTCCTGCCCGCCGTCGAGGTGGACGGACGCTCGCGGCTCGGCGGTCAGGTTGCGGCCCTTCACCGAGTCGGGGTCGGTGCTGAAGTAGAGCCGTCCGTCCTGCCAGACGCCCCATAGCGGCACGATGTGCGGGCGGCCGTCGGGACGCGTGGTGGACAGCCAGTAGTCGGTGGCGCGTTCGAGCCGGCGGCGGTGCAGCGGCCACGGGACGCGGTGGGTCGCGGTCATTCCGGCACCCTCTCATCCGGCACCGACAGGGCCGCCGGTCCGGCGCAGAGGGGCGGTGGTGCTGCGCCGGCTCCGCTTCGCGGCGGTGAAGCATGCCGCGTGCGCTCTTGACGCCGGCTCCGCATCCGCCGCCCCTCCGCCCCTCCGCGTCCATGCCGCCCGCGCCCCTTGGTGCCGGCGCCGCGGGCTCAGGTGAGGGTGGCGGCGAAGGTGAGCAGGTCGGCGGCAAGGAGGTCGGGCGCCTCGAGGGCGGCGAAGTGGCCGCCGCGCGGCTGGTCGGTCCAGCGGTCGAGGCGGTACATCCGCTCCACCCAGGACCGCGGCGGGTCCTCGCGGAACCCGCGCTCGCGGCCGAACCGGGCGACCGCCGTCGGCACCTCGACCCGGGCGCCGAGCGGCAGCATCGTCGTGTCGGCCGCGCGGTTGTCGGCGTAGTCGAGCACCGACGTCTCGACGGTTCCGGTTGCCCACCACCAGGTCAGCAGCTCGGGCAGCGCGTCGCGGCCGGCCCGCGCCGCGACCGTCGGGCCCAGGGCCGGATCGGTCCAGGTCGACCACTTGTCGAGCACCCACGCGGCCAGCCCGGCCGGCGAGTCGAGCAGCGCCGGGGCCAGCGCGCCGGGCCGGGTCGACTGGATCTCCTTGTAGCCGTTCTCGCCGCGCCACCAGGCGTCGAACCGGTCGAGGTAGTCGCGCTCCTCGTCGGTCGGCCGGTCGCCGTCGGCCAGGGTCGGGCCGAGGTCGAGGTTGGACAGGTGCAGCCCGGCGACCAGCTCGGGCCGGTCCAGCGCCAGCCAGGTCGCGGCGGCGGAGCCGAAGTCCGTCCCGTGCGCGACGAACCGGCCGTAGCCGAGCACCGTCATCGCCTCGGCCAGCAGCCCGGCGGTGTCGCGGGTGGTCCACTGTCCGGCCGGGCGCTCGGACCACCCGTAGCCGGGCAAAGAGGCGACCACGACGGTGCGCGGCGCGAGCAGGGGGAACCAGCCGCTCGAACTCCAGGAAGCTGCTCGGCCAGCCGTGCAACAGGAGCAGCGGCGGCCGCTCGTCTCCGTCGTGCACCGCGACGTGGACGGCACCACGGCTCGTGTGGACGAGGAGCTGCCGGGCCCGGTTCAGGCGCCGCTCCACGGCCGGCCAGACGAACCCGTCCGCCCACCATTCGCACAGCTCGCGCAGCTCGGCGGACGGCGGGCCGAGCGCGTCGTCGGCGGAGTCGTGCCGCGGCCACCGGGTCCCCCGCAGCCGCCGCCCCAGCTCGTCGAGCACGTCCCGTCCCACCGCGATCGTCACCGTCTCGACCTCCATCGCGCCAGGCTAGCTTTATCTGCTTGCATGTATATATGTTCTTGTGTATGTTCGAGGTATGGACGAGCTGCAGCACCGGCTGAGCGTGATCGCGGAACCGAACCGGTTCCGCATCGTCGAGCTGCTGCGCTCGGGCCCGCTCAGCGTCGGCGCCATCGTCGACGCGCTCGGGCTGGCCCAGCCGCACGTGTCGCGGCACCTGCGGCTGCTGGCCGACGCCGGTGTCGTCGACGCAACCCGGCGGGCGCAGCAGCGCATCTACCGGCTGCGCCCGGAGCCGCTGCGCGACATCGGCGCGTGGGCGCAGAGCTTCGCCGTCCTGTGGACCGGGCGGCTGGACCGTCTCGGCGACTTCCTCGACGACACCGACCCCGCCACCGACCCGAACGGAGACCGCTCGTGACCAGCGACGGCATCGTCATCGACGAGCAGACCAACACGCTCACCATCGCCCGGCGCTACCGCGCGGCGGTCGGCCGGGTGTGGGCCGCGTGGACCGAGCCCGACGCCGTCGCCCGCTGGTGGGGGCCGCACGGCTGGACCACCACCGTCGAGCACATGGACGTCCGCCCGGGCGGGCAGTGGCGGTTCTCGCTGGCCCCCGACGACGGCTCGGCCGACCCGGTCCACGCCGTCGTCACCTACCGCGACGTGGTGCCGCGCGAGCGCCTCGTCTACCTCGACCAGTTCCTGGACGCGGACGGCGACGACGGCGTCGTCACCGACGTCACCTTCACCCCGGACGGCGACGGCACCCGAGTCAGCATCGCCGCCGTCTTCCCCGACGCCGACGCGCTGCGGCAGGCGGTCGCGGCCGGGATGGCCGAGGGCTACCAGGAGGCGCTGACCCGCCTCGACAATCACCTCTGAAAGGACCAACCATGCAGACTCTGACCTCGAAGGACGGCACCACCATCGCGTACGAGACGGCCGGCTCCGGCCCCGCCGTCATCGTCATCAGCACGGTCGCCGAGGACCACACCGGCGTCGCCGGCATGGCGGCCGCCCTGGCGAAGCACTTCACCGTCGTCAACTACGACCGGCGCGGCCGCGGCGGCAGCGGCGACCCGCAGCCGTACGACCCGGCCCGCGAGATCGACGACATCGAGGCGCTCATCGACACCGTCGGCGGCCGGGCGGCGCTGGTCAGCGGCTCGGCCGGGGGCATCCTCGCGCTCGACGCCGCCACCGCGCTCGGCCCGAAGGTCACCGGACTGGGCCTGTACGAGCCGCCGTTCATCATCGACGACGCCCGGCCGCCGGCGCCGGCCGGCTACGTCGCGCACCAGGAGGCGCTGGTCGCCGCCGGGAAGCGCAGCGAGGCGGTCGAGTACTTCATGAGCGACGTGCTGCTGGTGCCGGCCGAGTGGATCGCCGGCATGAAGCAGGACCCGTCGTGGGACGAGATGGCCACGCTCGCGCACACCTACGCCTACGACGGCCGCATCGTCGAGGGCCTGCTGTCCGGCCGGCCGCTCCCCCGCGACCGCTGGTCCGTCGACGCGCCGATCCTAGTGCTGGTCGGCGAGAACAGCGAGCAGTTCTTCCTCGACGGCGCCCACGCGCTGGCCGAGATCCTGCCCGCCGTCATCGTCGAGACACTGCCCGGTCAGGACCACGGCGCGTTCTGGCTGGCTCCCGACGCCGTCGCCGAGTCGGTCCGGGCCTTCCTGTCCCGCTGACCGTCCTGCTCGTGAAGGACGGCACCGGCGTCAGTCGGTGCCGGCCTCCATGGCGGCGCGGTCGAGCATGGCGTCGGCGTCGACCTCGCCGCGGGACGCGATGGCCTCGGCGCCGCCCTCGGGCAGCTCGCCGACCAGGTGCGTCGCGCCGATCAACTCCGCGTGCGCGCCGCCGACCAGGCCGAGCCCGGCGTACTGCTCCAGCTTGGCCCGCGAGTCGGCGATGTCGAGGTTGCGCATGGTCAGCTGGCCGATGCGGTCGACCGGGCCGAACGCGGAGTCGGCGGTGCGCTCCATCGACAGCTTGTCCGGGTGGTAGCTGAGCGCCGGGCCGGTGGTGTCGAGGATCGAGTAGTCCTCGCCGCGCCGCAGCCGCAATGTCACCTCACCGCTCACCGCCGAGCCGACCCAGCGCTGCAGCGACTCGCGCAGCATGAGCGCCTGGGGGTCGAGCCAGCGGCCCTCGTACATGAGCCGGCCGAGCCGCCGGCCCTCGTTGTGGTAGTTCGCGACGGTGTCCTCGTTGTGGATGGCGTTGACGAGCCGCTCGTAGGCCGCGTGCAGCAGCGCCATGCCGGGCGCCTCGTAGATGCCGCGGCTCTTGGCCTCGATGATGCGGTTCTCGATCTGGTCGGACATGCCCAGCCCGTGCCGTCCGCCGATGGCGTTGGCCTCCAGCACCAGCTCGACCGGGCTGGCGAACGCCTGGCCGTTGATGGTGGTCGGGCGGCCCTGCTCGAAGCCGATGGTGACGTCCTCGGCCGGGATCTCGACCTCGGGGTCCCAGAACCGGACGCCCATGATCGGGTCGACCGTCTCGATGCCGTTGTCGAGATGCTCCAGCGTCTTCGCCTCGTGCGTCGCGCCCCAGATGTTCGCGTCGGTGGAGTACGCCTTCTCGGTGCTGTCGCGGTACGGGAGGTCGTGGGTGCGCAGCCACTCGCTCATCTCGCGCCGTCCACCCAACTCCCCCACGAACTGGGCGTCGAGCCACGGCTTGTAGATGCGCAGGTTCGGGTTGGCGAGCAGACCGTAGCGGTAGAACCGCTCGATGTCGTTCCCCTTGAACGTCGACCCGTCGCCCCAGATCTGGACGTCGTCCTCAAGCATGGCCCGGACGAGGAGCGTGCCGGTGACGGCCCGGCCCAGCGGGGTCGTGTTGTAGTACGCGCGGCCGCCGCTGCGGATATGGAACGCCCCGCATGTCAGCGCGGCCAGCCCCTCCTCGACCAGCGCGGCGCGGCAGTCGACCAGCCGGGCGATCTCGGCGCCGTACAGCTTCGCCCGCCCCGGCACCGAGTCGATGTCGTCCTCGTCGGCCTGCCCGAGATCGGCGGTGTACGTGCACGGGACCGCCCCCTTGTCGCGCATCCACGCCACCGCCACGGAGGTGTCGAGACCGCCGGAGAACGCAATGCCGACCCGCTCGCCGGCGGGCAGGGAGGTGAGGACTTTGGACACGAGCAAAAGTATGCAAGGTTCCGCATGACTATGCAAGCGCTGCGTCCGTGATGTGGCGCACGGTCGGGGGGTGTTGAGGTTCGCCGTCCCCCTGCTGCCCATTTTCTTAGCCGCGCACCCGCGCCTCAAGCGGACTGATGGGCGCTTCGCGCCGACGAGACCGCTTGACCCGCGGGCCCGCGGCCTAAGAACGGGCAGCTATCAGGGGACGGGGAAGAACCGGGCACAGCCCGCCCGATATGCACCGTTCGCCGGACTCTGCGGCGTCGACTTCCTGGGTGTGAGGCGCGTCCTGGGTGTGAGTCGCGCTGAACCGGCGAAACGGGCCCGGAAACGCGACTCACACCCAGGTTGGTGAGCGCCGGCGTCCTGGTCTGCCGTTACGTCCTGGTCCCCGGTCACGCCACCAGCCCCGAATCCACCATTTCGCGTAACGGCAGACCACGACGTCACACCAGACCACGACCCGCACCGTCGTCCTCGACAGCCAGGGCGGTCCTCGATGGCAGAAGCCGTCCTCGCGCCCCAACGAAGACGGTCGCCACTATCGAAGACGACAGCCGACATCGACGCCCGACCCGTCGCCACACCTCCCCCGTCCCCCTGATAGCTGCCAGTACTTAGACCGCGAGGGTGCGGGTCAAGTCCAAGCCCCCAACCACCGCGAACAATGAACAGCAGAGGCGTGGCGTGCCTCCCACTTTCCGGACTGCGGACCTCATAAGGTCCGATCCGGAAAGGAGAAGTGTTCGTGGCGAGGAAGAAGGCAACATTCACGCCTGAGTTCCGCGAAGAGGCTGCTCGACTGGTGGTCGAGAATGACCGTCGTATTGCCGATGTGGCGCGTGAGATCGGCGTGGGTGAGACCACTCTCGGCAATTGGGTGAAGAAGTACCGAGAGGACCACGTCGGCGACGAGCCGCCGCTGGGGTTGTCCGAACGTGCGGAGTTGGCCGAACTGCGACGGCGGACGCGAGACCAGGAGATGGAGCTCGCGTTCCTGAAAAAAGCTGCCGCGTACTTCGCGAAGGAGCAGCGGTGAGCGAGAAGTACGAGTTCATCGCCGCCGAGTACGCGCACAATAGCGCCGACAATGTCAACGACGCTCCGTCTCTCAAGCAGATGTTCACCTGGCTGGGTGTGTCCAGGTCCGGCTACTACGACTGGCGGGACCGGCCACCGTCGGCGACCACGCGGCGGCGTGAGGAGTTGAAGCTCAAGATCGAGGCGTTGTTCGACCACAACGACCGCACCTACGGGTACCGGCGCATCCACGCCGAGCTGCTCCGCGGCGGCGAGCAGGCCGGGCCCGAGCTGGTCCGTGACCTGATGCGTGAGCTGGGCCTGGTGCCGTGCCAGCCGCGCCCGTACAAGATCACCACTATCCAGGGCGACGACCGGCCGGCCACCCCAGACCTGGTGCGCCGCGACTTCACCGCCGACGCGCCGGGAACGAAGCTGGTCGGCGACATCACCTACATCCACACCTGGGAGGGATGGCTGTACCTGGCGACCGTGATCGACTGCTTCAACAAAGAAGTCATCGGGTACGCACTCGCCGACCACATGCGCACCGAACTCGTCACCGACGCGCTCGACATGGCCGCCAGGAATCACGATCTCGCCGACCGCTGCATCCTTCACTCAGATCGCGGGACGCAGTACACATCGACTGACTTCTCAGCGAAGATCAAGCAGCTCGGGATGCGCGCTTCGCTCGGCAGGACCGGCATTTGCTACGACAACGCTCTGGCCGAATCGTTCAATTCCATGTTGAAGGTCGAGCGCGTCTACCGCACCGTGTACCCGACACGGAAGAAAGCCCGCGAGGATGTTGCGAACTACATCGAACTCTTCTACAATCGCAGACGAATCCATTCAGGGCTCGGCTACCGGACCCCGCACGAAGTCCGCAACGAACACCTGAATGGCCAGCTCGCAGCATAAGAGACCGCAAACGAAGCGGTCCGGAAAGCTCGGGGCAGCCCAGCGCGGACTTGAGGCGCACCCTCGCGGCTAAGCCTCGATCCACCGACCAGCTTGGTGACGTCGTCTGGTTTCAGGCGAGGTGGTTGTGATCACGTTGGGTGTGAGTGAGTTGCCGGTCTGCCCGGCTTTCCACTGGGGTTCCTTCTCGTGCCGGCGGGGGCTGGTGGTCAGGTGTGTGTCGTGGCGGGCCGGGGGAAGAGGGCGTTGTAGAGCGTGGACCACGCGGTCTGCCAGGGCCAGTTGGTCGGCAGGTGCAGGGTCAGACGCCGGGCGGAGGTGGCGATCCGGGCGGGGACGGTGATGAGTTTGCGGCGGATCGTCGCGGTGGTCGCCCTGGTCAGAGTGGGGGTCTTGGTCAGGGTCGCGGCGGCGCGGGTGAGGTTGAACGCCATGACCGCGCAGACGAGCCAGGCCGCGTTGGCGTTGAACACCCCGGAGGGCAGGTGGGCCAGCGCGGAGGCCTTGAGGTCGGCGTGGACGTTCTCGATGACCGCGTGGGCCCGGTGGGTCTGGTCCGCGGCGACGGTGTCCATCTCGGTGGTGTCGGTGGTGGTGAAGAAGGCGTGGAAGCGCCAGGAATCGAACAACGTGTCCTGGCCTTCGCTGTTGCGGGGGTTGAGATCGGGGATACGGCGGACCACGAGCCGGCCGGGGACCTGGTCGGTCTTGTTCTTGGAGGTGAACGCGGTGAAGGGAACCTCGGCGACCTCGGCACGAGAGTTCCATGTTCTGGTGGTCTCGTCGTAGACGGCGTCGGTGTATTTGATCGTGGTCCAGGCGGTCTCGGCGATGCCGGCGATGGCGCGTTTGACCGCCGGGTCCATCCGCACGGTGATCGAGACGTTCGCGCCGGCCTTCAACGCTGCGGTGACCAGGGCGTGGGAGTAGAACGCCGAGTCCGCCCGGACCAGCACGTCTCGGCCGGCCAGGTGGGTGCGGCGGATCAGGGCGAGGGCGTCGGTGGCCAGACGCGTCGCCCCGCGTGGGGACCCGGCCGAGCCGTTGCGCAGGCGCTGGGCGGCGATCACCGGCGCGAAGGTCTGGCTGGAAACGGTGGCCAGCACGGCGTTCAGGCCCCGCACCCCGGAGTACCCGAACCCCGCGCCCTGCTTCTGATAGCCGTGTACCTCCACGATGGTGTCGTCGATGTCGACCATCACCGTCGCGGTGTCTGCGGTCTCGCCCAGCAGGGCCGTGCGCTGGGTCAGGTTGATCAGAAACCGAGAGGCGATCGCGTCGGCTTGGCGGACATGGCCGAAGGTGAAGGCGCGCAGGAACGAGCCAAGTGTGGAGGGGGCGTAGATGCCGGCGAAGACCTTCCCCATCGCGCCGTGGCGTAGCAGGGCCATGTCGTCGATGCTGTCCGCGCCGGCGGTCATGCCGGCGACCAGGCCCGACAGCTTCAGCCCGGCGTTGGCGCCCTTGTCCGTCGGCACGCTCAGGTGCTCATCGCCCAGCTCGCGCAGCCGTGCCTCGCCGGCCAGGGCCATCGCCGGGACCAGGCCCGCCGACGACACGAGGTTGGGCTCATCGAAGGCCGCCGAGACGACCGGTCGGGTGTGAGAGAGTTGCATCTACGAGATGCCCTTCTTGAGCTGGCGATACGTGCCTTAGACAAGTCGTATCCTCCCAGCTCAGAAGGGCATTCTCACGCTCCCACGCCCTACCACGACACTCCACCTGTCGGTGGATCGAGGCTAAGACCATGGGCAGCAGGGGGACGGCCAACTCGGCAAACCCAACGCTCACTCCGCGGGGTCAGGATCCGGCAGCGCGGGATGATCCGTCGGATACAACCCGGCGACGAAGCCGAAGACGGTGTCGCCGGAGCGCGGGATGGTGCTGAACTCGCGGACCAGCTCCAGCACCTTCTCCCAGAACTCCATGCCACGCTCCCGCGGAATCCGCGCGTGGCGGTGGATGCTCATCATCACGTCGGCCTCGTACGCGGCCCGCGCCTCGGCCGCGGCGACAGAGAGGTCGTTCTCCCAGATCACCGGATGGTCGATCTTGCCGATGCGGAACAGCCGCGCCGTCCGGCCGTAGTAGCGCTCGTCGATGGCCCGGACGCGCCGGGTCCGGACGACCCGCAGCATGCCGGCGTCGACCAGCACACCCACGTGGTGGGCGACGGTCGATTTGGGGCGGCCGACCGCGGCGGCCAGCTCGGTGACCGTCGCAGCGCGTTCGAGGACCAGTTCGAGGATGGTCGATCGCAGCGGGTCGGACATCGCGCGCAGCTGGGCCGGCGCCGTGACGACGGCCTGGTCGTCCAGGTCGTAGTCGGGCATCGGCCGATCGATCGACATTTCCGGTCCGTTCCACTAGGTTGGATTGATCCGTAGATCTGGATCATACCGAACCCGAGAGGGCGAACACCATGCACATCGTTCTGATCCCCGGCCTCTGGCTCGACGCCACCTCGTGGGACCGGGTGATCCCCGTCCTCGAACGGGCCGGCCACACGGCGCACCCGCTGACCCTCCCCGGCCTGGAGTCCAGAGACGCCGACCGCTCGGCCGTCACGTTGCAGGATCACATCGACGCGGTCGTGGCGGCGGTCGACGCGGTGCCGGCGGGCGAGGGGAAGGTGCTGGTCGTGGGGCACTCGCTCGGCTCCGCGCTGGCCTACGCCGCCGCCGACGCGCGGCCGGACCGCGTCGCCCGCACCGTCTACATCGGCGGATTCCCGGCGACGGACGGCGAGCCGCTCGGCCGGTTCGCGGCCGAGAACGGCGAGATCCCACTGCCCAGCTGGGAGGACCTCGGCGAGACCGACCTCAAGGACCTCGACGACGCGGCCCGTGCGGACTTCCGCGCCCGCGCGATCCCGTCGCCCGAGCGGGCCACCACCGACCCGATCCGGCTCACCGACGAGCGCCGCTTCGACGTCCCGGTCACCGTCATCTGCCCGGAGTTCTCCGCCGCCGAGCTGCGCGACTGGATCGACGGCGGCGAGCCGCCCGTGCAGGAGTTCACCAAGCTCCACGACGTCGAGTACGTCGACCTGCCGACCGGGCACTGGCCGCAGTTCAGCCGTCCCGACGACCTCGGCCGCCTCATCAACGAGGCCGCGGCCAAGTGACCGACACCGACGAGCACGGCCGGCCGGAACCGCCGATCGACGGCGACGAGCTGCGGACGCTGGCCGGGTTCCTCGACTACCAGCGCGCCACGCTCGCGTGGAAGTGCCGCGGCCTGGACGGCTCCGGGCTGACCGCCACCGTCGGCGCCTCGACCATGACGCTCGGCGGTCTGATCAAGCACCTCGCCTACGTCGAGGACGACTGGTTCACGTTCCGGCTGCTCGGCCGCGAGCGCAGCGCGCCCTGGAACACCGTCGACTGGGCCGCCGACTACGACTGGGACTGGCACTCCGCCGCCGACGACAAGCCGGAGCAGCTGTTCGCGCTCTGGGACGAGGCGGTCGGCCGGTCCCGGGCGAACCTCGCCGAGGCGCTGGCCGACAGCGGGCTGAGCCGGCCCGTCGACCGCCCCTGGCGCGACGGCCGCGCGCCCAGCGTGCGCTGGGTCCTCACCCACATGATCGAGGAGTACGCGCGGCACAACGGCCACGCCGACATCCTGCGCGAATCCGTCGACGGCAGCACCGGAGAGTGAGATGGCCACACCGATCACCGCACGCTCGTTCCACGAGGACGCGACCACCAGCGACTGGCGGGTCGTCGCCGACGGCGCCTGCGCGGTGTTCCGCACCGGCTCGTTCGGCGACGGCGTCAGGCTCGCCCAGGCCATCGCCGCCGCCGTCGACGACGCCGGACCACACCAGCCCGACCTCGACCTGCAGGCCGGCACCGTCACCGTCCGGCTGATCACCGTCATCGACGAGTACCAGGGCCTCACCGACCGGGACCTCGACCTCGCACGGCGGATCTCCGCGGTCGCCCGAGAGCAGGGGGCCGGCGCCGACGTGTCCCTGGTCCAGACGGTGCAGATCACCATGGACGCACTGGTCAGCGCCGACGTCATGCGGTTCTGGGCGGCCGTGCTCGGCTACGAGCGGCGCGCCGACAGCCCGGACGAGGACCTCGTCGACCCGCGCTGGCGCGGCCCGGGCATCTGGTTCCAGGACATGGACGCGCCCCGGCCGCAGCGCAACCGGCTGCATATCGACGTCTGGGTGCCGCCGGAGCTGGCCGAGGCGCGGGTCGCGGCGGCCCTCGCCGCCGGCGGCACCATGGTCCGCGACAAGGGGCCCACGTACTGGACCCTCGCCGACGCGGAGGGCAACGAGGTCGACGTCGCCACGGTCACCGGGCGCGACTGACGAGGTGGGGCCGGCGCCGCGCATCCGCCCGGGGTGCGCGGCTGCCGGACCCGTACCGGAGCGGCGGCGTCAGCGCTGCAGGTCCGCCGTCTCGTCCACGTCGTCGACGTCGTAGACGGGGCCGGCGTCGCGCCGCGCCTGCGCCCGCTGTTCGGCCGCCCGCGGCTCCTCGAACTCGACGGTGACGCCGGGCCGGCCGGCCTCGACGAGGAACTCCGCCGCCGTCCGCACCGTCGCGCCGTCCGCCTGCCAGACGGTGTCGACCAGCCGCAGCGAGCTGAGCAGCCGCTCCGGCGTCACGTCGCAGACGACGTAACCGCGCTGGTTGTCGAAGTACTTCCAGTGCGGGCTCTCCTCGGCGATCGGCCGGTACGTGTTCTGGAACGCGACCGGGTCGGAGTTGCCGCCGGACGAGATCGACGTGCCGGTCAGCTCCGCGCCGACGACCGGCGACGACGGGTCGTCGAAGTCGGGGTGCAGGTCGGCCACCCAGGTGCAGTGCCGGTCCCCCGTCAGCACGACCGGGTTGTCCACGGCGCCGCCGCCGAACACCTCCAGCAGCCGGCGGCGCTGGACGCGGTAGCCGTCCCAGTTGTCGAAGTCGAACGTGTCGACCTCGCCGGCCGTGCGGTCGTTCTGCGCCCACATCACCTGGTTGGCCAGCAGGTTCCAGCGCGTCTCGCCGTCGGTGAGGCCGTCGACGAGCCAGCGCTCCTGCTCGTCGCCGGTCATCGTCAGCGGCGCGGTCTCGGCCTGCTCGAGCGTCGTCGGCTGGTCCGAGCGGTACTGCCGGGTGTCGACGACGTGCAGGTCGACGAGGTCGCCGAACCGCAGCCGGCGGTACAGCTGCAGGTCCAGGCCGCGCGGCCGGGAGCCGCTGCGCAGCGGCATGTGCTCGTAGTACGCCTGGAACGCGGCCTGCCGCCGGGCCCGGAACGCCTCGGGGCTCTGCTGGTCGGGGTCCTGCGGGATCTCGTCCACCCAGTTGTTGTCGACCTCGTGGTCGTCCCAGGTGACGATCCACGGGAAGCTCGCGTGCGCGGCCTGAAGGTTCGGGTCGGACCGGTACTGGGCGTGCCGGTTGCGGTACTCGACCAGGCTGAACGGCTCGCCGGTGCCCTCGTGGGTGCGGACGGTCGTGGTGCGCGGCACGGACTCGTAGATGTAGTCGCCGAGGAACGCGACGAAGTCGAGGTCCTCACCGGCCAAGTGGTGATAGGCGGTGAAGTAGCCGTCCTGCCAGTTCTGGCAGCTGGCGAACGCGAACCTGACGGCGGCGACGGAGCCCGCGGGCGCCGTCTTCGTGCGGCCGACTGGCGAGATCTGCCCGCCGGCGCGGAAGCGGTAGACGTACTCGGCGCCCGGCCGGAGACCCTCGACCTCGGCGTGGACGCTGTGGCCCTGCTGCGGGAGCGCGACGGTCCGGCCGCGGCGGACGACGCTGGCGAAGTTGTCGTCCTCGGCGACCTCCCACTCGACGGGGTACGGGCGTCCGGGCAGGCCGCCGCCGTTGAGCGGGTCCGGCGCGAGCCGCGTCCACAGGACGACGCCGTCCGGCAGCGGGTCGCCCGAGGCGACGCCGAGCGAGAAGACGCCGTCCGGCAACGTGCCGCCGGTCCCGGGTGGCGCCGCATGAGCGCCGTCGACGCGGACGAGACCGGGGGCGGACACGGCCGCGGCGGTCGCGCCGAGGCCTGCGACGAAGAGACGACGGGACAGGGGACGCTGGGGGGAGACATCCATGCGTATCACGCTTCCCACGCGGGTTGACGAGGAGTATGACAGCAAGTGACCGGTTCTTGAACGTCTTGCGCCGTGGTCGCCGGAGGCGGTCCCGCTGGATCGGCGGGCACACCCCCACTAAGCCTCGATCCACCGACAGGTGGAGTGTCGTGGTAGGGCGTGGGAGCGTGAGAATGCGCTTCTGAGCTGGGAGGATACGACTTGTCTAAGGCACGTATCGCCAGCTCAAGAAGGGCATCTCGTAGATGCAACTCTCTCACACCCGACCGGTCGTCTCGGCGGCCTTCGATGAGCCCAACCTCGTGTCGTCGGCGGGCCTGGTCCCGGCGATGGCCCTGGCCGGCGAGGCACGGCTGCGCGAGCTGGGCGATGAGCACCTGAGCGTGCCGACGGACAAGGGCGCCAACGCCGGGCTGAAGCTGTCGGGCCTGGTCGCCGGCATGACCGCCGGCGCGGACAGCATCGACGACATGGCCCTGCTACGCCACGGCGCGATGGGGAAGGTCTTCGCCGGCATCTACGCCCCCTCCACACTTGGCTCGTTCCTGCGCGCCTTCACCTTCGGCCATGTCCGCCAAGCCGACGCGATCGCCTCTCGGTTTCTGATCAACCTGACCCAGCGCACGGCCCTGCTGGGCGAGACCGCAGACACCGCGACGGTGATGGTCGACATCGACGACACCATCGTGGAGGTACACGGCTATCAGAAGCAGGGCGCGGGGTTCGGGTACTCCGGGGTGCGGGGCCTGAACGCCGTGCTGGCCACCGTTTCCAGCCAGACCTTCGCGCCGGTGATCGCCGCCCAGCGCCTGCGCAACGGCTCGGCCGGGTCCCCACGCGGGGCGACGCGTCTGGCCACCGACGCCCTCGCCCTGATCCGCCGCACCCACCTGGCCGGCCGAGACGTGCTGGTCCGGGCGGACTCGGCGTTCTACTCCCACGCCCTGGTCACCGCAGCGTTGAAGGCCGGCGCGAACGTCTCGATCACCGTGCGGATGGACCCGGCGGTCAAACGCGCCATCGCCGGCATCGCCGAGACCGCCTGGACCACGATCAAATACACCGACGCCGTCTACGACGAGACCACCAGAACATGGAACTCTCGTGCCGAGGTCGCCGAGGTTCCCTTCACCGCGTTCACCTCCAAGAACAAGACCGACCAGATCCCCGGCCGGCTCGTGGTCCGCCGTATCCCCGATCTCAACCCCCGCAACAGCGAAGGCCAGGACACGTTGTTCGATTCCTGGCGCTTCCACGCCTTCTTCACCACCACCGACACCACCGAGATGGACACCGTCGCCGCGGACCAGACCCACCGGGCCCACGCGGTCATCGAGAACGTCCACGCCGACCTCAAGGCCTCCGCGCTGGCCCACCTGCCCTCCGGGGTGTTCAACGCCAACGCGGCCTGGCTCGTCTGCGCGGTCATGGCGTTCAACCTCACCCGCGCCGCCGCGACCCTGACCAAGACCCCCACTCTGACCAGGGCGACCACCGCGACGATCCGCCGCAAACTCATCACCGTCCCCGCCCGGATCGCCACCTCCGCCCGGCGTCTGACCCTGCACCTGCCGACCAACTGGCCCTGGCAGACCGCGTGGTCCACGCTCTACAACGCCCTCTTCCCCCGGCCCGCCACGACACACACCTGACCACCAGCCCCCGCCGGCACGAGAAGGAACCCCAGTGGAAAGCCGGGCAGACCGGCAACTCACTCACACCCAACGTGATCACAACCACCTCGCCTGAAACCAGACGACGTCACCAAGCTGGTCGGTGGATCGAGGCTAAGGTCACCGCGTGATCGCAAACCAGGTGATCAGCCGCATACCGGGCAGATCCGCCCGGCTCCTGCTCGGTCTCGCCGCACTCGTCGCAGTGGCCGTCGCCGCCAGCGCCTGTGGCAGTGGCAGTGGCCAGGAGGACTCGGCGACCGACGGCGAGGCATCTTCCGACGAGTCGAGCACGTCTCCCCCGGCCGTCACACAGACGCAGTCCGTCGTGCCGTGGGACGACGTGGCGACGCACCTCGCGACCCGTCGCGGTTCATACCGAAAGTTCACTGAGATCAGAGTCGGCGGCGTCACGGCCACCATCCGGGAGTCGGTCGAGTTCGACCTCGACGCTTCCTATCTCGACCGTACCCTCACCATCCCGGCAGGACTGGTCCCTGAGGACTCTGTGCCCGGCGGCCTCGGCAACGGCATGCTCCAGTTCGTCTACACGGACTCGGTGACGATCATGCGGAACGCAGCCCTCCGCGATGCATGTGGGACGGACTGGGTCGATGTGACCGACTTCTCGTCCGATTCCGTGCTCGCACCGGCTTTCCAGGCGACCGACCTCCGGGTGGCGGAGCCGCTCGGAGTCCTGAACCACGTGAGCGGCGAGCCACGCCACGTGGCCACCTCACCAGACGGCAGCCACTACGAAGTGGCGATCCCGGCGGCTCGGCTCAGCCCGCAGGGCGGCTTCCTCGACGCACCGGACGCCATGTCCGCCATGGCGGACATCGAGACCATCGCCGACGTCCTGCTGCCGGCAGACAGCGGGCCGCTGCAGGTGACCATCGACCTCACCGATGTACTGGAGGCGGCCGCAGGAGAAGACATCCCAGAGGGTGACGGCATGACGGTCACCTGGATCGTCCCCGTCTCCGACGAGCGACCGTTCGACATCCGCCTGCCCCCAGAGATCGCCGACGCTACCTGCATCGACCAGGACAGGGAGGCTTGACCAGCCCCCGGACCTCGGGGCCAGGGATCTCGTCCTCGGGGACAGCGGTCCGGCACCTCAGGTGGAGGCCGGGTACCGGCCGCGATTCCTAGCGTGATGGACATGACGATCCTCCTGTCCGACCCGCGAGTCGCCGCGATCCCTGTCGAGGACGAGGGCGAGCCGCTGGTCGAGCTCACCGCACCGTTCGGCTCGGCCCGCGCGCGGGTGCGGGTGTCGCTCGCCCAGCGGCTGCTCCTGGCCCGCGACCGGCTGCCCGACGGCGTCGAGCTGCGGGTGGTCGAGGGGCACCGCAGCATCGCCGACCAGCGCGCGATCATCGCCCGCTACGCCGCCGAGCTGTCCGCCGTCGACCCCTCCCTCGTCCACGACCTCGCCGAGCTCGAACGTCTGACCAGCCGGTTCGTCGCACCCGTCGGGGTCGCGCCGCACGTCGCGGGCGCGGCGGTCGACCTCACGCTGGTCGGCCGCGACGGGCGGGAGCTGGACCTCGGCACCCCGATCGACGCCACACCTGAGCAGAGCGACGGCGCCTGCTACTTCGCCGCCACGAACGTCAGCCCGGAGGCGCGCGTGTACCGCGCTCTGCTCGCCGACGTGCTCGGCTCGGTCGGGCTGGTGAACTACCCGACGGAGTGGTGGCACTGGAGCTACGGCGACCGCTACTGGGCGCTGACGATCGGCGCGCCGGCCGCGCTCTACGGGCCGATCGGCGCGCACCTGGTGGCGGCATGAGCGCGGCGACGATCGACGCGCGCCCGCGGACCGCCGCCGTGACCAGCCGCCCCACACTCACCGCCGACCTCGCGGCCGTCGCCGCCAACACGCGGACGATCGCGGCCCACGCGCCCGGCTCGGCCCTGATGGCGGTCGTCAAGGCGGACGGGTTCGGGCACGGCGCCGCGGACGTCGCCCGGACGGCACTCGCGGCGGGCGCCACGCGGCTCGGCGTCACCAGCGTCGACGAGGCGCTGGAGCTGCGCGCGGCCGGGATCGGCGCGCCGATCCTGAGCTGGCTGAACCCGGTCGACGCGGACTTCGCGGCCGCCGTCGCCGCGGGCGTCGACCTGGCCGTGCCGAGCCGCGAGCACCTGGAGGCCGTCATCGCGGCGGCGCCGGGCGCCGGGCGGCCCGCTCGCGTACACCTGCACCTCGACACCGGGCTGGCCCGCGACGGCGCCCCACCGGCCGAGTGGGCGCGGCTGTGCAGCGCGGCCCGGCTCGCCGAGCAGCGCGGCCAGCTCCGCGTCGACGGCGTCATGGGGCACCTGGCCTGCGCGGACGTCCCCGCCGACAGGTCCAACGCGATCGGCCGGACCCGGTTCGCCTGGGGCGTCGAGGTCACGCGCGCGCTCGGGCTGCGGCCCGCGCACCGGCACCTCGCCGCGACCGCCGCCACGCTCACCGACCCGCGCACGCACCACACGCTGGTCCGGATCGGCGCCGGGCTGGCCGGCATCGACCCGTCCCGGACGGTGCGGCTGCGGCCCGCGCTGACGCTGACCGCCCCGGTCGTCTCGGTCCGCCGGATCCGCGCCGGGACGCCGGTCGGGTACGGGCACGCGTGGACGGCGCCCGCCACGACGCACCTGGGGCTGCTGCCGCTCGGCTACGCCGACGGACTGCCACGTTCCGCGTCCGGACGGGCCGAGGTGCTGGTCAGGGGCCGGCGCCGGCCGCTCGTCGGGCTGCTCTCGATGGACCAGGCGGTCATCGACCTAGGCGACGACGTGGTGCCGCCCGGCGAGATCGCGACGGTGTTCGGCCCCGGCGACGACGGCGAGCCGACGACCGCGGACTGGGCGGCCTGGGCCGGGACGATCGAGCACGAGATCGTCACCGGCATCGGCCGCCGGATCGCCCGGGAGACCGCTTGCAATGAGCACCTATACGCACCGGTGCCTATTGGTGCTCATTGCAAAAGCACCGCGACAGTGCCCCGGAGCATCCGATGACGGCGGCCCGGGTGGCGGTGATCGGCGGCGGGCGGAACTGCGAGCACGACGTGTCGCTGGCCTCGGCGGCCGCCGTCGCCGGCGCGCTGGAGGACGCCGGGTACGTCGTCGTCCGGCTGACCATCGACCGCGACGGCGGCTGGCGGCGCGGCGCCGACGGCTGCCCCGTCGACGTCGCCGACGCGATCCAGGTGCTGCGGACCTGCGACGTCGCCGTCCCCGTCCTGCACGGGCCGCGCGGCGAGGACGGCACGCTGGCCGCGCTGTGCGAACTGGCCGGCGTGCCGTACGTCGGGTCCGGCGTGCTGGCCGGCGCGCTGGCGATGGACAAGTGGGCGACGAAGCTGGTCGCGGCCGACCTCGGGATCGCCACGGCGCCCGGCCTGCTGCTCACCCCGTCGACGGCGCCCGGCTACCGCTGGACCCATCCGGTCGTCGTCAAGCCGGTCGCCGCGGGGTCGAGCCAGGGCGTCTCGCTCGCCAGCGCGGCCGGCGACCTCGGGCCCGCGCTGGACGAGGCGTTCGCGCTCGGCCGCCGCGTCCTCGTCGAGGACGTCGTCGCCGGCCGCGAGATCGATGTCGCCGTGCTCGGGCGGCCGGACGGGACGCGCACCGTCGCGCCCGCGCTGGAGATCGTCGTCGACGGGCTGTTCGACTTCGACACCAAGTACGGCGGCGGCGCCGACTTCCGCGTCCCCGCTGAACTGGCCGACGCCGAGCGCAAGGGGCTGGAGGACGCCGCCGTCGCGATGTTCGACGCGCTCGGCTGCGCCGGTGTCGCGCGGATCGACTTCTTCCTGACCGCGGACGGGCCGGTGCTCAACGAGGTCAACACGATGCCCGGGTTCACCGAGCAGTCGCAGGTGCCGAAGATGTTCGCCGCGGCCGGCGTCTCCTACGCCGAGCTGCTCGACCTGCTCGTCCGCGACGTGCTCGGATGACCAGCGTGGTTCCATGGCCCATGACCTCCGACTGGCGGGCCTGGGTCCCCGACATCGTCGCGGCGGCGGTCGTCGCGGTCATCGGGCTGTACGAGGCGGCGGCGACGGGGTCGGTGCCGGAGTCGCGGGTCCTGCTGGCCTTCGTCGCGGTCGGCACGGCCGCCGCCGTCGGGCTGAGCCGCCGGCTGCCGGCCGGCGCGCTCGCGCTGGTCTGGGCGGTGTGCGGGCTGCAGCTGCTGGCCGGCGTCGACCTCATGCTCGTGCAGGTGGCGATCGCCGCGGTGGCGTTCGGTACGGCGCGCTGGGGCAGCACGGCGACGGTGTGGCTGAGCGCGCTGTCGATCCCGGTCGCGGCGATGATCATCACCGTCATCGTCAACTCGCGCGGGCTCGGCGGGCTGGCCGACCTCGCCGGCAACGCGAGCGTCGTCGACACCATCCGCGACCTCAGCACGACGTGGCAGGTCACCGCCGCCGTCATGGGGATGGCGACGCTCGGCGCGCCGTGGCTGGTCGGGCTGGCGCTGCGGTTCGGCGACCGCGCCCGCCGGTCGAAGGAGTCGCAGCAGGCCGCCGAGGAGGACGCCGCGCGCGCCGTCCACGAGACCGAGCAGGCCCGCGAGATCGCCCGGCTGCGCGAAGACCAGGCGCGGCTGGCCAACGACGTGCACGATGTGGTGGGACACTCGCTGGCGGTGATCCTGGCGCAGGCCGAGTCAGGCCAGTACCTCGACGACACCGACCCGCAGGCGATGAAGGAGACCATGGCGAAGATCGCGACGTCGGCGCGGACCTCGCTGCGCGACGTCCGGCAGGTGCTGGCCGACACCCAGCAGCCGTCCGCGCAGCCGGCCGGCCTCGACACCCTGGTCGACGGCGTGCGCGCCAGCGGGCACGAGGTCGTGTCGACGGAGATCGGGACGCCGCGGCCGCTGCCGCCCGAGCTGGAGGTCGTCGCGTTCCGCGTCCTGCAGGAGATGCTCACCAACGCGATCAAGCACGGCCGCCGCGACTCCCCCGTCCAGGTCGAGCGGCACTGGGATGGCGAGCTGCGCATCGAAGTCCGCAACGTCGTCGCGCCGTCGCCGTTCGCGGCGGCCCCCGGCGGCGCCGGGCTGGACGGCATGCGCCGCCGGCTGGAGTCCGTCGGCGGCCGCCTCGACGTCCGCCGCCGCGACGAGGGTGACGGTGCGACGTTCACCGCGACCGCCTGGGTGCCGGTGCGGGCGGGCGGCGCATGACCGCTGACATCCGGGTGCTCCTGGTCGACGACCAGGAGCTGTTCCGCGAGGGCGTCCGCGTCATCGTCGACGCCCAGGACGGCATGACGGTCGTCGGCTCGGCCGGCGACGGGCTCGAGGCCGTCCGCCTGGTCGACGAGCTCGCCCCCGACGTCGTCCTCATGGACATCCGGATGCCCGACATGGACGGCGTCGAGGCGACCCGGCAGCTCTTCCTGCCCGACCGGGTGGCGCGGCGGGAGCGGCCGGTGCGCGTCGTCGTCCTGACGACCTTCAACCTCGACGACCGCGCGGCGACGGCGATCCGGTACGGCGCCAGTGGGTTCCTGCTCAAGGACACCACTCCCCTGCAGCTGCGCGACGCGATCCGCACGGTGTACGCGGGCAACGCGGTGCTGGCGCCGCAGGACCTCGCGACGCTGCTGGACGGCCAGTTCCGGTCCCGTTCATCGGTGCCGGCCGCTTACCAGTCGCTGACGGACAAGGAGCGCGAAGTGTTCACCGCGGTGGCGCGCGGCCTGTCCAACACCGAGATCGCCGGCCTGGTCTTCGCCAGCGAGTCGACGGTGAAGACGCACGTGGGCGCGATCCTGCGCAAGCTGACCCTGCGCGACCGCGTCCAGATCGTCGTCTTCGCCCACGAGCACGGCCTCCTCGACCAGCCCTAGGCGCGCGGCCCGCACTCGCGCGCAGTGCGGCTGGATTGCCGCTAGAGTCCCCTCGTGACAGCCGAACGTCGAACATACGTGACACCGCGGGTGACGGCCCGTGCCGGGCTCGGTCTCGCCGTCCTCGTGGTGCTCGCCACCGGGTGCGGCCGAGCGCCCATGCCCGCCGCCACCGACGACGACGTGACGGCGCAGGCCTCGGCGACGCTGCCCGGGGCCACCGCCGCGGACGCCGTACCGTGGGAGAACGTCGAGACGTTCCTGGCCGCGACCCGCGGTCGCTACGAGAAGGTCGACGAGGTGGTCTCCGGTCCCGAGCGGGCGACGCTCGTCGAGGAGACGTCCCAGTTCGACCTCGACGCCCGCTACGTCGAGGTGACCCTCGAGTTCCCCGATGCCGGGCTGCTCTCGGACGGGGAGATGACCGGGGACGAGTCGCTCCGTTTCATCACGACCGACACCACCATGCTCATGTGGAACGGGACGTCGGCGGAGACGTGCGGGGCGGCGTGGGTCGACATGACGACGACAGCGGGGTCCGGAGGGCTCGGCCTCGACCTCGCCGCGGGTGACGGCCTGCTCATCGAGCCGTTCGAGGTGCTCCGCCTGGCCGGTGAGCCCGCCCTGGACGGCATCGAGCCCGACGGCGCGACCTGGTACGAGTTCACCGCGCCCGCCGGACTGGGGATGCAGCTGTCGAGTGACCTCGCCAACAACCCGGCCGTCCTCGAGGCGATGGACGGCATGGAGTCGCCGGCCCGGGTCCTGCTGCCGACCAGCGGCACTACGTTCCGGCTGGAGATCGACCACTCCGAGGTCGCCGCGGCGGCCAGCCGGGCCGCGGCGGACGGCGAACCGATCCCGGAGGGCATGGCCGTCACCTCGGTCTGGCACGTCACGACGGACATCCCGCCGTTCGACACCGCCCTGCCCACTGACGTCGCCCCGCCGAGAGCTGTCTGGGCGGATGAGCATGCGCACCGTCGGGGTAGACCTGAGTGCCGAGCCGGACAAGACCGCCGTCGCGACCGTGGAGTGGTCCGGCGGTGCCGCCGTCGTGACGGAACTGGCCGAGACGGCCCGCGTCGAGGGCTGGATCGCGATGCCCACCTGCGGCCTCGACGACCTGCGCTAACGGCGCCGCCGGCGGCCGGTGCACCCGCTGGTCCGCGCGGCGACGGGGTCGGCGCTCGCCGCGACCGTCGACGACCTCGTGACGCGGCCCGGCCGGACCTTCCTGTTCGCGGCCGGCGAGGCGGGCGACGTCAAGCCGCTGCGGAGCTGGCGGCGCGGCGAGGTCGACGCGCACGGGACCGGCTACTGGAAGCGCGGCGTCGCCGGGCACGACGACGACTGACGGGGCGCGCGGGGCCAGCTAGCCTGAGCCCGTGACGACGCAGCCGATCCCGGACCCGGCGCTGGTGGTGCTGGTCGGCGCCTCCGGCGCGGGCAAGTCGGTCTGGGCGCGGGCCCGCTACCGGGCGCAGGAGATCGTCTCGTCCGACGACCTGCGCGGCGTGGTCGGCAGCGGCCGGCACGACCTCGACGCGACCGACGACGCGTTCGCGCTGCTGGACCGGATCGTCGCCGCTCGCGCCGGCCGCGGGCTGACCGTCGTCGTCGACACGCTGGGGCTCGACGCCGAGCGCCGCCGCGGCTACCTGGCCGTCGCCCGCGACGCCGGGCTGCCCGCCGTCGCCGTCGTGTTCGACACGCCCGCCGAGCTGTGCAGGGCCCGCAACGCCGCCCGAGACCGGCCGGTCCCGGCGCCGGCTCTGGTCGGTCAGCTGCGCCGCGCGAGCCAGGTCGGGGCCGAGCTGGACGGCGAGGGCTGGGACCTCGTCGTGACGATCCGCGACGACGCCCCGCCCGCCGAAGCAGCCGCACCGAGCCCGGCGACAGCCGGCGCGGAGACGAGTGACCGCCGGGTGATCCTGCAGGTCTCCCGCTTCCCGTGGGGCAACGACCCGGCCGGCTGGCTCAAGGAGATCGCGCTGGCCGCCGACGAGGCGGGCTTCGCGGGCCTGGCGCTGATGGACCACCTGATCCAGATCCCGCAGGTCGGGCGCGCTTGGGACCCGATCCCGGAGTCGTTCACGACGCTCGGCATGCTGGCCGGCCTCGGCACCGGGCTGCGGCTCGGCCCGCTGTGCACGCCGGTGACGTTCCGTCCGGGCGGCATCATCGCGAAGGCGGTCGCCACGCTGGACGTGCTGAGCGGCGGGCGGGCGTTCGTCGGCATCGGCGCCGGCTGGTTCGCCCGCGAGCACGACGTGCACGGGCTGGCCTTCCCCGGCCCGAAGGAGCGGCTGGACGAGCTGGAACGCGCCGTCGAGCTCATCCGCGCGCTGTGGGCGTCGGGCACCAAGGCGTACTCCGGCACCCGGGTCGAGCTGCCGGAGACGACGTCCTACCCGCGGCCCGCCGGCCGGCCGGAGATCATCGTGGGCGGGTCCGGCGACCGGTCGCTGCGCATCGCCGCCGAGCTGGGCGACGCCTGCAACCTGCGCACCGACGACGGCTTCGACGAGCGGCTGGCGGTCTTCGAGAAGCATCGCGACCGCACCGGCCGCGACGTCGCCGTCACCGTCCTCGACCTGCCGATCGTCGGCCGCGACCGCGACGACGTCTGGCGGCGGGTCGAGCAGGCCCGCGGCAACGCGACGGCGGCCGCGTACGCCCGCAAGCACCACGCCGCCACGCCGGAGCAGACGGCCGAGCGGTACCACGAGCTGTTCGCCCGCGGCGTCGGCACGATCTTCGTCGCCGTCCAGGACCTCGCCTCGCCCGACGACGTCCGCGCGCTGGCCCCGATCGCCGCGGCCTCATGACGCCGTCAGGCCCAGCGCCGTCCCGATCAGGTCGCACCAGGCCAGCACGCCGGCCTCGGACGGGTGCACGCCGTCGCTGAGCCAGTCGTCGGTCAGCGCGCCGGCCCAGTCGACGACCACGAGGTTCGGGTGCTCGGCGGCGACGGCGCGCAGCTGGTCGTTGAGCCAGGCCGAGTTCTGCAGGTCGGCCTCCCGCTGCGCCGCGTCGCCGCGCCAGCGATCCACGTGCACCGTGAGCCAGTAGACCGGGCGGCCGTCAGCGGCGGCCAGCACCCGCTCGACCTGCCGCCACCAGCCCAGCGGCGCGAAGATGTCGTTCGCGCCGGCGACCACGACGACGCCGCGATCGGGGATGAGCGCGGCGTTCTCGACGATCCAGTCCACCGCCGGCGCCGTCGGCCGGCCCGGCTGCGCGTTGACGGCGACCGGCAGCCCGTGCGCCGAAGCCAGCCGCGCCGTCAGCTCGTCGATCGCCGCCCGCGCGATGGAGTCGCCCACCACCAGCACGCCGTCGGCGTCCTTGACCGCCTGGAACTGCGCCGGGTCGCTGGTCCGCAGCGTGGTGCCGCGCCACTCCCCCAGCTCGCCCGAGCCCGGCGCCGTCCGGTCCTCGCTGAGCACCTGCGGCAGCGGTTCGGCGGCCAGCGGCGCCGGTGCCGTCAACGTCGGCGCCGACGGAGCGGCCAGCAGCTCGACGTCGTCCTCGATCATCTGGGTGGCGACGGCGCCGACGGCGACCAGGGCCAGCAGCAGCGAGAACGAGGACAGGGTGGAACGAGGCATCGCGGAGCCCCCCGGGTGACCGTGGCCGGTGCGAGCAACTGCCCGCTCACCCTGTAGGACGGGGCGTGCAGGCGATCCGGTTGCATTGTAACGATCTATCCCGGAGGTTCGATGCAGCGTTCCGGGCCGTCCACGCGTCCTCGGATGTGACGGGCCCATGACGGGAGGCACGGTGGATTCGCAGGACGACGAGGAGTTCCGGCGCTTCGTGGCCGGACGGTCGCTCGCGCTGCTCCGCACGGCGTACGCGCTGTGCGGCGACCGGGACGTGGCCGAGGACCTCGTGCAGGGCGCGCTGGCCAAGCTGTACCGGCGCTGGCACAAGATCGACGAGCCCGAGGGCTACGTCCGCCGCATCATCTACAACGACCAGGCCAGCCGCTGGCGCCGGCGCCTGGTCCTGCGCGAGGACCCGGTCGACGCCGTCCCTGATCGCGCCGCGCCCGACGCCGTCGAGGCCGTCGGCGACCGCATGGACGTCCTGGCGCTGCTGCAACGGCTGGCGCCGCGGCAGCGGGCCGTGCTGGTGCTGCGCTACTACGAGGACCTGTCCGAGCGCGAGATCGCCGCGCTGCTCGGCTGCTCGACCGGGACCGTGCGCAGCCAAGCGCACCGCGCGCTGGCGAAGCTGCGCGACCTCGCCCTCGAACCGACTCTGGACGGAGCGTGACATGAACGTCGAGGAACAGCTCAGGGCCGCCGTAAACGACGCGGTTCGGGAGGTGCCGCCCGGCTTTGCCGACGGCGCGATGCGGCGCGGGCGTCGTTCGCGGCGGACGGCACGGGTCGCGGTGGGCGGCGGGGCGGCGGCCGCGGTCATGGCAGCCGCCGCGCTGGTGGTCGGCGTCGTCGGCACCGACGGCCCGACCACCGGCATCGATCCGGCCGGCGGCGGCGTGGTCGACCTCGGCGAACTCGGCATCGGGCCGGCGCCGGAGGTGCCCTGGTACGAGGGCGGTGCGCTGCACTTCGGCGACTCGACGACCCCGTACGAGTACCTGGGCAGGCCGGAGAACCCGGCGACCATCCAGCGGATCAGCGGCGGCTACGTCGTGACCCAGAGCGAGCCGGATCTGACCCACGCGACGGTGACCCTCGTGCGCGACGACGGCGAGCAGGTCGTACTCGCAACGGGCCTTGTCGAACCGCCGGTGGTCTCGGCCGATGGCGAGCGGCTGGCGTGGGCGGTGCAGAACGAGGAGGTGATCCGCGACACGCAGCAGACCTTCACCACCACGGTCTCGGTCGCCGACGCCGGCGGTGAGCTCCTGGCCGAACTGCCCGCGTCGGCCAGCCCGTACGCCAGCCCGGCCGGCTTCCTGGCCGACGGCCGCCTCGCCCTGAACGCCGAGGTCGACGGGGAACGGGGCGTGCACGCCTGGGAGGTCGGCGACGACGCGATCACCCAGCTGCCCGTCGGCGCCGACCTCCTCGCCATGTCGCCGGCCGTCGGCCTGGGGGTGTACAACGACGGCGACGGCGCCTACGTGGCGGCCGACCTGGCGACCGGCGAGGACCTGTGGCTGTACGAGGACGGCAAGAATCCGTCCTTCTCCCCCGACGGGCGCTACATCGCCGGGAGCGACCGGCCGAACGCGCCCGACTCGCCCGTCGAGCTGGTGCTCCGCGACGCACGCACCGGCGACGAGGTGCTGCGGGTCGCGTTCGAGTGGATCGCGCACAGGAGGTGGGAGTCGCCCACGTCGATCGTGCTCAGCGTCGTCCAGGGCACCGAGGCCGCGCTGGTCCGCTGCACCGTGGACGGCGACTGCGAGCTGGCCACCGAGCTGCGTCCGGCCGACGCCGATCCGGACACCCCCGACAGCCCGTACCTGCTCGGCTATTGAGGGGACTCAACACTTCCGGCGGCGTGTGCGTGTTGACTGTGTGAGCACGATGGACGACGACTTCGCCGACTGGTACGTCGCGCTGCGGCCGAGGGTGCTGCGGGCGGTGACCGTCGCCGTCGGCGACCGGGACCTGGCCGAGGAGGCCACCGCCGAGGCGTTCGCCCGGGCGCTGGCCCGCTGGCCGGCCGCAGCGGCGCTGGACGCGCCGGTCACGTGGCTGCTGAAGGTGGCGGTGAACGAGGTCCGGTCGCGCTGGCGGCGCGCCCGGCTCGAGCGCCGGCACCTGCAGCGCATCGCCGCGGAGCCGCAGCGGCACACCCCGGCCGCAGAACCACGCGACGACGGGTTGTGGACGGCGGTCGCGGCGCTGCCCGAACGCAGCCGCCAGATCGTCGCGATGCGGTACGTCCTCGACCTCACCGAGCCCGAGATCGCCGCCGCCCTGGGCATCACCCGGGGCACGGTCGCGTCGACGCTGAGCCGCGCCCGGCAGCAGCTCGCGACCGCACTCACCCGTGAGGAGACCCCATGACCGAGCACGACGACGAGCTGGCCCGCGCGCTGAACGACGTCCCGGTCGGCGAGTACGCGCCGATCGAGCGGCTGCGCGGCCGCGCCCGCCAGCTGCGACTGCGCCGCCGGCTGGCCGGTGCCGGCCTGGCCGTGGGCGCCGCCGCGCTGGTCGCCGTCCCGTCGGCGCTGGCCATCAGCGGAGACGGCGGCACGGCCGGGCCGCAGCCGGCCGCGTCCGGCACCTCCACCCCGTGCCCCGAGACCTATGCGGACATCCGCGACGGCGAGGTGCCGGACCCGGTGATGGAGCCGGCCGGCGTGCCCGAGGTGCTGCGGCTGCTGTGGTCGCCCGACGCGGCCCCGGCGCCGGAGCGCGCGTTCGCCGAGGACGCCTCCGCCCAGAACGCCGCGGCCGTCCAGCAGCTCGCCGGCTGCCCGGATCCGGCCGACCAGAGCGTCCTCGTCGTCCAGGTCGACGGCGACATCGTCACCCGCAGCGCGCTGGTGCTGCGGGTCAGCGACGACACCGTCATGGTGACCTCCGAAGCTGCCACGACGCTCGCCGCCGGCGACACGGAGGTCACCGTCGAGCGCTCCGAGGGCTTCGTCTCGGCCTACTGGGAGTCCGGCGGCGCCACCTGGGCGGTGCGCGGCGACGAGCTGTCCGACGACGAGATCGCCGAACTGATCCAGACCATGCGGACCGACGGCGGCCGGCTCGACGTCGGCGACTGGTCCGTGGCCGCCGACGCCGAGCAGCTCATCCAGGGCACCGGCCGGATCGATCGCCCCGGCGACTACAGCTACTCCGCCGTCGGGCCGGACGACCTGCGTCTCACCGTCGCCGACGAGGACGACTCGCTCTGGCTGCACGCCCGGGCCGGCAGCCGCGTGACGGCGGTGGCCGGGGCGATGGCGCTGGTCTTGCCGCCGGCCGGCGACGCCGGGGCGTTCCTGGCGTGGCAGCCCACCGACGGGGTCACGGCGACGCTGCAGGGGCAGGCGTCCGAGGCGGAGCTGCTGGCGATCGCCGAGACCGTCGGCCCGGTGCCGGTCGACGAGCCGCGGCTGGCCGACGTCTGGGCGCTCGGCGACGCCGGCCTGTGAGCCTGGTCAGTCGCGCAGCGCCAGGTACTCGGCGCGGGCGGTGAAGACGCCGCGCATCTCGGTGGTCACGCCGGCCATGAACTCGTCGCGGTAGGTGGAGTCGGTGAGGATGGAGATGGCGTAGTAGAGCCCCGTGAATGCCGCCATCCCACCGGCCACGCGCAGCAGCGTCTCGGACAAAAGGGTCTCGTGGCCGAACAGGGTGATCTCCTGGCTCCACGCGCCGGTGGTGCCGGCCCACGACTCCCCCACCTCCGGCGTTACCGCGAACAGCCCGAACGCGACGAAGAACCCGCCGACGCCGGCGCTGACGACGGACACTTGCAGGATCTGGCTCACCACCAGCGTCAGCCCGACGTTGACCCGCTGCCGCCTGGTCAGCGGCCGGGACTCCGCGTTGAGGTCGGCCTCCAGCTGCCGCACCAGCCCGGGCGCACGGACGGCGAAGAACACCAGCCCCAGCCCGAACAGGAACCCCATCACCACGAAGGCGAACGCCCGCGGCATGTTCCCGAACATCTGCCACATCTCGGCGTTGACGAACAGCACGAGCGAGAAGATCAGCAGCAGCGGCAGCGTCCGGACCAGCCGGCCCAACGAAGCCGCCAGCTCGTCGGCCATGCGGCTGAGCGCCCACAACACCGTCGCGATGAGTCCGTAGCCGACCACCAGGTAGACCAGCAGCAGGAACAGCGAGTTGCCGGCGATGATGCCGGCGAACTGCCGCCACTGGCCGCCGAAGATCAGCGGCAGCAACGCCGGGACCAGCACGAACGCCGCCAGCTCGGGCCGTCCGACCTCGCGCGGCAGCTCCAGGAAGCGGCGGCCGCGGATCCGGTTCAGAGCACCGAACGCGACGATCAGGATCGCCAGCCCGCCCAGCGCCGCGACGACGTTGAGCAGCAGCGGCCACTCCAGCTCGGTCGCGCCGAGCATCTCGCCCAGGAACACCAGTGCCAGCCATGGTGCGGCCCTGGTGAAGATGTCCTCGCTCGCGCTGTAGTCCTCGATGAACAACGGGAGCCCGCTGCGCCGGAACCGTCGTTCGTAGTCGGCGAGGTCGTCTGCCACAGGCCGGACTCTACCGACCGCCGCGCCGTCAGAACGTCAGCGTCGCCAGCACGAGGATGAGCAGCGCGGTCAGCATGAACGACGCCGTGCCCGCCACGACGCCCGCCACGCCGAGCAGCAGCCGGCGCCGTCGCAGCGCCCCGATGCCCAGCCCGACCGCCACGATGCCCAGCACGACCGGCGGGAACACGGCGAAGTTGCCGAGCTCGCCCACCGGCTGGACGAACGCGTACAGTCCCGCCGCCGCGCCGACCAGCCCGGTGACGACCGCTCCGGCGCCGAGCAGCAGGCCGTCGCCCGCCGCTTCCGGGGCCGGCGGCTCCGCGGACCGGCCCGGCAGCTGGGCCGCCTGCGCCTGCCGGACCACGGCAGACTGCGACGTGTGCGACCAGAACTGGCCGTTCCACCAGCGGATGTTTCCCGCTTCGTCCGGGTACCATCCGGGCTGTCGCGGTTCGCCGTGCCGCTCGGTCATCCGTCCGCCCCCACGGCTCCCAGGCTGACAGGCCGGCGTGAACGCAGCGTGAACCAGCAGCGTCGTCGGCCCACGAGGAGGAGCGGTGAGCGAACAGGGCTACAAGCGGGACGAGGACCAGGCCGACCGGTACGACCGGCACTGGAACGAGCTGCTCCAGGAGCTGCGCATCGCCCAGACAGGCGTGCAGATCCTGTTCGCCTTCCTCCTGACCATCGCGTTCACCTCGCCGTTCCGCGACTCCGACGACTTCACGCAGGACGTGTTCGCGGTGACGATCGTCGTCTCGGCGATGTCCATGGCGCTGCTGATCGCGCCCGTGTCGTTCCACCGGATGGTGTTCCGGCAGAAGGTTCGCGACAGAATGATCCCGATGGCCTCGAGAATGACCGCCGGTGGTCTGTTCCTGCTGATGCTCGCCGTGTGCGGCGGGCTGCTCCTCGCGCTCGACGTCGTCCTGTCGCGCTGGCTGGCCGTCACCGTCAGCGGCGTCGCGCTGCTGTGGTTCGTCGCGTTCTGGTACGTCATCCCCGGCCGGGTGCGCGCGCGGAGCGCGTCTTGACCCTCATTCACCACCGGCACGACGGCGACGGATGGGTGGACTGCGCCTGCGGGCAGCGGCACTGGGGCCGGTACGGCGCGGCCGGGCTGCTCCTCGTCGACGACGAGCGCGGCGTGCTGCTGCAGCACCGGGCGCACTGGAGCCACCACGGCGGCACGTGGGGCGTGCCCGGCGGCGCGCGGTCGTCGTCCGAGACGGCACTGGAGGCGGCGCTGCGCGAGAGCGCCGAGGAGGCCGACGTCCCGCCCGACGCCGTCCGGCCCAGCCACGCCTGGGTCGAGGACCACGGCCCCTGGTCCTACACGACGATCGTCGCCCGCCCGACGCGGCCGGTGAAGGCGCGGCCGGCCGACCCGGAGAGCCTGGACATCACCTGGATCCCGCTCGACGACGTCGCGGCGCTGCCGCTGCTGCCGGCGTTCGGCACGCTGTGGCCGCAGATCCGCGCGGCGGCGCCGTCCGACCTGGTGCTGGTGGTCGACGCCGCCAACGTGGTGGGCTCGCGGCCGGACGGCTGGTGGCGCGACCGCGTGGGCGCGACGGCGCGGCTGCGCGACGAGCTGGAACTGCTGGCGCCGGTCCCCGCGGCGTCGCTCGGGCTGCCGGCGACGCAGTGGTGGCCGCGGATCGTGCTGGTCGCCGAGGGCAAGGCCCGCGGCGTCGGGTCGCTCGACGACGTCACGGTCGTCGACGCGCCCGGCAGCGGCGACGACGCGGTCGCGGCCGCCGTCGCGTCGGCCGTCGCCGAGCGGCCGCACGACCACGTCATCGCCGTGACGGCCGATCGGGAGCTGCGCTCACGCGTCGACGCCGCCGGCGGCCGCAACCTCGGCCCGTCAGCACTCTTCGAGATCACCCGCCGCCCCGCCCCCTGACCCCACTCAAGTTGATCTTGGGGTTTTTCGGCAATTCCGGTCCGGAATGTCCGGTAGATTCCCGAACGACTCCAAGATCAACTTGGGGCGGCGGGGGTGAGTGGGCCGGGCGGCGGGTCAGGCGGACTTGCGCTTCGCGGCGGTCTTCTTGGCGGCGGCCTTCTTCGCGGTCTTCTTGGCCGGCTCCGCGTCCTTGCCGCCCGCGCGGTTCTGCTTGGCCTCCTCGACGCTGCGGCGCAGGGCCTCCATGAGGTCGACGACCTTGCCCTCGGCCGGCGCGGCCTCAGGTGCCGCGATGACCTCGGCGCCCTCGGCCTTGGCCTCGACCACCTTCAGCAGCGCCTCGCGGTACTCGTCGTGGTACTCCCCGGGGTCGAAGTCGCCGGACAGGGTGTCGATGTAGGACTCGGCCATCGCCATCTCCTGCTTGCGGACCTCGATGTCCTCGTCGAGGAAGTCGAACTCGGGCTTGCGGATCTCATCCGGCCACAGCATGGTCTGCACGATCAACGTGCCCTCGAACGAGCGCAGCACCGCCAGCCGCTCCTTGTTGCGCAGCGCCACCTTGACGACGCCGACCCGGCCGGACCGCTCCAGCGAGTCGCGCAGCAGCGCGTACGGCTTGGTGTCGCCGGTGGGCTCGGCGTAGTAGGCGCGGTTCAGCGACGTCGGGTCGATCTGCGAGAACGGCACGAACCCCAGCACCTCGACCGACCGCGACGACGTGATGGGGAGGTCCTCGAAGTCCTCGTCGGTGAGGATCACCATCTGGCCGCCGGGCAGCTCGTAGCCCTTGGCGATGTCGGCGTAGGCGACCTCGTGGCCGCCGGCCTCGCAGACGCGCTTGTACCGGACGCGCCCGCCGTCGGCGGCGTGCACCTGCCGGAAACTGACGTCCTTCTCCTGGGTGGCCGACACCAGCCGGACCGGGATCGACACCAGGCCGAACGAGATCGAGCCCTTCCAGACCGTCTGCACAGGCATGTTCCACTCCGTCCGCCGGCACCGTCATCGGATGCGTGCCCCAGCCTATTGTGGCTCGTAACGACAACGGCGCGCCTCCTGGGCCCCGTCCTTCTCGCGTGTCACCCTCGAAACATGAGGGCAAGACAGAACCTGAACGTCGCGGCGCCCGAGCTGCTCATCGGGTCCCTCACGGCCTGGTGCGGCGAGTGCGACGCGGAGACCGAGTTCGACAAGGTGCCGGGCGGACTGGGCGTCGAGTACGCCTGCCGCGAGTGCTCGGCGGCCGTTTTCAACGGCGACCTCCCGCTCATCGAGTCGATCTTCCAGCCCGTCGCCGTCTGACGGCTCAGGCTGCTGCCGCGGCGTCCACGACCCGGCCGTCGCGGAGTTCGACGGTGCGGTCGGCCTGCTCCATGAGCGCGGGATCGTGGGTCGCGACGACCGCCGTCATGCCGCGCCGGCGGACGAGGTCGTGGATCAGCGCCATCACCGAGGCGCCGGTCCGGGTGTCCAGCTGCGCCGTCGGCTCGTCGGCGATCAGCACGTCCGGGTCGCCGGCCAGCGCCCGCGCGATGCCGACCCGCTGCTGCTGCCCGCCGGACAGCTCGTACGGACGCTGCTCGGCGTGGCCGTCCAGCCCGACCAGCGCCAGCAGCTCGACCACCCGCGCCGCCCGCGCGACCGGGTCCAGCTCCTGCAGCCGCAGCGGGATCTCGACGTTCTCGGCGGCGGTGAGGATCGGGATCAGCCCGAACGACTGGAACACGTAGCCGACCTGGTGCCGGCGGACGGGAACGAGGTCCTTCTCGCTCATCGCGGACACCTCGAGGTCGCCGACGAACACCTGGCCGCTGGTCGGCCGGTCCAGCGCCCCGAGCAGGTTGAGCAGCGTCGTCTTCCCCGAACCGGACGGCCCCTTCACGACCAGCAGCTCGCCGGGGTGCGCCTCGAGGTCGACGGCGCGGACGGCGTGCACCTCGCGCGCGCCGCTGCCGAACACCCGGCTGACGGCGACGGCGCGGACGGCGTGGTTCTCACTCACCGGCGACCCCTTCCCCACGACGCTGCCTCTCCTGTTCGTCCGGCCACACCCCGATGTGGTCCGGTTCCAGCGCCAGCCGGACGCGGTCCTGCAGCCGCAGCGCGCCGACGAAGTCGTCGGGGAGCTGCAGCCGACCGGCGCGGTCCAGGACGGCGAACTCCTCGGCGATGTGCTGCTCCTGGCCGTGCTCGTCCAGCTCGGTGCGCCGCAGGATCTCCGTCGCCGTGCGGCCGTCGCGGATCTGCACCGTCCGCCCCACGTGCCCGGCGACCGCTTGGTCGTGCGTCACCACCAGCACCGTCACGCCGAACTCGGTGTTCGCGTGCCGGATCGCCTCGAACACGTCCGCCGACGTCGCCTCGTCCAGCTCGCCGGTGGGCTCGTCGGCCAGCAGCACCCGCGGCTCGTTGACCAGCGCGACCGCGATGGCGACCCGCTGCTGCTCACCACCGGACATCTCGGCAGGGCGGCGGTCGCGGCAGTGCCCGACGCCCAGCGTCTCGAGCAGCAGGTCGACCCGCTCCGCTCGGGCCTGCCCGCCTTGCCGCGCGATGGCGGCCGGCACGGCGACGTTCTCGGCGGCGGTGAGGTACGGCAGCAGGTTGCGCGACGTCTGCTGCCACACGAACCCGACGGTGTGCCGCTGGTAGCGGACCCGCTCGCGGCCCTTCATCGTCAGCATGTCGTGCCCGGCCACCTTCGCGACGCCGGCCGTCGGGGAGTCCAGTCCGGACAGGATGTTCAGCAGCGTCGACTTGCCCGACCCGGAGGCCCCGACGACGGCGACCACCTCGCCCTCGTCGACCCGCAGGTTGAGGCCCTGCAGCGCCTGCACCTCGACGCCCTCGGCGGTGTAGATGCGCACGAGGTCCTCGCACACGATGTCGCGGCGCTCCGCCGCCAGCAGCTCCGTCACGTCTCGTCACCAATCCGTAGCATCCTGGCCGGCGCCAGCCGACGTCCCGTCAGCACCGACACCACCACCGCCACACCCACCACCAGCACGAACCCCAAGGTCACGACGCCTAGCAGACCGAACGGCAGGTGCACCGCCGGCTGCTCGCCGCCGCCGGTCAGCGACCGCAGGTCGACGCCGGAGAGCACCGCCCACGGCAGCCCCACGCCCAGCAGCAGCCCGGTCACGAGCGACACCGCCGCCACCGGCGCGGCCTCCCAGACGACCAGGCCCTCGCCCTGCCGGCCGGACAGCCCCAGCGTACGCAGCTGCGAGAGCAGCCGGCCCCGCGACGGCGCGCCCACCACCATGGTGAGCACCACCGCGGCCGCGCACAACAACCCGGTGAGCGCGATGGCGCCGACGATGGCCCGCGCGGTGCCGTCGTTCACCGGCCCGCGCAGGTCCGCGATCGCCGACCCCGGCGTCGTCACCGTCCGCTCCCCCAGCTCGGCCGCGACGGCAGACGCGCTGCCGCCGGAGGTGACGTCGACCAGCGTGATCCGGGGCGGGATGATCGTGACGCCGGCGTCCTCGAGCACACCGCGGTCGGCCAGCATCCACTGGCTGCCCGAGGTGAGCCCCGGGATCGAGTCCACGGTCCCGGCCACGACGGCGTCCAGCCGCTCGCTCAGCGACAGCGTGCCGGTGGCGCCCTCGTCGACGACGCCGTCCGCGACCAGCAGCGGGATCGCACCGTCCGGCCCCAGCGTGGTCAGCCCGGCCGGCAGCGGGTCCAGCGCCGACCCGCCGGCGCGCACCGCGTCCAGGGCGTCGACGTCGACGACGTAGAGCGGGACGCGGTTGTCGATGGTGCCGACCTTGAACAGCGTCGGCCCGGTCGTGACGACGGGCGCGACGGCGTCGACGCCGGGCAGCGAGCCGACGGCGGCCAGCTCGGCCTCGGTGAGCGGCGCACCGGACACCCGGACGTCCGCGCCGACCTGCTGCCACGCGGTCTGCTCGATCCCCCGCTCGGTGGTGGACCAGACGACGGTCGAGAACGCGGCGATCGACATGCCGACGACCAGCGCGAGCATCGGGACGAACCCAGCGACCGGGTCGCGGACGGCCCGCGCGGTCCCGAGGTAGGCGACGGTGCCGCGGCGGCCGCCGAGCACCCGGCCCAGCGTCGCCATCGGCCGCGGGTACAGCCGCATGACCAGCACGCTGACCGCCAGCGCGAGCAGCAGCGGCGTCGCAGCCGTGAGCGGGTCGACCCCGGCGCCGCCGGCCTCCAAGCCGCGGGCGTTGAGCGCGAAGCAGGCCGCGGCGGCCGCGCCGACGGCCAGCCCTTCGACCAGCGTGCGGGCCCGCGACGGCCGGCCCAGCCCGAGGTCGCGACGCACGGCCCGCAGCCCCTTCGGGCGCGCGGCCAGCGGCAGCAGCACGGCCGGCGCCAGCCCGACCACCAGCGGCAGCAGCACTCCGGCGGTCCCGCCGACGCCGTCGACGAACCGGCCGACGAGCACGGTGGCCAGCGCGGCGGCCGGCAACCCGAGCAGCAGGCCCTCGGTGACCATGAGCAGCCGCAGCTGCAGCGGCGACGCGCCCCGGGCGCCGATCAGCGCCAGCGCGGACCGGCGCCGCTCGACCATCAGCCGGGCGGCCAGCGCCAGCACCGCCAGCGAGACGCCGAGCGGGCCGGCCGCCACGATCGCGATCAGCGCCTGTGAGCTGTCGTGCCGCTGCGCCACCCGGTCCAGGACGTCGATCGAGCCGGTGGTGAGGATCGGGGAGAACGGCCGGTGCCCCTCCTCCGAGACGACCATCGGCGCCGCCGCGATGAACCGGCTCAGCGCGTCGCGCAGCGGCACCGTGACGTCCGCCCGCGCCGACGAGACGTCCAGCGGGTACCACAGCCGCGTCTCCGCTGACGACCCGACCACCGGCGCCAGCGCCGACCACGAGTCCGCGTCGACGTACGCGGCGACGGTCAGCGTCCGGCCGCGGTCCCAGTCGTCGAGGACCTCCGGCGCCAGCGCCGCGCGGTGGTGGGCCCACACCGGCGCGGCGGCGTCCAGCGGCTCGTACACGCCGGACAGCCGGTACACCAGCCCCGACGCGAGGGCCGCGGTGCCGACCGGCCGCACCGCGGTGGTGACGTCCCCGACCGCCCAGCCGAGCTCCTCGGCCGACGCCCGCGCCACCATGACGTCGACGACGTACGGCTCCCCCGGCCCCGGCTCGGTCGCTGCCGCCGGCGTCTCGCCCTCGACGACGCGGACGGTCTCGGCCCAGTACGGGTCGGCGGTCGGCAGCAGTTCGGTGGCGCTCTCCGCCGCGCGCACCTCGACCGGAGCGGGCGGCGCGGTGACGACGAACCGGCCCGGCCCGGTCGCCTCGCGCACGGCCGCCGGCGCGTCGTCGCGAATGGCCGCGAGCGCCGCGTCGAACGGCGCCCAGACGTCGCCGCCGGCGACCATGGGCGGCGGCCCCGCGGCCACCGACGTCACGTCCCGCAGCGTCGCCGGGGTGCCGGCCATCTCCGCGTGCAGGTCGTCGGTGAACACCTGCTCGGCCAGTCGCGGCAGCGCCGCCGCCACCGGCGCGAGCACGAGCACCACGCAGACGACGACCAGCGCCGCGGCGCGGTCGGCGAGGAACTGCCGGCGGAACAGCCGCCCGGTCCCCAGACCCCGGCTCACCGTCGCTCCTCTCCGGGCACGGCCAGCGCCGCATCACGGCCCGCCCGGGACGCCTGCAGCAGGGCGACCGCCGCGACGACCCCGGTCAGCACGACGCCGAACAGCGCCAGCGCGCCCAGGCTCGCGCCGCCGACCGGGTCCAGTGCCTCCGGCACCCCGGACGTCGCGGCCCGGGCCAGCACCGTCACCGTCAGGGCGGCGACCACCAGCCCGCCCACCGCGCCCGCCGCCATCGCCAGCACACCCATCCCGGCCTGCTCGATCCGCCGCGACCGGGCCTGCTCAGACGGCGCGACACCGACGACCCGCAGCACCGCCAGCTCACCGCGGCGCTGCCGCTGCAGCGTCGCCGCCGACGCGACCGCGCCGATCGCCGTCAGCACGACCGCCGCCACCGCCACCGACCAGAACGCCGGCACCACGTGCCGCGCCAGCCCGTGGTCCAGCAGCCCGGACCGCACCGTCTCGCGGTCGATCGCCTGCGCCGCACCGGTCAGCCCGGCGTCCTCGACGGCCGCCGCCAGCCCGGCGGTGTCGCCGCCGTCCGCGCTCAGCCACACCTCGGTGATGCGCTGCGGCCGGTCGGCGACGCGCAGCAACGTCGCGGTGACGCTCGGCAGATCGGCGACGAACGCGACCGGATCGGCCACGCCCGGCACGACGGGCACCGCGTCGACCACCCACGCGTCCACCCGTGCGCCGGCGACGTGCAGCGTGACCGGGTCGTCGGTCTGCAGGCCGAAGTGGTCCAGCGCGGCCTGCGAGGCGACGACGGGGACCGGCCCGCTCGCCGCGGCCGGTGGGGTCAGCCGCACCCTGGCGCCGGACGCGGACGCGACGACCGCCGCCGACAGCGGCGACGCGCGGCCGGGGTCGGCGGCCTCGATCCGGTAGCTCGCCTCGGCCTGCGGCAGCCACGCCGCGACGCCGGCCAGCGGCAGGTCGGTCGTGGCGCCGGAGCCGTCGACCGCGCGCAGCGCCGTGACGGCCGGTTCGGTCGGCCCGGGAGCGGCGACGGTGAGATCGGCGACGACGACGGTGCCGAACCCGGCAGGCACGGCCGCGCCGCCATTCTCGACGACCGCCTCGGCCAGCACGCCGTCGGCGTCGGCGACCAGCAGCGTGACCGCGGAGACGGCCGTCGCGTCGACCTCCAGCCGCTCGGTGCCGGCCGGCAGCTCCAGGCCGGTCAGCGCCGGCTGTTCCGGCGCGACGTCGGAGGCCACCCGGCCGGCCGGGAACACGTCGTCGCGGGCCTCGACCACGCCGCTCAGCCGGTCGGCCGGCATGGCCAGCAGCGCGGCGCTCTCGTCGCCCACTCGGGCTCCGGTCGACAGCACGCCGACGGCGTCGCTCGCGCCACCGACCTGCAGGTACGGCCCGGCGGACTCGGCCGGGCGGGCCGGGGTGAGCGGCCCGGCGCGGTCGAACGTCACCCTGACGTCGGCGCCGGAGCGGACGTCGGCGAGGTCCTCCTGCAGGCCGGTCCAGGTGGCCGAGTACGACGCCGCGAGGACGCCCGCGCCCGCCGTCACCACGACCAGCACGACCACGGACGCGTACACCGGCAGCCGGCGGGTCACCTGCCAGGCGGGCAGCAGCAGCCCGAGCCTGCGGCGGCCGGCCAGCACCCGCTCGGCCAGCGCCAGCGGGAACGGGACGGCGAGCAGCGCGAGGGCGGCGCAGGCCAGCAGCGCCAGCGCCGGACCGGGCGTGGCGAGCAGATCCGCGCCACGGCCGCCGGACGCCTCGCCATATCGCCGCAGCTGCCAGATCGCGACCGCGGCGGCGATCAGCGCGACCGCCGCGAAGCTCCAGCCGATCGCTCCGGTGGCGCGGCGGCTGCTGAACGCGACGGTGTCCTCGACCCGGCGGCGGGCGGTCATGGCAGCGGCGGCGACCAGCAGCGCGAGGGTGCCGGCGGCGACACCGGCGGCGCACCACGCGGCCACCCCGGCGTCCACGGCCGGCCCGGTGCCCGCGCGCAGCGCGAGCACCGTCGCGGCCGCACCGAGCGCCGCGGCCGGCACCACCACCGCCACCGACTCCAGCACCGACCACCACACCAGCTGCCCGGCGGACAGCCCGCGCGAGCGCAGCAGCGTCGTCTCGACCTCGCGGACCACGCCGAGCAGCCGAGCCACCTGGGCGCCGGTGACGATCGCGACGGCCACCAGCACCACCAGCGGGACGGCGGAGACGCTGGTGCCGCGGCTGACATCGGCGTCCAGCGCGGCGACGGTCGCGGGCAGCCCGCCGCTGATCGCGACGCCGTTGACGTCGACCCGCTCGTCGTTCTCCAGCACGCGGGGCAGTCCCGGCTGCTCGCGGGTCAGCGCGGCGACCTGACCGGGGGTGATCGCGCCGGCCTCCGGCGTGATGCGCCAGCGCACCCGTGGCGACGGCTCGACGGCGGTCAGCGCGGCCTCGGTGACCACGAACGGCCCGTAGGCGGACCCGTCGACGCCGGCCACCTCGAGCGGCTGGCCGAACCAGAACGGGTCGCGCGGGTCGGCGGGCAGCCAGGTGCCGGTGACGCGAACGCGGGCCTCGCCGACGGTGATCTCGTCACCGACGACCAGGCCCAGCGCCTCGGCGGCGGTGGCATGCAGCGCCACCGGGGTGACGACGCCCCTGCCGCCGTCCACCGGCCAATTGCCGTCGACCAGCTCCGCGTGCTCCTCGATGCCCTCGTAGGCGGACAGGACGCCGCGGGCGTCCTCATCACTGCCCGGAACGGTCAGGGCGTCCTCGCCGCCGGCCAGGCTGCGGTACACCTCCAGCGGTGCGCCGCCGGACTGGTCGGCGACGTCAGCGCGGACGGCGTCGTCCTGCTCCGCGGGGTCGGGGCCGAGCCGGGTGACCGCCTGCAGTGTCGCCTCCGCCGGCGGCGCGTCGCGCAACGCCTCGCGGACGCCGTCCTGGCTGGCCACGACCAGGTAGCCGACCAGCCCGGTGGTCACCGCGGCCACCACGACCACCCACGCGGCCACCGTCGCGACGACGGCGGCGTGGGCACGTGTGCGCTTGATCCGCATCAGCCGTGCTCACCGGCTCGGCAACCGTTTCCCCCACGCATGATCGGCAAAGCCTACCGGGGGTAACGCAGGGCATAACAGGCCACAGCGGTCGCCGCAGCCACATTGAGACTGTCGACTCCGGCCTCCATCGGGATGCGCACGCGCCGGTCCGCCGCAGCCATCCAGCGCGCGGACAGCCCGTGTCCCTCGCCGCCGACCAGCAGCGCGGTCCGCTCCGCCGGAGCGACGTCGGCGAGGTCGACGGCGTCGTCGGCCGGGGTGAGCGCCAGCGTCTCGAACCCGGCCGCCGCCAGCGCGCCGGGCGCGTCGTACCACTCCTCCACCCGCGTGTACGGCACGGAGAACACCGTGCCCATCGAGACCTTGACGGCGCGCCGGTACAGCGGGTCCGCGCAGCGCGGCCCCAGCAGGACGGCGTCCCAGCCCAGCGCCGCCGCGCAGCGGAAGATCGCACCGACGTTGGTGTGGTCGACGAGGTCCTCCAGCACGACGACGCGTGCCGCCGCGGCCAGCACGTCCTCCACCGGCGGCAGCGGCCGGCGGTGCAGCGACGCCAGCGCGCCGCGGTGCACGTGGAAGCCGGTCACGCCCTCGATGACCGGCTCCGGCGCGACGTAGACGGGGACGTCGCCGGCGGCGGCGAGGACGTCGGACAACGCGTCGACCCAGCGCTGCGCCATCAGGAACGAGCGCGGCCGGTAGCCCGCGGCGATCGCCCGGCGGACCACCTTCTCGCCCTCGGCCAGGAACAGCCCGTGCTCGGCCTCCAGCGACGTCCGCAGCTGGACGTCGCGCAGCGCCATGTAGTCGGCGAGGCGGGGGTCGTCGACGCCGCCGACCTCGACTAGGGGGTGTCTGATGGATCTTCGGCGGCGCGGATCGACGCCCAGACGCCGACCAGCTGCGTTGTCGTCGTCGCTCGATGGCACCGCATCGACCTCCTCCTCCGCCTTGCTGGACCGACGACTGGACGCCGCCCGCATCCACCAATATCCATCAGACACCCCCTAGCCGCGGCGCCGTCACCGCAGCACCAGCACGACGACGGCGGTCACACCCACCACGACGACGACCACCCGCAGCACCAGCGGCGACAGCCGCCGGCCGACCTGGGCGCCGAGCAGCCCGCCGGCCGCGGAGCCGAGCGCGATCAGCCCGGCGACCGCCCAGTCGACATCGGCGACCACCATGAACACCAGCCCGGCGACCAGGTTCACCAGCCCGGCCTGCACGTTCTTGACGGCGTTCAGCCGCTGCAGCGAGTCGGACAGCGCCAGCCCGAGGACGGCGAGCAGCAGCACGCCCTGCGCGGCGCCGAAGTAGCCGCCGTAGACGGCGGTCAGCAGCACCAGCAGCCAGACCACCGGTCCGCCGTGCTCGCGCCCGGGCGGCCGGTCCTTGAGCCGTCGCGAGATCCACGGCTGCGCGGCCACCAGCACACAGGCCAGGACGATCAGCACCGGCACGATCGCCTCGAACGCGCCCGGCGGCAGCGCCAGCAGCAGCACCGCGCCGCCGCTGCCGCCGACGACCGCGGCCAGCCCGTACCGGAGCACCCGGCCGCGCTGGCCGCGCAGTTCCTCGCGATAGCCCCAGGCCCCCACCAGGGAGCCCGGCACCAGCCCGACGGTGTTGGACACGTTGGCCACCACGGGTGGATAGCCCAGCGCCAGCAGCGTCGGGAACGTGATCATCGTGCCTGACCCGACGACGACGTTGATCGCACCCGCGGCGAACCCGGCCGCGACGATCGCGACGACGTCGAGCAGGCTCACCCCGCCGGCGGTGCGGGCGGAGCGGGCGGGTGCGGCGGCTCGGAGGCGGGCCCGCGCTCGTCATCGGGGTCGACGGTCAGGTCGCGGCCCAGCGCCGGGCCGGGCTCGTCGTCCAACCCGGGCTCGTCGGCACCCGAGCCGGGCTCGCCGGTGTTGATGCGTGCGGGCGGGAGCGGCATCGACGGGTTGGACGCGACCTCGGCGGCCTGCAGCGCCCGCCGGACCTCCTCCTGGGCGGCGGCGGCAGCGGCCTCGCTCTCGGCGGCGGCCTCCTGCGCGGCGGCCTCGACCGCCTCGGCGACGGTGTCGTCGGGCGGCGGGATGGCGCCCGGCGCGAAGCCGGAGCCGAACCGGCCGACCGCGTCGCCGAGGCCCTCGAGCGCCTTGCCGAACTCGCTGGGCACGATCCAGACCTTGTTGGAGTCGCCCTTCGCGATCTCGGGCATCATCTGCAGGTACTGGTAGGCCAGCAGCTTCTGGTCGGGGTTGCCGCGGTGGATCGCCTCGAAGACGGCGCCGATGGCCTTCGCCTCACCGTCGGCGCGCAGGATCTGCGCCTGCTTCTCCGCCTCGGCCCGCAGGACCAGCGACTGCTTGTCACCTTCGGCGGTGAGGATGGCGGACTGCTTCTGGCCCTCGGCCGTCAGGATCTGCGACTGCCGCACGCCCTCGGCGTTGAGGATCGCCGCGCGCTTGTCGCGGTCGGCGCGCATCTGCTTCTCCATGGAGTCCTGGATGGACGGCGGCGGGTCGATGGCCTTCAGCTCGACCCGGTTCACCCGGATGCCCCACTTGCCGGTGGCGTCGTCGAGGACGCCGCGCAGCGCGTTGTTGATCTCCTCGCGGCTGGTCAGCGTGCGCTCGAGGTCCATGCCACCGATGACGTTCCGCAGCGTGGTGACGGTCAGCTGCTCGATGCCCTGGATGTAGTTGGCGATCTCGTACGTCGCCGCCTTGGGGTCGTTCACCTGGTAGTAGATGACGGTGTCGATGGACACGACCAGGTTGTCCTGGGTGATCACCGGCTGCGGCGGGAACGACACGACCTGCTCGCGCAGGTCCAGCAGCGGCAGCACGCGGTCGATGAACGGCACGACCACCGTGAGGCCGGGGTCGAGGGTGCGCTGGTAGCGGCCCAGCCGCTCCACGATGCCGGCCCGCGCCTGGGGCACGATGCGCACCGACTTGGCCAGCGTCACCAGCACGAAGATGGCCAGGAGGATGACGACGAGGAGGACGAAGATCTGACCGGCTTCCATGTATGACCTTCCGCTGCTTTCCGTGTGGTCAGGCGAGTCGCGGCAAAACCTATCAACAACCCGGGGCCGGGCCGGGTCTTACCGCGAGTCGGCCTCGAACACGAGCGCCGTCGCCCCCTGGATCTCGATGACGTCGACATCGCGGCCGGCCTCGATGACCGACGTGCCGTCGTAGCTGCGGGCGGTCCAGACCTCGCCGGCCAGCTTGATGAGACCGCGCTCGGAGTCGACCGTCTCGACGACCACGCCCTTGCGGCCGACCAGCGCCGCGGCGCCCGTGCGGGTGTTGCTACTGGTGCGCAGGTGCCGCTTGGCGACCGGCCGGACGAACCCGAGCAGCGCCACGCTGACGGCGGAGGCGATGAGCAGCTGCAGCCACAGGGCGTCGATGCCGACGGCCGCCGCCAGCGCGCCGGCCAGGGCGCCGCCGGCCAGCATGAGGAAGATGAGGTCGACGGTGGTGGTCTCGACGATGCCGAGCAGGAACGCCAGGCCGAGCCAGGCGACCCAGTCGTGGTCGCCGAGCCAGTCGAGGAAATCCTGCATGGTCTCAGTCTAGGGTGTGTCTCCCGGGTCTCGGCCGTAGCGAGCGGCGTCCAGGTGGATGCCTCGCAAGGCCGAGGAAGGAGTCATAGCGGGAGGTTCTACGTCGACTGACGAGAACGCCGCGAGGCGCCGCCTGGGCGTCGCGCAGTAGGCCACGGACCCGGGAGACACACCCTACGGTGCGGGGACGCCGTCGCGCGCCGCTACGACGGCCCGCGCCGACCACCGTCCGTCCTCGTGCCGCACCCGCAGCGGCAGCCCGAACGCGGTGCTCAGGTGCTCGTCGGTGAGCGTCTCGGTGACGGGCCCGGCGGCCACGACGCGGCCGCCCGAGAGCAGCAGCGCGTGGGTGAACCCGGGCGGGATCTCCTCGACGTGGTGGGTGACGAGCACGGTGGCGGGCGAGTCGGGGTCGGCGGCGATCTCGCCGAGCGTCGCGACCAGCGTCTCGCGGCCGCCGAGGTCGAGGCCGGCGGTGGGCTCGTCGAGCAGCAGCAGCTCGGGGTCGGCCATCAGCGCCCGGGCCAGCTGGGTGCGCTTGCGCTCGCCCTCGGACAGCGTGCCGAACGTCCGGCCGGCGAGGTGCCCGATGCCCATGCGCCGCAGCAGCCAGCCGGCGCGGTCGTCGTCGAGGTTCTCGTACGACTCGCGCCACCGGCCGACGACGCCGTACGCGGCCGTCCGCACGACGTCGAGCACGGACTCCTGCCGCGGGATGCGCTCGGCCAGCGCGGCGCTGGTGATGCCGATGCGCGGGCGCAGCTCGAACACGTCGACGGCGCCCATCATCTCGCCGAGCACGGCGGCGTAGCCGCTGGTCGGGTGCATCTGCGCGGCGGCGATCTGCAGCAGGGTGGTCTTGCCGGCACCGTTCGGCCCGAGGATCACCCAGCGCTCGCCGTCGGCCACGGCCCAGGTGACTTCGTCGAGCAGGCGGCTGCCCGAGCGCACGAGCGTGACGTCGGCAAGTTCCAGCACATCGGACATCGCGTGGACCGGCTCCCTCGGTGACGACGGACGAAGCCCGTGACGACGCACGCCCCGGAACCTCGGCCCGACTCTATCCGTCGGGTCGTAGGCTCTTGAGCATGGTCTCCCTCCCCCGCTCCGCCCGCCTCGCGGCCTGGGGCACGGCCTGGCTGCACAGCGAGGCGAGCCTCGACGACGTCGTCGACCGCGTCCGCGCCGACGACGAGCCGCACGACGCCGTCGACGTCCCCGGCACCGCCACGGCCACCGGCCTGTCCGAGGCGCTGGTGGCGCTGCGCGGCGAGGGCACGAAGGCGTTCCTCGTCGCGCTGCCCGCGCCGGGCGACCCCAGCGGCCTGGGCGGCCCGGCCGACCTCAACGGCTACGCGGTCGACGCCGGCGAGGCGGTCATCTCCGACGGCGCGCCGTACGCGCTGGTGCCCGACGTCCGCACGTTCGGCCCGCCCGGCGACCAGGGGCACCTGGTCACCTGGATGATCCGGGCCGCCGAGCCGGCGCCCGCGGGCCCGTCCCTGGCCGACGCCGACAAGGAGCTGACGACGTCGCTGCTGGCGGCAGGGTCGATCCTCACCGACCTCGACGTGCCGTCGTGGCGGCCCGAGGTCGAGGCGCTGCTCGGCGACATCCGCGCCAACCGCGAGTCCGACCCGCTGCCGCGCGCGTTCCCGCCGCAGGCGCAGGCGGTGGCGGCGCGGGCGGCCCGGCTGCTCGCCGTCGTCCAGTTCGCGCTCGGCGACGACGGCGGCGCGCTGACGACGTCTGAGGCCACGTCGCGGCGGTCGGCACTGACCCCGCTGGAACGGGCGTCGCGGTCGGCGCTGGCCGCCGCCTGTAACGCCCTGGCGACGCGATAGCGTTGCGGCTTGCGATGAGCCTGCCACCGGAACCCCCCGCCACCACCCTGCTGGTCACCCTCACCGGGCGCGACCGGCCGGGCCTGACCGCGCAGCTGTTCGCGGCGCTGTCCGCACACGACGTCGAGGTGCTCGACGTCGAACAGGTCACCGTCCGCGGCCGGCTGGTGCTGGCGGTGCTGCTGAACCCGTCGCCCGCCGCCTCCGACGACGTGCTGCGCCGGTCGCTGACGTCGCTGGGCGAGCAGCTCGGCGTCGAGGTCGAGCTGGAGCCCGGGCGCGGCGACCGCCGCCGTCCGCCGGGGCGGGCGCACATCACCGTCCTCGGCTTCCCACTGCGGCCCGGCGCCGTCGCCGCCCTGACCGACGCGGTCGCGAAGGCCGGCGCGAACATCGACCGCATCGTGCGGCTGGCGTCGTACCCGGTCACGTCGATCGAGTTCGAGGTGTCCGGCGCCGACCCCGCCCGGCTGCGGGCCGACCTCGCCGCCGTCGCGCTGGCCGAGGGCGCCGACGTCGCCGTCCAGCCGTCCGGGCTGCTGCGCCGGGCCAAGCGGCTGGTCGTCATGGACGTCGACTCCACGCTCGTGCAGGGCGAGGTGATCGAGATGCTGGCCGAGAAGGCCGGGGTGCTCGACCAGGTCGCGTCGGTGACGTCGCGGGCGATGGCCGGCGAGCTGGACTTCGCGGCGTCGCTGCGCGAGCGGGTCCGGCTGCTCGCCGGGCTGCCCGCGTCGGCCGTCGCCGAGGTGCGCGCGGCGGTCGAGCTGACCCCCGGCGCGCGGACGCTGGTGCGCACGCTGAAGCGCCTGGACTACAAGTGCGCGATCGTCAGCGGCGGGTTCTCGCAGATCACCGACCCGCTGGCCGACGAACTCGGCATCGACTACGCCGCCGCCAACACGCTGGAGATCGCCGGCGACGTGCTGACGGGCGGGCTGGTCGGTCCGATCCTGGACCGGCCGGGCAAGGCCGCCGCGCTGGCCCGGTTCGCCGCCGCCGAGGGCATCCCGCTGTCGCAGACCATCGCGGTCGGCGACGGCGCCAACGACCTCGACATGATCGCCGCCGCCGGGCTGGGCGTCGCGTTCAACGCCAAGCCGATCGTCCGCAGCGCCGCCGACACCGCCGTCAGCGTCCCGTACCTCGACGCGATCCTCTACCTGCTCGGTATCAGCCGCGACGACATCGAGGCCGCCGACGCCGCCGACGGCACCCCGACGCCCGCCCCGCCGGTGCGCTGAGGTGTCATCCCCGGGCGACGGTGTAGCCGACCAGCCGGAGCGCGCCCGGGTCGACCGCCGTCCAGTCGCCGTCGACGGTGAACACCGCGGCCGACGCGGTCGGGAAGCCGGCCCGCATACGCGTGGTGTCCTCGACCGCCGAGCCGCCGTCGTCGAGCGCGTTGGCCAGCATGCCGATGCTCGGGTTGTGCCCGACGACCAGCGCCGACTCCGCCTCCGCGGGCAGCGCCCGGATGATCTCGAGCAGGTCGCCGGCCGACGCGTAGTAGACGTCGTCGGTGACGACCGGGTCCGGCGCACCGGGCAGCTCGGCGGCCAGCAGTCGGTACGTCTGCTGCGTCCGCTGGGCGCTCGACACCACCGCCACCTGCACCGGCACCTCCTGCGCCCGCAGCCAGCGGCCGATTGCCGGCGCGTCGCGGCGGCCCTGGCCGGCCAGCGCGCGGCCGTGGTCGTCGCGGTCGCCGCGGTCATGCAGGTGCTCGGCCTTGGCGTGCCGGATCAGCACGAGGGTCCTCGCCATCCACGCAAGCCTAAGTGCTCTAGTACCTTGCAGCAGGATGGGGTCCGCCCGCCGATTGCCCGCCATGGCCCCATGGCCACGATCGTCCCGATCTGGTAAGGATTCGCTGTGGAGATCACCGTGCCCGATACCGATGCCGACGCAGCCGTGCCCGACGTCCCGCCGCCTCCCGCCACCCCGGAGCCGGCGCCGCCGGTCGCCAGCTCGCGCGCCGACCTGCGGCATCGGCTCAACACGGCCACGGCCGGGTTCGAGGCGCCGCTCGCCGCCATCGACCTCGAGGCGTGGGACGTCAACGCCGCCGACCTGGTCAGGCGCGCGGCCGGCAAGCCCATCCGCGTCGCCAGCAAGTCGCTGCGCAGCCGGGCGCTGCTGCGCGACGTGCTGGGCCGCGACGGCTTCCACGGCGTGCTGGCGCTGACGCTGTCCGAGGCGCTGTGGCTGGTGGGCACCGAGCTCAGCTCCGACGTCGTCGTCGGCTATCCCACCGCCGACCGCCGCGGCCTGGCCCGGCTGGCCGGCGACGACGAGCTGGCCGCCGGCATCACGCTGATGGTCGACGACGTCGCCCAGCTCGACCTCGTCGACGCGGTGGCGCCGTCCGACGGCCGGGTCGAGATCCGCGTCTGCCTCGACCTCGACCTGTCCTGGCGGCCGATGGGCGGCCGGCTGCGGGTCGGCGCGAAGCGGTCGCCGCTGCACTCCGTCGACGACCTCGTCCGGCTCGCGCACGCGGTGCAGTCGCGGCCGGGGTTCCGGCTGGTCGGCGTCATGGGCTACGAGTCGCAGATCGCCGGTGTCCAGGACGCCCCGCCCGGGCGCGGCTGGCGCGGCCGCATGGTGCGCTCCATGCAGAAGCGGTCGTGGGCGGAGCTGTCCGAACGGCGCGTCGCGGCCGTCGAGGCGGTCCGCCGCATCGCCGAGCTCGAGTTCGTCAACGGCGGCGGCAGCGGGTCGGTCGAGCGCACGGCGTCCGACGTGTCGATCACGGAGGTGACGGCCGGGTCCGGGCTGCTGGCGCCGCGGCTGTTCGACGGCTACACGAGCTTCTCGCCGCGGCCGGCGGCGTTCTTCGCGGTGCCGGTCGTGCGCCGGCCCGGCCCGGGCATCGTCACCGTCGCGGGCGGCGGCTACATCGCCAGCGGCGCCGCCGGCGACGACCGCCTGCCGGTGCCGTGGCTGCCCGAGGGCCTCACCCTCGACAAGGACGAGGGCGCCGGCGAGGCGCAGACCCCGCTGCTCGGCTCCCCCGCCGACGACCTCGCCATCGGCGACCGCGTCTGGTTCCGGCACGCCAAGGCCGGCGAGCTGTCCGAGCGGTTCGACCAGTACTACCTGGTGCGCGGCGAGCGGCTGGTCGACACCATCGCCACCTACCGCGGAGACGGCAAGACATTCCTCTAGTGCTCTTCAGCTACGACGCCCTGGCGGCTCGGATCCGCGCCGCCGCGCCCCGGGCCGGTTCGACGACCGTGGTCGCCGTCGACGGGCCTGCGGGTTCGGGGAAGACGACGCTGGCCGCGCGGCTCGCGTCGCGGCTGGACGACGCCCCGGTCGTGCACATGGACGACCTCTACCCGGGCTGGGACGGGCTCGCGCAGGCCGCCGCCGCCGTCGCGTCGCAGGTGCTGGCGCCGCTGGCCGAGGGCCGGCCGGCGCGGTACCGGCGGTGGGACTGGCACGCCGACCGCTGGGCCGGCTGGGTGGACGTCCCGGCCGCGCCGATCCTCGTCGTCGAGGGGTGTGGCAGCGGTTCGACGCCCGGAGCGCCGTACCTCGCGCTGCTGCTGTGGGTCGAGGCGCCGCACGACGTGCGTATGGCTCGCGGTCTCGACCGCGACGGCGACGCGTTCCGGCCGCACTGGGAGCGCTGGGCCCGTCAGGAGGACGCCCTGTTCGCCGCCGAGCGCACCCGCGACCGCGCCGACCTGCGCATCGACACCGCGTCGCCCGTCCCGCACGATCCCCTACGGGACGTGGTCGCCGAAACGGAGGAGGAGCCGGGCTCCGATCTCGGCCCAGGAGCGCCGGGCAGACCGGCGGTGAGAGGGGGCCGGAGGCCTCCTCGACATCGTCGGTGCCAGCCGCCGAGCCAGGGTGACCGTGGCTAGGGCCATGCCCGGCGCGACGACATCCAGGGGATAGCGTTGGAACTGTGCGCGTCGTCGAGCTGAACATCTACCCCGTCAAGTCGACCCGGGGCCGGGCTCAGACGTCCGCCGAGGTCGAGCTCTGGGGGCTGGCCGACGACCGCCGCTGGATGGTCGTCGACGACGCCGGCTACGTCGTCACCGCGCGGGTCCGGCCGGCGCTGCTCGGCGTCACCGTCACTCCGCTGGAGCGCGGCCGCATCCGGCTGGAGAGCGCGCACGCAGCGCCGCTCGAGGTCGACGCGACGGCCGCGCGCGAGTACGTCCCGGTGCAGATCTGGAAGAACACCCTGGACGCCGTCCGGCCCAGCGCGGCCGCCGACGCCTGGTTCGGCAAGCTGCTCGACCAGGACGTCCGCCTCGTCTGGCTCGACGACCCCACCCGCCGGCCGGTCAACCCCGCCTACGGCCTGCCCGCCGACCGCGTCTCCTTCGCCGACGCGTATCCGCTGCTGCTCACCACCACGGGGTCGCTGGACCGGCTCAACGACTGGATCGTCGAGGAGGCGCTGCTGCGCGGCGAGGAGCCGCCGGCCGAGCCACTGCCGATGCGCCGGTTCCGTCCCAGCGTCGTCGTCGACAGCGCCGACCCGTTCGCCGAGGACACCTGGTGCAAGCTGCGCATCGGCGACGTCGCGTTCCGCGCGGTCAAGCTGTGCGACCGCTGCGTCCTCACCACGGTCCACCCCGACACGCAGCAGCGCGGCAAGGAGCCGCTGCGCACCCTGGCCCGGCACCGCCGCTGGGACGGCAAGGTGTGGTTCGGCATGAACCTCGTCCCCGACGGCACCGGCCGCATCTCCCTCGGCGACGACGTCCGGGTCACCGCCGGCTGACCCGTCAGCCGATCAGGGACAGCAGCGGCATGATGCCGGCCACCGAGCGCGAGACCGGCATCTCGAGGCCGCGGTGCGTGGAGTTCACCTGGACTCGCACGGAGCCCCGCTGCCCGACGCGCCTGGTCGAGTCCGGGCCTACCGGCCCGTCGCCGATGTGGATGTACAGCTCCGGCATGGTTTCGCAGATGTGATAGACGTCGAGGCAGAGCAGCTCGTACGGACGATTCCGCTGCCAGATGATCACCTCGACCTCGGCGCCGTCGGCGGTGCGGTAGTCAGCCGTGATCATGCCGGCCTGCACTTGCACCCCGTCGACGCTGGTCACGATGTCGCCGTCCACCGGATCGACGACCGTCAGCGGACCGAACTGCTCCTCCAGAACCGCCTCGATCGCCGGCCAGCCGGCGCCCGCGGTCGCCTCCAGATCGATCCCACTGGCCAGCTCGGCAGGGTCGTACTGGGCGGCGGCCGCCCACACTGCGTCGGCGACGGCGTCCGCCTCCGCGACGCCGAACCACGGCACATCGGGGATCATCGGCCCAGCTGTCATCACTGGGGGCTCGTCCGGCGGGTGGCTCAACGAGGTTCCCTGCCAGATCACGGTGACGCTCGCCGGGTCGCCCTCCAGGAACAGCAGGCCGTCGTCGGCCCCCGCCTCCACGCCCCGCCACCGGCCCTCCTCGTCGAGGCCGGTCTCGCACCCTGTGGCGTCCGCCCACTCGTCCCCGAACAGCGGCAGGTACTCGTCGCACAGCTGGTAGCCCGGCAGGTCCGGCGGCGCGTTCTGCAGCAGCACCCTCAGCTCGAAGCCGACGTCCCCCCGTTCCAGGTCCAGCCGGAGCCCGGGTCCGTGCCCGTCGGCGACGACCGACGTCCCCGGCCGCAACCGCACATCCTCCGGGAGTGCAGCGTCGACGGCCGCCCAGATGGCCAGCCGCAACGGGTCGCCGGACACATCGGGCGCGACGTGGCCGCGGCGGTCGACCGACGTGGTCGGCTGGCGCACCTGGCCCTCCAGGTCGGTGTTGTCGGCCAGCGACGGCACGAGCAGCCCGGCGGCGACCGCGGCGACCGCGACGACACCGCCCGCGGCGCGCCGCCGTACGGCTCGCCTACGGCGGGACCGGCCGCGTGCGATGTCCTCGTGCACGGGACCGTCGTCGGCCGGCTCGCCCGCCAGAGCTTCTCGGAACATCTCCTTGAGAGTCCTATCGGTCATCGCTGCTCCTCGACCATCGCGAACTCCTGGGGCCCGAGCAACTCGCGCAACTTGTCCAGGCCGCGCGAGGACTGGCTCTTGACGTTGCCGGTGCTGCAGCCGAGCAAGCCGGCGACCTGCTCCACCGAGAGGTCCTCCCAGAACCGCAGCACGAGGACGGCCCGCTGCCGTGGCGGTACGGCGGCCAGCGCCGTCAGCAGCCTGTTCCGGGCCTGCGGATCGGACCCTTCCGCGGGGTCGCCCACTCCGGTGCCGTCCGGGACGGTGTCGACGGCGTGCTCGCGCCGCCAGGGCCGGCGGGTGCTGTCGATGTAGGCGTTGAGCAGCGTCTTGCGCGCATATCCGTCGAGGTCGTCGCGGCGGCGGATCCGGCGCCAGGAGACGTACAGTTTGGTCAGCGTCTCCTGGACCAGATCCTCCGCGGCGTGCCAGTCGCCCGTCAGCAGGAACGCGGTTCGCAACAGTGCGCGCCGACGGGCCGCAACGTACTCGCCGTACGGGCCCTCGTCGATCGCCGGCATGGGCCCGCCTCCGTCATCAGGGTCGAGTGCTGCTCATCCTCTACACGAAGTGGGCGACGGATCGGGTTGCAGTCAGATGCGGCAGGCCAGGATCTCGGTGACCAGGATGGCCCGCGCGCCGACCGCCCACAGGTCGTCCATCACGCGCTGCGCGTCGGCCCGCGGCACCATGGCCCGGACGGCGACCCAGCCCTCGCGGTGCAGCGGCGACACCGTCGGCGACTCCAGCCCCGGCGTGAGCGCGCTGGCCTCGTCGACGCGGTCGGCGCGGATGTCGTAGTCCATCATCACGTAGCCGCGGGCGACCATGACGCCGTTGAGCCGGCGCAGCAGCAGGTCGATGGCGGCCGGGCGCTCGTCGTCGGCGCGGGCGATGAGCACCGCCTCGGACCGCAGGATCGGCTCGCCGAGGATCTCCAGGCCGGCCTGACGCAGCGTCGTGCCGGTCTCGACGACGTCGGCGATGACGTCGGCGACGCCCAGCTGGACGGCTGTCTCGACGGCGCCGTCGAGCCGCACCACCGACGCGTCGACGCCGCGTTCGGCCAGGTAGTCGCGGAGCAGGCCGGCGTAGGACGTCGCGACCCGCAGGCCGGCGAAGTCGGACACCTTCTCGGCGGTGCCGGGCCGCGCCGCGAAGTGGAACGTCGAGCCGCCGAAGCCGAGCGCCAGCAGCTCCTCGGCCGACGCGCCGGAGTCGAGCAGCAGGTCGCGCCCCGTGATGCCGGCGTCGACCGTGCCGGCGCCGACGTAGACGGCGATGTCGCGCGGGCGCAGGTAGAAGAACTCGACGTCGTTGTCGGGGTCGCGCAGCACCAGCTCACGGCCGCCGTCGGCGCGCTGCCGGTAGCCGGCCTCGCGCATCATCTCGGCGGCCGGGCCGGACAACGAGCCCTTGTTGGGCACGGCGATGCGAAGCGTCATCGGAAAGAGCCTCTCAGAGTTTGCTGTAGACGTCGGCGAGGGTGATGCCGCGGGCCAGCATGAGCACCTGCACGTGGTAGAGCAGCTGGGAGATCTCCTCAGCCGCCCGCTCGGTGCTCTCGTGCTCGGCCGCCATCCATGCCTCGGCGGCCTCTTCCACGACCTTCTTGCCGACGTGATGGACCCCATGGCGGACCGCCTCGACGGTTCCGGAGCCGGGCGCACCGGACTCCACCTTCGCCGACAGCTCGACCCAGAGGTCCTCGAAACTCTTCACGTCGCACAAGGGTACGGATACGTGACCCCTCGCCGCCGCGCTGGTTCACGAGCCGGACACACCGGCCCGCATGCGCCGTCGTCTACGCGTAGCAGTTGCGCAGCGCCACGACCGTGGCCAGCGCGGCCTGCGTCGCGTCGTACCCCTTGTCCTCCTTGGACCCGGGCAGCCCCGCGCGGGCCAGCGCCTGCTCCTCGTCGTCGCAGGTCAGGACGCCGAAGCCGATCGGCACCCCGGTGTCGACCGCGACCCTGGTCAGCCCGTCGGTCGCGGCCTGGCAGACGTAGTCGAAGTGCGGCGTCTCGCCCCGCACCACGACCCCGAGCGCGACGACCGCCTCGTAGTTCGCCCTGGCCAGCCGCGCCGCGACCACCGGCAGCTCGAAGGAGCCCGGCACCCGCAGGATCAGCGGGTCGTGCACCCCGGCCTCGTCCAGCGCGCGCTGCGCCCCGGCGACCAGCCCGTCCATGACCTGCTGGTGCCACAGCGACGCGACGACCGCGACCCGGAGGTCGCCCACCTTGCCCACTTGCAACTGGGGCGCGCCCTGACCACTCATCGTCCGGTGTCCTCTCGTTCCACGGGTTCCCCAGAGCCTGGCAGATCGCGCAGATCGTGCCCCATGCGGTCCCGCTTCGTCGTCAGGTACCGCAGGTTCTCGGGGTTGACGGCGACCGGCAGCGCGACCCGTTCGGCCAGCTTGAGGCCGTATCCCTCGACGCCGGTCAGCTTCGCCGGGTTGTTCGTCATCAGCGCGATGGTGCGCACGCCGAGGTCGGCGAGGATCTGCGCGCCGGTGCCGTAGTCGCGGGCGTCGGCCGGCAGGCCCAGCTCGACGTTGGCGTCGACGGTGTCCAGCCCGCCGTCCTGCAGCTCGTAGGCCTGTAGCTTGTGGGCCAGCCCGATGCCGCGGCCCTCGTGCCCGCGTAGGTACACGACGACGCCGCGCCCGGCCCCGGCGACCAGGTCCAGCGCGGCGCGCAACTGCGGGCCGCAGTCGCAGCGCAGCGAGCCGAACGCGTCGCCCGTCAGGCACTCGGAATGCAGCCTGACCAGCACCGCGTCGTCGCCGGCGTCGTCCGCCGTCACGTCGCCCATGACCATGGCGACGTGCTCGCTCCCGTCGAGGACGTCGCGGTAGGCGTGCGCCGTGAAGGTCCCGTGCGCCGTCGGCAGCCGGGTCGTCGCGACCCGCTCGACCTGCCGCTCGGTGCGCCGCCGGTACCGGATGAGGTCGGCGATGGAGATCATCGCCAGCCCGTGCTCGTCGGCGAACTCGCGCAGCGCCGGCGCCCGCATCATCGACCCGTCGTCGTGCACCACCTCGCAGATGGCGGCGGCCGGCGACAGGCCGGCGAGCTGTGCGAGGTCGACGGACGCCTCGGTGTGCCCGGGCCGGCGCAGCACGCCGCCCTCCTTGGCGCGCAGCGGGAACACGTGGCCGGGCCGGGTCAGCTCGTACGCCTCGGTGGCGGAGTCGGCCAGCACCCGCACCGTGTGCGCGCGGTCGGCGGCGGAGATGCCGGTGTCGATGCCGTCGCGGGCGTCGACGGAGACCGAGTAGGCGGTGCCCTTCCGGTCCTCGTTGACGAACGTCATCGGCGGCAGCTTGAGCCGGTCCAGCTCGGTGCCCAACATCGGCACGCAGACCACGCCGGACGTGTGCCGGATCATGAAGCCCATCAGCTCAGGCGTGGCCCGGGCGGCCGCGAAGACCAGGTCGCCCTCGTTCTCGCGGTTCTCGTCGTCGACGACCACGACGGCCTTTCCGGCCGCGATGTCGGCGATCGCCCGTTCGACGCTGTCCAGGTGCACGGTCATGCGCTCGCCCCCGTCGTCCCCGTCGCGCCGCTCGCCAGGAGCCGCTCCACGTACTTCGCGACCACGTCCACCTCCAGGTTCACCCCGTCGCCGGGCTGCCGGCGGCCGAGGGTCGTCAGCTCGAGCGTGGTCGGGATCAGGCTGACCTCGAACCAGTCGGCGCCGAGCCCGGACACCGTCAACGACACGCCATCGACGGCGATCGATCCCTTCTCCGCGACGTAGCGCAGCAGGGCCGCGGGCGCCTCGATGCGGACGACCTCCCAGCGGCTGCCCGGCGTGCGCGAGACCAGGGTGCCGACGCCGTCGACGTGGCCCTGGACGATGTGGCCGCCGAGCCGGTCGCTCGCCCGCACCGCCCGCTCGAGGTTGACCGCGTCGCCCTTGCTCAGTTTCGCCAGGGTGCTGCGGTCGAACGTCTCGCGCATGACGTCGACGGTGAACGTGTCGCCGTCGACCGCGGTGACGGTCAGGCAGACGCCGTCGACGGCGATCGATGCGCCGTGCACGGCGTCCTCGGCGACCTTCGGGCCGCGGACCGTGAGCCGCCCGTCGTCGGCGTCGCCCTCCGTTCGGACCAGTTCTCCAAGTTCCTCAATGATCCCGGTGAACATTGCCTCACGCCTTTCTGTTGACTTGCGGAGTCGCGGTGATGCGCAGATCGGGGCCGACCATCCGGACGTCGGCGACATCGAGCCTGATCGCGGCGTCGATGGTGTTCACGCCGGCGTCGGCCAGCGCCGCCGGACCGGCGCCGAGCAGTGCGGGTGCGACGTAGCCGACCACCCGGTCGATCAGACCCGCTCGCCAGAACGCCCCGGCCAGCGTCGGCCCGCCTTCGAGCAGGACGTAGCGGCGGCCGCGCGCGTAGAGCCGGTCGAGAAGTCTCGCCAGGTCGACCCTGCCGTCCGGCGTCGCGCCGACCTCGTCCGCCGTCGCGATCCACGTCTCCGCCCGGCCGTCCCTCACCCGCGCCGTCGCCGGCGTCGTCCCGGCGCTGTCGACCACGACGCGCAGCGGCTGGTCCACGACCCGGCCGCCGGCCCTCGAGCTGGCGCCGCCGACGTCTGCCGCCTCCCCGTCGAGCCGGGCGGTGAGCTGCGGATCGTCCGCACGCACGGTCCCCGACCCGACGATGACGGTGTCGACCGCGGCCCGCAGCCGGTGCACGTCGGCGCGGGCTTCAGCGCCGGTGATCCAGCGACTCGTCCCGTCGGCGGCCGCGCTGCGCCCGTCGAGCGTGGCGGCGAACTTCCAGACAACGAACGGCCGGTGAGTGCGGAACGGCGTGAGCCAGCGCGCGTTCGCCGTGGCCGCCTCGTCGCTCAGCACGCCCACCTCGACGTCGACCCCGCCCGCCCGCAGCGTCGCCGCTCCCCCGGCCGCGACCGGGTTCGGATCGGCGACAGCGACGACCACTCGGGCCACGCCGGCCGCGATCAGCGCCTGCGTACAAGGACCGGTGCGCCCGGTGTGGTCGCACGGCTCCAGCGTGACGACGGCGGTGCCGCCGCGGGCGCGCTCGCCCGCCTCGACCAGCGCGTTGACCTCTGCGTGCGGCCCTCCGGCGTGCTCGTGCCAGCCCTCGCCCACCGTCGCGCCGGTCGCGTCGAGGATGACGCAGCCGACGTCGGGGTTCGGGGGTGTGGTGGAGGCGCCGTTGAGGGACAGCTCGATGGCGCGACGCATGGCCGCCAGTTCCGCTGGACTCGCCACCGGCCCCTCCTCGCCTCGTCGGGCGAGCTCCGGGGCGGGCGCGGATGCGCCACTGACGACCGGCTCGGCTCTACGGACGCGCACAAGGGCGCGACCAGCCAAGACGGCCGCGCGTGCTGCCTCCCATCCGGACTTTCACCGTCGGTCTCGGAGTTCCACCGAGTCAACCGTTCGTCGCCCGCTGCTGCGGACGCCGACCGGGTCGCGGACTGTCACCGCCGGTTCGGACTTTCACCGACCCCGGAGCACGCATCGTGTCTCGACAAGGGTAACCGCCGCTGCGCCGAACGCATTCCCCGCCGTGGGGGTCGGAGCTTCAACCTCATGCGCGGCGGCCGGCTCGCGCGCGTCCGCGTCGCGTGTATGCATTCGTCTCTGCGGTCGCGTAAGCTCGGTACCGAAGTCGACCGCTGCGCAGCGGTCGGAAGTGGGCCGAGGATCCCCGGGGTACACCGGGACCTCGGCTCCGCGCTTTCAACGACCCTGGATCTCAGTCGAGCTGGATGCGGTAGTCGGTCAGCATTGGGGCGATCACGTCGCGGTAGGCCGGTTCGCCACCCTCGGCGGCGCTCACCGTCCCGGCGACGATGTCGGCCAGCCACAGCAACGGCTCTCTGCTGGGCTGGTCGTGATCGATCCGGATCGAGTGGCCGATGACCCGCCGTGAGCGGAACCTGTCGACGGCGTCGATGTCGCGCCGGTCCGCGGCGGTGTTGCGTGCCTCCAGCCAGACCTGGGCCACACCGGCGGCCTGGAGGTGGAACAGCAACGACTCCATGCACTGCCGCCTCGCCCGCTCCTGGCGGCGTGGATTCACGGGCGCGCCGATGACGACGAGGTGCAGCGACGCCAGGTCGGCGACCAACTCGACGGCCGTCTGCCGCCGCGGGGCGAGCTCCAGGCGCCAGTGGAACGGCAGCCCGCGCTGCGACAACCCGTTCACGCGAGCGCGGGCATCCGCGCAGTCCGGCTCCTCGAGGATGACGGCGGCGAGTACATACACGCCGTCGGTGGTCCGGATCGACTCGTCGACATAGGCAACCCAGCTGCTCATGCCGGCACCGATCCTGCCGCGATGCCACGCACCTGTGCGCCGACCGGGTGCTCACGGGCCGCTCTCACGCCGACCGAACACGAGGGGTGCAGGCTGAGGGCGCCCACCACCGGATGCGCCGTCCCGCACCTGGGCGGCTGCCGGAAACGAAGCCCCGTTCCCGCCCTCAGCGCACCTCCCAATGCCCGTCCGCCCACGACGTCGAGGCCGCCCCGTGCGAGGCCAATGCCTCGACATCGATGGTGACGCGCCAGGGGTGATCGGTGCTGAACGACCTGGACGTCGCTGGGGTCCGTTCGACGTACATGCTGGTCGCGTCGTCGCGGCGCAGCTCCGTGATCAGGAGGCCGGGTGGGTCTGGCCGTGGGATGACGGTCCAGTACGCGGGCACACCGGCCTGCGCGTACAGCACACGCTTGAGCATGATGTCGCGAAGGGCCGAACTCGGCGAGACCACCTCCACCACGAGCATCAACGCCTCGACCGGAATCGGTGTCGTCTCGGCCATCGACACGTGGGCCACCACGACGTCCGGCCGAACCTCGTCGTACTCGCTGATGCGCACCGGCTGGCCGCGATCGACAACGAACGGACTCCCCCGGTTCGCGATCTCGAAGGCGTTCGCCAGCCACCGCCAAAGCCCTGTCTCAGCGGCGCTGGGCGGAGGCGACGCGATGACGCAGCCGTCGATGAGCTCGTAGTGCGGCCCGGCCGGCAGCCCGTGCAGATCGGACGTTCGATAGCCGCGCGGCCCGGGAACGAGGGGAGGCAACTCGGCAGCGTTCATGACGGCTCCTGGGTGATCCACACCTGGCGGCGGCGCGCGGACGATCCGCGACTCACACCACGCTAAGCAGCCCGAATGCCCGTTGTCGCCTCGAAGCGTCAGCCCGGCGGTTGCCCGTTTCCGGGCAAGTTTGCCCGGCGAACTCGATCACCTGCGGGCTAATTCGCGGGCTAACCGTCCACCCCTCTGCGGCGTGACGGAGCACGCTCGAGGACAGGGTTTCCTGTGAGTCCGGCCGCCACGAGCGCCCGGACACCGCGCCACCAGGCACCTGCACCCACCGGACTCACAGGGTTCTCCCAGAACCTCTGCGGAACCGCCCGGATCGGCCGATCACGATCGGCTCATGACGACGATCGAAGTGAACGGGCTGACCAAACGCTACGGACCCGACACCGCCGTGGACGACGTGTCGTTCATCGTCGAGCCCGGTCAGGTGACCGGATTCCTCGGCCCGAACGGCGCCGGCAAGTCGACCACGATGAAGATGATCGTGGGACTGGCCATGCCGACGCGAGGCTCCGTGACCATCGGCGGCCGCCGGTACCGTGACCTGCCCGTGCCGTTGACCACGGTCGGCGCACTGCTGGACGCCGGCGCCGTCCATGGTGGCCGGACCGCCCGCGACCACCTGCTGGCCCTCGCGGTGAGCAACGGGCTCCCCCGCCGCCGGGTCGACGAGGTCCTCGCGCGGACCGGGCTCGACGGCGTCGCCGGCAAGCGGGCCGGCGGGTTCTCGCTGGGTATGCGGCAGCGGCTCGGCATCGCGGCGACGCTGCTCGGCGACCCGCAGACGCTGATCTTCGACGAGCCGGTCAACGGCCTCGACCCTGAGGGCATCCGCTGGATCCGTGACCTGATGCGCACTCTCGCCCGCGAGGGCCGGTCCGTGCTGGTCTCCAGCCATCTGATGAGCGAGATGGCGCAGAGCGCCGACCACCTGGTCGTCATCGGCCGGGGCCGGCTCATCGCGGACACCGGCATGAGCGAGTTCCTGCGCGCCAACGGCGAGGGCACGGTCCTCGTCCGCACACGGGAGCCGGACGCGTTCGCGCTGCGGCTGACCGCCGCCGGGGCCACCGTCCGCGAAGGGCTCGAGTCGTCGCTGGTCGTGTCCGGCCTGAGCAGCGACGACATCGGCGCGCTCGCCGCCTTCCACGGCGTCGCGCTCAGCGAGCTCGCCCCGCAGCGGGCCTCGCTCGAGGACGCCTTCATGGAGCTGACCAGGGACAGCATCGAGTACCAGGGGGTGGCGGCCCAGGGAGGCTCATGCGGCACCGACGGCGACGCGGGGCCGGAGGCCTCGCCGAGTCGTCGGTCGAGACCGCTCGCCGAATGGAGCGAGGGAGGAAACGCCGCATGAGCCGACCGACTGATGTCATGAGCACGCTCGCGACCACGCACACGGTGACCTTCGCGGACACCCTCCGCGCGGAGTGGGTCAAGCTCCGCAGCCTGCGCTCCACGTGGTCGACGCTGGCCTGCCTGTTCGTGATCGGCCTCGGCGTCACGGCCCTCGCGATGAGCTCGGCCGGAACCGACTACGCGAACGCGACCGCGGCGGAGCGGGCGGCGTGGGATCCGACCGGCCTCAGCCTGACGACGTACATCGTCGCCCAGCTGATCATCGGCGTGCTCGGCATCCTGATCGTGACGTCCGAGTACGCCACCGGCCTCATGCAGACGTCGCTGATGGCGACGCCGCGCCGGCATCGGCTGCTGGCCGCGAAGGTGGTCGTGGCCGCCGCCGTCGCCGTCGTGGCCGGTCAGGTGCTGATGCTCGCATCGTTCCTGCTCGGCCAGGCGCTCCTCAGCGCGCAGGACGTGCCGTCCGCGACGCTCGGCGATCCGGGCGTACTCTCCGCGGTCGCCGGTGGCGGGCTCTACCTGACGGCGATCGCGCTGCTCGCGGCCGGTCTCGGCACGATCATGCGGGCGACGGCGGGAGCGCTGGCCACGCTCGTGGGGATCGTCTTCCTGGTGCCCGCGCTCGCCGGCCTGTTCCCGTCGTGGCTGGAGGGCCTGATCGACGTCTGGCCGACGCGCGGTGCGGCCGCGATCTTCACGACCGTGCCGGACCCCGAGTACCCCAACCCCTGGCTGAACCTGGGCGGGATGTGCCTGGGCGTGGCCGCGGTGCTGGTCGCGGCGTTCGTCGTCTTCCGCCGCCGCGACGTGTGAAGCGCACGGCGGTGCGGCCCCGCGACGTCGGCGCGGGCCTGGTCGCGGCCGCGGCGGCCCTGCTCGCGATGGCGGGTGTCGCCGCGGCCGGGCTGGTCCTGCTCGGCGCCGACGAGGCCGGCGACCTGGGCGCGCTGACGGCGGCCGTCGTCGCGCTGGCCGCGGGCGGACCGGCGACGCTCGACGCCACCGCACCGGGTGACGTCCCGATTCCGCTGAGCGCCGGCGTCGAGGCGATGCCGCTCGGGGTCACGCTGGTGGGCGCGACGGTGTTGGGCGCGCTGCTGGCGCGGCGCGGCCGGGACGGGCTCGGCCTGCGCGGCGCCGCCGCGACGGTGGCGGTGGCGGCCGGGCTGGTCGCGGTGGCGCACCTGGCCAGCGGGAACGTGACGGTCCGGCTGCCCGACGACGCAGCGACAGCGGCGGGCGCGGAGGCCGGCCAGGTATCGGCGGCGGACGGTTGTCCGGACGGCGGCGGGATCCCGTTCGGCGGGAGTGGATCCGGCGGCACGCTGGACGTCGGCGTGTCGGTCGCCGGCGGCTCGGCGGCGGTGGCCGGGGCGACCGGAGCGCTGATCGTCCTCGCCATGTGCTGGCCGGCGCAGCGGTTCAACGGCGCGACCCGGGACAGGCGCGCCATCGGATGGCCGGTCGCCGGGGTCGTGGTCGCCGCGCTGGCCGCGGCCGGGGCGTCGGGCAGCGCCGCGGCGGTGGGCGGGGTGGTGCTGGTGCTGCCGCTCGCGGTGGTCGGCGCATTGCCGATCGGGCTCGGCGTGCCGTTGACCGTCCAGGCGGACGGCGTGCTCGGCTGCGTGCTGGACGGCGCCGAGCCGATCGCCCCGGGTGGGCCGCTGATGTGGGTGTCGGCCGCGGCCCTGCTCGGCCTCGGTGTGATCGCGGCGAGCCGCACCCACCGGCCGACCAGCAGAAACCGGCTGACGGTCGTCGGCGGGGTGGCGCTCGTCGTCGGGGCGGGGCTGGCCACGATGGCGGTGCTGGCACGGGTGACCGTCGACCTGGGGGTGGGCGGGTTGTCGCTCCTCGACGCGCGTCTGGCGGCCGACCCGCTGACCGCGCTCGGGACGGGGCTGGCGGCGGGAGCCGCGGCGGGCGTCGCCGGGATCGTCCTGGTCGGCACGTTCCGGAGCCTGGCTTCCGTATCCTGGCGACCGTGGAAGGACCGGGCCCGGCCATGACGTCCCAGCGGCTGCTCGTGGTCGACGACGAGGCGACGGTCCGGGAACTGCTCTCGGCGGCGCTCCGGTTCGCCGGCTTCGGCGTGTCGTCGGCCGCCACCGGGGCTGAGGCCGTCGAGACGGCGGCAGCGGAACCGCCGGACCTGGTGCTGCTCGACGTGATGTTGCCTGACATGGACGGCTTCGAGGTGGTCCGCCGGCTGCGCGAACTTCCCGGCGACCGCCGAGGGCCGGTGCCGGTGCTGTTCCTCACCGCCCGCGACGGCCAGGCCGACAAGGTGACGGGACTGTCGCTCGGCGCCGACGACTACGTGACGAAGCCGTTCGACCTGGACGAGCTGATCGCCCGCATCCGCGCGATCCTGCGCCGCACCGCCGGCCACCACGCCGACCTGCTGACGGTGGGCCCGCTCACCCTCGACGCCCTGGGACACCAGGTGACGCGCGACGGTGAGCCCGTCCGCGTCTCCCCCACCGAGTTCCGGCTGCTGCGCTACCTGATGGAGAACGCCGGCCAGGTCGTGTCGAAGGCGCAGATCCTCGACCGCGTCTGGCGCTACGACTTCGGCGGCGACGCCAGCATCGTCGACACCTACATCTCCTACCTGCGCCGCAAGGTCGACGTGGGGGAACCGAAGCTGATCCGGACGGTGCACGGGGTCGGCTACGTGCTGCGGGAGCCCCGCCCGTGAGGCGGCTCTCGCTGCGCTCGCGGCTGCTGCTGCTCACGTCGGGGCTGTTGCTGGCCGGGTTGACGCTGGTCAGCGCGGCCGTCGCCGGGAACCTGGAGCGCTACCAGCTGAACCGGATCGACGACCAGCTGACGGCGCTCACCGCGATCCTGACGGGCGTGTCGGCCGGCGGGCCGCCGGAGTCGATCGACACCGGCGGACGGCCGGAGCTGCTGGACGCCGCGCTGGACCTGATCGGCGCGCCGTACCTGGTCTACCTCGACGCGGATGGGACGGTGGCCGGCGGCCTGCGCACGTCCGGCCTGGACAGCGGCGAGCTCCCGCCCACCGACGAGCTCGGCGACCTGCCCGCCGACGGGACGCCGGTCAACCTCCCGGCCGCGGACGGCGACGGACGCTGGCGGGTGGTCTCGGTGGCGGCGGCGGGCTGGGACGGGACGGTGGTCGCGGCGGCCCCGCTGGACACGGCCGACGCCACGATCGACCGGCTCCGGGTCACCAGCATCGTCAGCGGCGCCGTGCTGCTGGTCCTGCTGACCGCGATCGGCTGGTTCGCGCTCGGCCGGGGGCTGCGGCCGTTGCGCCGGATCGAGCACACGGCGGCCGCGATCGCCGGCGGCGACCTGACCCGGCGCGTCCCCGGCATCGGCGCGTCCACCACGGAGATCGGGCACCTCGCGGCGTCGCTCAACACCATGCTCGGCCAGCTGGAACGCGCGTTCGCCGACCGCGCCGCCGCCGAGGCGCGCATGCGCACCTTCCTCTCCGACGTCAGCCACGAGCTGCGCACGCCGCTGGTCGGCATCAAGGGCTCGGCCGAGCTCTACCGCATGGGCGCGCTGCCCGAGCGGGCCGACGTCGACGCGGCGATGCTGCGGATCGACCGCGAGGCCACGCGGCTGACGGCGCTGACGGAGGATCTGCTGCTGCTCGCCCGGCTGGACGAGGGGCCCGAGGGCCAGCTCGACCGCGCGCCGATGGACCTGCGCACGCTCGCCGGCGACGCCCGCCACGACCTGCGCTCGCTCGACGCGTCGCGGCCGGTTGAGCTGACCGGGCCGGACGGCGTCGGTCCACCGGGACCCGCTCCGGTCGACGCCGACGAGAACCGGCTGCGGCAGGTCGTCGCGAACCTCGTCGGCAACGCCGTCACGCACACACCGGCGGGCAGCTCGGTCCGGATCGGCGTCGGCACCGTCGGCGGCCGGGCCGTGCTGGACGTCATCGACGAGGGCCCGGGCATGTCGGCGGAGCAGGCCGAACGCGTCTTCGACCGGTTCTACCGGGCCAACAGCTCCCGCGAACGGTCCGGCGGCGCCAGCGCGGGCCTGGGGTTGTCGATCGCCCGCTCGCTGGCCCGCGCGCACGGCGGCGACGTCGAGCTACGGACGCGGCTCGGCGACGGCGCCCGGTTCCGGCTGACCCTCCCGCTGCTCCCGTCCGACCCCGAGCACCCGCCGTCCAGCTCGAGTTGATCATGGAGAAGGTCGGCCCCCGCCCGACCAGGAAGCCGACCTTCTCCATGATCAACGGGGGCCGCGGCGGCCGCGCTGAGCCGCGGCCGCGCCGCGCGGGCGGCCGCGGCTAGTGGGCGGCTTTGGCGGCCAGCTCGCGGAGGTCGCTGACGGCGGCCGCGGCGTCCTCGGCGCCGTAGACGGCGGACCCGGCGACGAACACGTCGGCGCCGGCGTCGGCGCAGCGCTCGATCGTCTCGGCCGACACTCCCCCGTCGACCTGGATCCAGACGTCCAGGCCGGACCGGGACACCAGCTCGCGCGCCCGCCGGATCTTCGGCAGGCACACGTCCAGGAACGCCTGACCGCCGAACCCGGGCTCGACCGTCATGACCAGCAGCAGGTCGATCTCGGGCAGCAGGTCGGCCCACGGCTCGACCGGCGTGGCCGGACGCAGCCCCACCCCGGCCCGCGCACCGTGCCGGCGCAGCTCACGGGCCAGCCGGACCGGCGCGGCGGCCGCCTCGGCGTGGAACGTGACGTTGTGCGCGCCGGCCTCGGCGTATGCGGGCGCCCACCGGTCCGGGTCGTCGATCATCAGGTGGCAGTCGACCGGCCGGTCGGTGCGGGCCAGGATCGCCTCGACGACCGGCAGCCCGAGCGTCAGGTTGGGGACGAAATGATTGTCCATGACGTCGACGTGCACGAGGTCGGCGTCGCCGAGGCGGGCGATCTCGGACTCCAGGTTGGCGAAGTCGGACGACAGGACGCTCGGCGCGATCTGAATCCCCACGAGCGCCCAGGTTACTCGTGCGCGCCGACGCCCACCGGCGTCCGGTGACGCCGCAGCACGACCAGCGCCTGGACGGCCGCCGCCACGACCACCAGCGCGCCGACGACACTGGTCACCTCGACGGCCCGGGTGAACGCGTCCTCGGCGGCCACGACCAGCGCCGACGCCGCCGGCGCGGGCAGCGACCCGGCGATGTCCACCGCGCCGCCCAGGGTCTCGCGCGCCTGCTCCAGCGTCGCGCCGTCGACCCCGTTCACCGCGCCGAGCGACGACGCATACACCGCGGTCAGCAGGCTGCCCAGCACGGCGGTACCCATGCCGCCGCCGACCTCGTACGCCGTCTCCGACACGGCCGCCGCGGCACCGGCCCGGGCCGGGTCGACGGCGCTCATGATGACGTTGTTGGTGATCGTCTGCACCAGCCCGACACCGCCGCCGACCAGCACGAACGCCACCATCACCAGCCCGGCGCCGTAGCCGCGCCCGGCCAGCACCATCAGCGCGAACCCGGCCGCCACCACCATCAGCGCGCCGAACAGCAGCCACGCCATCGGCAGCCGGCGCATCAGCGGCACGGCCACCAGCCCGGTCACGATCGCCAGCGCCAGCCCGGGCACCAGCACCAGCCCGGACCGCAGCGGTTCCATGCCCAGCACGATCTGCAGGTACTGCGTCATGAAGAACAGCGCGCCGATCATCGCGAACGTCGTCAGCAGGTTCGTCACGACGGACGCGCGGAAGGCCGGCCGCTCGAACAGCGCGAGGTCCAGCAGCGGCGTCTCCAGTTGCCGCTGCCGCCGGACGAACGCCACGCCTACCAGCACACCGGCCACCAGCGCGGCGCCGTACCCGAGGGCAAGCCCGTGCGCGGCCAGCCCCTTGATGCCGTACACCGCCAGCAGCAGCGAGACCAGCGACAGCCCGGCGCTGGGCAGGTCGTACCGCCCGGGCGCGGGGTCCTTCGACTCGGGCACCAGGAACGGCGCGAAGATCAGCAGCAGCGCCAGCACCGGCAGCGCGACCAGGAACACCGAGCCCCACCAGAAGTGCTCGAGCAGCCAGCCACCGACGATCGGGCCGAGCGCGGCGCCGGCGGAGAACATCGTCGCCCAGATCGCGATCGCGAGCGTCCGCTGCCGCACGTCGTGGAAGATGTTGCGGATGAGCGACAGTGTCGACGGCATCAGCGTGGCCCCGGCCACGCCGAGCAGACCACGGGCGACGATCAGCATCTCCGGCGACGTCGAGTACGCCGCCAGCGCGGACGCCACGCCGAACGCCGTCGCGCCGGCCAGCAGCAGCTTGCGCCGGCCGATCCGGTCGCCCAGCGTGCCGGCGGTCACGAGCAGCCCGGCGATCATGAAGCCGTACACGTCGACGATCCACAGCAGTTCGGTGCCGGTCGGCGCGAGGTCGGAGCTGAGGTGCGGCACGGCGAAGCTGAGCACCGTCATGTCGATCGAGATGAGCAGGACCGGCAGCAGCAGGACGACGAGGGCGCCCCACTCGCGCGGCCCCGCCAGCACCCGCCCCTGGTCCGTCATCGTCATCGCACACCCCTTCGCGGTAAACTAAACCGTCCAGACGGTACAGTAACACCGTCAGAATCGAGGTTCATCCCCGTGCCACGCCCCTCTTCTCGCGATCGCATCCTCGACGCGCTCGAGAGCATCCTGGTCGACACCGGCCTGCACGCGGTGACGCTGGAGTCCGTCGCCGAGAAGGCCGGCGTGTCGAAGGGCGGCCTGCTCTACCACTTCCCCACCAAGGAAGCCCTGATCACGAGCCTGGCCCGGCGGCTGGCCGAGGTGGTCGAGGCGGAGTTCGAGCAGGCGGTGCGCTCGGACGACGTCGTCGACTTCTTCCTGCGCACGTCCGTGCCGTCGTCGGACGACGGCGCCGTCTACTGGTCGCTGCTGGCGGCGCTGCGCTCCAACGACGTCGCCAGCGAAGAGGCCCGGCGGCTGGTGATGTACTGCTTCGTCCGGTGGGCGGAGATCCTGCGCGCGCACGTCGCCGACCCGGTGACGGCCGAGATCATCCGGCTGGTCGGCGACGGCCTCTACCTCAGCGCGCTGTCCGGGCTGCCGATGCCCGACCCCGCCCTGCTGGACGAGGTCAGGCACCGGCTCACGCGCGAAGCGGGCGCCGCGACCGGCTAGGAGACGACCGCCGGCTCGACGTCGACCGCGAGCTGCGTCTCCTGCTGCCGGCTGACGGCCGCCGCGACCAGCCCGATGAACAGCGGGTGCGGGCGGGTGGGACGCGACTTCAGCTCAGGGTGCGCCTGGGTGGCGACGAAGTACGGGTGGACGTCGCGGGGCAGCTCGACGAACTCGACCAGCGTGCCGCCGGGCGACGTGCCCGACACGACCAGCCCGGCCTTGACCAGCCGATCGCGGTGCTCGTTGTTCACCTCGTAGCGGTGCCGGTGCCGCTCGGTGACCCGGTTCGCGCCGTACAGCTCGCGGACCAGCGTCCCCTCCTCCAGCAGCGCCGGGTACGAGCCCAGCCGCATGGTGCCGCCCAGGTCGCCGTCGCCGGCGACGATCCCTTTCTGGTCCTCCATGGTCGCGATGACCGGCTCGGGCGTGCCGGGGTCGAACTCGGCCGAGCTGGCCTGCACCAGGCCGGCCTCGGACCGGGCGTACTCGATGACCATGCACTGCAGGCCCAGGCACAGGCCGAGCGTCGGGATCTGGTGCTCGCGGGCGTAGCGGATGGCGCCGATCTTGCCCTCGATGCCGCGGATGCCGAACCCGCCCGGGATGACGACGCCGTCGACGTCGCTCAGCCGGGCCGCCGCGCCCTCGGGTGTCTCGCACTCGTCGGACGGCACCCAGCGGATGTGCACCTTGGCGTCGTTGGCGAACCCGCCGGCCCGCAGCGCCTCGGTGACCGACAGGTACGCGTCGGGGAGGTCGACGTACTTGCCGACCAGCGCGACGGTGACGTCGTGGCGCGGGTGGTGCACGCGGCGCAGCAGCTCGTCCCACGCCGTCCAGTCGACGTCGCGGAAGGACAGCCCGAGCCGCTTGACGACGTAGGCGTCGAGGCCCTCGCTGTGCAGCACTTTCGGGATGTCGTAGATGGACGGCGCGTCGACCGCGGCCACGACGGCCTCGGCGTCGACGTCGCACATCAGCGAGATCTTCTTCTTCACGCCCGACGGGATCGGCCGGTCGGACCGGCAGACGATGGCGTCGGGCGTGATGCCGACCTGGCGCAGCGCGGCGACGGAGTGCTGCGTCGGCTTCGTCTTCAGCTCGCCCGACGGCGCGAGGTACGGCACCAGCGAGACGTGCAGGAAGAAGCAGCGGTCGCGGCCGACGTCGTGGCGGACCTGCCGCGCGGCCTCGAGGAACGGCAGCGACTCGATGTCGCCGACGGTGCCGCCGATCTCGTGGATGACGACGTCGACGTCGCCCTCGCCGATGGAGATCATCCGGTCCTTGATCTCGTTGGTGATGTGCGGGATGACCTGGACGGTGTCGCCCAGGTACTCGCCGCGGCGCTCCTTCGCGATGACGTCGGAGTACACCTGCCCGGTGGTGACGTTCGCGGACTTGTTGAGGTCGCGGTCGAGGAACCGTTCGTAGTGACCGACGTCGAGGTCGGTCTCGGCGCCGTCCTCGGTGACGAACACCTCACCGTGCTGGAACGGGTTCATCGTGCCCGGATCGACGTTGAGGTACGGGTCGAGCTTCTGCATGGTGACCCGCAAGCCGCGGGCGGTGAGCAGGCTCCCCAACGACGAGGCGGTGAGCCCCTTACCGAGGGAGGAGGCGACTCCTCCGGTCACGAACACATGGGTAGTCGGCTGCAAGGCCAAGAGGGGCTCCCGTGGTCAATCCGTCAACTGGCGGCTCGGCGACGAAACGCTGAACCTTTGCTCCACGGACCTCCAGCCTAACAGTCATCGGGCGGAGGCCGGGCCGACTCGCCGCAGCCGGTGTTCGCCATCACAGAACTTGATGAGATCTTTCTCCGATCGGGGTGGCTTGCCGATCTTGATCCGGTACGTTTGGCTTCGGCCACTTTCCCCCGTGGTGGCCACCGCCCCCGCCGGACTCGCGGCTGGCGGGGGCGGACCAATCGCGCGTCAACGCCCGGTCAGGTCCCGGCACAGGTCGGCGACCAGCCGGGCGTTGTCGTCTTCATCGGGCCAGGTCGCGGCTCGTTTCCGGCCACGCTCGCCCAGCTCGGCCCGGCTCCGGGGGTCGTCGAGCAGCGCGCTGACGGCGCCGGCCACGGCGTCCGCGTCGCCGACGGGCACGACCTGCGCGCCGTCGCCGACCAGTTCGGGCACGCCGCCGGCCGCCGTCGTCACCACCGGCAGGCCCACCTGCATGGCCTCCTGGATGACGAGTGGACGGCCCTCCCAGACTGACGTGAGCACGTAGAGGTCCGCGGCGCCGAGCAGGTCCGGGACGTCGGAGCGCCGGCCGAGCAGCCGCACCGGCAGGTCGTCGGCCGCGATGGCCCGGCTCAGCTCGTCCTCCAGCGGCCCGTCACCGGCCACGACGACCAGCGGCGACGGCGTGCGCTCGCGCCAGCGGGCGGCGGCCGCCAGCAGCACGTCCAGCCCCTTCTGCTCGGCCAGCCGGTTGACCGCCAGCAGCAGCGGCCGGTCCGCCGCACCGAGCTCGGCCCGGACGGTGCCGGCATCGCGCTTGGCGGGCTGGACGCGCGGCGCGGCCACCGGGGCCAGCCGGACGTCGGGCGCGCCGAGCTCGCGGGCCCGGGCGACGAGGTCGGACGACACGCCCAGCGTGACGTCGGCCCGGCGCGCCGCCAGCCGCTCCAGCCCGGCCAGCAGCAGCCGCTTCGGCCCCGTCGCCAGGACGGCGTTGTGCCAGGTGGCCAGCAGCGGGACCCGTCCGGCCCGGCGCCGGCCGAGGGCCAGCCCGGACAGCGCGGCCGCCCGGAACCCGTGCGCGTGCACGACGTCGGTGCCGCGGAAGGCCCGCTTCAGCCCCCACACGGCCGCGAGGTCGGCCGGCGGGTTCGGCGCGCTGCCGATGCGTACCGGCGCGAACCGGGCGCCCGCGCCGGCGAAGTCGAACCGCTCCTGCGTCTCCGGCGGGCCGGCCACACCGACCTCGATGCCGAGCCCGCCCAGCCGCTCCACCAGCGACCGGACATGCATGCCGACGCCCCCCGCCGTCATGCCGACGACGATCGTCAGCCTCATCGCTCTCCTCTCTCCGGCCCCATGATGAGGCGATCATCTCAACGGCGCAGCAGCGCGCGGAGGTCGGCGCGGAGGACCGGCCAGGCCAGCGCGGCCGCGACCACCGTCACGGCCAGCGCGGCCAGCAGGCCGGCGAGGACCAGCTCCGCCGCCGACCCCGGGCCGAACGCCGACGCCACCGCCCAGCCGGCCGCCCCGCCCACGCCGGCCGCCACCGCGCCCACCACGAACGTCCGCGCCATCCCGGCCAGCGCCACCCCGCCGGAGTCGCGCACGACCCCAGCCAGCAGCAGCACGCCGGCCACGCTCAGGCCCGCCGTGTGCGCCACGCCGAGCGCCGCGGTCGTCCCGTCCTCCCCCACGGACGACGACAACACGAACGCCAGCGCGATGACCACCAGCCAGCCGCCCGCCGTCGCCGCCGCCGCCGTCTTGCCGCGGCCCCGCGCGTAGAGCGCCCGGCCCAGGTGCGCGACCAGACCGTAGCCGACCAGCCCGGGCGCGAACGCGACCAGCGCCCACGCCATGCGTTCCGGCGGCGCGTCGCCGGCCCCGATCGCCGCGAAGAACCGGGCCACCGGCCACGCGACCGCCGTCAGCACCGCCGCGCCCAAGAGCGACACCAGCACGACCGCCCGGGTCGACCGGGCCAGGACCTCCGCGTACGACGACCGCGACGTCTCGGCGTGCTCGGACAGCCGCGGGAACGCCGCGGTCGCGATCGGCACCGCCAGTACGGCGTACGGCAGCAGGAACACCATCCAGCTGTTCAGGTACGTCACGGCGCCGCCGGTGCCGCCGTGCTCGTTCGACATCAGGTACGACGTCAGGTAGGCGAGCTGCTGCGCCACCAGCGTCACCAGCCCGGCGCCGGCCAGCAGCGCCGCCCGCCGCCTGACGCCGTCGGGGAACCGCAGCGTCGGCCGCACCCCGGTCACCCGCAGCAGCATCGGCACCAGCGTCGCCAGGGCCAGCGCCAGCACCCCGAGCGTCGTCCCGCCGGCCAGCACCAGCTCGTCGCGGCGGTCCAGCGTCGACAGCTCGTTCGGGTCGCCGGTGAACACCGCCCCAAACGTCACGTAGGCCCCGGCCACGACCAGGCTGGACACCACCGGGGCGAGTGCGGCCGCCAGGAACCGCCGGTGCGCCTGCAACGTCCCGGCGGTCACGACGGCGATGCCGTACAGCGGGATCTGCGGCAGGAACAGCAGCAGCATCGAGCGGCCGGCGTCGACCCCCTCCGAGCCGCCGGCGCCGCCGAGCATCAGCTCCATCAACGGCCCCGCGACCAGCACGCCGAGCAGCGCGACCGGCACCAGCAGCACCAGCGTCCAGCCGAGCAGCGCCGACACCGTCTGCTTCACGTGTTCGTGGTCGCCCCGCCCGGCCGCGGCGGCCAGCAGCGGGACGACGGCGCCGGCCAGCGCGCCGCCCGCGACGATCTCGAAGACGACGTTCGGGATCGCGTTCGCGGTCGCGTAGACGCTGCCCAGCAGGGTCTCGCCGACCTGGGACTGGAAGACCAGCTGGCGGCCGAAGCCGACCACGCGGGCCAGCACGCTGACGACGGCGATCAGCGCCGCGCCTCCGGCGATGCCGGCGGCCGCCCCCGCCGCGACCCGGCGTGCGTTCACCGGGTCAGCGCTGGCGGCCGAGGCCGTCGAGCTCGCGCAGCACCGGCGTGCGCTCGATGACCTTGGTGAAGCTGACCTTCTCGCTGGCCAGCGTCAGACCGGTGACGACGACCAGGTGCGCCAGCCGCGCGACCCGGCCCTCACGGGCGACCAGCGCCAGCCCGAGCAGCGCGCCCAGCGTGTTGGCGCCGGCGTCGCCGAGCATGGTCTGCTCGCCGAGGTCGTCGGGGAGCAGGGCGAGCGAGGCGCCGACGGCGGCCGCGCCGACCGGTGCCGCGGGGCCGCCCAGGACAGCGGGCGCGTGCAGCAGCACGGTCTTGTTGGCCCGCCCGGGGCGGAGGTCGAGCAGGTTGAGCAGGTTCGCGTGCCCGGCGACCGCGGCGCCTCCGATGGCGGCGTCGACGACGTTGTCGCTGACCAGCGCCCCGCCGATGACGCCGGCCGCGCCGATGACGCCGATCTTGACGACGCCGCTGGTCACCTCGCCGGACTGCAGCGCGCTCAGGTGGCCGTGCAGGCCCTTGCTGGCCGTCGTGCCGAACAGGTCGTCGTAGAGCCCAACGGCGCCGACGGCGACCGCGGCGGTCACCCCGGCGGTGCGGACGCGGGCCGGCAGCCCGGGCGCGACGGCGATGCCCGCGGCGGCCCCGGCGGCGACGGCCGGCCCGGCGGCCAGCGTCACCGTCGAGCCGCGGAAGTTCTTGCGCTCCCAGAGCTCGGCGCCGCCGGGCTTGGCCGCGCCGACCTTGCGTGCCGCCAGCCACGCGACGGCGCCCGCGGCACCGGCCGCGACCAGCGAGCCGACGATGCGCTTCACGACGAGCTCCCCTCGGTCGCCTCGTCGGTGACGCTCGCGCCGGGTTCCTCCGGGACCGGCGGCAACGCGCCGTCGGTCTCGCCGACCACGCCGTACTGGCCGGAGCCGCCCTCGGCCTGCTCGCTCAGCGCGAAGACGACGGCCGCGCGGCCGCTGGGCAGGTCGACGGAGTCGACGGTGGACACGAGCTCGGCGATGTCGCCGTTGTCGCGGATGGTGCGCAGCAGACCGTCCTCGGCGGTCTGCGCGGGTCCGGCGACCACGGTGCCGGCCTCGGCGGCGTCGATGCCGGTGACCAGCGTGGCCAGCCGGTTCAGCCGGTCCTCGGCGTCGTCGCCGGAGACGTTCCCGGCCACCAGCACCGCGAGCGACGGCGCCACCGAGGCGTCCTGCTCGAGCGTGATGAGGTCGGACTCCTCGAACGCCGTGACGGTGGCGGTGTCGATGGTCTCGGCGCCGGCCTCGGCCGGCGCCGCCATCAGCGCGGCGGCCAGCACCGCGGCGCCGCGCGCGTACCCGTCGCCGTCGGCCGGCAGTTCGGTGCCTGACGCCACGAGCTCGGTGGCCAGCTCGTCGAGCACCGGCTCGGAGTCGGGGTCGGTCCAGGTCGGCTCGACCCGGACGGTGAGGTCGGCCGTCGCGCCCGCCGTCTGGAGGGTCTCGCGGACGGCGGCGACGGTGTCCTCGTCGGCGCCCGGGAGCGCGATGATGCCGACGTTCTCACCGTCCAACTGGCCGGTGACCAGCCGCGGCGTGACCTCTTCGAGGAACGCCTGCTGGTAGGCGGTGTCGGCCTCGGTGGCCTCGAGCTGCTCGCGCAACTCGCGGTTCTCGTCGCGCAGCGAGGAGGTCTGCTCGGCCAGTGTGTCGTCGACGGTGTCGCCGAGCGGTCCCGCACCGAGCACGATGCCGGCCGCCAGCGCGAAGAAGACGGCGATGATCGAGACCAGGTGATATCGAAAGTCGATCACGTCAGAAGAGTCCCTGTACCCAGAAGTAGAAGCGGTCCCACCAGGAGCCCACGATGTCGAGGTAGGCCTGGCCGGTCGGGGTCGCGTTCATGGCGGCGACCACCGCCGTGATGCCCGCGACGATGAGCACGGCCAGCATCCACGTGGGGACGCTGCTGTGGTAGAGCCGGCTCACGCCCTTGGCGTCGACGAGCTTGCTGCCCACCCGCAGCCGGGTGAGGAACGTACTGGCCATGCCGGAGCGGCCCTTGTCGAGGAACTCGACCAGGGTGGCATGCGTGCCGACGGCCACGATGAGGCTGGCGCCCTTGTCGTCGGCCAGCAGCATGGCGATGTCCTCGCTGGTGCCGGTGGCGGCGAACGGGACGCCGGACAGGCCCATGCGCTCGAGCCGGCCCAGCCCCGGCGCGCGGCCGTCGCGATAGGCGTGCACGATCAGCTCGGCGCCGCTGGCCAGCGCGTCGTCGGACACGGAGTCCATGTCGCCGACGATGAGGTCGGGCTTCTGGCCGACCTCGAGCAGCGCGTCGGCCCCGCCGTCGACCCCGATGAGGATGGGGTCGTACTCGCGGATGTACGGCCGCAGCGTGGCGAGGTCTTCCTTGTAGTCGTACCCGCGCACGACGATGAGGACGTGGCGGCCGTCGAGGTCGGTGCGGATCTCGGGCACGCCGACGCCGTCGAGGAGCAGCTCGCGCTCGCGCTTGAGGAACTCCATGGTGTTGGCGGCGAACGCCTCGAGCTGCGCGGACAGGCCCTCGCGGGCCGCGCTCATCAGCTTGGCGAGGCTCTCTTCGTCGTGCCTGATGCCGACACCGACCGCCTCGCCGGTGCCCTCGCGGTAGAGCGTGGTGCCGTCGACGCGGCCCAGCTCGCCCTCTTTGATCGCGCTGAACAGGTCGGGGCCGACGTCGTCGATGAGCGGGATGCCGGCCCGGACGATGATGTCAGGCCCGAGGTTCGGGTAGCGGCCGCTGACCGACGGGCGGACGTTGACGACCGCGCCGGCCTGGCAGGCGACGAGGGCTTCGGCGGAGACGCGGTCGAGGTCGAGGTGGTCGATGACGGCGATCTCGCCCGGCTTGAGCCGTTTTGTGAGGTTCTTCGTCCGGTGGTCGAGGCGCACGACGCCGCTGACCCCGGGCAGGTCATCGGGCTTGCGACGGCGCAGTGCTGGCATCCTCACCAAGCGAATCCTGCCACGTCCGGACCCGTAACACCGCATCGGCCGGATGTGTGTTGGCCGTTTTCCGGCCGTTCACCTCCTCGCGCCTCCCATGATCATCAACCTTTCGTGCTGCCATGGCGCAATGCCGTTAAGTTAGGGCGGTTTTGCTGGCCCGGCGAACTTTGATCTTGTGGGTGGCGTGGCTGGGTGGGCGGGTCTGGTCTCGTCGTTTGGCTTTGAAGGTGTTCCGGGGTGGTTTCTTGACGCGCTGCGTGACGCGGGCTCGTCGTGGCGGGTTGAGGTCGCTGCTGATGGCGGCGATGGCCAGGACGCGCGTGTTCTGGTCGAGTCGGCCGGCGGTGATGGTGTCTCGGGTGACGCGGATGGTGATGGTGAAGGAGATCCGGCGCGGGTCCACGCCGACGGTGTCCGCGGCGTCGGTTCTCAGGGTGCAGAGGGCTTGGTAGGTGACGAGCAGGGCGTAGATCTCCTGATCGACGAGGTCGGGTGACTTCGAGCGCAGGATGAACCCGGCGCCACGCAGTCGGGTCTTGAGTTCCTGGTAGCTGTTCTCCGATTCCCACCGCTGGTGGTAGGCCTCGGCGACGGCTCGGGCGGGCGCCTCGGCCGGGTCGAGCAGGGTGGTGACGAGCCTGATATCGCTGATGGTGACGGTATCGCCGACGTGGGTGGTGACTCGGTAGTCGACGATACGCACCGGGTGCCCGGGCATCGGAGGCTCCGGCCAGCCCCGCCGGGCGGCGGTGCGCCAGCGCTTCTTGTAGCGTTGCGCGGTGATCACTGACAGGTAGGAGCCGTCGTCGAGGATCTTCATGGCGGGGAAGTCGGCGTTGCCCTTGATCCGCCAGATCAGGTCCGCGCCGGTGCTGGTGGCGATCTGGGCGAACAACCGGTGACCGAAGTTGCGGTCGGCGAGCACCAGCATCCCCGGACGCATCGCACCGATCAGCCGCTGGGTCAGTTCCTGCTCGCTGTGCCGGCACGCGTCGAACACCGCGTCGATGATCGCGTGGGTGGCGCATTCGATCAGCGCGACCAGCCGCACCTGTGCGAACCCCGAGGGCGTGCCGATGTGGCCGAACGCGGCCACGTTGGCCGCGGTGTCGGCCAGGTCCAGGGCGGTGCCGTCGAAGGCGACCAGCCGCCGCCCGAACAGCCACGCTCCCGCCGCGTCGGGCGCCGCGCGTGGGCCTCGGACCCGGTCGAACAGCAGCCGCAGCGGCGTGACGCCCAGGCGTTTGCGGGCCTGGCACAGCGCCGACGCGCTCGGCACGACCAGCCCCCGCAGGTACCCGAACGTGCTGGTCAGCCAGCACATCACCATGCGGTATCCCGGCGGGGAATGCGAGTCGGCGCCGCAGAACACGCATAACCCGAGCACGAAGACCATCACCGTCCGGGCCGGCAACAGCCGCCGCCGCTGCTCGCGCACACCGGCCTGCTCGATCACCTCGTCCAGCAGCTCCGGACAAAGATCACTTTCCAGTGCGCCCAGACTCACCTCGCCCGATCGCCACGTGGCAGACTCAGAACTCACAGGGCCCTCCGGCAGACGATGATCTTCGACAATCACCGTTCTAACGGAGGGCCCTGCCCACGAACCCCACCGACACGCCGCTGACCAGCACAAACCGCCCTAACTTAACGGCATTGTGCTATCACGACGCAAAAGGTTGATGATCATGGGACGGGGGTCAGCAGCCTCGACTTCTGGGCCGAGAACTCCTCCGGCGTCAGCACGCCGTCGTCGCGCAGCCGGGCCAGCTTGGCCAGCTCGTCGGCCGTGCTCGGGGACGCACCGGCACCGCCGGCGCCGCTGTTGCCGTCCGTGGCGGCCGCCTCGCGGACGTACTCGCGGAACGCCTCGTCGCGGCGCTGATAGTCCGCGGCCATCCGCTCGGTCATGCCGGAACCGCGCACGATCAGGTATATCAGCGCCCCGAACAGCGGGAGCACCAGGATGAAGATCGTCCACAGCGCCTTCGTCCAGCCGGACAGGTCCTGGCTGCGGAACACGTCGGTGAGCAGGGTCACCAGCAACCAGATCCAGGCGACGAACAGGAAGAACCAGAGCATCGTCAGGAACAAGTTGAGGAGCGGGTAGTCGTCCATGGGTCCACCTCCGGACGTAGCGTCCCGCGCCGGCGGGCCGCGATCCTCACCCCCGGCGGGTGATCTCGGGCGGTTCGGCGTCGTCCGCCCGGCCGTGGACTGTCCGGGCAACGCTGAGCCGGTGCGCGATCTGCGACGACGCGACGGCGAACAGCGCGCCGATCACGACGAGGTCGAAGACGATCTGCACCATCGCCGCGATCCGCGCCCCCTGCCCGGCGGCGTGGACGTCGCCGTAGCCGACCGTGCCCAGCGTGACGATGGAGAAGTAGAGCGCGTCGGTGCGGGTCTCGAGGCCGGCGAACTGGGTGGGGTCGTCGCGTTCCAGCAGGTAGTACGTCAGCGCGAAGAACACGACGACGACGTACAGGACGCTCAGCAGGCCCGACACCCTGGCCCGCGTCTGGTCCAGCTGGGCGACGAACCGGCGCACCTCGATCAGCGTCAGCCAGATCAGCCCGCCGACGCCGGCCACGAACGCGGCGGCGCCGACGATCTCCGGCGTCCCGTCCGGGCGGTTCAGCGGCAGCGTGTAGTAGACGAGCAGCGCGCAGGCCAGCGTCCCGGCGCTGCGCAGGACGTTCCTCATCGGACCGCCTCCCTCAGCGGCGGGTCGTGCACCAGCGCCGTCCCCGCCACCACGTCGTGGACGGCGCGCGTGTCGCGGCTGACCAGCGTCCACAGCACCCCGATCGGGAAGACGACGCACAACAGCGCCCGCACGAACGCCCGGCCGGCCTTGGGCGGACGGCCCCGTGCGGTGACGACGCGCAGGCCGAGCACCAGCTGGCCGGGCGTCCGGCCGGTCAGCGCCCAGCCGGTGGTCAGGTACGCCACGACCAGCACCGAGTGACCGGCGCCGAACGCCCAGCCCGGCAGCGCCGGGAACGCGAACGGCGGCCCCTCCAGCGTGTACCGGATGCCGCTGATCACCACCCCCGCCAGCGCCGTCGCCGACGCCACCACCGCGATGTCGACCAGCGCGGCGGCGGCGCGGGACACCAGACCCGCCCCGATCACGGCGGCGCTCGTCCGGTCCCGTCAGCCGGCCCGGGCGGCACGCGGGCGCCGTTGCGGGGCGGCCGGCGCAGGACGACGCGGTCCACGAAGCCGTTGATCGCGCGGTCGGCGCCGGCGCTGCGCACCCGCACGGCGTCGACCGTCTCGGCGGCCATGCCGGCGCTGGACTCGCGGACGATGCGGCTGAGGTCGATGTCGTCCAGCACCCGTTCGACCAGGTCCGGCACCCCCAGCCGGTCCACGACGGCGTTCAGGTCCACCCGCGCCACGACGGCGTCGACGTCCAGCCCGCTCACGATCGCGTCCAGGTCGACCTCGGCCAGCACCGCGTCCACCACCGCGTCGAGGTCGGTCTCGGCAACGACCCGGTGCACCGAGCGCCGCCACGCCGACCGCAGCAGCAGCGCCGCCGCACGCTCGTTCCGGCGCTGTTCCTCACGGCCGACGCGGGCCAGCCCGTCGATCCGCCGAGCCAGCCCCGTCCGCCCGGCCACGGCACCGCCGGCGCGGACCACCATCGCGGCCGCGGCCTCGACCGGCATCGCCACGCCGGCCGCGACGTCCAGCACGCGGCGGCTGGTCAGGGCGGCCACGCCCAGCGCCGCCTCGCCCAGCCGGACGGCCGCGACCTGCACGATCGCCGTCTGGTGGTCATTCTCCCCCGGCGGCGGTGGGGGCGCGGCCAGGCCGTCAGGCGTGCGCGTCCCCGGCGTCGCCGGGAGCCCCGGCGTCAGGGCGCGGATCGCCAGCCCGGCACCGCCCGCGAGCACCCGCCCGGCCCGTCCGGCCAGCCGCACCGCCGCCGGCCGCCGGGTAGCACCGTCCGTTCCCATCGCGCCACCTCACTCCCTCGGCAAGGCTCCCGCGACGACCTCCGGCCGGTCCTCACCCACGTCAGGTGATCCGGCCCGCAGGCTCAGGTCGAAGTACAGGTAGCCGAGCACCAGCGCGACGAACGGGATCGTGACCACGTAGACCAGCGCGGTGATCAGGTTGATCACGTTGAACGAGCCGTCGGACACCAGCAGCAGGATGACGCCGACCAGCGGGCCGGTGATCGCGCCCAGCCCGACGACGAGCGCCGCGACCGCCGTCGCGCGCCACCACTGGCCGCGGACGGCCTCGCGGCTGCGGCGAAACGCCTCGCCCGTCGACTTGTCCTCGATCATCACGGCCTGGACGGCGAAACCGTTGCGCACCGCGTAGATCAGCGCGAGCGGCGCCGTGAACACGAACAGCAGCAGTGCCCAGCAGACGACCACCAGCCGCACCGCGACCAGCGCCAGCGGCCGCAGCTTCGCCCGGACCGCGCGGTACGCCGACAGCACGGTCACCCGCTCACCGTCGTCGAGCGCGCGCAGGGCGTGCGCCGTCGCCGCCACCACGCAGAAGTAGGCGAGCAGCGAGATCGCCCCGCCCATCAGCACGACGATGAACACCGTCGCGGCGTTCTGGTCGCCGTCGGTGTCGACCAGCGACGTCAGCTCGCCGGCCTCGACCAGGACCCACTGCAGCCCGGCCGCCGCCAGCATGACCGGGACGTAGACCAGCCCGATGCCGGTGAACAGCAGCGGGTGCCGCGTGTACATGCGCCGGGCCGCGACGATGATGCGGCCCCAGCTGCGCCGCTGCGCCACGGGGACCGGGTCGCCGGGCGTCCAGGTGGTCCGGGTCGCGACGACGAAGAGCGCGACGACGAGGCCGGCGAGCACCAGCAGGACCGCGGCCGGGTTGCGGATCAACTGCAGCAACAGGTTCGAGCCGCCCTCGACGACGCCGCAGAACGCACCGGTCGCGCTGGGGCCGAGCGACGAGCCCAGCGGCACGGTCGCGCTGGAGTCACGCCAGCTGTTCTCCGACCAGCGGATCGGGGCGGTCCATTGGTACTTCATGTTCGGGCCGGTGGGACCGTTGTAGAAGGCCTCCTGGCGTTCGCCCCAGCGGCCCTCGAAGCCGAGCCACGGGTAGCCGGCCAGGTAGTCGTCGGTGTCGGTGGGTACCGCCTCGGTCTGCAGGTTCGCCAGCTCGGTGTGCGGTCCGGTCGTGTCGTCGCAGCCGACGCCGGCGGCCGAGCTGGCGCCCAGGTACAGGGCGTCGGTGAAGAAGTTGGCGTGCGACCCCTCGGCCGGATAGACCACCGGGTGCGTGCCGTCGACGAGCTCGAGCTTCTCGTCCCCCCACCTGGCGCGTTCGGCGCTGGAGTGCTGGCTGTAGCCGACGCTGGCCGGCTCGACGTCGAGGGCGGCCATCGCGTCCGGGGCGTCGATGATCAGCTGGATCATCTCCCAGTCGCCCTCGTGCAGGTTGTTGAAGTCGTTGTAGACGTAGAAGAACCAGTACTGGACGGCGACGTGGCCGGGGCGGGCCGGGTCCGCGACGACGCGCCCGTACACCGTCGGCGCCGTGCCCTCGCTGATCTGCCGGCCCCACTGCTCGTAGCCGCAGCCCGGGTCGAGCGCGTCGCCCGGGAAGTCCAGGTGATACTCGAGCAGTCCGGACTCGATCCGGTCTTCGCTCGGCGCGATGCCGACGAGGTCGTTCGACGTCCAGGGCCCGCGCAGGGCGACGCCGTCGTTGTCGAAGATCACGTCGACGTCGACCGGCAGGTACGGCTCGCCGTCGCCGCACGCCTCCAGCTGTTCGCGGATGCGCACGACGGGTGCGTACCGCTCGATCAGCTCGGTGGAGGCGTCCTCCTGCTCGGGCGTGCTCGGCGGGAGCGGGGCGACGTCCTCGTCGTCCGGCGGCGTGGGCAACTCCGGTGACGCGACGACGGCCGTTGCCGCGGGGGCAGCGTCCAGCGCGCTCGCCTGCTGGGCCGGAACCGCCGTGGCGGCCACAGCCAGCAGGGCGACGAGAGCCGCGACCATGAGCGCCCCCTGGGTCCGGTTTGCGACGGCGTCGCTCCCCCACCAACGGTGATCACCTTAGCCCGGTCCGCGTCGTGAGGGCGGGATCTTCGCGACGATCGGCGCTGCCGTGGCGCGGCAGCGGCGCGCCTCGGGCGGGTCAGCCGCTCCGCTTCGAGCTGGCCGCGGTCTCGAGCAGCTCCTCGGCGTGCGCCCGCGCCGACGCGGACCCCTCCAGGCCGGCCAGCATGCGCGACAGCTCGCCGACCCGGCCGGTGTCGTCGAGGGTCTCGACGCCGCTGCTGGTGACGCGGCCGTCGTCGGACTTGACGACCTTGAGGTGATGGTCGGCGAACGCCGCGACCTGCGGTAGGTGCGTCACCACCAGCACCTGCGCGTGCTTGGCGAGCATGGCCAGCCGGCGGCCGACCTCGACCGCCGCCTTGCCGCCGACGCCGGCGTCGACCTCGTCGAACACGAACGTCGGGACCGGGTCGGCACCGGCGAACACGACCTCGATGGCCAGCATGAGCCGGGACAGCTCGCCGCCGGACGCGCCCTTGTCGAGCGGCCGCGGCTGGGCGCCGTTGTGCGCGGTGAACAGGATCTCGACGTCGTCGACGCCGGTGGGCCCGAACCCGTCGCGCGGGCGGACCTCGACGACGATGCGGGCGTGCGGCATGGCGAGCGCGGTGAGCTCGACGCTGACGTCGTCGGCGAAGCGGGCGGCGGCCTCGGTGCGGGCCTTGGTGATGGTGGTGGCGAGGTCGTTCAGCTCGGCGGTCAGCGACTCGCGCTCATCCGCAAGCGCGGCGACCCGGTCGTCGTCGCCGTCGAGCTCGAGCAGCCGCCGCGACCCGGCCTCGGCCCAGGCCAGCACGTCGTCGATGGTCTCGCCGTACTTGCGCGTCAGCGCGGTGAGCGCGGCACGTCGCTCCTGGACCTGAGCGAGCCGCTCGGGGTCGGTGTCGATGCCGGCGCCGTAGGAGGCGAGGTCGGCGGCGACGTCGCCGACCAGGTAGGCGGCCTCGGCCAGCCGGTCGGCCAGCGCGGCCAGGTCGGGGTCGTGGTCGCGCTCGGGGTCCAGCGCCTGGCGGGCCTGGGCCAGCAGCCCGAGCACGTCGGGCGCGTCGGGCATGGTCTCGTCGCCGGACAGACCCTGGTGCGCGGTGACGGCCGCGGTGCGCAGCGCGTCGGAGTGGGCCAACCGGCCCTCCTCGCCGCGCAGGACGCCGTCCTCACCCGGCTGCGGGTCGACGTCCTCGACCTCGCCCAGTCCGAGGCGCAGGAGGTCGGCCTCCTGGGCGCGCTCGCGGGCCTTCGACGTGACCTCGGCCAGCTCCGACTCGACGGCTCGCAGCCGCGCGTAGCGGGTCGTGTACTCGGCCAGCGGCTCGGCGACCGCCGCGCCGGCGTACCGGTCGAGGGCGGCGAGCTGCCGCGATGTCCTCAGCAGCCGCTGCTGGTCGCTCTGCCCGTGCACCGCGACGAGCCCGTCGGCCAGTTCGCCGAGCAGGCTCACCGGCGCGCTGTGCCCGCCGACGTGGGCGCGGGAGCGGCCTTCGGCCATGACGGTGCGGCTGAGCAGCAGCTCGACGCGTTCTTTCTTGTCCTTGCCCTTGCCGGTGGCGGCGGCCGGCTCGAGGTCGGCGCCGGCCTCTGTCGCCCGCTCGGCGACCACTCCCCCCGCGTCGATCGTGACGCGGCCCTCCACCAGCGCGCGGCTGGTGCCGGTGCGGACGGCGCCACCGTCAGCGCGGCCGCCCATGAGCAGGTTGAGGCCGGTCAGCACCATGGTCTTGCCGGCGCCGGTCTCGCCCGTCACGACGGTGAGCCCCGGACCCAGCTCCAACTGGGCGTCGTCGATGACGCCGAGTCCACGGATACGGATTTCCTCAAGCACGGGACCTCAGCCTACCGTCGCGGTGCCGCTGGACACGGTTGCGACTTGTCGGTGAATGCGTGGTTGTTCGGGCCGGGCCGGTCGCCCCGATTGTCGCGCCTGACGCCCTCTGGCACCCGGTCCCACGCCGACGGGAAGCCCGGGTCACGAGCGGGCGCCGCGCCAGCCCTCGACCGGGAGGGCGAACTTGGCGACGAGGCGGTCGGTGAACGGAGCCGTGTGCAGCCGCGCGAGCCGGACCGGCTGCGTCCCGCGGCTGACCTCGACCCGTGCGCCCGGCGGCAGCTCGACCGCGCGGCGTCCGTCGCACCACAGGATCGCGCCGGGCGTGCGGTGCTGCACCGTCACCGCCATGACCGACGTCGGCGCGACCACGAGCGGCCGGGCGAACAGGGCATGTGCGCTGATCGGGACCATCAGCAGGGCCGCGACCTCCGGCCACACCACCGGGCCGCCGGCGCTGAACGCGTACGCCGTCGAGCCCGTCGGCGTCGCCATGACGACACCGTCGCAACCCCAGCGCGAGAGCGCCCGGCCGTCGATCTCGGCGACGAGGTCGAGCATGCGCTCGCGGCTGAGCTTCTCGACGCTGACCTCGTTGAGCGCCCAGCCGGTGGCCGTCTGCTTGCCGTTGTGCCGCACGACGACGTCGATGGTCATGCGTTCCTCGACGGGATAGTCGCGCTTGGCGATGTGGTCGACGGTGAACCCGAGGTCGTCGACCTCGGACTCGGCGAGGAAGCCGACGTGGCCGAGGTTGACGCCCAGGATCGGCGTGCCGGTGGGCCGGGCGACCTCGGCGCCGCGCAGGATCGTCCCGTCGCCGCCGATGACGACGACCAGCTCGCAGTCGTCGGCAGCGTTCGGATCGCCCTCGGCGACGACGGCGACCCGGATGTCGGACTCGGGGATCGGGATGTCGTGACGCTCGTCGGCCATGACGCGCACCGAGATGCCGGCCGCGTCGAGCTTGTCGATCACCTTCGCGGCGACCTGTCTGGCCTCCTCGCGGCCGGTGTGGGTGACGAGCAGCACCGTGCGGGTCATTGCGGCCCTTCCTCTACTGCACGCTGGACGTCTTCGGTGCGGACCCCGGGTGCGCCGGCGCGCAGCCAGAGGAAGTACTCGACGTTGCCCGACGGGCCGGGCAGCGGGCTGGCGGTGACGCCATTGACACCCAGGCCCAGCTCGCCGGCCGCCCTTGCGACGTCGAGGACGGCCTCGGCCCGCAGCTCCGGGTCGCGGACGACGCCGCCCTTGCCGACGCGGTCCTTGCCGACCTCGAACTGCGGTTTCACCATGAGCGCGAAGTCGGCGTCCGGCCGGCTCACCGCGACCAGCGGACCGAGCACCAGCCGCAGCGAGATGAACGACAGATCGCCCACCACGACGGCGACCGGTTCCCCCACGAGTTCCGGGGTCAGGTCGCGGACGTTGGTGCGGTCGTGCACTTCGACCCGGTCGTCGGATCGGATCGACCACGCCAGCTGCCCATACCCGACGTCGACCGCCACCACGGACGCCGCGCCGCGCCGCAGCAAGACGTCGGTGAACCCGCCGGTCGACGCGCCGGCGTCGAGGCATCGTCTTCCGGCGACCGTGAGCCCGGCCGGCTCGAACGCGTCCAGCGCCCCGGCCAGCTTGTGCCCGCCACGCGAGACGTACTCGTCGCCCTCGGCCGGCTCGGTCACCCGCACGGCCTCGGCCGGATCGACGGCCGTCGCCGGTTTCGTTGCGACCCGCCCCCCGACCATCACCCGGCCGTCGCCGACCAACGTGGCCGCATGCTCGCGCGAGCGGGCCAGACCACGGCGCACCAGCTCCGCATCGAGTCGTCGTCGAGGTGGCACCGGGCGGTCAGCCTTCGCCCTCGCCGGCGCCGCGGTCGCCGACGTCGTCCGCCGCCCCGCCCAGGGACGACGGCCCGCCCGGCGAGGACGGTCCGCCGAGGTCATCACCGGCTGCCGCGTCGTCGAACTCTCCGGCCTCCGCGTCGTACTCCTCTGTCGCGGGCGCGTCGGACTCGCCGTCGAACGGAGCGTCTGGTTCACCGGACAGGCGGTCCTGCAGCACCTGATGGGCCCGCTCGATCAATGGCGCATGCTCATGCACCGGCAGCCCGTCGAGCGCCTCCAGCGTCCGCACCGCCTCGTCGACCTGAGCGTCGCCGCTGCCGCCGTCGTCCGTCAGTTCCCGCATGACGGTAACGCTAGTACGGCCGCGCCGGGGCACGGGTGATTCGAGCGGCATCGAGCGCGGCCCGCACCGACGCGGCGTCGACGGCACCCTCGCCGCCCTCGCCGCCTGCCCCTGCAGCGTCGGCCGCGGCCCAGACGGCGCCGCACGCCGCCCGCAAGGCGTCCAGCTCGCCGTCGCCCCCTCCGCCCGCGTCTGCGCCGTGCCCGCCGGGACCGACCTCGCCCGGTCGGGCTTCGCCGATGCCGGCCGCGCCTGGATCGCCCGGCGCCACCGGAGATCCGGCCGTCACCCGGGTGAGCCGCAACGTGCCGCCGTCGACGACCGCATGCCAGTCGCCCACCTTCGCCTCGCCCGCGTGGACCGCCAACGCGTCGGCCGGCAACTCCAGCGCGCGCAGGTCGTGGCCCACGTAGGTCGGACGCAGCCGCGGCGGCGCCAGCACGACGTCGATCGGATCGGTGACGCCCGTGAGCACCAGCAGGCTGTCGGCTCCGGCCGCGTTGGCCCCCTCGACGTCGGTGTCGAGGCGGTCGCCGACCACCAGCGGCCGCGTCGCCTGGGACCGCAACATCGCCTCCCGGTGCATCGGCGGCTCCGGCTTGCCCGCGACCACCGGGTCGCGACCCGTGGCCGTCCGGATGGCGTTGACCAGTGTGCCGTTGCCCGGCGCCCGGCCGCGGTCGGTCGGGACGACGGGATCGGTGTTGGTCGCCACCCACGGCAGCCCCGACGCCACGGCGTAGGTGCCCTCGGCGAGCATCGGCCAATCGACCTTCGGCGAGAAGCCCTGGACGACTGCGACCGGGCCGTCGTCGGTGCCGGAGACCGGGACGAGGTCCTGCTCGCGCAACGCGACCTCGAGCCCTTCGCCTCCGACCACCAGCACCCTCGAGCCGCTGGGGAGTTGCTCGGCCAGCAACCGGGCGGCCGCCTGCGCCGACGTCACGACCTCGTCGGGCCGTGCTTCGACGCCGATCTCGGTGAGGTGTGCGGCGACCCGCTCCGGCGGCCGGGAGGCATTGTTGGTGACGAACGCCAGCCGCATGCCGGCCAGACGCGCCCGGTGCAACGCCTCCGGGGCGTGCGGCACCGGACGGGGGCCGATGTAGACGACACCGTCGAGGTCGAGGAGGGCGACGTCATAGGTCTGGGTCAGGGGCTGCACGACACTCATCCTCCCAGCAGGATCTCCCGGTGGTCGTGCCCGGGCGGAGCGGTTCCTCGAGTGTCGTCGTGCCGGGCATGGCCCCAGCAACGGTCGCCCCGGCTCGGCGCCTCGCACCGACGACGTCGAGGAGGCCTCCGGCCCCTTCTCGTAGCCGGTGTGCCCGGCCCTCTACTCCTTGCATGCCGTCGTGCCGGGCATCGCCCCAGCAACGGTCACCCTTGGCTCGGCGCCTCGCACCGACGATATCGAGGAGGCCTCCGGCCCCCTCTCATCGTCGGTCTGCCCGGCCCTCCTTGGGGGGCCGCGTACCATCCGCTAGATGACCTCCGCCGGGCCGCCGCTGCGACTGACGCCGTTCCGCGCGACCACGTACGCACCCGGCACCGACCTGGCCGCGGTGGTGTGCCCGCCATACGACGTCATCGGCGACCGTGCGCTCGCCGAGTTCGAGGCGCACGACCCGCACAACATCGTTCACCTCACGCTCCCCCGCCCGCTGCCCGGCGACGGCGACCGGTACGTCCGGGCCGCGCACACGCTGCGGGAGTGGCGCACTGCGGGCGTGCTGCGCCGCGATCCGGCCCCGGCGTTGTACGTCTACGAGCACGTGACCGCGGGCGGCGCGGCGATCGGACTGGTGGGTGGCGTCGGCCTCGACGGCCCTGTTCTTCCACACGAGAACACCTTTCCCGGCCCGGTGGCCGACCGCGCCGCGTTGATGAACGCGACCCGGATGCAGCTCGAGCCGATCCTGCTGACATATGACGGCGGCGGTGCGGCCAGCGGGGTCGTCGACCACGCGGCCGGCACGGTGCCGCACCAGGAGTTCACGGTCGCCGGCGAGACGCACCGGCTCTGGCGCGTCGACCAGCCCGACGCACTGGCCGCCGTCGCCGCCGACCTGGCCGGCCGGACCGCGCTGATCGCCGACGGACACCACCGGTTCGCCGCCTACCGCGCGGTACACGCCGACGACCCTGTCCCCACGGCGACCGACCACGGCCTGGCCCTGCTCGTCGACGCCGCCCGGCACCCACTGGAGCTGCGCGCTATCCACCGCAGCGTCGCCGGACTGACCCTCGACGAGGCGGCGACCGCCGCGGCCAAGGCCTTCGACGTCGTCGAACTGGCTGCCGATGACGACCCCATCGCCGCGCTCGAGGCCGAGCGAGGCACTGCCTTCGTCATCGGCGACGGGCGACGACAGGCCCTGCTGCGCTCGCCGCGACCATCGCTACTCGCCGACGCCGTGCCTGCCGACCGGCCGGACGGCTGGGATGCCCTGGACGCTGCCGTGCTGGTGGACGTGTTGCTGGCCTACCTGTGGGACGTCGACGACGCCGATCCGCGTGTGACGTACCACCACGACGGCCGGGACGCTCTCCGCGTTGCCGCACGCCACGCGGGCCTGGCCGTGCTGGTGCGACCGCCCGCGCTGGCGGACGTCCTGGCACTGGCGGCCCGCGGCGAGCGGATGCCGCGCAAGTCGACGTCGTTCGGGCCGAAGCCGTGGACGGGGCTACTGATGCGCGACCTCGCCCCCGACCAGCACTAGGCGCCGATCGGACGACGGATCCGCACGCGGCTGCGTGGCCGCGGCCGGACGTTTCTTCGGTGTCGGCGGTGGTCGGCGAGCCTTGAGATTGGCCGACTCGACCTCGATCTCGAAGGTGCTCTGACCAGGGCCGGCGCCCGAGCGCCAGAACCGGCGGCGGAGCGCTCCGGTGATCTCGACGGTGTCGCCCTCGTCGAGGACGCGCAGGCTTCGGCGCTGCGCCGGCCCCCAGGCGGTGCACGTGACGGTGTCGACGCGACGTGGAGCGGGGACACCCGCCGGTGGACTGGGACGTTGGACGACCAGGCGCGTGGTCACGATCTCGTCGCCACTGGGCAGCATGACCGCCTCGGGTTCGACGGACAGGCGGCCGACCAGCCGGACCTGGTTGGCGTGTTCGACCGACTTCTTCTTCGGGCTCATCGTGGGGCTCCTTCGGCTGAGGGGATCGGGGTCTGCGTCCATCGTGGGGTGGGGTTGAGGGAGCGTGCAGCCGCGAAATGCCGAATTGTGGATGAGCGAACGAAGTGGTTGAGGCTGTGGACAGCAACGGGTGGATGTGTCGCACGACGGGACGCCCCGGCGTGGTGCTGCCCGCCGGGACGGACGGCGCCCTGATAGCCGCATCTGGTGACGAGAGGGCTATGCAGGGTGTGCGGATCACCGTGGCCCGACGGGCGAGGTGGCCCCGCCGGCGCCCGTGAGCGGTGGGCCGCGACGTGTCGCCGAGCGATGGCGACGCCGTCGGCGCGACGACCATCGGCCTCCGCTAGCTCGGCCGAACGCCTACCCGTGGTGTCCGGGGGGCCGTTCGTGCCGTCAGTGCTCGCGGAACTCGGAAGTACCTTCACCCGTCGCGCCCCGGGGTCAGTCCTCGCCGAGTTCAGCGGCACGCTCGGCGGCGTCGGTCTCGTCGTCGATGTCGGCCTCGGCGGCGCGCAGGAACCAGCGGCGTGCCTCCTTGTCGCGTCCGGCGGCCAGTAGGGCGTCGGCGTAGGCGTATCGGAGGCGGGCGACCCACTCGGCGCGGGCGTTGGACCGCAGCTCGGGGACCTGCAGGGACACCGCCGCTGCCTCGTGATCGCCGAGGTCGCGGCGGGCGCCGGCGGCGACGATGAGCATCTCGACGCGGCCGGCGGTGTCGAGGCCGGTCACCGCGGGATCGTGCGAGAGGTCGAGGGCGCGCCGGGGGCGGCCGAGGCCACGCTCGGCGTCGGCCATCATCGGCAGGTACTCGGCAGAGCCGGTCATGCGGCGAGCGGCCCGCAGCTCGGCGAGAGCGTCGGCGTACTTGCCGGCCAGGTAGGCGGCGACGCCGGCGGCCTCGCGGACGACGCCGATGCGCCCGGCCTTGCGTCGCGCGGCCATGGCGTGCTCGTAGGCCAGCTGCGGGTCATCTTCGAGCAGCCGCTGTGCCATCACCAGGTGCCGCGCCACCGCGGCCGACATCTGCCCGGACAGCGCGCTGAGCTCGGACCTGATCTCCTCGTCGAGCTCGCGGCCGGTCACGTCCTCGTCGACGATGGGATCAGGGACGCGAGGGGCGCTGCTCGGCCCAGGCGCCGTGCGGGAACCGTCCGCGCCGTCGGCCGGGCCACGGGAACCGCCGCCGCGCGGGCCGCGGTCGCCGCTGCCGCCGCGGGGGCCACCGCCGCGACGTTCGCCTCCGGCTCGGTCGCCACCACCGCCACCGCCGGGACGACCGCCCGCTCGTCCGCCGGACGAGCGATCGCCGCCACGGCCGCCAGCGGTACGGTCACCACCGCGCGAATCGTCGCTGGAGCGCTGACCGTACGGCCGGCCGCCGCCGGGTTCGCTACGGCGCTCGCCGCGCGAATCAGAACCACGGTCGTCGCGGCGACCACGGCCTCGGGGATCGTCGCTGGAACGCTGGCCATAAGGACGGCCACCGGACGGGCGGTCGCCGCCACGCGAGTCGTCGCCCGAGCGACCGTAGGAACGGCCGCCGGACGGGCGGCCGCCCGCGCCACGGGAGTCGTCACTGGAACGCTGGCCATAAGGACGGCCGCCGGACGGGCGGCCGCCCGCGCCACGAGAGTCGTCACTGGAACGCTGACCGGAGGAACGGCCACCGGAGGGACGGTCACTGCCGCGCGAGTCGTCGCCGGAGCGGCCATATGACCGGCCACCAGACGGGCGGCCGCCCGCGCCGGAGGGACGACCGGCGCCACGGGAGTCGTCGCCGGAGCGCTGACCGGAGGAACGGCCACCGGAAGGACGGCCACCACCGCGGTTGTCATCGCCGGAACGCGGCTTGGAGGCGCGGCCACCAGCGCGGGAGTCGTCGCCGGAGCCACGGCCGCCCGAAGGACGGCCACCCCCTCGACGCTCGGGGTTCGAGGGATCATCAGAGCCACGCCGGGACGCGCCGCCGCGCGATCCGCCGGCGGGCCGGTCGTCTCGGCCACCGCCGCTTCGCCCGGCTCGGCCGTCGTCAGACGGATCCGGCGTGCTGGGGCGGTCGGGACCAGACATCGATGATTCCTCTCGTTCCTCAGGTGGTCACCCACATTCTCCCCTGTCGGCAACCGAAATGGCGTAGCGGGCTCCGCCGTGGGCCTGGGGATGCCGACGCTCGAGCGAACCGCCCTCGTGTACCGCACTGCCCTGGTCTGGTGCGTCGCCGCTTCCGCAACGATGTCGAGCGGGCGTAGGCCAGCCCGCGGTGGGCCTGGACGTGCGTGAGGCCCCAACCGTTGATGGGTTGGGGCCTCACTGGGTGTGTGTCCGGCGGTGTCCTACTCTCCCACCCCCGCTAGAGGGCAGTACCATCGGCGCTGGTGGGCTTAGCTTCCGGGTTCGGAATGGGTCCGGGCGTTTCCCCGCCGCTATGACCGCCGGCACGTCTATGGAGTTGTGTCACCGGCCCCGCACCATCCACCCCTTTGGTCCACGTGTGTGGAGTGTGGGGGTGTGTGCTGGGGTTGGTGCCCGTTCGTTGGTCGGGAACCGTATAGTGGACGCGTTTTGGTGTTCTTCATCTGTTACCGCAGCCCCGACACGCCTGTGAGGGGGTGTTGGGATGTTTGGTGTGTGTGGTCAAGTCCTCGGCCTATTAGTACCGGTCAGCTTCACCCATTGCTGGGCTTCCACGTCCGGCCTATCAACCCAGTCGTCTAGCTGGGGGCCTTACCACCTCGCGGTGTGGGAGACCTCATCTTGAAGCAGGCTTCCCGCTTAGATGCTTTCAGCGGTTATCCCTTCCGAACGTAGCCAACCAGCGGTGCTCCTGGCGGAACAACTGGCACACCAGAGGTTCGTCCGTCCCGGTCCTCTCGTACTAGGGACAGCCCTTCTCAAGTCTCCTGCGCCCGCAGCGGATAGGGACCGAACTGTCTCACGACGTTCTAAACCCAGCTCGCGTACCGCTTTAATGGGCGAACAGCCCAACCCTTGGGACCTGCTACGGCCCCAGGATGCGACGAGCCGACATCGAGGTGCCAAACCATGCCGTCGATATGGACTCTTGGGCAGGATCAGCCTGTTATCCCCGGGGTACCTTTTATCCGTTGAGCGACAGCGCTTCCACAAGCCACTGCCGGATCACTAGTCCCTGCTTTCGCACCTGCTCGACCTGTCGGTCTCACAGTCAAGCTCCCTTGTGCACTTGCACTCGACACCTGATTGCCAACCAGGCTGAGGGAACCTTTGGGCGCCTCCGTTACCTTTTAGGAGGCAACCGCCCCAGTTAAACTACCCACCAGGCACTGTCCCTGATCCGGATCACGGACCGAGGTTAGATATCCAGTACGACCAGAGTGGTATTTCAACGTTGACTCCACCGACACTGGCGTGCCGGCTTCACAGTCTCCCACCTATCCTACACAAGCCGAACCGAACACCAATACCAAGCTATAGTAAAGGTCCCGGGGTCTTTCCGTCCTGCTGCGGGTAACGAGCATCTTTACTCGTAGTGCAATTTCGCCGAGTCCGTGGTTGAGACAGTGGGAAAGTCGTTACGCCATTCGTGCAGGTCGGAACTTACCCGACAAGGAATTTCGCTACCTTAGGATGGTTATAGTTACCACCGCCGTTTACTGGCGCTTAAGTTCTGAGCTTCGCCGTGAGGCTAACTCGTCCCCTTAACGTTCCAGCACCGGGCAGGCGTCAGTCCATATACATCGTCTTGCGACTTCGCATGGACCTGTGTTTTTAATAAACAGTCGCTTTCCCCTGGTCTCTGCGGCCTTCAACGCTCCCGGAGCAAGTCCGTTCACGTATCGGGCCCCCCTTCTCCCGAAGTTACGGGGGCATTTTGCCGAGTTCCTTAACCACGGTTCACTCGATCGCCTTGGTATTCTCTACCTGACCACCTGTGTCGGTTTGGGGTACGGGCGGCTATGGAACTCGCTAGAGGCTTTTCTCGACAGCATAGGATCACCCACTTCGCCGCAATCGGCTCGGCATCCAGCCTCGGGCGCTACTGTGGCGGATTTACCTACCACGGCCCTGCACTGTTACCCCGGGACTACCATCGCCCGGGATGGGCTACCTTCCTGCGTCACCCCATCGCTTGCCTACTACCGGTTCGGATCCCACGCTCCCCCACCAGCCACCCCGAAGGGTGAAGAGGTAGGTTCGGGTGGTTAGCATCACCGGGCTCGGCATGGTCGCGCCACAACCGGTACGGGAATATCAACCCGTTGTCCATCGACTACGCCTGTCGGCCTCGCCTTAGGTCCCGACTTACCCAGGGCGGATTAGCCTGGCCCTGGAACCCTTGGTCATTCGGCGGACGGGTTTCTCACCCGTCTTTCGCTACTCATGCCTGCATTCTCACTCGTGTAGCGTCCACGACTGGGTCACCCCGCCGCTTCAACCGCCACACGACGCTCCCCTACCCAACCACACACCTGAACCACGAAGGCTTAGTTGATTGTGTGATTGTCACAGCTTCGGCGGTGTGCTTGAGCCCCGCTACATTGTCGGCGCAGAATCACTTGACCAGTGAGCTATTACGCACTCTTTCAAGGGTGGCTGCTTCTAAGCCAACCTCCTGGTTGTCTTCGCAACTCCACATCCTTTTCCAC